>NZ_CP053627.1:80000-2824877 GCF_013177435.1 Xylella taiwanensis
GTAGGGGATGAGGCGTGATTAGGAGTGAAAAGCTAATCGAACCCGGAGATAGCTGGTTCTCCTCGAAAGCTATTTAGGTAGCGCCTCATATGTATCCTCTCGGGGGTAGAGCACTGTTATGGCTAGGGGGTCATCGCGACTTGCCAAACCATTGCAAACTCCGAATACCGAGAAGGATTGTATGGGAGACACACGGCGGGTGCTAACGTCCGTCGTGAAAAGGGAAACAACCCAGACCCACAGCTAAGGTCCCAAATTCATAGCTAAGTGGAAAACGATGTGGAAAGGCACAGACAGCCAGGAGGTTGGCTTAGAAGCAGCCATCCTTTAAAGAAAGCGTAATAGCTCACTGGTCGAGTCGGTCTGCGCGGAAGATTTAACGGGGCTAAGCTATGAACCGAAGCTTGGGGTGCATATTTTGATATGCGCGGTAGAGGAGCGTTCCGTACGCCTGTGAAGGTGAGTTGAGAAGCTTGCTGGAGGTATCGGAAGTGCGAATGCTGACATGAGTAACGATAATATGGGTGAAAAACCCATACGCCGAAAGCCTAAGGTTTCCTTGCGCAACGTTAATCGGCGCAGGGTTAGTCGGCCCCTAAGGCGAGGGCGAAAGCCGTAGTCGATGGGAAGCAGGTTAATATTCCTGCACCTCGCGTGAGTGCGATGGAGGGACGGAGAAGGCTAGGTGTACCGGGCGTTGGTTGTCCCGGAGAAAGGAGGTAGGCTGGGGTCTTTGGCAAATCCGGGATCCTTTTTAAAGCCGAGCACCGAGACGAGTCTTTTAGACGAAGTCACTGATGCCACGCTTCCAGGAAAAGCTCCTAAGCTTCAGCTCACGAAGCCCGTACCGTAAACCGACACAGGTAGGTAGGATGAGAATTCTCAGGCGCTTGAGAGAACTCGGGTGAAGGAACTAGGCAACATGGCACCGTAACTTCGGGAGAAGGTGCACCCTTTTTGGTGACGCATGCGCGTCATAGCTGAAGAGGGTCGCAGAAACCAGGCCGCTGCGACTGTTTATCAAAAACACAGCACTCTGCAAACACGAAAGTGGACGTATAGGGTGTGACGCCTGCCCGGTGCTGGAAGGTTAATTGATGGGGTTAGCAGTAATGCGAAGCTCTTGATCGAAGCCCCAGTAAACGGCGGCCGTAACTATAACGGTCCTAAGGTAGCGAAATTCCTTGTCGGGTAAGTTCCGACCTGCACGAATGGCGTAACGACAGCGGCGCTGTCTCCACCCGAGACTCAGTGAAATTGAAATCGCTGTGAAGATGCAGCGTTCCCGTGGCAAGACGGAAAGACCCCGTGAACCTTTACTATAGCTTTACACTGAACGTTGAGTTCGTCTGTGTAGGATAGGTGGGAGGCTATGAAACCATGGCGCTAGTTGTGGTGGAGCCATCCTTGAAATACCACCCTGTCGTGCTTGACGTTCTAACCTAGGTCCGTTATCCGGATCAGGGACAGTGTATGGTGGGTAGTTTGACTGGGGCGGTCTCCTCCCAAAGAGTAACGGAGGAGCACGAAGGTACGCTCAGCGCGGTCGGACATCGCGCACTGTGTGCAAAGGCATAAGCGTGCTTGACTGCAAGATCGACGGATCAAGCAGGTACGAAAGTAGGTCTTAGTGATCCGGTGGTTCTGTATGGAAGGGCCATCGCTCAACGGATAAAAGGTACTCCGGGGATAACAGGCTGATACCGCCCAAGAGTTCATATCGACGGCGGTGTTTGGCACCTCGATGTCGGCTCATCACATCCTGGGGCTGTAGTCGGTCCCAAGGGTATGGCTGTTCGCCATTTAAAGTGGTACGCGAGCTGGGTTCAGAACGTCGTGAGACAGTTCGGTCCCTATCTGCCATGGGCGTTGGAGATTTGAGAGGGGCTGCTCCTAGTACGAGAGGACCGGAGTGGACGAACCTCTGGTGTTCCGGTTGTCACGCCAGTGGCATTGCCGGGTAGCTATGTTCGGAAGCGATAACCGCTGAAAGCATCTAAGCGGGAAGCGCGCCTCAAGATGAGATCTCCCGGGATGTAAGTCCCCTAAAGGAACCATGTAGACTACGTGGTGGATAGGTCAGATGTGTAAGTGCAGCAATGCATTGAGCTAACTGATACTAATGATCCGTGTGGCTTGACCATATAACCTTAAGTTGCTTCGGTATATCGGTGGCTTATTTTGATAGGCATGAATGCTTTGCTACATCATCACTCCCTATGCGAGAAGGTGTATCTCCTCTTTAATGAGGTGATTACATCCTCCAACCGTCTCCCTGGTGATATTAGCGCTGTGGAACCACCCGATCCCATCCCGAACTCGGAAGTGAAACGCAGCTGCGCCGATGGTAGTGTGGGTTTCCCATGCGAGAGTAGGTCATTGCCAGGGTCTTTTCCCATCGAACCCTCAGCTTGAATTAGCTGAGGGTTTGTTTTTTTATGCTTTCTATACAGACACTTTCTATGCGTTTAATTGCTGTGATTTCTGTCGTCATTCACTTTCTGCGAGGCACTTGGGTGGCCTTTAGCTCTCTTTTTCATGCCTGAGCTTCCCGAAGTCGAAACCACATTGCGTGGGCTGTTGCCATATCTGACTGATCAGCTCATCAATTGTCTTATCCTGCGTAGGCGCACCTTGCGTTGGGATATCCCTTCCCAGATTGAAGGTCGTCTGCCGGGTCATCGCATCACTGCTTTGCGTCGTCGGGCCAAATACCTGCTGATCGATACTAATGCAGGGGGTAGCCTCATCATCCATCTCGGTATGTCCGGCAGTCTGCGTCTGCTAGCGGCAGAAACGCCGCTACGCCCACACGATCATGTGGACATCGTTTTAACTAACGGTCGTGTGCTACGTTTCAACGATCCCCGCCGCTTCGGATGTTTACTATGGCAAGAAGATGGACAAGTGCATCCTCTCATCCAGCGCCTTGGCTGCGAACCACTCTCAGATGTTTTCAATGGCTATTATCTTTACCAGTGTAGCCGTGGTCGCCATGTGTCCGTCAAAGCTTTCCTCATGGACCAACGTATCGTGGTCGGTGTCGGCAATATATATGCCACTGAAAGCTTGTTCCGCGCCGGTATCAGCCCCCTATGCGAAGCCGGCAAAATATCTGCCCAACGTTATCAGCGCTTGGCTGAAGTGGTTAAGGATATTCTTCTCTATGCAATCAACCGTGGAGGAACTACCCTGCGAGATTTCCTCGATCCCGATGGGCACCCTGGCTACTTCAAGCAGGAATTGTTTGTCTACGGTCGTCAGCAACAGCCCTGTAAGCATTGTGGAAGCCTTTTGCGCCAAACAACTATCAGACAGCGTACTACCGTCTGGTGTGGCAATTGCCAATCTTGAAGTATCTTATATCCCATAGACATAGACATGCTTGTTTTCACCGGATGGCGATGATCATTGTTTGATGTTGCCCCTGATCACCCCTATGAGATATGAGGCTTGCTAGGTTGGTGGTACTGAACCGCCCTGGTGACTCAGTATCAACTCGATCACAAGTTTGCTGCCAAAGAACGCAAATACTAAAAGTGTCATCGCAGTCAACGTCCAGTGCACCGCCTTAATGCCCCGCCAGCCATAGCGCCAGCGTCCAATCAAAAGCGCCCCAAATACCACCCAGGACAGAACACTCAGCACACTCTTATGCAACAGCTTCTGTTCCAGAAAGTCCTTCACGAACAAAAGCCCAGTGAACACGGTGAAGGTCAACAGCACAAAACCAACGGTGATCATGCGGAAAAGTAACTTCTCCAGCTCAGTGAGTGGTGGTAGCGCACGCCGCCAGCGGTGAACGTTGCGGCGCCGCAACGCACGTTCCTGAAACCACAACATCATCGCCAACAGTGCTGCAATGCTCAACGTCGCATAACCTAGTAATGCCAGCCAAGCATGCAGTTCCACACGCCAACCCAGTGCCGTGCTGGGTGAGTGACCATAGCTGTGATAAACACCCAGCAGCAGTCCCGCCAGAGGGAACACCACCACACCTACTGTCCCCATCGGCCCGTCAGTACCAAACAAGATGGTTAATCCGGACATCACCAGCCCTGTGAGTGATAGCGCAGCAAAAAAATGCATGTCCACAGCCCAAGCACTGTGAAATGACACTGAAAAATGATACCCCCCGTGGGCCAATAGCCCCACCAGCGCTGGAAAACGCCAATCACACCTCTGCGTAACATCATTAAGCAACAAAGTACCAATCAGTATCCATGCCGCTAAAAAATATGTAAAAAAAGTACAAAAAACTAGAAACAACAAGATTTAACCTCATACTGTAAATACGTGCTTTAAACCATGGGTCGGGACAGATGCGGGAGTCGTTATAATCCCAATCCGTTTTCCCTTACGGTGATGTCGTATGTTTGAGTCCCTTACTCAACGTCTTTCTGGAACCATCGAGCGTCTACGTGGACGCGGACGCTTGACCGAAGAGAATATCCGTGAAGCTACTCGTGAGGTTCGCATTGCGCTGCTTGAGGCTGACGTCGCCTTGTCGGTTGTACAAGCCTTGATTGAGCGTATCAAGATACGGGCACTTGGCCATGAGGTGCTTAAATCGCTCACTCCGGGCCAAGCCCTGATTAAGGTCGTGAGGGATGAGCTGGCTGTGGTAATGGGTGCCTCTGCCAGCGAGTTGAATCTCAATGTTCCAGCACCAGCGGTCATACTGGTAGCGGGTTTGCAGGGCGCCGGTAAAACCAGCATGGTTGGTAAGCTGGCTAAGCATTTGAAGGAGAAGCGTAAGAAGAAAGTGATGGTGGTCAGTGCTGATGTCTATCGTCCGGCTGCAATCGAGCAACTTAGGATCCTGGCCGAACAGGTTAGTGTGCTGTGCTTCCCGTCCAGTTTGGATCAACATCCAGTCGATATTGTGCGTTCTGCAATTGCCGATGCCAAAAAGTCTTTCGTCGATGTGTTGCTGATTGATACCGCCGGTCGCTTAGCCATTGATCAGGAGATGATGGATGAGATCAAGGCGCTGCATGCCACGGTTGCTCCTGTGGAGACCTTGTTCGTAGTTGATAGCATGACTGGCCAAGACGCTGCCAACACTGCTAAGGCATTTAGTGAAGCGTTGCCACTGACAGGTGTAATACTCACTAAAACCGATGGCGATGCACGTGGTGGCGGCGCCCTGAGTGTGCGTTACATCACCGGGCGGCCGATCAAATTTGTTGGTACTGGTGAGAAGGTCGATGACTTGGATGTGTTCCATCCAGACCGTGCTGCTAAGCGCATCCTAGATATGGGGGATGTGTTGTCATTGGTCGAACAGGTTGAGCAGGCAGTTGACCAGGAGAAAGCTGCTAGGCTTGCTGCTAAGGTGGCGAAGGGGAAGAAATTTAATCTGAATGATATGAAGGAACAGCTGGAACAGATGCAGAATATGGGAGGCATTGCTAGCTTGATGGATAAGCTTCCGGGCATGGGTCAGATCCCGGATCATCTCAAGCAGCAGGTCACTGGGAAGGAAGTGCCACGCATGATTGCGATCATCAACTCGATGACTCAGAAGGAACGTCGTAATCCAGCCTTGCTCAACGGCTCGCGCCGTGTCCGCATTGCCAAGGGAGCTGGTCTACAGCCTTCGGATGTGAATAAGCTGATGAAGCAGTACCAACAGATGGAAAAGATGATGTCTAAGCTTTCTGGTGGCGGCATGAAAGGGTTGATGCGAGGGATGATGGGTGCGATGAGTGGTCGTGGAGGGCTGCCGTTTCGTTAAGCAGGAGTACGGCTGGTTATGCAGGGGGGATGCATTGTGGTGGTACTTGAGTAGTTACCATTTTTATCTCTGTTTTGCTTTTTGGACTTTCTTGTTCTGACATGTGCTGATTGATCTCCTGTGGGGAAGGCGTTGCCTCAAAATAGTATGAGCGGCTTACATTGAGGTTGTTTGGCAATGTTTTTGGCCTTGTGAGCGTCACGATACGATACTGAACGGTACATTCCGCGTTGCTGACCATATTCCAGTCATGTGTTCTCCACGTCATTCGACCTCTGATACTATTTGCGACTGGGCCGATGCTTGGTGTTTGCCCATGCTAATTTCGTGGTCGGTGATTGTAGTTGGTTGGCGGCATAAGATGACGCCGTGCTGATCTCGTTCTCTTGCATACGATGAGTACCTGGATGCAGGTATCCCAGGCAGTCGATGGTGGAGTAGGACAGCTCAACCGATAAATCTTTGGTTCGTTGTGATCTGAATGTAGAGGCTGCAATCCTTGTGTTCTTGGTCGAATGACAGTGAGGAGCGGCGATGCTTCTTAAGGCCGGTAGGGCTGGTCAACATACTGATGCTGATACGTCTAGTGATGATGTTGATGAACGCGAATCTATTCCAATTCGATCAGTTCACGTAGCTGCTGATGTTCAGAAGTGCTTTGTTTTCTTATTCCACAATGTTGCACGAGGTATTTGTGGCTGAAATGGCCGGCACCAATACGCTGGCGATGCTGGGTTGCGAGGTGACCGACTGTTCTCACAGCAAGTTCACTCAGATGTAGTCAATTGCCTGTATGTGTCTATGATCACCGCCGTGCTGAGGCGGGAATTGTATCCCTGTGTATTCCGGAAGTGATATGGCTGGCTGTCTGGGTCGAAGAGTGCTCTTTGATCTAAGCGATGACATAGTGGTTGCATTACTACGATAGGACAGCAGATGCACTGCGAGGAGTCCTTGATCACGATCGAATCTAGTCATAGCAAACTGCCGTTCGACCCCTGTTGGGTCGGTGGGTAAACTGAGGCAGAGCACATCGGGTGATTTCAGGGGCTTATTGCAATGACATTAATTTTATGTAACGGAGCGCCCGCCAGTGCGACGCAGCTTGCTATGCTGGCCTTGGTTAATTATGGCCACTTTACGACGCTGCAAGTGCGTGGTGGTGCTGCGCGCGGCCTGGATTTGCATTTGTGTCGACTTGAACGGGCTACTCAGCGCCTGTTCGATAGCACGCTGGATATAGCCGCATTGCGTGTCCAGTTACGTGCTGGCTTGACGGCATTTTGTCAAGCGGATGCCTCGCTGAGGATCACGGTATATGCGACAGGGTTTGATTTCCGAGATCCATTGCGTCCGGTTTCTGTTGATACATTGCTGGCGATTTCGTCGCCGTCTGTGTTGCCAACGATGGGTGTACGCGTGCGCAGCGTTCCATTCGTACGCCCGCTACCCGATCTCAAACATGTTGGTACCTTTCCACTGTTCGCATTGCGGCGTGATGTGCAGGCGGCTGGGTTTGACGATGCACTGTTGGTGCATGGTGATGGGCGCCTGCTGGAGGGTACCGTCTGGAATCTTGGTTTTTGGGACGGGCAGTGCGTGACTTGGCCGGAAGGTCCGGCGTTGGTGGGTACCCAGCAGGCATTGCTACGTGCCGGCCTGGAGCAACTGGGTGTGCCGCAGACCATGCGTCCGCTGCGGCATGCTGACCTGGGGTCCTTTGTGGCTGCATTTTTGTGCAATGCTCGTGGCCACCAGCCATTGTCTGCAATTAATGACCATCTATATTCGGTTTCTGAGGCGCCGATGGCTCTGCTTGAATGTGCGTTGGCTACGCAGCCGTGGCAACCGCTCTAAGCATGTGATGTGATTCTTAACTCATCATTCATAATCTGCTGTACATGGAGGCGTTCTAGACAACGAATTACACAGTACACGTTAAGGATGCTCTGCGGTAGGTACTCAGCGGTATGCCGTAAATCAATTTACCACGATGAGATCTAAGACTAAGGGCGGCAATGAGAGATTCATCATTGATTGCTATCTTTGGAGGGCATTAATCACAACATCCTTGATTGGGACACCACTCATTGGTTCAGCAGCTTTGGGGCCGATGCGATCTTGCTGTTGGTCATTTTGCGATTGAGTCCACCTTTGTGGATTGACTTACTTAGCGATTTCCAGCTTGATACCTACTGTGTGAACCGTTTTTGATCATCTAACACATGTTGAAAATGCTTTAAATGCGCCTTGTCACTGGTATTCAATAGTGAAGGTTGCCGTTCCATTGGCCGAACCTGGCCTGACTTTTCCTGCTTGCGTCTGGATATAGCGGGCCCGCAGCGGCAGGCGCAGCGTACTGCTAGCGTTGACCGGTGTCCTGCCCAGAGGGATACCTTGACCAAACGCGATTTGGTGCTCACTGTCGTTTAACACATCTACTAGCTCGATACCCACTCCGCTGGCCGCGTCGTTGGCTGAAGTGATGGCAAGTACTCCGGGTCGTTTGGAGCTATCCTGTGTGGCATCGATACGCACGGATATCAATCCCTGATTGGCTTCGGCCACATTGCCTCCATGGCATATCAAATTGATAGCAAAATCACGGTCAGGCCCTTTGGAGCCCAGGCCCTTGAAGATGTTACTGGACACAGCGCCGAAATTGACGGCAATGTTCTTGGATCCGGCATCGACCTCGCAAGTTGAAGTGACGATGGTAATGCCCAGGCCACTGAGTGTGGAGGTCAGCATTGGACGCCCGGAACCACTGCCATCGGCATAGTAAGTAGTGAATGGTCCATTGCTTGCGATGGGGCCGGACCCGGTTGTAACGGCGGTTTTGATGAGTTCGACTTGGAACTTTCCCTCGCTGAGGTAGAGGGAGGTATTAGGGCCCCTCGGCAATTCGTAAGGGTAGTAATTGGATACGTCGCCTGCTTCCCGGTAGAGCCGGATTCCCACGCCAGGGACATCGGTCTGATAGACCTTGTTCATACCGCTGACCAGTGTCATTGGACGGGTGAAACTGCCATACAGTATTCCCCCGTTACTACTACAGCTCCCGGAATTTGAGACCCGATTAATATTAAAGGTTAACAGAGTAATACGGCTGCCGATAGGCAGCGAAGGTTGGATCAGCACGCGGCCTACATTAAGTTGGATGTTCTGCGGGACTAAGTTGGCATTGGCTTGGCAGGTTGCCTTGACATTGGGTGCCAGTAGCACCGCCAGGCACGCTGCCATCATTTGTAAAACTCGTTCCTGAGATCCCGTGATGTGAGCAGCACCGATTCGCTTGATTATCGACATATCGTTTCCAAAATTGTGAAGTTCCGGGGCAAAGTGGGTTCACCCTCTTGTGGAGGAACTGGTAGTCTGCGTGGGATTATTTGTGCCCCTTGGTCAGCTCATCTGGCTGAGGGTGAGATGCTCTTGAGCATCATTGGTGTGCACGCAGATTCATCCCATCGTCTGCCTTTATCCATCGATCAATTGCTTGTCAAATAATGAGATGAATTTCTCATTTTTTTAGTTAAAATTTTGTGTATCAATGATCAGCGTGTGCTCCTGCAAGATTGCGAGAGTCATCTGGGGAGATTGCCTTTGATACAGAGTGTGTTGAAATTGACTAAATTCGAGATCCTTTATCTATGAATCTCAAAATCGCGTGCGGCTATATCCATGCAATACAAGACACCACTTTATAATCGCGTCGATCGATGGATAAGCCCGGAATGCTGAAGTTATGGGTGTCCTTACCCAGAGCGTTAGGAAGGTGTTAGATTACGTTGATCACACCATACCAAGCCAAAACTCTATAATGCTTTGATTTAATTAAATCTTTAGGCGAGAGGTGAGAAGCTTTAAATTGTTTGACAATGGTTGAGAATACTGCGAGTGAACCTTGTCACTGCTATTCAGTCGTAATAGATTGCTGTTCCGTTAGCTACATCAACGCGGACTTTTCTTACTTGCGACTGGATATAACGAGCCTGCAGCGACAGAAGCAACCTACTGATAGCGTTGATAGAAGTCTGGCTTAGCGTGATACCTTGCCCAAACACGACTTGACGTTCATTGCAGGTGACCAGATCCTACTGGCTCGATCCCCACTTTGCTGGCAGCGTCGTTGGCTGAAGTGATAGCGCAAGCACCCCCAGGCAGGTTGGAGCTATCCTGCGTGGCATTGATGGGCGCTGATATCAGTGCCTGACCCGCGCCAGCCACATTGCCTCCAGCGCATATCAAATTGATATGCGAAATCACGATGAGGCCCTTTGGAGTCCAGCCCGCTGCAGGTGTTACTGGTCACCCCACCGAAATTGACGGCAATGTTCTTAGATCCTGTATCGACCTGGCATGTTGGGTGATGATGGTAATGCCCAGGCCACTGAATGGAAGAGGTTAGTAGTGGGCGCCCTGGGCCACTGCCATCGAAATAGACAGTAGTGAATTGTCCATTGCTTGCAACGGGGCCGGACCCGGTTATGGCAGCAGTCTTGATCAGTTCGACTTGGAAATATCCTGCGTTGAGGGTGATGTTGGTGTTGTTTTTTTAACTGAAGCTTGTTAAGGATAGTAATTGGACACTTTGCTTGCTTCCCGGTAGAGCCGTATTCCAACGCCCGGGACATCGGTCTGATAAACATTGGCCATGCCGCTGACTGCTGTTATTCGGACGTGTGAAACGCCCTAGTGCGGTGGCTCCGCCCGCTTGGTCGCATTTACCAGCGTTTTTGACCTCGTTAATGTTATAAAGTTAATAGGGTAATACGATCACCTATGGCTAGCGAAGGCTTGATCAATACACGCCCTAAGCTAGATGTTTTGCGGGTTGAAGTTTGAGCTGCGAAAACAGGCTGTTTGAACAATCGTTACGAGCAGCATTGGCTAGACACGTTGCCGCAACTTGCCAAATCCGCTGATGGTATCGCTTCGTGCGAACCGTGTCGATGCATACAACTATCGGCATATAATCCGGTGAATTTGCGGAGTTCTAGGTGCAGGGCGTTACGCTTTATTTTTAGTGAAGATACCTGAGTGCACAATTTACAATTATGCAAATTTCAAGCCATTTAATAATTGCTGAGAATACTTACGAGTAAACATTGTCATTGGTATTCAATCGTAAAGGTTGCTGTTCCGTTGGCTTCACCAGCGCCGACTTTTCCTGCTTGCGTCTGGATATAGCGAGCCCGTAGAGGCAGGCTCAACGTACTGCTAGCGTTGATAGAAGTCCGGCCTAGCGTGATACCTTGCCCAAACACGATTTGACGCTCATTGCCTGTGACCAAATCTACTAGCTCGATTCCCACTTTGCTGGCCGCGTCGTTGGCTGAAGTGATCGCAAGCACCCCAGGCAGGTTGGAACTATCCTGCGTGGCATCGATACGCACGGATATCAGTGCCTGATCCGCGCCGGCCACATTGCCTCCAGCGCATATCAAATTGATAGCGAAATCACGGTTAGGCCCCTTGGAGCCCAGCCCACTGAAGGTGTTACTGGGCACCGCGCCGAAATTGACGGCAATGTTCTTAGATCCGGTATCGACCTCGCATGTTGAGGTGACGATGGTAATGCCTAGGCCACTGAATGAAGAGGTCAGTAGTGGGCGCCCTGGGCCACTGCCATCGAAATAGGCATTAGTGAATTGTCCATTGCTTGCAACGGGGCCGGACCCGGTTGTAGCGGCGGTTTTGATCAGTTCGACTTGTAAAAATCCACTGCCAAGGCTGATTATTGAATAGGGCCGCGACACATCACTAGGGTAGTAAGAGCGCACTGTGTCGCCGCCACTGGGCGTGCTCGCCTCTCCGTAGAGTCTGATTCCCACACCCGGGACATCGGTTTGATAGACATGGTCCATGCCACTGACTGCTGTCATTGAACGGGTGAAATGGGCGTACGACATTCCACCGAAAAAATCGCATGAGCCGGCATTTATGACCGGATTAAGATTATAGGTCAACAAAGTAATACGACTGCCGATAGGTAAGGAAGGTTGGATCAGCACCCGGCCTACATTAATTTCGATGTTTTGTGGGACAACGCCGGCATTAACTCTGCAGGCTGCTTGAACGTTGGGTGCCAGTAGCATCACCAGGCACACTGCCATCATGTGCAAAACCCATGCATGGCATCCCCGGTTGCAAGCAGTACGGATTCCTTTGTTCATCGACATACGGCCTCCAAAGTCGTAAAACTTCCAGAGCGAGGCGAGGCTTCGTTCGGAGGAAGTTGGTATTCCACATGGCATTGTTGTGCCGCTTGATCGCCCCATTTGATGGTGAGACGACCTTGGGGATCCTGTGCGCGTACGTAAATGAGGCTGCCCTGTGCGACCAAGCCAATGGACTGTCCTTGCGCATCAAGGACCTGTGCACCGAATGGCAAAGGTTGGCCATTGGGAGCACGTGCATTAATGATCAGTGCGCGACCCTTGCGGGTTCCGAAAGTCACTTTAGAAATTGCACCCGCATAGGGAGCGACAAGCTGGCTGGAGGTCTCCAATTCCACATCTGCATTCATCCCTTGAGGATCGAGGGTGATGATGTTCATGCGATAGGGTGATGCGTAGGGTACGACAGCATAGCCGCGTTGATCGATGCGCACGCCGGAGACGTTGGATACACTGGCATCCTTTGCTGCTGGTGCTTCGACAATGACCATCGTGTCACCACGTTGAGGAGCCAGCGTCACGCCACCACTGTGGACAACCATGGTGCCGTTTGCTCCAAGACTCATTTGACGGTAGCTGCGGCTATGGCTATAGCTGCCTGAAAGTGCGGTGTAACGACTACGGTACTGAACATTACCGTCGATCATGGTGTCGTTGTTTCGCATATCGGATGCAGCGATTCCGTACGTTAACACATTGTCTTTGCCGGCAGATCCCACCATGCTTGCGCGGCTGCTGTCATAGCGCCCATTGCGTAGACCGATGTTGCTCGTTACCGTTACCGGGTTGGTTTTCCCCAGTGGAACCGATACTGTGAATAACATCTGTGTATCGCTGTGCATGGTTGGGACCTGTGAGCGTAATGCTGAGAGTCCGAAATTTACGCCCTTATAGGCTACATTGTAGCCCGCTTGATACTGGATAGTGCTGCCGCGTTGGTTCCAGTATTGCCGTGCTGACCCTGTCAGATAAAGTGAACCAAGTGATGGTCCTAATGACTGGTTGACGGTGAGTTGAAGTTGGCTACGTTGGCGATAGATAGCCGCGTTGCTGAAGCCACGCTTTTCATAGTCCATTGCCATGATCGCGTCTTGCAAGCCATAAAAGCCTGACGTCGAATACCGATACGCAGCTAGTGTGATATTGGTATTGGTCTCGCTCAGTAGCTTGCTGTAGCTTAAGCGCACACTCGTGCCGCTAAAGGCATCGTTACGCAGCTTTGTACGCGCGACGGTGCCGTCCAAGGCAAATGCACCCACTGGGGTAGAGATACCTGCTCCCGCTATGGCTGCGATATAACGCTGACTAATCGTGCTGCCTGCATAAGCTGTGAGTGCGTTGCTGATACCGCGTTGATAAGTCCCCTCTAACAAGTACGGAGTATGGCGGAGCATATCGTTGCGGACTTTGCCCACGGTCAGGCTGTGCCGCTGCGATCCTGCCCTGAGCATTTGTGCTACAGATCCATAGGGGACGCTGAACTGCTGTTGGCGGCCATCGGTCTCATGGACAGTGACCTGCAGGTCACCTCCATAGCCCGTAGGATACAGATCGTCGATGACGAACGCTCCGGGCGCAACTGTGGTGCTGTAGATCAGCTGGCCGTTCTGGCGTATCTCTACGCGTGCGTTGCTTTGTGCGATACCACGGACGATAGGTGCATAGCCACGCAAAGAATCCGGTAGCATGCGGTCATCGGTTGCCAAGTTCACACCGCGGAAACCGATAGAATCGAACAGCTCGCCACTGGTGTAGGCATCGCCTACGGTCAGCATGCTGCTTATATCCGGAAAGGCGCGTTGTGCGTAGGTGGCGATGTTCTGCCACAGCGATCCATCATTGGAATTCCAGCTGTAACTGGAGTTATGGCGGAACTGCCAATTGCCCAAATTCAAGCCGCTGGCGATTCCTAGATACGCTGAATCACCGCGTTGCCTACCGCTTGTTGCATTTACATTACGGCCACCGTACCAGTTGAAGCTATAGCCGATGAATCCTGCATTGACACCACGATCCCAGAGTGATGGACTGACGTAACCGCGCGCTGAGCGTCGCATAGCCACCTGTGGGATGCTTACATCCAAGCGCTGAGTGGCTACATCGAAACGTGCGTATGCATCGGGTAGCCATTGGTCGATGGACTTGCAGGCATGTATGTCAGCCCCTGCGTCTGTTAGCGCCGAGGTATCGACCCCCAGCTCTTCCAGCATGGTGAGCGTCATGCAAGTGACAGCTTCCTGGCCGCCAGTATTACGAAATTCCATATCACGTCGGCCTTTCCATTGGCCGTTAACATAAAGATCGGCGCGATAGAGACCTGGCATAACAGGATTACCGCGGGCAAACATGTCTAAGTCAACCGAACGTGCTTGGCCAACGAGAAAATTACTGTTGAAATTTACCGCTTGTGCTACACGTTGTGGTGCAGTGTTCTCTGCTTTGGCCACCAACATGCGCTGTCCAAGATTATCAGGCTCCGTCTCCGCGCAAGCCAATCTTGACATCATTAATGTGCATGCCGAAGCGATTGCAGCGACCAACATGCGCTGTTTAAAGTAGTGCCCCCTGACTTGTGTGAAAGTCAGTTCGGGCGCTATTAGCCTACAACTTGAAGCGATCTCCGATTCTGGAACGAAGCTCGCGCTGCTGAGTTGAAGGGTGCCAACCTTCCTCGGCTGTGATATGTCCTGTTTGTTCATAGTATTTTTTGTTATGAATTAGGGCTATTAAGGCATTGAGCCCAAATCGATGTTCTGCGTGACTATCCCGCCGTAATCGTTGATGAAAGTAAATGACACACTTTTCCACCTTGATGAGTGTCCACCTGATGTGTTGGCTTGGAATGTGTGTTGCTGGCCGGGGGCCAACAGCACGCCAGCTTTATCGATGACCTCTTTGCTTCCTTTCTCATCCAGAGCTTCGGTTCGAGTGAGTGTGACGTGGTAAGGCGTGGGATTGCTTACGAGTACTCGCCCGTCAGAATGCAGTTTCCAACTCAGTGAAGCAGGTGCCTCGTTTGCTGTTCCCTTGAGCCCGGATGGACGATAGAAAACCTTGATACGTGAGCGGAACGCGAGTTGCAGATAGTTCTGGGGTTCTGATTTCTCAGCGGAGGTTGGAACACTTTTACCTGAATGTTCTAAAGGAGCAGGTGGAACTTCCAGAACGTTCAACCAGAATAAGCTTTCCCGATCCTGTGGTAATGTGGTGGCGCCCGTAAAAAACAAACGCAACGCTTGCCCTGAACCAGGCTCAACACGACTGATAGGGGGCGTCACCAGAAAAGGGACTTTACTTTCGTCAGGTGTTTGCTTGGCATTGCCGTCATCCATCCAGACTTGTAACAGCGCGGGGCTCTCCCCTGTATTGCTAACCTGCACCGTGACATCACGCGATTGTGCGGGATAGACGACCCGCGTGCCGCTGATGATGATGCCTGCGAAAGCGGATTGGGTCGATAAGCAGGCGCTGAGGGCAAATGCCCATATGCTTTTGCTGTGTTGAATTCTCATGATCGGATGAGCCATGGCTACTGAAATAAAACGCAGCAAGACGACGCACGGAATGACGTGCGTCATCCGTGCGCAGTTATCGCTTACTGGTAGATGATGGTGTACTGAACGTTGGTAGTCACGTTACCGGCTGTGCTGACGCCGGTGGCGTAATACTCGGAGTAGTAATGCAGACTGGCTGCGCCAGTTGAATCGACTGCTACCCATTGTGAGTTGGTCTGAGCACCGTTACTACCAACGGCCAGAATTGGCAGGAATTGGCCGTTGCTGCCCAGCAACTGAACCTGCACATTGGTAGCTGCACTGTTTCCCGTAGATTGGTTGAGTAGGCGGCCACTCTTGAAGTCCACACTTGGACCTGGCTCAAAATAGGTGGCCACGGTACTGCCTGCCGTGCAATTAGTCAGCTCAATGTAGAACGGTGTACGGGCAGTCGTTTTGCCTTCGGAGTTCAGGCTGCTGAACGACACTGTTGGTAGTGGCAGCGCGAAGCTTTGGCTTGTTCCACCATTACCAGTGATGGTGCAGGTCCGGTCGGTCACTTTGCCGGTGATAGTGATGGTGCCATCGGCTGCCAAAGCCGAACCGCAGAATACCAGAGCGGCGGATGTGAGGCTTGAGAGAGCGAAATTTTTCATGGTTTTCATAATAAGTTTGGAAATCTTAAGTTGATGTGGATTAGAAAGGGAATTGCAACTCAAAATGCTTGCAATCAAGGCTGCATCACTTAATACGTTTTCATTGCATTCCCCCTTCATCTGAGATAAAGCGGCATGGATGATAGAGCTTAAGTGATCCACAGCACAATTAAATTGGCAATATTTTATTTATTGAGGATATGATGATGCAATATATTTCATGAGAATTAATGATAAATTCAATTCATAAATTCAATTGAATTGTGGAATCTTTAATCGAAGAAGCAATAATAATAAATTGACAACTTGATGTTGATAGCAGTAAGTAAATCCAGATGGCATTCTGAGTTCTGAAATTGTGAGGATTTCATAATTAATAAGTTACTCAGAGTACTTAAGATCAAGATTAGTTCTAAAAGCTATTTTCTGCAGGCAATGAGGAATCATGGTACTTAGCTGATCACCCATGTAATAACATCTGTAGATTGTGATAGTGATCAGATTCATTCTTCAACATGATCTTCATTGTTGCTTGAATTGCATGGATTGTGAGTCTTTCATGTAAGTACATCTGAGATGTGACGCTTTATGATCCGTTGATCGATGACTGACACGTCTAGATACTATTGGAGTATTCATCTCATCAAAACAATTCAGTAAAGCAGGGTGGTTTTAGTTGTTTATCCTACTGGCCGTCATTCATGGTTGGAGTCGACCACTTAATGAGTAAATAAATGCATGTAGAGGAATCTCGGACTATGCGCAATGTTTCCTGCGGTGCATCCAACAGAAGTTACAGATTGGAGCAACAACTAAAATATCTTTAGTCTAAGATCTCCAGTGATCAGTATCGCGTGGAGTAAACAGGTACAACTCACGTAATGGAAGGAATTTGATCTGCTATTGCTGTTGTTTTGAAACTTCGTGCGATTGTTAACGCCATTTTACATGCTGAAAATTATCGAGATTCTTTAAGAATTTTCAGGGTGTTGGGTTGAGGTGAACATGAAAATAAAGTTGATATATAACCTCGTAACGTTTGACTTCATGATCTACTTCAGTAGTCAGTAGAAGGAAAACTACAGCAATAATATTTGAGTGTATGCTCCACTGGCCACTTGGTCCGCACTCATAAAAATGAGAGTTACATCAGACGGTGCGGCGCCTTTGTTGCAAGCGCGCAGTGTGCACAATCTTCCAATTCATTGTTCAATGCATACGTTGTTGGTCCTTGCCGTAGACAGCCTTTTCTAGTGCGGTAGTCCAGTCCGATCTCAGTATTGCGAGTTAAGTTCTAAAAGAATGCATTGGAATTACGTGATGCAAACGTCGATATCACCGATATAAATTGTGACTTTTGTCAAATATGAAATTTGATGATTATCAATTTTTGCATGCGACGACTGATGCTCTTAATGTTGGTTTTTCCCTTATAGATATAGACATCTTGCACATTCCTCTACATTGGTTTTGGATTGATTGTCATCCCTCTGTCTGTGTTAGTGATTACACATAATGTTGGGTAACACTCTTGTAGTTGTAGTTTGAGGCGCGGGGTGGTCATTTTGTTTGACGGCAAAGGCATCATCGGTTGACACAACAGTAAATGATGTACGCTTCCAGAGAACTTCATCCAGGAGTGACGTATGTATCAAGGCAATACGTTACTTGCTACTGCTGCATAAGTGAGTAAGTGCAAGGCAGCAAGATCATTTATTGCACTGCATGCGCTCATTGGAGAGGCGCGTATCCAACTGTAGGTTTGGGTTGCATTGGATGCTCAAACTATCTTGCTTGATGGAACATGACATCTTTGCTGTGCATCTACAGTGAACATTTGATGTTCGGTACATTACCACTATTGGCGGCTTGCAACTGTCGTCTGAATCATCAAAAAAGCCATTCTGTAATTCGAGGAGGTGCGGTTGTTACAGTGACTATCCAATGTAGGCATGAGGTATTGAACAGCCGGCTGGTCGTGGGTATGTTCGTTAATCAGATGATTCAGTTTCGTTTGGCCGTGCTTCTGCCCTAGCCGATAGGAAAGAGTAACGCTGCACCGATTGGCACGTCAGTCTTCAGCGCAGCGGCAAGTGTGGTCATGTCTATTTGCCATACCATATCCGGTATCAACGATCGGGGCATCGCACATCTATGCATGGACTTTGTTCGGTAAGGTCACAGTCGCACTTTGGCATGTGCGTGATGGCTGCCATAAACCTATTACGCACATATCTCAGTAGCCATCTTGGGTGCTTTCTTGGTGTGGGATCTGATTACATGGGGAGGTGACGAATTACCAGCGAGCGCCATGGTATTGCGTTGACGTAATCATGGATGTTCGCCGTTATTCGGCCTGGATCATTTCTTTCGGGTGTAAGAGATGTGATCTTTTTAGTAGTGGTTGGAGAAAAACAGCTTCAAATGATTGCTCATCCTCAGACCATAGAGGATGCAGGGCGATACAGCTTCGGAACTGGATAACCTTGACGAAGGTTGTTCAGAAGGATTGAAGTGTTTTTGGCACGTGTATCGTTCGAAATAACGTTCCTCTACACCTGGAGAGGTAGTGCAGTAACAGCGTGGTGTGTCCTCAAGCATTTTGTCCAGATCGAGGCATGACATGAAGAATCGCTAAAGTCGTAGCTGATTACGATTAAGGAAAGGATGGGTATAGATAATCTGGTATTGGAGTTTGTCCAATACATCTCTAGATCATTGCCATAACCACCCATTACCAGCTTGCTTTTACAGCAACGTACTGAGGCCCAGCAATGCAGTCAGCACGGTTTCCCGCCGCACTGCTTCGCGATCACCATCGAATTTAAAAAACTGTGGTTTGGCGTAACCGCCACGTCGTTTCCAGCTAATCCAGACACTACCGATTGGCTTGTCTGTACTGCCGCCGTCAGGTCCGGCAATCCCGGTCACTGCTATTGCGATGCTGGCACCGGAGTGTATCAACGCGCCGGAGACCATCTCCACCACAGTTTCACGGCTGACTGCACCATGTATCTCCAGCGTCTCCGGGCGCACTCCGAGCAACGCCTGTTTGGCTTCGTAACTATAGGCGACTATGCCGCATTCGAACCAAGCGGATGAGCCTGGGACATCGGTGATCGCTTTGGCGATCCAGCCGCCAGTGCAGCTCTCTGCGGTTACCAACCGTTCGTGCGTCATGCAGAACTGTTTACCCAAGGTTTCAGATAGGTTATGGATCTGCTGGTCGGTCGCCATTGTTGGTACGCATAATGAGGGAATCCCCATTGTTGTTGTAGCTGAACTAAACTTGCCTGTCTTCTATGAAGTGCATGCATGTTTCAATGGTCATGATGCAGATAAGTGGCTTGGTGTGGTAAGCGTAAACTGACCAAGAACACTACCACCATCATCGTTGCGACGTACCAGAAGAACACCGTTTCCAGGCCAAAGCTCTTGAGTCCGAGGGCAACATATTCGGCCGAACCACCAAACATGGCGTTGCCCATCGCGTAGGCAAAGCCCACGCCTAGCGCACGTATTTCTGCTGGGAACATCTCGGCTTTCACGATGCCGGAGATCGAGGTGTACAAGCTAACGATCGCCAACGCTCCCACAATCAGTATGAATGCTGGTAGCGGCGCATGAACATGTTGTAATGCTGCCAGAATCGGCACAGTACAGACTGCACCTGATGCACCAAACAGCAGCATGCTGTTGCGCCGACCGATATAGTCTGACAGTAGGCCGAACAACGGTTGCATGCACATATAGACAAACAGCGCGCAACTCATCACCAGACTGGAGGTCTGTTTGGACAAGCCGGAACTGTTGACTAGGAATTTCTGCATATAAGTGGTGAAAGTGTAGAAAATCAGCGAGCCGCCAGCGGTATAGCCAAATACGGTCAGGAATGCGGCACGGTGTTCGCTGAACAGCGCTGATAGCGAACCGGCGCGTGGGTCATGTCGGCTATTTTCTGATTGAGTCTCGCTCAGTGCGCGGCGTAGCAGTAACGCAACCGCTGCGGCAATCGCGCCGATCATGAATGGAATGCGCCACCCCCAGACACGCATTTGAACCTCAGTGAATAACGCCTCCAGCACTACCAGGGTCAACACTGCCAGTAACTGGCCACCGATCAGCGTGACGTACTGGAACGAGGAATAGAAGCCGCGTCGTCCACGCAGTGCGATTTCACTCATGTAAGTCGCGGTAGAGCCGTACTCACCACCTACCGACAGGCCTTGTATCAGACGTGCGACCAGCAATAAAAACGGCGCCCAAGCGCCAATCATATTATGGGTCGGAAGCATGGCGATCATCAGCGAACCGGCACACATCATCATCACCGAGATCAATAGTGAGCGTTTGCGTCCGTAGCGATCGGCAATCCGTCCGAACAGCCAACCGCCGATGGGTCGCATGAAGAAGCCCGCGCCAAAGATGGCTGCAGTGTTGAGTAATTGTGCGGTTTGATTGGATGCAGGGAAAAACTGGGAGGAAAAATACAGTACGGTGAATGCGTAGACGTAAAAATCAAACCATTCGACCAAGTTGCCGGAGGAAACGGCCATGATCGCGAAAATGCGACGGCGCTTCTCTTGAGCGGTGTAATACGAGAGTGGGGGAGTGTGTGTGTCGGACATCGGATCGAGGTCCCGTGGTAACGTCAAAAACTGTCAGTGTGAACTATCTTAAAACTTAAGTGTGGTAACACCGAGTGTCCGCCGTAGCATATCGTGAGCACAGACTCGGATCCCAGGTCTCACAGCGATTCTGCAGCAAGGCACGCAGCGGTGCCCCGTCGTCGCTTGCGGCTAAGCGCTCTACTTCAGCTAAAGGCAGATCAATGTGTAGTAACCAACCACCATATTCATCGGTCTGCTCTTCACGCACTCCATTCAGTTGGTGCAGGCGCGCGCGCAGACGTCCTGCCGAAGGCAGTAAGCGTAACTCGCCCTGTACATGTTGCATCTTCAAACGATTACTCAATACTTGTTGCAGCAACTCAAGTCCGTGTCCATGATGTGCGGACAACCATACGCGCTCGCGCCGTGCGAGGTCAGGTATACCGTACTGTGCGTCTTGACGCACCTCTGCACCCTCAATGCGGTCGATTTTGTTGAACACCAGTAGCTGCGGCAGTTCACCGGCACCGACCGCTTGTAGTACTTCGTCTACCTGGTTGATACGTTCCTCGCGCAGCGGATCTGCTGCGTCAATGACGTGTAGTAGTAGATCAGCTTCGCGCGCTTCGGATAGCGTAGAGCGGAATGCGGCCACCAGTTCGTGCGGCAGATTACGTACAAAGCCGACAGTATCTGCCAGCATCGCACTGCTGCCGCCAGGCAGAACAATACGGCGTACTTTGGGGTCTAGCGTGGCGAACAGTTGGTCGGCAGTGTAAGCAGAGGCACCTGTTAGTGCATTAAATAGAGTCGATTTGCCGGCGTTGGTATAGCCAACTAGGGCGATACGAGGCAGTTCACTACGGACTCGTGCACGACTCATCTGGGTGCGCTGCACCTCGACTTTACCTAGGCGTTTTTGTAGTTGCTCCACCCGCTTTTGTAATAAGCGGCGATCAGTTTCCAACTGCGTTTCACCGGGACCACGCAGACCGATTGAACCACCGCGCTGGCGCTCCAGGTGGGTCCAGCCACGTACCAGTCGTGTTGCCAAGTGTCGTAGCTGTGCCAATTCGACTTGCAACTTGCCTTCGTGGCTGCATGCGCGTTGTGCGAAGATGTCCAGAATAAGTCCGGTACGATCAATCACGCGACGTTCAAGAGACCTTTCCAGATTACGTTCTTGCACGGGGGATAGTGCATGGTTAATTAGGATCAGGTCTGCACCGGTGGCATCGGCGGTTCCCTTTATTTCCTTTAACTTGCCACAGCCAATCAGTGTTGACGGGTTCGGACGATTAATCCGAACCGTTAGCGTTCCAGCTACAGTTGCTCCTGCCGATCTAGTCAGATCAGCAAATTCTTCCAAAGCGCCGTCTTCGGTAGAGTGATTGGTGAGGGGCTGGATCAGCAACGCGTACTCGCCTTTGCGTGAGCGGTCAAACACACCTCACTCCTGGATCATTCCACTTCGTCATCGTTAATTTGTAACGTATCAGCACCTGATTGCACATAACCTCCACCAGGCCCAACTCGCACGTTGCGCGCTGGTACCACTGTGGAAATGGCGTGCTTGTACACCATCTGGCTAACAGTATTACGCAGCAGAACGACAAATTGATCGAATGATTCGATTGTGCCCTGCAGCTTGATGCCATTAACCAGATATACCGACACAGGTACCCGTTCGCGACGCAGCGCGTTTAGGAAAGGATCCTGCAAAGATTGCCCCTTAGCCATCGCAAACTCCTTTATTTTTCTTATTACTCCGGTCAGCCTGTTTGTTTTCCTAGTCGGCTCCGGAGGCATAATGTTACACCGGTGAGACGCAGTCGACATGTTTTTGTCTGTTTAAAAATGCTTCTACTACTTTCTCGATTTTGGATTGATCATGTTCTGGATCGAACCAAAGGGCATCTAGTTGGCTGCGCAGCCATGTCAACTGGCGTTTGGCGAGTTGACGCGTGGCGGCAATGCTACGCTGATACATCACATCGGCAGTGTAAATTCCGTCCAAGTATTGCCAAGATTGTCGGTAGCCTACCGCACGCATCGCTGGCAGATCCAGTGGTCGAGCCATTGTGTGGATGTATGGTACTGCACGTAAAGCATGCACCTCGGCAAGCAGACCATTGTCCAGCATCGCCTTGAAGCGTTGTGCGATCCTGACGTGCAGTATTTCCCGATGGACCGGTGCCAGCACCAGCTTAAGAACCCGCAACGGTAACCGTTGCTTGGACGGCTGCTTTTGCCAATCGCTGATCGATCGTCCGCTCATGCGATAGACTTCCAGCGCACGCTGAATCCGCTGTGGGTCCGTGGCTTGGATACGGGCAGCTGCGATCGAATCGACCTCGGCCAAGCGTTTGTGCAGTGCTGCCCAATTCTCGCGTGCGGCCTCGGCAGCGATCATCGCACGTATTCCAGGATTGGCTGCAGGCATATCCGAGAGACCTTCCAGTAACGCACGGAAGTACAGGCCAGTGCCGCCAGCTAGGATTGGTAATGCACCACGTGCAACGATCATTTCGATTGCTGCGCGAGCATCATGCGCGAAATCGGCTGCAGAATAGATTTGCCAAGGTTCACAGATGTCGATCAAATGATGTGGTACTGCTGCGCGCATCGCCGCATTCGGCTTGGCTGTACCGATATCTAAGCCGCGGTAGACCAGAACTGAGTCAACACTAACGACCTCCCCTCCCCAACGCTTGGCAATATCTATGGCCAGCACGCTTTTGCCGCTGGCGGTTGGCCCCATTAGCGCAATTGCCAGTGGTCTAGTGTCGACTGGCATCAATAACAGGTTGCTGTCGTCTGGGTACGTGGTGTAGGCACAGATGCTGCTGAGACTGCCTGCCAAACTTTGAGGGCATCCACCATAGCCGCCACGTCATGCACCCGTACGATTAACGCGCCGTGTTGTACCGCAATTAAATGTGCAGCGACGGAAGCGTACACGCGTTCGGTCGGTAACTGACGTCCGGTCAGTTCACCCAAGCTGCTCTTGCGTGACCACCCGACCAACAATGGTACGCCGAGTTTGGTGAAATGTTCCAGTGCAGTTAGCAGTGCAATGTTATGCGCGGTGGTCTTGCCAAAACCGAAACCAGGATCGACCAGCAATCGGTGTCGTTCGATACCGGCCATCTCGGCTGCAAAAAGCCGCTCGACCAGGAAACGGTGTACTTCATCGACCACATTGTCATACTGTGGTGCTTGCTGCATCGACTGCGGTTCACCTTTCATATGCATCAACACCACTGGTACAGCTAATTCTGCTGCCGCCTCAAGCGCACCAGGCATGCGTAGTGCATAGATGTCGTTAATCAAGCCGGCACCGGCCGCGACTGCCGCGCGCATCACCTCAGGTTTGCAGGTGTCTATGCTAATGACAGCGTTGCCGTGCGCAGCCAATGCATTGATGACCGGCATCACGCGGAGTAGTTCGTCCTCCAGCGACACCGGCTCTGCACCGGGACTGTTGGACTTGCCACCGATATCGATGATGTCTGCGCCCTCGGCAATCAGACGCAATCCATGTGCGACTGCGGCCTCGACGGAGACATAAAGGCCTCCGTCGGCAAAAGAATCAGGAGTAACGTTGAGGATGCCCATTACCAGTGGGCGGTCCAAACGCAAGGTGCGCCCGGCGCAGTGCAGGGTTGGGATAGTATCAAACATCAGAAACTTCCTAACTTCCTTAAGGTAACGAGCATGGTATGGGTGATCGTCAAGCTGATAAATGCACTAACAGCAGTGCCAATCATGGTTTTCAACGTATAGAGCAGTTATATCGCTGGTGAGTTGATCATGGCACAGCACACAGCATGCCTAGAAAGTAATACTACTGTCATTGCTATTGCTATTCGTATCGTAGCCTGACGGTTTATTGCATTTCAAAGACACAATCGGCCCTGGATTGCTCCAGGACCGGGGTTGTGGAGGTACGGTGATTAATTGTTTGGATCAGGTCTGCTCAGCTGGAATAACAATAGTCGTTAACGGGCGGGGGTTGCTCATGTCGTCGTCGCTACCCTTGTCAGAAGACTTGCCCCAACCAACCGGAGGTGGTGGCTCACGGCCTTCCATAATGGCATCAATCTGAGGTGCGTCGATGGTTTCGTACTGCAGCAGCAGCTGCGACATGGCGTGCAGTTTATCCAGGTTGTCGGCCAAGATCTGTTTGGTGCGAGCGTATGCCTTATCCAAGATTGTGCGCACTACCTCGTCGATCTTGCGAGCGGTCTCGTCGGAGACATTTTTATGCTGGGTGACAGAACGGCCTAGAAACACTTCATCCTCTTCTTCACCATAGGCGACCGGACCCAGCTCATCCGAGAGCCCCCACTTGGTGACCATATTGCGCGCCATCTTGGTCACACGTTCGATATCGTTAGAAGCCCCAGTGGTGACTTTGTCGTCACCGAAGATTAATTCTTCTGCAACACGGCCACCATATAAGGAGCATAGTTGCGACTGGATCGCCACCTTATTGATTGAGTATTTGTCCCCTTCCGGCAGATACATGGTGACGCCTAAGGCGCGGCCGCGCGGGATAATCGTGACTTTGTATACAGGGTCATGCTCAGGTACCAAGCGGCCTACGATGGCATGACCAGCTTCGTGGTAAGCAGTAAGGGTCTTTTCTTCCTCACTCATTGCCATTGAGCGGCGTTCAGTGCCCATCAGTATTTTGTCGCGGGCAGAGTCGAAATGGTTCATTCTGACTTCCTTTTCGTTGCCACGTGCGGCGAACAATGCTGCTTCATTGCACAAATTGGCCAGGTCAGCGCCAGAGAAACCAGGGGTGCCACGCGCAATCACGAGGGGTTCGACGTCATTGGCCAACAGCAATTTGCGCATATGAACACGTAGGATCTGCTCACGACCTTTAACATCCGGCAGACCAACCACAACTTGGCGATCGAAGCGACCTGGACGTAGCAGCGCTGGGTCGAGTACGTCTGGGCGATTCGTCGCGGCGATCACGATCACTCCCTCACCGCCTTCGAAACCGTCCATCTCGACCAAAAGTTGGTTCAAAGTTTGCTCGCGTTCGTCATGACCTCCGCCTAAGCCTGCACCTCGGTGACGGCCGACCGCATCGATTTCGTCGATGAAAACAATGCATGGTGCGTGCTTCTTGGCCTGCTCAAACATGTCACGGACGCGGCTAGCGCCGACGCCAACAAACATTTCGACGAAATCAGAGCCAGAAATAGAAAAAAACGGCACTTTGGCTTCCCCAGCGATCGCTTTGGCTAACAACGTCTTGCCGGTGCCTGGAGGGCCAACCATCAATACTCCGCGTGGGATTTTGCCGCCGAGCTTGGTGAATTTGGTAGGGTCACGCAAAAAGTCGACTAGTTCACCGACTTCCTCTTTGGCTTCGTCGCAACCGGCGACGTCAGCGAAAGTGATTTTGATTTGGTCATCACCTTGCAACTTCGCGCGGGATTTTCCAAACGACATGGCACCTTTAGCACCACCACCCTGCATCTGGCGCATGATGAAAAGCCAGAATCCAATGATCAGGACGACTGGTAGGAAATTCAATACCAGAGACCAAAAGCCCGGACCGGTGGAAGGCTTCTGCCGAGTCATCTCGATGTTTTTGCTGTATAACACGTCGACCAGCTTGTCGTCGCGTGGGCCGTAGACCAAACCTTCGCTACCATCGGTGCGTTTGAAGCGAATCGCGTTGACAGTCAGACCGCTCTCGTCAGTATAGTTCACCGACTTGATCCGCCCGCTATCCACTTCATTCAAGAATTGTGTGTAGGTGATCGGTTCGTTGCCTATTACTCCACCAATACGTGGCGAGAAACTTTGAAACACCACCATCAGTACGACGGCGACGACCACCCACAACAACAGATTTTTGGTTAAGTCGTTCATCCTCATTGGTTCCAGTGCCTCTCATCTACTCTCAATATTCGAACGCGATCGCTCACGAGCAGCTTACTTCATTCTGAGTGCGCTTGCCCTCACCGAGGACATAAACCTCTGGGGAGCGTCTACGGGAGGCTACCGGTTTGCGGATCGCAACTTTTTTATACCTGTGCCGTAATTGGCGGATATAGTCATCTGATCCGATTCCATGGAACAATTTGATTAGGAACGAGCCGCCTAGTTTCAGATGGATGTCGGCAAAATCCATCGCTAGCTCAGCTAAGTACATCATCCGCGGTTGGTCCACTGCGTCCATTCCACTCTTATTGGGGGCCATATCGGAAAGCACAAGGTCAACTGATTGGCCGCGGAGCATTATTTCGAGCTGTGATAGAACAGCTTTATCTCTGAAGTCACCTTGAAGGAACTCAATTCCAGCCAACGGCGGCATCTTCAAGATATCCAAAGCGATGACCCTGCCATGATTACCCATCTGTTTGCGTATTTGCTGCGACCATCCTCCAGGCGCAGCACCAAGGTCGACCACAACCATGTTCGGTCTGAGCAGGCGGTCACGTTTAAGTATTTCCTCTAACTTGTATGCGGCCCGCGAACGCATCCCTTCGGCATGAGCTTTTTTCACGAAGGGATCGGAGAAATGCTCCTTAAGCCAACGCTGACTGCTCTTGCTGTGCGACATGGGAAAACCAGACAATAAGATGCACTATGCTACTCTAAATCCCACTTCAGCTTCTGTTCTGCACATGCATGACCGCCGCGTTGACTTCTGCCCAGAACCGTTTCCTGCGTGGCCAAGCTCATGATCTGAAAGTCCTATTGCAGACCGGCGAGAAGGGAGTGACTTCTGGCTTTCTTTCAGAATTGAATGATGCGCTCGAACGGCATGAACTGGTCAAGGTGAAGGTCATCAATGAGGATCGCGAAATACGCGATATGCTGATTGCTAAGCTCGCTGCTCAAAGTGATAGCGTACTGGTCCAGCGTATTGGTCATGTCGCTATCTTGTATCGGTGCAGCAAGGAAAAGCGCCAAATCGTGTTGCCAAGCCCTTAAGCACACGGAGGTCAGCCTGTGCTCTTTACTCAGGAACAGCCTGATTACATATATGTCCTACGCTTTGCTGATGCCCACCATGCGAGAATCAATGATCGAGTATTGCATTCCAGTTTCATTCTGATGCCGGACAAGTTGGTTGAAGACTGGTCAGTGGCCAGTCCGGAGCAGTTGCAAGCAACCGATTTGGAACCGGTGCTGGCGTTGGCACCGACGCTGGTCATCTTGTCCACTGGTCATCACCAAATGTTTCCTCCAGCAGTGATACTGGCAACCTGCTTGACTCGTGGGATTGGCATCGAAATTATGACCAACGAAGCCTCGGCACGTACTTACAATGTGTTGGCCAGTGAGGGCCGGCGGGTGGCATTGGCGATGATCTTATCCGGCGAGGGGCGACCAATGTAATCGGGGCGACAGCGATCATCAGGCTGTCCCGATCGACTCCGACGACGCAGAAGAGCAGGGAAAGGCCTTTGCAATGGGTAATGAGGTGTTTCTTGTTGGTAAGCCTTATCAGACTGATTCAGTTCAGTGTGTGTCTTTATCCCGCAGCGGCCGGCTGTACTGCTATCTGGGGTGGCTTGGTTGAAACTCATTAGATTGACAAGATGCGGTGTGATCTGCCGCACCCGATGCAAGCGAAACCATACTCAGATCAGTGACCATGCGTGCAAAACAACGCATGTCATTGCCTGTATAGCTAAATATGTTGTGCCCAGAAGATTATTTCTCTCTTGGGAGCAAGGTTGGATGCGTTTGGACAGCATATGACTGATCTTTTTGCGTTAGGGATGTGCCTATCATCCCCAGCCAAGATACTGAATCAATGATTTGTTTTATTTCTCGGATGTCCATTGAATTCCTGTCTATGTTCTTCTTCCAACAGGAGAGCGTGATCTCCTAGGAGATCGACGAGAAAATCAAGCGTTGCAAGATGTAGCAGAAGTTAATGTTAGAGATCATCCAAGATAAAACGGCGTTGCCTGAAGCGAGCTACCCGTTTGATGATGCATCGATTGATGCCTTATCACGGTGGTATCTCGGCGGCATTCACCTACATATGGCGAATGATTTTGGCGGCTGTACTTGGAATCATGTGGAATTCGTTCAATGCCGCTGTTCGGTTGTCAAGGAATTGCTTTAATCAATAATCAATGTGGCGAGTCTGTTCGGTTCATCGTTGGGTGTGCCGAATTGTCAACTAATAAGTGTTATATCTTGTTAACCATCAAGTAGCGCTTGGTTGCGTACGGCGCCTTTATCGGCACTGGTTGCAAGTAATGCATATGCCTTCAGTGCGGCGCTGATCTTGCGCGTCCGCGGCTGCTCCGGCTTCCAACCGATAGCATTCTGTTCGAGGCGACGTGCGGTCAGTTCCTCTTCGCTGATCAGCAGGTTGATCGCACGCTGGGGGATGTCAATGCGGATATGGTCGCCATTGCGGATCAGGCCAATCGCACCCCCTGCTGCTGCCTCGGGTGAGGCGTGGCCGATCGACAAACCGGAAGTCCCGCCAGAGAAGCGACCGTCGGTGAACAGCGCGCATTGTTTCCCGAGGCCCTTGGATTTCAAATAGGACGTCGGGTAGAGCATTTCTTGCATGCCCGGGCCGCCCTTGGGGCCTTCGTAGCGAATCACCACGATATTGCCGGGTTGGACCTCGTCGCCAAGGATCCCCTTGACCGCCGCGTCCTGGCTTTCGTATACCCGGGTTAAACCCTCAAACACATGGATCGACTCGTCTACGCCGGCCGTCTTCACCACGCAACCATCGTGGGCAATGTTGCCATAGAGCACGGCTAAGCCTCCTTCCTTCGAGAACGCATGCTCTACGTCGCGGATGCAGCCCCCGGCGCGATCGATATCCAGTGACGGCCAACGTGTGCTCTGGCTGAATGCAACCTGGGTCGGGATGCCCGCTGGACCGGCTTTATAAAACGTATGCACCGCTTTATCCTGTGTTCCGATAATGTCCCATGTGGCGATGGCTTCACCCAGGGTCTTGCTATGTACGGTTGCGACGTCGGTATGTAACAGATTGCCGCGTGCCAACTCAGCTAAAATTGCAATAACACCTCCGGCGCGGTGCACGTCCTCAATGTGGTACTTCGGTGTGTTTGGAGCCACTTTGCATAATTGCGGCACACGCTGCGACAAGCGATCAATGTCCTGCATCGTAAATGGCACTTCGGCCTCCTGTGCAGCCGCAAGCAGGTGCAAAATCGTGTTAGTCGAGCCGCCCATTGCGATATCAAGGGTCATCGCGTTCTCGAACGCAGCGAATGTGGCGATGCCTCGAGGCAATGCAGTGGGATCTTCGGCGCCATACCAGCGGTGACATAACTCAACCACAGTGCGTCCAGCGTTCAGAAAGAGTTGTTTGCGGTCAGAATGAGTGGCAACGACCGTTCCGTTCCCTGGCAACGCTAAACCGAGCGCTTCGGTCAGGCAGTTCATTGAGTTGGCGGTGAACATACCAGCACACGAACCGCAGGTAGGGCAGGCACTGCGCTCCACGGCAGCAACCTCCTCGTCGCTGGCATGAGGATCGGCAGCCAGCACCATTGCGTCGATCAGGTCGAGTTTATGATCAGCCAGTTTAGGTTTACCGGCTTCCATCGGTCCACCTGAGACGAACACGGTAGGAATGTTCAGGCGTAGCGCAGCCATCAGCATCCCAGGGGTGATTTTGTCGCAGTTCGAGATACATACCAGTGCGTCGGCGCAATGCGCGTTTGCCATGTATTCAACCGAGTCGGCGATGATTTCACGACTGGGGAGCGAATACAGCATGCCGTCGTGCCCCATCGCGATACCGTCATCCACCGCAATTGTGTTGAATTCTTTGGCGACACCGCCGAGACGCTCGATTTCACGCGCAACCAGCTGGCCAAGATCCTTTAGATGTACGTGGCCTGGTACGAATTGGGTGAAAGAATTAGCGATAGCGATGATCGGCTTGTGAAAATCGTCATCCTGCATGCCGGTAGCACGCCATAAAGCACGTGCGCCAGCCATATTGCGGCCGTAGGTGGAGGTCTTGGATCTGTAATCGGGCATGGTGGTGCGAAGGTGATAGTAAAGAGTAAGTAGCAGCGCGCGCGCTGCTACAGCGGCAAATGACTGAATACAAGGATTGTGCTGCGATAAAAACGCATTCTCACGTTAGCATGTAGGAGCGCTGTATAGGATGGTGTATCCGTGTGCACCTTCTGTTTATTTTGATTGTTCAGTAATGCATGTGGCTGTGCGTGAGGTATGCTGACGAACAATTTCCCCTGCCATGACTAGCCTCTTGACGGTTTCCGGACACTTGCCTGCCGTGCTTTGCAGCAGTTTGTTCCGTACCAGCTATAGATGAAGCAATACACGTAGCGTGTGCAGCAGTGTTATGTACTTCAGCACGCTACAGTCATGCATTTTGATATGTTCAAACAGGTACTTCAGCGCCAAAACGCAGACTCTATCTCGGTCCAGACATGAGGGTGATGCTTTCGAGATGGTCCGGGAGCCCATTGATCCGCTTAACTTTCTTCAAATTGCTTGCGTTTGCACGGTTGTAATGCGATGTCTTGGCATCGCGCCGCTTGTCGCCTCCTAAGTGCTCTTTCAATGTAACGGGCTGTTGGTTGCGATCAAGTGATTCACGTTGTCGTTGGTGCCACGTGCCTGATGCAATTACCCCGAGTCGGCATCTGAGTCGATGTGCATATTCATGCCCAAGGCTTCACTGCTGGCCTGGCGTGCTCTGGAGCATTTCCGGAACGGATTGGTTGCTGGTGTTCCTGGTCCGGTGGGGTGCAGTGATCAGCGTGGTATCTATTGCCATGCCATGCTTGAGTGCCAACACGTTGGCTACGTTGTTGGTGTCCAGGAGTGGCTCTGAGCCAGGCTTTAGCGCTCCAACACGTCGTGATGCAATCGCAACATGCTGCGATTGTTGTCGATGTGTGGCGTCTTTTAATCTATCAGACCAACGAACTGAGGAAACATCAGCATGTGTTACAGCGTTTCTTTCATCTGCTGATCCTGCACTTGCATGGCTACTGCATGAAATGGATGTGCAGCATTTTCAATAGTGCGCATGGCCGGTGGCTTTCCTGCGGACAGGGAGAGCGATGCCAATGCTGCCAGATCTGGTCGCAGCATCATGTGTACTATCCCGTTGAGAAGTTCGTGCTCCCCATGTGTGCGTTGTTATCATCCAAGACTCGGATGGAGTCGATGTGTCGCTCAGGCTCTCATCTGCACTTCAATACCCTTCCCCAACATGACGTGCGGTCATGTATACGGATGAACCATTAGGTGAGTGATGATGCGGCAACCCATGCTGTTATTCATGGGGCATGGGAGTGCGTTGCATCCTGAACGCCATGTGGTGGCTTTACCAACCGCATTGCGGCGATGCTCACTGCTAAAATCCTTCGATTCTCCCTTTCGATGATCTCAACCATGAGCCAGACCGTCACCGCACCCGCCAACGCTCAAAAGCGTTACACCGTGCATCGCCGTGATCTGCCATTGAGTTGCCCGATGCCGGAGATGGCACTGTGGAACTCGCATCCGCGGGTCTATCTGCCGATAGAGGATGAACCGAATGGCGAGGTGACATGCCCATACTGTGGTGCGATCTACACGCTGATTGACTGAGCGTCTTTCTTGCCGATGCGTCGCATCACCGTAGTGCAGTTGCTGCCAACACTGTGTGCTGGCGGTGTCGAACGCTCAACTCTGGAAATTGCCGCAGCGCTGGTGCAGGCTGGACACCGTGCGGTTGTGATCTCCGCGGGTGGGCCTTTGATCACGCCGTTGGTCAGCAGTGGCGCCGAGCACTTGACGCTGGACATTGGCCGCAAATCGCTGCTGACACTACGCCACGTCGCTTCACTGCGTCGATTGTTTGCCGAGCTACGTCCTGACATTGTGCATGCACGTTCGCGGTTACCTGCGTGGCTGAGTTGGTATGCACTGCGTGGCCTTGTCTCCTGCCCAAGGCCGCGGTTCATCACGACTGTGCATGGTCTCAATTCTCCGAACCCCTACAGTGCCATCATGACCTATGGTGAACGGGTAATTTGTGTTTCACAGGTGGTGCACGACTATGTACTGCGACATTACCCCCGTACCGATCCGCAGCGGCTGTGTACAATCCCACGCGGCATCGACGTCGGTCAGTTTCCACGCCGACCGTATCCGGATCGATGCGCGCGTCTCTGGGCCAGGAAATATGTCCCGTACTTGGATGACGACATGTCTTTGCTGCTATTGCCCGGCCGCGGCACGAGATTGAAGGGACATGGTGATGCACTCGCTTTACTGGCGGCACTGCGCAGTGCCGGCCACAACACCTGCTTGTGGCTGCCTGGTGCGCGCGAATCAGGCCGTGAATCCTACCTAGGTGAGCTGGAAGCCCAAGCCCGCAGGCTGGGCATCGCCGACATGGTTGTATTCACTCCACCTACCGAGCATCTCGTTGAAGCCTATGCGGCCAGCGACCTGGTGCTACAACTTTCGTGCAAACCTGAAGCATTCGGTCGCACGGTGCTTGAGGCACTCGCGGTTGGTCGCCCCGTGCTGGGCTGGAATCATGGTGGTGTTGGCGAATTACTCACCCAACTGCAGCCCGATGGTGCAGTTGCCCCGTTCGATGCGGACGTACTTCAGACGCGCGCTGAAATGCTGTTGACACACTCCCCGGAGCTACCTCAAGTCATTCCTTACACGTTGCAGGCAATGCAATCGGCCACGCTGAAAGTCTATGACGAACTCTGCGCCTGATCTTGCCACCATCTGCACGCCAGTATCGCTGCTTGACGTCGGCCGTTGGGCACCGGTGGGGGTGGTTGTGTTCGTGGCGCTTTGGCCGCTGCCGGGATTGGCCGCCACGGTCCTTACCCTGAGTGCGCTACTCGCCAGTTACCATCTGATCCGCTATCGCTTTCGTGGTGGCACCCAGTTGCTTGATGGTCCGGTCTGGGCGCTGACCAGCGTTTTTTTCATGGCCTACTGGCTGCCACAGGTGGTGTCTTTATTCGGAGCTTTGGACCTCTCCGAGACGTTACGCAAGGTCGCTACAGACCTGCGCTATTTACCTTTCATGTGGTTATGCGCGATTGCCGTAGCGACCCCCGAGCGTCGGGATCGCACCTTCAGAGGGCTTGCCGCGATCGGGTTGGTCTGGACGTTGGATGCGCTGGCCCAGGCGGTGTTCGGCACCAGTCCGTTGTTCTGGTTGTTGAATCAGCTCAAACAGGGGATGGGAGGCTATGGATTCTGCACATCCCAGGAGATGATATTAGCTGACCGTCTGAGCGGGATTTTCGGCCCATGTAATCTCAAACTTGGCCAGATTTTGGCAACTTTGTCGCCATTTGTGCTGTTTGCAGTGCAACGTCGCAGTTTTACGCTGTGGCTGCTGGCCGTGGTGGTGATCGGCATCGTGCTGTTGTTGGCAGGGTCGCGTGCTTCCTGGATCACCTATGGTCTGATTCTGATGCTGTCAGGCTGGAGATTGCTTGGGATGCGGCGTTTACTGGGACTGAGTGTACTCTTCTTGCCATTGACGGTCGCAGTGGTTGCCTTTTCACCTCAAACACGCGAACGCATCTACCGTACCGCAGCGATTTTTGCCGATCATGGCGGTGGAGTGGACAAGGCATTGTCCGGACGCAGCCAAATCTGGCACGCGGCGGTGTGTATGATCCGTGCGCATCCCTTTAGTGGCGTTGGCGTGCGGGGTTTTCGGGATGCTTATCCTGCTTGTGACCCCACGCCAGACCGGATGCCAGCCTGGGGCACAGGGCCTGCACTGCACGCGCACCAAATCGTGTTGGAAATCCTCTCTGAAACCGGCGTGATTGGCTTGCTGCTCTGGGTGGCTGGTGCAGCAATGGCTTGGCGTGCTTGGCGTTATGCTGCTACTACCGCGCGCGACCGTGCTCGCCCAGCGATGATCTCATTATTGGCGACAGTGTTCCCCTTCAATACTCACTTGGCGTTCTATTCCAGCTTCTGGGGTGCCTTGATGCTGATGCTGGCCGGTCTCTATGCTGGAGCGTTGCTTCAGGATCGCGACGGTAAGAAAGCAGGTCCGGCAGACGGATAACGGTAAGTAGCCGTTGTGTCGATCTGATCTGATGGCATAGGGACTCGCAGTCAGCCGATATCATGCAGGTTGATCACGTTCACACCGTTGCGCAACCGCTGTCATGGTGGGTATTGGCGCTGCACTATCGTGTTCAAGGGATCAGTAAGGAAGACATGCCGATCCATGGACCCAGAGGGGGGCCAAGATCAGAAATTCAGTCGTAGAAGCTGCTGTGTCCATCTGGTTGCCGTTTGAAACGGCGATGGACCCATAAATATTGATCCGGTGCCTCTTGTATCATCGCTTCGATCACTTGATTCACGCGTGCGGTGTCGGCAGCCATATCGTCGGATGGGAAATCGGTCAATGGTGGTGCGATCTTCAACACGTAGTCGCTTCCTTGGCGGCGATGAAAGTAAGGCACCACTGCACAGCCGGTGAGACGGGCGAGTTGATGGGTTGCGGTGATGGTCGCTGCCGGCATACCAAAGAAGGGTGCAAACACCGTATCTTTGCCTCGCATGTCTTGGTCTGGTGCGTACCACAGGAAGCCACCACGCTTAAGGTGCTTGATCGTTGCACGCAACTCTTCGTTGGCAAACATATGTGTGGCGTAGCGTAGCCGCCCACGTTTGACTGCCCACTCCAATACCGGATGGCGATGGCGCCGGTACATGCCGGCCAATGGCACGTAGTCGCACAGCAGTCGCCCGCATATCTCCAAAGTCATGAAGTGTCCGGAGACAAGCAACACGCCGCGGCCTTCACGCTGCAGCTGGCGCAGGTGTTCCAGACCTTCCAGACGTATGCCCGCACGGATTACGTCGATCGTTCCCCACCAAGCGCGTGCAAACTCGAACAAGCCCACACCCAACGCATCAAAATTCTTGCGCAACAAGTTTTGCCGCCAAGCCTCATCGTGTTGTGGAAAGCACAGCCGCAAATTGACCTCAGCCGCATGCCGGCGAGTCCTCAGCAGACGCAGTGCGACTGGCCCAATCATCCGGCCCAGCAGGTGCTGTAGTCCCCAAGGCAGGCGTGCGGCTATCACCATCCCGCACAGTGCCAAGTACATCGGCCAGTGTGCCGGTTTCAGTAAGGACGGACGCGGGGTAACGTCGCTAAATTCTGACATAGAGCAATTCTATGGGATTAGCTTCAGTATGTTCCCTATCTCCATAGGCGCGCGGTAATCGGCTTCCGTATCCTTGGCAGATGAGAAAAGATCCAATTGAATGGCTGCTACGCACAATATATTCGGCCCTGCTGTATCTGTTACTCCCCGTCACCATCTACCATTTGGTCTGGCGTGGCTTTCGTCTTCGTGAATATTTCAATCGCTGGAATGAGCGCTATGCCTCGTATCCACCGTCGTGTGGACGTCCTCGAGTGTGGTTACACGCCGTTTCGGTGGGGGAAGTCAATGCCGCTGCGTCTTTGGTTGACGCTTTGCGCCGCCAACGACCGGATATCCGTTGGGTCATCACCACCATTACCCCAACCGGTTCCGGGCGCGTGCGTGCGCTCTGGGGAGAATCATTGGAGCACGTCTACTTGCCATATGATGTGCCTGGCAGTGTCGAACGCTTCTTGCGGTATTTTCGTCCGCAGTTAGCGCTGATTCTGGAAACCGAGCTCTGGCCGAATCTGCTGTTTGGATGCCGCAGTCATGGCATTCCTGTTTATATCCTCAATGCACGGCTGTCGGCACGTTCACTACGTGGCTATCGTTTGCTCGCACCGCTTATTGCACGTGTGTTACGTTCGGTGGTGTGTGTGGCAGCGCAGTCCCAAGACGATGCAGCACGCTTTTTGCGTCTGGGCGCGCGTCCTGATCAAGTGGTTGCATTGGGTAATTTGAAGTTTGACATCCCCATACCAGAGCACCTGGATGCTTTCGTGGCTGTATTCCGCAGGGGTGTGCCGGCGGCGCGGCCAGTGTGGATTGCGGCCAGCACCCATGAAGGCGAGGAGGCTGCCGTCATCGACATCCATGCGCGCTTACTGCGTCTTATCCCGGGTGTATTGCTGCTGTGGGCACCACGTCACCCGGAGCGTTTTCATAAGGTCGAGGGACTGGCACGTGGGTACGGCTGGCGCGTTAATACGCGCCAACAACACATGTGGCCGGATGTTGCTACCGACGTGTTTGTTATCGATACACTTGGTGAGCTCACGGCATTTTACGCATGCGCCCAGGTTGCTTTTGTTGGCGGCAGCTTGCAGCCAGTCGGAGGTCACAATCTGCTTGAGCCGGCAGCCGTTGGTACCGCTACAGTGACCGGATCGCATCTGCACAATTTTTCAGAGATCTCGCGGCGCATGAAGTCTGCTCATGCGTTGGAAATCTGTGCCGACGCCGACGCAGTCGGCGTGATGCTGGAACAGCTACTGGCAGATCCGACCAAGCGTACGCAGATGGCCCAGGCTGGATTGGCGTTAGTTGCCAACGGACGTGGTGCAGTTGCACGCACACTGGAGCAGATCCATCCACATTTGCCACCAACGATGTCTGTTGAGAAGTGAGTGCGGTTGAGGTGCAATGTTCAAAGGCCAACACGGAGATATCAGGTGTTGGTATATCGCAGTCCAAAACCTGTCAGCACTTATCATGCGCTTAAAGATTTTGTATTTTTACGTCAAACCTTGACTCCAGGGTTGTGATGTTGGAATGACTGGTACTTGATACGCGTGTACAAGCGCTCTATCACGTTTCCCTTCAGATATCAGATGTTCTGCGGTAATAATCAACTGCACGGGCTTGTTCGGAGCCTTCCGAGGTCGCCTGAGATTCAAATGGTGTCGCCCAACGGAGTGCTTGTGGCTCGTTGTTTCTGAAGCCTTTAGTGCACTACTGATGCTACTCACGATCATTGGGTTGATCAGGATGCGTTGGACTTGCATCTGGCCTGCTATCGGCAAGCACAAAATATTTCCAAACATCATGATTACCGCCATCGGAACACACCCATGTACACGGGTGCCAGAGGCTTTATTCCCTGGACAAACGCCATCATGGAGGACTGATGTGAGTCATCTATCGCACGGTTTGGATGAATACGTCCGTTGGACTCAAGCTGTTTGCTTTGCCGGATAAGATTCATTGGCACTGCTCCCAAGCGTAACAATCATCCTGACGTGCCCGTGCAGCAAGTAGTATTTCAATACCTGTCAATGTCAAGAGAACTTGGTGGTCCGTCTGCCTAAGGGCACGAATCTATGCGTGCTCAGTCAAGGATGCATGACGACATTCCGTGCCTGCTCAAGACAAGAGGCGATTGATCTGTGAACACCGCCAAGAAGTTATAAATGAAAACATCCTCCTGTAGTCCAGTTCCTGGTTCAGTAGTCCCTTAGACGTGCTTTTTAAGTGTGCGTGGTCTATGGCCTGTTCCATGTCATCGCCAATGACGGGCAGGCCGTCATTGTCCCGACATGGATAACTGCGGCCAATGTGCTGGGTTAAGCGGAGCAGTTCCCCATGACTTGGAGTGGGAGGACAGACATGCATGCAAATCAGTCGTTAACTTATGTCCATCAGGGCCAGTGCGCGACCTTGACCCAAATGTGCTAGGGATGCTCTGAGAAACCCCCGCAACATTGTTACAACTCATTGATTCACATGAGATGAGATTCCATCCATGCAGTTTCAGAAGATTTCAGACATCCCTACCCCGGTTTGGCGAGGCGTATGTAGATCAAGCACACTGACCAAGGCATCCTGTCCAGGAGGTATCAAACGCTGAACCAACACCATCAAGCCATATCTGCGGGCAACCTGATTAGCAACAAGCTCAAGTTCAAGTGTGCCTTGTTCTGCTTAGCAGCGAGTAATCTAAAAATACTTTCAAATACCATACTCTACCCCCTTGCGGTGGTGACTAATTGCCTAGATATCTCAAGCTTCCATGACACATTGCGCCCTGTTTGCCTTGTTACGTTGGCTGGTCGGATTCAGTCTGGCCACTGTGGTACTCCCAGCTGCGATCGCCCAAAACTTCGCCGCAATTAAACCGTCGCCCCAACAGATAGCGTGGCAGGACCTGGGATTTGGCGTCATCGTCCATTTCAACCCTAATACTTGGCTGAATCAGGAGTGGGGTGATGGTAGTGCCACTCCGAAGGTGTTCAATCCCACCCAGGTCGATCCCGGCCAGTGGGCGCGAGCAGCCAAAGCAGCAGGAGCCAAGTACCTGATCTTGGTGGCTAAGCACCATGATGGCTTCGCCCTATGGCCAACGGCGCAGAGTGAGTATTCGATTAAGCATAGCCCGTGGATGGACGGCAAAGGCGACTTGGTGAAGTTGACCGCTGAAGCGGTACGTCAGGAAGGGATGGGTTTCGGGATCTACCTTTCGCCGTGGGACCGTCATGAACCCAAATATTCTGACGCTCATGCCTACAATCAGTTTTATGCTGCGCAACTCGTGGAACTCGCATTGCACTACGGCCCAATCACCGAATGGTGGCTGGACGGGGCCGGCAGTGCAGGCCACGTATACGATTTCGATAAATATCTGGAAGAGTTGCGCACCTACCAGCCTAATGCAATGGTCTTTGCCGACACGGCATTATTCAAATATGGCGACATCCGCTGGGTTGGCAACGAAGCTGGTGTTATCGAAGGTGAGAACTGGAATGTCATCGATCGCCACGGTGATTTGCGGTGGCGTCCAATAGAAGTCGATACCCCGTTGCACCAGTTGCAGTGGTTTTGGCATCCAAACAACGAGCAGACTCTCAAAAGCGTGGATGAGTTGATCGCTATCTGGGAGAAGAGTGTTGGTCTGGGTGGCCAATTGATATTGGGTATTGCTCCAGACACGCGGGGCCTGCTGCCGGAAGCAGACGTCAAACGGCTACAGGAAATGGGGGCAGCAATCCAGGCGCGTTACGGTCCCGGCAAGAACCTGGTCCCTGCGAATCTGAAAAATCAACAAGCCATCTTTCCAGCGGTGGACGGTGATTTGGATACTTTTTGGAGCGCGCCGCAAGGCTCACACAGTGCAGTGTTTGAACTCCATTTCAAGCGACCAATCACCTTTGACACTGCACTGAGCATGGAATGGATCAATGATGGCCAGCTGGTACAGAAGTATGTGATCGAAGTCTGGCAGCAAGGCAAATGGGTGCGCGTTGCCCAAGCGCAAGCAATCGGTAGGATGAAGATTGATCATTTTGCTTCGGTGACCGCTTCCCGCGTCCGTCTAAATATCCTTGCCAGTGCGGATGCGGTGCATATCCGTGAGTTTCAGTTGTTCAATACGGGTAATAGTGTGGCGGCAAATTAGATCTTGGGGTTCAACACGATTGCGTATGGGGTTGTTGTGAGGCGAATACTCGGCTATCGCTTCCGAGTGTTTCTCGCAGCAGGTGAGTCATGTTCGAGCAGAAGTTTCCTTGTGGTGTTCCTTGCCTTATTTAACGCAAATCAGTCACTGCAGCATGAGCTCTTCTTATGCAGGCGATCAGACGCGATGCTAAGTGTTGGATAGCGGTGTTGACTTCAATATAGCGACTCTCCAACCATTAAAAGCGAGTCCGACCTTGAGTGATGTCAGTGGACGATACATCGGCCGTTAGTGAGGTATAGAACCTGTTACACCATCAAAAAGCATTTTTCGGTTCTTTGGTTGCTTCGATAAGCGTGACGTGATGTTCACTGCTCCGCCATGTATGGACCATCGGGATGCCTAAGGTCATATTGTGACGTTCTAGATCATGCTTATCAGCTTTGCTTATTTACTTTGTGAAACAACAGTGTGTATTACTCAACGAGTGCATGATTGAATCATCCATGTGCACTCGCTACACCTTTTAAGCTAATCCATGGGTCAGGATTGAATTAGTGTGTATTACAAGTCATTCATTCGATCATCACGCAAACACTCTAATACACCGTTGCGTTAAAACAGTGGAATTTAAGCGATCAAAATGATTACAAGCAGTTGAGTCTGGCTCATAACGCGGAAAATGCCGAGCTCGAAAGTCGGGTTGACTACTCAAATTGGTAACAAAAAGAGTGATGAGCACACCGACGAGATGGACAAATAAATGGTCAAATCACTGCGACAGGATAAGGCAGGCAGGATCGTCATTCCTTCAATCCAACGTGACCAAGTACAGACTAACCATGACCGTATGTTGCACTAGGTTGAAATGCAGACAGTGTGTACACAACATTGCCCAGAGGCATTGGGTCTGAGGATCATTGTGTGGAGTGATGCTGTCTTGTGTGCCTATGTCGTCATCGTGGTGCTGTAACCACCGTGTATTGATCTGCTCACCAGGGGATGACTAGGGTCTATTCTGCTGGGATGTGTCCACATAAATGCTGCAGTGCATAGACGACCAACGCCATGAAGCAATCCAGCTTGAGCCTCAAGACAGTGACGCACTAGCACATACTCGCTAGTGGAATGGGATGGTAAGCATGCTGCCGCGATCAGATCTGACAGCATTGCTATCGCCGGTTTTATCCGGGGCCAAGTTTCCTTGAGGTTATCCTTTAGGCGATGCTGCTTATCCATTTCATGCAACAGTGGTCAACCACCGGGTCAGGATTAAAAGTAGTACATAACATTGTGGGGCTATTTCCCCATGACGATGTTCTGGGAGGTGGGCATGCGTGCTTTAAAGACGCAGCATATTGCTGTATCACATGCTGGCGCGCGACAGGCAGGCTCGGCACCTTCTGGAAACCGTGAATGTATTCCTGCCGAGCAGGGCGTGGCCACTCAAGAGTGGTACGGCAGTGGGTGCCGACGGTTGATCAGTGCATCTCGTCAGATCAGGGAAGCCAGTAGCCAATACGCTCCGGACATCGCCCCCCGATCCAGCAAAGTCAGCAATGCAGCTTAGGTATGCAAGTGCATGTCGGCTTAAACAGCGACTTCGGGTGATTCCATGCAGTACATGGCACCAGCAGCAACATGAACGACGTGCTTAAAGCCAACACACCGCCGTTGGGCATGAAGGAAACTCAAGCCTAGATCGATGCCTGACGCCACAGGTCCACCAAGCGATTCGATATTAGGGCGTTGCGATCCAGTCGGACAGACACTGGCTCATTCCGCCAAAGTCCAGCGACTCGATGACCTGCTGCGTTACTTTGAGCGCATTAGGCTCGGATCACTGGCTAAGGTGCAGTCTTTAGTTTTGGGAGCTGAAGTGTCCATTCAGACACGTCTAAGGCGTATGACTGGTTTGTGGTGAAGTACACAATACGACTGCACACGCTGTGTGCGCTGCTTCAGCTGCGATGGGTGGGAAGCAAACAGTATTCATATGATCATTTTGGTCATGATTTCGATCACTCCTTGATCTGGAGCGTTATCTTGCAAGTGTTTCCAGCAATGGTCCAAACGTACAGACCAGCGAGGCGAACACGAGATCGTTGCTGGTATTTTTGTCGTTAAACGTGGATCCCTAGGAAAATGCTTGACACGGTTGAACAAGCACCAATCAAGTGTGCCTACACATAGCAGATGTTCCAGGCTGCTCCTGTAACCGTACCAGCGTGCCCAAAGCGTCCAGAGTCAGACGTCACCTAGGACTCAACTCAGGCCAGGGAGCGTCCGATCCGTTGTTTGAAGTCCTGGCTGTTGGGCTGATGAGTGATGTGTTCGACTTCCTGCTGGCTTGTTACCGCAAGCGGGATCTGCTGCCAAACATCGTTTGGCTCATCACTGCTCCTGAAAGATAAGGGACTCATCAAGCACGTTTACCAGACCTTGAATGGTCCCCTGGGTCATATCGTGTTGGTTATTTGGTTATATAGAGAGTGTCTACGTTATCCGGGCAGCGATTGATGTGCAGCGGCTATTGAAAAGTCTTTAGCGCACTACTGGCGCAGAGAATGCAGACCATATTCCTCGCTGCCCTGCTGTGGTTAACACATCCTTGCCGATCCAGGCCATCCCAATACACTTTACTCATGAGGGCAATGGCGCGTTCCACGTGACTTCGCCAAGGTCCACGTCGTTCGCTATGCTTCGGCATCAGTGAGATAACAGGGTGCTCCAATGCACCCAAACGGATTGCAGCGATGTCATACGCTGTGGAAAAGTAGGTGGAATCTGGAGAGGAGAGGCCGTTACAATTCCAATCTTACCTCGCCATCCTGGCGACTGGGCAAGAATAGGAAACTAATACTATGGTCAAGATTCGTCTGACTCGCGGCGGTGCTAATAAGCGCCCTTTCTACCAGATCATCGTTACCGATTCGCGTAACAAGCGCGACGGTCGTAACATCGAGCGTCTCGGCCACTACAATCCAGTGGCACAAGGTGCAGAATCGCGCGTGGTATTGAATACGGCTCGCGTCGAACATTGGGTCAAAAACGGCGCTCAACTGACGGATAAGGTCCGTAACCTGTTGAAGGAAGTTATCAAAGCTCAGGCCACTACGGCCTAATGAGCTGGGATTGGGTCCCGTGATCCAACCCGGATACCAAATCGATGAAAGATAACAACCGCCTTATCTTGCTCGGAAGGATCGTAGGCAGTTTCGGCTTGCGTGGCGAAATCAAACTGGAGTCCTGGACTGAACCACGAAATGCAATCTTCCGTTACCAGCCGTGGTTACTACGCTCTCCTACAGGTACCGAATCTATGTTGAGCGGTGTGCATGGGTACGAGACTGGCAAGCGTTTGATTGCAACCTTTCCCGGCATCAATGATTGCGATGCAGTCGCAGCCATCCGCGGTACCGAAATCTATGTGCCACGCAGCGCCTTGCCCCCCCCGCAGCCCGACGAATATTACTGGGTCGACCTGGAAGGGCTGCAAGTGCAAACCATTGAGGGGGTAGCCCTTGGTAGCGTTTCACATCTGTTTTCCACCTGTACCAATGATGTGCTGGTCGTACACGGCGAGCGCGAGCACTTGGTTCCGTTTATTCAGCCGGATTACGTGAAGTCGGTCGATTTCGGGGCTGAGCGTATCGTTGTCGATTGGGATCCTGCATTCTGATCGAGGATACCTGATGGCGTCTGCGATCAGGCCAACTCCTTCCAGTCTTGCCCCATACGGCTCCACCGCACAGCAGCCTTCATCCAATCTGGCCTCAGAAATCCTGCTCGCATGCGTATCGACGTTATTAGCTTGTTCCCCGAATTCATTGCGCAGTGCGTTGGCTTCGGTGTGATCGGCAGAGCTCAGGAACGTGGTTTACTCGATCTACACAACTGGAATCCACGCGACTACGCCCAAGGGAATTACCGCCGTGTCGACGACCGCCCATTTGGTGGTGGTCCAGGTATGGTGATGCTGATCGAGCCACTACGCGCCTGCCTTGAAGCGGTGCGTGCAGCGGATCCTCAACCAGCACCGTTGATTTATCTCAGCCCGCAAGGGGTTCTTTTAAACCAGTCCCGTGTGAGGAAGCTGGCCATGCTGCCACGGATGGTACTGCTATGCGGGCGATACGAAGGCATTGACGAGCGCTTTGTCGCTTACGAAGTGAACATGGAGCTGTCAATTGGTGACTATGTGTTGTCTGGTGGTGAATTGGGAGCGGCAGTGGTCGTCGACGCAGTCACCCGGTTACAGGAGGGGGCATTGAACGACACCGCATCAGCGCAGCAGGACAGCTTTGCAGAAGCCGACAGTCTGCTTGATTACCCGCACTACACTCAGCCATCCAATCACGCCTGGGGGAATGTGCCGGACGTGCTACGTTCAGGCAACCATGCTGCGATCGCGCGTTGGCGTCGCCAGCAGTCGCTGCTGCGCACTTGGCTGAGGCGACCAGACCTGATGGATGAAACGAGACTGTCGGAAGCCGATCGCTTACTGCTTGATGAGGTTAAGTGCGCGCATGATGTGGATACGGATGGCAAACGACCGGTCTCCTAGTGTGGAACCTGGCGAGTATGCTAGGATCCGGCTCCTTTACGCAGATCACCGGTTTTCATTGGCGATATGCGAGTTGATGTAATCGTGCAGTACAACCCGGTGGTTGCATCAACCCACACCCGAACCCGTCGTACGTAATGACACGTACACTTAATAAACGTATCTCTGTGCATCCATGAGCAAACTGAATAAGTCCATTGTTGCAGAATTCGAGTCTGCCCAGATCACCCGCCAATGGCCGCGGTTCAGCCAAGGCGATACTGTCGTTGTCAACGTCAAGGTCAAAGAAGGCAATAGAGAGCGTCTGCAAGCCTACGAAGGCGTGGTCATTGCTATCAAGAACGCAGGCCTCAACTCCTCTTTTACGGTACGTAAGATCGCGCATGGTTGTGGTGTCGAGCGTGTGTTCCAGACCCATAGCCCAATCATCGAATCGATAGAAATCAAGCGTCACGGTAAAGTGCGCGCTGCTAAGCTGTACTACTTGCGTGGTTTGGAAGGCAAGGCTGCCCGCATCAAGGAAGATTTAGCCGCTACCGCACAGGCGAAGTTGGCCCGCCAAACGACAACTGTCAAAGCCGAGTAACCCCCACTGGGGAGACGGAAGTGCAGGTCCCTTTGTTTGCATAACCTGCAGCCGTTTCTTCTGCGGAAATTGTTCATTAAGCGATTTAGAGTGATGTCCTTACGAGATTGTCGCTGGAGAGAATATTGGTTTGTCCAGAGTTCGATATCTTAGCCAGTCTCGCTTCGGCGAACGCCGATTCCCCTCGATTCGGATGAGCTGTGGTCCCCCATCATTTATCAAGTGACACTTGAACTGCGGCCACCCACCCGCAGCAAGCATTGTATGAAGATAGGGTGTTTCCTTCGCATTGAAAATGCTGTCACCTCATTGGGCAACAGTGCATGGGTGTTGCGGCTCCAGGTATGGCCAGTTTCCATATCGATTGCAATCGCATTGCCTTACAGCGCCAGCGCCGTTCTATGATGCGATGTCTGTTGTGGTCATTCAATGATAGATGTCCAAGATAAAGGAATTGACTGCGTCGAGCTGGATGGTGCTTGCATCCTGATTGTTTGGAGAGCATCCAATCGTTGTAACGAAATAAGCTAGAGAGAACCTTTAGATTTAGGATCGACGATAATCGCGTCATGGCTGTCAACCTGAAAACCAAAGAAGAGATTGAACAGATGCGCATCGCCGGCCATTTGGCTGCTACGGTGCTTGATGTGGTCGCTCCATATGTGAGGCCAGGTGTGACCACCGCAGAACTGGATCGCATCTGCCACGACTATATCGTTACTGTGCAGGGTGCTATTCCGGCCAACGTCGGCTATCGCGGCTTTCCTAAGACGGTATGCACTTCGGTCAATAACGTCATTTGCCATGGCATTCCAAGCGATGCCAAGGTCCTGAAAGATGGCGACATCATCAATATCGACGTCACTGTGATCAAGGACGGTTGGCATGGCGATACTAGTCGCATGTATTACGTCGGTACGCCATCGGTGATGGCACGTCGGCTCGTAGAAACCACATACGAGGCAATGTGGCGTGGTATCCGTGCCGTCAAACCTGGCGCCACGCTTGGCGACATTGGTTACGCAATTCAAACCTATGCCGAAAGCGAGCGCTTTAGCGTAGTACGCGAATACTGTGGTCACGGTATCGGCAAGGTCTACCACGACGAGCCACAGGTGCTGCATTATGGCCGCCCGGGCGAGGGCCTGATCCTGGAATCAGGGATGACCTTCACGATCGAACCGATGATTAATGAAGGAACCCGCCACCACAAGGTATTACCCGATGGTTGGACCGTGGTCACCAAGGACCGCAAGCTGTCAGCGCAGTGGGAACATATGATTGCGGTCACTGAAGACGGCGTGGATGTGTTGACCCTATCACCTCACGACATCTGCCGCACGTGAACTTCCTGCCGTCCCACGTGCCCACCTCTAGGGCATCGGGTGACGCCAACCTGGCGCGCGTCGAGTTGGATCGATGTGCAGTTATTGTGCCGTTTCGACGAGGGTGACAGCATCGACCATCTACTAGCACGGCGTGTGCGTTGCATGGACCCGTTGATCCAAAGAGCTTGCTGCTGCTGCGTATCAGACAGCACTGACCTGTCGCTGTACGCGATGGGTGGATATGGCCGTGGCAAGTTGTTGCCGCGCTCAGACATTGATCTGCTGGTACTCGGTGAGGTTGAAGACCAACACACTCACGCGCAAGCCCTGGTGCGTCTGTTGGCGTTGCTGTGGGACAGTGGCTTTGCACTCAGCCATGCAGTGCGCTCGCTGGCACAGTGTGCCAGCCAGGCACAAAACCAGACGGTGTTGAACGCACTGATGGAAGCGCGCCCACTGGTCGCCAAACCAGCAACACGTGGTGTGTTCGCGATGGCCATCGCATCTGCAGGGATATGGCCGGCACATGATTTTTCCCAAGCCAAGTACGATGAGCTCCAGTGAAGGCACCAGCGTTTTGGTCATATCGCGGACAATTTCGAACCGGATATCAAAGAGGGTTCCGGTGGTCTCCGCGACCTGCAAACTCTAGATGTGGATGGCACTACGCCCGTTTGGTGTGTACAACTTGGATGCACTGGTTGACTTGGGCCATCTAAGCCGGGATAAGGCCACCACACTATGCCGTCAGAGACGTGAGTTAGCGCGGCTGTGTTATGGCTTACATCTGGTTGCCAACCATACAGAAGAACGACTGCGTTTCGAGTATCAGAAGGCATTGGCGCAGCGTCTTCACTTTACCGATGCCACGGAATGCCTGAGCGTGGCAAAGATGACCCAGCGTTGCTATTGCAGTGCATCGACGATACGCCGGATCAGTGATCGGTTGTTGCGACGCTTCGGGGAGCATTACAACGAGGAAACATTACCTCAGTCGCTAGGTGACAGCTTCTCACGGCATCACAGCGACCTTGCCGTCGATGCTACTGGCTGGCTGCACGCAGACATACTTGAAGTGTTTGTTCTGTTTGCCTGCTGGGTGACACGTCGTGACGTGTGTGGCCTGCACTCACGGAGCGCACGCGCACTGGCAGAAGTGTTATGGGCACTGCCATCTTATGAGCAAGCCTCCGCGATTGCCCGCAAACGTTGCATCGCGCTGCTATGCAGCCCACACGCGGTAGAGACACGCAACCACATGGCTGCGCTTGGTATCTTGGGGCAGTGGATGCCCGCATTCGTGCAGGTGTTAGGACGCATGCAGTTTGACCTATTCCACGTCGATACCGTGCACCAACACACTTTGATGGCGCTGAAAAACATCGCCCTATTTGCCGAAGGATGCAGCAAGGAACGTTTTTCGATCGCACCCGAACCCTGGCCACGGTGCTGCAAACTAAAGTTGCTACTGCTGGTCGGCCTGTTTTATGACATTGCCAAAGGACGCGGCGGCAAGCATTCCAAACGAGGCGCCATCGACGCATGTGTGTTCTGCACGGCACATCTGCTTAACGAAAACGATACCAATCTGGTTGCCTGGCTGGTCGAGCAACACCTATGCATGTCGATCACTGCACAGAAACAAGACATCTCTGATCCAGAGGTGCTTGACCGTTTTGCCATGCAGGTAGCCATACGCGAGCGTCTGGATGATCTATACCTGCTGAACTGTGCCGACAGCGCTGGCACCAGCCCTAACGTGTGGAACCCCTGGAAGGACCGATGGTTGGCCGACCTTTACTTTGCCACGCAACGCATGCTGCGCGAGGGCCTGCAACATCAGCCGTCGCAGAACGAGCGTTTGCACGAAGTACGCGCAGCAAGCCGTGAGTTAATCCATGTCCAAGGCTACGACGCCGCCACGATCGACCATCCTTTCGTCCATATACCGCAGGAGTGCTTCCTAGGCTTCCGACCTGAGCCATTGACCTGGCATCTAGCCGCGCTGATTGAAGCCACGATTGGCCAAGTCCTCGTCAAGGCCAGCCGTGCCTTGACGAACAACGCAGCACGAGAGGTTTTCGTCTACTCATCGGACCGCGATGGACTATTCCCCGCTAGCGTCACTACTCTGGATCGTCAAGAGGATGGAATCTACCGCGCACGTGCGCGCGACGCCCCATGTCAAGCGATTTTTGACACCTTTGAGGTGCTACCGGTTGACAGTTGTGCTGAACGTGATCTCGAATGCCTTGTTCTGGCCCGGCATGAAGTGCTGGCTGGCAACCTGACCCAACGACGCCCTTCCCGTCGCGTGATGTCTTACCAACGGCGCCATTTTCGCTTTGCCCCGCAGATATTTTTTAGCAACAGTGCCGACGTTTCCCGTACTTGCCTGAATCTGACCATTTCAGAGCGTCCCGGCGTGCGCTTGCCGACATTGCATCCGTCCTGCATGAATATCGGTGACGCGTGCATGATGCACACAGCGTCATATCCGGTGCACGTGCCGAAGATCAGTTCTTGATGACCGACGAACACGACCGTCCATTGTTCGAAGCTGCCCTGCAGAACCTGCATGATGCACTGCTGGGCTGCCTCGATCCCACATGTTTAAGTAAGGAGCCTCTATGACAACCCAGCCCCACTTCAAGGAAACCGCAGCGCAACAGGTGGACAAGAAGACATACTCTCATGTCGATGCGGCACTGGTGTGCGCTATCGAGAATGCATTTGCGCGCCACGCTACGCTGACTTCGGAGGAGATCGAAGATTCGATTCGCCCAACCGTCAACAGGGTGATTGATGGCCTGGAGAGTGGCGCGTTTCGTGTTGCTGAGCCGGATCACCACGGTGGCTGGAAGATCAATGAATGGTTGAAGAAAGCCGTGTTGCTTTACTTTCGGGTGAATGACACGGTGATGGTCGACGCCCAACCCGCTCCCTTTTGGGACAAAGTTGAGGCGCGCTTCTCTGGCTATGACGCAGCGAAGTTCCGGGCTGCTGGTGTGCGCGTCGTCCCAGGCGTGATTGCACGACGTGGCGCCTACTTCGGCAAAGATGTCGTGTTGATGCCAAGCTTCACCAACATCGGTGCCTATGTTGGTGAAGGCACGATGGTGGATACCTGGGCAACAGTGGGTTCGTGTGCACAGGTCGGTGCGCACTGCCATCTCTCTGGCGGTGCGGGGATCGGTGGCGTGCTCGAACCATTGCAGGCCAGCCCTGCCATCATTGAAGACCATTGCTTCATCGGTGCCCGTTCGGAAGTGGTGGAGGGTGTGGTGGTGGGCCATCACAGCGTCATCGGCATGGGTGTGTTTATTAGCCAAAGTACCCGCATCTACAACCGTGCCACCGGGGAAATTAGCTACGGTTACGTGCCGCCGTATAGCGTTGTGGTGTCTGGCCAGCTCCCAGCCAAGGATGGGACGCACTCCCTGTACTGTGCGGTGATTGTCAAGCAAGTTGACGAAAAAACACGCGCTAAGACAAGTATCAACGAGCTGCTGCGCGGCTTAACGGATTGAACGGAACAGTACGTATGACCACACTGTATGGATTGAAAAACTGCGATACCTGCAAGAAGGCGAATCAATGGTTGGATCGCTTTGGCATCGCTTACGTTTTTGTTGATTACCGTGAAAATATACCGGCACCGGAGACGCTGGTCGCATGGGCAAAAGAGGCGGGCAGCTTTGAAACACTGATTAACAAATCTTCAACCACGTGGCGTCAGTTACCGAACAATCGCAAAACGCCCGGCAGCGCAGCAGAATGGAAGCTACTGCTGCGCGAATATCCACAATTGATCCGGCGGCCTGTGGTTCTCACCAGCGACGGTACTTTCAGTCAAGGGTTTAGCGACAACGGATTCAAGAAGCGCTTCGGGATAGATTGAAGCATGTCTCCATCTGATGCGGTGTGTTGTTTTTTCTTGTAAATACTATGGAAGAATCCTTTTTGAATGCAGTGAAGCTCGGCTAATGCCCAAACCGAAACGCTAAGTTCAAACCTAAACCATCTGTTCCCGCCCCAACTTCTCATTCTCATGAGCGATGTTCTTGATCTTGCCTGTGATCTGATCTCCAGACCTTCAGTGACACCAGAGGATGCTGGCTGCCAAGCAATGCTTGCAAAGCGTCTGGAGTGCGCAGGCTTCACCTGTCAACACCTGCGCTACGGTGTGGTCGACAACCTGTGGGCCACGCATGGACAGGACACACCGGTACTTGTGTTGCTTGGTCACACGGATGTGGTCCCTTCCGGCGCAATGGAAGCATGGACCTCGGACCCGTTCATGCCACAGGTGCGCGACGGCATCCTATACGGGCGCGGTGCGGCTGACATGAAAGGAAGTGTGGCTGCATTCGTGATTGCCGCCGAGCGTTTCTTAGCCGCGCATCCCGAGCATCCAGGTACGTTGGCGATATTACTGACCTCTGATGAGGAAGGCGCTGCGCTGGATGGCGTCCGTAAGGTGGCTGAGACGTTACGCCAGCGTGGCCAGCGTATCGACTGGTGCCTGACCGGCGAGCCGTCTTCGAATGTGCGCCTGGGTGACCTGCTGCGGGTCGGGCGCCGTGGCAGTCTATCGGCAATCCTTAAAGTCAAGGGGATACAGGGCCACGTGGCCTATCCCGATAAAGCATGCAACCCTATTCACATCGCCGTACCGGCGCTGGCCGAACTGACGGCGCGGCACTGGGATGATGGTTATGCATCCTTCCCACCCACCAGCTTGCAGATGAGCAATATCCATGCTGGTACCGGTGTCAACAACGTTATTCCTGGCGAACTGGAGGTTGCCTTCAACCTGCGTTACAACCCGCATTGGGATGCCCCGCGGTTGGAGAATGAGATCACCGCATTACTCGATCGACACGGACTGAACTATACGTTGCGTTGGCATCGCAGCGGTGAACCGTTCTATACCCCGGAAGGGACGTTACGTCACATCGCGCGTGAAATATTAGAGCGCTTTTCCGGCGCGCCCCCGGAAGAAAGCACGGGTGGCGGCACTTCTGATGCGCGTTTTATTGCACCACTGGGTGCACAATGTATTGAGATCGGACCGGTTAACGCCAGCATTCACCAGATTGATGAGCACGTGCGCCTCGCCGACCTGGAGATGCTGCCAGACCTATACCAGGCGTTGATCGAGCGGTTGCTGACTGATCATTGAGACGGATTTTTCATGTATTCCATTGGCCAGTGTTCTTGCAGAAAGAAGGTGTGCCCAAGCAAAAGATACTGAAGCAGAGTGTCTTCACAGATGTTATATCGTGTTCATTGCGTCGAAACGATTGCAAGCCACCTGTTGTCAGATGAACGTCGCACCGTGCATTGCCACTGTGTCAACATCGTGAGCAATATGCTTTATTGTGATTTTCCGTACACCAATCATCATGCGTGTTCAATGTGGCGCTGCGGCTAGTCGAAGCAACCGATTAACGCGCATTGATCAACACATCCGCATCGCCTGATGTGGTTTTTGTTATTCAGGGTTGCTCAGTTCCACCACAGCACATTTGGCGATCCATCACCGGAGATCACCAAACAAATCCATGCTCAGGAGTGTTTTCGATGTGTTCCATTTTCGGCATCTTCAACCTGCAACCTGGTGACAACCTGCAGACACTGCGCCATCAGGCATTGGAGTGCTCGCAACGGCAACGGCATCGCGGACCCGATTGGAGCGGCGTTTACGTTGATGCGGGCGTGATTCTGGTGCACGAACGTCTAGCGATCGTCGATCCGAGCGGCGGTGCCCAACCACTCCTCTCCGAGGATGGCAAGCTGGCGTTAGCGGTCAACGGCGAAATCTATAACCATGCCGTACTCAAAGGAGAACTGCAGCAGACCTACGCCTTCCAAACCAATTCTGACTGCGAAGTGATCAACGCGCTTTACCGCGAAGATATGCCAATCTCATTTCTAAATCGCCTTAATGGGATTTTTGCTTTCGCATTATGGGACAAGATGGTCGGACGCGGCCTCATCGCACGCGATCCAATGGGTGTGGTTCCACTGTACTGGGGTCACGATAAGGAAGGCCGGTTACGTGTAGCGTCAGAGATGAAAGCATTGGTCGATAGCTGCCTCGACGTTGCGCAGTTCCCACCCGGCCACTGGTACGACACCGCAACGGGTACGCTGGTGAAGTACTACGAACGCCCCTGGAAACACTATTCCGCAGTGGCAGGTGTGCACGTGTCGCTACAGGAGCTGCGTGAAGCCTTCGAGCGGGCAGTCCATCGTCAACTCATGACGGATGTGCCATACGGGGTGCTTCTGTCTGGTGGGCTGGATTCTTCTCTGGTGGCTGCTGTGGCTGCGCGCTACGCGCGCCATCGCATCGAAACCAATGATCAGAGCGAAGCATGGTGGCCACGTCTGCACTCATTCGCGATCGGTCTGAAAGACTCACCTGACTTGAGTGCGGCCAAAGTCGCTGCCGAAGCGTTGAATACCGTCCACCACAGTTTCGAATACACCTTTGAGGAGGGCCTGGATGCTCTACCCGAGGTGATTCGCCATATCGAAACTTACGACGTCACTACGATTCGCGCATCCACGCCGATGTTCCTGTTGGCACGTCGCATCAAGGCCATGGGAGTGAAGATGGTGCTGTCAGGTGAAGGCAGCGACGAAATCTTTGGCGGTTATCTATATTTCCACAAAGCGCCGAACGCACACGAGTTTCATGAAGAACTAGTCCGCAAGCTCGACGCGCTTTATTACTACGACTGCTTGCGCGCGAACAAGGCGATGATGGCTTGGGGCGTGGAGCCGCGCGTGCCGTTCTTGGATCGTGAATTCCTTGATGTGGCGATGCGGATGGATGCGCAGGACAAGATGGTTGATAAGACCAGCAACGGCCCACAGCGGATGGAGAAAGGCATCCTACGTGCAGCGTTCGACGGCGCTTTACCTCCGTCGATCCTGTGGCGGCAGAAGGAGCAGTTCAGTGATGGTGTTGGCTATGGCTGGATCGACGGGCTGAAAGCACATGCTGAAGGACAGGTTTCCGATAGCGAGTTTGCGAGTGCCGATACCCGTTTCCGGGTGAACCCGCCGCAGACCAAAGAAGCCTACTACTACCGCAACATCTTCGAATGCTTCTTCCCAAGCCTAGCAGCTGCTGAGACGGTACCGGGCGGCAAATCGATCGCCTGTTCCTCACCAGCGGCGCTTGCTTGGGATGCCAGCTTTGCCAGAATGGCCGACCCATCCGGCCGCGCAGTTAGTGGAGTTCATAAACAGGCGCTGTCCTAGTGAACTTGACGCCTCACCACATGCGGCGTCATGCAGGCTTGGGGTGACACTGCTTCTACTAAGTCTGTACGCAGGTGCCGTAAACATCGGAGGGTGGGTTGGAGCTCGATGCATCGGCCTTGTTATTGCGCCACACGTTTGGCTTGAAGTCCGATGCTTTGCAGTTAGCGGCGTGGTCGGCGCCAATCGTATAGATATACGGACTCTTCTCAAATATGTTGTGCTCGAACATGTTCCCCTGGCTCATGCTGTTATCCCAGCACCGCACTTCTGGGATACGCTGGCGGATTGAGCAGGTGAAAAACACACCCGCCAATTTGTTCTTGATGAACTGGTTGCGTGTGAATACATTGCCGTATGCGTCAGCGAGATATAACCCCTGACTGCCGTTGCGTTCCAATCGATTGCCGCGGATCTCACTGTCTTCCAGATGTTCCGTGGTGATGCCGGCGGCAACGTTGTCGTGGATCACGTTGTCGATCAGGCGTACATGAGAACTGCGATTGAATGACACTCCATCCCAGGTTGCACCGGAGACGTCGTTACGCTCGATGTTAATGGTGCGGCTGTCGTACTCACTGAGCAGGCAGGCACTGCGACACTGGCTGACCTTGAGATCTAACAGGCTTACGTTGTGCGCGGCGCGTAGCACGACCACGCTGTTACTCAAATATGGCCGCTCTGGCATGAATTCGTGCTCGACATCAGTCGTGCCGATGAGTTGCAGGCGTTCGATCACCACGTCGTGAATCTGTTTCGCGGGTTGTTGATTCTGATAGTCACCAATGACGATCAATGGCTGTTGCACATCTTTCTTGAGACGAATCACCGTATTTGTACCGCTACCACGGATATACACGCTGTCGCGGTCAATATGCAGCAGCTTGTCCACTTGGTACTCGCCCTTATTCAGGCACAGTACCGCGGGATGCGCATCGCTAGGTAACGTATCAATGGCATGCTGTAGATCTTGGCCAGGTGAAACCCATGCACTGCAGGGCGACTGCATGTTTGCTTTGACATGAGTGACAGTGAGTACTAGCAGCAGTGCGAGAACGGAAGTAGCAAGGATGCGCTGGGGCATGCGGATTCCTAAGGAAATTAAGTTGAGAAACGGCGCGCACAAGTGCAGCTGGCTTTAGAAACCTTAAGTGTCGCTCAGCAATCAAACGATAAACCCCACCATGAGAGAGACAGGTTGACTGAGATTCATTAGATATAAGATCGCTGTGAAGTTGTCTCATAGCTAAAGGTCATGAGCACCCGCTGGACTAAGATGCAAATCGCAGACACTGATAGTCCAACATTACAACACCTTCCAGGTGATTTACTGTGAATACCATCTCTATAAAGGCTGACCACTGGGAATGAATAGCCGTATCAAGCCTCTTGGACATCCTGTTGATTATTTTTGATTTCAAAAAATGGCTAGGTTTTATTGACATCTGGCTTGTTGCGCGAATACGTCAGGATAGTTGTTACGCTGTTGAGTGATGCAGTGATGTATGGACGCAGCGCCAATGGATATTGACAGGCAAGGCGAGCGGCCCGAGTCCAGTGGCTGTCTTCCTCCAAACCGTTCGTTACAGACTCTTCGTGGTCCCGTTTGCTGAGGGAATTGGGCGACATCCGCGTTTCTCGATGGTGGCGAAATGATGTTTAGGAGCCCCTCGCACTAGGAGGACATGTCAGATGTGAATTTGGCACATCCTGATTGATTCGACGCTTGTGGATGGCAGTAGCATGCAGTTGGAGCATTAAAAACAGGCGACCGTAAGCACCCGAGCCTTTTCAATGTGGCTTGATGACCAGGTTGTCTCTAGTGGTGGATGCTTCGAACAAACCGGTGTGGTGGATCGTTACCGCAGTGTGAGCACACTGTACTTTGGTGTGTAAAAAAAGATCGTCGACCATTGGCCTGTCAAAGCCTTTATGGCTGGAAAAGGTAAGTTGCAGTGCATCCAATTTGGTACAGAAAACGCTCATTGCCAGGATGGCGCGTGGGATGTTGATGCTTGCCTACAGATGGTTCGATCCACCTCTGCCAAGGGTGCCATCACACCGTGTTCGCATTGCAAGTCGAAACGCTGAGACAGTCGTGAGGTGTACAGCACGTCACTGCTGGTGCGACCGTATCAAGCATGTGTGTCGCCTCTCTACACGTGAAAATATGCTTGCCAGTAGCGGTCTGGTCTTTGCCTCAAGTTCCGGTGTGTTTGGACCATACGTGAACATGTAAACGTGGTCTGATGCCTGCGGTGCTGAGTGCACCAATGTCTAACGTGAGGTTGTTGTAAAGAGCGTGCAAGACGTATGTGCCATTCGTTTCCAGACGATGACCTGCGAGAAAATACGGTGAACATGAACCGGGCACTCGCCACGAAACCGATGCTTGCAATGCTGTGCGTTGATGCGCTGAACTACTTTATTGATCCGCAGAAGCCATCAACACCAACCGACCAATGATTTGGAGGGGGACGGATAAGTTGAGCGGGTTGCTTCATGCATTTTCTATACGTAGAGAAGTCTTCGGGTATCGAGGGATCTTGTTAATAGATTGAAACGGGGCCGTGATGATCAATTCAAACCTGTTTGACAGTGTGTTGCCGATTGTTGCTGCACCGATGGCAGGTGGGCCAACCACGGTCGCTCTAGCGGAGGCTGTGCGTGATGCAGGGGGCTTCTCATTTCTTGCCGGTGGGTACAAATCCGCCGCGGCGCTTGGGGCCGAGATCGGTGCGTTACGAGCAAGTGGTGGTGATTTTGGGGTCAATCTGTTCGTCCCCTCGCCGTGTATGGTGGATGTGGTGGCATTCAGCGTCTACGCCGCCGAACTACAGTCTGAGGCAGCGCCGTATGGGCTTCGCCTCGATCCGGTGCCCGTGGTTGATGACGACGATGGCTGGTCGGATAAGCTGGCGTTGTTGTTGAACGATCCGGTGCCGGTTGTTTCGTTCACGTTTGGATTGCCTGCTCTGCGAGATATTGCCGCGCTCCAGCGTGCTGGAAGCCGGGTGTTGGCGAGCGTCACGCTACCTGAGGAGGCGCAGGTGGCGATGGAAGCGGGCGTTGATGGCTTGGTCGTGCAGGGGCCCGATGCTGGAGGGCACAGCGCGACCTATGATCCTGCGCGTCCATTCACCCCATTGAAGACTGTCAGCTTGGTACATCATGTGCGTGCTGTGAGCACATTGCCGGTGATTGCCACGGGTGGCGTGGATGGTCCCACGGCGGTCCGCGCGCTGTTGCAAGCCGGCGCTGTGGCGGTTGCGATTGGCACGCTGCTGCTGCGTACCAAAGAGTCAGGAGCGACCCAGGTTTACAAGGACGCCTTGGCGAGTCCGGCGTATACGGAAACAACCATCACTCATGCATTTACGGGTCGTCCGGCCCGAGCGCTGCGGAATGGTTTCATCAATCGCCATCATAGTTCGGCTCCATTGGGTTATCCCGTGATTCATCACCTGACCCGCCCGCTACGACAGGCCGCGGCGAGTGCCGGAGATACGGATGTGGTGCATTTGTGGGCTGGAACCGGATACCGTCAGGCCATGGATGGTTCAGCCGCTGACGTGATTCGGCATCTAGCTGCCGGGCTGTGAGCAGTCATCACGGATGGGTTCAGTACTTGTGCCCGGTGATGTTCACACGTGAGCGACTGAATCAAGGGACCAGTCGAATACGTTTATTGCCATATAGGCACCGTGGTCAGTGGTTCGTCCAGAAAGGTGTTTGGGTATTGGGGACGGGTGACCGTTTGTGGTCCATGTGACCCCTGCGGCGCTTAGCGTCGACGCGACAACGGTTTTCTTGGCTCATGTTGCCGACGTTCTCCATCATGGGTTTCAAGCATCGCTATATGTTTATGAATCGATCTTGTGGCGGCGATTTTTACCTATGTTCTCTGGTTGCAGCGTCTTTCTGCTGATTCCATTCGACGCACGTTGTATCGATGAGAATGCCTTAGTGAGGTTGGTAACGAGGCTTAGTGTCGATCACGGCGCTGAGTTCGACTGATCTCCTGCATATTCCTGGTCCGCGATGCAGGCATGTGCGTCTTGTCCTCAAACACGCTGCTGTGGTGCCGGTGCTGATCGGGATTAGGCGCTACGCATCAAGCGTTATTGTGCTTGTCGAGGACGCTCAACGCGCCGATCTTGCTGAGGGTGGGCTGTTGGTGTCGTATCAAGCGTTGACCCCAGATGACCTGTATCGGTGTTTGAGGACACGAGGCGTGCGTTGTCCGTACCTCTGGTGGCGTACGCTCACTCAACGACCAAGCACAGCATTTTTACAGATGCTCGGCATCATGCGATGGCTGCTTTGCTTAATGCCGTTTCGATTGAACTGCCTCGCGTGTCGATGGCAACTTACGTTATACGCGTGTGACGGCATTTCCCGATGCATATCACGCAAATGTTCCAGTGGACACATTGTGTGCGACTGATTGCAACGTTGGCTACTGTGTTTGATATTCCACGATTACCGGGACGTTGCTTGAGTTGGCGCTACCGATCATCAGCGCCGCTCAAACAGGTGATGTTGGTAAAGCGGCTGCGCTGTCGGCACGGTGATAGGTGTTGTGGGGTTTGTTTTTGCGTCACGGCAACCTTCGTGTCGCTGTTACGATTGTTGAACAGCTCGGCCTCGTGCATCGACCGCATGTGTGTGTCTCCCTAGAGAGGTTAGCCATGACAATCGAGCAAAGTTGATTACGGTTATCGAGAAAGTGGAGCTTTACTCATGATAAGAAGTGCTCAACTGATCTGTGACTTCCTTTTCGAGGAGCTTAGCTGCATTGCTTGATGATTGAATGCGTGTAGATGCGCCGTGTCGATCCTGATGCGAGTGGTGTCTTGATCACTGCGGAGGGCTGTGCTAGGAACTGAAATTCTGGCTGTGCTTGGCATGTTTAAGCGGAGTGCTCATGAAAGAGTGGATTGCTGCCCGTTCCTGACGCTGGAGAAGGAGATTATCGTGGCGCTTCTGCATACGGTTCAATCCACGCTTGAGGTAGGCTGGGTGGTGCCGTGGTTGCTGATGTTCTTGAGGTGTAGATCTTCGTGACAGAGAGTTAAGTAGATCGCCAATGCACCGCACACCCAGGGCCGTGGCGCAGTCCTGAAAGCCATTGGATGGAGGCTATATTGGTGATGGTCATGGGTTTACTTTCTCTAGTTTGGATGTCCTGCTTGATAGGAGACAGGTGAATTCAGGAACCAGACGTTCAGAACGTTCAGGGTGAGTTTCCACATCTTTGGATTGTGAAATCCAATCACACATTGGTCGAGCGATGGCGCATCAGTCACGTCTAAAGGGGCATATGAACAGAGAGGTTCCATCACTGGCAGCGGGTTGTTATCGATGGGTGTTCGTGTATTGTCAGCGTCACCGCGTGGGGTGCTTGAACGCTGTGCTCCATCTGGCTATATACACTTGAATGTGGCGCATTCTAGAGAGGTCGCTTGTGTCTCCCCTAATTAGTAGTAATAATACTAATTATGCGTTTGACCGATATCCAGCAGGCGATCCTGGCATTGATTACCGACCATATCAACGCTGACGGCGTGCCGCCGTCGCAGGCTGAGATCGCTCGTGCATTCGGCTTCAAAGGCATTCGTGCTGTTCAGCACCATCTTGAGGTGTTGGAGCAGGCGGGTGCTATCCGCCGTGTGCCTGGACAGGCACGTGGAATCCGGCTGGTGCATCTTACTGAGGTTCGTGCCGCTGCGTTGGTGCCAGATACCGCTGATGTGTTGCGGTTGCCGGTACTTGGGCGCGTTGCGGCTGGTCAACCGATCAGTCCTGACATTGGTGAGCATGATGTTGTGTTGCTGGATCGGGTGTTCTTCTCGCCGGCACCGGATTATCTGTTAAAGGTTCAAGGTGATTCGATGCGCGATGAAGGGATTTTCGACGGTGATTTGATCGGCGTACATCGCACACGGGATGCGCATTCCGGACAAATTGTGGTGGCGCGCATTGATGAGGAGATCACCGTCAAACTGTTGAAGATCAGTAAGGACCGGATTCGTTTGCTGCCACGCAATCCCGACTTTGCACCGATCGAGGTGATGCCGGATCAGGATTTTGCCATTGAGGGGTTATATTGCGGCCTGCTGCGTCCGAATCGGTGATGAGATTTGTCTCAATCTACACGTTGTCTTTTTCTGACGTTGTCGCTCTGGCGATGCTGTTGTACGTGACTTGCCTTGGCGACTTAAACTGATGACGCCATCCATTTTTTCAGCCTATGTGATGTGCGCTTGGTGAGCTTTCCACATCATGTTTCTATTAATACGACGAGGACTATTTGGATGGACGAGAACAAGAAACGTGCCCTTTCTGTCGCTTTAAGCCAGATTGAAAAACAGTTCGGCAAGGGATCTGTGATGCGTATGGGGGATCGGGTGATCGAAGCCGTAGAGGCAATCCCGACGGGTTCACTCATGTTGGATTTGGCCCTGGGTATCGGTGGTCTGCCAAAGGGACGTGTCGTGGAAATCTATGGGCCAGAATCTTCAGGGAAGACCACATTGACTTTGCAGGCTATCGCTCAGTGTCAGAAGAAGGGCGGGACTGCGGCTTTCATTGATGCTGAGCACGCACTGGACCCGATTTATGCGGCCAAGTTAGGTGTGAATGTTGATGATTTGTTGTTGTCTCAGCCGGATACTGGTGAGCAGGCATTGGAAATTGCTGACATGCTGGTGCGCTCGGGTTCGATCGATGTCATGGTCATCGACTCCGTTGCGGCACTGACGCCAAAGGCAGAGATTGAAGGCGAGATGGGAGACCAGTTGCCCGGTCTTCAGGCTCGCTTGATGAGCCAGGCACTGCGCAAATTGACAGGCAATATTAAACGTTCCAATACGCTGGTGATTTTCATCAACCAGTTGCGTATGAAGATTGGAGTCATGATGCCGGGTCAAAGTCCTGAAACCACTACGGGTGGTAATGCGCTGAAGTTCTATGCTTCTGTGCGCTTGGATATTCGCCGCATTGGTGCGATCAAGAAGGGCGACGAAATTATCGGTAATCAAACCAAAATCAAGGTCGTCAAGAACAAATTGGCGCCTCCCTTCAAGCAAGTCGTCACTGAGATTTTGTATGGTGAGGGCATTAGTCGTGAGGGGGAGTTGATCGATATGGGTGTGGATGCCAAGCTGGTAGAGAAAGCGGGCGCGTGGTACAGCTACGGTGGTGAGCGTATTGGCCAAGGGAAAGATAATGCTCGCGGATATTTACGTGAAAATCCGCAGATTGCGGCCAAGCTTGAAGCTGAGCTGCGCGAGAAATTTCAGCCGGCTGAACTTTCTCGAGAAGAAGGTGACGAAGAGGCGCTGGAAGGTTGAAATTCATTATCGCGGATGACAGCAGGATTAGTGTTGCTGTTTCCCGTGGTGATGCGCTGCTTTAAATACACAATGTGAGTACAGAAAGCGTTACAAACGAATTTGGGTGATGTAGAGAGATGCACGATTCCTACATTCATGTTGTGCCGTGCTTGCAAGTGCCGCAGTGCCAGGAAGAAAACCCAAATCTGGCAGGTATTGGAATGATTGTCATAGTGTGAATATTCACGTAAGGCATTGGTCCGTAAAATGACCAATGCGTGATATCGAGCCTGAAGTGACGGATGAAATGCTGGTCATGCTTGGTCGTGGAAGCTGGTAGGAGGGCATTTCAATTCGCCGAATCGTTGATGCGCATCAATGCCACGGTGAGCTACCAACTGTTGTATATCCGCGCCGAACTGCAGGGCATGGATTGCAGGCTGATATCTTTGTTCTTGGGATGGCGTTGTTTGCGGAAAACTGGTTGCAAAATATCACGGATCTGATCGTGCACCGTGTCGATGATGACGGGGTTGCATATCCGTTATAACGGCGCAAGGTTGGTAATTTTGTTGGTCTGGTGTGGTTTCCGCATTGTGGCCATTCGCTGTGTTGTTGGTGATAACGCTGAGGATTGAGTCTCCAATGCCTGTTACCTTTAACTTGATCTACGTCCATCCCCCCGCTCCATGAAATTGGCGCGTTTGCGCTACCCGCCTACGGTTACTCTTAGATGAATACACCTAACAAATTCACCACTTCCAAGATTCGTAGCGATTTTCTCGAATTTTTCAAGGATAAAGGTCACCGGATCGTACCTTCCGCGCCGTTGGTGCCTGGTAACGATCCAACGCTGCTGTTCACTAATTCCGGTATGGTCCAGTTCAAGGGCATATTCCTGGGGGCAGAGAAGAGTAAAGATCTCCGCGTCGCTGATGTGCAGTGTTGCTTACGTGCCGGTGGCAAGCACAACGATCTAGATTCAGTTGGTTACACCGCACGCCATCACACCTTCTTTGAGATGCTCGGTAATTGGTCGTTTGGTGACTACTTCAAGAAGGAAGCGATCGCTTGGGCCTGGGAGCTGCTGACCCGTGTCTGGACTCTACCCGCTGAACGTCTACTGGTTACGGTTTACCACACTGACGATGAGTCCTACCTATTGTGGCGTGACATGGTGGGTGTGCAGGAAGATCGAATCGTGCGTATTGGCGATAACAAGGGAGCACCGTTTGCCTCGGATAATTTCTGGCAAATGGCCGATACCGGCCCTTGTGGCCCATGTACAGAGATCTTCTACGACCATGGTGATCACATTCCGGGTGGTCCTCCGGGTTCGTTAGATGAGGATGGAGATCGCTTCATCGAGATATGGAACTTGGTGTTCATGCAATTTGATCGTCAGTCCGACGGTACTTTGGTACCTCTGCCGGCGCCATGTGTGGATACCGGTATGGGGTTGGAGCGTTTGGCGGCTATCTTGCAGCATGTGCATACCAACTATGAGATTGATTTGTTTCAGACCCTGATCCTCAAGGCGGCCGAATTGACTGCCGTTGTGGATTTACAGAACAAGTCGTTGCGCGTGATTGCTGATCATATTCGTGCTTGTGCGTTTTTGATCGTCGATGGTGTCCTTCCCTCCAATGAAGGTCGCGGTTATGTATTGCGTCGGATCATCCGCCGTGCGCTGCGTCATGGTTGGATGCTGGGTGTGCGTCAATCGTTCTTCAACAAAATGGTGCCTACCTTGGTTGAAGTGATGGGTGATGCTTATCCTAAGCTACAGACTGCGGCCGAATCCGTGGTGCATACGCTGCTGGTTGAGGAGGAACGTTTTGCCGAGACCTTGGATGCTGGTATGAAGATCTTCAACGAGGTGGCGGCTAAGGTTGTTAATGGCGTAATCCCGGGCAGCGATGCATTTCGTTTGTACGATACCTATGGTTTTCCTGTCGACCTGACCGCTGATATCGCGCGTGAACATGGTATGAGTGTGGACATGGCTGGTTTCGAGGCCGCCATGATGCAGCAACGCGAGACTGCGCGTGCGGCAGGTAAGTTTGGGCGTGGCGTGCAATTGCCAGCTGAACGGGTGGCCACGTTGTCACCGACCGTGTTTCTGGGCTATGACCAGCTCCAGGCCGATGGACTGAAAGTCGTTGCGTTGCTGTCTGGTGGGCAATTGACGGATTCGGCTTCGGTGGGTGATGAGGTCATTGTGTTGACTGACCGTACCCCCTTTTACGCTGAATCTGGTGGTCAAGTGGGTGATATTGGGATATTGATGGCACCTGACAGTGTCCGTCTGGATGTGACTGATACGCAAAAGTTAATGGGCCAGTTCCACGGCCATGTGGCCCGTATCGTGCAAGGTGGAGTGAAGGTTGGCGACGTGTTGTCTGCCAGTGTTGATGTTGCTAGCCGAAAAATGGTTGCTCTTAACCACTCAGCGACTCACCTGTTGCACAGCGCGTTGCGCAGCTTGTTTGGTACCCACGTGGCGCAAAAAGGTTCGTTGGTTGCGCCGGATCGCCTGCGCTTCGACTTTTCGCATTTTGAACCTATTGCGGCTGCACAGATTGCACGGATTGAACAGATGGTCAACGAAGCAGTGCGTGCTAACCATCTGGTAATGATCGAGCAGATGGACATGCAAGCTGCGCTCGAGTCTGGTGCTATGGCGCTATTTGGAGAGAAATATGGAGAACGTGTACGCGTGGTAATGATGGGTATTTCGGTCGAGCTCTGCGGTGGTACGCATGTCAATCGTACTGGCGACATTGGTTTGTTTAAGATCGTTTCCGAGTGTGGAGTGTCCTCTGGAGTGCGTCGTATCGAGGCGGTAACTGGTGAAACTGCGTTAAATCATGTTTTAGCTGGGGAGTATCGTCTGTACGAAGTGGCTGGTCTTGTCGGTAGTAACGCGAACGATGTGGTCAATAATATTGGCCAACTAGTGTATCGTCAGAAGACATTGGAGCGTGAACTTGAGATGCTCAAAGGCAAGCTCATCTCTGGTGTTATGACCGATCTAGTTAGGACAGCAGTCGATGTGGCCGATGTAAAAGTAGTTGCTGCACGACTTGATGGTTTGGATGCCAAAGCGCTGCGTGAGGCGCTTGATAGACTCAAATTGCAGCTGAGTGATGCCGTGATCATCCTTGCGGGGTGTATTGGTGGCAAGGTGGCTCTGGTTGCTGCTGTCAATGGTAGTGCAATGGGTAAGGTTAAGGCGGAGAAACTACTCTTGCATGTTGCTAGTCAAATCAATGGCAGGGGAGGGGGACGTTCGGATTTCGCTCAGGGCGGTGGAGAGGATGGACCTTCCCTTAGTTCCGCCCTTGACGGTGTTGCTACCTGGGTCAAGCAGCATCTGAACTGAACGCTTCTTTCATTGCACCTTGATTGACGGAGGAAGGACCCGTTACCATCCTCTCTAATAATCCAGGTAATGTAGGTCGGTTCAGTTGTGGACCGTTCATCCTGGCTGATAAGCTTTCAGCCCTTTGGAGATTCTTAAAATGTTGATCCTGACTCGTCGTTCTGGTGAAACGTTGATGATCGGTGATCAAGTCACCGTGACGGTGCTTGGTGTAAAGGGTAATCAAGTGCGTGTTGGTATCAGTGCGCCAAAGCATGTCGCAGTGCATCGTGAAGAAATTTATAATCGTATCCAGCGTGGTGACGAGCTTGAGTGTTCTTCTGGAACGCGGGGAAATAACGGCTCTTCCCTTTAATTAAAATGGTGTTTGCGTCGTCTTGGGTTGGCAGGTATCCTTCACAAGCCTATCCGCCAAAGAGGTGGTTGGTACCCGGAGTGATGCCCGAGAGGCCGAAGGGGCTCCCCTGCTAAGGGAGTATAGGGTCAAAAACTCTATCGAGGGTTCGAATCCCTCTCACTCCGCCAACTACCGAGAAGTGCTGTGCGCTCAATGCCTTGAGTAGGTTTTTCTGTTCCTTAATATTCAGATGCCTATTTCAGGGTTTCGTATGCTGAGGCTTTTAACGGTGAAAGCCTCTTGGCGACGTTTGAAGATTTCGTGGATCCCCAAGTTTTGATAAATGGCGCCTTAAAACGGTTTCTTTGGTGTCGTGGTTGCTTCTTATGCCTGTAATCAGGGTGTTTTTCTGAAGCTACACCTGAGTGGGTGTTTCTACCGTTTTTCAGGTCGTCGGTGCCTAACGTAATGTCGAAGTGATGTTGTGCTTGAGTCCTGTTTACCTTAGAGATATAGCAGGATAATTGCTACTTTGGACGTGAGCATGGTGTTTGCGTTACGTGATATGGCACTCATTTAATGTAACTGTAAAAGAATCTCGGCTTGGTCGACATTTTATTGGATATTCCAAATTGCAGATGTTGACTACCCTCATAGGGTTTATTTTTGTTATCTATGTTGACAAAGGGAATAGAAAAAATTTGTTTGATTGGCTGAGATAGTAGTTATATCCCTATTAAGGTGTGAAGCCTAACTTTGACATGGCCAAAAAATTATTTGACCCACCTTATGCTTGTTTCCTCTTGTTCAAGTATTCGTATGTACGAATACAACTTGCGTTGTAATGACTTGAGTGTAAATGCGTAATTAAGGGATATGGAGCTTTCTTGCAAGTAGTGAGGAGGTTCCGAATACGAGTGACAGAGTGTTCTTATGCAAGCATAACCAAACACGCATTTTTCATCGCCATATTGCCGTTTAACAGATTATTGCGAGTGGTTTTAATGCGTCGACTCCTGACTTGCGCCGATTTCTAATAGACAATGAAAGGCACACAGCATGTCCAGTGTGTGTCACGAGTAATCCTCCTATACAGAAAAACGCAGCAGGAATGCTTTTAACGTTTTCTACCAGCAATAGCGAATATGGACGGCATCTAGAAAAGCCGCATTGAGCGTCTCACCACCTTTACTCTGTCATGCCACTGCGCCGCAGCAACGCATCAATCCGAGGGGCGCGTTTGCGGAAGGCGTGAAAATTCTCTGCTGCGCTGCGACTGCCACCACGGGCCAGGATCTCGTCGAGAAAGCGTGCCCCCATTTCGGCGAATTGATCCGGTACCTCCTCGAACGCAGCATAAGCGTCTGCGCTGAGTACCTCGGCCCACTTGTAACTGTAATATCCCGCTGCATAACCACCAGCGAAAATATGTTTGAACTGATGCGGGAAACGATTCCACGCCGGTGACCGGTTGACCGCCACTTCATCACGGACCCGTTCCAGCAGCCCCAGTACGCTGTCCTGTGTTAGATCGAAGTCACTATGCAGCAGCATGTCGAACAGCGCGAACTCAAGTTGGCGCACGGTGAACATCCCGCTCTGGAAATTGCGTGCGGCGACCATCCGGTCGAACAGGTTGCGGGGGAGCGGTGCCCCGGTTTGCACGTGTGCCGTCATCGCTTGCATGCGTTCCCACTCCCAGCAAAAGTTTTCCATAAACTGGCTGGGCAACTCCACCGCATCCCATTCCACACCATTAATACCCGTCACGCCCAGTTCCCCGATCCGGGTTAGCAGCTGATGCAGCCCGTGACCCATTTCGTGAAATAAGGTAATGACCTCCTGATGGCGGAATGTGGGGACGACACCATCACTACCACGGCCGAAATTACACACCAAATAGACCACCGGAGTTTGCACGCCTTCGCGTTTGTCACGGCGGTTACGGCAATCATCCATCCATGCGCCCCCACGTTTACCCTCGCGTGCATACAGATCCAAATAGAACTGGCCGACGAGTTGCCCGTTCGTATCAATGAGACGGTAGAAGCGAACATCTGGATGCCACAGTGGTGCCGAGTCTTCCTCTATCCGCAGTCCATAAAGCGAGTGGATCACCTCAAACAACCCGGCAAGTACCTTTGGTTCGGTGAAGTACTGCTTCACTTCCTGCTCGGAGAAGCTGTAACGTGCTTGCTTGAGTTTCTCGCTGGCATACGCGATGTCCCACGCTTTCAAGGTTTCCAGCCCCAGCGTCTCGCGTGCGAACGTTTCTAATTCACTGCGATCACGCTGTGCGTGCGGCTTGGCACGTGCGGCTAAGTCACGCAGGAAACCGAGTACCTCAGCCGGGTCTTGTGCCATCTTGGTGGCGACCGAATATGCCGCGTAACAGGAGAAACCAAGCAGCGTGGCTAATTCGGCACGCAGTGCAAGCATCTGATTGATATGCGGGCTATTGTCCAACGCCGCATCACCAAATTCCGAGGCACGTATCGCGCTGGCATGATACAAACGCTCCCGTAACGCGCGGTCGTCAGCATCGCTTTGTACTGACAGGTAGCAGGGCATCTGTAGTGTGAATGTCCAGCCTGGTACGCCATTCCTTTCCGCGGCGGCGCGGGCGGCAGAGACTGTCTCGGCGGGCAGGCCGGACAACACGGTGGCATCTGCGGTGGTGTAGGACCATGCTTCTGTTGCATCGAGCACGTTCTGCGAGAACTTTGCTGACAATGCCGACAGTTCCTCCTTGATATCTGCCAGACGTGCTTTCCCGGCGGCGTCCAGCTCGGCACCACCGAGACGGAAATCGCGCAAGGCATTGTCGACAACCTTGCATCGCACGGCGTCATCACGGTCCCATTCCGGCGAGCACGTTAATGCCTTGTACTGTGCGTACAGCGCCAAGTTCTGTCCTAGCGCACTGCTGAATCGGGTAACCTTGGGAAGATTGACGTTATATGCCTCACGCAGTGCTGGCGTGTTGACTACCGCCTGTAAATGCGCGACTTGACCCCAAGCGCGGTACAACCGCTCGGTGGCATCGTCCAGCGGTACGACGAAGCTGTCCCAAGTCACCGGCGTCACTTGTTCAGCGTGGGTGACCACCGCCTCAGCCTCCGCAAGCAACTGCTCGATCGCCGGACCAATGTGCTCAGGGAGGATCGCGTCGAAGCGAGGGATGTCCGAGAAATCGAGTAGTGGATTGCTCATGTGTGTCTTCGGCATGCCGCCAGATTCGTAAATACCTACCGAATTATGGCGTATGGCGTCATTCCAGTGCTGCACAAGGGAGCAGGGGCAACGTGTCACCCGCCACTGCAGCCGCGATCACCGCGTCACTGCCAGAGACGTCGATGCCGTGTGCCGCGTACCAGGCTGGGGCATAGTAGCTGTGCGCGTAACGTTCACCTCCATCGCACAGAATGGTGACGATCGAACCTTTGATGCCTGCAGCTCGCATGCATGCCGCGGTTTGCAGTACACCGACCATATTGGTGCCCGTGGAACCACCCACACGTCGACCTAAGCGGGCACTGACATAGCGCATTGCCGCCAAGCTCAGCGCGTCGGGCACCTTGACCATCGCGTCGATACAGCTGTGGATGAAGCTTGGTTCCATGCGTGGTCGACCGATGCCTTCCACGCGAGACCCTGCGGTGTCGACCAAGTTGTACTCGTGACCGCGTCCCTCGCATGCGGCACGGTAGTGATCGAAGAACACCGAAATCTCCGGATCTGCGCACAGGATACGGGTGACGTGACGGCGGTAGCGCACGTAGCGGCCAAGGGTTGCTGCAGTGCCGCCCGTGCCCGGACTACACACAATCCACGCGGGGATCGGGTGTGGCTCATCGGCCATCTGTTTGAAGATCGATTCAGCGATATTGTTATTGGCACGCCAGTCAGTTGCACGTTCGGCGTACGTGAACTGGTCCATGAAATGGCCGCCTGTCTCACACGCGAGCTGATGTGCAGCATCATGCAAGTCGCAGGCACGTGTGACCGGGTGGCAGCGTCCCCCGTGAAACTCGATCGCAGCCACCTTCTCCGGCGAGGTCGACGTCGGGATCACCGCAATGAAGGGAAGACCCAACAACCGTGCGAAATAAGCCTCGGATACGGCCGTTGAACCGCTAGATGCTTCAATCACCGGCCGTCCCTGATGCAACCACCCGTTGGTCAGTGCATACAAGAACAGTGAGCGTGCCAATCGATGCTTGAGGCTTCCGGTGGGGTGGATAGATTCGTCCTTGAGATAGAAATCAATATCCGGAAAACCAGGCAGCTTCAACGGGATCAGATGAGTATCGACTGAGCGGTTGAAATCAGCTTCGAGCTTACAGATGGCGGATGCTACCCATTCGCGCTGCGACATAAGAGAGCAACAGTGAGAGAAAGCGCCGATTCTACCCACCGACCTTGCGCCATCCGAGTACACATTGGGTGTTTTGCGACGTGCTATTTTTTCTGGCGTACTCAACCCGATCCAACATTCATCGAGACATCATCTGGAGGATCTATCACCAGCGTACATCTGGTGGCCTTCGCTACCCGGCGTGTTGGGGACATGTCCCTGAACGATGCCCATAGGGTGCCCTTCCTGACCGGCAGTGACCATCACATGGAAGCACATCCTTATGATCCATATCAGTCTCTGCCTATTTCATATAAGCGGCATGACATGCTTGGAAAAACGTGCTGCATGGTGACCTCTAGCGGTGTGAATATTGGCCTGGCGTCGCCGTATACTGACCAGACCTCACGTGTGCGTCGTGTCCCCTTGTCATCTCTGCTCCTACGTCTGCTGATCAGCCTTTGCTTGATGGCTCACGCGTGCGTGAGTGCTTGGGCGTCGGTCGGTATGATCCAAACGGTCGCCCGACCTTCGATGCATGTCGCAGTAGTGAACCAGTCCTGTCACGATGTGGGCGTTTCCGGCGTCCGGAGTGCAGCACACGTCGGTCATGGGAGACCAACTCCCCCAACCCCATGCGGCAAGATCGGTCATTGTGATTGCTTGCAGCACAGCGCCGCTCTGTTGCTTCCAATCCTGATGCTGCCGGTATCGTTGGGGCGGCGTGCGGTGCCGCTTGCCGGAGTGCCTACTGGCCAGGGACTCCCTGTGCCGTATTGCCCCCTGCGACCTCCGATTGCCTGAGAGCCTTAGGGACGTTGCGCGTCCCACATATCTATCTCTTCCGCATCACAGTTTCTTGCCTGCTATCGTCCCGTCGCCAAAGCGCCGGACATGGGAGTCACTATGAACACTTTTCCCTTGCCTTCGCAGAGAGGCATTGACCGGCGCCGCTTCGTACAAGGCTTGGCGCTGGGAGGCGTGGTGGCCAGCACCGGCTTATTGCGTATTCCGGTGCAGGCAGCCAACCCGGCGCCAACACGCCTTGAGCTACGCACCAGTAGCCTGGAACTGCGCATCGGCCAGTCCAGCGTTAATTTCACCGGACGTATTCGCCCGGCGATCACCGTCAATGACAGCCTGCCGGCACCGCTGTTGCGTTGGCGCCAAGGCGATACGGTCCAGATACGGGTTACCAACACCTTGCCCGATGCCATGACTTCGATCCATTGGCACGGCATTGTCCTGCCATCCAACATGGATGGTGTACCGGGCCTGAGTTTCGACGGCATTGCCCCAGGGGAGCACTATTTGTACCGCTTTGATGTGCGCCAGTGTGGTACCTACTGGTACCACAGCCACTCGATGTTCCAAGAACAGGCAGGCCTGTATGGTGCGTTGATTATCGATCCTCTGGAACCGCCGCCCTACCGCGCCGACCGCGAGTATGTACTCCTGTTCTCAGATTGGACTGACATGGAGCCTGCCGCACTGTTTCGCCGGCTCAAAAAAATGTCTGCTTACGACAACACTTACCAGCGGACGATCGGCGACTTCTTGCACGACATACGTCGTGATGGCCTGCGCGCCACCCTGGCTGACCGCAGCATGTGGGGGAGGATGCGAATGACTCCGACAGACCTGTCCGATGTCAATGCCCATACCTATACCTACTTGCTGAACGGTATGACGCCAGCCGGCGGCTGGACCGGAGTGTTCCGTCCTGGCGAAAAAGTGCTATTGCGGCTGATCAATGGTGCGGCAATGACCTATTTCGACGTCCGTATTCCAGGCCTCAAGCTGACCGTCGTTGCGGTGGATGGTCAGTACGTACATCCGGTGACCGTGGACGAATTACGTATTGCCCTGGCCGAAACCTACGACGTGCTGATCGAACCGCACGGCCAGGATGCATTCTCGATCTTCGCCCAAGACATGGGACGTACCGGATACGCCTGTGGCACCCTCGCGGTGCGTACCGGCTTGCATGTGCCGCCGCCGGCGCTGGACCCGCGCCCGCGCCTAACCATGCAAGACATGGGTCACGGGATGTCGCATGGTCTGCATGGCGGTAGCGCACATGAGATGACGGACATGCCAGGGATGGCCCATCCTGGTACACATGGTGAGCATGCCAACCACACCAGCATGCTTCCTGATCAGGCCATCCCTCATGTTTCACATGGCGTCCTGGCGGACAGAGCAGCGCCGCGGCATCCTGCCAGTGAACGTCACAATCCGTTGGTGGACATGCGAGTGGACGCCCCGCAGCCGCGGCTGAATGATCCCGGCATTGGCCTGCGCGACAATGGCCGCCACGTGTTGACATATGCCGATCTGCACAGCCTGTTTGATGATCCGGATGGACGTGAACCCGGGCGTGAGATCGAATTACATCTCACTGGCCACATGGAGAAGTTCGCCTGGTCGTTCGACGGTATCCCATTCGCCTCCTCCGCACCATTACGACTCAACTACGGTGAACGTGTACGCATCGTGTTAGTCAACGACACGATGATGGCGCACCCCATTCACCTGCATGGCTTATGGAGTGACTTGGAGGACGCCACCGGCGCGTTCCAGGTACGCAAGCACACGATCGACATGCCGCCAGGCACACGCCGCAGCTACCGCGTGCGTGCGGATGCGCTGGGGCGCTGGGCCTACCACTGCCACCTGCTGTACCACATGGAAAGCGGCATGATGCGTGAAGTGCAGGTGCTCCCATGAACCCCCGTACTTTGTTCGCCTTCGTGTTCGGTGGTCTGCTTGCTGCACCGCTACAAGCACAGCCGCACACGCCTGCAGGACAGACGCCAGCGGTGTTGGACGTCGCTTCGAATGCTGACGGGCACTCCTTCTTCGATGACATGCAGATGGACCACTCGCAGATGGATCACGCGCAGATGGATCGCCCGCAGATGGACCACTCGCAGATGGACCACTCGCAGATGGATCATCCGCAGATGGATCACCCGCAGATGGATCACCCGCAGATGGATCACCCGCAGATGGATCACCCGCAGATGGACCACTCGCAGATGGACCACTCGCAGATGGATCACTCGCAGATGGACCACTCGCAGATGGACCACTCGCAGATGGATCACCCGCAAATGGATCACTCGCAGATGGATCACTCGCAGATGGATCACGCGCAGATGGATCACGCGCAGATGGATCACGCGCAGATGGATCACGCGCAGATGGATCACGCGCAGATGGACCACTCGCAGATGGACCACTCGCAGATGGATCACGCGCAGATGGACCACTCGCAGATGGACCACTCGCAGATGGATCACGCGCAGATGGATCACGCGCAGATGGATCACGCGGTCCACGGCGAAACAACGCGTGTCTTGTTACCTACACCCACCCCTGCCGCGTTGGCAGCGGCCTTCCCTCCGTTACGCCGCCGTACTACACACGCTTCACCACTGATGTATCTGGTTCGTATCGATCGGCTGGAAGCCTGGAATGCTGATCCCGAGCGCGGCCACGCTTGGGAAGCCCAGGCATGGATTGGCGGGGACATTCACCGGCTGTGGTTGCGCAGCGACGGTGAGCGTCGTGGTGGTCGGCTCCAATCTGCCGGGGTAGAGACGCTGTACGGGCAGGCGGTTTCGCCATGGTGGGATGTGCTCATCGGTGTGCGTCGCGATGTGCAGCCGGACAGTCGCACCTGGGTGGCTCTTGGCGTACAGGGCTTAGCGCCGTACAAGTTCGAGAATGCCGCCCTCCTGTATCTGGGGGGCGGTGCGGTACGGCTGATGCTTGAGGCCAAATACGAACTGCTATTCACTCAGCGACTGATCCTGCAACCGCGCCTCCAAGCGACTGCCGGGTTGACTCAGGATCACGACCTGGGGCCCGGATTCCAAACGTTGCAGCTTGGGTTGCGGCTGCGTTATGAGATCACGCGGCGTGTTGCCCCCTATGTGGGGTGGGAGCGCGAACATCGTTATGGCGATCATGCACGCCGTGCACGTGGGCGTGGCGTGCCTGACGACGCAAACCGGCTGGTCGCTGGGATACGGTGGTGGTTTTGAACGGCAGCACCCAGTGACGCAGAGCGACGGATAACGTGTTGGCAGTTTCCGAATAGCGGACCGCATGACGCGATAGGCGCATGCCAACAGTGTGAAGCTTGGGTTCTGGCATCGGTAGAACGTTGTGCAACGCGTTTTTTGTGAGTCGTTCTGGAGTGGGATGCCCCTTGTTTACGGGGATTCGCGGTGCGATCACGTCTGTCCAATACGGCGCTCTGGCGGCTTCTTGCGTATGTTTGGCAGGTCCCGGATGCGGCCATGTCTGCCTATCTCTTGCATGGCATGGCTCAGTGCCACAGGCGGTGGTCCTCTGCCGGGGGATTTTGTGGCGTTGGAACACATGCTTGAGTATGCCCATCACATGGATTGAAAGCGTCCCGTGTTTGGGCGTGAAGCTCAGAGGTTGTATGCGTTGCAGTGCTTAGCGCTTGCAGTTGTTTCGACCAGATCGGGGGTACTGCCAGGAGCGTACGAGGCCAGATGGAGTGCATCTTAGGGATGCGTTGTTGTGTTCCACGGATAGTTCGATCAAGCAACGCGGCCAATAACACAGGCATAGGTGCGTGATCCCATGATGCAGGATGCAGTCAACCTGTCGGAGCGCTGTGGAATCGTGGTCAGGGCAGCTTAGGTCAGGGTCTTGGGCTTCGTTGGTTTACAGTGTGGCGCGTTGCTCCCGCAGTCCATTTAACTGTGCCGTCCAATCCGCCAGGCGTGTACGTTCTTGCTCGACCACAGCTGCCGGCGCGTTTTGCACGAAGACTGCGTTGCCCAGCTTCCCGTTGCTTTTGCCGATTTCGCTTTCAACACGTTTGATTTCCTTATCCAGACGCGCGCGCTCGGCGTCCACATCGACCAAACCTTGCAGCGGTACCAGAAGCTTCAACGTGCCGACGATGGCCACGGCGGACGGTGGTGCGGCGCTGGCGATGCTCAGCCAGTCGATATGTTCGAGCTTGAGCAAAAAGCGCAGCGAAGCGGCGAAACGCTCAATACGACGCCGATCGGCCTCCTCTTCTCCCTGTAACAGCAGTGACACCCGCCGCGAGGGTGGGACATTGAGTTCGCTGCGTATCCGGCGCAATGCACTGACCATGACTTTTAGCCATTCAACATCAGCGGCGGCGCTGCCGAATGCCGCGGTGTCCAGGTGCTGGGGCTGCGGGTAGCGGCGTAGCACCAGCGTCGTTGCCTGGATGCCCAGACGCGGGGCCACCTGACGCCATAGTTCTTCAGTGACGAACGGAATTAACGGATGCAGCAGGCGCAGCAGCGTCTCCAACACGTATAGCAATGTGTGGCGGGTGCTGGCGGCGGCTTGGGTGTCATCGCTATGGAGCGCTGGTTTGGCCAGCTCAACGAACCAGTCGCAGAATGCGTTCCAGGCAAATTCGTACAACGCCTGCGCTAATAAGTCGAAGCGGTAAGCGGCAAAGTGGGTATGCGCTTCGGCGGTCACAGCGGCCAGCCGCCAGAGAATCCATTGTTCGGCGTCGCTGCGGGGGTGTGGTGCACGCGGCGCGTCATCTCCGTTGTTGCCAGCGGCGTCTTCCTCGGGCGCGTGGGCAGAGAAGTCCTCGGTGTTCATCAGCACAAAGCGGGTGGCGTTCCACAGCTTGTTGCAGAAGTTTTTGTAACCTTCGGCGCGGCCCAGGTCGAACTTGATATCGCGGCCGTGGTTCGCCAGCGCAGCGATGGTGAAGCGTAATGCATCGGCGCCGTGCGCGGCGATGCCGTTAGGAAATTCTTTCCGCGTCGCTTTGGCGATTTTTTCAGCAAGCTTGGGTTGCATCAGTCCGGTGGTGCGCTTGGCGATGAGCGCATCAAGCGTGATGCCATCAATGATGTCCAGCGGGTCGAGCACGTTGCCTTTGGACTTAGACATCTTTTGACCTTGTGCATCGCGAATCAGGCCGGTGATGTAAACATCGCGGAACGGCACCTTGCCGGTGAAATGGTCGGTGGCCATGATCATGCGTGCCACCCAGAAGAAAATAATGTCGAAACCAGTCACCAGCACCGATGAGGGCAGATAGCGTTCGAAGCCGCGTTCCGCCATGGCCGTTGGATTGGGCCAGCCCAGAGTTGAGAAGGGCCACAGTTGCGAGGAGAACCAGGTTTCCAGTACGTCGTTGTCCTGGGTCAGGGTCACCTCGGGGCCGAGGGTGTGCTTGGCACGGACCTCTTCTTCACTGCGTCCCACGTAGCACGCGCCATCCGCGTCGAACCATGCGGGGATCCGGTGGCCCCACCACAATTGGCGGCTGATGCACCAGTCCTGGATGTTTTCCATCCAGTGGCGGTAGGTGTTGATCCAGTTTGGCGGCACGAAGCTCACAGCGCCGCGCTCGACGAGTTCTAAGCCGCGTTTGGCGAGCGTTTCCATCCGCACAAACCATTGGTCGGTCAGATAGGGCTCGATGACCTGGCCGGTGCGGTCGCCACGCGGCACCTGCAACAGGTGTGGGGTGGTGGCGGCCAGCAGATCCTGTGCTTCCAAATCCGCCAGTATCTTTTGGCGTGCTGCGTAGCGATCCAGGCCGGCCAGATGTGCTGGCATGACAAGCTCGTGATTCGGATTGGCGATGCCGGTGGTATCCAGATCGTTGCTGGTGGAGTGGGGATGCATCCCCCACTGCATCCGTGTCTTGGAGACAATGCGTGCGGCATCGTCCAGGACATTGAGCATTGGCAAGTGATGCCGCAGGCCAACCTGATAGTCGTTGAAGTCGTGTGCTGGGGTGACTTTGACCACCCCAGTGCCGAAGGTGCGATCCACGTAGGTATCGCCGATCACCGGGACCTGGCGTCCAGTCAGCGGCAGTGTCACGGATGTTCCAATCAGTCCCGTGTAGCGCCTGTCTTCTGGATGCACCATCACGGCGGTGTCGCCGAGCAGGGTTTCTGGACGTGTGGTCGCAACAATCAGATAGCCGCGGGTCTCGCGTAGGAGTTCGTTGCCTGCGGCATCATGCTCGATGTGTTCGTAGGTCACGCCGTCGCTTAGCGGATAGCGGATCGACCACAGCACGCCTTCTTCTGCGACGTTCTCCACTTCCAGATCGGAGATGGCGGTCTTCAGGACCGGATCCCAATTGACCAGACGCTGGCCGCGGTAAATCAGCCCCTGTTCGTACCAGCGCACAAACGCTTCTGTCACGGCCGCCGAGGGGTGCGGGTCCATGGTGAACGTACTGCGTGACCAGTCTGCCGAGACACCCAGGCGGCGCATTTGCCGTTCGATGATATCGCCGGAATGCTGCTTCCACTCCCAAACTTTGTTGATAAAGCCGTCGCGGCCGAGCGAGTCGCGAGTGTCCCCCCGGCCTTCAAGTGCCATATTGCGGCTGACGACCATTTCGGTGGCGATGCCGGCGTGGTCGGTGCCCACTTGCCACAAGGTGTCATCTCCACACATGCGGTGATAACGCACCAGCGCATCCATCAATGTCTGTTGGAAGGCATGGCCCATATGCAGGGTGCCAGTGACATTCGGTGGCGGCAGCAGAATGGTATAGGGCTCGCCGACGCCGGATGGTTTGAAGTGGCCCGCCGCTTCCCACTCGGCGTATAAGCGCGCTTCAAAAGACGTGGGGTCATAGCTGGAGGTGAACTGGGGCATGGCGGGGATCGGATGTGGGCAGGGAACGGTCGCGGGATTAGCGGTCTTGATGTTCGAGGATGCTTTGGATTTTCTGGTCTGTCTGGTATTGGCTCAAGGCGTATACCGCCCAGAGGGCGGCAGGTACCCATCCGATCAGGGTGATTTGCAGTATCAGGCAGCACACCCCAGCGAACGGACGCCCAATGGTGAAAAACAGCAGCCACGGTAACAGTAGAGCAATGAGTAAGCGCATCTATTGGGTCCTTGAAGAGAGGATGGCAGGGTGGTCACATGTCGTGTTTCTTCATGTTCAGGCCGCGTGCTTTGTAGTGTTTCCAGCGTTCACGCAAGGGGTCGCGCGCGGCGGGATCCGCGGGGACCACCTCCAACACGCGCTCGCAGGCGCCATCCCAGGCGGTGTCACGCAGGTTGATCACCAGCGGACGCGAGGGTGTGTCGCTGTCCGGGGCAGCAATCAAGACCGGGGTGATGTCGTCGTCCTCGTCGCTGCCAGCGATCTGGTGAGGGATGTAGGCGTCCGGGTCGAACGCCCACAGCAGGTCATCCAGTTCTTCGGCCTGGGCTTGGTCGCGGGCCAGGATCAGCGTTGGCTGCTGGGTGTCGTAGGCTTTGCGTACTAATTCGCAGACCAAATGCAGCGGTTGGTGAAGAAAGCGCGGTTTGGCAATCAAATAGAAGTCGGCGCGCGCCATTACTGGAGTGTCTCAAGCTTGGCGCGCAGCGGTGCGGCTGCTTTCTGGGGATCCAACTTAATCTTCAGTCTTCGCCGTAATTCAATGAGAACTGCAAAGGAAAAGCCGAAAAATACACTCGAAGTGAAATACAGCAGCGCATTAAAGACTTTCATCCATGGATTCAGAAATGAAACATCAGTCATTCCTTGGCTTATCAGCGTAATGCTCGAGAGTAAGAACGCAACGCTGCATACTAAGCACGTTAAGCATTCAACGACGTCTTTTGTGAAGCGCAATGCATCGAAGGGTTCGGAAGCGAATCTCTCGATCTCATCCAGTTCTTTCTGGATGGCCTGTTTCTGCTTGCCTTTTATGATGCTTAACCAAGGCCGAATGCGCCTCATGAAAGTAGGCCAGAGGCTCACGATGAGAGCGGCTATTCCATAGATATGCATCCACACGTGATCGCTTAGCATCGGTCCAGCAGCCACTGTGTGAGCAGGCCGACGGGGCGCCCGGTGGCCATGCCGCGTTTGCCTTCGTTGCTGGCTGAGCCGGCGATATCCAGGTGGGCCCAGCGCTGGCCTTCTGTGAAGCGCGACAGGAAGCAGCCGGCGGTAATGGCGCCTCCCCAGCGTCCGCCGATGTTGTAGACGTCGGCAAAGGTCGAGTCCAGCAAGGGCTGGTATTCGTCCCAGAGGGGCAGACGCCAGGCGCGGTCGTGGACGTGTTCGCCGGCGGTGAGCAGCTCGTTGGCTAGATCGTCATGTTGGCTCATCAGGCCGGTGGCGGCACGCCCGAGGGCGATCATGCAGGCGCCGGTCAGGGTGGCGACGTCGATCAATGCGGCTGGTTTGAAGCGTTCGGCGTAGGTCAGTGCATCGCAGAGGATCAGGCGGCCTTCGGCGTCGGTGTTGCCGACTTCGATGGTTTTACCGGACATGCTGGTGATCACGTCCGATGGGCGGTAAGCGTTGCCATCAATGGCGTTCTCCACCGCCGGCACGATCACGACCAGATTGAGTGGTAGCCGTGCTTTGACCGCTGCGACGAAGGTGCCGATGACCGTGGCGCCGCCGCACATGTCGTATTTCATTTCTTCGATGCCGCCCTGGGTCTTCAAATTGACGCCGCCGGTGTCGAAGGTGATGCCTTTACCGACCAGGACATAGGGACGGGTGTCACCGCCACCGTTCCACTTCAGCACAATCAGGTGGGGGCGGTTGGCGGAGCCGCGCGCCACGGCAAGCAGCGAACCCATACCCAATGCTTCCATTCGGGACTCGTCCAAGATCTCGCATGCGGTGCCGGGATGCGCGGCTGCAAAGCGGGCGGCCGTCTCGGCCAGATAGGCAGGGGTGCAGACGTTCGGCGGCAGGTTGCCCAGGGCACGGGCGTACTCCACCCCTTCAGCGGTGGCTTGGCCCAGTGCCAGTGCGGTGCTGTCTCGGCCGTGGATCGCCAGGGTGATCAGCCCAGATTCCTCTGCTTTTTTGCGGCTGGTCCCCAGAGTGGCGGTGTAGCGATAGGCGGTGTGGTCGGCAGCGATCACCGCTTGGCGTATGTTCCAAGCGGCGTCGCGGTCTTTCACCGGGATGTCGGACAGGGTCAGCAGCGCGTGTGTCGCCGGGGTGCCTTTCAGTGTGTGGACGGCGTCGCCAATGGCCTTGATGTATTGTCCGGGGCCGAATTTATCCGGTTCACCCAAGCCCACCACCAGGACACGCGGTGCGGTGACGCCGTTCAGGTCGTGGAGTAATACAGAGGTGCCAGGCTTGCCGGTGAGGTCGCCGCGCGCCGTCAACGCCGTGATGCGGCCGCCACTGGCGGTGTCCAGAATGCTGGCGGCGGGTGAGAGTGTCTTGTCAGTGAAGAGGCCGACCACCACGCAATCGGTGGTGACAGTGGCGGGTGTGTTTTGGTTGAGGTGAAATTGGAGGGCCATTGGTTCAGATTCCTGTTGCGAGTCCTTTACAATCGCGAAGCTTGCCGCCGCTGGAGCTATCTTGGCGGGTGCCGCGAACGAACGTGTAAGTCTAAAGCAACCTCATACCATGTCGAAGCTCGACCGCTATCTGCTAAGCGATTTTACCCAGAGTTTCCTGGCCACTCTGATTGTGCTGACTGTGGTTGGCGTGGGGGGGGTGTTGGTCGATATCCTGGGCAGCATTACGAATGGCCGGTTTCCGGCCACATTGCTGTTGTCCCAGCTCGGCTTGCAGTTCATTACCTATCTTCCATTGCTGCTGCCGCTGGCGCTGATGTTGGGATTGCTGTTGGCGTTGGGTCGGCTGTACCGGGATTCGGAGATGGCGGTCATCACCGCCATCGGTGTTGGCCCTGGGCGGATGCTGCCCCCGATCCTGGCGCTGGTGCTGCCTGTGGTCGCGGTGATCGGTGCTTGTTCGCTGTGGCTGACCCCCTGGGCCAACCGCACCGCCAACACCCTGCTGGAACAGGCCAACCGCAGCATTATCATGGCTGGTCTCGAAGCGGGCACGTTTACCCCAATGCCCGATGGTGGTGTGGTTTACCTGTCCTCGCTTTCGTCTGATGGGACCAAGCTCAACGCCGTGTTCATGCAAAGCCAGAAGGATGGCCGGATAGCGGTTGTCACCGCCACGCGTGGTGCGATGTATGTGCAGGGGGCTAGGGGACGTTATTTGCGCCTAGAGGATGGTCACCGTGTCGAAGGCCCTGCGGATGGTGCTGGGCTGGATTACCGTCTGTTGACGTTTGCACGCAATGATTCGTTGTTGCCCGAGCGTTCCATGGTGCGTGATAGCAATCATCCAGACATCCTATCCACACTCGATTTGATCGGCGATCCGCGTCGTGAGGCTCAGGCTCAACTGCATTGGCGGCTCGCGTCTCCACTGTTGGCATTGGCCTTTGCGTTGCTGACATTGCCGTTGTCGCGCAGCGCGCCACGCCAGCAACGGTATGGGGCTGTCATGCTGTGTTTCCTGATCTACATGGTGGGCACCAATTTGATGATTGTCGGTACTCAGTGGATCGCTAACGGCAAGATGTCCCCGGTGTGGGGCTTGTGGTGGCTGACGCTGCCGCTGCTGCTGGTGGCAGTGTGGTGCTATGCCCGTGATGGCCGCATGCTGTGGCGGCGGAGCAGCCGATGAAAATGTTTCCATGTCTGCATGATCGCTACGTCGCGCGCGCTGTCGTTGGCACGGTACTGTTGGCCTGGGCGGTGCTGTTAGGTCTGGATGTGGTGAATGCTTTTGCCAGTGAAGTACGCGACATCGGCAAGGGCAGCTACAGCTTTGGTCATGCGATTGCCTATATGGCTTACACGGTGCCGCGCCGTGCCTATACGTTATTCCCAACGGCAGCGGTGATTGGCACGCTGATGGGATTGGGCCAGTTGGCGGCGACCTCCGAGTTGACCGCGCTGCGTGCGCTGGGTATCTCACGCAAGCGACTGAGTGTATCGGTGGCGGTGATCATTGGGGTGGGGACGGGACTGATGGTGTTCAGTGGCGAGACCCTTGGTCCTTGGGGCCAAACGCAAGCGGACATCCTAAAAGCCAGCGCCAAGTACCAGAGCAATATGAGCGGAGCACGCTATTCCGGTCTTTGGGCGCGCGAGGGTGAGGTGTTTCTCAATGCGCGCAGTGGCGAGGAGAAACAATTGGACAGTGGCGGCATCATGCTGATATTGCATCACGTACGCTTGTTTCAGTTGGCTGCGGACGGACGGTTGCAAAGCATCACCATCGCCGATCGGCTCGAACACCACGCCGCCGATACCTGGATGCTGAAGCAGGTGCAGCGGGATACGTTCGGTGAACTTGCGGTGCAACGCGAGACGTTCGACAGTGTGCCTTGGCGATCACGGCTTAACCCGGCGGCGCTTGCGGCGGGCTTGACGAAGCCGCGTAATCTGTCTGCGCACGAACTGGTGCAAAGCATCGAGTACCGGCGCCGTAATCATCTGGATGCGCGTGATTTCGAAGGCCAATATTGGAGTCGCTGGTTTTATCCAGTCAATGTGCTGGCGCTGTGTTTGGCAGCGATCCCGTTTTCGTTCGGCCTGCTACGGAGTGGTGGCATGGGCAAGCGGATGTTTTTAGGCATTTTGTTTGCGCTGAGTTTTTGGATGTTGCAGATGTTTTTCGAGCGCGTTGCTGGCGCGCTCAAGCTCGATTACCAAATCGTTTATTTATTGCCACCGCTGGTGATGCTGGGGATGTCGTATTGGTTGTTTCGGCGGCACAGGCATTGAGCCGCATTGAGCCGTTGTGTGGATCAGTGGCATGGCTATCGTTCCAGGCAGGTTCCACTGGCACGGTCGTGCCAACTGTGGCCATCACGATCTAGCCGCGCCAAGCAGAATCCAAATCCAATGGCAGCGAGCGCTACCCTGGCGACAGCGTAGCGTCGCCACAGCATGCTCCAACTGGGCGGTGTGTGCTCAGCCGTCGTGATCACACGAGCTGCCACGGACGTATGCTCAGCGTTTGTCCACTGTGGCGCCAACTGACGGCCGCATCAAGGCCGGTCACGTGCCAGCAACACAGCCGCAGGAGCCATTGCCAGCGACTGCATGGAGCCATGTGTTCACGCACCCGATGACCGGATAGGGTGTTAGCAGGCGCCAGCCGATGCGTGATGCGGAACAGCAGGGAGGAGGTTGGAGTGGCATCCGCATGGACATGGGCGGATTCGCGGCAGGAGGTGCCTGTATGGTAGAGCACCAAGTGCGTATAGATGAGAACGTAAAGCGCATCGCGGGTAGCAGCGCGAACACGGAAAGTTCTTTATGTACTTTAATTGTGGTTGATTCGTTAATGCTGTTGGTTTTGAAGTAGGGAATAAGGAGAATCCATGCCAAGCATTTTAATATTCCCCGTTCCCCGTGTGGATGGCATTGCAATTTATCTGTTGATGGTGCGGTGCATGTTTTGTGCGATTAAGGGCGGCTAACAAATATTTTTGTGATGTATCTGAGTATCTAATCAGTTCTGCAAACATCGCTAATTCGTGTTGGTTGATTGCAGTGATGCAGAGGGTCAGAGCAAGTGCGTTGCAGTGAGTGATCCTGTGAGGTTTGCTGCGATATTTCCCCTTGTCGTTTCGATCGGATATGCCCACCTGCGGAGGGGGAAGCGCCGCTGACCGCATTCGGATGAATCTCATGGGTTGGCCTGGAGCCTTCATGAGAAGTGCCAATATCCAGGTGATATCGCATTGCGTCTGTGTGCGATGTAAAACGTTACCGTTAGCATGGTGTGCGGTTTTTTCGTCTTGGTGCTGCGCCATCTCTTTATCATGGGATACGGGTGTGCAGCACATATACAACAAAGGTTAACACGAGGGCATCTTTATCTAAGAAAACGCTTGCCCATAAAAGATGTCCATATCGAAAGTAGGCTGCGAATGGGTTTGAGCGACGTACGGCGCATCTCTTGAGTGGTTGCAGAATCGCTCCATCGTGCTCAGTGCAGTGTGCTGGACAAGAGGTTTTTTGTTGGTCGATTTAAGACCATACGGAGGTCAGGATGGGACATCGTTACAATGCATGGTTTGCATTCTGTGACTGTTCTTATGTGCGGTATTGTCGGTGCCATTGCTGATCGCGATGTGGTTCCTGTCTTGATTGAGGGCCTCAAGCGACTCGAATATCGAGGTTATGATTCTTCTGGTATCGCGGTGCTTGAGGGTGCGTCAATCCGGCGCGTGCGCCGTACCGGGCGGGTGGCCGAGATGGCCGCCGTAGCGCAGCAGGAGAAAGTTGTAGCATCGCTCGGCATTGGCCACACCCGCTGGGCAACGCATGGAGGTGTCACCGAGGCCAATGCTCATCCACACGTGAGTCACGGTGTTGTGCTGGTGCATAACGGGATCATTGAGAATCACGAGGCGCAGCGCGAGCGTCTGCGCGCCTTAGGTTATGTCTTTGAGTCGCAGACTGATACGGAAGTCATTGCACACCTGATTCATTACCAGATGCAGCAAGGCGATGACCTGCTGAGCGCGTTGCAGTGTGCGGTGCAGGCGCTGACGGGGACCTATGCGTTGGCGGTGATGAGTCAGGCTGAACCAGAGCGTTTGGTCTGCGCCCGTATGGGTTGCCCGTTGCTGATTGGTATAGGGGATGGCGAGCACTTGGTTGCTTCTGACATCTCGGCGGTCATCCAAGCAACACGTCAGGTGATTTTTTTGGAAGATGGCGATACGGCGGACATTCGCCGCAATGGAGTATGTATTTTTAATGCTGAGCAGTGCGCGGTGGAACGTCCCTTGCATCTGTCGAATGTGTCGTTAGCCTCGTTGGAATTGGGTGCGTTCCGTCATTTCATGCAGAAGGAGATCCATGAGCAACCTCGCGCACTCGCTGATACGATGCAGGCGGCGATGGATGTGGCCGGATTCCCACCCACGTTGTTTGGTGCGCAGGCTGAGTCGGTGTTACGTGGCATCACGGGCATCCAGATTTTGGCCTGTGGTACCAGTTACTACGCTGGTTTGACCGCACGCTATTGGATCGAGGCCATTGCTGGATTGCCATGCCATGTTGAGATTGCCAGCGAGTACCGTTACCGCACTGCTTACGTCAATCCACAGCACTTGGTGGTCACCATCTCCCAGTCTGGCGAGACGCTCGACACACTGGAGGCGTTGAAGTACGCCATAGCATTGGGCCACCGCCACACATTGTCGATTTGTAATGTTCCTGATAGTGCGATTCCGCGGATCAGTCAGTTGACCTGCTATACCCGTGCTGGCCCGGAGATCGGTGTCGCTTCGACCAAGGCATTCACCACTCAGTTAGTGGTGTTGTTCCAATTGGCTGTGGCATTGGGGGTGCTGCGGGGGGCTGTCGACGCGGATCACGAGGCGGCTTATGTGGAGCAATTGCGCCAATTGCCTTGCAGCGTACAGCATGCACTCACTCTGGAACCGCAGATCGCAGTTTGGGCGGAGTGCTTTGCGTCGCGCCAGCATGCGTTGTTTCTTGGTCGCGGTTTGCATTACCCGATTGCGTTGGAAGGTGCGCTCAAACTCAAGGAAATCTCTTATATCCATGCTGAGGCGTATCCGGCTGGCGAGCTGAAACATGGTCCGCTTGCGTTAGTGGATGCGGATATGCCGGTGGTGGTGATTGCACCTAACGACAGTCTGCTGGAAAAGGTGAAATCAAATATGCAGGAAGTGCGTGCGCGTGGTGGCCAGTTGTTTGTGTTTGCTGATCAGGACAGTCACTTTAGTGAATCGGAAGGGCTGCACGTGATCCGTACGCTGCGCCACACGGGTGTGTTGTCACCGTTGGTGCACACGATTCCTGTCCAGCTCTTGGCTTACCATACGGCTCTGGTGCGTGGTACCGACGTGGATAAACCGCGCAATCTGGCGAAGAGTGTGACGGTGGAGTAATTCCGTTCGCGGTTAATCATGGATTTTTATATGTTTTTAAGTACATATAACAATGAAATTCTTGGTGATCCGGTCGTATTCAGACTATCAAAGGTCCCTCTTTGACTGCGCCATTCTTAGCGACGCTGGTTTGAGTAAAGAACCCGAACGGGTTTTAAGTGGAGTGCACATGCTCAGGTCTGAATCAGTGTGATCAGCTGAGTGTCTTCATTACATCGGCCACATCGGGGTTGTAGTGAGGATCTGTCGGATCAGATATCCCGTTGATCACACCAAGCCGATCCTGTTCAAGTCGGTTCTGGCTCATCTTGAATTGACCTTCGATCCAGCGGATCGGGATCTCAATACCGACAATGGCTTTGATCTGAGTTTCGATGAAGTCAGCAGGAGCATCGTCAACCTTCCATGGGGCAGGGTTTGTACGCTCTTTTTCGTGAAAGTCAGTGAGATCTGAAATTTGTTTTCTAAGCCAGACAGCATCGTGAATTACTTTAGGCGTTCCGCGACACTGAACTATCGAATAATTCCAAGTTGGAACGACTTTATGGTGCTCAGTTTTGCTTGGATACCAATGCGGAGTCACGTAGCCGTGTGAACCTTGAAAGACGATCAAGCATTCAGGGCCAGATGCAAGTGCTTTCCAATGGGGATTAGCCTTGCTTAAGTGAGCACGAAAGACACCATGATCAGCTTCATCGGGATACAGAAGCAATGGAATGCTAGACGCTAGAAGTCCCTCACTTGTGTTTGTTATCAACACACCTAACGGATGTGCTTGAACAAAATTCACCAGTGTTTCATGGTCTGTATTACGGAAAGTACTTGGGTTGTACATATTCTTGAACGCTTAAATAGGGATCAGGACAACATCCAGTACATGGCTATGCAGATGGTTCCGAAACAGCCACCAATCCAAGGAAACGCAAGGGGTTTGATCGTTCAGAGCATCGTTGAGTTGAGGGAATGGTGAGTGAGATAGAGCAATGACAAGGAGTACGACCACTCCTACGAAGTAACCGAAGCAGCCAGCCCACCCAAGAAGAGCCGATATGTACTCTCAAGTGAATGTTGAGCACGTGTTGTAAAGCCATGCTGACTCCAGAGAATGACACCTTAAGTGTGATGAACGTAGGGAAGCGCTCTTGGACATTTTGGTTTTGTCTAGCGTCGCGTTGCTGGATGATCCGTTTGGTAAGGTCGGTGTAGCGATTTATCATCATGCTTTCCAACGGATTGATATGTGTCCTGCATCGGTCAGGGTATCAGCACATTTTTTGCATTGTTGTGCAGTCAAGTTCTTCCAAGGGATATAAAAAAGCAGCGCCGCACCCGTGGCTCTAAAGTGGTGTTGAGTGTTGAGCGGGACCGTAACATCCGCACCGATATAGACGGAGATATACCGGTTATTCACAGCGCTGTAGTTTACGAGGAACACGGCATGCTGCTCGCTGTACCCAGTACGCAAAACACCGCTGTCGTGCACTCTCAGATGCCGTGCCAATGAAACACTGCGATCGGCATTGAAGCGTTGCCCGGTTTCCAGGGCATGATCCCGATCTTGCATACGACTGCGCCCAGTGTCTGCCTTGTGTCTTTGTCAGCAGCGGACGCTGCACAACAAGACTGTACGGATTGCAAGCCACGGCTGGACGTACATGCCACTCACCTTCCCTGAATGGAGCCGCCCATGGTGCATCAAGTTTTGCACTCAGGTTGCGGTTGTTTTTGAGACGCTGTCCGGCAGTGAGTGGGGTAGTTAACTGTGCAGCGAGACACCCGCAGACAGTGTTTCAGTCAACGCATCACCGCGTCTGAAACCGGCAGCCTTATCCCGATGGCTGCCTGTGGAGGTGAGCCAAGTACGTATAAAACGCAAGAGTGGGTTGCATGATTGAAAACAGGGTATGAAGCGTGGCGAGGCGCAGATGCGTTGCTGTGGTTCTGTTGTTAGAAGGTGCAGCATTGGTTGGTCTGCCGATGGTAGCGACAGTGGGCTGCACCGTGATCCATCTTGGGATCACTCGCCTAATGCCTGTGCCATAAAGGGCGGAGCCACAAGTACACCGTGATGCAGATGTGCGTTGTAGTACAGGGTGTCGAAGCGTTTGGTTTGGGCGTCGCTGTGGCGGAACGCGAAGTTCGCATTGGGTTGTTTACTGCACATCGTGACGCTCCACCAGCCCGTGGGATAGCAAGGCTGCGGGAACGGTAGGGTCTGGAACGCTTTGAAGCCGGCTTGGCTCATTTCATGGCGCATTTCTTTGATCAGGTCCAGTTGTGCCAATGGTGATTCCGATTGCTGTACGAGTAATCCGTCGTTTTTCAGTGCGCGGAAACAGCTTTCGTAGAACGTTTTGTTGAACAAACCTTTGGCTGGGCCGACGGGGTCGGTGGAGTCGACGATGATCACATCCACCGTGTTGCTTGGGCAATGGGCCATATAGGTCACACCATCGCCGAACCGCAGCTCGGCGCGTGGGTCACCGTTGGAGGCGCATAGTTCAGGAAAATGTTTCTCGGCCATGCGGGTGACTTGTTCGTCGATATCGCATTGGGTGGCCTGTTCTATGTTTGAGTGTTTGAGAACTTCGCGCAGGGTGCCGCAGTCGCCGCCGCCGATGATCACCACGCGCTTGGGGGCTGTGTGAGTGAACAGCGCCGGATGGCTGATCATTTCGTGATAGAAGAAATTGTCTCTGCTGGTGAGCATCAGCGCGCCGTCGATCACCATCAGCTTGCCCCAGTCAGTGCTGGCGTAGATCTCGATTTTCTGGAATGGCGATTGCACTTCATCCAGTTTGCCAGTGATGCGGAAGCCGATCGCTGAGCCAGTTGCTTGGAAATGTTCGATGAACCAGGTGTCGTTGGTGGTCATGTGGACAATCTTTGGCTGGTAGGGGCCTTCCCCGCTATGGAGCAAGGGACTGTGGGAAGGCGTCAAAGTGGCAATGATCTGTTTGAGATTCAGACACGGGGTGATGTGATCTGCATCTTTGCGGTCGAGAGCGTCGCGTGACGCGCATTCTAACGGTCGTTGGTATCCAAGGCTTGTAGAATGCGTGGTCTTAATCGCTTTATTTAAGATCTTTATCCATGACGTGGTCTCCTGATCTCGCCCACAAGACGTATTCGATCCGACATTGGGCTGATGGGTATTTCGAAGTGAACGAGGCTGGACACATGGTCGTCAGGCCGATCGGTGGCGATGGTGTGCAGATCTCGCTCCCGGAGGTGGTGGATGCTGCACGCGCCGCTGGTGCCAAATTGCCACTGTTGGTCCGTTTCCCAGACATTCTCGGGCATCGTCTGGGTAAATTGCAGGCGGCGTTCGCTCAGGCTCAGAGCGAGTGGGAGTACACGGGTGGTTACACTGCTGTTTACCCAATCAAGGTTAACCAGCATCGCGGTGTGGCTGGCGTTCTGGCGAGTCACCAGGGGGATGGCTTCGGCTTGGAAGCCGGTAGCAAACCGGAACTGATGGCGGTATTGGCGCTGTCGCGTCCGGGTGGGTTGATTATCTGCAACGGCTATAAGGATCGGGAGTACATCCGTCTTGCGCTGCTTGGACGTAAGCTTGGCTTGCAGACCTTCATTGTCATCGAAAAACCTTCCGAGTTGCGGATGGTGCTTGATGAAGCCAAAACGCTCGGCGTATTGCCTGGTTTGGGTGTCCGGGTGCGTTTGGCGTCGTTGGGTGCCGGTAAATGGCAAAACAGTGGTGGTGATAAGGCAAAGTTCGGTCTGTCGCCGCGCCAGGTGCTGGATGTGTGGAAAGTGTTGCGTGGTACCGAGTACGTCGATTGTTTAAATGTGCTGCACTTTCATATGGGTTCGCAAATCTCTAATGTGCGCGACATTGCCAACGGCATGCGTGAGGCGACCCGTTACTTTGTCGAGCTTTCAAGCCTTGGTGCGAAGATCACCCATGTGGACGTTGGTGGCGGCCTTGGTATCGATTATGAGGGCACACGCTCGCGTAGCGATTGCTCGATCAATTATGGGCTGCATGCCTATGCCAGTAACATCGTGCAGCCACTGGCAAACGCCTGCGAGGATTACAATTTGGTGCCGCCGTGCATCGTCACAGAGTGCGGTCGTGCGATGACGGCGCATCACGCGGTACTCATCGCTAACGTGACCGAGGTCGAAACCGCGCCTGAGGGGCGTGTCCCAGAAGTGTGTGATGACGAGCCGGCAGTGGTTCGCCACATGCGTGAGATCTATGGAGAACTGAATGGGCGTCCGGCAGTAGAGCTGTTTTACGAAGCACAGCACTTCTATGCCGAGGGCTTGGCGGCTTACGTCCTTGGCCAAATGAATCTGGTGCATCGCGCCCGTATTGATGATCTGTTTTACGCGATTGCGCATGGGGTACGTGAGCGTCTCAGTCACGAAGAGAAGAGTCACCGCCCCGTGTTAGATGAGCTTAACGAGCGGTTGGTCGACAAGTATTTCGTCAATTTCAGTGTGTTTGAGTCGATTCCGGATGTGTGGGCGATCGATCAAATCTTCCCCATTGTTCCGATTGAGCGTTTGAACGAGGCACCGACCCGCCGCGGTGTGGTCTGTGATGTGACCTGCGATTCGGACGGTATGGTCAAGAACTATGTGGAAAACGAAAGTCTGGACAGTTCGCTGCCGCTGCATGTGTTGCGTCATGGTGAGGCTTACAGGATCGGTTTTTTCCTTGTCGGTGCTTACCAGGAAATCCTCGGCGATATCCACAACTTGTTTGGGGATACTGATGCGGTTGAAGTTGCCGTCGACGGTAAGGGTTACCGTATTGTCCAGCAGCGTTGCGGTGATACCACCGACGCAATGTTGGACTATGTTGGCTATGGGCTCGATGATGTGCGCAGGGTTTATGCGCAGCGTATTGCCGCCGCGGGGATATCTGCTGCGGAATCTGCGGTGTTGAGCGACATGTTGGAGGCCGGTCTGACGGGTTATCCCTATTTATCGGATGCGCCGCTGGATTGAGTTGGATGGTTGTGGGGTGGGGTTGATCGGTGGGTGTGTGGCAGTAACAGTCTCTATGGGCGTCACGACATCAGTGTGTGCTGTGCAGTCTTGACCGCATGTGCAGTGAGTGTTGATCGCTTATGTGGGGTTGTGACACCGCTTTCTACTGCGGGTGCTGTATTGCCTTAGTGAAATGTTGTGCTTATGTGCTTTGATGGCATACGTGTAGTGAGCCAGACATGTCTAAGATAGTTTCCCAATCCTGGGTGTCGGGAAGACGCCTCCGCCAAATTTGTGTTGCTCCGCAAGTGATGGACATAGGCATCTCGATATGGTTTTCAAAGGCGCATGATTGATTCGGAGCGTCCTGTTTGGATGGTTGTGCGTTTGCCGTCTACCGCTTACCGATGATGTGGTATTGGGTGTGAGTCTGGCGCTTGATGTGGCTGAGCTTTCATTTGGGTTGCCGTGCGACTTGGAAGCCAGCGAATGACTGGTTAACGGACATGATCTCTAGCCGGTTGATGTTCAGATGGGGTGGTAGCGTGGCGATGTAGAAGATTTGCTCGGCAATGTCTTCGGCTGTTATCGGGTTAGCACCGCGGTACAGTGCGTCGGAAGCGGCTTGGTTGCCGCCGGTACGGACTAGGGTGAACTCGGTCTCGGCCATCCCCGGTTCGATGCTGGTCACACGTACGCCGGTGCCATGGAGATCCGAGCGCAGGCCCAGCGAGAATTGTTTTACAAATGCTTTGCTGCCGCCATAAACATTGCCACCAGTGTAGGGATAGGTCGAGGCGACCGAGCTGATGTTGATGATCGTTCCTTTACGTGCGATCAGTGTCGGTAGCAAGTGGTGGGTCAATGTCACCAACGAGGTGATGTTGGTGTCGATCATCTCCCGCCACTGTGTCAGATCAGCGTGTTGTGCTGGCGCGGTACCCAGTGCCAAGCCAGCGTTGTTGACCAGGACGTCGATGTCGGCAAAGTCTGCGGGTAGCGATTGAATCGCGGTGAGCAGCTTGTCGCTATGACGCATATCGAAGGCGGTGGTGTGTATTTGTCCTGCAGGCCACTGGGCGGCCAGCGCTTCCAGGCGCTCGATGCGGCGTCCTGTGGCGATGACACGCCAACCAGCGTTGGCGAAGCGATGTACCGCGGCTCTGCCGAAGCCGGATGTGGCTCCAGTGATCAATATCGTTTTAGTCATGGTGACTCCGTTGTGGCTGGGAAGGCGGACTTGGACACTGCCAAAAACGCAAAGGCTGGCCGCATGCGACTACGGTTTTGGGGCATTTACTGTTGTTAATGGGCCTTGATCGTGATGGCTTGCAAGCCGTTACCATCGATCTTTCCCCTGGCTTCAGCCAATTCATGGGCGGTGTCATATGGCCCCATACGAACACGGTAAACTTGTTTGCCTCCGATGTTGGCGGATTCGATGCGCGCTGTCAGGCCGAGCATGGCAAGCCGGGCCTTCGTCGACTCGGCTTCACTGGAGGTGCCGAATGAGCCAGCTTGCAACATGTAGCGGGTGGTGTTCGCCATCGCTGCGGGTGGTGTGTTTGCAGGGGGTGCTTGTGTCGGCGTGACGGTGATGGGCACCGGCGTTGGACGGGGAGAGAGTGGTTCCGGTAACGGTTTGGGATCGTTTGTTGTCGTTGGTGCTGGTGTGCCGCTGGCCACTGTGGTTCGGGCATCCGGCTTTGGAGAGATCGTTTTGTCTTCGGGTACCACGCGTGTGGTACTCACGGTGTTTGTCTTCGTTGTCGGATCAGCATTGGATCTGGGTACTTCTTTGCCAGGTAGCAGGGTGTAGAAGTCGTATTGCGGCTGTTCTGTGGTTGGTTTGTCCGGTGCCTTCACAGTTGGTTTGGATGACTGCCCAATGGCGGTGTCTGGGTCGATCACGGGTGCCGGTTGCGCGTTTGGGTTTGGGTGCGGACCGATATGTAAAAGGCTACCGTCGTTTTTCTTTAATAAGCTTGGTGCTGCCAGAAATACAACGGCTGTGATTGCCGCACCGGCAATCAGCCATACCCACCCTGGAGGGCTGTTATCCGTGTTGCGTCGTGCTTGACTCTTAGCGCGCCGTGTTGCCATCGACTTCTCCAATTACTTGCGCATGGCGGTGTGCTTGATTCACATCTTTTCCGGGGTGCTGACGCCGAGTAGGTTCAGGCCATTGGCGAGTACTTGCCGGGTTGCGCAGGCCAGCGTTAGCTTTGCGTTGCGTTCTGCCGCGTCTTCTACCAGTACCGGTATGTTGTGATACCACGTGTGGAATGCATGTGCTAATTCACGCAGATACTGTGCGATCAGGTGAGGTTCCAGCAGCTCGCCTGCGATTTCCACTATTTCAGGATAGCGTGATATCTCGGTCATCAGCCACAGCGAAGTGTTGTCTGAGAGCTGATTGAGCGAATCGATGCCGCTGGTCTGGTCGTAATTTAAGTGCTTCTCATGGGCTTGGTACAGCAAACTGCAGACGCGGGCGTGTGCGTACTGTACGTAGAACACAGGGTTGTCGTTGCTCCTTTGGCGGGCTAGGTCGATGTCGAAGGTCAGTTGTGAATCAGGCTTGCGTGCGATCAGAAACCAGCGTGTTGCATCGGTGCTGGTCTCCTCAATCAAGTCGCGTAGAGTGACGTAGCTGCCTGAACGTTTGGATAGCTTCACTTCCTCACCACCGCGCATCACGGTGACCATTTGGTGCAGTACGTATTCCGGCCAGCCAGGCGGTATACCTATTTCCAATGCTTGTAGTCCAGCATGCACGCGTGCCAGTGAGCCGTGATGGTCGGCTCCCAGCTCGGTGATCGCGCGTTCGTAGCCACGTTGCCATTTGCTTAAATGGTACGCCACGTCTGGTACGAAATAGGTGTAGCTGCCGTCGGATTTGCGCATGACACGATCTTTATCGTCACCGAAATCGGTCGACTTCAACCACAACGCGCCGCCGTCTTCATAGGTGTGGCCGGAGTCGATCAGTTTCTGCACTGTTTCTTCGACCTTGCCATCTTTGTAAAGCGAGCTTTCCAGAAAGTAGAGATCGAAATCGACCTTAAATGCGGCTAGGTCTTGATTTTGTTCGTTACGCAGGTAGTTGACGGCGAAGTGGTGGATGGCTGCTGTGTCGTCCACATTCTTGGTGCCGGTGATGACGGTACCTGCCATATTGACGCTGTCGCCGACCAAATAGGCTTTGGCGATATCGGCGATGTACTCGCCGTTATAGGCGTCTGTTGGCCACTGCGTGTCTCCAGGCTTAAGGCCGCGTGCGCGTGCTTGCACCGAGCGGACGAGGTTCTCTATTTGTACGCCGGCGTCGTTGTAATAGAACTCGCGTTTGACGTTCCAGCCATTCGCTTCTAGTAAACGTGCAAGGCAGTCGCCGATGGCCGCTGCGCGGCCATGACCGACATGCAAAGGACCTGTCGGATTGGCTGAGACGTACTCCACTCCGACGGTACGACCCTTGCCGGACAAATTCCGGCCGTAGTCGCTGCCCTGTTTAAGCACGTTGATCGTTTCGCGCTGGTAGGCGACTGGATGCAGATGGAAGTTGATGAAGCCTGGGCCGGCGATTTCTACCCGCGCAATCTCAGCTCTGGTTGGTAGTGCTGCGACCAGAGCCTGTGCCAGCAGGAGCGGATTGCTGCGAGTAGCTTTGCTTAGCAGCATTGCTGCGTTGGTTGCAAAGTCGCCATGCTTGCGCGTCTTTGGACGTTCGATCACGAAATCTGGTGGCAGAGTATGGCTGGGCAGAGTGCCGTTGCTACGCAATGCTTCGATGCCTTGGCAGATCAGGGCGCGGAGTTGAGCTTTCACGTGGGGTGTATGTGTGCGGCGATAGACAGCGTAATTTTATCTGACCGTCTGTATGAGAAGCTTGCTGACGTTCAGCTTGTGCTCTGCTTGGCATCTCACCATACCCTGAATGGTCGCCTTCCTGGTTTATAGCCAGCCGTGTTCGGCAAGTGAGACCGGCGCACCGTCGCCAATCACGAAGTGGTCGACGAGGCGCACGTCGACGACGTCTAAGGCGTCTTTCAAGCGCTTAGTGACTATTCGATCGGCGGGTGAGGGCTCCCGGTTACCGGATGGATGATTATGGCCGACGATCACTGCCGCTGCGTTCAGAGTCAATGCACGCCGTACTACTTCGCGTGGGTGGACTTCAGCACCGTCAATGGTGCCGTGGAACAGTTCTTCAAAGCTGATGGCGCGGTGCCTGTTGTCCAGGAACAGGACGGCGAATACTTCATGTTGATGCGCTCGCAGGCGCTGTGCGAAGTAGCGTCCGGCGCTGATCGGATCCTCGATACTTGCGCCGCGTTGCAGCGCGGCGGCCAGGTGGCGAGCACTTAATTCGAGTGCTGCGGTCAGTTTGCAGGCGCGTGCCAGCCCTAATCCTGGCAGGCGCATGAGATCGGCGGGAGGTCGGTCCAGCAGCTCGCGTAGCGGGCCATGCGTGTGCAGCAGGTCGCGTGCGGTTTGCACCGCGTCGCGGCCGCGCAGACCAGAGCCGAGGAAGATCGCGAGCAGTTCGGCATCTGAAAGTGTGGTGGCACCCCGGGCCAACAGCTTTTCACGTGGTCGTTCATGAGTAGGCCAATCGTTGATGTGCATATGTCGAGGATGGCGAGTTTCATGCGTTTCGGATATCAGAGTGGTATGGATCATCGGCTAATCTAGTCGTCCTGATGAACTGTAGGAATCAACCGACGTGACTGGATCGCATCAGCCACGCTCATTGAACGGACAGCGTTTGCTGTTGTGTGTCAGTGGTGGTATTGCCGCTTATAAATCGCTTGAGCTTGTGCGCCGCCTGTGCGGTGCTGGTGCCCAAGTTCAGGTGGCCATGACTGCCAGTGCGCAGCAGTTTGTCACCCCGCTTAGTTTTCAGGCATTGTCTGGGCAATCGACCCGTACCACGCTGTGGGATGGCAACGCTGAACAGGCGATGGGGCATATCGAATTGGCGCGTTGGGCCGAACGTGTTCTGATTGCTCCTGCCAGCGCTGATGTGATTGCGCGGCTCGCACATGGGTTAGCGGATGATTTGGTGACTACGCTGTGTTTGGCGACAACCGCACCGCTGATGATATGTCCCGCGATGAACCACAAGATGTGGTTGCATCCAGCGACTCAGGCGAATGTTGCGACGTTGTGTAGCCGTGGTGTGCAGGTGATCGGGCCAGAAGACGGTCCGTTGGCCGAAAAAGTGTCTGGCCTGGGTCGCATGAGTGAGCCTGAGGTGATCGTTGCTGCGTTAACTCATGGACTGTCTCCTGCTCCTGTTCGGGGTGGTCTGCTGCAGGGGCAGCGCATCGTGATCAGCGCCGGACCCACGTTCGAAGACTTGGATCCGGTGCGCTACCTTGGCAATCGCAGCAGTGGGAAGATGGGTTTCGCTCTGGCTGCTGCGGCTGTGTGCCATGGGGCCGAGGTAGTGTTGGTGGCTGGCCCAGTGTATCAACCAACTCCACAGGGGGTGATCCGGGTGGATGTGCGCTCGGCGGCGCAGATGCGCGATGCAGTATTCAGTGCGTTCCCTGCCGATATTTACATTGGTGCAGCGGCGGTGGCCGATTACACGCCCAGACGGGTGTTGCCCCAAAAGATCAAGAAGGCTGATGAGATACTGATCCTGGAGTTGATGCGTACCCCAGATATCTTGTCTGAGGTGGCAGCGCAGACGGGTACCCTGAAATTGGTGGTCGGTTTCGCTGCAGAGACTCATGATGTTGAGCACTATGCACGCGGTAAATTGGCTGCCAAACACTTGGATTTGATTATTGCCAACCAAGTCGGTGTTGTTGGAAACGGCTTTGAGAGCGATGACAATACTGTCACTGCGTATTGGCAGGGCGGCGAGCGCGTTTTTCCCAGTTGCAGCAAGGTGGAGTTGGCTGAGAGCTTGCTGGCACTGATTGCCGAAAGGATGCAAGCATGAGTGTCGCCTTACAGCCCCTGCAGATTAAGATCCTGGATTCCCGTCTCGGTACCGTTTGGCCGCTGCCAGCCTATGCTACCGAAGCCAGTGCCGGGCTTGATCTACGGGCCGTACTGAATGCACCGGTGATTCTAGCTCCTGGGGATGCTGAGTTGATATCCAGTGGTTTAGCGATTCATCTGGGTGATCCGAGCTTATGTGCAGTGGTATTGCCTCGTTCTGGTTTGGGTCATCGTCATGGGATTGTGCTGGGTAACGGCACAGGTTTAATCGACGCGGACTATCAAGGGCCGTTGCTGCTGAGTATCTGGAACCGCGGGCACGAGGCTTTCACTATCGAGCCGGGCGACCGCATCGCCCAGCTGGTTGTGTTGCCGATGGTGCGAGTCGTGCTTCAGGTGGTGGATACTTTTGCTGACAGTGGGCGTGGTGCGGGTGGATTCGGTCACACCGGCGTGCGTTGACAGAGGAAGATAGATGAGTGAGACAACTGGAAACGCGTTGCTTTTGCCGATTAAACGACACCAGATTGCATTCTTGTTGGCGATTTTGTGCCTGCTGTTGACGGGCGTGTTTGGTTGGGCGGCGTACATGCAGTGGCGGCAGAATGTGGTGGCGCAGAAACTTGAGCAGGCGCGCGATGGTGCTGTCGTGTCATTGCGTCAGGTGTTATCTGGCCAGGTCCGACAGTTGCAAAATGTGTTGCAGCGCCCAGCCATCGTACAGGCGCTGAGCGGCGGTAACACCACGGTAGCCGCTGCAGCGATTCGCGAGCAATTTCCAGGTGCTGAAAAGGTGCAGGTTCTGCCAGATGATCTGAGCGCCGCTTATGCCGATGTGGCGCGTTCTGGTTATGCCCGGCTTGGGCTGATGGAGGCCGCTCTTGGTGGCGATGGTGTGAAGGCATGGGTGGTGCGTGACGGCACTCAGACTGGTTTGGGTATGGCTGTGATGGTAAAGCTTGGCCAAGTTCCGGCGGTGGTCTACCTGTGCCTGCCGCTAGGGGGCTTGATCAGTGCGTTGGAGGCGATCGATGTCCCCGATAGCACTTACTTGGCATTGCGGCAGGGTAGTTACACGGTGGTCGAGCGTGGTAACGCCGCCTTAGCGAACGGTGGTGAGGTTCTGGCTAAGCCGCTGGGTTGGGTTGACCTGCGTGTAGCTGCTGCCCTGCCCCAGTTGGAAACTGTTCTACTTGATCTTGGGTTGGTGCCATCTTTGATTGTGACAGGGATGTGTGTGCTGCTTGTGGTGATCCTTGTGTTAGTTGTGCGTGGGCATGTGGTGCTGCCCAGCCGCCGCGATGCGCAAGTGGCCAATACAAAACAGCTTACTTTACGTGAAAGTCTGGAGCAGGAAGCACAGGTGCGCGTGGCTGTGTTAAAGGAGGAAAGCACGGCTGCATCCTCGCCGTCGCTGCATCTTCAGACCGGCTCGGCAAGTGTTGTTCAACCCAGTCTTTTCCATACCTGGGATATCTATGGTGTAGTTCCTCGCGAGCTGACACCAGCAGCGGCGAGGTTGATCGGTCAAGCGATCGGCAGCGCGATGCAGGCCAAAGGGTTGCGTGAAATTGTGATTGGCCGTGACGGTCGCCTGTCCAGTGCGGAATTGTCCGCGGCATTAAGCGATGGTCTACGTCATGCTGGTTGCGATGTGGTAAACATCGGTTTGGTGCCGACCCCGGTAGTGTATTTCGCTGCATGCCATCTTGACGTTGGCAGTTGCGTTGCGGTCACTGGCGGCCATCATCCGCCGGATTACAACGGTTTCAAGATCGTGATTGGTGGTGAGGTACTATCCAGCGAGGCGATCAACGATCTGTATCGGCGCATTGCCGATGGTCGTTTACATGTGTCTGTCGATCCAGGCAGGTTGAATGAGCGTGATGTGGTTGGCGATTACATTCAGCGTATTGCCGATGATGTGCAATTGAATCGCCCGCTGAAGATTGTTGCCGATGCTGGTAACGGTGCGGCTGGCGAGATCGTTCCGCGTCTATTCGAGGCGATTGGTGCGGATCTGGTGTCACTGTACTGTGATATTGATGGTACTTTCCCTAATCGCCATCCTGATCCTGGCGAGCCCGACAACCTGAAGCAACTGATGCAGATGGTTGAGCGTTCCGATGCCGATGTGGGTATTGCCTTTGATGGTGACGCTGGGAGTCTCAGTGTGGTGACTCGCCAAGGTAGGATCGTCTTATCAGATCGCCTGTTGATGTTGTTTGCCGCTGATGTGTTGCAGCGCAATCCGGGTGCTTTGGTGATCTATGACGTCAAAAGTACCAGCAAGCTGTCTGACTATGTGCTGCGCAACGGCGGTAGCCCGTTGATGTGGAAGACTGGGCATTCCTTAATCAAAACAAAGATGCGCGAGACCGGTGCCGAATTGGCTGGTGAAATGAGTGGTCACTTCTTCTTCAAAGAACGCTGGTATGGCTTTGAAGACGCACTGTATGCGGCGGTGCGTTTGCTGGAGATCCTGGCTCAGCATGAGGATCATCCGTCCGAGGTGTTCGCTGCATTGCCTGACGCTTATTCCACCCAGGAACTCAAGCAGCCTGTTGAGGGTGACGCGCAGGCATTGGTGCGGTCTTTTATCGAGGAGGTGCAGCGCGGCGGTGAGGGAACTTTGTTCGATGGCGCCCGGCTGTCTACCGTGGATGGTCTGCGTGCCGACTTCGCTGATGGTTGGGGCCTGGTACACGCCTCTGACATTGCACCGGCATTGGTATTGTGCTTTGAGGCTGACACGCAGGTTGGGTTGGAACGGATCCAGAGTGCATTCCGCACCCAGCTACAGGCATTATTGCCCGACCAGAGAATGATATTTTAACCCTTATTAAGGGTCGGGCTCTGCTAGTAGAGAGGCATTTATATCACCACTTTTTAGTGCCCGGTAACGTTGCAGGGTTTCTTCGATTTCCCCGTTCAGTGCTGCACGTTCCTGCTCGAAGTTGGTTTGCAGCCGCTTCTGCGACAGAAGATCTTGGCGGCGTTGCTGGATATTAGCGGCGAGTGTGTCTGGTACTTTCTGTCCAGCGAGTTCCCTTTCATTGGCACTGCGTAACAAGTTGACCAAGCCTTGGCGCAGGTTAGTTGCGTTGTAGCGGGCGGTCGTCACATTGTTGTCGATGGTTGCGATGCGTTTTAAGAATACTTGTCGCAGATCGTCTTCGGTCTGAAACGCAGTCAACATGATTTGGTCAGCGCGTTTGCGGGTTTCTTGGGCCGTCTGGTCTGCAAGCCGTTGTGCTTCTTCTGACGCAATGGCAGCACGCTCGTTGGCATTGGGCGCGCGTTGCACCTCGTTCTTGCGTATGCCGTTATTGGCACTGAATTCTTCATGTGCGGCATTCACTGCTTCGGCAGGTAGCGTGTCGCTGCAAATACGTTGTCCGTTCTGATGCCAGCAGTAAAGCTTTTTTGCGTTAGATTTCGATGTTTGCGTGTTGCCAAGTTGCGGCCATCCGGTAACGGCAACACATAAAACTGTACTCCAGTAGATGTGGTGTTTGTTTGTGTACATCGCATGTTACTCTCTTTGCTTACTCAGCCAGATACTTCGGCCCCATAGCGTGCTTGGTAGGCCAGCAGAGGCGTGCAGAATTTAGTGAGGTTGGCGTTCCCCTCGACAAATGCTAACAGGTCGCCAAGGGTTGCGATGGCTATCACAGGGATCCCGGTTTCGGCCATCAACGTTTGAACGGACGATTGGCGGTTGGTTTCTGAAGCGATTTCCTGGCGGTTCAGGGCTACTGCGATTCCGGTTGGGGTGCCCCCAGCGTTGTGGATGATGCCCAATGCCTCGCGGATTGCTGTGCCTGCCGTGATGACATCGTCGATAATCAATATCTTGCGTCCGGCCAGTGGCGCGCCGATCAGAGTGCCACCCTCGCCGTGGTTTTTGACTTCTTTGCGGTTGAATGCGAGCAGCAGGTCGCGCTTACGCCGCGCGTACTCGCAGACCAGTGCTGTAGCGAGCGGAATTCCTTTGTAGGCTGGGCCAAACACCAGGTCGAAGTTCACATTGGCTGCGTCGATCGCGTCGGCATAGCAGTGTGCTAGTGCAGCGATTTTTGCACCTGAATGAAAGTGCCCAGCGTTAAAGAAATAGGGGCTGATGCGACCGGACTTGAGCGTGAATTCTCCAAAGCACAGTGCGTTTGAGTCTAAGGCCAGCTGTAGGAAACGTTGGTGGTGGTTGGACATGAGTGGATGAATCACTGAGAACGTGGAGAAGGTAAGGTCCTAAGCATAGCGACTGGCGTGATGTTCCCTATCTTGCCAAGGGCCATTTTATTGATGGTGTTCTCATTTCAATTTCTGCACGTGCATGACAAGTTTTAATACGAGAGAGATTTTCTGATCGCACGAACGCCATTTTCTTCTCTGTTAGGTCTTCTGTGCTGGCAGCTCGGTTGATCGGACACGATCTGCGTGTCCATCGTGCTAGTGGTGCTGATGGGGACGTACACTAGCCGTGGTACTGATCACCTTATCCAAATAGGGTAACGACCCTGCTTCCTGTGAAAGACAGGCATCCTCCCCGGAATGGTTGCAGCCCGTGGATGCCTGATGAAACATTGGAGATGTCCCTGGTAAGCAGGAGTCGGAATATACGCGTGTGATGCGTTGCCTACGTGTATGGTGACAGATGCGATCTTGTGTGGATTTTAGAGAGAATTTGTTTTGCTGATTTTCGAAGTTTCGATTAATACTCGAAATTACAGACTGTCTTTATGGTAGAAGATAGCAATATTAGGCTTCTCTTAGGGTATTTATATGGCCACCGTTCCCCTGGATTTTCCTTTTACTGCTTTTCGTAGTGAACTGCCAATGGATGATTATTTGGCTCCAGATATGAAATGCGGTGATCTCACCGAGAAACAATTAATAGATGACTTTGGACTCTCATTTGTTTCATTTCATGTGGATCCTTTCAATAATGAGGAAAAATTTATAATAAGAAAAAATAAAAGAATTTCTGATAACCAAGCAAGCATTATGTTATTTAATGAATTTCGTGTCTGGACCAGAAGATTATCATTTGGTTGTTACGCGGGGGCGATGCAAAGTCTTATATCGAATTTTCAAGATAATAAAGGAATGCCTTTTAGTGATCCTTTACTTGATAAGGCATTCAAAGAGCTAATACTGAATGAAAAATCAGAGAATGGTTCTATATCAAGAATTAAATCAGCCCTTGATGATTATATTGATTGGGACATAGGCTTTTTACCATCGGAAAGCAAGAAACATATCATTGAACTTCTCAGAAGCACGGTATTTCCAGAGTTTACTCGGATTCAAGATACGTTTAATGGGCTTGGACTCGCTGTCCACAATATTAATTCAATGGATATTACAATTAATTCTTTGCATATCCATGATAATCGTTACTGCGCTAGTATTCATTATCAAGGGCAAGATCATTTTGGATTGGATGATGGTGATATTCTTGATTTTAGGTTTCACTATTTTAATATATTCAGAATTTGGTTTGTTCTGCAACGTTGGAGCAGATATGCTTTTAAGCCTTTTATGACTAATATGCAGGCGACGATCGAAATTTCGGGGATAAGACCCATTTAATGAATAGAAGTTTTTATCACAAGCTAAATCATGAAGCCGATGTAGCAGACGCGCTTGCGTCTGTGAAGAGTGATCGGAACTCTGGTTGTCGAGTTGGAATCATGAGGTTAAACGATGACTACCGATGTGTGATCTCTTGCGTATGTATTCATGACTGAAGCGTGGTGATCAGGGCTCGAAGGATCTACCGTATTTTACTGTTGTTTCTGGAATGAGCATGCTGAGGCAAAGTAAAGCGGTGCCAGCTCACTGGAAGCGGCTGGCAAGCCGCCAATTCCCCATTCGATTGTGACCCGAATTTCTTATGCTTTCACGGTCTTAATCACCCAAAAGTCAGACGCCAATTGCTTATTGCACATGTATTCATAAGGCATCCAGAAATATCCGTTTTCGCCCACTTCGCTTCCCCATGAGTTACGGATACGAAACTGTTTTCTTTCATCATCATAACCGACACACAAGACAGCATGGCCCCCTTCAAGTTCATCCTTATCGATTGGCAAAGGGATTTCAACTGGCAACGGTTTATTGCCTACCCAGCTTTTATACACTGAGAAGCCGAATACAAATGGTGAACCGGCAGCGAGGCAAGCTTTAAGGTGATCAATATCTTGATTCACTCTCTTGTAGTGGGTGATCTGGTATTTTTGGGCATCGTTGTAACATTTGGTTGACGGTTTTTCACTTGCTGGAGCTCCAGGTGGAAATTCATCAGTTTTCGGATCTGCGGGTGTATCGTCGTAGTGCCATTCACTTTCTGGACACACTCCAAGTTTGTGAAGGACTTTGATGCCATCACGGATCATGGCGCCGGAATCATATTTAATATGGCCTTCAACGGTTCTTTCATTATAATAAATGAATAGTCGTGATGGAATAAATTCAGGTTGCTGATGATCATGGAGACGCTCGAACTGGACTGCGCCAGCAAGAGCATTGGCAGTACACGAACCAATCCTTCCTTGATCGTAAACTTCAAAAGATGGGGTTAAATCGACCTTGGGCGGCAATGCGGATATGATCGATTCTTCTGGGGTGTATGAAAAATCTCGAATATCAGCTATGTCTGGAATATAGCCATACCCTGATTTTTTTCTTCTTTTCAAGACTGTTGCCATCGCAATGTATCCTAATAAAATTTAAGGGTGATTTAATTTCCAAGGTGGCTTTAACAAATATTCACATAACCTTATGTTTTTACTTGAAAGTGAAAAACAGTGACATTAAAACTCTTTGGTGTCTGTGATGCGGGTCGTGGAAAATGTAACGGCAGCGTCTACGCTGATCTGACGTCAATGATCATCGTTTGGCCGAGTTTAGTGTTCATATTGAGGTCGAATCACCCACAATAGATTAGGTTGACGTATTCCCAGAGCGATGGTGTCAGCGCGGTGTTAGTTGCGGGCATGTGCCGCTGGAGTTTGGTTAGCCAGCAGATAGACGAGTGAGCCAGATGCAGTGGACGGAAACGTTGATGGGTGTCCTGTGTGCTGCGAGTTTCTATTCTTCTTGCATTTTGAGGCAAGGTCCAGGAACAGGGGTTGGGCGTTGTGACCACCGGTAGCGGGCCACGGTTCAACTTGCTGCGCATTGAGGCGGATCTCAGCGTCCATGCACGCTGTTTTACTGCGACCCGCGATACTGGGATATTGAGGGCTACGGTGTGGACGTTCTCTGAATTGAATGTGGACGTCTGGCCAAAATCCTGTGCCGGTTACAGAGCAAAGTCGTCGTTTCGTTCAATGATATCCGGTTCGCGGGGTTCGATAGAGTGCCGCTCCAATTCAGTGACATCATCAATGGTGGCGGCCGTTTGGAGGGTTGATCATCAAGCGCGGTGGCGATGTTCTATCGTGGTTGTGGCTCTCTGTGTCCTGTTCACCACCAGCGATAGCGCTTGCCACGGTAGTGATGTGCATCATTGAATCGATGATGAAGGCGGTGACACCCCCGTGTAGACATCCTGGGCCACGAAGCAACGAGGTGGAGTCTGGGTTAGTGCCTGATCGATTTTTCTTATTTTTCTTGGCAAAAAAGTGATGCTATCCAATGCCATTGGCTGGATGTGGTTTGCCCTATGTGATTGGTTTTGGACACGGCATCGCGAGGCTGTTGGAAGAGCGGCAGCGTGACCGCATGAATTGTTATATAGCCTAAATGGGAGCCCGCTCCAGGGATCCCCGGATGGGAAAGCACAGAAGGCAATGGTGGCCTATGACGGGGCGAGTAGGAGAATTTGAGGTGTCGTCAAGGCAACGCGTCATGTCCAGAGAATGTGTTGGTGGGTCTTGTAAAGATGCTGCGGAACTGCCGGTGAAGGTAGCGCGCGCGTTTCTACTTACGCTGAAGCTATTGATTGCCTAGTGTGGCCTCAGCCGATAAAAGCGGTTGCAATGATGGGTATGACTCAGGCCAATGTGTTTCAGGTACGTTGCTTCAAGCTCTAAAATATCTGTCTGAGTGCAGGTGCTGGTGTTGTTGAATCAGTGCGTTGAGATCGTGATGCTGCTGGCGCGCCGTGCTCATGCTGCAGGTATCGCGATCATCGTGTGAATAACACTATCAAACAGGGATAGTAAGCAAGAATGAAGTTTCGTTACGAGGACATGAGCCCGGATCAGTTTGAAGCTTTGATTGTGTCCTTGTGCCGGGAGATGCTCGGCATTGGTGTCAAGGGGTTTACAAAGGGTCCCGATGGCGGTTGCGATGCGAAATTCATAGGTACAGCAGAGTGCTATCCAAGCAAAGCCGCCCCGTGGAAGGGGACGATGATTATCCAGGCCAAGCACACCAATGGCTACAATTGCAGCTGTTCCGATACAGATTTCTACAGCGAGAAAAGCAAACATACGGTGATTGCTAAAGAAATTCCGCGTATCAAAAAGTTACGCGCTGACCAGCAGCTTGATTACTACATGTTGTTTACGAACCGGCGGCTATCTGGCATTGCGGAAAAAGACATCACTACATACATTTCCAAGCAATGTGACATCCCGGTGGCGTCGATTTGCCTGTGTGGCGTGGATGAGCTGGAACGACATTTAAATGACTTCCCAGAAGCGGCGGATAAGGAGAAGATGCATCTGTATCTGATGGATGCACCGTTGACGGTCAATTCCGACTTGCTTGCCGAGATTGTTGAAGCACTGGCGCGTTTCAAAAAAGATGGAGGAGAGGTGCTGCTACGCGATGCTTCACCGACGATGCGCGTGGCCTATGAAAGGAAAAATACGCTTAATAAGATGACCGAAGAGTATGCAAAAGAATGGCGGAATAGTTTCCTAAAAGATACTACGCAGATTCGTGATTTTCTGGCGGCGCCGGAAAATAGAGAGTTGATGCAGAAGTACCAATGCGTCATTGATGATTTTAAGTTCAACATTATCGCCAAACGCAAAGACTACGATACCTTAGAGGTGAAAGATGCTGCGTCCGACTAAACACTCGCATCCTGATCTTACTGTCATCAATCTGTCACTGCTATTGCTAGAAACGCTGCAAAAGCAGCCTGTCTCTAAATATGATGTGCTGCGTGCATTGGCCAAGAAAAACATCATGGGTCGTGAGGTGTTGTTTTTGCCGGCACTGAATTTTCTGTATCTGTTGGGCCTGATTGAGTACCAGACCAAGACAGATGCGGTGGAATACGTTGGGAAAAATGAAATTATCCAAACTCTATTCGAATCAACATGACATATTCTGTCCGGTCAACTTCAATCCTGGTCTGAATGTCATCATGGCTGAGATTCGCTTGCCAGAGAATAAGCAGAAGGATACCGATAATCTTGGGAAAACCACCCTGGGGCGTCTGCTAGATTTTTGCTTTTTATCAAAAAGAAATCCTAAATTTTTTCTGTTTAAACAGCGGATCTGTTCAAGGATTTTATTTTTTTCCTTGAAGTGGAATTGTAACCTGCAGCATTCATAACGCTGCGACGCAGTGTCAAAGATGCAACAAAAATCGCATTCAAGAAGCACCAGACCGGTGATCAGGATTTCTCGACGTTGCCGTTGGCTGAATGGGATCATCAGAATGTGCCCTTCAATCGTGCGTGTGCGTTGCTTGATGGTCTGCTTGACTGGCGCGCGCTGCACTCCTGGCCCTACCGAAACGTGCTTGGGTATTTATTAAGGTCACAGGAGGACTTTCGTGATGTATTCAAACTTGGGAAGTTCGTTTCAAAAGATGTCGACTGGAAGCCGTTTCTTGCACATCTGTTGGGTTTCAATGAAAAACCCGTCACTGAGTATTACAAGAAAACAGCCGAACTTGACCATAAGAAAAACGAAGCAAAAGGAATAAGGAACACGTTGGATCCCTCAATAGATAGCCTCGGCAATATCGAAGAGATGCGATTACTCAAGTAACATGAGGTCGAGGAGAAGCAGCGATTATTAGATGCATTCGACTTTCATGAGCAGGACAAAACGCTCACCGAGAAGATAGTCAATCAAATCGATCAACGTAGCGCCGAACTTAACGAGGCGCGCTATTTTATGCGCATGAACTTGAAGAAGGTAAAAGCGTCGTTGCGGGAAGATCAGATCCTGTTCCACCCGGATGAGGCGCAGCGGTTATTTCATGAAGCAGGAGTGCTCTTCCAAGGGCAGATAAAAAAGGATTTTGAGCAGTTGATCGCTTTTAATCGTGCCATCACTGCAGAACGCCGTGGTTACTTGGAAGAAGAGTTGGCCGAGATTGAAATCAAACTCAAGGGGATTGATGCGGAACTGGATGATTTGGATAAACAGTGTTTTGAGGGGCTTTCTTTTCTAAAGGAAACTGGAGTTTTCATAAAGTACAAAACACTGTCCAATGAGATACTTACATTGCGTGCAGAGATATATTTATTGGAATATAAGCGCGAGCCTTTGGAGAGGTTACGTACACTCGATCATGATATTGGCGTTCTGCAAGAAGAATGCCGTGATTTGGAGGAGAAGATCCAAGCCGATGTGAAGCAGCAAAAATTGGAGCAAGACAGCGTCTTTTCTTCTATCCGTTTTTTCTTCAAGGAGATTGTCGAGGAGGTCATCGACTGTCGTGCGTCATTGAGTGTGACCATTAATAAACGCGGTCATCTGGAGTTCAATGCACACATTCTCGACGCCGCAGGTCAGGCGACCAGTGCCGATCTTGGGTATACCTACCGCAGGCTGCTCTGTATGGCATTCGATCTGGCCATATTGCGCGCTTATTCAAACGATCGGTTCCCACGGTTTGTTTATCACGATGGGGTGTTCGAGTCTTTGGATAACCGTAAGAAGGAAAATCTGCTGGCAGTGATTCGGCGCTATGCGTCCTTTGGACTTCAGTCCATCGTGACGCTGATTGATTCTGATCTGCCCGAGCGAACCGCTGAAGATCTGCCAGTGTTTACTACCAATGAAATTGTGGTGACGTTACATGATGAAGATGAACGTGGCCGGCTCTTCAAGATGAAGACATGGTAGTAATTGCTTTGGTGGCAGGGTCGATCATTTTATCGTTGTGCAATCATTGAGCGGTTTTACATGAAGTTGATGCGATTAATCAGGATGCAATGACGTGAGCTCAATACGGTTCTGGTCTTTGTTGTCCGTTGGTGTGTCCTGGCGATCATCTGTGATGTTCATCGACTATTCCCCAAGCACGCTTGCGCAGGGATGATTTGGCTGTTGGACTAAGGTTCGTAAGCGGTGGTGAAAATAAAGCCGCTGCAATAGCTTTGAATTGATCTCAAGGTCCGGTGTTTATGCCGTAGTGACCATGTCATGGCATCTGTATTGGAATTTCAGAATTCGTCGTTCTGGATTCTTGTGATGATTACTGTAAGTAAATGCATATCCTGTGAAACGCGAAATTCCGAATATTCGGATCAAGTTGTAGGAACGGAATTGCATCAATCGCACCGCTAAGGTTTGAGGAAACAATCGTACAGATGTCGTGCTGGAGGCTGCCCGTGGGGTAGCCGCAAGGGAGTTGCTTGAGCGGGCCATCATCATGCCCTTGCCGAATGCTTATGCAGTTTTTGTGTGCGGTGTGTGCAGCCGAACGAAGTACTGCACGAAATCCGGCAGATGGGTGCGCCACGGGACAAGGGATGATGATCGGGGTAGCAGAATCGCTTGCATTCTGTCTGAGCGGGCGTCGTTCACGTTTGGCGCTGAGATTTCCCGGTAGTAGTGGAACCGTTGTGGATTGAAAAATCAGGCCACAAGTGCTTTGCGCAGGTGTGTTGTCTGTACTGGGTGTCGGGGTATGAGGTGTTCGTATTGAGTGCCATCACGGTAGAGACCAACGCTTGGCCGATTGCGGTGCAAGATGCCGAACCATAATTCTGATAGTGGTTCTGGGGCGGCTGGCGGTAGATCAGTCACTGTACGGTCAATGGGTGTGGAGAGTGTTGCTGAGAGAGGTGTCTTTGCGGGTCATGTATACAGCGGACGTGATTGGCATTCGAAGCATGTTGGTAGCTGCATGCTTAGATGAAGTTGGGGATTTTTATCAGAGGATGGACTTGGAACGGTCGCTGCTTGATGCAATGGTGCTGGTGGTGATGTTCGCTGATCTGAAAGCCAGGGTGTAAAGCAACTGGACTATGGGTGCGGAAGTATGGCCTTGCATGAAGGCGATGTGCATGGCAGCAAGGAAGGTTTCGGTTTGCTTCACTATTTCCTTGGTGTTTGGCGCTGCAACGGATTCAATGTTTTAGTTAGCAATCTGGGGAATGTCATGTGTTTGATTCAAAATAAGGTCCGATATGCTTTGAGATTAGGGTGTTCGCGACGGGATGGTGATCGGTGGCTTTGGTCAGATCGCGATGGGTGTGCTCAAGATCCGGATCGATTGAGGCTGGCGATATCCATCCAATCATGTGACGTGTGCCGGATCAAACAGGATGCAACGTGCTTGATGGGCGTGCCATCTACGTCACCGAGTTCGAGCAATGCACGGATGGATGGGTATGCCGGGTCGACCTTTGCTATGCATGCTTTGGGTGTCGATGGAGGATGGGTGGTTCACTGCCGAATCCCCTCTCGATTGATGTGACGCAGTAGGGCAGAGTTGGAGTAGTGCTTCGGATGCTTATTCCGATTCAATGCTTTTCATTGAGGGAGATTGGAAGCGTCAGATCCGAAGCGATGCAATGAGGATGTTTGTTTCGAATAGAACATGCAATGCGATATTGGTGATGTCCAGCTTGGCAGTCATCAAGTGCTGTTGTTGGCTGCGCAAGAGCATGGCTAGGTCTGTATCGTTGTTGGTGGGGGCGTGCCATGGGTACGGCGGCGGCGTAACGGTTAGCAAAAAGCAACACGAACATTCGATGTTGTCGTTATGGATCAGGTGCCCGTCATTGTTCAGGAGAAAACCATCAAATGATGTTATGTCATCAAGTCTTTCGTGGGTGATGCGATCCAGAACAAGGGATATCAGGTGATCTGTCGAGCCTGTTGAAGACATCTGCTTAACTGATAACGTGAGTTTTTACCATCCCTGGCTAGGGGAGCGTTGGCGAGTATTTGTGTTTTGTTCTGATCTTGAAATAGCACCTTCCTCTTCGTTGCAAGGTAGTCTGGGTGCTTGAGATCCACATGGGCACATCCATGGTTACTGCTGTGGGTGTGCGTGGGGGAATATAGCCCGTCCATGTGTGCTCGGATGTCAGTGAGCCGGGCCGGATGGTGGATGTCCATAATTTTGTTATCAGTCACCAAGTTCAGAGAGTAACGGCCGTCTTCGGACTGCTCAATGGTTCCGCAGAGCGCGGCGTCTATGGTGAACGTTGCCAGAAGCGCTGTGGGTGAGATACACCGGGTGAATGCGTGAATACATCTTTGCTTTCGTCAGGCTTACTTTCGAAGTGCGATTTGGTTTCCTGTACCTGTGTTGTCAGTAGACAGGTTGCCGTGATGGTGGCCAAAGCCATGTGCCGATGGTGTCCCAGTGCCAGCAAGTGGCGCCGATATAATGCATTCAGCCTGCCGGTAAGTAATCATTGCGATGATTGCGCGGATTGGTAGACAAAGTAGCTATGCATCAGGGATGCATTGCTATTGAATGAAAAAATCATGAATGTGGGTGACTTTTGAGAATCGCCAGTTTTAATGCCAATGGGTTGCGATCGGCTGTTAGCAAGGGTTTCTTTGATTGGTTTGCTACCCAGCGGATCGATGTGCTGTGTGTGCAGGAAACCAAGGCCCAGAAACATCAACTGGTGGGCCCAGATTTTTTGCCGGCTGGGTATCAGGCCTGTTTTCGGGATGCGACGACTAAGAAGGGTTATAGCGGCGTGGCGATTTACAGTAGGTGTGAGCCGGACGAACTTCGCACCACGTTGGGCTGGGTCGAGTTTGACGAAGAAGGCCGTTATCTGGAGGCGCGATTTGGAAGCCTGAGTGTGGTTTCGTTTTACATTCCTTCGGGTTCTTCAGGGGAGCGGCGCCAGGATTATAAGTTCCAGGTCATGCGCTGGTTGCGTCCGATGCTGTGTGAGTGGCTCATCAGTGGTCGGGATTATGTGTTGTGTGGTGATTGGAATATCGTGCGCAGTGCATTGGATATTCGTAATTGGAAATCTAATCAGAAAAATTCTGGTTGCTTACCGTTGGAGCGTGATTGGCTCAATGGCCTATGTGCCGACTCTCTCGATGAGGTTAACCCGGCTCAGGGGCGCGGCTGGATTGATACTTACCGTGTATTGCATCCACAAGGTGAGGATTACACCTGGTGGAGCAACCGTGGCGCGGCGCGCGTCAACAATGTGGGATGGCGGATCGATTACCAGTTCGTCTCTCCAGGCTTGCGTGAACGCCTGTCGCACTGTGCGATTTACCGTGAGCAGTGCTTCTCTGATCACGCCCCTTACATTGTGGAGTATGTGTTGTGAGTGAGCATTCAGAGATGTTCCATGTACGTGCAGTTTTGCAAGATGGACGTCGTTTCTTGACGGTGCTGTTGCTTGGTTTCGTCTCGGGATTGCCGCTTGCGCTGACTGGAGGGGCCATGCAGGCATGGTTGACGGTTGAGGGGTTGGATCTTGTCACGCTTGGGTTCCTGGTATTGGTCGCGGCTCCTTATACGTTCAAGATACTGTGGGCGCCGTTGATCGATAGATTCGATGTGCCCTGGTTGGGACGGCGGCGTGGGTGGATTGTCTTGATACAGTGGATGCTTGGCGGCGCTCTATTTCTTATGGCGGGGTTGTCTCCGGTTCACGAATTACCGTTGTTTGCCGCTGTTGCGGTGTCTGTTGCGGCATTATCTGCAACGTTGGATGTGGTGATCGACGGTTATCGGACAGATTTGCTTGAGCCTCATGAGCGGGGACTCGGAGGCTCGCTCGCTGTGCTCGGATATCGGTTAGCAATGGTGTTGTCTGGTGGCATTGCCTTGATTTGGGCTGAGCAATGGCATAGCTGGCCGCAGGTATACCGGGTGATGGGTGGGCTCATGTTTGGTTCTGGTTTGCTCGCGTTACTGTTAATGCCGCGTCTGTCGGGACGTTTCGTAGCTCCTGCGACTGATGGTGTGCGTGAGTTGTTGGGGTTTTTGGCCTTGCTGATTGGTGTGGTGGTGGGTGCGCTGCTGACTCGTTATCTTTTTATGGTGTTTGGATTGGATCCGGAGAGCAAAGAACGATGGATCCGTTTGCTGTTTGTCATGGGGCAGATTGCCGGTGGGATGATGTTAGGGTTGTCTTGCATCCGGTTTGTGCGTTTCGAGACCTTAAATCGCTCATTGATGACTTATTTCGAAATGCCAGGTGCTTGGGTATTTTTGGCTTTGGTGGTGCTCTATAAGATCGGTGACGCTTTTGCGCTGAGTTTATCTACCCCGTTTCTGATCAATGGCGCGCATTTCAGCCAAACGGAAGTTGGAATTGCTAATAAGACGGTTGGTTTGTTGATGACGATCGTCGGTGCGGTGATCGGTGGTTTCTTTCTACTGCGTGTACGTTTGTCGCGGGCACTGTTTTGGTTTGGTGCAATGCAATTAGTGTCCAACCTGGGGTTTTATGCGTTGGCACGTGTTGGTCCTGGGTTCTGGGGGAGTTCGGTTATTCCCAGCTTCAATGTGTTGATTGTGCATCTTGATATGCCAACAGACATGGATCGCCTATTGTTATTTGTCCTGAGTTTGGACAATTTCGCTGGAGGTATGGGGACAGCGGCTTTCGTGGCTTTGCTGAGTAATCTGTGTAATGCCCGATTTTCCGCAACGCACTATGCGTTGCTTTCGGCGTTTGCGGCACTCGGTCGAGTTTTCGTTGGACCATTTGCTGGGGTGCTGGCTGATGCTTGTGGATGGCAAACGTTCTTCCTGGTGTCTTTATTGGAGGGAGTGCCGGGTTTGGCGATAACGTGGCGTATGCGTACCGAAATAGATGCAATGATCTATCGGTCTTCAGGATGAATGAGGATGGGAAGTGTCTGTTTGCCGATCATATGCCCCAGGAATTCAAACAATGAGATATCAGCAGCAGTTAAAGTTTTGAAGGAAATTTTTTTATATGTTCCTTCGCTTTTTTGTTTGGTGAAACGGTTGGACCAGTTTGCTATTTTCTATCAGGCTGGGTGGATTGCGCCGAGCAAACGTAGGCCGCGTGCGCCAGTGACGCTTGGCAGGTTGCCTGGTTGGCCGTCCAGTATTTGTGCAGCTAGCCAAGCAAAACCCATTGCTTCCAGATAGTCTGGGTCGAGCCCATAGGTGTGAATCGATTCCACCGCCACGTTGGGCAGATGTGCAGCTAGGCGTGCCATCAACACCGGGTTATGTGCGCCGCCGCCGCATATCATTAGCCGATGGGTCTTGGGCTGTTGGCGTAGTAGGGCGTCTGCTACGGTGACTGCGGTCAGTTCGAGCAGCGTTGCCTGCACATCGGCTGGCGATGGTGGTGCAGGTTGTAGTTGTTTGGTGACCCAATTTAAATGGAATTGTTCGCGTCCTGTACTTTTGGGCGGCGGCAGTGTGAACCAGGGATCGGCTAACAGACGTGCCAGTAGCTGCTGGTTGATCCGACCACGTGCGGCGAATTCACCGTTTTGATCGAAGGTCCCGTGATGATGGCGTTGATACCAGCTGTCGAGCAGTGCGTTGGCTGGTCCGGTGTCGAAGCCGAGTACCGGGCCGGTCACTGGGATCAGTGTCAAGTTGGCAATGCCGCCTAAGTTCAGCACTGCTCGGTTTTCCGTTGGCGATCCGAGCATGGCTAGATGGAAAGCTGGCATGAGTGGTGCGCCCTGGCCGCCGGCAGCTATGTCACGGCGGCGGAAGTCGGCGACGGTAGTGATTCCAGTGAGTTCGGTGATCCGGTGGGCATCGCCTAATTGCCAAGTAAATGGTAGATCGCCGAGTGGGCGATGGCGTACGGTCTGGCCGTGAGAGCCAATTGCACGTATCTGTGTATGCTTTACTCCTGTTTTTGCGATCAGTGCATTGGCTGCTGCGGCGAGGGCCAGTCCGACCTGGGCATCGAGCCAGCCTAGCTGGTCAAGGGATGCGGTGTTCTGTCCTTGGCTAAGTTCCAACAGAGTCGTGCGTAGGTTAGGTTCCCAAGCGGAGGTTTGTGCAGCAACCAACTTACAAGGCGGTATCGCGTTTGCGTTAATCCGCACCAGTGCAGCGTCGATGCCGTCGATGCTGGTGCCGGACATGAGACCGAGGTAGAGCGGAGCTGGATTTTGGATTGCAGTGATCATCATGCACGGGCATACAGGCAAAGACCTGAAAGTGGCTAACGGTGTCTTATAGTTAGTATTGATAGTTAGTATTGAAGCCGGTGTGTTTCAGCTGCGTGTGCTTTTCTCTTCAGATTTGGTGTCGTGTTTGTTGGTTGCTGCGTAGAATCGCTTTTCATATTGTTGAATTTGTGCCAGTGCTGATGCTGTTTGCGTGCGGAATGCGATTAGATTGGTGCCGCGTAATGGTTCTGGTGGTGGCATCGTGACTGACAGTGGATTGCGATGCTGACCGTTGACCTGAAATTCGTAATGCAGATGTGGTCCGGTGGCTAAGCCGGTCATGCCGACGTAGCCGATGACCGTTCCCTGGTTAATCTGTTGGCCTGCTCTGATCTTGCCGAAGCGGGACATATGTCCGTACAGAGTTCTGTAGCCTTTGCCGTGATTGAGGATCACTACATTGCCGTACCCGCGCTGTTGGCCGATAAATTGGACGCGTGCATCGCCAGCGGCCATGATTGGGGTACCGGTCGGAGCGGCATAATCCACCCCTTTATGCATGCGGATTGTGCCGAGAATCGGGTGGCGGCGTAAGCCGAAGGTGGAGCTTAGCCGTGCATATGAGATTGGCATCCGGATGAAGCTTTTCTTTAGTGGCCTGCCGTCCATATCGAAGTATTCGGCTTTGCCGTCGCGCATGAAGCGCAGGGCTGAATAGATTTTTCCTCCGGTGTTGAAGGTCGCGGCCAGTATCTTGGCGCCAGGTAGGCGTTCGCCTTCTCGCCAAGTCTCTTCCATCGCCACACTGAAGCGGTCGCCAGTCTGCAAGTCCTTGTCGAAGTCGATATCGTATTTGAAAATTTTATCGGTCAGTGTGATCACGTCTGTCGGCGATAAACCGGCCTCACGTGCAGCCATCCACAGTGAACTCTTGATCTCGCCACTCGCGACTACAGTGCGGGTGCTGGTTTGGCGTTTGCTAACCTGTTCATGGATGGTGTTGTTGCCGAGAGTCAGTTCGATGCGATAGTTTTCGTCACGATTAAAACGCATGCCGCATAACTGGCCGTCGTTGGATATATCGAAGGCGATTTCGTTGCCTGGACTGAGTCGTGTGAGGACCTTACGTAGATCAGCATAATTCAGGACTCGTTCCATGTCGTTGCTGGAGAGCTGAAGTTCGTTGAATATGCTGCTTAGTGTTTGTCCGGGTTTAATCGTCACCACCTGCCATGTGTCCGTCGTTGAGGTGTATGGTGTTGGTAGAGGTAGTGCTAATGTTGTTAGGCTTGATAGTCGGGGAGAGATATTATTGGATAAGCCCGGGATGATGGTGGCGATTAACGCTCCGATCATGGCAAATAGGGCAGCGTGGATCCAGTGGCGTCGAGTCCACCGTTGGTTGAATGCAGCAGGAAACCTATGCTTGAGTTTGTGATGTAGGTTAAAAACATGGAGGACATGGAGCCGCTCATGGATGCGCTGTTTATGAGTGCACCTCTGTTCTGTATTTTGCATTATGGAATTTCCTTAGAGCGATATCTACGAATTAAGTTCAAGCAGCGTTAACATAGACATCCGTCTCTGGCTCGTCAAATCATTGACCTCATTCGTAATTTTATGTTTGAGCTGAATTGATCGCCTATTAACGTATCATTAAAATTCCAGACGACTTCTGCTGCTGAATAATGCATATGTCTTTAGTTGCAAATTCTCTTGCCCTCATTGAGAGGGGTGCTAACGAGATACTTAAATCCGATGAATTAGAGCGTCGCTTGAGAAGCGGGCGTCCACTTCGGGTTAAGACAGGTTTTGATCCGACTGCTCCGGATCTGCATTTGGGACATACTGTTTTGTTGAACAAGATGCGGCAGTTTCAAGATCTTGGCCACCAAGTTATTTTTCTGATTGGTGATTTTACGGGGATGATTGGTGATCCGACTGGTAAAAACGTCACCCGCAAGCCACTCAGTCATGAGGATGTGTTGGCTAATGCCCGTACCTATGAGGACCAGGTATTTAAGATTCTGGATCGCACACGTACCGAGGTGCGGTTCAATTCCGAATGGTTCGGAAAAATGAGCGCTGTCGATATGATCAAGCTGGCGGCTCAGCACACTGTTGCACGCATGCTTGAGCGGGATGACTTTGCTAAGCGCTTTAATGCTAAACAGCCGATTGTGATCCATGAGTTCCTTTATCCGCTGATTCAGGGCTATGACTCGGTTGCTTTGCGGGCTGATGTCGAACTCGGCGGTACAGATCAGAAGTTCAATTTGTTGATGGGACGAACCTTGCAAGAGCATCATGGGCAGCCGCCTCAGATCGTACTGACTATGCCGCTGCTTGAGGGGCTGGATGGTGTGGCTAAGATGTCCAAATCGTTAGGTAACTACATTGGCATCAAAGAGTCGGCAATCGACATCGTCACAAAAACGATGAAGATTGGTGACGACCTGATGTGGCGTTGGATCGAATTGCTGTCCTTTAAGATCAGCACTGCTGAGGCGGTTACTTTGCGTGAAGCAGTGGCGAAATCAGAGCTAAACCCGCGTGAGGTTAAATTGCGTTTAGCTCATGAACTTGTGAGTCGTTTCCATGATGAGGCAGCAGCAGAACAGGCGATCGCTGGCTGGCATGCGGTGGTGACTGGAGAAGTTAACAACAACCTGTTGCCGCTGCAGCAGATTAATGTGCCGGCTGACGGATTGCGCATCGTTGCATTGTTGACTGCTTGTGGACTAACTCCGAGTAACTCAGAGGCAATACGTAAGCTCAAGGAGCGTGCTGTGCGTGTGGATGGGGTTGTGGTCGAGGATGCTCATTTGCACTTTGTGCCTGGGTTCGAGGGGGTCATCCAGATTGGTAAGCGTAACTTTATTAGGATCAGACTGGTGACTTACTCGAAGCCTTAGGAGTTTCCTGGAATCGGCAAGTGTTAATATTTCTGAACTAATTTTTGACGTACATTCGACGTACATTCATTACCGATGGTATGGATTTGAGTCTATATCGCAGGTTGGCACATCGTATATGATGTGTTATTCGTGCAGGTTATGGAAGCAGACTGCAAATTCAAAGAGATTTCTTTAAGCATGCGTAACGGTACTCAAATAACTTTTCATTCGTCTTCACCATGATGCTGTTATTTATATTGTTGAGGTTTTTTGGCTTTGCGCAGTAATTATTTTTTGATTTTTATAGTATTTGGTGTATTTGGATGAGATTTCTTTTATCAGTCACATCAGGATGTAAGTGTTGTTAGGGTTGAGTGGGGATGAGCAGTGGATATAGGTTAGGATGAGGTGTGAAGGAAGTTTTTTTGGGGATGGATGGGGTTGACGATGGGTTATTAAATTGCTATGTTTTTGAGGTTTGGTGAGGCTTGCTTGTTGGTGAACAGGCGGTAGATTTTTTATTAGGTGTGAGTTTTTTCTATTGACGTATTTGTTTGAGTGGTTATACTTGCGTGGTGATGTTGTTGAGTTAGTTGCGGGATGGCGTTGAAGCTGTTTTGCTATGTTCTTTGAAATGATGCGCAGGTAATTTGTGTGGACGCCTATGGGGTGGTTTTTGTTTGTCCATCTTGCAGGCGTTAATTGATTGGCAATTGGCCGTATTTTGGATATGGCTTGATGTTGTCATATATTTTGGCGTATGCATTGAGAATGTTGTTGGTTTTAGTTGCAAATTTTAAGTGAAGAGTTTGATCCTGGCTCAGAGTGAACGCTGGCGGCAGGCCTAACACATGCAAGTCGAACGGCAGCACAGTGGTAGCGATATCATGGGTGGCGAGTGGCGGACGGGTGAGGAATACATCGGAATCTACCTTGTCGTGGGGGATAACGTAGGGAAACTTACGCTAATACCGCATACGACCTACGGGTGAAAGCAGGGGACCTTTGGGCCTTGTGCGATTGGATGAGCCGATGTCCGATTAGCTAGTTGGTGGGGTAAAGGCCCACCAAGGCGACGATCGGTAGCTGGTCTGAGAGGATGATCAGCCACACTGGAACTGAGACACGGTCCAGACTCCTACGGGAGGCAGCAGTGGGGAATATTGGACAATGGGCGCAAGCCTGATCCAGCTATGCCGCGTGGGTGAAGAATGCCTTCGGGTTGTAAAGCCCTTTTGTTGGGGAAGAAAAGCAATTGGTTAATACCCGGTTGTTCTGACGGTACCCAAAGAATAAGCACCGGCTAACTTCGTGCCAGCAGCCGCGGTAATACGAAGGGTGCAAGCGTTACTCGGAATTACTGGGCGTAAAGGGTGCGTAGGTGGTTGTTTAAGTCCGTTGTGAAAGCCCTGGGCTTAACCTGGGAATGGCAGTGGATACTGGATAGCTAGAGTGTGGTAGAGGGTAGCGGAATTCCTGGTGTAGCAGTGAAATGCGTAGAGATCAGGAGGAACATCCGTGGCGAAGGCGGCTACCTGGGCCAACACTGACACTGAGGCACGAAAGCGTGGGGAGCAAACAGGATTAGATACCCTGGTAGTCCACGCCCTAAACGATGCGAACTGGATGTTGAGTGCAAATTGGCACTCAGTATCGAAGCTAACGCGTTAAGTTCGCCGCCTGGGGAGTACGGTCGCAAGACTGAAACTCAAAGGAATTGACGGGGGCCCGCACAAGCGGTGGAGTATGTGGTTTAATTCGATGCAACGCGAAGAACCTTACCTGGTCTTGACATCCACGGGACTTTCCAGAGATGGATTGGTGCCTTCGGGAGCCGTGAGACAGGTGCTGCATGGCTGTCGTCAGCTCGTGTCGTGAGATGTTGGGTTAAGTCCCGCAACGAGCGCAACCCTTGTCCTTAGTTGCCAGCACGTTATGGTGGGAACTTTAAGGAGACTGCCGGTGACAAATCGGAGGAAGGTGGGGATGACGTCAAGTCATCATGGCCCATACGACCAGGGCTACACACGTACTACAATGGTAGGGACAGAGGGCTGCAATCTCGCGAGGGTGAGCCAATCCCAGAAACCCTATCTCAGTCCGGATTGGAGTCTGCAACTCGACTCCATGAAGTCGGAATCGCTAGTAATCGCAGATCAGCATTGCTGCGGTGAATACGTTCCCGGGCCTTGTACACACCGCCCGTCACACCATGGGAGTTTGTTGCACCAGAAGCAGGTAGCTTAACCGCGAGGAGGGCGCTTGCCACGGTGTGGCCGATGACTGGGGTGAAGTCGTAACAAGGTAGCCGTATCGGAAGGTGCGGCTGGATCACCTCCTTTTGAGTATGGCAGCATATCATCGTCCTGTTAGGCGTCCTCACAAGTTACCTGCATTCAGAGTTTTATGTTGGCATAGGGTTCGAGTTCAGTTCGGGGGGCCTTAGCTCAGCTGGTAGAGCACCTGCTTTGCAAGCAGGGTGTCGTCGGTTCGATCCCGGCAGGCTCCACCAGGGTGTCTTATGGGTCTGTAGCTCAGGTGGTTAGAGCGCACCCCTGATAAGGGTGAGGTCGGTGGTTCGAGTCCTCCCAGACCCACCAATGTGAGGTCGTCGATTCTGAATGTAGTTTGCGCATTGTTTTTATGCTGATCGGCGTTGTAGCTGTGAAGCGTTCTTTTATAACTTGATGATGTAGTAAGCGTTTGAACTGTTTAGTAACAATAAGTCATTGAAGCCAGGTGTGGGCGTGAGTCCATTAGATTATGAAGTGGCGAAGTTTTTTGTCACAGATGATTCTGAGGCGGCTTTGGGTTATATGGTCAAGCGAATAAGCGCACATGGTGGATGCCTTGGCGGTCAGAGGCGATGAAGGACGTGGTAGCCTGCGAAAAGTGTCGGGGAGTTGGCAACGAGCTGTGATCCGGCAATATCCGAATGGGGGAACCCACTGTTTAGGCAGTATCCTTGAGTGAATTCATAGCTCATGGAGGCGAACCTGGTGAACTGAAATATCTAAGTAACCAGAGGAAAAGAAATCAACTGAGATTCCCTGAGTAGTGACGAGCGAACGGGGATTAGCCCTTAAGCTGGTATGGTTTTAGGAAAGCAACCTGGAAAGGTTGGCCATAGAAGGTGATAGCCCTGTATCCGAAAGGGTCATGCCAGTGAAGATGAGTAGGGCGGGGCACGTGAAACCCTGTCTGAATATGGGGGGCCCATCCTCCAAGGCTAAATACTCCTGACCGACCGATAGTGAACCAGTACCGTGAGGGAAAGGCGAAAAGAACCCCGGAGAGGGGAGTGAAATAGAACCTGAAACCATGTGCGTACAAGCAGTAGGAGCCCTTCGGGGTGACTGCGTACCTTTTGTATAATGGGTCAGCGACTTACTGTTCGTGGCGAGCTTAACCGTATAGGGGAGGCGAAGGGAAACCGAGTCTGATAAGGGCGCATAGTCGCGGGCAGTAGACCCGAAACCGGGTGATCTAGTCATGTCCAGGGTGAAGGTGCTGTAACAGGTACTGGAGGCCCGAACCCACTCCCGTTGCAAAGGTAGGGGATGAGGCGTGATTAGGAGTGAAAAGCTAATCGAACCCGGAGATAGCTGGTTCTCCTCGAAAGCTATTTAGGTAGCGCCTCATATGTATCCTCTCGGGGGTAGAGCACTGTTATGGCTAGGGGGTCATCGCGACTTGCCAAACCATTGCAAACTCCGAATACCGAGAAGGATTGTATGGGAGACACACGGCGGGTGCTAACGTCCGTCGTGAAAAGGGAAACAACCCAGACCCACAGCTAAGGTCCCAAATTCATAGCTAAGTGGAAAACGATGTGGAAAGGCACAGACAGCCAGGAGGTTGGCTTAGAAGCAGCCATCCTTTAAAGAAAGCGTAATAGCTCACTGGTCGAGTCGGTCTGCGCGGAAGATTTAACGGGGCTAAGCTATGAACCGAAGCTTGGGGTGCATATTTTGATATGCGCGGTAGAGGAGCGTTCCGTACGCCTGTGAAGGTGAGTTGAGAAGCTTGCTGGAGGTATCGGAAGTGCGAATGCTGACATGAGTAACGATAATATGGGTGAAAAACCCATACGCCGAAAGCCTAAGGTTTCCTTGCGCAACGTTAATCGGCGCAGGGTTAGTCGGCCCCTAAGGCGAGGGCGAAAGCCGTAGTCGATGGGAAGCAGGTTAATATTCCTGCACCTCGCGTGAGTGCGATGGAGGGACGGAGAAGGCTAGGTGTACCGGGCGTTGGTTGTCCCGGAGAAAGGAGGTAGGCTGGGGTCTTTGGCAAATCCGGGATCCTTTTTAAAGCCGAGCACCGAGACGAGTCTTTTAGACGAAGTCACTGATGCCACGCTTCCAGGAAAAGCTCCTAAGCTTCAGCTCACGAAGCCCGTACCGTAAACCGACACAGGTAGGTAGGATGAGAATTCTCAGGCGCTTGAGAGAACTCGGGTGAAGGAACTAGGCAACATGGCACCGTAACTTCGGGAGAAGGTGCACCCTTTTTGGTGACGCATGCGCGTCATAGCTGAAGAGGGTCGCAGAAACCAGGCCGCTGCGACTGTTTATCAAAAACACAGCACTCTGCAAACACGAAAGTGGACGTATAGGGTGTGACGCCTGCCCGGTGCTGGAAGGTTAATTGATGGGGTTAGCAGTAATGCGAAGCTCTTGATCGAAGCCCCAGTAAACGGCGGCCGTAACTATAACGGTCCTAAGGTAGCGAAATTCCTTGTCGGGTAAGTTCCGACCTGCACGAATGGCGTAACGACAGCGGCGCTGTCTCCACCCGAGACTCAGTGAAATTGAAATCGCTGTGAAGATGCAGCGTTCCCGTGGCAAGACGGAAAGACCCCGTGAACCTTTACTATAGCTTTACACTGAACGTTGAGTTCGTCTGTGTAGGATAGGTGGGAGGCTATGAAACCATGGCGCTAGTTGTGGTGGAGCCATCCTTGAAATACCACCCTGTCGTGCTTGACGTTCTAACCTAGGTCCGTTATCCGGATCAGGGACAGTGTATGGTGGGTAGTTTGACTGGGGCGGTCTCCTCCCAAAGAGTAACGGAGGAGCACGAAGGTACGCTCAGCGCGGTCGGACATCGCGCACTGTGTGCAAAGGCATAAGCGTGCTTGACTGCAAGATCGACGGATCAAGCAGGTACGAAAGTAGGTCTTAGTGATCCGGTGGTTCTGTATGGAAGGGCCATCGCTCAACGGATAAAAGGTACTCCGGGGATAACAGGCTGATACCGCCCAAGAGTTCATATCGACGGCGGTGTTTGGCACCTCGATGTCGGCTCATCACATCCTGGGGCTGTAGTCGGTCCCAAGGGTATGGCTGTTCGCCATTTAAAGTGGTACGCGAGCTGGGTTCAGAACGTCGTGAGACAGTTCGGTCCCTATCTGCCATGGGCGTTGGAGATTTGAGAGGGGCTGCTCCTAGTACGAGAGGACCGGAGTGGACGAACCTCTGGTGTTCCGGTTGTCACGCCAGTGGCATTGCCGGGTAGCTATGTTCGGAAGCGATAACCGCTGAAAGCATCTAAGCGGGAAGCGCGCCTCAAGATGAGATCTCCCGGGATGTAAGTCCCCTAAAGGAACCATGTAGACTACGTGGTGGATAGGTCAGATGTGTAAGTGCAGCAATGCATTGAGCTAACTGATACTAATGATCCGTGTGGCTTGACCATATAACCTTAAGTTGCTTCGGTATATCGGTGGCTTATTTTGATAGGCATGAATGCTTTGCTACATCATCACTCCCTATGCGAGAAGGTGTATCTCCTCTTTAATGAGGTGATTACATCCTCCAACCGTCTCCCTGGTGATATTAGCGCTGTGGAACCACCCGATCCCATCCCGAACTCGGAAGTGAAACGCAGCTGCGCCGATGGTAGTGTGGGTTTCCCATGCGAGAGTAGGTCATTGCCAGGGTCTTTTCCCATCGAACCCTCAGCTTGAATTAGCTGAGGGTTTGTTTTTTTATGCTTTCTATACAGACACTTTCTATGCGTTTAATTGCTGTGATTTCTGTCGTCATTCACTTTCTGCGAGGCACTTGGGTGGCCTTTAGCTCTCTTTTTCATGCCTGAGCTTCCCGAAGTCGAAACCACATTGCGTGGGCTGTTGCCATATCTGACTGATCAGCTCATCAATTGTCTTATCCTGCGTAGGCGCACCTTGCGTTGGGATATCCCTTCCCAGATTGAAGGTCGTCTGCCGGGTCATCGCATCACTGCTTTGCGTCGTCGGGCCAAATACCTGCTGATCGATACTAATGCAGGGGGTAGCCTCATCATCCATCTCGGTATGTCCGGCAGTCTGCGTCTGCTAGCGGCAGAAACGCCGCTACGCCCACACGATCATGTGGACATCGTTTTAACTAACGGTCGTGTGCTACGTTTCAACGATCCCCGCCGCTTCGGATGTTTACTATGGCAAGAAGATGGACAAGTGCATCCTCTCATCCAGCGCCTTGGCTGCGAACCACTCTCAGATGTTTTCAATGGCTATTATCTTTACCAGTGTAGCCGTGGTCGCCATGTGTCCGTCAAAGCTTTCCTCATGGACCAACGTATCGTGGTCGGTGTCGGCAATATATATGCCACTGAAAGCTTGTTCCGCGCCGGTATCAGCCCCCTATGCGAAGCCGGCAAAATATCTGCCCAACGTTATCAGCGCTTGGCTGAAGTGGTTAAGGATATTCTTCTCTATGCAATCAACCGTGGAGGAACTACCCTGCGAGATTTCCTCGATCCCGATGGGCACCCTGGCTACTTCAAGCAGGAATTGTTTGTCTACGGTCGTCAGCAACAGCCCTGTAAGCATTGTGGAAGCCTTTTGCGCCAAACAACTATCAGACAGCGTACTACCGTCTGGTGTGGCAATTGCCAATCTTGAAGTATCTTATATCCCATAGACATAGACATGCTTGTTTTCACCGGATGGCGATGATCATTGTTTGATGTTGCCCCTGATCACCCCTATGAGATATGAGGCTTGCTAGGTTGGTGGTACTGAACCGCCCTGGTGACTCAGTATCAACTCGATCACAAGTTTGCTGCCAAAGAACGCAAATACTAAAAGTGTCATCGCAGTCAACGTCCAGTGCACCGCCTTAATGCCCCGCCAGCCATAGCGCCAGCGTCCAATCAAAAGCGCCCCAAATACCACCCAGGACAGAACACTCAGCACACTCTTATGCAACAGCTTCTGTTCCAGAAAGTCCTTCACGAACAAAAGCCCAGTGAACACGGTGAAGGTCAACAGCACAAAACCAACGGTGATCATGCGGAAAAGTAACTTCTCCAGCTCAGTGAGTGGTGGTAGCGCACGCCGCCAGCGGTGAACGTTGCGGCGCCGCAACGCACGTTCCTGAAACCACAACATCATCGCCAACAGTGCTGCAATGCTCAACGTCGCATAACCTAGTAATGCCAGCCAAGCATGCAGTTCCACACGCCAACCCAGTGCCGTGCTGGGTGAGTGACCATAGCTGTGATAAACACCCAGCAGCAGTCCCGCCAGAGGGAACACCACCACACCTACTGTCCCCATCGGCCCGTCAGTACCAAACAAGATGGTTAATCCGGACATCACCAGCCCTGTGAGTGATAGCGCAGCAAAAAAATGCATGTCCACAGCCCAAGCACTGTGAAATGACACTGAAAAATGATACCCCCCGTGGGCCAATAGCCCCACCAGCGCTGGAAAACGCCAATCACACCTCTGCGTAACATCATTAAGCAACAAAGTACCAATCAGTATCCATGCCGCTAAAAAATATGTAAAAAAAGTACAAAAAACTAGAAACAACAAGATTTAACCTCATACTGTAAATACTTCCATGAAAGCGTCTAACGCAAATACAAAGACAGTGTGTTCAGCAATGTGCATCTCATTGTCAAAATGAACGGGTGTACTTTTTGTAGACACTATCCTTTGCTTTATTTTTATAGCATTCAATGTCCAGTACTAACTATAGCTAATATCTTCACCACCGTAAGTACTTGATGAACTGGCAATTGACTTAATTTCCTTAGGGGCGCCGATTAAGTGCTTTCTCTAAGTCATGAATGGTTCATAATTTGGATGGTTTGTTTGAGTTTATCTGTTTTTCTGACGTCGATACATTAGGATAGAAAACAACATTTATAGGTTTAAGATGTTTAAAAAATTGATTTTGTGAATTGCTTAGAACAGCAAAGGGAATAATAAGTGATTTATGTCGCATTATATTCTGAGCGGAACATGACCGAGTGACAGTATGTTTCGACTACGCCTGAGGTCGAATCGGGCAATCTCCCTTGATCGTATGTTTTCTGAAATTCTCGATGTCTTCTTTCCTCATTCGTTTGCTCACGTTAATTATTGCTACTACCATGAGTTTATTGTTGTCCTTGTCAACTAAAGCTGCTGCGCACAAGAGCACCAAACTTCAGAACACGCAAACTCACAGCAAAGCGAAAAACCATTCGCTTCCCCTACACGTGAGCCAGACAGTGTCTGCGTTACCTGGTAAGGCAGAACAGCTAAATCTTCTATATGACAAGTACTGGGATGCCTCAATGAAACTCAATCCTCTGCAGGCCACATTACAAGGAGATGCTTATCACGCAGAAAAAATGCCCAATTTTTTGTCGGCTGCGTTTCGGCGACAGCAGCATGACTTCATCGAGACATGGTTGAAGAAGATTGAGGCAATTGGCGCGGATGGGTTAGATGGACAGGCATTGATTAGCTACCAGATTTTCGTGCGTGATGCGCGTAACTCGTTGCAAGCCGAGCGTTATCCGAGCTGGATGCTACCAATTAATCAGTTCTACAACATTGCTAATGTAGCGGTGGTTCTGGGTTCTGGTAACGGTGCGCAACCGTTCAATACTGTGCAGGATTATGACAATTGGGCACGTCGCTCACTAGGTATCCCGGCGCTGTTCAATCAAGCCATTGTGAATATGCGTGTCGGCATGAAATCTGGTGTAGTGCAACCTAAAGTGCTGATAGAAAAGGTGCTTCCGCAGTTAGATGTTATTATCAAGCCAACTGCTGAAGAAACCCTGTTCTGGGTGCCTATCCATAATATGCCAGTCAGCTTCTCAAAGGAGAACCGGCAACGTCTTACCGCTGAATACAAAAGTATTGTTGAGTACCAGTTGTTACCCGCTTACCGAACGCTACGCGATTTCATTGCCACTGAATACCTGCCAGTGTGTCGTGACAGTGTTGGTCTGAGTGCATTACCTGGTGGTGCGGCTTGGTATGCCTACACAGTACGCCAGAGCACCACAACGAACATAACGCCCGAACAAATCCATCAGCTTGGCTTGAAAGAAGTAGCGCGATTGCAGACTGAAATTCAGTCAGTGATGAATCAGCTCAGTTTCAATGGTTCGATGCAGAAGTTCTTCAGCTTTATGCAGAATAACGAATACTTTACCTTTAGTAGTGAGAAAGAGATGCTTGCTTACTACCGTGATCTTAGGGTGCGCGTGGAGGCACGAGTCCCAGATTTATTCTCGCTCGTACCCAAAGCTGGTTTTGAAATCCGTCCGGTAGAAGCATTTCGCGCACCGTCAGCCGCGGCTGGTTCGTATATACCTCCGTCTAGCAACAAACGCCATGTTGGTGTGTTTTACGCCAATGCTCATGATTTGTCTTCGCTTCGTACTTGGAATGCAGAAAAATTGTTCCTGCATGAAGGCATTCCTGGATATCATTTTCAGTTAGGATTACAGCAGGAATTGCAACGTCTCCCCAAGTTCCGTCGATTAGGTGGTGAGACTGCATTCATTGAAGGTTGGGGTTTGTATGCTGAATCCCTGGGTAAGGAGCTTGGGTTGTACCAGGATGCATACAACTATTTTGGTTACTTACAGGATGCTCTGTCGCGGGCAATTCGTTTAGTAGTCGATACCGGTTTACACACTAAGGGATGGAGCCGCGAACAAGTGGTTGACTATATCTTAGAAAACTCGGCAACCAGCCGTATCGAGGCCGAAGCTGAGGTCGATCGCTATATCGCTGTTCCAGGCCAAGCATTAGCCTACAAAGTCGGTGAATTGAAAATCCACCAACTACGCCAGTATGCACAATTAGCATTAGGTCCAATGTTCGATCTGCGGGAATTCCATGCCGAAGTACTGAAGGACGGTTCGGTCCCTCTGGATATCTTGCAACAAAAAATCGAACGCTGGATTGCTGTAAAACGTGCTAGTGTGCCATCAGTGCCACCTCAAAAGTTGCGGGATCAGCGCCGTAAATCAAGTGTCACATTCACTACTAAACTTCGTTGCCCTTTTAAAATGCAGCGTGCTGGACCTGACAGGGACATTTACTATACTCACATTTATGAACTGGCACTTTTGAATTGCTGAGTCCCTATTTAATACTAAGTTGTTATTCATTATTCAATTTTTGATATGATGAAAACTCTTATTTGACAGATACACCTTTGTACTATTCGTAATCAAGATTAGTTAATAAAAGAGTTTAATTTTGAGATGTTGATTTCGATAAAAATATTCGTTTATCCCATGCTTTCATTGGTGTCCATCAGTGATGGCTGCTCTGAATTTTTCTAAGTAATGGAAAGTATGATGTGAGGAAACCAACTTCACTAGATAATTTTCTCAACAAATTTTTCGCAAAGAAGTAGAGCGACGTGGTTGTCGGAAGTTGCTATTTTGACATGATTCCACAAAATCCATGTTTGAGTATGTGTAGTTTTTGATACAAGTCCATTGAGTGGACAATCTGGCATTTGTAAAGCTATGCACTGATACTGCGATTAATGGTTTGATTGCAGCTTAACGATCTAGGCGTTCTGTTTTGCTATGCCTAGGATGGTACTCTCTAACTGAGAGTACTCCAGTTAGAATAAGTATTCTGATATTTTCACGGTTGTGATCACAAACTTATGAATTTCTGTTATAGGGCAAGGATATGATCGGTATGAGATCTCCAATCAGGTACTGTGATGGTGTAAAGAAGAGCTCTTCTTCAAGATCATGAGCTTGGCGATGAATGTGAAGGATCATATTACAGCGCCTGAAGTTTCGATCATCGTCTAATCGAATCATGTATGACAGACATCGACTATTCTTGGAGAGATAACGGTTTCTTGTGCGGCAGACGTGTGCATAGTTTGTACGCAGGCATTTCTATAGATACAACATGCGTGCTTATCGTTCCACCACTGGTATTTGACGTTGCTTTATAAATCAGGAAATACAAACGAGTTACAGTTTTTGTGACTGCTCCCAGAAGTAGTAATTATTGATGAGTTTCCTCACGTGAAGCATTTCTAACGAGTATGAAAGATTTAGCGTCTTTTACTGATGGATATATTCTTTTTCTTGTACTGCCAATTACACCATAAGATGCCTTCACCACTTCTTCGGTAGCGTTTCCGATAAGACCTTGAGTTTCTCTAAGATATATTTGTTTTACAGACGATAGTTCTCCTCTTGTAGCTTCTTTATCGTTATTCGTAGCCAAACATTTATGCATCACAAATGGTTCACCATTTTTAGAATGTTGTCGTGTTTCAGAGCTTACAATCAATTCACCTTATGATTGAGGACATCCATGATCTGGCTGTTGATGGATTGAGATTTCTTCATGTGGACATGGCCGATTAATTTTGTCCATGGAGATCACTCCCGTGACGTACTGCATTTGCTAGACTCTGTGAATGCACTTGGATGAGTCTTTGCTCGTCGGTGAGCCTAATCTGCACGGTCTGTAGGGGAAGGGGAACAAAGCGTCTATCATCATGTCTCCTTTGCTACTCTTCTGATCATCGGTTAGGGCCTGTTAACATGATTGCAAGCCATCCGCAATCAGATCCCAGCAGATAAAGGCGATGAATATGGCATCGAGCTTCTGGCATCTGGAGCAGATATGGGGATAGCCCTTGAGCTTGTAGAACATGCTTTCGACCTCATTATTGCACCATATAGCCCAAGGCTCGATGCGCTTGCAGTCGCTTGAGTCACTGGCGATCTTCCGGCATATCGTGCGCTTATCGAGGCTGATGGCCGTCTTTATCGTCGTGTCCGTGTCCTCTGCAAGGAGATGGTTCTTGGTGTTCCATTCACCATGAGAAGTGTTGATATCCGTCTGACCGTTTTTGGGCGTGCGCCGGTAACACCCGGATATACTTTCATACTGGCTGCTGTACAGTGATACAGTCTAGCTATTGATCTGGATGATCTTTCCATTTGTTGGAGTGGCCCGAAGGCTTAATTCAGCACGCCCGGCTTTGCCCATCAGTTCATGCCTGTGTAGATTGTGTGTCAGTGGCCGAAGTGTTTGGGTAGACCATACCATTTGCAACCATACTCAGCGACATACATGGATGAATCAAAATGGATAAGATTTTTATCATGATGCGGAATGTTTTATGTGATCATGGCTATCAATAATCGACTCATTATGATGGTCGGGATCACATCTTGTCTTGAATTTCTCTTCATCGATTATTCGATCATGGCGATAAAATAGAGGCTCGATTTTTTGATAAATCCATAAAGCAGCTTCTATCTAATTCATGAACATTTACGTTTGTACTTGAACAGTTCTTGAATTCTGTTTCAGGTAGTGTTGGATTGATTGCTTTATATTCCTGCGTGAATTTCAATTTTTAATATTTTGAGGCAATAACATATGTACTCAAAACGCTCTTCATTGTCGCTGCTGCTACTTCATTTTTCTGTAAATAAAATTAAATGATTTCTCCGCGCTATCCGAAATGTGTAATTGAGCGAGGGGGCTATGATTGATGTAGGGAATTGAATTATCAGCAAGATTCATTTGCTGAGTGCAGTATAAAGAGACAAAGAGACCGTTTTTCATATCACGGTTATATCTTATGAAGGTAGTCATAGATTTAAAAACGGTTGTAAGGAGAATATTTAGCATAATACACTTTTTGTATTGTGAAGCGTCTTCGTTTGCGGAATTACGCAGCAAGGAAAATTTTTTGATTAATGCTATGTACGTGTATTGCACGGAAACACAATGTTTTAAGTGGGTGATGTTAGTGTGTGTAGTGGTGTTCTCTATCTTTGCCCATGCAGTACAGCTCACTTAAAAGTAACCAGATTATCGCAATCGAATACCTGCACATGATAGATATGATTAAAAAGTATGGTGTAAATGTGATGAATATTTTTTATAGATTCGATGTGAAATAGTTCGATACATTGCTTGTTTATCCACTGCTGTGCAATAAAATTTTCGTAGAAAGTACCTCAATGCTATAGAATTGGCAGCGTTATCTTTTTTCGGCGGTGGGCAGAAATCTATTTCTTAAGTGTTTTGTGTTAAACGTATTTTGATATCATCAGCATTTTCGTAGTGATACCAGTACCGTTACCCGATATGTTTTTGAAAAGGCTGCTTTAGTCGATATTAGTAACGATGTGAACTATTCGAAAAATGAGCATGTGACTCAATCGTATTGAGTACAATTAAAAAATTGGTTAGCACACGACTTTTAAGAGATTGTCTTTGTACTAATCAAGAGCATCGTTTGACTAAAGCGATCTCGATTATAAAACATGATTTTGATGTTGATCATATTAAAAATGGACACAATAAGCATTTTTCTCCATTGTTGTATGGTGATATGGAATAAGCTATTGATGGGAACGACGACGTCTGTAGTGATGACAAGCAAGGATAGTATCTGTATTGTGATATGCCTATTAATACTTCGATCTTCTTATAGCTGACGTTTATTATTGTTTTAATCAGTAGAGCGCTTTCTTCAAAGAAACTCTGTTTTTCAGTCTTCTTAATTAGAAATAGTGTGTCAAGAAATTCGAATCCTCTGGGTCGAGGTGGTTGGAAATTATTTAAATGATTAACCCATTCCTCCGTTGATACCGATCACCTGACCAGTGATATAACCGGCTTTATCTGAACACAGAAACCCGATTAAGGCAGCCACCTCTTCGGGACGACCGGCACGACCGGCTGGTACCAATTGCTTGATCGTTTCCGAGGTAAATGTTTTCCCCGTCATCTCACCCTCAATCACACCTGGTGCGACTACGTTAACGGTGATGCCGCGATTAGCCATCTCACGGGCCAGTGAGCGTACTGCACCGTGCAACCCGGCTTTGGCTGCTGCGTAGTTGGTCTGTCCACGGTTTCCCAAAACCGCCGTGACAGATGATACGCAGACAATGCGTCCCCAACGGGTACGCGCCATCGGTAGCAGCAATGGTTGGGTTACGTTGAAAAAGCCGTGCAAAGACACATCAATGACACGATGCCATTGTGCGGATGACATCCCTGCCATTGGTGCGTCGTCGTGGATGCCTGCATTATTAATGATTACTTGAATTGGGCTGGTCTGTAACAGTTTTTCCAGTGTTGGTGTGCTGGTTTGTGTAGTGGTTACGTCGAAAACGATTGCCTCAGCGCTACCGCCCTCGGCACACAAGTGTTCCACCAGCGCATCAGCGCGGGACCGATGGCGGTTGGCATGGACGATGACGTGCAGACCGTCTGCAACCAAGCGACGGCAGATGGCAGCACCCAAATCACCACTACCACCAGTCACTAGTGCGCGGCGTTTTGGAGAGTTATTAGCAGTCATAGATACATGCTCCAATTAAGGGGCGGGCCCAAAGTGTGATTGTTGCAAAGGTTAGCTATCGTAAACTGAATTGCGGAGAAGCAGGCAGATAATCTGGGATTAGCAGGCGCACTCAAACGTAGGTATATGTTTTCCTGCCAAGGTCAGGTATTCCTAACCAACGTTTGTCATGTTGTCGACTTCTCGTTGCATTTTCTTGGATGTACTGCGGTGTCGATGACTGACGATGAACTGTTAATGGATTTCCATGATGTTCTTCAGGATGACCAATGGAGACGAGGAACTTCTTCATGTTTCCTGGAGTTCCAAGAATTGTCTTGAGGTAACGGTACGTGAGCATCGTTTGTTCTTTGGAGAGTTTGTATCATTCATTATGTTTGGTGTAATTTCCAAGACCGCTTTGGTGATCCAAAGATTATTATGTGCCAGAGCCGTTTGGCCATTTGATATTGTCTGTTCCAAGCTTGGCGGTGGGAAACTGATAATCCAGACGCAATGAGCACAATGATAGAGTCGATCATCGTCCAGGTGACTCAATGCAGCGTTCATTTTGTAGTAGTGGTTGTTGAGTTGAATTTGTGGAACTTGTCAGTGCTTGAGATAATTTTTATGGCACGCTGTTAATAAGTGTAAATCTGTAATGAACCAATAAATATTTTTGCGAGCACCTCTTTTAGGAAAAAGCGCAATGCGCCAGAAATACATGAAGAGATCAAATATTGGACGGTACAAAGGAGGTTGTTGCTGATGTTGGAGATTGTCCAGAAGAAAACGGCCCTGGCTAAGGGGTGTTGCCTGTTCGATATGCCATCTTCGAGCTTCCAACGCTGGATATGGGCATGTGCTCGATTAGAGAAAATTTCTAGGAAGATTTTGCGTAATACGAATGACAACTTAATGATTTAAATGATGAATTGATGATGAGACTGTGTTGGAAGCGGTGATATGTTAAAGCAAAGAGGCTCTCAGCTTAGCAAGGAAGGTTGATAGCCACCATTTGTAAGAAGATGGCGAAAGAATAAGTATTAACCCAGTGCCAATGGTAAAGCTATATTAGTGTTTCAAAACCCTGCGGTGGATTATTTAATTATTACTAAGGGATGAATGTCGAATATGAAATTGACGGAATCAATGAAAGCATTGATCGAAGCGAAACTGTCATTAAGCTGGTGCCTAGTGACCAGTTGGAGAGGGATATTAGGAGTGACAGAGCAACTTGTGCATTAACCTGTTCGGTAATGTTTGTGTTGTTGCATGAGTGCATAGAGATAACGCTCAATGTTTTTTAATAGAGCAGAGGCTGATCATTCAAGATGCTGTGTTGGATCCTGTGCTGATGCTGTTCTTATCAACAGCATCACATCTAGTTATTTAATTTGTGTATAGAGATGCCTTGTTGCAGGTCTTCACTCCACAGCACGTCCGGTAGCAGAACAGCGGACGGCTTGTCTGGACACTCAATAAACGGTATGTATGCCGATACCACGTTAGAGAAAATCTTCATGCTGGTTGGATAATTAACGACGAGCCTAGTTTCTTTAATAACCACTGGTCACTACATCAGTTCCCAGACCCGAATCCAGGCATTTCTCTTTACAATCTCTCCATTCGGCAATCTGGCTTGTGTTAGGAAAGGTTGCAGCATTCACGGCTTGTATTATTGAAGCGAGCGTTTATTAGTCTACACCGGATATTCAGATCCCCAAGGTAGGTATTGACTAGTACTTAGTACTCTCTGTTGAGATGCGAGGTATGGATCAGCTTCAACCTGTCTATTTCGGCGAGTTTCGTGTGGGATATGTTGTTCGTTAGTTATTGGGAGAGGGCATTTACTTGCCTATGCAGCTATAATTACAAACCTTCTTGTTATTTCTTGACGCCCAGCTGGGTGCGTTTCCGATGTCTGAAATCGCTGCCGAAACAGCGCGCCGCCGCACCTTTGCCATTATTTCTCACCCTGATGCCGGGAAAACCACACTCACTGAGAAGCTACTGTTGTTCGGTGGTGCAATTCAGATGGCTGGTTCGGTCAAAAGCCGAAAGGCCGTCCGGCACGCGACCTCTGACTGGATGACGTTGGAAAAGGAGCGCGGTATCTCAGTCACATCTTCAGTGATGCAGTTCCCGTACGAGGGGAAGATCATTAATCTGCTTGACACTCCCGGCCACGCCGACTTCGGCGAGGACACTTACCGTGTACTGACCGCAGTGGATTCGGCACTGATGGTGATTGATGTCGCTAAAGGTGTGGAGGAACGGACTATCAAGTTGATGGAGGTGTGTCGGTTGCGCGATACCCCGATTATGACTTTCATCAATAAGCTTGACCGCGAAGGTAAGAACCCAATCGAGCTGCTAGATGAGGTTGAACACGTGCTCGGTATCCAGTGTGCGCCGGTGACCTGGCCTATCGGCATGGGACAACGCTTGAAGGGTGTGGTTCACTTACTGACGAATGAGGTTCACCTGTACGAGCCGGGTCGTAATTTCACCCGCCAGGATTCGATCATTTTTACGTCGCTGGAAGCTCCCGGTTTAGCTGAACGCATCGGCGAGCAAATGCTGGCTGATCTGCATGAAGAGCTCGCACTGATCCAGGGTGCCAGTCCCTGTTTTGATCCAATAGACTATCTTGCCGGCCGCCAGACTCCGGTTTTCTTTGGCTCGGGCGTGAATAATTTCGGTGTGCAGCCACTGCTGGATTTCTTCGTCGAACACGCCCCTACACCGCAGCAGCGCCGCACCGCCAGTCGTGTGGTATTGCCGACGGAAGAAAAATTGACCGGATTTGTATTTAAAATCCAAGCCAATATGGATCCGCAACACCGTGACCGCGTGGCGTTCATGCGGGTATGCTCGGGGCGTTTTGCGGCGGGCATGAAGGTTTTTCACGTGCGTAGCAGCAAAGATCTCAAGTTTGCTAATGCATTGACCTTCATGGCTTCGGATCGTGAGAGTGTTGCAGAAGCCTTCCCTGGCGACGTGATTGGCATTCACAACCACGGTAGGATCTCCATTGGTGATACTTTCACCGAAGGTGAGGTGCTGTCGTTTACTGGTATTCCGAACTTTGCTCCAGAATTGTTCCGCCGTGCCCGCTTGGGCGATCCGCTTAAGCTCAAGCAACTTCAAAAGGGGCTGACTCAACTTTCAGAGGAAGGAGCTACGCAGTTCTTCCGCCCACTGATGAGTAACGATTTGATCTTGGGTGCGGTAGGCATGCTGCAGTTCGACGTAGTTGCCTATCGACTTAAGAACGAGTATGGCGTAGATGCCACCTTCGAACCCGTCAGCATTACCACCGCGCGTTGGGTGCATTGTGATAACTCAAAGACATTGGAGGAATTTCGCGAGAAGAACGTAACGCACTTGGCCGTGGACGCTTCAGGAAGGTTAGTTTACTTGGCACCAACCCGGGTCAACCTACAGTTAGCACAGGAACGTGCGCCAGATATACACTTCTTTGCCACTCGCGAGCATGCCTATGCTGTAGTAGTTGATTGAGTACGATTTGAGTCATAACCAAATCCGATGCTGCCAACATAAGCAAATGTGAACTATTCGCGTTACTGTAGCCTATCGTTATGAATGCTGATGCTTCCTCCTCTATCGACTTACGCGACGAGTTTGCCAGTGCCATCATCCATGGTTTAGGCGCAGTAGCTACACTGGCGGGCGGATCTGTACTCATTACCTTGGCTGCAATCTATGGCGATAGATGGCAGTTAGCGACATCAATTGTGTTCAGCATCACTCTATTTTTATTGTATGTGGCTTCGACCCTGTATCACGCAATCCCACATCCTGGCGCCAAAGCCAGGTTGCGAATTTTCGATCATTGCGCAATCTACCTGCTGATTGCTGGCACTTACACCCCGTTCACCCTGATCAGTCTACGTGGTCCGTGGGGTTGGAGCCTGTTCGCCGCAATCTGGATTCTGGCGTTGAGTGGAGTGGTGTTCAAGCTCTTCTTTACCAAGCGTTTCCGCCTACTGTCGACAATCATCTACGTTGTCATGGGTTGGCTGGTAGTCATCGCAGTCGGACCGTTGCGACGCTTACTTGATGGTTGGACGCTGAGTTGGTTACTCGCTGGTGGGTTGCTCTACACACTTGGCACCTACTTTTACCATCGTGATGAGGTGCGCTACTTCCATGCGATCTGGCACGTATTCGTGCTTGCCGGGAGCGTTTGCCACTTTATTGCAGTAGCTGCGCAGGTCCTATGAGATCGGAGGGCTTGAGGGCCTGCGGGGTTTAATTCCTCCTGCTTCGGAGGTAGTGCCTTGCGATTGAATGTGGTGGCTGAGTTGCTCAACTACTGTATGCGTCAAGCTACCGATCGATAACAAACAGTTTGAAGGTCAGATCGTACTGAACCGTCTGTAAATGTTGGGAGCGCTATCAATTGTGATAGCGAAGTAGATCGAAGTAGCGAAATCACATCAAATGTTTCGAAGTGCTTTGAAGCCCGACAAAACAGGCAAATCAGCGTAAACAGGTACTCAGTACCGGATACATTGTTCGCTTGTATTCACCCCAAAGCTGCGACATTGAGAGGGGGTTGCGTTGAAACCAACATCAGTACCTGCTGCCATGCTTAATGGCGTTCGTAGGTACGATCCATGTATCACGTGATTGATCCTGCAGTCATTGGAGCAGGGAACCCAACAAGCGATCCGTTGCTGGGTCAGCAGTTGCTTTGCCTTGGTAAGAATCAGAAATTCAGGCTCCAGCGGATATTCGTAAAACCCGATCGATGTTGGTGATTCATTCCACACACGACTTTAAGATGGGCAGTGGGCTGTTTTTTAAGCGCCGGTTGCCATTTGGAATATAGGTGTTCTTCGATTCTACAGCTTTGAGTCAGATACGTATCACATGCTGGCCTTGTATCCATTCAGAGTGCCCCAATTCTTTAATTGTTTTATGAGTCACAATAGTATTTCAATGTTGTTCACATTCAACGATTGAAGTGGTGTTCTGATGAATCGCTTCATCAATAACTTGCTGTGGCCAGGATCCTGCTCTGCTTGCCACAGTATCGACGAAGTAAAGTGGGCGCCTTTTGGATTCGTCGTAAAGCCGTCCCAGGTATTCGCCGATGAGGCCTAGTGCGATCAATTGTACCCCTCCTAAAAGTAAGATGACCGCCATCATTGTTGGCCAACCGGGTACTCGATCGCCGAGAATAAGTGCTTTGAGCACGATCCAGGCGCCGTAGGTAAAAGCGAACGCAGCGGTTACCAGCCCCAGGTAGGTGGTTACCCGTAAGGGTGCGGTGGAGAAACTGGTGATACCTTCTAAGGCAAAGTTCCAAAGTCGCCAGAAGGTGAACTTGCTGTGCCCAGCCAGACGTGGCTCACGTCGGTACGGTAGTGCGATCTGACGGAAGCCGACCCAGCCGAATAGTCCCTTCATGAAACGGTGGCGTTCGCGTATTTGACGCAATGCCTGTAATGCGCGTGGTGAAAGCAGGCGGAAATCGCCTGTGTCGGTGGGAATCGGGGTAGGGGATAGGTGCCCGATCATCCGGTAAAACGATGCTGCTAAGAAACGCTTTATCAGCCCCTCACCTTCCCTTTTCAGGCGAGTACCGTAGACGTTATCGTAACCAGCGCGCCAACGTGCGACGAACTGTGGAATGAGCTCTGGAGGATCCTGCCCATCTGCATCCAGAAGCACTACTGCGCCAAATGGTGTGTTGTCCAGACCGGCAGTGATAGCAATTTCCTTGCCGAAGTTACGTGAAAGCCTGATTCCTCCGGCACGTGGATCAGTGACTACTAATGCTTGAATGATGTTCCATGTTTGATCGCTGCTACCATCGTCAACATACAGCACACGCCCATCAAGTTCTGGAAGGGCGTTCAATGCAGCGACGACGCGTAGGTGCAACAGAGGTAGAGTTTGCGCCTCGTTGTAGGCGGGAACCACAACAGTGAGGGATTCTCGATTCATATCGCTGTATGGTACGGGTGCAGAACGATCGTTAGCTACTGCTAGTGTGGTGAAAATGTTCCATCCTATCCTCTTTCAAATCCGATTAGCGTGACAGCACCAACCGTCAGTGCTTTGTGTAGAGATCGTGCTATGAACATCACGTACCCGTAGGATCAGTGTCCGCTGCTGCATGTGGTGCGTTGACGGATCATGTTCCAACCCTTGGCTCGTTTAAGACAGATGCGTCCTTAAATGACTTTGCAGTAGCTGCAAAGTGATCAGCAACAACACTGTGTGTTGGCTGCGTCATGTGTTTCGCCAAGTTTCGGTTGCACGTTTTGGTGTGTCCAGACTGGGAGCCAAGCATCAGAAATAGTAACTCGATCTGGGACGGGATAATGGCTTTCTGATATTGATACGTTAAATTCGCTGGCCAGCTTGGCATTATCCATTGCTTATGTTTGCGTAGTGGTATCGCGATCTTCCAAAGTACACCGGTCTTCACATTGAACCGCTTGTTGATCGCTTGATATTTCAACATGGTCCCAGTCCTGGATTTCATACCTATCTAGCAGATTTTTGGCATCGTCCACATTGCCACTCGTGCCAAGCACGATGTGAGTCAGTCAGTAGGCATCGTCAATACCTAAGCACCATTACTGCTCCGTAGAATCACTGGAGAGTACTGGTTGTTGGTGTTCCTGATTCGGCTGTGCCTGATAATCACTATTCCATCAGCTACTGGGCTTGGTTTGATTTGTCCCATTGGGTTGACGCAATGTGCTGGATTTTCAGGTAATGCTCCAAAATACGCGACAGAATCGTAAAGGTGGAACGCTCTACTCGGGGAGGACTAGTCTAGTGAAATCACCAATGTACTCACCAAACAGTTGCCCCTCTTTCCATCAGTGACGCTGAGTGACTAAGGATACGAAGCATCGTCTGCGCTGCTTGTGATGGACGATTCAGCAGAGCGGGTAACACCCGTGCCTCAAGTTGCGACGGTGGTGTCGTGTGCTCCATCCTATTGGGAAACGTGTGCTGCTGAGCGTGCTTTACTGCAGCTTTAAGGACTAGGTTGTGTTGCTTCATGCTTCTGATCATCTTCTTACTTCAGAATCCTGACAAGCTAAAAGTATGTCGAGGATCTTTAAGATGCTAGACGACAGCGGCCTGGAAACTGGTGATTCCAGTTGTCAAGTGGGTGTGATTTTCAACCCAAACAATCGTTCCGTATTGGCGCTAGTCACTTTGGATATTTCGGTACGATCCTGTTTGCGTAACGTTGCGATGTAGTCCAAGATCGCCGGCAGACGCCCTGGTTCGTTGCGTTGTCCACGGATCTCGCTGTCTGGTTGGTAAGGTGCATCCGTCTCCAGCAACAGATAATCCAATGGTATCTCCACCGCCAATCGGTGCAAACGATTAGCACGTGTGTAGGTCAGAGCCCCTCCCAAGCTGATCATGAAGCCTAGCTTCCAGAGTTGTCGTGCCTGCTCTACGCTACCGGAGAAGCTATGTATGACGCCACGCAGTTTTCCTACCGTCTTGATCGAGGTGATGACTTGTTCGACCGCATGCCGAGCATGCACGATCACCGGCAATGCGTACTCTCGGGAAAGGATCAGTTGACTGATGAAGTAAGTGTGCTGCAGCTGCGTGTTCAGCCCCTGCAAGTGGAAGTCTAGGCCGCATTCGCCAATTGCGCAGGGGCGCTCGCGTTCAACCCAGTCTCGCAATGCATGTAGGTGCGTTGGGTGATGTTCTGTCAGGAAGATAGGGTGCAGCCCGTAGGCTGGATATAGTCCTTGTGTTTGCGTGCAAATTGTCCGTAGCTTCGGCCATTTGGCTGCGGTGACTGCTGGTATCACTTGCGCGATGACTCCGGCAGCCTGGGCACGTGCAATTATCTCGGTACGGTCGCTATCGAATTCGTCCGCATCCAGATGGCAGTGGCTGTCAATCAATACGACACTCATCGTGTTGGTAGGGTCAGATGCAGGCGGTTTACATTCTGCTGACAGCAATGCGACGAGAAATAATCGCTGCGTTGTTCAGCAGCGCCAAATTAGGTGGGATGAAATTCAATCGTAAGCATAAATAGGGTCGAGTTAATCTGGGTTACAGAAGGCTAAGCACAGTGAGATGTAAAAAGTGAACAGATGCTGTCATTCGTATGATCGGTGTATCACGATCCAAGATGAGTAATCGCTGAATTTAACATTGGAGACACAGAAATCCACACCTATTCGTTCAGGTTCATCGTGCTGCAATGCCACTGTGAACTAAGTAGGCTAGGTGCCGCAGGAATATTTTATGAACAATCAGACGAGGATGGTTTTAGTAGCTTTGGGAGCACTGTTAATAGGTGGAGTAGCGACAGCTGCTTTCATGAATACCCGTAGCCACGATGCTGGTTATATGGTGAATGGACATTCAGACAATCGCACGGGACTTGAGTATGCCGACGTCATACGCGTTGATACGATTACTGAGAAAAAGACGGTGTATGGCCAAGTGGTGTCAGTCGATCCGATTCGTGACACCACCACGATGACGGCACCGCGAGAGATATGCCGTGATGTGATGGTGCAGCAGCGTCTCCCTGAGCGTGATGGCAACGTTGGTGGTACAGCACTTGGTGCATTGATTGGCGGTTTGGTTGGCAATCAATTTGGTCGTGGTAACGGTCGCAAGGCATTAACCGCTGCGGGTGCGGTCGCTGGCGGCTTCATTGGTAATGAGGTGGATCGCGAGCATGTTGGCGGACGTGTGGTAGAGCGCACCGAGCGCCGGTGTCATTCTGAGAATTCTACGGTCCAATCGAGCCATGTCAGTGGCTACAGCGTGACCTATCGTAAGGATGACGGTACTACGGGGACGCTACGTATGAGCAGTAAGCCGGGAGATCGCGTCGAGCTTGGCCAGGCAGACAATGTGGTGGGTTACGACGTGACCTATCGCTACGATGGTCAGGAGAGGACAGTGCGTCTGAATGAAAAACCAATTGGCAATCACCTGCCGCTGGTGGATGGGCAGTTAGTTAACCAGACTACAGCTACGACGAGCCATTCCGTCAATCTTTGAGTAATGTGCACTCCTAATGGCTTTCGTAGTCATTCGCGTTAGTTTGGTTCCTTGCCGTCACAACGCCTGCAACGGGATTGCTTCTCGTCGTTTTTTTATCCCTTTGCAGGGCAATATTGATCGTAGCAGTACCAGTGAACATCAAACGATCATTCCATGAATACAACCCCAGCAATAGTGCGGTATCTGCATCAGATGTAACACCACCCACAGCTACTCCGCGTTATGTCCTAGACAGCACATCGTTGGAGCAGTTGATGAACCTCCCAGACAACAATGATGGATGTGGGCAGTTCTCAAGCCACCAAGCCCGCATCATTTCGACACGTAACAGAACCGCACTGTAACCCGCTACAGCCCCCCTCTTTGACCCCGTCTACACAAGCCAAAGATCACAAAGCCAAGCGTATTCCGTTGAGTTAAAACAAAAAGTATTTTGGTCAGCATCCCTTGTAGTACGAACACTCAGTGTATGAACCCTGAGTTGCACAGATACACAAGATAATGACAACACCTGCTTATCCATTCACTGTGCGGGCCACTTAAGCGGGAGACCTTGCACCTGCAGTTCGAGTACTGCACTCAAACGCCACTAATACCAGCACATGTTGATGACAAGCACGGCTGTAGACCTACGATAGCAAGTCTACAGCCATCCCCAGTGAATCGCCTCAAAGACGCAAATGCAAGACCCTAAATAATGAGTGCCCATCATCGTTCACACCCACCAAATGAGGATTAGATTGCATCCCTCATGAGTCATCAATGATGGGATGTTTGAAGGTGTGGTTGACATCGGAATTGGTATTCAGACCACGGCATATGCGCCATGTAGTGAAGTGGCCAAGCGTGATTAGCATGAGGCAACAGCTTTGCCAGCTTGGGGATTAACCCAGGTAAGTCATTGAAGGCTCCTCAGGGTAAGTTGAATGTCAGCACTTTGAAATACTAAGTTTGCATCGTTTACCAGGGCCAACCAACCTAATTGCAAAATTATATAAGAATTGCAAGTTTGTAGTTTAGTCTTTATTACATAGGCAATTGGATTCTTATAATCAACGTATCGTTGTTTCCGCAATACAAATGACAGTGCCGTCTACCATGACAGCCTCTGTGTGTCGTTCCTTGGTGTACGGAAGTACCTTCATATGTACATGCTTTTTCTTCCAGATATACGACGTTGCGCTGCTGATTTCGTGTTCGTAATGGATTCCAGGGATTCATGCTCGTGGATCGGATTCCTTGGAGAGAGTTTTCTATGTGTAAGGAGTTCTACTGCATTGATGAATCACCTTAACAAACGCACCTCAAGGACAGTCTTTATTTAATTTGTCATCGACATCTTGCCAATTTCAGCCGATGCATAGCAGGAATAATACTGATTTCGTGACCTGGAGATAAAAGGAAATAAAAAGTCCTCTTCCCGATGGGCATCGGTCAGGAAGAGGGACGGATAAACTATGATCGAAAATGGATCAGATCAGCGGTGCTGGGGTAATCGGCAACGCAACCAGAGCAGCTTTCTTCTTGCGCGCCATTGGCTTCTTCTTAGCAACCGCCTTTGTGGGTTTCTTAGAGACGGTTTTCTTTATCGCCTTCTTGGCGACCTTTTTTAACACAGGCTTTTTGGCAGTTTTCACAGTTTTTTTCGCAGTGACCTTTTTCACCACCTTTTTGGCATTCTTTACCGCTGCCTTCTTCACGATTGCTTTCTTCAGTGCAGGCTTCTTGGCACTCTTTATTGTCTTTATTGTCTTTATTGTCTTTTTTGCAGCGACTTTCTTTAGCACCGGTTTCTTGGCGCTCTTCACGGCCTTTTCGGACTTTTTCGTGGTGGTCTTCTTAGCAGCAGCTTTCTTCGTGGCCATGTGATTGGCTCCTCGTCAGTGAACTATGAGTTTGAAACGCCCAGTTGAACCAAACCCGCAGCACATGAGTGGCAGCGAGAATCGACCGCATCTGGACACAAGCGGAACGATATAGAAATATCGGTATCGAATACCGATACGGATCCATCAGAAACATCACCTTATTTCAGAGTAAAGCCAAGGAGTGACACCACTATTGGAACCACGTTGATGCACATTCGACCCTCTGTTCTTGGCTTGATTTTGATCTGACCCACTCTCTTCTTGATCAATCTCTACTGGGCGAAACCTAATCACGCTCTTTTTTAGTGTCAACACTCGCACGTGAAAAAATTCATCGAAAACTTGTGCTGTAATACCATAATGCTCTCTCTAATCGTTCACTGTGGCTGTCTGAGACTCTCTGCCGCAGATCAATAGGATGATGCCAACAGAAAGAAAAAGGCTTTTTTAAAGCATGTTTTTTGCATGGTTTGAATCTCCTTAGTATGTTTGAGGGAAGGTCGGTGCGTGCGAACAACGCCATCAGTGTATAACTATTGAACAGCTGAAAATTTGATCCTCAATCCTACTCTGATGAGTCGATGTAGGGTGAAATTGCGCAAAAAATTTGCACGTCAGAGACGCTCAACGGTGTGCCTACGGTCCTCTGTACGCTACCTGATTCACAGAGGCTCAATCATGCAGCAGCGTCCGTAACCTAGCTTTCAGGTTGCCTGTATGCAGTGATGCATACGGTGGTCCAAAAAGAGTCTGGAGAGGTTGAGTTGTAGAAATCGGCAACTTCCGATGTGAGCTCATTGAAGTGGGCTGTGTGGAACAACTTATTCATGTCATTGGAGACTGTGTTCCGACGCAGGCATTGCCCGTTAGTATTGCGAGTGCTATCCACTTACTACATCCAAACCAATAATTTCATGGTTATTCTGTAGGGAGTTAAGGTCACTTGGTTTGCCGTATCATCGTGGTTGCCATCTTTCGAGTTCTTTTCAGGACTCTTTAGTAGTCGGAAGTAGCTCGAATTGGAACACTGGATAGAATTTGTTCCTTGCACATCGCTCACTGAGGGGCGTTTTCAATCCCGTTTGCTTCTCGCGTATCTAACGCTTGTTGTCTTTGTAAGTATCCTTGGGTGCAACCTTTTTGGCTGTTTTACTTGGGCATGTTGATTTATATTTCCTTACCTGTGCTTCCCGTCACTTTTTCTTCGCTTCTTTCCGACTTCACTATCACCGGCACCCCGCCTTGTTTCTGTTTAATGCTTTCCTGTTCGGATTAACAGTGGATTGTGATCCTCTGCCACAGATACGCTTTGCTTTACTGTGGCTATTCGGTGGTGTGATGTAGGAAAGATTCAGCGTTCGTCACTTTCTAGCAGTTCGGTGTAATCGTCGGGCGAAAGTAGATCATCAATCTGTTCTGGATCCTTCATCTCAATGACCATGATCCAACCATCACCGTAGGGATCTTCATTGATCGTCTCAGGTTTGTCGCTTAACGTAGCATTGACTTCAATCACTTTACCGGTGACCGGGCTGTAGATATCCGAGGCAGCCTTGACCGACTCGATGACCGCAGCAGTGGTGCCAGCCTCCAGGTAATCACCAACATTGGGCAATTCGACATATACCAGATCACCGAGCAGACTTTGCGCATGATCGGAAATACCCACGATGACACGATTGTTGCCTTCGATCCGGGCCCATTCGTGGGATTTGAGGAACTTGAGGTCGCCAGGAATATCACTCATGGGAAAAACACATCGGGAGAGAGCATATAGTTTAACCAACCTGAAAATGGATGAGGCTGTTCCACGACACCTTCTGCTGTGCCTGCACTGGACGTGTCGGTGTACAGTGCCTGCTTCAAGTGGACCGTGATTGGCAAGTGTCGATGAACATATTTCGCTGGATGGATTAAGGGTGTTGCTGTGATGCGTTCCGATGTGGCATCACCACCGCCACAGACACTTTGAATGTGTTAAGCATTCCAACGTTGCGGTATCGTTATGGGGATGGTGGGGGGCATATTTAGCTTTTGTTTTTGCTTCCCTAGGTCTGTCCGAATAGCGCATTGACGCCATAGCTATGGAACGCAGGATGCTCACTAGGCCTGCCTGATGAGTTCACGCGGTCTTGGCCAGACACCGGCTTGTTATTCGAGCACATACGATGGACAACTTCATTAGATCTGCCAGTGATCTTAGGGGGTATTGTTGAGACTGTTGCTCCAGAACGTGGTGTTCTTGCGTTAGCGCTAGTATCGTGTTCACCCCCTTGTTATGCGTTCTATCATGTGAGTAGTTGGTTGTGCCTTATTCCTGCCTATCATGCAGCGAATGCTGGGTGGATGAGTGGAGCTAGCATCAAACAGGTCAAAAGGTAAAGATGTACATTGATTGGCCGTCGATACGCAGAGGTTACTGGTGGCACCAGCAGCACGAGTTACGGTGAGTGGCACAAATATGGTGGCCATCGCTAAATAAGACAAATCGATTGCTTTAGATCGATTTTCCTTCAATCCAAGACGCCTGGTTGCGTTTGGCCTTCACGCACAAAGGGGAATTTGACAACTCGCACCCGGACTTCACGGTCACGGATGTTGACCCGTACCTCACTTGGTTCGCCAGCTGGCACACGTGCGAACCCGATAGCTTTGTTCAAGGTCGGTGAAAACGTACCGGAAAGGATTTCGCCCTCGCCCTGTGCGGTTAATACTTTCTGACCATGGCGCAGCACTCCTTTCTCGTCCATGACTAAGCCGATCATCTGTCGCGAGACACCTGTAGTTTTTTGCTGTTCGAGCACGTTACGACCGATAAAGTTGCGACCTTCATCAAGCATGACGGTCCAGCCCAGTGCAGCTTCGTAGGGTGAAACCTGCTCGTCCATATCCTGGCCGTAGAGGTTCATACCTGCTTCTAGACGTAACGTGTCGCGTGCGCCAAGTCCGATGGGTTTCACACCTGTCTCCAACAGCGCATTCCATAACGCTGTAGTTTTTTCTTGTGGCAGTAAAATCTCAAAGCCGTCCTCACCGGTATACCCAGTGCGTGAAATAAACAGCGCCGCTCTCAAGTGCGAGGTCACTTCTAGTGCAGCGAAGCGCCTAAGTTTTTCCACTGCATTGCGGTTGGTTTCGGTCAATAGTCTAATTACCTGTGCGCGTGCGTTCGGTCCCTGTATAGCGATCATTGCCAAGTCTGCGCGCTCTTCAACCAGTACCTTGAACGCAGTAGCCTGTGCATCAATCCATGCCAAATCCTTTTCCCGGGTAGCAGCATTAACGATAAAACGAAAGTAATCCTCACGTAGGTAATAGACGATCAAATCGTCGATCACACCGCCTTGCGGATTCAACATGCAGCTATACAGGGCTTTGCCAGATACCTTGAGCTTGTCTACCGAATTAGCTAATAGCTGGCGCAAGAAGTTGCGCACGTGTATCCCATGCACATCAATGACGGTCATATGACTGACGTCGAACATACCAGCGTTGCGCCTGACCTGATGATGCTCATCGATCTGTGAGCCGTAGTGAATAGGCATCTCCCAGCCGCTGAAGTCGACCATCTTGGCACCGAGTGCCCGGTGGGCGTCGTTGAGAATCGTCTTTTTGATCATGGCATAAAGGTTCTCATTATCTTTACAAGCATCTGGATGTCGTGGAATGAGCGTCTGTGCTGTACTTAGGTCCGAGTTGTCATGCTGGCATAATGAGTCGCACCAGATGGCAATAGGATGCGATGGCGTGACGTCATATGCATTGTCGGCACTCAAGCTAGTTGTACCTTGAGTGTGGTGCCATCTAAATCTAAAGCAACGATCTGGACTTGACTGCCGATGGGTAAGTCGGGGCCACTGATGGCCCAAAACGTGTCATCAATTTTGATCCGAGCTTTGCCGTCAACGATGGCGTGATCAAGCACGATGACACGCCCGACCAGCTGATCGGCACGGCGATTCAGCAGCGGACGGTCACTGTCACGGTCGATACTGCGGAACCAAGTCCTGTAGATATAGATTGAAACGAAGCTTAGCGCAACGAAAGCGAACACTTGCAGCAGCAGCGAAGTATCCGGAAGCAGCAGCACAGCAACGAACACGGCTGTTGCTGCAATCCCCATCCACAGCATGAACGCGCCAGGTGCCAGTGCCTCGGCAGCGAACAATAGTAGAGCGGCCGCTACCCATCCCACAACGTCCCAGCGCATGACTCAACCTCGGTGCGGTGGTTGAGACTGTGTCGCAACATGACCGGACTTACCCAATGCTTCCTTGGTCAAGTCGGCAATGCCGGCGATCGAGCTAATGATGCCTGAGGATTCCATCGGCATCAGGATGAACTTCTGGTTGGGAGCAGTGGCCAGTTCCTTGAATGCTTCAACGTATTTCTGTGCAACAAAGTAGTTGATTGCTTGCACGTTACCCTCTGCGATGGCATCGGAGAGCATCCGAGTTGCTTTGGCTTCCGCTTCTGCTAAGCGCTCACGTGCCTCTGCTTCACGGAACGCGGCCTCCTTGCGGCCCTCGGCTTCCATCACAGCGGCTTGCTTCTCCCCGTCGGCACGTAGGATTGCGGATTGGCGTACCCCCTCCGCTTCCAGGATTGTTGCACGCCTGTTTTGTTCGGCCATCTTTTGTTGTTGCATCGATTCGGCCAGATTCTGCGGCGGCTGAATGTCTTTGATATCGATACGAGTGACCTTCACCCCCCACGGGCTGGTGGCGTGCTCGACGACGCTCAACAGCTTGGCATTGATTGTTTCGCGTTGACTTAATGATTCGTCGAAGTCTATCGAGCCAACCACGGTGCGAATGTTGGTCTGCACCAATGCGATCATCGCAATTTCCAAGTTGGCAACCTCGTAGGCAGCCTTGGCAGCGTCGAGTACTTGGAAAAACACCACCCCGTCCACGCGCACTCCCGCGTTATCTTTGGTGATGACCTCCTGACTAGGTACAGCCAGTACCTGCTCCATCATGCTTACTTTGCGTCCGACGCTGTAGATGACAGGAATCAAGAAATGCAGGCCCGGTTTCATGGTGTGGGTGTAACGACCGAACTTCTCCACGGTCCACTCATAACCTTGCGGCACCATGATCACGGATTTGAACAGCATGATAATGCCGGTGACCAGCACAATTAACGCCAATAAATTACTTGCCAACATTGGAATTCCTTTTTATCCCTGAATAGACCCAGTATGCATGAATGTGGTCACTCTCTACAGAATGAATGGTAGCTTGATGTCCTTACAGCATGTCGCGGCGATTGGTAGGGCCATAGAAACATGATTTGTCAGTGCCGCTGTAACAAGACATGACGGGTCACGTGTCAATTGTTGCCATAAGCCAGCGTCTCTAAACTAGTAAGTCAAGCAGTACACACACACGATAGTAACAAGTGCCTACATAGTGTCATTGCTGACAAAGTGTCACCACATCCAAGGTGCGGTTGAAAAGATAAAACCATTTAGAAATGGTGAAAGCGTGGTACGGCAGATGCATGCCGTGGTTAAACCTAAGCATCCTTTTCCGGGGCGATGGAAACATGATCACTGGCTTATGTTATGTAGACTGCCCTATTCGGGTAGCGGGCTCGACCCATATCGATGGGATGCCTTCTATCCATGACAGTCGCAGCAACACAGCGGCGATATAAACTCCTAGGAGCTGCCAGATGTTGATGTGTGTAAACACAGTCGAGTAAAAGTCAGCACATGAGACAAATATTGCCAAGTTAGCTGTGACTGGTTGCAACAACCCGACATTGAATTCATCGCAAGCCTAGTCTGGTAGCAACCAAATAGAGTTTGGTGCGATGTGTGGCGGCGTTTTACAGAAGCAGCGTTCTCATGGTGCCGATGGATCGACTTCCTGGCGTTTGACAGCCTTCCACAGGATTTCTTGCTCTGATAGTGGCATGTGCTCTAGCGTAGTGCCTGCAGCACTTGCTGCTGTTTCCATCGCGCGGAAGTGTCCTTCGAACTTAAGGTTGGTGCGGCGTAGTGCATTACCCGGATCAACCTTGGCGTGGTGGGCAAGGCTGATGCAGAGGAAGAGCAGATTGCCGAATGTCTCCTCAATCTGTTCATCGCTGTCCTTCATGGTGTCCAGCAGAAACGTTTGGTGAATGTGCTCCAGTGTTTCCTGTACCTTGACGATGGCAGGGATTGGGCCTGATCCCTTGAAGCCAGCGCGTGTGGTGCGTTCCTGCAACTTGAGCGTGCGTAGCCATTCTGGTAGACCGCGGGAGATTCCGGCTAGCGCAGAATCGTCACGCTCGCCAACAGCTTCGCGTTCTTGGCGCTTAATGGCTTCCCAGTTAGTGCTGACTGCTTGAGCATCATCGACTGTAACTTCACCAAAGACGTGCGGATGCCTGCGTACCATTTTATTGGTAATTGCTGCAATCACGTCGCTAAATTCGAACGCACCCTGCTCGGCGGCCATATGCGCATGGAAAACGATTTGTAGCAGTAGATCGCCGAGTTCGTCTTTTAAGGCGGTCAAGTCGCTGCGGTCAATTGCGTCAACAACCTCGTAGGCTTCCTCAATCACGTAAGGCGCAATCGTGGCAAAGTCTTGTTTCAAATTCCAAGGGCATCCCCGGATTGGGTCGCGTAGGCGTGCCATGATTGATAGCAAAGTCTCAATGTGGTGTGAGGAGCCGGGAAGATCAAACATGCGGAAAGTACCAGAATGGGGAATAGGATGGTTCAGGCCAACCAATCGCGCCAAGGCAGCGTGGTGTCGCCCAGTGCGATAAAACCGCTGTTAAGCAGCGTCTCGCGTCTGTTGTAGCACAACGGTTTTCCAGTCTCGATGCTAAGCAGTGCACCGCCCGCAGCATGCAGCACGCACTGGCCGGCGGCAGTATCCCACTCAGCGGTGGTGCCTAGACGCGGGTACACATCGAGCGTGCCTTCAGCAAGGCGGCAGAACTTCAGTGCCGATCCCTGCGAGACCAGCGTTGTTTCTTTCATGTGTGTCAGCAACGCAGCGGTTTGCGCATCAAGGTGTGAGCGGCTGACGGCCACACGTAACGATCTGGCGGCGGGTACCTGCACGTGCAACGTGGTATCACGGTTACCATCACGGCGGAATGCCTGTTCGCCGTGCATCGCATACCAGATGGTGCCTTCCACCGGTGCCAGGATCACCGCGTAGACGGGGATACCTTCGTGGATAAGAGCAATGTTCACGCAGAACTCACCGTTGCGTTTGATGAATTCGCGAGTACCATCGAGTGGATCGACCAACCAGTAGCTAGTCCAGCAGCCGCGTTCCTTCCAAGTGCGTTCTGGTGACTCTTCCGACAAAACGGGCAGATTTGGTGTCAGTTGCTTGAGTCCGTGCATGATGATCTTGTGCGCGGCTAAATCGGCTTGAGTCAATGGACTCATGTCTGCTTTGATCTGGACCTGGAAATGATCCTGATAGATATCCATGATCGCTCTGCCGGCATCGGTAGCGATGCCGATGATCGATTCGCGAAGATCGTTGGATATATTGATCATTTCTGCTGTTCCAGCCATTCACGGACAATGAACAGTGCTGCCAGGGAACGGCCTTCGGAGAAATCTTCACGAAGCATCAACTCGTTTAACTTTGAAAGCTTCCAGGGAATGACCTCAAGCGCTTCTGGCTCGTCGCCGACCAGACGTTCGGTGTACAGATCACATGCCATCACCAACCAGGACTGGTGATTCATATACCCTGGGACAAGGGTGATGGCACGTAGTACGCGTAGATCCCGTGCACCATAACCTGCCTCTTCTTTCAATTCACGATCAGCGGCTTGTTCTGCGGTTTCACCGGCATCAATACGCCCTTTGACAAGACCAAGCTCATAACGGTGAACACCAGCAGCGTATTCACGCACCAGCAGGACAGTCTGCGGATCGAGCAGTGGCACCACCACCACCGCACCGTATCCGCGTGAAATGTGGCGTTGGTACAGGCGGCGCTGGCCGTTGGAAAATTCCAGGTCGAGTTGTTGCCGCCGAAATTGGCTATCGCCGATTTCCTCAATGCGATGGATCATCGGCAGGCGGCGGTTCATGACAGACACACACCGGCAAGACCGGTCGATACAATAAGTGGATGCATCACGATGTTCATTAATTTCAAATGCTAGCAGACCCATTCGATATTCAGCGGGTTGAACACTGGCGGCAACGCGATCTGCGCGTACTGTGGCATCCATGCACGCAAATGCGTGAGCATCCACACACACTGCCGTTAGTGCCCATCGTCCGTGGTGAAGGTGCGTGGTTGGTTGGCTACGATGGGCGCCGTTACCTGGATGCAGTCAGCAGTTGGTGGACAAATCTTTTCGGCCATGCTGAGTCCCGTATCAGTGCGGCGATCGCTGCACAGGCCGATACGCTGGAACAGGTGATGTTGGCTGGTTTCAGCCACGAACCGGCGGTGCGTCTGGCTGAAGCGTTGCTGCGGCTCGCACCACGCCAGAGTGGGCGCGAGCCGTTGTCCAAGGTGTTTTACGCTGACAATGGCTCGGCTGGAGTAGAAGTCGCGCTGAAAATGGCTTTCCATTACTTCCGCAATCGCGGGGAAGATCAACGCACGCGATTTATCGCGTTACATAACGGTTATCATGGAGAAACCATTGGTGCTCTTGCGGTGGGTGATATCCCGTTGTACCGGCGTGTTTATGCTCCATTGCTGGCCGATGTGTTGTTTGCGCCTTCGCCTGACGCCTATTTGGCGGAGCCCGGTCAGAGCGCCACAGAATATGCATTACAGGCAGCCACAGCGTTGGAAGCGTTGTTCAAGCGTTACCCTGGGCAAATTTGTGCGCTGATTCTGGAGCCGCGCCTGCAATGTGCCGGTGGCATGCGCATGCACGATCCGGTGTACCTGCATCGTGCGCGCCAACTTTGCGACGCACACGGTGCGCTCCTGATTGCCGATGAGATTGCGACCGGTTTCGGACGCACAGGCACACTATTCGCTTGCGAGCAAGCCTGCTCCGCCATCCCAACGGATACTGATAGCAGGGGCATCATGCCGGACTTGTTGTGCCTGTCTAAGGGCCTGACCGGTGGTTTCCTACCCCTGGCCGCAGTGCTGACAACGCAGCAACTCTACGAGGCATTTCTTGACGATAGCCGCGAACGCGCTTTTCTCCATTCACACAGCTACACGGGCAACCCGTTGGCTTGCGTTGCAGCGCTGACGACACTGGATATCTTCGAGAATGACCATATCATCGAACGCAATCACGCTACTGCAACACGTATGAAACAATTGGCTGCACCACTGTCCGAGCATCCGCACATTGCTGATGTGCGCCAGGCTGGTATGGTCGTGGCATTTGAAGTGACCCGCGACGGCAACAAACGTACGCCATTCCCGGCACAGGCACGATTTGGCTTGCACGCTTACCGTGCTGCGCTGGCGCGTGGAGTGGTCCTGCGTCCGCTCGGCGATGTGGTGTATTGGATGCCCCCCTACTGCGTGGATGAGGAGCAACTGTATTTGCTTGCTGAGACCACCCGCGCTGCGATCGACGAAGCGACTGCATGCGTTTGACCCGTTGTCATGTCAATTTGCCACTAGTTATTGGCAGCGAAATTCTGCTTCCAGAATTGGTTACCAACCACCTATTGCGTGTACTGCGTCTGTGCGAGGGTGATACCTGTGTGCTATTCAACGGTGACGGCCATGATTATTCAACGCGCCTCATTGTCAAGGGCAGGCGCGAGGCACGCGTACGAATCGAAGGCGTTGCTGAGGTGTGTAATGAATCGCCATTGGCGATCACCTTGGTCCAAGCAATCGCACGCGGCGAGAAGATGGATTTGATTCTTCAGAAGGCGACTGAATTAGGCATCGCTGCAATCGTGCCGGTTGATACTGAACGGACGGGGGTGCGCCTGGATGGCGAACGCCTAGCCAAGCGGCTGGCACACTGGAGCAAAGTGGTCATCTCGGCTTGTGAGCAGTGTGGGCGCGCGCGCGTGCCAGCAGTACAGATGCCGCATGCATTGCAAGCGTTGAGGGAAACACTTCATCCGGACACGTTGCGTCTGATTCTCGACCCGCAAAGTGAACATCGATTGGCAACACTATCGAGGCTGACACCATCTGCCGTCACAATTGCGATTGGTCCCGAGGGCGGCTGGTCCCCCCGTGACCTGGAAATACTGAAAGATGCAGGTTTTATTGGTTTTGGCTTGGGACCGCGTATTTTGCGTACTGAAACTGCAGGATTAGCGGCAATCGCTGTGTTGCAAGCACAGCTTGGCGACCTGTAGTGCTTATTCTGATTTCATGCCTCACACGGGCGTAGCATTCAGCCGCTATAGCCGACGTTGACTGATTGCAACAGCGTGTGGCTAACGCATCGTTTCCTGTTCGATAAGATGCGTGATGAGATTGTTAGCGGTTTGGGAACTCGCGATTTTCCGCAGAAGACTGCCAGTCAGCATATGGGCTATGAACCCCCTTGCACAGTCAGTGACACAGTGACATGAATAATCCGTATGCAATGCAGTCTTATTAGGAATTATCGATTTTCATATTGCTCACTTTAATATTCTTTCTTTTCGAAGTCATGCCGAGTAGCCCTCTTATGATCGAAATGTTGGTCTGACGAGATGTATTCTATTTTTAATGCGGGGTACTGGATAAATCCACATCATTTACTGAAGAATGACTGTTTGTATTCTCTTGGTGGAGTCAGAATGAGCATGATTTCCCCCCATTAGCATCTATTCTGGCCCATGGCTGTTATCACGTGCTGATGTTGAGGTATTTAGGTATGACGATCAGTCTGCGGAGCGAAGAAGATATAGGTGAGGGACCGTTGAAGAGGGTGCTTTGTGATTTCAGTCACAGATCTTTATCTTGCAGACAAAGTCACTGTGGCATCATGTTTTTTCATCGGTTAGCAGCAATTTTTCAACAAAATTCAGAGTGAGACCCTGAGGGTAGATATTCAACGACGACAATCAATGTCATTGAGGGCTGGCAACTAGTGCTGTTGATTGTCGAAGTATAAGGTGCGACTGGATGTTATTTTCTATTAGATTAAAATTTTCTTAAATGAGTAATGTGAAATCACTACAGTAAAGCATGATAGGTAGATGACAACTTGTGCATCTGTGAAATGCTTGCTCTATATGTGAAGAGGTTGATGAGGGGATCGAATTCAGTTTTGCAGTGAAGATTCAATATCTCCAAGCAGTATTAAGAAGTGTCCGGGATTAATGTGCTGCGTACCATGTTTATTGGATGTCATAATGAGTCAGTGGCGACACTGATGTGGCGCAGTGTCTGGTAGCGGTGATGGAAGTCCCGATAGGTCCTGACCAACTTGGTGATGGTGGTGCACGCCAGCATGCCGTCAAGGGCTCAAAAATACCTGAGCGCAAGCGCCTGATAGCTCCCAAAGTGGCTTCAGTACCAGATTGACTCTGGTGTTGGACGCTTTTATCAAGCTGTTGCGGTTCATCATTAACTGCAGGATAAGCAGAGGAGATTCGGTATGCACAGGATCGTATTGACTATCTACCTGCTAAAGCTGCCATTACCGACAAGCGGACCAGTATTGCCTGTGTATGAGTGATTCGATTCAACAGTCCCAAGGGTATCATTGTGCTGGATTCTAATTGCAAGTCGAAACGTGCTTCAGTTGAGGCGTAACATGAAATGCGCAATGGGTTGGAGCACTTGTTCAACCATATCGAGCATTTTCATCGACTCTTCATGTGTGGCGACAAGCGTGCTAGCCGCAGTCTCTTATTCGTTTCACTTGTTTTGTACGTTTGAACCATGCGTGAAAATCCAAACACAACTTGAAACATGCATCTATTTCGGTGGTCGCCAGCCCGAGGTTGCTGTTAACACCAATGACATTTGTTGGATGAGCCGAACGTTTTTTTAAATCTTGAGAGAAGTGCTTTTAGAATTTTTCACTCTGTTCTTGAACGTGGCATTGCCACACCAGAAATGAGTCGGTTTATTTTCAAGATCCAGTGATGGATCTTGAGATACTCGGCGGCATTTAATCACTGACTCTGAATTTTGAACGATTTAGTCTACTTCAAGATTAACTGGACATCGCCAATTCAATCAGTTAGCACATTATCTGGAGCTTGAAATCGTCGGTGTAAGGACGCCAAGGGATGATGTGGCATGAATACATTCAGGTTTGATGAACATATCGCTTCGTGGCGGCTGTCCCAGCCTGGCAAGTTCATATCACCACGATAGCAACGACTCCTGTAGACTATGTCTGCTTGCATAGCAACCGTCTTTTTTCCTGCAGGATGCCGGCCGCTGGACTCTTTTGCGCGCCGCCCCTTGTCCGATTCTTTATCGCCTTGCATGCCGATCGTACGCGTTGGTGCTGCGTTCGTCCTTTTAATTTTTCTCGCAGCGCGGTTCACGGGAACGCTCCGAGCTACCACTGTACGATGCGTCGGCTCTGGTCGGTGCAAGTGCTTTTCAGGAGAGTTCTAAATGAACTTCGAAACTTTGGGATTGTTGCCTTCCTTACTGCGTGCCCTTAGCGAGCAGGGTTACCAATTTCCGACTCCAATCCAGCAGCAGGCGATTCCGCTAGCGTTAGCTGGTCACGACCTGCTTGCCGCTGCGCAAACAGGGACTGGTAAGACGGCTGCGTTTGGCTTACCTGTATTGCAACGCCTGATGATAGCTTCATCCAACGTTGGTAACGGTAAGCCGCGTGCCTTGGTGCTGACACCGACACGTGAATTGGCTACTCAGGTCCATGAGAGCCTACGTGGTTACGCCAAGTATCAACGTGTACTAAGTACGGTGATTTATGGTGGAGTGGGGATGGGGCATCAGTTGGATGCACTGCGCCGCGGCGTGGATTTGTTGATTGCCTGCCCGGGCCGGTTGATTGATCATATTGAACGTCGCAGTGTGGACTTGTCAGATGTCGAGATCTTGGTGCTGGATGAGGCTGATCGTATGCTTGACATGGGTTTCCTCCCTTCAATTAAACGTATTCTGGGCAAACTCCCGCGGCAGAATCGCCAAACTCTGCTGTTCTCGGCGACCTTTGCTGAGCCGATTAAACAGTTGGCGCTAGAGTTCATGCACCGCCCACGTGAGGTGATGGTAGCGCCGCATAACACCATCGCCGAGACCATTACTCATCGTGTGCATCCGATCGAGGTGAGCCGCAAGCGTGAATTGTTGTTGCATCTGTTAGCTCAAGACAGCAGAGTGCAGACCCTGGTGTTTGTGCGGACAAAACATGGCAGTGACAAGCTTACTGCGTTCCTGGAAAAATACGGGATCAAGACAGCGGCGATCCACGGTAATAAGACTCAGGGGCAACGTCTGCGTGCATTAAACGGTTTCAAAGCAGGGCGGGTTACCGTGCTGGTGGCCACTGACATTGCTGCGCGCGGCATTGATATCGAACAATTGCCAAAGGTTATCAATTACGATTTGCCCATGGTCGCCGAGGATTATGTACATCGCATTGGCCGTACCGGACGCAATGGTGTGCAGGGCGAGGCCATTTCATTAGTCACTCAGGAAGACGCTAAATTGCTCCGTCAGATCGTGCGTTTGCTCAATCGTGATATGGACATCCGGGATGTACCTGGTTTTGAGCCTCAAGTCCCAATCCGTTGGGGCAACAATGCTCCCGGAAAAATCAAGCAGCCTGGTGGACAACCACCACCGCGTAAGAGTCAACATACCCGGCGTGCGCTCGGCAAAGCATCTGTGCAGACGTATACCTTACCGAAACAATCGGTTGGACAACGTAGCAACGGGTCCCGTAACCGTGATGGAATGCGCCCAGCTCATCAACGTGGCTGACCTTTGCCCACATATCGGTGATCAGAGCACAGTGTCACTGTGCTCTTACTGCGTTTTTGTTGCACGACAACACGATGGATATCTTTAAGGTCTTCATCATCGAAGCAGCCCATTGCCTGCCTCACGTGCCGGCTGGTCACAAGTGTGCTCGTTTGCATGGGCATTCTTTTCGGATCGAGGTACATGTCAGTGGTACATTGGATCCTGATACTGGGTGGATCATGGATTTCAGCGATTTAAAGCATGCTTTCCAGCCGATTTACGATCAACTGGACCACCATTACCTCAACGAAATTGAAGGGTTGGAAAACCCAACCAGTGAACGGTTGGCGATGTGGATATGGGACCGACTCAAACCGGTGCTGCCGGCATTGAGCGAGATTGTGGTGCATGAAACCTGCACCTCAGGATGCCGCTACCGTGGCTGATCAACGTGCTGGTAGACATTGCGGCAGGAATGGTGAATCTCTGTGTCTACGTTGTATCAGATACTAAGGCTCCGAAAATCGCATCACTGTAATGTAAAACTTGCAAATATTTGTAGATGATCGATATTTCTGGAATGTTTTCTTGGAATAAGATCATGATGCTGAAAAGGAATAAGTGTGATCTCATATTCCGTTGATAATGTGTTTTTGATGAGTTTTATGTTGATGATTGTTACTTCTGACCAGATATGTTCCAAGTGGTACTGCATCTTGGATGTGGCGCAAGCCAAATGATCGGCAGCATCGAGAAATCTTTAGCGATTTGATCGTGCTACCCAATGCACGTTGCTTCCAGTCTACTTGGAGCGTTGATGTCACAACAGGATATTTTGAGGGTTACTATTATTTGAAATTCTCATTCATTCTCGAACGGATAGATTGTCAAAAATATTTGTTTGGTTACATTCCTGGGTTGCTTTATTAAGATTGATATGATCGAAATCTATGTCACAGCATCAAGAAAAATTATTCTGAAGTGACATCAATCGAATATCTATACTGCTAGTCACATCGAACCGATGACTAAAGTGTGTTATTAACTTTGAATGAGTCTGAGATGACTGGTACGGATGACATCCGATTGATGTTGTCAGGTTCGCATGTTCAATAAAATATTGGGTTCCATCTCATCCTGAGATCAGTGGGTGCTGCAGGGCAAGCGAGTATAGGTTAAGGATGATGTTGAAGGCGTGATGTTGGATAGGATGCTGTTCCGATATTTAGGCAGCTGAGATGCGATTTATCAGTAGACAATGTTGATTGAATATCATCTGCTTCAAATCGATGGCCAAGAATGTCCTGTCCATCATCTGTGCTGTTCCTGGAAAGTCAGTCTAGTCGGTGATCCTTGATTAACCGCACGTTGTAATCTACCTCTGGATGCGATGTCTGCGTTAGTCATGTTGGTGCACACGTTCATGAAAGGTGACAATGTACGTATACCGGTGGCTACATTGATTCCATGTTGAGTTTTGCAGGTTACGCTGTCTAACAGCGCTCATAAATGTGTCTGGGTCTATTCCTGAGTGCAGTGTTCATCGCGGTTCTAACAGTGAATTTGATTTCTGTGGGGTATGGGCGCGGGCAGTGCAGGAATAAAGATGTGGCTATAGTTCATCAAGCGTGCAGAATCTAAAAATGGTTTCGTGTTGTTGTGATGCCGCTATGGGGAAGTGACTGTAGCTTTGGATGGCCCGTGGTAACGGACGATGGTTCTCTTTGTTTAACTATCCAATACGTAGCAATGCTGTTGCGCTGTTCATAACATGTTCTAAGCGTGATAGCACGAATGCATATTCAACAGCATTCTTTATATTTTTCTCAAAAGTATTAGTGAGAACCTGTTGAATTTGTTGTTGTCCGGATACAAGGGGGCGATGTTGGACGCGATAACCTTTTGTTCGTTAGACGCGTTGCTTGTCTAGGTACCTTGATACAGTGATATGGTAGAGGAAAACGTGAAAGCCATGACTTGAGTAGTGCAGATTAGGTACTGACGTCGGTGCCACCGTCGATGTGTCGAATCGTCTCAGGTGCTTTCACTGCTCTTCGGGGCAAGGTTCATGATATTGACGATGTTTGGATCCTGCTGCCGGGAGGGCCGGCAATATTTCGTGGTTGTCAATCGAGGTTACGATGCAGGTAAGTGTGTAGCAGGATTATTGCAACACACGTACCTGTAGGCTGTGATTCCCTTCAATTCACCCTGCAAGTGGATACTTTTTGTTGGCGTGTTTGCTAAATCCGGTCAAGGTGTTTGCTGGCACTTGGTAAAAATTTTATTGAAGTCCTTGGTGATTATCCAAGGTTGAGCACATACTGACCCAGCATCCCAGCCTTACGTTGGTATCATCGGTGCTGGGAGATACTTTGCGTAATCTGTGTGCTCTGATTAGGACTGCTGGTAAGTTTTACGATCATTTTCTGTGGTCTTGTTTCGGTGTATTGGCGATTTGGTCAAAGTCTTGCAGTAGATCATCCATTAACGGTGCCATCTTTTTCTGGATTGCGACCATCAGGTTTTGCATCAGTGCTGGGGTTTTGTCGAGCAGGGTTTGGCCTGCTGGGCTCTCGTAGAATTCAGCCATTGCAATCACGTCTTCCCGGCTGAAGCTGCGCTTGTACAAGTCCGTGTAAAGCGGCTGCAGTTCTGACCATGACAGGGTTTTGCGGATTGCCTGTTTGGTACGTTCATGGATTTGCGCCAGCTTAGCTTTTTGCGCCGTGTTTAAAGTGTGCCCTGCTGCGATCTGGTCAAATTGTTTTTGCTGCATTGCCTCGATCTGAGGCAGCATAGAATCAAGTACACTCTGTGCGCGTGAAGCTGATAATAGGCGGTTTACGTCGGCGTCACTGGGTGGTGCGGCCGTGGCCAGAGGCATCGCCATGGACATGGCGATGAATAGGGTAAAGCAGCGGAGGCGGTGGAAGGTGGGCATCATGATGTATCTCCTGATAGGTAATCCTTGCTCATCATACGGGATTGCGATACGCGTGGTCGTTGCTTTACCGATACAATGACCGCATGTGGCACGCGCGCTCTGCTGATCTGATTCACTAAGATGACTCCTGCCTAGGGAATTGCCGAGATGTTTTTATGCCTTCTTACGTTGGAATAACCGGCTCTTGATTGGGGAAAGTGGATTCATCATTGATGCTCAGTGTTTCCGTCCTCAGAAGCATCGCAGCGAGGATGCTCGTATGCATTTAGCCCATATTATCAATGCTGTTTGGGTGGCATCCAAGCGTTATATTGCTATACGATCCATCCGTAATGTGTGGTTGCGTCACATCAATATCGATGTGTGAGTGTAGCGAACGCAAGTGCATGTATCCCTCGTTTCATTGGGAGTCGCAGTGACCCAGACCGAACCGATGTTTCCTCCTGTGCCTCAGATCGATACTTTGCAAAACCCATTCCCAGAGAATATGCCGCGTATGCACGGCCCTTTAGTTCGTTGGTTGGGTCGTACTGCGCTTAAATTGAGTGGCTGGCGTCTAATTGGGGTTGTGCCCAATCAGAGCAAGATGGTCATCATCGTGGCTCCGCATTCGTCATACTGGGATGGTTTTTTGGGTTTCGCCTCTAAATTTGCAATTGGTAGCGAAATACGCTTCCTTTCCAAGGCTAGCTTGTTTTGGTGGCCTCTAGGCCCGCTGCTGCGCTGGATTGGTTGCATTCCCCTGGATCGTAGGTTCCCTCAGGGGACTGTGAGTCAGGCAGTACGTGCCTTTCGTGACTCTGAACGGATGTGGTACTTGCTGACTCCGGAGGGCACGCGGAAGCGGGTGGAACGGTGGAAGCCCGGTTTCTGGAAGATCGCCAAGCATGCCGGTGTGCCTATTATTCCGGTGTATCTGGATTATCCTAGCAAGACCATCGGTATTGGTGAGCTTTTTTGGCCAGGCGATGATATGGATAACGACATTGCTGCAATCCGTGCTTGGTACAAGCCTTGGCGTGGGAAGCATTTTGAAAGGCTTTGACTAACTTCTTCTGTCTGCAGATCGCGATACTTTCAGCGCTCCGGCTCGCCCATCATGACACTGTGTGGTAATGGTCTGGAAAAATAACCGGGTTTTTCTTTGAATTACCACAAATTTGGGTGTCGTCCACAGTGTTCCTGTGGTGATATTCATGAAATGTGCTGAGCTTTTTTCTAACATCTCAATATCTTCATAAAGTGCTTCTGGATCCATTATTTTCAGATACTGTAGCGCTTTTATTCCCGCTTCACGTATCTGCTGATGTCACCGTGTCAATGCACTTAGGGCGGATGACTGCTTTGGGTGAAACAAGTTTTCACCTTTGAAGAAAAGATGGGAATTGTCATCATTTCAACCAAATAATAGCAGCTGCGAAGCGGATAGCCCTGCAGAAATTGCAGAAGGGTCTTTCATCATTTCTAACTAATTGCAAGGTACTGCTTTAACTGAGTAGAAGTGCTTGATCAGATGTTGAGTTTTTACAGGGTGTGCTTGTAGTTATACAGTCTTTTGTGGATTGGCTTGGAGCGAATCAGGAACTGTTGGTGCATTTAATTTTCATTGATCATCACGTATTTTGCTACAAGATGTGGAAGCAACACCGTGTGATCTTTAACGTCATAAAACTTGCCTTGACGTGCTGTGAAATCCACTTAGGATCGTCCCGATACCCAATACGTTGACATGTGGAGGTCGGTTAACCCAATTTTATGAATGGACTGAGTTTTAGATCGCTTTATAAACACAGCAGTGCTTTCAGGGAGGGATCTTTAATAGGATATTATCCGGATTCGCTGTTTCTAGTCCGATAAGTATCGATTATCGGCGTATTGGTGCGGTATCTACTATGGAGCACACGTGGTTCACTTTCGATGGCTTACTGTGAATTACTAAAGTGTTTGGGCGATCCATGTTGGTTGTAACTCTTTTCCACCATACACAACAGAAAGGTACTCATCACTTGCACGTAGACGATGGATACGTCACTGCTCTGACATGGTGCTGTGTGAACTAATGACTGATGGGGAAGTGTTATTCAATCATCAATATGGCAGTACTAACACAGAAGAATACTTTTAGTGCGATGCATGATTTGGTCGCAGATCATACAAGCAGTGACTTAGGTGCGTGACTGTTGGTCTGTAGTTCGGGTGAACGGTATGTTATCTGGCGATACTGCACCACCAGAGATGATGAAACTCATCGCCTGATCCACACTCCAGCCGGTAGGCGTGAGTAGTTCCACAGGGACGATTTCGAGATATCCAGAGGTTGGATTAGGCGTGGTCGGCACGTATACGGTTGCCAGTTCTCTGCCAGTATCGCGTTCGCGTATTACCCGTGTTACCAGACCAACCGCTTTCATGTCTCGGTGCGGGAAATCGATCAGTACTACCCGTTGAGTGCTACCGGGTTGAGTCTGCAGAATGTCCAATAGTTTGCGGGCGCTATCGTAAATGACACTGGCGAATGGGATGCGGCGCATGATGACTTCGAACCAGTGCAGCAGGCGCTGCCCGATCATACGTCGGCTGAGTGCCCCTACGGATAGGATTGCCAGAAGCGTTACCGTTAGAGCAATTGTATTCTGCACCCATAATGCTTGAATCCAGCCAAGGTAGTCAGGGAAAGATGCAGCGATGCGCTGCGACAGTGGTACTACCCAAGGACTGCTGATACCTGAGAGCAGCGAGAATACGAACTTGACGACCACCCAGGTCAGCCATACTGGTAGCAGTGTCAATAAGCCGGTGAGGAAGATGCGTTGCAGGGAGGGGCGTTGAGGAAGTGAGGAGGTATTTGGGGACATCTTGTTATTGTAGGGAATAGTGGGCAGCGCAGGTCAATGCAGTGTCAGTGTATTGGTCGTGACGGCGCGGTCCTGTTGATATCAGTATCCCGGAGCCCGTGTAGCTTGACTGGTTTTTTGGTGGGATGTGTCATTGCAGCCAGTACGGAGAGCTCAAACTGATAAAGAGATATCTGTCAGATGCGTTTCGGTGGAGTTGCCTGGATGTTTTTCAGTGTTTGGTTGTTGTGTTGGTGAACTCATTTCACATGCGCGAGGAGCGTGTTTCTTGGTCCGTAAGGTATTTGGATCGGTCTTGATGCTATCCAGTGTCCAAGCGGGTTTCCCATATGTTTTAACAATGCATTGCTTGCGGACAGAGGTTTGGTATCGGTAATAGAAACCTGGAGGCTGTCTGTGTCAGATTGGTGCCGGCTTGCGCTTGGTGGCCTAAAGGGGAGCTAGTAGATTTCAGGATCAGATCATACAGCGGATGCAGTATTCCACATTTATCTGTGTTGTATGTTGTTAGCCTCAATATGTCTGAGTTGCAGCGTTTGCTGCTTAAATGGTGCTGATTACAGTCGATTGCTTGGCAGGATATGCCATGTTTATAAAGCACACAGAAGTGAAAGCGAGTCTTTCTTTAAATTATTTAGCTGGCTTGGTAGTACTTATGCTTGGCGGCGAGGCTATTTTTCGGTGGCAATGTGTTTGGTTTCGGGGTCGTATCTCGAGCCCAGAACTGCTTTGCTGGAAGCAGCCTGGTGTAGTGAGGGCCAGGGACGGCACGATGTCTCCCCAGGGACTTTGCGGCAAGGGGCGCCTTCAGTTGTACTCCAATGCTGTTGCATGCCCGGCGAGCGCAGGTGACAGCCAACTGTGTGAGCCCAATGCGGTGAAGCCGGCTGCGGTGAAACGGCGCCGGTACCAACCTGCCGGGCGCGGCTGAAAGCCTGTAATGTCACCGTCGAATGCGTCTTGGGCGGTAAAGATCTCTAGAAATGCTATACCGCCGCATAGCTCCGCAAGCCCCGGCAGAGCGCGCGTCAGTTCACGGGTCCGAACGTAATGCAGCACATCTGCACACACGAGCAAGTCCACCGGAGCACATGGGCGTAACCAGGAAAAATCACCGATCTGTGCTAGATGCAAGTTGCGTTGTATGCCATAGCGGCGTATCGCGTACTTACTACTATCAAAGCCTAGGTAGCGTACATGCGGCCGCAACATGAGTAACGGTTTGCGCCAAGCACCCTCGCCACAGCCGATGTCCAGCACACTACGGATCGGTCGTTCTAGGTAATACTCGGCCTGTGATACGGCCAATGTGACCTTACGTCGCAGCCGTGCTGGGCTGCCCAGTTTCGCCTGACGGTACCAATGGTCAAAATAGTGATGATCATACGATTTGTCCATTCTGGACACTCGTTTCCTATGCGACATCGGCAAAAATGCTAAGTATCCTAATGTGAATCGACGGAGTTAACCTATGGCTTTGTACTTCTGGATCAAGACATTTCATCTGCTGTTCGTGATTGCTTGGATGGCGGCCGTCTTCTACCTGCCGCGTATCTTGGTCAACGTCGCCGAAGTCAATGGTCAGTCGGAGGTACAGACACGCCTGACGCAGATGGGGCGGCGTTTATACGTGTTCGGGCACATCATGTTTGGGTTGAGTTTCTTACTTGGTTTGCTGTTGTCGTTGGGTTATCGCGTTATTCCTGCGTTTCCAACCATGGTTGGAAACGGCAGCAATTGGTTGCATGCCAAGGTTGGGTTGGTGATGTTGATCGTTGTGCATTACATAGTGTCTGGGTACTGGCTCAAGCATGTCGCGCGTGGAGGCGCGCTGCCGGCAGCACGTACGCTACGCTTGTTCAATGAAATCCCGGTGGTTCTGCTGGTCGGCATCCTTTGGCTGGCATTTGCCAAGCCATTCTGAGTCGGCCCAATCCAGTGTGGTGAGAGCGGCGTACTGTTTCGCCTGGGCTTCTTTGAGTTTTGTCCGCTACTAGCGTCCGCACGTGGTAGCAGGTTCATGGTGATTGGGAGGCCACTTCATTCCGGTGGTATTGGCAGTGTTTTTGACCAGCTATGTACGCGATGTTTCAATGGTTCTCGTAGGCCCCATAAGCGCGCAGGCGTTTGTAACGCTGATTGAGCAGCGTTGCAACCGGAACTTTCTCCAATGCTTCGAGTTCATTGAGCAGTACTGCTTTCAGACGCTTGGCCATCTGTTGTGGATTGCGGTGTGCGCCGCCAATTGGCTCGCGGACCACTTTGTCGATTAGGCCGAATTCTTTCAGTCGGCGTGCAGTGAGATTGAGTTGTTCAGCAGCATCGCTCGCCTTGGTGGCGTCCTTCCATAGGATCGAGGCGCAGCCTTCGGGGGTGATGACGGAGTACGTGCTGTACTCGAGCATCAGTGTACGGTCTCCGATGCCGATCGCCAAAGCACCACCGGAACCGCCTTCGCCGATCACGGTGCAGATGACGGGGATCTTCAGCTCGGCCATTTCAATGAGATTGCTGGCGATTGCTTCCGATTGATTACGTTCTTCGGCGTCGATACCGGGCCAGGCACCCATCGTATCGATGAACGTCAACAGAGGGAGACCGAAGCGTTCAGCCAGCTTCATCAAGCGCAATGCTTTACGGTAGCCTTCGGGCTTAGGCATGCCAAAGTTGCGCATCAAGCGTTCTTTGTTGTCACGCCCTTTTTGATGTCCGATAAGCATCACGGGACGGTGGCCGATGCGGGCGAGGCCTCCAACGATTGCTTTATCGTCGGCAAAGGCGCGATCCCCGGCTAATTCCTGGAACTCGTCGCAGACAATGGACACGTAGTCCAGGGTGTAAGGGCGCCGTGGATGTCGGGCCAATTGTGAGATTTGCCAAGCCGACAAATTGCGGAAGATCTGCGCAGTGCGCAGCCGCAGCTTGTTCTCAAGTGCGCGCACTTCGGTGTCGACATTGATCGCCGGACCGGTGCTGGCGGTACGCAGCTCCTGAATCTTGGTTTCCAGATCGGCGATGGGTTGCTCGAAGTCGAGATAGTTTGGATTCATGGCAAACCGTCTTTGACGTAAGGCGGCAAGTGTAGCCGAATAACTCCGCAACCTGACGTGGATTGTTTCCGTGTGTGGTCTGCTGTGGTCTTGTTCACTGCACCCAAGGTGGAGTGTATTTGACCTTAAGCGTATACACAGCTGGGTCCTTTTGCAGCTCATCCAGCAGTGATTGTTCGATACGCACAGACTGGTGGCTGCTCAAGTCGAGCATGCCAGCGACGGGCCCCTGGGTTGAATTCAGCAGCATATCCAGGCGCAATGTGGTGTTCCCGGGGCGATGGCGTGCCAGGATGGCGTCGATCCTCTTCCATGCTTGAGGGGAGCGCAGGTCGACACGTAGCGACAAGCGTTGCGCATAGTCCGTACAGATTTGCGCGTAATCCCAGCATTGACGGATACGTAGGCTGTAGCCACCGTTAAATTCATCTTCCCGCAGACCACCCTTGACGATCAGTACGCGGTCGCGGGTTAACAGGTGACCGAACTCTGCCATCGTTTCCGAGAACGCACTGCACTCAACCCGACCGCGTCCGTCTTCAAGTTGTACAAATACTTGGCTGTCTCCCTTGCGGCGCACACCGACAACCAATCCCGCCAGGATGGTGTTTACCTCCGGGAACCACGTGCGTTTTTCACCGTTGCCACGTTGCTGGGAGCCAAGAATTCTTTCAATCGCATTGGCGTTCAGATCGCAGCCAACAAGCTCCTTAATTTCCTTACGATATGGATCGAACGGATGGCCGCTGAAGTAAAGGCCCAGAGTTTCCCGCTCTCCGTTCAGTATGCGTGTCAGTGGCCATTCTTCGGATTCTTGAAGATCCAATTCGATTGCTGGTGTGCTCGGGTCTGAGTTGCCGAAAAGCGAGTTTTGCCCGGACTCGCGTTCTCTGGACATCTGTTCGGTCGCTTTGATGACTTCTGGTAGTTGGAGCATGAGCGAGGCGCGGTTTTTGCCTAGTTCGTCCAGTGCGCCAGCATGGATCATGGCCTCAAGTGCACGCCGGTTGAGTTTGGCTGAGGCAACCCGGGTGCAGAAATCGGGCAGTGAAGTGTACGGACCGTTGTGCAACCGTTCTTTGACAACGGCCTCGCAGACGCCTTGTCCGACACCTTTGATAGCGCCGAGGCCGTATTGGATGGTGTCGGCATGAGTCGCCTCGAACATGTAGGTTGAGTCATTGATCCGTGGTGGCAGTACCTTCAGATCAAGGTTGCGTGCCTCGTCGAGGAAGCCGACGACCTTGTCGGTGTTGTCCATGTCCGAGGACAGCGTGGCTGCCATGAACTCAGCAGGGTAATGGCGTTTGAGCCAGGCGGTTTGGTAGCTGACCAGCGCGTATGCAGCGGCGTGCGATTTATTAAAGCCGTAGCCGGCAAATTTCTCCATGAGGTCAAAGATTTCATCTGCTTTGATAGCGTCTACGCCACCCTTGGCTGCGCCCTCACGGAAGATCTCGCGGTGCTTGGCCATCTCGGCAGGTACTTTCTTTCCCATTGCGCGGCGTAGCAAGTCGGCGCTGCCCAGCGAGTAACCACCGACAATCTGGGCCATCTGCATGACTTGTTCCTGGTACACCATGATGCCGTAGGTGTCTTTCAGGATGTTCTTGGTGCGCGGATCGGGATAGATAATCTCCTGCTCTCCGTGCTTGCGCGCGGTGAATTCTGGGATCAAGTCCATGGGGCCTGGTCGATACAGAGACACCAGTGCGATCAGATCTTCGAAGCGGTCTGGGCGTGCATCCTTGAGGAGGCGGCGCATGCCTGAGGATTCAAACTGGAATACTGCGCTGGTGTTCCCCGATGCGAAGATGTCTTTGTAAGTTGGTACGTCATCTAGCGGGATTGCCGTGATGTCTACCGGATCAATACCAACGCGGGCGTGGCGCGTGTTGATGGCCTTCACGGCCCAATCAATGATGGTTAATGTGCGCAGACCGAGGAAGTCAAATTTCACCAGGCCGACTTCTTCCACGTCGTTTTTGTCGAATTGAGTGACCGGGTTTTTGCCGCGTCCGTTTTCGTCGTGTTCCGCAAAGAGTGGACAGAATTCAGTGAGCGGGTTCGGTGCGATCACTACACCGCCGGCGTGTTTGCCAGCATTGCGGGTCAGATCTTCGAGTTGGCGTGCCAGGTTTATCAGTTCACGTACGTCCTCCTCGGTTTTGTAGCGTTGCATCAGTTCTGGCGAGGAGGTTTCGTTCGTCTCGCCTTCGCCCATCGCATCTTTCAGGGTGATCCCAAGGGTGTTCGGGATCAGTTTAGCGACACCGTCGACCAGACCATACGGGAAACCCAATACACGGCCGACATCGCGCACCACTGCTTTTGCAGCCATGGTGCCGTAGGTGATGATTTGGCTGACCCGTTCGCGACCGTACTTGCGTGCGACATAGTCGATCACCTCATCGCGGCGTTCCATACAAAAATCGATGTCGAAATCCGGCATCGACACGCGTTCTGGATTAAGAAAGCGCTCGAACAGCAGGTTGTATGGAAGGGGGTCCAGGTCGGTAATCAGTAGCGCCCACGCTACCAGCGAACCGGCACCAGAACCGCGCCCCGGGCCGATGGGGATGCCGTGTTGTTTACCCCACTGAATGAAGTCGGCCACGATCAGGAAGTAACCGGAAAAACCCATCTTGATGATGGTGTCCAGCTCGAATTCCAGACGTGTGAAGTAGTCTGCGCGTGTTTGTCCAGGTGCCAGCGGGTGTTTCAGCAGACGTGCCTCTAGACCGTCGTGTGATTGCTTGCTGATCCAACTGTCCAGCGTTTCGTCATTGGGAATGGGGTAGGCGGGTAAGAAATAGGTGCCCAACCGCATCTCGATGTTGCAGCGTTGTGCCAGGGTGCTTGTGTTGTCCAGTGCGTCTGGGATGTCAGCAAACAGTACCGCCATCTCTTCGGAGGAGCGCAGATACTGCTGTTCGCTGTAATTGCGTGGTCGCTTAGGATCGTCGAGCATGCGTCCGGAAGCGATACAGACACGTGCTTCGTGCGCCAGAAAGTCGCTTGGTGCTAGGAAGCGAACGTCGTTGCTGGCAACCACCGGCAGGCCACGTATGCCGGCGATTTGGAGTGCGAATTGATTGAACTGTTCTTCGCCCTCGCGTCCGGTGCGCGTCAGTTCCAGGTGCAAGCCGTCACCGAACACGCGTTGCCAGTCTGCTAGTTGCTGTTCGGCCAGATCAGCACGACCTTCGGCGAACAGGTATCCAGCCAAGCTGTCGCGCCCGACCAGGGCGAATAGATTTTTGTGGTGGTCACGGACCCAGTCCGGGTGCAACGCCACTCCTCCCTCAGGGCGGTGACCTTCCAGCCAACCACGGCTGATCAGTTGCGATAGATTCAGGTAGCCTGTGTGATCGCGACACAGCAAAGTCATCCGCCACGGTGTTTGCTCTGGTTCGGCGATGATGAGATCGGCGCCGCTGATCGGCTTGATGCCGACGGTTTCAGCGGCCTTATAGAACTTGATCAGTGCGAACAGGTTGTTCAGATCTGTCACCGCCAGTGCTGGCAGTCCGAGTTCAACAGCCCGGCTGATTAGGTTGGCTTGCTTAGCTTTTTTCGGGTGAGCTTGATCTGGTTTTTCGGGCACGCGAATCGTTGAATCCGCCAACGAGAATTCGGTGTGAATATGGAGATGAACGAATGGGGGCGTGGACATGCCGAACCGGCGCAGTAATGCGTTCGGCAGATTAGCTGTGGTCGGAGGAAGGGACAAGCCTTGACAGGGCCTGTCCTGACCCAAGTTTAAGGCGTGTCATAGTAATCATAGTGACGAAGGAGCGATGCTGGAGACTCGTGGGGTAGCTATCTCAGAACCACTTGGTTGCATATGAGTCGAGTGTGTGTGGTACTTGTTCAAAGGAATTTAGGACTTTAGAGCATGTCATGTGTTTGCGTGACTTATTCATCTGTTGGCATGTTTTAAGTGGTGTAAAGGCCATGGAAGCAATCATCGTGCATGGATCAGGACTCCTGTTTGTGCCGACTTTCGGGCGTGGGCTGTCCTAATGGGATACGCATCCTGTCCGGCGAGAACTCAAATCGGGATTGCATTTGCATGGTGTGGAGTGAGTTGGGTCACCAGTATGTGAATGAGGTTTGCCATGTTATAGCTTCGATTAGTGCGCGTTCCGGTCTGGACGGACTCACAGGGGAGTCAATCGATGTTAATTCCTGCCAGTCGCTGCAGCGCTTCAGCGTACTTGGTGCGGGTACGTTCGATGATGTCCTGCGGCAGCGTTGGACCTGGTGCGGTTTTGTCCCACTCCAGTGTCTCCAGGTAGTTACGTACGAACTGCTTGTCGTAACTTGGCGGGCTGGTGCCGACTTGGTATTCGTCGACGGGCCAGTAGCGTGATGAGTCCGGAGTGAGCATCTCATCCATTACGTATAAGCGGCCGTCGATGTCAGTGCCGAACTCGAACTTGGTATCGGCTAGCAGGATGCCGCATTCGGCGGCGTACTTGGCAGCGAAGTGATAAATGCGCAATGTGGCGTCCCGCATACGTTCAGCCAGCTCAGCGCCGACCATCTTGACCATCGTGTCAAAGTCGATGTTTTCGTCGTGGCGGCCGACGGCTGCTTTGGTTGATGGGGTGAAAATTGGTTCAGGTAACTTCTCGGCCTGTCGCAGGCCGTCGGGTAACTTAATGCCGCTGACTTTTCCGGTACGCTGGTAATCCTTCCAGCCGCTGCCGATCAAATAGCCGCGTGCGATTGCTTCAATTCTTACCGGCTTGAGTTTCTTGGTGACTACCGCGCGTTGTGTGTATAGCGCTTTGTCGATGCCGTCAGGGAGTACCCCAGCAACGTCGATGCCAGTCAAGTGGTTTGGCATCAGGTGCTCGGTCTTCTGGAACCAAAAATTGGAAATTTGGCACAATATCTCGCCTTTCCCAGGGATCGGGTCGGGTAGGACAACGTCAAACGCTGAGAGACGGTCAGTGGCGACGATCAGCAGGTATTCCCCGGGTCGCGTGTCGACCGGAAAGCGTTCACGGGGAAGGTCGAATACATCACGGACTTTGCCACAGTGACGCAATGGCAGGTCGGGAAGATCGGATTGCAACAGCGTAGTCAGCACGAGGTGCTCCTCATTAAGTGACGTCGTGATAGCTCGTTTCCGGGGGGGCGGGGATGACTAAACCCACGGTAGAAAAGGGAAACCTAGTGTACGGTGATTTTACTTAGTCCGTAGCTGCTCCTATGGGCTGCGTGCATCGGAGTGAGCGTGCCCTTGAGGCTGCTTCAGACCATCTCAAAATGTGCCAACGGTGTACTCCAATCCTCCTTTGCGATGAGCGGTGATATTTGCCAAAAATCTGAGGTGCGACCCAGGTAGCTTCTAAGTTGGGGGGCAACGGATGTTGTTTCGGCAAACGGGTGAGAATAACCATTGCAAGCGTGTTACCAGCAGGACGTTATAGAGCCGCCGTTAAAGAGGCCTAGGGGCTTTAAAATTTTAAGTAGCCAAATGTCTTCAGGTGATTTTATTCATGGTCTTTACATAAGGCGTGAGTTTTGACTCGGCCTCGGTAGAATATCTACCTAATCTGCCCATTGGCCCGCAATCGTGATGCACTGGTACGGAAAATTGCTTGGTTTCATTGTTGGAGCACTGTTGTTCCGATCCAATCCGGTATTTGGTTTGCTGCTTGGCTTGGTGATTGGTCACGGTGTGGATAAGGGGTGGTTCAAACGTCCAGATGATGATCCTTACCGAGTCATGGGACTGAGTACGGAGGCCACGAATGCCGAGATCGAGTTGGCGTACCGTCGGCTGATGTCCAGGTACCATCCCGATAAATTGGTTCAGGCTGCACCGGAGCTGCGCGAGCAGGCTGAACAGAAGGTGCGCAAAATCAATGCTGCTTATGACCGTATCCAGCGTCGATGCCGGCGTTGATCTTGGCACCGGTATCGCGTCCTTCATTTTCTTTTTCTCAGAGCGTTTCATGTCCGATTGCTTGATTGCTCCGTCGATTCTGTCAGCCGACTTCGCCCGTCTTGGCTCTGAGGTGGATGCCGTACTCGCGGCTGGTGCCGATTGGATTCATTTCGATGTCATGGATAACCATTACGTACCGAATCTGACTATCGGTCCGATGGTGTGCAAGGCGTTGCGTGGCTACGGTATTACTGCGCCGATTGATGTGCATTTGATGGTTGAGCCTGTGGACCGTATAGTCCCTGATTTTGCTCAGGCTGGTGCCAGCATGATCAGCTTCCACATGGAAGCCAGCCGTCATGTGCATCGTACCATCCAGCTCATCAAGTCCCATGGTTGTATGGTTGGCCTAGTACTTAATCCGGCGACATCGGTGGATATGTTGGATTGGGTGCTACCTGAGTTGGATCTTGTGCTGTTGATGTCGGTCAATCCGGGCTTTGGTGGCCAGGCGTTCATTCCTTCTACACTGGACAAGCTTCGCTTGGTGCGTAAAAAGATCGATACGCTTGGTAAGCCTGTGCGATTGGAGATCGATGGTGGAGTCAGCATTGACAATATTGGTGCGATCGCTGAGGCCGGCGCTGATACCTTTGTTGCCGGTTCGGCCATCTTTCAATCACGTGACTATGCTGAGGTGATCGCTCAGATGCGTGCGGCGGTTGCGGCGCTGCGGTGAGATAGCCGTATCGGTGATCGGTCCGATTGCGTTGCATCAGTGAAGTGGCCACATTGATTGGATTCGCAGTGTATGGGTGGGATGCTGAGCTGGTGTTGTTGTGTCATCTTGTGCGGCTGACAGCGGAGATCAGCCGCAGTGACCGAGATGAGGTACCAGAGTCTGGTTGATGGATGCAGATGTGATGTATCAATGACGAAGTACTCTGTCGTTTTGCTGCTGTGCCCTGAGTCAGCATGTTTCAAAGACTGCCTTCCGGAAGAACTGGTAAGTGGGGGTGGTCTCCCATCTACTGTTCCTCATTGCCACATTGTGTGTTTCGAATAGATGCAGTGACCTGGATATAGCATCGTTGTTGTGTATGTACGACTTGGGGGCGTTGCTGCCTTATCCCGTTTTTTCTCCCTTGATGCAGACTTTGTTGAGTTTTGTTGATGTTCAATAGCAAAGCTGCCAATGCTTCTGCGTCCAGGAAAGGGGAATGCGCATTAACACTTTGTGTTGTGTCTTGATGGAATCTCTGTAAAGACATTCGTCGGTTTTTCGTGGGTGGCACATGTCATCGTCGATCAGACAGCGGACTTTGTCTTGGTAGATCATGGTCGAAGTTGTCGATAGCGTTTGACATGGATCACTGATCGCACACATGACCGACATGAGCTGTGACTACCCGCGCCAGTGTTTATCAGCACCTTATTGCCCTACTAGGTTTTTGTTGCACACATCTGGCATACACGTTGCTTGGCTGGAAGTTTTTACTTGAATGGGCCTGAATATGCCGAAGCTGGCAGAGAAGAAGTACCGAACAACGAAATGGTCAACGGATAACGCAGTACTCGAATCCAGAAGCTCATAGTGATTCGCTAATCCAGTGTTGTTTTTCGCTGATATGTCAGAGTATTGGACGGGCAGACAGTCTCTCGAGATTGCCAAGCCTGGATTGGCTGTAGTTCGATTTCAGCACGATCTCTTGGTATCAGAAGCGCTTGCAGGTTGCCATCTCTTATGGTTGGCAGGAGTGATGTTTTGGAACTGCTGGTCGATAGAACGGGTGTCAAGATGCTTGGTGAAGCGGAATAGAAAACGCAGCAGTACGGTGCTGACGACTGGCATTAGTAGCCTAAGTTGGGTCTGGGGCTTGATGCCCACACCATGAGACCTGAGAGATACGGACCATCGAAGTCACTAGCAATCGTGTAGGCGATGCGCCGATGCGGTCGAAGTTTCCAGTCCAGATGGCCTCCGCCATTATTCGATGAAATCTTCGAAATCATCAAGGCAACGCAGTGTCTGGGCTTGGCGATCAGCGGTGACCGCAACGCTTCTTCGTTGCAACCAAAATTCCGTATTTGAAACAGCTTGGTGGGCGCATGATGTGTGGTGATTTTGGCCGTCAAGTTGCGAAGCTTCGGAGATGGGCCGCCTTGTTCGACTGTTTCAACCAACTCCGAGCACCTGTCTACTGTCATTACGCCATCAATCTGTCCTGGATTGGAAAGGCCGACATTTCCACTCAATTTGTGCAACAAAGTTGTCCTGCAGTGTTTGTTCCCGTTCTTATTTTGTTGTGTTCAACGATGGCGGCCTGAGATGTTCCAGTTATCCTTAGGACTATTCGTTTCATGAATTTTTCTTGTGATTCTCGGTGAAGATGACGATCACCGCTCTCTTGTTACTGGAAATGTATTTCCGAGGAAACTGTCCCATTCCTTTCCAATGGAATGAAGCATCGTCTGTATTATTTTTGACAAGAAAGTATCTTTAAATGAACGGAATTGCATGTTGATGTGTGACTTTTTTAGCTTTGTTGAAATAGCTGATGCTTGAGTGACAGCGGTCCAAGAAAGCCGATACGCTTTCCGATGCAGCGTTATACGATGAGACTGAGTATCGCTAATCTCATTTCTCATCCCTAAGATATTCTTCTAGGAAAAATTGTTGGGGGGTTGTGGACACGTCCGTGTCGGTGACTCATGCAAGCGAAGGTTGATAAGGGTGAGAAGACGAGGTGTTGCTTACTATTGCTTGTGCAGTCAGCGCTGGTGCATGTGATGGATTCAGTTTCTGCATACTTGTGATTTGGAATGTTTTTGCCGCAACAGACACCGGCTTGACTAAACTTATATTTATCCTTTTGATTTAGTGAAGTAACTGTTTCAATTCAGATTGTTTGGAAATTTAAAGTCACTAATAAAACATCAAAAAGCGACGAGCGCCCGCGTGAAACATGTCTATGGTAGCTGTAATGAACCGCTATTTTCTCATCGACGTAGCGGTACTTGTAACAGTCAGCCGACGCGCTTGGCTGGTATTGGAGTGTTTCGTTAGCGCGTGTCTGTTGTGGCAGACCTTTGAGATATTTCGCTGACTCATGTTGGGCGTAGAGTGCAATCTCGAGATCGCAATCGAATTTTGCATCCGGTACGTGCTGTCTTGGTGACGCATTCATGTGCCGATGTAGTGTCCATAGTGCTGGTTCGGATGATCTATACGCGGAATTGATTGTTAGTATTCGACTCCAGTGATCACTGTTCTAGAGGTTCGGCTCGAGTAAAGCGAGCTAGTTTCCGTCCAACGAATCCGTGTTTTTAGATGGCTTTTTACTGTTCATGATGATGTTTACCCGTTGTCGTTGTCCTCCACCTCACCTCTGCCAGAAAGGAAAGCTGCCTTGATCACTGCAATGCAGTTTCAGCGTCAAGTTGCCGAGGGTTGTACCCGCATCCCGGTGGTACGCGAAGTGTTGTCTGATTTGGATACTCCACTCTCGGTCTATCTGAAATTTGCTGATGGTCCATACACCTATCTGTTCGAATCAGTGGAAGGGGGAGAGCGTTTTGGCAGGTATTCGATCATTGGATTGCCGGCGCGGCGCGTATATACCTTTCGCGGTCATACCTTGGTGGTGAGCGAATTCGGTGAGATGGTGGAGACACGTCAAGTGGCTGATCCGCTTGCCGAAGTTGAGGTGCTGCGTGCCCAGTATGTAGTGCCTCGACTAGAAGGGTTGCCAGGTTTCACAGGCGGCTTAGTGGGCTGGTTCGGCTTTGAGTGCATCCAGTACATCGAGCCCCGCTTCATTTCAGGTGACAAGCCCAATGAACTTGGGACCCCGGACATTCTGCTGATGCTCTCGGAAGAACTGGCGGTGTTCGACAACCTTAAGGGCCGGTTATATCTGATCGTTCATGTTAATCCTCTGCAACCGCAAGCTTACGCCCGTGCAATGCGACGCTTGGATGAGTTGGTTCACCGTCTGCAGCAAGGTGGGGTAAATTACCTGCAGACACACATTTCAGAAGTGATCAACGAGGAGGATTTTCACTCTTCGTTGACTCGCGAGCAGTACCACGCCGTGGTGCGCAAAGCGCAGGAGTATGTGCGCGCCGGTGATATTTTCCAGGTGGTGCCAAGTCAGCGCCTGCGTACACAGTTTCGTGCTCGCCCGATCGATGTATATCGCGCGCTGCGTGCGATGAATCCGTCGCCTTACATGTATTTCATTGATATTGGCTGCACTCAGGTGGTTGGCTCATCACCGGAGATATTGGCGCGATTACAAGGAGGAGTGGTCACGCTGCGTCCGATTGCCGGCACACGTCCGCGTGGCGCCACCCCGGAACAGGACAAACGGTTGGAAATGGAATTGTTAGCCGATCCAAAAGAGCGTGCTGAACATGTGATGCTGATCGATCTGGGCCGTAATGATATTGGGCGTATTGCCGAGGCTGGGAGTGTGCAAGTCAAAGAAGCCTTTGTGATCGAGCGTTATAGTCACGTCATGCATATTGTCAGTGAGGTCACCGGCATACTGAGGCCGGGTCTGAGCTATGTCGATGTGTTACGTGCGACGTTCCCAGCTGGTACGGTATCAGGCGCGCCGAAGATCCGTGCATTGGAGATTATCCGTGAGTTGGAATCCGTGTGTCGGAACGTCTATTCCGGCGCGGTAGGTTACATCGGCTGGCATGGAGATGCCGACACAGCGATCGCGATTCGCACCGCGGTGATTCAGAACGGTTACCTGTACGTGCAGGCTGGTGGTGGTGTGGTCTATGACTCCGATCCAGACTTGGAATGGCAGGAAACCATGAACAAAGCACGCGCGTTGTTCAGTGCGGTGGCACATGCGGTGAAAGGGTTGTGATAGATAGACAAAATGGTATGCGGTACATCGGGGGCTACAATAGCGGCAGTGAGCACAACCCATTCGTGCATGCTGGGGGTGTTGATTGCGGTGAGTGCTTAATTCTTCCGTCGAGTGTCTTCACTTCATTACTATGTGAAGTTGATGCGATTTTCCTAACTGCGTAATGAGTCCATTGCTATGTTACTCATGCTCGATAATTACGATAGCTTCACCTACAACCTTGTGCAGTATTTGCAGACCTTGGGTGCTGAAGTGATGGTTGTCCGTAATGATGCGATGACAGTCGAGCAAATTGCTGCGCTCAGACCCGAGCGCGTTGTGATATCGCCGGGTCCTTGCACACCGTATGAGGCCGGAGTCTCGCTAAAACTGATCGAACGGCTTGGTCCGGTTACGCCGATTCTCGGCGTCTGCCTTGGTCACCAGAGTATCGGACAAGCTTATGGTGGTGATGTAATTCACGCTACCAACATCATGCACGGCAAAACTTCGCCGATTCACCACAATGGGAAAGGTGTGTTTGTTGGTTTACCGAATGGCTATCATGCAACGCGTTACCATTCATTGGTTGTTGATAAGACGACATTGCCAGATGTCTTGGAAGTGACTGCTTGGACAGAGAATCAGGATGGGACGATCGAGGAAATCATGGGCTTGCGCCACCGCGAGTATTTTGTCGAAGGTGTTCAGTTCCATCCCGAGTCGATCCTCACCGAGCACGGTCACGCGCTGCTGAAGAATTTCCTGGAGCGTCCTTTCTGAGGGATACATCAGCTGTGTTGCTTTTGCATCAATTCCATCCTGTTGCTTTGATCTGAGAACTATTGGATGTCTATGACTCCTCAAGAAGCCCTACAGCGCATCATCGAACACCGGGAGATCTTGCAGGACGAGATGGTAGAGTTGATGCGCCAGATTATGCGTGGTGAGGTTTCCGGAACCATGGTCGCAGCGATCCTTACCGGACTACGCGTAAAAAAGGAGACCGTTGGCGAAATTACGGGTGCAGCGACAGTGATGCGTGAGTTCTCCCGTAGGGTGAATGTGCGAGACTGCACTCATTTGGTCGACATTGTTGGTACTGGTGGCGATGGCTCGCATACCTTCAACATTTCTACTTGTGCGATGTTCGTGGTAGCGGCTGCCGGCGCTAAAGTGGCCAAGCATGGTAATCGTAGTGTGTCCTCCAAGTCTGGCAGTGCTGATGTGCTTGAGGTGCTGGGAGCATCGATCGAGTTGCAGCCCGGTGAAGTCGCGGAGGCGATCGCATCTACTGGAATTGGCTTCATGTTTGCGCCGATTCACCACCCAGTCATGAAAGTTGTTGCGCCGGTGCGGCGCGAGATGGGAGTGCGTACGATTTTTAACATTCTTGGTCCGCTGACCAATCCGGCCGATGCACCTAATATTTTGATGGGCGTGTTCGATCCGGATCTGGTTGGTATCCAGGCGCGTGTACTGCAGAAACTCGGTGCTGAGCGTGCATTGGTCGTCTGGGGCGGTGATGGCATGGATGAACTATCACTCGGCGCCGCTACTTTGGTTGCCGAGCTGCGTGACGGTAGGGTTCGCGAGTACGAAGTGTCCCCGGAGGACTATGGCATGGCCGTGTCGCCGCGCTCCAACCTGCGAGTTGCCAGTCCCGTTGAGTCACGGAAGATGGTGTTGGAAGTGCTTGCTGGGAAACCTGGTCCGGCGCTGGACATTGTCGTGCTCAACGCTGGCGCTGCGCTGTATGTGGCTGGCGTGGCACAGGATATCGGCCATGGAATCGCGTTGGCACGGGAGGTAATCGTCGATGGACGCGCCAGCGACACACTGGACCAGTATGTGGCGTTCACACGTTGCCCACGCCATGTTTGAATGCTGCCGTATTAAACAAGCTATAAACTGTTCTTCCACATTTGCAGTGAATGCCTGCTTCCGATGACTTGACCCGATGAGCAACATCCTCACTAAGATTCTTGCCCGCAAGGTCGATGAGATTGCCGAGCGCCTCTTATGTGCGTCGCAGACTGAGTTGGCCGCGCGTTGCGCCGATTTGCCGGAAACCCGTGGTTTCACCGCTGCACTGCAGGCTACGATCGCTCAGGGTGATCCAGCGGTGATTGCTGAGATTAAGAAGGCTAGCCCTTCCAAAGGGGTGATTCGCGAGGATTTCCGTCCTGCGGAGATCGCTATTTCCTACGAACTCGGCGGTGCTAGTTGTCTATCGGTACTGACGGACATGCATTTCTTCAAGGGCCACGACGGCTATTTGAGTCAGGCCCGTGATGCTTGCACTCTTCCAGTGTTGCGCAAAGATTTCACGATCGACCCGTACCAAGTGTATGAGGCACGTGTGCTTGGTGCTGATTGCATTCTGTTGATTGTCGCTGCGTTGGACGATGCTCAGTTGGTTGACTTGTCCGGCTTGGCATTGCAACTGGGAATGGATGTGCTGGTTGAAGTTCACGATATTGATGAACTCGAGCGCGCAATACAGATTTCGGTGCCACTAATTGGTATCAACAACCGTAATCTGCATACCTTCGAAGTTTCATTGGAGACGACGTTGGCAATGAAAGCGTTGGTGCCACGTGATCGTTTGCTAGTGACTGAGAGCGGTATCCTTACCACTGCCGATGTACAACGCATGCGTTCTGCGGGCGTGAATGCGTTTCTCGTTGGCGAGGCGTTTATGCGTGCGGTCGAGCCGGGTGAGTCACTCCGAGAGATGTTCTTCATCGCGTGAGTGCACCATATCCATCATTGCGCGAGGATGCGCCATTAGTTGTATTCGATTTCGATCATACGCTGTACGATGGCGATTCTGGCAGTGATTTGTTTGCTTGGCTGATCCGAAGCAATCCGTTGCGTTTAGCAGCAGCGTTGCTGGTGACGCCGTTGCTTGGTCCGTTGGCAGCGATGCTGTCGACCCGGCGTCGTAGCATTTCCGGTTACGTTTGGATTGCTACCTTTGGCATGCGTCATACGCGTGAGTTCAACAGGGTCATCAGGGCTTATGTGCTGCGCCATGAGTCGCAGATCCGGCAGCGGTTGCTACCGCGGGCGTTGGAAGTATTCGCGTGCCATCGCATTGCTGGTGATTGTGTGGTGGTGGCCACTGGTGCGCCCCCTGAACTGGTACGTGCAATCCTGGCTTTGGTGGCTTATCAGGAGGTGCCGGTGGTTGGTAGTTCGATCGTGCCGTGTTTCGGCGCAATCCGTGTTGTTCGCCATTGTCACCATGAGGAAAAAATACGCATGCTCCGTGAGCAGGGTTACCGTGATATTGCTGTGGCGTATTCGGACAGTACCGCAGATTTGCCGTTGCTCATGGCAGCAAAGGTACCGGTAGTAGTGAATCCCAAGCCTAAGCGTGAAAAGCTGTTCCGTAGTTTGCTGCCACCGGGTACATCGATCATTCACTGGGGATGCCGCCGCCGTGGAGGCGATTGCGATTAGAGTTTGCTAAAGATGCGAGAAGCTTGAAGTCATGTTCATCGCCTTCGTCTGCTTTGCCTCTGATTGCGGATGGCTTGCAATCGTGTTGACAGGCCCTGGAGGGTGTTATCGATTGAGCCGAACAGATGATGGTAGCTAGCCAAGTGGTCAGGTTCTGTTGATAAAAACCTAGGACATCATGTGTACGTGAGGATTGCTTCGATCACATGTTTGTCAAAACTTTCGTTGTTGATGAGCAAGAGGGACGGCACTATCGACGGTTGTCCAAGGGAGATTACGCCGTGCTCGAACTGCAGGTTGAAATGTTGCGACAGTTTGAGAGGGGGAGCAGGTTGCATGCACAATGTGGTCGAATGTGTATTCAACTATAGGCTTTCTTCTCATCTGGGGATAGGTTGATAACGTGCGAGATGGCGTGCGTTGCGGTAAGAACGGTGTAGAACAAGTGGTTGATTGAGTTGCTGCAAGAGGCATCCAGCATGCCGTGACTCCTTACTGATTTAACCCACTAAGTTGTGATTGCGTATGTGGTCTGCACGATATATCGCGTCGGATCAAGTACTGCTTTGGTTGTTCCAAGCGCTGCCGTGCTATGGCTACGCGTTATGAAAATGCTTTCGTAATCTCGTTGAGGCGATCTACTTGGTAGTCGCTATTTATATACCGTGGCACAGGATCGACGAGGTGTCGACGTGGACACAAATCGAGAATGTTATTTGATGTCTGCCTTGGTGTTGGCGTCCCAAGTTGGTTCTTTGCAAGCACGGCTAACCAGTACTTTGTAGTTTTTCATTTTGTCGCAAGCACAGGATTGCAATGATCCATGGTTGGATAAGGTGCTATGGATGCCATGTCCTGCTGTTACTGGTTTGGTCTGATATCACCACGCATTGGATGTTCTGTTTTCTCCCATGAAATGGGAGACATTTCATGCGAATATTTTTTAGGTAAAATTGATTATTCAATAGATTTTTTCAATCATTCAGCATAAAATGTGATATATAATAATAAATTAATTTGAAGTTCATCAATAAAAATGGTCATGGCGAGTTCAGAAACTACCGAGATGCGTATTGCTGTTACTTGCCAGCGCTTTCCTGCTTACTCGCGTAATCAAGCCGTGCTATTAGGTTTGGTCAAGCATATTTACAAACGGGTTCACACCAATTGCAATCGGTTTTTACGGCGGTTTGGTCTCAGTTATCCTGAATATGACATTTTGATGATGATGTACGGTACTCAGGATTTGTCGCTGACACCAACCGAGGTAGCTGAATCTTCTGGTGAAAAGCCAGCGAATGTGACTCGTCTAACCAACAGTCTTTGCGAGAAAGGATTGATTCGACGCTCGATTCACCAGAATGACCGCCGTAAGGTCACTTTGACCTTAGAACCCGCTGCTTTGGAATTGCTCGATAAGGCCTTGCCGGAGGCTTGTGTACAGATGGAAGCGCAGGTTTCCAATCTGTCTGAACGGGAGAACCAAGAATTAGAATATCTGTTGAAGAAGATGCTTGAAGTCATTGATAACTCTACTGATCAGCAATAGTTGCAATACGTGCGGTATTTTAATTTTTGTATTCGCTACTTTTGCCGCAATACAAGATCACCTCACAGTATCTGCTGTGCATATGATCGCTTTAACCATCTGTTGGTCTAAACCTGTCATTGCTGACAATCGGTAGGAGCCCAGTATCTTTAGTAAGGGTGGTTTGATCTAGCGATACCAAGGGTATTATTGCAGCGTGCTCGAACTTTAGGTGGAAACCCCACTGCAGTTGGGGTGTACCGCATGCATCATGTGGTTGAGCGCTTATGCCTTATGCAATTATCAAATATTTTCTTCGAGTCTCCATGCGTGACGACAATCTCGCCAGCAGTGATCTTGTATTCGCCTCATTTGCCTGTACGTTTCGAACATGTATGGAAATGTAAACGCGACTTGGACTCCTAAACCCAACATTAGCGGAGTACGCCCATTTGGGTACATTGGCCGATACATATCGGACAGTGATGGTGTGCTATGTATAAAAAAGCCTTAATGTTCTTTACTTCCGGTGAAGTCAACGCATTAAACACTTCTATATCAACGCCTTCTGCGACATACATAACATGTTCTTGGAGTTGTCAGTTAACGCACCAACATCGTTAGATGTCTTCTTCAACAGTGAGGTTGTTTCTCTGTCTTTCAGGAGTTATAAGTTAAAGAATCAATAAAGGGACGCTGCTTGGAGGCTGCGTCCCAATCATTGTGATTAACGAGATGACTTTTGTCCCAAGTTATTTGATGTTTTTTGTCCAGTAGCTCTCGATCTGTTGAACTAGAGAATTGGGTAGTGGCACATAATCGAGTTGCTCGGCTAGTGATTGGCCGTTCTCGAAGCACCATTTGAAGAAATTCAACGTGGTTTTGCTGGATACGGGATTCTTGGCTTTTTTGTACAAAATCGCCCAAGTCGTGGCGGTAATTGGCCAAGCATTCGGTTCGGGAGCGTTGGTTATGATCAAATTGAAGTCCTTCGAAGATTTCCAATCGGCGGTCGCGGCGGCGGCGGAGAAGGACTTGTCGTTCGGCATCACGTAGTGACCTGCAGCATTTTTCATTCCTGCATAGCTCAAGTTGTTCTGCAGCGCGTAAGCGTATTCGACATAGCCAATGCCGCCACGAATCTGCTTGACATAGGCTGCTACACCCTCATTACCCTTGCCACCAATACCGGTAGACCACTGTACCGTCGTCCCTTCGCCGACTTTTTGTTTCCATTCCGGACTGACCTTGGAGAGGTAGTTCGTGAAGTTGAACGTAGTGCCGGAACTCTCGGAGCGGTGTACGACGGTGATCTTCATTTCTGGAAATACCAAGCCCGGATTGAGCGCCGTGATGGCAGGGTCGTTCCACTTGGAAATTTTTCCGATAAAAATATTCGCCAATGTGGTGCCATCGAGCTTCACCGTGCCTGCTGCGATGCCCGGTACGTTGAACACCGGCACGATGCCACCGGTCACGATCGGGAATTGAGCGAGACCGAACTGATTGAGTTCTTGTGTACTCAAAGGCTTGTCAGATGCTCCAAAATCGACAGTAGCTGCTTTGATTTGAGCGATCCCTCCTCCGGAGCCAATCGATTGATAGTTGATGCGATTGCCGCTCTTCTCGGCGTATGCGGCAGACCATTTGGACAGCACCGGGTACACGAAACTTGAACCGGCACCGGTGATATCAGTGGCTTGAGTGGCGAATGAGAATGAAGTGACGGTGACAATCGTCAGCAACCTGAGCTTGAGGGAAAACATTTTTGGAAAACCCCTTAAATGGAAAAATCGGCACCTTTGCCGAAGTGATGTCATTGCAAAGTGATTTTGTGAATTTAATGAGAATATTTCATGACAATTTTGTGAATACTTGCCGCATGTTGTCTTTTTATTGTCATCTTTTTGCCGCGGAATTGTCGCTTTATTGACGGAAAATTCACAAAAAATTTGCATTCGAAATCTCGAATGAAAGCTTTTCCACTTTACGGAGACATCCCAATGCGTTCCCATGTCGTTGCTGTCGCGATCATCGCTAATCTTGGATTGCTTTCCGCACCTGCAGCGTTTGCTACGAAGATGACAACCCCGGTTTCGTCGGCCACTGCCGTTCAGTTGCAGGAGTTACAGGCGAAGATCGCGGTTCTACAGAGTCAGGTGCAGCAGTTACAAGCTCAAACTCAATCCTTGCAGGCTCAGTCCGACGCCCAATCCGAAGTGAATGTGGTGCAAGCGCAGGCAACAGAGGCATTTCAGACAGCGAGTGCTAATATCGAGAAACAAGCAAATAGCACCAGGATTGGCGGTCGTATGTTCTTCGATCTGACGAACATTGATCGTACCAGCGGCGGTAACAAGACTGCCGCCAGTGGTACCGGTTTGGATGTTAAACGCTTCTATCTATCTATTGACCATGCTTTCAACAACATCTGGTCTGCGAACTTGACTAGCGACTTCCAGTACAGTTCGGCCATCTCAAGTACCGAGCTGTTCATTAAAAAGGCTTATGTGCAGGGCAAGTTCTATGATTCCTTTGTGTTGCGTGTTGGTGCTGCCGACATGCCGTGGATACCGTTCGTTGAGAAGTTTTACGGTTATCGCTATGTTGAGAACACGTTGACTGATCGTCTGAAGTATGCGAATTCTTCTGACTGGGGATTGCATGCTTACGGTGATATCACTCCGCAGCTCAATTATGCTGTGTCAGTGGTAAACGGTGGAGGTTACAAAAATCCAACACGCACCAAGGGGATGGACGTTGAAGGGCGAGTTGCCTTTATGCCGACCCAGAGTATTGCCATTGCTGTTGGTGGTTATTCTGGGAAATTGGGTAAAGAGACTGAAGTCACCAGCGCCCAAAATACTTATACTCGTGGTGATGTAATGGTTGCCTATGCTGACTCGCGTTTCCGTATGGGTGGCGAATATTTTATGGCCAAGAATTTGAACAATGTGTTGACTCTGTACACCGATAAGAGCAGCGGTTGGTCAGTATGGGGCAATGTTGCACTCACCAACGGTGGCATCAATGTATTTGGTCGTTATGATAAAACTGATCTGAGTAAAACGAGCGATCCCTCGCTATATGACAAGTATTGGAATGTCGGCGTTGAGTTTCCGATCATGAAGAACCTGAAGGTAGCGACGGCGTACAAATATACGCGCCAGAAGAACAACATAAACACTAATCTTGAGAATAAGGAATGGGGTATTTGGGGTGACCTGACATTTTGATAATCGATGCAGTACCATTAAAAAGATCGAACTTCTAGATTGTTTTCTTCGGGTCGCCGGTATTATTACGTACCGGCGATTCTTGCATTCTCTACTTTTATCTGTGTAATAGAGTTGAAATCGTGTGATATATAATTAGTGAGGCAGATATTGTCTTTTCACATTCTTTAAAATATTACATCAATGTGTTGATAGTTCTACTGGTATAGGTTTGTTGCTTCACATGTACGGCCGGAACATTGCGCCGGCCCGGCAAGGTTGCTTTTAGTGATCATCTTGAGTGTCGGTATATCTTTCTAATTCAAAGGATTATCTAAGGTTTTTTCCGCGTCAGATGAGAAATATTTCCATACTGATGCGTGATGTTTCAATGACTGTTGAGTTGCATACTTTGCCGATATTTGCGCGTCGGTCTGCGGATGAAATTGGAATCGAAGTTCTCAGTGTCTGTGCAGTGAGCGATTTGCTTCCCACATATTTGCTGTGCGGGGCTTTTATGTCTCCTATTGCTCGGTACGATTTTGGCAAAGACTTGTTAGTGTTGATCAAGTCACACCTGAATTCGCTTTCACATAGGTTAGTCTGTTTTTTTCCAGTGATTGACTTGTGTCCTTGTTATGTGCGGCTCGAATATCTTTCACATTCCGCGTGCGATGCTGCTTGCGTAGTCACTTGGTTCGCACGGATTGTCACAGCGTGTTACATGCAGCGGCTGCGTGCCCTTCGGTGGATTCCCGTAATTACGCTCCTTGTCGCGTATATGGTTCTGCATGAAGCGGTTGTATTCCCACGAGTATGTATCAGCGTTGCGGTGTAGTACTTGTCCTTGCTTCGTTTGTGCTCAGCGAGCCATTCAAGTGGCCAGGTTGCCGTTTGTCGTGGTGATGCCCGTGCAAGGCACGGAGACATAAGATTGCTTGCTAGCACTCCGGAGAAGAGAGAGAACAGAGAGCGAAACAGAGTCAACCAAGCGCATTTCGACTGTTGTTGCCGACGCTGGTCAGCATATGTAAAACGGATCGGAACTCTATGTGGCGTTACGCGTTACTGGCTCACAAATAAAAACGCCCAACCGATGGGAGGTATGAGCGTGGAATGGTGGTGGAGAAGAGGAGGATCGAACTCCCGACCTCGTCATTGCGAACGACGCGCTCTACCAGCTGAGCTACTTCCCCGCAAGTCACGGATGATAACACTCTGCTGACGGAGTGAGACAAAAATTTCTGTCGGGTCTCCATGACAACCATACTTCCTGACATATGCTCATGCTCAGTATCGCTCAGGCAAATCGCCATGCCATCTTTTTCTCACTGCAGTAGCCCATGTTCTCCGAAATAGATTTGTTGTTTCTATTCATGTGCATATTTCAAAGAGATCTCCGAGACTATCTGGAAAGCCAGGCACATTTCCAGTCACACGCTGCATCCCAACACCGATATGTGTTGGGCAGTTCGCGTTGGTCAGGGGCTTGGGATTTCCAATTTTCAGGGAACAGGTGTTTGTTGGTGCTTTAGGGAGTTTTTTAATCTTTTCGAGGTTGTAATGAATAGGCGGCGGCGCTGACATCCGTTGATCTGCCCAGCGCATGGAATGTTGCCATGATTTTGTCACTACTGGCTGATGAGGGCGAAGACGATTTGAAGATTCAGTGACTTCACACTAGAGCGTGTTGGCATTTCCTGATAATTATGTCGGGCAAGTACAGGTTGCTATCGAGGTGAAAAGCAGTGCTGAAAGCTGGTGTGGCTCGATACGGTTTATGGTAGCCAAGTCAATAGGAAGTTTCTGTTAAACAAGAAGCAGACCAAGTACGGGTGTAGCAGCGGTATCATCGTGGTACAACATAACTGCTCTGCCGCCTGATGTTACAGCGAAGTCGAGTTTTCATATGAGGTCATTTTTGTGTCGTTCGCAACAATGACCACGGATACGTTCTGCTTCTGCAGCGTATCAAGAGATTATTGGCTATAGAGAACCTCTCACTCTGAAATATCGATCTCTTTGAGAAAATATGAATGATCTCTGGGCCTACATGATGATGCGGATGAAGGGAATAAAAAATAATTCAATATTTTAAAGTTGACTTGCGATTATCAAGATGTTTGCGTCTTGCTGCGGTCTCTGCGACATGCGCAGATGGAGCTTATTGGAAGTTCTGATCAATTGATCGTCTGTGTTATGAACTCTGATGATCGAGATCATTCATCCCTTAGGAAATAAATGGTGACGGGTGGTTTGTGTAGCAGTGAGTGGTGCTCTCATATCTCATAAAAGTTGAGTCACGATAGCGACATAACAGCGCTCTATGCCTCATAGTGTGTGGCCCAGACATTAATGTTTTGGGGAGTGGATGGATGTGCGTGGCGTTGTTGAGATATCGTCTGCCGTTGCGGTGCTGGACGCAGCACAATGTATTGCTGTGAGAGATCATGATGAATATACATACCGAACCCACCCGATTGGTTGGCCATAGACTTCACTTTCTTTTCAATGGTGGGATGGTGCGTGTCCAGGGTTCGACAACGGCTGAGATGATTGAGCGGCAGCTTCTGATTAGCCGTGCTGCCGATCTGGAAGGGGAAGCAACCGAATTGGCTGCCATGCTGGATGTGTCGCTGCAGGCACTGTGCGATTTCAAAGCGTGCCGTCTTGATGGAGGTTGGAGTGAAGTGAGCGTTCAGGGGGGGCTATGAGCATCCAGATCGGTCACCTCACTCTGGAACAGGCACGTGCGCAACTAACACCGTGGACGCAGCGTGCTCCTGCGATTACCGTGGACGAATACGCGCAGCGTATCGAACAGGCGCGTGTATTGATGCGTACCCAAGGTGTCGATGCATTGTTGGTCGGTGCTGGCGCGTCACTGCGCTATTTTACTGGGGTACCTTGGAGTGCAAGTGAGCGGCTGGTGGCATTATTGATCTTCCTTTCCGGTGATCCATTGTTGATCTGCCCGGCGTTCGAGGAGGGATCGCTTGATGCAGTGTTGTTATTGCCAGCCGAAAAACGCTTGTGGGAGGAACATGAGGATCCGTATGCGCTAGTGGCGCAGGCAATGACTGACCACGGTGCGCGCACGCTTGCGTTGGACCCTGGTGCTGCGTTTGCGGTGCATACGGGGTTGTGTGGCCATTTGGATGCATGTGTGATCATCGATGCGACTGTGATTGTCGATGGCTGCCGGTTGTGCAAATCGCCAGCTGAATTGGCGTTGATCCAGCAAGCCTGCGATATGACTCTGCGAGTGCAGCGCCTGGCTGCAGGGATTGTCCACGGGGGCATCGGTACTGATGCCCTAGTACGTTTCATTGATGAGGCGCACCGCCTACTTGGTGCCGACAACGGTTCGACCTTTTGCATCGTGCAGTTCGGTCACGCGACGGCGTTCCCGCATGGCATCCCAGGTGTGCAGCACTTGCACGAGGGGGAGTTGGTACTGATCGATACCGGCTGTACCGTGCAGGGCTATCACTCAGATATCACCCGTACCTGGATCTACGGTGTGCCCAGCGATGATCAGCGGCGAATCTGGGATTTGGAGCAGGCTGCACAGGCGGCGGCGTTTGCAGCCGTGCGGCCAGGTGTGGCTTGCGAGGCGGTGGACATGGCGGCACGCAAGGTGCTTGAGCTGGGTGGCTTGGGGCCTGGTTACTGTCTCCCCGGCTTGCCGCACCGCACGGGGCATGGTTGCGGTCTTGCGATTCACGAGGCCCCATACCTGGTACGTGGCAACCGCACGGTGCTTCGTCAAGGTATGTGTGCTAGTGATGAACCGATGATCGTGGTGCCGGGGCACTTTGGTGTACGCCTTGAGGATCATTTCTACGTCACCGAGGACGGTGCACAGTGGTTCACATCGCCGTCGCCGGCGATTGACAGGCCGTTTGTCTGATGTTCAAGAGACTCGATCTCATTCAGTTTCTCTCAATTTGTATCAAAGAAAGAAGGATCACACATCGCTTCCGTCTACACATGACCCATTTACCTTTGCCTGTTTTTCGCTTTGGGGAAGGTGCCTCGAAAGCTCAGATGAGAGCTTCCAAGCAAAGAACCATACATTAACTTTTGGGAGTGACTGCATGTCATCGATCTGCCGTCTTACCGTCTCGCTGCTGTCTGCTGTGCTGTTCTCGGCGTGTAGCGGTTCCAACCCGCCTACCGGGACCGGTGCCCCTGCTCGCCGTGTTACCTCGTCTGATCAGGCGGCCCGGGCCTTCGATCAGTTGCTCGATCAGCAGTGGCAGTACCAGCTTGTGCATAGCCCCGAGTTCGCCAGCATTATCGGTGATAAGCGTTATAACGATCGCTGGAGTGACTACTCGTCTGCCGCAGTGGAGGCAGACCGTCAGGCTACTGCGGAGTTCCAGACGAAGTTCCAGACGGTGGATGCTGCTGTCCTGGACGAGCAGCGCCGACTAAGCCTGATGCTGATGCGGCGTCAACTGCAGGATCGACTGGAGGCAATCCGGCTAAGGATGCACGAGATGCTGTTAGAGCCTGTTGGTGGTATCCACTTGGAGCTTGCTAGTTATAGCGACATGTTCCCATTCGAGGACATCAAGGACTATCAGGATTACATCAAGCGCCTACAGGGAGTGCCTGCGCTGATCGACCAGGTGATTGCGGTCTCGCGCCAGGGGGCGCATGACGGTCTGATTCAGCCGCGCTATCTTCTGGAAAAGCTTCCAGCACAGATTCGTAAGATTGCTGCGGTAGCTGGTGCCGATAACCCGTTCGCTTCGCCGTTGAAGAAGCTTGATCAGGTAGTACCGGATGCGGCACAGCGTGCTCAATTACGTGCTGCGCTGATTACTGCGGTAGACCAGCAGGTACGTCCGGCTTATGAAACACTGGCTGCGTTCGTGCAGGACGAATATGCGACGCAGGGCCGTGAACACGAAGGTCTGTGGTCGCTGCCGGATGGGGAGGCACGTTACCGTTTCGCAATCCACACCCAGACTACCACCGACCAATCGCCGGAGGAGATTCATCAGATCGGTCTGCGCGAGGTTGCACGGATCGAGGGAGAGATGACTGCGATTGCGACCTCAATGGGCTACAAGGATTTGATCAGCTTCCGCAAGGCGGTGACGAGCGATAAGGCACACTTTGCTAGGAGTGGTGAGCAGATCCTTGGGTTGTATCGTGGCTACATAGTTGGTATGCAGCAGGCATTGCCTAAACTGTTCGGGCACCTGCCGAAGACCCCGTTGGAGGTACGGGGGATGCCAACGTTCCGTCGTGAGGGACCTGGCGCCGAATACTTGCAGGGCCCGCCGGGAGGGAGCAGGCCGGCCATCGTGATGGTCAACACCAACGATGCCACCGAGCGTACCTTAGTCAACATCGAGACCACTGCCTACCATGAGGGCGTGCCGGGCCATCACCTGCAAATCTCGCTGGCACAGACGTTGCCACTGCCGCCGTTCCGGCAGCAGGCTGGCTACAACGCGTATGTCGAAGGTTGGGCGTTGTACGCGGAGCGCTTGGGCAAGGAAGCCGGCTTCTTCAAGGACCCTTACAGCGACTATGGTCGCTTAGCGGGCGAGTTGTTGCGTGCCAACCGCTTGGTACTCGATACCGGTGTGCACTATAAGCGCTGGACTCGGCAGCAGATGATCGATTTTTTCCATGCGCACCCATCCGACGACGAGCCGAGCATCCAGGCTGAGACGGACCGTTACATTGTTTGGCCTGGGCAGGCGCTGGGCTACAAGCTTGGTCAGATGCAGATCCTCATGTTGCGCGTCAAGGCTGAGAAGGCGCTCGGTGCTCGGTTCGATCTCCGGGCATTCCACGATGCTGTGCTCGGTGGCGGTGCGATGCCGTTGGATCTGCTGGCACAGCGGATTGATGCGTGGATTGCTCAAGCCCGGGGGGTGTCACAGGCGCGGCCGCAGTGACGCGTACCCGTCTGTTCTGCATCGCTTTGCTGATGATGATTGTTACTGTGTGTGCCGTCCGGGCTACACCTGCGCCGTTTGATGTGGTGGCGCGCTTCAAGGCGCTGTACACGCATGAGTGGAACTGACGCCAAGCTGAGTTTACCGGCGCCGGTGCGGAGGGTAGCTAGGCGCAGTGTGTTGATTACTTGCCAAAGGTAGATCTAGCCACGTAGAACATGCGCACCGTTTAATAGCAGCAGGTACTGGCTGAGTTAAAAACAATCGATCCGGTGCGGCTCTCATGTGAGGAGTAGGTCAACTACCAAGTCTATTGGTAGCAGATCGAGGTGTTTCTTGACTGCCAGCGCTTTCGCAGTTAGGAAATGCCTTTCAATAGCGACACTGCGTTCCGGAGCGATCTGGGTTTCAGTGCTCGTGGCAGCTTTCGCACCCGTGAGCACTATCTTTGTTACTTGGGGGCCGACATGCCGCGTTACTTCAATAAGCAGATCGCTAACATGCGTAACGGGCTTGTACGGAGTTTTGCCCAACGCAGGGTAACGCTGGAAGGCTGAGATCAGATGATTGCTGAAGTCGCTGCTGCTGCTGGTGAGGACAACCTGTTCTACATCCCGTTCAAGCAGATGCCAGCGATGATTCCGATCGGGAAGCAGGCCCGGCTGCGTGCTCAGGCGCGCTAGGTGATCGCCGATCAGGTGGTGTCGGTTATGAGCAGCTGCTGGTATTCGTGACAACAGTGCACTGAGTGAGCCTAAGATCACGACTGAGGTCGGTCGTTACATTGCTTGGTCGGGAAAGGCACTGCCGTACTACCTTGGTGAGTTGAAGATCCTGGAGTTGCGCCATAAGTTTGAAGTTACGCTGGGCACGGAATTCGACATTCGTCATTTCCATGATGCGGTGTTGTAGCTGGGTTCGGTGCCGTTGCCGGTGGTGGAGGCAAGGATTGATCGTTTCATTACCGATGGTGGTAAGTCTCCGTATCCGGACAGCGCTGCTGTGATGCATTAAGCCTGATCTGCAGTTAAGTGTTTGCTTGTACTGATTGTTGTTGATGGATCTGTCTCAAGGTGATCTGCATGCTGTTCCTGGTGGTGGCATTTTGATGATGTATCTGATGCAGGGCTGGGGTGCCGGTGCGAGGTGATGAGGTCTTGTTTGTTGCGATGATTGTGATGGGGTGCAGCGTGTTGGATGTGTCGCCATCGGTTTTGCTGTGGGGTTGCTTGAAGACTTCGTGCTTCACGTTACTTAAGTTTTAGCAAGCAGTAAAAATCATTCGGTGTTGCTGGTTGTCTGCAAGTCGTGATGGTGTTTTTGTTTTGAAATCTTTCGTATTGGTGCGGTCATGTCAGTTGTGCGCTGTACCAGGATCTTGATTGAGTGACTTCTTGGACTCAGGGTGGGCGTACTGCTTGTAATCCGCGACAATGGAAAGCCGTTCTCGTGTTCGTGCCGCATGTCTCTATTGCAGTTTCAGCTTCAGGCGACCGATGGTGCTGCCCGTCGTGGTCAATTGAGTTTCCCATGCGGTACCGTGCAAACTCCCGCGTTCATGCCGGTTGGAACGTATGGTGCTGTGAAGGGGGTGTTACCGAGGCAGCTTTGTGATTTGGGTGCGGAAATCATCCTTGGTAACACTTTCCACTTGTTCTTGCGTCCAGGTCTTGAGGTGATTGCCGATCATGGTGGTCTGCGCGGTTTCATGCGCTGGGATGGGCCGATTTTGACGGATTCTGGTGGTTTTCAGGTGTTTTCGTTGGCGCACCGGCGCAAGATCACTGAGCAAGGCGTGACCTTTGCTGCACCGACTGATGGTGCTCAGGTGTTTCTTGGACCTGAGGAAAGCATGAGAATCCAGAAGGTGCTGAACTCGGATGTCGTGATGATTTTCGACGAATGTACGCCTTACCCGGCCACTGAAGATGTGGCACGTTGTTCGATGGAGTTGAGCCTGCGGTGGGCACAGCGCTCACGCGATGCCCATGATGCGTTGGGCAATGACGCGGCTCTGTTTGGTATCGTTCAAGGTGGTGTGCATCCTGACCTGCGTGGCCGCTCCCTGGACGGTTTGCAGGCGATCGGTTTCGATGGCTACGCGATTGGTGGTTTGGCTGTTGGTGAACCGGAATGCGAGCGCAATGCGATCCTTGAGTATCTGCACCCGCGTCTGCCGGCGCATCGGCCACGTTATTTAATGGGTGTGGGTCGGCCGGAGGATCTGGTCGAGAGTGTGGCGCGTGGTGTGGATATGTTCGATTGTGTGATGCCAACCCGCCATGCGCGTAATGGGCATTACTTTACTGGGTTCGGTACGGTAAGGATCCGTAATGCTTGCTATGCGAGGGATTTGGACCCAATTGAATCGGGTTGTGGTTGTCCGACTTGTGTTGGTGGCTATACTCGCGCTTACTTGCGCCATTTGGACCGCTGTAACGAGATGCTGGCGTCGATGCTTGGTACCTTGCATAACCTTTGGTACTACGAAAAATTGATGGCCGATATGCGTGCGGCGATCGCAGCGGGAGCTTTCCTGGCATTCCGGCGTTCTTTCTATGCGGCGCGTGGTCTCGAGCCGCCGCCGCTGTCTGACCGTTGTTAGCTAAATTAGATGCCAGTTCTCATGGCATAATCGCAAGCTTATTGCCGCTGCGGCGGATCCAGAAAGTTGGGCATGTTTCCGTGTCCCGTCTACCAAATTTATGACCAGAGATGAAAATAACGATGAACTTGCTTGATTTCTTCATTCCTGTTGCTCAGGCTCAGAGTGCGGCGCCGGCCGGTGCTTCACCCGGCGGGGGAATACAGATGTTTCTCTTGCCGGTCATTCTGATTGCGGTCATGTACTTTTCTATGATCCGTCCGCAGATGAAACGTCAGAAGGAGTACAAGTCCATGATGGAGCATCTCGGACGCGGCGATGAGGTGATCACTTCTGGGGGCATTGCTGGTACGGTGTCTGAGATTGGCGAGGATTTTGTGACTGTAGAGATCGCCGAGAACGTGCGTGTGCGTGTGCAAAAGAGTGCCATTGCTAAAGTGTTGCCCAAAGGCTCGTTGCAGTCGGCAAAATGATTTCCATCTCCTTACTGATTTTCCTAGGGCGCGGTGCTGCAGCTGGCGTCGCGCGAGACTTGCGCAATGCTTGAATTCCCCCGCTGGAAGTACTTTGTCATTCTCCTTGTGCTTGTGTTGAGCACGCTTTACGCATTACCAAACGTCTACCAGAAAGATCCTTCCGTGCAGATTAACGCCAATCGAGGCGCCCAGATCGACGATGCATTCCGTCAGCGGGTGATGGCTGATTTGGAAGCATCCGGGATTGTGCCCAAGGGCGTGACCAAGGAGGGAGAGAGTCTGATGGTGCGTTTGGCCTCATTGGAGGCACAGACCCGTGCCAGCGATGTGTTGCGGCAGAAGACGGGTGAGCATTACACCGTCGCATTGAATCTGGCTTCAACCGTGCCAAATTGGTTGGCTAAGTTGGGTGGGCGACCAATGGTTCTAGGTTTAGACTTGGTTGGCGGTGTGCATTTCGCGTTACAGGTGGATCAAAAGGCCGCCTTGGACAAACGTATGGATGCCTTTGTCGAGGAGGTGCGTTCGACGTTGCGCAATAAGCGTATTGGTTTCCGAATGGTCGAGCGCCGTCCGGATAACACCATTCGAGTAACTCTTAATGAAGACGTTGACGCCAATGACGTACGTACGGTGTTGCTTAAGGCGGAAGCGGGTTTGAGTTACTTGGTATCCGGCAATACTTTGATTGCTAGTCTTCCTGAGAATGAATTGCGCCAGATTACCAGTGGTGCGGTTGAGCAGAACTTGACGACACTGCGTAACCGCATCAACGAATTAGGCGTGGCCGAACCGATTATCCAACGCCAAGGCGATGATCGCATTGTGGTTGAGTTGCCTGGTGTGCAGGACACTGCTGAGGCTAAACGTCTGATCGGTGCTACCGCTACGCTAGAGTTTCGTGGTGTGGTCGACGGGGACGCATCTGAGGCAGTACGTACTGGGAATGTCCCGCCTGAGGCCAAGTTGTATTACATACGTGGTACCAATCATCCAGTGTTGTTGAACAAGCGTGTGATTGTTTCCGGTGACGAGATGGTGAATGCCACAGTCGGTGTTGATGAGAACGGCATGCCGGCTGTCAACGTCACTCTCAGTAACGCTGCTGGCCAGCGTATGCTGGACTACACCCAGCGCAACCTTTACAAACTCATGTCTGTGGTCTACATCGAGCGTATTCCGACCGTGACAATGGTTGATGGTAAGGAAGTGCGTGGTGTGCGAGTGAAGGAAGAGGCACTGTCCCCAACCCGGATTGCTGGTGTATTCGGCAAAAGCTTCCGCACGACTGGTCTGGAGAAAACCGAGGCTGAAAACCTGTCTAAATTGCTGCGCGCTGGTTCGCTGGCTGCACCGATGGATTTCGTTGAGGAATATGTGATTGGCCCTAGCTTGGGTGCTGAGAATGTAGAACGTGGCATTACTGCAGTGGTGTTTTCGTTCCTGTTCACATTGGTATTTTTCACCATCTATTACCGCATGTTTGGCCTGATCACCTCGCTGGCATTGCTGTTTAATCTATTGATCGTGGTGGCGGTGATGTCTCTCTTCGGAGCCACCATGACCTTGCCCGGTTTCGCTGGATTGGCGCTCTCGGTTGGGTTATCGGTGGATGCTAACGTGCTTATCAACGAGCGTATCCGCGAGGAGTTGCGCCATGGGATGCCTCCGAGATCTGCGATTGTTGCTGGTTACGAAAAGGCTGGTAGCACTATTCTCGATGCCAATTTGACCGGGTTGATTGTCGGTGTGGCGCTGTATGCTTTCGGAACTGGTCCACTGAAGGGTTTTGCGTTGACCATGATCATCGGGATTTTTGCCTCAATGTTCACCGCGATTACGGTTTCGCGCTCGCTTTCTGCACTGATTTACGGTACGCGCAAGAATCTCAAATCTTTGGCTATCTGACCGGGAAGAGAACGACATTATGAAACTGTTTCCTTTGCATCTCATCCCGAATGACACCAAGATCGACTTCATGCGCTGGCGTAAACTGACGTTGATGCTGATGTCGATGCTTTTTGTAATATCGGTCTTTGTTGTTGCCTTTAAGGGTTTTGATTACGCGTTGGAATTCACGGGCGGCACGCTGGCGCGTACTCAGTTCGCCAAGCCTGTGGACGCTGATCAGGTGCGTCAGCGGCTGGAGGCCGGCGGCTTTGGGAATGCACAAGTGCAGAGTGTCGGTGGCGGCAACGAGTTGCTTATTCGCCTGCAGCCGCATGGCGAGCATAACAATGATGACGTAGCCAAAAACACGGCCGAAGCGGTGCGTGAAGTGATGACGCTACCGGATAATCCGGCAACGGTACAGCCCGGGGAATTCGTTGGTCCACAGGTCGGGAAGGATCTCGCGATGAATGGTGTATATGCGACGATCTTTATGCTTTTAGGCTTCTTGGTCTATATCGCGTTTCGGTTCGAGTGGAAGTTTGCGGTTGCGGCCAGTCTAACCGCGTTTTTCGATCTGATTCTGACGATCGCTTACATGTCGTTGCTCGGCCGCGAGTTCGACTTGACCATGCTGGCTGGCTTGCTGTCTGTGATGGGTTTTGCGATTAATGACATCATCGTGGTGTTCGACCGCGTGCGCGAGAACTTCCGTAGCCTGCGTGTGGAACCGTTGGAGGTATTGAACCGTTCGATCAACCAGACGCTATCCCGTACGTTGATCACCGCGGTCATGTTCTTTCTGTCGGCATTTGCCTTGTACCTATACGGGGGGCACTCGATGGAGGGTTTGGCTGAAACCCATATGGCCGGTGCAGTGATTGTGGTGGTGTCTTCGGTGATTATGGCGGTACCGCTGTTAACCATTGGGCCTTTAAAGGTCAGCAAGCAAGATTTGCTGCCGAAGACGAAAGACGTGGAATCATTGGAGCGCCGTCCTTGATGATCTTCTCTATCACTTCTATATGTGGCCTGTGGCAGGGTAGCTTACCTGTCAGGCGAAGTTCTCACTTTGCCGGGACTGTCCGTGGAGCCGTTATAGCAGTCGCAACGCTGCTTGATGCCATAGCTTTAGGTGGTTTGGGGTGTTTTAAGCCATGATTTGGCGCTCCCTAGGGGGCTCGAACCCCTGTTTTAGCCTTGAGAGGGCCATGTCCTAACCGCTAGACGAAGGGAGCATTGGTCAGTCCGATGAAGGCCCGTTAATATAAAAGCGCATTCGCCTGAAGGCAACTGAATATCTAGGGGCACTATCGTTCATGCTTTGCGTCGTACCGCGTGAACAGCATACGATTTCACGTAAGGACATTAGTCCCAATGCTTTGCGCGTGTTGTACCGCCTGCGTGAAGCTGGTTTCGGTGCGTACTTGGTTGGCGGTGCGGTTCGTGATTTGCTGGTAGGCGGTCATCCCAAGGATTTCGACGTAGCCACCGACGCAACACCCGAGCAGGTCAAGCAGCTGTTCCGCAGTTGTCGTTTGATTGGTCGCCGCTTCCGTTTGGCGCATGTGGTTTTCGGACCTGAGATTATTGAGGTGGCTACCTTCCGTGCTAACAGTGATGATGGAAGTGGTGATCGTGAGCTGGAGAATGGCCGTTTAGTGCGTGACAACGTCTATGGCTCGATTGAGGACGATGCGATCCGTCGTGATTTCACCTGCAATGCGCTTTACTACACCATCGAAGATTTTTCAGTGCGCGACTACGTCGGTGGCTTCGAAGATGTCCAGTCCCGGTTGATGAGATTGATTGGCGATCCAGTGCGACGTTACCAGGAGGATCCGGTGCGCATGCTACGTGCGGTGCGTTTAGCGGCTAAGCTCGGTTTCGAGATTGAGATCGGTACCGCCGAACCAATTCCGCGTATGGCTGGGTTGCTGGTCGACGTGGCACCAGCCCGCTTGTTTGAGGAAGTGCTCAAACTGTTTCTCTCAGGACATGCTGTGGCGAGCTTCGAGGCCTTGGAGAACTTTGGTCTGATTGATGTGTTGTTTCCCGAAAGTGTTAAAGCATTGCGTGCTAACCGTAGTGGTGCATTGCGGCGCATATTGATCGAAGGACTGAGGAGTACTGATAAACGGGTGACTAACGATGAACCGGTGTCGCCGGCATTCTTGTTTGCATTGCTACTATGGCCTGGTTTCTGCCGCGCGCTGGTCACTCTGCAATCGCAGGGTGTGCAGCCAGAGGAAGCGCAACGTCGTGCAGCTGATCGGGTGACACTGCATCATCTTGAGCGCGTAGCTTTGCCGCGCCGCTTTTCTCTGCCGATGCAAGAGATCTGGCTGCTGCAGAACCGTTTTACTTCACGCAATCGTAAGCGCGTGTTCCGGCTTCTGGAGCATCCACGCTTCCGTGCGGCCTTCGATTTCCTGGTGCTGCGCTTGGCGGCTTCTCCGGAGCATGCTGTAGATGTGGAATTTTGGCGTGCGGTACAGCACTGTTCCGAAGACGGTCTGGTCTCGGCGATTGATGCTGTGCAGGCTGAATTGGATGAAACGGGTGTGTCGCGTAAGCGTCGATGCTGACGTAGTCAAGTAGAGTGATGATGGGCAATGTAGTGGCTTATGTTGGGTTAGGTGCCAATCTCGGCCCTGTTGAGATGACGTTGCGAGCCGCAATTGCCGCGTTCGATGAGTTGCCGTTGACCCGACTACGTACTGTTTCCAGGTTATATCGTACCCCCCCCTGGGGGCGCGAGGATCAGGCGGAATTTGTTAATGCAGTTGCAGCGTTGGACACAAGGTTAGCGCCTTTGGCCTTGCTGGATGCGTTGCTGGCGCTTGAGCATCTTCACGGGAGAGTGCGCCTTCCTGGCGACCGTTGGGGGCCGCGCACCCTTGATCTTGATTTGTTGCTTTATGGGGAACAGGTTTTGGAGCTGCCCCGACTGAGCGTGCCTCATCCCCATCTACATGAACGTGCGTTTGTGGTGGTACCTTTGGCTGAAATTGCTGCGGAGTTGGTTCTTCCTCACCACGGGATGGTATGTGACCTACGGGAGAATATGGATACCTGTGGCTTGGTACCAATCAGGTAGATAATACCCGCTTATTAGTCTTTAATGAATTTATGAGCATGTATACCAACAGCAAACCGTGGACTGTGCCCGCTTTGGCCGAGGCCAAGCGAAACGGCTGTAAAATCGTTATGTTGACTGCTTATGATGCAGGGTTTGCTCGTATTCTTGACACCAACGGTGTAGACCTAGTGCTTGTCGGGGATTCCTTGGGCATGGTAGTGCAGGGCCATGACTCGACTCTTCCGGTGAGTGTGCATGACATGGTTTACCACACGACTTGCGTGGCCCGGGGGTTACGTCAAGCATTGTTGATGGTTGATCTGCCATTTCAGGCTGATGCGTCGCCGGAACGTGCGTTGGAGGCTGCCACCGCATTATTGCAGGTAGGGGCACAGATGATCAAAATCGAAGGTGCTGGGCACAAGCTGGATGTTATTCGTTACTTGGTTGAGCGTGAGATCCCGGTGTGTTCGCACTTGGGGCTGACGCCGCAATCGGTACTTCGTTTTGGAGGTTATAAGGTGCAAGGGCGTGGCGAGGAGGCTGGTGGGCGGTTGCGTGCCGAGGCACGTGCAGTGGTGGAAGCCGGTGCTGACATGTTGTTATTGGAATGCGTGCCGTCGCCGTTGGCGGCACAGATCAGTGCCGAATCCCTGGTGCCGACCATTGGTATTGGTGCCGGTGCTGGTTGTGATGGCCAAGTGTTGGTGCTACATGATCTTCTCGGCCTAGATAGCGGTCGCCGCCGACCTAAATTTGTTAAAGATTTCCTGGGTGATGGGGGATCGGTTGCTGGCGCGGTTCGTGCCTATGCTAATGCAGTTCGAGACGGCTCGTTTCCAGACGTCGAATATAGCTACACATCGTGATTGAGACCGTTACTGATGTGCCCAGGCTGCGAGGGATTGTGGCTGATTGGAGACGCCAGGGCTTGCGGGTCGCTCTGGTGCCTACCATGGGTAATTTGCATTCTGGCCATTTTTCATTGGTTATGCTGGCCCGCCAATGTGCTGATCGCGTGGTGTCCAGTGTGTTTGTCAATCCGACGCAGTTCGGTCCCCACGAGGATTTTCTGCGTTACCCGCGAACACCCGAGGCTGACATGCGTGGTCTAGAGAAGGCCGGTTGCGATGTCTTGTGGTTGCCCAGCGTAGGGACGATGTACCCGTTGGGTACTGAACGGACGATAAGTATGTGTGTCCCGTGTGTTGGTGAAGTGTTGGAGGAGGTGTTTCGCCCTAGGCACTTTGAGGGTGTTTGCACGGTAGTGGCACGATTGTTTAATCAGGTGCTGCCGGACGTGGCCGTGTTCGGAAAGAAGGACTATCAGCAATTACTGGTGATCCGACAGATGGTGGTTGACTTGGCGTTTCCCATCGAGATTCTTGGTGGTGGTATCGTGCGTGAGTCCGATGGACTGGCGATGAGTTCGCGTAATCAGTATCTATCGATGCAGGAACGGCAGCAGGCCGCAGAGATTTATCGTACCCTGATAGCGATGCGCGATGCCGTACTGTCCGGTGGTGTACGCGCAGATGTCGAAGCCGAAGCCGTTCGGCGTTTGGAAGCAGCTGGGTTCCAAGTTGACTATGCGGTAATCCGCTTGTCTGATCTGGGTGAAATCGTTGAGGAGACCGCTGTCAGTCCGTGCATCGCACTTGTTGCTGCACGTTTGGGTAACACCCGTCTGATCGATAATCTTGAGTTCTGATAATACGTTCCGAAACAATTGTTACCATGCCCAGGTATCTGTTCATTGGCTACAATCACTTTCCTTACTTTAGCTTCGTTTCCCATGCAACTGTCCTTGCTTAAAGCTAAAATCCACCGTGCCACTGTTACCCATTCCGAGCTCAACTACGAAGGGTCGATCGCAATCGACGGATTACTGCTGGAAGCCACCGGTATCCATGCATTTGAGAAAGTCCACGTCTGGGATGTGACTAATGGTGCCCGCTTCACTACTTACGCAATCCGTGCCGAGAATGGCAGCGGCATTATCTCAGTGAACGGAGGCGCTGCGCGTTACGTGCAAGTTGGAGATGCGGTGATCATTGCTGCGTTTGCGCATATGAGTGAGCAAGAGGCGGCAATTTTCAGCCCGAATCTGGTATACGTCGATGCTGCCAATGCGATTACTCATACCAACCGTAGTATTCCGACACAGGCTGCATGACACATGCATAACGGATTTGATGCCTTGCGGTTTCATGCCGAACGTCTGCGTGGGGTGACGATTCCAGATCTGCTTGCCGCTGAGCTAGAAAGACCAGAGCAATATGCTAGGCAGGTCGGTCCGCTGTACTTCAACTTTGCGCGGCAGAAATATGACTGTGTGGCGTTGGAGGCGCTGTTCGCATTGGCTCAACAGCATAATGTGACTGACGCATTCCAGCGCCTATTTTGTGGTGAGCAGGTCAACGTGACCGAGGGGCGTGCCGTGCTGCATACCGCGCTGCGTGGTGATTTCAGTGATGCTTCGGTGGCGGTTGAGGCTCACGCGATTGCTACCAAGGTGCGTGAGCGGATGTACTCGCTGATTGCGCAGCTGGAGGCTAGCGAGGTTACCGATATTGTTAGCGTTGGCATTGGTGGTTCAGACCTTGGGCCACGTTTGGTGGTTGATGCGTTGCGTCCGATTCCCCAAGGACGTTTTCGAGTGCATTTCGTCTCTAATGTTGATGGTGCGGCGATGCGGCGCACATTGGATCTCTTGGATCCAGCACGTACTGCTGGCATTTTGATTTCCAAGACCTTCGGTACTCAGGAGACGTTGCTCAACGGCCGTATTCTCTACGATTGGTTAGGTGGTAGCGAGCGTTTATATGCGGTAAGTGCTAATCCGGAACGGGCCGCAAATACTTTTGACATTGTGCCCATGCAGGTGTTGCCAATCTGGGATTGGGTGGGTGGACGTTATTCGCTATGGTCGGCAGTCGGTTTCCCGGTTGCGTTGGCGATCGGTTTCCTGCGTTTTGAGCAGTTGCTGACCGGTGCAGCAGAGTTTGATGAGCATGTCCTGAGGGCGCCTTTAGAAGAAAATGTGGCGGTATTGCATGGTTTGACTGCGGTGTGGAACCGCAACTTCCTTGGCTGCACCACGTATGCGGTGATGGCTTATGACCAGCGTTTGGCGTTGCTCCCTGCTTACCTGCAGCAACTTGTGATGGAAAGTTTGGGTAAGCGGGTCAAGTGTGACGGCACGCCGGTGGATAGGGATACGGTTCCAGTCTGGTGGGGCGGTGTAGGTACTGATGTGCAGCATAGTTTCTTCCAAGCGTTGCATCAGGGGACTAATATCGTACCGACCGACTTTATCGGTACTATCCGTAATGATGATCCCTACACTGAGAGCCATTTTGCTTTGAATGCAAACCTTCTGGCTCAGACCGAGGCACTAGCGAACGGTCAGTTCAGTGATGATCCGCATCGTGTTTATGCAGGAGGGAATCCGAGTACGCTGATTCTGCTCGACGCATTGACCCCACGGGCATTGGGGGCACTGATTGCTATGTACGAGCATAGTGTGTACGTGCAGTCAGTGATTTGGGGCATTAATGCGTTTGATCAGTTCGGTGTGGAACTAGGAAAGCGTCTAGCAGTTCAATTACTACCTGCCTTACAGGGGGATAGTGCTGAAGTTGCTGATCCAGTGACGCGTGCAGTGCTGGCACGTTTGCGTGGCTGAGTGTGTATCGAGGTTTTGAGTTTTGATGTGAGTTGCGATCCTGGGTTTTCACGTTGGGTCTTCTTTACATGGTGGCGATAATATAAATGCATTAATCAAGTGGATGATCAAAGCAATCCAGAAATTCTGCGGAGTAGCGCACGTTCTGTTTTTGCGATGTGTTAATGCATTAGCAATGCCACAAGATATTGTTTGAGCCTTGAAAAGGCGATGTTTGATCGGATGCTGTCTTTTGTAAAGCTGACGAACGATAGCCGCTTGGGTACTTAAGTGTCGATTCGATGGAAATGGTGATCGTGTGTCTGCGTCTTTTAACGCCTTGGTGGTTTCTGTGTGGATATCGTAAGTGTGATTGATGTAAGCACATCAATGTCCTTCCAGGTTTGATGTTTTATTGGCTGTCGGAGAGGATGTGACTAGCGTCTGTTGACATGATCGCAAGCCATTCGCAATTGGAGCGAAGCAGATAAAGAAAATAAACATGACATTGAATTTCTCGTATCTGGAGCAGATGCGGCGATAGCCTTTCAGCCTGTGAAACAGGCGCTCAACCTCATTGCGGTGCTTGTTCATCTTTACATCTTGCGGCCGTATGCCTAAGACTCTAATACGCGTGTGCAGTGGTATCACGATAGGAATGCAGTTCAAGTCAAGCACCAGCGGGCTGGCTTGGTGGCCTTCATCAACGCACTCCATGACCGTGTGCAACGGGCAATTCGGTGGCCAGAGCCGTTTGAGCAACAGCTACTCGTAACCCTTCCGGCGCATCGTGCGTTTATCCAGGTGATATAGAGACGGTGATGGCGCGTGAGCCGTGATGAGGTGGTGCTTGGTGTTCCACTCGCCACGAGATGTGCCGATAGCCGTCTGACTGTTTTTGGGGGTCCACGGGTACCATCCAGATACACATTCACGCCGGTGTTGTCCAGCGATACAGTCTGGTTCTTGATCTGCACGACTTGTGTTTGCTGCAGTGGCCAAAGCTTGATCGAGCATGCCAAGCTTTGCCTATCGATTAATGCGTGTGTAGATCGTCTGCCAGTTACCGAAGCGCTTGGGCAGGTCATTAGTGGATGGCAGGGTGTCAGCGTGGGCATGCGTTACCTGACTAAGTTCTGTTGACGTTCGCTGGTGTTGGCACACTGTTTATTGCGTAAACAACTGCTAACCGAAGTAGGTCAGCAGGTTGCAGGAGTCTTGTCAGATAAAGCCGGTACTAAGTTCTAAAAGTCTAACAGTGGTCAACCATCGCTGATTGCTCTAATTCGTGCGATGAATGGCTCGCACTAGCTCTTCGTGGCACAATTTTCCAACGGTGTTCGATTACTGGAAAACCTTGCCTTACATGCGTGTTTCACGATGGTGTCGAAAAGATGCCTTGCAGGGGTTAGACAAGTCCAAAACATTACTAATCTACCCAAAGATCAAAGGGGTGCAACAGCATAGTAGCCGAGGGTTCAAAAATAACCGATCGCAAGCGTTCGGACCTTTGAGTTCCAGATTCCCTCTAGTGGTTGATCCTTCTGGCTACGATTGATCCTCGTCGTAGAATCAGTCCGGGACATTTGGTGTGCACAAAAAAGGAAGGTATGTTGGGGTGCTTGTTTGAGTGTATCAAGTGTTTTTTCGGTTCTCCATGAGTGACGACAAAACCCAGAATGTACAGGGAGTATCAGTAGTTTTAGGTCTTATTGCGGAAATCCTGGGTAACGATTCGTGTTCTCCGAGATCTTTGTAACTATTGGAGTCTTTTCTTGGGAAGTTAAGTTAATGACTCTAGAGTCGCGTCATTGTTGTGGATCATGTTTGCTTAGGTGAATGGTACGCTTGGTATGGTTTACACAGTCATGGCTTGTAATTTCGCGCCTGATTCTTCATAATTAACCTTCTGCTGCGGGGTGGAGCAGTCTGGCAGCTCGTCGGGCTCATAACCCGAAGGTCGCAGGTTCAAATCCTGCCCCCGCTACCGTTTGTGGTTGTAGTGTTGGTTTGGTGATTTCCTCGGTGAGATTGGTTTCTCTGCGGATTTTTCTTCTTGTCGTAAGTGATTCGTGTATATCCATGAATCTTGTTGGTATGCTTGGTAGTGAGGGTTGTAGCATAATTGTCTTGGTAAGTAGTTTATTTGTCTTCTATGTGAATCATAAGTTTTTGGCCTCCGCTTGATTGTTCTTGGCATTTTAAAGAATGTGGTGCCTTGCTTAACGTACCGTGGTGTTTTTTTTGGTTATAAGTCTCTTAAAGAAATCAACACATTTGTTTGGCTTGGGCTTGAAATCTTTGAAGTAACCTGGTCTTCGTTATGGTGAGTTGGGCCAAACAGGCACTTGCTTAGTATAGTAGTAGCGCCTTAAAGTGACCTGCATGTACCATGATTGCTTCTAGTTTTCATCAATCTATTTAGGCTTTTTTCGCTTAGGTTGATGGTTGTTTGCTGTGGAGTCCATGTTTCAGTATTGATGGTACTCTGCTAATTGCTGAGATACGGCTCATTATTCTTCCCCGCTCCATCGATACCTTAACTTGAGCTTGATTATCCGGTTCATTAATGGCACCGTGTTCCTGTTGTTGTATTGCTTAGATTCATTGATTGGCGATGCCTGGATCCGGGTATGTCATTATTTAGATGCATGCGAGGTTAATGTTTTCTGTTCAAAAGCTTGTCGTTAGTTAATGAACCTTTGTGATTTGCTTTAATGTGTATTTATTTTAGGGTTCCTTGTGGTGCTGAGAAGGAGCACTTCAATGTGATTATTCTTCCTTGCCTTAAATAAAGTTCACCGCATGAGCTTGCTACAACTACCCTAGACTCCGATAGCGTACTCTTTCGATTGTTATCGCTAGACTGTTTCGCGGATATGGCATTCAAACGGTGTATGATTCTGAAAAAAAGAATACACTTCATAATTATTTTAGAGCGAAATCTATCTGCTGTGTCAAACTACGTTACGGACTGCTCATGACTTGACAGAGTGCTGTGTTTGAATTTAGGTGCGTTCCGCATTGTGGTTTCTCTGGGTTGTGACATTGCTCCAGGGTAATCGTTCTACACCAGACTTTTGCTGATGATCTGTTTTAGGATTGATTTGTCGGTTGATGCACGAATCTCACGTTTGGACGATCTTATGATAAAAATGTCATGGGGAGTGCGAGGGATGTCTGCAAGCTGGCTGGCATCGAATTTTGTCTCCTTAAATGCTAGCTTGCCGTTATCTTTTAAAATGTCTATTATTCTAGTGCCAAGGCTTTAAGGATTCTCGGTAAGCGTCGGTTTCTATCGATGCTGACAGTGGATACCGAAGCTAGGTAGCAGGCGTTAGATGTCCAGGCGGTTAATGATGGTTTCGGCTAGGGGAAGGTGTCTTTTGTCGCCTTCGTTCTTAGCTTGCATGTCGGATTTGTGCAATGGGGCCCAAGGGGCCCCTTGCTATTTCTGTGGCATAGTGACGCATGCATCGTTTTTCAGCAGAGCGTAATTTAATTGGATTAGGGCAGCCTGTGAGCGACAAAGGCATTGAAATTGTGAATCTGTTGGCGTCGAAGGTCGAGATGCTCGGGTTTGAGCTACTCGGTGCGAAGTATCTTCTAGTGCCTAGTGGCGCTATCTTGCGCCTGTACATTGATATGCCGTTTGCTATGCAGCCTGAGTGCATGGTGAGCATAGATGATTGTGAACGTGTGAGTCGTGAAGTATCGGCGCATTTAGACGTTGAAGAACCTATAAGTGGCAATTACACCCTGGAGGTGTCTTCCCCAGGTTTGGATCGTCCGTTGTTCACGTTGGAGCAGTTTGCCCGTCACCACAACGAACTGGTTAAGGTTGAATTGAAGTTGCCACAGCATGGGCGTCGTCGCTTGCAAGGAAAGATTGCACGGGTCGAGCAAGTGGAGGGCTTGGTGGTATTGCTTGTCGATGGCGTTGAGCTAGCTGTGGATTTCAATAACATTGATAAGGCGCGGATCGCCCCTGACTGGAGCGTACTGGGCTTGGCACCGTTAAAAAGAAGTAAGTCTGACACGAAAAAAACGAGTCAAGGTAACAAGAAACCATCCAATGAATCGGCGGCCGGCAAGCCGTGCGCGGAGTGATTTAGATGAGCAAGGAACTTTTATTGGTAGTTGATGTGGTCGCTAACGAAAAGGGTGTCCCGCGCCAGATCATCTTCAACGCCATTGAAATTGCGTTGGCGTCGGCGGCGAAGAAGCGTTATCCCGACCGAGATATTCTAACACGTGTAACTATCGATCAAAAGAACGGCAACTACGAGACTTTCCGGCGTTGGGAGGTGGTTGCTGACGATGTGGTGATGGAGTCACCGGAACGGCAGATTCGTCTGATGGACGCGCTTGATGAAGCTGATGGTGTGGAGGTCGGTGACTACATTGAGGAGCAGATTGACAACCCCGACTTTGGCCGTATCGCTGCGCAGGCTGCTAAACAAGTGATTGTGCAGCGTGTGCGTGATGCTGAACGCCAGCAAATTGTCGATGCGTGGAAAAATCGTGTTGGCGAGTTAGTTACCGGTGTAGTCAAACGTGTTGAGCGCGGTAATATTTATGTCGACTTAGGTGGGAGTACTGAGGCTTTTATCCCAAAGGACAAGGGTATCCCGCGAGATGTAGTGCGTCCCGGAGATCGTGTGCGTGGTTACTTGGCTGAGGTGCGTTCTGAGTCACGTGGCCCGCAGCTATTCATTAGCCGTTCTGCTCCGGAATTCATGATCGAATTGTTCAAACTGGAAGTCCCGGAGGTTGGTCAGGGTTTGGTTGAGATCAAAGGTTGTGCCCGCGATCCTGGCGACCGGGCCAAGATCGCTGTGATTGCACATGACAATCGCACTGATCCTATCGGTGCTTGCATCGGTATGCGTGGCTCGCGTGTGCAGGCCGTCTCTAACGAGCTTAACGGTGAACGCGTAGATATTGTATTGTGGAATGAAAATCCGGCTAACTTTGTTATCAATGCGATGGCACCGGCTGAGGTACAGTCGATCATCGTTGATGAGGAGAAACACTCAATGGATTTGGCTGTGGCTGAGGATCGCTTGGCCCAGGCCATTGGCAAGGGCGGCCAGAATGTACGTTTAGCCAGCCGCTTGACGGGTTGGCAATTGAATGTGATGACTGCCGAGCAGGTTGCTGCTAAGTCGGAAGCCGAGCAGGTTGCCGCTCGTCAGTTATTTATGGAACGCTTGGAAGTGGACGAGGAGATTGCCTCTATCCTGGTTATGGAGGGATTCAACACTATCGAGGAAATCGCTTACGTACCGGTCGGTGAGCTCCTGGCAGTGGAGGGTTTTGATGAGGATATCGTTGAGGAGCTCCGTGCTCGTGCCAGTGATGCGTTACTGAATGCGGCGTTGGCCGAGGAGGAGGGTTTGGAACATTCTGGCCCAACGCCGGATTTGTTGGCACTCAATGGTATGGACGAGATCACCGCACACGCTCTGGCGGCTCATGGAGTGCGTACTAGCGAGGATCTTTCTGATTTGGCTGCTGACGAGATTGTCGAGTTTGATATTGAAGGCATGACCCTCCAGCGTGCAGCTGTGTTGATACTGGCTGCTCGTGCTGAGGAAATTGCTCGTTTGGAGCGTGGCGAATGAGTCGGCAATGAACAATGCCTTGACCTGTTCAGGGCTTAAAATTTGCGCTTCCCTTGCGTTGGGCGAGGGGGCGTCCAACTGAATCATAGGAACCGAATGTCGCAGCAAACCACTATTCGTAAGCTTGCCGAGCTGGTCAAGACCCCTGTTGAGAAACTGCTAGAGCAGTTGGCCGAGGCCGGTATGAAGTTCAGTGGTCCCGACCAGGTCGTGACCAGTACTGAAAAGATGAAGTTGCTCGGGTTCCTGCGCCGCACACATGGCAAGTCCGATGTGTTGTCGGTTGAAACGATCCGTGAGGCACCGAAAAAAATCACGCTTAATCGGCGTAGGTTGCAAGAAGTGACAGTTAACGCTGGCCGCAACAAGACTACGGTAAACGTGGAAGTACGCCAAAAGCGCACTTATGTGAAGACGCCTGAGAGCGAATATCTTGCGCCGACAAAACCGTCTATAGAACTGCGTGATGCCGAGCGTGTTGAAATATTGCGTAAGCTTGAAGAATCGCGCCAGCGCAATCTTGCTGAGCAGCAGCGTTTGGCTGAAGTTGACCGCCAGCGTGTGGAGGAGCAAGAACGAAAGCACCGTGAAGAACAGGCTGAGCGTGAGCGCCAGGAGGCTGAAAGCCGCGCAGTTGAGGAGGTTGCTGTCCAGACGGATTCCAGTCCCGTCAAGCCGGTGTCTAAACAGATTTCTGAAGCGCGCGCGCGCGCCGTGCCAAGAGCACCGCGACCGGTACCGGTCGCAGCACGCCCTTCGGCCCCACGTTCGGATGACCGCAATAGCGGGGCGCGGCATAAACCCCGTGGTTCGCACGTGATGGTCTCGGACGAGGATGATTCTGCACGCCGTTTTGCCGGTCAGATGCACCTGACGGCTGCCGACCGTGCTCGTCGTGGTAGCAGCACGCGGGGCAAGGGAGGTGGTAACACTCACCGTGGTAACGAGAAGAGTAGTCGTGCTAGCGGTGCTCATGGTTTTGAGCGCCCTACTGCGGCAGTTGTGCGTGAAGTCGCGGTCGGAGACACCATTACGGTAGCTGACTTGGCGCAGAAGTTGGCGCTGAAAAGTGGTGATATGGTGAAGGCGTTGTTCAAAATGGGGGTGATGGTGACCATCACCCAAACCATTGATCATGACACTGCAGTGCTGGTAACCGAGGAGCTGGGTCATAAGGTGACTCGTGCTAGCAGCAATGACTTTGAGGATGCTTTACTGGCCCATACTGAAGAGGTCCATGGCGAAGCGGTTCCACGTCCACCTGTGGTGACTATTATGGGACATGTTGACCACGGCAAAACTTCGTTGCTGGATTACATTCGTCGTACCAAAATTGCGGTGGGCGAAGCTGGTGGTATAACCCAGCACATTGGTGCTTACCATGTGGAGACCCCGCGTGGCGTCATAAGCTTTTTGGATACACCGGGTCACGCCGCCTTCACCTTGATGCGCGCACGCGGTGCCAAGATCACTGACATTGTGGTGCTGGTGGTTGCTGCCGATGATGGCGTGATGCCGCAGACCAAGGAGGCAGTACACCATGCGAAGGCGGCCGGTGTACCGCTGATCGTAGCTGTGAGCAAGATTGATAAGTCTACTGCCGATCCACAGCGTGTAAAAAACGAGTTGTTAACTGAGAACGTTGTTGCTGAGGAATTTGGTGGGGATACGCAGTTCGTCGAGCTGTCTGCCAAGACCGGTAGTGGCGTTGACGCATTGTTGGATGCAATTTCGATCCAGGCTGAGGTGTTGGAACTGAAGGCTGTGACTGAAGGGCGTGCGACCGGTACCGTGATCGAGTCTTCGCTAGACAAGGGGCGTGGTCCGGTGGCAACGGTATTGGTGCAGCAGGGACGACTGAAAAAGGGGGACTATTTGGTATGCGGCACTCATTACGGTCGTGTGCGTGCGCTGTTTGATGAGATTGGTTACCAACCGGTTGCCGCCGCTCCATCAATCCCTGTGCAGGTGCTTGGCTTGTCTGGTGTGCCTGATGCTGGAGACGATTTCGTGGTTGTTGACGATGAGCGTCTTGCTAAGGATGTAGCACAGCAGCGTGAGGCCAAACGCCGTGAGTCGCGCTTGGTTGCTTCCGCGGGCAACCGCATGGAAGACATCTTGGCGCAGATGGGTAAGGGTGAGAATCAGCAAGTGCTTAACCTGTTGATTAAGGCTGATGTCCAGGGTTCGCTGGAAGCGCTCAAACATGCGTTGGTGGCACTGTCCAACGATGATATTAGAATCAATGTGATTCATGTTGGTGTTGGAGGTATAACTGAGTCGGATGCCAACTCTGCGGTTGCCTCTAAAGCTACTGTGATTGGTTTCAATGTCCGTGCCGATGCCTCTGCTCGCAAGATCATTGAGGCGAACAGCGTAGATCTCCGTTATTTCTCTATCATCTACGATGTTATTGATCAGGTGAAGCAGGTAGCTTCTGGTTTGCTTGGTGTTGAAATCCGTGAGGAGATCATCGGTGTTGCCGAGGTGCGGGATGTGTTCCGCAGTTCTAAGTTCGGCGCTGTCGCCGGTTGTATGGTAATCGAGGGTGTTGTCAAGCGCTCCAAGCCGATCCGTGTGCTGCGCGATAACACCGTGGTGTTTGAGGGTGAATTAGAGTCATTGCGTCGTTTTAAGGATAATGTTGACGAGGTCCGTAACAGTACTGAGTGTGGTATCGGAGTGAAGGCTTACAATGATGTTAGGGTTGGAGATCAAATCGAGTGTTTCGAACGTATTGAGGTGGCGCGTACGTTGTAAGCGTACAGGTCGTGCTTGGCTGTTAATGGCGTTGGGATGTCCCGTGTGCCTTTACCGGTCGAATCCTCGGCAGCATTCCATTGTGCCTTTCTTGTTTCAATCGATTCTGCTTCCGTGCCGTGCCGAAGAAATCATTTCAGCGTACTGAACGTATTTCCGTCCAAATTCGCCGCGATCTAGGTGCTTTAGTGCATGCCGCTGTGCGTGATCATGGATTGCCTTCTGTGAGTGTGTCTGATGTGGAAGTGACCCGTGATATGGCACACGCTAAGGTGTTTGTGACTGCTCTTCAAGCAGAGTGCTCACGCGAGGCAGTGGCAGCGTTGAGGACGTTGGCGCGCGAACTGCGTATGCAATTAGCGCATACTATGAGGCTGCGCTTTGTGCCTGAACTGCACTTCCATTACGATGATTCGTTGGATCGTGGTGAACGTATTGATGCATTATTACGTGATTTGATACCCCCGGTTGCTGGGGAAAAAGACGAGTGTGATTAAATCTTGCATTGGTGTGCAACCACCAATGTCCAGTGTTGATCCACTGCTCACAACCTGCTTTATTCCTCGTTCTTTATGTTCGATGTTTCTTGATTAATGTCTCGCATTGCCTATCGTCGTTTGGATGGTATTTTGCTGCTTGATAAGCCTGCTGGCATGAGTTCTAACGGTGCGTTGCAGGTTGCGCGTCGGTTATTGCGTGCTAAGAAGGGGGGGCATACTGGCAGCTTGGATCCACTCGCTACCGGACTGTTGCCGCTGTGTTTTGGAGAAGCCACCAAAATTGCTGGTTTGCTACTGGGTTCTGCCAAGGCTTACGATGCTGATGTGCTACTCGGCACGACTACCAGTACTGATGATGCTGAAGGGGTTGTGTTACTTGAGCGCCCGGTACCGACGCTGGATGCCGAAGTAGTCGATGCCGTGCTATGTCGGTTGATTGGTCCGATTCTGCAACGCGCCCCAATCTATTCTGCGCTCAAGCAGGGTGGCGAGCCACTATATGCTAAAGCCCGGCGTGGTGAGGTGGTGAATGCCCCGGTACGTGAGGTTGAGGTGCATGCGATCGAATTGCTTGCTTTGGCTATGCCACGATTACGATTACGCGTGACTTGCGGTTCGGGTACATACATCCGTAGCTTAGTCCGCGATTTGGGTGAATTCCTGGGTTGTGGTGCGCATATCATCGCATTGCGCCGTCGCTGGATAGCTCCATTCCAGATGCCTGAGATGTTGACCTTGGATGAGTTGGAGCAGGCATTGAAGAAAGGGAGGCATCCTAATTCTCTGTTATTGCCTTTGGCTGAGGGATTAGCTGGTTTCCCGGCACTGGAGCTTGATGCCGAGCGTCTAGCTCGCTTCAGGCTAGGACAACGCCTGCGCGATCAACGTTTCCAGGTTGGGAGGGTTGCAGTACTCGAGAAAAATGGTACCCCTGCTGGGTTGGGAGAGGTTGATAGTGAAGGTTTGTTGGTGCCACAGCGTCTTTTCAATCTTTGAATCTGGATTTATTTAGAAGTGATCAACTTGTGCCGAACTTTTGGGGCCGATACAATTTCGTTGCCTTTCATTAGGTACCTTGCGCTCCAAGCGCGTCCTTCCAGCAATCGGCGAGTCAGGCGGTATGCGTCTTTATCCAGCATTTCTGCCCACTCCGCGTCTATTTAGAGAAGCCACTATGTTGATCGATACTCAGAACATCATCGAGAACAATAAGCGAAGTGCCAATGATACGGGGTCCCCAGAAGTCCAGATTGCACTGTTGACTGCTCGTATTGAGTTGCTGACTAAGCACTTTAAAATTCATAAAAAAGACCATCATAGCCGCCGTGGTCTGCTGCAGATGGTTAATCGCCGTCGCAGTTTGCTTGATTACCTTAATAAAAAGGACAACGAACGTTATAAGCTATTGATCGAAAAACTTGGCCTGCGCCGCTGAGATTTTATCGCCCTCGCCGTGGATCAGAGACGTGCCGTGTGTTGTGTTTGGATTAGGAATGCACTTTAAAGATTGCAAGCCGCCAACTCCACGTTATTGGCAAAGACTGAGCACAGTTCATCTGTTGAAAGTATTATCCCTAAGGAAACTCTCGTGGCAAAAATCACCAAAACCTTCCAGTATGGCAAGCATACCGTCACCCTGGAAACGGGCGAAGTTGCCCGCCAGGCGGATGGAGCCGTTATCGTCAAGATGGATGACACTGTATTGCTTGTCACTGCTGTTGCTGCCAAGAATGCGCGAGAGGGCCAGGATTTCTTCCCACTGACAGTTGATTATCAGGAGAAGTTCTACGCTGGTGGGCGCATCCCGGGTAGCTTTTTTAAACGTGAGGGCCGTGCAACCGAGAAAGAAACGCTGATTTCCCGTCTGATTGACCGTCCGATCCGTCCGTTGTTTCCGGAAGACTACAAGAACGAAGTTCAGATTATCGCGACGGTTATGTCACTCGACCCGGAAGTCGACGGTGATATTCCGGCGATGATTGGTGCTTCAGCTGCATTGTCACTGGCCGGTATCCCGTTCAAGGGGCCAATAGGTGCTGCTAAGGTTGGCTACAAGGAAGGTCAATATATCCTTAATCCCACTGTCAGTGACCTGAAGAAATCTCAGTTGGAACTTGTTGTGGCTGGTACTGCTAATGCAGTGCTGATGGTTGAATCTGAGGCCGCATTGCTTTCCGAAGAGGTGATGTTAGGAGCGGTCATCTTCGGTCATCGCGAGATGCAAAAAGTGATCCAGATGATCGATGCACTAACTGAAGAAGTCGGTACACAGCCGTCCAGTTGGGTGGCCCCGGCCAAGAATGATGCTTTGATCACTGCGCTTAAGGAAGCAGTTGGTTGCCGCTTGTCTGATGCTTTCCATATCCGAGACAAGTTGCAGCGTCGCGACGCGATCGCGGCTATCAAGAATGATGCAATTGAGCAATTGGCTGGCCGCTTTGAAGTTGAGGGCTGGAGCTTGGTGGAATTGCTAAAGGAATTCGGTGAACTGGAGTACCGTACCATGCGCGACGCCTTGTTAAACACTAAGGTCCGCATTGATGGACGCTCTTTAGGCGCTGTGCGCCCGATCACAGTAAAGGTTGGGGTGCTACCGCGCGTCCACGGCTCTTGTCTATTTACACGTGGAGAAACTCAAGCGATCGTAGTCACCACGCTGGGTACAGCTCGTGATGGCCAAGTGATTGATGCGGTCACTGGTGAATATAAGGAAAACTTCTTATTCCATTACAACTTTCCACCATATTCGGTGGGCGAATGTGGCCGCTTTGGTGTCCCGAAGCGCCGTGAGATCGGCCACGGCCGTCTTGCTAGGCGTGGGGTGTTAGCTGTGATGCCGAGTTTGGATGAATTCCCTTACACAATCCGTGTTGTCTCGGAGATCACCGAATCGAACGGTTCTTCATCAATGGCTTCGGTGTGCGGTTCCTCGCTGGCACTGATGGATGCTGGTGTGCCGGTGAAGGCCCCAGTGGCTGGTATTGCGATGGGTTTGGTAAAGGAAGGGGATCGCTTTGTTGTGTTGAGCGATATCCTCGGGGACGAGGATCACCTTGGCGATATGGATTTCAAGGTTGCTGGTACCTCCGAAGGGGTGTCCGCGTTGCAGATGGACATTAAGATCGAAGGTATTACCGAGGAGATTATGAAGCAGGCTCTACAGCAGGCTAGAATTGGTCGTTTGCACATCCTTAGCGAGATGGACAAGGCACTGGCCGCACCGCGTGCCGAGTTGTCCGACTACGCGCCCCGCCTGCTGACGATTAAGATCCACCCTGACAAGATCCGCGATGTCATTGGTAAGGGTGGTTCGACCATCCAGGCGATCACTAAGGATACCGGCACGCAGATCGATATCCAGGACGACGGTACGATCATCATCGCTTCAGTCAACAATGCTGCAGCCCGCGAGGCTAAGCGTCGTATCGAGCAGATTACCTCGGATGTCGAGCCGGGACGGGTTTATGAGGGCAAGGTTGTTAAGATTATGGACTTTGGCGCTTTTGTGACTATTTTGCCTGGTAAGGATGGTTTGGTACACGTTTCTCAGATATCCAGTGAACGTGTGGAGCGTGTTGGTGACAAGTTGAAGGAAGGCGATGTGGTGCGTGTAAAGGTGTTAGAAGTTGATAAGCAAGGTCGAATTCGCCTGTCGATCAAAGCCGTTGAAGAAGAAGGCGCTAGTGTATAAGTCTGGCTTCTTACCGGCTTCGCTGGCCATAGCTTAGAAAATGAGTTTCGTATTTCGTTTAGGGTGCTTTGGACGTGGGTTTGCTCCTTGGTAAAGGGTTTATGTATGCGTGGTCATTGGTGTAGTTATGTATGGCGGTGGTGCATTGTCTGTTGACAGCATCACCGATAACATTGGTTCTTTGTTTAACTGCTGAGAACTGGATGAGATTGTTGAAAATACGGTTCAAATGGAAATCACACTGAGTCCTGGGGTGCATCTTCACTAGGTAGCATCAAGCAGCCACATCACAGGATGCTGTGTGTTGATACGTACACTGATGATGGTTTTATTCCTGGGAATGCTGCCCAAAACTGGATTCTTGCTAGTTTATTTGTGGTGATTTCTCCATCCTTAGCACATCCATTCATAACCTCGTTTACGAGGTTATGAATGGATGTGCTAAGCATAGAATATAGGTGGTGTTTTAGGCCGAACACACTATTGCCAAGCCACCTTGTGCGCGATCGAAATGGTTGCGTGCGTTGCGTACTTCGTCATGGTGGGTGCTGGCCCAGTTAAGTAGCTGCATCACAGGTACCAACAGGCTTTCGCCCAGAGGTGCCAGTGCATAGTCTACTCTCGGCGGCTTGGTTGGATAGACTTTGCGGTTAATCATCCCGTTTCGCTCAAGATGCCGCAGGGTTTGGGTGAGCATCCGCTTGGAGATGTCAGGTACGGCGCGTTGAATAGCGCTGAAACGTGTTGGCCCGGGAACCAGAGTTAATAAGATCAGGAGCGTCCACTTATCGCCTATATGATCCAGCACATCGCGCACCGGACATTGGGTGGCGTCGAACGGGAGATTTTCCCAGTTAGGGGGAGGGGCCAAGGAAGCGAGAGAAGCGAACATGTTCATGATGGGGGTTCCTCAAAAATCACCTTGACTGCAAAAAATTTCTTCTTGTGGAAAAAATTATAGCCTCGACAATGAAACATGAGATTTTAAGAATCTATACATGTAGGACTTTAGCATGACCCAAACTGTTTCCCGCATTCTTGTTACTGGTGCCAGCGGCCAACTTGGCGCTTTAGTGATCGAAGAATTGCTAGGAATGATACATGCATCTCATTTAATCGCTGCAGCACGTGATCCAAAGGTATTAGCAGCGTTTAGTACACGTGGTGTTGAGACGTGTCGATTGGATTACAGTGATCAGGCCAGTATAGATGCTGCCCTTCAAGGGGTAGATCGTGTGCTGCTGGTATCCTCTAATACCATCGGTCAACGCTTTGCACAACATCGCAACGTAATTGAAGCTGCGGCACGTGCTGATATGGGCTTGTTTGCTTACACCAGCTTGTTACACGCGGATAGCTCGCCACTGCTGCTGGCCCAGGAACACGTGCAGACTGAAGCGTTATTGAGGGCATCAGGTATGCCTTACGTGCTGTTGCGTAATGGTTGGTACACCGAGAACTACACTGTCTCGATAGGATCCGCGTTAGTTCATGGGGCTGTGTTTGGTAGCGCTGGTACAGGCCGTATTGCTGCGGCCACACGTTCTGACTACGCTGCTGCTGCTGCTGCGGTGTTGGTTTCTGATGTGGATCAAAATGGTCGCACCTACGAATTGGCTGGTGACGAGGCATTTACGCTGGCCGAATACGCTGCAGAGATTGAAAAACAGTCTGGAAAACCAGTGATTTATCGCGATTTACCGGAAGCTGAGTACGCTGCAATCTTGACACAGGGAGGATTACCGGAAAGCTTCGCTGCGATTCTGGCACAGTTTGATATTGGTGCTTCGCAGGGCGGACTATTCGATGATAGTCACCAACTCAGTGCTCTCATCGGACGGCCGACTACCCCACTACGTGAAGTGGTGTCGAAAGCGCTTTCCGAGACTCATTAAGGTACTTCTGTGTGTGGTTAGATTCCAGTCACGCATTGGTATGGTTGACGACTTGATGCTTAGAAGTAGTGTCAATGGTGAAATTCCGTGTCGACTTCCACTATTGCCCATTATTGCTGAGTATGTTGCCTTGAACATGTCATTGCAGCAATAAATAAAGCACTGCTATCAATCCCGGTTTGAAGGTATAGCAATAGTCTTGATGGTAGCCGTGCCAAGTGAGCAGTTGTCGTCTGTATCCTGTATTGCTGGTATTGGTTTGATCGAATTTGCGGCCATACATAACTCCCCGCTTGGCGGTCGTGGTCGCTCTTAGGGTCTTGGGACTGGCCAAGCTATCAACTGTGATGACGGACTGCGTTTAGTAAAGGGATAACGTGATTGCCACGCTGGATATAGAAAAGGCATGGTATAGAAAAGCAACATAAAACACTTAACTTAATGATTGCGTGTCGTGACTTTGGTGCGATTGGATGCTGGGTGCCGATCATCTGTGGGCGCTGTGAATGAGCCTAACAGCGGCATATTGCGCTGATCTTTTTGATTTCGTTTGCTCTCTGAAGAGAGAAACACCGCTGAACATATTAGTGCGTTTCGATGTTCAAAGGCCACACATGGCGGTGCTTTCAGTACACCGTGTGGTTACATTAGCGGATTAAGCGCATTCCCCCACCGTGACGACATCGCTTCAGCTTTATCTGCTTGGTGTCGTCACTGAAAAAATAGTTTGTTTGTTTCTTGTTTTGCTGAGTAGTTGTAGTTTTATCTTGGCTGTCTATTTTTGGTTAAGTGCAAAATACCTGCATCGTTATTGGTGTATTTGGTGTCCGGCAGCGATTTTCCAGGTGTGCGACGAACCGTGATGTCTGCGTCGTCCAGCGGTAGGTTCATCGGTTCTTTTACACCAATCAGCTTTCATCGTGTTGGCGTGTTTACTTGTCGCCTAATGCGTCATTGGCGCGATTGAATTTGTCTTTTGGGCGGTGTAGCAGTACGAGTGTGTGCTGCTCCGGGTGATACGGTCGCCTGATGTTCTTGTCAGACACTTCAGTCCATTTGAAGAGCAAATGGGTTGTCGGCTATGCAATATTCCCCACAGAACATCACGCGTCCTTGTGCAAGAGCGATGGTGGCTTTGCTCGGCGGTGGCGCTTACAGAAACTGCCTTATTGATGCTCACTCCTTCGTTGCCTAACAAAGAGTGTGTGCGGCCCTTAATTCTGTTTCAGACAGATCGATTTCCCCAAGTACGGATTGTGCTTTAGCCTGCTCCAAAGTGGTCTCGCTGAAGTGGCCAATGCTCAAAATCATCGTTTCGCTGATTTCTTCAGGGTACGCAAGAGTCTTTGCTAGTTTGGTTTGGCTATCGCATTGTGGCTTTCACATTAAGGAAGTACGTGACGAGCGGCAGTGGCCAGCTATGCGTGTCATGCTGACTCACACTCTTACCCCAGTGTTTCCACAACACTTTTGTTGCCAAGGCGTAGACCGAAGAGCGTGTCATACAGACTTGGGATCAGGCCCAATGTCACCAACGTGCCCAGTGCTAAACCGCCGATCATGGTAATTGCCATCCCAGTCCACAGTGGGCCACCGAACAGCATCAGTGGCACCAAGCCGACGATGCAGGTCAGCTTGGTCATGACAATGGGCCGCAGGCGTTTCACGGCTGCCGACACGACAGCCTCCCGACGCGCTAAGCCATCGGCGAGCTCTGCTTCGATGCGTTCCAGCAATAGCACGGCGTTATTGACAATGATCCCAGCCAGTGCAAGTAGGCCGAAGGTGGCGATAAAGCCAAAAGGGTAACCGGTTGTCAGCAGTGCTACAGCTGCACCGATGAGCACAAATGGGATGCTGGCTACTACGATGAATAATTTGCGGAACGAATTGAATTGCAAGATGAATAGCAGCAGGATTGCGACCAGTGCATGCGGCATGAACTGTAACAGTGCTTGGTTGGCTTGTGCCGCGTCTTCGATCTCGCCACCAAGCTCGATGTGATAGCCAGGCGGCAGCTTCAGTGAGGTGACCTTGGGTGCAAGTGTCTGCACAATTTCACCTGCGGTCATTCCCGCATTGTGCCCGATGATTGTGATCGCACGGTTAAGATTGCGACGCATCAGTGTGGAGGGTTCAGTATCGTTCTCTATCGTGGCGATCGCTGACAACGGCAGTGGCGTGCCCACTGCTTGGGAGTACACCAGGGTGTCGGCTGGACTACCCTGTGCGGCGCGCTCGGTTGCATTGCCACGCAGCACGATCGGTGCGGCAACGCCATCATCGCGGATCAGCGAAGCGTGCACACCGCTATAGCGCATCTGTAGAGCTTGGGTAATGTCTTCGGTGCTAATGCCGGCACGGCGTGCCTTTAACTGATCCACCTGCACGATGTAACGTGGTATGCGGGTCTGCCAGTCGTCATAAACGTCATACGTGCCTGGCAGTGCACGCAGCGCATCGCTGATCTGCTCAGCAGACTGACGTAGCACTGCCTCATCCGATCCGATGATGCGGTAGATCGCAACGCCCGCTTCGGTCGCTCCTAATGAGAAGCGCTTGGGCTCAGCACGTACATATGGGAACGCATGACGCATATGCTCGCGGGTGCGTGCGATGACTGTGTCGATGTCAGTACCTGGATGCACACTGATGGTGAAGTAGGCGATATTGGCTGCTGGAAGTGGTGGATTCAGACCAAGGACGATGCGTGGACCACCATCGGCGACGTAACCGATGCTGTCCACCACCTCCGGATTAATCTGCTTGTCAGCGAACCAACGGCTTATTTGTTCGACTGTGCCCAGGGTTTGCCGTGAGTCACTACCAGGCTGCAGCGTGATGGGCATTTGGAATTGCAAGCGATCGGATTTGGGGAGGAAGTTATACGGAATCGAAGTCATGACGATGACTGCCACGGTGAGCAGTGCCAGCATGCTACCGATGAACAGCGCCTTGTGTTCCAGCACGCGGCTGATGATTGCCCGGTAGCCACGATAAAACGGCGAATCGTAATGGCTGTGCCCCTGACCTTCGATGGATGCACGATGCGCCTTGGCGAAGTACAAGCACAGTAGTGGAATGACGGTGATGCTAAGCAACCAAGAGCTTAGCAAGGTGACCGCCAACACGATGACCAGCGGACGCAAATACTCATTTGTTGCGGTCTCGCCGAAGAAGAAAGGAGAGAATGCCAGCACGATCACCAGCGATGATGTCAACAATGGGATCGACAGAGTACGCCCGGCTTCGATGCACGCATGGCGTCGTTCTTCGCCCCCGGCAAGACGGCGCTCGATATCCTCGGCGATGACGATACCGTTATCTACTAACAGGCCCAGTGCCATAATGATTGCGGCAATCGAGACGGTATGCAGTTCGACACTGACTGCACGCATGACGATCAGCGAACAGAGAATAGTCAGCGGCACGATCGCTCCAACGATCAGGCCAGTGCGCCAGCCTAGGAACAGCATCACGATGGCCATGACGATGACCACAGTTTCACCCATGACACGATGCATCTTGCCCATCTCACGATCGACTACATCGGCCTGGAAGGTCACCACGTGCTGTTCAAACCCTATCGGTAGCAGTTGACTGGTGTCTTCAAGTGCAGCGCGCAGTGTTTTACCGAACTTCGAAATGTTGCGTCCCCTGGTCATTGACACGGCGAGTACCACGGCCGGTTGTCCCTGATAGACCGTTGCCGTTTGCGGTGGATCTGCAGGCATCACGTGTACTTGCGCGATCTGACTTAATGGCACCTCGTGTGCACTGCCGGTACCAGGTACGGATACCAGAAAGCGGCGCAATTCCTCGACACTACGTACTTCGCCGCTGGTAGCGACAGTCAACGCCAACCCGGACGCGGATACGAGTCCACCAGGGGTGACGACATTCTGTGCATGCAATTGCTGGATCACTGCCGCCGGAGTTAACCCGGCCTCGACCAGTCGCGCGCGGTCAAACGCGACGTAAACCTGATCCTCCTGTAGACCGTACAGATTGACCTGTTCCACTCCAGGCACGGTGTACAGTTGTTCGCGCATCCGGCGTAGTGGTTCACGCATTTCGCTCATGCTGAAGCCAGGTGCAGTGATCGCTATGGAAGCGACTGCGACACGGCCGAAGTCGTCGTCGACAAAGGGCCCAAACGTGCCGGCGGGTAATACTGTACTGGCCTCAGCGGCTTTGGCGCGGACGCGCAGCCACAGCGTTTCTAGATTTTTGACATTGTCGTAGGCGGTCAACTGGATGAGTGCCCTCCCTGGCCGTACAGTGGTGACAATGTTCTTGATACCGACAATCTCGCGCAGACGTTCCTCGGTAGGCTTTGCCAGCAACGTTTCGACTTGCTCACTGGGCATCCCTGGATAGGCCACTGATATCAGTGCATCACGCACGGTGACCGAGGGTTCCTCTTGTGAGGGAAAGTCGAGAAAGGTGACGATACCGGCGAGCAGTAGCAGCACTGCTGTGAATAGCGTCAGACGGTTGGCGCTCAGTGCCACGCGCGTGATGTTCACAAACGGTCTCCTGTGCTCAAACGCGAGTTGGAGCGGAACGGCAGCACCTTTTGACCGTCGCTGAGGAACGCTGCGCCGGCAACCACAACCTGTTCCCCTGGCTTGAGTCCGGAGCGGATCTGCACTCGCTCACCTTCGATCGTTCCGAGCACGACGTCACGGCGCAACACCACTCCTGCCTTTGGGTGATATACGAACACGATTGCACTGCTGTGATTCACGCCCGGTACCATTGCTGGCAGTGGTACTGAGAGCGCTGGCGCAGCGGCGGCAGACAGTGCCAATAACAGCGTGTCGCCACTGCGCAGTGGCGTCGTCGTCTCTGTCACATCGAAGATGGCCTGCACGCTGGCACCGTTTTCCAAGCGTGGAGACACGCTGCGCAAGCGCAGCGAGATACTTGCTTGCGGTGTATCGGTGCGATTTCCTTGGAACACCCTGTCTGGATTCAGCCCCTGGGCAATATTGGCTGGTAGGGTGGCCACTGCTTGCAGACGACCTTGCCCTTCCATCTGTAATACAGTCTGACCCGCACCAGTATCGGCTTGCGGTTGTAAGAGGCGTGCGACGACACTGCCATCGAATGGTGCACGCAGTTCGCTTTGGTGCACTGCGCGTCTGGCCAATGCGTGATTGGACTCGGCCACGTGCAGATCTGCCTGCGCAGTGTCTAACGCGACTTGTGCGCTAGTCAGCGTCGCCTGGGAGATCATCGCCTCTTTGAACAACGCTTGCTGCTGATTCAGTTGGGTTTGGCGTTCGTGCAACTGTGCGGTAGCGGCACGTAAGGTTGCTTCTGCCTGTTGCAGCCTTAGTCGCACTGGTTCTGGGTCCAGGCGGGCTAGGACTTGTTCATGGCGCACACGGTCGCCGACGTCGACGTTAATGGCAGCAATCCGCCCGCCGTTTTCGAATGCCAGATCTGCACGTTGTTCCTGACGTATGCTGGCTACAAACTGAGTCTTGGCGAGATTTTCGGTACCAACAGTCTCCAGTTTTACGGTGCGCAGAAGGGCTGTTTTCGGTTTTGGGTCGCCGTCGCAGCTGCTTAACGTCATGACCCCAAGCGTGATGGACATCGTCAGAGTCAGGATTTTGTTCTTCACAAGGTATCTCCGGCCGTGCTGCCGACCTATCAAAGGTATGTGGTGAGCGAAATAGTGATAACAATGCTGGTGCGGTGGCATCAGGATTCGGCTGCCGGTGACGTTGTCGATATGCAAAGTTCCGGTCAGTTCCACAGTGTTCGATGCGTGTTTGGTGAATGGCTGATCGCGTGTCACTCTGAGTGACCACATGCATACAGATCAGCGATGGATTGACGCTTAATACACTGAAGCAGTGGGTTCTTTTTTTGGAATTCCCCCAAAGTAAACGGTGATCGCCACAGTTGACCAAAGAGGTGTCCATTCCCGAATCCATTGCGTTACCCTCGGGGTTGCATCACTAAAACCTGTCTTTGGCATGGCAACACGTTGCAGCGAGCGATGGTGTGCATCAGGGATTAAGCGTTGGTGTCAGTAGTAGCCATGGAGTCGCTTGGTATCAGTATGGAACATGGGGGCGCCAATGCTTGTATGTTACCAGTGTTGCTGGGTGTGCCTGAATCCGGTGGCCGGCGAACGTTGTTCTGCTATTGGTCTAGGTTGTTGTGGAAAGTGTTTGACAAATATTAGGTTGTGCGGAATCAGGATGCGCGCGCCTGCATCTAGATGTGAATTGATTCTGGTGCGCCGATACTTCAGGTGCGCGCCATTCTGACGGTGGCGCGCCTGGGTGTGGCGATCTTCAGGACACACGGAGGTCGGCTGAATGTCCACAATCTTGAGGGTAGCAGTCTGTTCGTGGCGATTCAGTTGCCGCTGTCACGCTGACCCCCATCTGTGCTTACGTGATAGGCACTGCATGCGTGTTGTGTTGTTAACGTGGCTCAACTGCTGTGCAGGCGTCCTGTGCTTGGTATCTCTGCGGCGCGAACACACATCACCCAGTTAAACAGCGGTGTCGCCATCAATGTGGAGAGGATCGCCATCAGCACAGAATCGAGAACAGGCCCTGTTCGATCACATCAGCTTGCAATCCGATATTGATGATCATCAGTTCCATCAGTCCACGTGTGTTTAGCAGCGCACCAATGGCGATTGTTTTGTGATGGTTCTCGCCGCTCAGGCGCGCGGCTCCCCAGCAGGCCACACCTTTGCCGAGCAACGAGACAGCCAAAACCACGATCCCGGCCAGCAAGATCTTGGTTGCAGCAGCACGCTCAGCTCGGTTTTTAGGCCGGAATAAGTGAAGAACATTGGCAGCAGGAACGCCACCACGAACGGCTACAGCAACGCGCACACTGTTTCGATCAGCACTGCTAGGCATGTAGACACCGAGTATGAAACCGCGGAATACGGCATGGATGCCGCTGGCGTCCATCGCCCAAGCACTGTGACAGAACAGCACCAGTACCACGACCAGCTTGCTCGTGCCCAGCGGTTGCGCTGGATCTACTTTCTCCATCAGATGCTGTAGCGCATGATGGCCAATCCATAACATGAATAATGCATACGCAATGCTGCTGCCGATCGCCAGATAAGCATAACTCCAACTGCCGTTGAAGCTGGCGAGTACTATCGCCAGGACGCACCAGGCGGCAGCGTCATCGAATGCGCCAGCAGTCAGCGCCATGGTGCCTAGCGAACTGGTCGTAAGGCCAGGTTCGTGGATGATGCATGTCAGCATCGTGAACGTGGTCAACGCAACGGACGTGCCCAGGAACAGTGAGGCTTCCAGCAATCCGGCCTTGCCCGAGAACACCCCTTCGGTATGCAGCAGCCATGAGCATAGCGGGATCACTCACCGGAACGTAGCGACGATGCCTGCTAGGGAGACGCTTATTGCGCTGCGCATGTGCGAGCGGACATGTTCACTGTGGAAATCGGTACTGACCAGGAACATGTACAGCCCGACTCCGCATTGAACGAGCACGTACAGTACATCCAAGGTGTCCTTCGGCAATCATGTTGTTTGCAACTCAGGCACGAGCCTACCCGAATAGCGACGGCCCAAGGGCGACACCACCGATCATTTCACCGACCATCCGTGACTGGTCGCAACGTCGTATCAGCAGACCAGTAGGGTGAGTGCTCATGATCTGTGGGTACTCCATGAATAGAGAAGGGGCGGATCATCATCAGGGTGATTGCTGTTGGATGGTGACAATCGACGCAATTTTGAGATGAAGCACTTGATGTTGTTTACATAGGTGCAACTGAGGGCAGCCAGGATCTGCTCCTAATCGCTTGAACAGGTCGCAATTGGGTTTGATTCTGGTCAGCGTGATACGGATTCCACCGGTGTAAGCACCAGCGTCTGAAAATCAACACGGAAGTTGGTCAGTGGAGACACCGCTTACATGGGCGCTTGATGCACTTTGTGCTTGGAAACCATGTCAAATTGACACAGATGGCGGTGTTGTATCTAAGGTGGCTCTGATGTGCGGTGCAAGCCGTGTACTGCCAAAGCTCCAGCGTGCCCAAGGCGTGGTGTAGTTTTGGAGCATCCCAGGCGCAGAGGTTTGCTTTCCTGGAGGATCACGATCTTGCCGTATTGCGGGCCTGGATGGCAGCAGTGACCGTTTAGATTTCTGATGATGTGCGTTTTGATGCTGATTCCAGGTGGCGTTGGCGGTGTTCTTCGTTTAAGCCATTGGCTGTGGCATAGGCAACGCTCCCGTCAGTTGCGGGTGCATTGAGGAAGGCGTCTGGCATTGGCAGTGTTAATGCGTTGTAGGCGGCACTCACTTCCTCGGTGGTCAGCACGATCACATGCCGTTTCTGGCCTAACACCCTTGCGACCCTCGGCTTTTTTGACGTTACCGCACACATGGCCGGCTGAGGCAAGGCGATCTGGAGTCAGTGTGTTGCTCACCTAGGGTGGCGTGGTGTGGCAAGAGCACAGTGCATGGATGATTTCGGCGACAATACACCGATGCTGATCTCTTCCCCGGCGCGCACGGCGCAATTGCAAATTCATATCTGCGTCCTGCTCTGGGGGTTTACTGCGATCTTTGGCAAGTTGATCACTTTGGAAGCGCTGCCGCTGGTGTGGTGGCGGATGGCGATCGTCGTTGCTTCACTGCTGCTGCTGCCGCGCGTGTGGCGTGGTCTGCGCGTGCTACATCCGCGTGTGATCCTTGCTTACAGCGGTATCGGCGCATTGGTGGCGTTGCACTGGCTGGCTTTTTATAGCGCGGTCAAATTAGCTAATGCCTCGGTGGCCGCGACGTGCATTGCGTTGGCACCGGTGTTTACTTCCGTGGTGGAACCTTGTGTCGTACGGCGGCCGTTTCAGTTACGCGAGTTGCTGTTGGGGTTGATGGTGTTACCGGGTGTCGTGCTCGTGGTGGGTGGTGTCCCCGATGGCATGCGTATTGGCGTTTTCGTTGGTGTGGTGGCGGCGTTATTAGCGGCTTTGTTCGGTTCGCTCAATAAACGTATGGTGGCGCACGCTGATCCGTTGACTGTCACCGCATTGGAGCTGGGTGCGGGCATCCTGCTCCTGACAGGATTGGTACCGCTGCTGTCGTTTGTGTTCCCGACGCTGCATGGCGTGCCGTGGCAATTGCCCAATGCACATGACATTTCCCTGTTGCTCATATTGTCATTTGCGTGCACCCTGCTGCCTTTTGCGTTGTCGCTAGTTGCACTGCGTTATCTCAGTGCCTATTCGCTCCAGTTGGTGACTAACCTGGAACCGGTCTACGCGATCGCACTGGCGATTGGTTTGCTCGGTGAGCAGCGCGAATTGACAGGTCTGTTTTACTTAGGAGTGGCGATTGTTCTTGGCGTGGTTTTCTTACACCCGATGTTAGAGCGGCGCATTCGTCCCTAGTATCCGCAGCAGATCATTACTAAGACTAGGAACAGCAGAGATTCAGTGCAGGTGCCTGGTGTGGATATTGTCCGGTCCGGACCGCACTCTGCTTGTGCCTGCTGTACCTGTTCTGATACAGCGTCAGGTTGGTATGTGCAGTGCTGCTGCTTGTGATTGACTTGCAATGATAGGGAAAAAATAAGCAGTGCTCTATGTTGAGTCACATTTCAGGTGGTACCGTTCGGTTTAATACGTGTCTACATTTGATAAAAAACGTCTGGCCATTGTGGTGAGTGACGCTACTCGTTTTACCGCGCACATGTCGTAGCGCGAACCGTTCTGGCAACACGGCATAAATTTTTAAGCCTCACCGTGTCAGCGATTGATGCTCTAGAAGCCGACGCTATCCAGTAGCGTTATGACGATCATCTCCCTATTACATGGGATAACGGCCATTGAGGTTCACTGTGTTGTCGAACGTGTATTGCTGTGCAGTGTTCAGCAGGTCCTGCGGCTAGCAATATCCAGATGTGAATACCTAAGGTTGACGTTATTGAGATGTTCGTGGAGGTACGGTGATCGAACGTTGTTGCCAGCAGCGGGTTGTGGAAGGTGCAGTCGTAGTGCGAACAGTATTCAGACACTGTATTGAGCCATCTTTACGGTATGCGTACAGTGTCATGGTCTTGTCCGGGATATGTACTTCGCGTGCTGTCGCTTTCAGGAATGCCTCAATCATTGGTTGATTTACCGTACTAGATACTGCTTCTTATTGTGCTGCTCAGTGCGCAGGATCTTGTTGAAGATGCCGCTGTCGCTGCTGATCAGAATCAGTCTCTTCACACCCTTGTCTAGCGTTCCCGTTGGGAAAATGTGCTCCTCATGACTGCAGAAGCCGATGCTGGTGTTCTTAACAGCATGTTCGGTGGTGTGCGTCATGAGAAGCGGCATTCTGTCATGCGGTGTCGATAGCGCGTGTCACATGTGTGAGGGAGGCGCCCATGCATGGGTTATGCGGTGGCTTCCTGGGCAACGGCCAAGTACGCCGATACTGACCATTACACCGTTAACGGTGATGCGTGTTTGCCGAGCATGTGACAGGAGTACAAGCCGGTTGCAGCGATGTGCTGGTGCAGTTGGGGCGGCCACCGTCAGATGATCTGCGCTAAGGAGGGAGTATGTCCTCAATTGAACATCGAGCGCTCATGGAACGTGCTGCCACCCACGCTGTATCAAGGTTTGGTATTGCAACAACCTTCGATTGCGTAACGTTTGGAACATCAATGTATCGCAGCGGCAGACAATTCTTAGGTCGTCGTCTATTGCAGCGTGCCAGGTCGGTGTTACGTGATGCCGAAGTGGGCTGGTTTTAAGAGGAAGGAAGCTGAACATGCGTGCTTTGATGCAGGAGGTGTTTCCCTTGATATGTGGGCATCTCAATGTAGCCCCTTAAGGGGCCACTCGCATGCAACGCTAACGCTCTAAAACATGGCTGGTAGCCAGCATGGCGCCCATGGAAGACCTGCGGGTGGGCGCGCCCGGGTGTTATTACTGCTACCGAACAGGATTCAACCGCCGTATGGTGGTCTTGGTTTGGCTGATTTGTTGTGTTGTGGCCTGGGCGTGAATTTACCAGCGCCAACTGGTTTGGGCTTGAATTCTCGGACAGGCGCGATTGTTTCGGTTGCGTCGATCCGACGCATTTGGAGTTGCTGTCCGGAGACCCAGACCTTCTTGAGGTGCTGCAGGATCTCGCGTGGCATCTCTGCGGGGAGATCCAGAATCGAATGGTCGTCACGGATGTCGATCCGGCCAATGTAGCGGCTCTCCAATCCAGCTTCGTTGGCAATGGCGCCGACGATATTGGCTGGCTTCACGCCGTGTATGCGGCCGACTTCGATCCGGTAAGACTCCATACCGAACTCCGGGGTGTTGCGTGATGCTGCGGTGCGCTGGGGACGCTTGGCGTGTTCAGTGTGGTTGGGGCGCTCTGGACGCTTGAACGATGAGGAGCGTTTGCCATGCTCGGATGACTCGTTGCGCTCGCGTGGGGGGCGTGCCGGCGCACTCAACAGGAACGGGCTATCCCCCTGAAGCAGTCGCGCCAGGGCGGCCGCGATCTCGATAGCCGGTACATTGTGTTCACTTTCGAAACGTTGCAGCAGCTTGCGGTAGAAGTCGATTTCATCGCCGGCTACCAGAGCATTGCTGATGCGCCCGAAAAATTTGGCCACGCGGGTGTCGTTGACTGCATCCACGCTGGGCAGTTGCATGGCTTCAATCGGTTGATGAGTGGCACGTTCGATCTGGCGCAGCATGCCTTTTTCGCGTGGCGTCACGAAGAGAATCGCTTCGCCGCTGCGGCCGGCACGGCCAGTGCGTCCGATGCGATGGACGTAACTCTCAACGTCGTAAGGAATGTCGTAGTTCAGCACGTGGCTGATACGTTCCACGTCCAAACCGCGTGCGGCTACGTCGGTGGCAACGAGGATATCGAGCTTGCCATCCTTGAGTTGGTGAATGGTGCGCTCGCGTTGCATCTGTTGCATGTCGCCGTTGATCGCTGCGGCGGCCAAGCCACGTGCTTGCAATTTCTCGGCTAATTCTTCGGTGGCGGCTTTAGTGCGCACGAAGATGATCATCGCGTCGAACGTCTCCACCTCAAGAATGCGTGTGAGCGCGTCTAGCTTGTGCAGGCCGCTCACCCACCAGTAACGTTGCCGGATATTGGCCGCGGTCGTGGTTTTAGTGGCGATAGTGACTTCGATCGGGTCGTGTAGATAGGTTTGCGCGATGCGGCGGATCTGTGGCGGCATGGTGGCCGAAAACAGCGCTACCTGACGTGACACGGGCAACTTCTGTAGCACGGCTTCAACGTCTTCGATGAAACCCATACGCAGCATTTCATCGGCTTCGTCGAGCACCAGCGTTTTCAGTTCGGACAGATCCAGGGTGCCGCGCTCCAGGTGATCGATCACCCGGCCAGGAGTGCCGACGACCACATGCACACCGCGTTTCAGTGCGGCCAGTTGCTGGCCATAGGATTGGCCGCCGTACACCGGTAGCACGCGGAAGCCAGAGATCGCTGCGGCATAGCGCTGGAATGCCTCGGCGACTTGGATGGCCAGCTCGCGGGTAGGTGCCAGCACGAGCACTTGCGGCTTGGTCTGAGTCAGCGCGGTGCGTGTCAGTAACGGGAGCGCGAATGCGGCGGTCTTGCCGGTACCGGTCTGCGCTTGGCCGAGCACGTCGCGTCCAGCCAGCAATGCCGGGATGGTTGCCGCCTGGATGGGCGACGGAGTTTCATAACCGACTTTGGTCACGGCTTGCATGACAGCGTCAGAGAGACCGAGATCTGCAAACAGCAGCGGCGTAGGGGATGGGTTTGACATAGGAACTCCGGAGACGCCGCTGCAACTGAGCGGGATCAGGGGGCCGATATTGTGCGCTTTATGTAGGCTGTTGTCGAAAAAGTTCACGAGAGGTTGGTTCAGGTGTGAGTGTTGCTCGTAATGCTTGCAAGCACGGTGTTCTCACACTTTAGCCTTTTCATTCCCCGTCGCTGCGATGGATCCCTTCGACCTGAATGCAATTCTAAAGAGGTGACATCTTGCTCTGGCCGATGCAAGAGCACATGAAAGCCACGTTTGGGAAGACATGCCGTGGCTCATTCATGTGGCTCATTCATATTGTTGCAACGTAGGAGACTCCAGACTTCGTGTACGCCTGTTCTGGGAACCTACTTATTTAGTGTAGGGCCATGTTCAGTTCCGGGATCAGCTGGAACAGGTCGCCGACTAAACCGATGTCGGCGATCTCGAAGATCGGTGCGTCGGCGTCCTGATTGATGGCGACGATGGTGCCGGCGTCCTTGATGCCCGTCAGGTGTTGGATCGCACCGCTGATGCCGATCGCGATGTACAAATCCGGGGCGATGATCTTGCCGGTTTGGCCGATTTGCAGCTCGTTTGGCACGTAACCGGCGTCTACCGCCGCGCGTGAAGCACCGACGGCTGCGCCGAGTGTATCGGCGAGTGCATAGATCAATTGGAAGTTTTCCATGCAGCCAAGGCCACGGCCACCAGACACCACACGTTTGGCGTTTTGCAGGTCTGGACGGTCATAGGTGTGCGCATCCAGGCTAACGAAACGGGTGTGGTCCGGTAAATGTGCCGAGACTTTGACGGCTTCTAGGGTGGCGTTGCCGCCTTTGGCGGCTTCTGGCCATGACGCAGTGCGCACGGTGGCGACGACGATCTGATCGGAAGGTGCTTTAACAGTGATGATCGCATTGCCGGCGTAGATGGCCCGGCTGAAGGTGTAGGCGTCTTGCGCGTTCATCAGCTCCGAAATTTGGTTGACGCCGAGCAGCGCAGCCACGACAGGCATCAAGTCCTTGCCAAAGGTTGTTGAGGGGCCGAACACATGGGTGTAGCTGTTGGTCTGGACGAGGGCGGCAATCTGTGGAGCCAGCACGTGTGCCATCGGGTGCATGTTGGCAGCGTCGGCAATGGTGAGCACGCGTGCCACCCCCGCGATCTGTGCGGCTTGCGCGGCTACGCTGTCCGGGATGGCGGCCAGCACCGCGATATCGATTGCCTCGGGTGATAACGCCTGCGCCGCACTGACAGTCTTAGCCGTGGCGGCGTTGAGTTGGCCGTCCCAGTGTTCGGCGATGACGAGAATCTTGATCATGACAGCAGCCCTTTGTTCTTGAGGACGGCCACCAATTCGGTGGCGTTCTTTACCATCACACCCTGCTTGCGCTTGGGCGGCGGAGCGTAATGGATGGTTTCCAGGCTATCGTGCGCGTCCACGCCAAGATCGGCGAAGGCAATGGTTTCCAGTGGTTTGCTCTTGGCTTTCATGATGTCGGGTAGCTTGATAAAGCGTGGGTCGTTCAGGCGCAGGTCAGCCGTGATCACTGCCGGCAAGTCAATTTCCAGCGTTTCCAGGCCAGCATCGACCTCGCGAATCACAGTGGCTTTGCCATCAGTGATGGTCACCTTTGAGGCGAAGGTGGCCTGCGGCCGTCCCCACAGTGTGGCCAACATCTGGCCGGTTTGGTTGGCATCGTCGTCGATGGCTTGCTTGCCCAGGATCACCAGTGCCGGTTGTTCCTTCTCAACCAGCTTGAGCAGGGTGCGCGCAGCGGTAAGGGGTTGTATGGCGGCATTGGTAACGACGTGGATGGCACGGTTGGCCCCCATCGCTAGCCCGTTGCGCAGGTGTGCAGTGACGTCGCTCGGAGCGAGTGTGGCGATCACCACTTCGCTGGCGATACCTGCGTCACGCAGGCGTAGTGCCTCTTCAAGGGCGATTTCGTCGAAAGGATTGGCCGAAACTTTAACGCCGTCTGTCATCACGCCAGATCCATCGGGTTTGACCTGGATGCGGACGTTATAGTCGACCACGCGCTTATAGGCGACGAGGATTTTCATTGTTTGGAGATCCTGGAACTGATGCGTGGAAGTCAGGTTGCGGCGGTGGGTACCTGGAAGTGTGCCAATTCTACGGGCGACGTGGTGTCATGTGATTGTGTCAATCGATTGGAGTGGCTGGAGCTCAACCGGCGGAGGATGTGACCGGGGTATCCTATGGTGTTCGACGATCCCTGTCAGGTGCAGGGATGTGGTGCCTGATGGAGAATGTGATTGGCCACGTGGCTTGTAACCGGCGGTGCCGGTTTCATTGGCGGTAATTTTGTATTGCAAGCGATAACCCTAGGCCATCGTGTGATTAACCTCGATGCCCTGACTTACGCGGGTCATTTGAAGACGCTCGCTGCCCTTGATGGGTGTCCGGACCACATCTTCGTTCATGGCGACATTGGCGACCGTGCGTTGGTAGCTCGTTTGTTGGATGAGCACCGCCCAGATGCAGTGCTGAATTTCGCTGCTGAGAGCCACGTTGACCGTTCGATTGATGCTCCCGCCGCTTTCATTCAGACCAATGTGGTTGGGACGTTGATGTTGCTGGAGGCGGTGTGCGTGTACTGGAAGACCCTGCCGAAGTCGGCGCGTGTTGGGTTTCGCTTTCTGCATGTCTCGACCGATGAGGTTTACGGCAGCCTTGGTGCGACGGGGGCTTTTACGGAGACAACAGCGTATGCCCCCAATTCGCCTTATTCGGCCTCCAAAGCGGCGTCCGATCACTTGGTGCGTGCGTTCCACCACACCTACGGATTACCGGTGCTGACCACCCATTGTTCAAATAACTATGGGCCATATCATTTTCCAGAGAAGCTCATCCCGCTGATGATCACCAAGGCATTGGCGGGTGAACCGCTGCCTGTATATGGTGATGGCCGGCATGTGCGCGATTGGCTGTTTGTCGGCGATCACTGTACAGCGTTGCGTGCTGTATTGGCTGGGGGGCGGGTGGGTGAAACTTATAACATCGGGGGACATGCCGAGCGCGAGAATCTTGAAGTGGTCCGCATGATTTGCCGGTTGCTTGACCAACGCCGCCCGCGTGCCGATGGGCAGTCTTACCAAAGCCAGATGACTCACGTGACAGATCGTCCGGGACATGATCGTCGCTATGCCATCGACACGTCCAAGTTGGTGAGTGAATTAGGCTGGATACCGGCGTATCACTTCGAGCATGGGCTTGCCATGACGGTGGACTGGTATTTGGAGCATCAGGACTGGGTACGTGATGTGCTTGAAGCGCGTACCCGCTTTGAGCGTATAGGGACTGCGGTGTAACGCGGATTTCTGGAAAATAATTGCTGATTCGTGTCTAGACTTTCATATCAGGAAATCATTCCATGACGCAACGCAAGGGCATCATCTTGGCGGGTGGGGCCGGGACACGTCTGTATCCCATCACTCAGGGGATTGGTAAGCAGTTATTGCCGGTGTATGACAAGCCGATGATCTACTACCCGCTCAGTGTGTTGATGCTGGCTGGGATTCGTGAGGTGTTGGTCATCACCATGTTGCATGAGCAGCCGTTGTTCCAGCGCCTGCTGGGTGATGGTACGCAATGGGGCATGGAGATTCGTTATGCGGTACAGCCTCGTCCCGATGGTCTGGCACAGGCCTATCTGATTGGCCGTGCATTTGTCGATGACAAGCCGAGTTGCCTGATCCTGGGGGACAACATTTTCTATGGGCATGGTCTGACCGACACGCTATGTCATGCCGATGCTCGTACCGTGGGCGCCACCGTGTTTGGCTATTGGGTCAGTGATCCGGAGCGCTATGGCGTGGCGGAATTCGATGGTGACGGTCGCGTGATCAATATTGAGGAGAAGCCAGCACGGCCACGTTCCCACTATGCGGTGACCGGGTTGTATTTCTACGATGGGCGCGCGCCTGCATTCGTTGCTGAACTGACGCCTTCGGCGCGTGGCGAGTTGGAGATTACTGATCTCAACCGCCGTTATTTAGCCGAAGGCGCGTTGCACCTGGAGGTGCTTGGGCGCGGTTATGCATGGTTGGATACAGGGACCCACCAGTCGCTGCACGATGCTTCCAACTTCATTGGAACCATCCAAGCGCGGCAGGGCTTGCAGGTGTGTTGTCCGGAGGAGATCGCGTTCTGGAAGGGGTGGATTGATGCGACGCATTTGGAGCGTTTGGCGGCACCGTTGGCAAAGAATGCTTACGGGCTGTATCTGTTGGATCTGGCCCAGCGGGGACGGTTACCGTGAAGGTGATCGACACGGCGCTGCCAGGTTGCGTAGTGATTGAGCCGACGGTGTTTGATGATGCGCGCGGTCAATTTTTCGAGGCATGGAATGCTGAGCGTTTCGAACGTCAGGGATTGTCATCCCGCTTCGTGCAGAGCAACGTGTCCACATCCATGTATGGCGTATTGCGCGGCTTGCATTACCAGTGGCCGCGCCCGCAGGGTAAGTTGGTCTGCGTGTTGGAGGGTGAAGTCTATGATGTGGCTGTTGATATCCGCTGCGGCTCGCCGCACTACGGGCGTTGGGCGGCGGTACTGCTCAGTGCCAAAAACAAGCGCCAGTTATGGATTCCGGAAGGATTTGCACACGGGTTTGTGGTGTTGTCCGCGCGTGCGGTATTCAACTACTTGTGTACGGACGTCTACGTGAAGGAAGCCGATGCCGGCATCCGTTGGAACGATGCCTTGCTTGGGGTGGATTGGCCGATCTCTGCGCCGCTGCTCTCGGCTAAGGATCAGGCGGCGCCGTTTATGGAAGAGATTCCCATCGATCGCTTGCCGGTATACGTGCCGTGACGGTGCTGGTGTTTGGGGCGGGTGGTCAGATTGGCCAAGCGTTGCTGCGGTCGTTGACCGGGCGTGTTGTATGTGCAGTCACGCGCAGTGGACGGCTGCCGCATGGGACGGTGTGCGTGCAGGCGGATTTCGAGCGGCCTGAGACACTCCGCCCGTTGCTTGACGCGCAGCGCCCAGCGCAGGTGGTGAACGCTGCCGCTTATACGGCAGTCGACCGCGCGGAATCCGAACCTGATGTGGTGTTCCGTATCAATGCGGATGCACCGGGCGTCATCGCGCATTGGTGTGCTGAGCATGATGTACCGCTGGTGCATTACTCCACTGACTACGTGTTCGATGGGCGGAGCGCGTTTCCGTACCGTGTCGACGATCCTGTCGCACCGTTGAATATGTATGGCGCTAGCAAGCTGGCGGGCGAGCGTGCGGTCCGGGCGGCGGGCGGGTGTTCCCTGATCCTGCGTACTTCCTGGGTTTACGCGGCTCATGGCCACAATTTTTTACGTACCATGCTGCGCTTAGGTGCGGCATCCGCGACGCTGCGTGTCGTTGCCGACCAGGTCGGCACCCCGACCCCAGCAGCGCTGATTGCTGATGTCACGGCGCAGTTGCTGGCGGCTGGTCCGCAAAGGATGCCTGCGGGTCTCTGGCATCTGACGGCAGCCGGTCAAACCAGTTGGCACGGTTTTGCCGAGGAAATTTTCACGCAAGCGCAGGCACGCCGTTTCATGACGAGGGTGCCGCACGTACAGGCGATCGCGAGCGCGGATTACCCGACCCCGGCGCGGCGTCCGGCGTATTCGTGCCTGGATACCACAGCGTTGGTGGACACGTTCGGAATCGTGTTGCCGGATTGGCGTCAAGGTGTGGCGGATGTATTGGACGAAGTCGCTAACATGCCCTGCTGAACGTATCAGACGATGGATGCTTTTGGGAGAGATCGTGTGCTGGTGTGTATCGGTCTGCTTTGCAGGCCAGTACGGTGTTGTGTCGACGTGCGCTGATGGCGGTGCTGATAGTGCAGCGCATCCGGCAGCAGCCACGTGGGCCGCTGTTGCGGCCCCGGACCTGCTTTTTCAAGCACGACCATAAGTATCTTCGAAACGCACGATATCGTCCTCGCCGAGATAGCTGCCCGACTGTACTTCGATCAATTCGAGCGGCAGTTTGCCTGGGTTACGTAGGCGATGGGTCACACCGAGTGGGATATAAGTACTCTGATTTTCGGTCAGTAACAGGACTTCGCTGCCGCGCGTGACCTCAGCGGTACCGCTGACCACGATCCAGTGTTCGGCGCGGTGATGGTGCATTTGCAGGCTCAGTGTCGCGCCGGGCTTGACCGTGATGCGCTTGACCTGGAAGCGCTGGCCCATGTCGATGGAGTCGTAGGCACCCCACGGACGGTAAACCTTGCGGTGCCAGGTGGCTTCTGAGCGTCCGTTCGCTTTGATCTTGTTGACGATCTCCTTGACGGTTTGGATGCGGTCACGATGACCGACCAGCACGGCGTCGTCGGTCTCAACCACCACCACATTTTCTAGCCCGACCATCGCGATCAGACGCGATCCATAGGCGTAGGTGTTGCGGCAATCGATGTGGATCACGTCGCCGTGGTGAGCATTCCCGTCGCTATCTTGCTTGGAGACCTCGTGCAGGGCCGACCAGGAGCCGACATCGCTCCATCCAGCGTCCAATGGCACGACGACAGCGTCGGCGGTGCTCTCCATCACCGCGTAATCGATAGAATCCGATGGGCTGGCTTCGAATGCTTGCTTATCTAAGCGGATGAAATCGGTATCGCGCTTTGCCGCGGTCCATGCCTGCCGGCAGGCGGCGGTGATGGCCGGTTGAAAGGTGCTGAGCTCGGCCAGGTAGCGTGAGGCGCGGAACAGGAACATGCCGCTATTCCAGAAATATTCGCCGGAGGCCAGATAGCTTTGAGCAGTGGCCAGATCGGGTTTCTCGATGAAGCGCTCCACCGGACGCATGGCACCACCGCTGGCGGCTTTGATGTAGCCGTAGCCGATTTCCGGGGTGTTTGGGGTGATGCCGAAGGTGACCAGTTTGCCTTGCGCGGCGGCCTCGGCGGCCACATGGACCGCAGTCTGGAACGCTGCTTCGTCACGGATCACGTGATCGGACGGTAGTACAAGCAGCAGTGGATCGGTGCCAGTACGGGTTGCTTCCAGTGCGGCTACGGCGATCGCCGGTGCGGTGTTGCGGCCTGTGGGCTCAAGCAGAATCGCGGAAGGGTGCACGCCCAAGTGCTGCAATTGTTCGGCGGCGATGAAGCGGTGTTCTTCGTTGGCAACGACGACGGGTGAATGTGCTGCTACCGGAGCGGCGCGCAGCCAAGTGGCTTGCAGCATGCTGTGGTCACCGACCAGTGGCAGAAACTGCTTGGGATAGGCCTCGCGCGATAGCGGCCATAGCCGCGTGCCCGAACCGCCGGACAGGATCACGGGAAGGATATCGTTCATAGGCGGGGCGAACTCCATGCAGGGAATGAGAGGGGTGGGTGGAAACAGAGGGGGACGTTTCAGGCACGCAGCAGCGCTGAAATTTCAGCGGTGCGCTGTTTCAGTAGTGCCGTGTTGCCACGGGTTTCCACATTCAGGCGCAGGAGTGGTTCGGTATTGGAGCTGCGCAGGTTGAAACGCCAATCCCCAAAGTCAGCGCTGATCCCGTCGGTGTGATCGATGGTGGGTGACTGTGCTGTGTAATGGTCCATGACACGTGCGGTGGCGGCTTTGGTGTCAGCGATCTTGAAGTTGATTTCGCCGCTGCACGGGAACTGTTGCATACGGTGTTCGACCAGGTTGGCCAACGAGCGACCGCTGCGTGAGATCAGTTCGGCGAGCAGCAACCACGGGATCATGCCCGAGTCGGCGTAGGAAAATTCGCGGAAATAATGGTGCGCGCTCATCTCGCCGCCGTACACGGCGTTCTCCTTGCGCATCTTTTCCTTGATGAAGGCATGACCGCTCTTGGACAGTACCGGGATTCCGCCGGCGGCCTCAATCATTTCGACCGTGTTCCAGGTGAGGCGCGGGTCATGGACGATCTTCCCGCCAGGATGCTTGGACAAAATGACTGCCGCTAACAGGCCAACCAGATAGTAGCCCTCAATAAAGCGGCCGTTGTGATCAAAGAAGAAGCATCGGTCGAAATCTCCATCCCAGGCGATACCGAGGTCGGCACCGTGATGCTTGACGGCTTGTGCGGTGGCATCGCGGTTTTCGGGCAGCAGTGGGTTTGGAATGCCGTTGGGAAAGTGGCCGTTCGGTTCGTGGCATACGCGCACGAATTCGAACGGTAGATGTGGGGCAAGCAGGTCGATGATCAGGCCGGCACTGCCGTTGCCGGCGTTGACCACCAGCTTCAGCGGCTTAAGTGCGTTTATGTCGACGTAGCTCAGCAGGTGTGCAATGTAGGCCGATTTGTCCGGATCATGATGTTCGATGGCCGTGGGAGTCGCGATGGTTGCCGTGTCGGCGGCAACAACATCGCGGATGGTGAACAGGCCGGTGTCCGAACTGATCGGGCGTGCTTGCTGGCGTACCAGTTTCATCCCGTTGTAATCCATCGGGTTGTGACTGGCGGTGACCATCACGCCACCCGCCGCATTGCGATACTGCGTTTGGAAGTAGACCTCTTCGGTACCGCAGAGGCCGATATCGATCACTTCGCGGCCGCTGGCGCGCAGGCCGGCCGAGAGTGCCTCTTGTAATGATTGACTTGTCAGGCGCACATCGTGGCCCAGGACCACCGGGGCTGCTATGTCCAACTGTGCCGCCAGCGCGACGCCGATTCGGCGGGCCAAGTCCTCGTTCAATTCATCCGGCACGCGGCCGCGGATATCGTAGGCCTTGAAGGCGGGTAGTGACATGGGTAACTCCTGGTTAAACGTTCATGCAGTGTAGCTGGAGCCAGTGCTGTTTAGGTGTTGCGCAGGTTGAGTGTGGTTACGAAGAGCGGATTATTTCTCTGTATTTATGTGCGATAGGCGGCTGTGCACCTGAATGGATCAGACATTTAAATGCTTGATGCCCAGTGTACGGGTGATGCTGAGCACAATGGATGTGCAAGCTGCTTGGATGTGATCGTTGTGTTGAGCGCATTGTGGAGGCTGCTAGCCAGACTGTGATGTGTGGTTGAGGCTGTCTCCGGGTGATATTTGCAGTGTTGCATGCTGTCTTCTTGAAGGTCCCGCATAAACATAAGGATGATGCTCGCTCATGATGCGGATGGCTGGGCTGGTGCGAGTCGCTGATGGGGTGATTGCGTTGTAGGGAGGATGTGCCTGATCTCGGTGCGCGTCATCGGCATGCAACACGAGTAAACGGTTCCAGCACCACCACGGTTGGTTAACCGTGTGGCTGATGAGGTGGGTGATGCCATGAGAAAGCAATGATCGGTGCAGTTGGAGGACCTCTTGCTTGGGATCGGTGCGTTCCGAGTGATGGACGAGGGCGCCACTGGATTTGAGCGATGTCAGCGGGCGGACGGTGAGGGTGCGTTCTGGCTCTGGATGCTTCAGCAGCAATAAGGTGTGTGTGATGATCGGTAGAAGTTTTGCGACCGACGTGAGGATATCGACGGCTGCACGTCATAACATAGGTTCATGATGATCGATGGTGGGCATGGCGGCGTGATCGTCCGGACCCAGAGTGGGTCACCCTTGCAGATCGTGGGCACGCTTGGACTCATCTGGCCGGATGAACCCTATGTACATCGACTCTCTCAGCTGTGGGCAAGAGCTCTACATCAGCGTTGTCCCGAAGATCAGCAGCCATTTCATCCGAGTTGCCGCCATCGAAAGATGTCCCTTGGAGTCCATCTCGGAATCCTAGTGGCACGGGCCGAACTGCCTATCGAATATCGGTGCTCGTCAATGATTCATCCTCCTCGATCAACACGAGGCTGTGTCTCAGCTCGAAAAATGACGCAAAAAGTAAAATTAAAAGCAGAAAATTCGCGGTTGCTTTGATCAGGTGTTCAATACGAAGACCAGTGACGTTGATGAAGACGTGGTATCGACCGGCTTGGCCAATCCCTGTACACATTGAGTTCAAACGATTGAGGAGTTGTGTAATAGAGGTTTGTTTTTCAGATCACTGAATGACTTGGGTATGGATACCACCGTGGCGAATGGAGAATTGCTGTTCGACTTGTTTGCAACGTTGGTCGAATAAGGCAGTTAAGTTGATCGATAAGGGATTAATCGTCAGGGAAGCCGCCGCCGCTATCCAGGTCGGTAAAGTCCGCCTTATACACGGCACTGCGAAATGCCACCGCCTTGATATCTTCCTTGCCATGCATGACGAGGCTTGATGGTGATATTTCGGTAGTATTAAGCCAGCAGCACCGTTACTGACCACGGCCGGACGCGCGCGGAAATCTCCAAGCTGTTGGCCGAGACGACGCATGATCTTTGGGAAAATCTGTCGTACATCGGCCCAGACCGTGTTATCCGGTGGACTTGCATCGACGTCTAAGCCGTACGTCTTGTATCGGTTGATCTGGCAACGGTCTGTTGCCTCGTCATTGGCCGATGCCAAATGCAATGTGAACACCGTCATGCTGGGAGCGGCAAACGGTGCGCAAACTTTCGAGTTGAACAAGGTTGGTGCGTCTTGACTCCCAAGGATACGGTGAAGGATGAGGAATTCGGTGACAGCGACGCCGCCGCTGCCAGCAGCGGCAAGGTATCTTTACCCGATATCGAATCGGCCAGGAAAGCCGATTTCGGCAAGCTATTGCGCAAGGAGATGAAACCGTCGTCATGCTGCAACAAGGCCAGCTTGATTGCCAAGCTCAAAGTCATAGATCCAGCGGCCACACCCCGCAGCTGATTTCGCCAACACGCATACTTATTTTTTTCCAGTTATTAAAGAAACATCTCAACACGCTTTCGGCACACTGACTGAAATTGTGTTCAGGACACCGATTATCGATCATTGAAATATTTAATATTTAGTATATTTAAATTCAAGTATCGATCATTGGAATATCTTCCGATATCAGTAAATGTGTGGTGATGATTTAATCAAAAATCTATTATTTGAGTATCAGTAATTAATGCTTGACCAATTTCATTATTTTTCTCCATAATTGTGAATCTAATCACACAATAATTGTGATTAGAGTATTTTTAATTATAGTTGGAGAATAAATATGCGTGAATTGACATTAGCCGAAATCGACAACGTATCTGGTGCGGATTTCGGTACACGGCTCGAAGCTGCCATTGTCGGGAGCATCGTTGCCGGTTGGGCTGGTTCCATCTGGGGTGGTACTCGCGGCGGTGATGGCGGTGGCATCATAGGCATTGGGACCATCGGGCAAGGTGTCGGCATGCTGTATGGCGGCCTTCTTGGGGTGGTCGGAGGCTTTGTCGGAGGTTTTATCCTTGACAAAACGGCAACCTATAACATTAGTACTAGCTTTGGGCAATCGGTCTTTAACGGTACGTTCGCGAAGTAAGCTGTGGTGTGGTCTAGGCAGCTGGATGCATTCCAGCTGCTTAGTCCGTTCGATGAGACGTTGTTGCAGACATAGAATGAGAAGACAAGGCAGCTGCTGGGATCTTGAATGAGCTGTCCGTCGTCGACATCAAGTCATCGCCAACACGTTTTAGTGACCATGTCGCACATCATGCGCAACTTGATCAATCAGTTGCTCCAAGCGATGCAGTTCGACGTGGTGACCGCGTACAACTTGTGCTACATGTGCCGCAAGCTATAAGCACCCTTGACCGTGGCGTGGATGCATTGGATGCTCATCATTAACGCTACAGCTTGCTGATCCGTCGGGTATCTTTTTCACCACGGCACCAGGCACGATAGCCGCTTATGCTCACGCGCAACATTTCACAGATGTTGGAAGCGGGATGTCACGGAGCTGCGCATCGTTCAATGTCGACGTGCATCTTCATGCCATGCTTTCTCCGTGTGCAACCGTGATAGTTTCACCTGCTCGTCTCTAACCGGCTTGGCACATGTGCCCACAAACGTGCCGACCTCGGACACTTTTTCTCTTCTTTCAAATCTCGATGCTGGCCATCGACACTTGAAAAAAGAAAAAACGATAGGCAACTCACTCGGTACGTTTGCTCGAAATCGACTTGATTTCTAGCGCATTACATTGATGACCTTAGATATAAAAGTGACTCAATTGCTCATGACAAAGCCCCCGATTGTAATCATTTTTCAATGTATATTTAATGATACCGTCACCGTTGAAATTGCCTTCAAAGTTTTGATAAAGCGTTTTGATGGTCTGTTACACAACCACATTGGTGTAGTGCTGGTAGCACACCGCTAGCATTCCGGCTTTTTGGTCACAAGCGCTACGGGTTACTCCATGCTTGATTTGCTAGAGTCCACTTCTGTGATCGTGCTTCTTCTCGTGCATTAAGTTCATTCGTTTTTTAAACGCATCACCTGTGCAGCACAATTTCTGCGTCGATGATCTTTGTGGCACCAGGCACCAGGCACCAGGCACCAGGCACCAGGCACCAGGCACCAGGCACCAGGCACCAGGCACCAGGCACCAGGCACCAGCCGGTAGGTGTGGAGGGCATCACGGGATGATAAGTATCAGGATGCGCCAAGATGGCAGCAAGCAAACTTTCATCTTCGATAAGAAGATCAGCATCATCCAGGGCTTTATCCTGCAGGAGATCGAATACGATAACTCACTCAGCATGAGTGATTAACGTTTTCCTGCAGTTTTGATATGTGTATATTTTGTTCAGAACAGGAGCCGAAACATGCTTGTCATCCACCTAACCGTTGAACTGGAAACTTGCCTTGAAGCAGGAGAGTAGGTCACCGGGCGCACCAAAATTTTCTATGTCCTCGAAGCTATCCTGGACGATCTCGAAGATTTTTACCTTGCGGAGTAACCCCTGATTGAGATCCACACGGGTTGCAGCAAAACCTGCGGCTTAGTTAGAAGGAAGTGGAGCGAAGCCTTGGCCTGGCAGATTGCATTCGACAAGGTTTCCAAGAAGGAATCAGCACAGTTGGAAAATCAAACGGCAGAATCCATAACCGCCTTTTTGCATAAACGTGTTGCTGTATTCGACGACCCGCAATTAGCGAAGCTTTCAAAAGGTCCCAAGCTTAAAATCTTCTGTGAGTATGGCATAGGGGACTATCGAATCATTGCCAGCATTGCAGGGGGTACCTTGCGCATCCTCGTCGTGTGTATGAGAAACCGCAGAGGTGTATTGGACATGATCGATGACAGCGACCAGATTGATCCGCGCCCTGCCAATCTTGGCAGCGATGGTCCGCTACGTCTGTTGGAGAACGGCAAGGAAGTCGGTGGTAGAGTGAGTTGCACGCCATTTTCATCAGATCAAGGTGTTGCGTGTTGAGCGCCTTGTCACCAACGAGGGGGCGTTCACTGGATTGGTGTCCACGGCCATCACCGATGAGCTCTTGCCAGCGAGATACTTGATGAATCAAGTAAGCCAACGATGCTTGTATCGTCGAAATTGACAACACGTGCGGTCACACTCTGCAGAAGACTCTCAAATCACATTTTCGAACACTTTTACGTGATCTTGGACAAGACGCTTGGGTGACAGTGGCAAAGACTCAGTAGAAAGCACGCAGGATCAGCTCAGAGGAGCAGGTGCGTATGCCAAGGGACCCGACAGCTTGCCTCATACTTAAATTTCCTGCGTTGAGCGCCCAATTTCAAGCGGGACGAGATTAAGCAGCACTCGAACCACGCGCGAGTGCTGCTATTGGGTACAGCTTAGCTAGGCGCAGCGCGAAGAGTAGTAGCACCAGGAACAGCAGCACGTCGAGAAAAAGTAACAGCAGCTTGAACAACGCTCGAAACGTGCCGCGTGCATCGTATAAATGACCGCATGCAGATCGTGGAAGTCGTCGGTGGTGATGCGCTTACGTAGGTACCGCAGCACTTCGGTCGAATTGAGTTCGTCGTGTGCCTGGCGTGCGTATTCCATAAAACCGGGAGCGTCATCATCATGCGTGTTGCTGTGTATTTATTTTGTAACGCATGAAGGCAAATGCGATGAGCAAAGTAACCTTTACCTTCCGGGTGGATGAGGTCTTGAAAAACGCATTCGCCACGACTGTGAAGGCCCATGACCACAGCGGTGCGCTGCTTCTCCACGACTTCATCTGCGCGGGTGTGCAGGAGCAACAGCAAGCCGCTGAGCATGACGCTTGGTTCCATCGTCAGGTGCAAACCGGCTTGGACTCGGCCAACGTTGCCTGCCTGGTGCCGGTTGCCAAGGTCGAAGTCAAGTGTGCGGTCTGTCACGTGGCTGGCTCCAAGCATCCAAATGATGGAATTGCACTGGATGCCCGAAGCGATCTATGACTACATCAAGGTTAGGTTGCCCTTGCCCTTGATGAGTTGTTTGAAAAGAAAGTTGGTTGCCTGGCCGACCACGTTGGCTGTGTCGCGTTGCCGGTACCCTAAAACTGTTAGCACAGCAAAACTATATCTTGGTCTATAACGTGGCTAGCGACCCGATGCGCGTGTTGCGTGTCCTGCACGCGGCCAAGCAGGAAGGCCAGCATGGGGAGGGATTGCGTATAGCTTGCTTGATTTTTCAAGCGTATCGAAAAGCACCTGTAAGGGTGGTAATCCCATTGATGTATGTTGTTTGCCCACGGCGGGTACAGCTCGAAGTCTGCGTTCGCCGGTGTCCCGTAGCACTGTGGCGTGTCTGCATAGAACAGGCTACGGCCTATGAATGTTGCATCGTCATCCTTGGTTAAATTGCTATTAGCGGTAAGTTTCCCCATTGTCTTTCTCGAAGCGTTGCATAAAAACCGGCTCTGAGTACTGGATGGTTGGATATTCCACTCTGGCGACTTTTTCACCGATCTTGCTGAGCCTGAATAACTCTGAGACTGCCATTAATCGTTTTAATGGCTGACGCTGCTTAAGATCGGTTTTGTTCAATGCATGATTATCAAATCCTGACAACATGGTGAGTGTGCGGTCAGTTTGATCTTGCTATTCCATGACGATCAGTTGAGCTGCAAAATCTCTTCATTGTCCCGTTGACCTAGCTACGCACTGAATGATTCGTGTCATCGGCATGCGTGGTGTTCATCGGTGTACCTGAGACGTCTGTGGAGACCATCAATGTGGCGAACAGCGTCATCATGGCTATTGCATTGGTCATTTCTCCATCCACACATCATTGCGTTGGGCTGAAGTGTAACGCGCACCTTCCGGTGCATGAGTCTCTGTTAACATCCAGTGTGCAGCAGGATTCAAATCTGGAAAGTACAAGCTCTCCTCCAGGTCAGAGATGATGTCCATGCAAACGACATCGATATTCATCCCATACATCACGTTGAACACTTGATCCACTATCTACGCTGGCAAGGCCATGTATTCAATCGAGGTGACGTTCGGAGCCGGAGGGTTCTCCCGCACGTTCAGGTGCCAGGAGGTTTGCGTGATTCTGAAAGCATGAATTTTCCTGCCGAACATCAACACGCAAATGTCGTGTTTCTTGTGGATCTTTATCTTGGAAATTCAAAGGAGCAAGTATGAGTCTCTTTTCGTACCACCTATTGATAGCTATGACGTTACTCCTTATCGTCAATCGCATCACTGGAGTGTGTATTCGTCACGAAAATAGACGAGCCCCATTCCCTGATCATCTTACCCTCGTCGGTACTGGCTAAGATCAATGGGATTTTCTTCACATAGCAAGACAGCCTCACCATGCTGATTCAACCCAAAAAAGATCTTCGACGATGGTTGCCGGAATCCCCAGCTTAGTTCAAGGAGCAAACAGTTGCTGCGGTATGAAGATAGACATCCGAAAAAATAACAACGATCACACAGTTTCATGAAGGACACCACATAACAAGGGCGTATGTGCCTGTGGCACGCCGTTGCTGCTGGTCATCTCGATTCAATTTTTATGATCGCTTTACATGTTCCATATCGAATGTAAGGCGAGCTTGTTTATTTGGAGTATTGCGGCTTGAAATCAATGACCTCCGCACTTGTTTTTAAGCTTTGCCGCTTCTGAAAATGATCGATAAAAAAATGACGAGGAGCACCACCACCGACGCAGTCCAACTCAACTTCGGTCAGCTCACGCACTTGGCCCGAGGCAAATTCACGTGCGAGTCCTTTGGACATTGTTTTGATTTGCATTGAAAGTTTCTCAGCGTTGTCTCGGTGGGGGGCAATTTCTCATCGACCAATAAAGCCTGGTTTATCAAATGGATGATGAGCCCTATGCCAAGTTTTTGGCTTTATTCTCCTTCTGGAAAAAAGTAATACCCCCTATTTGACTTTAATATCAATAAATTTCTCATTAGTTGCGCGATAATAATAGAAATTCATCACATGAATCGCATAAAAACAGAAGTGTATTTTGGCCATGCTCATTAAAGGACAAATGAAAACGATGCAAAAGATATTTGTTGCCAGAACGATTCTGGCATCAACGTTGGCGACGGTCTTGAGTGCCTGCGGCGATCCATTAGTACGCCCAGAGACACCGCCATCCAACACGACCCCAACGACCCCAACGACCCCAACGACCCCAACGACCCCAACGACCCCAACGACCCCAACTCCGGAACCATGGGTAATTTCCGAGTTCAACGCGCACCTTGATTTGACTAATACCAAAGCCGCGCATGCACTTGGTTTGACTGGTAATGGCTCCATTATTGGTGTGGTTGACTCCGGCGTGAATCGTAACCACATCGCGTTACAGGGGAAGGTGATCCGCAACAATGTCTATGTGGATCATCAAGACCCTTCGACTCCAGACGATGTTGATGGCCATGGCACCGTAGTGGCGCAGCTGGCTGCTGGTAAGCCAGTTGAATACTGGCCCGGTGGCATCGCACCCGGCGCATCTATCTTCTCAGCGCGTGTTTTCTCGTCTGAAGCTGAAGAAGCAAAAGGAGATAAAAGTCAAGGGACAACACTCCCGAATGAGATATTGCGGATACATCGCATCAATGCCGATATGAGCGCTGCCGGAGTGCGCATCCAGAATAATTCGTGGGGCTATAAGCGCAAAGACACGGACAATGAACCAATATGGACAGCTCCAATAGTCACTAGTTTGTATGTGGACGCTTACAGTGATTTCGTGCTTGGCAACAATGGGTTGGTGGTATTTGCCAGTGGTAACGCAAGCCAACCGCAACCGAGCCAACTTGCCAGGTTGCCGAGCTTGCCCACTGTGGAAGGCGCGCCATCGGCAGCCGACCTGGAAAGAGGGTGGTTAGTGGTCGCTGCATTAGACAGTTTTGATCACCCGGACCAGTTGGCTTCTTACTCGAATCACTGCGGCATCGCAATGCACTATTGCCTGGCTGCGCCGGGTGATGTTGCGTTCATTGATTCCACCATGACTACCAGTGATGTTTACAGTCATGACGGCTATAAAGGCGGTGGAGGCACCTCATTTGCAGCGCCGTTGGTCTCAGGTGCAGCGGCGTTGGTGTGGGAGGCATTTCCATACTTCAGCAACGACCTGGTACGTCAGACCCTGCTTGGGACGGCCACCGATCTCGGCGCACCGGGTGTGGACGAAGTATTCGGCTATGGCGCCCTGAATGTGGGTAAAGCGGTGTTGGGTCCGGCCAAGTTTGACTGGGGCGATGTTCAGGTCAACTTCGATGACAGGCGTTCAACCTGGGCCAATGACATCAGCGGCAGCGGCGGCTTGATCAAGGGGGGTAACGGAACGCTGGTGCTGGCTGGCAGCAACAACCAATACACTGGGGCGACCCAGGTGCTAGGAGGGACCCTCCAGGTGTCCAGCTTGGGTGCGTCCGCGGTGAGCGTGGGTAATAGTGCGACGTTGATTGGTAGCGGTCACTTCGGCGGCGGGGTGAGCAATGCCGGGACCCTGGAGATTGGGACCGATGGACTCAAGCTCCAGGGCGATTACATCCAATCAGAGACAGGGCGCCTTGCGTTGCATGTGGGCGATCAACTGAGCGTAGCAGGCAGTGCCATCCTCAAAGGGGGCGAACTGCAGGTGCTGGGCAAGCGTGATTATGTGAGCTTGAATACCTTCTACAGCGTGTTGCATGCCGATGGTGGCTTGACCGGCACGTTCTCGGGGTTGACCTGGGGTCCGGCGGTGCTGCTTGGACAAGGTCAGCTTAACTACGATGGCAACAATGCTAACGTGACGCTCCAACGCCTGGACGTCAGTGCGGCGGCCCGTGCATTGGGGATTGTCGATGATGTTGCGCAGGCTTCTGCCAATCGTGTCGAGCATGCGTTCCGTGAGCTTGACGTACAGCAGGCCCAAGGCCGTGGCCGGTTGCCCAGCACTTTTATTGCGGCGGCGGCGGCCTTGCAACAATCGTCTAGCCCGCAGGTGGCGGCGGCTTCATTGCAAAGTTTGTCCGGGCAAGGGCATGTTGCGGCGGCGGCGGCCAGCTTTGATGCCATTGATGTGGGACGGCGCAGCCTTGCCACGCGTCTGGATGAGCGTACGCCTGGTGAGCGTGTTGTGACGTGGCGTCAGGCCTTGGGTGGTCCCGGCCAAGATGGGGCCGCCGGCGGCACATTCGCCCTGTCTGGATGGTTACTTGGACACGATACACAACTGGCCTCCGGCGACATTGTTGGTTTTGCTTTTGGTCAGATCAATGCCAGTCCATCCGGGAGCGTGGCAGGGTTGCGTGGGCTGGACAGACAAGTGCAAGGACACGTGTATGTGCAGCGCACCCAGGGTCCGTTGTATGTCTTGGGCCAGCTTGGTTTTGGCAGTTTCCAGCGGCGCCTGGACCGGCATCTGCAACTGGGTGACTGGAGCGATTGGACATCCAGCCGCTACCGCGGGCAATTTTTCAGCGGCAGTGTGGAGGCTGGCTATCACTGGCGCCAGGGTGCATGGGCCTTGACTCCGTATCTTGGCCTGGATCAAACCCAGCTGCGGACAGATGGATTTCAGGAGCAGGGGGGTGCGGGCTTTGGCTTACAGGTGCAGGCCGCTCAAGCCACGCGCAGTCAGCTACTGGCCGGTGTGCGTACGCAGTGGGGCTGGCGTGGTGTGATGCTGCGGGGCTATGGTGAGTGGCAGCAGACCTTGCGTCAGAACGGGTTGAATCCCCACGCCAGCTTCACGGCGACAGCGTCGTGGACGCCCTTGGTGGCTGCACCGTGGCCCGGTCGTTCGGGCGGTGTCCTTGGATTATCAATGGTCTGGCCGGTAGGGGGGATCGCAGGACAGTGGAACATGGGTGTGGAGCACCACTTTGGTGCACGTGGTCGCGACGATAGCCTTGGCCTGCGTTACCAGCTGGGTTTTTAGTCTTGGGTATGGAGGCTGACGCACGGTGATCCCGTGCGTCGGTGGTGTCCCGGATGGGGGCGCTTTCACCCAGTGGCGTATTGATAGCGCACACATGCTGACACAGCAAGCGTGAGGTCCGGCGTGGGCATGGGTCGCTGACCTGGCGTCACTGGATTGAAAGTGCGGTGTGCAGATCCAAGCTCTGAGAAGCACTCAAAAAACGGGGAACGCAGTACCCTGATATCCACATTTTCGATACCTTGCTTGCCTGATGTTCCTGATCGGGGCGATGCAGGATCGGGCGATAGTACGTGTCGCGCTTGGGGTGTTGCTGAAATAGTAAGCCAGCCGCACATGTTGCCATTACTGCTGCAGATGATTTGTTTTGCACCAGAGGCGGATGTCAAGGCCGTGTCCGGCCAGATCATGATCTGGATGAATGTCAGGTGGATGCTGAGATCGATCCGTGGCGACGTACTAGTATCCCCCCCCCCAAACTCTGAGACTTCCAACAGCTGTTGGATGTTTCTATCCTTGATTGAAGGTGCCATGAACATTACCAGTTTGTAACTGGTGGCCCAGCCCAAGCGGGTTGTTTACGAAGCCGGCTTGTTCACGTTTTTTTCTTTTTCTCTCTGAGACAAAGCATCTAACGCGTATTTAGATTGATAAAAATCAAGTGCTTGGGTGATAATAATGTGAATTATGTCTCATAAAATGCATGGGCGAAGTGTGTTTTGGCCATGCTTATTCAAGGGGAAAGGAAAACGATGAAAAAGATATTTGTTGCCAGGACGATCCTGGCGACGACGTTAACTACTGTCTTGAGTGCTTGCGGCGGCGGTGGATTAGTCCGTCCAGATACCCCCACGACGCCCACACCCACACCAGCACCCACACCAGCACCCACACCAGCACCCACACCAGCACCCACACCAGCACCCACACCAGCACCCACACCAGCACCCACACCAGCACCCACACCAGCACCCACACCAGCACCCACACCAGCACCCACACCAGCACCCACACCAGCACCCACACCAGCACCCACACCAGCACCCACACCAGCACCCACACCAGCACCCACACCCACACCCACACCCACACCCACACCCACACCCACACCCACACCCACACCCACACCCACACCCACACCCACACCCACACCCACACCCACACCCACACCCACACCCACACCCACACCCACACCCACACCCACACCCACACCCACACCCACACCCACACCCACACCCACACCAGCACCCACACCAGCACCCACACCAGCACCCACACCCACACCCACACCCACACCCACACCAGCACCAGCACCCACACCCACACCCACACCCACACCCACACCCACACCAGCACCAGCACCAGCACTGCCCCCGCTGGAACCATCGTTAGCCGCCAAGATCCGGATCCACCTTGATCTGACTAATACAGAAGCCGCGCATGCGCTTGGTTTGACTGGTAATGGCTCCATTATTGGCATGGTCGACTCTGGCGTGAATCGTAACCACATTGCGTTGCAGGGGAAGGTGATCCGCAACGGTATCTATAATTTCTATACGAATTATCACGACCCCTCGGCTCCAGACGATGTTGCCGAGCATGGCACCGAAGTGGCACAGCTCGCTGCTGGTAGTCCGGTTAACTACTGGCCCGGTGGCATCGCACCCGGTGCGACTATCTTTTCAGCGCGTGTTTTCACGTCTTTAGAAGAAATGGAAGTACAAATACAAGAAGAAATACAAGCAGCACAAAATGGTAGCGTTTCACCAGCCGACAATAATTTTGAAGCAGAAGCATCCAAGATACAGCTTATTAATGCCGACATGAGCGCTGCAGGAGTGCGCATCCAAAACAACTCATGGGGCCATGGGATCGATACAATGTGGACAGATCCAAAGATCACGAGTTTTTTCGTGAATGCCTACAGTGATTTCGTACTCGGCAACAATGGGTTGGTGGTATTCACCAGTGGTAACGAAAAGCAACCGCAACCAAACCAACTTGCCAGGCTGCCAAGCTTGCCCACTATGGAAGGTGCGCCATCGGCAGCCGACCTGGAAAGAGGGTGGTTAGTGGTCGCTGCATTAGACAGTTTTGATCACCCGGACCAGTTGGCTTCTTACTCGAGTCACTGCGGCATCGCAATGCACTATTGCCTGGCTGCGCCGGGTAATGTCGTGATCATCGATTCCGCCATTACCACCAGCCATGTTGGCAATGATGGCTATCTAATAGATAAAGGCACCTCATTTGCAGCGCCGTTGGTCTCAGGTGCAGCGGCGTTGGTGTGGGAGGCATTTCCATACTTCAGCAACGACCTGGTACGTCAGACCCTGCTTGGGACGGCCACCGATCTCGGCGCACCGGGTGTGGACGAAGTATTCGGCTATGGCGCCCTGAATGTGGGTAAAGCGGTGTTGGGTCCGGCCAAGTTTGACTGGGGCGATGTTCAGGTCAACTTCGATGACAGGCGTTCAACCTGGGCCAATGACATCAGCGGCAGCGGCGGCTTGATCAAGGGGGGTAACGGAACGCTGGTGCTGGCTGGCAGCAACAACCAATACACTGGGGCGACCCAGGTGCTAGGAGGGACCCTCCAGGTGTCCAGCTTGGGTGCGTCCGCGGTGAGCGTGGGTAATAGTGCGACGTTGATTGGTAGCGGTCACTTCGGCGGCGGGGTGAGCAATGCCGGGACCCTGGAGATTGGGACCGATGGACTCAAGCTCCAGGGCGATTACATCCAATCAGAGACAGGGCGCCTTGCGTTGCATGTGGGCGATCAACTGAGCGTAGCAGGCAGTGCCATCCTCAAAGGGGGCGAACTGCAGGTGCTGGGCAAGCGTGATTATGTGAGCTTGAATACCTTCTACAGCGTGTTGCATGCCGATGGTGGCTTGACCGGCACGTTCTCGGGGTTGACCTGGGGTCCGGCGGTGCTGCTTGGACAAGGTCAGCTTAACTACGATGGCAACAATGCTAACGTGACGCTCCAACGCCTGGACGTCAGTGCGGCGGCCCGTGCATTGGGGATTGTCGATGATGTTGCGCAGGCTTCTGCCAATCGTGTCGAGCATGCGTTCCGTGAGCTTGACGTACAGCAGGCCCAAGGCCGTGGCCGGTTGCCCAGCACTTTTATTGCGGCGGCGGCGGCCTTGCAACAATCGTCTAGCCCGCAGGTGGCGGCGGCTTCATTGCAAAGTTTGTCCGGGCAAGGGCATGTTGCGGCGGCGGCGGCCAGCTTTGATGCCATTGATGTGGGACGGCGCAGCCTTGCCACGCGTCTGGATGAGCGTACGCCTGGTGAGCGTGTTGTGACGTGGCGTCAGGCCTTGGGTGGTCCCGGCCAAGATGGGGCCGCCGGCGGCACATTCGCCCTGTCTGGATGGTTACTTGGACACGATACACAACTGGCCTCCGGCGACATTGTTGGTTTTGCTTTTGGTCAGATCAATGCCAGTCCATCCGGGAGCGTGGCAGGGTTGCGTGGGCTGGACAGACAAGTGCAAGGACACGTGTATGTGCAGCGCACCCAGGGTCCGTTGTATGTCTTGGGCCAGCTTGGTTTTGGCAGTTTCCAGCGGCGCCTGGACCGGCATCTGCAACTGGGTGACTGGAGCGATTGGACATCCAGCCGCTACCGCGGGCAATTTTTCAGCGGCAGTGTGGAGGCTGGCTATCACTGGCGCCAGGGTGCATGGGCCTTGACTCCGTATCTTGGCCTGGATCAAACCCAGCTGCGGACAGATGGATTTCAGGAGCAGGGGGGTGCGGGCTTTGGCTTACAGGTGCAGGCCGCTCAAGCCACGCGCAGTCAGCTACTGGCCGGTGTGCGTACGCAGTGGGGCTGGCGTGGTGTGATGCTGCGGGGCTATGGTGAGTGGCAGCAGACCTTGCGTCAGAACGGGTTGAATCCCCACGCCAGCTTCACGGCGACAGCGTCGTGGACGCCCTTGGTGGCTGCACCGTGGCCCGGTCGTTCGGGCGGTGTCCTTGGATTATCAATGGTCTGGCCGGTAGGGGGGATCGCAGGACAGTGGAACATGGGTGTGGAGCACCACTTTGGTGCACGTGGTCGCGACGATAGCCTTGGCCTGCGTTACCAGCTGGGTTTTTAGTCTTGGGTATGGAGGCTGACGCACGGTGATCCCGTGCGTCGGTGGTGTCCCGGATGGGGGCGCTTTCACCCAGTGGCGTATTGATAGCGCACACATGCTGAGTTCATCAGTCCAAAGGGGCCATTCCAGGAATGGCAGCCGTAGTGCGTGGGACGTTTTCGTTTCCTTGATGGAGATGTGTTCTACAGACTTATTGATTTTCTATCGGGGCAATATTGGCAGATGCCGGCCGCGGCGAAGAGTGCCGTTGCACCACAGATAATAGCGGGCGCGATGGCGTTCGATCTGGAGTGCAGCAAACCGGTCAGCAGCGGACCGAGGATTTGGCCGATAACGCCGGTGAGTGTGAACAGCCCAACTAAGTTGATGTGGTGTGGTGCGCGAAGTCGTCTGGTCAGAGGTATCACCAGAGATGTGGTTCCCATGAAGGTTGCGCCGAAACCGATGCAGCTGATCACTAATATTAAGGGAGTGTGACTGAGCAGTGTCAGCAATACGCAACAGCCTTGAATGAGCAGGTTGATTGTCAAGCATCGCCGCGTGCCCCAGCGGTGCGCCGCCCACAGCCAGGCAAAGCAGCTGGGAATGATGCTTAGCCCGACCAGCGACCACAGGTGTTCGGCAAAGAAAGGGACAGTGAGTGTTTTTGCCATCAGTGGCAGGTAGGTGGCGACGATGATGTAGCCGAACCCCGCACAGCTATACAGCACAGCCAATTGCCACCAGAGAAAGGCCTCTTGCCGTGCTGAGGGTGCTCCGGTCTCACGAAGCCCATCGCACCCGCGTGGTGTCAGCAGCATCAGCAGCAGCAGCAGGATAAGGGATAAAAAGCTGGCCCCACACCATAATCCACTGGCGTTCAGCCCATGACGCAGACCGATAACAACGTATTCGTTGCCCAATAAAATCCCGATACCGACGCCAGCGTACAGCGACGCAAGCACCCATACGTTAAGCGTATGCCGCATCACGGTGATGGAGCCGAAAATCATCATGGCGGCGCTGGCAACGCCTGCTGCGAAACGGATGACCATCACCAGAAAAAAATCGTTAGTGAACGCCATTGTGAAGATCAGCACATTGGTAACAATCGCAGCGCCATATAACATCAGGCAAGTGCGTGACGTGTTGCCTAACCTGCCAAAGGAAAAAAGCAGGCTTCCCAGCAGATAGCCCGTGTAGTGAGCGCTGGCTACATAGGAAAGTTGGCTAAAGGTGAAGTAGCCTTCATCCAGCATGACCGGCAGGATCGGCGTATAAAGAAACCGTCCGATTCCAATGCCAAGAGAGAGAATCATCATGCCAAACAACGCTGTTTTAAAATGATTTAAGTTGTTGGCAATCTTCTTCTCTTCCATTGCTCTCATCAGTCTGGTGTGAGAGATGCATTATGCCCTTAACTCTATTTTGCACTGAAAAGCCAAGCAGACCGTACGTCATGGAATCAGGGTTTTGATCGGTCATGGTCATTGGTATCGTTGCTGGTATCGGCATTCATGTCACGACGCAATGCCTGGAGCGCCTGTCATCTCCTATGAGCAGCGACTATTCCGTCGAGGACATGGGGTGACTGAGGCGAATCCGAGTGGCTAGCGAATGTTAAGAACGATGTTCTTCTGGTGCTTACCTGTTGGCGTTCGAGATTGCTTCAAGACTGCCTGCAAAATCGACTAGCCACACGTCCACCACTCCTGTAGTAGCCGCCTCAATAATCAGGTGTAGTCGTGTTTCAGATGATCGCTTGTGTGGCAGAGCGTTGTGTTGCTTTGCCGGGTCTGCGAAATACAAGTATTCATCGAACGTCCCTTTATAAGTGACACGTACGTTGGTGTCATGATGCTGTGTCAATAGACGACTTGGGATGCTTCAACAACGGGACACTGCAGACAACGTGCGCCGCGAAGTGGCATCCCGGACTGCGCAGAGATACACAGCCGAAGTTCGGTCAGTTCATCACGCCTTCTGGCGTGGCCCGCTTGAGGGCGTCCCTGTTGCCCTCCAACCCCCAGAAGATCTGTCGTACTGGAGGGTGTGAGCGCTCTATCCTGTGCCTTTCTCGACCGCTGGCTGGTAGGTGGTTTTGGCGTTGCGTCCGTCGAAGCGACGGCCTACGAAATTGACGAGAAGCTGCGTGGCCACCTTGTGCAGCACTTGGCCGGATACAGTCGCGTGAAGTCCCATATCATCGTAGGCGATTACATCGAGCTGGTGACCACCGAAGGTCTGCAGGATCGGTGGTATACCCATGCGATTCTCAACCCGCCTTACAAGAAGATTAACAGTCAATCGGATCACCGCCTGACTCGGCGCCGTGTCGGTATCACGGCGGTGAATCTGTATTCTGTCTTTATCACGCTGGCTGTGGGTGAGGTTGCGCCGGGCGGGCAGATTGTGGCGATCATCCCGCGCAGTTTCTGCAATGGGCCATATTACCGACCGTTCTAAGAGTTTTGATTTGATGAGCACGTCTGGCGTGTTACAGATATTCAGTGTGGTGGGGTATGGATGACCCATGACTCCATGAGTCATCGGGTCGGTGGTTCGCGCAGTAGGGCCGTACTACTGCACACGTGATGACTATGCTGTTTTGCTATTAATGAATAGCGATTTGTATAACGTTGATTGCGACGGGCACAGGATGCCAAACGTGAGGTTTACTGCACGCTGGTCATCGGTAGCAAGTCCGATGATGTCCTGGTATTCACTTATGTAAGGGCCCATGTCCTGTGCGTTTGATGTTGTGATTTATTTTTAGGTGCCTGGTACAAGCAGCGAAATGTCGCGGTCAAAGGTGAGCGACAAGCGGCCATTGGCGATGGTAGAAGATTGCAAATGTATGTTGCCCAGCATGGCGGTCAACGCTGGATTGAGCTGGTAGACCGGCTCGTGGCGGGCATAGTCTTGCAGCCAGATGTTGAGGAGTTCACGCGTCTGTTCATCGAGTTCGATGCCAGAGTGTGCTGGTTTGAAATGGTCCAGGGTTGGGTGATCAAGGAAGAATGCTTGACGTGCGGCATCGTAGTGCAGGGCACTGCTCAGTTCGACACGTCCTAGCGGCGCTGGTTGGCCACTACCGCTGGTGATCGCCAGATCGAATGATAGTGTCATCCTGTTACCGGGCGGCAGTGCGATGTGTGGTTGGCTGGTGCTTAATTCGATCAACCCGCCCAGCAGTGCTTTCGATTGAGGAAAGTGGTTGGAGACGAATGATTGCATGTCGTCCGCCTGAATGCTGATTTCACGGCCATGAATCTGGGGAGCCGCATATCCTGGTATGGCGGCGCTGGACAGCAGGAACAGCAGCGTGAGGATGGTATGAGGACGCATGGAAGGACGTGATCGCGTCTGCGGCGATATGCGGAAACATTTCAAAGGCGTGCTGAATGCAGCCTTAGGGACGCAGAGCAGACTAGTTAACAAAAAGTGGAAGTCCGATGCTCACAGAGCATGCTGATGGAGGAACGTCTCATCGGGCCACGGGGTATCGGTATATCGCTGTTCAAAGCCGTTTGCGATGAGACGATATAAGCAAGCCGTTATGTACCACAAAGCGGATACTTATCTACTCGGTTGCTAGCGTAGCGAATGGATTTGTTCATGGTCATTCTCTCTGGAGTTCTTTACAGATCATAGGAATGGCACGCTTTACTTAATGATTGTGAGGGGTGGGTTGCGTTGACAGTGGCCATGGATATCGACCGCTATCACCGCTTGCTGGAAGCAAGCGGAATGTCCGAGCATCAGGTCTTAAATTACTTTGCAAGTCAGTCAGCAGGCTGGGGTGTTGCTAGTGGGGGGTGTCATTCCCAGGCGGGTAGCTGTTTCGGTACGCTTTGATTTTTCAGACGGACGTGCCGCGGCAATCCATTGCGGTCGTAGGGCATGGGTGCCTCACCACGGATCAACGGTTCAAAGTAGGTGCGTGCACGTTCGCTGATGCCGAAGCCGTCACGGCGTAAAAAGCCTGCTGGTAAGGTCTTTTCATGGTTGGCAATCTTGGTGAGCGGTGCTGGTTCGATCTTCCAGCGATACGGCGTGTCGGAGGTGCGTACGATGACCGGCATTACTGCATTCATGCCTTCCAGTGCGTAGCGCACTGCAGCCTTGCCAACAGCCTGTGCTTGTTCCCAGTCTGTTTTGGAGGCAATGTGCCGTGCTGAGCGTTGCAAGTAGTCTGGCAGTGTCCAGTGCACCTTGAGTCCGAGTGCTTGTTTGACTCGACTGGCGAGGTAAGCGGCGACGCCGCCAAGCTGGGTGTGGCCAAAGGCATCGGTGGTGCCGCCGGCATCGGCAACGAAGTGCCCGTCAGCGCTACGGATACCCTCGCTGGCGACCACCATGCACCAACCGACTCGTTCAACCACTTGCTGGACTTTCGCCAGAAATGCCGTTTCGTCGTAAGTGCGTTCGGGCAGCAGTATGAGATGCGGTGCTTCTTCCTGCCCTTGGCTGGCCAAGCCGGCAGCTGCAGCCAGCCAACCGGCATGGCGGCCCATTGCTTCGTAAATGAAAACCTTAGTTGAGGTTTCTGCCATCGCTGCGACATCCAGTGCTGCTTCGCATATGGAGACGGCCGTGTACTTGGCGGCTGAACCGAAGCCGGGACTGGTGTCGGTGATGGCTAGATCGTTGTCGATGGTCTTAGGAACGCCGATACAGTGCAGTGGATAGTCAAACGTCTTGGCTAACTGCGAGATTTTGAGCGCCGTATCGGCTGAGTCATTACCACCGTTGTAGAGGAACCAACGCACGTTGTGTGCTTTGAATACCTCCAGTAACCGTTCGTACTTGTCGTGATCGGCTTCAAGCGACTTGAGCTTGAAACGGCACGAGCCGAATGCGCCTCCTGGTGTATGGGTCAAGCTACGGATCGCCGTGATTGATTCTCGGGATGTGTCGATCAGGTCTTCACGCAGTGCGCCGAGGATGCCATTGCGTGCGGCGAGCACTTTGATGCGGTGCATCCGTGCTTCGGCGATGACCGCGGCGGCGGTGGCGTTGATAACAGCGGTAACACCGCCGGATTGGGCGTATAACAACGTCTCTTTTGCCATGTGGGACGAGCTCTTGTAGGGCGAGGGCATTGCCGGGACATCGCTTGGATGCGTTAAGCTGCGCGGCATCATGGTGCGGTGTAGGCAGATGATCGAAGTGTAACGCCGCTGACCGTTGTTTGTTTCTCTATGTGGAGTGAATTGATGCGATTGGTTTTATTGGGGCCGCCTGGTTCGGGCAAAGGTACCCAGGCGGCGCAGATGAAGGAAGCATTACAGATTCCGCATATTTCCACCGGTGACCTGCTGCGCGGCGAAGTGGTTGCTGGTACTCCTCTTGGTTTGCGGGCTAAGCAAGTGATGGCGCAAGGTGACTTGGTTTCTGACGTGATTTTGATCGAGATGCTTGCGTCGCGTCTGAGTCAGGCCGATGTGGCAAAAGGCTTTATTCTCGATGGGTATCCGCGCAATCTTTCCCAGGCCGATGCGCTGGATGAGCTGTTAGCGAAGCTCGGGCATCCTTTGGATGCCGTGGTGCAGCTAGAGGTGCCGACCGATGTGTTGGTGGAGCGTATTGCTGGTCGTGCTCAGGCCGAAGGTCGCGAAGACGACAATCCGGATGCTGTGCGTAAGCGCTTGCAGGTCTACAACGATTCAACCGCACCGGTCATTGGTTTCTATGAGCAGCGCGGCATCCTCTTGCGTGTGAATGGTGTGGGCCGGTTGGATGAAGTTTCCCGGCGTATCGCTACTGCACTCGGCCGCTGAAGTGGGTTCATGTGACTTCGAATGCTAGAGAAGTGCTGCATTAATGGTTCTGCGTCATGGTGCTACCTGGTTTAGGTGGGCTCCTTCTCACCTGGAGGAGGGAAGGATATTGACTTGCCGGGAATTGGTTGTTGCCGTTGAGTGCGTGTGGCAGTGGTCCTTAGACGCAGTGTGGTGAGTGCGGTGGCGGGCGGTGGAGTGGGAGTGAGTCTCTAAAACGACTCTTCAATCATGATCGTTTATCTCTGGATGTCCGTAGCACTGTGCTGATCGGTGACAATGGCCCTATGAGGACATTGCATATTCTTGGTATTGCTGGGACTTTCATGGGAGGCATCGCTGCGCTGGCTCGTGAATTGGGTTGGCGTGTTGAAGGCAGCGATCAGGCCATCTATCCACCAATGTCAACTCAATTGGAACGGCTTGGCATCACGTTGATGCAGGGCTATGTGCCCGAGCATATCGCTGAAGATTGTGCTGAGGTCGTAGTGGGAAATGCTCTGTCGCGGGGTAATGCAGCGGTGGAAGCCTTGCTCAATCGCGGGTGCCGTTATATGTCAGGCCCACAATGGTTGGCTGAACGTGTCTTGCCAGGGCGCGACACCCTTGCAGTGGCAGGGACCCATGGGAAGACCACGACAACGACGATTCTGGCTTGGTTATTGGAGGCTGCTGGGCGTGCGCCGGGGTTCCTGATCGGGGGTGTGCCTGAGGATTTCGGTGTGTCCGCGCGGCTTGGTAGCGTGCTGAGCGATGGCCGTATGGAGCAGTCGGTGGCGTCTGAGGTGCCAGCGGCTGCTCGGCCGCTGTTTGTTGTGGAAGCGGATGAGTACGACACCGCATTTTTTGATAAGCGCAGCAAGTTTGTACATTACCGTCCACTCGTGGCGATCCTGAATAATCTGGAGTATGACCATGCTGACATCTTCCCTGATGTAGCTGCGATCCAGCGCCAATTTCACCATTTGGTGCGTACCGTTCCTGGTCGTGGCCGATTGATCGTTAATGGTGAGGATCAACGATTGGCCGAGGTATTGGCGATGGGGCATTGGACGCCGGTGGAGCGTTTCGGCTTCGATCCTGAGTTGAATTGGAGTGCACGTTTGATCGCTGCCGATGGGAGTCGTTTCTCGGTCTGGCAGGAGGGATATGAAGTGGGTGAGGTGAATTGGTCGTTGCTGGGTCGTCACAATGTGCTCAATGCATTGGCGGCCTTGGCTGCCGCACATGCGGTGGGTGTTGCCCCGGCAAAGGTCATTCCGTCGCTCACGCAGTTCCGCAGTGTCAAACGTCGCTTGGAACGGCTGGGTCAGGGGAATGGAGTGATTGTTTACGACGACTTTGCACACCACCCCACGGCGATCGCGACCACCCTTGAGGGATTGCGGGCGAACGTCGGTCATGCGCGCATTGTGGTCGCGATGGAGATGCGCAGCAATTCAATGCGACTGGGTACGCATGCGCAGGCATTGGGACCGTCGCTACAGGCGGCTGATGTGGTCGTATTTCTGCATCATCCGAGTTTGGTGTGGGATGCGGCAGTGGTGGTTGCACAGATGCATGGTCAGGTGCATGTCGTCCATGATGTTGATGGATTGCTGTCTATGCTGGATGAGGTGGTGCAGGTGGGCGACCATGTCGTCTTCATGTCCAATGGCGGGTTCGATGGCGCGCCACGCCGATTCTTGGCGCAGTTGAGCTGAGAGGTGCTCCGGCTTCCAGCGAGAAGCGAGCTGTTTCTGTTGCACGGTCTGTTGTTCTCCAATGCCAAGGCTGTAGGGCCGTGGCTACATTGGGGTTTGTTCGTGAATAGAGCGCCTGCGGTGTACATATCCCGTGCTAGTGGTTTGGAGTGTGGAGTTCGGGTGTGGATTGATGATGTTGATGTGAGTGTTGAGGGTGTGTGCGTGATGTGTTGATGCGTGCCTGTGGCGTATACCCAGGGGGCGACACCGGCTTGGTGGTGTCAGCCAAGCACCCTGGTGCGGGTTGGACAGCGATGATGAGATCCTTAGTTGTTGGAATGGTTGCTGGAGCAAGGCTGTGGTGAGGGTGATGCGATTAGACCGCTGTAGTAGATAGCCTGGGTCCGCTTGCGGATCTTTGAAATGACAGTACGTCATCTGTACCGCTGTTTTAGCGTGATGATCCATACAAGTGACGTTCGCGTCTGATCGCAATACGTCCCGTGACAGGATAAATGTCGTACCCGTCATGTGGAGATATCCATAGACATGACGCGTGTGGCCTCTGCTGCCGCCCAGCTGAGGGGCGGCTTTACGATGATCGTTGGGATGTGGATGAAGGATTCAGTGGCCGTTTCTTGTAGGCAGTCTGCTCAGTCCAACGGAGGCGCGGTGGGTGCGCCTGTGAGTGTTCGGTTATCGAGCAGAAGTACCGGAATGCCGGTCTGGGGGTGGCGGTCTTCACGGTAGCGCAAGGAAGTGAGCGAGGATTGCAACTCTTTCAGTGCTGGGTCCATGCCACGCAACGGATACCAGAGGCCAATTAAGCCGAAATGGCGGTCATAGTGCAGCGTCTGTGCCGAGCCCAGCCACAGTGGCTGTTGTTCCGGCTGCAATTGAGCGGTGGCTGGCCACAGCCGTAGCACGTAGCATTCGTCCGAATGTGGGCTGTCACGTACCATGAGCAGTGCTTCGACTCGCGTGTCCAATGTGGCCGGTAGCACCGGCACAGTATTCGGTTGCGAACTCACATCAAGCAAGTGCAACGCTTCCTTCCAGCCGGCCTGCGGTTGGCGTCGCCAACCCTGTGTTTCCAAGTGCTGTTGCAATGGTGCCAGCGGACCAGCGACTTGTACGTTGAGTGGCCAGCGCTCTGCATCGTCGAACTCGTTGCGGCGGGTGGGTAAGTCACGCCAGTCGTTCTTCCACCAACGTTCCGCAGCGATTGCCTGTGGTAACGGCAATGGTGGTTCGAACGTGGCTAACTTGTGCTCTAGATGGTGGGGGGCCAGCACCATTGCAGCGATTGAGAAGGCGCCATAAAACAACCAGCTTAAGGGTTTGACCTGAAGTTCATGGGTCAAGCGTCGCCGATAGGCGATACCCAGTACCAGTAGCCAGAAGATGCCGAACAGCATGCCCCCGATCACGTCGCTGAGCCAATGCGCACCTAGGTACAGTCGTGCGAAACCAATCAGAGAGGCGACCGCGCCGCTCACCATGTATGGCCAAACCCGGTTGCGTCCGGGGAGTTCTCGCGCGATCAGTACGGCAAAGAACCCGAAGGCAATGGTGACCATCGTGACTGCAACGGACGGAAAGCCAAACCCGCTGCTGGCTGATGGCGGCTGTATCACGTGCATGGTCTTGTCCAGCAACCAGGTCAATGCCAACCCGAAGCCAAGTGCGGCGAGCCAATGCAATACCGGCATCCAATGTTTGTGCCAGGCAAGATACGCCATTGTGACGGCAATGGTGGGCAACAGGATGTGCCAGTCGCCTAACGAGGCTAGTGCTGTCATTGGATAATCTGCCAATGGGTTGCGCAGTGCCAGCATGACGTTGTGGACGGCAAGATCCACCGGCAGCGGCTCACCATGGACCAGGACTACCATGAGCAGCGCAAACCATCCCCAGCCCAGCAACAGCAGCATCACCGCCAGTACAGCGAGCGGCACTGACTCGCGCTTCTGAGGATCGAAAACCGAGATCGACCAGCGTCCTAGACTGGGATGGCGATGCGACCAGGCCAACAGACGGGCGACCAACTGGTCAAGGTTCCTGGCAGCCCAGCGGTAACTGTATAGCACCACGGCCCAGACGATTGCGAGGACCAATATCAGTAAGGCGATGACTAGGGAGAGCCGTCCGGCGACGGCTGCCACCGCGTCGTAGGCTTCGCCAAGGAGCCACCCTGGCGCGAGAAACAGTGCTCCCCAGGACAGGCAGGCCAAGCCACTGGCAGAGGCATAGTGTTTGAGCGGCATCCGCAGCATGCCGGCGATGGCAGGTACGAATGGACGGACCGCGCCGACGTAGCGTGCCACTAGGATGCTTTTAAAGGAGTTACGGCGAAACAGTGCTTCGCCACGATCCAGAAATTGCGGATAGCGATTGAATGGCCAGATCTCGCGTAATCGATGACCCCATCGATGCCCGACCCAGAAGCTTAGGGCATCGCCAGCGAATGCTCCTACCGAGGCGCATGCGATGGCATAGGGGCCATTAATTTTGTCGAGTCCGATGAGCACGCCAATGGCGAATAGCAGCGGTAGCGCCGGCACGATGGTGCCGAGAATGATGACCGCATCACTAAAAGCAATGGCGAAGATAACGAGACCGGCCAACGCTGGATGTTGTTCGATCCATACGAGTATTGTTTCAATCCAGGGTGCATTCATGTCGGAATTATAGGGTGGGAAGGAATACGCACACTCTTGTATCAGCAGGGGATGCCTGAAAGGCGCTGCGCTGCACTTTACAATGTGTCCATGTCTACTCGTCTTGCTGTGCCCGAAACGCTGAAGGCCGATGCTTTTGGTCGTATTTTGCTGGTGTGTGAAAAAGGGCACATGTTCATCCGGCGTGATCTCAGTGTGGTGTCGTGGTGGCTGCGTGGCCTCGCCGGTTGGCTGGCCAAGCGTGAAGTTGCAGCACTGCGCCAAATTGAAGTGTTGCCCGCGGTACCACGGTTACTGAGCTGGGATGGGGTGCGTCTGGATCGCAGTTTTCTGTCTGGTCACATGATGTATCAACGCCCGCCACGCGGCGATTTAGCTTATTTCCGTGCTGCGTGTCGTTTATTGCAGCAAATGCATCGTTGCGGTGTCGTCCACAATGACCTTGCCAAGGAGGCAAATTGGTTGGTGCTGGAGGATGGCAGCCCGGGTTTGATCGATTTTCAGTTGGCGGTACGTGGTGATCCTCGCGCGCCCTTGATGCGTCTGCTTGCGCGCGAGGATCTGCGTCACCTGCTTAAGCACAAGCGCATGTATTGCCCGGAGGCGTTGACCCCGGTGGAACGGCGTCTCCTCAAGCGTCCTTCATGGGTACGTCGGCTCTGGTTTGTCACTGGAAAGCCGGTGTACCGCTTCGTGACGCGACGTGTACTGCATTGGGAGGATAACGAGGGACGTGGAGCAAGGCCGTAGCGGTGGTGCATAGTCGTAGACTGGTGCAGCGATTCCGTCACCGCTGCATTTCCTCGTCCTTGGGGTTGCTTATCGTGCTTCCTCGCCGGATTGATAGCCGGATTTCAGTGCGCCACGATCATGGCGTTGTTTGGTTGCAACCTCAGGTGGGTTGTCCATTGCGGTAGTACATGTGTTGTCGCTGCACCTTCACTGTTTTTCTGACAATGGTCGTACCTATCTGTGGTTCGTCAGTGCTTGATCTGGAATGGATGCATGCGAACTTTTCGCATGTGTCGCCAAGCCGCTTCAATGGAAACGACCCATCATGAGATCGATGGTGTTCCTCATTGGATATGACAGGTGGATACACGTCTGCGCAAGGTGAAGCGCACGGATAAGGACATTGTCGAGGCGCGAGGGGGCAGCGGTGCGAGGGTGTTCAACATCTGCAAGCGTCATCAAGCATTGACTGTGTGACGTCCCTGATGGACATCTGACTTGTCAGAGATGAGAGCGTGATGTGAGGTAAATGTTGCCGATGTATCAGCGGATCGCTGACAAGATGTCTGACCCGCCAAAGATCTCTGATGTATTGTGGACACACGTTGTGGTGGGGCAACGCATCCGGTTTTCTTTGGACGGGGCTGGTGATGGCCATGATGGGCCTGCGCCTTACACACGGGCGGGGACACCACACAAGCTGACATGGAATGTTGATGAGCAATGGCCCGCATTAGGGCCTGTGAATACTCATGGTGCTGAGGTGCTGTCCTTGCAGCAGTGAGTGTATGCAGATCGCAGCAGCCCAATTCGAGCAGGTCGAACACCTTCTACCGAGGCAACGTCAATCCGATGAATCTGAAGATGGTCAACACCATCCTGTCTCTCGCTGAGCACGGCTGCGAATGGCGTGAATTGACTCACTGACACACGATCTACACCCACACGAACCGATGGGTGCGGGCGTATTGGATCGAGTCTTCGCGCTACTTCAGCAAGCGCAGGTCGTGCAGATCGAAAACCAAGCTGTGCCGCTGGACAGCACCAGTGTGAACGCGAATAGCATCAGCACACCCCCAAAACAGTCTATCTACTATCGGAAAATTCCTTGCCTGGATGGAACACCGAGAACCACCTTTTCGTGGCTGATGTGTGTGCGGTCATTACCTTCTCGCTATTGCCTGAACAAGCGCACGATGCACCGGAATGTCGTGAGTGGCTCAAACCGTTCGAGCCGTTGAATTGCCTATTGCACGTCCTGATGTTGCGCGCTAATAGCGAGGTATTGTCGTGGAGGTCCCGCTATGCAATGCGGGGTGTGATGATTCGCAAGGAATGACACAGTGGCATCCTGCGCTGCTGCTGCGCCCTGTATAAAATGATCCCTGCAAATTGTGGTGTGTCTTCTATGGCATCTGCGGTGTTCTTCTCCTCCGTGGCGGCCCGCTGTTAGTGCTCATGGTGGTGTTCTTGTGGTGCTTGGTTGGGAGCGTGGTGTGGGGTTTCGATTTACTTGGTGATCCATGATGTGTGTATCCGTTGCAAGGCAGTCTATTGCTGCTGGTGATGGTTGCTAGGTCGCTCCGTTATCGTTGCTGCCACGTTGTTCTCGGCTTGCTTGCATTGGTGCAAGCTCGCAGTGTTGGTTTGCATCCAAGAGTGCAACATTGCTGCACGGGAGGAGAATTGTGTTGCGGTGCGGCCATGTTGGAGACCTGCGATCAGGGTATTGCATGTCTTCCGCGTTGATGGTGACCGTGGGGACTTTAGTTACTGCCGTGGATGGCGTTGTTTGGCGCGCTGTGTAGCCAATGCGCTACGGGTTGGCAATAGTTGGGGATTGCCATCGGCGTGTTCGTTGTGTTTGGATGCAATACAGGCTGCTGTTTGGTTGCTGCTCTGCGGGAATTGACGCTTGTTGGTCGGTGCAATTGACTGGGTATTGGGTTTGCTTGGGTGGCGTGGACGTGCATCGTTTGTTGCCGGGTATCGCTGGCGCTAGGTAGATGTTATGGAGTGACCCGTCGCGAGTGAGTCTGTCGTTGATTGACAGTAAGTGTTTGCATATGTTGCCAATTTTTCAGTGGGTAGTCCTTCGATGACGTGCCGGTGCTTGTCCGACTCATGTGTGACATTCACTGCCTATGTTTGGTGTGGTTCCATCTGTGTCAGACGCTCACCGGTGGTGACCGGTGATGTTAACGCGGTGCTCGTTGTCGCTCTGGGTGCGATGTTTGACGGTGAATGCTTTGGGTGGGGCTGGAAGGAGATAGGGGTGATGGCCCTGGCTTGCGGGGTGGTTTTGCCTGCTGACCAGGAGTGCCGGTGAGCGGTCTGCGTGATGTCCAGCGTGGGCTGCTGATGACTGCTTTGACGTTTGTGCTGTGGGGCGTGGTTCCACTGTATTGGAAGCTGCTGAAGCATGTGCCGCCGTTGCAGATCATCGCTCACCGTATTGTCTGGTGCACGTTGTTTGTACTGGGCTGGCTGTTTCTTTCTGTACGCTTTGCCTGGTGGCATGCGATCAAGGCTACGCCTGGGGCGCGGCTGATGCTGTTGGGTAGTGGTGTGGCAATCGCGCTCGATTGGGGCCTTTATATCTGGGCCATTAATACGGATCACGTGATTGAGAGTAGTTTGGGCTACTTCATCAGTCCGCTGCTGAGTGTGTTGCTGGGTGTACTGTTGTTGCAGGAACGGCTGCGCGGCTTGCAGTGGCTGGCCGTGGTCTGTGCCGCTCTTGGTGTCGCTTGGTTGACTTGGCAGGCTGGGAAGCCTCCTTGGATTGCATTGGGTTTGGCGCTGTCTTTGTCTCTGTATGGTTTGCTGCGTAAAGTGGTTGCTGTAGATGCGGTGGCCGGGTTGTGTGTGGAAAGCTTGTACCTGTTTTTACCGGCGCTCGCGTTGCTGCTATGGGGTGAGGCAGGACATGGTGGTGGTTTCTTCAGCGGTTGGAGTGTGGGTACCGATGTGTTACTGGTGTTTGGCGGTGTAGTGACTGCGCTACCGCTCATTTGTTTTTCCTACGGGGTGCGGTTGATCCCGTTATCGTTGCTGGGTCTCTTGCAGTACATTGGGCCAACATTGGGATTGGCGCTGGGGGTTTGGTTCTTCCACGAGCCGTTCGATGCGTACAAATTGCTAGGTTTTGTCGTGATTTGGATCGGATTGTTATTGTTCATCGGCGATACTCTGTGGCAGGTACGACGCACGATGGGGTGAACACCGCGAGGCTAGGGTTGTTGTTCAGTTGCGCCTTGGCTGCTGTGTTGACCTCTGCAGCGCGAGTGCCGATGTCTTGGAGGGTGCTAGCGTGCATTGATAGATAACGCTCGGGCATGCCGGTGGGTAAGTGAGGCGGCTCGCATGTGCGGCGCCATGCCCTGGATCATATGGTCGGTGTTGGTGCTGGCCTGCTGTCACTGGCTGAGTCGATGGTGCCGTGACCTTAGACCTGGGTTTAGCGGAATGCTGCAGTAGGCGGCGTGGGTCAGATTGCAGCGATGACGGTAAACCTAAAGAGTCGCCATCCATGACCTAGCCGTTATAACAGCATCACGGGGTTGCGTGCGGGGACGTTGGGTGCTGGACAGTCGTGTTCATGACCTGGCTGGCGTTGTGATGTTGATGCAGGTAGCGGTAATGCATGCTTGGGCGGTGAGATGGATGGTGTGTCAAACAGTCGGCATCCTGTTGTATGTGCAGGTGGCTGACTGTAGTTGGGTATGGTGATGATGGCCTCGATCCGTTTGCTGTGACGCGGCCACATCATTGAGCAGCTAAGAAAGTGTATGAAGGGCAACCAGTCCTGCATTGGCAGGTGCAAGCCAGCAGCCAACAGGTACAGCGTGGTCGGAGATTGGAGTGTAAGAGGAGGGGCTATGGAGGAGCGGACGAGTTGCAGTGGTATTTTGATGAAAGAACAATGGTGGGCGACATTCGGTTGAGTTTTGGTGTGTGCTTCGGTTGCTCATCTGTAGCGTTCTTTCAGCATCGCCCAGGCGGAGCGCAGTGCCAGTGCTTCGCCACCTACGGGTCGACCGGGGCGGTCACGGTCGTTCCAGGCGTATACATCCAGGTGTGCCCAAGGCAGGTCTTGAGCGACGAATCGTTCCAGATACAGTGCGGCGGTCACTGCGCCAGCCATGCGTGAGCCGGCGTTGGCCAGGTTGGCAACATGGCTGTTGAGGTAGTGCAAATATGGGCGCCATAGTGGCATGCGCCATACTGGGTCGCGGGTACGCTCGCCAGCATCTAACCAGGCTTGGGCTAACACGTCGTTGTTACTGAAAAGTGCTGGCAGGTCCGGTCCCAGAGCGATCCGTGCTGCGCCGGTCAGGGTTGCGAAGTCCAGGATCGTGTCCGGCTTCAGTTCGCTGGCGTAGGTCAGCGCATCGCACAAAATCAGGCGACCTTCGGCGTCGGTGTTGTCAATCTCAACACTGATTCCTGCGCGTGTCACGATCACCTCGCCGGGGCGGAAAGCGTCAGGTCCGATTGCATTTTCTACTGCTGGTATCAGCACGGTTAGTCGCACCGGCAGTTGCTGCTCCATGATGAGTCCGGCCAGTGCCAGAGCGTGTGCGGCACCACCCATGTCTTTCTTCATGTGACGCATGCCGTCGGCAGGCTTCAGATCCAGGCCGCCTGTGTCGAAGCACACTCCTTTGCCGATCAGAACTAAGTGAGGATGGGTGTGCTGACCCCAGTTGAGTCGTAACAGGCGTGGCGCACGGTGTGAGGCGCGACCGACGGCGTGGATGGTTGGGAAGTGGTGTGCCAATAGCACTTCGCCGATGATGCTTTCGAATGTGCCACCGTGTGTCTGTGCTAAGTCGTGGGCAATGGCTTCGAGTTCCTCCGGGCCCATGTCCTGGGTTGGGGTGTTGACCCAGTCGCGTACCTGTAGGCAAGCCTTAATGAGCGCCGTGGTTTCGGGTGTTGGTGTCAGGGCCAATTCTGCCGGTGTACGGTCTGGGATACGGTAGCGTGCGAAGCGATAGCTGCCCAGGCCCCAGCCCAGTGCCAGAGTGGTTTGTTCGGTGGGGTCCCATGTTCCAACGGGTTGCCAGTGGGTGCCTGCCGGGAGTGTGAATGGGCCGTGTGCATAGGAGTAGGCGTCGGCGTGGTCACCCACACCCAGCACCGCTCCAGCGAGGCCGTGTTCGCCAGGTAGCAGCAGCACACTGCCAGCGGCAGCGGCAAAGCCCTGGGTCTGTGCCCATGATTGAATTTGGGTTGGCTGTGTGGCTAACCAGTCTGTGAAACACTCGCGGTTCAGGACATGCAACGGTAAGGCATTGGTGGTAGCAGGAGTGAAACCGTGGGGGAGGGACATAGAGAGGTCTCTTGGCGGACGCAGTCAGATGTGGCGATGCAGGTGTGGGTTAGGCGTTGTTTGTTGTACTAACATTATGCGTGGGGAAAGGTATGCAGGTGCAGGTATGTTTGGATCCCAGTCCAGTTGGTCAGCTCGGTTGGAGTATTGAAATACGGATTCGGTGGCTGAGTTACCGAGATGCAGAACCTGTGCTGGTCGCGTCTCAGAGTGCGTGCAGTTTGCATGGCGGATGCTTGTCTTTGGCTTAGTGCCCGTGCTCACGCGCACTATATTCGACTTGGTTGCACGTGGTGTAGAACGCATCGTAGGCTGGTTTCAACACTGCCAGATCGCTGTTGCTGGGATTCCAATACCACGGATCGAGGTGGTGCAGTGTGCTCAGATCTTGCTGCAAGCGTGGATTGTTGCGGAAGCTGTGTTGACGCCGTGTGTGCATCGCTTCGATGGATAAGTGCACTGTGGTGATGAGGCGATGCACAGGTGCCATTTTACGTCAAAGGTATGTCATGCGCTTGGAACGATGTTCTATTCCAACAGCCGTGCCCAGCGTTGCAAATCCTCGATTCGGCTCAGCACCATCTTGATGCATACCAGCAACGGTACTGCCAGCAAGAGACCGATCAGGCCCCACAGCGAGCCGAACAGCAGCAAGGCAACGATCAGCATCAGTGGCGAGATCGCCATGCGCCGCCCGAGTACGATTGGGGTGATGAGTTGTCCCTCCAGCGTGTGTAGCATCAGATACAGCAGTGCCGGTAGTAACGCCCTACTGGATTCGTGAAATTGTACTAAGCCGACGAGTAGCATCAGCAATACGCCGATCAGCGGTCCTACGTACGGGGCGAAGTTAAGGAGTGCCACTACTGTGCCCCACAGAAGTGCCTCCTGCAGCGGGATGCTTAGCAGCAGCAGTACACCGCTGAACACCAAACCGACTAGCGCGTTGATCACGCTGATGGTCAGTACGTAGCGCGAGATCTCGTGTTCCAGATTACGTAGGATTGAGGTGGTGAAACGTTGCTGATGGTGGTTGGGGAGCAGTGCGATCGCGTTGCGTTGCAGGTTCTCCCCAAACACCATGAAGAAGAATGTCAGGAGGATGACTGCCAGGACCGATATGACTAGTTTGGGTGTGTCTATCAGTACAGCGTAAGGGTTGTCTAGGCGGGTTCGCACGATCTGGGACTGGCGCTCGGTTTCTCCACCGGCTGCGCGTGCCAAGCTTTCTACCGCTTGATTGGCTTGTTGCACAGGCTTGGTGAGGTGGCGTACTTGGCGTGCCACTTGGCGTATTCTGCCCGGTGCTTGTTGCACCCATTCGCTGGCCGGTCCGGCGAGTTGTACACTGAGCGCTACCGTTGCGCTGATGCCCAAACACAACAGCAACAGTGCTCCGAAGGCGCGTGGAATGCGTATCTGACCCAGTGCGCGCAGGATTGGGTTGCCTACCAGTGCGAAGAACACTGCCAGTAATACGGGAAGGATGACTGCCTGCGTAGCCCACAGGGTGTAACCTACCGCCAATGTTGCTAACACAACCAGTGACAGCGGACTGTGTGGGCGCGTCGTGAGAGAAGGCCGCAGATGCTGGCCCGCATCGTTGTTGGAGTTGTGGGGGGCCGGCTGATCGGTCATTGTGGTAGGGACAGGATCAGGAAGAGGATCATATATCCATTGTGGAGCAGGTTGAAGCACCGACCTGTTCGCAGCGCAGCCGGTTCAAGCGTATTCGGATAGGTGGGTTGCTGCTTCTGCCGGTTGTGAGGTGGATGCGTGTGCGGTTGCGGCGCTTTTGCTGGTTCTGGGCTTGCCCTGTTCAGAGTCATTCTCTGCGTATGTAGTCGCGAAAAATGCCGATATGGCACCGAGCATCTGTATCAAATGCTGAGCACCACTGAATTTGCCAGCGAGCGTTTTTAAAGTGATGTGTGGTTCTATGTGTCCGGTCATGAATCCCAATCCCAGCCCGGCAATCACGATTCGCAGCGGTGTCCAACTGGTGCGCCAAGTGTATTGGAGTTCTCGCCAATGGTGGCTGGTTTGTGTGCTGCGTTGCTCCACTAAGCGTTCCGCCCGTTCCACACGGCGGCATAATGCATGGAAGTTCATGAGCGATCCCTCTCTGCTGTGAGGTTGGTGCCATCGTCGGTTCCGTCCAGCAAGGCGAGGCGGAGCAGTTGGCGTCGTGTGGCGTGTAATCCAGTGTGGCGCAAATAGTGCAGCATTCGCCAAACTGCCAACCCAGTCATTATCAGATTGCCGAGTGTAGTCAGTGTGAGTGATTCGAGCCATGACAGTCCAAGGCGCTCCAGGAGTGCGATGGTCATGTACGTCAGCAGCAACCAACTGGACACGCCAAGCACGATGATCATGCAGGCCCAGGTCAGAGCGTGACTGAGTGCGCTCCACGCCATCTTTAGATCTGAGAGTAAAAGAAGATGCAGGGCCCGAACGGTCGCCTTGGCTGAAGCAAGGGTAGCGCGTCCTGCCCCAGTCACGGCTTCCACACTGTCTTGGATGCCAGGGGCATCCACGTCAGCCGTGGTGTTCTGGGACACGCGGTCGACTGCATCCTGATTGTTCACGTGGCTTACTTGTCGTTACTGCGCGTGAGCTTAGCAATGATCCAGCCGGCGGCCAAAGCAACGCCGAACGAGGTGAGCGGTCGCTCGCGGATCAACTCGGCAGCGCTGTCAATCAAGTCACGACCCTTGTCCATCAGGGCGTCGACCTGTTCTTTAGCTGCAGCGCTGCCAAATTCGGCAGCGGCCAGCCCGGCTTGCGCACCGTCGGATAGTTCGGCTTTGACATTGGTCCGGCCCAGTTTAAGTTCCTCGCTGGCGGCACCCGCTGCGCCCTTCACCGCTTCACTGGCGGCAACTGCGGCAGATTTCAGACGTGCCCCCGCTTGGTTCAGGTTTTCCTTCAGGTGCTCGGTGTTGGTAGGACTCATGATAGATCTCCTTCGTTGAGCATAGCGGGCCGGTGACACGCTACCGGCACCGTTCGATGAATAGCACTGTAAGTCGTGCATCAAGATTCGATGTCAACGCTAGTAAACGCGTGCCAGTGCATCATACTGCGTGTTTCCTCACAGTACACGCAATATCAGAGCCTTTGGTAGGTGAGGAAAGCTGGTGGCCAGTCGGTTAGACCAGAGAATCCTCTGACTGATGTACCGGCGACGATAGTTGCCTACAGCGCATCAGCGCATCAGCGCATCAGCGCATCAGCGCATCAGCGCATCAGCGCATCAGCGCATCATACTGATTGTTTCCACGCAGCACACGCAGTATCAGACGTTGAGGTGGGCGAGAAAAGCTTGCCCGCCAGCTGGCTAGGTCAGAGAATCCACCGATCGAGGCATCAACGATGACGTCGCCGGCTGCCAACCCATTGGCTGCAGCGCGGCTACCAGGTTTGACTTTGTTGACCATCACTCCGCCGATTCCGGATTGACGGAGTGATTCTGGCAGGTCGATGAAGATAGCGCCGGCGAGTCGTGAATCCAGTGTTTCTCCAGCGACTGCGCGTGGCAATTCTTTGAGTGTGACACGTAGCTTGAGTGGCTTGCCACCACGGCGTATCTCCAGTGTCACTGCGCTGCCGACCGGCTGCAGTCCTTCGTAGTTGTGCAAAGTTTCGGCGTTGTCCACCCGTTGGTCATTGGCCGCCACGATCATATCGCCTGGTTGCAGCCCGGCTGCGGCACCAGCAGAGTTAGGTAACACGCGTGTCACCAATGCACCTTGTGGATGACTCAGACCTAAGCTTTGTGCCATTCGTGCATCAATGTTCTGTGTTTGCACGCCGATCGTCCCACGCACTACAACGCCTTTCGTCACCAATTGCTCGACGACGTTGCGTGCTAGATTCGAAGGAATCGCAAGGCCTAAGCCGATGTTACCGGCCATGCTGCCCTGCGGATTGAAACTGGCTGTGTTGATGCCAACCAACTGGCCATGAAGGTTCACCAACGCGCCGCCGGAGTTACCTGGGTTGATCGATGCGTCGGTCTGGATGAAGTTTTGGTAGCCGAGGCCGAGGATGCCACTGCGGCCTACTGCTGAGACGATGCCTGAGGTCACCGTCTGGGTAAAGCCGAATGGATTACCGATGGCTACCACGAAGTCGCCGACGCGTAACTTGTTGCTATCGGCTAATTTGATTTCGGTCAGTTTGTTGGCCCTGATCCGGATCAGAGCGATGTCGGTGTCTGCGTCAGAACCGAGGAACTCGGCTTTGAAACTGCGTCCGTCCGCTAATGTCACCTGCACCGCGTCGGCATTTTCGATCACGTGGTGATTGGTGAGTACGTAGCCATTCCGAGCGTCGATGATCACCCCTGATCCGAGCGACTCATTGATGCGTTCCTGTGGGATCTCTGGGAACAGCCGGCGTAGAATCGGATCGTCGAAGAATGAATTGCGTACCCGTACCACTTGCTTGCTGTTGATGCTGACGACCGCTGGCATCACTTGCTGCAGCATCGGTGCCAACGACGGCAGCGGCTGGTTGGCAACGGTGGTTTGAGGCACAGTGGCTGCTTGCGAGGATGATATTGGTGATATGCCATTGGCATTGGATGCCGCTTCGGCGCGGTTGTCCAGCCAGGCGTTGATCCCAGTGGCGGCAAAGCCACCAAATGCGGCAGCGAGAGAGAGCGTCAGTAAAGTGGGCAGCGGTCGCATTTTGAGCTTTTCAAGCGTGGTCACAGCGAAGGTGCAATAGGGGCACTTTCGGATAAATCAAGCTAGAAGAGAGTGTCGCCGCTATCTTTAACTCATAGTGAAAGCGTTTTTAGTGTTGTTGTCTGGTGAGTGACTCTGCATGGATGGGATAAGTGTGGGTATCGCTTCGCCGACCTCAGTGCTATCGCGTTTTATAGCTTAGGTGTAGCTAGGTGATGTGTCGTTACCTAATCTACAAGATACGTGACCCTGTCTCAGGATGCCGTGTGCCACATTGAGTGTTCTCTGTGGTGTTCGTGGCGATCATCTGACATTCCTGTGTTTTCGTGTTATTCCTCCACGTCCTATGCATCAGCTCTAACCGTGGAGCCGACGTAGTTTTTACATGGGGCATTTTGCATTACTGTCAGCTTAAGTTGAGAAGCCAGTTGCGGACTTCGCAAAGCAAGGCAGTATTCGTGTTAAGAGGGCGTTTTTTTGTGTGGTGAAGAGTGTTGCCAAAATCGAGGTCAGGGTGCTAACCCCCAAGCCGGTTAAGTCCGCGCGTCGCAAAGTCACTGGGTAAGTGGAGAAGACATTGAAGAAAGCAGCCACGTTTGCTCAAAATGTCCAGGTTGAAGTGACGGTCATTGCTCCCCAGGAAACCAGCAAAGAGACAGCCGGCCAAGCGGGTTGTGAAGTAAGGTGGCAGTGAAGAAAGCTTCGGGGAATCAGTCACTGGTTAAGGGGGGGCTGCCGTCGGGCTCGCGGTCCCAAAGAAGTAAAAATAACTCGATAGATTTTCCTTCTTCAGGATGGCAGAGGTGTCCTGTTATCGACGGGTTGCAGCGTTAATCTTTTCGCAAGATCGAGGTCAAGGTCGCGTTGATGTCTGTGTGCTTGAAACGATAGCCTCCTTCCAGTGCCCTCCCCGGTTTGACCCGTTGGCTGAGTAGGAGAACATCTGCTATCTCGCCGAAGCACAGGCGCAGCGCCAGAGGGGGTAACGTGAGCAGCGTTGGACGGTGCAAGGCTGCGCCGAGTGCCCGGACGAAGGTGGCATTGATGACAGGATGTGGTGCGGTGACATTGTAAGCACCAGGCTGGCCGTGCTCAATGAGCCAAGCGATCATGTTGATGACGTCTTCGCGATGGACCCAACTCATCCAATGTTGCCCGTTGCCAAAGCGTCCGCCAGCGCCGAGCCGGAAGGCCGGCAGCATGTGGCCCAATGCACCGCCGTCGCGCTCAAGTACGATGCCCATCCGTATCAGATTTACCTGCAGACCCAGAGCACTGATCCGTAGTGCCTCGTTTTCCCAGTCGTAGCATAGTTGTGCAGCGAAATCGTTTCCGGGTGGTGCAGATTCTTTCAGAGGAGTATCGCCTGATTCGCCGTAGTAGCCGATGGCCGAAGCGGAGATCAGCTGGCGCGGACGTTGTGCAACTGGAAGAGTGGCAATCCAGTCATGCAATCGGCGTGTGGTTTGGAGCCGCGACGCGCGGATCTCTTCCTTGATTTGTTTGTTCCAGCGTCCTTCTAACAAGGATTTTCCAGCCAGATTGATCACCACATCGATTGGTGTGACAACTTTCTCAAGATTGTTTACAAGCTCTACTTGAGGCAAGCGTGCAATATGTCGGGCGGGATCCCGACTCAGCACGGTAACCTGATGACCGGTCCCGGTGAACATGGTGCACAGCGGTGTGCCTATGAAACCAGTACCACCAGTGATGAGCAGATGCATAAACGAGAGTTTGTTCGGCAGAGAACCACAGTATGAGCCGGGGTGATGCAGGATTTAAAGTGCCTATCCGTGGCGGCGGTGCCGCAGTGTTACTTCGAGTGCGTCGATGTTTGCCGATTCTTGGATAGATATGGTGCTTCGGCACACCAGACGCGGAGTAATGCGTAGGTTGTTGCGCTCGCGATAGCATCTAAGGTCAACGAAGTATCCAATGCATAGGTGCAGAGCCATGCATGCTGACTAGGCGTGTTACTGCTAAGTGAGTTGCCAATTTGACCACGCATGATTTGCTATGTGCCAATCATATAGATGGTGGGTAATAGGCGGCATAAGTTTTTTAGCCGTTGCGACTTTTGCTTGTGTTATTTAGGTCGGTGGGTTTCACGCAAGGTCTCTGTCGACTTGATCAAATGGAGTTGGTCCATGTTTTATGTTGCCCCAACGCGTGGGTGCCCAACGGCGTGTATTCGCTGTGTTTACCTGGAGCGACTTGGCAAAGTTCCGCATGCAGATGATATCTGCCCGCGATACCTATGAGGGCAAACGTGGACTCAGTGTTTTTGTATCATGCGCTTGCATTTGAGGAGATTTTTTTCGGTTTTCCTGAGGGTTTACTGGAATGCAACGTACCCATGTTCAAGGAAAAGCAGCTTTTATCATCGTCTCAATGAAGCAGATGTGCTGGATACGTTTGATCTTGTCGTTAATAGCGTCAATCAAGATGCTTTTCTTATTGCCAGTGTGAGTAGATCAAGATCCCATAAAGATCAGGTTCTGGTCAGTAGATGAAAACCTCATTCAGTGGTTCAAGACGATCGTCGAGTACATGCTGTTTTCAGTCTCCAATAGCCGTGATGGTAATTCTGCATGTTGGTAAAACTTCTAGGGTGTGATTCCCTTACAGATTTCAAGATCACAATGTAGCTGATGGGCTTGGTTTGGATGCGTCGAATAGATCATTCGCTGCAATAGCTCCACGGCAACGTCGGCCTGCATCCTTTACGCTTTGAGGATCAGCGGCTATTCCAAACCGTCTTACTTGATTTGCTATGCAGTGGGCCATGTGCGATGAGAACGGATCGTGCTTTCCTGTGCGACAAGTCAGGCCGAAGAGCCAAGTCGAACCGGGTTGCTCACCGTTATGTTGTCAACTCAGTATTGTCAGCGTTGTACTCAGGCGCTTCGTTAGAAAAGTCCGAAATGGCGCTATGACGATTTCTTAGACAGAAGGCGTGTCCAGCAATGTTCGATTTCTTGGGTCACTGCTAGCGCATTGGATAAATGAGGTCCAAAAGTGCTGATCAGGTATCAGGACGATCCATGGAGAGATGGTGTGCACTTTTTAAGTTGTGTTGCTATGTGGTTGATGTTGGGGCTGCGTGCCGCAGTTCGTGCCGGAGAATCTTGCCGACATCGGTTTTGGGCAGTTTGGTGCGGAACTCGATGATGCGTGGCAACTTGTATCTGGTCAGGTTGGCAGAGGCATGCGCCTTCACTTCCTCAGCGGTCAGCATTGGATCCTTTTTAACAATCACCACCTTAACGACTTCTCCATACTTCTCGTCAGGCACTCCAAACGCAGCGACTTCATCGACACCTGGCATCATCGCGATCACTTCCTCGATTTCGTTCGGATAAACGTTGAAGCCTGATACAAGAATTATTTCTTTCTTGCGGTCGATGATGTAGAAGAATCCTTGTTCATCCATTTTGGCGATGTCCCCAGTATGCAGCCAGCCGTCTGCATCGAACACGTTTGAGGTTTCTTCTGGATGTTGCCAGTAGCCTTTCATCACTTGCGGACCTTTGATGCATAGCTCACCGATCTCACCTGTAGGTAATGGGGTGTCGGTATCATCCTTAATGCAGACATCGGTACTGGGAATTGGCAGACCGATTGAACCGTTATATTCCTTCAGATCCAGCGGATTGATGCATACGCCTGGTGAGGCCTCGGTGAGACCGTAAGCTTCAATCAGGGGAACATGAGTGACTTGCTTCCAGCGTTCGGCGACTGAGCGTTGCACTGCCATGCCGCCACCCAGAGCGATTTTCAAAGAAGAGAAATCAATTTCGGCAACTCCTGGTGTGTTAAGGAGTTTGTTGAATAGTGTGTTCACTCCGGTGATGGCAGTGAAGCGGACGCGTTTCAGCTCCTTGACGAATCCTGGTATATCACGTGGATTGGTGATCAGATGGTTGCAACCGCCGATCTTCATAAACAGCAGATTGTTCGCAGTCAGCGCGAAGATGTGATACAGCGGCAGTGCGGTGATGACCGTTTCGCAGCTCTCTTTGAGATTGTTGTTGAGCCAATGAGACGTCTGCTGCATATTCGCGACCATATTTCGGTGGGTCAGCATCGCGCCCTTGGCCGTACCAGTCGTGCCGCCGGTGTATTGTAGAAAGGCTAAGTCGTCGCTAGCGATGTGGATTGGAGGCATAGCATGCTTGCCTCCCCGTGCGAGTGCTTCACGGAAGCGGATTGAGCCAGGGAGTCGATATTCTGGCACCAATTTTTTGATGTGCTTGACGGCAAAATTGACCAATGACCTCTTGGGAAAGCCAAGCAGGTCGCCCAATCCAGTCGTGATGACTTGCTTGACGGAGGTGTCGGCGATGATGTGTTGCACAGTCGTACAGAAATTGTCGATGACTACCAGCACACTGGCGCCTGCGTCGACTAATTGGTGCTTGAGTTCGCGTGCGGTGTAGAGAGGGTTGACGTTGACAACAGTTAGCCCTGCGCGTAAGGCGCCGAAGGTCGCCACCGGGTATTGCAAACAGTTGAGCATCATCAGCGCGATTCGCTCGCCTTTTTTGAGCTTTAGCTCATTGAGCAAGTAGCTGGCGAATTGTTTTGTCAATAGATCGATTTCGCCGTAAGTGAGTGTCTTTCCGAAGTTGGTATAGGCGGGACAATCACGATACTTGATAACCGATGTGTTAAAGACATCAACGATGGTACGGAAAGCGTCAGCATCAATCTCTGTTGGAATGCCCGATGGATAGTGTTGTAACCAAGGACGTGTTTGACTCATTGATCCTCCAGAGAATCCTTAATGTCTGTTTGCACCATTGTGAGTGCGAGTGCTGATGGCGGCGGCAGGATACCTTTTTGTATTAATAAAAGTGAAGGGTATTGGATGTGTCATCCCAATCGTGATTGTGGTAGCGAGGTGTTGGTTGATGATAGCTATGTAGGTGACAGATCAAGATTGTAGATGGTTATGCCGGCCACGGTGGCAGGCGTCGGTAGATGGCACGGCGTGATATCAAATGGACTTAATTTATACGAATCACATGCATTTTTGATGTCATCAAGATGTGCATTTGCACGTGTGGTGGAAAGAAACGATTCATCGTCCAAGTGGTGCGTATCAGCATGATGCATGTTGAAAAATGCTTATCCGATATGCCTTCGGTGGATGCAAGTTTTTCCATAGATTAAATGCGAATTGAAAGCTTTGCGGAGTGCCCACATTTGCAGGACGGCATGAATGGGTATGTTGATGGGCGTGTCGTTTGCTATTCCATACAAAATTCGGTGAATGCGTTCAATCATTGTTTTTGTTGATACCGCGTTACGGATGCGGGAACTGCGATGCAAGAGATCTTTGGTATTCCAATGACATAGCGATATATCGACATGGAAAGAGAATATCTTTATTGATGCATATTGAAATATGCAGATGATCAATGTGTTACTGCAAAAAATCTATTCCGATGGAATTACATTTCCATATTGTATTTCAGATACATCAAGCACCCTTACCTAAATTGGTATTCCAAGTTTGGATGGCTGCTTATTGTTTGAGAAGGTAATGTAATGAAATTTTTGAAATAGCAACCAGAATGCATTTAAATAATCGTTAAGATTTAAAAAAATAAAAATCAAGAATGGTAAAAAATTTCAGGAGATAAGGTAGTAGATAATGTAATCATCAAGAGGAAGAAAACACTATCTACGTTGATGCTTCGTTCGAAATGGATTTTCATCTCGCCCATGTTGACTGACTTGATGATGAGTCTTTTTCTGCTCTAGGCAAGTATGGGTTCAGTCGATTTTTGACCTTCTTGGATTGCACTGTTCGACCGGAGGCGTTTTAAGGTACTGATACTCCACGTTGACGATGTTGACGCGATATCCCGTATTCCCACTGGTGTACCCAGGGTAGAAGGGTAGAGGATGTTGCCCGGTGACACGTGTGGTCGGTTGATATCTCCAAGGATTGGTTGGTACCAGAGCGATCGCCACCACCGCTTTGCCAGCATGTGCGAACTTCTTGCTTCAGAAAGGAGAACGCACATGCAGAGGTGGTAGCGTTGCTGGTAAAGCGCTGGTGCCTGGCTCAAGCGGGCTTGCGTGTGTTCAGCAGATGGCGTAGCACGTACTGGAGCAGTCCGCCGTGTTTGAAATAGTCCACTTCTTTGGGGGTGAGCAACAGCACCTTGACTTGAAACTGTTGGATGCGGCCATCGGAGTGCTTTGCGCTTACTGTAGCGTGCTTGCTGATCGCATTTTCCAAACCAGTGACATCGAACATTTCCGAGCCATCCAGACCCAGTGTCTGCGCGTTCTCGCCGTCGAGAAATTGCAGTGGCAGTATGCCCATGCCGACTAGATTGGAGCGGTGGATACGCTCGAAGCTCTCAGCGATCACTGCTTTGATGCCAAGAAGTTTGGTTCCCTTAGCCGCCCAGTCGCGTGAAGAGCCCGTGCCGTACTCCTTACCGGCGATGACCACCAGGGGCACACCGTCGGTTTTGTACTTCATGGCGGCGTCATAGATCGACAGTTTCTCGCGTTGCCCGCCGGCTTTGGGTTGGTACCATGTGTTCCCACCTTCTTCGCCGTTGAGCATGAGGTTTTTGAGACGGATGTTGGCGAAGGTGCCGCGTACCATGACATCGTCATTGCCACGGCGGCTGCCGTAGCTGTTGAAGTCCACAGGCTGTACGCCTTGTTCCTGCAGGAAGCGTCCGGCGGGGGAATCCTGTTTGATGTTGCCGGCTGGGGAGATGTGGTCGGTAGTGATCGAATCGGCGAACAAGCCAAGCACGCGCGCACCACGAACGTCCTCGACACGGCCTGTTTGCATCGTCATGTCGTCGAAGTAGGGCGGGTTTTTGATGTAGGTTGAGCGTGGGTCCCAGGCGTACAATTCACCATCCGGTGATGCGATTGTGTTCCAGCGGCTGTCCCCTTTGAACACGTCGGTGTAGTTCTTTTTGAACATGTCCGGGCCGATCGTGGTGGCGATCGCATCTCCAATCTGTTTGTTGCTTGGCCAAATGTCGCGCAGGTAAACCGGTTGTCCATCCTTGCCATGGCCCAATGGCTCGGAGGTGAGATCGATATTGACCGTGCCTGCGATGGCATAGGCCACGACCAGTGCTGGACTGGCCAGATAGTTCATTTTGACTTCCGGATGGATGCGGCCTTCGAAGTTGCGGTTTCCCGATAGTACCGAGGCGGCTACCAGGTCGCCGTGAGCGATGCCCGCACTTACTTCTTGCGGTAGCGGGCCGGAATTTCCGATACAAGTGGTGCAGCCGTAGCCAACCACGTAGAAGCCGAGTTTCTCCAGATCGCTGAGCAGGCCGGCCTGCTCCAGGTAGTCGGTGACGACGCGTGAACCGGGGCCAAGGGAGGTTTTGACCCAGGGTTGGCGATGGAGTCCCTTGGCAACGGCATTGCGTGCCAGAAGGCCAGCACCGAACATGACGGCCGGGTTGGAGGTGTTGGTGCAGGAAGTGATCGCTGCGATGACGACCGCGCCATCCTTGAGTTGCAGTGGCTGTCCGTTGAGCTTGATATCGGCTTGTCCCTTGATGCCTGGTTTGTTGTTAGCCGTGACGCTGTCACTTTCTTTGGCGGCGGTGCGGTGTGTGGTGAGTGCCCCAAGATGTTCGTGGTAGTTATTTTGCATGTCCTGCAGCAGCACACGGTCTTGGGGACGCTTGGGGCCGGCCAACGAGGGTTTGACTGCATCCATGTTGAGCTCCAGCGTGGTGCTGTAACAGGGATGCGGCGCGTTTGGGGTGTACCACAGCCCCTGTGCTTTTGCGTAGGCTTCAACCAGTGCGATCTGCGATTCGCTGCGCCCTGACAGGCGTAGGTAATTCAATGATTCTGTGTCGATCGGGAAGATACCGCAGGTGGCACCATATTCTGGCGCCATGTTGCCGATGGTGGCCCGATCGGCGAGTGGCAGATGCTCCAGACCATCGCCGTAGAACTCGACAAATTTGCCGACCACACCGAGCTTCCGCAGCATCTGGGTGATGGTCAGCACCAGATCGGTGGCAGTGGCACCCTCGGGGAGTTTGCCAGTGAGTTTGAAGCCGACTACTTGCGGTATCAACATCGAGGAAGGCTGACCCAGCATCGCGGCCTCGGCTTCGATACCACCGACGCCCCAACCGAGTACACCGATGCCGTTGATCATGGTGGTATGGCTATCGGTACCGAACACGGTGTCTGGATACGCCCAGGTGGCGCCGTCCTTCGTGGCGGTCATGACCACGCGTGCGAGGTGTTCCAAGTTGACTTGGTGGACGATCCCGGTATTTGGCGGGACGACCTTGAAGTTGTTGAATGCTTTCTGGCCCCAACGCAAGAAACCGTAACGTTCTTTGTTGCGCTGGAACTCGATGTTGCCGTTAAGGTCCAGTGCCTCTGGCTTGCCGAACACGTCGACTTGTACAGAGTGATCGATGACAAGTTCCGCGGGGATTTGCGGGTTGATCTGCTGCGGTTGACCACCGAGCTTGACGGCCGCATCGCGCATTGCTGCCAAGTCGACCACACAGGGAACACCAGTGAAGTCCTGCAACACCACACGAGCTGGCATGAATGCGATTTCAGTGTCTGGCTCGGCCTTTGGATTCCACTTGGCGACTGCTTCGATATGCGCAGTACTGACGGTGACGCCGTCATCCTCATGGCGGAGCAGATTCTCCAGCAAGATCTTCATCGAGTAAGGAAGGTGCGAGATGTCGCAGCGCTCACCTAGTTTGGCAAGGCTGTAGTAGTGGTAGGACTGGTTTCCGACGTGTAGTTGACTATGAGTGGAGAACGCATCGCGCATTGAGATGATTCCTTGCGTTTAGATGGCTTGCATTGGTAGCGCTGCTGAACGTTGCCGGCTTGCAGTGCCTCTGGATTGGTGTTGATTGGAGTTTGCAGTGCTTAGGTATACGTTAAGACTACACCTCAGCATGTGTCATTGATGTCACTGCGCAGGTCCGTGCCGACCTGTGACCGGGAATCTTGAGGTCTAGATGAGTTTTGGTATGTGAAAACAGGTATGTATAATCGCCGCATACTTGACGGGGTTCATCATCATGGAAGCGACTGTTGCCGAGCGTGGTCAAATTACTCTGCCTAAGCGAGTGCGCGATGCGCTTGGTTTGACCAAGGGCACGCTGTTGAAGGTCGAGTTGGACGGTGCCCGGATCATTCTGCGTAAGAGTGTGGATGATGCAATCGCGCGCGCGCGCGGCAGATTCGTGCTGGACGACTTCGGCTCCAGTGGCCAGACGGTGCATTGCAGCAGCACAGCCACGAAGACGGACAAGCGGTGAGGTGGTGATTGCGGTCGATTTCCCCGTCATGGTTGAATTGCTTGCTGACCGGTCGCAGGCCGATGCGGTTGAGGCTGCGTTGCGCCAAGGTTTGCTCGGTGGCCGGGTTGTGGTGTGCGATGTGGTACTGGCTGAGATCAGTGCTGTGTTGCGGGACGGCGCTGAGGTGCTGGGAGTGCTTGAGGAGATGGGGGTACACTTCCATCCATTAGAAGCTAAAGCAGCGTTGCGCGCCGGCGAGATGTACCGGCGCTATCGTCAGCGCGGTGCCAGCGGGCACGACATTAAAGATTTTCTGGTGGGCGCGCATGCGTTGTTGCAGTGCGACGGTCTGATGACTTGGAACGATACGTTTTATCGTGACTACTTCAAGGGTATGAAGCTGATCGTGCCACGCGCTTGAGCGTCTCCATCCACTGTTGTCCATCCTATATTCATGCGGAGAGTTGTCTATGTTGGAAGCCTATCGACACCACGTCGCTGAGCGCGCCGCGCTTGGCATTCCACCATTGCCACTGAGTGCGCAGCAGACGGCAGATGTCATCGAGCTGCTTAAAGTCCCACCGGCGGGTGAAGCAGATTTCCTCCTCGATCTCATCAGCCACCGTGTCCCGGGCGGGGTTGATGATGCTGCTAAAGTTAAAGCCTCTTACCTGGCGGCGGTTGCCTTTGGCACAGAAGTGACGCCGCTGTTCACGCCACAGCGCGCCACCGAATTATTGGGCACCATGCTGGGGGGATATAACATCCAACCGTTGCTTGACTTGCTCGATCATGCCGAATTGGGTCAGGTGGCGGCTGAAGGGTTGAAGCACACTTTACTGGTGTTCGATGCTTTCCATGATGTGCAGGAGAAGGCAGAGCAGGGCAACATCAATGCTCGCGCAGTCCTGGAAAGTTGGGCGGCGGCTGAGTGGTTCACGAGCAGGCCGGAAGTGCCGCAGCGCCTGACCGTCACCGTGTTCAAAGTCCCTGGTGAAACCAATACCGATGATTTGTCGCCGGCACCGGATGCGACCACCCGCCCGGATATCCCAATGCATGCGTTGGCGATGCTGAAGAACAAGCGCGAGGGAGCGCCGTTCGTGCCGGAAGAAGAGGGTAAACGTGGTCCGATTCAGGAGATGTTGTCGTTGAAGCAGAAGGGACATTTAGTGGCCTATGTCGGTGATGTCGTTGGCACGGGTTCCAGTCGGAAGTCGGCAACTAACTCGGTGCTGTGGTGGACTGGTGAGGACATTCCGTACATTCCGAACAAACGTTTCGGAGGCGTGTGCTTAGGCTCGAAGATCGCGCCGATCTTCTACAACACCATGGAAGATGCTGGTGCATTGCCGATCGAGCTGGATGTATCGAAGATGGAACATGGCGACGTGATCGAGTTATATCCCTACGAGGGGCAAGTGCTGAAGAACGGCGTAGTGATTGCTGAATTTGCGTTGAAATCGGAGGTGTTATTGGACGAGGTGCGTGCTGGTGGTCGTATCCCGCTGATCATTGGCCGTGGCCTGACCTCCAAGGCCCGTGAGGCGTTGCAGTTGGAACCGACCAGCCTGTTCCGCTTACCGGTCAATCCGCCGGAGACTGGCCGCGGTTTCTCGTTAGCGCAGAAGATGGTGGGCCGCGCCTGTGGCCTTCCCGAAGTGAATGGCAAGCAGCAGGGGATGCGTCCTGGCACATACTGCGAACCAAACATGACCTCGGTCGGTTCACAGGATACGACCGGCCCTATGACACGTGACGAGTTGAAAGATCTGGCGTGCCTGGGGTTCTCAGCTGATTTGGTGATGCAGTCCTTCTGTCACACCGCCGCCTATCCGAAGCCGGTCGATGTAAACACTCACCACACCTTGCCGGAATTCATCTCCACCCGCGGCGGCATCGCGCTGCGTCCTGGTGATGGCGTGATTCATAGCTGGCTCAATCGCATGCTGTTGCCTGATACCGTCGGTACTGGCGGTGATTCACATACACGTTTCCCGATTGGGCTCTCGTTTCCTGCTGGTTCTGGTCTGGTTGCTTTCGCGGCAGCCACCGGCGTGATGCCGCTGGATATGCCCGAATCAGTACTGGTGCGCTTCAAAGGGCAGATGCAACCGGGTGTGACGCTACGTGATCTGGTCAACGCGATTCCCTTATACGCCATCAAACAAGGCTTATTGACTGTGGCGAAACAGGGCAAGAAGAACATTTTCTCTGGGCGTATTCTCGAAATCGAAGGGTTGCCCAATTTGAAGGTGGAACAGGCCTTCGAATTGTCTGATGCCTCGGCAGAACGTTCGGCAGCGGGTTGCACCGTCCGTTTGAATAAGGAACCGATCATCGAGTATCTCAATAGCAATATCACGTTGCTCAAATGGATGATTGCCCAAGGTTATGCCGATGCGCGTTCCTTGGCGCGCCGCATGAAGAAGATGGAAGCATGGTTGGCTGATCCGCAATTGATCGAACCGGATACCGATGCTGAGTACGCCGCGATCATCGAGATCGACCTGGCTGAAATTCATGAGCCTATTGTGGCTTGCCCGAATGATCCGGACGATGTGAAAACCTTGTCCGATGTCGCAGGTGCGAACATTGACGAGGTCTTTATCGGCTCATGCATGACTAACATTGGTCACTTCCGGGCAGCGGCTAAACTGTTGGAAGGTCAGCGTGATATCCCAACCCGGCTGTGGGTTGCTCCACCCACCAAAATGGACGCCTCGGAGCTGACCAAGGAAGGCCACTACGGCACCTTTGGTAATGCTGGCGCGCGTATGGAGATGCCCGGGTGTTCACTGTGCATGGGCAATCAGGCGCAAGCGCGTGAGGGTGCCACTGTATTCTCGACCTCGACGCGTAACTTCCCGAATCGCTTGGGTCGGAATACCAATGTTTATCTCGGTTCTGCAGAATTGGCGGCGATCTGCTCACGCCTGGGCAAAATTCCGACCAAGGAAGAATACATGGCGGACATCGGTGTGATCGACACTAAGCGTGCGGAAATATACCGCTACATGAACTTCGATCAGATCCAAGATTATCGAGATGTGGACCAGACTGTGGCGGTGTGATCCTCAATTGTACGTTGTCATCTCAACCAGCCCGGAGCCTGTCATCTCCGGGCTGGTTGCGTGTTAGGCAAGTGCTGCACAAGCCTTACGACGCTCTTGTTATCCATCGTCATGGTTTGATGGACAGCGGCTCAGGTTTTTTTTCGGAGAGAGCAAATATCGATTGGTGTTGTGATCGAGGCAGCGCACATCGAATGCTTGCGATGTGTTGATTGTGAATTTTTCTGGTGTTTAGCGATGTTGACTGACTTAAGAATCTGCACGACTGAATAACGCAACTGACGACTTGTCTACCTGGTTGTTCTGGCGGGTGCTCACCAACATCTACTGCAACCTGGGATGCATCGGCTACGGCAGTGACTTCATGAAGAACACGATGCACGTGAATGCGATTGACCTCATTGAGTCAGTGCATGGTTGCAAGTCCTCAGCCTTATCGTGCACAAGTCGAGCAGTGCATGACACAAAAAAATGCAGGCGCACGTGTTCCTATTGTTGCCTCTATGCTCCCGCGTCAGCGCCTGCATTGAGTGTTTGTCTCTGCACCAGTGTGTTGGCGGCTATGTCATCGTGGGTATCACAAGACTTGCTCCTTGTAGGTCTGGGTCGGTATAGTCGCCCTCCTTACAGCGCAGCTGTGCTTGGTAAGGGCCGGGTAGCTCAGTTGGTAGAGCAGGGGACTGAAAATCCCCGTGTCGGGGGTTCGATTCCCTCCCCGGCCACCAATATCAAAAGGTCAACCGTGTGCTGTTGGCCTTTTTTCTTGCCCGATCGCGCCGATTCCCGCGTGTTGTTGGGGGGTGCTGCGTAAGCCTGCGGACTTCGGCAACCACCTTCTGTTGCGAGGTGGACGGTAGCCATGTGACCAACACATCCCCTACAGCACATACTCCAAAGAGCGCAACAGGCAGTACATTGGCCGCACCCCATCGACAAGACGCCACCATGTCACGCCTGAAAGCCGAAACCCTGTCCATTCGCACCTCCGTCGAGATCAAACACCTGTTGCGCTTGGCCGCAGCACATGAACGCCGCTCGGTCGCCTCCATCGTCGAAATCCTCGTACTGAAATACGCCCAGCAATACGACTTACACACCGCACCCCATCCATCCATGCCCCCGCCACAGCGACCGCTGCATCACGAGGCACTCCCCACTGACACCCGCATCCTCTGACACACGCAGCAGCCAAACGGCTACCACACCGCCTGCGCCTTGCTCCTCGCCCCTGAAGCCACCGCATGAACCCCATCGAACAACAGTTTCTCAACGACTTCGAAAAAAAACTCTGGACCGCTGCCGACAAACTGCGCTCCTCCCTGGATGCTTCCGTCTATAAACACGTCGTCCTGGGCTTGATCTTTTTGAAATACGTCTCCGATGCCTTTGAAGAACGGCAGCAAACACTACGCCAGCAATTCCAAAACCCCGAACATGACTACTACATGGACCCTGACGCCTACGGCGGCGCAGGCACACCAGAGTACGAACAAAACCTGGCCGCGGAACTGGAGGTCCGTGACTACTACATCGCGAAAAACGTCTTCTGGGTGCCCATTGAGGCCCGCTGGCACACCTTGCGCAATTTCGCCCCATTGCCCCCTGGCAGCGAACTGCCGTGGACAGTGCCCAAGCGCGACAGCGATGGCCGCTACGTGCACAACGCAGCCGGTGAACGCGTCATGGAGCCGGACAAAATGCGCACCGTCGGCTGGCTGATCGACAACGCCATGGAGGCTGTTGAACGCGAGAACGTCAAACTCAAAAACGTGCTCAACAAAGACTTCGCCCGCACCCAGATCGACAGCCACAAACTGGCCGACCTGATCGTCCACTTCTCCGACACCTACTTCAGCCAACCCACCTACCGCGGCCACACACTGGACCTGAAGAGCAACGACATCCTCGGCCACGTCTACGAATACTTCCTCGGCCAATTCGCCCTCGCCGAAGGCAAAAAGGGTGGCCAGTACTACACCCCCAAGAGCATCGTCACCCTAATCGTGGACATGTTGCAGCCCTTCAAAGGCCGCGTGTACGACCCCGCGATGGGCTCGGGCGGCTTCTTCGTGCAGAGCGAACACTTCATCACCCAGCACAGCGGCAAAATCACCAACCCCAAAACCGGCCAGATCAGCATTTACGGCCAAGAGAGCAACCCCACCACCTGGAAACTGGCCGCCATGAACATGGCCATCCGCGGCCTGGACTTCAACTTCGGCAAGCACCCCGGCGACACCCTGCTGAACGACTTACACCCCGACCTACGCGCCGACTACGTCATGTCCAACCCCCCCTTCAACATGAAGGAATGGTGGAGCGAGAAACTGGATAACGATCCACGCTGGATCGCCGGCAAACCGCCACACAGCAATGCCAATTTTGCCTGGCTGCAACACATGCTCTACCACCTGGCCCCCACCGGCAGCATGGCACTGCTGCTCGCCAATGGTTCCATGAGCAGCAATACCAACAACGAAGGTGAAATCCGCAAGCAACTGGTCGAACACGATCACGTCGAATGCATGGTGGCCCTGCCCGGCCAACTGTTCACCAACACCCAGATTCCCGCCTGCATCTGGTTCCTCACCAAAGACAAAGCCAACGGCTTCAACCTCGATAAGAAAAAACGCAACCGGCGCGGCCAGTACTTATTTATTGATGCCCGCTCACTGGGCTACATGAAAGATCGTGTCCTGCGTGACTTCACCCTGGACGACATCAACAAGATCGCCACCACCTTCCACGCCTGGCAACAGGGCACGAATTACGCCGACGTCCCCGGTTTCTGCTACGCCGCCACACTGGACGACATCCGCAAACACGGCCATGTGCTGACGCCAGGTCGCTATGTGGGTGCAGCGGCACAAGAAGACGACGGAGAACCCTTTGCCGACAAAATGGCGCGCTTGACAGCGCAGTTAGCGGAACAGTTTGCTGAGAGTGCCAAGCTGGAGGGGGAGATCAAGAAGAACTTGGCGGGGTTGGGGTATGGCGTTTGATTGGAATGCAGCCATTGTCGGTGACTTCGTTGATCTGCAACGTGGAAATACTTACCAAAGCGCACTTCTGGATACACCTGGCCCAGTACTTCTTGGCCTCGCATCCATTGAGTGCGATGGCGGATTTAGACCAGACAAGCTCCGAACCTATGGAGGCGAAAGTCCAGCCAGGCTCCTAATATACCCAGGAGACATCTACGTTTCCTTGAAGGATGTTACCCAGTCGGGGGACCTTCTGGGCTCGGTAGCTCGTGTTCCAAATTTCATCACTGTTGGAAGATTGACTCAAGATACAGTGAGGCTTGTATTCAAAAACGAGATGATTGATCGCTCATATCTATATTGGATTTTGAGGACCCCTGAATACAGGGATTATTGCCGAGCACGCGGCATGGGAACTACGAACCTATCGCTAAGTCGAAGCGATTTTCTTTCCTTTACTGTTCCCGAGCCAACATCTAATCGCCTCTCCATTCAGCGCACACTGGATGCTATTGAATGCAAGATCACGTTGAATCGAGATATTTGTCAAACCCTCGAAGCCATGGCGCAAGCGATCTTCACATCGTGGTTTGTCGATTTCGACCCGGTCAAAGCCAAAATCGCCGCTATTCAAGAGGGCCGTGACCCGCTGTGTGCTGCCATGAGTGCCATCAGCGGCAAGGGTGACGCCACCCTCGACGCGCTGCCGCCCGAACAATACAAACAACTCGCCGCCACTGCCGCGCTGTTCCCTGATGCGATGGAAGCAGCGGCGTTGGGGGAGATTCCGAAGGGGTGGATGCTCAAGTCCCTCGGTGATGTTGCGCAATTTGCGAACGGGAAAGTTGATGTTGCCTCTCTGAATGAAGGGATCTACGTTTCCACCGAAAACATGCTTAATGATAGAGCAGGCATCACTCGCGCAACCTCACTTCCTTCCACAGCGACCGTGCCGAGCTTTACTAAAGGCCAAGTTCTCGTTTCGAATATTCGGCCTTACTTCAAGAAGATTTGGTTGGCACGCTTTAATGGCGGAAGATCTCCCGATGTATTGGCTTTTGCGCCGGTAGATCTCCGATGGTCTGAGTTTCTGTATAGCTTGATGTACCAAGATGCATTTTTTGAGTTCATAACACGCACAGCCAAGGGCGCTAAGATGCCTCGCGGAGATAAGGATGCAATCATCGGCTGGAAGTTTCCTTGTCCTGACGAACGACTAATAGTGCATTTTTCAGAAAAATCCAGACCATGCTATGAGCACATTGAGCACTTAACTTCAGAGAATCAAGCGCTGCTAGTACTCCGCGACACCCTGCTCCCCAAACTCCTCTCCGGTGAGTTGCCTGTGACGGCCCTTGTGGACGCCGCGGGAGCTGGATGATGGATATCAAGGCGCTGCGCGACAACACGTTGATCGTGGACAAGGTCGAAGAAGCGTTGCAGGCGGCGTACTCATCGAATGAAGCATTCAACGCAGTTCTGGATGAAGCGCCGCCACTATCTTTCAAGAGCCTGCGTGACCCGGAACACGAGTATTTCGTGAAGGTCAGTGAAGCGCTGTACTGGGTGGAGCGAGAGACCTACCTGGATGAGCTGAGACACTGGGAAGAACAGCGCGAAATCAACCAACACCAGGCGGCCATCACCTGCATCACCTCCTCTGATCAGCGCGGCGTCTTCTCTGATCTGGTGAATGCGATGCGCCTGAGGCGGATCGCGCCGTTCGTGGGCGCGGGGCTCTCCAAAGCCTGTGGTGACACGATGTGGGGCGAGGCGCTGCGCAACATCGCCCCAAAGCTCGATGGTTTGGAGGTACAGGACATCCAGGACATTGAGCCCCTGATGGCGCGATACGACGATCTGCAAGCCGCGCAGGTCTTACATGATGCCGCCGCCGAGCATGTCACACATTTCATCAAAACCGAGTTTCGCCAACGCGGTGCGATTGTCGGGCCTGTTCGCTTGCTCACCGAGCTTGCCAACGGCTGCATCGTCACTACCAATGTCGATACGGTCATTGAAGATCTGTTTCGTGAACGGGGGCAGCCGCTGGATGGCTACATGCATGGCACTCAGGCGGGCCATAACTTCGTGCAGCGGTTGTTGCGTGGCGAACGTTGCATCCTCAAGCGGCACGGCGACGCGGGACAGGACAACACCCATGTGTTCACCCAGGCGCAATACCAGGCCGCGTATGGCGAACCCTTCGCCTTCCAGAACCAGCTCCCCCGTGCGCTGCGGCAGATCTTCATCAGCCATTCGCTACTTTTCTTGGGATGCAGCATGGAGCAAGACAAAACGCTCGATTTGTTCAAGCACGTGGTAGATGAAGCAGCCTTTGAAATTCCGGATCACTTTGCCCTGTTGAATGAACCGGCCACGGCGGCAGAACGTGTCCTCTAAGGAAGCCCGGCTATTGAAACTGAACATCCGGCCGTTATGGTACGCAACGCCTGTCAACACCGATGGCACACCGGATCACTGCTTGCTGGAACAGCTCCTGAGATACGCCATCGCGGTCGCGGACTGCCCACCGGGGCGCTTCATTCCTTATATCCAGCTGCATGAATTTGAGGCGCTGCTGTTTAGCGATGTATCGATCCTGACGCGCATTGCATCAGGCTGGCTATCGGCACACGTTGCACTGGCAGCCATATGTGCCGCTGTTGAATCCCCTGAACAGATCAACGGCCTGCCCGAAACCAAGCCCGCCGCGCATCTGGAACGCGCCTTGAGCCATCCCAAGTACCGCAAACGCACCCATGCCCCCAGTGCCGCACAGAAGATCGGATTGGCCAAGATCGAAGCCAAGTGCGCCTTCTTTGCTGGGGGGCTGGCACACATCAGGAAATGAGCACTGCCATGCTGACCGAACACACCCTCGAAGCACACTGCCTTCATTGGTTCCAGGACACGGGATGGCACGTCGCCTACGGCCCTGACATTGGGCCAGACAGTAGTGCCCCTGAACGCACGGATTACCGCCAGGTGATCCTGCGCGAGCGCCTCTTGGCCGCCCTGGCACGGATCAACACTCACATCCCGGCGACAGCCTTGGAGGACGCCGTACATGCGCTGCACACGATCAGCGAGCCGCAGATGGTGATGCGCAACCGCAGCGTGCACCGCCTCTTGCTCAACGGCATGCCCGTAGAGTGTGTCGTAGGCGACGAGAAGAAAACCGACTGGGTGCAGTTCATCGACTTTCAGCACCCCAGCAACAACGACTTTCTGGCGGTGAACCAGTTCACCATCATCGGTCACCAGCAACTGCGCCGGCCCGATGTGATCGCCTTTGTGAACGGCCTGCCGCTGGCGGTGGTGGAGCTGAAAAACCCTGCCAATGAGCACACAGACATCTGGGATGCCTTCAACCAATTGCAGACCTACAAAGATGAAATCAGCGACCTGTTCAATAGCAACGTCGCCCTGGTGATCAGCGATGGTTGGACGGCCCGTGTGGGATCGCTGACCGCGGATACCGAACGCATGCTGCCTTGGCGCACCATCGACCACGAAAACGACCGGCCGCGCCTACAGATGGAATTGGAAACAGTGGTGCGGGGCTTTTTCAAGCCCGAGTTGTTTCTCGACTATGTGCGGCACTGTGTGCTGTTTGAACAGAATGACGTCGGCATCATCAAAAAGATTGCGGGCTACCACCAGTTCCATGCCGCGCGCGAAGCAGTACGTGCCACCGTGATGGCCGCACAACAGGCGGACAAGCGCTTGCTGGAAGTGCGGGAAGCACCCGCCGGCTATGGCAAGGACGTCACACCCGGCTCACGCAAGGCAGGCGTGGTGTGGCATACCCAGGGCTCGGGCAAAAGCATCACCATGGCTTGCTATGCAGGCAAGTTGCTGCAACAGCCGGATATGAAGAACCCCACGTTGGTGGTCGTGACGGATCGCACCGATCTGGACAGCCAGTTATTCGCCACCTTTAGCGCCGCCAGTGATCTGTTCAAGACCACTCCGGTTCGAGCCGAAAACCGCCAAGAGCTGCGCGCGCTGTTGGCCTCTCGCGAAGCGGGCGGCATCATCTTCACCACGGTGCAAAAATTCGCGCTGCTGGAGGGGGAAGATGTTCACCCGCTGCTCTCTGATCGCGCCAACATTGTGGTGATATCCGACGAGGCCCATCGCAGCCAGTACGGCACCAAAGGGACACTGCACCCCACCACCGGCAAGTACATGTTTGGTTATGCCAAGCACCTGCGAGATGCGTTGCAGAACGCGACCTTCATCGGTTTCACCGCCACACCGATTGCACAGGAAGACAAAGACACCCGCACCGTGTTTGGTGACTACATCAGCATTTACGACATCCAAGATGCGGTGGACGATGGTGCCACCGTGTCCCTCTTCTACGAGAGCCGCCTCGCCAAGCTTGACGTGAACCAGGCCGAGATTGATGCACTCAACGCGCAGGTTGATGAACTCTTCGAGGAGGAAGAGGACATCGCCAGCCGTGAGAAAACCAAAAGCGAATGGGCCGCGCTGGAGAAGCTCGTGGGTTCAGCGCCCCGAGTGCACCAGGTAGCGCGTGACCTGATCCAACACTTCGAAGCACGTGTTGCGGTGATGGACGGCAAGGCCATGATCGTGTGCATGAGCCGCGATATCTGCGTGCAGCTCTACAACGCCATCTGTATCGGCGACGCGCACACCCCGCCGCTGCGGCCTGAGTGGCATAGCCCCGATCCGAAGCAAGGGGCCATCAAAATCGTGATGACGGGATCAACCACCGACAAGGCGCTGTTGAAGCCGCATCTGTACAGCACACCGGTAAAAAAACGGCTAGAAGAACGCTTCAAAGACGTGAAAGACCCGCTGAAGCTGGTGATCGTGCGCGACATGTGGTTGACGGGATTCGATGTGCCGTGCTGCCACACCATGTACATCGACAAGCCCATGAAGGGACACACCCTGCTGCAGGCTATTGCCCGCGTTAACCGCGTTTTCAAAAATAAACCGGGCGGTCTAGTCGTCGATTACATCGGCATTGCCAAGGAACTCAAGGTGGCGCTCAAGACGTACACCGCTGCGAACGGCAAAGGCGACCCCACCCACAATGCCGCTGAAGCAATGGCCGTGCTACGGGAGAAGCTGGACATCGTACGCGGCATGATGCACGGCTTTGATTACAGCGCATTCGAGACGCAGGCCCTCCCGTTACTGGTGCCTGCCGCCAATCACCTCCTGGGACTGCAGGACGGTAAGGCACGCTTCCTCGACACCATGGCCGCCATATCCAAGGCGTTCGCGCTGTGCGGCACGCTGGACGAAGCCGCTGCGTTGCGTAAGGAAATCGCTTTTTTCTCGGCCATCAAGGCGGCCATCGTGAAGTTCACGACCGTGGACAAGAAGCGCCGTGACGCGGAGAAGAACAGCGCACTCAAGCAGATTCTGGACAACGCCATCATTGCGGATGGTGTGGCGGACGTGTTCGCCCTGGCGGGGTTGGACACACCCAACATCCAGGTGCTGTCGGATGAGTTTCTGGAAGACGTGCGCCAGATGAAAAGCCGCCATGTTGCCGTGGAACTGCTGGAAAAGCTGTTGCGCGATGCGATCAAAGCGCGCGCCTCTCACAACATCGTGCAGGAGAAAAAGTACGGTGACAGGCTGCTGGAGGCCCTGCGCAAGTACCACAACCGCGCGATTGAAACTGCCCAGGTCATCGAAGCGCTGATCCAGATGGCCAAGGAATTTCAGGCCACCCTGGAACGGGAAGCCACACTGGGCCTCACCCACGACGAAATCGCGTTCTATGACGCGCTCGCCAACAACGAAAGCGCGGTGCGTGAGTTGGGCGATGAGGTGCTCAAGAAGATCGCCATCGAGATCACCGAGAAACTGCGCGCCAGCACCACGGTGGATTGGCAGGTACGTGAGAGTGTACGTGCCAAATTGCGCATCCTCGTGCGGCGATGTTTGCAGAAGTGGAAGTACCCACCTGATCAGCAACCGAACGCGGTAGAGCTGGTGCTGCAGCAGGCAGAAGAACTCTCCAATCATTGGACGGTGTGAAGGTTGCCAAGAGCAACCTAGATGCAAGAATCACTCAGTGGTGATTGCGATAAAGAACAGTGCTCGAGAAGGGCCGTGTTGCTCGTATGGTGGGCCACGTGGTCTGAGGCGTCCATGTGGTCGGCATACAGGTTTTCAGCTTTGCTGTTGGGCCCAATGACCTGGATCTTTTCCCAGAGATTGAGGTGAGCCCGGGCGCGCGCCATGCCTTCGAAACCACGCCCAGCGGTGTGCTTGTTGGTGCGCAGTTGATGCAGCGCGGCGGTTGGAAGGTGGGGCAGCGCTTGCCGCTGCAAGCGGCCCGCTTCCCCGACAAGACCGGCAGCATGAACTGGGCCTGCGATATCGTGGGTGTGCTGCATGCGCAGGACACAAGGAGCGGCGGCTTCTGCGACCGATTGCTGCTGCCATGGAAGACGTTTGATGACACCACGCCCTACAACCGCGGTCAGGTGGGTTGGTATGTCGTCGAGGTGAAAGACGTCAACGAGGCCGACCGTGTGGCACAGCGCATAGACGCGCTATCGAGCAATTCCGACGATGAAACGCGCCCGCAAAGCGAGCACGCCGCCATCGCCCATTGGATCACGCCGTTCGTGGACGTCGGCCTCATGGTGGGATCGGTCATGGGCGCGGTGTTCTTTACGCTCATGCTGCTCTCAGGCAACACCATGATGCAGGCAGGACGCGAGCGCACCGGTGAGCTGGAGGTACTCAAGACCTTGGGCTTTTCCAACAGCACCGTGCTGCTGCTGGTGCTGGCCGAGTCGGTGTTCCTGCTGTTGCTTGGTGGTGTGATCGATCTCTTGGTGGCGAGTGTTCTCATTCCTGCGATTGCGGCGGGCAGCGGCGGCATGCTCAATCTGCCTGCTTGGGGTGCAGGTAACGGGTTGCTCGGCTGCGGACGGCTGCTCAGCAGCGGTGCGTTGGTGGGCGTGGTGCCCGCTTGGAGCGCTATGCGCCTCAACAGCGTCGCTGTGTTGCGGCGCTGCATGACATCGCACCATGTGGATGGCTCTCTTACTTGGACTGCTGGTACTGGCTAGCGTGGGTGTGTTCGTGCTGCTGCCGCCTGTTGGAGGACTGCTGCTGCTGCTCACGGCCTGGCTGTGTTTGACGCGGCGCGGGCGTCAGGTGCTTTCGGTAGCGGATGTGGGGCTTGCGTACTTTGCAACAGCGCTGGGGCGCTTCTGCCGTGATCGGTATTGCCGGCGTGGCGGGGGTGCTGCTTGCCTTGCTCGCGATGGGGGAAGGTGATGGGCGGACACTGCGCCAGTCCGGCAGCGCGGACACCGCCATCGTGCTGTGGGGTGCTGCGTTGTCAGAGGTGAATGCAGTGCTCGACAACGACAGCTTGGTGCAGATTGAGCAGGCATCGCCGATCGCGCGTGACACGCGTGACGAGCCGCTGGCGTCGTCGGAGATCGTGGTGGCCGCCCATCTGCTGCTGGGCGGCGCACAGATCGAGGACGCAGCAGGTAGCGTGCAATTCCGCGGTGTGAGCGATTAGGCCTTTCTGCTGCGCCCACATCTGAAGCTCATCAGCGGACGGAGATTCCAGCCGGGCTTGCGTGAGCTGATGGTCGGCACAGGTGCTGCTCGACTGTTCGCAGGTCTCGTACCGGGACGCAAGGTCAAGCTGGTAGGCCATAGGTGAAAGGAAAGGGATGCGGTGGGTTTGCCTCCGCGCACTGATGCACAGCAATTCGAAGCACTTGGATTGTGTACGTTCAAGAGTTGTTTGGTGCGGGGGACCACTCCACCACCCATACCAAAAGGTCAACAGTGCGCTGTTGGCTTTTTTCTTGCCCGATCGCGCCGATTCCGGCGTGTTGTTGAGGGGCTGCGACCACCACCCGAATGGGCCGTTTCGGGTCGCCACATTCCCCTCTCTCCTGGCCATTCCGGCTCTTTGAGACTGACCCGAAATCCGCAAGGATCGCCACACAGCCCGATATAGATCAATCGGTTGCGCGCGGACAAATCAAATGATTGGATGACAGCATTGGGTGGCCAAAGAAACGCAATACGGATGGATGCGCGTACATCAATGCGGGCAGAGATCGCTTGTCAGGACAACCACAATGAGGACATTCAAGATCAATGCGGAGGGGCATGATGAGCACGCAGTCCTGTTGATGTGCTGAGCTTTCCCCGGTGGCGTGCAGCATCAGCCAAGTCAAGCGCGTGTGGTCAAGGGCACCAGCAGCGAGACACCGCTGAATGTCAGCATGGTGCCACATAGGCATTGGAATACGGGTCAAGAGGCGACGTGCCGACTCAAGCCAAACATGAGAATGACGCTGGATTCACCTGCTGCGGGCCACGGCACCATCGGACTGTCACCGACAATGAAAGGACAAGAGAATGAAGTGCTACGTCCTGCACGCGCCAGAAGCCGCGGGCATCTCCACGCGCTAGGCTAGGAAGCTCTGCAAGGTCTGTGTGAAGCTTGGCCAGCAGCGACACTAAGGGCCTGATTGTTGGCACCGGAGGCTTCCCCGGCAATGTGACCTTGCCCGCCGCAACACTTGAGCATCCGTCGGTATGCGGCATCATCCTGTTGAGGTGCAAAACAGGCTGATGTACACATCGTGGATACATTCCAACTGAGCCGTACTTTTCAAATGTATAGGAGGAGGCCGTGATGACAACACCGCAACACGTCAAGAAGGTCGCGCTGATCACGGGAGGATCTGGGGGGATTGGCAGTGAAATCGCGCGCCGTCTGGCCGCCGATGGGATGGCGGTCATGATGACGTATTGGAAGTCAGAAGACGCTGCCATGAAAGTGCTGTATGAGATAACGCAATGCGGTTACGAAGCGGCAATGGTCTGTGCCGATGTATCGAAAGCGCAGAGTGCGTCTGCCGTGTTTGAGGCTACGATGGCGCGTTTTGGTCGTGTTGATTGTATTGTCAACAATGCTGGCGTCGCTGGTGTCAGCAGGCCGAACATGATTGCTGATGTGACCGAAGCAGCTTATGACGAGGTCTTCGATGTGAACGTGCGTGGCGCGCTGTTTATGATGCAAGCAGCGGCGCAGTATCTGCAGGATGGGGGACGTGTCATCAATATTTCGTCTGCGATAGTCAATGCATCTTTCGCTGGAGCGGCGTTGTATACCGCGAGTAAGGCTGCGCTTGAAGCGTTCAGCCGCATTTTGTCGAAGGAAATCGGCCCCCGCGGCATTACGGTCAACGCTTTGCGTCTTGGGGCGATCATTCCGGGCATGTTCGCCAAAGTGCCGCCAGAACGTCAGGCTGCTATCGCATCCGCTTCACCGTTCAAACGTCTGGGTACGCCACAGGATGCTGCCAGCGTGGTTTCTTTCTTGGCAAGCGAGGCTGGAGGCTGGGTCACAGGCCAAGTGATTACGGTCGACGGAGGAGCAACCTGAGACGCATCATCAAGAATTCTGTTTTTTCCTGCTGCTGATTGGCTGCGGTTGGGATGCACGATCAAGCCATATGTGGGTTGGTGCAGTGCAATGGCCATTTGCAAAGCGTGGGTACACTTTTGACCGCGCCTCGCCAAGCTCAAGTGCAAGTGTTTGTGTCAGTACAGGTCAAGTTCGGATGAAAGATGACCTATAGGGGAGGACGGGCGACTGCGTTGCCAGATGAATTTACTTGAGTGCTTGGTGTGTTGATGCCTGACAGTGTTTCAAGGCAGAGACTACTGATAGGACAGCGAGAAGGGGTTGGTCTGCCATGTGAATTTGGACAGGTATTGCTCTGAGGACGATGGAGTATCGGCTATCCTTGCCTACTAAAATTTTCAGGAGTTGTTGACTGATGCGTCGCAAGATCGTTGCTGGAAACTGGAAACTGCATGGTAGCTACGCGTTCGCGCAGGCATTGGTCGCACAGGTGGCTGCTGGCTTGCCCCTGCCTGGAGTGAGTGTGATCATCTTGCCGCCATTCCTGTATCTGAGTGATCTGGCGCAGCGCTTCAAAGGGGAAGGCTTAACGTTTGGTGCGCAGAACGTCAGTCATCATGAGCATGGTGCCTATACGGGTGAAGTCGCAGCGGCGATGCTGGTTGACGTCGGGGCTCACTACAGTCTGGTTGGTCATTCTGAACGCCGGGAGTACTACCATGAGGACAGCGAGTTAGTGGCGCGTAAATTTGCTGCCGCTCTCAATGCCGGGTTGCGACCGATCCTATGTGTTGGCGAGAGTTTATCCCAACGTGAGGTCGGGCAGGCCGAGACCGCTATCGCGATGCAGCTCGCACCAGTGTTGGCTTTGGTTGGCCCGCAAGGCGTGGCAAGTGGTTTGGTGGCTTACGAACCGGTGTGGGCGATTGGTACCGGGCGTCACGCGGATCCGGGCCAAGTCCAGGCCATGCATGCTTTCATTCGTGGTGAAATTGCTAAGCAAGATGCTACAATCAGCGATTCGCTGCTCATCCTATACGGAGGCGGTATCAAACCCAGCAATGCTGCGGAGTTGTTTTCTCAGCAGGATGTCGATGGTGGGTTGGTTGGCGGCGCTGCGTTGGTTGCTGAGGATTTCCTGTCTATCGCTCGTGCGGCTTCCCTTTACCCAGAGGCGGATTCGAGATGTTGATGCTTAATGTGATCTATGTGCTGGTAGCGATTGCCATGATCGTGTTGATTCTGATGCAGCGTGGTACTGGTGCAGCTGCAGGGTCAGGTTTTGGCACTGGTGCTTCGGGGACCGTATTTGGTGCGCGTGGCGCTTCAAATTTCCTCTCAAAATCGACCAAATGGTTGGCTGTGGTGTTCTTTGGTATCAGTCTATTCATGGCTTGGTATGCTGGTCACGGTCACCATTCGATTGGGCAGCAGCACAGCTTGATGTCCGAAGTGTCTCCCACTCCTGCTGCCGGGTCTGGCCAAGTGACGCCGCCGGTGCTTCAAGTCCCAGCAGCTGTTCCTACAGCGCCAACCCCCGCTAAGACGCTGGCTGGTGATGCAGAAAAGGCTTCTGATCACTCGCAAAAACATTGAAGGTGGTTAGAATACGCTACGTTTCGTACAGGGTCGGTCACGTAACGTAAGCCCAGGTGGCGGAATTGGTAGACGCACTACCTTGAGGTGGTAGCGACGTAAGTCGTAGGGGTTCGAGTCCCCTCTTGGGCACCATACTTGTTATTGCGTGTGGCGATTTCGTCAGCGTGGAGTTCCACTGTATCCCCCCCCCCCATATATGCCTATGCCTTCTACTTGCTGGAGGCAGAGGTTAAGAGAGAATCGCTGTGCTGGCCGAATATTTGCCGAGTCTGCTTTTTCTGGTTGTGGCGACCGGTATTGGTCTTGCGTTGATACTCATTGGCAGGTTCCTCGGTCCCCATCGCCCTGATTTCGAAAAGCTTTCCTCATATGAGTGTGGGTTTGCGGCTTTCGAAGACGCACGGATGAAGTTTGATGTGCGTTATTACTTGGTTGCGATCCAGTTCATTGTCTTCGACTTAGAAATCATCTTCATCGTGCCATGGACTCAGGTGTTCATGGACGTAGGCGCGCGCGCGCTGGTCACGATGGGCCTGTTCGTCGGGATGCTGTTTCTTGGTTTTGTATACGTATGGAAGAAGGGAGCACTGGAATGGGAGTGATTCAGGCCATTGATCGTCTGATGACTAATCCGAGCCCGGATGGTCAGGTGGACGACATTCTGCGCCCGGAGGGCGAGAGTCCGCTCTTGCAAAAGGGCTACGTGACGACGAGCGTCGATACCTTGTTGAACTGGGCACGTACCGGTTCAATGTGGCCGATGACCTTTGGTTTGGCCTGCTGTGCGGTTGAGATGATGCATGCTGGTGCTGCCCGCCTGGATTTGGACCGTTACGGAGTCGTATTTCGCCCGTCGCCGCGCCAGTCTGACGTGATGATCGTGGCAGGTACCCTGGTTAACAAGATGGCTCCGGCTCTGCGCAAGGTTTACGACCAGATGCCTGACCCGAAGTGGGTGATCTCGATGGGCAGTTGCGCGAATGGCGGTGGCTACTACCACTATTCTTACTCGGTGGTGCGCGGTTGCGACCGCATCGTGCCGGTGGACGTCTATGTTCCAGGTTGTCCACCGACTGCAGAAGCATTGGTCTACGGCATTTTGCAGCTGCAGAAGAAGATCTGGCGAACCCAGACCATTGCACGTTGATCTGTTGTTTTCATCTACTCAATAGCCAATTACTGAACAGCCAAGCCCATATGGCAGAGCAAGCCCCTTATTTCGTTGACCGTCTCACATTACGCTTCCCAGGTGCGCAGGTCTCCGTAGCCCAACCGCGCGGCGAGATAACGCTGGACGTGCCGGCGGCCGAGTGGTACGCCGTTTGTAAAGCGCTGTGCGACGAGTTCGATTTCGAACAGCTGTCCGATCTTTGCGGAGTGGACTATCTTGGCTATGGTAATGCTGAGTGGGACACCACCGATGTATCTGCACAAGGCTTTAGCCGTGGTGTTGAGGGCAAGTCGGTGGGTCGCTTCGCCTGGGGCGAGTTTCCGAGTGACGGTGCCCAGCCGTGGCAGGTGCCGCAGCAGCGCTTCGCGGTACTCGCACACGTTATCTCTTATCAGCATAACCGTCGTTTGCGGGTGCGTTGTTTTGCTCCCAACGATGCGTTACCGATGGTGGCTTCGCTGACGGACGTATGGCCTGGGGTGAATTGGTTCGAACGTGAGGCGTTTGACTTGTTCGGTATTGTGTTCGAGGGCCATCCTGATTTGCGTCGCATCCTGACAGACTATGGATTCATCGGCCATCCGTTCCGTAAAGATTTTCCGTTGATCGGCAACGTTGAGGTGCGTTACGACGAGGAACAGAAGCGTGTTGTGTACGTCCCGGTCACCTCGGTTGAACCGCGTGTCACTGTGCCGCGTGTGATCCGTGATGATGCCCGTTTCGGGACCGCGGCTGGCGAATCAGCCCATTCGGAGACTGCTTAAGTGAGTGAGATTCACCAGGCGCACGGCGCGTTCGCCAGCAATGCCGCGGAACGCAAGCAGGAGATCCGCAACTACACGATGAACTTCGGTCCACAGCATCCTGCCGCGCATGGTGTATTGCGTCTGATTCTTGAAATGGATGGCGAGACGGTGGTTCGTGCGGATCCGCATATCGGTCTGCTGCATCGCGGTACTGAGAAACTCGCTGAGTCCAAGCCGTTCAACCAGTCAATCGGTTACATGGATCGTTTGGACTACGTGTCGATGATGTGCAACGAGCACGCCTACGTACGCGCGATCGAGACTTTGATCGGGATCGAGCCGCCGGAGCGAGCCCAGTACATTCGTACCATGTTCGATGAAATCACTCGTATCTTGAATCATTTGATGTGGGTGGGCTCCAATGCTTTGGATCTTGGAGCCATGGCCGTGATGCTGTACGCGTTTCGCGAGCGTGAGGAGCTGATGGATGTTTATGAAGCGATCAGTGGCGCACGCATGCATGCGGCCTACTACCGTCCAGGCGGTGTGTATCGCGATCTGCCGGATACGATGCCCAAGTACAAGGAATCGCGTTGGCACAAGGGCAAGGCGCTGAAGCGTCTGAACGCGGCTCGGGAAGGTTCGATGCTTGATTTCTTGGAGGACTTCACTGACACGTTCCCCAAGCGCATTGACGAGTACGAAACGTTACTCACGGACAACCGCATCTGGAAGCAGCGCACCGTCGGTGTGGGGGTGATTGAACCAGATGTGGCTAAGGCGTGGGGCATGACGGGTGTCATGTTGCGTGGCTCGGGCATTGCTTGGGATCTGCGCAAGAAGCAGCCTTACGCGAAGTATGATGCGGTCGATTTCGATATTCCGCTGGGGACCTGTGGCGACTGCTATGACCGTTATCTGTGCCGTGTGGCTGAGATGCGTGAGTCCAATCGCATCATCAAACAGTGCGTGCAGTGGCTGAAGGTTAACCCCGGTCAAGTGATGATCGAAAACTTCAAGGTCGCTCCGCCCAAGCGTGAGAACATGAAGGACGACATGGAGGCATTAATTCACCACTTCAAACTGTTTAGCGAAGGCTATTGTGTCCCTGCGGGTGAAACCTACAGTGCGGTCGAGGCGCCCAAAGGCGAGTTCGGGTGTTATTTGGTCTCCGATGGTGCGAATAAGCCGTTTCGTGTGCATTTGCGTGCACCGGGGTTCGCACACCTGTCTTCAATGGATGCGGTGGTTCGTGGCTATATGCTCGCCGATGTGGTGGCCATGATTGGGACATACGATTTAGTGTTTGGTGAGGTCGACCGATGAAGGCGACAAATAATTTTGAAGTCGCGCGTGATGTCGACCCACGCGTGGTTCTGAGTGACAGTACGCGTGCTCACATCGATCATTGGCTTACCAAATTTCCTCCAGATCAGAAGCGATCGGCCCTGCTGCAGGGGCTGTATGCCGCGCAGGAACAAAATCAGGGCTGGTTGACCGATGAGCTCATCGCCGCCGTGGCCAAATATCTCGATATTCCGTCGGTATGGGCGTATGAAGCCGCCACGTTTTACTCGATGTTTGAGACTCGGAAGGTGGGCCGTCATAACGTTGCTTTCTGTACCAATATCAGTTGTTGGCTCAACGGAGCTGAGGACTTGGTGACACATGCCGAGAAAAAACTTGGTTGCAAGCTCGGCCAGTCCACGGCTGACGGGCGCGTTTACCTCAAGCGTGAGGAAGAATGCCTTGCCGCTTGTGCGGGTGCTCCAATGATGGTGATTAATGGTCATTACCATGAGCGCCTGACCAAGGAGAAGGTTGACCAACTGTTAGATGGGTTGGAGTAACGTCATGGCACAGCCTCACGTATCCAAGGGGCCGGTTGGCCCGGCGCCCCAACCTCACCAAGTGGTCTATACCACGTTGCACTATGAAACCCCGTGGTCGTATGAGAGTTACTTAAAGACCGGCGGTTACGCCGCGTTGCGCAAGATTTTTGAAGAGAGGATGTTGCCGGAGCAGGTCATTGAGATGGTCAAGCAGTCGAACCTGCGGGGCCGTGGTGGTGCGGGCTTTCCGACGGGCCTTAAATGGTCCTTCATGCCGAAGGGCACCATGCAAAAATACATCTTGTGTAACTCTGACGAGTCCGAGCCGGGAACCTGTAAGGATCGTGACATCCTGCGCTATAACCCGCATTCCGTGGTGGAGGGGATGGCGATTGCATGTTACGCCACCGGTGCGACCGTGGGTTACAACTATTTGCGCGGTGAGTTCCACCACGAGCCGTTCGAGCATTTTGAGCAAGCGTTGGCTGATGCTTACACGCATGGTTGGCTTGGCAAGAACATTTTAGGAAGCGGTGTTGATATCGATATCTACACCGCTCTTGGTGCGGGTGCTTATATCTGCGGCGAAGAGACTGCACTGATGGAGTCCCTGGAAGGCAAGAAGGGACAGCCTCGCTACAAGCCGCCATTTCCAGCCAATTTCGGTTTGTATGGCAAGCCATCGACGATCAATAACACTGAGACGTACGCTTCAGTGCCAGCGATTATCCGCAATGGTCCGGAATGGTTTCTGTCTTTAAGCAAGACCAAGAACGGCGGCCCGAAGATCTTTTCGGTCTCAGGGTGCGTGCAGCAAGGGGGTAACTTCGAGGTGCCGTTAGGCACCACCTTCGACGAACTGTTGGAGATGGCCGGTGGCCTGCGTCCAGGCCGCGTTCTGAAAGCGGCAATCCCAGGGGGGGTGTCGATGCCGGTATTGAAAGCTGACCAGCTGAAAGGCCTTCCGCTGGACTATGACACCCTGCGTGTGCTAGGCACGGGCTTGGGCTCGGGAGGGATCGTGGTTCTTGACGACAGTGTTTGTTGTGTCCGTTTTGCCTGCCGCATCTCGCAGTTTTTTTATAAAGAATCTTGTGGCCAATGCACTCCGTGCCGTGAGGGGACTGGTTGGATGTACCGCGTTTTGGAACGTATCGTCGCCGCTCAGGGCACGATGGAAGATCTGCACCAGCTGAAGACAGTGGCGGGACAGATTGAGGGGCATACCATTTGCGCGTTTGGCGAGGCAGCGGCTTGGCCGATTCAAGGGTTCCTGCGCCAATTTTGGGATGAATTCGAGTACTACATTGTTCATGGCCGGTCGATTGTTGACGACAAGGTGAGAGTGGCTGCATGAGTGCGCAACCTGTGAATCCTGAAGTGCCGCCCGATCGTGTCACCATCGAGATCGATGGCCAGCATCTGGTTGTACCGAAAGGCTCGATGATTATCCAGGCGGCTGATAACGCTGGTATCCCGATCCCGCGTTTTTGTTACCACGAGAAGTTGCCCATCGCGGCCAACTGCCGCATGTGTCTTGTCGATATCGAGAAGGTGCCGAAGCCATCACCAGCGTGTGCTACGCCGGTGATGGAGGGGATGAAAATCCGCACGCGCAGCGAAAAGGCACTGCACTATCAGCGGAGTGTGATGGAATTTCTGCTGATTAATCATCCGTTGGATTGTCCGATTTGCGACCAGGGAGGGGAGTGTGAGTTGCAGGACGTCTCGATGGGTTATGGACGCTCGGTCAGCCGTTTCAATGAGCGTAAACGGGTGGTGCCGGATGAGGACATTGGTCCGTTGGTCGCGACCGAGATGACCCGCTGTATTCAATGCACACGGTGCGTGCGCTTCACTGCCGACATCGCCGGTACCTACGAGTTAGGCGGTATGTACCGTGGAGAGAATCTGCAAATCGGTACTTACGACGGCAAGCCTCTAATCACTGAACTGTCTGGCAATGTGGTCGATGTGTGTCCGGTCGGTGCACTGACCAACAAGGTGTTTCAGTTCCGTGCCAGGCCGTGGGAACTGATGGCATGCCAGTCGCTGGGGTATCACGATGCGATGGGTTCCAACTTGTTTCTGCATGTGCGTCAGGGTGAAGTGCTGCGTACAGTGCCGCGTGACAATGAGCAGGTGAACGAGTGTTGGTTATCTGACCGTGATCGCTACTCGCATCAGGGGTTGTACGCGACTGACCGCGCGGTCAAGCCGCTGAAGAAGATCGGTGACGCATGGTGCGAAGTGAGTTGGGCCGAAGGTGTGTCCGCGGCTGCTGAGATCTTGCGTGCTTATCGTGGCGACGCGCTTGGTGTGTTGGTGCATCCCGCGACTTCGAATGAGGAGGGCGCGCTGCTGACACGTCTGGCGGCGGGGCTGGGCACGGGTCATCTTGATCATCGCATCTTCAACCGTGACTTTTCCGATGCTGCCGTGGCCGAGCCGTTTGCGTTGCCGTTGGCAGAGATCGGCAACGCTGATCTAGTCGTATTGTTTGGAAGCAACGTGCGTCAGGAGTTGCCGTTGCTGCATGCTCGTCTGCGCAAAGCGGTCACTTGCAACGACGCCAGAGTGTACGCGGTGAATCCGGTCGATTTCGATTTCACCTTTTCGCTGACTGGGAAGTACATCGTTCCCCCGTCGCAGTTGGCCAATGCGTTGTCCGATGAGGTCCTGCTCAATGCGGCAAAAGCTGCTGCCCGCGTGGTGATTGTGGTCGGTGCATTGGCCGAGAATCATCCCCAAGCCGCCGCATTGCGTGCTGCCGCGCGGCAGTTTGCTGAGATTACCGGTGCGGCGTTGTGTCGCATCCCACAAGGGGCTAACTCGGTTGGACTCACCCAGCACGGCGTGTTGCCAACAGGGCATGATGCTGCGGCGATGCTCGTCGAGCCTTGTCAGGCTTATGTGTTGTACGGGATCGAGCCGGGTTTGGACTTTGCTGACACTGCGACCGCACGTACCGCACTGCATGGCGCCAAGGTGGTCGCGTTCAGTCACTTTGCTTGTGCCTCGACCCGTGATGTGGCGGATGTCATCCTGCCGATTGGCTTGTTGCCTGAGATCGATGCGACGCTGACCAATCTCAATGGCCGCGCTCAGGTGGCCAAACCAGGTGGCAAGTTACCGATTGAAGCCCGTGAGGGTTGGCGTGTGCTGCGTGCCTTGGGAGGTGAATTGGGCCTATCGGGCTTTGATTTTGTCGACTTGGCTGGTCTGCGCGCTGAGGTGCGGCCGCACCCTGTTGTTCCTACGACATCGGCACAGCCGGTGACAGCGGAGGAAGGGTTGGAAGTGGCGGCGACACCAGCGATTTATCGCACTGATGCCGTCGTACGCCGTGCTGCTGCGTTGCAGTCGCATCCGCTGAATGTTGCTCCGGCGTTGGCTTTACATCCAGAGCAGGCGGTGCAGTTGCAAGTGGTCGCTGGTCAGATGGTCAAGGTAGGTGCTGCTGCCGGTCAAGCGACGCTGCCAGTGGTGTTGGACAAGCGCGTCGCCCTGGGTACGGTCTGGATCGAAACCGGCCACGGTGCTACCGCTCCAATCGGTGCTGGTCGCGTCACGATGGTGGCTGTATGAATGCATGGTTCTTGAATATGGTTGATCCGTTGCACCAGTGGTGTCTCGGATTTGGTGACATTGGTGTCGTGTTGTGGACCGTTCTAAAGATAGTGATGATCGCTATACCATTGATTCTGTCGGTGGCGTTTTATGTGGTTTGGGAACGGAAATTGATCGGTTGGATGCATGTGCGTCACGGGCCGATGTACGTTGGTATGGGTGTCTTTCAGGCCTTTGCGGACGTCTTTAAACTTCTGTTCAAGGAAGTTGTATATCCTGCCAAGGCGCATAAGGCGATTTTCGTGATCGCACCGTTGTTGACTTTAGCGCCGTCATTCGCCGCATGGGCCGTCGTGCCCTTTGATGCCAAGCTGGTGTTGTCTAACGCCAATGTTGGCTTGTTGTATTTGTTGGCGATGACTTCGCTAGGTGTCTACGGGATCATTTTGGCTGGTTGGGCTTCTAATTCGAAGTATGCTTTCCTGGGTGCGATGCGTTCGGCCGCTCAGGTGGTCAGCTACGAAATCGCGATGGGTTTTGCCTTGGTGGGTGTGATGATCGCGGCGGGCAGTCTCAATCTGTCTCAGATTGTGATGGCTCAGGCGGGCAGTTCTGGTTTTTTTGATTGGTTCCTGATTCCGTTATTCCCCTTGTTCATTGTGTATTGGGTGTCTGGTGTGGCTGAGACCAATCGTTCTCCGTTTGACGTGGTGGAGGGTGAGTCTGAAATTGTGGCCGGACACATGGTGGAGTACTCCGGCAGCGTATTCGCGCTGTTTTTCCTGGCCGAGTACGCCAATATGATTTTGGTTAGTTTCTTGATCTCGATTTTCTTCCTGGGGGGATGGCTCAGTCCGATCCAGGGTTGGGTGAATGGGAATGTCTCACCGTTGATTGATTGGGTGTGGAATGGTGGTTGGCCTTGGTTGCTGCTCAAGGTGTTGTTTTTTGCCAGCGCTTATATCTGGTTCCGTGCTAGTTTCCCCCGCTATCGCTATGACCAGATTATGCGCCTGGGATGGAAGGTGTTTATCCCGCTGACGATTGTATGGATTGCAGTGACGGCATTAATGGTGTTTTACGGCGTGATTCAAAAGGGCGTTTAAGTGATGAACAAGATGATGCATTACTTCAAGAGCCTGCTGTTACTTGAACTGTTGGCTGGATTATGGCTGACGTTGAAATACACCTTTAAGCCGAAGTACACCGTGTTGTATCCGATGGAGCGGTTCCCACAGTCGCCACGTTTCCGTGGCCTCCATGCGCTGCGTCGCTATCCTAATGGCGAGGAACGTTGCATTGCTTGCAAGCTCTGTGAAGCGGTATGTCCGGCGTTGGCAATTACCATCGATTCTGCCAAACGCGAAGACGGTACCCGTCGTACGACGCGTTACGACATCGACCTGTTCAAATGCATCTTCTGCGGCTTTTGTGAAGAGAGTTGTCCTGTCGACTCGATTGTAGAAACTCACATTCTTGAATATCACTTCGAGAAGCGTGGGGAGAACATTGTTACCAAACCGCAGTTGTTGGCCATCGGTGATCGGTTTGAAGCTGAGATCGCCGAACGTCGTACTGCCGATGCTGCCTTCCGTTGAGGTCACGATGGATTGGGTGAATATTGCTTTCTACATCTTTTCGGCTGTCGCAGTTGCAGCAGCCGGTGCCGTGATCAGCGTGCGTCATCCGGTGTATGCCGTCTTGTGTCTGATTCTGACTTTCTTTTCGATGGCCTGTATCTGGTTGCTCGTCGGTGCCGAGTTCCTCGGAGTGACTCTGGTGTTGGTGTACGTTGGCGCGGTGATGGTGCTGTTTTTGTTCGTGGTGATGATGCTGGACATCGATACCAGTCGATTGCGCGAGGGGTGGGTCAGATATTTGCCGGTTGGCGTGTTGGTGGCTGGGGTGATGTTGGTGCAGATGGTGGTGTTGATTGGTGTGAAGCTGCGCACAGCGACGCCGTTTCCAGTCGATAATGCTGCTGCTCAGGCGGCTGAGCATTCCAATCTCACGTGGTTGGCTCACAGTCTGTTCAATGACTTCTTGCTGCCGTTCGAGTTTGCTGCTGTGATCTTGACGGTGGCCGTGATCGCTGCAGTGATGCTGACGCTGCGCAAGCGTGAGGGTGTGAAGAGTCAGGATCCGAGTCAGCAGACCCGGGTGAGGGCTGCTGATCGCCTGCGTATGGTGCGGATGCCGGCTGAAAAGCCCGCGCCTGTAGTGCTGATCCAGAGTGATAGCAACGATGCACAGGAGATGAAGCCGTGATTAGCCTGGGTCATCTTCTTGCGTTGGGAGCGGTACTGTTTTGCATCAGTCTCGTGGGTATCTTTCTGAATCGTAAGAATGTCATCGTATTGCTAATGTCCATCGAGCTGATGCTGTTGGCGGTCAATGTCAACTTTATTGCCTTCTCTCGCCAGCTTGGGGACACGGCGGGCCAACTGTTCGTGTTTTTCATCCTGACCGTGGCTGCTGCAGAAGCGGCCATTGGCCTCGCGATCCTGGTCACCCTGTTCCGTACCCGCCACACGATTAATGTGGCCGAAGTCGATTCTCTGAAGGGCTGATCAGCAGATGGATATCACTCTCTCCAAGAATGTGCTGATTGCTGTGGTGCTTGCACCACTACTTGGCAGCATTGTCGCCGGCCTGTTAGGGCGCCAAGTCGGTCGCAAGGGGGCACAGTGTGCCACCCTTCTCGGCGTTGCTGTCAGTTGTGCGTTGTCGTGTTGGACGCTTTACCAGCTCATCGGGCAGGGGGCGGCGCCGTTTAATCAGAACCTCTATACCTTCTTCCAGGTCGGTGATTATTCTGCCCATGTCGGCTTCATGATCGATCGGTTGACGGCGATGATGATGGTCGTAGTCACTTTTGTGTCGCTGCTGGTCCATGTCTATACCATTGGTTACATGGCAGAAGATCCGGGGTATCAGCGCTTCTTCAGTTATATCTCGCTGTTTACTTTCTCGATGCTCATTCTGGTGATGAGCAACAATTTTTTGCAGTTGTTTTTCGGTTGGGAGGCGGTGGGACTTGTCTCTTACCTGTTGATTGGTTTCTGGTTCAAGCGGCCGACGGCGGTGTTTGCCAACATGAAGGCGTTCTTGGTGAATCGTGTCGGCGACTTCGGCTTCTTGCTTGGCATCAGCCTGGTGCTGTACACGTTTGGCACATTGGATTATTCGGTGGTCTTTGCCAACGTGGCTAGCCTGATGGGGCAAACCACTAACGTGTGGAGCGGTGACATCAATGTGTTGGGCAGGGTCATCCACGTCATCGAGCCGTTGAACTGGTCGACGGCTACGTTAATGTGCATGTGCTTGTTTATCGGTGCGATGGGTAAGTCTGCACAGATTCCGTTGCACGTGTGGTTGCCTGATTCGATGGAAGGACCCACGCCTATTTCAGCGTTGATCCATGCGGCGACGATGGTGACGGCAGGCATCTTCATGGTTGCACGCATGTCGCCGTTGTTCCAACTCAGTGAGAGTGCGTTGCAGTTCGTACTGTTCGTCGGTGCCACGACCGCATTTTTCACCGGATTGATCGGCATCGTGCAGCATGACATCAAGCGTGTGGTGGCGTACTCCACGCTATCGCAGTTGGGTTATATGACGGTGGCGCTGGGTGTGTCGGCGTATTCGGCGGCGGTGTTTCACCTGATGACCCACGCCTTTTTTAAAGCACTCCTGTTTCTTGCGGCTGGCTCGGTGATTATCGGTATGCATCATGAGCAGGACATGCGCAAGATGGGGGGGCTACGCAAGTACATGCCGATCACCTATATCACCAGTGTGATTGGTACGCTGGCTTTGGTGGGGACGCCGTTCTTTTCTGGGTTCTATTCGAAGGACACCATTATTGAGGTGGCAGCGCACCATGCTGAGCAGGCCCACAGTTGGGTGGCGACTTACGCTTACTGGGCGGTGCTTGGCGGTGTGCTGGTGACGAGTTTCTACAGCTTCCGATTGTTGTTCCTGACCTTTCATGGTGAGGAGCGTTTCCGCCGTAGCGGAGCCGAGCACGCGCATGGCAGCGATGCGCATGTACAAGAGCCAGATGGACATGAAGAGCATGCGCATGGTGTGCATGAGCCGCACGAATCGCCCTGGGTGGTGACCTTACCGCTGATCTTGCTGGCGATCCCTTCTATTACGTTGGGCTTCTTCACGATTGGCCCGATGCTGTTTGGTACGGACTGGGCAGGCCATCATGCTGTTGAGGCGATCAGGGGTCAGGCTGTCTCATTCTTTACAGGCATTATTGATTTTTATGATCCGGCACAGGATCCCGTTGCTATTTTGGGTGAGGACTTCCGTGGACCGGTGGCTTTTGCGTTGCATGGTGTGATGTCGTGGCCATTCTTTCTGACGGTTGCTGGCTTCCTGCTTGCCGTGTTGTTCTATCTGTGGAAGCCGGAATGGCCAGTAAAAATGCGCCAGATCTTTTCGCTACCGGTACGCATCCTGGAAAACAAGTACGGCTTTGATAGGGTGTGGATTGACGGTTTTGCAGGATGTGGTGTCAAGCTTGGTAAGGTTTCGCGTGCAATCGATATCCATGTGGTGGATGGCGTTTTGGTGAATGGTTCGGCACACCTGATCGGCTTGGTGGCGCGTGTGCTGCGTCGCACGCAATCTGGTTTTGTCTATCACTATGCCTTCGCAATGATCATTGGCTTGATCGCTTTGTTGGCCGTGCTGATGTGTTTTTGGCGTTGATCTGTTACGGAATAAGAATACGTGTCGAACTGCCCTCTACTGTCTATCTTGATTTGGCTGCCGATGATTGGTGGCATCTTGATTCTGGCGTTGCGCAACGCCCATGTTGCTCGTTGGGTAGCATTGGCGGTAGCGCTGGCTACTTTTGGATTCAGTCTGCAACTGTTGAATGGTTACGATGTTGCTAAAGATGCGTTGCAGTTTGTTGAGCAGCATGTCTGGATCCAAACGTACAGTATTGGTTACAACCTTGGTGTGGACGGTATCGCGGTGGCGCTGATCCTGTTGACCACACTAGTGACGGTATTGGTGTTGATTGGTGCCTGGAGTGCGATCGACAAGCGTGTACCCCAGTATGTGGCGGCGTTTCTGATTCTTGAAGGTGTGACAATCGGTATTTTCGCGGCGACCGACGCGATGCTGTTCTATGTGTTCTTCGAGGCGATGCTGATCCCGATGTTCCTGATTATCGGTGTCTGGGGTGGCCCACGTCGGATCTATGCGGCGATCAAGTTTTTTCTTTATACCTTTCTCGGTTCTGTGTTGATGTTGGTTGGCTTGATCTACCTGTATTTGAAGGGTGGTAGTTTCCAGTTAGTTGATTTGTATGCGATGCAGCTCAGCGCCAAAGAGCAGACGTGGTTGTTCTTTGCGTTCTTGATTGCTTTCGCGGTCAAGGTGCCGATGTTCCCTGTGCATACTTGGTTGCCGGATGCTCACGTGGAAGCACCCACTGCAGGTTCGGTGATCCTGGCGGCCATTGCGTTGAAAATTGGTGGTTACGGTTTTTTGCGTTTCAATTTGCCGATTGTTCCGGATGCCAGCCACGAGTTCGCTTGGGTGGTCATCGCGTTGTCGTTGATTGCAGTGATCTATGTCGGCTTGGTTGCATTGGTGCAGGAGGATATGAAGAAACTGATTGCCTATTCTTCGATTGCGCACATGGGCTTTGTGACATTGGGGATCTTCATTGCTTTCACCTTAGTCCGTGACTTTGGTAATACAGATGCGGTACGCCTTGGGCTACAGGGGGCAATGGTGCAGATGATTTCCCACGGCTTCGTCTCTGGTGCGATGTTTACTTGCATTGGCGTGCTGTACGACCGCATGCATACCCGCCGTATTGCTGATTACGGCGGCGTGGTTAATGTCATGCCATGGTTTGCGACTTTTGCCATGTTGTTCTATATGGCAAATGCGGGCTTACCGGGAACCAGTGGTTTCGTCGGCGAGTTCATGGTGATCCTGGCCAGTTTTCAAAAGCACCCACTGGTGGCTTTTGGCGCAGCGACGACACTGGTGATCACCGCTGCCTACACACTGTGGCTCTACAAGCGCGTGTTTTTTGGCAATGTGGCTAATACGCATGTGGCCGAATTAAAAGACATTAATATTCGAGAAGCTTCCGTACTCGTGCTGTTCGCGATTGGCGTGCTGGCGTTGGGTCTGTATCCCAAGCCGCTGACCGATTTGATGGATGTGTCCATCGCTAAGCTCACTACTCAGATTGCCGTGAGCAAGCTGTGACCGGCTGCCGCAAGATTGATTTCAGGATTCGATAATGAACACGCCGACATCTGCGTTGAACATCGCCGATCTGGCTCCTTTGTTGCCGGAGCTGGTACTTCTCGGTAGTACCTTTGCCTTGTTGATGATCGATCTGTTTATCAGTCAGGCGCGGAAGGTGTGGACTCATTTTTTCTCGGTTGCGATTTTGGTGGGTGTGTTGTCGATGTTAGTCGCCGGTGTTGGCGGACAGGGAGATGCTTTCCATGGCATGTTTGTCCGGGATATCGCTGCCGATGTGATGAAAGTGGTGATTGTCTTGGTTAGCGGTCTGAGCTTGGTTTACGGGTGGAGTTACTTGCGTGAACGCAACCTGTTCCAGGGTGAAATCCCAGTGCTCGTGCTGTTTGCCACCTTGGGCATGATGGTCTTGGTGTCTGCCGGTCACTTGCTGATGGTCTACCTTGGGCTTGAACTGTTGGCGCTGTGTTCCTATGCGCTGGTTGCGGTCAATCGCGACAGCAGAATTTCGACTGAAGCAGCAATGAAGTACATCGTGCTTGGTTCGTTGGCTTCTGGTTTGCTGTTATATGGTATGTCGCTGATTTACGGCGCCACTGGCACACTCAATCTGTCCGGTATCAGCGATGTGATCCATGGTTCCTCGGAAAAGACTTTGCTCTTGACTGGCACGGTGTTTATGATCGCCGGAGTGGCTTTCAAACTTGGTGCTGCGCCGTTTCATATGTGGTTGCCTGACGTTTACCAAGGGGCACCGACACCGATTGTGCTGTTTATCAGTTCGGCGCCAAAGTTGGCCGCGTTCGGCATGGTTTATCGGCTACTGGAAGTGGGTGTCGGTCCATTGGCACCGCAGTGGCGCTTGCTGTTTGGTGGTCTGGCGGCGCTCTCCTTGCTGATCGGTAATCTGATGGCCATTGCGCAGACCAACCTCAAGCGGATGCTGGCTTATTCGACGGTCTCCCATGTCGGTTTTTTGATGATGGGTGTGGCTGGTGGTGGCATACGCGGTTATTCCTCAGCCATGTTCTATGTGCTGAGTTACGCCATGATGTCTACTGCTGCGTTCGGTGCGATCATTGCACTGTCACGTCGTGGTTTCGAGGCGGAGAACATCGACGATTTTAAAGGGCTGAGCGTGCGCAATCCTTGGATGGCGGGTCTGGTCCTATGTGTGATGGCTTCGTTAGCGGGTATTCCGCCCTTCTTAGGATTCTGGACTAAATTGGCTGTGCTCGGTGCCGCCGTCCAGGGCCACATGCTGTGGCTGGCGATCCTGGGGGTGATGTGTGCAGTGATTGGTGCTTATTACTATCTTCGGGTGATCAAAGTGATGTATTTCGACGAGCCGGTCGGTGAGCCGCTGCCGGTTAACGATGATCGTGTCCTGGGGGCGATACTAGGTATCAATGTGTTCGCCCTGTTGGCTTTAGGGATCCTTTGGAATCCGATCATCGATTGGTGTCAGAAGGCATTCGCGCATCTGGCCTGAAGATTGGGTGCATCTTCTTATTTTTATTCTATTGGGCTTGATAGAGGTGTGGCCTTGCTTCAGAAAAGTTGTTCTGAAAGCTGTGATCAGGGCAGGCCAGAGTGTGGACGATGAACACTGTTGCTCCAATCCTTAGATGAGTTGGTTTTAGGGGATCAGTGTTGCTTGGGATTCGATGTCTTCTGTTGGTAGGTATTGCGTGAAACTCCAGGTGGTGCTGGCTTGAGTGCAGTGCAGTCAGCCGGAAGTCAGCCGTCTGCAAATGGGCTACCTGCAACCTGGGTGGGGACGACGCTTGAGTGTGCAAGCGTAGTAGTAAGGTGAAGACGTGTTGCTATGGCAGCGATCACGTGTGGCCCTTATTCCATGTGTAAGCCCCCGTTGACGGCGTAGTCGGCACCTGTGACGTAGGCGGCTTCGTCTGAAACCAGCCAGGCGCACAGTGCGGCCACTTCTTCGGCTTTGCCCAAGCGCCGCATCGGTACCGAGTTGGCGAGACGGTCGAGTACGTCGGGGGGGAAACTGCTGATTGCGGCACTGGCAATATAACCGGGGGAAATAGTATTAACGGTGACGTTGCGGGTAGCGACCTCTTGTGCAAGCGCCCGAGTGAAGCCGTGCATCGCTGCCTTTGCAGTAGCGTAGTTCACTTGCCCGATTTGACCTTTGTGCGCACTGACCGAACCAATGTTGACGATGCGTCCCCAGTTGCGTGCGGTCATGGCGTCAATCACTTGTTTGGTGATATTGAACAGTGCATTGAGGTTGCTATTGATCACTGCGTTCCAGTCTTCACGGCCCATTTGTCGGAACAGCATGTCGCGGCTGCCACCGGCGTTATTGACCAGGACGTCGATCTCGCCGACTTCGGCTTTGACTTTGGCAAAGGCAGATACTGTTGAATCCCAATCAGCAGCATTGCCTTCGGAGGCGATGAAGTCGAAGCCAAGTTCACGTTGCTCACGAAGCCAGTGGGCTTTGCGAGGCGAGTTCGGACCACAGCCGGCAACCACGGTATGGCCGTTGCGTGCCAACTTCTGGCAGATTGCAGTGCCGATACTGCCCATGCCGCTGGTGACGTAGGCGATGCGGAGGGTCATACGAGATTCCTTGAAGAAATTGAAAGTAGGCGTGCGGATACTGGATGGAAAGCCAAGTTCAGGCGGCCAGTGGGTAAAGTGCAAATAACAGGCTACCGAGCAGCAGCAGCATTGAGATTAACACTGCCCATTTCAGGGCGAAACGCTGGTGGTCGCCGAAATCTACTTTGGCAAGCCCGGCGAGCAGATAGGTAGAAGGTACGAGTGGACTCAGCAGATGTACTGGCTGTCCAGCCAATGAGGCACGTGCCATTTCCAACGGGGTAATACCGTAGTGGCTGGCGGCTTCGGATAGGATCGGCAATACGCCGAAATAGAAAGCATCGTTGGACATGAAAAAAGTGAAAGGCATGCTGGCGATGGCAGTAATCACTGCCAAGTATGGTCCCAAGCTGTCTGGGATGAGTGCCAGAAAGCTGCGTGACATGGCGTCAACCATTCCAGTGTTTGACAGGATGCCTGTGAAGATGCCTGCAGCGAAAATCAGCGAGACGACCGACAGGACGTTGCCCGCATGATTAACCACACGACGGCGTTGTTCTGCCAGGTTTGGATAATTGATCAGCAATGCTAATGCGAAGCCGATCATGAAGAGCACCGGCATCGGCAATATGCTAATCACTAATCCGGTCATCAGCGCTACAGTGAGTGCAAAATTCACCCACAGTAGCTTGGGTCGCTTGATATCCTCAGCATCGCCTTCGACGGTGGGTAGTGCATCTTCCTCGTCGGACACCGTGTTGCCATTCCAAGTACTGCCGCTAGGCAGTTTGGCTACACCCAGACGTTGACGTTCCTTCAGGCCCAGCCACCATGACAGCATCAGAATGCCGATGATAGCGATGCCCATGGCCGGAATGAGTGGGATGAATATATCGGCTGGATCGACATGCAGCGCAGTGGCTGCGCGCGCGGTTGGGCCACCCCATGGTGTCAGGTTCATCACTCCGCCGGCCAGGATGGTCACGCAAGTCAGATTCAGTGCGTTCATACCGAGGCGCTGATATAGCGGCAACATGGCCGAGACGGTGATCATGTAGGTGGTTGAGCCGTCACCGTCGAGTGAGATCAGCAGAGCCAGGATTGCTGTACCCATGACGATCTTCAGAGGATCGCCTTTGACTATGCGTAGGATACGTCGCGCGAGCGGATCGAACAGACCAGCGTCGATCATCACCCCGAAATAAAGAATGGCGAACATCAGCATCACGCCGGTTGGCGCGATTTTCTTGATACCTTCAAGCATCATGTCGCTGATGTGGGTGCCGAAGCCGCCGGCCAACGCGAACACGATGGGTACGATGATCAACGAGACCAGCGGCGAGAGCCGTTTGCTCATGATCAAATACATGAAGGTGATGACCATTCCGAAGCCGAGCACAGTCAGCATGGAGAATTTCCTTGGAATGTTGCAGGTGGGAGACGGTAGCATGCCGTTATGGTGCGTGTGTCGCACCTACTACGGCGTAGCGTTCGGCTATTAGTGGGTATTTTGACGTATGTGTTGGTGCTGTGGGGCATGCTAGAAGTCGTAATGCAAACGCCCGGTGATCGCCCGGGTATGGTCTAACGTGGTGCCGGCCAGATGGTCGCGATTATGGCTGTCGATCAGGTTCAGCATCAGACGCAGGTTAGGCTTGAGATACCAGTTTGCTCCCAGTGTCCAAGAAGCGGTGGAGACGTTGAGGAAATCGGGTTGGCTGTTGCGGTGCTGGGTGCCCCACATGCGATCATAGCGTAGTGCCAATTCTAATGCTCCACGTGGATGATGCAGCGCTTTGATTCGTGTGAATCGTCCATTCTTGCGGTCGTAAGCACGGGATTCACCCGTTACGAACCAACTGACAAAGCCATAGGCGGATTGCACTGTAGCGCGTTGCATGCCGTCGTCGAATATGCCGCCGATATACTCACTTTGCCATGACAGTGGTCCGCGCACTTGCGCGTATTCCAGTGCCCATTTGTTTACTTTGGTATCGCGACCATCGGCGAAGCGTGCCAGTGTCACGCGACTGTTATCGGAGAGATGCCCAGCCGGGCGTGGGCGGATGCTTAACGCGGTCATACCGTCACTGCCGGGATGATCGTAACGCTCGTGTGCCAGAGACAAACCAAGATGCAGCACGTCGCCTTCTCGTACTCCCGGTGACCAAGTCCCACGGCCACCGAACGCGCGTCCGTTCACGTTGGAGACATCGATGCTATCCAGGCTGTAGGCGCTCACCTCCCAGGTGGTGTTCTGGCGAGCGGCTTGCCATGACACCGCCTTGTGATACTGCGGTGCTAGTGTATTGGCCGCTCCACTACGTTCCAGGAATTGCCCGTAGTCAGAGCCGGTGCGATCGTCCAGGCTGAAGTACTGTTTGAACTGCCCGATGGTCAGTGTGCCGGTCTCACCAAAGCGGCGTCTGAGATACACATCCTTAATGTCGATGTTTTTGCTTTTGAATGCGTCCTGCAATTGGGTGAAATCACCTTCGATCTTGTAGTCGAAGGCGAAAAATTGACCAGTGACATCCAGCCAGAACCTGCGGATCTCGGTATCGTTACGATTTGGAGGCCCGCGATCATCGTTGTCGAATCGGGCAAAATCCAAGTGAAGGCGGCCCCCTAATTTGGCAGTGACAGTGCGGTCACTGCCATCAGCCGCGTGGGCGGTGGAGGCGGCTAAGCTCAGCAGTAGGTAGATAAAAATAGTGTGCAGGCGTCGCATCGCCACATACCCTCCTATGTGTTGTGTGGTGTGTAAAACTTGGGCAAAACCCCAAGTGAATGCATGCAGGTTAGGGGGGCGAAGCTGTCATCGACCTGTCAATGACTCTGATGCACGGACAGACATTGCACATGAAGATCGATGGGTGACTGCGTTGAGATGCGACCGCTGGTCTTTATAACCTGCTTGGATGTGATGAGATTCGATGCGCTTATTGTTGGTTGAGGACAATGCTGATCTTGCTGATGCGATTGTACGGCGCATGCGCCGTAACGGGCATGCGGTGGACTGGCAGTGCGATGGCTTGGCGGCTGCTGGGGTGTTGCGCTACCAGCGTTTTGACTTGGTGGTGTTGGATATTGGGTTGCCCAATTTGGATGGGTTGCAGTTGCTGAATGAGTTGCGTAGGCGTGGCGACACTACACCGGTGCTGATGCTGACGGCGCGCGATGCCATTGAAGATCGCGTGTGTGCGTTGGATGTCGGTGCCGATGATTACTTGAGCAAACCATTCGACTTCCGTGAGTTCGAGGCGCGTTGCCGTGTCTTGTTGCGTCGTAATCGTGGCAATGCTAGCGAAGTGCTGCGGATTGGCGGTTTTGAGTTCGATAATGCGGCGCATCGCATCAGTTTGAATGGTGAATCGATCAAGTTGCCCAATCGGGAGTACCGTCTTCTGGAGATTTTGATTGGTAGGCTGGGTCACATGGTGGGTAAAGACGAGATTGGTAACAGCTTGTTCAACTTTGACGACAATGCCGGGCCGAATGCGATTGAGCTTTATGTGGCGCGGTTGCGTAAGAAGCTGGAAGCTGCACCGCTGCGTATCGTCACGGTGCGTGGTGCAGGCTATCTCCTCGAACCGATTGTCGAGGATTTAGGGAATGAGGCGTGAGGTTGACGGTGGTTCGATCCGCCGTACGTTGTGGCTGTATCTCGGCGCATTGTCGATGATCAGCACGGTGGTCCTGTTCTTTACCGCGCGTGACTACGGTCAGCGTGCGGCTGACCGTTCTTACGATCATTTGTTGGTGTCCTCTGCACTATCGATCTTGGGCAGCGTATCCCTGGTCGATGGACGGTGGCAGGTGGATTTGCCGTACGTGGCGTTGGACTTGTTGTCGATGGCACCTGAAGACCGGGTCTTTTACCGTGTTTACGATGTACATGGGCGCGTGATCACCGGCTATGGTGACTTGCCGTTACCACCACGTGTGCCGCTGGCCGGGGCTGTGCCGCTGCTGTTCGATGCTGACTACAGTGGCGAGCGGGTGCGCTTCGTCGCGGTGGCACGGACTTTGGCTTCGGTTTCGACGCAGGCTGAGGTGCGTGTCCAGGTTGGCCAGACCCGGCACGCACGTGATGCGTTGGCGCGTGAAATGGTAGTGAATGCGTTGCTCGTGATTGCGGTGCTGACGTTGTTGACCCTGGCCTTGGTTGCGCTTGGTGTGTATCGCGCGCTGTGGCCGTTGCGTCGGATCGAGCGTGATTTAGCGCAACGCCAACCCTCGGATCTGAAGCCGTTAACCGCTGCGCCGCCGCAAGAAATGGCACAGATGGTCGGTGCGCTTAACCACTTTATGGAGCGGCTGTCCAGCAGCAATGAAACGTTGCGCGCGTTTATGGCGGAAGCCGCGCATCAGATGCGTACACCGTTGGCGGCATTGCGTGCGCAGGCGCAGCTTGCATTGGAGGAAGGCGATGCGTTCGAGCTGCGGCGTAGTCTGACGGCGATCGAGCGTAATGCTTGCCACATGAGCCGTTTACTTAACCAGTTGCTCAGCGATGCCAGTGCGATCCATCGTACCCAGGTACAGCGCTTTGAGACGGTAGATCTGCTCGAGTTGATCCACCAGGCACTGTATGAAGTGATGTCACATGGGGAGGAGATGCTACGTGTGCAGTGGGCGCTTGATCCGCAGCCAGCATGGGTACGTGGTGATCCACTGTTGCTGCGTGAGGCTCTAAAGAATTTGGTCGACAATGCTTGTAAATACGGCGGCGGCGGGTTGCAGTTGGCATTGACCAGTGACGCAGATGCGTGTGTGTTGACATTAGCTGATCAAGGTCCTGGGATTCCCCCCGCTGAGGCTGAGCGTGTGTTCGAGCGTTTTGTGCGTGGTGAGCATGCACCCCCAGGTGGCGCGGGTCTGGGATTGGCGATCGTCAAACGGGTTGTTGATAACCATCGTGGCCGTATCGATTTGTCCAATCGCATCGGTGGTGGTCTGATTGTCACACTGCGTTTTCCCAGGGTGCACCCATGATGGTTCGTGTTGCCCTCTTACTGCTGTTGTCGACCTGCCATGTGCTTGTGTGGGCGCATCCTGGTGAGATGCGGCGTTTTGCAACGAAAGGGCCTGTTACTGCGCAACTGCACATTCAAGCTTCGAATGACGTGGAGGTGTTTGCCGCGGTGATGACGGATTACCAGCGCTTGCATCCGGGGACCGAAGTGATCTACGAGGAGGTGATTGCCTCGGAGATATACGATCGTTATCTGCATCTGGCGCCAGGCCAGCCACCACCGGATCTGTTGATCAGTGCGAGCATGGATTTGCAGATCAAGTTGGCGAATGATGGCCACGCACTGGCGTATCGTTCACCGTTGACCAGGACACTTCCGGACTGGGCGCAGTGGCGTCACGAGGTGTTCGGGATCGGTTACGAACCAGTGGTGATTGTCTACAACACTCGACGGCTGCCATTGGTGCAGGTGCCACACACGCGCCATCAGTTGCTTGCGTTGCTGCGTACACCTGACGCGCCGTTGCGTGGTCGGATTGGCACCTACGATGTGGAACGCAGTGCGGTTGGTTACCTGTTTAGCACTCAGGATACGCAGCTTGGCAGCATTGCTGGCGCATTGTTGGAAGCGATGGGTGATGAGCGGGTGCAGTTGGAAGCACGCACGGGGACACTGTTGGATCGTGTCGCCAGCGGCGAGCTGCTGCTGGCCTATAACGTACTTGGTTCGTATGCGCAGGCGCGCATGGATGCTGGTGCGCCTGTGGGTATCGTGCAGCCTGAGGACTACACCCTCATGGCATTGCGTACCGCGCTGATCCCGCGTGGCGCGGTGCATGTGTCCGAGGCGCAGCGTTTCCTGGATTACGTGTTGTCAGTGCGTGGCCAACGGATACTTTTGCGTGAGGCACGGCTGCTGCCGGTTTTACCAGCGAGTGATCGCATCGTGTCACTGTTCCGCCCAATTGCACTTGGACCAGGATTGCTTGTTTACCTAGATGCGCTCAAGCGTCGTCACTTCCTTGATACGTGGCGCAGTAGCATGTTTCAGCCCCGCTGAGTGGTGGGTGCATGAATGTACGCCGTGCGGTGTGCATTGCACTTTAATCAGGTGTCTGCCGATCATGGCATCGATCGTGGGGCGCAGACGTAAGCAGGATGAGTGGTTCCGGTGACTGGGAGCACGCTCTTGATGATCATCGCGTTCGATCTGTCCCTCGACATTGGAGCAGGAGGATCCTTGGATGCGTGCATCGGGCGCTCACTTGCAGAGCGTGTTGTGAGTGTGCTTCCGGATGTTAGCCAGCGATAGTGTCCAGACGGCCCGTAGTGTAGTTGCTGACGGTGCTGAGATGGCTGAGTTTAGGGTGCTGGTGTTGTGGCGATGACCCACTCAAACGTATCTTGCTTGGGTTCGAATGTGTCCGTTGGGGATCTAGGCTCAATGGATTGGTGCGGTTGGATCGATGTGGTGTTTGCTTTCAATGCCAAGTGCTTTGTTGGCGGGCTTTCCTGGTGGTGTCCGGCAGTGATGGTCATTGCTCATGCATGTGTGTCACTGGTGTGTTGCAGCCATGTCAGCATGTGTACATCACTGCGGTAAGGTATCCTGTGGTGTGGTAGGTGTGTGTCAATAGATAGTTGTTGACATGATGACGGTCGAATAATTAAGAGGGCATCGATGAGGTGTCTCTTCTCTAAACTGGAGGAGGATACTGTTGTTGGATTGGGCTGCCTTGCGAGTGATCATCGTGCCAGACTGCGCATATGAGTGAGCTGTTGATCCTGGTGGCTGATGACCATCCACTGTTTCGCAATGCGGTGATTCATGTGCTGCGTCAAAATCTGCATGGTGCCAAGGTGCTGGAGGCTTCCAGTACCACTACGCTTAGTGCAGCGTTGCAGGCACACCCGCAGATCGAGTTGGTGTTGTTGGATTTAGCGATGCCAGGCGCCCGCGGTTTCTCGGCGTTGCTGCACGTGCGTGGCGAGCACCCGGATATTCCGGTGGTGGTCATTTCCTCTAATGACCACCCACGGGTGATCCGTCGTGCGCAGCAATTCGGTGCTGCCGGTTTTATTCCCAAGTCGTCACCGCCAGAGACGATTGGTGAAGTGGTGGCGACTGTGCTGGATGGTGGTACTTGGTTCCCGCCGATGTTGGTGGCGTGTTCGGAAGCCGATGCCCAGTTGGCAGTCAAACTGGCACGGTTGACTCCACAGCAATTCCGGGTGTTGTTGTGCTTGGCTGATGGCCTCTTAAACAAACAGATTGCCTATGAACTGGGTTTGGCGGAAAACACAGTCAAGGTGCATGTGACGGCCATCTTGAAGAAGTTGGAGTGCTATAGCCGTACCCAAGCGGCGGTGTTGGTCAAATCGCTTGAACCTGAAGCCTAGGTGCTGCTTCTAAACGCGGTTAAAGGCTGCTCTGTGCGGTGTTCAGTCTTGGCGCAGCAGCATTTGTGTCATCAGTGCACGTAAGGCTGGTGGCCGTACTGGTTTTCCTAGGAAGCCCCAGCCGCGATTTAGTGCTCGATCGCGCAGGGTTGGATCTTGTTCCGAGGTGACTAAGATGACCCGTGGCATCTTTCTCCAGCGTGTGATCAGGTGAGGTATCAGAGGGGTCTCGGCGTGTGCGTCGATGTGTATGTCTATCAGTACCAGTTCTGGTGGTGGTGCCGTTGTGGCGGCGGCGAATGCTTCGTCCAGACTCCCGGTGAAGCCAACCGCACAGTGCCAGCGTTTCAGTAGGGCGTGGATGGCGTTGCATACACTCGGATCGTTGTCAATGCACCAGACCGTACAGCCATGCAACATCGGGTCATCGTCCAGCTCGCGCGTTGGCATTGGTGTCCGCATGAGTATTGGATGCGTTGCTGCGATCTCCCCCAGTGGTACGCTGACTGAAAACGTACTGCCGTGTCCAAGTGTGGAGCGTAGTCCGATACGGTGGTTGAGCAGGTGTCCGATGCGCTCGACGATGGCCAATCCAAGGCCGGCACCACGGTCGTTGACCACGCCGTCGTCGAGTCGTCGAAATTCCTCGAAGATCTCGCTTTGCAAACTTTCAGGAATACCCGGGCCTTGATCATGCACTTCGATGCGCAGCCATTCGCCATGTCGCCGGCAACCGATCAGGACGCGTCCACGCGGGGTGTAGCGGATGGCGTTAGAGAGGAAATTCTGCAGAATCCGCCGGAGCAAAGTTGTGTCGCTGCAGACGATGGCGCAGGTGGGGACCCATGTAAGGATGAGTCCGCGACTTTGCGCAAGGATGCCAAACTCACCTGCCAGCGTTTCCAGCAGTGGCCCCAGTGCAAAGTGATTCACTTGGGTTTTGAGGGTGCCTGATTCGAGTCGTGAGATGTCCAGCAGGCTGCTGAGGATGGCATCCTGTGCGGTCAGCGCGCTATCGATGTTGTCGGCGATTCGGAGTGCCTCTGTTTCGTGCAATTGCTTGCGTAACATCGCTACAAACATGCGCGCGGCATTGAGTGGTTGTAGTAGGTCGTGTACTGCTGATGCGACGAAACGGGTCTTATAGCGATTGGCGTTTTCAGCTTCGCGCCGTGCCTGATCCAGGTCGCGGGTTCGCTCGGTCACGCGGTGTTCGAGTGTATCGGCCAGCAAACGTAGCTCGCGTGTGGCGTTTTTGTAGCTGGTGATGTCGGTGTAGCTGGTGACGAAGCCACCTTCTGGCAGCGAGTTGCCACGAATTTCCAGTACCGTACCGTCTTCCTTCTCGCTTTCACGCATGTGTGGCTTGCCGCTGCGCAGGTGGTTGAGGCGGCGTTGGATGGCATCTTCAATGGGGCCGTGACCAAGCAGGCCACGGTGTGCGTTGTAACGAAATAAATCTTCGATCGGTTGGCCGACTTGCATCAGTTCCGGGGGGAAGCGGAATAGTTCGACGTAGCGCGTATTCCAAGCAACGAGGCGCAGTTCGGCGTCGATAATCACCACGCCTTGCGGTAAGTGCTCCAGACTGCAATTGAGGCTGGTATTGCGGTGCTGTGTGGTGGGTACGATGTCGCTCGGTGCGGTGGGCAGTATTTCGGTATGTGGTTTGAGTTGCATGTTCAATTTGCATTGGTTGCTCTAGCACAGTGTGGCTAAGTGGTGTTGCTGCTGAGTGAACCTCGACAGTCTCAGTGCCAACTAGATGTTACCGGTAGTGAATGCGGCAATATGCCTCGTGCGGCGCTTGTATGGATGTGTTGTGCAGCAGATGCTGGTTTCAGTCGTTGTTGGGTATGGGCAAGGGGTTGCCATAACGTTGGGTGTGGCAGTACCGGGTCCTCCGCCGAGGCGCAGGTTATCGTTGCCGATCTTGTTGATATTGTGCTGATGCAGTGGCAGCTGTGCTTGGTTCAGGGACTACTGGGTCAAGGTGATGTCGCGCGCGTACTGGAGTTGAGTACACCGTAGTCGCAGATGTAAAACCACGGCACTAGGCTGGTCGTAGCCGAGGCAGTGCGCTCCCCATCACTTGACACGGCGCATCATGGATGCCTCGCGACAGCAAGTCGTTTGCTTTGACAGTAAGAGCGATACTGTGGGAATGCCCGTTACCTGTGCTCAGCGCTTGCTGTATGTGGGGATGCAAGCTGTGATTGATTCCAGCGTTGTTGTACTGCTCGTGCCACTTGCTTGTGGTCAGAAGCCATGCTGCGGTGGTCGATGCGCGTCATGGTCGAGGTATGGATGATGTTGTGAGGATGTTCCAGTGTCGGGTCGATTGTCTGTATCTGGAATGGTTTCGATGGTTCTACTCAACTTCTGTGTCCCATTCCGGATCCAATGAGATGAGTTCTTCTAGGGAGCGGTGGTGATGAATGGCTGCTGCAGTGATTGCACGTACAGCAGCATTGATGGCCTTATGTTGGCGTCTTCACTTGATATGGTTTAAAAATAAACTTGGGCGCGTAGCTCGAAGATATCCGGTTTGGTACGTGTGCCGAGGCGACTGACGTTGGCTTTGACGTAGTTTGCCTGGAACTTAAAGTGGTTGGTGAGGTACCAGTTGGTGCCGATGGTCCAATCATGCTGACGTCCGCCAAGGATGGTGCCGTCATCCAAGTTGAGGCGACTATAGCGGGCCAGTAATTCGACTGCGCCGTAGTTATGCACGGGAATGACGTTGCCAATAGTACCGGCTGTGTACGGCCGCGACTCGCCAGTCACTATCCAACTGCCGTAGATGTACTGGCCGTTGGCGTTGTAAGTGGGTAGGCCGTTGTTACGTGCGATCTTGATGTGTAGTGCCTCGCTCTGTACCAAGCATGGACCTTTGATCCATAGTTGTTCCAGGCCATTGCGCTGGATCTGGTCGACATCAACCAGTGTGCCTGAGTCGACGAGGCGTATGTCGGTCAGTCCGCTCTCGGGACGGGCGCGCACCCGGGTACGTGGGCTGAACGGTACGTTTAAGCCGTTGTGGTAGCCGCGTGGGTTTTCCTGCGAGTAGGACAGACCCAAGTGCAATACGTTGTCAGTCGTCTTGATCGGAGTCCATATCGCACGTATCCCTTGCGTGGTCCCCGGGTTGTCACCTTGCAGATCTTTTCCGCCATAGGCACCGGCTTGCAGTAAATACTGGGGACGCTCCAGCACCCATTCCACCCCGGTACGGCGACCCTCATAGATAGCCTGCACCGGCAGCGCACTTTCCATGAAACTTCCGGAGCGCGAGCTGATGAGTGCGTCCAGACCAACCGGAGTCTTTATATAGCCGAGGCGGACACGTCCATAATCCTGGTCGAACAGCGCTTTAGTTTCGAAGCGGAAGAATACGTCCAGCCACAGCTTAGATTGGAAGTCAAAGGAGACGAGTGCGTCATATGCGTTCTTTTTCTTAAGTACTACGCCCAATTCTTTACGGCGCATAAAACTTTTGTCCTCAAGGCGATTATCGCCAGAGAAATTGTTGTAGTCGTAAGCAAAGTTTCCGGTTAATGCGGCTTCTGTTTTGTTGCCAAAGGTATATTGCACTGGCCAGTGGTTCATGTCGGCGGCGATGACAGCCGAGGCGGTGCTTGTCATGCATAGGGTAAAAAGGAGCTTGATGGGGCGCATGGGAGTTCTATGTAACGTAAGAAATGTGGGAAGGGGGGCTAGGGCCGGGGCATTCCACATGAGTGAAGGACATTGCTGGAATGGGCGGTTGCAAACGCCGCCGTGGGTTCAAGTGGCTTAGCGAAATTTGAGAAATGGTAAAAGAATTCACAAAGACTTAATCTTAAGCTCCAAGTGGCAATCTGTACGGAGGTTAGTACCAATAGGTTATCTGTATGATTCCGCCATCGTTCGAGAATTGCATCATTTGAAGCCCGCACTGTGCGGTTCCGTTTTGTCTACCGGAGTTTGTTTCCATGCATCTCAGCACTCGGTCCAATGCGCCTGCCCCGCGTATGCCTTTTTATTCCCAGCTATATTTTTGGGTGGTCATCGCAATCATCCTTGGGGCGTTGCTAGGCCATTTTCATCCTGCTTTGGGCGAGCAACTCAAGCCGTTGGGCGATGCCTTCATCAAGCTGGTGAAGATGATTATCGCGCCAGTCATTTTCTTGACGATCGTTACCGGTATCGCTGGCGTGACCCATCTAGGGACGGTCGCTCGGGTGTTCGGTAAGGCGATGGTCTATTTCCTGTTCTTTTCTACACTGGCATTGCTGGTGGGCTTAGTCGTTGCTCACTTGGTGCAACCGGGTGCGGGCATGAACATTAATCCAGCCGACCTGCACCAGAGTGAGATCAAGGCTTATGTGGAGAAGTCACACGAGTTGACCTTGGTTGGTTTTTTGATGGACATCATCCCTAAGACCCTGCTCAGCCCGTTTGTTGGCGATAACATTCTGCAGGTGTTGTTTGTGGCGGTGTTGTTTGGCACTGCGTTGGCGCTTACTGGGGAGCGTAGTAAGCCGGTGCTGAATTTACTGGAGGCGCTGATTGTACCCGTGTTCAAGCTTGTACAGATGTTGATGAAGACGGCTCCGATCGGTGCATTCGGCGCGATTGCTTTCACTATTGGCAAGTATGGTGTTGATTCGCTGGTCAACTTGGCTTGGTTGGTCGGCTCGTTCTACCTCACTTCGCTGTTGTTTGTGGTGGTGATTTTGGGGGTGGTGAGTTGGTGGTGCGGTTTTTCGATATTCAAACTGATCCGTTACCTGAAGGCCGAATTGTTGCTGGTGCTGGGAACGTCATCTTCGGAGTCAGCGTTACCGTCGTTGATGGAAAAGATGGAGCATGCGGGTTGTAGGAAGTCGGTGGTTGGACTGGTGATACCGACGGGTTACTCGTTTAATCTTGATGGCACCAATATTTATATGACCTTGGCCGCGCTGTTTATCGCTCAGGCGACCAACACTGAGCTGACACTGGGACACCAGGTCGCCCTGTTTTTGGTAGCGATGCTGAGTTCCAAGGGGGCCGCGGGGGTGTCCGGTGCCGGCTTTATCACTCTGGCGGCGACTTTGACTGTAGTGCCGGAAGTGCCGATTGCAGGCATGGCGTTGATTCTGGGCGTGGATCGTTTCATGAGCGAGTGTCGCTCACTGACCAACTTTATTGGCAATGCAGTGGCTACGCTGGTTGTTTCGCGCTGGGAAAATGCGTTGAACCATGAGCAACTCAAAATTGCACTGGAGGGTGGCGAACCGCCACTTCAGTCACTACATGCCGAGGGTGCTGAGCCAGCGGTGTCGCGTTGAGTGTGTCTAGCGTTGCAGTCTGTGTTGCTTCAACAGTGGTGGTATGGGCTTGGTGTTTTTTGGTGCTGTACGCAGCATCGGTTGCGACGGTTGTGCGACAGGTCTCGTCATTGGCGTGCAGGTAGAATCCGTTCTTCCTGCGCCTATTCAGGTATCCAGATACGATGTCAAACGATACATTTAAACAGGCGGCGATCGATTACCACCGCCAGCAGCCAGCCGGCAAGATCAAGGTGATCGCAACCAAGCCAATGCTTACGCAGCGTGATTTGTCGCTGGCGTATTCCCCTGGCGTGGCGTTTGCTTGCCAGGCGATTGTGGAGAACCCGCAGCAGGCGAGCGAGCTGACGGCGCGCGGCAACCTGGTAGCAGTGATTTCCAATGGTACCGCGGTGTTGGGTTTGGGCAACATTGGTCCACTGGCTGGTAAGCCGGTGATGGAAGGCAAGGGTGTGCTGTTTCAGAAGTTTGCTGGCATTGATGTGTTCGATATCGAGATCAACGAGACTGATCCGGACAAGCTAGTGGACATCATTGCCAGCCTGGAGCCAACCTTCGGGGGCGTGAACTTGGAGGACATCAAAGCGCCGGAATGTTTCGTTGTTGAGCGCAAATTGCGTGAGCGGATGAGTATCCCGGTGTTTCACGACGACCAGCACGGTACTGCGATTATTGTCGGTGCGGCGGTGCTTAACGCGATGGAAATCACTGGAAAGAAGATCGGGGAGGTGAGGTTAGCAACTACCGGCATGGGTGCGGCGGGTATTTCCTGCGTCAATATGCTGGTTTCACTGGGGCTGAATCCGGATAACATTCTGGCCTACGACCGTGAAGGGGTGATCCATACGGGTCGCACTGACTTGGATCCGGAGAAGCAGCGTTACGCGCGGGATACCGACAAGCGTACTCTGGCCGAGATCGTGGAGGGTGCGGATATCTTTCTCGGACTTTCTGCGGCAGGCATCCTGACCCCAGAGATGGTGGCGATGATGGCACCTAACCCAGTGATCTTTGCCCTGGCCAATCCGATTCCGGAGATCATGCCAGAAGCCGTACGTGCAGTGCGGGCGGATGCCATCATTGGTACCGGGCGCTCGGACTATCCAAACCAGATTAACAATGTCCTGTGTTTTCCCTACTTGTTCCGTGGTGCATTGGATGTTGGCGCGACTACCATCAACGAGGAGATGAAAATTGCTTGTGTCAAGGCGATTGCTGCATTGGCGCGGCGTGAGGCTTCGGATCTGGGCGCTGCTTACGGTGGTGAGACACCGAGCTTTGGCCAGGATTACCTGATCCCGCGTCCGCTTGATCCGCGTTTGTTAGTGGAACTGTCTGCGGCGGTGGCGCAGGCGGCGATGGATTCAGGGGTGGCGACCCGCCCGATTGCAGATATGAGTGCCTACCATGACAAATTGAGCCAATTTGTCTACCGCACCAGTGTGATGATGAAGCCGGTGTATGACCGCGCCCGCGCTGACAAGCAGCGAGTGGTGTATGCCGAAGGTGAGGAGGAGGTGATTCTGCGTGCCGTGCAGAATGTGATTGACGAAGATTTGGCTTTTCCGATCTTGATTGGTCGTCCGGATGTGATCGAAACCAGGATTCAGCGCATGGGGCTACGCATGAAGGCCGGTGTTGATTTCGAGGTGACCAATATCCATGATGACCCGCGCTTCAATGATTATTGGCAGTACTATCACGCGCTGACGGAGCGTCGTGGCGTGACGGTCAGTGCGGCGAAGGAATTGATGCGCTCGCGCCCGACTCTGATTGCTTCGGTGATGGTCGCACGTGGTGAGGCCGATGCATTGCTGACCGGTGTGGTCGGCCGCTTTCACAAGAAGCTTGGCTACGCGCGCAGCGTGATTCCTCTGGAGCCTCGGGTGAGTTCGACGGCGGCGATGACGGGTGTGATTAACCAACACGGTGCGTTTTTCTTTGTAGACACCCATGTGCAGGAAGATCCGAGTGCCGAGCAGATTGCCGAGGCCACCCTGCAGGCTTCTTATCGTTTGAAGCTGTTCGGCATTGAGCCGAGCGTGGCATTGCTGTCGCACAGTAACTTTGGCAGTCACGATTCGCGTGATGCACTGAAGATGCGTCAAGTGCGCGCACTGCTGCTCAAGCGCAGTCCCAGGTTGAACATTGATGGCGAGATGCAAGGCGATACCGCCTGGGACGAGGCGTTGCGCCAGCGCATTATGCCCAATACCACGTTGAAGGGGCAGGCTAATCTCTTTGTGCTACCGAATTTGGAAGCGGCCAATATTGCTTATAACTTGGTGCGCGTGTTCACCGATGGTGTGGCGATTGGTCCGATTTTGATGGGGATCTCCAAGCCAGTGCATATTCTGACGGCTAGCACCACTTCGCGGCGGGTGATGAATATGACTGCAATCGCTGCGGTGGATGCGCAGATCCGCAAGCAGTTTGAAAGCGGAAGGAGAGGTGGATGAGTCAGAGTACGGTGGTTGTGATGCAGCGTTCTGACGAGACGATGCTTTATGAGTGTGTTTGACAGACGTTTTGGTTCCTCCACTCAGCATCGTGGTTTGTGATCAGTGGATGAGTGTTGGAACAAGGGGTCATGTATTGGACCGTGAGGACAATGCCCCTGGATGTCCAGGGGCATTGCTGGTGTATCGGTGTGGATGTTTGGACGCGGTGCTGCGGTGCCCATTGCATCCAGGGTGTGCCTTTTAGACCGATAGTTCCAGCAGTAGTTTGTTGAGGCGGCGCACGTAGCCGGCCGGGTCCTTCAAACTGTCGCCAGCGGCGAGTGCCGCCTGATCGAACAGCACCCTGCTCAGGTCGGCGAAACGGTCCATGTCTTGCTCGGCGTCGAGTTTCTCGATGAGTGGGTGGCCTGGGTTGAACTCGAAGACGGGTTTTGTTTCTGGAATTTTCTGTCCACTGGCTTCAAGCAACTGGCGCATCTGCAGGCCGAGATCGCCTGCGGCGATGGCGAGCACTGCCGGTGAATCGGTAAGACGATGTGAGACGCGTACTTCGGCCACATCTTCTCCCAGTGAGGCTTTGATCCGGCTGGCTAATCCTTCCTTGGTTTTTGCAATCTCTTCCTGTGCTTTTTTGTCTTCTTCGCTATCGAGTGTGCCCAGGTCCAGATCGCCGCGCGCAATGTCGACAAACGATTTTCCATCGAATTCGTGCAAGTAGTTCATCAACCACTCGTCGATACGATCCACCATCAACAGTACTTCAATGCCCTTTTTGCGGAACACTTCCAGGTATGGGCTGTCTTTGATGTGTGCATAAGACTCTCCGGTCAGGTAGTAGAGTTTGTCTTGGCCTTCTTTCATGCGTGCGATGTAGTCGGTGAACGCGACGGAGGGCTCGCCGGAGGTGTCGCAGGTCGAGGCAAAGCGCAGCAAACTGGCGATTTTCTCGCGGTTGCTGTAGTCCTCGGCGGGGCCTTCTTTCAGCACTTGGCCAAAATTTTTCCAGAAGGTCTTGTAATCCTCGGGGGTGTCATGGGCGAGTTTTTCCAGCATGTCCAAGGCGCGTTTGGTCAACGCGGCCTTCATGGAGTCCACGACTGGACCCGATTGCAGAATTTCGCGCGAGACGTTCAGCGATAGGTCGGCGGAGTCGACGACGCCTTTGATGAAACGCAGGTAGAGCGGCAGGAACTGCTCTGCCTGGTCCATGATGAAGACGCGTTGCACGTACAGCTTCAGCCCCTTTGCAGCATTACGGTGGTACAGATCGAATGGCGCGCGTGTTGGGACGTACAGCAACGAGGTGTATTCCAGCTTGCCTTCGACCTTGTTGTGGCTCCAGGCGAGCGGATTGGTCATATCGTGTGCGATGTGTTTGTAGAATTCCTGGTATTCCTCGGCCTTGATATCACTTTTAGGGCGTGTCCATAGGGCGCTGGCTTTGTTGACGGCTTCCCACTCCGCTTCTTTGGGAGTGTCTTTCTCCTCACCGTGGTGTTCTTTGAGCATTTCAATGGGGAGACCGATGTGGTCGGAATATTTCTTTAGGATGCTACGCAGGGTCCAACCGTCGGCAAAGTGTTGCTCGCTTTCTTTCAGTTGAAGCACGATGCGGGTGCCGCGTTGTGGCTTGTCGATGGTGGTTACCTCAAAGCTGCCTTCGCCTTTGCTCGACCAGTGCACGCCTTCGGCAGCCGTCAGTCCGGCGCGGCGGCTGTATACGTCGACGTGGTCGGCGACAATAAAGGCGCTGTAGAAACCGACACCGAACTGGCCAATCAGGTTAGCGTCTTTGCGTTGATCGCCAGAGAGCGTCTGCAGAAAATCTGCGGTGCCGGACTTGGCAATGGTGCCCAGGTGCGCGATGGCCTCGTCGCGGCTCATCCCGATGCCGTTGTCATCAATGGTGACGGTGTGTGCTTGTTTATCAAACTCTACGCGGATGCGCAGGTTGGGATCTTCTTCGAGCAATTCGGGGGTGCTCAATGCTTCAAAGCGCAGCTTGTCGGCAGCGTCGGCGGCATTGGAGATTAACTCGCGCAGGAAAATTTCCTTGTTTGAGTAGAGCGAATGGATCATCAGTTGGAGTAACTGTTTGACTTCCGTCTGGAAGCCGTGAGTCTGTTTGTCTGGTTCAACGGTCATCGTTGTCATGCTCCATGAGAGATGTGCCGCATTTGATGCGGGGATGAGGACGGGGTATGGGTCACGGATGGTGCTTTCAAGGTTCCTGGTCAGCGGGGAGGTATCATGACGTTCCTTCTTAGTGTCTGGATGTCGATGTCCTTCCCATGCCACCCGTTGCTTTCTGTTGGCCGATGAATCACGGACGTGTGTTACCCGTGCGTGTCAGTGGTGCGGGACAGGTGCGGATTATCGGCGGGCGTTGGCGCAATACTCGTTTGGTGGTGCCGGATCTGCCTGGGTTGCGTCCGACCAGCAGCCGTGTGCGCGAGACGTTGTTCAATTGGTTGATGCCAGTGCTGCCGGGGGCACATGTTCTGGATCTATTTGCTGGTAGTGGTGCGTTGGGATTGGAGGCGGTTTCGCGTGGTGCGGCGGCGGCGGTATTGATCGAACGTCACCCGGGGTTGGTGGCGCGGTTGCGTGAGCAGGTGACCCGGCTTGGTGCTCAGCATCAGGTAGAGATCGTGCAGGCTGATGTGCTGCAGTGGTTGCAGCGTCCGGGTGCGGTGCGCTTCGATATTGCCTTTGTTGACCCGCCGTTTACTGCTGGACTGTGGGAGACAGTAACGGTGCGGCTGGCGGGGCACTTGGCGGCGGCGGCTTGGGTGTACCTGGAGTCCCCGGCTGATCTGGGGCCAGTGATGTTGTCGGCGGGCTGGGAGCCTTACCGTGACGGTCACACTCGTGAAGTGCGCTATGCATTGTATCGGTACCCGGCTGTTACACTGCGCGCTGATTTGAACTCAGTATCGTCTATATGACCGTGGTCAATCGCCGCATCGCTGTTTATCCTGGCACCTTCGACCCGATCACCAATGGTCACATTGATTTAGTGAATCGAGCGGCTCCGTTGTTCGAGACGGTTGTGGTGGGTGTTGCGCAGAGTCCATCCAAGGGCCCTTCGTTGCCGTTGCAGCAGCGTGTGACTCTAGCGCGTGAAGCGTTGGACCAGCATGCGAATGTCCAGGTCATTGGGTTCGATACATTGCTGGCGCATTTCGTGCGTCACGTTGGCGCTGGTGTGTTGCTGCGTGGCTTACGTGCTGTTTCGGATTTCGAGTACGAGTTCCAGATGGCGAGCATGAATCGTCATCTGATTCCTGAAGTTGAGACATTGTTTCTGACTCCAGCGGAGCAGCACAGCTTTATTTCGTCCTCGCTGGTGCGCGAGATCGCGCGGCTTGGTGGGGATGTTTCTGGCTTTGCACCTGCTGCGGTGGTCGCAGCGTTGCGGCAGAGTTTCTAGGCGCAGACTATATTTTGTGTTTTATCCACAATCCCTCAGGGAGGAACCATGAAGAACATGTTGCGTGTGGCAGTGATCGCCTCGTTCATTGTGGCCTGCGCTGCTTGTAATCAGGGCAAGGTTCAAGCGGTGACCGATGCGGCTTCTGCAGTGCTGACCGCTCCGGCGAAGGATGATAACGCTGCTTGGAAGACGTATCTTGGTCAGGTTGTTTCCCGTAACTTGGGCAATAGTACTGGCAGTCCATTTTTGTATTATTTGCCACCGGAGTCAGATCCTGATTTCAAAGGTAGCTATGATCGCCAGGTAGAGAACGTCACGAGTGCGCTCGCGCGTGGGGTGCAGCCGGGGACGTTGTTGGTGTTTGGTTCTTCGGCTTCGGCTAAGATGGCTGACTTGGTCGATGCTGCGTTCAAGAAGGTACAAGCCGGTTCGATGAAGGGTGTGCATGTGCTGTTCATTGGTATGAATGCTGACAGTCCCCGTGTACAGAAAGTGGTGCAACCCACTGGGGCTGAGTATGTTTTCGTCGAAGCAAAGTGATACTGATATTGATGTGTGCGAACAGCTGCCTGCTGGCGTCCTGATGCATCTCTCAGTGTTGTCAGCCTCAATGGCTTGTTTGCTAGGATTTCGATGCTGCAGTGGTGGTGCTTCTGTGATGTCCCTTTGGATGTGGCTAGCTTTATTTCAGAGACACCCGTGATGTCGTTGAAGATTAATGCATTGTGCGTTAATTGCGATGTGTGTGAGCCGGTGTGTCCAAATCGGGCGATTTCGATGGGGGAGACGATCTACATTATTGATCCGGTGCGCTGTACCGAGTGTGTTGGCCATTACGATGAACCGCAGTGCGTGGTTGTTTGCCCAGTGGAATGCATCGACCCAGATCCTGATCTCTTAGAAACGCGGGAACAGCTCCTCAGCAAGTTGCAGCAGTTGCGGCGTAAGTATCCCGAGTTGTATGAAAAGGAACCTCCCGCAATATGAGGTTATTTACTCGTTGTTTGTTGTTGTTCTTTGTTTTTTTTCTTTTCTCGCAAGTTTCGGCGGAGCAAAGGGTTACAGCGCTGCCACAGGACGGAGTCGCCAGATTCCCACCTGGTGCGGTCATTGCCAGCAGTCATCATCTGGCGACTGAGGCTGGGCTGGAGATCCTGAGGCAGGGAGGTAATGCTTTCGATGCTGCAGTTGCCGTGTCTTCCACGCTGTCGGTGGTCCAACCCATCAGTTCCGGTTTGGGAGGCGGCGGTTTTTTTCTGCTTCATGATGCCAAGACTGGTCGCGATGTCATGCTGGATGCCCGGGAATACGCGCCGGCTTCAGTCAAACCAGGTACGTTTCTAAACACGGACGGTCAGCTAGATCGTGATCGCTCGATCAACGGGCCCTGGTCGGCAGGGATCCCTGGTTTACCGGCAGCACTCGTTGAATTGGCTGAGCACTATGGCAAGCTCCCATTGAGACAGACATTGGCACCGGCGATCCATATTGCGGGTGCGGGGTTTCCAATTTACCGACGCATGGCGGAGGGCTATCGGGCGCGCCGCGAAGTGATGGAGCGTTATCCAGGTACCCGTGACGTCTACCTCCGCGGCGGTAAGCCGATCGCTGGAGGTGATATCTTCAAACAGCCTGAATTGGCACGGACCTTGAGTTTATTGGCTGATAAGGGCTTCGATGGCTTTTATAAGGGCGAGACTGCGCAGCGGTTGCTAGCTGGGGTGAATCAGGCGGGTGGACGTTGGACAGCTGAAGATCTGGCTGGCTACCGGGTCAAATCACGTGCTCCAATCAGTTTTAATTACCGCGGGTGGAAGATCACCACGGCACCGCCGCCGTCCTCTGGGGGTATCGCGTTGGCGGAAATGTTGCAGATCCTGGAAGGCTGGGATCTCACTCGACTGGATGAAGTGCATCGTGTTCATTTGGTGGTAGAAGCCATGCGCCGTGCCTATCGAGATCGTACCTTCTTTCTCGGTGACCCGGATTTTGTCTCGATTCCACAGCGTGTGCTGACTAGCAAGGACTACGCGCGTGGCTTGCGCGCTGCGATCAACCCTGAAAAAGCGCTGCCTAGCGTCCTGTTATCAGGTCATCCGACTCCACTGGAGGATGAGGAGACCACGCACTTTTCGATCATTGATGCGGAAGGAAACCGGGTGGGTGCGACGCAGACGGTTAATTTGCTATATGGCTCGGGTCTGATTCCGAAGGGGACCGGCGTGTTGCTGAACAATGAGATGGATGATTTTGCGCTCCAGCCAGGCGCGCCGAATGTCTTCGGGGTGATGGGCTACGAGGCTAACGCACCAAAACCAGGGAAGCGCATGCTCAGCTCGATGACACCGACCTTCCTTGAATCTGCAGATAAAGTGGCCGTGATTGGCACTCCTGGCGGTAGCCGCATCATCACGATGGTGCTGTTAGGGATCCTGGGTTACGACGCCGGGTTGGATGCACAGCAGGTCGCCGCGTTGCCGCGTTATCATCATCAGTGGCTGCCGGATGTGATTGAGACCGAGGCAGCTACATTTTCGGCAGAGGTGATCAAGGGATTGGAAGCGATGGGACATACGCTTAGGGAGCCAAGCGACACGGTTGCCGGCGGGCGTGGTTCCAGCCACGTGTGGGGCAACGTGCAGACGGTGGAATGGGATCGCCGTTCCAATAGGCTCAGTGCTGCTAGTGATCCGCGTGATTCCCTGGGTGAGGCAAAGGTTTTGCTGACTGAAGAGAAGCGGTGATAGGCCCGCTTGTAATCCTGCCTACACGCTGTAAGTAGGATTGCATTGGTCAATGATTGAATCGGTATATATGAGACTACTGATGATAAATGTAGCGTATAACGGCCATTTGAGTGCTATAAGCATGCCGTGATGATTTGATTCGTATTCGGTAAGTATATTTAAGCGATGCGTTCATATTTTGCCTCATTGATTAGCTTGAAATGCACGGCTTTACAGCTATTTCTCTCAGACACTGTCAACTTTCGCTGCTGGTTTTTGTGGTTACGTCGCACATTGCTTGTCGATTAATCATATAAATTGTGATTTTAATCATATTATTTTCTGTAAACTTGCTTAGCTCACAGTTGATCTGCGTTTTTTGCCAGAGGGCGTTGAGGGTCTATATATTTGGACAGCCGCAATGTGACCAACTGAGATTATTCAGTGTTATTTAGCCAGCGAATATTAATTAATAAATTTTTCTCAAAAAATTCTCAGCAGCCGATTAACAGTATTGCTGAGAAGATAGTTTAGCCATAAAGAACGTCATTCAATTTCTACGCTGTCCGATCTCTTCTTTCCATCAATCAAGGATTCATTCGTACCAATGCTTTCGATCTTGAGCACACTGTTGTCCAAGACCTGGTCAATAAATATATACAGGATGAGGGAGATGTTGTATGCCAGTTTGTGTTCACAGCTCAAGGGCAGAGGGCGTGCTATTGGTTTGAAGTTCAATGCAGCGACATCAAGGAGCTAGGGTTATGAATTGACGTGTTGGTCAAAGAGCTCAACACGTGGCAATCAAAGGTCATGCCAGCGTGAATAAATTCAAAGAACTGCAATCCATACCGAGGCGGACATCACCAAGAATAAGGCATTGGAGATCATCCATTGCACATTAATCATGTGGAAGCGCAGAGAGGCTGCAGAGCGGTCCATGCACTTTGGTTTATGGGGCGTTGCGGGCATCCCATCTCCTCAGTGGTGCTGTCGTTGAGAACCACGAAGCGAATGAAGTGTCAGCTTGGTTATTTTCTGTTGATATGCCTGTTGCTGTGCTTGGTGGTACCAGCAGGCGCGCAGTCGCTGATGCTTGACCGCTTGGATGACGACCCGCCAGCACACGAGGTGTTGGCCGGTGTATACGATGCTATGTTGCGCCCGAATCACAACGTTGGTAGCAGCATCTATGAATCGGCGCGACATCCGGTCTGGTGGCGTATCCGCGCTGACCGTCAGATCACTGCGGCTGGGCAACCGAAGTTGCAAATCGAATTTCCGTATCTGAATTGGGTCGAGGCTTGGGTGCCGGGGCGTCATGTACCGAGCCGCCATGCTATCTACGGACCGGCGGCGGACCGCCGCTACTCTACACGTGCATTGGTGATCGACTTACCCGATGGGCTTCCGCAGGGGAAAGCAGTATGGTTGCGTGTGCATGCACAGACCACAATACCGATGCCGGTTTCGATTGTGAGCAATGACGTGGTGCATCGTCGTGATCTGGATCATGTCGCTTGGTATAGTTTTATCCTTGGCTCCACGGCGGTGCTGGCCGTGCTTTCAGCCTCACTCTGGGGACGGTTGCGTGAACCTGTTTATGGTTACTTTACTGTCAATCTGGTGTGCGTACTGCTGTACCTGATCGGCTTTGACGGCGAGGCACGTGGTTTGCCGCTGCTCGGAGAGCTGTTCGGGTCCTCCCCAGTGCCGATACGGGTGGTCGCCACCTTCGGTGGCTTTGTCATCGTTAATTTCCAGCGTCACTATCTGAACACGGCGTCCCGGATACCACGGGTGGATTTGGCGTTGAAGTGTTCGGCTGGTTGGTTGCTGATGATGGCACTCTTAAACGTGGTGCCGCAGATCCAGCCATATCCGGCACTCACGTATCTTTCTTTGATGGTTGCTTCGTTGCTGCTGCTGTTTAGTTGTGCCTGGTTGGGTGGGGTCCGTGGTCACCGTGATGCTTGGGCATTGTTGGCGGCCTGGACACCATTGCTATTGTGCTCTTTGCTGCGCAGTTTGGAGTTGATTGGCTGGAATGGACTGAGTGGCAATGGTGCTTGGATTGGGTACGGGCTCAGCATGTCGCTGGGAATATCTTGTTTGCTGGTCACTCTGGTATTGGCTGATCATATGCTGGAGTTGCGGCGTGATCGCGACCGTGCAAGGTTGCTTGCGGATGTGGATAGTCTCACCGGTGCGCTGACTCGGGTTGCGATCGAGCGGAGATTAGAGCGCGATATCGATGATGCCCGGCAGATGGGCACACCATTATCGGTGGCGTTTATCGACATCGATCATTTCAAACGCATCAATGACGAATATGGTCATGCTGCTGGAGACGCTTGTCTGCGTCAGGTGGTGCAGCGTGTGCGCGACTGGCTGCGTGCCAGCGACGCGCTTGGGCGTCATGGAGGCGACGAGTTAATCGCAATCTTCCCCGGCGCTGATTTGTCAGCAGCCCGGCGCATTGCTGAGGGTATCCGTGTCGCTGTTTCAAGCCAGCCGTTGCAATTTGAGTGTACTCGGTTGCGCTGCACATTGAGTCTTGGAGTGGCTTCGTGGTTACCCGATGAATCCCTTGAAGCACTCCTACAACGTGCCGATAACGGCTTGTATGCAAGCAAGGCGGCTGGACGCGATCGGGTCAGTAGTGCCATGTAAGAGGAGGGCACATTCCTTGTGCGGGTTCAGGTGCTGTTCGACACTCTGCCCCTGGAGTGAATGCGTTGTTGTGGACTGGGTGTGTAAAGCGGTAGAGGTTTAGCGTGTTTGTTCGAGTACTAACATTGGATCGATACGCACGTTGAACCAGTTCATCCCAAAATGTAAATGCGGTCCGGTGGCTCGCCCGGTTGCGCCGACCGCACCGATCACTTGACCTTGATGCACTTGATCGCCCACTTTCACATCGATCCGTGACAGGTGCAGAAAGTTGGAACTCACTCCGGAACCATGGTCCAACAACACAGTGCCGCCTGTCAGGTACAAATCCGGCGCGGCGAAGGTAATCACACCAGCCGCTGGTGCCTTTACTGGTGTTCCGGTCGGTGCGGCGATGTCCATCCCTGAGTGGCCATTGCCTGCAGTCTGACCGTTGTAGATGCGGGCACTGCCGAAACGTCCGCTGATCCGGCCTTGCACTGGCCAGATAAAGGGTTGGGCGAAATCCGAGCGGGCGTCGTTGCGTTGGCGTGCATTGGTGAGTTGTGCCTGTTCGCGCTTGATTCGTGCAGCGATCTCAGGTGGTGGATTGACCGTTTTTGGGGGCACGCCGTTAACCACTTCGACCGGCCACGTGCGCGTTGTCACGGTGATACTGACTTGTTTGACAGCACCTTGTGGAGATTGGATACGTAGTATCAGTGGCCCGATTTCGTTACGACCTACACCAAATACGACCTGACCTTTGTCGTCGACGCGCAACATCCGTCCGGTGTATTCGACCTGGCTGCCTGCCGGGACTGTCCCGATTACCAATGCGCCTTGGGATACGCTGGTGGGGAATCCAGCGCGGGTTTCTGCTGTGCTGTCCTGGGCGTATGCAACTGCAGGTAAAGTCAGCATGACTAACATGCCGAGTCTGAGCAACTTGTTCAAAGCAAGCGTAGGCATCAGCGGTCAAATTCCAGACGCTGGCCGCTCGGTACGCCGACCAGGTGGTTGCCGTTCCACACGTGGTAGCCGTTGACCCAAGTAGCAGCGATACGAGAACGAAATGTGGTGCCTTCGAATGGTGACCAGCCACATTTAGAAAGTATTTCCTGACGTTTTACGGTGAATGGTGTGTCTTCGACCAGGACTAAGTCGGCCCAGTAGCCCTCGCGCAGGAAGCCGCGTCCAGTCACGTCAAACAGTTGCGCAGGTGCATGGGCGAACTTACGCACGATCTCGGTGGCTGGCAGCCGACCTGCATGCACCAGTTCCAGTGCTGCAACCAGTGCGTACTGGACCAGTGGCAGGCCGGAGGGGGCCTGGGCGTATGGCTGCTGTTTTTCTTCCAAGGTGTGTGGTGCGTGGTCGGTGGCGAGCACGTCGATCACGTCTTCTGCCAGAGCGGTGATCAGTGCTTCGCGGTCGCTGGCTTCCTTGATGGCTGGGTTGCACTTGATCAGGTTGCCAAGGCGTGCATAGTCCATGCGGTCAAAATGCAGGAAATGGATGCAGGTTTCAGCGGTGATGTGCTTGCATCGCTTGCCGGCCGCATTGACCAGCGGACCACTTTCGAACAGGCGTAGCTCATCGGCGGTAGAAATATGTAGTACGTGCAGCCGGGTGCCGTTCTTCTTTGCCAGTGACACCGCTAACTGTGAGGATTTCAAGCAGGCTTCGCGCGAGCGGATGTCTGGGTGTTGCTTGGCACTCAGTGTATCGCCGTAGCGGGACTGATACTCGGCCAGTGTTGCGTTGATGGTAGGTGTGTCCTCACAGTGGGTGATGATTGGGGTTGGTGCGTTGCGGAAAATCGCTTCCAGCGTGGCCTCATTGTCCACCAGCATGTTGCCTGTGGAGGCACCCATGAACACTTTAATGCCTGGACTGGTTTTTGGGTCCAGTGTATGGATTGCGTCAAGGTTATCGTTGCTAGCGCCGAGGTAGAAACCATAGTTGCCCCAGGCACGGCCGCTTGCAGCGTCGTACTTGGCTTGCAATGCGGCAGCGTCCAATGTCGGCGGGTTGGTATTGGGCATGTCCATGAAGCTGGTCAGTCCCCCTGCAACTGCAGCGGCTGATTCACTGGCAATATTGCCCTTGTGGGTCAGCCCCGGTTCGCGAAAATGCACTTGATCGTCGATCATGCCTGGCAGCAAACGGCGCCCGGCTGCGTCAACGACGATTTCACCCTTATGTGCTGATAGCCCTGTGCCGATTTGGGCGATACGCCCATTCTCGATTCTCAGATCGCTGTCGAATTCACGGCCTTCATTGATCAGGCGAGCGTTAACGATCAAGGTGGGAGTCATTGGTGGTGTCCTGTACAGCGATAAGAAGACGGATTGACCTGCGTGCTGTCGTTGTCGGGTACCGGGTCGTAGCCACCCGGTTGCAACGGATGACAGCGTACTAGCCGGCGTGCCGCCAGCCAAATGCCGCCCAGTGTGCCGAAGCGGGCAATGGCACCCATCGCGTATTCAGAACAGCTTGGTTCGAAACGGCAGTGCGGCCCTAAGAACGGACTGATGAGGCGCTTGTAAATCTTTAGCAGGACGATGAGTGGGTGCATTGTGACTTCTAAATGTTATTGGATGAATGCGCGGTTGCTTGGTTAGGTCCAGGTAGGCTATAAAGACCGGCTTTCCCAGGTCCAGGGGAATCAAGGAAGCGTGTTTCGTGGCTGCTAAAAAAACTGCAAAGAAGATTGTTTCGGTCGTCCCTCAAACTGCCAAGCCCATTGGCAAGAAAACGGCGCTTGTTCCTAGTGACAAGAAACTGCTTGCCAAGAACGCGCCTCTGTCTGCCAGGAAACACCCCGCCAGCAAGAACGCCTCTGTGAATAAGACTGTTGCTAATAAAGATGCCCCGGTCAAGCCTGTGTCCGCGAATTCTGCGGATACGATCGCTAAGCCTGCTCTGAAGTCAGCAAGTAAACCCGTTACTGTGGCGTCTGTGCCGATCGGCGATCATGGGTCTCTTCCGGTCGTAGCAATTGCGGTTAAATCTAAGTCTGCGCCTGCTAAGAATGCTGCGCTTATTTCGAAATCCGCAGCGAAGACTCCTGCCAAGTTTGATTCTTCTGCCACACTGAGTCCGTCACGTCCTGTAGGTAAGGTGGCTGTGGCAGTGAGTGGTGAAACCATGCCTCGTATGCCTAAGACTAAATATAAGGTCGTTAAATACGATGTTGATGAGGCGACGGGCCGCCCGGTGTTGCCGTTGGGTTATAAGCCCTCGTCAGAAGAGGAGTATATGAACCCGCTGCATCGGGAGTATTTCCGCCAGCGTTTAGAGCAATGGCGTAAGGATCTTGTCGAAGAATCTAAACAGACCATCGAAAACCTGCGTGAGGAGGTACGTGATATTGGCGATGAAGCTGAGCGTGCAACCCGTGAAACTGAGAATTCTCTGGAGCTCCGCACCCGTGACCGTTACCGTAAGCTGATCGCTAAGATCGATAGCACGCTCAATCGCTTGGAAATTAACGATTACGGCTACTGTGTAGATACCGGCGAGGAGATCGGTTTGGAGCGGCTTGATGCGCGCCTTACGGCTGAGCGTACGATCGATGCGCAAGAGCGTTGGGAACATATGCAAAAGCAGCAGGGCGATTGAACGCGGGTTGTTTTTCCGGTGTCTGTTTGTTGAGTGTTATTACACATTAATTGTTGTTGGTTGATACGCAATTGCCAAGCACGCTTGTCAATGAGCGTTCCCTTGTCGCTGCAGTTCTTCCGGAATGCTGGTTCTCTTCTCGTAACATATCCGCATTGTTGTTCCAAGGAGGGTGGTGCGTTGTGACTCAGTCGAGCAGACGTCGATGGCCCTGGTTATTGGGGATACTGGTTGTCCTGGGGGTGATGTTCGTACTAGGCCCGCGTACTTCTACCATGCTGCCGCCGATTGTGCCGGTGAGTGTGCCGGATCATCCCAACACTCTGATCCAGTGGTTGGCGCAACGTGAGGGTGCCGCAGGTCATCTGCGCCCGGACACAAAGGCACGCATTATCTGGGCTGATCCGTTGCATCCGGCACGTGCTGGTTGTGCGATGGTCTATCTGCATGGCTTCACTGCAAGTCAGGGTGAAGGTGCTCCCGCCCATGTTCGGTTGGCCCGTGCATTTGGCTGTAATTTGTATTTGCCCCGGTTGCCTGGACATGGTCTACAGCCGATCGATGCGTTGCGTGGCGTTGATGCCGTACAGTTGCGTCAGGCTGCGGCTGAAGCGCTCGCGGTAGCGCGTGTGCTGGGCGAGCGCGTGGTGGTGATTGGTACCTCCATGGGGGGCGCCCTGGCTACCCAAGCTGTGGCCGCTGATCCACGCCAAGTTCAGGCGTTGGTGTTGTGGTCGCCGCTCGTGCGTGAGCGTGACGAACAGTTGCGTGTATTGGGATGGCCTTGGGGGAGCCAATTACTGGTCTGGGTCAAAAACAGTGGTGATCCGGTGATGCGCTGGCCTGTTAAAAGCGCGTACTGGGCGAGTGGGGCGCATCTGGATGGATATCGTGCGTTGTACACACTGAGTCGAGGGGGGATGCATCCGTCAGTGTATGCTCAGGTACGAGTACCAGTGTTTGTTGGTTATTACTACCGCGATGCGCAGCATCAGGATTCGGTGATCTCGGTCGAGGCGCTGCGTACGATGTTTACCCAATTTGGGACGCCGCTAAAGCAGCGCCAGCTACTGGTGTTTCCGGAGGCCGATGACCATGTGATCGCCTCGCCATTGCGTTCCCGTGCCGCTTCCCAGGTGTTCACGGCAACCTGTCGCTTCATAGCCATTCAAGGCGGTCTGCACTTAGTGCCCACCATGCCGGACTGTGATCGTGCTTGGGCGGACTAGCACTGGGTGTGTGTAGGAACCGCTGCTCTCTTGTGATGGCGGAAGCCAGTGTTTCAAAAAGCCAGAAGGCGCAACAAATGGCAAAGTACACACTCGATGTCATGGTTAAATTTTAGTATTTCCTGAGTTGCCTGGTGATCGAGATCATAGACTGTTTAATTAAGGGACATCATCTCCTGGAGCGCGCGCTGCAATAAGCACGTGCAACGGGCGATGCGGTGGCCCGACCTGCTTGAGCAACAGCTACTTACGACCTTGCGGCACATCGTGTACTTATCCGGGTGATAGAGAGCATGTGATGGGCGCGCGTACCTCCGTTGCGAGCAAGTGATTTTTTTCTTGATGTTCCACCCACTAAGAAATGTTCCGATCGTGGACCGACCGTTTTTTGAGGCGCGTCGGTGCCGTCCGGATGCATCTTCACGCTGATGCTGTCTAGCGACACAACCTGGAGCTCGATCTGCACGATGGGTGCTTGCTGGAGTGGCTCGAAAGCTTGATCCAGCAGCCCCGTTTCGCCCATTGGTTTGTATGCGTGTAGATCGGTGCTAGTGACCGAAGCGCTTGGGCAGGTGATGCCATTGGCAGCCGTACTCAGTGAGATACACGATGGCGTTGAGTACTTGCAGATGCTTTGGACTGACGTTGCGGTGTTGCCTCGGCAGACAATGTTCGACCATGCACACATGGGGTTGCACTGATTTCCATGCGTTCACTGCCGCATGGAAATCATCTCAACACTATTAGTGTTCACAGATCCCACTCCAAGAGAGGCTCAAGTCATGTCTTCGATTCCTGACATTTGACACCGATCAACATGCCATTATCTCGACTTGACCATCACAGCTAAAAGCAGCGGGCTTAGTGTCCTGAAGTCAGACGACGGTATCACTGCCATTCCTGTATCGCAGCGCTTTATCGTGGTATCCCAAAACAACGTGCCCTATGAAGCGGGTGCGGTGACGCTCATCCATCCTTGGGAAGGTATAGCGCTAGCTTTCAACCCCGTTTTACCCTGTTACCGTGATGTAAACATAAAAGGCTGCGTCTCGGTGCTGGTTATGGTGATGGGATCGGGCAGTGCCTACAGCAGCACCACGACGAGTGCGATGCATGCGTATGCGACCCACTTGATGTACACGCGGCAAATGATCGCCATCACTGGGGTGACCTCCTATATTGCACCGCGCGGCGAAGTGATGAGCACGGACACAATTGAGACGATTCTGTAATCGATGCTTGTCAAGCCATGCGTCAAGATCGTCATCATGGCGGTCTTGACGCTTACGGTGCACGGCTAAGCCAACGCGGTCATGGATGTGGGACACCGGCTTGTCGAACGCGATGAACATCACAGACCGCCCTCTGTCCGTGCACATCTATCAGGTACTCGATGTGTTCTTGGGCAAAGGGCTGGAGATTAGGTGGCGTGCTTACAGAAAGCCGACGTGGCCGAATAGAACCTCAGCACGCTGCTTGGATGCGCCATTCCCAGCCTGATGGCGGCTACGATGATGGCGCATTGGCTGTTACAGGTCACGCAGGTCCAACCGGCGTAGCCGCGGTGCCTTCAGTGCGGTGATGCTCACCACCACTAAAGTCATACAGCCACCCAGAATCACGGCGTGGACCAGACCAATAAAACGTGCCATAACGCCGTCATAGAATGCGCCCAGTTCATTAGACGAACCAATGAAGATGCTATTGATCGCTGAGACCCGTCCACGCATCTCGTCCGGTGTCACCAATTGCAGAATGGCTGCGCGCAAGACGACTGAGACCCCATCGCAGGCTCCATAAACCAGAAGGATGGCCGCTGACAGCCAAAAGTGTTGGGACAGGCCGAACGCGATCGTACACACCCCGAATCCGGCGACTGCCAGCAGGAGTGCGCGTCCTGCGTGACGCTGCAGCGGGTACCGTGCCAGCCATAGCCCGGCCAGTACCGAACCCAGTGCCGGCGTGCCGCGCAGAATGCCTAGACCTTCTGGGCCATAGTGAAAGATATCTTGGATAAATGCTGGCAGCATCGATACTGCGCCACCCAAGAGTACGGAAAACATGTCCAGCGCCATCGCTCCAAGCATGATCTGATTGGAGAATACAAAGCGTGCTCCCTCGGCGATGCTGCGCAATACGGGGGCACGTGGTTTGTCGACGGTGGGTTCCTCGATCCGCAGGAGTGCCAGTGCGAGCAGCGCGACAGCTGCCGCTGCCACCGCGGTAGCATACGCAAGCCCTTTGCCGCCGCAGGCGATCAGGATGCCCGCCAGCACGGGGCTGAGTACTAAGCTGGTCTGAAACACCACCGTGCCAAGTCCAGCGCCACGTGCATAGTCTTCGCGTCGTAGCACACGTGCGAAGAGCGCGTTGTACACCGGTACTAGAAAGGAGCGCACCATGCCACTGAGGCTGGCCGCAACGTAGATGGGCCAAGTACTGTGCACCGACGCCATGTCTAAAGCGGTTATCAATAGAATCGCTGGAGTGATCGTCAGGCCGACACTGGCGATCATTCCGAGCCGGCGTTGCGGCAGATGGTCGACCAGATAACCGGCGAATGGAGCGATGCAGAAAAACGGCAAGATCTCAGCCAGAGCGACCAGACCCAGTAGGAACGGGTTATGGGTAATCTCGTAGATGTGCCAGCCGATCGTCACGGAGACAATCTGGTAGGACAGCGTTGCTGCGATGCGATATGCCAGCACGTAGGCGAAACCAGTGCGGTATAGCAGGGTGCGTAATGTTGGGGTGGATGATGGTGAGGTGCTCATGCGGTGAGTGCTTGTGCTGTGTTGCGAATAAAGTCGAGCATGGCGGCTACACCGTTGTTGCGTGTTGGCGACAGGTGCTTGGCTAGGTCGATGTTGGTGATGTAATTGGAGGGGGTTCCCAGGATCTCGGCGGCACTACGTCCGGAATACACGCGCAGTGCCAGATAGATCAGGCCGGAGACAATAGCCGAGTCGCTGGTCCCATAGAAGTTGAGATGTTCACTATTGCCTTCAGGCACGATCCACACCATTGACTGGCAGCCGTGCAGACGGTGTTCCTCCGTCTTCCAGATCTCGGGGAACAGCGGGAGCTTGCGTCCGAGGTCGATCAGATATTGATAGCGTTCGGACCAATCCCCAAAGCAAGAAAACTCCTCGACAATGGCTGCTTGGGCAGCGGTGGCAGTGGATTCCAGTGGAAATGGATGATCGATCATGGTCTTGATCAGTGCGGCTCCGCGTACGGTGACGATAGGGTGAGATGGCGGTATGCCCGTTGCTCCGAGTCATGATGCGCAGGCTCGATCTTGCAGCGAGACAGCGTCGGCGATGATTCCCGCAGGATCAGCAGGCGCTAAAACGAGGGGATGAAACAAGCCATAAAACGCACTTGCTGATGCATCAAGTGATTGCCGCATGTGTTTGGATGAATCCTTTATGGGTACTGCTTAATCCAGCGTACTCCCTGCGGAGTGTCCTCAAGGACGATACCTGCCGCGGCGAGTTGTGCGCGGATCGCGTCGGCACGGACAAAATCCCGAGCCTGCTTGGCGGTACGGCGTGCCTCGATCAGGGCTTGGATATGCGTTTCGTCGCTGTCGCTGGTGCCTTGGCTGAACCAAGCGTCTGGCGTTTGCTGAAGCAGACCAAGCACGAGTCCGGCACCGAGCAGCTCGGCTTTCAGCCGTGCAAGTGACGTAGCCTCGGCTGATGCGTGATTTTTTGTGTCAGCGAGCCGGATGCGTGCCTCGTTTGCCAGTGTGGCCAGCTCGGCTAATGCCTGTGGCGTGTTCAGATCGTCATCCAAGGCTGCTTCGACGTTTGCCGGGATGGTGGGGTGCGCCGGATAGGCAGCCAAGTCGCGTAGCGTCCCATAAAGCCGATTCAGCGTGCGTACCGACTGTGTGATGAGTGTTTCAGACCAGTCCAGCGGTTTGCGATAGTGTGCCGACAACAGTGCGTAACGCAGTGCTTCGGGCGGATGCTTGGTGGTCAGTGCGTGCACGGTTTCGATGTTGCCTAGCGATTTGCTCATTTTGGCACCGTTGAAATTGAGCATCCCGTTGTGCATCCAGACCCGTGCGAAGGTGGTGCTGCCGTGTGCGCAGCGACTTTGTGCGATTTCGTTTTCGTGGTGCGGAAATTGCAGATCGATCCCGCCGGCGTGGATATCGATGGTCTCACCCAAATGTGCTGCGGCCATTGCTGAGCACTCAATATGCCAGCCCGGGCGGCCGCGCCCCCAGGGCGAGTCCCAACCTGGTAGCGTCTCGTTGGAAGGTTTCCATAGCACGAAATCACTTGGGTCGCGTTTGTAGGGAGCGATCTCGACCCGTGCGCCAGCCAGCATCTCTTCCGGATCCCGGCGTGAGAGCTGCCCATAATCTGGAAAGCTGTTGACCGCGAACAGCACGTGCCCCGCGGCGGCATAGGCGTGCTGGCGTTCGATCAGCCGTTCGATCATGGCGATGATATGTGGGATGTGCGCGGTGGCTTCCGGCTCAATGTCGGGCGGCTCCACGCCGAGTTTTCTCATATCCCTGCGGTAAGCAGCGGAGAAGCGTTCAGTGATGGCCGAAATAGGAAGGCCCTGTTCCTGCGCAGCGGCGTTGATCTTGTCATCCACGTCGGTGATATTGCGTGCGTAGCGCAGTGCGCCATAACGTCGTCGCAGTAGCGCTGCCAACACCCCAAACACCACTGGACCGCGGGCGTTGCCGATATGCACATAGTTGTAGACGGTGGGGCCGCATACATACATAGTGGGGCATGCCGGGTCGAGCGGTTGGAACGGCTCGACTCTCCGATGAAGGGTGTTGTAAAGGTGCAGACTCATCACGGACCATCGCAGGAGCAATGTCGGATTCTAGCGCTTGAGATCGTGCATTGCGGCGTTCGCTGATACTTTGGGCTGCGATTGACTGCCAGATAGGTTTTGTTCAGCCCCATAGCAGCCCCGGTCTTACACTACGTTCCGTTAGTACACGCTTGAATGGGATTGATGCGCTTTCCATTGTTATTTTTCACCTGCTGCGTGTTGGCGTGTGTTGTGATGCCTTCGTGGGCCGTGCATCCCCGGAAGACTGATCTGAAGAATCTAGGTATCGTCGGGAACGTAAAGTTTGATTACGCCCGGGTGCTGAAGGTTGAACCGGTCTATCAGACGTGGCATGCCAGCCATGTTGAAGAGCAGTGCGATTCATCGTCGCTGGCTGAGTTTTCTCCCGATTTAGTCTCGGGGCCTGAAAGTCATAGAAAGATTTCGCGGATCATGGAGTTGGTAAAAGATCTGTTTGGTCATCACCGCACGCACGCATTGCAAGCGCCACCAACGGCTCCAACTAATACCCAGCGCAATTGCCGTATCGTCGAGGTGCCGCGCGAATTTCGCCGTCCGATTGCCTATGATGTTGATTACATTTATAAGGGCACGAAGTATCGCTCACGCCTTCCTGAAGATCCTGGGAATCTGTTACCTGTGCGAGTGCTGGTGACGCCTTACCTCAATGAACACAACTTCCCGCCGCCACGTTGAAAGCAAAGCGATATTTTTCAATGCGGGGTGCGATGCAGCGACAGCTCTGGGCTTACCGATGAACGGTACCTTGTTGGAGTTGCGCTGGTACCCCATGCATGGGAGGATGCGCACCCCTACAAATAAACCTTGATATGACACCAGCAGTGCTTGTTTGGCTTCCAGTTTGACCTTGCGTCTGCATCGGCTGGAATTCAGGGTTCTTAATGGGTAATTTGTGGAGTGTTTTGTCATCCGTTCAAAAAAACCCAGCCCGATGCTGGGTTTTTTCATTTTGGTGTTGCTACGGGTTCAATGATTAAAAATACTGCACATTCTGCGTACCTTGGTTGTTTCGCGGCGGCTCTTCATTGCAAATCATTGCAAAGGATCGATTGATGGCGTTGAAGCATTTTTTGAATACCCAGGACTGGAGCTGCTCTGAACTGGATGCACTGCTCACGCAAGCCCGTGCGTTCAAGCACAACAAGCTAGGGAACGCACTGAAGGACAAGTCGATCGCGTTGGTGTTCTTCAACCCGTCGATGCGTACCCGCACCAGCTTTGAACTAGGTGCGTTCCAGCTTGGTGGTCACGCCATTGTGTTACAGCCTGGCAAGGATGCGTGGCCGATCGAGTTCCATCTGGGCACAGTGATGGAGGGGGATGCTGAGGAACACATCTCGGAAGTCGCCAGGGTCCTGGGCCGTTACGTTGACCTCATCGGCGTGCGTGCGTTCCCGAAGTTTTCGGACTGGACTTACGATCGCCAAGACATCGTGCTCAACAGTTTTGCCAAATATTCGCCGGTGCCGGTGATCAACATGGAGACCATCACCCATCCGTGTCAGGAATTGGCGCATATCATGGCGTTGCAGGAATACTTTGGCACCTCGGACTTGCGTGGCAAGAAGTACGTATTGACCTGGACTTATCACCCCAAACCGTTGAATACGGCAGTGGCCAATTCGGCACTGACCATCGCCACTCGCTTGGGGATGGATGTGACCCTGTTGTGTCCAACGCCAGATTACGTCCTGGATGAGCGTTACATCGATTGGGCACGGCAGAACATTGCTGAGAGTGGCCGCACGTTTCAGGTCAGCCACGACATCGACAATGCCTACCGTGGTGCCGACGTGGTTTACGCCAAGAGTTGGGGCGCACTCCCGTTCTTTGGCAACTGGGCGATGGAAAAACCGATCCGCGACCAATACAGGCACTTTATTGTTGACGAAACCAAAATGACGTTGACCAACAACGCGGTGTTCTCGCATTGCTTGCCGTTGCGCCGTAACGTCAAGGCGACCGATGCAGTGATGGATGCATTTAACTGCATTGCCATTCATGAGGCTGAGAACCGTCTGCACGTGCAGAAGGCAATCATGGCCATACTCGCTTCCCAATAATTCACGATACTTTTTTGGAACTTCCCCCATGAGCAAGAAAGACATCGTCCTGGCCTTCTCCGGCGGACTCGACACCAGCTTTTGCATCCCATACCTTCAGGAGCAAGGCTATACCGTGCACACGGTGTTTGCCGACACGGGCGGTGTCGACGAAGAGGAGCGTGACTTCATTGAGAAACGCGCGGCTGAATGTGGTGTGGCCAGCCATCTGACCGTCGATGGTGGCCCCGCGATCTGGGAGGGCTTCGTCAAGCCTTTTGTCTGGGCTAGCGAAGCCTACCAAGGCCAGTACCCGCTCCTTGTTTCTGACCGTTACTTGATTGTGGATGCTGTACTCAAACGCGCCGATGCACTGGGCACGTGTGCGATCGCCCATGGGTGTACCGGAATGGGGAACGATCAGGTGCGTTTCGATCTTGCCATCAAGGCGCAGGGCGATTACACAATCATTGCGCCGATTCGTGAAATCCAGAAAGAACACCCCCACACCCGTACCTACGAACAGAAGTATTTGGAAGAACGTGGCTTCGGTGTCCGTGCCAAACAGAAGAACTATACGATCAATGAAAACTTACTGGGCATTACCCTGTCTGGTGGCGAGATCGACAAGTGGGAACCCCCCGGCGAGGGCGTCCGTGGCTGGTGCGCGCCGCGCAGCGCGTGGCCGACCGAGCCCCTGACGGCGGCCATCAAATTTGTTGAGGGCGAAGCCGTGGCGGTGGACGGTAAGCCGCTCCCCGGTGCTCAGATCCTGATGAAGCTCAACAAGCTTTTTGCTCCCTATGGGGTTGGCCGCGGTATTTACACCGGCGATACCGTCATTGGCTTGAAGGGCCGCATCGTATACGAAGCGCCTGGACTGAATGCGCTGCTGACCGCACATCGTGCGCTGGAGGAGGCGGTGTTGACCAAACAGCAGAACCGCTTCAAACCGCAGGTGGCGCGTAAATGGGTTGAACTGATTTACGAAGGTTTTTTCCATGATCCGTTGAAGACGGATTTGGAGTGTTTCTTGAAATCCTCCCAGGCCAAGGTGAACGGTGAGGTCGTGCTTGAAACCCGTGGTGGCCGTGTTGATGCCGTAGCGGTGCGCTCACCACACATCCTCAGCAGCAAGGGCGTGACCTATGCCCAGTCGGCCGACTGGGGTGTTGAGGAAGCCGAGGGGTTCATCAAGCTGTTTGGTATGAGCTCCACCTTATACGCTCAGGTGAATCGCTCACTGGGCCCCTGACCTTGGCGTGCAACCGTAGGCGCCTTGTCGTACGGCAGTGCTTTTGTTCCTTGTGCCAACGGCCTTGTTCACATACCGGAGCAGGGACATACCATTTGTTTTCACTTGTCTGGACGCGGTCCATGAGCCCACCTTGCAGCAGCACCGCAAAAAACATGTGTTGGAGATGGAACCTGCATTCCGTCATTTCCTGGATGACGCAATGCACGGACACTGTTGTCTTCCCCTTTAGACAACGCTATCCCGCTGCGTGCATCGCCAGCCGTGAGCAACTGTATCGATGCAGCAGGGCAGATGATGTTCATACGCAGGGTCATCGATCGTTTTATATAAGGCGCTTGCATATTGCTGAAGTCATCCCTCCGCCAGTGCAACGGCGGAGGGATATTCTGCCGGCCATAGGTGACATTGATGGAGTATCTCTCCAACCCCATGTTGACGTACCGCTTGCGTCACAGCGGCTGCCCGACCCGATGCGGCCTGACCTTACCGGGCACGTGTGGCGATGCATGACAGGGTGCAACCGGCAGTGGAGATCACCATGTGTTTTGTTTCCACAGGCAGTGAGCGCAGTGCATGATCGCCTACAGCGATATTCCAAGAGCGGATTGTCTGCGGTACTGGCGATGCTGGCGTGCTTGACGTGTTGCACATCGCACCTGCGATGCTGTGCTTGCAGCGTGCGATGCCCGTCTGCCTGCGCCCGTCCCAGCTTGGCTACTTCAGCGTCTCTATGAAGGCCGGTACATGAGTGTGTTGCTGGATAGCACCCTGAATCACCTTGAGCAATTGGTATCCTTCGATACCCGTAACCCGCCGCGCGCCATCGGTACCGACGGGATCTTCTCCTATGTGACGGCCCACCTGCCGGGCTTCCATCTTGAAACGACGGATCATGGCGCCGGTGCGGTCAGCCTGTATGCCGTGCGTGGCGCCCCCAAGATCCTATTCAATGTACACCTGGATACGGTCCCGGATTCGCCGGCATGGAGTGCGGATCCACATGTGATGCGCCGTACTGCAGATCGCGTCATTGGGTTGGGTGTGTGTGACATCAAGGGCGCTGCGGCGGCACTGTTGGCCGCGGTCCAGGCGAGTGATGGCGCTGCCGCGCTCCTGTTTACCTCCGACGAGGAGGCGAACGATCCGCGCGGCGTCGCCGCCTTCCTGAAACGCGGTATACCTTATGAAGCCGTCTTGGTGGCCGAGCCGACCATGAGTCAAGCCGTGCTGGCACATCGCGGTATCAGTGCGGTCTCGATGACATTTACCGGCTGCGCCGGTCATGCTGCGGGCGAACAACCACCCGCTGCCAGTGCCCTGCATCAGGCGATGCGCTGGGGCGTCCGTGCCCTTGATTACGCCGCCTCATTGGCCCATGAGCGTTTCGGTGGTTTGACGGGGCTGCGTTTCAACATCGGACGGCTCGAAGGAGGTATCAAAGCCAATATGATTGCACCGACCGCCGAAGTGCGTTTTGGCGTCCGTCCCTTGCCATCCATGGATGTGGATCAACTCCTGGCGACCTTCGCTGGGTTTGCGATACCGGCGGCGTCCTTCCAAGAAACGTTCCGCGGACCCAGCTTACCGTCCGGTGGTATAGCAGCGGCTGAGGCGCGGCGGCTGGCGGCCCGTGATGTGGCTGAGGTACTGGGCTTACCGATGGGTCATGCGGTGGACTTCTGGACAGAGGCTTCACTCTTTTCGGCTTGTGGCTACACTGCCCTGGTCTACGGACCAGGAGATATTGCCCAGGCGCACACTGCCGACGAATTTGTCACGCTCCAGCAGTTGCAGCGCTACGCCGCATCGGTCCATCGCATCATCAGTACCTCGTAATTCTCGTTCTCATCACTTATTGGGCGCCGTCAGGCGTGTCCGTCCTTCCATCACCGCGAATGCAATGCACGCCAACATACAGACTCGACAGACCATCATTCGCCTGCTGTCAAGCATGGCCAGCGCTAAAGAAATCAGCCAATACCTCAAGCGTTTCTCACAGTTGGACGCCAAGCGTTTTGCCCTGGTCAAAGTGGGCGGTGCAGTACTGCGCGACGATTTGGAGGCGTTGACCTCTTCCCTCTCATTCCTGCAAGACGTTGGTCTGACGCCGATTGTTCTGCATGGTGTCGGCCCGCAGTTAGACAAAGAATTAGCTGCTGCCGGCATTCACAAGCAGACCGTCAACGGCTTACGTGTGACCTTGCCGGAGACAATGGCGATCGTCCGCAAAGTCTTTCATGCCTCCAACCTTGAACTAGTCGAAGCGTTACAGCGCAACGGTGCACGCGCCACCTCGATCATTGGGGGCGTGTTCGAGGCGCACTACCTGGACCTAGAGACCTACGGCCTCGTCGGCGGCATCACAGCCGTCAACCTCGCCCCGATCGAGGCCAGCCTCCGTGCCGCTTCGATTCCGGTGATGACGAGCCTGGGCGAGACACCCAGTGGACAGATTCTCAATGTCAACGCTGATGTGGCTGCCAATGAATTGGTGCAAGTCCTCAAGCCTTACAAAATCATTTTTCTCACCGGCACCGGCGGTTTACTTGATGCTGATGGAAAACTCATTGATTCAATCAACCTGTCTACCGAATACGAACAACTGATCCAGCAGCCCTGGGTCTATGGCGGCATGAAAGTCAAGATTGAGCAGATCAAACACCTCCTCGATCGGCTGCCGTTGGAATCTTCGGTGTCCATCACCCGTCCTGCTGATCTAGCCAAAGAATTGTTTACTCACAAAGGCTCCGGCACGCTGGTGCGGCGTGGCGAGCGGGTACGGCGCGTGACGGCATGGAAGGACTTGGACTTGCTGCGCCTCCAGCACCTCATCGAATCCAGTTTCGGCCGCGCCCTGGTCCCGGATTACTTTGAAAAAACCCCCTTACTGCGCGCATATGTCAGCGAGAACTACCGCGCTGCGGTGATCCTGACCGACGTTGGCGACGTGCCATACCTAGATAAATTTGCCGTGCTGGACGACGCGCAGGGGGAAGGGCTGGGCCGTGCAGTGTGGAGTGTGATGCGCGAAGAAACGCCGCAGCTGTTCTGGCGTTCCCGCCACAACAACCCAGCCAATGTTTTTTACTACGCGGAATCCGATGGCTGCTACAAACAGGAACACTGGAAGGTCTTTTGGAGTGGACTGCACAACTTTGAACAGATCCAGCCATGCGTGGCCCACTGTGCCCTGCACCCCCGGACCCTGGAGGATTGAAGATGCTCCATGACCCGCTACGGCGGGGCTACCCTGAACTACCACGGCGCTGCAGTGCACCTGCCATCCTAGCCTTGTCACAGAGACGTGCTGCGATGACTGGGACACCGCGATCCTCAGCAGTGGCCCAGAGACACCAGCGTACCGGCCCCGGAATGCATTGCGGCATCCCCGATACCGCATTGCGGAAACACCGCCAAGCAGGCGGTGTGCCGCGTTTGGTCTGCATCGCGTACCGGAGCCACGTTGCTATTGATACTGAAGAGCCAGACGTGAATGCACAGCAGGCTGTCCACATAAAAACCAAAACATGAGCAACACCACATTCACCCTTGGCATCGTGGGCGCCCGCGGCTATACCGGCGCCGAATTAATCAGACTGCTGGCCGAGCATCCCGCGATTGAACTGATGTTTGTGTCTTCACGTGAGCTGGATGGCCAGCCAGTGGCGGCACACAACTCCGCTTACCGCGGCGATCTTTGTTTTGCAACCCTCGATCCGGCAGCCGTGGCGGCCAAGAGGGCTGATGCCGTGGTCCTGGCCTTGCCCAATGGCAACGCTGCCGCTTACGTGCAGGCCATCCATGCCACCGCACCACGCACCATCATCATCGATTTATCCGCAGACACCCGTTTCGATCCAGACTGGTATTACGGCCTCCCGGAACTGACCCGGCACACCTACACCGGGCAGACACGCCTCAGTAACCCAGGCTGCTATGCCACCGCCATGCAACTGGCGATTGCCCCACTGCGGGACCACTTGGCCGGCCCACCGCAGTGCTTTGGCGTATCCGGCTATTCCGGTGCTGGGACCACCCCCTCAGACAAAAACAACGTGGCATTGCTACGTGACAACCTGATGCCATACGCACTCACGGATCACCTGCACGAGCGCGAAGTCAGCACGCAGCTCGGTATCCCCGTCGAATTCATGCCCCACGTGGCCCCGCATTTCCGCGGCATCACCTTGACCGCCAACCTGTGGCTGCAACGCCCCCTCACCCGCGAACACATCAAGACCCTGTACACAGCCCGTTATGCCAACGAACCCCTGGTCGACATCATCGACCCAGCCCCCTGGGTCAGCCAGATTGCGGCGCGTCATGGCGTGCAGATCGGCGCCTTCACGATGGCGCCCGGCAACAAGCGCGTGGTGGTGGTGGCCACCTTGGATAATTTACTGAAGGGAGCGGCGACCCAGGCATTGCAAAACCTCAACCGTGCCCTCGGCCTAGACGAATTCACCGCCATTCCTTTGCACTGAAGCGCCCCGCAGCGCCGCGGCGGTAAACAACCCTTGCATAATGAACGCCCCAGCCGGCTTCATGGACACAACAACAATGGCGACCCTGTTATGGCAGAAACCCGGCGTGGCAGTTGACGCCAACATTCAGGCGTTCCTGGCCGCTGACGATGTCCTGTTAGACCGCGAATTCTTCCTTTACGACATCGCTGCCAGCACCGCCCATGCGCAAGGCCTACAGCGCATTGGCATCCTCTCACCGGATGAATTGGATGGCTTGTTGTGTGAGCTGGAAGTGCTCGCCACGGAGTACCGCAACGGCGCATTCGTACTGGATGCACAGTACGAGGACGGCCACTCAGCGATTGAAAGCCGTTTGACCGAACGCCTCGGGGATACCGGCCGCAAGATTCACACCGGCCGCAGCCGGAACGACCAAATCCTAGTGGCGACCCGCTTATGGCTCAAGGACAGGCTCGCGCATCTAGGTGCCTTGAACCGTGACATTGCCCAACGTGCATTACAGCGTGCCGCCGCAGAACAGCACCTGCCGATGCCCGGTTACACCCATCTGCAGCGCGCCGTGGTGTCCTCGGCGGGCATGTGGTGGGCCGGTTGGGCGGAGGCCTTCATCGATAACGCGGTGCGTGCCGCCGATACCCTAGCCCTGATCGATTGCAATCCCCTCGGCACTGCGGCCGGCTATGGCGTCAACATCCCGCTGGACCGTGCTCATACCACCGCCGCACTCGGCTTTGCACGGTTGCAGGTGAATCCCATCAGTGCACAACTGTCGCGCGGCAAGTTCGAACTGGCCGCATTGGAAGCGCTGGGGAGTGCCACCTTGGATCTGCGCCGTATCGCTTGGGATCTCTCCTTGTTTACCAGCAGCGAATTCGCTTTCATCGCCTTACCGCCTGAATACAGCACCGGCAGCTCGATCATGCCCAACAAGCGCAACCCGGACGTGATCGAACTGATGCGCGCCACGCATGCCAGCGTGGCCGCCGCACGCACCGAGATTGAACAACTCCTGTCACTGCCGTCCGGCTATCACCGCGATCTCCAGAGCAGCAAAGGGGCGGTCGTCCGTGGCTTCAGCCGCGGCCTGGCAGCGTTGCAGCTCTTGCCGGCCCTACTGTCCCGCCTGGAGTGGCGCGAAGCCAGTCTGCGTGCAGCGATCGATGCGGGCATGTATGCCACTGATGCGGCGATCGAAGCGGCCGTGGCGGGCGTTCCATTCCGTGAGGCCTACCAGATCGCCGCCACAGCGGCCGGTGCCGCTGCGCAGGGCCGCACCCCGGAAGGCAGCCTCACCGCACGTGTCTCTCCAGGCGCTGCCGCTGATTTGTGCCTGGATGCGTTGCATGCCCGTTGGCAGACGTTGGTGCAACCCACGTCCATGTGTGGGAGCGATGCGCGATGAGCTGCCGTTGCAGAGTATCCCGTTGCGCTTGTCGGGGATTCGGACAGCCGCACCGCCTGCGTCTTTCCGGGTACTGCCGCCGTGGTGTATGCCTGGATGCGTTCCATGCTGGTTGGGAAACGCTGGAGCAGCCCACTTCTATGTGTGGGAGCGATGCGCGATGAGCCGCCGCTTCATGGTGCCCAGCTGCGCTCGTCGGGGATTCAGACGGCGTCTCTTTGGGCACCGCCGCCCGCTGTTGCTTGGATGTGTTGCAGGCCCGTTGGGAACCGTTGGTGCAGTCTGTCTGCATGCGTGCACGGGAGGCGTCCGATGAGTGACCGCCTCGGAGATCGCCATAGCACTGACCAGGGATCCAAGCGCATCGGTGCCTTGGCCGCAAGACAGAGGCGCCGCGCTCCGGCTCGCGGCGCATCCACCACCATGCCCATGCTCACCGTGCATGCACAGAACGTGTGTTGAGCCTGCCCCGTCATGATCGACACCCATCCCCACACCGCATCTCGCTTCTCTGAACAACGGATCCCCGTATGGCGCAGGGCCGTCCTCAAAGTGGGCAGCAGTCTGCTCGCCGCTGATGGCGGCGGCCTCTCACCGCGCTTTGCACTGGGTTTGGCACACTTCGTCTCGGCCAACCTGGCCGTCGGGCGTGAACTGGTGATCGTCTCCTCTGGGGCGGTCGCGGCCGGGCGCGCCGTGATCCCGCGTCTGGCCGAATCTGGGAGCGCCCTAGCGGCGCGCCAGGCGTTGGCCGCCCTTGGCCAAGCGCAACTCATCGAACTATGGCAGCGCTTCTTCGACCGTCCAGTGGCCCAGGTGTTGCTGACCCACGACGACCTGCGTAACCGCCGCCGCTACCTGAATGCCCGTGCGACGTTGCGTGAATTACTGCGGCTGGGTGCCTTGCCAGTGGTCAATGAGAACGACACCGTTTCGGTCGACGAGCTGAAGCTGGGCGACAACGATAACCTCGCGGCGATTGTTGCTGCGCTGGTCGATGCCGAAGCGTTATTTATCGCCACCGATATCGACGGTTTATACAGCGCCGACCCACGCCGCCATCCTGATGCACAGCCGTTGAATGAGGTCCGCGCGTTGACCCCCGAGGTGCTCGCCATGGCGGGCGGCAGCGGCAGTGGTGTCGGCACCGGCGGCATGCGTACCAAACTTGAGGCGGCGGCCAAAGCGGGTGCGGCAGGCATTGAGACGTATTTGTTTAATGGGCGCAGCGCTGAGGTGGTACGCGCTCTGGCGCAACACCGGCTCTGCGGCACGCGGATCCATGCAGGGTGTACCCGCATTGCGGCGCGTAAATATTGGTTGCGTCACGCCCCGGTGGAGCCGGGGGTGATTTTCATTGATGCCGGTGCGGCGATGGCCTTGGCACAGCAGGGCGCTTCGTTGCTTCCGGGCGGCGTGTGTGGTGCTGCAGGTGAGTTCCGCCGTGGCGATATGGTCCAGATGGGTACACGTGGCGCAGATGACCAGGTCCAGCTGCTGGCCCGCGGTATCGTCCAATACTCGGCGGCGGATGTGCGCCGCATGGCTGGTTGCCATTCCCGCGATATCGAGGCGTTGCTCGGCTACACCTATGGCGGGAATGTTGTCCACCGCGATGATTTAGTGCTCCTCTGAGCGGCGTGTTGTGGATCTCGTGATGTTTTGCTGCAGGGGCTGTCTCCAGCTTTGCGAAGACAGACCGCATGCGTGCTCTTTCCGTCCGGGTTGCCGTGTTCCCAAGGGCGCGATGCCGCGGTCCAATGACAGCGCTCCTCGTCAGGAGATGATTCCCCTGAAAGAGACAGTGAACGACATCTCATCCCCCTCAATAGAATGTCCGATGCGGCCTGCAAACGGTGCCTTGCCGCAGATGACACGTTCTGGCACGGTGCAACGCATCTGTTTACTGCGTTCAGCGGCCTGAGATGATGCCGCGCATGAGCGATCCATGTCAGCAAGAACGCTTGCACAACACGGCCCCATCCGGTGTCAGGTGCGTGAGCGTTCTACGGCCCGGTTCGATGCTTGGAATGCAGGGCGCGGTGTATGGCGCGCAACATCTTTCCTCTTTTAGTCACGGTCCCACGTATGTCCCATATGAAACACCTTGCCTTGCAATGCCGCGACGCCGCCCGAATGCTGGCCACGTTATCCTCGGATGCTAAGCGCCGCTTACTTGAATCAATGGCCGCCGCCTTGGAGGCCGATGCTGGAGGAATCCTGACGGCCAATGCATCCGATTTGGAGGCGGCCCGCACCCAAGGTGCCGGCAGTGCCATGCTCGACAGACTTGCCCTGAATCCCAAACGCCTCGCCGGTATGGCCGATGCGTTACGTGACATTGCCGCGTTGCCGGATCCGGTGGGCCAGGTGACGCGGGAGGACGTGCGTCCCAATGGCCTGTGTGTGCAGAAAGTACGGGTGCCGCTGGGCGTCATTGCGATGATCTACGAAGCCAGGCCCAATGTAACGGCCGATGCCGCTGCACTGTGTATCAAAGCGGGCAATGGGGTGATCTTGCGTGGTGGTTCGGAGGCGATCCGATCCAATAGTGCGATTGCCGCGGCATTGCAGCGTGCATTGCGTGTGGCTGGAGTGCCTGAAGCCGCGCTGATTCTGGTCGAGGATGTGCGTCGCCAGACCATGCTGGAGCTGGTGCAGCTCAGCGACGTGATTGACCTGGTGATTCCGCGTGGTGGCGAGGGCTTGATTCGCTTTGTTGCCGAACATGCGCGTGTCCCGGTGATCAAGCATTACAAGGGCGTGTGTCATCAGTTTGTCGATGCTTCTGCCGATATCGATGTGGCGGTGCGTCTACTGATCGACGGAAAAACCACCCGTCCTGCGGCATGCAATGCACTGGAGACCTTGCTGGTGCATGCCGATATCGCCGCACGTTTCCTGCCCGCGGCGGCGGCGGCGTTACGTGCCTATGGTGTCGAACTGCGTGGTGACCCAGCCACCCGCGCCTTTCTTCCGGATGTGGCACTGGCCAGCGAAATCGATTACGCCGCCGAGTATCTCGACTTAATCCTGGCGGTGCGTGTTGTCCCCAGTCTTGAGGCGGCGCTTGAACATATTCGCCGCTACGGTTCGGACCACACCGAGGTGATCGTGACTGGTGATCGGGCGAACGCCGACACCTTTGTGCAGGCGTTACATGCGGCGGTGGTGATGGTCAATGCCTCCTCGCGTTTTTCCGATGGGGGCGCCCTGGGATTGGGCGCGGAGATCGGTATCTCGACCACACGGCTACATGCCTATGGCCCAATGGGATTGGAGGCATTGACGGTAGAGCGCTTCGTGGTGCGCGGTGAGGGCCAAGTGCGGCACTGATGTGCCGCCTCTTGGTGTGTTGTCGTGTACACCTGGGTTCACCCTTTAACAACGTCACCAGAACACCGCTATCCAGTGCTTGCCTACTTCTTAAACGCACCCTATCGCCACATCTGACCAGCCAAGAGAGCATCTACCTGCAAACGGTGGCGTTTCCCCGTATCAATGCTGCTTGGCTGTCCAACTGGACTGTCCACACCGTCAGCGTTGCGACCATCTCTCCCCATCCACCCTATTCATGCATGCCTCCACAGCGCCGCGGGTCACATCGCCTGCGGCAATCTCACTACGGCCACTGCCGCAACAAGTCAAGGAGTGCTTGCCATGCGGCCTCCTCCCGCACACCGGCTTTGCCCACTTGGGATATATCGAAGTCACAGCAGCTCCGCAGACCACTCAGCCGGTTTGCACACCCAGCCCACCGGCCCGGCACCGCTCAAATACTTCAAAGCAAGCGATACCTAGTCCATGAGAAATAGAAAGACCACCACCAAAGAAAATAGAGACATGAGATATTTAATAAAACCCAATGCCATTGGGTTTCATCAAAGATTTCACAGGCATGTATATCACCCAGGTGAGGAGATCAACAAAACAGAGGGATTCTTAAATAGCAATGTTTCTTAAAAAAAGGGATTCTTTTGCCCAGGATCACACGTATTGCATCTATGTATTTAAACTCTCAAAGGACATCACATGCCGTTTATCAATGAAATTCCCTCAGCGGAAGATATTGAGAAATATGGATTGCTTTATAAAAATGATCTGAATTTGGATATGAAGCTGCGTCGTCAATGGACTATGGATCGTGAACGCAACTTTCATTTATACGGAGGTGGTGCCACTGGAAATCAAGCGTTTGAAGAGATTATTGATTACCGTTTCTATCTTTATCTGAATGGCTCGAAATTGATTATCGAAACTCCCGATGTACCGCAAACGCTGCTGGACAATGATTCACTTAATCAATTTATTGCCATCCTGAAAGAAGCAGTGACTGTGCACAGTGCGGGTTACCGTCATCGTCACATTCATATTCCCGTTGTGGTCCGTTTTGGATTTTAAATTAGAGAAAAATAGTCATGGCACTCACTGCAGAACAAGTCAACGCATGACTCGACAGCATCACTATTAAAGAGCAGTGACGCGATTTAATTAATCAGCTCGATATCCGGATGTCAGGATAAGTCATTTAAAAGCCTCATAATAGGGCCTTGTTTATCTTTTCTTGACATGTGCCGCGCAAGGTCAAAGATTTATACATGACACTTTCAGTTTGAGAAGCCTATTGCAGGGGCATCGTATCGGTTACGTCCGTGTCAGCAGCTTCGACCAGAACCCGGAACGGCAATTGGAACAGGTCCAGGTAGATAAGGTGTTCACCGACACGGCGTCGGGTAAGGACACCCAACGGCCGCAGCTCGACATCCTGTTGTCATTCGTGCGCGAAGGCGACACGGTGGTGGTGCACCGCATGGATCGCCTAGCGCGCAACCTCGACGACCTGCGCCACCTGGTACAGAAGCTCACCCAGTGCGGTGTACGCGTTGAGTGCGTCAAGGAATGCCTGATCTTCACGGGCGAGGACTCGCCGATGGCGAACTTGATGCGCTCGGTGATGGGCGCATTCGCTGCGTTTGAGCGCGTCTTGATCCGTGAGTGCCAGCGCGAGGGCATCGCGCTCGCCAAGCAACGCGGGGCCTACCGTGGCCGCAAAAAGGCGCTCGCGCCGAAGCGGGTGGCCGATTTGCGGCGTCGCGTCGCTGCCGGCGACAAGAAGACACCACTTGCACGCGAGTTGGGCATCAGTCGGGAAACTCTGTATCAATACCTGAGAAAGGACGACTGACCATGCCGCGCCGTCATTTGCTGACGTCCACGGAGCGCATCGGCCTGCTTGCTTTTCCAGCCACTGACGATGAACGCATCCAGCATTACACCTGTGCCGAATCCGACCTGTCGATGATCCGCCAGCGTCGCGGCAGTCACAACCGGCTCGGCTGCGCAGTGCAGTTGTGCTATCTGCGTTATCCCAGCTTTGCCCTGCCAACTGATGCAGAGCCGCGCGCCTCTCTGCTGAACATCGTTAGCCGCCAGTTGTGCATCGAGCCAGATATCTGGCCGGAGTACGCGCAGCGCCCGGAAACGTGGCGCGAGCATCTGTTGGAGTTGCAGGCGTGGCTGAAGCTGACGCCGACTATCGGCACTTCGTCCACCAACTCGCCGAGCTGGCTCAACAGACCGACCGTGGTATCGAGCTGGCCCAAGTGCTGGTCGAGTTGCTGCGGCAGCAACGTATCATCATTCCGACCGTCGATGTCATCGAGCGTGTGTGCAGCGATGCGCTGATATCGTGGCACGCGCCAAGTCTACGAAGCGCTCACCGCGCCGCGTGCTTGACGGCCTGCTGTCGATCCGTGAGGGCACGAAGGGCAGCGGCTGATCTGGCTACGCCAACCGCCCGGTTCGCCGAAGCCCAAGCATGGGCTGGCCCACTTGGAGCGTCTGAAGACCGTCCGCGATCTGGCGCTGCTGGAAGGTCTGGAACACGCCATTCACCAGAATCGGAAGCTCGCCCGCGGGCGGACAGATGACAGCCCAGCACCTGTGCGACCTGGAGCCGAACCGTCGCTATGCAACCTGGGTCGCGGTGATCCTTGACACCCACGCCACGCTGATTGACGAAATCATCGACCTGTACGACCGTTTCATGGGTTTGCTGTTTAGCAAGGCCACGCGCAACCATGCCGACCGCTTCCAGCAGTCCGGCAGGGCGATCAACGATAAGGTGCGACTGTATTCACTCAGCGGTCGCGCCCTACTGGAAGCCAAGCCGTCGGGCGGCGATCCGTTCGCTGCCATCGAGGCGATCATTCCCTGGGATGCATCCAGCGAAAGTATTACCGCAGCGGAAACGCGCGCCAGGCCGGAAGACTTCGATTTCCTGTCCTTGGTTGGCCACGGCTTCACCCAGCTCCGGCGTTACACGCCGGCCCTGCTGGACGCGCTGACCATGAAGACCGCGCTGGCAATGCGCGAACTGCTGGCCGGCGTCGCAGTGCTCAAAGGGATGAACGACCGTCAGTCACGCAAGGTGCCAGACGACGCACCCACGTCCTTCGTGCGCAAGCGATGGGAAAACCTGGTGCGCACGGATGATGGGTTGCATCGGCGCTTCTATGAGCTGTGCGTTTTGTCCGAACTGAAGAACTCACTGCGCTCCGGCGACATCTGGGTGCAGGGATCGCGCCAGTTCAAGGACTTCGAGGACTACTTGGTGCCGCCGCCACGATTCGCGGCACAGCACGACCCGCAGGAATTGGGTCTGGCGGTCGATACCGACTGCGACCTGTTCCTGGAAGCTCGTCTTTCGGTACTGCAAGAGCAACTGGAGACAGTGGAGCGGCTGGTCGCTACCAACGAACTGCCCAATGCGGCGATCACCAGCACCCAGCGAATCAAGTTTTCCGCTGGACAATGCCGTGCCTGATGAGGCTGAGGTGCTGATGCAGCAGGCGTGCAGCCTGCTGCCGCACCTGAAGATCACCGAGCTGCTATTGGAAGTCGATGGCTGGATCGGCTTCAGTCGCCACTTCAAGCGCCTCAAGAGCGGCGAGGCGGTCGAAGACCAGTATCTGCTACTGACTACCATCCTTGCCGATGCCATCAATTTGGGTCTGTCGAAGCTGGCCGAGTTCTGCCCCAATGCGACCTACGCCAAGCTGACGTGGTTGCAGGCGTGGCACATCCGCGACAAAACCTATTCGGTTGATCTGGCCGAGTTGGTCAACGCCCAGTTCCGTCAACCCTTCGCATCCTACTGGGGTGATGGCACTACATCGTCATCGGATGGTCAGAACTTTAAGTCCGGCGGCCGTGGCCAAGTTGCCGGCCAGGTGAACCTGAAGTACGGCCAGGAACCTGGTGTTCAGTGCTACACCCATATCTCCGACCAGTACACGCCATTTCATACCAAGGCCATCAACGCTACGGTGTGCGACGCCACCCACGTCCTGGATGGGCTGCTGTATCACGAATCCGACCTGCGCATTGAGGAGCACTACACCGACACGGCTGGCTTTACCGATCATGATGCACCTGTTGGGCTTCCGCTGCGCCCCGTGCATCCGCGCCCTGTCCGACAAGCGCCTTTATATCCATGGCGAAGCCACACAGTACCCGACGCTCGCCGGCCTGATCGGCGGTAACGTCAACGTGAAGAACATTCGCACCCGTTGGGATGCAATCCTGCGGCTGACCGCCTCGATCAAGCAGGGCACGGTGACTACCTCGCTCATGCTTAGAAAGCTCGGCAGCTATCCTCGCCAGAACGGCCCAGCGGTGGTTTTGCGCGAACTGCGGCGCATCGAGTGCACGTTGTTTTGCGCTCGACTGGATGCAGAACCTCGAACTGCGCCGCCGCGTGCAAATCGGCTTGAACAAGGGGCAAGCCAAGAACGCCCTGGCCCACGCCGTATTTCTCAATCGCTTCGGCGAAATCCGTGACCGCAGTTTCGAGAACCAGCGCTACCGCGCGAGCGGCCTCCACTTGGTTGTGGCAGCAATCATCCTGTGGAACACGGTCTACCTGGAACGGGCAGTCCAAGCACTCCGTGATTCGGGCAAGAACATCGACGAGCGGCTGCTACCGCATCTTTCTCCGCTGCGCTGGGAACCCAGCGCTTGCTTTGAAGCAACATATTTCACAATTGGAACTCAGCGGGTTCTACCAACCTATGCGTGTCATGGCAAGCTAATGTGAGACCTCACATCCATATTCAGCGCTAAGCGGCACAGCTCAGCAAGCATCATGGATGTTCACCGGCAATGATCTGTTCGACAATCTCGCCGCCTCCTGCGAAGTTCGGGCTGTGGATCAGGAGGCGGTGGACATAGAGGCCAACCGCTATCTGGCTTTATTGACGATCTTGGAGGCGTCTTCGGAATGCCAGTAATCACGATATCCATGAGTCACACCTCTGAAAATATCCGCTATGCATAAAGCCGTGTTGCGTTCGTGGCCCTAGAGGCATATAGGCTGATATCTTATTGATATGCGGATGATAAAACATCATGTGATTTTACAATCATCAATTATTATGCGGATTAATTAAATTCAGTATTAAATATAAAGCGGTTCAACGTCAAAACGAGGCACTGTGGAGTGTCCGTCAAACGACCGTTTTATGAATAGGTCGCCGTACCCATCAATCTCTTTTTCAATATGATGGGATGCCCCTGCAAAGGAAGCATCCCCCATCAATACGTGCCGCATATCCTGGTACGTAACTAACCATTAGCAGGATGAGTACATCATCTTACAGATTGCAAACGTGAAATATTATTCTATATTACAGGCTTGTTTTACTTTATCTAAAAGATCAAAAACATCTTTATTAAAATAAGGGCTAAACGTTGAACCATCGCCGAAAAAAAATGAATTTAGACCAATAACATAATTCCCACGGGGTTTTTTACTGTTGTTTAGTTTACCAATCCAAGCTCCACCGCTTGAACCATTTTCCATTGGATTATCTTTCATTTCAACAATGCCATCAGAGACGCCACTAAAGGTGGTGCCTTTGAAACCGTAAACTCTCTGTAAGTAAAGAGCATTCCCATAATTGATGGGATAACCAATGGCTGCCCATTCTGTGTAAGGTACGCCACTTCTCAATCCAAGCCAGCTAGGGTTCTTTTTATATGTAGTAATAAAACCGTAATCTTTCCTCAAATCTCTTCCAGTTTGCGTTACCGCACCATCTGGAACACCTTTACAAGCTGTTTTTAAAATTTCAATCCTGTTTTTTCCACGTGAACGAGGATGGAATACAATATTCTTATACCATTTTCCATTGTCATCCACTAGGCAGTGGGCCGCAGTCATCAAAACCCGATTGCTGCCGACAAATTCAGCAGTGCAAGCATTGTCAACTCCATTCGCTTCTGTGAAATATAGTATACCCGCATTCGAGAAAGGGTATTGGTCTACATCAGCTTCTTCAACAACGCCTTTGACACCCTTAGGGATAGGAGAGCCATCCCCCCCAGGGGAGGATTCTATGACTAATGTTTTTTCTTTTTCTTCATTATTCAACATGGAGCTTTTGAATCTTGCTTCGGTCTCCATTCTTGATGCTTCCTCTGCTGAGAGTACGATGCGCTTCGGTTTTGCGGCACGTATTCTTTCCTCAGTCCAATACTTTTCTGCAGATTCCTGAGTAGAAAGAGGAGAGCGGGGTATATCTATGATGAATCTCTGCTCAGGATTCTGTTCATCAATACCAGAATCAGCAAAAGCGATTGGTATAAAAAGGAATAATGAAAGCGGAGCTAATTTGATAGTTTTCATTTCATAATGTCCTGGTGAAAACACAGATCTAGTTTATGAAATTTAATAATTAATTAAATGTAAAAGAAATATCTGAGATTGTTAAGGTGAGATGTTATCTTAATAGTTAACGTGATGGGATTCATTTTGTGGTGCTTTCACTTTTTGGCCAAGGCAATGCAAGAAGGCGTTCAATGTCGTGTATCGTACCCATTGCAGAAATCACTTCTGACATACAAATTCAGTCGCGTATAGAGGGCAGTTGCCATATGCTCTGAGCGCATCCTGCCACAGCGCTTCGGATTTTTCTTCGCGTTCTTTAAATACTGTCCGATATGTTTCACGTACGCTCTAGTGAGATGAACGGCGGTACCTCTGCGAGAGGCCAGACCTGGCCTTGGTAAAGTTGGCGATGCCATGTTTGGTTTTCAGGCCTCTGTCCGTCAAAGGACCGATGAGCGGACATCTGCAATTTGTTCATTTAATATGTATTGTTAGCATGTGATGAACGCTTTGTAATAATCGACATTACTTGGACACATTCACATCTCTACAAAAGCAACAGTGATGCAAACAATGAGAACGCATCCCGTACTACCGAAGATTTTTGATACAGACCTTGCGGAGATGTTCAAAAAGCCTGTACCGCCGACAGGTGAAGAAATCATCGCACTTTCAGTTCAAGAGCGTTGGTATCGTGAAGGTTGTGACGCGGTATGAAATAGCCATCCGAGATGCAGTCATCTATCCATGCGAAGACTACTGGTTTGGCAGCGTTGAGAGCACCAATTATATCACCCGCCAGTCTCTTGTTCGCTGTGTGTGTGGAATTGGGATCAAACTTTTATTCTTGTGATTGGAAACGACGCGAGAATATGGATGTATATATCCCATTGCCGCCTTTCTGAACCGCGTGTGTCGTGATTATTCGCCCCTGTTTTTAGTGTTAGTTCATACTAGCCTCCTTACACTAGTATCCAATGTGAATAGGATTGAATAGGATCAAGTCGGCACAAGCGTAAAGAGGTAAATGATGTAATAGGCTTCTTCATGTATCTTGACATCATTTCTATAGATGAGTAGTGATTATCCCGTGTGCCAATAATAAAAGCGCCATTAATGCAATATAGCGTGTTGCAGAAACAGAAAAAATAAGAAAAAAATCGATGCTAAGCATTTGGCCGCGCTGGTTTGATTGTTATCGTGCTAATTCTTATCTGATGCTGCGGCATCCTGGAAAATAGCTAAAGCTCCTAATGAATCCATTTTTTTTGTTTTCCATAAGATTTTTTTTCCTGTGTGGAATTGCTATTTGCATGCAATGGCCATTACAGGGCTTTGCAAAGGATATGTTTATTGCTCCTGATGGATCTGATAAAAACATCGGAACACTGGACTCTCCAATGGCGACGCTCATGGCGGCTCAGGAAAAAGTTTCGAGCGGTGATGTTATCTATTTAAGGGGCGGTATTTATCACTTAAAGATAGAAAATGTCTCTACGGCTGATGCGAACTACGTGGTTGTGAACGACATAACGAAAGACCATATTTCTTATGTGGCTTATGAGAGAGAGGTGCCGGTGTTCGATTTTTCGTCGGTCAAGCCAGTAGACAAACGTGTTGCAGCCTTTCGGATCAGTTGTGATGGCTGTGTTTTCCGGGGATTCGAGATCGTCGGTGTTCAGATCACCATTGCTGGCAGACATACGCAGTCGGAAGCGATACGGGTTCAGGGTGGCAACAACAATCTATTCGAGCGATTGTCAATTCATGATGGGATGGGGATCGGATGGTATCTCGTGTCGGGAAGCAATAATGTGGTTCGCAATGTCGACGTTTATAACAACAAGGGATTGGATGCATTCTCTAACGGTAATATCGACGGATTCGGTGTTCATCCTTCCTCCGATTCTGGAACAGGGAATATGATTTATGGAAGCCGTGCTTGGTTTAATAGTGATGATGGGTTTGATCTTATTAATGCTCATGCTCCGGTGAGCATTGTTAATTGCTGGGCTTTTTACAATGGCTACGATATTGACTTTAACGCGTTAGGCGACGGAAACGGCTTCAAGGCAGGTGGTTACGGAGCGAATGGAAAGCCCTATCCGCGCTCGGTGCCTCGGCATACAGTGAAATTCTCGCTTGCGGTCGGCAACCGCTCTTCTGGATTTTATGCCAATCATCATGTTGGCGGTCAGAATTGGATCAATAACACCGCAATAGGAAATAAGAGAGCGAATTACAATATGTTGTCAGTGTTGTCTGATAACAGGACGAATGTTCCAGGTTATGGCCATTACATGAGAAATAATCTTGGATATGGTGGGAAAGTCGAGATTGCTAACCTTGGCAGTGCCTCAGACAACGATATTTCATCGAATTATTTTACGCTTCCTATAAAAGTCCGTTCAGGAGATTTTGTAAGTTTGGATCCTCATGAATTGACCGCTCCTCGTCAACCCAACGGGGAATTGCCGACGATTCACTTTGCAAGACTTGCATCTGGAAGTGCAGCGATTGATGCAGGAGTGAATATCGGTGAGCCTTTCGAGGGCAAGGCGCCAGATCTGGGTGCATTTGAGGCAACACATCACCCAGTTCCTGAGGGCCGTTTTCACCATCACCATCCAGCATTTTCCAGATGATGGTATGCCGTGTCTGCTGTGATTGTGTAGCTATTAGGGTCACCAGGCCTGAGGATGCAATCAGGGACAGTGTTAGAGAAGACCGTAAGGTGTAAAGAACGAAGTTTGGTTCTTTACTGTTGTCGGTTGTTTACAAAGTTGGGGTTTTGAGGCGCAGAGGAACGGTAGATGCACTTCAGCCTGCATCTGGTGGGTCCGGGCAAGCAGCCGTGATACGGTCGCTGGGTGCACATTGAACAATCGGGCAGCATCCGCTGCCGTTTTCTGTCCAGTGCGGACCAAGTGCACGATTTCCAGTGCTTGAGGAGCTTTGAGCTTGGGGCGACGTCCACCAATACGCCCGTCTTTCCTTGCGGCATCCAGTCCGTGTTTTGTGCGCTCATGCAGTATGGCGCGCTCACATTCAGCAAACGCCCCTACCATTTGCATCATCATGCGCCCCGCCGGCGGGGTGGTATCGATCGTTTCGGTCAAACTCTGAAATCCCGTGCTGGCGTGCTGGATTTTGTCCATGAGTGTCAGCACATCTTTCAAGGAGCGCGACAGACGATCTAGTTTCCAGACCACCACTACATCACCTTTGTGTAGTTGACCCAACAGCTGGTGTAGTTCGGGCCGTTCCCATCGACCGCTGGAAGCTTTCTCCTGGAAGATGAGTTCGCATCCCGCTGAGGTGAGTGCACCGATCTGAGCGGCGGTGTCTTGATCCTTGGTGGAAACACGGGCGTAGCCGATACGTATGGCGGTCAGAGGTATTCTTGCCGGGCATGTACGACGTTGACGACTTCAATGGAGTCGACCACGACACGATAGATCACGATCTAGTTCGGGTGGGCCACGATCTCTCGTGTCCCTGGTACACGGCCAGGTCGGAACATGTAGGGATGTGCGGAGGCTAGTAACACGGACGCTTCAATGAGTACTTTCATGCGCCGCGCGGTAAGCGGATTTTCGTAAGCGATGAAACGTATCAACGAGGCCAAGTCATCGCGTGCGGATGTACGCCAGTGAAGCGGCAACGTCATGTTTGCTTACGATGCTGCTCGGCTTCAGCGATGATCGCATCCATCTCAGCCATCACTTGATCGTGTGGAACGCTTGGGCGCGAATCGTCCAGGCTTGCCTGGACCTTGGCGCGGAACCAACGGTCGTAGCTGGCCGCCTGTTCTTCGGTGGCGAACTCGGAAATGATCGGGTCGAGCGGCGTGGTTTTCATGACAATCACCTCGAAAATGTAACCGGCTAATTTATTGCAAAAACCTGTTGCCTATGGGGCATGCTATCCAATTGCGTTATGCAACGCGCAAGCCCTTTGCCGCCATCCGTCAGCCACCCTTGCATAAACGATCGTTTGTGCAAGGGCCATAGACCTAGCGTCCACACCATGCCCGTCTAATGCCTCACCGCTGAGCAACGGGTCGATGACGGCCGGTACGTAACCGGACCCACGGCGATAGATCTGGCCCGATATTTTCATCTGGACGATAACGACCGACAGTTTATCGCTGCCAAGCGTGGTGATCACAATCGACTGGGATTTGCTGTGCAGCTGACCAAGGTACGTTTCCTTGGCCGCTTCCTCGACGACACCACTCAGATTCCGGCCAGTGTGCTGATCGTACTGGCCAGGCAGCTCGCACTCGACGATCCGGCCCAGTGTATAGCGAACTATCATGATCAACGCCAACGACTACGGCACATCAAAGAAATGCGTACTCGCTACGGCTACGTCGAGATGACCGAGCGCCAAGTCGGATACCGTCTGACCCGTTGGCTTTATATGCTGTGCTGGACCGGCACTGACCGACCCAGCGTGCTGTTCGAGCGCGCAACTAGCTGGTTGACTCACGCATAAAGTGCTGCTCCCAGGTAGCAGTACCCTCGAGCGGTCTATTGCTCGCTTGCGTAACCGGATGGAAAAACGGCTCTGGCGATTACCTCGGTCGAGGTATCAGCCATGATCAGCAGCTCAGGCTGGAAAGCATGTGGGTGGTTCCTCCCTGTAGTCCCAGTTCGGAACTGGATCGCCTGCGTACCGGAGCAGTGATGATCAGCAGTCCATTGCTGGTCCACACCTTGCGACGCCGCCACTCGGTACGCGAGTTGGGTATTCAGCTGCCTGCGGCAGCGCGTATTCCAGCGACCCGAGTCGCTGCTCTTGCGCGATTCGCGGGTGCTGCAAAGTCAGTGCGATCTTGCGCTTGCTACAAGCGCGCCACGTGGCCACCTTGGCGGCATTGGCATATTGTCTGGAAGTCCACGGCGCAAGACGATGCCTTGGAAGTGTTGGAGGCGCTCCTGCGCGAGTTATACGGTGGTGCTATCAAGGGGTCAGCTCATGAAACGGAAAAAATCGTACGTTAAGCCTGTGGAGATGACGGAAATTTCGGCGGTTCCCGCTTAACAATGAGGCTGAAGTCGGTTCACTGTTCCACTGCTCCCCGAACCCCCACTGGAGAAGGTGCAGCGGGGTGAGCAGCCTGCAGACTTCAAGTCTATGCCTTCAATTGGCAATGGCGTTGAAGAGTGGCGAGTGTGGGACGACTCTGGCACTTATCGTGTTGTCTACACCGCAAGATTGGCCAATGCCGTTTATGTCTTACATGTTTTTCATAAAGAAGACACAAGTCACAAGCAAGCGCGACGTGAAGCTTGCCAAGAAGCGATACACCAAACTTATGAGAGGTGCCAAATGAGCGAGATTGAAACGTTCAACAGCGTATGGGATGCATTGGCAGACACACCGGAACAAGCGGCGAACCTTCGTGCCAGGGCTGAACTCATGCGGCAAATCGCAGCTGTCATTGAGGCAAACGACTGGAAGCAATCGCAAGCTGCAACGCATTGCGGTGTTACCCAACCACACATCAACGACTTACTGCGCGGTCGCATCTCGCGGTTTTCATTGGATGCCTTGGTGAACATCGCCACAGCCATCGGACGGCGTGTTCACGTGAAATTGGAAGCTGCATAACCGCATAGAAGAAAGGCCCGGAAGGGCCTTTATTGCGCTGTTGATTACTCACTGTTCGGCGGTCACTTCCCATCGCAGAGCGTCGATTTCTTTCCGCACCAGCACAAATTTGCCTTCGGCGGCGACGCCGAGATGCAGGCTTAAGTGCATCTACCGTTCCACTGCGCCTCAACCCCCCTTTCCCCAAGAAAGTGTTGTTTTCCGTATCAGTGAAAACGACGAAAATGTTCCATTGATTATTTTCGCTTCTCGAACGCCTTAGTTATTTCCTACCTCATGCGAACCCGACGCGGTTGACGTTCCTGCTGCTGCGTCTGTTGCTGGGCACGTGTTTGATGCTTCTCGATAGCCTTGCCAACAGCCGCACCCCCCTGACGTTCAACACCTTCGATGCCAAGTGAGCTTTTGGTGGCAAGATCGTTGCAGTCGGTGAAGCCTTTCGGATTGTCAGTTTGCTCAGGCAACGACTTCGAGATTGCCAGAATCAAATGCGGCGACTGTTCCATAACCCAAGGCCTGCGATAGCCCTCGCCGATGACGATCACGGGTGCTGCTGCAATAGCATCAAGGCCACCTATTGGATGAAAGCAACCCTCCTTGCGACTCCGCTTCGCAAACTGCTTAGTATCGTCCTCTTGGATGTATGGCATCGTCCATTGCTTACCATCCGAATCGATGCCCGGAGTGTAAGTTTTCTGGCCATCGCGGTCAGTGTACACACCCGTCTGTGGCGTGATGCCTTTAGCTTTGAGGTAGGGCGTCGGCACGATAACAGGCACAAGGTCGGCCATTTGCTTGACGACACGTTGCGCGGCACCTTACCAGTACGGTTGTTCTTGATATAGCCGGCCGGGTGCCCCTCAAGGTAAGCGACATAAAAACCAGCCTTCTCACCCTTCCTGTCTCCTTCGACCTCAATACGGTGCTTCTTAGCGTCCATGATGGGATGATCACCTCTCACGAGGCATCCCATGCTTCGTAACGTCTCCGCAAATTCTTCCTCCGGGGAAAGCGCCGGACGTTGCCGACTTGAGACTTCCGTGGCAATCCACGGCTTCAACTTGTCCAGATCAGCCCCAGGATTTGCGTACCAACATTTTGCCGCCTTATCCCAATCAACCGCATTTTCACCGTTCGGAAGCTTTCCAGCGATTTCCTTGACCGCATCTCGTTGCTCGAAAACAACCGCAAGCCAAGTCTTTTTAATTGCCAGATTCGTTGCCTTCGCTTCATGACTAGGTAACCATTGCTTGATCTTGTCGAGGTCAGCGCCCAACCTTGCATACCACCGCTTCTCTTGCTTGTCCCAATCAATAGCGCACTTTCCATCAGCTAGATTGCCTGCGGCGTGTTTCGCGGCTTCCTTCTGCTTGTACGGCAAATCGAGCCATACTTTTTCCGGTGTAATGTTGCCAGGCACGAGTTGCACCGACACGGCTTCTTGGGCTCGTATGGCGGTAGTGTACTCAGACGTTTTGCGCACCTCTTTTTTAGCGGCTAAAACATCCTTGTCGATGCTGTTTGTGTTCAGCACGCCTTGTTCTTGCTGCATCATCACTTCCTGATTCTGAGCAGTAGAACACTCGGCCCTGAGACTCGAAAAAGCAATCAACGCGTTGGCATTCACCGCACGTGTCGAGACGATTAATACGATGGACGCCTATCTTGGTTCTCTGCCGGGGCATGGTGTCGAGAATGTGCGTTGCCCGCTGCTGAATACAATGAATTTGGCCGATCTGCTACCGACCAGCACATTTGGACAGGTGAGAATCGCCCGCCATCGTCGCTTTTCCCTCCGAACGCTCCGCCCCTACTGCATGGTGTCACGAGCGGGAATTCTCACATGCGTATCAATTTGCATGTGTGTGATCTCGGCCACGCCATCATTTTCGGGCCAACCTGAACGGGCAAATCGACCAAGCTGGGCTTGGTGGCATTCCAGTGGCGTCGTTACCTAGGGGCGCGCATCTACGCCTTCGACAAGGGCCTGTCGATGTACCCGACATGTAAAGCCGGGCGTGGTCGGTACTTCAGCATCGCATCAAATGCCGACGAGCTGGCCTTCGCGCCGTTGTCGCGACTTGATACTCGCACGTATCGTGCATGGGCAATGGAATGGATTGACACGATCCTTGCTTTGAATGGCGCGATGACAACTCCTGCGCAGCGTAACGTGATTGCCGAGGCAATTCTGAGCATGCATGAGAGCAAATCGTGCTCAAAGACACTTGGCAAATCGATTGGCAAGAGACCGTGCGTGCGCGTGATGGCTCACTCAAGGAAGCGCCGTACATGATGCGTGTGCTCGTGACGATCTACCAAAACAAGGATACGGAAATGAAGTTGGAGCAGATGTTCAGCAACCCACATTTCGTTTTCGTCAAAGACTACAACTGGTCGAAGCAACTTTAAGCCTGGGGCCTTGCTATGAAAAAGACTCTTATTTCTGCTCTGATTCTCGGCTTGGTGCCGATGGCTGTAATCGCAGCCCCCGGCACTGACCCACTGGCTGATCAGTATTTTTCTAAAAATGAGCCGAAGTTGACACCGCAAGAAAAGGCGGTTGTTGCTATCGGTAAAAAATGGCAGGAAGGTCAGGACGTGCAATCGTTCCAAGGTTCTGATGGTTCGATTAACTGGCCGTACCTATCGGGTAAGCAATATCCGATCATGTGTGCTGTGCTGCAAGTCTGCGACATTGCTTTACAGTCTGGCGAAAACGTCAACCGCATGAACGTTGGTGATCCGCGCTATACAGTCGAGCCAGCTGTCACCGGCTCAGGTGCATCACAAGTACTGCATCTCATCTTGAAGCCGCTCGATGTGGGCCTCGATACGACGCTCGTACTAACCACGGATCGGCGCACGTATCATTTCCGACTGCGTTCGAGCCGCACGCAGCTCATGCCGTTTGTATCGTTCACGTACCCCGAGGACGCAATGGCAAAGTGGGACGCAATTAAAGCTCGCGAAACGAAGGTACGTCAGGACAATACCATTCCGCAGACCGGCGAATACCTGGGGAACCTCAACTTCGATGACACGCTGACTGGTTCGGCTCGTTGGAAGCCGGTTCGCGGTTACAACGATGGTCGCAAGACCATCATCGAAATGCCGTCCAAGATGCAACAAAGCGAAGCGCCGGCGCTGCTCGTTGTGCGTAAGGACGGAGGGCTGTTCACAGATGCGGAAACGCAGATGGTGAACTACCGTGTTCAAGACAACCGCTACATCGTAGACACGATCTTTGACAAGGCGATCCTCGTATCCGGCGTCGGTTCGAGCCAAGCCAAGGTGACGATCACGAGGGAGAACTAACCATGCGCAAGTTCATGATGAGCGCGGTCGTCATGGCCGTAATGGTAGGCATCGCCGGCTGTGCAACACAAGGTCCGTATGGCAACTATGCGGCGGCTTCGCTTGATGCCAATAAGATGATGGCCGATGCAACGGTGGCGCAGCTTGTGTCGCTGTATCCACCAGCGCATACGCAGTTCAACTTTCAACAGCCGACTACGGTGCGGCCCTGCTGACCTCCCTGCGTGGCAAGGGCTATTCCGTCTTGGAGTACAGCCCGCAGCCGCAGGTTGCTCCTGCCAAATTTGCGGCGACCGCAGCGACTGCTAATGGACTCGCCACAGCCACCTCAGAGTCAGGCTTCCCCCTTAGTGACGTGGTTGATTCCCCTGAGTCAATGAGTCTGTACCGCATCACGGTTCATGTTGGTGTGCAGTCGATCAGTCGGGCATTCGTGATCGCGCGAGGAAATACTTGCCCAGATTGCGAACGTGCGCCGGCAAATGGACGCAAACGCAGCAAGCGGGGATCCGACAAGTTCCTATCAAGCACAGTTGGCCAGGATTCGCGCGGACCTCGGTGGTGGCGACTCGGACAGTAGCCCGCAACTCTTGCAGGTCTCAGCATCGTCCAGCAGTAAGGATGTGTCACAGTTTGCGAACAATGGGCAGGGCGATCGGTGGAAGTTCGACCAAGAGATACAAGCCCCGCGTTCTAACTTCGAGATTCGTGCCGGCGGCGTCATTCCCGGCGTAATGATTAGCGGCGTGAACTCTGATTTGCCTGGACAAATCATGGGCCAAGTGGCCCAGGACGTGTATGACACGGCAACGGGAAAATATCTGCTCATTCCGCAAGGCACGCGCCTAGTCGGCACGTACAACAGTAACGTCGCATATGGGCAAGGTGCGATCCTCATTGCATGGCAACGTCTCGTGTTTCCCGATGGTAAGGCACTGGACATTAGTGCGATGCCCGGTGCCGACAATGCTGGCTACGCTGGTTTCCGCGATCAGGTTAACAATCATTACGCACGCATCTTCGGGTCTGCACTGCTCATGTCAGGCGTGACGGCCGCTGCGTCGTATGCGACGGACCGAAACAGAAACAACAGTGGCGTCTACAGCCAGCCAACCGCTAGTAGTGAGTTGAGCCAGGCACTCGGTCAGCCGCTCGGCAACGTGACGGCACAGATGATCTCAAAGAATCTGAACATCGCTCCGACTCTCGCAATTCGCCCAGGCTATCGCTTCAACATCATCATTGTGAAGGACCTCAATTTCACGAAGCCGTACAAGTCCTTTGATTACTGACGCCAAGGAGACATGACCATGAAAACGTTCTTGAAAAACGTGTTAACTATCAAAGTCGCTGGTCTAGCGGTCGTTCTGCTCGCGGGTATCTCGCCGCCGATACAAGCCAGTATGCCGGTTATCGACAGTAGTAATCTGGCGCAAAATATCGTCAGCGCCGTGCAACAAGTTGCGGCTGTCGAGAAGCAAATTCAGCAGTACCAGACGCAGTTACAACAGTATCAAAACATGCTGCAAAACACCGTTGCACCGGCCACTTACATTTGGGATCAAGCGAGCCAGGTGATGAACAAGCTTATGGCGGCGCAAGACACCTTGAGCTACTACAAAAAACAGGTGGGCGGCATTGATTCGTATCTGTCGCGTTATCAGGACGTGGGTTATTACCGCACTTTGCCGTGCTTCACGGCTGCGGGTTGCCCGTCGTCGCAGTTGCAAGTCATACAGGACGCGCAGGCTAACAACGCGGAAGCCGTGAAACGCGCGAACGATGCCTTGCTAAAAAGCCTCGATCAGCAGCAACAGACGCTCACGAGCGATGCCGCGACGCTCCAAAAACTGCAATCCCAGGCAATGAGCGCGCAAGGGCAAATGCAGGCGTTACAGGCAGGTCATCAACTAGCCAGCGTCCAAATCAACCAGCTCTTGCAAATCAGGGGCATGTTGGCCGCACAGGCCACAGCAGCCGCCACGAGCGCATCCAATGATGCAGATAAAGCAGCACTGACAGCCGCTGCTGCTGAGGCATTCCGTTCGGGCAGCTTCACTAAAAGTGTGGTTCGAAAATGGTAACTCCAGGGGGATATTCATGAAACGAGTTATAGCGATTGGCTGTGTATATTTAGGCTGCCTCCTGCTTGCCTCCTGCGGCAAGCCAGTGCATTCCGTCGATTACTACATGCAACACGAGGATGAGCGAAATGCCATGCTCGAAAAGTGCAAGACCGACCCAGACCTCGTAACGCGAGATGGGAACTGCCGCAGCGCCGCCGATGCGCAGCTGAGGTCGGGTAATTTCACTAAAAGCCCGATTCGAAAATGGTAACTTCAGGGGGATATTCATGAAGAAGCTCCCTGTAATGCCAGTGCTGGCATTGGTGCTATTGCTGTTTGCTGTGCAGGCGCATGCGCAAACTTCAGTGGATAGCGCTGGCTTGATGGATAACATTCTCGACCATTTCTACCAGGTCGCTAATACCTGGTCAGCCAAGATGGTCAGCTACGCGAGCTGGCTGTTTTGGAGTCTCGTGCTATTGAGCATGGTTTGGACGTACGGGATGATGGCCTTGCGCAAGGCCGACATTCAGGAGTTCCTTGCCGAGACGATTCGGTTCCTGGCAGTAACTTGCTTCTTCTGGTGGATTCTAATCAATGGTCCGGGTATCGCAACTTCGATTATCAATTCGTTGCGGCAGATCGCCGCCAATGCCACCGGCTTGGATAACGCGCTCTCACCGTCCGGCATTGTCGATATTGGTTTTGACATTGCCTCGAATGTCTTTAAAAAGTCCTCGGTTTGGTCGCCAGTCGACTCTTTCCCCGGCATTATCATCTTGGCCGTGATTCTTGTTGTGCTAGCTTTGGTCAGTGTAAACATGCTTCTGCTGTTGGTGTCGAGTTGGATCCTATCCTACGGAGCGGTTTTCCTACTCGGCTTCGGCGGCGGCCGGTGGACCTCCGACATTGCGATCAGTTACTACAAGACGGTGCTCGGCATCGGTATGCAGCTCTTCGCAATGATCTTGATCATCGGCATCGGTAATTCGTTCATCGACCAGTATTACGCAACTATGTCGAAAGGCACGATCACGATGAATGGACTTCTGGTCATGCTCGTGGTGTCCATCATCCTGCTCGTGTTGGTAAATAAGGTTCCTCCGATGTTTGCCAGTATCGTAGGCGGTGGCGGCTCTACGGCAGGCATTGGCAATTTCGGTACGGGTGCTGCCCTCGGCGCTGCGGCCACTGCCGGCGCTGCCATCATGGCTGGTGCATCAAGCGCGGCAGGCGGGGCGTCAGCTATCAAGGCCGCATTCCAGTCGGCCCAGCAGAACATGGCGAGCGGTAGCGGCATGTTCTCGGGCAGTTCAGGCGGTGGCTCTGGTTCAGGTGGCAATTCTAGCGGTGCATCGTCCGGTGGCAGCAGCGGGTTCATATCGGCGATGGGTACAACAGGGCGCTTTGCTGCTGACATGGGAGCGAATCTCGCCAAGGGTGCGGGCCAAGTCGCTAAAGACAAGGTTGGGAGCATGGTTGCATCCGCTAAAGAGCGGATCGCAGACACTACTGGCGGCAAGGTTGCATCCGCAATCCGCAACAACATGGGTGCATCTGGAACAGACGCCGGCAACGTCGATACCGGCAGCACGCAGACAGGATCTAACGGGGTGTCCGGGCAATACACCTTCGGAGGTGACAGCCTAGCAGGTGCAACGCAGGGCGGTTCTGAGACGGCCATGAATGATGAGGTGGCTGCGTTCGTAAACAAAGATCAGCCAAAGTCATTGTAATAATGCAAAGCTGGTCGTTCTAAAATGAGCCTTTGATGAGGAAATTTACGCTCGTAGCCTTCCTGTCTTTTATCGCACTTGCGGGATGCAGCCAGGAGAAGGACAAATGTATCAAAGACGCGACTGTGGAAGGTTGCCCGCACTACGACGGCAATATTAAGCACTCGCCAGCAAAAAGCTGGTCATTCAATGACGCCTCCGTATCGGAATCACAAAAGCCGACTGAAGGCTCTGCATCGGAATCAAAAGGGAAATAAAATGCCCTTCCTTGATCTGCCACCGCAAATACAAGAGCGCGTCGTCTGCTCGATTACGGCTGCCGTCAAGTACGAGGTTCCGGCGAACATTGTGCTAGCAGTGGCCGAGCAAGAAGCTGGCAAGCCTGGCCAATGGGTCAAGAACACAAACGGCACACAGGATGTGGGACCGATGCAGTTCAACACGGCTTACTTAGCCGAATTACGCCAGTATGGGATCACGGCGCAAGACGTAGCACAAGGTGGGTGCTATTCCTATGATCTGGCCGCGTGGCGCTTGCGCGGTCACTTGCGCAGCGACCAGGGTGATATTTGGACGCGAGCGGCGAATTACCATTCACGCACGCCGCAGTACAACGCAGTCTATCGCACCTCTCTCATCAAGCGAGCCAGAACGTGGGAAAACTGGCTCGTCGCCCGCTTTCCCACGTTCGATGCCACGCAATCTGGCAAAACACCAGCACCTCCCATAGCAACTCCTACCCAGCCTGTGCAGGTCGGCAATGCCTCAATACCAGTCCGGCACTACAACGCGGCAGCGGCAGCAGCTCTGGAAGCTACATTTAGACGCGAGTCACAAAATAATTTAATCTTCGCTAAGAGTTTTTAAAAGTATTTATTAGAGGTTGTAAGCCGGAACCGCCGAAATTTCCGTCAGCCAATCAAACTGGCTTGTCTTGCGCCTGATTGATGCGTTCCTGCATCGCCTGCATGACTTCTTCATGAAAGTCGAGAGTGTGTCGCCCATCTCGGCCTGCAGATCCGCAATGAACCGTTCGGCATCGAGCGGCAGATTCAGTGCCCGGTAGTAGTCCTTCCGATTCAGATCGAAGTCGGCTGGCAGATCATCGTCGGGGTTGCGGTAACGGTTCGCGCCAACCACCCAGACTTCCTTGCAGCGCAGCCGCTCGCGTAGCGCTTCCAGCGCGGCAATTTCATAGGTGACGCGATTAACCCTATCCCGGCCAACGGCATCCTTTTCCATCACAGCTTCGCGCCATAGGCCGCGTACCACGCCATCGAGCGGCACGTCTTCATCGGGCGGGAAGGTGTGCACCTTGGTGTCGACGAAGCGCTTCACCAAGTCGAGCGCATCCATCACAGGGCGGTGACGGTCGTTATTGGAGCGGAATTGCAACGCGGCCAGGAGGGTCGGCACCATGCGGCGGTAGTGGCCCTGGTACGAATTGCGGATCACCGTGCGTAGCGTGGTACGGTAGGTTGGGCCGGTGGCTTTCCACTCCTTGACAAGATCGCGCAACTTTTGCTCATCGACCACCGGGAACACCACGTCGCGTACTACGCCGTCCGGCTGAGTCAGCGTGGCATCGGCCAAGTTGAACAGCAGGTTCTGCTTGCCGGAAACGCGCTTGAGGTCTTCCAGCAACTCCCGCTCGACCTTACGCTCGGCCCGCGCGCCGATCTGGTGAATAGTTTCGATTAGCAAGTCCACCAAGTCGTCGGTCAGACTGCGGGCGCGCAGGTAGACAAAGGCGGCCAGCCAAGTAATCCGTGCGACATCAGGATGTCGGCGCAAGCCGCGGGGCACTTCAACTGATACACGCTGCCGACAGCGTTCCAGATCACGCGGCGAAGTGCCGTCGAACAAGTCGGCGGGCAGCTCGATGCCCCGGATCAGTTCTAGCTTCGCCAACTCGTCCTGCATGCTGGCAAGGCTGGGCCGGCCGGGACTGCCGCGCAGCTTCAGCAGCACGGCCGGTGCGCTGCCTATGGCCTCTTCATGGGCATCAGCGCCACTCTCCTCGTTGCCGGCTTTCTCGGGACGCAGCAAGGAATCCAGGCGCTCGTGGGTAACAGGCGACAACTGTTCAAAGACGTTTTCGATCAGGCGTCCGAGTTCGCGTTGGTAGCCGGGCCAGAACCAGGCGGGGCCAAGATCGAAACGGTCAACGGGGCTTGCTTGCGCTGCTCCGTGGGAAACGACCTGTCCCGAGGCGTCGGCAGAGGCGATACGCCCACCAGGTGCCTCCCGTGCTTCCAGCACCACGTAATCGGTCACGCCCTGGCGTGCCAGCAGATAGGCTGCGTACAGGCCGCTCAAGCCAGCGCCGACGATGACGATGCGTGCGGTATGCAGACTCATGCCGCTACCGCCACATCGGACAAATGGCCCGTCTTGAGGTACACAGTGGCACCTTGATCGCCAGCACGAGGCACAGCAGGTTCACCTGCCGGCAGTCGCAGCCAACTGCCTTGCTCGTAGCGCGTCCCCTCCAGCATCACGGTGCCTGATACGACCAGAATTTCCGCGCCGTCTTGCGACGCTTCGAGAATATTTGCGCCAGCAGCCAGGCGCTGCAGGCTGACCTGCTCGCCTTCAGTCGCGAACAACGGGCACACCTCACGCGCACCCTCGCGGCGCCAATTGGCCAAGTCTCGCGTGTCAATGCGGACGCTGCGCGTCTCGTTATCCGGCATCTGCTGGAGCTTGACGAAAATGACTGCGCCCTCGGCACTGGAGGGCTGATGGCTGGAGCCGGGCGGGTTGCGCAGATACCAGCCTGCCGGGTAATGCCGGTCTCCTTCGGAGAAGGTTCCTGACAGCACCAGGATTTCCTCGCCACCCGGATGCGGGTGCGCGGGAAAGTAGGATTCGGGTGCATACCGCACGATGCTGGTGGCACGGGCCTTCTCCGCGCCCACGCGATCCAGCATCACCCGCTCGACGCCTCCCTGGGGCGAGGCGACCCATTGGTAATTGCCGGATGTCACGATGGCGCGGCGGGTGAAATCAGCATTGATCAGCATGATGTTTATCCAAACGGGGACAGCGGCATGGCTCGTCCAGGCGATGGCAGCCATCCCCGGTCAATACGGCTTACTTGGCGGGCAGTTGCTGGTAGGCCTCGACAACACGTGCCGAGTAGGTCAGCGCAGCACCCGCGTTCAACGCGATGGCAACACCCAGGGCTTCGGTGATTTCTTCGAAGGTGGCGCCGTGTTCGACGGCCTTCTTGGTGTGCACGGAGATGCAGCCGTCGCAGCGGGTGGTGATGGCTACTGCCAGTGCGATCAACTCGTGCATCTTGGGTTCCAGATGGCCGGTCTTGACGGCTGCGTTGTCGATCGTCATCAGGCCGCGCATCACGTCCGGGCTTTGTTTGGCGTAGTCGCCCACGCGCTCCAGCAGGGAGTCGCGATAAGCATTCCAGTCTTGCATCATGGTTGTTCTCTAATAACAGGTTAAAGCCGGACGTAGGCACGCCCCGGCTGTGGTTTCAGTAGGAAGCCCCCGCCATCGGCGTACCGATGGCGGGAGGCGCTACAGACAGCGATCAGTCAGCGAAAGTGGTGATGACGTCCACCGGCCGCACCAGGGTGTCGCGCAAGGTGGAGGCTTGCTCGACGGCGGCAATCATCGCCTGCAGTTGCTCATGGCTGGCGTTGGGCGACTTGGCGTGTACCTTCACGCGCACCTGATTGACGCCAGGCGGCACGCTTGGGTCCACATCGGCTTCCAGTTCCAGGCGCACACCCTCCAACGCGATCCCTCGTTGGGCGGCGATCATCGCGATGCCGACCGTGTAGCAAGAGGCCAGCGCCTGCAGCAAATACTCGACGGAGTTGGGGCCAGCATCGGTGCCCAAAGGAACCGGCTCGTCGCTGACCAAGGTGAAACGTCCCGCACGGGCTTCGTCACGCTGGCCGCCCATCACGGCTGCACCCGTGGTCGCGGTCAACTTGCTGCCGCCGTTCCACGTGCCATTCAATGACAGCGTGAACTTGGTGGCTTCACGGTTTGCGCGGCCTGCCTTGCCGGCTTCCGCCAGGACGTTCAGATCGACGCCGTTGAGCGAGGTGGTTGTCATCCGTTGCTCCTTACGCGACGCTGTAGATGCGCACGTCCGGCGCAGCGTCGAGCAGCGGCCAGGCCACCGACGACATCGGTGGTGAAGAGATCGCTTTGCAGGTAGGCGTTTGCGTTCTCCACGGTGTCAAAGCCGTGCTGCACCTGCACGTCTTCGTCGCGCACCAGGAGTTCCTTGGACTGGGCGCCCTTGATGGTGTCGAGGAACGGCGCCTTGTATTTCTGATAGACACCGGCGGCAGCCGCACGATTGGCGTTGGCGATCTTGAGGGTGATTTGCAGATAGACCATGTTGATTTCCTTTCCAGGTTGATAAAAACAGGGCAGGCACCGTCAAAGCGCCTGCATGCGACACATCAGTTGCGGCCAGCCATCACGCCGCCATCGACATCCCAAACGGCGCCAGTGACCCAGCCCGCCTTGTCTGACAGCAGGAAGGCGACCACTTCCGCCACATCCTGCGGCGTGCCCACGCGGCCGATCGGGTGAAAGCTGTTGAACCCTTGCAGCGCGCTGTGGACTTCGGCCTTGGGAATGAAGCCTTCGTAGATCGGGGTCTGCACCACGGCAGGCGACACAGCGTTGACACGGATGTTCTTACCGGCCAGTTCCATGGCCAGATGCTGGGTCAGGGAATGCAGGCCGGCCTTGGCCATGGAGTACGCCGAGGACGGCGTGGCCGCGATGGCCTGCTTGCCCCACATCGAACCGATGTTCACGATCGCGCCCGGACGGTTCTTGGCAACCAGATTGGCGGCGACCTTCTGCGTGATGAAGAACGTGGCTTTGTTCAGTTGCATGTACTGGTCGTAGTCCGCGCCCGAATGCTCCAGGAACGGTTTGGGGAAGAACACTCCAGCGGCATTGACCAGCAGGTCGATATCCGCGTGCTGCTCGTCCAAGGTCTTGATCAGCGAAGCCACGGCCTCGTCATTGGTCAGGTCTGCGGTCAGTGCCCAGACTTGACCCAGCGCAGCAAGCTCCTTGCGCGCTTCTTCGGTCTTCTCCGGGCGGTTGCCCACGATGACGACGCTGCCGCCGTCGGCCAGCACGGTGCGTGCGATCTGCATGCCCATGCCGCTGGTGCCGCCGACAACCAGCAGCTTCTTGCCCTTGAATTGATTGCTCATCTTGAAATCCTCTCTGTTGGCCCGCCGCTCGGCAGGGGATGAATAGAAGAAAAACTGTTGATTCCGAAGGTGGCAGCATTGCCGCACCTTCCAGCTCCGTATGAATTTTTCTCTGGAATAAGCGTTATTGTTCTCCTGTTCCCAAAGCAAGACAAACCATATAAAGTGTCAGTCATTGAAAGAAAAACTTTATCGAAATGAAGTCACCCGTCCACCTGAATGCCTTGCGCGCCTTCGAGGCCAGCGTCCGCCACCAGAGCTTTTCTGCGGCGGCGGCCGAACTCAACGTCACGCCAGCAGCGGTAGGCCAACTCGTGCGCTCGCTGGAAGACTGGCTGGGAACGCCGCTCTTCGTGCGGGGCAGCAGCGGCCGCGTGCGGCTCGTTCCCACAGAGGCCGCTGAGCGGGCACTGCCCGATATCCGCGCCGGGTTTGATCGGCTAACCCTGGGGATGGAGAGACTTCAGGAGGGTGCGACAAACGGCGTGCTGACCGTGGCCGTCAGCCCAGCCTTCGCAGCGAAATGGCTATTACCCCGCATCGACCGCTTCCAGGCCGTCTGCGCCGACACGGATGTGCGCTTGGACACCAACCTCAAACCCGTGGATTTCGTAGCTCAGCGGGTTGATATCGGGGTGCGATATGGTGCCGGCCAATGGCCGGGGTTGACCGCCGAGAAGCTGATGGACGAAGAGGTTTATCCGGTGTGCTCGCCCCAATTGCTGCGTGAGCACTGGCGCTTGCAAAAGCCTGCGGACCTGGCCCAGGAAACCCTGATCCACGATTTGTCCATGGACCGACACACAGTGTTCCCGAGCTGGGAGGCTTGGATGCAGAAAGCCGGTGTGACAGATGCCATTACCCAACGAGGCATGCAGATCAACAATTCTGCTGCGGTCCTACAGGCGGCGATCGAGGGGCATGGCGTAGCGCTGGCGCGCAGTGTTATGGCTCGTGACGACTTGGCAAGCGGACGTCTGGTAAGACTGTTTCCAGACATCAACTTTGCTTCTGCACTGGCGTACTACGTTGTGTATCGACCGGAATGTGCGAGCTTGCGCAAACTGACTACCTTTCGGGATTGGTTGCTAGCAGAAGCCGCCCATTCGGGGTAGAACGAGCAGTCGTGTCACCAGCCGCCATTACTCTTTGAGCCGGTCAACCAGTCGTGTTATCAGGTCCATGCGCTCATGGAAAATAGCCACGATCAGAGCAGGCGCTCCCTCACGCGGCAAACAGAAGACGTAATGATGTTCGTACCGCCCCATCCGTAGAGCCGGAAAAAGCGCACTCATGTCTTTGAACACCCCCCGGCCATCGGCGAGACTGGCGATACCCTGTTCCAACGTAGCAATGTAGCGGCGCACCTGCGCATCGCCCCATTGCTTGCGGGTGTAGCGGACGATGCCGCGCAGATCGGATTCTGCCGCCGCAGTGAGAACGTAGCGGATCAAGCCCTGCCTTCGGTCAGTTCTTCATTGAGAATTTCGCTGATGCTCTTGGCAGACACATTGCCGGCAAGTCCCTCGTGGATACGTGTGCCGAGCAGGGTTTTCAGTTCCTCCCATGCCTGATTGGCATCAGCGTCGCCGGGAAACAGCTTTTCCAGCGCATATTGCTTGATGGTCTTGCCCTGCAAGGCAGCCAGCGCTTTCAGGCTTTGGTGCTGCCGGTTTGTTATGTCTATGGTCAGGCGACTCATGGGATAACATCCACAATTATACATCCCCACATTAGCGCATATGTGCTAATGGAGCAAGCAGTTGTACATGGCAGTATTGGTGCAGGCTGTCGTAAAACACTTGTTTTCCGTCATATCTGCAACAGTCGTATGCACCCACCTCCTAGCGGCCCAAAAATTGTTCGGAAAACTCTGTCGCCATGCGTCATCATACGGAAACCTATTTTTGATGGTTATCCGCCTATGTTGGTTGGCTACATGCGCGTGTCGTCGGACTCCGACCGGCAGAGTACGGACTTGCAGCGCGATGCGCTGCTCGCTGTCGGCGTCGATGTCCGGCACCTATTCGAGGATCGCGCTTCTGGTGCGAAGGATGACCGTGCCGGTTTGGTGCGGGCACTCGAATTCGTCCGGCCCGGCGACGTGCTGGTGGTGTGGAAGCTCGACCGGCTCGGCCGCTCGCTGTCGCATCTGCTTGCCATCGTGACCTCGCTCAAGGACAAACGGGTGGCGTTCCGTTCGTTGACGGAAAACTTGGATACCACGACACCCTCGGGTGAATTCCTGTTCCAGGTGTTCGGCGCGCTCGCGCAGTATGAACGCGCCTTGATCCAGGAGCGCGTCGTCGCCGGCCTGGCCACCGCACGTAAACGCGGCCGGATCGGTGGCCGGCCGCAGGCGATCACTGGCGAGAAGTTGGACGCCATCATCGCCGCGCTGGATGGCGGCATGTCCAAGGCGGCGGTATGCCGCAACTTCGGCGTCAAGCGAACCACGCTGATCGAGACCCTGGCACGGGTCAGTTGGACAGGCTCTCGTGGAGCGTCATCGCAATGACGGCCAAGAGCGAACGATTGACCGTCCTGTCGGACGCCGAGCAGGAAGCCTTGTACGGGTTGCCGGATTTCGACGACACCCAAAGGGTGGAATACCTTGCGCTGACCGAAGCCGAACTGGCGCTCGCCAGCGGCCGGCCCAGCCTCACCGCCCAGGTCTATTGCGTCTTGCACATCGGCTACTTCAAGGCCAAGCACGCCTTCTTCCGCTTCGACTGGAACGAGGTCGAAGACGATTGCGTCTTCGTGCTGAGCCGTTATTTCCACGGCGAGCCGTTCCAGCGCAAGCCGATCACCAAGCACGAGCATTACGCCCAGCGTGAGCGGATCGCGGAGTTGTTCGGCTACCGGCCGTGGGGGGCCGACTTCATGCCGCAGCTTGTCGCGCTGGCGGCGCAAATCGTGCGGCGCGACGTGACGCCTGGGTTCGTCGCCGCCGAGCTGATCGTCTGGCTCAACGAACACAAAATCATCCGGCCGGGCTATACCACCCTGCAAGAGCTGGTCAGTGAAGCCCTGTCCGTCGAACGTCGGCGGCTGGGCGGGCCTGCTGGCGGAAGTGCTGGACAAACCAGCTAAGGCCGCACTGGGCCAGCTCCTGGTGCGTGATGACACCCTGTCGCAACTGGCAGCGCTCAAGCAAGACGCCAAGGATTTCGGCTGGCGTCAGATGGCCCGCGAGCGAGAGAAGCGCGCCACGTTGGAGCCGCTTCATGGGATCGCCAAGGCGCTGCTGCCCAAGCTCGGCGTCTCACATCAGAACCTGCTGTACTACGCCAGCATGGCGAACTTCTACACCATCCACGACCTGCGCAATCTGAAAGCCGATCAGACGCACCTCTACCTGCTGTGCTATGCCTGGGTACGCTACCGGCAACTCTCCGACAACCTGGTCGATGCGATGGCCTACCACATGAAGCAATTGGAGGAGGAAAGCAGCGCAGACGCAAAGCAGTCCTTTGCTGCCGAACAGACACGCCGTCAGCAAAATACGCCGCAGCAGGTCGGCCGCCTGCTGTCGCTCTACATCGACGACAGCGTGCCCGATCCCACGCCGTTCGGCGATGTTCGCCAGCGCGCTTACAAGATCATGCCGCGCGACACGCTGCAAACCACGGTACAGCGGATGAGCGAGAAGCCGGTGAGCAAACTGGCGCTGCACTGGCAGGCAGTGGACGGCCTGGCCGAGCGTATCCGCCGCCATCTTCGGCCGCTACACGTTGCGCTCGACCTGGCTGGCACCGACCCGAACAGCCCGTGGCTGGCGGCGCTGACCTGGGCCAAGGGCGTGTTCGCCAAGCAGCAGCAAATGAAGGATGGCATCTATTGATAGGTTTTTGTTTTACGGAGGTTGGATCTCGCAGTGCGGCGTATAATGAATTTCGCCGGCTGGCTGCGCGAGGATGTGTGCCTTATACACTGCAAACACAATTCATTAAGGAGCGTTACTATGGCCGACAATAAAGTCATCTTCGTTGCCTTCGCCATCGAAGATGAGAACATCCGCAACATGATCAAGGGGCAGTCTTTGCGTACCGACTCGCCCTTTGAGTACATAGATATGTCTGTCAAAGAGGCTTACGAAGAAGAGTGGAAAAAGAAGGTGCGAACTCGCATCCTTCGCTCCGATGGCGTCCTTGTCATCGTCAGCAAAAACTCCCTCAACTCCAGTGGGCAGCAGTGGGAGATTCAATGCGCCAAGGAAGAGAAGAAAAAAATTCGTGGCATCTGGGCCTATAAGGAAGATCGCACCGACCTCGCCGGTGTGGATACGATGGTCTGGACTTGGGACAACATCGCTGCCTGGATTAATAGCCTTTAATGCGTAAAGCACTTGTAGTCGGCATCAACAGCTACGCCAACGTTTCACCACTCTATGGTTGCGTGAACGATGCGTTAGCGGTTAATACCATGCTTAGTCGGCACGCCGATGGGTCAGTGAATTTCGGTGTTAAGTGTTTAACCGCCACTGGATCAAGCGGTTCGGTTGGGAGAGATGAGCTTCGAAAGGCCATCGCAAGCCTTTTCGATGGTGATGGTGAAGTTTCACTCTTCTACTTTGCCGGGCACGGTCACATCGAAGCGACGGGTGGCTACCTTTGCTCTTCTGACGTCAAGACCGGAAACGACGGCGTGCCGTTGGCCGAAATCATGACGATGGCCAACCAATCGAAGATTCAGAACCGCTTGATCATTCTCGATAGCTGTTACAGCGGTGTCACAGGAGGAAGCCCGTTGCAGCAGAAGGTAGCCGAGATCAGCGATGGAGTGACCATCCTCACTGCCTCAACAGCAGAACAGTATGCAACTGAAGAAAATAGGGCTGGGGTCTTTACCAGCTTGTTAATCGATGCGCTTGGCGGCGCTGCCGCAAACCTCGTCGGAGATGTGACGCCAGGCGGTGTCTATGCACATGTAGACCAGTCGCTCGGGCCATGGGCGCAACGACCTGTTTTTAAGACCAACGTTAAACGTTTCGTTTCCTTGCGGAAAGTACAACCTCCCTTGGAACCTGCGGAACTTCGCCGGATTTCAGAGTTTTTCCCGGCCCCTGGATTTCAGTTCCAGCTTGACCCGACGTATGAGCCAGAGCGGTATGAGACCTGGGCCACAGACCCCAAAAGCGTTCCAGCTCCAGACCCTGACCACAACGCGATCTTCAAAATCCTACAGAATTACAACCGCGTAGGGCTTGTTATGCCTGAAGGTGCTCCGCACATGTGGCATGCTGCAATGGAGAGCAAAACCATTCGTCTCACGGCTCTCGGTGAGTACTACCGACTGCTCGCAGTAAAGAACCTAATATAGGGGCTGGGGGTAGTTGAAGATCGGCCGCGTTATTGCGGTTGCAATTACCCGAACAGAAATTCAGAGATTCGACTCGTTGTGCTTGACATGAAGCGAATCGCAGTGCGTGAAGCGGTAGGCCGCTTCCGCACCGCGAACCCGCGCGTCTTCGGCTCGGTGCTTCATGGAACCGACCGTGATGGCAGCGATATCGATCTGTTGGTTGATGCGCTCGCTCGAATTCGTCCACCCTGGCGACGTGCTGGTCGTGTGGAAACTAGACCGGCTCGGCCGCTCGCTGTCGCACCTGCTGGCCATCGTAACTTCGCTCAAAGACAAACGGGTGGCCTTCCGCTCGCTGACGGAAAACCTGGACACCACGACGCCATCGGGGGAATTTCTGTTCCAGGTATTTGGTGCGCTCGCGCAATACGAGCGCGCGTTGATCCAGGAGCGCGTCGTCGCTGGCCTGGTTGCTGCCCGCAAACGTGGTCGGATCGGCGGACGGCCACAAGCAGTCACTGGTGAGAAGCTGGACACCATCGTAGCCGCGCTTGATGGTGGCATGTCCAAAGCGGCAGTATGCCGCAACTTCGGCGTCAAGCGAACCACGCTGATCGAGACCCTGGTACGGGTCGGTTGGATGGGTTGCCGTGGAGCGTCATAGCGATGACAACTAAGAGCGAACGATCCCCCACCATTTGGCGATGTGCGCCAGTGCGCCTACAAGATCATGCCCCACGATACGCTCCAAACCAGCGCACAACGTATGAGCGTGAAGCCGGTGAATTACTAATGATGACCAAGGGACTTAACTAGCTAAGTCTCTCGGTCATAGGGTTTAACTGCATTCAATGCTTAGGCGGGCTGCTTCGATCAGAACATCAATTGGTTTCCCGAGCAGAATCTCCGCTGTTTCAGCCGTGATGGGACGATCATCGGTTTGGTAGCCGTTTTCATCAATCTTTTCGAGACCCAGCATAGATGAATCAACCCATCCAAAGGGCGACTCTGGAATTCGGTTCCACTGATCCTCCCATTCGGCTTTTGTTTCCCATCCAGCACCACCAAGTGTCAATTTCCTACCCCATGCGAACCCGACGCGGTTGACGTTCCTGCTTCCATTCACGTTGTTGTTCCTGTTGCTGAGCACGTGTTTGATGCTTCTCGATAGCCTTGCCAACAGCCGCACGCACCTGGCGTTCAACACCTTCGATGCCAAGTACGCTTTTGGTGGCAAGATCGTTGAAGTCGGTGAAACTTTTCGGATTGTCCGTTTGTTCACCGGGAGCGAAAATCGGAAAGAACGCCGTACCACCCACAGCAAGCGCTGCTTCTTTGGCCTTGGTCTTGCCGGGATTATTCTGTAAGGACTGATCATCGTCACCGGCAATCACGATGGGCTTGTTCGGGAAAATTTTGTGCAACGCCTTGGCAACGACTTCGAGGTTGCCAGCATCAAATGCGGCAACTGTCCCATAACCCAGGGCCTGCGACACCTGCGCGGCGGTGGCATAGCCCTCGCCGATGACGATCACGGGTGCTGCTGCAATAGCATCAAGGCCACCTATTGGATGAAAGCAACCCTCCTTGCGACTCCGCTTCGCAAACTGCTTAGTATCGTCCTCTTGGATGTATGGCATCGTCCATTGCTTACCATCCGAATCGATGCCCGGAATGTAAGTTTTCTGGCCATATCACTGTTTTATAAAGTGGTAATACCGTGAATGGACTCAGCAATACCCAGATGCTTCAAGGGATGTTCCATAACGGCGACCCTATTCGGGGGAGCGATTCTGCCGCAGCTATCTACTCTCTGCAGCGCCCGGATCTGATGCACACCGCCATGTCAGATGTTTGATGCAACACGATATTGTTGGGTTTCATCAAGGATTTCACAGGCATGTATATCACCCAGGTGAGGAGGTCAAAAAAACAGGAGGGATTCTTAAATAGGAATGATGATTAAACAACAGGAACGCTTTTACCCAGCATCACAGGTGTTGTATCTCTATATTTAAACTCTTAAAGGACATGACATGCCGTTTATTAATGAAATTCCCGCAGCGGAAGATATCGAAAAATATGGTTTGCCTTATAAAAACGATCTGAATTTACCCATGCGTCTGCGTAATGAATGGACTGTGGATCGTGAACGCAACTTTCATTTATACGGACTTGGTGCTACTGGAAATCAAGCGTTTGAAGAAAAAATTTATCATCGCTTTAAACTTTATTTGAATGGAAAAAATTTTATTGTTGAATTGGAAGATGGGGGGGCCTTGAGGTTTGATGACAATCCTAATGTTGTTGTATGGAGCAAATTAATGTCGATTTGGTTGATACCTCATGATCAGGTGAGCCCCCTGAAGATATTGCCGCCCTCGGCCTGGGAAACCCCCGATGCGCCGCAACCGCTATTGGATAATTATTCGCTCAATCAATTTGTCACCATTCTGAAAGAAGCATTCACTGTGTATGGAGACGGTTACGCTAATCGTTACATCCATACTCCCATTGTGGTCCGTTTTGGATTTTAAATCATAGGAAGATAGTCATGGCACTTACTGCAGAACAAGCCAACGCATTACTTGACAGCATCACTACCAAGGAGCAGTTGCGCAATTTAATTAATCAGCTGGATATCAACAGCGGTGGCCGTACCACCATTTTATACAGCGGTCATACTGTGAATGGACTCGATAACTCCCAGATTCTCCAGGGCATGCTGCATCACGGCGACGCTATCCGGGGGAGCGATCACGCCGCGGCTCTTTACTCTCCGCAGCGCCGGTATATGATGCACACCGCCATGTCAGATGTTTGATGTAACACGATATCGTCGGGTTTCATCAAGCATTTCACAGGCATGTATATCACCCAGGTGAGGAGATCAAAAAAACAGGAAGGATTCTTAAACAGGAATGATGATTAAACAACAGGAACACTTTTACCCAGCATCACAGGTGTTGTATCTCTATATTTAAATTCTCAAAGGACATCACATGCCGTTTATTAATGAAATTCCCACCGCGGAAGATATTGAAAAATATGGATTGCCTTTTAAAAAAGATTTGACCTTGCGTATGGAACTGCGCAGACAATGGACTGTGGATCGTGAACGCAACTTTCACTTATACGGAGGTGGTGCTAATGCAAATCAGGCATTTACAGATGTTTTTTATTATGAGTTCGATCTTTATCTGAATGGTTCGAAATTTATTATCGAATTGGACCGCGACCGTACTCGTGGACCCTCGAATTTTGAAGACAACCCCTATGTCATCACGTGGAGCAAATTGATGTCGATCAAGGTGATGCCTCGTGATCAAGTGAGCCCCCTGAAGACATTGCCTCCCTCGGCCTGGGAAAACCCCGATGCACCGCAACCTTTATTGGACAATTATTCGCTCAATCAATTTATCGCCATCCTGAAAGAAGCGGTGACTGTGCGTGGTGCAGGTGACTCTAATCGTCACATCCATAATCCCATTGTGGTCCGTTTTGGATTTTAAATCAGAGGAAGATCAGCATGGCACTCACTGCAGAACAAGCCAACGCATTACTTGGCAGCATTACCACTCAAGAACAGTTACGCGATTTAATTAATCGGCTGGATATCAACAGTGGCGGCAGTACCACCGTTTTATACAGTGGTAATACCGTGAATGGACTCGATAACTCCCAAATTCTCCAGGGGATGTTGCATAACGGCGACGCTATTTGGGGGAGCGATTACGCTGCGACTCTTTACTCTCCGCAGCGCCGCTATATGCTGCAAACAGCTGTGTCAGATCTTTGATGAAACACGATATGATGGTGTTTCATCAAGGATTTCACAGGCATGTACATCATTATCAGATGAGGAGGTCAAGAAACAGGAGGGATTCTTAAACAGGAATGATGATTAAACAACAGGAACGCTTTTACCCAGCATCACAGGTGTTGTATCTCTATATTTAAACTCTCAAAGGACATCACATGCCGTTTATTAATGAAATTCCATCAGAAGAAGATATCGAAAAATATGGATTGCTTCATCTTTATAAAAAAAACGAGATATTACCTATCGAAATACGCCGTCAATGGACAGTTGATCATGAGCGTAACTTTTATTTATGTGGAATCGGTCAAAGAGGGAGTCAAGCGAGTGATGAACCCGTTTATTACCAATTCCAGTTATATCTTAATGGCCCCAAATTTATTGTTGAATTGGATCGTGGTTATGGCCCCTCGACTTTCAATGACAATCCCTATGTTGTTAGATGGGACACAATTGTGTCTATCAACGCGGTTTCCAATCCTATGAAACCTCTCGTTTCGTTGCCACATTCAGCTTGGAAGAACTCCGATGAACCGCAACCAGTGTTGGATAACTATTCACTTAATGAATTCATCACGATTTTGAAAGAGGCGTTGACAACACGCGGAGCGGGGGAAAGTAACCGTCACATCCATCATCCCATTGTGGTCCAGTTTGGATTCTAAAATTTTAAATCAGAGGAAGATCAGCATGTCACTCACCGCAGAACAAGCCAACGCATTACTCGACAGTATCACTACCAAAGAGCAACTGCGCGATTTAATTAACCAGCTCGATATCAACAGTGGCGGCAGTACCACCGTTTTATACAGTGGTAATACCGTGAATGGACTCGATAACTTCCAAATTCTCCAGGGCATGCTGCATAACGGCGACGATATCAGGGTCATCGATAACACCGAAGCGGCCAAGTTTCTGAATGTCACGCCTGGCGATCCCAATCGAAATGATGTACTTGAGGAGAAACTGCAACAAATTTTTGGTGATGACCCTAATGAGCGCAACAGCCGCTCCAACCAATTCCTTTTCGGCGAAAGAACTGCCGATGGCACCCGTTTCCCGAACGGCGCTTGGGACAACATATCGGCCCGCTTTGTGGATGCCACCGTCGGCGAGGTGCGCACGCTGACCGGCGGTGCGTCTGTCAATGGCGTGTTTAATCAAACCGAACTGCCGCGCCTGCTGAATAACCCCAATATCACCTCGGTGGATGGCCTGCCCTTATCCGACTTGCAACGGCTGGGGCCGGCGGCGGCCTTCCAGGCGATTTCAGCGCAATCCGACAACTTGTCCGGCTACATCAAGGTGGCCATTGATGCCGATGGCCGCATCATACATTTACCTGATGGCGTGCCACGCTTGGATAGCCGCCAGTACTTCGGGCTGACCGGTGTAGAAGGCAAACCCCCGCTGGTGGATACGGGGCGTTACGGCAGCTTTGACAGATTCATCCCCGAGCGCCGCAGCGGTCATGTGGATGGGGCGCGCCTGGTGCAGGAGATCAAAGACGGCTATCAGAGCGCCTCGCGGTTGCTGGGGCCGGAGTCTGGCGCGGCACGGGCGAATGCGCTGCGCGTACTGGGCAAAATGGGTGTGGCGGCGGATCTGCTCTCGCTGGCGACGATGGTGCACGATGCCAATGCGGCCTACGCCCGCGGCGATACCAGCGCCGGCAACACGATTGTGCAGGATTGGACCAGCCGCTATCTGGGCGGGCTGATGGGTGGTTTGATGGAGGCACAAGCAGTCGGGTCGCTGCTGACGCCGTTGTATATGGATGGCCCGGCCGGGGCGATTTTTGCTTCCATCCTGACGCTAGCGGCGGGTGTGGAGGGCACCTTCTTAGGCAGCCATTACCTGGGGGATGTGCTGAACAAGATATTCGACCAATTGCATCGGCTCGGCCAGGTGTCGGAGCAGGCGCTCCACGATTGGATCACGCACATGAGCGATGCCTTCCACCGCCTATCCGGTCAACTACACAAAGACAGCGACGCTTTTATGACGCTGCTTCATGACCTGTTCGGCTATCAGCGTGATGTCCGCGACCCGCTGGTGCTGGATCTGGATGGCGACGGCATCAAACACGCCAGCGGCTGGATTAAATCCGATGACGGCTTGCTAGTGCTGGACCGCAACGGCAACGGACACATTGATGACGGCAGCGAACTGTTCGGTGCCGATACCCTATTGGCCAACGGCCAGAAAGCCACCTCCGGCTTTGAGGCACTGCGCGATCTGGACAGCAACGGGGATGGCGTCTTTGATGCCGGCGACACCCGCTTTACCGACGTGCGCGTGTGGCGCGATCTCAATCAGGATGGCCGCTCCCAGACCAACGAGCTGTTCACCCTCTCCAGCCTGGGCATTGCCTCGATCGCCCTGACGCCCACCGACACCCAGCGCGTCAACTTGAACGACGGTAATTTCATTGATGGCCGCGGCACCTACACCCGCAGCGATGGCCGCACCGGCGTCGTTGGCAACCTGCAATTGGGTCTGGACCACTTCTACCGCGACTACAACGGCGCCCACGCCCAAGTGACCGTGAGCGAGGCGGCCCGCGCCTTACCAGCCATCACCGGCAGCGGCGCGGTGCGCGATCTGCAAGAAGCCGCCAGCCAGTCACCGGCCTTATTGGCGGCCGTTCAAGCGCTATTGTCCGGCACCACTCCGGGCACCCTGCGCGCCGCGCTGGATCAGGTCATTGCCCTGTGGGCCGACACCTCAACCATGCGTAGCAGCGAGGAGCGCCTCGAAGCCTCCGGGGACATGCAGCGCAATGTGTATTACCAATGGTTCGTCCCTGCTGCCGTGATCGCCCAGGGCCAGGAGGCCGTTCAGACCTGGACCCAGCAGCAGCATGCCCGGCTTGGGCCGATCATCGGCATCCTGGAGAAGTTCAACGGCTCCACCCTGGTCAGCGATCACAACGGCCAGATCTCCATGGGGGGGCAGATCTTCAGCTGGAACCGCGTGGTCCATCCTGACGGACACGGCGAAGAGGTAATGACCTTCCGGTTCCTGCCGGAGCAGTTCGATCCCTTGATTGACCCCTTCACGAAGGCCTATGCCCACCTGAAAGAATCCATCTATATCCGGCTGGTGCTCCAGCAGCGGCTCAGCGATTACCTGTCCGGACTCACCATGACATATCACCACGGTGTGATGGGCTGGGATGCCTCCGGGGTGCACGCCAAGCTGGATGACACCTGGCAGCACAACAAAGCCCAGGCGCTTCAGGATGCGATGGACCTGTACCGCTACGGCAGCGATGCCCTTGCTGGCAGCGACTGGAAGCCGCTGGATACCTTGCGCGACATGATCGACCGTACCGCCGCCGCCCCTGATGGCATACAGGCCCTGAAGGAGGCGGGTACGCCCTTTGTGTCTGGAGATCTGGAAGGCAGTGCCGCGGCGGATATCATGTTCGGCGATGCCGGAGCCAATACCCTCAGTGGCGGCGCTGGCGACGATGTGCTGTCCGGCGGCGGCGGAGACGACACGCTGTACGGTGGTGAGGGCAACGATATCCTGCGTGGCGATGCGGGCAACGACCTGCTGTACGGCAGCTCCCAAAACAATACCTACCTGTTTAACCAAGGAGACGGCCACGACACCCTCGTGGATCAAGGCGGTAGCGACACCATCGTGTTTGGCACAGGCATTGCCGCCAGCGACATCCGAGGATGGTTGCAAGGTCAGGATGTAGTGCTGGATTTGGGCAACGGCCACGACAGCATTCGGTTCAAGAACAGGGTGAACTCCGATGGAGGGCGTGACACACGCACCGACATCGAACAGATCACCTTTGCCGATGGCACCGTCTGGACCGGAAAGACGTTGAATGACATGGCGTTAACCACACAGGGCACCTCCGGCAACGACACCCTGCAGGGCTGGCAAGGCCGGGACACCATGCTGGGCGGCGCTGGCGATGACACGCTGTCCGGCCGCGGCGGCGATGATGTGCTGCTGGGCGGGGATGGCAACGACCTGCTGGACGGCGGCAGCGGCAGCAACCGTCTGGAGGGCGGCGCCGGTAACGATGTGCTCAAGGTGTCTGCGTATTACTCCTCTGACAACGTGCTGAGCGGTGGTACCGGCGATGACACGCTGTACGGCAGTAATAATTCGGACACGTATTTGTTCGAGAAAGGAGACGGCCACGACACCATTGTGGAACAGGGCGGTACCGACAAACTCGTGTTGGGCGCCGGGATTGTGGCCAGTGATGTCAAGGTGCTGCGCGAAGGTCAAGACGTGGTGCTGGACCTGGGCAACGGCCACGACAGCATCCGCTTGAAGGACTGGTTGACCTCCGATGGCTACCGTAGCAGCACTGCCCACATTGAGCAGATCGTGTTTGCTGATGGCACGGTCTGGACTGGGGAGACGTTAAGCGACATCGGCCTGACGACCGTCGGCACCTCTGGCGACAACACCCTGCAGGGCTGGCAAGGCCGGGACATCCTGCTGGGCGGCGCTGGCGATGACGTGCTGTCCGGCGGCGCTGGCACCAACCGTCTGGAAGGCGGTGCCGGTAACGACGTGCTCAAAGTGTCGGCGTATTACTCCTCTGACAACGTGCTGAGCGGTGGTACCGGCGATGACACGCTGTACGGCAGTAATAATTCGGACACGTATTTGTTCGAGAAAGGAGACGGCCACGACACCCTCGTGGAACAGGGCGGTACCGACAGGCTGGTGTTTGGTGAGGGACTGCATCGTGAAGAGGCGCTCTTTACGAAGTCAGGAGACGATCTCTCCATCCTTTTCAATCATGGGGACGATCAGGTGACCGTGGCAGGCTGGTTCAGTACGCCGGCGCATCAGGTGGAATCTTTCGTATTCCAGGATGGGACGGTGCTGTCCGGTGAGGTGGAGCGTTTGATTGCGGCGATGGCGATGCCGTCCGCGGTGACCACGACACAGGCGACGGTGCGCGACACTAACGAGCATCACTTACTGGTCGCCAGTTCGATTGTCTGAGGGTGTGTTGTGTTACTGGGAGGCCCCGCAGATGCGGGGCCTCTTGGTATGGCCTCTGGGGGGGGGGGGGTGTTTGAGACCAAAGGAATGCAAGCTGCCTTGATAGGGTAGGTGTGTAGTGATGGTTTGAAGTTGTAGGGTGCCCGGTGGGGTGGGTGTATCGGGGCGGTTTGGATGGCGGTGTGGGGTGCAGTTTTGATATGCATCGGATGGGTGTCTGTGTCGCCACGTCAGGGGGAGGTGTTATTCCGGCAGCGGTGATTGTCCGCGCTTGGTACGAAAGTAGTTGGTCAGGCGGCGTGAGGCATCTTCGGCAAGGACGCCGCCGCAGACGTGCACACGGTGGTTGTGGCGAGGGTCGGCAAGTACATTGAATCTGCTGCCGCAGGCGCCTGTTTTGGGATCGGCAGCGGCGTAGATGAGGCGTGCAATCCGTGCGTGGACGATGGCCATGGCGCACATCATGCACGGTTCTAGGGTCACGTAGAGTGTGCAGCCAGGCAGGCGATGATTACGCAACTGTTGGCCGCCGGCCCGCAGCGCCATGATTTCGGCGTGGGCACTGGGGTCGTGGCTGGTGATGTTGTAGTTGTACCCTTCGCCGAGGAGGGTCCCTTCGGGACTGAGCAGCACTGCGCCGACGGGGATTTCATCGAATTCAGAGGCTGCACGGTTGGCCAGGGTCAGTGCATGGCGCATCCAGTGGGTGTCGTCAGGGAAGACGGCGCTGGGGTGTATCGCAGGCATGTTCGTTTCACGTTGTTTCGCTGTGGCGATGGAGGAAGGCTTTAAATGCGGCAAGTGTTGCTTCGCTGACGTGATGTTCGATTCCTTCGGCGTCGCAGCGTGCGGTTGCTGCATCAATGCCGAGTGCCAGGAGGAAGCGTTCTACGGTTTGATGGCATTCGCGGCTGGAGGCAGCGAGTTCTTTGCCTGCAGGGGTCAGGAATGCGCCTCGGTAGGGGCGTTGTATGACCCATCCATCGCGTACAAGACGCTTGAGCATTTTAGCGACAGTCGGTTGGGCAACACCTAAGCGTGCGGCGATGTCCACTTGGCGGGCTTCGCCGCTATCGGCGAGAAGATCGGAGATCAATTCGACGTAGTCTTTCACCAGTTCGGCACGGCGGGCTTCGCGCACTTGACGGAAGCTTTCTACGTGAATGTCTGCATCGATCAGGGGCTGTTCCGCTGCTTCAGTTTTTCCGTGATTGGATACTTTGTGCCTCGTGTTCATCGGGGATTGCATCGTTGGTCATCGCTAGTTTGACGTAACTTCCTGGTGATTGCTTCTATCGCATGATAGGAACGCATTGCGATTTTCTGGGGAAAATGCTCTGAACGGTGCAAGGTTGGCACCAAGATATTTTCTTGGCGTTGTTGTGGTCTGCATGGTGTGTGATCTCTTTGGGAAGTGAGTTGCTATATAGCATTTGCTATAAAATGAAGCGTGCCGTTGCTTACCAATCGTTCTATGTCCTCGTTTCAACCTATGTCTCCGGTCTCTAATTCCCCCAGTCTTGGAGAGATGCATGCCAGTGTCGCGGTGTCGCGCAGTGGGCATTGGGGGTTCCGTTTGTTGGCCTTTCTCGGGCCGGGCTATATGGTGTCGGTCGGCTATATGGATCCTGGCAATTGGGCGACGGGTTTGGCGGGTGGTTCGCGTTTCGGCTATATGCTGTTATCGGTCATTCTGCTTTCCAATGTGATGGCGATTGTGTTGCAAGCACTGGCGGCACGCTTGGGCATCGCCAGTGATCTGGACTTAGCCCAGGCGTGCCGGGCGCGCTATTCGCGTAGGACGAATCTGGCGTTGTGGGTGGTCTGCGAGTTGGCGATTGTTGCTTGTGATTTGGCTGAAGTGATCGGTACGGCGATTGCGCTCAATCTGCTGTTTGGTATTCCCATCTCTTGGGGGGTCATCATCACGGCGGTCGACGTGATTCTGGTGCTGTTGTTGATGCACCGTGGCTTCCGTGCGCTTGAAGCGTTTGTGATCACCCTGTTGTTGATAATCTTCGGATGCTTCGCGGTCCAAATGGTGCTGGCGGCGCCGCCCTTGCAGGAGGTGCTGGGCGGCTTTGTGCCACGCTGGCAGGTGGTTGCCGATCCGCAAGCACTGTACTTGGCCATCGGTATTGTTGGTGCCACGGTGATGCCTCATAACCTGTACTTGCACTCTTCGATTGTGCAGACCCGTGCTTATCCGCGCACGCCTGTTGGACGGCGCGCGGCGCTGCGTTGGGCAGTGACTGACAGTACTTTGGCGCTGATGTTCGCGTTGTTTATCAATGCTTCGATTCTGATTCTGGCGGCAGCGGTGTTTCATGCTCAGCATCGCTTCGATGTGCAGGAAATCGAGCAGGCGCACCAATTACTTGCACCGCTACTTGGGGTTGGGGTTGCGTCGACGTTGTTTGCGACGGCTCTGCTTGCTTCAGGGATCAATTCGACAGTGACGGCGACGTTGGCTGGGCAGATCGTGATGGAGGGGTTCTTGCGGTTGCGGTTGACGCCGTGGTTGCGACGTTTGCTGACGCGCGGTTTAGCGATTGTGCCGGTGATTGTGGTGACGTTGTTGTATGGCGAGCGAGGTACTGCGCATCTGCTGGTGTTGAGTCAAGTGGTACTGTCGATGCAGTTGCCGTTTGCGGTGATCCCGTTGCTGCGTTGTGTTGCCGATCGCAATGTCATGGGTGCGTTGGTGGCGCCGCGTTGGTTGATGGTGATGGCGTGGCTGATTGCTAGCGTGATTGTCGTACTCAACGTCAAATTGTTGGTCGATTACGCTGTGCAGCTGATGAGCGGTGCGAGTGATTGAACCGTGAGGTCGCCAATCCCGAGCTGTGATGCACATGATGGTCTCTCATCCTGTGCGGCGGTGTGTGTCGCTTTTTACGAGGTATGGCGTGTGTTCGTGAGGGCGAGTATTGCATTTGTCTGATATTGCTGTGGCTTGCAGTGCTCATGCGATGCTGCCTATCGTTCTGTTTTGCCGGTGCTGATGTTGCTGTTGCTGTTGCGGTGTTCTCTGGGTGGTTGTCTATGTATCGGCTGCCTGTGTGCACGTTGTGATGTTGGAGAAACATTGCTTGGGAGTCGCTGAGGTGTCTGCTGCAAGCGGGGTGACGCTGCGGATGTTTGGTTCATCAAGGGTGATGGTTGCAAGGATGTATCGGCAATAAGCGATTGGGATGGAGGTGTGCTGCGCTGTAACCATGAGATTGGTGTGTACGTCCATGAGCCGTGCAGTCAGATGGCAGTTTCGAGGCGGTGTGTAAGTGCCAATAGCATTTTATTAAGCATCATGAGGATGCATGTTTGGTTGTGTTATTGGTGCTGTTATCGGTGTCACGGCCATCGGTGTAGTTGATGCAGAACTTTAATCTTTAGAACGTGATCACTACGGCGAGGATGCCGGAAGCGGTGATCACACCTTCCGAAATATGTGGCGTGTGCCTGCTGTTGCTGGCTGTGTCGAGATTCAATGTGTCAGGGGGACAGTGATGGAAAAAAAATCAAAAGACGTTACACCACGGTTTGGAATAGGCGAGTGGTTTGGTTTCAATCTGACGCAGATAACCGGAGAGGAACACCGTCAACTTGCTGCCGAAGTACTCAAACCGAAGAAAGCACGCACTCCACACCCCTGCCCCTTCCAGGCACTTAAACCAGGTGCGGTTTGCTCCAAAGAGGGTGGGGTGTGTTCATGACGCCTCTACTCCTGCGGCGTACATTCAGATAACGGACGGGTGCGCGGTGTCCCTGTCGAGGGCAAGCAAGGCGACTTCCGGATCACCTGCCCGTATCGCTTCCACGATGATCTTGACGTGTTCAAGTGGGTCGGTGAAACCATCCTCGGTGACACTGATCCGCTGTTGGTCAGTGAAGTCGGTTTCCTTGAAGCAGGAGTGTCGACTGACAGTGAAGGTGGCGATGCTGTGGGTCGTATCGACATGGTGCTAGTCAGCTCCAAGACTCCCAAGCAAGGCTCGATGCATTGGGTTGCTCTTGAGATTCAGGCCGTCTATTTCAGCGGCAATGCGATGAAGAGCGAGTTTGCAGCATTCAACGATGCGGTCGTGGATTGGGTCATGTTCCCGGCGGGTCGTCGTCGTCCTGACTATCGCAGCAGTGGTCCCAAGCGTTTGATGCCGCAACTTCAAATCAAAGTCCCGACGTTGCGACGCTGGGGTAAGAAGATGGCCGTCGTTGTTGATCGTGCCTTCTTTGATTCCATCGGTGAGATGGACAAGGTGAGCGATCTATCCAATGCGGATATTGCGTGGTTTATCGTTCGTCTTGAAGAGCTCCAAGGCCAGAAGCGGACGCGCATGGTGCGTGATGAGGTCAGGTACACCACGCTTGAGCGTTCGGTCGAGGGGTTAACGGGGGGGTAGGCCAGTTTCCTTGCCGGTGTTTGAGACGCGCATTGTTGACAAGATCATCTAGTCTGCCTGCATTACTGAGCTGGTCGATGATGAATTGCCCGTCGTGAACGGTCGTGGCCGTGATGCTACACACCAATCACAGGTGACTTGATTAACAGCCCCGTGAACATTCACGGGGAATAAAGGACGATCATGAGCGACACGACGGCACTGCAACGGCAGCACCGCCGCATCGAACGTCTGAAAGAGCAAGGCGTCACACGCACCACCTTACTGATTCACGGTGCCTGCAAGCCAGCCCTCGAAGGGTTGCGGCATCACTTCGTTAATCCAGAAAAAGCGGCCGCCCTGGCTTCATTGGTTGCGCAGCTCCACGATAAGAAGGCTCCCACCAATGTTGCGCAGGTGCGTCAGCTGAGTCCGTTCCGTTATCCGGGCGGCAAGACATGGTTGGTGCCCGAGGTGCGCACATGGCTGATGGCTTCCAAGGTTTCTTCTGCGGTGTTTGTGGAGCCCTTCGCAGGTGGTGCGATGGCTGGCTTGTCGGTCGCCGCTGCGGGCTTGGCGGAACACGTCTTTCTTAGCGAGCTTGACGATGAGGTGAGCGCTGTCTGGCAAACGATCTTTCACGGTAAGCCCGCTGACGTGAAGTGGCTCTGCAAGCAAATTGTCGACTTTGATGTGAATCTTGAGAACGTCCGGAGCATCCTTGCCGGCTCTCCAAAGAGTGTTCGTGGCCGGGCGTTCCGTAGCATCGTCAAAAACCGGATGCAACGCGGCGGCATCATGGCGGCAGGTGCTGGTCTCGTTAAGACTGGAGAAGCTGGACGCGGTCTCAATTCCCGCTGGTATCCGGACACGCTGGTGCGTCGTATCGGAGCCTTACAGGCGATGCGTGCTCGCATCACTTTCGAGCAGGCCGATGCTTTTGACGTTGTGCAGCGCTACGCGAATGAGGCCAATGCGTTCTTCTTCGTCGATCCTCCTTACACGGCAGGCGGTAAGAAGGCTGGAGCGCGGCTCTATACCCACAACGAAATCGACCATGAAGGGTTGTTCGCGCTCATGGCCGCGGTGCGTGGTGCTGTCATGTTGACGTATAACGATGCGCCAGAAGTACGCGCAATGGCAGCGCGTCATGGGTTCCGCATTGTGCCGGTGATGATGAAGAACACCCACCACGAGGTCATTCGGGAGCTATTGATCTTGAAGCCTTAATATCTGTTCGGTCGTCGGTGGTGTCGAGTGTCATCGTTGTTGCCGCCTATGCTGGTACGCGCGATTGATCCGGCAAATGCGTCGCAGTAATGATCATAGTGCTCGTGTTCATGCATCGGTTTCCCGTGTCACCAGGGGCTGTTGATAGAACACCAGTTTGGGGAGTGCGAGACAAAATCCGCGTATAGATAACCGATGCGGCGTCGTTATATCCATCGAATGTGATGGCGTAGCGATAGAGGTGAGTTGGAATTCAGGCTGCCTGGAGGAGGTGTGAGTGGGCAAGCACAGCCATGTGATTAAGCACGCTTGTGGGGATGGCGATTTCGGTTGCTTGAGAGGCGACTTTGCGTGCTCATAGCGAATGCTCCTTGAGTGTCTTGAGCCGGTACATCAAGTGCTTAAGCAGCGTGTGGCAGTGGTACCTGCTGGTTTGTTTCTCATTCGTGTCTGTGATTACGGTGATCCTTGCTAATGGTATTGATGGCGGTGGCATGCGCTGCAAGGATGTGTCGGCAATGTGTTGGGCATTGCCTCTCTCTGATATGTGCAGTGCTGTGCCACGATCTATATCACGTTGGTGATATGCAAGGGTGTTTTCTGATCTGTTTGGAAGAGATTGAGATGGGAGCCTGCACACGGCGGCTTGCACTACGGTATGGACCAAAGTGTGTTTGAGATCGTTTTATCAAGCAGGGTGGTGCGGTGTGTGTATCAGGTGCGATGAGCATCGGCCAGCTTCTGCAACGGTGTATCAGTTGATTGGGGAGGGGGGGGGCTCTTTGAAGCGTTGTGTGTCAGCGCTAGGAGATATCTCTATGGTCGTTTTTAGCAACCCCAAGTGGTTTGAGTGTTGGTGTGTAGAGGAGTCTTAAATGGTGTTGGATCGCATCAGCACACTCGCAACAGGCATTGATGATGCAGGCTAAGCGTGATTGCTGTTGTCGATGAGCGTGACGTGTTGCCACGTTCACGTTCGTCCACCAGAAGATGTGGTGATCGATGCGATGCAGTGCACAGAGGATGAGATGGAACCCAGCGGTCATGTGGCTGATTTGAAGGCGCCTGCTGGTGATCTTTGGTGATTTGGTCGGCAGCGTAGTGCGGTGATATGTGCATGCTTATGCAGGAGTGCGTGGTTTGCTTGATGTCGATGGGATACGAGCGGGCGCAGTGCGAAATCAGACCGATGATTGTCTTTGTTCTGTGGGGCAGTGTGGTGCGGATATGTGCATCGTTGTCATCGCCGGTCGAGGTGGTGCGCCATGTTGTGTTTCCATGGTCTGTCGAAGGTTGGGGAGGTCAGGTGCAAGATCCGTAGATGCTCCATGCACCGGGGAGGATGCATCGGCATGTCTCAGTGAGGTTGATAGGGGTGTTGCAATGCACCGCGTTATACCTTCCATGTCATCGCAAGGAGACGGTGTGCCGTTGCTGTATCGGTCGGATAGTGCGATAGCAAGAGGTTGTAGCGGCTAGATGTACATGTTTGTTTGATGTGCGGGTGCTGTAGTGATGGGGTGTGTCGTTGATGCAGGCGTTGTCATCGCGGATTCAGTGTGTTCGGCATGGTGCTATTGGTGTTAGGGGGAGTTGTGCGGATTGTGTAGCGACGTTCTGTGATCCGGTGGTGTCACTTTGTGGGAGGGGCTGAAACAGTGTGTCGGTTGTGTTGTCTCGTTCCCATGTTCGATGTAAATGCTTGTTTTTATCTATGTACTGCGAGGGATTGTCGATGGGGATGCGTAGCGAGTGCGTCGGCACGGACCTGTCTGTTGTATTACGGCATCGAAATCATGCGGTCAGGAGAAGGGGATCATCCGGTCGTTGTTGGATGCGATGCCGGTTGTTCAGGTTGCAGTGCGAGCGTCGCTCCATAGGTTGAGGTGAAGCAGCGCCAGTGGTTGCCGTCATACATTTCGAGTGCTTGGAAACGGCGTTTGTAATCCATTTTGAAGTGGTCTTTGATCCAATAACCCAGGTATAGGTACGGACGCTGTTCGCGCTGTGCCCATTGGATCTGGTGCAGGATGGCCAGTGTGCCGAGGCTGCGGGCAGCTGTGTCTGGTTCGTAGAAGGTGTACACCGCTGATAATGCTTGCTCGGTGAGGTCAGTGACTGCTACGGCGAGCAGCCGGCCGAGTGTGCCGTTGGTGGTGGGTTCGCGGATCTCCATGAAGCGCCCGTATGCCCAGTGCCCGATCAGGAATTGATCGAATTCGTTGGCACCGTGACCCTCCATGCCGCCATCGGGATGACGTTGGTGCAGGTAGCGGCGGTAGAGTGAGAGGTGTTCTGCGCTACGTTCGGCTGGGACGGTACGCGTGACAAGTGTGGCGTTACGAGCTAGGCAACGACGCTGGCTGCGATTTGGAACGAAAGCATTCACATTGATACGCACCGGGATGCAGGCACCGCAGTGTTTGCAGTGGGGTCTGTATAACAGGTTGCCGGAGCGGCGGAAGCCCCAAGCCAGTGCCTGTGGGTAGATGGCACTCAGGCGGGGATCGCTCGGGTCTATGACTAAATTGCAGGCCCATCGGTCCGGCCAGTAACTACATGCGTGATGGCTGGTCTTGAATAGCTGTAGGTCGTCGTGTGGTTCGGAGTGCAGCGCCATGGTTGCAGCATAGCGGGTGGGGGTGCATGGTTTGTGATTTTTCTATGTCGTGAATGTTGGCGTCAGGGTCAACGGTAGTCGCGGCGGTGTGTCCATGCATTCAATGAAAGATATCCAAGGGGTATTGTTGCTTTTGACGTGATGAGGATGTGAAGCAGAGGGATGGTCGGCTTTGATGTGGTGATGCGCCAGTGTAGTTTCAGGAGACGTCATCATGGAGCTTATACGCAGTACAAACGGCCAAGGTTGCAAAAGCGACGTGCATCGTATTGGTGTTTCACAGAGTGTTGTGTGTCTGGATGGAGCTTCAGCTGAGCCGGTTGCGCTGCTCTGTGAGGTGTTGCCCGTTGTGTAGGAATGTTTTTGCTGATGTTGTCGGTGACCATCGGTCCGGTCCGATCACGATGGTCTGACAGGTCATGATGAGATGCGTTCTGTATCGTGCCGTTGGCATGAGTGGCTTCTATGTCGCATGCTGGCGTCACATGGAGGTTGTCTGGACGCTTCTTTGGATCTGGCTTGTGTCAGGCGTCTTTGATGATGCGAGGTCGGTGCGGATATGGGCGGCTGATGGATTGCGCTTAAGGCACCGGTTGGATTCGCACGCGCACTGGTTCCTCGTGCTGCGGTTTGGCCGGTTGCTGTGTTGGGATCGATGTCGGTGGGGTTGCCATTGGAGTGGAAGTGTGGTGCAAGGTGATCGTCAGTGCGATTGCACCGATCACCAGCAACAGCGTGAGGCGGATCCGCCATGTCCACTGAACCAGCCGTGGCGCAATGGTGTTAATGGGTGAGGTAAGTGCGTCTTTGGCATCGGACAGGTTGCGCCGGGTGGTGTCCAGTAACCCCACTTTTCTTAGGATCTCACGTGCCCGTGGTTGGTCATTGGCATGGACGATCCATACTGTCGGATGCTGCTTTGGGTTATTTCTGTCCAGGTAGCTGAACTGACCGCTGCGTTTGCTGTGGTAAGCATGGTGATTGGTGATCCTTACTTGAATGCCGGCTTCGTTGAGTAGTGCGGCCACACCTTCCACTGTTTCCAGGCGCTGGCTGTTAAAGATGGCACGCATCGATTAATCCTTGGGCGGTGCTGCATGGTTGATCGTGCGCATCAGCCCTTCTTGGGCGGTGTTGGCGACCAATACGCCATTTTGGGTGAAAAATTGCCCTTGTGCCAATCCGCGCGCGCCCTGTGCGCTTGGGCTCTCAAGCGCATATAACAACCAGTCATCGATGCGAAATGGGCGGTGGAACCACAGCGCATGATCGAGTGAAGCCATCTGTACCTGTGGGGTGTGGTAGTTGATGCCGTGTGGGAAGGCGGCTGTATCGAGTAGCTGGAAGTCTGAGGCGTAGGTCAGCAGCACTTGATGCAGTGCAATGCTGTCACCAAGTGGAGCGTTCAGGCGCAGCCACAAGTGTTGGGATGGAGGATGCTGCTGCGAATCTAGTTCGTTGGAGGGGCGCGCGCGGCGGAACTCAAATTGTTCGCTAAGGTTGAGCCAGGAGTGCATTTGGGTTGGTAGTGGGGGCAGCGACTGAATGGGTGCGATGTCTTCTGGCGGCCGCACTGCCGGCATCTTGGCTTGGTGTTCAGCACCGTCTTCGCATTCCTGGAATGATGCTGTGCAGAAGAAGATCACCTGACCGTGCTGGATCGCGGTGACGCGGCGTAAGGAGAAACTTTTGCCGTCCCGGGTGCGCTCTACGTTGTAGATGATTGGTTGTTGGATGTTACCAGCACGTAAAAAGTAGGCATGCAGTGAGTGTGCAATGCGACTGCTTTCGATAGTGTTTTGCGCTGCCGCCAGGGCTTGCGCAAGTATTTGCCCGCCGAACACATATTTGGTGCCAATGTCGTGGTTTTGACCACGGAACAGATTATCTTCAAGCCTTTCCAGTGAAAGCATGTGGATAAATTCAGGGAAGGCGGTGGAGGTGGGATTCGTTGGCAAGAATGTAGCCTGAATGTTGTGATGTGAAATGCATTATAACGGGGGGATTTATTCGGAAAAATCATAGTGGTGTAGCGTTACTTACTCTCTGCTGCATTTTAGAATTTCGGTAGATTTATTCATGATGGGCTCTTTTAAAGTGTGTCATGGAATATTTGTGTTTCGTCAGGGATAGATGAGAGAGGGTGATCGATAAGGTTTTATTTTTTGCTTTTTGGACGCCATGATTAATCCGGCAGGAATATCTATTGGATGTCCGTGTCACAGTGCTTGGGTGTGTCGAACCTGTTTTGCAGCGGGTTCTGTCAGATGCGTTCTCAACCTTTGCATGGCCATTCCATCGAGCCCCAGTGAAATACCTTCATCCTTCCGAGCGGTGTCTTTTTGATGTCTGCGGTGTCTTGGAATGGCTGAAAGTCGGTATTAGGGAGAGTGTTTGCGGTTTTGAGCGGCAGGTTTATTTGGTTTTGGCGATATGGGCATTAGGTTTGAAGGCTGGTGCTGGGCCTGTGGAGTTACGGAGATCTATAGTCGTGATTGTGTCCCAGGCGTTACTGGCGCTGCATTGGATAGCGTGGATGCTCAGATCACGTGTGTATGTCATGCCGCAGGACGTAGCCGTGATTGAGTGGGGATGATTCTGCGTCACCATGCGTGCGACTCAACTACGGATCAAGGTAAGAGAGTCAGCAGGCAGTGGCAGGAGTGATTCCACTTGCAGTGCGCTGATTGCTGAATCTTGGATCTTGGGCGCAGCAGACTCAGCCAGATGCTTCACTTGGAGTGGTGGGGTATCGAGGGTCTTGATGGTTGCGCCACCTGGAGGGAAGGCAGCCAAGATAACCAGCATGGGAGCCGTGTTCTGGGTCAGACAAAATCCACTATCAGATGGAGTTGGGGTGTTTTGTCCACTTTGGAAAGTGTCTCCAAGATCAAGAAGAACGATGCGTTGCTAACGGGAGGAGGGTGTGCCTGTTTGCGCTCACCTTACCCAACCGCGTTTTAACTCTTGTGAATGCGCAGGGGGATGCCTTCGAACATTCCAGATAGATTCTCCAGGGATCATGTGTCACCGGATGCAGGCCGCACTTCGAACTGACTTATTTTCATATTTGCATGGAGATTTTTGAGTATTCCATATTGTTAGTCACCGAGGCTGTGATCTGCCACTGACTGAAATAAAACACGGTGGAATCCGTACTCATGCCGTGAATCGCAAATTTAAGGTTAGTTTGATACATAAAAGAGGATTGGATAACAGATTTGAAGATTGTTGCATTCAAAACACTACATATAATCAGCATTCGTGTCAGGGGGGATGTATGTTCATTGTTTCATTCAGATCACTGTAGTTTATTTTCAATAGCGGATTCCTTAAAAAAACACCGCTGCACGTCACTGAAGATGAAATCTTCACGTTTGCATTTTTACCTACGATTTCTCAGTTTAAAGATCCTTAAAAATCGGGTGTCCAGATTTTCTGATTGCTGCTCCTTATCCGTGGATGCACTTTGGAGTTCGGATGCGTTGATGCAATGTGTCTCAGGAAGGAGCACTGCGTCGGCTCTGAACTTGCGTGGAGACAGCTTAACCACTCCGGTGCAGACCCTCTATATTCAGTGGGGCTGCTTTGCTTGGTAAATGATCATGTCATTCTAAAAGTGGCCGCAACTGTGGGATGAGCTATTTCTGCCAATCACCGATACCGGGTTAGCGTTCAGCACTAAGTATGGCACCGGTTTGTTGCATGAGTCATAGGGTGAAGCAGGTATTTAATGTGTTAAGCATTGCGCGTAGCAAAACGCTATCGAGGGCGGTGTGCTGAAGTTTAATTATGTGAATTTTGTGATGTGCCTTTACCGGCAGGGCGAGCTGTACTGGGCACTACTGAAGATGATGATGCAGCGGCGATGCCGTCTTAAGCTGTCTAGTCTCTTATTGAAACTACGCCAATCGTTTAGCAACGGGGCATCACACAAGGGGCGCTACGTGATGCACAGTACATCCAACTCCGCCTTAACGGCGAGTTTCCTTGAAATCGGACAGTAGGAAAATATACACGGTTGTATACGGTCAGTTAAAAGCCCAGGAGAAAGCCGCTGGCAAACCAGCGGCTTTCCTGAACACGTGAAGTACTGAAGAAGGATTACTTCTTTGGTTCTGCAGTGTCTTTGGGCTTGTTGGCGGGACTTCCTGCAGGCTTGGAAGCATCTGCTGGGGGAGTTGTGGTTGCGGCAGCGTCAGCTGCGGTGTTAGCTGCAGCTGCAGTATCGGCGGCACCTGGGGTTGTCTCAGCAGGTGGATTGGCAGCAGCTTGGTCGGCGGCGGCTTGGGCCTCGCTAGCTGCAGGATTATTAGCAGGATTGGAATCCTGGCTTGTTGGCTCTGGTGTCTTTGGGCCGCACGCAGCAAGGGTTACACCCATCGCCAGTGCGATCAGAAGCTTGTTGATACTCATTCGTTCAATCCTCGTCGTTAGTTAGGCAACGCGCAGATGCGCGCGCCCAACATGATGACGACCAAGATTCGAGTGTCAAGCATATGCGCATTCAGTTTTTGGAATTCGCGGTTAATTTAAATTAAATCAATTCGATAGCGAACGCCATTGCTTCGCTGTCACCAAAGCGGTAGAGGGTGAAGCTGCGCTTTCCAGCGTACCTGCGCAAAGCGCGAGATGAGGTACATCATGGTAAACACGCTCATGAAGGGTTGATGGCGAGGTCAACAGTCAGGAACCATCGTACAGAAATTTTTCGGTGTACAGAAATCGCTGGAGTTTCTCATATAATCTTTATAAATCATTGATTTTAAATGGTCTGATACCTCTTTATTGTGATATGTGGACATCCATAATGCTTCAATTTATAGGCCGATAGTCGCAATTCATAATCAGGCTTTAGTGATTTGATGACTATCATCATTGTCATGTCGTTGGAAATATCCAAGAACATTCGATTCGATTGCGAACCCCTTTAGAATTTAGCTTCTAAACACCCTGAACTTTTGATGCCGCATTCGTTGCTCAAAGAGCAATGAATCAAAGACGATATGCATCGACTTAACTCGGCTGAACAACAAGTATGTCGATGTCCGGTGATTGATTGACGCCTATCAGCTTGGCGACAAACGAAGCAAGAGTATTTCCCCAGTGCTGCTGGATGACCTTGCGTAAGTTGATTCTGAGCGAATACGGCATGACCTGAATACGTGTCTTCCGTATACACATGCGTGATCCCGTGGGGTAAGCCATGTGAGCTTTGTTGCCTCCAATGCCGTGACCTACGTTTTATAAGTAGGCGCTTGGGGGAATGGCGGATCCATCAAGTGCGACAGCGAGTGCTGGTGATGACTTCGAAGCTGCTTTCTAAGGTAGGGGCAAGGCAGCCCATGATCACTTTGGAGAGCTCGCCGGCATGGCGACGCTATTGGTAAACCTGGTGGCGATAGCAGCAATGGTGATGGTTGATAGAGAGTATGTGGTTGAGTCGAACGCAGGAAACAACGCTGGTGATGTGCTTGGTGACTCTTAAATATCTTCTGAGACAGGGAATCTAACGTCTATTTGCCTTGTATTAAATCAATTACTTGCGTGATAATAATGGGCATTCATCACATAAATTACATAAGAACATGAAGTGTGTTTCGGTCATGCCTATTAAAGGACAAATGAAAACGATGCAAAAGATATTTGTTGCCAGAACGATTCTGGCATCAACGTTGGCGACGGTCTTGAGTGCCTGCGGCGGCGGCGGCGGATTAGTCCTTCCAGAGAGACCACCATCGACCACCACACCGCCATCGACCACCACACCACCATCGACCACCACACCACCATCGACCACCACACCACCATCGACCACCACACCACCATCGACCACCACACCACCATCGACCACCACACCACCATCGACCACCACACCACCATCGACCACCACACCACCATCGACCACCACACCACCATCGACCACCACACCACCATCGACCACCACACCATCATTGCCCCCACTGGAACCATCGATAGTTTCCGAGTTCAACGCGCACCTTGATTTGACTAATACCAAAGCCGCGCATGCGCTTGGTTTGACTGGTAATGGCTACATTATTGGTGTGGTTGATTCCGGCGTGAATCGTAACCACATCGCGTTGCAGGGGAAGGTGATCCGCAATAATGTCTATGTGGATCATTCAGACCCTTCGACTCCAGATGATGTTGGTGGCCATGGCACCCAAGTGGCACAGCTGGCTGCTGGTAAGCCAGTTGAATACTGGCCTGGTGGCATCGCACCCGGTGCGTCCATCTTCTCAGCGCGTGTTTTCTCGTCTGAAGCTGAAGCTAAAGCAGGACAAAATAATAGCGGCCAAGTCATCGGAAGTTTTTTTGAAAGAGAAGCATCACACATACAGCGCATGAATACCGACATGAGCGCTGCAGGAGTGCGTATCCAGAACAACTCATGGGGCTATGAGGACGAGGACACGGGCGATGAACCAGTATGGACGAGTCGAAGGATCACTGGTTTTTTCGTGAACGCCTACCGTGACTTTGTACTCGGCAACAATGGGTTGGTGGTATTCGCCAGTGGTAACGAAAGCCAACCACAACCAGGCCAAGCTGCCAGGCTGCCAAGCTTGCCCACTATGGAAGGCGCGCCATCGGCAGCCGACCTGGAAAGAGGGTGGTTAGTGGTCGCTGCATTAGACAGTTTTGATCACCCGGACCAGTTGGCTTCTTACTCGAATCACTGCGGCATCGCAATGCACTATTGCCTGGCTGCGCCGGGTGATGTCGTGGCTATTGATTACACCATGACTACCAGCGATGTTTACAGTCATAAGGGCTATGAGGCAATCCAAGGCACCTCATTTGCAGCGCCGTTGGTCTCAGGTGCAGCGGCGTTGGTGTGGGAGGCATTTCCATACTTCAGCAACGACCTGGTACGTCAGACCCTGCTTGGGACGGCCACCGATCTCGGCGCACCGGGTGTGGACGAAGTATTCGGCTATGGCGCCCTGAATGTGGGTAAAGCGGTGTTGGGTCCGGCCAAGTTTGACTGGGGCGATGTTCAGGTCAACTTCGATGACAGGCGTTCAACCTGGGCCAATGACATCAGCGGCAGCGGCGGCTTGATCAAGGGGGGTAACGGAACGCTGGTGCTGGCTGGCAGCAACAACCAATACACTGGGGCGACCCAGGTGCTAGGAGGGACCCTCCAGGTGTCCAGCTTGGGTGCGTCCGCGGTGAGCGTGGGTAATAGTGCGACGTTGATTGGTAGCGGTCACTTCGGCGGCGGGGTGAGCAATGCCGGGACCCTGGAGATTGGGACCGATGGACTCAAGCTCCAGGGCGATTACATCCAATCAGAGACAGGGCGCCTTGCGTTGCATGTGGGCGATCAACTGAGCGTAGCAGGCAGTGCCATCCTCAAAGGGGGCGAACTGCAGGTGCTGGGCAAGCGTGATTATGTGAGCTTGAATACCTTCTACAGCGTGTTGCATGCCGATGGTGGCTTGACCGGCACGTTCTCGGGGTTGACCTGGGGTCCGGCGGTGCTGCTTGGACAAGGTCAGCTTAACTACGATGGCAACAATGCTAACGTGACGCTCCAACGCCTGGACGTCAGTGCGGCGGCCCGTGCATTGGGGATTGTCGATGATGTTGCGCAGGCTTCTGCCAATCGTGTCGAGCATGCGTTCCGTGAGCTTGACGTACAGCAGGCCCAAGGCCGTGGCCGGTTGCCCAGCACTTTTATTGCGGCGGCGGCGGCCTTGCAACAATCGTCTAGCCCGCAGGTGGCGGCGGCTTCATTGCAAAGTTTGTCCGGGCAAGGGCATGTTGCGGCGGCGGCGGCCAGCTTTGATGCCATTGATGTGGGACGGCGCAGCCTTGCCACGCGTCTGGATGAGCGTACGCCTGGTGAGCGTGTTGTGACGTGGCGTCAGGCCTTGGGTGGTCCCGGCCAAGATGGGGCCGCCGGCGGCACATTCGCCCTGTCTGGATGGTTACTTGGACACGATACACAACTGGCCTCCGGCGACATTGTTGGTTTTGCTTTTGGTCAGATCAATGCCAGTCCATCCGGGAGCGTGGCAGGGTTGCGTGGGCTGGACAGACAAGTGCAAGGACACGTGTATGTGCAGCGCACCCAGGGTCCGTTGTATGTCTTGGGCCAGCTTGGTTTTGGCAGTTTCCAGCGGCGCCTGGACCGGCATCTGCAACTGGGTGACTGGAGCGATTGGACATCCAGCCGCTACCGCGGGCAATTTTTCAGCGGCAGTGTGGAGGCTGGCTATCACTGGCGCCAGGGTGCATGGGCCTTGACTCCGTATCTTGGCCTGGATCAAACCCAGCTGCGGACAGATGGATTTCAGGAGCAGGGGGGTGCGGGCTTTGGCTTACAGGTGCAGGCCGCTCAAGCCACGCGCAGTCAGCTACTGGCCGGTGTGCGTACGCAGTGGGGCTGGCGTGGTGTGATGCTGCGGGGCTATGGTGAGTGGCAGCAGACCTTGCGTCAGAACGGGTTGAATCCCCACGCCAGCTTCACGGCGACAGCGTCGTGGACGCCCTTGGTGGCTGCACCGTGGCCCGGTCGTTCGGGCGGTGTCCTTGGATTATCAATGGTCTGGCCGGTAGGGGGGATCGCAGGACAGTGGAACATGGGTGTGGAGCACCACTTTGGTGCACGTGGTCGCGACGATAGCCTTGGCCTGCGTTACCAGCTGGGTTTTTAGTCTTGGGTATGGAGGCTGACGCACGGTGATCCCGTGCGTCGGTGGTGTCCCGGATGGGGGCGCTTTCACCCAGTGGCGTATTGATAGCGCACACATGCTGACACAGCAAGCGTGAGGTCCGGCGTGGGCATGGGTCGCTGACCTGGCGTCACTGGATTGAAAGTGCGGTGTGCAGATCCAAGCTCTGAGAAGCACTCAAAAAACGGGGAACGCAGTACCCTGATATCCACATTTTCGATACCTTGCTTGCCTGATGTTCCTGATCGGGGCGATGCAGGATCGGGCGATAGTACGTGTCGCGCTTGGGGTGTTGCTGAAATAGTAAGCCAGCCGCACATGTTGCCATTACTGCTGCAGATGATTTGTTTTGCACCAGAGGCGGATGTCAAGGCCGTTGCATGAAGCAACGTTCTGCAGGGGTGCTTTCGGAGGGTTTGTCACGTCGGTTGTTGCATGTGTTGTCCCCGTGAATGCCCTTGGGGATGATTTTATTTTCTGGCAGCAGTCATATATGCCTCCCGTCGGTGTCCAATGTGGCTATCGGTTTTTAATATCTCCGCAGGATCCAAACGATGTGTTCTTCCATGGATCTATTTGGAGGGCATTTTATTTCGACGTCTATTGAGTGAACGGTGACGTTTCATTCCGATGTTTGAGTGTTGATGAATGTGTACAGATTCACGATGGCAACAACATCGGCTGACGCACAGAATGATGAGCAGGTGATGTGTACTCTATGGTTAGCGACGTTTGATAGCATTCACTTTTAGGCGTTTGATTGCGCCTATCTACCATGATCCGGTGTACGGAAGTGATCGCAGCATCATCATGTAGCATAAGCTGGCGACTCGCCTGCATGAAGCGCTACAATCCCCAGATGAGCAGCGGTGGAGTTAGGTGGCGTAAGCCTACCTTTTGAAGGGTTCGTTAAGGTCCATTGCCTCTAAAACGGCGTTTAAGGTCCTCCAAGTTGCTTTGAGTGTTATGGTGGCCCTGCCGGTCCCTCGCGACGCTAGATCGAAAACCCCGCCAGGGCCGGAAGGCAGCAACGGTATTGATTGATGCGGGTGCCGAGATTAACCGGTGGGGCCATCTCCTTTGTACGCTTTCCTCTTCGCATGCTTTTTACCTGCTGGCAGGCGTGCTGTGTGTCTGGATCGTCCGATAAATCGGGAAACAGCCCGATCTGAGATGACAGTGAGTTGTAAAGCGCAGGATCTGTCGGTAAGCAATGCAGCGTTCAAGCTTATCGATCTGTCAACTGTCCAGGTGATGTGCCGCTTATGAGGCGTCACGCGGAACATTCGGAACACTTAACGTTCCTCGAAATTAATCTAGTAGTAGGAATACGAATTGTGCTGTACAAGGGCTTAATGCTGTTGTGTGGAAAGGATCATCATGTTATTGAGGTACCGGCATCAGGCCGTCTGGTGTTTTCAATTGTGGTTCTTAAGCTTCATAGAGCGTTGATAATCTGGAACAGTGGATACGTTGATGGAAGCAGCGTTTGATTTTCTCATCTGCTTGCACTACCAATATTTCTTCTATGAGATGCGTTTCTGAGTATTGCGCCTTGTTAATGCTTGGCGATGTGATCCTCTGTTCTAGTCCGATCTTCAATGGCTTACTACCGGGCATCGAAATCTTTGCGTAGCGCATTGATTTGTATATCGAGGGCGCTGCCGTGCTGGTTATGGTGGGTTCTGTGTACAGTATCGATCCGAGGACAGTGTGGTTTTCAGCTTGCATATTTGGCTGTTCGATTCTTTTGCCACCATCCCAGAAATTTTCTCAACGTTGAAAAAATTGACTGTATCTCTATGCGTTCAAAGAAATTGATATGCCCATCATCGGGTTGCAGCGAGATTCGACCAGCTACTTGTGGACGTTGCTTTGTTGCTTTTTGCTGCGTTGATCAATCGTCATTTTCATCAATGAATGTAACTGGTGACTTGAAAGATTAATGAGAACAGCGATGGCCCAATCTGATCCAGTGACAAGCGTGTGCGGTGTCCCGCCATTTTCTATTTGGCAAGTTTTCCAGTGATTGACAGACTCTAACAATGCAGATGGACAACTAGCATGGCACTGGCAGGCGCTGCGATTGAGCATCTTTGACCACAATCAGCATGCCATGTGCGATCTATGCCAACGGCTGTGTTGAATGCAAAAGTCATGACCCAGTCGGGTTGGCATATTCACCAAGTTGTTCAAGAGCTTTTGACAAGATAATCCCGGAAGCATCTGAATGATCTGTTCAAACGTTACGACAACGGTAAGCTAATTTCGCTGATCTGAGTGGGCGAGTCATACACGACTTGGATTGGCCATTGTCACATGACAAGTGCTGTGTTCTTGTTAGAAGAGCTAAAAGCGGCTGGAAAATCTATTGAATGGCGATGTTGGGATGTCTAAGTGTACTGCCGCAATGCAAGCAGCTTGTGCATTGGGTACATACCAAGGTGCAGTGATGTGTCAATCGATCAGACATCGGTAGGGAGCATGGACGACAGATGTGATTGATCTGGATGGGTTCCCGCAAGTGTCATCTCTTTCTTGTGCTCATGTATGGATAACTCCAAGTCAGTCAATACTTGGTTTGAATCCCTCAATGTGCACATGACGCATGTTCCATCCTTCCGGAGAAAGATCAGGATTTTTCTCCAGTAAAGCCAATTTGGATGTCAACTTGAAGCACAGCTTCATCACATGTGCTTCAGCTTCTCAAGTGTGGTCTTTTTTCAAAGCTATCCGCCGCTATGTGTGCCGTATGCAGTGACATCTCCACAGGGGTAGACGCTGCTTTGAGTATGGGTTGGTTGGTGATATAGCGTGATTCAAGTCCGATGAGTCTGACGCAGACGCAATCGCTGCTTTAAAGAACGTACTGTGCTGCGGTGAGATACAGGAGTAACACGTACACTCATTAACTTACGTATTCCCGGAGAAATTCAAAAAAGAGCGAAACAGCCGCTTGCTGTATTCGTTATTGTGGCAAGGAATTGAACGATGATCTGATAATGCCTAAAACGCAGTGTTTCACTGACGACGGCATGATGTTGGATGATCTCAACCACCATCAGCGAGTCGAATTTGAAGATCACACCGCACAATACACTTGTGATGCACACCACGCAGACGTTGATGGCTTCGGTCACGATTTTTTGTGAGAGGTGCTAATCGTTCCATGAGTACTGTGCGTTAATAGCGCAGGATCCACTACCGGAAGTTCGATGAAGCTTGGTTGTTGCGGTGTGTGCCAGATGCGCTGGGTTGCTTTGACGTAATCACCGGGTTTGGTGAAGAAGATATTCGGCACGTAGCGCTGCGGGTTGCGGTCGTACAATGGAAACAGGGTGGATTGCACCTGCACCATGATCCGGTGTCCTGGCAGAAAGGTATGGTTCGCGTTGGGTAATCCGAAACGGTACAACAGCGGCTGATTCGCTGTAATTGGAGTTGGATACTGGAAGCTTTTGCGGTAGCGGCCACGGAAGATACCTAGTGACACCGCCAGTTCGTTACCTCCCATCTTTGGATCAGATGCCATTTCATCTGGATAGACATCGATCAGCTTCACTACCCAATCGCTATCTGTGCCACTCGTAGAGGCATGCAGGTTGACTAGCGGTACGCCTGCGATGTGCAACGGTGCAGTCAGTGGTTCACTGAGGTAAGTCAACACGTCCGGGCGGTTGTCAACGAAGCGTTGGTCCTGCACCAGCCAAGTGGTCCACATCGCACGGTCTTTGAAGTTGATCGGACGTGGCATGAATGGTACCGGGTTGGCTGGATCAGATACGTATTCCTCATAATCATTCTGCTTTTTCTGTGGTGCTTGGAATGACAGCATGCCGCCAGCGTTGAGGTATAGCGGCTTTGATGTGTTCTCACAGCCCTGCTCACAGCTGCGTGGCCAACGTTGCAGACGGTCCCAATGGTTCTCCCCAGTGTTGTAGATAAACACAGGCGGTGTGTCGGCCTTGGACGCACTATCAATCAAATACTGATCGAAGAATGGCTTGAGTACATCGCGACGGAATTGCAATGCGGTGTTACCGTCGAACTTGAGAGTGCCCAAGTTACTGCCGTCATAGTTGACCTGGCTATGGCGCCATGGACCCATGACTAAGTAGTTCTTGTCGTTGCGTACGTCACGCGGCTCCATCGCTGCATAACTATGGATTGCACCCCACATGTCTTCTTGATCCCACAGGCCCTGCAACCACATCGTCGGGACCTTCAGCGGGGTACGTGCCATGATCTTATCCAGCGCTTGTTCTTGCCAGAAGGTGTCATACGTTGGATGCTCGACGAGCTTGTGCCACCAGGGTAACTGTTCCAGACCTGCGGCCTTACCGTAGTTGCCCGCCGAGCCTGCCTGCAGAAAGTTGCTGTAGTCGTCGTAACCTTGGCGTGCGATTGATAAGCCCTTGCCGCGATTGGTCAACTGACTGAAAAAATAGTCAAAGTTGACTTGGCGGAAGGCACCGTAGTTGAACCAATCATCGCCCATCCAGCCATCGATCATCGGGCTTTCCGGTGCAGCCACCTTCAGCGCCGGGTGTGGATCGATCAGGGCCATCACCACAGTGAACCCTTCATACGACGAACCGATCATGCCGACTTTGCCATTGGACTCCTTAATGTGCTTCACCAACCAATCTATCGTGTCCCATGCATCGGTCGCATGATCGACATCGGTGATGTTGAGTAAACCACGCAATGGTCGGGTCATGATGTAGTCGCCTTCCGAGCCGTACTTACCGCGCACGTCTTGGAACACGCGGATATAGTCGCCGGTTGCGAACACGTCGTCCCCCTGCGGCAGGAGGTCTTTCATGTGTGGTGACAGCAGACGTTCGATACGGTCGTTGGCGTTGTATGGGGTTCGCGTGAGCAATATAGGTGCATGCTGTGCTTTCTTGGGAACAACGATGACCGTGTGTAGCTTAATTCCGTCACGCATCGGGATCATCGCCTCACGCTTGATGTAATTGTTCATCTCGGTTGGCACGATGAATCGCCTACCGGTGATGTCAGGTGTCATTGGCGGAGTTTGGGCGATCGCGTTAATCGACAGGATGGAGGCGAGAGCGGCGGCGAAACGGCGCATAAATATTCCTGAGCCGGTGATGGATATTGAAATGTAATACGTACATTAAACGTAGTCGATGGATGCTACAGCATTGATACTTCAAGGATTGGGAAGTGGTTTATCCGGCTTGGTGGGAATCGGTTCAAGAGGTATTCGTATCGTTATTAGATTCTGTGAAATAAATTGGGAATTTGATTGTTTCTGCTGTTCAGGAGATATAGAGAAGATCGGGTCAAAAGAATACACATGAGTCTCGATAGTACGGTAGAAGATCACAGCGGTTTTGGTGATGTATCCACGACTGGTTTCAAAGACAGCAAAAATCTCGGATCGATGCAGTCAAAATATGTATTTGTTGTACTTTCACTGCTCCGCATGCTGGGGGTGCCATTGGAGTCTAACTGCCGCATTCAGACAAGAAAACCGAATTGCTACGCATCATATGTGGTTGCTTGGATGCTTAATTGATAAAAAAATGCATTAAGGTGCTGCACTGGAGCAATCTAGCTCTATAGCAGCTTTGCGTACTGACGATGACTGCTGTGCTTGCCATCTTCTTATTTGGTTGTTGTGCCAAGCGTGTTCGGTGTATTCGGTGCTGAGAAACAACAGTGTTTCGAGATCAATGATGTGACCCGATTCATCAATTGCAGCCAAGCCTACATAGGTGCGGAAGATTGGTTGGAGGGAGTGAGGTATGCCGATGCCCTGTACCATCAATAGCGTTGTACCCGGTAGACGTTGACAAAATCATGTTTTGACCATTTGCTGTTGAGCTGGTTTGGATTGTTGCTGAGCAGCATCGCACTTCCGATGACGGCTGTGTCTTGAGAGTGACTGAGCAAGGGGTGATTGCATCTTGGGGTGCGGTGGTTGAGGTGGGATGCCGGCTCAACATCGACTTGCGGTGTGCATATATCCTTGCTGCGGCACGCCCCCGGACTGTCCCAATACAGTGCCTATTTAAACATGTCCCTTGCTTATATAAAGTGTGAACCTGGCTACTTGGAACGCCCGTTGACTGAGCTGGAGGTATGTGTCGTCTACCAACCATATAGAGAGCATCCAACGAGCATGTCCACAATACCAATGAAGCATGCTGCGACACGCACTTGAACATCATTATGGTGTAAAGCCCTGTGGCAGGTGCAAAGTAAAGTCGAGGCGATACCGACCCATGTGGTGCTGTGGGTGAGATGTTACCCGGGTGTGGTGGGGTGCCGGGTGTGCTGAAGAAGTATTGTTGGAGTGCGACCACATTGGATGAGTACACCGTTCCGGTACGTATGGGCCAACGCCATAGTCTGGTCATGTTCGATGGTGCCACCGAGATACGCTTGGTGTGTGGTGCTCGGTTTCTCATCTCTGCGAATCACGGCAGCGTGCGGTGCATGCACCACGATTAGAAACGGCGTTGTGGCAGGCAGTTGTGCAGAGACCTCGGTGTTGCATATCGTCAGCGTGGCGATCATCCACCGTTGAGTGTCCGTATGCAGGAAGTTGGGTCACCGTTGCTGGTGGATGATGGGTTGATATCTGGGAGCCGGTGTATTGACGCAGGCATACAGTGCCAAACGAGGATATGTGGATGGTGATGTTGCTTGGTCTGTGCGCTCGCAGTCTTGGAGAGTTTTTTGCCAGAGGATGCCATGTTCTGCGTTTCATCGGATTGTGTAGTAAGCACCGTATGCTTGATGGGCAGATTCGGGTGATGTGCTCACACTGCGAGTGTGAGTTGCAGATTAAACGCGGGTTGCATCATGTGCTTAGAAAGCAGATGGATTCTTCGATCATAGGTCTGGGCGTGGCACGCGCTTCTGTTGACATTCCCATGTGTTGACAGCGTTCTTGTTGTGGGAACTTGTCAGTGATGGGCGTTATGCTGCTGAATGATCAAGTATGGAAGTACGTTGCAGAGCGCACACAGTGCAAGGCATATGATTTGTCACTAACGGCCGTCGACCACCACGGGCTCTCCTCCAAGTCGTGTGATGGATGGTTCGCACACTTGGGATGTGGCTGCATTTACCGAAGGAATTGCGTTGATGGCGCACAATCGTCGGGTCGATCGAGGTATGTTGGACTTTCATCTGTTCTGCTATGACATGCCCGAGCAACGGCCAGACACCGTTTCCTTGATATCGTGAGAGAGGCATGTATACCGTGGATGGTAAACAGTATTCCACTGGGATTTCAAAAACGGTCGGCTGCAAACACTCAAGCCTTTCCAACCTGGTTTCAGTCTCAAGCTGATTTGATGGTAGGCGCTTCAGGAAAACCATTAGGGTTGAGCCTCATGCAGGGCAAGCCGGGACATCTCGTGTGCAAAGGAAAACGTGGTTAAGTGTGTGTTGAACCTTATCGAGTAATTTTCGTCGGGTTTCCATACGTGACGACACGCGTGCCAGCAGTGGTTTCATCTTCGCCTTGCTAGCTTGTCCGTTTGGAGGAAGCATGAAAATAAAAACACGATCTAGTGTGTTAGGTTCGCGTCGTGCCAGCAAAGATGTAGACCATCATCATCGACAATGGCAGTTTGTGTTGTGCCGTTGCTGTAATCGTTATTGGCTTGCAGGTTTCGTTGCTTCCGGACTGATGCGCTCGATTGTGTGTCGTAGTTCGCGGCCAAGGATAAGCTGAGCGTCCTTAGCCGAGGTGTCTAGGCGTTCGTCGAATACCAGTTTGCTATATGTGTCTGGCCATACTAACTTCAATTCGCGAAGTTTCTGGATAAAGCCGCGAAACAGTCCTTTGTCAAAGAACTCCGGTGCGGTCGATGCATACAGCAGGCTTAAGCGTTGTGCAGCGAGTTGGCATAGGCTCTCCAATTCGGATGCGCTGAGTGTGCCAGGGCCGTTTTTCACCAATATGGAAATGGTGATGTAGTAACGTTCGAATGCTTGTTGCAATGAATGGCTGATCGCACGCAGGCGGAACACCTCATCCGTCTGACTGGTGTTGCGTGTGAGCATGTCTTCCTCTTCGTCGCCGGCGGACAGCAGAAGGCCTTCGCGCACAAATAATTCAATCACCTGCTGGATGTGTTTGGCAAACTGATCCTCGCTCCATGGCAGGAACAGTTCGGCTTGCAGGAATGGATACATGCCTAGCCCTAGACGGATCAGAGCAATGCGGCTCATGCGTCGGTTGTTTTGAAAACAACACGCCACCCACGCGGAGGCAGTAAACAGATGCAACACGTTGTTGCGGAAGTAACTCAGCAGGACGGCATTATCTCCCTCGACTCTTAATACATCACCAAGCGGGTGTGGGATGCGGGTGAGTATATTGATTTGCTCGGCGTGGGCAATGATACGTTCAGGAGTGTGTGGGGTAACGGTCACTCGGTTTGAATAGGGCAATTCAAGGAGTAGCTTTTTGCACAGATCAATTTGCGCGATCAGGTCGGCTTCGCCCATTGCATGTTTAGGTGTGGATAACAGTGCAAGTGCCAATAAGTTGATTGGGTTTACGTCAGCGGCGCTGTTAATCCGAGTCTGGATTTGCTGAGCCAAGTGGTCTACGGTGCTCGACAACCAAGCTGGCTTTTCGTCTTCACCAAGTGGTTGACCTTCCCATGTTGGGGCTAGTTTGGCTAATACGTCGTTGAGTGCGATGGGCTCGCCGAAATTCACCACCACTTGGCCATAGTTCTGTTTGAGTACCTTGGGAATATTCCACAATACCCCCCAGATTGATTCCTTTTTTTTGGCTTCGCCGGACAATTCATCCAGGTAGCTGGTGCCTTCCATCAGTTTCTCATAGCCGATATAGATCGGTTGGAACAGTACTGGCTTGCGTGGCTGGCGCAAGAAAGCTTGCAGTGTCATCATGATCATGCCGCTTTTGGGTTGCAGCAGGCGGCCAGTACGTGAGCGACCACCTTCGATAAAATATTCGAGCGAATAGCCACCGGCCACTAGCCGCGCTACGTATTCGCTGAGCACCACTGAATACAGCATGTTCCCCTTGATTGAGCGACGGATGAAGAATGCGCCGCCCTTGCGCAGCAGTGTGCCAACGATAGGCAGGTTGAGGTTGATGCCTGCCACGATGTGTGGCAACCCGATGCCGCATTTGTATAAACAGTACGACAGGAGTAGGTAGTCCATATGGCTACGGTGACTGGGTACATACACAACTTCGTGTCCTAGTGCGGTCTCTTTGAAGTTATCCACGTGGTGCATCAGCACACCGGCATAGATGCGGTTCCAGACATGGCTGAACAGAAAATCGGCCGAACGTATTACAGGGCTGGAGTAATCGGCGGCGATTTCCCAGGCATAAGCCTGGGCCTTACGCCAGGTTTCCGACGGACTGGTCCCGTCACGCTTGGCTTGGGCGGCGATTGCTTCACGCACTGCTTCAGTTGCCAGGACCTTGTCCACCAGTAAGCGACGGGTTGACAGATCTGGACCGATCACCGCTTCCCGAATACGGCGGAAGTGGGTGCGCAGCACACGCTGCAGCTTGCGCAGAGTACGTTCAGGCGGCAAACCTTCGTTCAGTGTTTGACGTACTGAGATTGGCGAAGCGAAGCGCACAATGGTGGTGCGTCCATTGAGCAACACGGCTAGCAGGCGGCGGAAGCGGCCAACAAGGGCCCAATTTTCCGAGAACAGCACTGCGAACCAGCCACTCTGTCGATCTGGTGCACGTCCAACGAAGATCGATACTGGCACCAGATGCATATCTAGGTCGTCACGTACACGGTGTGCTTGTAGTAGGTTGGCTAGCGAGTCGGAGTGTGTCTTGCCACCACGCTGGTTTGGGATCAGCGAGTTGTTGGAACTTCGTCGCGACAGTGCTAGGTAAGCACGCTTGCGCTGCAGTGGATTGCCTGGCAGTGGTATCAGCGGCGATGGTAACTTGGTTGCGCGACAGGCTTTGTCCAGGATCAGTGTATTGCACAGGCTATAGTCTTCCAGTACGTATACGACCGGGCATCCATCGTTATATTGACTAGGCTGTTCTGGCTCGATAGATAGACCCAGCCAAGGATCAAGCATATGGCCAAGCAGGCGCGCCCACAGTGGGCGGCGCATCAGGCGCTCAGACGCTGGCCATGGCAGTTCGGATGAGCCTGGCTTGCCGACGCTGGACTGACTAGGTGTGGTTCCTTTCGAGAGGGGCGGTGAGTTCTTTTTGGGCATCCTCGATATTATCCCTTAGCCGGTATAGGCGGGTCTTTTCATGGTGATAGATGCGGCCACCGCCATTCACTATGTGTGGTGGGTATCTGAGTCAGGCTGCTGCACATCCTTCAGCAATCGCAGTATCAGCGGCTGTTGCGATGCAGCGCTCATGTTGAAACATCGTTGCTAGTGCCCACACAGGGGGACGAAACCATAGCATGTAGCGGATAAGAGTGTTGCCGATTTCCCAGTTGAGGAGGATATCTTGCTGGAGCTTGTGTACATTTTCATTCATGCTTCAAATGCATAGGCAAGTGAGGTGAACACAAAATCGCTGCACGACACCCTGGGGGCGTTGGATTAAATCGTCCGTACACAGGTGTCGAGCTCCTAATCTGATGTTGACATATAGTGGTTTTGGGATAGAGGTGGCCGAACAGTTTCTCTTGCACACTAGATATATTGAAATGATCCTGAGGTAACGATCAACTGCAACGGTTTGCTTGAAGCATTCACCCCAAGATGCAGTGTGGTATTCAAGTCACTTTGGGAATGTCTAGCTCCCCGAGTGGCTGTTTGGGGGTCCCTGCTCGTATGCTGGTGAGCACCCGTGATCGTCGAATCGATTTGGATGCATGGGACTTGCATTATCTTCGTCACCACCGTTTAGCTGCCATTGTTGAGAAATACAATGCATGTACAACGTATTCCAGTGCCCCGACCCTATCAGCAAGCGGTACAAAGCGCGGTCTGTGCGTGGCATGATCGCTAAGGCTTTAGAGAGTGCAGCCCTAGTTGGTTACTGTTGGATCTTAGCCGCTTACCGTCTCAAGTAATTTAATATAGCCTTTGCGCTGCTTTTATACTTCACTTCTATTACTCAGCAGCGTAACGCCACATTCTGATGCTTTCACGTAAAAAAACAGTATGCCAATGCCAGGAAATGTCAATAGAACCCAGCAATGTGCTACTGCGACAAGAAGATGTGACTGGGGTACACAGATTGTGCATGTGGTTCTCTAATGTTGTCCCGTATTATCTTCTAATAGCAGAAGTCGATTTCGGCATGGTTGCTCTAAACCCTTATCTGTTATCTCCATTATCGCTAGGCGTTATGTAAATCCTTGAATATCTTGCTTGGGCTAATCTCATTGATGCATTCTGGTTCTGATCAGCGCGAGGATTAAGTAAGTGTCGTGATACTCGTTGATTTGCCCTGCGCAGTGTCGGAGTTCGGTTATATCGCGATGGGTTCATCATGGTAGATATCCACAGCTCTAACAGCGTGTTACCCGATGTTTGTATCTTTGGGCATTCTGGAGTCAGGAGAATGAGTCTGAGCGATACGGGTGGTATGACGATGATCGGTAAAGTGGCGTGCATGGCCAACCTTTCGGTTGTTATTGCCTCGCACTACGATAGATCGTTGCTGCCATAGGATTAAGGGGATACGTGAAGGGGACAGGTCGCTGTTATGTATATGCTGAATTATTCTGTATCCCCATTATCAAGTGCAGTGTGACTATCCCAAGTTTTGAAACGATCGGTGCTCTGTTGTCTGATATGTATGACAGGTTTTTTGTTTGATTTGGGCCGTGAAATTGACAATGTGGAGCACAGCGACGACCTGTATCTTCCAGTGCATATCTTGATGTGCAGTACATTCGGCTTGATGGGGTGCCCGGTTATGTTGGTGCTTAACGGCTGAGCTTGCTGGACTTGGCTTAGCTGGTGGGTAAGGTCATCCTGGTTTATTGGCCTAATCTGGTCATGCTATTTCACTATTATCTGAGTCACTATCCTGTGTTAGATATCAATACCGACTATGGTGCGTGAATGATGACTTGATATTTTTTCAACAGTTGTGATTGCAGCATCATTTTTATCGGCCGATTATTGTGGATAACATTGGGTAAATCCATGTGCTGTTGCGTTGATGCATTGGTTGAGTGCTGCCCTCCGCAAGAACGTTTGGCTGCGGTAAGGAGGTTCGATAGGATTGCGGTGGCCATGTTGGACAGTAACTGGGCAGGATACGATGGTGCTTGGATGCCGTGTTCGATGTAATAAGGTGCGGTCTTCTTAGGTGGCTAAGCATGTTCGGTCACGGTGTTTCTCAGGGATCAGGCGACATCGTCCGGGTAGCCTTGAATAAGTGCTGATCACAAATGATGTCAAAGTGGTGCTAACTACGATGTGTGTGCGCTTGTTTGGGCCTTGAGGTGCGTGTGATTCGTGTTTACCTGGAACAACTGTCAGATACGTCTGTCTCGATTTCCACTCTGCTTATGTTCCTACCAATTATCTTGGAACTCGTCATCCGTGCTTCACGCCTCGCGTGCAGATATTCTGTTGATGGAAACGTTGCTTCCGAACCCCAACCGATCCGTTCCTTGCTTGCAATACTCGTTACCCTTGGAGAGAGTCAAGATGAGAAAGTCCTGCTCCAGTCTGTTGCTGCAGATACGCAGTTTGCTTTGTTACGCATTAGCCGTTTGTCTGTACTTGACACTGCCGGATACATTCGCGCAGAGCAGTAATGCCACGCTGCATGGCCAAGTGAGCCGAGTGCAGGCTGGGACCATGGTTGTAGCGACTAACACAGCCACCGGTTTGGTGCGCCGAACCACGCTTTTGTCCGACGGTACTTACACTATTGTCGGTCTTCCGCCTGGCGAATACACGATCAGTGTTGGTGGCGTTTCCCGCAGAGTCACGTTGAGTGTGGCCTCGAGCGTCACTGTCAATTTGGATGGCGGTGTACTGGCCGGTGGTGATGCTAAGACTTTGGATGCGGTCCAAGTGACCGGACAGACCATCCGTGAAGTCAAAACGTCCGAGGTTGGCAATACAATCGCGTTACGTCAGATCCAGCAACTACCACAGGCCACGCGTAATTTCTTGGAGTTTGCCGACACCGTGCCAGGTATGGCGTTCAACATTGATCCTCAAGGGCACACCACGCTGCGCGGTGGCGCTTCTAATAGCAGCGCCAGTAATTTGTATATAGACGGTATTGGACAGAAGAGCTATGTTGCCAAGGGAGGGATTTCCGGACAGAACGACACCCAGGGTAATCCGTTTCCACAGCTGGCGATTAGCGAATACAAGGTCATCACTTCCAACTACAAAGCGGAATATGGTCAGATCAGCGGCGCAGCGATCACGGCGGCGACAAAATCCGGTACCAATGAATTCCACGGTGAGACGTTCTACCGTTATACCAATCAAAATCTGCGTGACCGGCGGCCGGATGAGGTCGATACTAAGGTTGATTCACAGACCAAGGAATATGGTTTCTCACTGGGTGGACCGATCATTCGAGACCGTATGCATTTTTTCTTTGCTTACGAGGGCAAGGACAATGTTGTACCACGTAGCGTCCAGGCTGACCCGCGTGCGGCACCCTATATTGGTTTTCTGCCGATTAATCTGTCTCAGCAGTACGGTCCTGTAAATCTGCCGTTCAACGAAGATCTATATTTCGGCAAGATTGATTTTGAGCCAACCGAGGATGACCGCCTGGAATTGAGCGTTCAGTACCGTGACGAAACCCAAATCGATAATATTGGTGGTCAGAATGCCGCCGATCATGGTCTAAACAAAATCAATAAAGACAAACGCAGCAGCCTGCGTTGGCAGCACAGTAATGATGCTTGGTTTAATGAACTGATCTTCAGCCGGGAAAATGCGAAGAACAATCCTAATCCGATGAGTATCGGCAATGGTTTTAATTACGTGTATCTGGACGCAACGGATCCTAATATCGGTGAGTACACCTTCCTTTCAGTAGGTCCTGACGGTGGCGCAAGCATGCAGCGCCGTGGTCAAAATGGTTGGTCGTTGCAGAACGATCTGACGTTTACCAGCTTTAAGTGGCATGGTGACCACACCATTAAAATGGGGGGCAGCTATAAGAAAATTAATCTGCAAGCGCAAGATGCAGCTTCGTTGAACCCGCAATTTAGTTATGCGGTTGACCCCACTGGGGTGGCCCCGACGCCATACCGCGTTGATTTCTATTCACCCTATGCGACACCTGGACAGAAGGCCTTGGTGGAAACCAGGGCCAAGCAGTACGGCATCTATCTTCAGGATGATTGGAATGTCAATGAGAAACTGACCCTGAATTTGGGGGTGCGCTGGGATTACGAGGACAATCCGGCCTATACCGATTTTGTGACTTCACGGTCGTTCGTTGAAACACTTTATGCGGACGATCCTGAGAATCCTGGTCACCCGTGGGCCAATCGATTACTGTCTAGCGGCATCAACGTTGCCGATTACATTAGCAATGGTCACAACCGTAATAACTTCAAGCACGGGTGGGCGCCGCGTTTTGGCTTCTCTTATGACATTTTTGGTGACGAGGCGGCGGTCATTCATGGCGGCGCTGGGCGCTCGTATGATCGTAATTTATTCGAACAAATGGCCTATGAGACTAGTAAGGCGGCGTTGTCTCCGGTTGCTGTGTATTTCCAGAATCCAGCCACTAACATGTGTTATCACTCCGATCGTGTTTGTGTGCCTTGGGATCCGAAATATCTCAATGGTATTGATCAATTGAATGCAATTGCTGGGGTCAGTGGCAGTGGTGAACTGTTTATCTTCAACAATAGACTTAAGACCCCTTACAGCGATCAATACAGCATTGGCATCAGCAACAAGATAGGAGGTTGGCTGACCGATGTCACTTTCCAGCGTGTATTGAGTAATGATGGTTTCGCGATGTCGCTCGTCAACCGCTATCCGGATGGCACGTACTTTGATGCCACCGGCAGCGCGCCATGGGATGAGCCGGTACCTGGTTACAAGAACACGATTCTCGGCATGAATGGCCTGAAGCAGCGTAGTAGCCAAGTGTTGTTGTCTGCAGAGAAGCCTTATACCAAGGAATCCGGTTGGGGAGTCAATGTGGCCTACACGCACAGCAGTGCGCGTCATAATCGCAGCATCGACGAGCCCTTCGCATTCGACAAGGCGACGATTCATGAGTATCCGTTCGTCAAGTCCGATGCGGTTGCCTCGCACCGTTTTGTTGTTTCTGGTTCGATGGATGGTCTGTGGGGGATGACCTTTGGTGCCAAGATGGTGCTGGCCACGCCCACTCCAATCAATACGATTGCTTGCTATGGCTATACCGATCCGGATGGCGCGCAGTGCCAGCAGATTGGAGTCACTCCACCAGGCAACGGAAAGTTCTTGGTCGGGGGTAAGATCTGGGGTTATCGCACGGTGGATTTCCAGGCGAGTAAAGTGTTCACGCTGTTTGGTGATTTCAAGCTGTCGGCACGTGTGAATCTGCTCAATGCGTTTAATTTCAAGAATTACGCATCCTATGTCTATAACAGTTTCGGTAGTGATGGACGATTGCAACCGGATATCGCAATCAATCGGATCGGTGATATCAACTATGTCCCACGCACAGTGACGTTCGAGCTTGGAATGAAGTTCTGAAGCACCATAATGCCCGTCGTCCGGTTGCGTCAGTCGACGGGCATGTTTTCTATGGCTTTGCTGGGGTGTTGTCGCTATCAGCGCCTGATGATTACACCATGATAGGGGCGCAGCACAAACAGTGTTTTCCCACCTCACGTTATTGTTGGTGGCGACAGCCGACTGGATGGATTGTTCTGGAATGTGCTTGAAGCAATTTAGTCTGCGTAACGATGATTCATCGTGGTCGAATCTAAAGCCATTGGCAGACACGGAGGTGTTAGCGAAACTTCGGGGCTGAGCGTTTAATGATTTAATTCATGGCGACTCATCAAAGCCATTTAGAATCCTGCTATCCCGTTATCAAGATAATGTTTGCCTCTGCTGCTGCTCGTGGCTAAATGTCATTGTTATGTGCATTTCGAAATGCTCCTGAGGTTTTCGGGGCGTTCTCAATACCGATAGTGCTCAGGTTTGAATGGTCCTTCTACTGATACACCGAGATAGGCGGCCTGGTTGGCAGTGAGTGTGGTGAGTTTCACGCCGATCTTTTCCAGATGCAGACGTGCGACTTCTTCGTCCAATTTTTTTGGCAAGCGGTACACGTTCTTTTCGTAAACGTCCTTGTTTTCCCACAGATCAATCTGCGCCAGTGTTTGATTGGCGAAGCTGTTAGACATGACGAAGCTTGGATGACCAGTCGCGCAGCCCAAGTTGACGAGGCGGCCTTCTGCAAGAAGAAAGAGTGTATTGCCGTTGGGTAATACGAATTTATCCACCTGCGGTTTGATATTGATCTTTTGTACCCCGGTGAGGGCGTGCAGTGCATCGACCTGAATTTCGTTGTCGAAGTGGCCGATGTTGCAGACGATGGCCTGATCTTTCATCGTGGTCAGGTGTTCGATCCGGATGACATCTTTGTTACCAGTGGTGGTGACGTAGATGTCGGCTTGGCCGAGAGTGTCCTCGACCGTAGTGACCTCGAAACCCTCCATGGCGGCTTGCAGTGCGCAGATAGGATCGATCTCGGTCACGATCACACGGGCACCGTAGGCGCGCAAACTGTGCGCGGAACCCTTGCCAACGTCGCCGTAGCCGCATACCACGGCTAGCTTACCGGCCAACATCACATCCATTGCACGTTTTAAGCCATCGGCCAGGGACTCGCGGCAACCATACAGATTGTCGAATTTACTTTTGGTCACCGAATCATTGACGTTGATTGCCGGCACAAGCAGCTTGCCGGCGGTAGCGATTTGGTACAGGCGGTGTACACCAGTAGTGGTTTCCTCAGAAACACCCTTCCAGTCGTTGACGACCCGAGTCCAGTAGCCAGGACGCTCGATTGCGATGCGTTTGAGTAGGCGTTTAATCACCTGTTCCTCATGTGAGCAGGCGGGTTCATCGACCCACGTTGAGCCGTTCTCCGATTCATAACCTTTGTGGATCAGCAGGGTGGCGTCGCCGCCGTCATCCACAACCAGTTCCGGACCGGCCAGAGTGCCATCGGCCAACGTAAAGGTTAATGCCTCCAGCGTGCAATCCCAGTATTCCTCCAATGTCTCTCCCTTCCAGGCGAACACAGGCGTGCCTGTGGCGGCGATCGCAGCAGCAGCATGATCTTGAGTGGAAAAGATGTTGCATGAGGCCCAGCGTACATCGGCACCGATGTCTTGCAGTGTTTCAATCAATACTGCCGTCTGGATGGTCATATGGAGGGAGCCCGTCACCCGTACGCCCTTGAGTGGCTCTTTGGCGGTGTATTTACGGCGAATGGACATGAGGCCCGGCATCTCGTGTTCGGCGATGTCGATTTCTTTGCGACCCCAGTCGGCCAAGGAAATGTCAGCTATCTTGTAGTGGGTATTCGGTGATGGCTTGAGAAGCGCGTTCATGGCGGGATGTCGGTAATGGGCAGATGGGCGGAAGGTCTGCGGTTTCTGGGCGCCGTTGAACGGTCAAGATTCCGATCGAGCTTGGCAGGCGGCAAGGCGGGAAACCGGTCGCAGCACCCCTCAACGGGGAGCCGACATTATATCGTTCACTTCGTGGTGTGACTGTCTCCTGGTAATGATCCACCATTCGCAGTGGAAGGAGCGTAAGAGGAGAGGCGGAGTACGTTCAGATTAATTTCTCCTCCAGGATGAGGTGGACATCTCCAGCAGTTTCCATACCAAAGTGGCGAGGAAGCTTCTTATCTTAGGAGATGCTCTAATTGTCTTCGAATAAGAAAACTACCGTGCATCTCATCATTGCAAAAACCTGCAGAAGTGTGTCGAAACCGTACTACTTATAGATACTTCGTTTTTATCCGCATTTTTGTTGCATTTTTCTTGTTTATATCAATGAAAATTCAGAATCGCATCAAGATCAGTCGCATGGTGTCGGTCATGGTGAATGTTTTGATTGATACTTACTCTGTGTTTTCGGTTTCTCTATGAAAGTATTGCAAGGTTCGTCATGGAGGAAAATATGTTTATGCTGTCAGTAGTCGTGATGTTGTTGTGTTTCATTTTCTCAATTTTTATTGTCCAAGATTGGCTTTGCGTACCTGTACGGCTACAACAGAAATTGAGCCGAATATGCAAGCCCAACATGATTGGTATCCTTGCTGTGCTTAAGGACTGTTCAGAAGCTGTCATTGAACTCAGGGGAAGATAAAGTCGGTTCGCTTCTTCCTCTTAGTTTGGTAAAGCTGGAGGATGGATGTGAGCACATCCTATGCATTCTCTTATGGTGCTTCGAGAAGCGTTATCCAACGGATGATCTTTGTTTCTTACTTTTTACCAAAGACATTCATGACTCAGTTTGCCTAATATTCTATGTGTCCACCGATGAATATATGTTGTAACAGCATTGTTGCTTTGTCGTTTCTGATTTGTCTCTGGATGACGGCGTGTTCCAATGTGATATGTTGATTGGCGAATGACTTACCTGAAAAATCAAGAAAGTAGTCTGAATCTCAAAGCAAACCAGAGTGTCTCCACTGTTGCGGCATGATTTATGTTTTGCGTTCCCAATCCAGTTGGGTCACCTCTATATCGATTCGGTGAGTGTCTTTACACTGGAACTGCTTCAGAAGGCTGAGGTCTTGTAATGCTGGGAACGCAGCGTTGCTGTGTGCACGAGAGATTTGTATTGATCGGACGCCAAGGGTTTACAAAACATCTGTTAAAGCAGCTTATTGAATAGCATGATGGCGGTTGTGCTCTGCACGGTGAATATGACGCTATGATGAATATTGATGCGTCTTATTTTATAGATTCATTTTCTATCTTTCATGAATGCGGCATGGTTATCTCCCTTTTCAACGTTTGCTGATCTGTTTGCGTAAATGGTTTTGTTTCATAGAGAGCTGGAGCATACAGAATTTGGATAGTTATTGAACACTTGAAACGGCATGCTTCACTCAGCTAATGACATATCCTGCATCGAATCTGCTGTGGCCGATGTGGCGGATCGATGCGGTATTTGCACTGTATGTTTGGATGTTGAATTTTTTGAAGTGGCTCATAGAGATGAAATAGCATTCTGTAGCGATGTTTACTCTCAGTACATTATCCAGTTGTATTTCAAACGTTGTAGTTGAATCCAGCGTACGATTAAAAACAATATCAAGTACCAACAGCTGCGTATCATTTCTTTCGTAGATACGATTCATGATGAAGCGCTGCGTTATTTTCTGGGATGATCGATACACTCCCTGTTGAATTTTATTTAGAGTCTTCTTTGATTCAACGCTTTGGGAACGTTGTATGACGCGTGATTGAAACGCAGAACCATGAAGATCGATCAGGTGATGCAGAGTACATCGTATGCTTTCAGGCTTCAGCGCATCAGTTCTTTTGATTTTTGGTGGCGCAAAGTGTTTGTGTCCCGCATGTATCGCAACGGTGCTCAGAATTTATTGTGCATTGTTACCGTAGAGTTGCTGCCCTCATCCTTGTGCCGCCTTGCCGGATCTAGTTTGCATGGCCGCGTGGGGGGATTCCTTTACTGCCGCCTTTACGCCATGTCACGTATTGCCTTTCCTTCTTCCGGTGTTTTGTCTCTTCCACTTGCGGTCGGTTCACTCGATCGGCCACTGATATGGGTGCATGGGCAGCCTATTACTCTGCGTCGCTTCCTGGCTCAGGTCCGTGGTTTGGCTGCACAACTTCCTGAGGGAAGTTATGCAGTGAATTTGTGCGAGGATCGTTATCACTTTTTGTTGGTGTTTTGTGCTTGTGTATTGCGTGGCCAGATTTCCCTTCTGCCGCCTTCACGTGCACCGGAAATGGTCGCTGAGATTTATGGCAGTTATCCGGACAGTTACTGTTTGGGTGACCAGACGTTATCACTGGAATCGCTGTGCTATTGGCGTTTGCCCGAGATCTTGCCGGAAGTGGATGGTGCGATGCCGAGTCTGTCCGAAGATACTTTGGTTGCGATTTGTTTCACTTCCGGCAGTACCGGGGTGCCTCAATCCAATCCCAAGACTTGGGGCAGTCTCATGACCGGTACTCAGCAGGACTGGTCTGCATTGTGTAGTTTGTGTGGTTTGCAGGTTCCGACGGTGGTAGCCACAGTGCCACCGCAGCACATATACGGTATGGGATTTTCGGTGTTGTTGCCGTTGATGGCACCAGTGGCAGTGCATGCTGGTCGACCGTTTTTCCCTGAAGACGTTGCGCGAACCTTAGCTGAGGTACCGGCACCTCGCTTGTTGGTCACCACACCGGTGCATCTTCGTGTGTTGGTTCAATCGGGTCTGCGCTTTCCTGAAATTGTCGGTATTGTTTCGGCGACTGCACCGCTCGCACGCGATTTGGCGATTGCAGCTGAAGCCTGCTTTGGTTGTGAGTTACGTGAGATGTTTGGTTCTACTGAAACCTGCGGGTTTGCGGTGCGCCGCACAGCGTATGAACAAGCATGGAGACTTTTGGATGGTGTGAGCATCGAGGTTGATGCTGATGTGACTTGGGTGCGTGCCCGTCATCTGGCTGCGCCGGTGTCCATCGCTGATCTTGTGGACGTGTACGACGACGGTCGTTTTGAGGTGCTTGGGCGTCAGGCCGATCTGTTGGAGATTGCCGGCAAGCGTGCTTCGTTGAGTGAGTTGAATCGGTGTCTGCTGGCCATTCCTGGTGTGATTGATGGTGCGTTGGTGCAGATGCCGCTTGAAGCTGACCAGGCGGTGGGTCGCATTGCCGCGGTGGTGGTCGCGCCGACACTGCAAGAGGTGCATATCCAGAAGATGTTGCGTACGAAGATGGATCCGCTCTTTCTGCCGCGTCGTCTACGCAAGGTCGATGCCTTGCCACGTAATGAGACTGGCAAACTGCCACGTGAGGCGTTACTAGCGTTGTTGGCTGATGTGTGTTGATTAAAGATGGTTATGGATTTGTGTCAAGTTCTTTGCGAATCGAAGCCGTAGGAGGGAAGCTCAGATCTGATAGTGATCTTTATGATGCACGTTGGTGTTGTTCCTCAATCATGCACGTTCGATCTTATCGAGGATGAATGAGGTGGTGTTGTCCGGATGAAGGAGTGTGTGTGTGGAGGGAATCGTGTTTCACACACTGCTTGATGGTGTTGGACCGCATCCTTGACGTTACGGTTTGATGGGTAAGGTGCGGAGCATCAAGAATCACGTTAAGGTTAATGCATTGGGCCGCTATACCTGGTTTCACCTCACGCTTGAACATGTGCCTATGGTCTGGAAGGTGTTGATGCCTTTTTGGAATTAAGGGGCGCTTGCCAATTGGGTCTGCAATGTGGACAGGTGAGCGGTGATTGCCTTTCTCCAGCCTAAAGTGCAAGGAGTGGAAGAGATTGGATTGTGGCTTTTACAAGGCACGTTATATGTTCGAATACTTCTGTATCTGCTTTATAAGCAACACTGCGCTGGTGAATAAAATTGCTTGCAACGTTGTTGGATGTTATTGATCTATTCGTATTGCTTATTTGAATCAATTGATGAGATATCTTGTTTGCTGATAGCCATCTTGGCGTGGTGTTGATATCTGGTAATCCAGCATCGGATGCAAATATAGGTCTTCGTCCAGGAGGTGAAAGAAGTGCCTGGAATTCACGGTGGCAGTTGGCTCACTACTTGTGCTGTGTCGGTATTTTGCCAGTGACTGGGTCTAAGGTAACCAACATGGGCGTGTTGCCATAGTGTGTTGTCGAGAGGGATGTTCTGGGGATCATGTGGCTTTATAAATCAGCAGCAGCGGTGTTTAGTTGTGAAGTCCCCATGTCATTCCCAGTTTGTAAATTGCATGATTCTCTGTTGCGTCCTATGGTGATGCAAAGGCTCTGAAACACGTCATTTGTGTTTGTGTTTCTTGGTCTTTGTTACTAAGTTGAATAAATGAGGGAAGTGCGTTGTGTCGGCGCACAGCGTCCGGTTGGGCCTTCAGTGGCTTCGGAAAAGTCGCTTAATATTCAACTTGTTAATCCATTTTGCTTGCAATCATTGAGTTCCTAATAGCATGTTAAAGTGCTTTAAGACATTGGGTCTCATTGTGCTGCTGTTCTGACTGTTTTGCGTGCATGGCTTCAGGGGCAAGCATCCTGCGCACTGGAGCGAAGCTGCGGCGGTGCTGTAGACATGGACCATGCCGTGTTAAAGCGGCAAGGTGTGCTGGTGTTCCGTATCCTTTGTGTTTGTCGAAGCCGTAGTGTGGATACTGTAGATGCAGCTCAGTCATATAGCGGTCACGGGTGACCTTGGCCAGAATCGAAGCTGCCATGATGGTGCGATCACGTGCATCGCCGCCGACCAGAGCTTCAGCGGGGCAGGGGAGATCTTTAGGTACACGGTTGCCATCAATCTTTGCGAAGCTGGCCACATGCGCTACGCCTTCCACCGCTAAGCGCATGCCGAGCATAGTGGCTTGGTAAATATTAAGTGCGTCGATCTGTGTGCTGTCGATCATGACCACTTGATAGGCCAGTGCGCGCTCGACGATGTGAGCGTAGAGACGTTCACGGCATGTAGGGGACAATTGTTTGGAATCATTCAGGCCATTGATGCGTGCTCGCGATGGATCGAATACCACTGCTGCGACTACGACTGGTCCGGCGAGCGGACCGCGTCCGGCTTCGTCGACTCCAGCGACAAGTACCGTGTTGGTACTGAGGAGATGTTGTGTATCAAATAGGGAGACCATGGTTACTGGCTGTGTGTGCTGCTAATTCGTGACTCAGTGTCCCTGAGTTTTGCAGCGTGCCTCTAGGTAATAGCTCGGCGACTGCTTCCGCTGCACGTGCCGAGGCGTTACGGCGCAGTTGTGCGTGTAATGCCAGATAACTGCTTTGTAGTGCGGTCACCTTCTGAGGATGCCTGAACCAGTCCAACAGCGCAGCGCATAGCGCCGGTGCGGTGCAATCATTCTGTATAAGCTCGGGCGCAAGGTCTTCTCCTGCGAGGATGTTGGGTAGGGCGAAGCGATCGATCTTCAGTAGCTTCAATGCTTTGACAATGCGATAAGTGAGTGGTGCGACTTTGTAAGCCACGACCATTGGCCGTTTGGCCAACATTGCTTCGAGGGTGGCCGTGCCAGAGGCCACCAGTACCACGTCTGCAGCCAACATTGCAGTGCGAGCGCAACTATCGAGCAAGTGTGAGTGCATGACGGGTAACGTTGAGTGCGAGAGTTGTTCGGCCAGTAGTGATTTGCATTGTGCATTTGCGGCCGGAATGACGACATGCAGCCCGGGTAGGTGTTCGGACAACTGCCCGGCGGCTTCTAAGAAGGTTGTGCCGAGTTGGCTAATCTCGCTATGGCGGCTGCCTGGAAGGACCGCCAGCACTGGGTTGAGAATGGGCAGGCCAAGCGTAGCTCGCGCTGCGGCACGGTTGGTTCGATAGGGAATCTCGTCGGCCATGGGATGACCGACGAAGCGTGCATCAATGCCGTAGCGTGCGTAAATAGGTGGTTCCATTGGGAATAGACACAGTACGCGGTCGGCGCTAGCACCGATTTTCCGGGCACGTTTCTCGCGCCAAGCCCATACCGATGGGCTGACGTAGTGAACGGTGCGAATGTTACGTTGCTTGAACCAGCGTTCTACCGTTAGGTTAAAGTCTGGTGCGTCAATACCGATCAATACGTCGGGATGCCAGATGAGTGCACGCTTGCAGAATTCGTGACGTACCTTTAATAGATGTGGCAGATGCCGCAGTACCTCGGTCAGGCCCATGACCGCTAGTTCGCTCGTGTCGAACCAGGTCTGACAGCCCGCTGAGCGCATCAGATTCCCGCCGATGCCGACGAATTCTGCAGCAGGAAAGTGCATGCGCAGTTGCTGAATCAACCCAGCACCAAGTAGGTCGCCTGATGCTTCACCCGCAATCAGGGCGATGCGAGGCGCTTGGGTCATGTCAAGATGCCGTGGTGAGTAAGTCCGGTGTGTGGTACCGCGCTGTTGGTGGGTATCGCTTCCCTTGAAGTTGGATTCATCGTAGTAGCGGCCTTTCCGCTGTCTCGATGAATTGGAGTAATTCCTGTATGTCGTCGTTGTCTTTCGCTTGTTCAGCCAGTTGCTGTTTTGCTTCAGCCAGCGGTAGGCCTGCCACATACAAGGTGCGATAGGCGTGCTTGATTGCGGTGATGCGTTCGGGAGTGAAGCTGCGTCGTTTCAATCCTTCGCTGTTGATGCCCCGTGGACGACCGAGTGCATCGCTACCAACCATGGTGAATGGTGGTACGTCGCCGTTAATCAGCGCTCCCATACCGACGAAGGCGTGTGTTCCAATTCGGCAAAATTGGTGTACACCACTGAAGCCACTGAAGATCACCCAGTCACCGACTGTGACGTGCCCAGCCAGTGTAGCGTTGTTGGAAAATACACAGTGGTGACCGACATGGCAGTCGTGAGCGATATGGGTGTAGGCCAGTATCCAGTTGTCGTTGCCAATTGACGTCACGCCACCACCACCGCCAGTGCCACGGTTGATGGTGACAAATTCGCGGATCGTGTTGTTATCGCCAATCACCAGCTCTGTGTGCTCACCGGCGAACTTTTTGTCCTGTGGCTCGCCGCCGATTGCGGCTTGACCGATGAAACGGTTATTACGGCCGATTTTGGTTGGACCGTGGATACTGCAGTGTGATCCGACCACAGTGCCTGTGTCGATTTGCACGTCGTTGCCGATCAAGGTAAAGGCACCGATTTGTACGTCGGCGGCTAACGCGGCCGATGGGGAGATCACTGCGGTTGGGTGTATCAAGGGCGCATGCTGGCTCATCACTGCTTCTGTACCGGGCGCTTAAGACTTGACGCCGGCACACATGATATCAGCACATGCCACGACTCCGCCGTTGACCCGCGCCTCACCATAGTAGCAGCCCATGTTACGGATCCGGCGTTTCATCGTCATATCCAGGATCAGTATGTCGCCGGGCACCACTTGTTTGTTGAAGCGAGCATTGTCGACTTTCACCATATAAAACAACAGACTGGAATGGGCGTTATGGCTAAGCTTAAGTTGCGTCATCACGCCGCCGGCTTGCGCAAGTGCTTCAATGATCAAAACACCAGGCATTACTGGATGTTCAGGAAAATGGCCCTGGAAGAATGGTTCGTTGATGGACACATTTTTCTGAGCAACGATGTGCTCTCGTTTCTGGTCTAGTTCCAATATTCGGTCAACCAATAGAAACGGGTAGCGGTGTGGTAGCAGCGCTTGGATTTTAATGATATCGATTGGTAATTCCAGACAAGTGTGAGCGGCAGTGGGTGAATCGCTCATGCTTTCTCCTTACGGACGGTCATCATGCGACGCACCAGCATATCCAGCTGTTTAAACCGTACAGCGTTTTTGCGCCAAGTACTATTGTCGGTTAATGGAGTACCCGATGAGTACTCACCTGGTGTGTGAATTGAGTTGCGTACAACCGACTTGCCGGTGATCACGACTTTGTCACAGATCTCGAGGTGACCGACTACGCCAACGTGGCCACCAAGCAGACAGTAGCGCCCAATTTTGGCGCTACCAGCGATGCCTGTACAGCCGGCGATCGCGGTATGTGCTCCGATCCAGCAGTTGTGTGCGATTTGCACCAAATTGTCGATATGCACATCCTCTTCCAATACAGTGTCGCCAAGCGCACCACGGTCGATGCAGCTGTTGGCACCGATCTCGCAATCATCGCCGATCACAACGCCACCTAACTGCGGTATTTTGATCCAGTGTCCGGTTTCCATTGCCAGACCAAAGCCGTCGCCACCCAGCACCACGCCAGGGTGGACGCGTACCCGTTTGCCCAGGCGCACTCGGATGACCAAGGTGACACGTGCAACCAGCTCGCTGCCGTCATCGATGGTGCAATCATCGCCGATGATACTCCCGGTACCGATGATGCAACCCTCACCGATGACGCTGCGTGCACCGATGCTGACAAATGCGCCGACATGCGCTGTAGGTGCGACACGTGCGCTTGGATCGACTGTTGCCAGAGGATGGATACCCGCTTCACGTGCTGGTGTTATGTCGAATAGTGCGGCGATCTTGGCGAAAGTGACGTAGGGGTCTTTAGCGATCAGTACTGTACCGGACGCTGCTTTGACATCGTCGGCATGAAGTACAATGACGCCCGCACGACTATCGATGAGCTGTGTGCGGTAGCGCGGATTAGCAAGGAAGCTGAGTTGCTTTGGACTCGCTTGTGCGAGTGTGGCGACTCCGTGGATATGGATGTTCCCGTCACCGAACAGTTGCAGATCAAAGCGTTCGGCGAGCTCTTGAGCGGTAAGGATTGGCATATTCACGCTGAAAAGTTTAATCTCTGGTGCCTGTCCGAAGAAAATCATTCATGGGACAGTGAATCAGACGGAACGCTGGCCACCCACACGGTTTGGGTCACGGTAGTGCTTGGGGCGCCAAATCCTGTGTTTTAAAGCGGATGTATACTCTGCCGGAGGTATTAAGAGTTACAAGGAGGTCCCCGGCTCCTTCGACAGTTAGAATTGACCGCCGAAGGTGAACTGCAGCCGCTCGATTTCGTCGTTGTTTTCCTTCTTTATCGGGAATGCATAGCTGATTGAGATAGGGCCAATCGGCGCGCGCCATAGTAGTGCTACGCCGCTGGAGGCACGCAATTCGTTTGCCTTAAAAGTATTCACGCCATTGAAGACATTGCCGACGTCAAGGAAAGCTGAGATGCGTGCCGATGGGCTGTCGAACAGCTTTGGGAAGTACATTTCAGTCGATCCAACGGTCTTGAAGGCACCGCCCAGTGGCTGGCCTTGAGTGTACAGTGCGGTGACCTCTGAACGTGGTCCTAGTGTGTTATCTCTGAACCCCCGTACCGAGTTGGTGCCGCCGGCGTAGAAGTTTTCGAAGAAAGGTAAGCCAGAAGCAGTGACCAGATTCCCGTTGGGTAGGGTACGAGTGTGAGCCTTTCCGTAGGCGTCTCCGTAGCCTACGTCAAAGCGTGTGTTGAGTACCAATGCTGGGATAAGTGGCCAGTATTTAGAGATCTGGTAATTGATTTTGTAGTACTTAACAGTTGAGCCGGGTAGCGTCACTTCTGCACCGATACGCTGATACATACCGAGGTTCGGCATGAAATAGTCGTTGCGAGTGTCGCGTGCCCAGCCAAGCTCGGTGCGCCAAGCACGGAAGGTACGCTGCCCGACCGCGTTTATGTAGTCAATAATCGCTTGTGGTGTGGAACCTGGGAAGGTGGTGATTTGGTTGCTGTCTGCGCCTAATACCCAAGAGACAGTGTCGTTTTCGGTGATGGGAATACCGAAGATGGTTTGCCCTGACATGCGCTTGCTGTTGTATTGCGCAGCGTTGAAGTCTGAGTAGTCCAATTTTTGGTAGGCCAAGTTATAGCCCAGTGAGACACCATTGTCGGTGAAAAACGGATTGGTATAGGAGAACGAATAGCGATCTTGATACCTGCTGCGTGAAGCATCCATGGACACACGGTTGCCGCTACCGAGGAAATTGTTTTGCGACAACTGTAATGAAGTGGTTACACCGTACGTTTTCGAGTAGCCCAGGCCGACCTGAAAGCTGCCCGAGGTGGTTTCTTTGACGGTATAGACTACGTCGACTTGGTCGTTGCTTCCTGGAACTGGTGTGTTCTCCACGTCCACGGCCTCGAAGTAGCCCAGGCGTTGTAGGCGAATCTTGGAGCGGTCGATCGCCGCTTGCGAGTACCAACTGTTTTCGAACTGGCGCATCTCGCGGCGCAGCACTTCATCGGAGGTACGGGTGTTACCTTTGAACAGGATCTGACGCACAGTCACGCGAGGTCCGGGGATAACGTGCAAGTTGACTGCAACGGTACGGTCAGCGCGGTTGGGTGTTGGAATTGGGTTGACCCTGGAAAATGCGTAGCCGATATTGCTCAGGGTGTTAATGATTGCTGCCGAGCTGTATTCCAGAAGCACACGCGAAAAAACATCACCTGGTTTGGGAATGACCAGCTTTTCGATTTTTTCCTGAGGTAATATGGTGTCGCCAGTAACTTTAATGGAGGAGATCTTGTATTGGTCGCCTTCTGTTACACCAGCAGTAATGAACATGTCGTGCTTTTCGGGGCTGATCGACACTTGCGTGGAGTCAATACTGAAATCGACGTAGCCACGGTCCAAGTACCAGGAGTTCAGCTTCTCAAGGTCTCCAGACAGCTTTTCTTTAGAGTACTGATCGTCGCGACGGTACCACGAAGCCCAGTTGTGTTCCTTGGATTCCCAGGTCTTCATGACATCTTTGTTATTGAATTTTTCAGTGCCGATCAGATTGATGTGGCGAATCTTGGCAGCCTTGCCTTCTTTAATTGCGATCGTGACATCGACACGGTTACGATCCAACGGGGTGGTGGTTGCTGTCATCTGAACGTTGTATTTGCCGCGGTTGTTGTACTGGCGTTTCAGCTCTTGGGTGACACGGTCCAAGCTGAGCCGGTCGAAGGTGCCTCCTTCGCTCAGCCCGATTTCGGACAGGCCTTTGAGCAATTCTTCGGATTTGATGTCCTTATTTCCCGTGATGGTCAGCTTGTTGATTGCTGGGCGTTCTTTGACTTTAACCACCAGAATATTACCTTGGCGGTCTATCCGAACATTTTCGAAAAAACCGGTGCGATACAGTGCGCGGATTGCCTCGGCAACCTTGGCATCATCCACGGTGTCGCCACGGTTAACCGGCAGGTAGGTGAAGACGGTACCCGATGCGATACGCTGCAGACCGTCCACGCGGATGTCGTTGGCAACAAAGGATTCAGTGGCTTGTGCCAATACAGGTAAGCTGAAATTGGCAGCAATGGTAAGGGTAAGCAAATGGCGAGCGGGAAATCGTGTCATGTCACATCCGATTTGGTGTCGATAACTTGGGTTACAGGGTGCCGGCGCATGACGACGACAGTTTCGGTTAAGCACAGCCTCACATTGCGGTTCCTCAGCCGAGCAGATCGTTGTAGAAGGCCAGCCCCATCAATCCTGTTAGTAGCGCTAAACCGATGTATTGGCCTGCGGCCATTGCACGTGTACTGAGTGGGCTGCCTTTGAGCAATTCGATAGCGTAATACAGCAGATGCCCCCCATCCAATATTGGGATTGGAAACAGATTGATGATCGCCAAGCTGAGTGATAGCAACGACAGAAAATAAATAAACCAACCCACTCCCCGTTTGGCCGAGGCGTTGGCGATTCTGGCGATGCTGATTGGACCAGAGATATTTTTCGCAGAGGCTTGTCCAGTGATGATCCGCTTCATCATTCCGAATGAATCAGTTGTCATCTGAACGGTCTCGCGGATTGCCAGTGGCACAGCCGCAAGTACGCCGTAGCGTTGTTGACTGTCGAAAGCTGGTACCGGTCCTGGACTAATCTTGACACCGAGTAACCAGATGCCTTGCGCTGATTTACGTGGCCTTAGCTCTAGCGCCAAGCGTTCTTCACCACGCTGGATCTCTATCATTCCCGAGTGCCCGTCGTGGCCGAGTTTTTGAATTTGGTTGTATAGGTCTTCGGTAGAAAGAGTCTGTTGTCCATCCACTGCCAGTACGGTATCCCCGGGTTTCAGGGTTCCTTCGGCGATCGAACCCGGCTCGACCTTTGCGATGATTGGTGGCTGCAACATGAATTGCCAGTTTAGGCCAGCCAGTGTCGTCACGCGCCGCTCATCGAAATGCTGCTTCAGCTTTGATAATTCCAGGACGTGCTCACTGTGCTTGCCGTACAGGTCGATAACGCGCAAAACCGTGTCTTGCTTGTCCAGCGCTGCGGTGGTCAGTAACATGCTTGCTTCGGTCCAGCTGGTGACCTGACGACCATCGACTGCGGTGATGCGATCTCCGGGGTGGAGCCCGGCTTGTGCAGCAAGATGCTCGACGCGGCCCACGGTTGCCGAATAGTCTTCCTTACCGATCACGAACAGTGCCCATAGCAGCAGCATGCATAGCAATAGGTTGGCGAGCGGTCCGGCGGCGACGATCGCGATGCGCTGCCACACCGATTTGCGGTTGAATGCTTGGTTACGCTCAGCCACTGTGACATCAGCCTCGCGTTCATCCAGCATCTTCACGTATCCACCCAGTGGGATTGCACCAATCACGAATTCGGTACCCGCGCTATTGCGGCGTGACCAAAGTGGTGTGCCGAAGCCAACTGAAAAGCGCAGAACTTTTACACCACAGCGGCGTGCCACCCAGTAATGACCGAATTCGTGGAACGTTACCAGTACACCGAGACTGACAATCATCCACCAGACAGATCCTAAAAAATCACCCATAAGATTTTATATTGATACTTGCGTATAGAGTTAGACGGGGAGGGGGTGCTGGGCGAGTGCTGCGTGTGTAATACGACGGGTTTCTGTGTCTACGGTCAGCAGGGTCTCCAAGGTGTCGGCATCGTGACGAGGAAGTGTGGCCAGCGCATGTTCGATCAGTACTGGAATCGTTAGGAAACCGATGCGCCCCTGAAGAAATGCTGAAACAGCGACTTCATTAGCAGCGTTTAGCACCGCTGGGGCTGTGCCACCAGTGCGCATGGCGTCCCGTGCCAGACGCAGGCATGGAAATGTTTCTGTGTCCGGGGGCTCAAAGTCCAACCTGTTGTGGGTCAGCAAGTCCAAACCCGGCACTCCGGAATCGATTCGCTCTGGCCAGGAGAGGCCGACGGCGAGAGTGGTACGCATGTCTGGCAGGCTTAACTGAGCAAGCGTTGAACCATCGACAAACTCCACCAGAGAGTGCACTAAACTCTGTGGATGCACTAGCACTTCGATATGTTCGATAGGTAGCCCGAACAGATGGTGAGCTTCGATCACTTCCAAGCCTTTGTTCATCAGTGTAGCTGAGTCTACCGATATCTTTGGTCCCATCGACCACTTTGGGTGTGCCATTGCTTGGGTGGGAGTGATATTGGCCAGCATAGTGCGGTTGTGGCCGCGGAATGGACCACCAGAAGCGGTCAAGGACACACGACGCACACCATCTGTAGTACGTGAACGCAGGCATTGAAAAATTGCGTTGTGTTCGCTGTCGATCGGTATGATCTCCGCACCACTGATGCTGGCCTCACGCATCAGCAGCATTCCGGCCAGGACCAGCGATTCTTTGTTGGCTAGCAACAGGCGTTTGCCGGCGCGTGCTGCAGCCAGCGTTGAAGAAAGACCAGCTGCTCCAACGATTCCTGCAACCACGGTATCGCAAGCGGCGCTGGAGACCAGTTCTGCTAATGCTGCTTCCCCAGCGTGCGCTTTGGTGGTTAAACCGGCGGTATTCAGACCCTCGCGCAGAGTGGGGTAGAGCGTTAAATCCCCAATCACCGCGTGGTCCGGACGATGTGTGCGGCACAGTGTCAACAGTGTATCGACGCGGCGGCCAGCAGCCAGCAGGCTTGCGTGCAACCGCCTGGGGTGGCGTGTGATCACATCTAGTGCTGCGCCCCCAATCGAGCCCGTGGCGCCGAGCACGGCGACGTTGTGGATTGCTTTAGTCATGCTCAGAAACCGAAGATGTCCTTCCCCAGTGCGAACACCGGAAGTGCGGCGAGCGTGCTGTCGATCCGGTCTAGAACACCGCCGTGGCCTGGGATCATGCTCCCAGAGTCTTTGACGCTGGCGTGGCGCTTAAGCAGGCTTTCGAACAAATCCCCGATGACCGAAGCCAGGATCGCCACGAATGCAACTAGCAATAATGCCGGGAGTTGGACGAAGGTTACGCCATTCAATAGGCCAAAACCAACCGCTGTTACCAAGCCGGTGAATATGCCGCCAAGGAGGCCTTCCACGGTTTTGTTGGGACTGATCCTTGGTGCCAGTTTGTGCTTACCGAAGAGTCGTCCAGCAAAATAGGCACCTGAATCGGTGGCCCATACCATTGCCTGAGCAGTCAGCAGCCACAAGTGGGCATGCATGCTTTCTGGAAATGCTGAGCCAGGTTTATTGCCTGAGTGCAGTAGGACCAAAGCAGACCAAGCTGGAATGACCGCTAACGTGCCCGCAGTGAGCTTCAGCATTTTTGAGCCGGGTTGGTCAGGATCAGTGCAGAATCCGAAGAATCGCAGCCATAACAAAGCCAGCATCCACCAGCCGACACCAGCCAGCGTGGCGATTTGGAACAGTACCAGTGAGTTAGCTGAAGACCAGACCAATAGCACCATTAAGAGCAGGTTCAGTGCCAGCAGTGCGGTGCGTACCAAGGTATCCTCTACCCAGGACAATTTCATCCATTCCCATAGGCCCCACAGGAACACGATTGCTGCTAATGATGCCAGCCAAGCAGTCGGTAAAAGTAGGATCGAGCAGATTGCGACAGATGCCATGATCAGTGCGGCAATGGCACGGATTCGGTTCATGCGGACGTTGTCTCTTGTACCCGCTTGGCAATTTGTGCATTCGTTAGACCGAAGCGACGTTCGCGACTGGCGTAGTCGTCCAGAGCTTGTTGCAACACTGTGGAGTCGAATTCTGGCCACATCACGTCGGTGAACCACAGCTCGGTGTAGGCGAGCTGCCACAGCAAGAAGTTACTGATGCGAATCACCCCACTGGTGCGGATGAACAGGTCGGGCGGTGGCAGATCAGCCAGTGCCATGCGTTGTCCAAGCACATCCTCGTCGATTTGCTCTGGTTTCAACTGTCCGGCAGCCACGTCCTGGGCAAGTGCGCGTGCAGCCATAGCAATGTCCTGCCGGCCACCGTAGCTGGCAGCGAGTGACAGTATCAAGCGTTGGTTGCCAGCTGTCAGGTGTTCAGCCTTGGTCATATGTTCGACGATCGCTATGTCGAAGCGCGTGCGCTCGCCTATAAAGCGTACTTGTACACCGCGTCGGTGCAGTTCTTCGATCCCGCGGTCAAATAATTTGATGGACATTTCCATCAAAAAGTTGACTTCCTCGGGTGGACGGTTCCAGTTTTCGCTGGAGAATGCGAACAATGTCAACATCCCGATCCCTTTGTCCAGGCAGAAATCGACGGTGCGCAGGGCTGCCCGTACACCAGCGCGATGGCCGATTGTGCGTGGCCGGGACCGGCGTTCTGCCCAGCGGCCATTACCATCCATGATGATGGCTATGTGGCGGGGAAGTTTGGGATTCATAGGCATGGTGTTGATCTGCATGTTCAGACTGTCATCAATTCCTGTTCTTTGGACTTGACTACTTCATCCACATTTTTGATTGCTTTATCGGTCAGCTTCTGGATGTCCTCTTCACTGTGGCGTACCTCGTCCTCAGTGATTTGCTTGTTCTTCAGCATATCCTTAATTTGCTGGTTGGCGTCGCGGCGGATGTTGCGGATTGCGACTTTGGTGTCCTCTCCATCGTTGTGTACGACTTTTGTGAGTTCTTTGCGGCGTTCCTCGGTGAGTGGTGGCAGGTTGAGGCGGATTAATGTGCCGACGACGGTTGGCGTCAGGCCGAGGTCGGAAGCATAAATGGCTTTCTCGACTTCCTTCGACATGTTCTTGTCGAACAGCGTGATGACCAATGAGCGCCCTTCTGAGACACTGATGCTGGCGATCTGATTCAGTGGTGTATCGGTGCCGTAGGCCTTGATTTTGATGCCATCTAACAGTGACGGTGAAGCCCGGCCAGTACGGAGAGATGCCAGGGAGTTGCGCAGAGTGTCGATGCTCTTTGTCATGCGATCCTGAGCGTCGTGTTTGATTTGGTTGAGCATCGCCTAAACGTTAATGATAAACCGTAGTTGAGCGATTATAGCTGGGACTGGTGCTTAGGGTTGAACCGAGCTGTTTTTCTGGTGAATCTCAAAGCGTTCTGAAAGTAGATGAAACGATGGCGTTGTAGGTGCCACTCTCGACGCCAGCTGCTCTGATCGAACTTGACTGCCGGACATGCCCCCCTCCCTTACTGCTTGCCTTCAAAACTTCATCACTCTGCTGCGGCGTTGCTGAAGACAGTTGAAACTGAAATGAAGTGCTGTGTTGCAGTGGTGCGACGAGATGTTCTGTTCGCCCCAGTGGTAGTGAGTATTCGAGCGGACAGCAGTTCTCGTCGTGTTGGAGTTGATCGTGCTGGTTATGTAGGGAGTGTGTGCCTCCCCATATGTGTTGTACGCGATGCTCAGTAGCGTGGGACTGATAGTCCTGTACATGTGCTGATGTGGTACAGCACTGGACATGAACAGCGATGATTATTGAATAGCGCACCTCTTGGTGAACAGCCTCTGTTGAGGTGACGGCTGCGTATTTCGAAGGGCTGTCGAGTGACGTACTGTCGGTGGAACCCATTGAGATCGTTTTGGGATGCCGCGGTGTGGTCTGTGATGAATACGATGTTGGCTTCAGCCTATGTCACCCCTGGACTATCCCTGGTCCAGGGGTAGAACATGGATTGCACAGCCAGATCAGGTTCTTTGCCATTAATCGGTTGGGACTATTAGTTTTTTGTTTGCATATAATTTGCATATAAGTACCGGGCTTGCTGCTGGAGGAATCAGCGTACTGCCATAAGCATTCGGACAGGGCATCTCCATGTAGTGGTGGGCATCAGTGACGCTGCAGCGATGTTGACACTGTTGCAGAACGATCTGCGGTAATGCGGCAATGATGGCGGTATCTGCTGCTAATCCGGAGGCGCCGCCTCAATAGCCGGTTACATGCAGACACGATGCCAGGCCCAGGATGTGGACTGCGGAGTATCACCCAATCCCACATTTCCGCTATCAGCGGCAATTCACCAAGCAGGTAATCAAAGATTTTGTTGTGACCCATGAGCGACGACAGTATTTTGTGCCACAGTATTTGGGTGAGATGACATACGTCGCAGTGCAGTCATTTCCAGTGATGTACAGGTTGTGCTTTGCCGAGTTTGGCAAAATGCGCTTAAAGCATTGGTATAATTCAATAGCTGTCTTGGAATACAAGGATTTCGATTCTGTCATTTGCCAGAATGGATGATGGCCAGTGCGGCTGAATTGATGTCGTCTTTCATCGCTGATGTTTAGGCGTTTAACTTCATTGATCCTGGCTACAACCATGTAATTGATTACAAATACATGTTTATTCAGTGGTGCGTCTGCTTGATTGATGTGCATGCACTTAAGCACTTTTCGTTGATACAGTATTTGCGGCGATATCGTTGCTGGTCTGAATATCGTTGGCTTCATCAGTGACTATCGTGGTAGCCCATGGGTTAATTTCGATTTGGAACTGTCGTGCAAGCACAGGCACTTGGACATAATTCGAGTGAGATTTGTACAAGGACTCAACGATGATTGGGCTGTGATCATGGTCTGGGACACACAGCATGATCACCTGTTTCTGGAGGTGTCCGTGCAGAGTATGTACATGATGTGATGTGCCACACCCCTGGGTGTGGATCGTAGTAGTGAAATATTCAAGTACAGCAATGCTACAGGGATGGCTCAGTACGCTACTGCTAGCCAGAAACCCAGTTGATATACAGAATATCCTCGATTTTTTATTGCTTGACTGCCCTATGATCCGCTACAACGGATTCTGGATCGATTTCAAAATGATCGCTTAGATTGTTGCGTCGAGGTTGATCCATTCGCACGTATGCTTGTATTGCTCGAAGATTAGTCTCTGCTATCCGGAGGACTTGACATCCGTTCGCTGGTTCCTCCTATATGGAGCAAGCGAAACGTCTGCACCAGTATGCGATGAGTACAGTGCAGGTGTTTGTTTTTAATCTGCTAATCACATCCAAGCATGCCAAACTACTCGATCCGGCCAAGCGAGTGATGAACCACTCTTTCGGTATGCGATGGTTGCGCTGAGAGAAACTTTTTCTTGTCGGTAATGCCTAAAGAACAGAATATGGGCGTAAGCGTGAGGGAGATCAGGTGAATTTTAACAAAACTTATTTTTGTTTATCCGACTTCTGTCCGAGTTTCATCACTATACATGGATGCGTGTTAATCAAGAATCGTTATTCAGATCGAGTGGGTAGTTGGATGGTTTGCCTGCTGCATATTCATTGTTCACCCAACTACATTTATGACTGTTATTCCGAAGTTACGTCCACTCTTACATCTTTTTCTATGATTGAATTCAATCGTGTTAATGGAGTTTGCGGTTGTTCAGTATGCTGTAGGAGTTTCGCTTGTTCATTGCAATGGGTCAGTGCACTGTAATCTTCAATCCAAACGACTTTTAAAAATTGTCTTTATTATCCAGCCGAATTACGTGTGGCTTATACGCACTCATGTGCTTGGCAGGGGCGACGCATCGATAAACCTGCCAAGTTAAGAGTTGCGGTAGCTCGATTGGTTGGGCACACACTCGGATATTATCAGAGCAGATAATAACTACTTCGGTCCGTACGTGGAGCGTAAGGTATTATGGAGTGTTTTTTCTACGATACGTGGTGGTACCTCACTGCACTGTGAAATCACAAAATATGCTTGCATGTCAGCGGCGCGTTGATGCTGGTATGTGTGATGTTGTTGTGACACGCCCCTTGTGTTTAGCTATCAGCTCATGACGTGTGCTGCGTTGTTGATTGTGCATGTTAGTCAATCGTCCCTTCCCACGTTGTGCTAGACGAACTGTCCAGCAGTCCGGAAGGGATTGCACCTCCACCCCTGTTCGTTGCCATGCATCATGCATATAGTATGGAAAAGCATTTCTCTGGTGTTAGTGATTCACCATAAATGGGGGGGGGGGGCTCCATTAGTGGCGGACGCGTTTTTGCTGACGGTCCGCGCGTAGCACTAATATGTACGATGTGTTGCTATTGGCGGTATTTGATAGGCCAGTGAGGGCGCAGTGTATGGTTACTTGGTCGCTATCGGATACTGACTGTGGTGCAACCTTGAGAGGGCTCCCCTAAGTTTAGACGGATGACTTGGCAGTGTGCGCATTGATCAGAACTTGTAGTTGATTGAAGCCGAAAGTAAGTCGGCATTTACGTTATAATCACCGGCCAAGGTGCTACCTGTTGAGCTAATTTGCGCTACAGTCGGATTGCTGATAAACAGGTGCGCATAGCCGATGTTAAAATCTGTTTGCTTCGATGGTTTCCAAGTCAGGCCGAGCGAGAACCAAGTGCGACTGTTGTCCGGCACGCGTACGCCGCGGTACTTGGCGGTGGTTGGTGTCTGGTCATAACCCAAGCCGCCGCGCAGAGTCAACATTTCGCTGCACCGATAGTCGGTTCCTAGCCCAACAAAAGTGCTGTCCCGATAGGAGAAGTTCAGCACGTTGTCGGGCTGATTTGATCCAAAGTCAATGGTCACTTTGTCGAACTTGCTCCAGGCAGTGCGAGTCATCTCAGCCATCACTGACCATCGGTCGTTAATGGTATGAGTGAAGCTCGCTGTTGCGCTGGCAGGCAGGCGGATCGTGGCCTTGCCTTTTGTATTGATGAATGTCCCCGGTGCAGCGACCGCCAGCACTGCAGCAGCGTTGCTAGGCACAGTAAAGTTGACGTTGCCGTTGTCGATTTTGTGTTCAACCTGAGAGCGGTAGCTGAAGCCAAGATGGGTGTTCTCATCGACGCTGAACAAGCCACCCAGCGTGAAGCCTCCTCTGGTATTGTTGCCTTTGATATGTGAGTAGCCATCGGCACTACCCGGGGCAAAGCTTGGTACACCAAGCGAAGCGAGAATGCTGCCGAAGTCGATTGCATTACTCAAATCCACGCTGAGACGCTCCGCAAACACTGCACCGCCGAACGACACGTATGGGTTGATGTCATAGGAAAGGGCTACGCCTAGGTCAATTGCTTGTAACTTGCTATTGATGCCTTGATAGCGTCCGGTCCAGTTGCGGCCATATTTGGTACTGAAACCGAACGGTACGTTGAGCGATGTCCCCAAATGTAAGTTGTTGTTATCTCCAAAAGGTATATGGAAATAGGACACAGGCAGCAGCGCCACCATGCCGGCATCACCACCATTGTCGCCGCTGATTGAGCTACCATTGCTGTAAACCCCTGGGGCCCCACGATACTTGGCGGAAAATCTGACCGTGCTCAGATCGGCTTGGAATTGTCGGCCGTCTAATTGGCGCATGCCAGCCGGGTTGTTGACGATGATGGCTGCGTCGCCCGAGGCACTTGCCGCGCCTGCGAACGAACGGCCCAGAGCCTTGGCACTGTTTTCCTTTAATTGGAAGGCAGCGGCGTGAGCTTGACTCACGTAAAGCACGCTAGCGATTGAAGTAAGGCGAATTACAGTAAAAACGCTTCTAATCATGCGGTGTTCTCCTGTTGAAAGACCTCTGCTTGGGTGTGTCTTAGGTGCCTGTTTTGCTATCTGGCTAAAACTAGTCAGTAGATGCCTGAGTCCCTTTCGATGGACTTATTGATGCTGTACTGCAAGTACACGTGAGATGCTAACTACAATATAGTAGGCGATTGTAGGTATACGGAATTGGTGATCGTTCCCAAGTTGGTATTGTGCCAACCTATGTTTGTATCTATTCCTTCACGCAATCGACCGATTTGGCGTTGGGCGGTCCCATTGCTTTTTGTCGCTGTATCGATCACTTTCCTGTGGTCGATCTGTAGGCCAGGACAAGCACGCAGTACGCTGTGGCTGGATTGGGGGGCACTGTCGGGTGGCTTCTCTCGTCCACGTGACTTGTGGGCAACCTTGCAAGGCGGCAGTTTGATGCGTCTGTTTACCGCCCTGTTTCTCCACGCCGACTGGGCTCATTTGTTAGGTAACCTCGTGTTCCTGCTGATCTTTGGGTTGCCAGCCGAACGCATCCTCGGGTCGTGGCGGTTACTGTTGCTGTTTCTGCTTGGCGGCGCATTGGCTAACTTGGCTGCAGTATTGACCATCGGTAGCCCGAATCACGTGATTATCGGCGCTTCTGGTGCAGTTTCGGCGCTCATCGGTAGTTACTTGGCGTTGTTTCCAGGAGCTAAGTTAGGAGTGGTATTGCCGTTGGGTCTATTTCTAGAGTTTATCCGGGTTCCAGCGCCTCTTCTCATCGGAGTTTGGGCGCTGCTGCAGGTAGTATTTGCCTACACTGGCCCGGCTTTGGGTATGGTAGCTTGGTCGGCGCACCTGGCAGGGTTTGTATCTGGTGTTGTCTACGGGGGCTGTGTACGCGCGGCAATTGTGCGGCGGCTGCGTCAGCGACACGGGTTCTGAACGTGTGCCCACCGTGGTGGCAATATGCGTAGCACTACATGAAATGTATAGCCAACCGAAGAAGAAGGGACAACAGATGGCCGTATAATGCATCGCATGTCAAAAACGCTGTACAAAATTACTTTCGTCAATCATGGCAAGCTTTATGAGTTGTATGCGCGACGCGTGATCAGCAGTCATCTATGGGGTTTCAACGAGATCAGCGAGTTGGTGTTTGATATGCATGGCGGGCTTGTGGTCGATCCCATTGAGGAACAGTTGCGCTATGAGTTTGCCAACACTAAAACTTTGCATCTGCCAATGCAGAGCATCGTGCGTGTCGAAGAAGTGGATAAGAAAGGCCAGTCTGTTATTCGTGATGCGGATACTGGTGAGAAGGTTGTGACCCCTTTTCTGGCACCATTCAAACCACGCTGATGTCAATGATTATGTTGTCGCTGATGTGGTTAGGGCACGCAATACTTTTTCTTTCGTAAACTATCGATATAGTTTTTATCATTCAAATGCCATTGGTGGTCAGAGTGATTGTATTGCGTGCAGGTGAGGATTGAGAGATACCCAATACAGATCGAACATGGGTGTTCTCATCACATGTTTTGTGTGTTTTTCTGCTCGATATCACACGTGCAGTACTGCCATAGATGAGATATCTCTATGATGTTTGTTTCACTGACTGATAAATCCATTGATTTCCACGGCTCCCTTACATTTCATCTGGATCTGCAACAAGGGCGAGAAAACGATCAGAGTTGAACTCGTATTGCGGTAGCTTATAGCGCCGCCCATATCATACAGAGCAATGTATCACTCAATATATTCACGCGCACCCGCTCATAGCAATCGAACGGTGTTCATTTGTTTGAATATGTAGTGCCATGATCAACCTGGGTTATGCAACTGTATGGACCGGCACTCAAACCGTCTTACTTAAGGATCAACGTCGTAAGACATGGTGGGTAGCGGGAGCTATGTATTTCCCCTTATCTATATCAATGAACTGTGAGAATTGCTTTTCAGGATGTTTTTGAATACATGTGGATTAGTACGGAATGCCCACTTTTGAATCAGGTGGACCGATACAGGAGAGAAATATTGTGTATTTTCCGATACCGAATCTGCGTCCTCTTCTGGGCAGACACAGTGTTAGGCAATGTGTGATAATGACCAACGGTGAAGTCGGCTGGGCAGCCGCGTCATCCGAGAGGATGCCGAGGAAAGTCCGGGCTCCATAGGGCAAGGTGCCAGGTAATACCTGGGCGGCGTGAGTCGACGGAAAGTGCAACAGAAAGATACCGCCAATGTTCCTTTACAGGATTTGGTAAGGGTGAAATGGTGCGGTAAGAGCGCACCGCGAGTCCGGTGACGGACCGGCACGGCAAACCCCACCTGGAGCAAGACCAAATAGGGATCCGATGGTGTGGCCCGCGCTGGATCCGGGTAGGTTGCTTGAGCACCGTGGTGACACTGTGCCTAGATGAATGGCTGTCCATGACAGAACCCGGCTTATAGGCCGGCTTCACCGTTTCCCCATTAATAATGTGTGCGGTTAACTTCCCAAGTTTTGTTCGCTGATTAAATCAATGCCATGCAGCGATCAGACCCGATGACGGTCTGTATCTGATCAGAGAACTGCAACGTTGTACTCACATCTTCGGCTGCAAATGTCCAGTTGGCCTCAAAGCGTGATCGGTAAAGTTAAAGTTTGTGTCGTGCGCCACGGAATTTTTTATCGCCCGCATAGACGGCTGGTATCTGAATATTTGTAGATTTTCACATCGCTTTGGATCAGCTGCTCCAACTTAATGCTGGGTATTATCTACTTCGTGACCAGGGGAGGCTGGCTGTGTCTGACAGTGGTGATCAATAAAAACATTGATATGTTGGTCAATTCCATGTTTCCCCGTATCAGTTTTGAAGATTTGCTATCACTTTCAAAGCCATCAGACAAAATCACCCAAGTAGATCGGACACCAATTCAATCAGCCTGATTCACTAAATTGACGAGTTCCTCCTTGTCGAAACCAGCGAGTAACCGTGCTTCCAGATTGAATGGTTGATGCAAGTATCCTCTAGCATACTCGCGCAAAAGTACTTTGAAATGCGTATATGGCTCCACACCAATGTGTGTGCAGTACCAGCGATACCAGCGTGAGCCAGCTGCGACGTGAGCCACCTCTTCACGCAGGATAATTTCTAAGATGTCGGCGGTGGCGTCATCGCCCAACGCGCGTAGCTTAGCGATCATCCCTGGAGTCACATCCAGGCTGCGTGCTTCCAACACCCTTGGTACCAATGCCATGCGTGCTAGACCGTCATGTGCAGTTTTCTCGCACATTTCCCACAGGCCATTGTGTGCATCGAAGTCGCCGTAGTCGTAACCGAGGGCATGTAATCGCCCACGTAGCAGTGTGAAATGACGCGATTCGTCATCGGCCACATTCACCCAGTCGGCATAAAATGCTTGCGGCAAGCCGCGAAAGCGGTAAACCGCGTCCCAAGCCAAGTCGATCGCATTCAGTTCAATGTGTACGATTGCATGCACAAATGCGGCACGCCCTGCGTTGCTGCCCAGGCCACGCTGTGGTAGTGCGCGCGGATGCACTAGATGCGGTCGTGCCGGGCGCCCTGGCATGGCGATCGGCACCGGAGGCGGTGCTTCAGTTGGTAGTTTAAGCTGTCCCAGGCGAAACGCGGCAGCGTAGTGATGGGTTAATGCGACCTTCGCCTCCGGGGCGGCGGCCCGCAAGCAGGCCCAGGCGGCTTGCAACAGATCCACAGTGTTCCCTTATTTCGGATGCTAGCGCATATTGCTCTGATAGTTTGCATCATAGCTAGCGGCTCGAACCATGTCAGGCCATTGGTGCCAAGTAGATGCGTGTTTATGCATTCCTTGGGTGCGACGAAGACAAAGATTTCATAATTCACACGCTTAAGAGTTGGACTTGTAACGATGTCGCACCGGTCTTCATCGCTTATTTGCCGCAGTAATGGGTTTGAGATCACTATTAAAACTAATTAATTCGTCTCCTCCACTTTTTCAGATATCTATTTTCATGGACAGTGTGCTTCCCAGAAATCTGGGGCAGGAAAGATCTGGCAGGTAGTCGTTGAAGGGATGTCGCATCACTCTGCTGCGGCGTTGCTGAAGACAGTTGAAACTGAAATGAAGTGCTGTGTTGCAGTGGTGCGACGAGATGTTCTGTTCGCCCCAGTGGTAGTGAGTATTCGAGCGGACAGCAGTTCTCGTCGTGTTGGAGTTGATCGTGCTGGTTATGTAGGGAGTGTGTGCCTCCCCATATGTGTTGTACGCGATGCTCAGTAGCGTGGGACTGATAGTCCTGTACATGTGCTGATGTGGTACAGCACTGGACATGAACAGCGATGATTATTGAATAGCGCACCTCTTGGTGAACAGCCTCTGTTGAGGTGACGGCTGCGTATTTCGAAGGGCTGTCGAGTGACGTACTGTCGGTGGAACCCATTGAGATCGTTTTGGGATGCCGCGGTGTGGTCTGTGATGAATACGATGTTGGCTTCAGCCTATGTCACCCCTGGACTATCCCTGGTCCAGGGGTAGAACAGGGCATGTCGATGACAACAAAGCCAAGCAAGCGCCTTTACATGGGTATACCATCGTTTTTTAGCCCCCTGAGTTGCGGCCCTTGACCAAGGTGCCAATCTCCTCGCCGTGCAGGATGCGTAATAGCACGCCTGGTTGCTCGATGTCGAAGATGCGTAATGGTAGGTTGCTGTCACGTGCTAGTGCGAAGGCGGCGGTGTCCATCACTTCCAGGTTCTTAGAGATGACTTCGTCGTAAGTCAGCATGCTGTACTTGACTGCGTCGTCGTGCTTTTCTGGATCTTTGTTGTAGATGCCATCAACCTTGGTGGCCTTTAACAGCAAGTCTGCGCCGATTTCAATTGCGCGTAGCGCTGCACCCGAATCGGTGGTGAAAAACGGATTGCCAATGCCAGCTGCGAAAATTGTGATACGGCTCTTCTCCAAGTGGCGGATTGCACGGCGGCGTATGAAGTCTTCGCATACGTTGTTGATTCTGATCGCGCTCATCACTCGCACTTTGGCGCCGAGTTTTTCCAGTGCGTCTTGCATTGCCAATGCGTTCATTATCGTAGCTAGCATACCCATGTGGTCACCGGTCACGCGGTCCATCCCTTTGGCAGCCAGACCTGCGCCACGGAAGATGTTACCACCACCGAGGACCAAAGCTAACTCGGCACCAGCATTTTGCGCCTCAATGACTTCGCGCGCCAATCGGTTAATGACATTCGGATCAATGCCGTAGTCTGCATTCCCCATCAACGCCTCTCCTGAAAGTTTGAGAAGAACGCGGCGATAGGCGAGTTTGGACATGGGATATCTCGATTATTGAGGGGTAATTAAACAATCTAATTTTAACGGAGGCTCACATGTTGTGCGGCGGGCAAAGGAACAACAAAGCAAGTTTGGTGGAGATGTGTCATCAAATGAGGCACAAGCACCTATATGCAGTTATGCAGTTATTGTGCTTGACTTGGTACAGTGTTTTCTTTGGAAGTTTGCAAGGCGTGGCGATGCCAATGCAAACGACCTGATTGCCGCATACCGTCAGCTAAGTAAGCGTTAAAGAAATGGTAAGCGCCCTTGTTATAACACGTGATTGTGGTGTCGTGCTGCTTGAATTTTCACAGGAAGTGTTCGATCACATAACGGTGTCCTGACTATTTAAGGTTGCGCTTGTGGATATGTTGCACTTCGAGAAATCACGATGTGTTTTGATAAGACATGGCAGGTGCTTCCAAATACTAGGGAAGCACCCTTGAGCAATACAGTATCGTTTGGATGATTAGGTGATTATTATGTGATTTTTGTGCCGATACACTTGTTGTTGCTTGGTAACAATAGTGTGATTCATTTTTACTGATCTTCTTGAAAAGCTTGGTGATGTCATATGGATGATTTATCAAACGGTTGAGTTAAGGATTCAAGCATTCCTTAGTTTCTTGACTGAAACATGACATGCGCCCAGTTGGTACATCTGTGTCCCCGGCGAGATAATTCAAAACAACACTTGAGCGCTGTTTAAGGTTAATCCCCCCCCCCCCCCAACTGGTCATATATGTGCTTTCCTGGCAGTGCCGCACTGCTTAAGGACCATGCGGCTCGAGCCGGCAATGGCTCTGCCATCGGTATGTTTAAGATGAATTCGATAAAGAGCATCTATAAAAAAGTACGTTAAGTTGCTTATTTTTGACGCATAAAGCGTCAACGCTTATTTCAAACCAAGATGTGTAAGATGCCTTGTTGAGAAGGAGGTCTGTGCAAGGAGGTCTGTGCAGTGTTGATATGGCCGGTTTTTTCTCGAAAACAGTTCTTGCTTTGGGGAGGTCAGAACGACACATCTTGAGGAGGTTGGGAGGTGCTAATCTCGTTGAACAGGGCGGAGTCATCATCTAGTTTCACTTATCTGTGCAGGCGATGCCATCACCGATGTGGAGGTGTGTTCCACCGGCCGCCCACGCTCATGGTTGAGTGAAGCTTCACGGAACCGATGTAATGGCGTGAGTGTGACCGAATTTGGAGAGGAGCCGAAGCGATCTTGTCTACAAAGCAATGTCACGCTGAAGGAACTTAAGGCACAACAAGAACGGTTGCAGGGATTGTGTGCTTTCAGCATCCTGCGTAGATGGTAGCTACTCTGTCCATGTGTACCGCACAACAGCGTGTGTAGATGCTGAAGGTCGGGATGGTGCATCTCGATCGATGTGTCAGTGCAGCGTTGCACCAAGCTGAACGTTGTTGCAGCCAAATTTAAACCATCTCACCTTGATCATTGTGTGCATCCTGTGCGATTGCTAACAGTCTTTCACCACGGCTGGCATTGCTGTCCATCACTTAGGGAATGCCCAGTGTCGCTGGCAAGCCGATATCGCTGTGCCTACAGCTGGGATGAAGGAATAACAAGCCTACCTTGGTGCCATTGATGCGATGTGCAAGCCGAGCCAAACAGATCCAAGGTGCAGGGAGCACGATAAGTCCCCGCGTGTCGGCATGTTGTATAGCGGGTAGTGGGGAATGTGTGACGGGCAATCTCGTTCCGGTAACCATACAGTTTGAATCAGTGATGGTTGATGCGCGCAAGGTGGTAGATTCCGACACCTAGTACGCCTTTACGCAGATGGGATGGGATATCCAGGATCTGACCTTGTGCTTGCCGATAGCCTTCACTGCAATCTCCCAATGAGCGGCGGTTGCCAGCTAAGCCAATATCCCATACGGAGGTACTATGTTTTGCCAAAGATGCAGCCAGAACGTGGGTTGCCTTTGACTCCAACGCATCGGGTGTTGGCCAAACCGTGACTACTTGGTATACCAGGGGCGTACTGAATGTGATCGCCGTGCACGCAGTGCCGATCTGCCCCATTCGATGCGCATCTGATGCCAGTGCAGATGGAACCAGCTCACACGCAGCACAGTATTGTGGATATTAACTGGCGAGCACGGCCTGGATGTCAGGATGGTGTCTCTCTTGGCCCGCGTGGCTATCGAGCATTTCGGATCAGGCACAACCAGCAACGCTGTGGTGCTGTCATCTGTGAGGATCATTTGCGCCGATGACGACCAGTATCGTTACAAAGTCACGGCTGGTGACCGCTACAGTGGGGTGTGCATGGATGGAACTGACAAGAGTGGTACCGATCATCAATCAGTGTTGGTCGGTGAAAGTGGCAATGCTTACGTGTTTGCATGACAGCTCTAGCAGCAAAAAAGCAGCCCGCGAACAGGCCAAGGCCGCGTGAGACTGGCTCGACCCGGAATAGCTTCCCTTAATTGCACGCTTGCCCTTGGTGAGGCTGACCCACTGATTCGGAACCGAATTCGGATTCGGTAAACCCGGCATCGACCAAGTGTGTTGGCTTATTGCCAAGACTACGCATACTTTCAGCTGTTCCAGAGGCTTTACTACCGCAGCGGAACTGTGGGGGCTTGGAGCTAACTCACGTAGGGCATTAGGAGTGGATTTCTATTCTCTCGCAGGCAAGCAGACCTATCACCTGCAGTATTGTTTGACCGCGGCGATTATTTCTGCCGTTTTTTAATAACAGGGCTGCCACCAATGTAAATCGTCTTGGCGTTCTGGTTGCCATGCACAATCTGTCCGTGATTGGTACCACTGAATGTTACCTCATTGTTATGTGAAGAATGTCTCAAAAATCCGAGCATTCCCAACATGGCTGTCTTTATTTCTTCAGATGCTTCGCGGAATGACCGGGCAATCAACAATTCCTGAGGTGTGAATTCAGATACCGACGATGGGATGCCGGTCAGCACATAGCCCACGTCGACCCCTGCCTGTGCCACGGCAGCTAGGTAATTGGCATCGGGGAAGCGCTCACCCTTTTCGTAATGACTTTGTGCATTGCGTTTGACACTGGCCACTTCGGCCAGCTGGTTTTGATTCATTCCCAAGCGCTTGCGTTCACGTTGCAGACGTGCTCCAATTTCACTCGATTGAGTAATTATTTTTAATGATGAATCCATTTGGATTTAATTTAAGGCTGAGTTATATAGTTACTAAAAGTTTACTTAGGAGTGAGACGCGTGAAAGAACCTACTGTACGTACTCTTGAAGAAGCACGCCGCGATTTGGATAGACGAGGCATGTCGATTGCTGAATTTGCACGTCAGCATGGCCTGAATTACTGGATCACCTGCCAGGTGTTGCGTGGTTTGAGGAAAGGCAAGCGTGGTGAATCGCATCGTGCCGCTGTCCTGCTTGGCCTGAAAGAAGGGGTCATCGGAAACATGCTGCCATGAAGCCCACCCATGGTACGAGCATTGTGTATCTTCATGATGGTCCATGGTTGGCTCGTTAATTACACCGGTTGATATCGATCCGCAGTGCGCAAGCCTAAAGCTGCAACAGCCTCAGATGTGTCCATGCGTTTGTCGTCGATTCCCTGGAATACGGTTCTATCACCTGGCGCAATGCTCTCAACCCGGATATGTATGTGCCTCATCTCATCACCTGTTCGATGTTACGCATTATCAGTCGCCCTCCAGGAGATTCCTCATGCATCTGCATCATTACGTGGTCCAGACGCCCCACCGATACATCGTCCTGCACCAGGACCAACATCTGATTGCTGGCCAGCAATACTTGATCCAGCGTCGTGCCGCGCATCTTGTGGATCAGGATGCGCTACTACACAACAGCACGGTGATGATGGCGACACAGAAGTTGACCGAACACGACAATCCCGGACGTCATGTCGCTATCGATCTGGATCACAGCATCTTTCGCTTGGCGACTATCCACGACATCCAAAGCGACGTCCCTGATTCGCTGCCGCTGCTGGGGCTGTTGACCCCGCTTAAGGTGAGTGGGGCCGATAGTGGTGTTTCATGATCACGTTGCTACACGAAGATCTGCGTCACCTCGGCTTGCTCATGGACAGCACAGATGGCGTGCCCGCCATGATGCCCTTCAACGTCTAAACATGAGTGAAATCATGCGCTTGACATCCTCCGCAATGCAAGACGCTGCCCCTGGCAAGGAGTGTAAACACTGCAAAAGCAGCAGCATCTGTCCTCATCAGGCATCGCGGATTTTTTGTTCCTGGTTTCTGTGCTGGGAAGGCCATGAATTTAAAACCTTGCAAGGGGAAAGAAGTTCACTTGACTGTTCTAAGGTTTTTATCTTCCCAGATCCCACGCAGTCTGTGCGTAAGAACACAGCTGTACGGGGCATTGACTCGAACACAGATGCCTCCATGACGCATGATGCCGATGTGCCGGTGGATTCCGATGACCATCTTCCCGAAGATGAATTTCGGCGGTGGTGGCTTCTGTGCATCACGCGGAAGCAGATCGGCTATTTGCATGGCCGTCCAGACAGCTTGATCATCCTCGATCATCTTGCCGCGTTGGCTGATTTCCAAGCCGATGATGTGCATACGCTGATGGCGTGCTCGCGCTCTTTGCTGTCGCATACCAGCTTGACAGGATGTTGCTGAGATGGATGCTGGCCTGCACATGGAGAACTCCCGCTGCTTGGTGGCCGATGATGGCTTTAAGATGGGGTATCAGTGGATGCAGCAAGAGCGGTGTCCGCAGTGCAGGGAGAAGGAACGATTTGCCAATCAGGTCAGATCTTGTTTGAGCTGCGGTGGCCGTAGTAACACATGCAATCCTGAAGGCTATGACAAGGATCTGTACCTAGTCCTGTTGGAACACTGGTCTGGGTGCTGCCAGGTCACCGTGCAAGCTGCTTTACACGTGACCGTCGAGGCGTACCTGCAGTATGACGGCGGCTTCGATTTCAAGTGCCTGCGTCGGGTGTTCGGCCAGAACTATTACCGTGATGTGCAAAACAAGATCGGTATCGCGGCGATGCGGTGTCCAATGGCTTATGGCAACTGGTCGGAGCGGGTGTTCGATCGACCAGAGCGCTTCGGCAAGATGAAACCGCGCTTCCCCCCCGGGAAAAGCCAGGTAGCCGATTGGAATCAGTGGCCGGACAGTTCCGCCGATACTGGATGGTTATGGCTGACCGAAGGTATTTTCGACAGCATCCCACCGGAATTACATCGCTTGGGGTTGCCGACGTTGCTCTCATCCAACAACGCTTTATTGGTCGATGTCTGTCATAAGACCAAACGTGATCGGATGGCTTTTGTATGGATGCTGGATGGTGATGTCTCTAGCTGCAAGTACACCTGCACATGGGTGGTGTGCGTGCGCAGCGATGGTTGGGAGTATTTTGCTGCGCAGGGGAGGGGCAAGATCAGCCGCAAAGCTATGCGGCATGACCCCCTGGATCAAGCAGATAGAGCGGAATACTTGTACCAAGGGATGTTGCTGATTGCCGAGTTCATTAGCGCAAAAATGCCTCTGATGTATAAAAAGCGTAAGCGACGCGAGGTTCATTGCGGTTTTGACAAGAGGGCGTTCTGGTGCCACTGGAATGAAACGCGCGTTTATCCTGTGCGCCCACGCGGCACAAAGGACAGCGGCCATGAGAGCTGTGACTTGCTATGTTGCGTCACTATCGTAATTGGGCAGAACACCCCTATCAGCGCCAGCGATGCGATCTTGCAACGCATCGTACACCTGCATTTCGACAGGAGTGGCCACACTGTGGTCACCAAAGCATTGGCCGAACAGATCGAGTGGATGCTGATTGAGCAGATGTTTGATTTTATTCTCGCCACGACCAAACGTGATGCCCAGGTGCTGGACACTCAGGCTAACAAGCACAGCCAGTATGAAAACCAGTTATTGGTGTTTCCAGAGCTCGAGCGTGTGCGCCTTGCTGAACGTCTTGGTCAGGTCATGGTGTCAGTGGATGCGTTGCAACCGCTGCTTAACCTTGGTGATGCGCAGTCCCAGATTGTTCACGAGGTGGTGATTGAGTGGGCCAAGCAACGTCAGCAATCAATCAATGCCGACGACCTGCATATCCAATTGTTCTGGCAGCAATGTCGGTTTTTGGATGGCAAGTGTTTGGTAACAGCGTCGTAATCGGCCTGCACCGCAACCGGATGGAACGATGTGTCGATGGCCTGCTGCCCTGCGGGTATCGGCATACCTGGCCAGATGACAGCGCTGAGAGAGCTAGTGCTGCTTGCAGTTGTTTGCCACTGAAAACTGTGAATTCCGCCTTGACGTGCCGCTCGGTCAAGTGATGGGTGTTTTAGATGGAGCGGCAATCAATGGGCCCGACGGGCGCCGTTGCCGCGGCGCCCTGGGGCCTCTACCCACGTAGTCCAGGAGATTTTTCATGCAAAACGATACCGAGGGAACCCACAGTACTATTCACACGCCGCAAGTATCCGCCATCGAGTCCAGCACAGAGGCTACCATGCCGACGTTCGCATTGAACGTGATCGATGACGGCAGTTTCGGCACGTTAGTTCGAGAATGTTGTGTGCTGGTCACGCTGCCTATCCACGGCAATCGTATTGCCGTCGTTGTTGCGCTTGACTTGGGTGGGTTGCGGACGATTAGCCGCACTCGGTCATTGATCCCGTGCGTCGCTTGGCGCACTCGCGACCCGAGGGGCATCGCCGTTGATGGCCGTATGGATGGCGAACCGGCCCAATACCTGGATAGCCTGGAGCTGCCAGACTGCGTCGCCGACATGTTGCCCAAGCCGTTCAGGATCGATAGCGCTGCTCTTCTGATCGAAGCCGCTAAGGAAGTGCGCCATGATTGAGTTGCTCATCCTGTTGATTGGTCCTGCTGCCGGTGGGGCGTTGCTGTACCGGCTGTGGAATACGCGTCCTCCATGTATCACCCATACGGGACTAGCCGTTGGTCAGATCCCGGTGAACCGGCGTCGCCGGCGTGCCATGGCGGTACGGCGGGAGGTGTCCCATGGCTGAGTCAGTTGTCTGTGGTCTTCAGAACAGTGGTAAACCACGCCCTGCCTTAGTCATCTGCAAGACTGACAACTTGCAGCACGTTGTCAAACTGGACAAGAGATCTTTGGACGTCAGGCGTTTGTGCGCTCCCTGGGGGCAGATGTTCACGTATTCCTACGTGACGGCAGCAGCTATCGTGCAGTGGTTTGGTATCAAGGCGGCGAATGTTTTTAAAGCCTGCTATCGCGTTGCTTATGTGTGGAGGATGCCCTGATGACATTGCCCAAAACATCTACCGGTGGGATGACCCGCCAGCCGTTTCAGGTGATACTGCCGGAGGCACCCATGAATGCCAATGAAGTGGCTGCGTTTGATCGGTTGATTGCCATTGCACAGACAAACACCGGTCAAGCACGCCGCGTTGCGGCTTTCCTGCTGGCCTGGTGGGATTCTGGTACCTGTGGCGGCTTTGATTTAACGGACTTGTGGGGTGTTGATCCGATCATCGTGCATGACATGCAGACGCTGTTTGGCTGTATCGCGCGCGTGCACCGCTATCCGGATACGCTGGGTTTTGGTGATCATTTCGAAGTGATCTTGCGTCAGTGGCGGCAGAAACGGATTGGAGATGACCGTAGCTGAAAATCCTGTTGTGTCAGTTGCCTATTGATTCAGTACCACGGTGAAAAGTGAATGTTGGCACCATGAAACAGCGGTGATATCCCATCGCATCGTACTGATGTCGAACCCTTTGGCAGTGGCGGCGTGAGCCGTCCTGCCGCATGATCCATGCTCCGAAGTATGGGTGCGAGGGATTCCCCGAACGCACGCCGGCCGCGTGTGTGGTCATGTTCTGTGCAAGGTGACACGCATCTCATGTTCGTCTGCTGGCCGCTTTTTGTGCATGCCGAACACGACTGTCAGAGCGTGTTCTTCTTCCGGCGTGATGCGGTAGGCAAGGTCCTTAGAGGGACTGTCACACTGCTTGCATCGGATTTCACAGAATCAGGGTCAGTCCCAGCGTGCCACTTCGAACGCCGGGCGCGGTAGGTTTACTTTCACAGTCACCAAGGCGGGCACTATGTGGGAGGTGCTTGTTGTGCCAGTCTGCAAAATCGTAAGAGTTGAAGGGCCGCAATGAGTACTTGGCCAGTAGTTCTATTTTGAATTTCTTGGGTCGTACTCGTTCCACGTGGCTTGGGTACGATGGCTGGAGATGCCATGTGCGATGTGTGGCAGCGCATTGTGCAGGACGCAGTCCGGCAATGTGGTGTCGTATATCCAGATTCTGCACTCCGGTGTTCATTGTGTGGCTTGATGATGTCTTGTTCTTGTCGTTGAGTCCCGCACGCCAGCTACATAGATCAGACGGCGTGCCTTGTTCCCGCATTCATGGATGCTCGCCACGAGGAGCATGGGATAGGGAATGTCTGGGGAGTCAGGGCGGGCGGATCCGGGAGAAACGTAGTGTCGACTAAAAATGAAAATGCCCGGAACCTTCACAAGCCGGGCGTTTCATAGTGAACCTGGTTTAACAGCGTGGTCTTCCAGATTCCGGTGATGGTGCCGAAGGTGGGACTCGAACCCACACACTTTTAAGGGTGGCGGATTTTGAGTCCGCTGCGTCTACCGATTCCGCCACTTCGGCGTGGAGTGGGGATTATAGCGAAGGATCCAGGCCCGTGTGGAGAAAACGATGATGTCGTAAGTAGCACGGCTGAGACGAGGGTGTTAAACACAGAAACCTTCGACATTGGGGAGTATCGAAGGTATGGCGTCCCCACGGGGATTCGAACCCCGGTCGCCACCGTGAAAGGGTGATGTCCTAGGCCTCTAGACGATGGGGACACACGATGAACAACATATTGCTACCGCTTCCTATTTTCTTGGTGAGCGGGCGTTGGTGGAGCCAGCCGGGGTCGAACCGACGACCTCTTGCATGCCATGCAAGTGCTCTACCAACTGAGCTATGGCCCCTCGAAATCGAGGTTGCGATCATATCTGGGCGATAAATACTGCGCAAGCACTTTCTTACAGTGATCGTTGTTTGATGCCGTACAGGCCGTGCAGTGCGTTATCGTGTCAACGACCCGAAAAAATACATGGACGATCAGTGATCTTCTGATCACTCTCCCTGGCCAAATCGAGGCTCATTCACGGATGCTGATGATCGCTTTTCCGGTAAGTTGTCACTGCGTGTGGGACGAGAGCGATCGTGTTAATTAACCACTGGGTTTCGGATAGGCAGGATCGATTGGCACGTTCCATTCGATGCGATGGCGCTGGACAAATAATGGGATGCGTGGTGATCGATGGCTATGGCCTCGTTTCAAATTGGATAGGCAAAGGGGTGATGTCAGTGATTTCCTTATCTGAGAAGCACTGTATTCGTGATTACATGGTTGTGTTTTTGTTCGATGTATTTGATCAAGATTCCGGTCAGGTACGGTGTCGGTTAGTGCCGATGCGCGCCGCGTGGATCTTGGATAAGCGTTCTTCTTGCCGATGATGATGTTGTAGTTCTGACAGGCGTAGATCAGCCATGAGATTGTTGCTTGGATAACTGTAGGTATGGCTACGGTTGTTGGTGAGGTGTTGACTGGATGCGATCTGCGATGAGGGCGATCACCATGATGAGACCGACAGAGAATGGCTGTATGTGCATATGGTGATAGTCGTGATTTTGCCGACCTATCTAATGTTGATGAGCAATGATTTTTCTTAACTCTCTGAATGGTGCGTCTGTCTGATTGTCAGTGGCTGAGTGTTCGGTTTCTTTTTTGCCGATGGTCTGTCCACAGGCACGGCGTGGCTTCAGTACACGGCTGACGCTTAGCGTTACTGAACGTGACTGGATTGCTTAGTTCACCTGATGTCAGGGAGGGTTGGACCGAATGCTGTGGTAAATAGGGCGTTTCCAATGTGGGGTATGGGTGTTACTCGATCTGGTGTCCAGTCAGTCGTTTGGGTGTCGATGTGATAGGCCTTTCCGTGAAGAAACGCAGATGCACCCATTTATTTGGCGCGTACTTGACGGATGATTGCCGTGGCTTTTGACGATGCGTTTTTGACGTTGTCCCAATGACCTTGGGTGAGCCACTCTTTGGGCACCATCCACGAGCCGCCGATACAGACCACGTTCGGTTGTGCTAGATACTCTCTGGCATTGGTTTCGTTGATACCGCCAGTGGGGCATAACTTTAGGTCGGCCAGCGGTCCGGCCAAGCTGGTGAGCATGTGCAGGCCGCCGGCCACATTGGCCGGAAACAATTTGCAGACGCGGAAGCCCAACATCATCAGTGTGAGCAATTCCGTTGGTGTGGCCGCACCTGGTACTGCCGGGATTGGTGCATTGGCCAGCATCTGTGCCAACGCCGTAGGTGTTCCTGGTGTGATAAGAAAGTCGGCTCCGGCATCTATGGATTGGCGTAACTGTAGTTCGTTGAGTACGGTTCCCGCTCCGATCATGATGTCTGGTTGTTCGCGCTTGAGTGTCGCTAATGCCTCGATGGCCACCGGGGTCCGTAAGGTCAACTCGATCGTGGTGAGGCCGCCTTCCAGCAGTGCGGTGACGACACGGCGAGCCTGATCTAGTGTGTCCACGGTGACGACTGGCAGGATACCGGCGCTGTATAGCAGAGATTCGGCCTTGTTTTGGGTTTCAATGATGCTCATTCACGTCTTTATAGGTCAGTGTCGATGGGACAACGAGTGCGTCCGGCAAGTGGTGTGTGTGCTATTCAGGGCGTGTATTGCTTTTAATGTTTCAGGCGTCCTTGGATTCGTCTGTCAGGGTGGCCACGGTTGCATGATCGTCCGGTGCGTATTTGGCATCGTCGCTCCACAAGTGATCGTTCAGAGGTAGCGGACCACAGGAGATTGAGAGTGCACCCTGGTCGGCGGGACCGACCACTTGGCGGTTGATTGCGAATAGGTTGCGTCCTAGATCGTTGCTGGTCGCCGCGGTGTTTGGCGCGTGTGTGCGTGTCATCCACTCGGTGGCTGGCACCAGGACTTCCAGGGTGCCGGCTTCACCATCCAGGCGCAGGAGATCGCCTTCGCGGATGCGTCCAATCGGGCCACCGCGCGCTGCTTCTGGGGTCAAGTGGATCGCTGCCGGGAACTTACCCGAAGCACCGGATAGACGTCCGTCGGTGACCAGCGCCACCCGCCGGCCCTGGTTTTGCAGCAAGCCTAGCAGTGGTGCCAGTGAGTGAAGTTCTGGCATTCCGTTGGCGCGTGGTCCCTGATAGCGCACCACCACGATGAAATCCTTTGGGAGTGCGGCTGCAGCGTGCAGCTTATTCAGTGTTTGCGGTGTGTCGATCACCACGGCTGGTGCTTCGATTGTCCGGTATTCCGGCTTAACTGCTGATAGTTTGATCAGCGCGCGGCCTAGATTGCCATGCAGTAGACGCAGGCCTCCTTGGGCCTCGAATGGATGGGTTACTGGGCGTACTACGGACTCGTCAGTGCTAGCGGTTGGCGACGGACTGTAGCCGAGTGTACCGTTGTGCAAGTGAGGTTCTTGGGTGTAGGCACGCATGCCACCTTCGATGATGGTCGGGAGGGTGTCGTACATCAGTCCAGCGTCCATCAGTTCACGGAACACGAAGGCAGTGCCCCCGGCTGCATGGAAGCGATTCACGTCGGCCTCACCGTTGGGATAGATGCGTGCCAGCAATGGTACGGTCTGGGAGATTAGATCCATATCGTCCCAGGTCAGCAAGATGCCGGCTGCACGTGCCACGGCGATCCAGTGAATGGTGTGGTTGGTCGAACCTCCTGTGGCCATGAGGGCGACGATGGCATTGACGATGGCGCGTTCATCAATCAAACGGCCAATTGGGCGGAAATCCTGCCCCAGTGCGGTGATGTGCAGTGCACATTCGGTGGCGGCGTGGGTCAATGCTTCGCGCAGCGGTGTGCCTGGAGAGATGAACGAGGCGCCGGGCAATTGCACACCCATCGCTTCCAGCAATACTTGGTTGGAATTGGCGGTGCCATAGAAGGTGCAGGTTCCTGGGGCGTGGTAGGAGGCTGCCTCGGCTGCGAGCAGTTCAGCACGTGTTGCCTGACCAGCCGCGTAGCGTTCGCGTATTTCTGCTTTTTGTTTGTTTGGGATGCCGGATGGCATGGGGCCGGCGGGTACGAACACGGCGGGCAGGTGGCCAAATGCCAATGCACCGATCAGCAGACCGGGTACGATTTTGTCGCATACCCCCAGATACATGACTGCGTCGAACATGTCGTGGCTCAGCCCGATGGCGGTGCCTTGAGCAATGTTGTCGCGTGAGAATAGCGACAGTTCCATGCCTGCACGGCCTTGGGTGACGCCATCGCACATGGCTGGGACACTTCCGGCGACCTGTGCAGTTGCACCGAGTGCACGTGCGGTGTTACGGATGATGTGTGGGTAATGTTCGAACGGCTGGTGTGCTGAAAGCATGTCGTTGTAAGCGGTAATGATGCCCAAATTCGGGGTGATTACCTCGCGCAGGCGTTCTTTGTCGGTTGTGCCGCAGGCGGCGAAGCCGTGGGCGAGGTTACCGCAGCTCAGGCGGCTGCGGGATGGTCCGTTACGCAGCGCTGTATCGATCCCGGTGAGGTAACTGGCGCGAGAGGTGGCACTGCGCTGACGGATATGGTCGGTGACGGCTTGAATGTTCGGATGTAGGTGCATTGGCGATGGGCTATCAATGGAGCGGCGGTGGATCAGCTGACTTCGCGCTTGGTTGCATCCCAGTTATTGAGAGGCACTGGAGGTGCAGTCCGTTGTAAGGGATTGGATTGTTTGCAATGGACGTATCGCGTCTTGTGACAGCTTGGTTAAGCACACCAGTGCACGCGTAGATGCACATCCGGAAGATCGATCACGGCTCTTATTGGATAGTCCAGTGGATCTTTGCAGGAGAGTGCTGTCTCCAGAACCTTAAGTTTTTGTTTGCCGCGCAGCAGTAGGAAACGGTGTGGAATTTTGCCGAGTCCGGCTGGAGTGAGGGTGATACGCAGCGGCCAGGCGTTCGCACCGGGGCAGCCGGTTGCATCAAGCGCTGCATAGGGTTGGGATGTGTTGATGGCTTTGGGGAGATCCCGCGAACCTGGAAACAGTGAGGCGGTGTGACCGTCGTTGCCCATGCCTAGCAATGCAGCGCAGGGTGGGGGTGCATTGGTGATCTGAAGGTTGGCGTCATGCACGCATTGGTTCAATGTTTTGCCTGGTCGTATCAGTGGCAGGAATGTGGCGTGTTCAGCGTGTTCTAAAAGAGTGTGTCGTACTAGCCAAGCGTTACTGTCTTTGTCTTGCGGTGATAGCCAGCGCTCGTCTACTAGGCCGATGTCGATCTTGGACCAGTTCAAGGACCGTGTGGCGAGTGCCTCGTAGACCGGTGCCGGTGTGGTGCCACCAGAGAGCAGCAGGCAGGCGCGGCCACGCTGGGCGGTCTCCTGCAGGAGGATGCTCTCCAATTCTCTGGTGACAGCCTGAGTCCACTCCAGCGGATCGTCGTAGCTCATCAGGGTGATGCGTTCGTCGTTTGGAGGGGTCATGCCTTGATTTCCTGCTGGGTGCACTCGGTGTTCAGTGCGTAGGCGGCTGCGCCGAGCAAGCCAGCGCGTGGGTGGATCACTGCCAACGCGGGGATACGGGCCATGATGGCCGAAAATCGACCCTTATTTTCAAATCTCTGGCGGAAACCGGAATGCTGTATTGAGTTCAGTAGTTTGGGAACTAGGCCGCCTGTCAGAAATACACCATCCCAAGCACCTTGCATGAGCACCATGTCACCAGCGATCGCGCCGAAGATACTGCAGAACAGGTCGATGGTGCGTGTGGCGCGCATGTCGCCGTTAGCAGCGCGCATGGTGATGTCTTGAGGACGTAGGGGGCCTGGGTCGGTTCCGGCGATTTCACTGAGTGCGCGGTGAATGTTGACCAGTCCTGGGCCAGAGATCAGGCGTTCGTTGGAGACGCGCCCGAATTGCTGTGACAGGATCTCCAGGATCCGGATTTCTTCTGGGGTGCCTGGCGGGAAGCTGACATGACCGCCTTCGGTTTCCAGCGGATAACAGCGGCCACTGCGAATCACGAGCCCGCCTACGCCCAGTCCGGTGCCGGGGCCGATGACGCCATAGTTGCGCGGTGCCGCTGATAGCGGGACCTGTTCCCATTTTGCACTGCCGATCTGGATGACATCTTGAGGGCGTAACAAGCTGGTTGCCATCGCTTGGGCGACAAAATCGTTGATCAGGTGCAAGGTGTCGAAGCCGAGCATCGCTGCAGTGCGCGTGCGCGTGATGACCCAGGGATGATTGGTAATACGTGCTTCATCGCCGTCTACACGTCCGGCGATAGCGAATACGCCCTTGGTGGTATGTATGCCGATTTGATTTAGATAGTACTGCGCAGCTTCGCCCAGTGAGGGGAATTTGATGACGGCAAACTCGCGCAAGGTGTCTTCCAGCAGTGGTGCTGAAATAAGAGTGGGGTTAGCCAGTGCAAAGCGGGCGTTGGTGCCTCCGATGTCGGCTACCAGCATGGGAGCCGTCGGCACGTTCATGCGTTGTTTCCATGGCCATTGATCTCCAATGGCGGCAGAAATTGGCGAGCTTGGGATGGGCCCCAGCTACCGGCGGGGTAGGGTTGCAGTGCCAAGCCTGACAGCTCCCAGGCATTGCTGATGCTGTCGATCCAAGCCCAGGCGGCTTCGACTTCGTCGTTGCGTACAAACAGCGCCGGGTTGCCGTTGAATGCGTCGAGGAACAGACGCTCATAGGCAATGCGGCGATGTTGTCCGGTTGGCACGGATAGCTCCAGCTCCAGCGGTTGCAGTTCCAGTGTTCCCCATTCGGAGCCGGCTAAGCTGCTCATCAGATTCAGCTCGATATTCTCTTGTGGCTGTAGTTTGAAGCACAGCCGGTTCGGCACTGCATTGGTACGGTTTGGACGTTCGAACAGCCAGTGCGTGACGGGTTTGAGAGTGACGACGATCTGGGTTGAGCGCTCGGCCAAGCGTTTACCGGTGCACAGGTGGAATGGCACACCCGCCCAGCGCCAGTTATCGATGTATGCAGTGACGCCGACAAAGGTCTCCACATTGCTGTCTTCCTGTGGTTGATAGGCGGGTACCGGCTGGCCGTTGATGGCACCCGCGCTGTAGCGTCCGCGCACACTGTCCATCAAGGCATTTTGTGCGTTCATCGGGCGTAGTGCGCGCAGCACTTTGACTTTTTCGTCGCGGATGCGGTCAGCTTCCAGAGATGCCGGGGGTTCCATGGCGACTAGGCACAGCAGTTGCAAGATGTGGCTTTGCATCATGTCACGTAGTGCGCCAGCACGTGCGTAGTAAGCATTGCGGCCATCTACGCCTTCGGTTTCGGCGACGAGAATCTGTACCGACTCGATGTGGTTTCGGTTCCATACCGCTTCCAGCAGGGTGTTTCCGAAGCGCAGTGCGACTAGGTTCTGTACGGCTGCTTTGCCTAGATAGTGATCTACGCGGAAGATGCGATCTTCGTCGATCAGGGTGCCGATGGTGTTGAGGATTTCGCGTGCGTTTGCTGAGTCGCGGCCGATCGGTTTTTCCAGCATCAATCGGTGGGGTGTCTTCAGTGCACCACCCTGGGCTAACCCCAGGGCGGTGCTGATGTACAGGCTTGGGGGTATTGCCAAGTAGCTAATGCAAGGGTGTACCGTCAAATTCCGGACTGCTTCGGCGACCGACATGGGGTCGTTTAAGTCGACAGAAAGGTAGTCGACACGCTGTAGTAGGGCCTGGATCTGTTTGGCGTTGGCGATTGGCAGTGCCTGCTCCAGGCGCCGGCGCATGATCTCGTGGAATTGTTCGGTGTTATGGGGTGACAAGGCAAGGGCACGAATGCGGAAGTCTTTTGGCAACAAGCCGTCGATGAACAGGTGCAGCAAGGAGGGGAAGAGATAGCGCTGCGCGAGGTCACCAGTGGCACCGAACAATAAGAGGGTGTTGTGCATGGGCCGAGTTTCAGATTCTGATGATATTGTTGTCAATATTATTTAATTGAATTTTAACTGTGGTGTGCGGTTGTCTTTGTTCGCATGGGGAGCATGTGGTGATGTGTTGTGAAACCATTGCGCTTCGTGGTGTATGTGTTATCGCTGGATTGTTGCAGTTAAAGCTAGGATGGGATTGAGGTGACATCACGGAACTTGCTTTGGTTCCGGATGGTGCAGGTGGTGTGCGCAAGTGACTCTGTGTTGTTATGTGAAAATGATGTCAATGTCATGTCAGAATCTTCAGATACGGCTAGGGCCGTGCGGATCCGATTGCTTTCGGGGGGGCCGGGGCAGCGATGTTTATTCCGTTGGGACTGATGCATGGCCAAAGTGCAGTTGGAAGCAATTCGCAAGGTGTACGACAACGGCCAGGTGGTGGTGCCTGGAGTCAGTTTTGAAGTTGCCGACGGCGAACTGATGGTGTTGGTTGGGCCGTCAGGATGTGGTAAGTCGACTTTGTTGCGCATGATCGCCGGGCTGGAAGATATCAGCAGTGGCACGTTGCGTATTGGCGAGCGGGTGGTCAATAACATGCCACCCAAGGATCGCAATGTTGCAATGGTGTTTCAGAGCTACGCCTTGTATCCCCATATGACGGCTGCTGAGAACTTGGCGTTCGGGCTGAAGCTGCGTGGTTATTCCAATCAGGTGATCGCTGAGCGGATCAAGAATGTGGCCGACATGCTCGGTTTGAATTCGCTGCTGGACACCTTGCCTAAGGCGATGTCTGGTGGTCAGCGCCAGCGTGTTGCGTTGGGTCGGGCGATGGTGCGTGAACCGGCAGTGTTCTTACTTGATGAACCGTTATCTAATTTAGACGCAAAATTGCGCAACAGCGTACGTTCCGATATCGCACGTCTGCATCGCAAGCTTGGCACGACTATGATCTATGTTACTCACGATCAAGTTGAGGCGATGACCCTCGGTCAGCGCATCGTGCTGCTCAAAGATGGATTGATCCAGCAAATCGATACCCCGATGGCGCTTTACGACTACCCAGCCAACCTTTTTGTTGCTGGTTTTCTTGGCAATCCAGCAATGAACATGCTGCCCGGCCGACTGGAGGCAACTGGAGGTGGCGTGGAACTGCATTTGGTATCCGGTGAGCGTGTCATGCTTGCTGGTGCGACTCCGAAGTTGGCTTGGTTCGGGCACGATGTGGTACTGGGTGTGCGTCCAGAGCACATACAGCCGGCGCGGCTTGGTGAACCAGTGGCATTGGAAGCCACGATTGAAGCGTTGGAGCCAGTCGGCAATGAGGTTTTTTTGCATCTGCGCTATGCCGCGTTGACACTCACCTTGCGCGTGCCACCACAAGAATTGCCGGGCATTGGTGAGTCGTTGCCGTTGGCGGTGCAGCCGGATCGGTTACATGTGTTTAACGCAATTTCGGGTGAATGCTTGACCGGTCACTGAACATCAAGGATCTGAGAGGTGACGTTATGCGCCGTGTTACTGTTTTTGTGCATGTGTTCTTTAAATCCCCCATTGTTACATTCGTGGCAAGGGTAAATGCAGTTTGCTGCGAACTCCTGGACAGACGTGCTATCAATGGGCTTACCCGTCTCAGCGTGCAAGCCCATTGATGAAAGGGACGCGTTGTGCCACTGTTCCGGCCAGTTTGAGTTCGTCGTATTCTGCGTCTATTGGAAGTACTGCGAGCGCTAAGCCTTCGGCAACGCTGGCCACCTGGCCGATATCGACCCCTGCGCTTTTGACCGTCTCGCCTGGCTGCACAGGAGTAGTGATGCTAAGTAGCTGAGCCCGGCGTTTCGCCTTGCCTAGGAAGTGAGTACGCGCAACGATCTCCTGCCCGGGATAGCAACCTTTGCGTACACTGTAGGCGTTCAGTCGGTCTAGACCGATCTGTTGTGGTGTCCATTGCGCGCGCTGGTTTGCGTCCAGGCGGGGCAGCCCCAGTTGTAAATCTGTCGTGCGCCACTGCGCCTCGAACGCAGGTGCCGGTCGCGACACGGCGGCAGCTGGTACCAGTAGCAGTCGTCTTGGTAGTGTGATTCCGCTAACATCCAGCTCTGTTATTTCGTTGAGTTGTGCTGCTTGTGTGCCTGTGGCTTGTACCGGTGTGTCGTAAGTGCCGGTTGCAATGAGATCCCGCTCCACAGCGATCTGTACCTTACGACGCAGGATATAGCGCTGCAGTTGTGTGGCCATCATCGCCGCTTCCCCGTCGGGTAGGATCAACAGTACTTTGTCCTCAGTAGGGCGATATAGGGCGAACAGCGCAGTGACACGTCCCTTCGGAGTCAGCCAGGCACTCCAGTGCCACTTGCCGATCACTAGGCCTCGTACATCGCTGCTGAATTGGGCGTGGGCGAAACTCAGTGTATCGGAGCCTGAAATGCGCAGAATTTCATACGAGGAGAGGGGAAGGAGTACCTGTCCGTTGCTTTGAAGGTTGCCAGTCACTGGAGGAGAGGAATAAAATTACACGTGGTTTCCAGACCATTATAGGTATAGACCAAACAACCTTGTGGGTTCATTAGTCACTTACCATGTAATTCGTTAATATAATTTATATACATCCCGTTTATATCCAAGACAACGAGCTATAATCGACGTTTTCAATGGCATTAACCAGGACGAGTTGATTCTGAATTGATGCGTTAGCAGGATTCAGAATACAAAAAGCTTCAGTGTGTTGTGTGGCTGTGTGATTTTTTGATGTCAGGTAGGTATTCCGAGTTGCAAAACCTTATTGACAAGAAATGTGTGTCCTCTGTGTATCACGTTCCCTTGGACTCAGGGCTAAGTGAGGTTGTCGATATGCAGCAAACATATGATTTAGAAGAGATTGGTGGGCGTGGCGGATTGGATCCTGTTCGTTATGGGGATTGGGAAAAAAACGGGCGCTGTATTGATTTCTGATTGCAGTTTCAGTCAACGCGGCCAATGTGCTGCCCAGCCGGGATAATGAGTTCTACCATGGTCACCCGAGAACGTCCTCTTTCACCTCATCTGCAGATTTACCGCTGGCAGGTGCAAATGGTAACGTCGATTCTGCATCGTGCTACCGGTGTCTTCCTTTCCCTGGGAGTTCTCGTCATCGCTGCAGGTTTGTTGGCGCTGATGTTTGGCTCGGGAGCCTGGGATTGCTTCCGCAGTTGCCTCGATCTTTGGTACGGCCAATTTTTCCTGTTGTTGTGGACTTGGTGCTTCAGTTACCACTTGTGCAATGGTATTCGGCATATTGTTCAGGACTTTGGCTACGGTTTTAGCGTCAGCAACTTTGTTCGTTCAAGTTGGGCTTCGGTACTCGGTAGCATAGTAATAACCGCTGGAGTCTGGGCCTATGTGATTTCTAGTCGGGGTGTTGTATGAGTCGTTACCGTACACCACTCAAAAATGTGCGTGGTCTAGGTGCTGCTAAGGCAGGGACGGGGCATTTTGTGTTGCAGCGTCTCACTGCGACTGCATTGGTATTGCTGGCAGTATGGTTTTTATCGTTTTTGCTCAGTTTGCTCGGCGTCGACTATCTGACAGCTACGGCAGCCGTGGCCAAACCTTGGAATGCAGTATTGCTCATTGGCTTCATGATTGCTGCATTTTGGCATGCGCAGCTCGGTGTGCAGGTGGTACTTGAGGACTACATCCACAATTCGTTTCTGGCTTTGGTACTCCAGACGATGGTGAAGTTCATCGCTTTGCTTGGTACTGTCGTCAGCGTTTTTGCAGTAGTTCGTATCGCGCTCGGGAACTGATAATTTGATGTCCTATTACAAAATCACCGAACACAAATATGACATGGTTGTCGTTGGTGCTGGCGGCGCCGGCCTACGTGCCACGTTCGGTTTGGCTCAGAAAGGCTTACAGACTGTCTGCCTGACAAAAGTATTCCCGACTCGTTCGCATACCGTCGCTGCGCAAGGTGGTATCTCCGCTGCGCTTGGCAACATGGGAGAAGATGACTGGCGTTACCATTTTTATGACACTATCAAGGGCTCAGACTGGCTGGGTGATCAGGATGCGATTGAGTACATGTGCCGTGAGGCGATCCCGGCGATTATCGAACTGGAACACTATGGTGTCCCGTTCTCGCGTACTGAAGATGGCAAGATTTACCAGCGGCCATTTGGTGGTATGACCACACGTTACGGTGAGGGACCGCCGGCACAGCGTACCTGCGCTGCAGCTGACCGAACTGGCCATGCCATGTTACATACCTTGTACCAGCAAGCGTTGGCGCACGATGCGCGCTTCATGATTGAGTATTTCGCACTTGATCTGATCTTTGACAACGAGGGTGTGTGTTGCGGTGTGTTGGCATTGGACATAGCTGAGGGTTCCTTGCACTTGTTTCGTGCCCAGGGAGTGGTACTGGCCACCGGAGGCTACGGCCGCACGTACTTCAGCGCGACCTCCGCTCATACCTGTACTGGTGACGGTGGTGGCTTGGTGATGCGCGCTGGTTTACCGATGCAGGATATGGAGTTTGTGCAGTTCCATCCCACAGGAATCTATGGGGCTGGCTGCCTAATCACTGAAGGAGTACGTGGCGAGGGTGGTATCTTGCGTAACTCCAATGGGGAGCGCTTCATGGAGCGCTATGCACCACATTACAAGGATCTGGCTTCTCGCGATGTGGTGAGTCGCTCGATGACCATCGAGATCCGAGAGGGTCGCGGCGTTGGCGAGCGCAAAGACCATATCCTGCTTGATCTGACTCATTTGGGTCCGGACGTGATTCACGAGAAATTGCCTGGCATTGCTGAGAGTGCACGTATCTTTGCTGACGTGGATGTGACCAATCAGCCGATTCCGGTGCTGCCAACCGTCCACTACAACATGGGTGGTATTCCAACCAATTACCATGGCGAAGTGGTGCGTAAGGTTGGAACTGATCCAGATGCAGTGGTGCCGGGCCTATACGCGGTTGGCGAAGCTGCTTGTGTGTCGGTGCACGGTGCTAACCGTTTGGGCTCGAATTCGCTGCTCGACCTTGTGGTGTTTGGTCGTGCGGTGGCCAACCGCTGTGCCGAGACAATCAAACCGAGTCAGCCCCATAAGGTATTGCCGTCCGATGTGTGCGACAAGGCACTAGGGTTGCTTGATAAACTTCGTCATGCTGACGGTTCCACGCCGACAGCGGTGATTCGTGACAGGATGCAACGTACCATGCAGTCTGATGCGGCTGTGTTTCGCACGAGCAAGACGTTGAAAGAGGGGTGCGAGAGTATGAATGAGATCTTTGCCTTGTTCGAGGACGTCAAGGTTTCCGATCGTTCCCTCGTTTGGAATTCTGATCTGATCGAGACCTACGAGCTGCACAATCTGTTGTTAAACGCAGTGGCGACGATTAACTCCGCTGAACAGCGCAAGGAAAGCCGTGGTGCTCATGCTCACGAAGATTATCCAGATCGTGATGATGAGAACTGGCAGAAACACACGCTGGTCAGTGTTGACGAAAAGGGTGCATGCAGTTTCGACTACCGTCCGGTGCACATGTACACGCTCAGCAAAGACGTGGATGTGGTGCCGCCCAAGCCTCGCGTCTACTGATCTAGCCGGATACCAATGCCATGGCAGAGTTCACTCTCCCTAAGAATTCAAAGATCGGCAAGGGTATGCATTTCCCGGCCAAAACCGGTACCAAAAATGTCCGCAACTTTAGGATCTATCGCTGGAATCCGGATGATGGTGTGAATCCGCGTACCGATACCTACGAGATCGATCTGGATACATGCGGCCCGATGGTTTTGGACGCTTTGATCAAGATCAAAAATGAGATCGACCCAACCCTGACGTTCCGTCGTTCTTGCCGTGAAGGTATCTGCGGCTCATGTGCGATGAACATTGATGGGACCAACACGTTAGCTTGCACAAAGGCTATCGGCGCATGCACCAAATCTGAGATTCCAATCTATCCGTTGCCTCACATGAACGTGATCAAGGATTTGATCCCGGACTTGACTCACTTTTATGCGCAGTACGCTTCAATTAAGCCCTGGATCCGTACTCAGACCCCGCCACCGCCTGATCGTGAGCGGTTGCAGTCGCCGAAGGATCGTAAAAAGCTTAATGGTCTGTATGAGTGTATTTTATGCGCCTGCTGCTCGACGAGTTGTCCGAGCTACTGGTGGAACGGTGAGCGCTATTTGGGCCCGGCGATTTTGTTGCAAGCTTACCGCTGGATCATCGATTCACGTGATGAGGATACTGGCACGCGTTTGGATGATCTCGAAGATCCGTTCAAGCTGTATCGCTGCCATACCATCATGAATTGTACGCGAACCTGTCCGAAGGGATTAAATCCTGCGCAGGCGATTGCCGAGATCAAAAAACTGATGATGGTCCGTCGCGCCTGAATCGAAGGAATGCGAATAGGATGTAGTGGCCGCGAAACGGGAGTGTTGTTGGCCTTGGGTTGAAGCCTCTGGCGGTTTCGCTATTGCGGGTGTCGGTACGCCACTGCGGAGGAACCGGAGATGGATGAAGTGGCTGAATTGAACAAACTGCGCTGGCGTAGCCGGCGTGGTATGCGTGAATTGGATCACATGTTCGGCCGCTATCTTGCACATCGCTGGCCACAAGCCCCTGAGACTGAGCGTGGTGTTTTCCTACGGTTTTTAGATTGTGAGGACGATAAATTGTGGCGCTGGTTTATGGGGTACGAGGTTTGTCTGGATGCGTCGTTTGCCGCTCTCATCATTACCATGCGGGCCTTGCCTGCTTGAGTGGTCGCCGTCTCGCTGGCTGTTGGTTGCGCTGTTTGCTTTGACGCTGCTGGCTTGCATTGCGTTGGTACGGTGTGACGTAGGTACTACGTTGCGTTGGATCGGTATCTTCTTAGTTGCATGCGGTGGTGCTTGGGAATTGCGTTGTGTTGCTTGTCAACCTTGCTGTGCCTTGCTGATCCCTGATGGTAATGTACCAGCCCTGGTAGACGGGATGTTGGTTGTAGATTTGCGCGTCTCCTGGTACGGCCCTTTGGTGACTGTATCCTGGTGTGTCCCGGACAGCCGCCGTATGCGCCTCTTGTTCTGGCCGGATATATTGCCGGCGGCGATGCGGCGTGAGTTGCGGTTGGTCATGCGTGCTCGTCAACTTCCGTCCCAGATACCGTCGATGGCACCATAGCCGTTTTTTATCACTTGGGTTCCAATGTTCAACCCACTTTCCGTTGCGATCGGTCTCCGTTATTTGCGTGCCAAGCGGCGCAATGGTTTCATCTCGTTTATCTCGATGGCTTCGATCCTGGGTATTGCCCTGGGTGTCACTGTCCTGATTACTACCTTGGCAGTGATGAGCGGCTTCCAAAAGGAAATTCGCGACCGACTGCTCCAAATGGCTGCGCATGCAACGGTCAGTGCGCAGGGAGCGCCGATGCATGATTGGCAGCATGCGGTCACGGTGGCGATGGCTGATCCGCGCGTGGCTGGTGCTGCGCCGTACATCGAGAGTGAAGCGTTGCTCCAGGGGCAGCGTCAGCAGCCGGCGGCGGTGCGTGGCATCGTGCCCGACCAGGAGGTTAAGGTTTCGGTGTTGGCGCAAAAATTGAAGGTTGGTTCGATCGATAGTCTCAAGCCAGGGGAGTACAACATTCTCCTTGGTAAGGAGTTAGCGTTGTGGTTAGGGGTAGATGTTGGTGACAGCGTGATAGTGCTCCTCAGTCAAACTCAGACCACTCCAGTTGGGACGATGCCGCGGATGAAGCGCTTTACCGTCAGTGGCCTGTTTGAAGTTGGCTACAACGAAATCGACCGTGGCTTAGCTGTGGTCAACATGGAGGATATGCAGAAGGTCATGCGGATGGACGGTGTAACCGGTGTGCGTCTGAAATTGCACGACATGGATCATGCTTGGAACGTAGCACGCGACTTGGCGGTCCACCTAGATGGACCATATTTGGTGAGCGACTGGACTCGCGAGAATGCCAATCTCTACAGTTCATTGAAGATGGAAAAAACGGTGATGGGTATCTTGTTGTCGCTGATCATCGCGATGGGTGCCTTCAACTTGGTTTCCTCGCAGGTAATGCTGGTGACTGATAAGCAAGCCGATATCGCCATCCTGCGTACCTTGGGTTTGTCGCCAGTTGGAGTGATGCGGGTGTTTATGGTGCAGGGTTCGTTGATCGGCGTCATCGGTACGTTCTCTGGTGTGATCGGTGGTGTGGTACTTACTTGGAATCTGGAGCGAATTCTGAAGTTGATTGAATCCACTTTTAACATCACTCTGCTGCCGGAAGATGTTTATTACATCACTGGTCTGCCGACCGACATGCAGTTCCCCGATGTGGTGGTGATTACTCTGGTCGCGCTGGCCATGAGTTTCATGGCGACCTTGTACCCGGCGTGGCGTGCGGCCAGGATTCAGCCAGCAGAGGCGCTGCGCTATGAATGAGCATGGCACAACGCTTGCTTTGACAGGACCTGTGATTCGAGCCGAACGCCTTGGCAAAACCTATTCTGAGGGCAAGTTGCGTACCCCAGTGTTCGATGGGCTTGACTTGCAGGTCATGCGTGGCGAGACGGTGGCGATTGTTGGCGCGTCTGGTGTCGGTAAAAGCACGCTACTGCATTTACTGGGTGGACTTGACGTTCCGACTGTTGGTGAAGTTTACGTCGCTGGGCAACGTATGTCGGCGTTGTCTGATGGTGATCGTGGTCGCTTGCGTAACCAGACATTGGGGTTCGTCTACCAGTTTCATCACTTGCTGCCCGAATTCACTGCGTTGGAGAACGTGATGATGCCGGTGCTGTTGTCTGGCCATAGTGTACGTGGCGCACAGATGCGTGCGCAGGCGTTGTTGGAAGCGGTCGAATTGGGGCACCGTCTGAATCACAAGCCAAGTGAGCTATCGGGAGGTGAACGGCAGCGTGCCGCGGTTGCGCGGGCTCTGGCCAATCATCCTGATTGTGTGCTTGGCGACGAACCGACTGGAAATCTCGACAATCGTACCGCCAGCACGGTATTTGAATTGATGCTCGAACTCAATCGTGCGCAGCAGACAAGTTTGGTGTTGGTGACTCATGATCGTGGCTTGGCAAGGCGTTTGGATCGGGTATTGGAGTTGTATCAAGGCCGCTTGCGTGCATTGGCCCCGGCAGAAGTCTGAGCGTGGGGCCCTCGTGTGCATATCTGCATGCGTTGGTTCTTCTCTTTAATTATTGTTACCGTTGTACAGCGGTGATGCGCCAGTGACAAAAGTATCGGTGGATATATGAAGTGTTTTGCGATGCGGTGTGTCAGTGTCTGTTGTGTCCTGCCGATTAAGCGTCGTTTCTTGGGAAAGAAAAAGCGTATTTTGTTTTCCTTCCATTCCTGATGAGTGGGGTGCTGTTCCCCATATCCACCACGATATGCCAACCATGATGAATGATGATATGGGTCCGTGAGAACGGATCGATCATGATGTGACGCAAATTCCTACAGTCGTATGTACTGTTATCCACTACGTTACTTGGTCTACGTGAACTAGGCTGCCTTCGACGGTCGCATCGCCAGTGCATGACGGCTGCCCGGATCTCAAGAAAGTGATCCGTGATCTTTCCCAAAACAACGGAGCAGCGGTGCGTGGGCTGGCGAGGTATGCGAGGGCAATCGGCTGCTGTCGAGGCCGGTGACGATATGAAAGCCGATGACAGGCACGTGTTGCGGCGATGGCGAGTTTACGTGTTAAGCGTCGCTCGGGGGGCAATGTTGTTGCGTTACTTCACGTTGCCGCCGTTGTTGCCGAGTGCCGTTGCGCTGCTGCTTGGTTGTCTCACTGCACTGACCTTGCCGCGATTACCGCCCGTATGGGTTCTGTGGATCTTCCTCTTTGTTGGAGTGATGCTCGCTGTTGCCCTGCGCCGTGCTAGTTGGAGTGGTGTGTTGTTGTTTGGTTTCGCTAGTTGTTGCTTGCATGGTCAGTCTGGTTTGCAGCATCAATTGCCACTTGCGTTTGAAGGGCGCGATCTTGTTTTGCGTGGTCGGATTGTTGATTTGCCGATTCCGGAGACTAGACGCACGCGCTTCTTGTTGCGGGTGGATACCGATCAGGATCAGGAACCTGCCTTGCGTGGTCGACTATTGCAGTTATCCTGGTATGACGAGGGTAAGACGGTGGTACCCGGACCACGCAGTGCGTTGCATGCTGGATCTGTATGGCAACTGCATGTGCGTTTGCGTGCACCGCGCAGTCTGGTTAATCCCGGAGGTTTTGACAGTGAACGTTACGCTCTGGCCCAGAGGATTGTTGCCACCGGTTACGTACGTGTACCGGCTATGGCACGTGAGGTGGTAGCACCCACGGGTGTCGATGCTTGGCGGGAACGTATGTCTGCTCGTATTGCTGAGGCGGTGCTTTCGGAAGCATCGGTGTATCTACGTGCGTTGGCGTTGGGCGATACCCGGGGTTTGTCCCAACAGGACTGGGAGGTATTGCGCGGTACAGGGTTAACGCATTTGATTGCTATCTCGGGATTCCATGTCGGTATGGTCGCTGGTGCTTGTGCGTTGGTTGTGTCGTGGCTGTGGCGGATTTTGCCAAGTCTGGGGCGGTGTTGGCCGCGGCCACTCGCTATGGCATTGGTTACGGTGCCGGCCGCAGCTGGCTACACCGTCCTGGCCGGAGCCTCGCTACCGACAGTACGAACCGCACTGATGATCGGCATCGTCGCACTGGCGCGCCTGACTCGGCGTCATGTCATGCCGATGCATGTTCTTGGGCTTGCCTTGTTCGTCATATTGATTGGGGATCCATTAGCCATTCTTAGTGCTGGCTTCTGGCTCAGTTTTGCCGGTGTTGCTTGGTTACTGTGGTGTATGCAAGACGGCAATATGGCACCTTGGCGTGGCTTCTTATTGGCACAAGGTGTTGCAACGCTTGGGTTACTGCCATTCACCGCGGGTTTATTTGGTCAGGTTTCGTTGGTTGGACCTTTCGCTAACTTGATTGCGATTCCGTTGTGGACCTTTGTAGTAGTACCGCTGGCCTTGTTAGGTACCGCGCTGGAGGCATTAGTGCCGGGGTGGGGCACTGCAATTTGGCATTTGGGTGGAACTTGTTTCGAGTGGAGTTGGCAGCTATTCGAACACTTGGCACAGACTTCTTTCGCATTGTGGTGGTTGCCTGAATCTGACGGTTTTGCATTGGGTTTGGCCTTACTGGGAGCGTTTTGGTTGTTGTTACCACGCTGCACTCCTGGCAAATGGCTGGCACTCTTGCTGTGGTTGCCTTTATTGTGGCCGGATCGTGAGAGACCACGTCCTGGGGAGTTTGAGATGCAGGTCCTGGACGTGGGGCAAGGACTGTCAATTGTGGTCCGTACTTCAGGTCATACGTTGTTGTACGATGCAGGTCCAGCAGTGAAGGAGGGCTTCGATGCGGGTGAGCGCGTTGTGGTACCGGTGTTACGTGCAAGTGACATCCGTCGCTTGGATGCGTTGGTAGCCAGTCATGCTGATAGTGATCACGTCGGTGGTTTGGCCGCGGTTCTGACGGCTTACCCGGTAGGTGTCAGCTACGCTCCGCCGGGCGCGCCACTTAACGTTGATCGCCGTTGCAGTGCTGGGGACAGTTGGATGTGGGATGGAGTGCAGTTTCGTTTCTTGCATCCTGCATCGCACTCTACGTATTTGGGCAACGAATCCAGTTGTGTGCTGCGTATCGACACACGTTGGGGCAGTGCTTTATTGACGGGTGACATCGGCAAAGTGGTCGAGCGTGGTTTATTGGATCAGGGTCCCGAGAATTTACGTGCTGATGTAGTGGTCGTACCGCATCATGGTAGCGCGGGTTCTTCCTCGGTTAGGTTTGTCCGTGCGGTTAATGCGCGTTTAGCTTTGGTGTCTAGCGGACATGGTAACCGTTTCGGCCATCCGCGTTGTTCGGTGGTGGAGCGCTGGCGTGAAACAGCAGAGGTGCTGCTCACTGCTCGCAGCGGTGCATTGCGGATTTGGATTGGGCAGCAGGGCCTGCAGTTACGCGAACGTCGTGTCTGGCGTCGTCGATTCTGGGATGCGGTCGAACGCCACCGATCCGCTGTTATCCTATCCGCTACTGAAGATGTATCCAAAGAGCGTCGGAGAAACGAGACATGCTGGAACTGGTAAAAGCTGGCGGCTGGCCGATGTTGCCGCTGTTGACATTGGGTGTTGTTGCATTGGCGATTGTGCTTGAACGGCTGTGGACGCTCCGTCGTAATGAGGTGTTGCCGTCGGGATTAGGCCGTGAGGTCCGTGAATGGGCTGTGCGTGGCAAATTGGACCCAAGCCATCTTGAGTCTCTGCGCCGCAATTCTCCGCTTGGTGCGCTATTGGCGGCGGTTTTGGATGTGAAAGGTGGCGTACGTGAAATGACGCGTGAACGTATTGAGGACACAGGGCGCCATCTGGTGCATCGCATGGAGCGTTTTCTGAATGCGCTCGGTACGATTGCTTCTACAGGTCCGCTACTTGGCCTGCTTGGTACGGTGGTCGGCATGATTCAGATGTTCCTGGGCATCCTCAATTATGGCGTAGGTGATGTGAACCAGCTCGCCGGAGGTATTGGCAAGGCATTAGTCTGCACCGCCACAGGTATGATTATTGCCATCCCTTCCCTGATTTTTCATCGCTATTTCAAGGGCCGAATTACTGGCTACGTGATTGAGATGGAGCAAGAGGCGATGCTTCTCCTGGATACTATCGATGGCCGTCCAATTGCCATTCAAGGGAGAAACGCCACTGAAGTGGTGCACCCCCATGCTGGCACCAAGGATTGACTAGATGCGTATCGGCAGCCACCGTCTCGAAGACGACCCACACATCGATTTGGTCCCGTTGATCGATGTGATTTTGGTCTTGATCATTTTTTTCGTGGTTACTACAACGTTCGATGCCCGTTCCACGTTACAACTTCAGTTACCCACTGCCAGTGACCAGCATAAGTCGGTGCCATCGAAGGCGTTAAGCGTACTGGTCAATGCGGATGGGCACTACTTCATCAATGATCATGAGGTATTGCGCACCGATGTCGAGTCGTTGAAGCGGACCATTGCTGACATTTCTGGTGATGACCGTGAACAGACGGTGCTGCTACGTGCTGATGCGCGTACTCCGTATCAGGCTGTGGTGACTTTGCAGGATGCATTGGGCCAACTTGGTTTCCGGCACATCGCCATCGCCACTGCGCCAGATGTCACTAAAGGTGGAACGGCTCGGTGAACGTCTTAGCAGGGGCTATGCGCCACGCCTCGCCCTGGCGGACGTACCGTCGCTTGCTGTCGTATGCGCGGGAGTATCGCTGGTTACTTGTCATTGCCGCGTGTGGCGCGTTGCTCGAGGCGATCGCTGGCTCTACCTTCCTGGCGTTGATGAAGCCGATCACCAACGAAACCTTTATCGAACGAAACCGTGAGGTGGCCCTGTGGCTGCCTCTGGTCGTTATCGGTTTGTTTGTGTTACGTGGTATTGCTGGCTATATCACCGATATGTCGATGGGGCGGGCTGCGCGTAGCATCGCTCGCGATTTTCGCGTACTTGTCCTGACCAAATATCTCCGTTTGCCTGGTAGTCGTTTTGATGCTGAGCCAGTGGCTTCGATGTTGGTACGGCTCGGTTCAGACAGCGAGCAAGTGGCACATGCCGCGGTCGACGCGATGAAGGTCATGGTGCAGCAGACTCTGCAGGTGATTGGTGCGTTGATGGTGATGTTGTGGTACAGCTGGACAGTAACGGTCGCAATCCTTTTGGTAGCTCCTCCGCTGGCTTGGGTCATGGACCGGGTTGCTAAGCGTTACCGTCGTATTAGCCACCATATCCAGGAAAGTAACGCGCAGCTCATGCAAGCTGCCGATCAAGCTTTAAGCAACTACCAGGACGTTAAAGTTTACGCTGCGCAAGAGAGCGAGCTGGCGCGCTATGCTCAGCTCGCCAATATTAATTTGAGTTTGGCGATGAAGGTTGAGTCGACTCGTAGTATCTCTTCTGCGGCGGTGCAGTTCCTTGGTGCGGTTGGGTTGGCAATGTTGCTGCTGATCGCTGGCCACGAAGCCTTTGCTGGTCGGCTCAGCGCAGGTGACTTTGTCTCGCTGATGACTTCAATGATGGTGGTTATCCCAGCATTGAAACAGTTGACTAACGTACAGAACATGTTGCAAAGCGGCGTCGCTTCTGCGCAACGTCTGTTTTCGGTGCTGGACAGCCCTGATGAACTTGATACTGGTATACGGTCGTTGGGGCGGGCTAAGGGTCTGATCGAGTTCCGTGAGATCGTCGCCCGCTATCCTGATCGGGCTGCCCCAGTGCTGGAGGCTGTCAGTTTTGTTGCTGCACCGGGTACGGTTACTGCGATCGTTGGTCGTTCAGGTAGCGGCAAGTCAAGTTTGGTCAAGTTGATCCCGCGTTTTTATGAGCCGGAGTCTGGTCAGATACTGCTTGATGGCTATCCACTACAGGATTATTTTTTAGGTGATCTGCGCCGTCAGATTGCGTTGGTAGGGCAGCAGGTACTGTTGTTTGATGGCAGCATCGCCGAAAATATTGCTTATGGCGAGATGTCTCGGGTCATCTCTGAGGAGATTGAACGTGTAGTGGTTGCTGCCAATGCTCAGGATTTTGTCAATCAGCTTCCAGAGAGATTGCAGTTTCAGGTTGGGTCAAAGGGCGGGCGTCTTTCTGGGGGGCAACGCCAACGTTTGGCGATTGCGCGCGCCATGCTTAAGGATGCACCGATCCTCATCCTGGACGAGGCCACTGCTGCACTTGATAACGAATCCGAGCGCTTAGTGCAGGATGCGTTGCGGCGCTTGATGCCGGAGCGCACCACACTTGTGATTGCACACCGGCTTTCAACGATCGAGCATGCGGATCAGGTGCTGGTGATGGACCAGGGGCGCATCATCGAGTGCGGTACCCATGTCGATCTGTTGGCACGCAACGGGCTGTACGCTTATTTGTACAGCCTGCAATTCCGCGAACGTCCAACATGAGTAGTAGACGTGCTCCCAGGATTCCGGAGTATTGGTATGGGCAGGTTCCGGTACCGCCATTGATGCGGTTCTTGGAGACCATCTATGCTGGTGTGACCAATTTGCGTCGTTTGGCCTATCGCCGTGGCTGGCGACGTCGGAGTGAAGTGCCGGTACCCGTAGTGGTGATCGGTAACTTGATTGCTGGTGGTACCGGTAAAACCCCGTTGACGATCGAAATGGTTGCACGTTTGCGTGAAGCCGGCTGGATTCCGGGGATAGCCAGCCGCGGTTACGGTCGCTGTGATCCTAAGATCCCACGTTGGATCCAGGCGGACACACCAACCGAATTGGCTGGCGATGAGCCGGTGATGATCGCTTGGAAGACTGGGATGCGAGTGCGGGTCGATGTTGACCGGAGTGCAGCAGCGCATGCTTTGGTTGCGGAAGGCTGCAACATCGTAGTTTGCGACGATGGCTTGCAGCACTATCGGTTGAGGCGTGATATTGAGATCGAGGTGATCGACGGTCAGCGTCGCTACGGCAACGGGCGTCTGCTGCCAGCTGGTCCGCTGCGTGAGCCGGTGGAGCGCGGTTGCATTTGCGATTTTCGTGTGCTCAATTTAGGCCAGGACAGTGATCGACCAGCCTCCGGGGCTGGTCCTCACGAGTGGCAGATGCGCTTGCACATTGACCATGTGCAGCCGTTGCAAGGGTTTCGACTGCGGTCGCTGGATGCCTTCTCCGGACAACGTGTGCATGCTGTGGCTGGCATCGCACATCCGGAACGTTTCTTTGAGATGCTGCGTCAGCGTGGTATTGGTGTGGTTCCGCATGCATTCCCGGATCATCACTTCTACCGGACAGAGGACTTTGCCTTCGGTAGCCGTCTCCCTGTGTTGATGACTGAGAAGGATGCGGTCAAATGCCGTGCCTTTGCTGACGATTGGTTCTTCAGTGTGCCATTGCGAGTCGAGTTGCCTGTCGCGTTCTGGATTGGGTTGTTTGACCGGCTTGACCAGCTTGTTTCCTGCTGAATGCCCTACAAATGTCATGTCTATATCCGCGCCGTGATCGCGATTGTTCTTCAAAACATTGAGGTTCTCTGCATTGGGCATCGATCATGTGAAATGAACATGCATGTGTCCGATCGCATCGTGGCAGGTTGTCTGTTGTTGCGTCGTCTGATCTTGACCCATTTCACGCACACAGCCTGTTGCGTTTACCATCAAATTGAGAGTGCAACAGGGGCCGGTAACGCATCAATTGCAAGCAAAGGCAGTTGCTGTACTTTCGGTTGTTCAGGTTATTGCCGATTGACGGGTTAGCTGATGATCACTCCTTCCAGCACAACGCTAAAGATGCTTTGCCTAGCTGGGGATCGTTCTGGAGCAGCGTCGACATCGCTCCATCGTGACTGATGCCCACCACTACATGGAGAGACTCTCTCCGAATACCTTTGGCAGCAGGACTGCTCGTTCAGCAGCATGGTCCGTATGTTGAACCAATAGTCTCAGCGGACAATGACACAGGGGCCTGATCTGATTGTGCAATACCTGTTCCTATGCCAACGCCGATGGTACAAAGTTTGACGATGGTGGCTATATCGCTTTTGCGTGCCTTGTGACCTCACCCCACGATGACCACTTGGCTAATCTCGTTGCAACGTGTACAGCGCGATCTCAATTCCTCACCAAGACAACTCGGCTTCCGTTTGCGCCACTCCTGTCTAGTTCAATGTCCTACCGGCTGTGTCTGTATGTCCCTGGATAGCCGTTGACCTCTCCGAGACTTGGAGCAGGGATGGCACATGCCGACATACGATGAAGCAAGCATCGCATTCGTTCAGGCCATGCCCCTGTGGGGGAGTGGCGATCCACGCACCACGCTTGAATCGAAAGTGTATCGGACGTGACGGCCATTAGCGGTATTTTGGATCTGCTTGTTTCCACATATGTAGCTACCATTAGAAGAGTTGCGTTCGCTGGCTGGTGGCGCGATGACTTAAACGATCATTGGTGTTAGTACTGACGGCTATGGCTTTCTTGAACGTTTGAATTTTTAAAGTGGATGTTTTGTGCCAACGTCCTGGTATCGACAGTGCGCTGATTGAGAGGTGAACGTTGCCGTGTTGGTGGTTTAATAGAGATTAGGCCCATGCTTCGTTGCAGCGATGCAGAGTGCCGGCGTCTTACTGTTGCTGTTTCCCCTGCTGTTCCAACGTTAGTCTTCTGATGCGGTTGGCTGGTCGAATTGACGGTTGTTATTTTGGTCAACAGGGATAAGGCGTGAGGCGTCGGTGTTAAGACTATCTCTGCTTATCGGTGTACGCTGATTGTGTTTCTGGAAGCGAGGCATACATGAAAACATTTCTGGTGGCCGGCTCCAAGGGGGGAGTAGGCAAGACGACGATTGCGACCAACTTGGCGGCGCAGGCGGCATTGCGGGGGGGGCGTACAGTACTGGTGGATGCGGATCCGCAGAAATCGTCCACACGTTGGATTGAGCGCCGTGCCAACCTGGACAATGGGGTGCTGTCAATCGATGCCAACGGGTCCCGCAGCTGGCGCAAGCACCTGCCCGGCAATACAGACTTGGTCATCATTGATGCCCCTGCTGGGATGTTCGCTGAGCATCTGGAGAATTTTCTTGAACAGGCTGATGCGGTGATTGTGCCAGTGATGGCTTCGGCACTGGACATTGAGGCAGTGGTGGGTTTCTTGAACACCATGGCTCAGGTGCCACGAGTGCATCAACGCAAGCTACCGGTTGGTTTGGTGCTTAACCGTGCTAAATCTCGGACTCAGACCACGCAACAAGCGATGCAAATGCTTGGTGATTGGCCGTATCTGCTGGTCGCGCAATTGCGTGATAGCCAGTTTTACGTGGTGCTGGCTGGCCAGGGACGTAGCGTATTTGATTACCGTTCTGCTCAGGCGCGTGATCATCAGCAAGACTGGAAGCCGCTGTTGCACTGGCTCAATAAGCTTTAGATAGATGCAGGATGTCGTGATGCGTGAACTGATCTTGTTGCGTCATGCCCATGCTGAGCCGGCTAGTATCGGGCAGACTGATTTTGATCGCCCGCTCTCGCAACACGGCATGATAGAGGCGGAAGCTGCTGGATATTGGCTGCGTAAGCAGCGCTTGACTCCTGATCGAGTGTTGTGTTCTCCGGCGCGACGTGCGCGTGAGACATTGGAGACAATATTGGCGGTAATCGGTTATGTCGAGCAATGTCTGGAGGAGCGCCTCTACGAGGCGACTGTGGGTACCCTGATGGCACTTGCCGATGAGTACCGGGAGATCGACCGGTTGCTACTGGTCGGGCATAATCCCGGTATGGAGCAGTTGGTCTCGCTGATACGCAGCAGGGAGACCAGTGAGTACCCTGGGATGCCTACGGGATCAATCGCATTGCTGGCTTTGCCGTTGAATGCGAGCATTGAACTGGGCATCACCTATCTGACTGCGTTCTGGTGGCCGTGACGCCGTGTCTGCGATCTTATGGATCTTTATTTTGTTTTCGGTGTTACCTGTATCCTGGGCTACAGCGCAGCAGCGATTGAAGCTGGATCCAGTGCATTCTTACTTTGAGTTCGAAGTCCGTACTTGTTTGGGACGGAGCATCAAGGGTGTGTTCCCACGGTTCGAAGGTGAAGTTGTGAGTCTGTCTGAGGAGCGCGAGAAAGTGAGATTGCGCCTGTATACAGCCGATGCGGTCATTCCTGGCAGACCTCGTTACACCGAATGGATACGTGGAGAGAATTTTTTTGATGCGCAACATTATCCAACAATCGAGTTTGAATCTCAGTACTATTCTCCTCGAGTGATGCTGCAAGGAGGCAAGATCAATGGAAATTTGACAATTCGTGGTATCAACCGGGAGGAAACGTTGCAGATCCAGCCAGCCACCTGCGCCCGGCCTGGTTACGATTGCGACGTAGTGAGCACTGGTGTTGTGCTGCGCGGGCGCTATGGCATGGAGAGTTGGCGGTTAGTACTTAGTAATCGAGTGACCTTCCGTTGGCGTGGTCGTGTGATCGAGGGGTCACCAAGTCCTTGAGCATGCTGATACGTCTGTTGTTGCTTGCAGGTATTTTGTTGAATATTGGTTGTGTCAGCCTGTCGCATGCCCAGTTGGATCATGCTGCCTTGGTTGCCGTGGCTGCGCGCCCGGCCACGCTGGATTGCCGCAGGCCCGATCATTGTGCGTTGAATTCACCGCTGTATGCACTCGGTCGTCAAGCGCTGAGTGAATCTACGCCTGCTGTACCGCTTCACTATGTGACCATTCTCGATAAAGGGGAGGATGCGTTGATCGCACGAGTGAATTTGATCCGCAGTGCTACCCGCAGCATTGACGTGCAGACTTACATCTTCGACAAGGACGATAGTGCGCGATTGATCATGGATGAGCTATTGGCTGCATCCAGGCGTGGTGTGCGAGTACGTTTACTGATCGACCAACTTTCGGCGATTTCCGATCTGAATATTCTGGGTGCTTTGGCTGGTGCACACGCTAATTTCCAACTGCGCATCTACAACCCGGCTTTTGGTAAAGCCAAACTGAACTATGGCGACTATGTTGCTAGCGTGCTGTGTTGCTTCCGTCGCTTCAATCAGCGCATGCATAACAAATTGTTGGTTATCGATGAGATGATCGGCGTGGTCGGTGGGCGCAACTACCAGGATGACTATTACGATTGGGACCTTGAATACAACTTTCGCGACCGTGATGTGCTTGTGGCCGGACCGGCGGTGCTGCAAATGGCGGTTAACTTTGATGCGTTCTGGGCGGCTGAGCGCAGCGTACCGGTAGAGCGCCTCAGCGATGTTGGACGCCTGTTACTGCGGGAGGGGGTGCCGACGCTGCCGTCAACCGTGTTCCGCCGGGAGCAGCGGGTCCAGCGCATTAATGCCGAAGCCAACGATCCGGACTATATCAAGCGCACCTTTGTCGATGCTGCGTTGCCTGTGAACAAAGTCCAGTATGTTGCTGACCTGCCGCAGAAGCATCGCTATGAGCAGAGCGCAAATGTGGTTTCCATCGCACCACGGCTGGATAGTTTGATTTCTGACGCACGTCATGAAGTCATCTTGCAGACTCCATATCTGGTGTTGTCCAGACCAGCACGTAATATCTTCCGCCGCCTTAATCGTACCCAGGACAAACCGCGTGTGGTAGTGGCGACCAACAGTTTGGCTTCCACCGACAATCCCATCGTCTATGCCATGTCTTACAAGTACAAACGGCGCAACCTGCGTGAGTTGGGATTTGACATCTACGAGTACAAGCCGTTTCCGGAAGATCCACCAATCGATCCGACGGATGTTGTTCCGACCGAGGTATCGAGCCTTGAGTATCCTCAGACGCACGATGACCAGGACCCTGCCTCTGCTGTCAAAGTATCCGGTGATGTAGTGAATGATCGTCAGTCACTCCCACTTGAGAATGGTGGTCAAGTGGATCAGCGTCTGTTGCGGACAGAAACGCGTCGGCCCTATAAGGTCAACAAGCCGTTGCCGGTGACCCGTCTGGGCGCACGCATGGGGCTGCATGCAAAGTCATTGGTCGTTGATCTGAAGGTCGGGGTGATTGGTACCCACAACTTCGATCCGCGCAGCGAGATTTACAATACCGAAGCTGTTGTGGTGATTGAGGATCCGGCTTTCGCTCGCATGTTGGCTTCTAGCATTGAGCGCGACATCGCTCCAGGTAATTCGTGGGCAGTGGCACCGCGGAAGAAGTTGCCTTGGGTCTATAGATTTAACTATTCGGTGGGCAAGCTATCTGAGGCGTTGCCTGTGTTGGACCTGTGGCCTTGGCGCTACGCGACCAACTATGAATTCAAACCCGGGCCGGATTGCCCAATTCCATTACCACGGCGGGACCCATATTTCATGCAGTGTTATGAACCCGTCGGTGACTTCCCCGAGGTCAATGTTGGCCCAAAGTGGCTGTTGGTGCGGATGTTGACCGCATTCGGCGCTGGGTTGGTGCCCATCTTGTGAGGTGCCGAGTGATTTGCTCCACTATCGCTGCTACAGATTGCATGGCGGGCTGTATCCCAGTGTTCCGCAGTATTTAATAGCTGGATAGGGATCTCATGAATTTCGATGTTCCATACATGGGTTCGGGCGACTTCATTCGATCGGTTTGAAGTGGTTTTGCATCAGTACCTTTAATGGATCAACCATTTTATTGAATTTAATAAAATTTATGGATTCCGTCTAAAAATAAGTGTGATATATGTTTGGAAGCCCGCACTATTATTGATGTGAGTTTTATTTTTTAGACAGCTATTTTGCATATTTAAAGAATCATTCTGCACACTGTGTGCAACTACTTTAATCCATCTGTACATAAATCGGCTGTAAGGAGCATGACAGCCTCTGATGATTGCATTGGCATCCATCAGTCCGTCCTGATTTTTTGTGCCTGAACGATTTTAGGTCGGGAAGGCAGCCTTCCAGGGATGCTTCCAGTAAAATTGATTCTTTGAAAATAGGGGCAGACAACTAATGACGGTTTTCACCATCTGCTAGGAAGGACTGGACATGTGATTTCATGTCACTGCTTTCTGAGCACGGCATCGAAACCGTCGTGGACATCTGCCAGATGCCCCTGTCCCGCAAGCTTGGCTTCTCGAAGAAAGCGTTGGCCAATGTGCTCAACCTCTCCGGCATTGAGTACGTCCACATAGTCGAACTGGGCTGCCCGAGGTCGCTGCGTGACGACTATCGTGCCGATGGCGATTGGAAGCGGTACACGACGAGTTTTCTCAGGTATCTGAAAACGCAGAAAGACGCTATCGTCGATCTGGTCAATTTGGTGCAGTCCTCAACCTGTGCGTTGCTGTGCTATGCGGCCGATTTCAATTTCTGCCACCGCTCAATGGTGGCTGATGCCGTCCGTAAGCAGTGTGGTGTGGCAGTCGAGCACATCCCGGTCAAAGCAACGACATTTGCCGGTCTTCAGCTCGCTTTCTCTTAGGCGGGTAGAACAAACTGATGATCAGCCACTTGTCTTGAAACCGGTGTTGATTGCCCATCAGAAACATCAAATCCTTGTTAATGAGGTCACTTTCCAGCTTGGCGCGGAACTTGTCTTTCCAACCTGTTGTGCAGTGCTTACGGTACATATTCCAGAACAGGACGCCCGCCTCCCAATCGACGATCTTATGCTTGTGCTCCTTCTGGAGGTCCGGCATGTCGCACACGTAGGAGTAGTAGAAGTCGAACGGTACCTTGCGTAGTTCCGTCACCTGCTGCTTGGCCTGCACTTCGGAAAATAAGTTGCCCTGCATCTGGGCGCGCATCAGCTTTTCTTTCTCTTCGTCCGTCCAATCCTTGTTACGCGCGTCCTTGATCTCAGATCTCAATGCCAAGGACTTTCTTCGGACGTAACGAGGCAATTGACACTCCTTTATCCTTGCGGGTCAGATCCATTTCGTCGTAGCTGCTGAAGGTGGGTATCTTGTCTATCCACTCCCGGCGTTCGAGGTCGTGACTGTCTCTTTTACCTCTAGCATGCCGATGTCCACCTTGTGGCTTTCGGGGCGGTGATCCACTGCTGCCTTTTCGACGCCGACCTCAATCCACTGCCATTTCTTGAACTGCTGATCCTGTTCAATCATCCGGAATGGCACCGGATACAAGCGGTGCATCACGCCATCTTGATTGATTCCCGCTACACAGGAGGTTTCGACGTGCTTGGTGAAGGCTAGGTCTTCGCCAGAATCAGGATGTGTTCACGTCGAACGAGCGCTATCCCTTGCCTCCCCCGTCTTGGATGTTGCATTTAGAGCGTTGCTTTTGGTATTGCGGCGGCGTATTTCGTAGGAGTGTGGTTGATAGACGATCATGAACGTGTTTGCTGCGTGTGACTTCTGACGTCACTCAGAGTGTTTCGAAACAGTTTTTGACGACGTTCTTGCGGACCTTATCCGGATGCCAGATTCTTCCGTTCATCGCGATATACACGCCTGACGATAGCGACTGTAAGGCACCGATTGCGCAACCGATGTTGAACTGGGCATCCGAGCCGTGAAAACGCGCTGGGTTTAGCGCGCCTGTGATCACGATGGTTTTGTTTGGGATCGATTGCAGCCGCTTGCCGGTTTCTACCATTGAATCGGTGCCGTGGGTAATCAGCACGTGCTGGCAGGCTTGTTTGGCGATCGTGCTGTGGATTAACTCGCGGTCGGCTTCAACCATGTGCAGCGAGTCCTTGCGCATGATTGGAATTACATTGAAGCGAAAGGCGATGCCGAGTTCTTCGAGGATCTGGGCAATTTGTGGGTCTCCAACCTGATAGTCTGATTTTTCGTCGAAGTAGATCTTGTCGATCGTGCCACCTGTGGTGACAATCAAGAGTTCTTCCATATGTTGTGGTTCTGTGAGCCGGCGTGTCCCGGTGATGTGTCAAAGAGGCGTTAATGATAAGCATTGTTTGTCTCTATTGTTGTTGCCTCAGTCGCTGTGCGAGATCAGCAACGCGTCGACCGAGTGCGCGTGCCAGTTGTGCTTCTTCGTTGGTTGGCTGTGGGTCGTTTGCGGCGTTTGCGACGTGGCTGGCACCGTAAGGTGTGCCGCCGCTGCGCGTGTGGTTGAGTGCTGGTTCGGTGAATGGGAGACCGACAATCAGGCAGCCGTGGTGCAGCAGTGGTAGGTGCATTGACAATAGTGTGGCTTCTTGACCGCCATGCATGGATGCTGTGGAGGTGAACACACCTGCCGGCTTACCGACCAGTGTGCCGTTGGCCCAGTCAGTGCCCAGCGAGTCAAGGAAATACTTTACGGGTGCTGCCATGTTGCCAAAGCGGGTTGGGCTGCCGAGCAATAGACCGGCGCACTCGGCTAAGTCTGTGGGTATGACATAGGGGGCTCCATGTTCCGGTACTGTTGGCACAAGTCCCTGGGTGACTGTAGTGACTGGTGGTACTGTACGCAGTCGCGCGGCCATCCCCGGTACTTCCCCGATGCCGCGTGCGATTTGTCTTGCAAGTCGTGCAACTGAGCCGCCATGGCTGTAGTAGAGCACCAGAATGTCAGTCATGTGGGGGCCTTTGTTGGATAGTGGAGAGTATTGAGCCTGTAGCGACGTATGTACATTGAGTCGCTCTGACGGGTGTAAGGTTGATGCAACAGGTGCAGAACGGGAAACATGAGCGGGATGCTGCTGCTTTGAGGATCAGTGTCAGGTGCTTTCTGTGGATTACTTCCGTGGTGGCCGGTTGTTTTAATGCTCCAGCGATATCCCCGTATTTGTGTTGTTACCGTCGTCGCAGCCTTGCGAGACCGAATGTTCACACATCGTCCAAAGGCAAGTGAGACGAATACAAGATAGCTGCTGGCGCATGTGTCGTGATGCGTGGAGACTCGGTGAAAATGTTCGATACGGTTAAACTTAAACAAGTGTTCAACCCCATTGTGTGGGTGGTATTCCCCTGACGATTGCGGCGTTCCGACTTGATGTTCGAGTGTGGTGTAATGCTCCCCTTGACAGTGCTGGATCCAAGCAGAAACATCCGTACAAAGGCATCGGTGTCTTAACCTGTATCGGCAATAATGGTTTTGCTGATGCTCATGAACCCAGTAATTCTCCTTATAAAAATGCATCACACCCTCTACTGAGTGTGTTTGAATAAATTTTGTTGATTTTTTCGTGTTTTGGAAAGCGTTTCGTTGGTTTAGTGGTAACGCTGAAGGTGCATTTTCTGAATCTTGAACGTGCTAGCCATATAAGAAATTATTGCTTTTTTTATGCTTTCAATCAGGGGACAGCGTCAACGTGTCATCGGTTGGAGTGAAAGTAATGTCGCGGTGTGGAGTATGTTGCGACCTTTGCCTGGAGACGCTGACGTTAGTGAATGTTGGGATGAATCATCTGGAAATTATTATTAAGTCATTGCTCGACACCGACCTGTATAAATTCACGATGATGCAGGCGGTGTTGCATCAATACCCGGGGGCGCAGGTGGAATACCGGTTCAAATGCCGTACACCTGGGGTGGATTTGGCGCGTGTCATCAACGAAATCTCCAATGAGATCGATGCACTATGTGCCCTGCGCTTTTGTAAAGAGGAGCTGGACTACCTGCGCGGATTGCGTTTCTTGAAGCCTGACTTCGTTGATTTTCTTGGACTGTTTCATCTGGACCGCAAGTACCTGCAGTTGCGTGCTTCGACCCAGGTGCCGGGCGAGATCGAATTGGATATCTGTGGCCCATGGTTGCATACGATTCTGTTTGAGGTGCCGTTATTGGCGATTATCAATGAAGTTTGGTTCCGCAATACAAGCGTGCCGGACTTCGACGTGGGCCGCGCGCGGTTACACGCTAAGGTACGTTTGCTTAAAGACCAGAGTGGTTATGAACAGTGCAGTATTGCTGACTATGGCACCCGCCGCCGTTACTCGCGGCAGTGGCATGCCGAGTTGCTGCCGCTGTTGGCGGAAGGGTTAGGTTCTAATTTCGTTGGTACCAGCAACGTTTACTTCGCCAAGCGGTATGGCTATACCCCATTAGGTACGATGGCACATGAATACCTGCAGGCATTTCAGGCATTGGGACCCCGCCTGCGTGACTCGCAGGTGGCTGGGCTGGAAGCTTGGGCCCGTGAGTACCGCGGTGATTTAGGAATTGCGTTGTCGGACGTCGTTGGGTTGGATGCGTTTTTGGGTGACTTTGACTTGTACTTTTGCAAGTTGTTCGACGGAATGCGCCATGACTCCGGAGACCCGTTCCAATGGGGGGAGCGCATCATTATGCATCTGGAGTCACATCGTATAGATCCACGTACTAAGGTGCTGGTATTCAGCGATGGACTTGATATGAATAAGGTCATGCGGTTGTACCAGCACTTCCGGGGTCGCTGTCGCTTGGCGTTTGGTGTGGGAACGAGTTTGACCAATGATCTTGGGCCGACACCATTACAGATCGTGATCAAAATGGTCCGTTGCAACGGTCAGCCAGTGGCTAAACTCAGTGATTCCCCGGGAAAGAGCATGTGTGACGATCCAGGTTACCTGCGTTACTTGCGTCAGGTGTTTGGATTATCGGCTGATGCTTGATGTTGTATGAGCCCCGGCTGTTGTGCCACGGTGTGTGGGTGACAGTGTTGTTGCGTTTCTCAGCCAAGATTGAGTGAGGATGCAGTTCTTGTGTAGGGGGTGTGTTGGTCTGCTGAGGACCTTCATTAATGCTTCTAGCGGATTCCAAGTGGTGAGTTGCTGTGTCAGTCTGTTGATGTTGCTTTGCTTCCAGAGCAAGGCCGGATTGGCAAGCGGGCGTTGGCTTGCAAGCGGAGGCTGGCGTGAAGCCGCTACCCAAGGAGCGACTCTTAAATCTTAGACTGTATTGACATTCGTTTTTTGCGCTTTGAGGATGAATAACCATTCTAAGCCATCTTGCCTCGGCTGATATGTGCTGCGCCGTGTCCAATGGAGAATGCTTTATATTTCCTTGACAGGGCGAGAGCAGCAATCCGCAGGTCAAGTTACCTTGGATGGCTGTCATTTTGTTGGTACAGCGCTTCTGGTGTTGTGCTCAAAGGGCCTGTTGGAGTGACTTGTCGCCATGCTATATGAATCTGAAAGAGGCTCTGTCAACGTTTCATCTACTGTGTGGCTAAGAATGTGTGGAAACGGAGATGCAGAAGGTTGATCTAATGTGATAGCAGCGTAACGCGTACGTGATGATCGACATCAGCATGATGTTCTTTCCAATTGGAATGACGTGGCAGGTTGTCACTTGCGTCTATGCAGCAGAGCGTTGCTTGGTCAGATTTGAACAGTGGCGACCCATGAGGACCGAGAATCATGAGTGCCATTCTGGCTAATGTTCATTCTTCCTGCTGAGTATCAGTGCTGTTGCGTCACCGCTGACGGCTCCACTGACTGTGCTGAGGTGTCCTGGAGTGTCCGACTCAACCCAAAGACAATGTTGTGCAGGGAGCAACCGGTGTCTTGCGGCCGCGATCCAACACACGGTGATGTTGCGTAGCGGTGTTTGCGGTGGTGTTCTGCAATATATGCACAATCGGAATCGGAGTTACTGTGGGAACCAGTTGTGTGAGCATCCTTACGTGAGTCAGATCCCCCTAGTTTGCTGCTGCTGTCATTCAGCAGAGAAGACGCATAGCGGCCAAGTTGATATGCAGCGTTCCATGTGGTGCTCAACTGATTTCAGATGGGATACTGCATTCACTCCTTGATGGACGATGATGTTTCTTGGTTACGCTATTGCTGTGGCTGAGTTGTTTTACATTGTTTCCTAATGATGCCAATCCTGAAAAATCCTGTGTATACGACGCAGGCGTGTGATCTGCCTTGTGCTGGATTACTCGGTCATCATGTGGAATAGTGCCGCGGCAGCTGCCCCCAGTACTGCACCGACTGCGACCTCGCGACCGGTATGGCGACCCAGCGCTAGCCTGGACCAACCAACCAGTGCTGTCGCTGTGAGTAGGCCGATAGCTACCATTGGCAGCTTATTGTTTAGTCCAGCGGCCAGCATACCGAAGCCGACGTGCAGCGATGGTTTGATCCAGTGCCGCACACTGTGTGCGGCCAATACCAAGACGATGCCAACCACTGGACCGGCGATCACTGGTTCTGGCATGTCCAGCGCCCATAGGCTGAGTATGGCGATGCCAAGCAGCAGGAGCAGTATTGGCAGGAGTTGGGCGCGTTCGTCTGGATTGGGAGCATCAACATGGCTCCAGTGTCCACGCCGAACTTGCCATAGACTGTAGGCCAATCCCAGCACCGCCAGCACCAGCGTAGTGCCGATTGCGATTGCTTTGACGTGCGCACTGGTTGGTGTATTGCTGAGCCCTGTAGCGATTGCTAGTGGTACCAGCACACCAGGATGGCCGAGTACGGAGATGATGCGGGCCAACATGATGCGTGTATTCATTATTGCTGTTGTTACATCTACCGTGGATCAATCGTCAGCAATGCTTTCAACCGATAGCATCAAAGGAGTGTGATGTTGCCGAATAACCGTTTCTGATACCCCTGCCCATACCCCCCTTTCTTCACCAATGGACGTGGAATGTTATGCGGAGATAGCATCCATGAAGTTGCTTAGTTTACGCTGCACCAATCATGGTCCACACTGAAACGCTACACTCATTTGAAGCCAGAAAACATACCAGAGAAATAGACGATGCGGGGTCACGGAGTCATGACCTTTCCGTGCTTTTTTCGTACTGCGACGTATGCGGGCTTCTTTTCTGCTCATAGAATCCCTGGATAACGCCGTTGCCTATAGTCAGGTTGTCGGGCTGCTTTGGCTTGAAGTGTTCCATACTTGCCACCACGGCGAACCCCGCATCTGAGTCATCTCAGACAACTTGATCCCACCAAAGTAACCGTAACCATCCTAGATGGCATCTAAAACTTTTTCTACCTTGCCATCGATCTTTGAGGTGTTGGCTGAATAAAATGGATTGATGGGGAGTAACTCGGTCATGCCACTGCTTCAATACTTTTTAACCTTCTCATAGAGCGAGCGAATGACTGGGCCATGACGCCATGCTTCTACACGTTTATTGAGCAAAGGTTCCTGTCGAAATCCAAGGTGCCAACCATGAGCGATGTAAACCAGCTTAAGCACCTGCATAGGCGTGAGTGCGCTCCCCTCCTAGGAGACCCTGCGCAAGAAGTAGTTAGCTATGGTGGCTGTTGAGTATTGAGTCATTCGGCTCATCCTTTCAGCGGGGTGTAACCGTAATCCTTGCGTGTTTAAGCAACAGCCCACTCGCGATCTTCTGGTGTATCGTGCGCTTATCTAGGCGATAGAGAACAGGTGATGAGCGTGCGTGCCACGGGGAAGTGATTCTTAGTGTTCTACCCGTCATGTGATGTGCCGATAGCCAGTGGACGGTTTTTTGGGGTGCGTCAGTGTTGTCCGGATACATCTTCACATGGGCACTGTCCAGCGACATAGCTTGGAGTTCGATTTGAACGATCTGCGTGTGCTGGTGTGACTTGAAGGTTCGATCCAGAATGTCCTTGTAGATCGGGTGCCAGTTGCTGAAGCGCTTGAGCAGGTGAGTCTGTTTGCAGTTGTGTAGGGTTAAAAGGCGCTAACCCCTTTATTTGTTTAGTTTTTGATTTTTCTATAGCGTGATGTTGACAGCAATCGAAACGATGAGTTCGACATGGTTATGAGTATCTGCGATATTTCCCGTGGCACAACTTCCTACAATCCGTTCGACTCGGACATGGTTTCGGAATGAGTCGCGGTTGAATGTTGATATTGCCAATGGTGCAGTGCGAACCTGCTTGTCTGGTATCACTATGAATCTGCTGTACTTACAGCGGTATGAGGAAGGGATGATGCGACGGACGTTAATCACCTCAGCGTGACGCTCACTTGGTTGATTGCTTAAGGTGACTCTGTTGGTATCGATGGGTTGGTAATGCCTTCCCTGGTCATCATTGCACTATGGCTGCTTAGTATTGTCGATGCGTTGTTGCTGCAATTGTAGGCTACCGAATCTTTCTGTTCTTTAGGCTGAAGCCAAGCACTTTGGCGTGAAGGGCGTTTTGCCTAAATGTGCCGATGGAGCCACAGCAGCAATGCATGTGCGAACGGTGTGACCAAGGTAAACCATCAATGATGGTGGCAGGTGATCCGGAATGCGCAAGCAAAAATAGTGCGCAATCTAATGGTTCTTTCTGAGTTCTTGGAGATATTGCTGAAGAATGCAGTGGCTAAATGGTCACTTCGTTTGCGGCACATATGGATTAAGAGTCCCCGGTTTCCTGTGACTGAAATTTTGAACATGCTCTATTGCATTACTTCGCTGTTGTTCGCAGTTTCAGTTGGCATATGTGTTGAGTGTCTTGATGACTTGTTGCTGTTGGAAGGTAGGGCGATGTGTGTAGCGATGCAGGTTGGTTATGGCCGCAGTACGTGGCCACTACGTGCGTCACGGATTGATGTCGGTTGAGCCAAGCCGCCGGTCGGACCATCTACGATTCCCGCTAAGTGTGGTAACAGTGCGGGATCCAAATCTTCGCGCCGACGTGCTGGTGGCTGGCCGGCCAAGTTGGCGCTGGTGGAAACTAGCGCCATGTTCCAGACACGGCAGAGTGCAGTGACCAAAGGGTGCGCACTGACCCGAACAGCGAGACCGTTGTGGCGTCCGGTGATCCAATGGGGGGCACGTGTGCTTGCTGGCAGGATCCAGGTGTGTGGACCAGGCCAACTGGTCTGTACCTCACGCAGGCGTTCTGGTGGTAGTGTGTCCAGATCTAACCAATCCTGCAGTGTATTCAGTTCGGCAGTGACCAGGATCAACCCCTTCTCGGATGTACGTTGCTTGATTTGCAGCAGGGCATGCACTGCCGCTTCCTGACGTGGATCGCAGCCCAGTCCCCAGACTGCCTCTGTGGGATAGGCGATGACGCCACCTTGCTGTAGTGCGGTGACGGCTGCGGTGAGGGTGAGTGTTATTGCCATGGTGTTTTTAGCTGCACTGAGTCGACATGATCTTTCGTTGGTGCCGGGGTGCCCTGGTGAATGGTGGAAGGGATCGTATGAGCTCAGTTTGCCAGCGTACGCATGGTGTGTTGGGATGTCTTTTATTTTGTAACTTAGGAGGCAAGGTGTTTTTTCATTTGCTTCGTTACGGTCTTGCCTGACATTTTTTTGATTGCCTTTCCTGTTGCGGTGTGCTTGCCGGTTGCTTGTTTGCGAGTCTCGTTCTTGGTTGTGGTTTTCTTCGTACTGAAGTTTTTTCGTATCGGTTTACCGGTTTCTGTGAGTAATTGCTGTGCTTCTTCGAGAGTCAGTGAGGCTGGTTCGCGATCCTTGGGGATTTTTCCGTTGAGTTTGCCATCGCTCAGGTAGGGGCCGAAGCGCCCGTTCAGTACCTGAATCTCGCTGTTGTCGAAGTCTTTGATGATCCGATTGCGCGCGATTTCTTCCTTCTCGTTGATGAGCATAATTGCGCGTGCCAAGTCGATGGTGTAAGGATCATCCTCATTCTTCAGCGAGACATAAGTGCTGCCGCGCTTGGCAAACGGACCGAAGCGGCCGATGCCGACACTGACTTGCTGGCTTTTGTCCTCCCCAAGCACACGCGGCATTTTGAATAGTTCCATCGCCTCTTCGAGGCTGATGGAGTAGATGCTTTGGTTGGGGCGTAACGAAGCAAACCTCGGCTTTTCTTCGTCATCAACGGTGCCAATTTGCACCATCGGTCCGAAGCGGCCAATGCGTGCGCTAACTTCCTTTCCGCTGGCGGGGTCGGTGCCGAGCATGCGTACGCTGCCAGCGTCGGTTTTGTCGAGTGAATCTTTCTTATCTTCAACCAGTTCCTTGAATGGAGTCCAAAATTTTTTCATCAGCGGGACCCATTCTTCCTCGCCGCGCGAGATCGCATCTAATTCATCTTCCAGGCGTGCGGTGAAGTCGTAGTCCACGTACCGGGTAAAGTGGCTTGCGAGGAATTTGGACACGGCGCGGCCAATGTCCGTCGGGCGGAAACTGCGGCCTTCCATGTCTACGTACTTGCGGAATAGCAGCGTTTGGATGATCGAGGCGTAAGTCGATGGACGACCGATGCCGTATTCCTCGAGTGCTTTGACCAACGCGGCTTCGGTGTAACGTGGTGGTGCCTGTGTAAAGTGCTGTTCGGTCAAGATACGTTCCAGCGGCACAGTTTCCCCGGTTTTCATTGTGGGGAGTTTGCGGCCTTCGTCATCGTCTTCAGCGTTCTTGTTGTCCTTGCCTTCTTCGTACACGGCTAAGAAACCTTGTACCACTACGGTGGTTCCGGTGGCACGAAATACGTGTTCGTTGCCAGCGGCCAGGTCGACGCTGATGGTGTTGAGTGTCGCCGGGATCATCTGGGAGGACACTGCGCGTTTCCACACCAGTTCGTATAGCCGGTGTTCGTCGTTGGAAAGATACGGTGCAACCTGTGTCGGCGTGCGCAATGCTGAGGTCGGGCGTACCGCTTCGTGCGCTTCCTGCGCGTTCTTGGACTTGGTGGTGTAGACGTTAGGTTTGTCTGGGAGTGTGTTGGTACCGTAATCGCGTGCGATGATGTCGCGAATTTCCGATAGAGCATCCTGCGACAGGTTAACTGAGTCGGTGCGCATGTAGGTAATCAGACCGACGCTGCCCTCCTCACCCAGTGCGATGCCCTCGTAAAGTTTCTGTGCAATCTGCATCGTTTTACGTGTGGTGAAACCGAGTTTGCGTGAGGCTTCCTGCTGTAATGTGGATGTGATGAAGGGCGGCGCAGGGCGTCGTTTCCGTTCTTTGCTGGCAACGTCGGTGATGTGCAGGCGTCCTTGTGCGGCTTGTTGGATCCTTAGTTGTGCGGCTGCGGCAGTGTCGCCGTTGGTAATGGTGAATTGTTCGAACTTTTGCCCATCCAATTTGATGAGTTTGGCACTGAAGTGTTGGGTAGGATGCGCACATTCGGCATGGATGCTCCAATATTCGCGTGTGATGAAGGCTTCGATTTCCTCTTCGCGCTCGACAATCATGCGCAGTGCTGGCGATTGCACACGGCCTGCTGATAAACCGCGTTGTACTTTGCGCCACAGCACTGGTGAGAGATTGAAGCCAACCAGGTAGTCCAATGCACGACGTGCTTGCTGGGCGTCTACCAGATCGCTGGCAATCGTACGCGGCTTTTGAATTGCTTCCTTGATCGCGCGTGGGGTGATCTCGGTGAACACGATGCGCTGCATCGGTTTGTCCTTCAATAATCCACGTTCTTTAAGGATCTCGGCGATGTGCCAACTGATCGCTTCGCCCTCACGATCCGGGTCGGTTGCCAGATAGATGCCGTCGGCTGTTTTGGCCGCTTTGGTGATTGCTTCGATGTGCTTTTCGTTCTTGTCTATCAGGTCGTAGCGCATCGCAAAGTCGTTTTCTGGATCGACTGCGCCTTCCTTAGGTACCAAGTCGCGTACATGCCCGTAAGAGGCTAAGACGGTGAAATCTTTGCCGAGGTATTTGTTGATCGTCTTGGCCTTGGCGGGCGATTCGACGATAAGAAGGTGTTTGGGCATGGTGCTGAACGTGTTGGAGTGACTGACCTAGGGGCGGGTAGCGTGGCTTAATTAGCCTGTAGAGGGAAGCAGAACGCGTGTGTTGTAGGCGTAGAGGTGATGGAAAATCTCTCCCATTGGGTGTTTCCCGGGTTATTTCTATAGAGTAATCATGGCGGTGGTTGGATTGCTAAGCTGGAATACCGCATTCAGTTTTAAGTGAACATACGAGAAATGCTGGCAAATAGGCCTAGGGAAATCACGGAGTGACGAAAGTATCACACATGTCATCGGGGCACTTTACACATCTTGTCCAACTGATCTTGCGGAGAGTGTGCAGTTGACCCGTGAAATCCCATCTTCCACCGCCGGGGTATTGCTTATCACATCGTGCAGGGTGGGTTGGTTTTGTATAAAGGCCGTGATCAGTCGCCCGATGATTAAGGGAATGTGGCTGAGTAGGAAGGGGAAGTAGCAGTTTACTGTCTGTGCCAGAGCGATGTACTTGCGGTTGCTCTGCACGATCTTGATGCAGACTGCCAGCTTTCCTAAGGTGCTTGGGGTGGAGGATGCATGGAGCATCCTGTAGTCGTAGAAGGTGATGACCATGTCCAGTAGCCCTAGGTAGCCACGCGTCGATAGAATCTGGCGTAGGCTGCTTTGTTGTCATGGATCAAGGTCAGCCTAGCGTCAAGTGGTGCTGAATTGACTGGAACGGCATACGGCGAAATTGTTTAGTGTCATCATGCCAGGGGACACTAGTGGTACTGACGTGGCGTGTTTATGTCGATCGTGCCGTGTGTTCACTAGGATCATTGCGTCATTCGGTTGCGGATTTTGTGTGGTGTGGTGGTGATGCCTTCAGGACATGTGCCGACAAGTATTTGTCGGTACATGCCAAACAGCAGGGTTTTAGAGACCAGTGGATGCTTGGTTTAATCATCTCTGGGATGCACAGGCTGTATTTGCCGACTGACCTTGGAATAGGTGATGTCCCCATCGGGATCATTTCTCTTTTACTTCCTTGCTGCAGTGGTTCTTGACCATTGCTTTGGCAGTTGTCGTCCATGGAGTGGGATGCGGCCGTTTGGGCGATTGCTTAGTGCTTCAGGTGCAGGAGTTGAACCTGCTCGTTGTGGCGATGACGTCACTCGATAAGCTCAAGCTTCTCATTGCCCTAGTGATTATGGTGAGTGCTGTGCTCATGCAGGTTTAAGTTGCGTGTTGATTGGTGCAGAGGCGCGTTCAAACAGAATTTCCTAATTTCCTATTTGGACCAAGCATTACATCAGGCTGTGAAATGGAGGGGTACTGCTCGGCGCTGTATAGGATGATGATCTGTGCATCATGTTGTTGGACATTGTTGCTGGTGTCGTACTAACTTTTAATGGAATGCATACAGCAGGTAGGCCTGTATATGTTGAGCGCTTCAATGCAGCGGTTCTGGTTCGTTGCCGAACATCTGAGTCTCCATCCATGCGTACGCAGCTTCCGCCCCAGGTTGGTTGAATAGCACCATGAGTACTACCCACTTTAGGTCGTCTAGGTCCAGTTCCTCTTGGTCCAGCGCCATTGCTCGGTCAAGGACCAGTTCACGCTGATCGGTATCAAGTATGCCTTGTTGCTCCAGAAACAGGAGAAAGCCGCGGCTCTCCATGTCCAATTTGTCTAGTTCGGGACCGTGAAAGACACGCACAGGACCATCTACCCGTGGATGCGCTAAAGTCGGGCGATTGGCAGCTAACGCATCAAGCCATTCGAATGCTTTGCTGATTTCGGATGGGCTGAAACCCACTTGAATCAAACCATTCTGGAGCGAGTCACGGTCACGGATCAAGTCCGCGTTCTCGCTGAAGTAATATTCGAACAGGTAAAGCAAGACAGCCAGAATGCTTTCTTTCATTGCCTCTTGGGTCTACGTCGGTATGACGCTGTGGAGGTGAGGAGACTACATGGTACGCGCATAACGGCCGTGTTCTACCACAATCTTTCCTTCCAGCTCCAAGGCTAGAAGCATGGAGGAGAGAGTAGCAGCCGTCAATCCAGTACGGTCAATTAATGAATCCATAGACATTGGGTCATATGCTAGGGCATCCCACAGTGTGTGATCCTTGGGATCGTTGCTGTTTGGCGTGCTTAAAGAGGGCGTCACAGGCCAGCTGGGGGCATTGAGGCGGTCACGCAAAGAGTGTGCCAGCGGTGCGGCTAGTGGAGCGACGTCCTCCAATACCTGTTCTACGTCTTGAACCAGGGTCGCGCCTTGACGGATCAGTTGGTGGCAGCCGCGTGACATAGGGTTGTGTAGGGATCCTGGCACTGCGAACACTGCACGCCCGGCTTCGGCTGCCAATCGAGCTGTGATCAGTGCACCGGAACGTTCTGCGGCTTCGATCACCAGTGTGCCCAGCGCCAAGCCAGCAATAATCCTGTTGCGTTGTGGAAAGTGGCACGCGCGTGGTTTGGTTCCTGGTGGATATTCGCTGATCACCGCGCCGTGTGTGGTGATACGCGTATGCAGTTTTTTGTGTTTTGCTGGGTATGCTACATCCGGGCCAGTGCCAAGGACCGCGATGGTGCGCCCACCCGTTGTGGCCAATGCGGCTTCGTGTGCAGTAGCGTCGATTCCTTCCGCCATTCCGCTGACCACGCCTAGGCCGCGTGCGGCTAGTGCCTGTGCGAAGCCATATGAATGATTAAGGCCGCCGGCACTGGGCTGGCGGCTGCCGACGATGGCGATACTGGCGTGCCATAGCAATATTGGATCCCCTGCGACGAACAATGCCAATGGTGGCGAAGGTATATGGCGCAGTAATGGTGGGTAGTCCGGATCATGCCAGCCGAGCAGGTGATGGCTTGGTGTTGCTAACCAGTCTTGTATGCGTGCGATTGCCTTGAGGTCGGGAGCGAGTAGGCGTGTACACTGCATTGTGTTACAGCCGCTTGCGCGCCAAGCGCTTGGACCTGCAGCCAGGGCTGTGTCTGGTGTGCCGTGGTAGTCCAGTAGCCGGCGCCGCGGTGCGCTCCCGCCTCCGGCGAGTAGCAGTCGCAGCAGTGCGTCCTGGGAGTCTGATAGGGGTGAGGATGCCATGCGTTTGTAGGATGAGCCAAACATGGATGGCGGTGTCTTCAGATATCACCGCGTACCATTGTCGGAAACCAGCCTTGCTAAGAGATGCTCTGGCCTATTGGGCGTCTGGGTGCCTCAGTGTATAGCCCACTTTGACTGGTTTAACGGCGTCCATTACGAGTGCATAGCTGACATTATTAAAGGTACGGAACACCATCGCGTGCGCAGCGTACTCGTCGGGCTGGAGCACGGTGCCTTGAGCGCCCTTGAAGCTATCGTCAAAACGTGATGTCGCAGCACGATGTCCGATCCGGTCGTTAATGTAGCGACCCTGGCGCCAGATCGAGAATACGGTGCCATTGTTTATGCCGTTGCGGGTGCCCCCAGAGATAGTGATCACATCGCGCTGACCGCTAGCTATGAAGGCATCGGCCACGGCCAGCACACGCAGATCTGCATCTTTCAGCAGGGCGTCGTCCGGTGGGTGGGGGAAAAACTGAAGGTCGTAAGACTGTGCCTGCACTGGGACCAGGCGATCTCCAGCACGTACCTCACGCCCACCCTTTTGCAGAGATAGAGTAGTTGCCTGGGGGGCATGACCGACTTGAGTGACGGTAGCAACATTGATTTGGGCCAGTTCGTAGCCTAAAAATTCTCGGTGTTTACTTGGAGCTACGTACTCTTTCCAGAGCAGGCCACTGTTGATGGTGGGTTGGTTGTCCATCATCAGATCTTCTGTTGGCTTGGGTAGGGAGTAGCTTACAGTTGGGCGCAGCACCGCATAACGTTGACCTGGTTGTGCGTCGATCAAGCCGACAGCGTAGGCGGCTTGACCATAGGTGCCACGCAGGCGTCCCTCTTCAAGGCCGACCACGTAGGGCAGTTGTTCGAAACTGTCGATGACGTGTAGATCTTTGAGAAACGGTTCAATCTGTGCCAATGGGATTGCATTGATTGGTGCGTCCTGACGTGGACCCGGCTGTATTGCCTGGCGTAGATCCGCCTGGGCCACACCGTTGGCTGCGTGATTCATGTACGCCAAGCTGATGATGTCGCCGGGGTAGATCAGGTGCGGGTTACTGATCTGTGGGTTAGCCTGCCAGATTTCAGGCCACAGCCACGGCTTCTTGAGAAAACGCTGAGCAAGGCTCCAAAGTGTGTCGCCTTTTTGAACGGTATAGGTATCCGAATGTTTATCACCCGTTTCAAGGGCGACGGCATAGGTCGTAACGGTCAGTAGCGCAGCGACAGCTGCTGTACGGAAGAGGTTGAACATGGCGATATCTTCCTGATTCCCCAAAACAGGTGGGCGCACTATAGTGCAGATTCTCATGAGCTGCGCAAGTATTACGCTAGAATTGCCAAGAGTTTTCCGGATATTCTGGCCTCTACGGAGAGTAATCGAGATACCGCTATGGCCTTTTTGCCGATTCTTGAATTCCCTGATCCTCGCTTGCGGACTAAGGCAGTGCGTGTGAGCGCTGCCGAGGTGGTTTCGCTGCCGTTCCAGAGCCTGCTTGATGACATGTTCGAGACCATGTATGCCGCACCCGGTATTGGCTTGGCGGCGACCCAAGTGGATGTGCATAAACGCTTCATGGTCATTGATGTCGGCGAGGAAAAAAAGGTGCCGATGGTCTTTATCAATCCAGAAATTGTCACCAAGGAGGGCGAGCAAGTTTTTCAGGAGGGCTGTTTATCGGTGCCTGGAGTCCGTGTCGACGTGACCCGTGCTCTTACCATTGCGGTGCGCTTTCTCGACCGCCACGGTGACGAACAAGAGCTCACCGCTGACGGGCTGTTGGCGGTCTGCATCCAGCATGAGATGGACCATTTGGATGGCAAGCTGTTCATTGATTATCTCTCACCTCTCAAGCGTGAAATGGTGCGCAGAAAGCTTGAGAAGCAACGTCGGCGTATTTCCTGACGCCCAGGGTCGGATGGATTCTGTATTGGAGCACTGTGCCGGTCACGCTTTAGGTTCCGTCTAATCCAGAGGCCCTAATATTCCTCATCAGGATCCCTGTCATTTATGAGAATTGTTTTCGCCGGCACCCCGGATTTTGCGGTGCCATCACTGCGTTTGGTGGCCCAGCGTGCCGATGTCGTTGCTGTCTACACGCAACCAGATCGCCCGGCTGGTCGTGGTCGTGAACTGACTCCTTCGCCAGTCAAGGTGGAGGCGGTCATGCGTGGTCTGCCGGTGTACCAACCCCAGGCCTTGCGTTCGCCTGAGGTCCTGGAGCAGCTACGTACACTGCGGCCAGACCTGATCGTTGTGGTTGCCTACGGGGTGATCCTCCCCAAGGTGGTGTTAGCGATTCCGGGCTACGGTTGCTGGAACGTACATGCCTCGCTGCTGCCGCGCTGGCGTGGCGCTGCACCAATTCAGCGCGCGATTGAGGCTGGCGATACCGAGACCGGCGTTTGTCTGATGCAGATGGAAGCTGGTCTTGACACCGGGCCTGTGTTGATGTCGCTGAAGACCTCGATTGTCGCGCATGAGACCAGTGGGCAGTTACACGACCGCCTCGCTGAGATGGGCGCACAGATACTCTCTGATGGCTTGGGCTTGTTGCGCGCCGGGATACGCCCTGTGCCACAACCGCAGTTAGCCGCTGGCGTGACGTATGCGCACAAACTTGACAAGGCTGAAGCACGGCTTGATTGGGAGCAACCAGCCGAATTACTCGCGTGTCGTGTACGGGCGTTTTTGCCATGGCCGGTGGCCGAGGCAGTGTTGATTGATGAGCGGGTGCGCATCCATGATGCGTTGGCCCTGAATCTGGATCACAGGCAGCCGCCGGGCACAGTGCTGGCCGCGAGTAAAGAAGGGATTGATGTCGCCTGTGCGCAGGGCGCGCTGCGTCTGTGCACCTTACAGAGGGAAGGTGGGAAGATGATCTCTGCGGCTGATTACCTCAATGCCCGCCGAGATTTGCAGGTCCGTGCGTGAGCAACGGTGTTGCACCGCGCGTGGTTGCGGCGCGGGTGCTGGCTCTTGTGCTGGATCAGGGGCGTTCCCTCAAGGCTGAGCTGACCGCAGCGTTACCAATGTTGGAGGACCTGCGCGACCGTGCCCTGGTCGAGGCAATGTGTTTTGCAGTGTTGCGACGGCGGCCGGCTTACGAAGCGGCGCTCACGCAGTGGTTGGCGCGTCCCTTGGGGCGTGGTGATGCGGAGTTGCGCGGCTTGCTCATGGCTGGTTTTGCGCAACTCGATGTCTTAAAGATGCCGCCGTATGCTGCCTTGTCAGCGACGGTTGATGCCTGTCGCGCGCTGGGTTGGCCCCACCGGGCCGGTTTAGTCAATGCGGTGTTGCGCCGTGCTCAGCGTGAACACTTGCCGGTCGTGTTGGCTGAGACTGCTTGGCCGTGTTGGTTAGCAGAGCGCATCCGTGTTGATTGGGGTGCGCAGGCAGAAGCCATTTTTGATGCCAGTCTGATGCCGGCTCCGATGTGGTTGCGGGTTAACCCGCACTACGGTGACCGTCAAACTTATCTGCAGCGCTTGCATGCAGTGGGCTTGGAGGCTGTGCCCAGTATGTTGGCACCCGAAGCGCTGGCTTTGGACTGTTCTGTGCCGGTGGCGCGGTTGCCCGGGTTCGAGGCCGGTGAAGTTTCGGTTCAAGACCTGTCGGCGCAACAAGTTGCGGCGCTGTTGTCACCAGCGCCGCAAGCGCGTGTCCTTGACGCTTGCGCTGCGCCGGGTGGCAAAACCGTGCATCTCTTAGAGCGTATGCCCACACTGCGCTTGACTGCGTTGGATGTAGATATGCACCGGTTGCACCGGGTTGCCGACACGTGTGACCGCATCAATGTGAAGGCAACGCTGTGCGTGGCTGATGCCACTGATCTTGCAGCGTGGTGGGATGGAGAATCGTTTGATGCAGTGCTGCTGGATGCGCCATGCTCAGCGACCGGGGTGGTACGCCGCCAACCGGATGTGCTGCTCCATCGGCGTGCCGACGATCTGCCGCCTTTATTGAAAATTCAGGCCCGACTGCTAGATGCTTGCTGGCGTACCTTGCGCCCCGGAGGGGTACTCGTGTACGTGACCTGTTCGGTGCTGCGCGCCGAGAACCAAACACAGTTGGAAACGTTTCTGGCCAGGACGGCCGATGCGTGCGCCGAGGACCCTGGGGATGCCTACGGCCAGCCCGCCGGCCCGGGGCGGCAGCGCCTGCCAGGCGAGCAAGGCGGTGATGGTTTCTTTTATGGCAAGTTGATCAAGTGCACATGAGCGTGAAATACCCCGGTGACCATTGCAGGTTCATGACGACCCAGCGTACTTCACATGACTGTTGGCTGCTGCTTCTAGTAGCGTTGCTGGTGTTAGGTACTGGTCTGGGCTTGCGTGATCCGCACCCGGCCGATGAGCCGCGTTTCGCCCTGGTGGCTAAGCAAATGGTCGACAGTGGGGAGTGGTTGTTCCCCCATCGTGGCAATGAGTTGTATTCAGATAAGCCGCCAATGCTGATGTGGTTGCAGGCTGCTTTCTATACTGTGTTCGGCAACTTGAAAGTGGCCTTTCTGCTGCCTTCGTTGTTAGCGGCGCTGGGTACGCTGGCGTGTGTCTATGATCTTGGACGCAGATTGTGGACGCATCGTATCGGATTGTATGCGGCGTATGTATTGCTTTTTACGTTTCATTTCACCTATCAAGCCAAGCGCGCCCAGATCGATGCGTTAGTGATGTTTTTCATCACCTTTGCCAACTACGGTCTGTTACGTCATCTGTTGTTTGGTGGTCACTGGCGTTGGTGGACGCTGGGTTGGTTTGCGGCTGGTCTGGGTACGATCACCAAGGGTGTGGGTGCACTTGCGCTGTTGATCGTGTTGCCGGCGGCGGTGGCTTCATTAGCAAGATGGCCTCGTGTCAAGGTGCATGCGCGTGATGTGCGCTTTTGGTTAGGACCGCTGGGTTTCTTGGTTGCAGTCTCTCTATGGTTGGGGCCGATGGTAATCGTGGCGTTGTCCGCTCAGCAGCCTGAATACCGTGCTTATCTGAACGATATTCTCTTACGGCAGACGGTCGGACGCTATACAAAGTCCTGGGACCACCCACAGCCTCCGTGGTACTTCCTTCAAGTGATGCCCACGATGTGGATTCCGACGCTTTTGGCGTTGCCGTGGGCGTTGCCGGCCTGGTGGCGTAGATTACGCCGACGTGATCCCCGTTACCTGTTACCTCTGGTCTGGTGGCTGTTGCTACTGGTGTTCTTTTCGATTTCCAGCGGCAAGCGGGATGTCTATATCCTGCCTGCGTTGCCAATGTTGTGTTTGGCGCTGGCCCCGTTGCTGCCCGGGTTGCTGCGTAAGCGTGCGTGTCGTCGGCTGCTGCTGGCGTTTGGCGTGGTACTGGTATTGGTACTGGCAGTGCTGGGGACGGGAGTACTGATGCGGCCGGATTGGCAGGCCCGGGTGATGAGTGGGACCACGTTGACCTTGGACGATGTGCGAGTAAGCGCGTGGGCGATTTTAGCGGTCGCGTCATGGGGAGTGTTTAGCTTATTTGCGTTCGGCCGACGCCATCCGTCTGTTGCAGTGTCTTCAGTGCTCACGGTCATGTGGCTGGTCTTCGGACTGGTGCTGATGCCGGTCGTAAATAATTCCAGTTCCGCGCGTGGAGTGATGATGGCTGCGGGCAAGCGCATCGGTCCGGAGGCCGAACTTGGTTTGGTGGCTTGGAAGGAGCAGCACCTGTTGATGGCTGACCGTCCAGTGGCGACCTTTGGTTTTGTAGTGCCTTGTGACCAGCAATTGGACCGTGGTATTGCTTGGCAGGCGCAGTGGCCGAAGAAGCGCTGGTTGCTTGTGGAGGAGGCTGCCATGTTCAGTTGTATCGACCGTAGCATCAGTGTGTTTGTCGGTTCATCAAACCGCCGTGCTTGGTGGTTAGTGCCAGCTTCGGCGGTACATGGGGCTTGCACGATGACCCGGGCCGAGCGCGACCGTTTGAACAAGCAGGAGGAAGGACGTTTTGAGTGATGGGCAGGCGGCGACTGGTATTTGTGTTGTTGCAAATCCTGTGATGAGTACCGTGGTCTATGCGCGTGCGTTCGGGATGAAATGCGGGGTTGATCTGTCTGATCTATTGTGTATGACTCGCATTCGATCACGGGTAGACGATATGGGCTTGTTTTTCGGTGTATTCATGACTGAGCAAGAGAGTGAGTGTGGGTGGGCTGCTGCTGGCCATTGGTGGATGCAGGGTGTTTGTCTCAGTTGCAGGAAGTCTTTAGCAGGTTGTGGGATGGCACTGCTGAATCGAGACCACTAAGAGCGAGAAACAGGGAAACGCTGAATCCTTGCCACGCATGTATTGAGTGCAGCGGCGCTCCATCGAGTGCCATCTTCCGGTGATAAATAAGCTCATCTTTGTGTTGCATCCCAGGCAAGGGAATGTCGAGTTTAAAAATGGCGACTGTTTAGTAGACAACTTCATAAATTAACTACCCATTGATTTATAAAGACTTTTCAATCGTCATTTCCGCAACTGACCTCTAGATTTCCGCAACTGACCAAGCCCGTTCCTGTTTGCGTTAATGCTCATTTAGTGGGCTTCACCACTTCACCTACGCGCCGGTAGACCCTCTCGGTGATGTCCTGCTCGGTGTGACCTAACAGTTTGCTGGCATGCTCCAGCGGTAGTTCGCTGGCGGCCTTGGGGCGGATGTCGCGGAACTGGAAGGTGCGAATTCTTTTTGCCAAGGCGATATCACCCGCTTGTCCGGCGGCTTGAGCCGCAGCGCTCCTGGCCCGATCGAATCGGGAACGTAGCATGTGCTCGTTCAATTCATTCCCAGTTGGCGTAGCGACGAGGAATAGGTTAACCACCTTGCGTTTGCGTGCCTTGATACGGTCGATCACCTCACCAAGTCCTGTCCGCACGCCGTCACTCTCCAGCAGGATGCGCAGTTTCTTCCTGGTTTTGTTCTGTTGCACCTCAAGGGCGGCGTCTTTGATGTCAGAAAAGCGCATCTTGAGTACGTCAGCAGGCCGCTGCCCGGTCAGGTAGCTTAGATCCATCGCATCCTTGATTTCATGACTTGCCTTGGCATACACCGCCGCCCACACCGCATCGTCGGCGTAAAACTCGCGGGGCTTTTCTCTGTTTTTACGCACGCCGCGTACCGGGTTTTCTTTGGCCGTATACCCCCATTCGCGCGCCATATTCCATATATGGGATAACAGCGCGATTTCCCGATTAGCGCTGACCGGCGTTTTAAGGCCCCGTTTATCACGGTACTGCGCAATGTGCTGTGGGGTCACCGTATCGATATTCACCGCATCAAAGACCTTACGCAACGTGATCAGGCCGTTTTTATTTAATTTCTGCGTTTTGGGGGCTTTGGCCGGGATCACTTCACGCGCGTATCGATCAAATATGAAGCGCAGCAAGCTAGTGTCTGCCGGCGCTTGACAACATTCCAACGTGGCCCACTTGCGTTTTGCTTCGTTTAAATCCCGTCCCAGCGGGATTTCAATGCGGCGTCCTTGCGCCGTGCGTCCGTTGTAGTAAAACGATTCCCACACCTTGCCGCTGTTTAACACGCGCACACGGCGTAGCATTCGGGGCGGCAAATCGCGATGGCTTGATTTGGGACGCATCGTAACAACACCTTAGTCCAAGGCCGCAAAATTAGGGCGGCCCGCTGGGGACATACCGCCCCCGTCCATGTGTGGGTGTACCCCTGCCAAGCGCAAGCGTGCAAACCAGCGGCCTACAATCGGGCGGCCCGCCGCATTGACCACATAGGCCCACCCGTTTTTGTCGAGCCACTCACGTTGGCTGGCGATGTGCTTATAGCCTGTCACCTCAATCAGTTCTGCGGCGGTTAGAAATTCTGTTGCGCTCATGGCCGTCTCAACGTGCTATGTGTTCGGTGTTGCAAAGGCCCTGATAGGGATTACGCCCAGCTATTCATTGCAGGCAGAGAGGCTTTGCAGCGTATTGGCCTGAACGCTTCATCCACGTTGGTGACACAGAACCATTGGCCGTCAAAACCATTACCCGCATCATCAAACTTGGCGTTATGCGCATCGCTGATACGAATCCACTGGATGATTTTATTGTTGACCTGCGCATTGCCATGAATCGTGCAGGTGATGCTTGAATCAGGAGCGCTCACACTCCCTACTCTGGGATGGCCGTCTGGGTCGGTATAGGACTGCGTGATGGCAACCTCGACAATGACATCAATGCGGTGGCAATGCGTCGTGACGGCACGCAGGTCAATATCATTGGCAAGCCTGGTGCGCGGCATTCCATGTGCCATACGTATCTCGGTGTTTATCTTCCCAGGCGTAATGTCAGCCAGGGCCGCCGTGACTTGAGATTTAGCGACGTAATGCTGATACATCGGCACAGAGGTACCTGCGAGAATGGAAATAATCGCAAGCACCATCATGAGTTCGATTAAATGAAACCCTTGCTGCTTTTTCATAGCGAATCCCTCCTTTTCACGGCATCAAGTAATAGGTCTTGGACTTCGCGTTTGGATTCGCGGCGCGCCATGACGAGCTCATCCACCGTGCCGGCGGCGATGATGTGGTGAATGAACACCGGGCGGTTGTGTCCGGCTTGGGCCTGCCGTGTGGGGCCGATGCGCTCGATGATCTGCTGGTACTGCTCCAGGTCCCACCAGTGACCGAAGAAGGCCAGAATGTTGCCGCCGTCCTGAAGGTTTAGTCCGTGACCGGCGCTGGCCGGGTGGGTGAACAACACGGGGATATGTCCGGCGTTCCAGTCCCTGATCGTGTCGGGGTGTTTGTCCAGGACACGGCCTTGAGGGAAGGCGCGCTGTAAACGGGCTAGATCGCTTTTGAAGTGATACGCCACCAGCACGGGCATACCGGCGGCCTCTTCGATAATGGCGTCCAGGGCATGCAGTTTGGCGTCGTGGACATCGGCCCAGGCGCGGCGTGTGGCGTCGGTGTACACCGCGCCATTGGCCAGTTGCAAGCACTTGATCGTTTTGCTGGCCGCGTTAAAGGCTTCAACTTCAGCGCCACATTCCAGCGCCAGCCACATTTCTTGCTCCATCGCTTTGTACATGCGCTTGGCATGCTCCGGCAGCGTGACGCGGATGGTATTCACGATTGGCTGGCGCAGGTCGAAATAGTCGCCGGGCTCCAGCGACAGACACACATCACGCACCTTGTCTTGAATCTCTTTAAAGGCGTTGGGTGTGGGCACCACGCGCACGGCGTGGGGATCGCTGCCGATGCGGATCGGGCGGAACCATCTATCCGTGAACTTGCTAAAACTACTCTCCAGGCGTGCGCCCCGATCCACCATCCACAGTAGCGCCCACAGATCCTGTAACCCGTTAGGCGCAGGGGTGCCGGTCAAGCCGATGTAGCGTTCAACTTTGGTATGTACATGCTTGGCCAGGGCGCGGGCGCGCTGGGTCCCGCGCCCCAGTCTGAAACCTTTCAGCTTGGAGCATTCGTCGGCAACCACGGTGCGAAACGGCCAGCGCTCCCCGAAAAACTCCACCATCCACTTCAGATTGTCGTAATTAATGCAGTAGATATCGGCCTGCTGCTGCAAGGCACGGCGGCGTACCGCGGCGCTGCCCACGGCCACGGCCACGCGCAGGTGGCGCAGGTGCGGGAACTTGGCCACTTCATCCGGCCAGGTGCTCGCGGCCACGCGCAGCGGGGCCACAACTAAGATGGGGGTCACCGCTTCGGCCAGGATGAGCACATCTAGGGCGGTGAGCGTCGACACCGTCTTGCCCAGGCCCATCGGCACAAACAGATTGCAGCGCGGATGGGTCAGAATGAAATCAACGATCCTGTGTTGGTAGGGGCGTAGTGTCATGTGATACCTCGTCCATGCCGCCGCAGATGAGCGCTGCTATACTCGCCATCACATGCGGGTAAGGTAGGGTTATTCGTGGCATTAGCGGCGTTCGATACATTGAGTTTTGCTAACCAGCTTAAAAACGCGGGGGTTCCTCCTGCGCACGCCGAGGCACAAGCCGAAGCGTTAGCGGAGGTCTTCGAAACGCATCTGCAACAACTTGCGACAAAGGCCGATCTGCGCGAGTTGGAGCTGAAGCTTGAATCGAAAATAGATAAAGGCTTCGCTGAAGTAGATAAAGGTTTCGCTGAAATAAAAGGCGAAATGCTGCTACTCAAATGGATGTTCGGTGTTCTTGTGGCGGGCGTTGCGGCGCTCATTGCCAAAGCGTTTTTCTGAGTCATTGCAGCACCTGATCCACGCCTTCAAAGGAATCGACGACTTCCACGCGCTGCCCCATACGGCGCATGCGCTCGTGCTCGCGTAGTTGCAGTGGCCTGCACTGCTCACCGGGGGCTTTGAGTTCGATCCACAGGGTGCTGCCGGGCAGCATGGCGATGCGGTCGGGCGCGCCGTGACGACCGATCCACTTCACCTTGCGGATTTCACCGCCTTTGGCCCTGACTCGCGCCACTAAATAGCGTTCGATGCTGCGTTCATGCAATACGTTCATGGGTTAGTGCTTCCTATAGCGATCGGTTTCAAAGCCTTCAGCGGCCAGCGGCAGCCCAGCGGCCCAGGCGGGCGCGGTGGTCATCAGCGCCGCCAGGTGCCCGGCATTGAAGGCGCTGTGGGTTGCCGCTTCGGTGATGATTTCGTCGTGCACCGTCAGCACGATCTGATACCCGGCGGCCTCAATGCGCGGCATGCAGGCGGCCAGCACGTCACGGCTCACGGCTTGGGTGATGTTCTCGACCAGTTTTCCGCCATAGGTGGCGATCCGGGTCCATTGGCCGGTGGTGGGGTGGGGTCCCATGTAGGACAGGGCCCCGTCCGCATCTACTCTTGCTGCCGGGTAATGGAGCAGGCGTCCGGACGGCAGACGGATACGTAACCAGGCATTGGCATAGAGATGTACAGATGTCCAGCGAACCCGTCATAGGCGGCTTTGAGGTCACCGTTATGCAGCACGACCTTGTCGGCAAGGCGCATCTGTTTGAGGATGTCTGCGGCCTTAACCCCCCACTTGTCCTTGGCCAGCTGTTCGATGGCTTGGTTGATGGTGGCTACTTGCGGGTCGGCGGGGTCGATGATGAAGCAGGCCGAATACGCCGCCGTGCCTTCACCATTGACTTTTTTTGGTTCAAATAACGCAGGGAAGGCCAAGCGCACGTTGTTGAGTTTTAGTTTCATGACAGCGACTCCTGAAAGAAGGGGGGGGCTTTTTGGGGGTGGTGCGGCGTTACCTGGGTCAGATCTTGGAAATGGCTCGCGTCGTCCTGGAGGATCAGCGCCGGGCGTGTGTCCGATTCAGGCACCACACTGGGCTTGCCGTCCGGCTGGGTCATGAGGTCTTGCAATAGGAACCATTGGCGATCGCCAAGGGTTCCGGCCTTGTGGAGTTTCTCGGCGGTTGTGGGGCTGATCAGGGAGCGCTCGTAGATGTGCTCGACCTTCACGCGCATGCGTTTGAGCATGGCTTCAACGGCGGTCGCGGCGGTCCAGCGGCGCGCCCCGCGGCGGTCTTCCACCAGTTTGTATCCAGGCACGGCCCGACCTGCCAACAGTTCAGCTTCGACCTTGCCGTAAATACCCTTACACCAGGATTCAATTAAAGCTGTGGCACCCAGCAGGCGTGCTAGCGTGGCGTTGTCGTGGGTGCGCATGAGGACCGATTCGAGCGGCGGCACCACCGGCTGCGTGACGTCGACGAACGCCCCCGCCACGGTGGATAGCACGTGATCCCTCAGCGCCGGACAGATCGCCTTGGCCCGACAGAACCGGCACGGCTTCTCTCCGGGGGCGAAGTACTCCTGAGGTAATGCGCCAGCGTTACCGTACTTCTTGACGGCGTCCATGCAGCGCTGCGCGCGGGGCGCAACCGTCTGCTTAAACGCGTGCAGCTCGGCAACGCTGTATACCCACTCGTCAAGGTGACCGAGACGGGGTTGGACGATGACCAGGCGCACGCGCTGGAAGGGGCCGGCAAAATCGAATGCCTCCAAGGCGGCGAGCGCGTAAAGCTGGAGTTGCTCGTTGTCTTTTGCGTCGACCTTGACGCCTCTGCCGTATTTGAGATCGACGATGATTAATTCATCCACAGACGGGATCACGGCATCCGCGGTGCCTTGCGCGCCGCGCTCCCCCGTGATCGCCTCAAGGAGTAACGGCAGTTCAAAAAACCGGGGGGCTTCGATACCGCGCACATAGTCCACGTACTGCTGCACGTACGCGGCCATCTCGGCGGTGATGTCCCACGCAACGCCGTTAATTTCCTGTCGGAAGCCCACGTATTCGCTGGCTTGCCGGTCATTGCGTAAGGCCGAGGCCGCCAGTTCATGCGCCACGGTGCCCTCATCAGCAAAGGCGCTGGATTCATCCGGACACTGCACCCCCAGGGGGACGCTGGCCGGGCAATGCAGCCAGCGATGCGCACTGCTCGGGGATAGCAAGGCGTGCTGGCTCATGGCGAGACACCCGCGTTAACAACCGCTTTTACACAGGCCGGATAGTCTTTACAGGCTTGGGTCACCTCTGGAAAACGCGCCGGGTCCAGGTCGGATAACTTAGCCGCGCCGAACCGACCTAATACGTGAGTGACCGAATCGCGGCCATGTTCAACGGCCATATCCTTTAAAGCGATGAGCGCCGTGGTGTAAGCGCAGTCACTAGGCGTGGCCTGTGCCGCGTGCACGGGGGGCTGGCTGCGCGATGATTGATCAGTCGATCCTCAACCTCATATCAAGCGGTCGCTCCCGTCTGTCGTCCCTAGCCGCTGGCGTATTCCTACTGTTAATGGTGGTGTTCCTGGGCGACTGACTGAAGCAGATCCCGATGGCGGTGCTAGTGGCAGTAATGATCATGGTGTCTATCGGCATCTTCAGTTGGGATTCGCCGCGCAACCTCAAGAAGCATCCGTTGTCGACGAACATTGCCATGGTCGTCATTGTGGTGGTTGTCGTGACCACACATTACCTAGCTTTCGGTGTGCTGCTGGCCGAGATGTGCTTTGCCAATAAGGTTGGCCATTACATACGCATCAATTCATCACTGGACGCAGCTGGTAAACACCGCAGCGATACGGTCTCCGGCCAGGTGTTCTTCAGCTGGGCAGACAAGTGCATCGCAGCATTCGATTTCAAGGAAGCGCTTGAGAAGGTCACGATCGATCTGACGCATGCGCACTTCTGGGATATCACCGGGCCGTGGCGGCACTGGACGTGGTCATCAAGTTCCGCCAAGCAAACACCGAAGTTGAAGTGCTCGCATGGAACGAGGCCAGCGCCACCCTCGTCGACCGCTTCGGTGTGTACGACAAACCCGCTGCCTTGGACACGTCGATGGTGCATTAAGCCCTGCCGACTCTCGGAATGCTGCTTCACATGGAGCAGTCTCTACCACTCATGCGCTCCATGTCCCATGGAGGCTAAGAGGAACGCTCATCAAAACAATCGTTTCCTGCATCGACGGATCGCTGTCTGCAATCGCCGTATGCGACGACTCCGCTTGGGCCAGCGTGTGCATCGCGGCTCCCCTGACCCTGCTGCACATTATGGAAGGGGCTTCGCCGGTGCTTTCCTATTTCACTGCCAGCATTGGTCTTGGCAGCCGCGAACACCTGCTGCAAGAATCGGCCGATCTGGACGAGAAACGCGCTCGTTGGGCGCGCGAGCACGGCCAACACCTGTTTGAAGTGGCCCAGCTTCACCTAGACCAACTTGGGATCGTGCATCCCAAGTGGCTGCAATGGCATGGCCACTTGGTCGATAGCCACAAAGCAATGAAAGACGATATCCGCCTGCTGGTCATTGGCCGCCAGGATAAGCATGGCGAAAGTGTGCTCGAACCCATTGGTGGCGATGTTGAGAACGTTATACGTACGCGGCATCGTCCGGTGCTCGTAGTACTACTAACAACGCTTTCTGATCGCCTTCGACGGCAGCGCCAACGCCCGTCGTGTGGTTGCGTACCTAGTACAGCGCCCACGGCTCGCAGGTCTCAATTGCCATCTTCTGATGGTTGTCGAGCCATCGGTCGAACATCAGGCGCAACGTGACTGGGCGAGGGACCAGTTGCCACAGGCTGGCGACACGACCCACGCAACAATCAGCCAGGGCGATGTTGAGGATGTACTGGAAATATACGGCCAGTAGCATTTGATTAGCATCCCTGTGATGGAGGTCCGCCGTCACGGGAGCTTTCACAGTTAGGATCTACATCCTATCCAGGGGGGGCTTCGTTACTAGATCCTCGAAGTGCGAGATTACTCTTACAAGAGAAATTCATTCGTGTTGGAAACAACTACTTCGTCAACCATCAACTATCTTCGTAAGGACTCCAGCCTGCATCGCTTGATGCTGGAATTGCTGGAGAAAGCTGATATCCGCGTAGGTGGAGATCGCCCCTGGGACATGCAGATTAATGGCCCAGGACTGCCTGAGCGAATTTTCTCCCAAGGCAGTCTTGGCCTAGGCGAAGCCTACACAGACGGTCTTTGGGATGTCCCACAACTTGATGAATTTTTTCATCGGCTGCTCAAGGCGCGTCTCGATCGACAAGTGAAGCCCCTGCGGCTGCTCTTTCACACTTGGCTCCCTCGCCTCGTAAACCTGCAAACTTTCAAGCGATCCTTGCATGTCTGCAATTTACACTACAACCTGAACAACGACTTCTTCGCTGCCATGCTCGATTCCCGCATGACCTACACTTGCGGCTATTGGCGCAGCGCTAAGACGTTGGATGAGGCACAAGAAGCCAAGTTGGATCTGATTTGCCGCAAGCTAAAACTGCAGCCAGGCATGCGCTTGCTCGACTTCGGCTGTGGCTGGGGCAGCCTCATGGGCTTTGCCGCCGAGCGCTACGGTGTCGAGTGCACAGGCGTGAACATTTCCAAAGAGCAGATTAAGTGGGCAAAAGCCCGTTACGCGGGCTGGCCTTTGGAGTTTCGTCTACAAGATTACCGAGAGACCACAGGCCGATTTGATCGGGTTGTTAGCGTGGGTATGTTAGATCATGTCGGACGAAAGAACATGCGCACCTTCATGGAGGTCGCGCATCGCTGCTTGAAGGACGATGGTCTGTTTCTGCTGCACTCTACCGCTACAAGTGGGCGCAACAACATGCGTGACCCATGGATAGGTAAGTACGTGTTCCCAAACCTAGATGTGCCATCGGCAGGCCAGATCGGTGATGCCGTGGATAACCTGTTCGTGATCGAAGATCTGCACAACTTCGGCGCTGACTACTGCCCCACCCTCATGGCCTGGCATAAAAACTTCGAACACGCCTGGCCCAGATTCTCCGACAAACTCGGCAAGGAGTTTTCCCGCATGTTCGGCAAGGACTTTTACCGCATGTGGCGCTACTACCTCTTGTCATGCGCAGGCGCTTCGCGCGCGCGCGATATTCAGCTCTGGCAGTGGGTATTAAGTAAAGAGGGCGTCCCCGGCGGTTATGAGCGCATTACAACCTAAATCTCGTGTCATGTAGGTGTAAGTTGGGTGCTGGCTCCTGACTGTATCTTCATCTGCGATACAGCTGTGGCTCTGCTCGAGTTTGAAGCTGTCAAGCCGGCGCTATTGATCAATGGTTTTGTTTTAGCGTGTACTGATGTGCTGTGGCGTTACATATCCGACTTGACAGCGGCGAGACATGTAATGCCATGACCAGAATGGTCGCTTTTCACTGGCTGCACGAATCAGGGAATGTTGCTTCAAACATCTGCGTTACGCTGCCAGCGGCCGCAGCGTGCGATTTCTGAGACTGTGCGGGCTCTCCATATACATGGAACTTTCTAATGAAATTACGCCATCTTTGCTGCTGTCGCCGCAGAACTCCGCTTCGCTCGCGCTGCGGAGCGGCTGCACACCGAGCAATCGCCGCTGTCGCGAACCATCAAAGAGTTGGAAGAAGACCACGGCGAGCAGTCGTGCATCCGTACCAGTCGTAGCACGTGCCTGTGCCGGTAATCTGCACCAAGAACCGCTTTGCAGCGGCTTCGTTTTACCTAAACGGCACCAGCTTCTTGGCGAACATGTTGCCCCTTCCCTGAGACGGCCGGTCTAAGACCTATAGTTTCTGTAGGCAAGTGCCTCATCAATCACGTGAGTACACACCTGTTCAAACCCCGCCCCGGCGGGGTTTTTCATGTCTGGGATCTTCATGACTTTCCGCTTTTACGATTCCAATCCGGTACTCAGGATGTACAGGCCCTGCGGCCACTGGGCGGTGGGCACCTACAGTTCTACGAACGTGGCACCACCACACCCAAACTCACCTGGTCCGATCGCGAAAAGTCCGTGCCCAATCCTAATCTGGTGCCGCTGGACAGCGCCGGACGGATCACCCCACCGTGGCGAAACTATCTGGCCCGGTTGAGTCTGACCCAGGACAGCGACACCTTACGGGCGTTGTACGAAACCCTGGATAAGACGGTGGCCCAGATCCAAAACGGGCAGAGCTTGCGGCTATCGATCCTGAGCCGACAGTCCATTGATGTTGATGGGGTGGTGTCTAACGGCGTTGCGGTGCTTGCGCTGGTGGGCGATGAGGCGACCCCCACCGCAGAGGCTTATTACGGTACAGACGCTACCGGGGCGCAGGGTCGAGGACTTTCACAGCGCCACTCGTGCCATGGGTGCTTCTAAGACTTCCAGCGCTTTGACCGCGGCAATGAACTCACGCTATCACTGCGCGAATTCATCTTTCGGGTTCAGCGGCTGCGGTTCTGTATAACCGGCATCGCGTGCTTCGTAGTGCGCCAGGATGTGAATCCCGGCCTTGCGGGACTCGCGCCGGATCAGCCGTAGTTCCTCCAAATCCAGCTTTTCGCGCTTATTGGTGTTGAGGCAGGCGGCTAACTTACGCCCTGCATCGTCAGTCGCCATCGTAGGCCAAAGCATGTTACCCACCTTCTTGAACCCACCTATAGCGGTCACGGAATCGCGGATCTTATCCTCGTAAGACTCATAAAACAAAGGCATTTGCAGGTTTTTCACTCTTGTTTCCTTTCAGTGGGAAAGCGTGGGATACGCTCCTAGGACTATAAAAATGGTTCGACCTCCAGAGGATACCAAGTCGTGGAATTCATGAGAAATGTGCACAGGAACGTTATCGTCACGGGACGTAATAACGCCGCTCGCAAGAACCTTGGAGCCGATCTGCCGGTAAGCTTGGTGGTGCAAGCCAACTAAATCACTACCGGAGATCAGCATGGATTTAACTTCTATCACCGCAACTTTTTAGTCCTTAAATTCGCTTTTGGAACTCGCGGATTCCCTTATAGGCATCCGCGATTCCAAAAAGATCGCTGCTGCTGTTTCGCAGGTCCAAGAGAAACTTCTTAGCACTCAAAAGGAGCTTTCTATGCATGACGCGGACCACATTAAATACATAAATGAATTGGAAGAAACCAAAAAAGCACTTAAAGAAAAGGAAAAATATGTGCTTTCAGAAATTCACAAAAATCAAGTCGCTTATCGCGTGAAAAAAGAAACGGGGGAGCCTGACCACTATGTATGCCAAGGGTGCTTCGATAAAGGGATCAAATTCGTATTGCAGGGTAAAAATTGCAAGCAAAGCCACCTTTTCTCGCTGAGTTTCCCCAACTGCAAGCACTCCATTCCGATTCAAAAAATGATTCTTCCTTGGTGTATCAAGCTCCTCATGAGACGAATTTCAAAACAGATTGGTAATGCATCATCAAGAATTCTGATTGATGATGAATTATCAAAACTTCTATTTGTGTTCTAAGGATCTCAATTTCTTCTCTGATTTTTTTCTTCGCCTCTAAAATCTCCTGGTAAAGAGATGCAATCTTGGAATACATCCAAATATATTTTTGAAAAGATGAAGCTGTATCCTGAAAATAACTAATTCCTTTTAAAAGTTTCCCTCTCGCATTTTATTCTTCCTTCGAGGAAAAAATTTGTCCCCTCATCGAAGAAACTTCATTCCGCAGGGATTCGAGTTGTGCCGGCGTCATGTCATCTTTAATAGAGTCAATGACGGAATCGGCCAGGGAGGCCAGACCAAGTAATTTCTCTTCAAGCTCTTTTTCTTTTCTGTTGTCATTCATCACAGGACTATCCTGTTTGGATGATTGGAATATTTGTTGTGGCAGCAATCCTGAGTTGGGAGCGCGATGATCCGTTATTTTTCGCCCACTTACATTGCATCGGGGTGCTTATGAGCCCGCGAGCCGAATTCAGTTCAATGAGCAGGTGTTTTCGTTCTTCCACTTGTGATATCGCAGTCGCTTAATGGCAAGCGGCAAGGTGCGTTTGAATGCAGCAAGGCGCTTTGCGGCATTTCTTAGGCGGGTCAAAAGGCCTATGTCAGGCGACCTCCTGCGAAGGCGGTGCTTCTGTGAGGCTGAAGATGTCTGGATTGGGTTCCGCCTGAGCTGCGACGACTGTGCCGCGCAGGCATTCCCAATCAACGTCGGGGCGTAGTGCTTCACAGCTCACAGTGCGCGCTGTCAGCCACTCAATCGCTGGACAACGTTCGGGTGGGATAAGCTGGTTCCCCGAAGCCAGTTGGCTACGGGCGTCGCAGTCACGGCCAGCATCCCCGCCAATTGCGATGCACGTCGCGGTTCTTGATTTGTCCATTCATTAAAGATGCATCGCTAGATTTAGCTATAGGCTAAAAATACATGCAAGCCTGAAGCGAATTAATATTGTTAGCCTTAGGCAATCTAATTACCTTGTGAAACTGATAGATGACATCTGCCGGGAAAACTTGGTAGAGCTCGCCGAGCAACTCGGCTCAATCACCGCGCTTGCAAAGCGGCTTGACCGTTCCGATTCGCAGGTCAATCAGTGGGTACATGGGGCAACCTATTCCGCTACTGGAAAGCCGCACGGAATGGGTGCGGACACAGCTAGGTTTATCGAAATTCAGTGTGGGAAACCGCTTGGCTGGCTTGACATTGACCACAGCCACGAAAAGCCGAGTATGGCAATCGACACCAGCGCCGTGGCATGGGGTGTATATCAGCAGGCCACAGCAGCAACCCGTGCGGCAGCGTGAGGCAATACTTTCCGCTGCACCTCCAGCACTATCGGGAGGGAGGGGGGCACTTAATTGAACAGGACGCACATGTGGCGCTAGGAATGCGAAAAAAACCTAAACAACCTCGCTTAAAGCTGGTTTGCTGGAATGGTGAATGGGTGGAGTGCAGGAGAGTTCCACATGGAGATAATGGAGACATGTTTTGGCGAGAGACGTTCACTTTGTTAAAACTGTAGATGCCTTTATGCAAGCACTTAAAACGCTGCATGGCACGTCTAACCCAATGTGGCAGAACGCCGGTGATACTTTATGCAGTTCAGCTAAAATTGCCTATCGAAGTTGGTGGGGAACTTCCAGGTTCACACATAAGCATAGATGTATATCCTGATCATCGCCCACATGAATTCATGATCGGCATTTTGTTTGATGAAGGGTGCGTATGTCGTCTGGACAATGATCCCTGGGCAACACATAGCAATAAATGGGATCCAGATTTACCACCATTTGTTAAATGGCCCCCGCGGGCATTCATGGAAACTGAACCGTAAAGAATGTAGCAAACTAGATTCTCGCTTTGCGTGATTACCATATGCTGTAAAGTTCACCCAAACACGCAGCTTCGATGCTTGCTTGCGGTGGTCTTGCCAAGTACGCAACATGACGATTGGTGCTCATGAGATTAAATTCTCATATAGCGGCATCTTACTCATATGATCACGACTCAATCGCTATTGGGATCCATGTCGGCCGCGTATCAGGCCCAGCAGTATAGCGATGGTGTGTTAATCACGACACACGGTATCTATCCTACTGGGGAGTGTGTACCTGTCCGTATCTATGACGGCGAAGAATCATTCATTGTGCCCGATGCATGCAACGTAATCCTATCAATTGAGTTATCAGGAGGAAGGATTGAAAACCCTGATAAAACAATCAAGATGGTGGCTCAGAAGCTTGGCATCAAATGCTCAAAGGGCATCCTCAGTACCAAGCCAGTCGCATGGCGTGATTTACCTTTTGCCATTGCATCTCTAGTCAATGTTTCCCAGAAGATAGCCGAGCACGCTCTTCGAGCGTATACGGATCAATGAGACTAGAGATTTAAAAATTCTGCTATGTAAGCTTCTTGAAGCTTCATTTCCTGCAAACGCATGGTATTAGGCATCAAGCATGTGCGAATGGAGTGGTGACAAGACATCACCGAGGAAGATGCCATTGCAGAGGGCATATGGATAACAGCTGATCCAGGAAATAAATACAGCGTCGGAAAAAACATGATTCCAAGAAAGACAGCAAAAGCAGCCTTTCATGATCTATGGCGGCGTTCTTCCTCCATTGATTGGGAAGTCAAGCCTTGGGTATGGGTGGTGCAATTTAAATTAATTGAGTTTCTTCGACGCATTTATCCGGAGTCATACAAAAGAAACGATATTGCTGCCGAATCAGACGCGGATCAGGAGATAGCAGTATGAACGACATCTTCGATTATAAATTCTCTAATCAATTAACTGCACCAACGTATTGTTAGATTAATCCGGATGGTAGCCAAGGCGGCATCGTTGCTGTCGATACCGCCATAGATCCTTCTGTCTTGATCGGAGAGGCACCGTGGTGTTTCTTAATGTATTCATTGGTAAAAAAACCGGCATCGGCAAGGAGAAACGTATGGGCGCTAGGGTGTGCAGCGGCGAGTCAGTCAGGATTGGTCATTCCACTGACATCGGTCATCGCGTTCACATGGGTGATCACTCCAGCATTCACGATGTCACCTTTGTGTGATGTCAGTTGAAGATCGGCAGTCGTGCCTATATTGGAAAATGCGCGCTCATATACTTCGAAGTAAATATCCAAGACGGGATGATCATTCCACCTAGGAGTTTCTTAAAAATAAATAGAAAAATACGTGCATTTCGAGGCAACAGAAAGCAGGTTACACCGTTGCAGGTGCTACTCAAGCACTTCGCAGAATAGGAGGCCGACCATGAGCGAACGTATCATGCGCCTGCCCGAAGTGATCCTACGCAACGGCTTGAGCCGGAGCAGCATCTATTCGCGCGAGGATTTCCTGAAGCCGGTGAAGCTCGGGCCAAATATGTCTGAATGGGTCGAGCGCGAGATTGATGCTTGGGGCGATGCCAAGATCAAGCAACGTGACGATGACGCGGCCAACGAGGTCATGGTGTCTTCGCTAAACGTGTGATCTGCGGCGCACTAACCGCGATCTTGTCGATACAGTCGGCCCATGCTTGCATCATCGTCACACGCTCCGCCAGGAGTACGGATCAATGGCTATTGCTTCACTACATCGTAGCGATACTCATCATTGAGCGATTGTGTGAGCATGCGCCGTGGTTTGGGTTGCTGTAGCACGTGGTGAATTTCGATGGTATTACCCATGCGTATGTTCTTCACTTGCCTAGTACTTGTGAATACTTGGTATTGCAACGTAGTAGATAGAACGATCTTGGTTTGGCAATAGGGTAGACAGGGCTTGCTCTTCACCTCGGAAGCAGGCGCTATTGAAATAGCGATGTAGGGAAGAAGGATGGTTAAGGAGCAGGAACGAACGTATCGCGAGGGACATGCCCAAGCATGATGTCACATGAGTGTGGTAAGGGTATGCAAATGACATTGAGGTACTACGCTCATCATATTCTCGATTGTGTCATTTGTGCTGGTCTTGGCGAATACCGATGACGGCGCTTGGTTAGTTTGATGGTGTGAAGGGGCTGTATTTGTTGCAATTGTGAGCGAATTGCTTGCTGGAGTGCATGCGCTCCTGGCATCTTGCATGGATAGGATACTGATTGAGAGTCGGTTCAGGCTTGGATGCCGAATGTCTGAAATCGGTGAATCCTATTACTGATGTCCTGTGCGGATATGTTGCTAAGCATGTTGCTGCGAGTCGCTTGTCGGTATACGGATTTTTCCAAGCGGTTGCCCAAGTAAATTTCAGATTGTTGATTTATTTGCAGCAAATAGACTTTCTGAATCACGCTCAGTGTCATGAAGTAGGGAGAAGTGTTTGTTCTTGGTTCATGGATATCATGCGTATTTTTATGATTTGAGATATGTCTCGGTTCATCATTTCTTAATTTCACTGTTGATTAGAGTCTGTTAATACGATTGCCACTCATCCATCATCAGAGTCAAGCAAATAAAAGCGATAAACATGATTTCGAGTTTCTCGTCTCTGTAGCAAATCCTGGGATAACTTTGAGTCTACGGAACATGTGTTCGATCTTATTGTGGCACTTGTACATCTTGCGATCGTATTTCGGATTTCTAAGGCTCGATGTGCGTGTGCAGCGACGGTACAGCAGGGATGAAGATGCTAAGTCAAAAGCGCCTGGGCGGGCCACACCATTTGCAGAACCGTGCTCAGTGGAATACAGGATGGTGTCGAGCGCCTGTAGATTCGTCGGAATGGCGTTATTGCGTTGTCTCGGCAGAGTGCTTAAAAAAAGGAGAGTGTGATCTGTTTGAATTGGGCGGAGCTGCGATCTTGAGATGCTCACCGCCGCAGGGACATCGCTTCGGCATCAGGTGTGTTAACAGACGCTGGTCACGCCACGTCTCCGTCAGACTCTAAGATGCTGCATAGCTGACACAGTTTCAAGGATGAGCGTTGGTTTGGCGTGTTGGTCACCGACATTAGACATCAGATGTTTCGATTTAATGGCTCAAATGGTTTTTATGATTGCTTAAACAGATGTGTAAGTACACTAAGCCACGAATAGAGGATTGAGACGCAGTAGGGTGTATCGCGCTGCATGCGTTGTGAGTTTTAAACGATGCCATGTAAATAAATTTTTTAGAGATGCAACGCTGTATAAGGGTATTCACGAATAGAGTGAATTAATTAAAATGATTCGAAAAATAAGCCTGACACAACGGGAGCTCAAAAAATTCGAGGTGGTACCGTTGGTGGAAGATAATAGAGAATGATGTTAGCAATGCGTTTTCGATTGTAAATGCGTAGGTGACTATGAAAATTGATATGAAAAATAGGAAGAGGGATGATGCATGCAAGACGTTTTTTGAATCAAATTTCAGATGTGGGTAGATTCCTCTCAACGATGACAGAGAACATTGATTGCAAGGCTGCTATGCAGGTAAATCGACATAATACGTGTGCTGTGTGCTAGGGATGCTGCACGACAGTGGCTGTGCTAACCAAATTTTGTCTATGTCAGAATCGCTTGTTGAGTTGCTTTCCTTTCCTGTTAGGAATTGTTGTTTACTGTATTAGGCATGAGGAAGGGAAGATTTGAAGCTCGCATAACAATGTATTGCTGTACCTTCTTGATTCAGATGCCGATGTATTTTGGTTTCTGTGGTATGCCTCTCCAGCCTCTGCAAGAAAAATAGAGTTTTAAGATCGGTATCCTGCTGTAGCCGATCCAGTGCGTGCTCCATTGCTCGTCACAGATGAAGTGGCTTTGTGGCCTGCAGAGAGCAGCATGACAGTGGGACCGTGGTACCCCGGTTTTAGTATTTCGAGTGAGCGTCGTTGAAGCGCATGGGTATTCCGTGGCCATCATCGCAGCACAATGCATCTGCTCTCGGCTCGACAGCATCGCTGCTCTTGGTTAAGGTTGGGATATCTCACGCACAACTTACTTCTATGGATCTATCACGATTGCGTATCAGGCGCTTGGAGATGGACGAGACACGCCTGTTGTTCACGTTGGTCAATGGCATGCGTGTAGATGTGTTGTTGAGCGGTTATCCAGCGCTGGCACGTGCCAAGCCCGCATTGTGTCCACATTGGCAGCTCACTGAGGACGGTTATGGGGTGAACTGGCCTGACTTGGCGGTGCCTACCACGGCCGGTTTACTCAATATTCTGGAATTACTGTGGAAGCGGCGTATCGAGCAGGCACAGTTGTGTCTGCGTACCCTGCATGGCTGTTTCGATATGCTCACGTTGCAGCATCGCGAGTTAATTGGGTTGGACCGATTGGATATGGATATGAGCGGTGGTGGTTTTGCACGTTTCTTTGACAGTCGTGATGAAGCTACCCGTACTTATGCGTTGCAGGCACTGGATGTGATTGGCGCACACCAACTGCACCAAGCGATTGTTGGATTGAATGGGTTGTTTGGGCGACTCGAGCAAGATCTGGCGTTACTTAGCGTAGAAGACATCATTGCGGCAATGGATCCATTGGACAAGCAACGAGTCGAAGCCTGGGAACAGGTTTATTACGCTCAGTCAGAGCATGTAGCTAGGCTGGGGTTGACACATTACGGTTTGGAATGAGGTTGACATGAAGTTGAGTGCGCACATTGTGCGTCAGCACGGGTCTGTCTATGCAGAAGAGCTTAACTATTGAGTACTACACGAAATGTTGGTTGTGCTTCGATATTTCCATTAGAAATCTATTGTTTGGCGTAAGGTTCCACGTTGCATCTTTCTTTGTTCTCTATGAGTTTTTGAAATGAAGTGAGGTTCATGACGCGATATTGGCATTCCTTCGTGACAACAGTTCGGATGAAACGGATTGACTTGATTGAGTGTTTTCGGAAGAACATAAGGTTGCCGTTGCCGGATGCAGTCGCGTCATGTTTATTGCACATTGACTGTCAAGGTATATGGTCCGATGTGTCCAGGTAATTACAGGGACTTGATTTTTACAAAATGCTCTTCTCAATTTTTCGTATCAAAATGAAAGTGATCTGTTACGGAGACTTCAAGCTTGATCTGAAATCATGCTTTGCTGGTTTTATCGTCGATCAGATACAGGCATGCTTATAACAATAAGCTTATTGTGCGTTGAGTCCTTCATTACTCGACGTTTTTTTCTGTTTTCGCATGTTTAGCAATGTTTATATGCACCGAGTGGATAAATATTTATCTCTCGGATGTATGGTGAGTATCCGAATTGGAGGGATATGCGATTGTTGTATCTTGCCTACAGATCTTATCCTTAACAAAGTCTAAGGAACGTTGCATTGGCCAGTACAACACCATTTCGATGAAAAATATGTTGTTTTTGAGGAAGATGCCGCTGCTCCACTGACTGGGGAGCAGGCGACTCATGAGTTTCTTTGGGAGCATTTTGCCCAGCACACCAGCCACAGTGGATTCCAGTGATATGGTTGAGGTCGATGGTGGTCCGGTGGATAAGTTAGGTCATAGGTGACGCTTCTTAGGTAAAGACCATTCTGTCACCACTTGTAGATGTTCCAATATACCGGTGAAACGATGTTGCGATCACCGTCGAGGTGCCCGTCCCCGTTACGATCGTACAAATAGTATGGCGGTGCGTGCTTCGGAGTGATCTTGACCATACGTAGCTGGCCGCTGACCCGGAATTCATCGACGCGATCACCATTTCCCATGATCTTGGTGGTCATTACAGCTCCCCGTAATTTTAAGGGTGCATCGGCATGCGCGCGGCCTGTTGTGGTACAGCCGGCAAACATCAGTAGGGACAACAAGATCAGAAAGACGTGTTTCATCGTGATCGATCTAGATTCGGCAGTAGTAATAGGTAAGAGTATGCGCTTTCGATGTCACTGTGGTGTGCGGCGTAGAATGTGTTGATGAGCAGATTAGTTTTGATCGACGGGTCCAGTTACCTCTATCGTGCGTTTCATGCATTGCCGCCGCTCAGCAACGCAGAAGGTGAACCCACCGGTGCTCTGTTTGGTGTGGTCAACATGTTACGTACTACGCTGAAGGAGCGCCCGGACTATGCTGCTTTTGTGATTGATGCACCAGGCAAGACATTTCGCGATGATCTTGATCCCGAATACAAAATGCATCGCCCACCAATGCCTGATGATTTGCGTGTGCAGGTGCAGCCGATGTGCGGGATTGTGCATGCGTTAGGCATCGATATCCTGTGTATTGATGGGGTTGAGGCCGATGATGTTATCGGTACATTGGCTTTGGCTGCCATTGCTGACGGGATTGCCGTGACAATTTCTACGGGTGACAAGGATTTCGCTCAGTTGGTCCGTCCAGGCGTGGTATTGGTCAACACCATGAGTGGCAGTCGGATGGATTCCGATATGGCAGTGATCGATAAATTCGGAGTTGCTCCGAGTCAGATCATTGATCTGTTCGCGTTGATGGGCGATGCGGTGGATAACGTACCGGGTGTGGATAAATGCGGGCCGAAGACGGCAGCGAAGTGGTTAGGGGAGTACGGTTCACTGGATGCTGTCATCGCCAATGCTGACAAGATCAAAGGCAAAATTGGTGACAATCTGCGTGCTGCGCTGCCACGGCTTTTGTTAAACCGCGCGCTAGTCACGATCAAGACGGATGTGGCACTAGACAAGCACCCGCAGGATTTGGTGCTGCGTGAGCGTGATACTGACGCGCTGCGTGGCTTTTACCAGCGCTATGGCTTCACCCAGGCACTGAAGGAGCTGGATGGCCGCAGTGTTGAAGCCACTGTGGTCGAGCAGGAGCCTGGGCGTGCGAGGCTTGCAGGTTTCCGTGCTGCTCCGGACCCATCGGTTGCAATGGACATCGACCCAGCGCTGTCTGCACAGGGAGAGTACGAGACGATTTTCACAATCGAACAGTTACAGGATTGGATGGTGCGGTTACGGGTGGCGGGTCAGTTTGCTTTCGACACCGAGACCGATAGTCTTGATCCGATGCAAGCAGCACTCGTTGGCCTGAGTTTTGCTGCTGAAATGGGGCGTGCGGCTTACCTGCCGCTTGGTCATGATTATCCTGGTGCGCCGGTGCAGCTTGATCGCGGGCAGGCGCTGGCGTTACTGCAACCGCTGCTGGAGGATGCAACAGTGCGTAAATTGGGCCAGCATGGCAAATATGACATGCATGTGCTGCGCCGCTACGGCATCGTGCTGGCTGGCTATGCTGACGACACTTTGTTGGAAAGCTTTGTACTCACTTCCGGCAATGCCCGTCACGACATGGATACCTTGGCTAGGCGCCATCTTGGTTACGAGACCATTAAGTATGTCGATGTGGCGGGTAAGGGAGCCAAACAGATTCCTTTCTCCCACGTGGGGGTTGACGAGGCGACTCAGTACGCTGCTGAGGATGCTGATATCACCTTGCGCTTGCACCGCATCCTGGCGCCGCAGTTGATTGCCGAGCCAAGCTTGGAGCGAGTCTACCGTGAAATCGAAATGCCGCTAATACCGGTGCTTGAGCGCATTGAGGCCAACGGTGTGCAGATTGATGCAGAGCAGCTGTATAAGCAGAGTGCTGATTTGTCGCGACGTATGATTGCTGCGCAGCAGAAAGCGATGGAACTGGCAGGGCGCACCTTCAACTTGGATTCGCCTAAGCAGTTACAGGTACTGCTGTTCGATGAACTGAAGCTGCCAGCAGTGGTGAAGACGCCTAAGGGGCAGCCATCGACCAATGAGGAGGCGTTGGAGTCGATTGCTGATCAGCATGAGCTACCGCGTGTCATTCTGGAATACCGCAGCTTGGCCAAGTTACGCAATACCTACACTGACAAGCTGCCGGAAATGATCCATCCGGACACTGGGCGTGTACATACCAATTATCATCAGACCGGTGCTGCCACCGGGCGGTTGTCCTCATCCGATCCCAACTTGCAGAATATCCCGATTCGTACCGATGATGGTCGGCGTATCCGCCGTGCTTTTGTCGCGCCTTCTGGACGTAAGTTGATTGCTTGCGATTATTCACAGATCGAATTGAGGATCATGGCGCATCTATCCGGTGATGCAGGGCTGGTTGATGCTTTCGAGTCTGGCGTCGACGTGCACTGTGCGATTGCTGCGGAGGTGTTTGGTCGCAGCCTTGATGAGGTGACGCCTAACGAGCGTCGTGCGGCGAAGGCAATCAATTTTGGCCTGATATACGGTATGAGCGCATTTGGCTTGGCGCGTCAGCTCGGTATCAGCCGCAGTGAGGCGCAGGATTACATTGCGCTGTACTTTGGCCGCTTTGCCGGGGTGCGTGATTTTATGGAAAACACACGTCAGCAGGCACGCGATAGAGGATACGTAGAGACGGTGTTCGGTCGCCGTCTCTATTTAAACTCCATTGCCAGTGGTAACCAGACTCAGCGTGCCGGTGCCGAGCGCGCAGCGATCAATGCGCCAATGCAGGGGACTGCCGCTGATATCATCAAGCGTGCCATGGTCACAGTGGATGATTGGTTGGCGAAGTATCGGGAGTGGGCGCTGATGATCTTGCAAGTACACGATGAATTAGTGTTCGAGGTGGATGAGGATTTCGTACCAACTTTGGTACATGAAGTGTCGACGCGGATGGCTTCGGCGGCACAGTTGCGCGTGCCGTTGGTTGTCGATGTTGGTATCGGTAATAACTGGGATGAGGCGCACTGAGTCAGGTGTAAGAGCTGTCGAACAGTGATCCATACATGATCTTGGATGCGACGCTGGAGAATGAATTTCACCTTAATCTAATGAATTGTTAACTGATATCTTCACGTGTTATCAATGTGTATATGTGGTGTGATAGCTCCTGGCAGGTGCAATGCTTGCCTGTAGGATCTCTCCCAATCCCCTGGGGAAGATCGTTGGAGCGGGCACTCATCCCCAAGTGTCCGCTCTCCGGCCTCGCCGACCTTCCTTGGTCAGCGGGGCCTTTTATCGATTCTTCATCAGAATTTTTAGCAATGTAGTGGTTTGAGGTATTGCGATGGTGATAGGTCGTTGTCCTTGAGATACTTTGGATTGATGTTGTTGTGTGGATGTTCGGTGGCGTCATCATTGCTGCCATATTGCTTTTGATGAGATGGCAATTACAGTGTTTGGTGGGTTGCCAAGTCGTGTTTATGTCGCTTGCCTGTGCGTTTGGAGCATACGTAAAAATATAAACACGATGTGGTTGGAGTGATTTTTGGGAGGAGCGGTAATTTTCGGGGCGTGCATACGTCATTCTTGCGATGGGAACCGCTGATGGGAAGGTATTGGAATGTTTGTTCCAAAGAGTTGTCATTGTTACAGGATGCCGATCACCTCAGAAATCGTCATCGATTGGACTATTTTTTTGAGTGCCCAGCAGCATTACGGCAGAAAATGAGGGGGCAGACGACCGGATGCCGCCGGGATGGGATGAACAATAATATCCAGTCATGGTTAACGCATTGGTCCCATCTGCAGGATTTCACTTCATGCTTGGGCAAGCCCATCACTTGGAAGGTACTCAAGTTTGGTTAGGGGGTTCCTATTTTTGTTATCTGGTCGAACACGAATCTTTGCTTAGCGAGTGCCATTGTCACTGGCGGCGATAGACTGCTTGCAAAGTCCCCGGTGCCAGTCATTGCATCGGTCGGCATCGCTTCATTGAGATCAATGAGATGTTCTGATCTCTGTTGTGGGATTGCAAGTCCTCTGGGCGTGGTGGCCAGTTTTGCATGATGTGAGCAACGGAAGGCATCACTATTGCTTTTGATTTGCACTGTGCTTGTGGGGACTCGCTGTGCTGGACGTGGTGCTATCTTGTGCGGTGTTAATACCGTGGTTAGATTGCTGCAGTGGATTCTTTTCTCAAACTTCTTATTCATGGCGCTTCCGGGCGTATGGGGAAGGCGCTGTTACGGCTGGCCTCAGAAGACCCGACGCTTCAGGTGACTGGTGCGGTGGTGAAGCACCCATTGGATCACCAAGCGATCGATGGCGTACCATTTTTTGCTGCTAGCGAATTGACGACTGTACCGGCGTTCGATGTCGCGATCGATTTCAGCTTGCCGCAAGGTTTTTCACCGTTGCTGGCATTGTGTGTGCAGCGTGCCACGCCGTTGGTCTCAGGTACTACCGGTCTTGATCTGGAGCAGCATGAGTCTCTGGTCATGGCGAGTGCGCAGATTCCTCTGGTGTGGGGGGCCAATTTTAGTTTGGGTATGGCGGTGTTGATTAATTTGGTTGAACGTGCAGGTGATGCATTGCTTGGCTGGGATTGCGACATCGTTGAGTCGCATCATGTCCACAAGCAGGATGCTCCGTCCGGTAGTGCGCTGACGCTGGGCGAGGCGGTTGCGCGCAACGGTGCATTGCCGCGCTATACAAGCCTGCGTGCTGGTGACATCGTGGGCGAGCATCTGGTGCAGTTTACTGGGTTGGGCGAGCGCATCGAACTGGTACACCGTGCCACCAATCGTGATGTCTTCGCACGTGGCGCGTTGTATGCAGCTCGGCGTTTGGTTGGGCGTTTGCCGGGATGCTACCGAGTGCGTGACTTGATTGTGTGAAGTGATACTCGCGTTTCAGCTTCCGCGTGCTGTGTGTACTCTGATGTCGGGCTGGCACGGGGAGATGCTTGCCGTTAGAATCCCAGCCTGCCCGAATCTAGCGTTGGACCGGCCTCAGGGTCGTGTTCGCACTTTCCTGCAACCTGATTTCAGGTGGCGGCATCGGCGTCCCAGGCAGCCAGAGCGAGACTCCACCAGTGACAGAATCCGCAATTTTAGTTCTCGAAGACGGTACTGTATTCGAGGGCGATGCCGTAGGCGCTCATGGGCTTTCCGTGGGTGAAGTAGTCTTCAACACGGCCCTCACTGGTTACCAGGAGATCGTGACCGATCCTTCGTATGCGTACCAATTAGTCACACTCACTTATCCGCATATTGGCAATACAGGCTGTACCGATCAGGACGATGAGGCCAACAAGGTGTGGGCGGCTGGTTTGATTGTGCGGGACGTGCCACGTCGTCCGAGCAGTTGGCGCAGCCAGGTTGCGTTGTCAGCCTGGTTGGTCGCACGCGGCGTGGTGGCTATTGCTGGGATTGATACACGCAAACTGACCCGTATTCTCCGTGAGAAGGGCGCCCAGAATGGCGCGTTGATGGCTGGCGAGATTAATGTTGGCAAAGCGCAGGATGCTGCCCGCCAATTTCCAGGTATGAAAGGCATGGACTTGGCCAAAGTGGTTAGTACCAAGCAGGTTTACTCTTGGTGCGAAGGCCAGCTTAACTTGGATCGTAACGAGTGGAAGCGTGCTGCACCGCAATACAAGGTTGTGGCCTATGACTACGGCGTGAAGCTGAATATCCTGAGGATGTTGGCTGAGCGTGGTTGTGATCTTACCGTGGTACCGGCGCAGACTCCGGCTGCCGAGGTGCTAGCGCTGCACCCGGATGGTGTGTTTCTTTCCAATGGCCCAGGTGATCCAGAACCTTGTGATTATGCAGTTGCGGCGATCAAGACGTTCATCATGCTCCGGGTTCCGATTTTCGGCATTTGTCTGGGCCACCAGTTGCTGGCCAAGGCTGCTGGTGCCAAGACCGTCAAAATGAGGCATGGTCACCATGGTGCTAATCATCCGGTGCAGGACCTGAGTAGCGGACGGGTCATGATCACTTCACAGAACCACGGCTTTGCCGTTGACGAGGCGACGTTACCAAGTAATGTGTGTGTCACCCATCGTTCGCTGTTCGACGGGACCAATCAAGGTATCGCGTTGCTTGATGCACCGGCATTCTCGTTCCAAGGGCACCCGGAAGCTTCGCCAGGTCCGCACGACGTTGGCCTGCTGTTTGACAGGTTCACGGCAATGATGGCGGCCCAATCCTGATGGTTTTGATGTACGCTATGTTGATGCGCTGTTGCTGGTGGTTGGTTGCATTGGTGGCGATGGCATTGGTATTCGTTGCCTATTCGGCCTTTGTTGTTGGATGCTGTGCAGTCGCAATGGTGTACCGTCACGTTGCCAGTTGGGTGCGATGGGCTTTTTGCGATGCCTATCGGTATAGTCTGGCGAGACCTATTGTTGCTTACATCCTCTCCCCGCGTTGCGTGAAATGGGGTGATAACGCTATGGAGTGTGATGCTGCGGCGCGCAGGAGGGGCAATAAATGATCACAGTAACTGAGTGGGTGTGCGTATCGGTATTTCCGTTGTCATTGGGGTTGCGATGCAGCGTGAGATTCGCGTCGCAATCGAATTGCCCGATCAGGTGACTTGGTTGCCTTCTGAGGCGTAACAGGATCGATTTTACTGAGGACCTCATGCCCAAGCGCACTGACCTTCGTACCATCCTTATCATCGGTGCTGGCCCGATTGTCATCGGTCAGGCTTGTGAATTTGACTATTCTGGTGCGCAAGCCTGTAAGGCGTTGCGTGCGGAAGGTTTCCGCGTCGTCTTGGTAAACAGTAACCCGGCGACGATCATGACAGATCCGGACATGGCTGACGCTGTGTATATTGAACCGATTCACTGGCGGACGGTTGAGAAGATCATCGCCAAAGAGAAGCCGGACGCGCTGTTGCCAACGATGGGCGGTCAGACGGCCTTGAACTGTGCATTGAACCTGGCTGATCACGGTGTTTTGGAAAAATATGGCGTCGAATTGATCGGGGCTAAGCGTGAGGCGATCCGTATGGCTGAGGATCGTGAGTTGTTTCGCGTGGCGATGCAGGAGATTGGCCTGGAGTGCCCGAAGGCCGAAGTGGCTAAAAGTTTGGAGCGGGCCTTGGAGATCCAGGTCAAAGTTGGTTTTCCGACGATTATCCGACCGAGTTTCACCCTGGGTGGTACCGGAGGAGGGATTGCTTACAATCGCCAGGAGTTCGAGGACATCATCAAACGCGGCCTGGAGTTGTCGCCGGTACATGAGGTACTGGTAGAGGAATCAGTGCTGGGTTGGAAAGAGTTCGAGATGGAGGTGGTTCGTGACGCTTCGGACAATTGCATCATTGTCTGTTCGATCGAGAACTTGGATCCGATGGGGGTGCACACCGGGGATTCGATCACTGTTGCTCCGGCGCAGACATTAAGCGACAAGGAGTATCAGCGTTTGCGTGACGCTTCGATCGCGGTATTGCGTAAGATCGGCGTGGATACTGGCGGCTCGAATGTGCAGTTCGGTATTCATCCGCGGACAGGCCGTGTGGTGGTGATTGAGATGAATCCACGCGTGTCGCGTTCTTCAGCACTTGCTTCCAAAGCGACCGGTTTCCCAATCGCTAAGATTGCGGCCAAACTGGCGGTAGGCTACACCCTTGATGAGCTTAAGAACGAGATTACCGGGAGTAAAACTCCGGCTTCGTTTGAGCCATCGATTGACTACGTGGTGACTAAAATTCCCCGTTTTGCGTTCGAAAAATTCCCGCAAGCGGATGCACGCCTGACCACGCAGATGAAATCTGTGGGTGAGGTGATGGCAATGGGGCGGACCTTCTCGGAGTCGTTGCAGAAGGCGGTGCGTGGGCTGGAGACTGGCAAGGTTGGTTTGGAGCCGACCGGTTTGGATTTGGCCAGCGAAGATGACTTGATTGTGCTCAAGCGCGAGTTGAAAGTACCGGGCGCCGAGCGACTGTTTTATGTGGCCGATGCGTTTCGTGCTGGGTTCGGAGTTGCGGAGGTTTACGCGCTGTCTTATATCGATCCCTGGTTCTTGGATCAGATTGAGGAGATCGTCGCTGCTGAGCGCCGGCTGGCCACGGATGGTCTCGGCTCGATTGATGCGGTGCGGTTACGCCAGCTCAAGCGTGCAGGTTTCTCTGATGCGCGCATCGCGCAGTTGACAGGCACGAATGAAGTTGCGGTGCGTGCGTTGCGCCGTGTGCTGAAGGTTAAGCCGGTATACAAGCGTGTCGACTCCTGCGCTGGCGAGTTCGCTACGGGCACTGCCTACCTGTATTCGACGTATGAAGAAGAGTGTGAGGCTGCACCGAGTGATCGTCACAAAATCATGATCTTGGGTGGAGGGCCGAATCGCATTGGTCAAGGCATCGAGTTTGATTATTGTTGCGTCCATGCAGCGTTGGCATTACGCGAGGATGGGTTTGAGACCATCATGGTCAACTGCAATCCGGAGACCGTTTCTACTGATTACGACACGTCTGACCGCCTTTACTTTGAGCCCTTGACGTTAGAGGACGTGTTAGAAATTGTTGAGGTCGAACACCCTATTGGAGTCATCGTACAATACGGCGGCCAGACGCCTCTGAAGCTGGCTAAGGCGTTGGAGGCCAACGGCGTTTCGGTGATTGGGACTTCCCCGGAATCGATTGATTTGGCCGAGGACCGTGAGCGTTTCCAGAAACTGGTTCACCAGCTTGGTTTGAGGCAGCCACCAAACTGTACAGCGCGTACCGCTGATGAGGCATTGGTACTGGCGCGTGATATTGGTTATCCCCTAGTAGTGCGTCCGAGTTATGTGCTTGGTGGCCGTGCGATGGAGATTGTTTACGGTGAGTCCGATTTGACACGATATGTGCGTGATGCGGTGAAGGTGTCTAATGATTCGCCAGTGTTGCTGGACCGTTTCCTCGACAATGCGGTTGAGGTCGATGTTGACATCATTGCTGATCGAGAGGGGCGGGTGCTGATCGGTGGGGTGATGGAGCACATTGAGGAGGCTGGCGTCCACTCAGGCGATTCCTCGTGCTCCTTGCCACCGTATTCCTTATCGGCGATGACTCAGGATGATTTGCGTCGCCAAGTCATCAGATTGGCGAAGGCATTAAACGTCATTGGTTTGATGAACACACAGTTTGCGATCCAATCCAATGCTGATGGTAGCGACACCGTTTACTTGCTGGAAGTGAATCCGCGCGCTGCGCGCACCGTACCGTTCGTCTCTAAGGCGACGGGGGTGGCGCTTGCTAAGATTGCCGCCCGCTGCATGACTGGCAAGACCTTGGCCGAGCAGGGCGTGACTTGCGAGGTTGTGCCAGCATATTATGCGGTGAAGGAAGCAATCTTTCCGTTCACTAAGTTCCAGGGTGTGGACCCGATCCTTGGTCCGGAAATGCGTTCTACAGGTGAGGTGATGGGTGTGGGCCGCAGTTTTGCCGCGGCGTTCGCCCGAGCCCAGGAAGCCGGCGATATTCGTGCTCCCCAACCAGGCAGGGCGTTTGTTTCGGTGCGTGATCCGGATAAACAGCGTGTGTTGCCTGTCGTCTTGGCTTTGGTTGAGCGCGGATTCAGTGTTGTTGCCACTGCTGGCACTTATGCTTGGTTGCAGCAGCATGGAGTGGCATGTGAGGTTGTGAATAAAGTAGCCGAAGGGCGCCCGCACGTCGTTGACTTGATCAAGAACGGCGAGATTGTTTACATCATCAATACTACTGAAGGGCGTGCGGCGATTGCTGATTCCTTTTCGATCCGTCGGGAGGCACTTCAACATCGCGTGACCTATTCGACCACTATTGCTGGCGCCAAGGCGCTAGTGAATTCACTTGAGTTCCGCGGTACCGGCCCGGTTTGGTCGCTACAGGAACTCCACAAGGAGCTGCAGGTATGAGAGCCCCCATGACTTTGAAGGGTGCACGTCGTCTTCGTGATGAGCTAGATCATCTGAAATCGGTCAAGCGTCCAGAGATCATCAATGCGATTGCCGAAGCGCGCGCACATGGCGATCTCAAGGAGAATGCCGAGTATCACGCTGCGCGTGAACAACAAAGCTTTATTGAAGGTCGCATCAAGCAGTTGGAAGGCGAGCTTTCGCATGCTGAAGTGATCGATGTCGCCAAGCTCGACGCTGGTAGCAAGATCGTGTTTGGTGCCACGGTGACGTTAGCCGATGTCGAGACCGATGAAGAGAGACGCTACCAGATCGTGGGTGATCTTGAGGCTGACATCAAACAGGGGCTGATTGCGATTTCCTCGCCTATAGCGCGTGCGCTGATTGGCAAACAAGAGGGCGATGCGATCGTGATTGATGCGCCGGCCGGACGGCGTGAGTACGAGGTGGTTGCGGTCGAATACATCAGTTGATTCTTTAATGTCCAGTGCTACGCTGTTGTTGCCGGAGCGTACTTGCTTGCTTGGTACGCTGGCAGGCGATGCAGTTGCCCGGGCGCTAGCGCGTGCTGACCGCATTATTGGGGGCAGCGGTGGGCGTGCTCAACTGGAACGTCACTTTGAACTCACCCCGGCACACTGGCCAGTGGCCGCCTTGACTCGCCAAATAGATGTTGGTGACGCGGCAGGTTCCGCTTGGGTGCGTGCTGATCCTGCCTATGTGGTTCCGGATATGGGGGCTGCGCGGCTTGTGGCGTGTGGTGAGATGTTGGCATTGAACGCCCAGGACCGGGCCGCATTGTTGCCAGCGTTGCAGACGTTGTTCAGTGATGCTGGTTTGTTGCTAGATGCGCCAACGCCAGCACGGTGGTACTTGCAGCTTACACCGGAGGCTCGTCTACCCACGTTCGTCTCGCCGGATGATGTACTGGGTGATGACCTGTTCAATCACTTGCCGGATGGCGACACGGGGCGTCGCTGGCGGGGGTTGTTAACCGAGGTGCAGGTGCTGTTACATCAACATCCATGGAACGGTGAGCGTGTTGCATGTGGCAAGCGGATGGTCAACTCGCTGTGGTTCTGGGGGGAGGGTGTGTTACCACACACGGTGACTACGCCACACCGACAGGTGCGTAGCCGTGATGTACTCCTGCGTGCCTTGACTAAGGCATCTGGAGCTGATGTCGACAGTCCGCATATGGTCGATGCATTGGTTGATCTGCGTCACCTGCGTTCCCTGACGCAATTCAGTGATGAAGTGGTTACTCCTTTGTTGGCGGCCATGGGACGTGGCGAGCTCGGGCGATTGGTGCTGGATTTTCGGGATGGCGAAATTTTGACGGTGACCCGTGCGCACCGTTGGCGTTTTTGGTGTGGTGTGCGCACGAAACTGGCCGAGTGAGTGTGCCCAGGATCATTCGTCGTCTCTCCTTGCCGGCGGGCGTTTGGCCTGACCATGTGCCGCCATTGTTGCGACGTTTATACGCTGCACGTGGTTGTGCCGATTGGGTGACCGCGCAGCCTTGCCTCGCCCAGTTATTGTCACCAGCCACGCTGAGTAACATGAATGCAGCTACTGCATTGCTGGCCGAGGTCATCAAGGCCGATGGGCGTATCCTGGTCGTCGGTGATTTTGACTGCGATGGCGCAACGGCTTGTGCGGTTGCAGTACGTGGTTTGCGTTTGCTTGGGGCGCGCAACGTGATGCACGCGGTCCCCAATCGTATGGTGCATGGCTACGGTTTATCGTCGACATTGATTGAGGAGCTGGCACCGTTGCAGCCAGCGTTGCTTGTCACGGTTGACCACGGTATTGCTTGCCATGCTGGCGTTGCTGCTGCTAAGGCGCGTGGTTGGCGGGTGTTAGTGACCGATCACCATTTGCCCAGTGAAACCTTGCCACTCGCCGATGTCATTGTTAATCCAAATCTGCCTGGTGATCTGTTTCCGAGTAAAGCCCTAGCTGGTGTCGGGGTGATCTTTTATGTGCTGCTTGCCCTGCGTGCGCGGCTGTATCCTTGTGCTCATCTTGAGCACGACGGTCAAAAAACGGCTATCCACAGCTCTAGTGCTCAAAAAAGCCGTCCTGATCTAACGTCCTTACTCGATTTGGTGGCGGTTGGCACTGTTGCTGACCTGGTACCGTTAGATACTAATAATCGTGCTTTGGTTGCTGCTGGCTTGCGCCGCCTGCGTCGCGGTCAGGGGTGTCTCGGGTTGCGTGCGCTGATCGAGATGAGTAGCCGTGATGAATCGCAACTGACCGCCAGCGATATCGGTTTTGCGCTGAGTCCACGTCTGAACGCTGCTGGGCGGCTGGAGGATATGGCGTTGGGTATTGAACTATTGCTCAGTGAGGATTGGACTCAGGCGCGTGGTATCGCGGCCATGCTTGAGGAGATTAATGCCACACGCCGTGTCGTACAGCAGAGCATGAGTGATGAGGCCGAGCAGGTAGTGGAGCAAGCGATGTTGCAGTCAGACGGCGTGTTGCCAATGGCCGTCTGCCTGTTCGATCCGCACTGGCATCCAGGGGTGATTGGCTTGGTCGCGTCTAAACTTAAGGACAAACTGCACCGTCCGGTGGTTGCTTTGGCCCCGGCTGAGCCGGGCAGCACATTGTTGCGAGGGTCGGCACGCTCGATTCCAGGGCTGCATATCCGCGATGTGTTGGCCGCGCTTGATAGCCGCCATCCCGGGGTGATACAGAAATTTGGAGGTCATGCGATGGCGGCTGGCCTCACTCTGGATGGCGAGGCGCTGCCGGCATTCGAACGTGCATTCCGTGCCCAAGTCGAAATCATGGTCGACACGAGTGTGTTGCATGCTGAGTTGCATAGCGATGGTGAATTGGCGGCGCATGAACTGGACGCCTTACATGCGCGGGCGCTGCGACTGGGTGGGCCATGGGGACAGGGTTTCCCAGAGCCATTATTCGACGGCGAGTTTGAGGTGCTGCAATGGCGGGTACTCAAAGGGCGTCATTTGAAAATGGAGCTGCGTCATGCGGGACGGCATGAAGCCCTGAGCGCGATCCATTTCAACGGCTGGCGCGGCGATCCTCCAGCGCGGCGACTGCGCTTGGCTTATCGGTTGGTGTGCGACGATTACCGCGGTGGTGATGCGATTCAGTTGATCGTGGAACATTGGGAAGTCACTGAACGCGATTGATCGGGCTTCTAACAGTCTCCAGTGGAGTGTTTGACCTGTACGTTGGTGCAGGTGGTGCGCTGCGTATGAGCGTGGTCACACCATGATGAGGGCGAGAAGCGGCTTGAGGATACGCAGAAGTGGGGGGAACCCACGATGCACCATCCATTTCAATCGCATTGCGGTACAGCGTTGCTGATGATCGCTGAATCACTTTAGTTGCCTTTTGCTCCTCTGAGGTATTCGTATCCTTAGGTATCGCTTCAAATCGTCTGTGTTTCAGAATGCTTGGTTGGACTTTTATGGGATTCCTTGATGGGACGTTAAAATTCTTAATGTTTCGTTTCTTTTGTCTGTCTTAAATTTTTTGGTAAGTAGATCACTTCCCCTGTGTTGACAGCCCACAACTCGTCTTGGGTCTGGAACAGATCTTGGCATCCGATATCAGTCTTGGACTTGGGAATGTTGTGAGGCAGGCAACACACAGGTGAAATGGATGCAGCTGCAGGCAGCGGTTGTATGCCAGTTTCAGTTGGATTGTGTCCCTTGGTTACGGCAAACGGTGTGCTTGCGGGCCGTTTTAGGTTGGTTTGGCTTGCTAAACTGATGCGCTTGTTTTCCGGAATCTTGAGATGATTGAAACTAATCTGATCCGCCAGCGAATCGCCGATCTGAATGATCGGATGATCTCGCTGAGGGGGTATCTTTGACTACGACGCCAAGAAGGAGCGTTTGGAAGAAGTGACCCGTGAACTGGAAAGCTCCAATATTTGGAACACTCCCGACTACGCGCAGCAACTGGGTCGGGAACGTTCGCTATTGGAAAAAACCGTCACCGGCATTGTGACTGTGCTGAAGGGATTGGCTGAAGCCAGCGAATTTCTCGATCTGGCTGAAGGAGAGCAAGATCAGGATATGTTGCAGGCGGTGGTGATTGACTTGGACGCATATCAGCTCAAGGTCGAGAAACTGGAGTTTCAGCGCATGTTTTCTGGGAAAATGGACGGTGCCAACGCGTTTGTCGATATCCAGGCGGGTGCTGGAGGTACCGAGGCTCAAGATTGGGCGGAGATGCTGCTGCGCATGTACTTGCGTTGGGCCGAAGGGCGTGGTTGGAAGGCCGAATTACTGGAAGTCTCTGGTGGTGAAGTGGCCGGGATCAAATCAGCCACGTTTCGCGTTGAGGGCGATTTTGCCTACGGTTGGCTGAAAACGGAGACGGGTGTGCATCGCCTGGTGCGTAAGTCGCCATTTGATTCGGATAACCGTCGTCATACGAGTTTTACCTCGGTCTTTGTCTCTCCGGAAGTCGATGACAACATCGACATTGAGATTAATCCGGCCGACTTGAGGACCGATGTATACCGATCTTCCGGCGCTGGTGGTCAGCATGTTAATAAGACAGAGTCTGCCGTACGTATCACGCACGTACCGAGTGGGATTGTAGTGGCCTGCCAGACTGAACGTAGCCAGCATGCCAATCGTGATCGTGCGATGAAAATGCTGGCGGCCAAATTGTACGAGTTGGAGATCCAGAAGCGGAATGCCGAGAAAGACGTACTGGAGGCATCTAAGTCCGACATCGGCTGGGGGAGCCAGATTCGCAATTACGTATTGGATCAGAGTCGTATTAAGGACTTGCGCACTGGCATTGAGCGCAGCGATACCCAGAAAGTACTCGACGGTGATTTGGATGAGTTCGTCGAGGCGAGTCTGAAGGCCGGTCTGGAAGCAGGCGCTAAACGTGTCGACGCCTGATTCACCTACAGTTTCTGATGCTGCTATCCCACCGTATCGTTTCTTGGAGTGTATACGGCTTCCGGTATGACGACGGACGTTGCGTTGACTGGGCCGTCCGATTTAAAACGGCACCTGAGTTTCTCTGGTGTCATCCCTATCTCGGATATGGAACGTCCGGTTTCCCTTATCGATAGATCATCTTCATGACTGAGCATCTCCCTACGTCCCAGGTTTCCTTCGACGAGAACGCACTTATTGCTGAGCGCCGCGCCAAACTTTTAGCATTGCGCGCACAAGGCGTGGCCTATCCGAATGATGTCAAACGCGAGCACTATGCCGCTGAGGTGCAGACATCATTTGCCGACGTCGAGACATGGACTGCCGAAGTCTTGGAAGCTTCCAGCCATCACGTACGTATGGCTGGCCGGCTGATGGCCAAGCGTGTCATGGGTAAGGCCAGCTTCGCTCAGATTCAGGATGAGTCCGGCCGCATTCAGCTGTTAATGCAGAACAACGTGCTTGGCGAGGCCAGCTATACCGCGTTCAAAGGATGGGATGTCGGCGATATCATTGCTGTCGAAGGAGGCCTGACCCGTACCAAGACTGGCGAACTGTCGGTCAAGGTGAAGGCGTTGCGCCTGTTGACTAAGTCGTTACGTCCATTGCCTGACAAGTGGCACGGACTCACCGATGTGGAGCAGCGCTACCGCCAGCGCTACGTCGATCTCATTGTTACTCCAGAATCGCGTGAGATTTTCATCAAACGCTCCAGGATCATTCGTGCACTCCGTACTTGGCTGGATACACGTCTTTTCTTGGAAGTAGAGACGCCAATGATGCATTACATCCCAGGAGGTGCTGCGGCCAAACCGTTTGTCACCTATCACAATGCTTTGGATCTGGACTTATATCTGCGCGTGGCCCCGGAGTTGTATCTCAAGCGTTTGGTAGTGGGTGGGTTGGAACGGGTTTACGAGATTAACCGCAACTTCCGTAACGAGGGTGTATCGACCCGGCACAACCCCGAGTTTACGATGCTGGAGTTGTACAAGGCCTATGCCACTTACCATCAGGTCATGGATCTGACGGAGACGATGATCCGCGATACTGCACAGTCTATACTCGGCACCACCCAGATGATCTGGGATGGTGCCCAGATCGATCTGGGCCCGATATTCCGGCGTTGGCGCATGGATGAGGCTGTTTGCCACCATAATCCGGAGATCAGTGTTGCCGAGTGTACTGACCGCGATGCGCTGCTCCTTCATTGTGAGCGGCTGAAAATCAAGGTCAAGTCGTCCTACGGTTGGGGCCGGTTGCTGTTGAGTATCTTCGAGGCTACGGTCGAGCATACCCTGATTCAACCGACCTTCATTACGGATCATCCGGTTGAAGTTTCTCCTTTAGCCCGCACCAGCGATGTCGAGCCGGGTTATACCGATCGCTTTGAGCTGTTCATCAATGGCAAGGAAATCGCTAACGGTTTTTCAGAGTTGAATGATCCGGAGGAGCAGTCGATGCGCTTCCAAAAGCAGGTCGAAGCCAAGGAAGGTGGTGATGATGAGGCCATGTACTACGACGCTGACTACATTCGTGCTCTTGAGTACGGGATGGCACCAACGGGGGGCTTAGGTATTGGTGTCGATCGACTGGTGATGCTCCTGACCGGCAGTACCTCCATCCGCGATGTGCTGTTATTCCCCTACATGCGTCCAGAACGATAAGTCGCAGCGAATCAAAATGTGACAAAACGACGATATCGTGTGTCGGATTCGACCTATTCTACCTATGTGTTCCCACTTTCACAGTGTGGAACAGGGGACGTGCGAATGTAGTGCCCGGAGGGCGTATGCATAATATTTTTGCTATGCAGTCCGGTGAATTGTCTTTGGTACAGCACCTGGATGGCTATGAAAAGGCGTATGTGGGGTTGAACATTGTGATCGTCGACGATCAGATGTCGGCTAGGGCGATGCTGCGTCATGTGATCGAAAATATTGCGCCTCATTTGCAAGTCTTCGACTTCGGTGACCCGTTAGAAGCACTGGTTTGGTGTGAGGCCAACCAAGTTGACTTGTTGCTGCTCGATTACCGGATGCCGGATATGGATGGTTTGGAATTCGCGCGGCGCCTACGTCGATTGCCCAGCCACTGTGATATCCCGATTCTATTGATTACCATCGTTGGTGATGAGCCGATCCGTCAGGCTGCGTTGGATGCTGGTGTCATCGATTTTCTGATTAAACCGATCCGTCCGCGTGAATTACGTGCCCGTTGCAACAACTTGTTGCAGCTACGCCAGCACAGTGAAAGGGTGAAACAACGCGTGCTGTCTTTGGAGCAGCGCTTGCGGACTGTTATGAATGAGGTCGAGGAACGTGAGCGTGAAACCGTCTCACGTTTGGCGCGTGCGGTCGAGTATCGTCATGGCAGCAGCAGTGCCTATCTTGAGCGCATGTCGCAGGTGGCCGGATTAATTGCTGAGCAACTTGGTCTGTCCGACGAAGAGGTCCGGGTTATTCAGAGTGCCGCACCGCTGCATGATATTGGCAAAATTGCCATTCCCGATGCGGTGTTGCTCAAACGGAGCACGTTGAATGAGGAGGAGCTGGCCGTGATGCGTCGGCATCCGCGTATTGGTTGCGAGTTGCTGAGTGGCAGTCAGAACCGCTGTATCCAGGTTGGTGCATTGATTGCGTTGCGCCATCATGAGCGTTACGACGGCAGTGGCTATCCAGATGGCTTGGTTGGTGAGGCGATTCCTCTGGAGGCACGTATCGTTGCGGTGGCTGATGTATTTGACGCATTGATCTCATTGCGCCCTTACAAGCAGGCGTGGACCATGGATGCGGCCATCACCTATTTGTATGCTCAGCGTGGGCGTTTATTCGATCCACACTGCGTTGATGCTCTCATCCGCGGCCGTGATCAGCTGCAACGCATCTGCGTTAAGTTCTCCACTGCTTTTGCTTTGGCCGGGCCGGGAGTCTGGGATGCTAAAGAAAGTTAAATGGATATGCGGTCGGCTGTCGCACCGGCCGGATAGTGAGCATGTGCAAAACCTGATCAGGCTTGTCATCGTCTCGCTCTTTATCGTCTACCTGAGCGCATGTTGGTATGCCGGGACTGATCTCAATAAATGGCGGATCATCTGGTTGGTGCTGCTTTCCGATCTTGGCGTGTCACTTGCGCTGATGGTGGCGATCATCATGCGTCCGCAGATCTCACACGTTCGGCGCTGCATCGGCATCATGACCGACTACACGTCCATGACGGTGGTGATGCTGCTGATGGGTGAAGCAGGTTCGCCAGTGTATGCAGTGTGCTTGTGGGTGACGATTGGTAATGGTCTGCGCTATGGCAGTGCGTATCTGCTGGCAGCCACTACCATCGGTGCACTGAGTTTTCTGACGGTGATCCTCATCTCAGCGTATTGGAAGTCCAATCCCTTTTTGGCTTGGGGTTTGCTGATTGGTTTGGTTGCCATCCCGTTGTACTTTCAGTCGCTGCTTAAGGCATTAATCCATGCCCTCAAGGATGCGCGTCAGGCTAACGAGGCCAAGAGTCGTTTCCTGGCTAACATGAGTCATGAATTTCGTACGCCGCTGAATGGTTTGTCGGGTATGACAGAAGTGCTGGCCACGACGCGTTTGGACGCGGAGCAAAGGGAGTGCTTGAATACGATTCAGGCATCCGTACACAGTTTGTTGTCCTTGATCGAGGAAGTGCTGGACATCTCAAGAATTGAGGCAGGCAAAATCCGTATCCTTCACGATACCTTCTCCTTGCAGGAGGTGATTGGCAGTGTTGGTCTGATCCTTCGGCCACAGATCCGTAATAAAGGATTAGAGTATCGCGTTGATGTGGGATTGGATGTTCCCGAATGGTTGTTGGGTGATGCGGGATATGTGCGTCAGGTGTTATTGAACATTGCCGGCAATGCGGTCAAGTTCACCGAGCGTGGTTGGATCACGTTGTGTGTCAGCGTGTTGAACCGTAGATCTGGTCACCACAGTGTGGTGTTGCGTTTCGAAGTTGCTGATACTGGCATTGGTGTGCCATTGGGAATGCGGTCTCGGCTGTTCGACGTGTTCGAGCAGGCTGATGTTGGTTTGGATCGTCGCTATCAAGGAAGCGGGCTGGGTACCACAATCGCCAAGGGTTTGATTGAATTGATGGGTGGAAGGATTGGGTTCGAGGAGAACGTGCCGTGTGGTAGCTTGTTTTGGTTTGAGTTGCCGTTCGAACTGGGGCAGGCGCCGGTGGTGGCGCAAGAGGTCACCGAGGAATCGCAGTTGCTAGAAGCGAGCAATGTCATCGCGTTTTCCAATCCATTCCTGCGGCATCGCGCCCGTGTCAAGAGCATGCGTGTTCTGGTGGCTGATGACCATGAAACTAACCGCATGGTGTTATCCCGGATACTCGATAAGGCTGGACACAAGGTGCTATGCGTGGACGGTGCCGAGGCAGTGCTGGATTCTCTGATTGGTATGGAGTTCGATGTAGTGATCGTCGACCTGCACATGCCCGGAATGAGCGGCTTGGACATGCTCAAACAGTTGCGCGTCATGCAGAGTAGCGGTATGCCTTATACACCGGTACTGGTGCTCAGTGCAGATGTGACGTCAGACTCGATCCGCTGTTGTGAAGAGGCAGGGGCACGTGCCTTTTTGCCCAAACCAGTGCTTGCTACCAAACTTCTGGATGTGCTTGCCGAAATTGCTGAGGATGAGGGCAGTGTATTGCTCTGTGATGCATTACCGCCATATCCAGTCCAGAAGCGTCAGGTGTTTGATCCTGCAGGTTTGGACGAACTTGCTGAGTTAAATATGGGCGATGGTTTCGAAGAGCAGTTCATAGTGCAGTCCTTGCGCGATGCCGAACACTGTCAGCAGGCAATGTTGTCCGCGTCCGAAGCCAACCAGTGGCAGGAGGTGCGTGAACAGGCGCATGCACTGCATGGTGTGCTTGGTCATCTTGGCTTCATGCGTGCTTCGTCGCTCGTTGCAGAGTTGATGCGGATTCCAGATTGGCAGTTGAAATCCGAGTGGTGCGACCGCGTACGGGTACTGCATGAAGCACTCATGTGTGGTCGTGATGCACTTGATGCGCGCCGGCAAGAACGCCGGCGCGGGGAGACGTTGCCGTGATCATCAGCACTGCTTGAAGTTTTGAGTCTCAATGTGTCAGTGCGGTGTTTTCTGGATTTCCTGGGCGCGGATCAGGCGTTCCATGGTGCGGAGTGATTTGTTACCGAGTTTCATGGCAGTGTCCACCCAGATCTCGGTGATGCGTATCATCTCTTGTAATGAGACTTCAGTTGCGATTTTTTTCACCTGTTGCATCGCCGGCCAAGCGTATTGTGTGCGTTTGCTGTCACGGATGATTTGTTCGACTGCTTCTGTCCCCTTGCCGCGAGGGACTACTTTGTCGATCAGCCCAATCGCCAGCAATTCTTCGGCCTTGTAGAGGTTGCCTTCGAGTATGAGGCGTTCGGCCAGCTTGGAAGAGATGCGCTGGCGCATGAAAGAATAGGCCCCCATGCCTGGGAACAGATCGAATAATACTTCAGGGAAACCCATCATTACTCCTTCCTCGGCGACGATAGTATGGCAGCAGAGTGCAACCTCGAAACCTCCTCCTAGCGCATTGCCTTGGACCAGCGCGATGCTGTGCACGTTAGCATTGAGCCCAACATGGAAGTCATACGCTCCATGCACGCAGCGGCAGGCATAGTCCAACAATGCTTCACGGTCCTTCTGGCGTATCAGTTCACAGAAGAGCTGCAGATCTCCGCCTAAATTAAACACATTGGTGTCTGAGGCGAGCACAACGAATGGTAATGGAACGGCTTGTTCGTGCAATTGCTGTTTAAGTACGGATTGATAATTCATCATGTCGTCAATCAATTTTAAGGAGAAGCAGGCGCGCCCTGCAGTTTTGGCGAGATGAGCATGCATATAGATCCAGTACACATTGCGATGAGTTTCTTCGATGATGCGAATGGAAGATTCGCACATGGGATGGGTAATGGGATGTACAGCGGACATTCGTTTTTCTCCGTGGTGACCGTCCGGTCGGCCATGTTGCGGACGTAGAAACAGAAAGTGGCGGTGTTGGCCAACGTTTGATTCTATGTGCGCAAAAAAGAGTATTTTCCGCGGATGAACACAGAAGACGTGTTTAACCTCAAGGAAGACAGCTTCATTGTTGTGGTTGCTGTTGCTTCTGCCACACTTAAGAGGTGAGACGAATGAAACTTTACTGTGTGGTTAGTTGCAAAATGTTCATATCCTTTCCAGCGCCTTGATGAACTTGTTGGTTGATCGTGGGATGAGATGATGTTTTTTTCGATCTCGGTTCTCTGCATTCGACAGGTTTTATAGTTTCATTTGGTAAATTTTGTTGCGAATAGATCTAGTGACAGGAGCCTTGCGGTTATCCATCGTCAGATTGACAGTAGAATGGCCAGCGATGCCACATACCGCAGGTGGCTTTACTCTAGAGTTAAAACATCAACGCTAATGTCAGCTTCCCCTACTGCAGATCGCTGGATTGTTCTTAAATTTGGCGGCACTTCCGTGTCGCGTCGTCATCGTTGGGACACCATTGGGATGCTGGTGAAGAAACGCGTTGAGGAGCATGGAGCACGCGTGCTGATTGTGGTTTCGGCACTATCTGGTGTGACGAACGAGCTGACGGCGATTGCTGAAGGAGTCGTTGACAGCGCGCAGCGCGTGGCTGCATTGGAACAGCGTCATCGCGATTTCTTGGCTGAGCTTGGACTGAATGCAGAAGTGGTGCTTGGCACACGCTTCACCATCTTGTGGGACCTTCTCGATGATGCGCGTGCGGTGACGCGCTCACTGGATTGGCAGGCTGAGCTGCTGGGGCAAGGTGAATTGTTGTCCTCCACACTTGGTGCAGCTTATCTGCGTGCTTCCGGGGTGGACATCAATTGGACGGATGCACGTGACTGGCTGACAGCGTTACCACCACAGCCGAACCAGAGTGAATGGTCGAAACGTCTGTCTGTGTCCTGTCAATGGCAGGCTGATGGAGATTGGCGTACACGTTTCGACGCGCAGCCGTCTCCGGTACTCATCACTCAGGGGTTTATCTCGCGCCACCAGGATGGTGGCACTGCCATCCTGGGGCGTGGTGGCTCGGATACTTCAGCTGCGTATTTCGGTGCATTGCTTGGTGCGGCGTGCGTCGAAATCTGGACCGACGTGCCAGGGATGTTCAGTGCGAACCCGAAGGAAGTCCCTGACGCGCGTTTGCTGACCCGCCTGGATTACTACGAGGCACAGGAAATCGCCACGACTGGCGCGAAGGTGCTGCATCCGCGTTCGATCAAGCCATGCCGTGATACTGGCGTGCCGATGGCTATCCTGGATACTGAGCGGCCCGAGTTGTTGGGCACCCGTATTGATGCTGAGGTTGAGCCAGTGCCTGGTGTGAAGGCGATCAGCCGTCGTGACGGCATCGTATTGGTGTCGATGGAGGGGATTGGCATGTGGCAGCAGGTTGGTTTTCTTGCCGATGTGTTCGCATTGTTCAAGAAACACGGTTTGTCGGTGGACCTGATCGGCTCTGCAGAAACCAATGTGACCGTGTCGTTGGACCCGTCCGAGAACCTGGTCAACACTGACGTGTTGGCGGCGTTATCAACCGATTTGTCGCAGATCTGCAAAGTCAAAATCATCGTGCCTTGCGCTGCGATCACTTTGGTAGGGCGTGGTATGCGTTCGCTACTGCACAAACTCTCGGCGGTATGGGCCACGTTCGGCAAGGAACGTGTCCACATGATCTCGCAGTCCTCCAACGATCTGAATCTGACATTTGTGATCGATGAGACTGATGCTGATGGATTACTGGCGGTGCTGCATTCCAAGTTGATTGATAGCGGCGCGATGCCAGTGCAAGAACGTGCAGTTTTCGGTCTGCGTTGGCGCGAAATCATCGGTCACGTACGTTCGCGCGTGACGCCTTGGTGGCACGATGCCCGCACCCGTTTACTGACCATGGATCAAAAGGACACCGGCCCTTGCTATGTCTACCATGTGCCGACGGTGCGCGAACGTGCACGGCAGCTGACGGCGGTGGGTGCCGTGGATCAGCGCTACTACGCCATCAAGGCCAACCCACATCCGGCGATTCTGCGTGCATTGCTTGAGGAAGGCTTTGGACTGGAGTGTGTGTCATTGGGTGAACTGCGCCACGTGTTCGCTGTGGTACCGAAGATAGTTCCGTCGCGCGTGTTATTCACCCCAAGCTTTGCTCCGCGTGCTGAGTATGAGCAGGCGTTCGCGCTGGGCGTCAACGTGACCTTGGACAATGTCGAGGCGTTGCATCTCTGGCCGGAAGTGTTCCGTAACCGTACGTTCTGGTTACGCATTGATCTAGGTCATGGAGAGGGTCATCACGAGAAAGTCACCACAGGCGGCAAGGCATCCAAATTTGGTCTTTCGGCAACGCGTGTCGACGAATTTATTGACGTTGCCAAGACGCTGAACATCACCGTGACTGGTTTGCATGCCCATCTTGGCAGCGGTGTGGAGACCGGCAACCATTGGGCTCGGATGTACGATGAATTGGCTGGTTTTGCGCGCCGCATAGGCAGTGTCTGTACGCTGGATATCGGTGGTGGCTTACCGATCCCGTACAGAGCTGATGACGAACTGTTTGACTTGGAAGCGTGGGCGCTCAGCTTGGCCGAAGTCAAAGCGTTGCATCCGAAGTTCCAATTGGTGATCGAGCCAGGTCGTTTCCTGGTTGCTGAGGCAGGTGTGCTCCTGACCCGGGTGACCCAGGTGATTGAAAAGGATGGCATCCGTCGCGTTGGCTTGGAGGCTGGCATGCATACTCTGATCCGCCCTGCACTTTACGATGCCTGGCACGGCATAGAGAACCTCAGCCGCTTGGGGGAGACACCATCTGTACTATGCGATGTAGTGGGTCCTGTCTGTGAGTCCTCCGACGTGTTTGGCCGCCGCCGCTACCTTCCAGCCGCCACCGTTCCTGGCGATCTGATGTTGGTTGCCGATACCGGCGCCTATGGTTTCTCGATGGCCAGCACCTACAATCTGCGTGGCCTTCCGGGCGAGGTCGTGCTTGATGCCTGAGTGGTGTTACGGTCCCGTTGTAACCACGATCATATTGCTCGTGTATCTTGCTGTACGGGGACTGTTGACCTGTCAGTTTCTGGAGTTTCCATGACGGCCACCTTCGATAAATCCCAGGTCTCTACATTTCGCTTTGTTCGCTGCACATTGGATGCACAGACTGGTGTTGTTGCGTTGGTGTATGCCTTCGACCGGGGACCGGAATTCGTGGAAACAATCACGGTGCCTGGTGCCCCGTTTGTGTTGGAGGGCGCGCGTGCCGCGGCGGTACGGCAGGCATTGCGCCTGCTGCACCTGATCGCTGGCGTGAGTTATTACAAAGCAGTCGTGCCGGCTACGGTGGCGATCGACGATGATGCGATTGATACCGAGACCGCTGCTCTGGTGGAGCAAGTGTACTTCTACGGATTGAGCGAATTCGCCTATCGTAATGGGTTGAATTTGCATGGCCGATTCCAATTGCCGGTGCAGGCCACCGTGTCAACGGTCCCTGCATCGGCGGCCGGTTTGCGTGAACACGCGCTGGTGGCGATGGGTGGCGGTAAGGATTCGTTGGTCAGTATCGAGACATTGCGCGCGGCCGGTATGAATCAGAGTGTGGTGTGGATCGGTGGTTCGCAGTTGATCCGTGCCTGCGCTGACCGTACAGGTCTTCCGCTGCTCAACATTGGACGCATGCTCGCTCCAGAATTATTCGAGTTGAACCGCCAAGGTGCCTGGAATGGACATATCCCGGTGACCGCCATTAACTCGGCGATCTTGGTGTTGGTTGCATTGCTGCATGGTGTCGACCAGGTTGTGTTTTCCAATGAGCGTTCAGCCAGCTATGGCAGTGTCATCCCGGGTACAGGCGAGGTGAACCATCAGTGGTCCAAGGGCTGGGCATTCGAGCAGCATTTCAGTGACTATGTACAGCGCCGTGTTGCTGCCGATTTGCGTTACTACTCCTTATTACGTCCTCTTTCGGAATTGGCAGTGGCGCGGCAGTTTGCACACTGTGTCCGCTACGATGCCTATTTTTCGAGTTGCAATCGCAATTTTCACATCCTGGGTGAACGCCCTGTGCATCGCTGGTGCGGGCAATGTCCCAAGTGCCACTTCGTGTTCTTGGCACTAGCACCGTTCATGCCAAAAACGCGTCTGGTTGGCATTTTTGGCCGCAATTTGTTGGATGATGCTAGCCAGGCGGGTGGTTTCGATGCTCTGCTTGAATGGCTGGATTACAAGCCTTTCGAGTGTGTAGGTGAAGCACGCGAGTCCCGTACGGCGCTGGCCGTGTTGGCGACGCGCGCTGAATGGCAGGAAGATGCCCTGGTAATGCGCTTCATCCGTGAAATCCAACCGCACCTGGATCCTGCCGAGTTACACCTGGCCCCCTTGTTGACCTTGTCTGATGAGCATCGCATCCCCGCAGGCCTATGGGAGCGCGTGAGTGCACATTTCTGCGCTTGAAGGTTGCTGTATTGCACTATGGGGCTGGGGGCGCGAAAGCCGCGCCGCCTATCGTGCACTCCGTGCCGCGTTCCCGAAGCAGCCATTGACGTTGTTCTGCACGATGGCCGAAGCGACTGATGTGCAGGCACTGGCTGACCCTGCACTGTGCATCGAAACCGAGGTCAGTGTTTCCCGAATTGCCGCCTTCGACACGGTGATCAAGTCGCCCGGTATCAGTCCTTACACCCCGGTGGCTGTCGCCGCTGCCGCTGCTGGCGTGCATTTCATTGGCGGTACCCAATTGTGGTTCACAGCGCATGCTGATGCGGATGGTTTGGTGCCTGGTGCCGTGTGCGTCACCGGGACCAAGGGCAAGAGCACGACGACGGCACTGCTGGCGCACCTGTTGCGTGCGGGGGGCCATTGCACAGCACTGGCCGGTAACATCGGCGTGCCGTTGCTGGAGTTGCTGACACCGCAGCCGGCCCCCGAATATTGGGCCATCGAATTGTCCAGCTATCAGACTGGAGACGTTGCACGCAGTGGGGCACGACCCGCACTGGCGCTGGTGTTGAATGTGTTTCCCGAGCACTTGGATTGGCATGGCGATGAGCAGCGCTATATCAACGACAAGCTCAGTCTGGTGACGGCGGCGCGACCGCGTATCGCTCTGCTCAATGCCGCCGATCCGCATTTGGCGTCGTTGGCATTACCACACAGTGAGTTGCGTTGGTTCAACCGGCGTGATGGCTGGCACGTGCGCGGACCGATGGTGTATCGCGGTGAGCAGGCCGTGCTTGATACCACGTCGATTCCCCTGCCTGGAGTGCACAACCGCAGCAATGTATGTGCAGTGCTGGCCACACTCGAAGCGCTGGGGTTGAATGCGGTGGCGTTGGCACCTGCTGCATTGCACTTCCGTCCACTGCCCAACCGCTTGCAGCTGCTGGGTGAGCGTGACAACGTTCTCTGGGTCAACGATTCGATCAGTACGACGCCACATGCCACTTTGGCGGCGTTGGATTGCTTCCCCGAGCACCGCGTGGCGGTACTGGTGGGGGGCTATGATCGTGGGGTGGATTGGGAGAGCTTTGCTGCCCGGATGGTGCAGCGAGCGCCACTGGAAATTATCACGATGGGGGCCAACGGGCCGCATATCCACGCACTGCTGGCGCCATTGGCCGCAGGCCGATTTGGACTGCATGCGGCTGTGGATCTCCCGCAGGCGATAGCGTTGGCACGTGCAGCGCTGGGCGCACAGGGAGGGGTGCTGCTGCTTTCGCCTGGAGCGCCGAGTTTTGGCGCTTATCAGGACTATGTGGCGCGAGGCCGCCACTTTGCCATCCTGGCGGGTTTCGATCCGGACGTGATCAGCGCCATTCCTGGGCTTGGTATCGCTTGACCTCACCTTTGATTGATTAAAAAGTGGTGATGATCGGTCAAATCCGGTGTTGTACGATTTTCCGTTCACTTGACTAACAAGCCCTGTATGCAGCGCTGCCACGACCCCATCGGTACCTACACGAACCTTTGGTGGCGGCAGGCAAGCGGCGGTGCAACAGAGCAGCCAAGCCTGGACACTGCTGAGCGATAGCGGGTGGCTGCTTCTGAACCAGGGCATCAGTCACCTGTTCACCCCGCAGGTATTCCAGGTGTTCTGCATCCAGCAACTCTGCACCAATACCTCAATACCCGCACCGCAGCCCATCCGCACGGGGCGGGTACACGTCTCTGGGAACAGGCCGTCGTGGACTTGATGGCCACCCAATACAACGCTAACGGCGACCTGGGCCCGGTTAAAGTGGCTCAGGTGATCCCCGGCGAGCACGTGCTTGGAGGAGGACTCGCTGCTCTCCAAAGACCGCATCAGCACTATTCAGCAGCTGCTGGTGGACATTGCCTCTCTGAAACGGATTGTCGGACGAGCAGAAGAGCGACACCACCGTGTGCGCCGACGGCATTCTCAACCCCATGCGCCGCGTGGCTGGACTGGCCTTGCAGATGATGCCGACGCATCCGGATCAGGATGCGATCAAGTGATCAGGCTCAACCTCCCTCAACACCACCTACCTCGTGCATACGAAGCATACGCATCTGTTGGGTGAACGAGTGGTGGCCGGCCTGGAGAAGCTGCTACAGATCAGCAAGGGGTGGATGGCCAGCCCGGTATCGCGGCTGCAGGCTGAGATGGCGCAGTCTCTCTGTATCACGAGTTGACCGATAAAGAGATGACTCAACACTGGTTGATTTAAACAATCAAGTGTCAGAGGCAATATGTGCTTCATGCATTGAGTAGATATGGAACCACGTATTGTGCGTAGAGTGGGATGTCGCTGAGGTGGAAGATGCCTTGTCTATCTATCCACTTTGATGGCGGGATAATGTTCTGAATGAAAAAGAAATCTTGAACTAGATAATTTTCTATCCTTATTACTGCATTTAATCCAGTGGATCAGCTATTCATAATGCTTGTAATGGTATGACTTGTCGGGTGTAACTTAATTATGGCTTAAAGCTCACGCTTGCTAGGAGAATGGATTGAACAAAATGAAAAAAGAACAACACAAACGAAGTAAGAAAAGAGGGAAGTGGTAGAGGTGATGTATCTCAAAATTTCTTTCTTCATCTCGAAACAAGTCAAGGAACTGTTTTTTTATTTCACTCAACTGTGCACGAGGCTACCGTGAATATCTTTAATCTCAAAACACAATTTGAAGTGACAGGAAACATGACTAAGAAAGGTGCTGATCGGGTTGGATTACTTTTGGCAATTTCTATCCTTCTCATTAGTATTTTTGTGGGAGTGGCATTGCTGAGATATGTTTTTTTATAAAAATTTATCGCTTCAAGTGTCACTGTGATTCAATAGCAAACTTGTTTTCAAGGTTGCATTTAAAGTGGTTTTACGTTGTTTATGAACAATCTGAAAAAATGATGGAAAAATCATTCTGACCTCAAACAAAGTCCTACAGGATTTTTTTTCTGGACGAATGTCGATATCCAGCGAGATGGTGTCTGTACAGGGATGTTTCTTATGCCAGCTAGCGGGATTGTTGGAATGAGAAATTTTTAAGATTCATTTTAAACCTGCTAGTTGGTTTCCGAATTCGTATGATGATGTTCAAGGTACGTTGTGGTTCCGATGTGAAGACAAGAATTTTTATTCCTTATTAAAGTTCATTATTACAGTCATCTCTGTTTATGAAATTTCACGTTCCTGCGATCATTGTGAGGATTCATGTATATAGGGAGTTGGTTGTTTAATCATGTGATGGACAGTACTAAAGTAGTGTGAGTGTCATAGCACCTCTTTAGATGGCTGTCTGGATATGGAACATGTCATCCATGTTTTGGAGTGAGGGATATCCTGGAAAGGAATGGGATATGTATCAGGTGGATAAGCGCCGAGTGTGAACGTAACAGTGACGATGGCTGGTGTGTCTGCAATTGAATGGGTCGTATTTTGGAACCTGACTCCATCACTCGATTCCTGTATGCATCTGTATTGATGGATCAGGTGGAGAAGATACTTAAGATGAAGATGATACTGGCTGTCGATGCAGGTTGGTTTGCGTACTTGTATTGTTCCAACGATGTTTGTGCTGCTGGCGTGCTGTGCAAAGATTCTCGGGTGCGTTAGAGCATCCTATCTATTTATGATCGCAGCAGATAACGAATGTCTTTGTGCTGGCAATGTGGTGGCGATCACTGGTGCGGCACAGGTCTGTGTGCTGGCTGTCTCAGGTGTTTACGGATTCAGTGCCACTCCTGGCACACTGCCTCGAAGATCGAGCGCGGCGGGTGATCGCATCTGGATCCCTACGATGAGGAGCATGGTATGAAGGGATTTTTAGGCAGATTCGGCTGAATCGTATTGCTGGTTGATCACGAAACGCCTGAGACCTTTGTAGGCAAGCGTTTCGGGGTGAATCGGGTGGTTTGCCGGATTCGGATGATGGTGCCCAAGAGAGGACTCGAACCTCCACGGTTTTACCCGCTAGTACCTGAAACTAGTGCGTCTACCAATTCCGCCACCTGGGCTTTTCAGGGGGATGGATTATGAAAAGCCCCCTAAGCCCTGTCAAGCAAGCGGTAGTGCTCCCCCCTGGTGTCGTAAGCCATGGAAGGGGTGCTATGCCTGATGAGGTGTCGTGTGGTAGCGATGCATCATGCCCGCCTGTCGCTATAGATGGTGTGGCGATGCGCATTGTGACTTGCGTACGGTGAGATAGCGTAAACAGCGGCTATGACAATGCGGTGTTTTTTCAGGTGGCCAGAGCGGATCTTGCGATGCTCATCCGATGCTCACTGAGTGATGTGCTATGAAGTGCGCAGCTGGAGATGCATCTAGGCACGAATACATGATAGGGGGGCGCTTCGTATGTTTGACCAAGTAGGGATGCAAAAGACATCTAAGACACTGAGTTATTTGGTACCGATCTATCGTTTCCCAGGTGTTGTTGTCTGTAAGCATTGGCGTCATCTATTCCACTGTCCAGACGACGATCCAATCCAGCGCAGGGGGCGTCTGTTCTTCGGGAAGATGTTGATTTACTTGCATGATCGTCTCCACCAGCGGTACCTATGCCGTCGGTGTATTGACGTGGTGACCGCGTCCTTGTCGATGATGGGGAGGCAGGTGTCTTTGGGAAACCATTCGATGGGTGAAGAAAACAGCCGGTATGAGTCATCCTGTTGCATGCGATGACGCGATATCGGCAAGCTTGCGAGTATGGCTGATTCTTTTCGATCTATTCATGTTGTAGCCGCTGTGATTGCTGATGTGCGGGGACGTTTGCTGTTGAGCAGGCGTACCGAAACCAGCGACATGCCGGGCTTGTGGGAATTTCCAGGGGGCAAGCGTGAATTTGGTGAGACTTCCGAGCAGGCGTTGATGCGCGAGTTGTATGAGGAACTGGGGATCAATGCTGAAATCGGCGATTGGTTGATGGAGGTGCCACAGTTGTATCCGGACAAACGTCTGTGCTTGGAAGTGCGGCGGGTACGTGCTTGGAAAGGGATACCGCGGGGACGTGAGGGGCAGGCGTTGACTTGGGTCGATCCCGATAAATTGATGCGTTATTCGATGCCTCCGGCTGACCAACCAGTGGTGGGTATGCTGTGTCAGCCCGCCCGCTACCTGGTCACACCTGAGCCGGGTGAGCCGGGTGAGCAGGAACGTGAGTGGCTGGAAGGCGTGGAGCGTGCGTATCGTTTTGGGATCGAGCGGATCCAGCTACGCATGCGTCAATACAATCCAGCGCGCTGGTCGGGGTTGGTGCGCGAAGCATTGCAATGTCGTGGCCGTGCACATGTGGAAGTGTTGCTGAATCGGGATATTGCTTTGGCCCAGGCGTTGGGTGTTGGGGTGCATTTGGGGGCTGAACAGTTGGCTGTCTTGGATGCGCGGCCGTTGCCGACTGGATTGCCGGTCGGTGCTTCGTGTCATTGCTTGGCCGAGTTGCGTCATGCGCAGCGCATTGGTTGCGATTTCGCGGTGCTGGGCCCTGTGTTACCGACTGATAGCCATCCTGGTGCAGCGACGCTGGGTTGGGAGGGGTTTAAGCGGTTGCGCGAGCAGGTTGCGTTGCCAATCTATGCGATCGGTGGGATGCGTGCTGATCAGGTCGAGGAAGCACGGCGTTACGGCGCTCAAGGGATTACTGCGATGCGTGGTCTGTGGCCGGGGTGAGTGGAGGCAGACATGTTGTGGCCACTGTTACTGTGTGTGGTGCGTGCGCTGTTGGGGTTGGGTGTTGTTGGTTGGGCTGGCAGTGGGTGTTATGGGCGCTGGTCAGGCCGATGCGGGAGCCGTCTGAGCGATCAGCATGACGGCTTGATGCCTGGCGGTATGCCGCTGTCAAGTGGTGTTACCGGGGGATTCTCATGGAGCCGCTTAGATGGCAGTGTCGTGGTGGCACGATTGGCTGGGGGATGGTTGGTAGTGATGTGCTTTGCTGCGGTAGGCGGATAGTCCGGCATGTTGTGCCGACCCAATAAAAGAGATTGCGCAATGTTCGCCAAACGTGCCGGCATGTTGGAGAAGTGGTGCTTAGGAAAAGGGTTTCATAGAAAATCGGTGTTGCAGGCAATTGGCGTTGTATGTCATGAGAAGTGCCTAGTGCAATGCTGCAACCCGATCGTTGAGACAGTCTGCCTGTCTGGATGCGATAGTCGTGGCAGGTGTGAGGTCGTTTTTAAGGTCTTTGTAGATCTTATTTGCCTGTGGATCATGGGTTGGGCTGCGCTGATACGGCGAATCAAGGCTAGGGTCAGCTGGTCAGCGGTGGAGGCATGACGTTGAAGCAGGGATCGCTCGCGGTCTTCAATAGCCTAAGCGTTGTAGGACTTGGGTGCTTGGTTTGGCTAAGTTGAGCGTGTAGAAGTGCAATGCTGGTGCGCCGCCAGCGATCAGTCGCTCACATAATGCGGTGACGATGTCGGCGCCGAATGCGCGTACCGATTTGGTGTCGTCGCTGTAAGCCTGCATCTTTTTTGTAATCCAGCGGGGGATCTCGGCGCCGCACTGTTCGGAGAAGCGGCGCAATTGGTCAAAGTTTGAGATTGGCATGACCCCAGCAACAATGGGGATGTTGACGCCCAGCCGCTGTACTGCATCGACGAAGTGGAAATAGGCGTCTGGGTTATAAAAATACTGTGTGATGGCTGCATTGGCACCGGCGTCTACTTTGGCTTTGAAGTATTTAAGGTCGCTCAGTGCGTTGTTGGCTTGCGGATGGGTTTCCGGGTATGCGCCGACCTCCAGGTGGAAGTGATTGCCGTGCTCGCCACGGATGAAGGCAATCAGGTCGGCTGCGTAGCGGAAGTCGCCTGGGTGGCCCATGCCCGAGGGGAGATCACCACGTAGCGCCACGATGCGTTGGCAGCCAATGGCGCGGTACAGCTTGAGAAGTTCGCGGATTTCCTGGCGGCTGCCGCCCATACAGGACAGGTGCGGTGCCGCGTCGAAGCCATGGTGTTGACTGAGATGACGCACGGTTTCTGAGGTGTAACGGAGTGTGGAACCACCGGCGCCGAAGGTGCAGGAAACGTATTCTGGCGCGAATGCGTGCAGCCGATTTGCGGTCCTGTCCAACTGCGAGCGTTGATCGTCGTTTTTGGGTGGATAAAACTCGAAGCTGATGGGAATCATGGCAACGTGACCGGCGAGGCTGGGCTATTTTATCTCTTCATCCGGATGAATGTGAAATGGGGTGTCTGGAGCGATGCCTCTGGAAGTAGGATCCGCGTTGGTGACGCTATGGAGTAGGGGCCGTGTTTGTGCATTTTTTTATGCATATCACTCTCTGCATGCGGTGATACGGACGTTTTTTCTGTTACGTCAACGTGTTGGGCGATACACCACAGGATGCTGCTTGGGCGTACAGCACAATGCGACATAGGCGCTGCGGTAGATTTTTCTGTGAAACGCTCCGCCATCGTCATGTTTGCTTCAAGGTGTGGACACCATGTGTGTTGCCAACATCACGCCACAGCGGCGATGAGCCGAGATGTCATGTAGGGTTCCACGCATTGCCGATGGTAGAAGCGTGACAGCAGCAAGCGAGCGTTGATTGGCATGAAGATACGCAAGATCGCTGGACGATCATGCAATGGTGAAATCCACCTTGTTGAAAATTGCGTGGACAATGCAATACGGCGGGTGGGGACAATGGCTTTGGTCTTGACGGTGGATGAGTGTCATGACTTGCCTTTAAAAGAGGGGCGGTGGTTTTGGACGTGTGGTCTCTGCGGTGGTTTGCTGTCATTGCTGGCTTGTGTGGCGTACTGCACGTCTGAATTAACTCGGAATAAGTCCGTCTTGGCGATGCTGGTGAGCGTGCCATCATCCATGCAAGAGGCGGTATTCAGAGGTTTTGCCAGTGATGGTAGATTCCACGGTCCTGTTTTCCTAAGTGAATACTGAGCACAGCGATGACCCTCAATGTTTTCTGTCCTCATTCGGTGTACTTGATCGGTCTGCGGCGCGCGAGTAGAGGCGGTATGGTGGCCACGTCAGCATCGTTAACGCTGCTATGTCGACGATGTGTTGTCGATCATCGAGCACGTGTGCTGCAAGGTGGTGGGGAGGGATGGCAATGACCGATTGAACAGAGAGTATGTGGGGTCGATTCAGCACTTCGCTAAGGTTGCCCACCCAGGTTGAGTACGATGGGTAGTGGGATAGGTGGGGATGCTCCGAGCAAGACACCGAGAAGCATACTTTGCGTCCGAATCAGAGACATGCTTACGGTGCTTGGTCGAAGAATTCCTGAGCCTTTTGCAATGTTTGTGGGAAATTGCAGTCTTTTTTGTCTTCTACTTCCCTAATTCAAAGGTCATATTGAGTGAGACGTTTACACTGTTCTCACCCGGCGAGATCGGGGTATCTATATCGGCCTTCATGTTCATAGCGCGGGCGACCATCATCCTCACTGGGCGTGTGCCGCCGCTGCGGTTCTCGGAGAGATCAATGACCCGACGTACCTTAAGACCCAGACGGTCTGCATAGGATTTGGCTTGGGCTTGGGCTTTCTGTAACGCGGAGAAGCGTGCTTCGTCGTAGGCCGACTCAATCTGGTCGATCTCGAAGTTAGGGCCATTGAGCTGGCTGATGCCGTTAGCTGTCAAAACGTCTATGACCTTACCGAGCTTGGCAAGATCGCGCACCTTGATGTTGATGGTATTGCTGGCTTGGTAGCCGGTGAGTTTTTGACCAAGCTTTTCTTGATACACATATTGCGGGTAAAGCGAAACGCTGTTGGTTTGTACATCCTTATCGGCGATGCCAGCGGTCTTAATGCCGGCCATCACACGGCTCATTCGTTCGGCGTTCTGGCCCATTGCGGTGCTGCTGCTGGGGGCTTGGGTGAACACGCTTGCCGATAGAGTGGCGATGTCTGGAGTGCGCTTGCTCTCTCCCTCTGTGGAAATGCTCAGCAAGGTGCCGTCGCTGGGCAGGTTGCAGTTGGAAGAGGTGTGAGCATGGGCGCTGATGGCCAATCCCGTGAACAGGGACATGGCAATCAGCAGTGGTAGTAATGCAATACGCATCAATTTCTCCTTCGATGGTGAATACACCGTGAGTCAGCGTGGTGTGTCGCTAATGAATACATCGTGATCTGAGAAGGGTAACGTAGTTTGGTGCGCGCGCGGGTTATTCTTCACCGCATGCTCTATCTTGCCTCCCGCTCGCTTTGTCGTCAGCAATTACTGCAACGTCTGGACGTTCCTTTCCAAATCCTTGATCTGCACATTCCTGAGGTGCGTGGGCCGGACGAATGTCCCGAGGATTATGTGCGCCGGGTAGCACAACAAAAGGCGCAGGCGGGTTTGGCAAGGCTGGGGGATGCGTTGGCGCCGAAGGTGTTGGGTGCGGATACCGAAGTCGTGCTTGATGGCCGTGTCTTCGGCAAACCGGCCGATTTTGCTGAAGCAACCGCGATGTTGGTGGCTTTATCCGGGCGTACTCATCAGGTGATGACAGCGGTAGCGCTGGTGACACCTGGAGGTGTGTCGGCGCAGGTGTTGGTCGTTTCGGAAGTGAGCTTTGCGTCGTTGAGTCAAATACAGATCGTGCGTTACGTGGACAGTGGCGAGCCGATGGGTAAAGCCGGGGCATACGCCATTCAGGGGCGCGGCGAGTGTTTTGTAAGCCATCTGGTCGGTAGTTATTCTGGGGTGATGGGGTTGCCGCTGCAGCAAACCGCGCAATTGCTGGCGACGTTTGAGGATATTTAGATGTCAGAGGAGATACTGGTTAACGTGACTTCCAGTGAGACTCGTGTGGCAGTCATCGAAAATGGCCTGCTGCAGGAACTGCACATCGAGCGCGATGGATGCCGTGGCGTGGTTGGGAATATCTATAAAGGCAGAGTGCAGCGGGTCATGCCCGGGATGCAGGCGGCCTTCCTTGATGTGGGACTGGAACGCACCGCGTTTCTGCATGTTAACGATGTGATACGGGCGGCGCCTGCTGCTCCCAGTGTGATTGATACCGAGGAAACCACGCTACCACCGCCTTCATCCGTGATACCGATTGTTGAGTTGCTGCGCGATGGACAGGACGTGATCGTGCAGGTGCTGAAGGAGCCGATAGGTACGAAGGGTGCGCGTCTGACTACTCACATCAGCATTCCTTCGCGCTATTTAGTATTGCTGCCGCACTCTAAGGTGGTCGGGGTTTCAGTTCGGATCGAGGACGAAGCCGAGCGTGCACGGTTGAAATCAGTCGTTACTGATCTGGCGGTTCAGTATGGTTGCTACGGTTATATCGTCCGTACCAATGCCGAAGGCCAGCCGGCCGATGTGCTTGCCGAGGACCTCGCCTATTTGTCGCGAGTCTGGAGTGTGGTGGAGCGACGTGGGCGTGAATTGCCTTCGTGCAGCCTCCTCTATGAGGACCTGAGTCTTTCGTTACGTTCGGTACGTGATCTGATCCGTAAAGATGTGGAGAAGATCAAGGTGGACTCGAAGGAAGCTTTCGGCCAGTTGCAGGGATTCGTGGCGAAATATATGCCGGTGCTTGCAGAGAAACTGGAATTGTATGTTGGCGACCATCCGATCTTCGATCTTTACGGTGTTGAGGAAGAGATCAGACGTGCTTTGGATAGGCAAATCCCGCTCAAATCCGGAGGCTACCTGGTGATCGAGCAAACCGAGGCGATGACCACGGTGGATGTAAATACTGGTTCGTTTGTCGGTCAGTGCACGCTTGAAGAAACGGTGTTCCGTACTAATCTGGAGGCGGCGCAGGTGTTGGCGCGTCAACTGCGGCTGCGTAACCTGGGAGGGATTATCGTCATCGATTTTATCGACATGGAAGACCTGGAACACCGCCGCCAAGTGTTGCGTGTGTTGGAGAAAGCATTGCTGCGTGACCATGCCAAGACCACAGTGTACGATTTTTCACCACTGGGTTTGGTTGAGATGACGCGTAAGCGTACGGTCGAGAGCCTGCAGCGGCAGTTGTCTGAAACGTGCCCGGAATGCGGGGGACGTGGCACGATAAAAACGGCTGAGACGGTGACCTACGAAATATTCCGTGAGATCACCCGAGCAGTGTCCCAATTCGATGCAGTGCGGTTGTTGGTGATTGCTGCACCCAAGGTGGTGTCCAGGATGACGGATGAGGAGTCCGCCGCAGTTGCTGAGCTGGAGGGGGGGCTTGGTAAGGCGATTTGCTTTCAGGCTGATCCACAGTATTTGCAGGAACAGTATGACGTGGTGCTGTTGTGAATGACTTGGCGGGATCTGTGGTATGCGCAGTGGATGTATGGCTGTGGGTGTTCATCGCGTGTGTGGCAAGGTGCTTGCTTCACCGCAGATGGACATGATGGCTTCCCATGCGGCCGATTTTTCCAAGATTACTGTTGTCTAGGATGTCTGCTCTGTTGAGCTTTCCCCGTGTGTTCCGTTATGCGGCGTACGCTTGCGTTGGTGTATTTGTCGCAGTGGCGCTGGCGGTGGGAATATTCAGCCAGCTCCTGCCACTCGTCGAACGTCATCCACAGCAAGTGGCAGACTGGCTCAGTGCACGTACCGGTCAACCTGTGCGCTTCGATGCGCTGAGTACATGCTGGACTCAGCGCGGTCCATTGCTGCGTTTGCAGGGAGTGCGTATCGGTCCACAGGGGAAGGTGGGGATTGGGGAAGCGGAGGTGCTGGTGGCGATGTATACCGGATTGCTTCCAGGGCGTTCGCTGATCGAATTGCGTCTGCGTGGGGTGGCGCTGACTGTACATCGCGATGCTGCTGGGCGCTGGTCGGTCTATGGGTTGCCTAGCGACGTCGGCGGCGATCCGCTGGATGTATTGCGACGGCTTGGTGAGTTACAGGTGATTGGGGGTCGGCTCAGTGTCGATGCCCCATCGTTCGGATTGAGTACGACGTTGTCGCGGATCAACCTGCGTGTGCGTGTGGTCGGAGAGCGGCTACGCGCTGGTGTTCATGGTTGGTTGGATTCAGTGCGTGCGCCGGTCACAGGGGTGCTCGATTTCAATCGTGTCAGTGGGGATGGCGCTGCTTATATTGAGGCGCTGCCGACCGAGTTGGCGTCTTGGTCTCCATTGCTTACTGGTGTGATGGGAGGTATCAGCATCCGTGATGGCGATGGCCATGTGCAAGTCTGGACGCAGTTGCATCGCCACCAGGTCGAGCGGGTGACGGTGCAAGCGCATCTACAACGGATCCGATTCGAGGGTATGCATCTTGCTGGACAGACAATGGTGCCGAGTGTGTTTTGGCCGCAGCTACAGGCGCTTGCACGCTGGCAACGTCAGGGTGACGGCTGGCGCATTGTGGTGCCTCGGTTGCGGATGGGTGAATCGAAACGGCTACAGAGATTGGATGGATTGGTGATCGAGGGTGGTTCGTTTTATACGCTCAGTGCACCAGGTGTTTTGGATGCTGGAACAGTACTAGCGGTGCTGGCGCTCGGCGATTGGCTTGCGCCGGATCTGCGCACGTGGTTACAGCGTGCACGGCCACAGCTAAGTGTTGCTGGATTACACGTGCGGAGCCAGGCTGATGGCCGGCTATGGGTGGCTGGCCGCTTTGACCGGCTTGGTTTCCTGCCTGTGGACAATGCGCCTGGTCTGAGTGGAGTCCGTGGTACGTTGGAGGCCGATGCACAGGGGGGAGTGTTGACTCCGGATCCGTCTGCGTCCGTGCGTCTTGATTGGCCTTCCGGGTTTGGAGGCAGCCATGAAATCCACTTGACTGGGCGGATTGTCGGTTGGCGTCAAGGTGATGGTTGGAAAGTTGCAACGCCAGCGTTGCGAGTGCAGGCGGCCGATTACGGGGCAGATGTGCGTGGTGGGTTGTGGTTCGAAGGCCATGGCACCTTGCCGCGTATCTCAATGGCCATGCAGCTGGACGATGTCGCGGTGCCGGTGGCCAAGCGCTTCTGGGTTCGTTCCAAGATGAGCCATGAGCTGATTGGTTGGCTTAATAGTGCTCTGGTGGATGGCTTGGCCAGTGGTGGCTTTGCCATCATTGAGGGCGAATTGCAGGACTGGCCGTTTAAGAACCACAACGGTTATTTTGAGGCGGCTGGCCGTATTCATAATGGGGTGATGCGATTTCAGCGTGAGTGGCCCGCATTGGAAAAGCTCGATGCTGACGTCGCCTTTACCAGTACTGGTTTCTCGCTGCATGGAAGAAGCGAACTTGCTGGTGTGCCGGCCATCCAGTGCGAGGCAGGTATTGAGGATTTTGAGAGGGGCGATCTCTATGTACGCGCCCGCGTCCAGAGCGATGCCACCCAGCTGCTGGGGCTGTTGCGGCGCAGTCCGTTGCATCGACACTATGCTGATACTTTGGACAATGTCAGTGCCGCCGGCCCAGCGAATGTCAGTTTCGATATGCAGCTACCTTTGCGCCATAAGGAAAATGCCGACTATGGCCATTTGGGCGGTGAGGTGATGCTGGGCAATGTGCGTTTTACCGAACGGCGTTGGAACCTCACTTTTGAGAATGTGCGTGGCCCGGTGCGCTACAGCAGCAGTGGTTTCAGCACTGAGGGCTTGCATGTCCTGCATCAGGGATTGGAGGGGCGCTTAAGTTTGCGTGCGGGCGATGCGGTCGATGATCCAGCACAGGTATTCCAGGCGCGGCTGTCGGCAGCGGTCAACGTCAAGTCTCTGCTGCATCATGCCCCGCAGATGGATTGGTTGCGGCCTTATGTATATGGCACTTCGCAGTGGCGGATCGGTCTAGATCTGGCCAAGAGTGTGGCTGAGGCACACAAGGTTGCTGGTCACTTAACGCTGGATTCGGACCTGGTTGGTACTGGGTTCAACTTGCCGGCACCGTTGGACAAAGGGAGCGGCAGACTGTTGCCTACTCATGTTGATGTTGCTTTACCAATGGAGCAGGGCGATATTGCTTTGACATTGGATAAATTGGCTGCGGCGCGCGTGCGCAATCGTGGGAGTGGCATCGGTGTGCGTGTGGTCATGGGAGGTGACAGTGTGCGCGAAGCACCGCCCGAGCATGGCTTGGTTCTCATTGGACGTAGCGCTTCGCTGGATGCGATCGACTGGATCCGATTAGTGCGTGGTGGGTCTGCGGCTTCCTCTGATTTGCCGTTGCGACTGATTGACCTGCAGATCGATCGTCTGTTGCTATTGGGTGGGGTATTTCCGAATACTCGATTGCAGCTGCGTCCTGTGCATCAGGCAGTAGCGGTGACGGTGAATGGGTCGGCACTGTCTGGTCAACTGAACATTCCCGAGTCAAATGACGGTACTGTCACTGGCACTTTAGGTGTACTGCACTGGCAGGCTGCGCAGGCTCCGTGGATGAAGGGACCTGGAGCGGTGCAGCGTCCGATGGCTGATGTCGATCCAGCTTCGATCCCATCCTTGGCGTTCGAGGTGGACGATGTGAAGTTCGGCCAGACCAAGTTCGGGCGTATGGAGCTACGTACCCGGCGTCTGCCTGAGGCGATGCAGTTAGATCAATTGCAGATGAATTCCCCGAATCAGCGGCTATCGATGGTCGGCACTTGGCGGGGCAAGGGGGAGGCCGCTAGCACCCGGCTGTCGCTGCGGGTAGACAGCCGTGATCTTGGAGAGTTGGCACAAACGATCGGTTACGGAGCGCAATTGCGTGGTGGTGAGGGGGGTATTGAGCTTAATGCTGGTTGGAATGGATCACCGATTGGCTTCCACTTGCCTTCACTGAGCGGTGATTTGAAAGTGGCTGCGCGTAATGGTCAGTTACTGGAGCTCAAGCCTGGGGCTGGTCGGGTCCTTGGATTACTCAGCGTGACTCAGCTGCCACGGCGGCTGATGCTCGACTTCCGCGATTTCTTTTCTAAGGGGCTGGCGTTTAATCGGCTCGACGGTGAAGTGCACTTTGGCGATGGGCAGGCGCGCACAGATGGACTCAAGATCGAGGGCCCAGCAGTGAATATTGCGATCCGTGGTCAGGCCGATTTGGCTGCGCAGACGTTCGATCAGATCGTGGATGTGAATCCCAAAAGTGGCAACCTGTTAACCGTGGTCGGTGCGGTGGCTGGAGGTCCGGTTGGCGCGGCGGTTGGTGCGGCAGCCAACATGGTACTTAGCAAGCCATTAGGTGCGATCGGTGCCAAGACCTACCATGTGAGCGGGCCGTGGAATGATCCAAAAGTCGAGGTGCTCAACCGGGAGTCGCGTCAGCATGACAAGCCGTCTGTTAGTAAGTAGGAGAATACCGGTGGTGCTGGTTGGCAGATGTATTCTGATGATGAGGCGGGTATTTGCCGCGTTCATCTGACTCAATCGTGCTGATGCAACGCGAGTGCTTGCGTGTTTCTTGATCCGCCCCCATCCTTGGCTCATGAAAAATACCGCACTCTCTGTAGCTGAATCCCAGCTGTTGCTGCCTTCCGGTTTGGATGGCGGCCAAATTGATTCTATTTTCGGAACCTTACTCGGACCGGGCGTCGATTTTGGTGACCTGTATTTTCAGCACGCCCGACGTGAGAGTTGGAGTATAGAGGATGGTATTGTCAAGGATGGAAATCACTCGATTGAGCAGGGTGTAGGTGTGCGTGCCATTGCCGGTGAGAAGACGGGCTTTGCTTATTCCGATGACATCCACCGCGAAGCGTTGCTTGAGGCGGCATATGCAGCGCGTGCGATTTCGCGTTCACCTGGGAACGGAGTGCAAGGGACACATGCGTTGTTGCGCAGTCAGGAACGGGCGCTGTGCTTGTACCCGGCCTTGGATCCGGTAGGTGAGATGGATAACGCTGAGAAGATTGCGGTGATGCGGCGTATCGATCAGTTATTGCGTGCTGCTGATCCGCGTGTGACCCAGGTGATGGTGAATTTGTCTGGTGGTGTCGATGTGGTGTTGGTGGCGCGCAGTGATGGTGTGCTTGCTGCCGATGTGCGTCCGTTGGTGCGATTGAACGTGCAGGTGATCGTTGAAGATCATGGTCGCCGTGAATCCGGTTATGCCGGTGGTGGTGGGCGTTATGGGTATGCTGAATTGTTCGCCGATGGCCGCCCGGACGCGTTTGCACGGGAGGCGCTTCGTCAAGCGTTGGTCAATCTTGAGGCGATCCCTGCTCCCGCTGGTGTCATGCCGGTTGTGCTCGGTGCTGGCTGGCCTGGTGTGTTGTTGCACGAGGCGGTTGGTCATGGTCTGGAGGGCGATTTCAACCGTAAGGGCACCAGTGTTTATGCTGGTCGTATTGGTGAGCGCGTCGCTTCGCCTGGGGTAACGATCGTTGACGATGGTACCTTGGATGGCCGTCGTGGTTCCCTCAACATTGACGACGAAGGCACGCCCACCCAATGCACCACATTGATTGAAGATGGCGTGTTGGTCGGCTACATGCAGGACACATTGAATGCTCGGTTGATGGGTGTGGCATCGACGGGCAATGGTCGCCGTGAATCGTTTGCGCACTTGACGATGCCACGCATGACTAATACCTATATGCGTCCTGGTGCACATAGCCGCGAGGAGATGATCCGTTCGGTCAAGAAGGGCCTCTATGCAGTCAATTTCGGTGGTGGTCAAGTCGACATTACCAGCGGTAAATACGTGTTTTCGGCGACAGAAGCCTATCTGATTGAGGATGGCCGGGTGACTGCCCCGATCAAGGGGGCCACGCTGATTGGCAACGGTCCTGAGACGATGCAGCGGGTCCGCATGATTGGCGATGACTTGGCTTTGGATGCGGGGGTGGGTATCTGTGGCAAAGAGGGACAGAGTATCCCTGTCGGTGTTGGCCAACCCTCGTTACTGATTGATGCATTAACCGTGGGTGGGACCCAGGCATGAATGCGGTTAGGACGTAAGATGCTCGAAGCGCTTTTGCTGATTCTGCCGCGTGAAGTACTGTCTTTCATTGAATGCTGTTGATTGTTGTTATCGCAATCACAGCAGAGGCAGGTGTTTCAATCAATGATCGAACAGGAGAGAGGATGTGATTGAAACCAGATACAGCGGAGGTCGCTTTGAGTGAGGTTTGCTTGGCTATCTATAGCCGTTTGTTGCATGAATGCCTCTTTGGCCTTGGATGGTGTCATTTTTAAATTGCAGCTCTACATTTTGGCAGCACCGCCCTTGGTGATTCAGACTCGGTTGTGTGCTGCGGTGCAGTGAGATTTTTTTAGAGAGTATGCAAGATGTTGTTGATATTACGTTTCTGATAGTTGCCGGTGGAGCACGGCGAAAATTTTTTTATTCGGGTCGGTATGGCATTGAAACGGCAATATTTATTCAGCGACCTTTACTCTTGTGCACGAGGTCAAAAGATGGTGTGCATCGCAGTATGATTCGATCGATCATTGTGCTCCTCGATACTCATCTTCGCTGCTTTGGGTGATGATCAACGCGTGTAGTACTTGGTACAGTTCGCGGAATGCGTGTGGCGGTTTGTTCCTGGTTTGTTCGGCTTTGGTGTTGCGCAGTAATTGGCGCAGTCTGGCGCAATCTGCCTGTGGATATTCGTCTAACAGTTCAGTGAGCGCGCTGTCACCCTCTTCGAGCAGGCGTTCTCGCCAGTGTTCGATCCGATGCAGGATTGCAACCTCACGCTGTGCGTGCATGCCGCTGGCATCGAGTTGCTCGCGGATCGCATCAAGTGTTGTGGGGTCTTCACGTCGCATGTGTTTGGCGAGAAAGGCAAGCTGGCGCTTGCGCGCAATGTGTGATGTGATCCGTTTGGCTTCGGTGATGTGCGGCAGCAGTGCCTCGGGGATGGGCAGCTTGGCCAGCTGAGCCGGGGTGAGTGCTACCAGCTTCTCGGCGAGTGTTAGTACCTCCAGTGATGTGCGGCGTTGTTGGCTGCGGCTGGGACTAAGGAATTCGCCGGTTTCTTTATTACATCCACGCATCGCACCATTCTTCCGCATTTGAAAATAAACTTTATCGACCGTGTACGTATGCACGCTGACTTCAACAGGATAAGACATTGAACGCATGTTCCACAGACCTCCATAGTGTTGTTGACAGCCAGGTGCGTCTGGATGTCCTGGCGGATATTTCCCAGCGGTTGCTGGAGCGCGCCCGCGCTTGTGGCGCCACCCAGGCCGAAGTGGGGTGTAGTGAGGACCGCGGGTTGGATGTGAACGTGCGTATGGGCGAGGTGGAGACGGTTGAGTCCACGTGCGATCGCAGCATTGCGGTCACGCTTTATTTCGGCCAGCGTAAGGGCAGTGCCAGTACTGCTGATTTGCAAGAAGCAAGCTTGGATGCCACGGTCGCCCAAGCGTGCGCTATTGCTCGTTACACCGAGGATGATCCGGCGACCGGGTTGGCTGATCCAGCGCGGATGGCAACGGTATTCCCAGACCTGGACAGTTGGCACCCGTGGGCCTTGGAGGTCGGTGCTGCGCTGGATCTGGCACTCGCTTGCGAAGCAGCAGGCCGCGCCGCTGATTCGCGTATCGCCAATTCTGACGGTGCTTCAGTCAGTACTCGTTTTGCTTTGTCTGTCTATGCCAACTCGCATGGTTTTGTCGGCCGCGAGCGCGTGACTCAGCATTCGATGAGCTGCGCCTTGATCGCTGGTCAGGGCGATGGCATGCAGCGTGATGGCTGGTATACCCACGCCTTGGCGCGAGAGGATCTGGAGTCGCCGGCCGCAGTGGGACGTAAGGCGGCCGAGCGCACCGTCGCGCGGTTGCAGCCGCGTTCGCTCACCACGACTCAGTTACCAGTCTTGTTCGTTCCAGAGGTAGCACGTTCGTTGATTGGTCACCTGATCACCGCGATTTCCGGGGGGGCGTTGTATCGTGGTGCCAGTTTCCTGCTGAACAGTGTTGGGACCCGGTTGTTCCCAGAGTGGTTTGCGATTGATGAGCGCCCCCATCTGCGCCGTGGGCTTCGCTCGGCGACGTTCGATGCCGAAGGCGTAGCGACGTGCGACGCTCCTCTTGTTGCGGGCGGAGTATTGCAGCGCTATGTATTGAGCAGCTACTCGGCACGCAAACTTGGCTTGCAGACCACTGCAAATGCAGGCGGTGTGCACAATCTTCAGGTGATGGCCAATGCGACTGGTCTCGATGCCCTTGTTGTCGGATTGCCGCGTGGCTTGCTGGTGACTGAATTAATGGGCAACGGGGTGAATCCGGTGACCGGTGACTATTCGCGTGGCGCGGCTGGCTTTTGGATCGAGAATGGGGCGATTGCCTACCCGGTGGATGGTCTGACTATCGCTGGCAACCTGCGTGAGATGTTTGCTGCCATTGAGGCGGTGGGAGCCGATGTGGATCGGCGCTCAAACGTAAGCATGGGCTCGTTGCTGATTGGGCGGATGACCGTGGCTGGTAACGATTGATGTCATGTCGATGTACAGCGTTTGTCTGCGGCAAATGTGGGTCCATTGCATTGCATCGCGTAGATGAAGCAGTGATTGAGTGAGGGAGTATGGCAGCCGCTTTTGAGAGCAGGATCTGTGCTGGATGGTGCCGTGTGTTGCCACCTTCCCTGACGAGCACATGCTCGTCATCACTGATACCGGCATGGGGTTGGACGCACTGCATTGCCCTGCTCCCGCTGAAAGACTTGCTCCAGCGGGACTACGACGTGCAGATCCTCAACGCCGCATGCTGGGGGGCAGATGCGGCATGAGCGCAGCGACTTGATGTTGTACGAATGCATAGCGTTGCCCCAAGCCGGATGGGACGATCGCGCAGGATCTGGCGACTATGCGTGATGTGCAGCGAGGTTGCCCGTACTGGTGATCCGCGACCCCTACATTCTTGACTTTCCTGGGTCTACGGCATACCTGAAGGAAGGCGACTTGGAGGCAGCCATCATCGGCGAAATAGAATCCTTCTTGCTGGTCCTGCGTCGCCCGGCAGAAGCACATCCAGATCGATGATGCGGATGTCCACCTTGACTTGCTGTTTTATCGCCGTAAGTTGCGGCAGCGGTTAGTGATGGAGCTGAAGATTGTCGAGTGCCCGGCAGCGTACCAAGGTCAGATGGCGCTGTACCTGCGCTGGCTCCACAAGCACCGACACGAGCCAGAAGAAGCCGTGTCGCTGGGCATCATCTGCTGCGTCGGCAAGAAGTGCGAGTGGATCGGATTGTTGCAACTGGATACGTCGAGCATCCACGTTGCCGAGTTCCTAACAAACGTGCTGTCGTGTGCGGTACAAGGAGCAGTTTCGAAGATCACACAAGAGAAAGCATAAAACTTGGGAACTCCGATGCGACACGGTAGAACACCAGATGAAAATGAGTAAAAACAACGTGTCGCAGCAGTATCGCAGCAAAGTCAGCAGCGCCACCATCAGTAACTTGTAAGCACTTCTAGCCATGCTGGGTTGGCCGAGCGGTGTAAGGCAGTCGTCTTGAAAACGATCGAGGGCGAGTCCCCCTCCATGAGTTTGAATCTCGCATCTACCGTCATTCACCGCACTGCGCCTCGCTTGTCCTCTCGCTGTTAGGATCCCCGTAAGCTCATTCACGCTTCAATGCTGACTGATCAGCGTCTTGCGCATTGGCTCAAACACCCGAAGCATCCTGGCGTCGTTGTTGAGCGTCAGGGAATGCGAATTCAGGTCGTGGTGTCCGTCACGGAAGCGGTTGAACCTATCTAAGTCATTGATGAGGAAACGCATGATGCTGAGGTATTCACCCCCGTTGTGCCCATCGAAGCTGGGGAACTGCACATGCTCCCCGAACGGCGTTGCTTCCTTGGCAAGGTGCGCCTGATCTGCTGCGCCCATCGTCTCGAATGCTGCTTTCATACATGACCACATATCGAGCACGTCCACGATGCAGTGGATGCAGCTCTGCTGGTCAGCGTGCCCGTGGAAAACGCCCGGCATTTCCCAGCCGAGTGCCCCATAGTGCCCGCCGACAATGATGTGCTTCACCAGGGCAACGTCCGTTTCTACCTCAACCCCGGTCTTCACGATGAGCGTGGCGAGCATCATCGCAACCAGTTTCTCGTTGTCTTGCAGGTGCGGTGCACGCCCTGTGTGGTCATGTGCTCAGTCTGTCTCGCTGAACCTACGCGCCGCGTCTGTCCGTGACGGGGTGTGGTCCTCACCTTGCCGCCCTGGTCGAGGTGTTCCAGAAAGTCGCTGTCAATGGGCATTTCACATCGTTCCGTAGCCATGCCGTGATGTCGTGCATATGGCTGCAAGTCAAGCGTGGGTACGACAGGCCGTACCACGGTGCCGGCCAGTACCCTATAGGCGGTGATCGCAGCCTGTGTTGCCCCGTAGCCGACCCAGCTACGACGATGAGCACCGTGCGGCACCCGTTGCAGGCAGCGTCACGACGATGCACTTTCCCCGCGGTTGCATTGCATCTGATGAATTAAAACGTGCATCGGTATGCTGTGGTACGGCGCGGCTTCTCCGGTTCCGTATACCTACTGCATAGGGCATCAAGCCTATCCAGCTTTTCCTGCATGGGACTCCTCGGCTAGAGAGCATGGCCAGGTCTGCTGTGTTGCGTATCGAGCCGCCTGCCACGTCTCGTTCCATTCGGGCTTCCATTGTTTCCTCACTGCGTTGGCGTCTACGGCCCAATTTCCAACATTGGGTTTGCGTGCTTCGCTGGCGTGCAGTTGGCGCATGGAGACGCGCGTTGCCTGCGTAGCTATCTTCTCTGACCGCATCCCTGTGTGTGCGGCTGTCACTCATACTCACACTCGTGTGCCGTCCATTGGCTTGCCTGAGCATTCTGACTCGTCAGACTGTGACTGAAGCAAAGGATGTCATGGCCAATGGAATGCTTTGGCGCCGAGTACGGCGGGAGTCGTCTCTATGACACGCCGGGAACGCACTTTGCCCTTGATGGCTTCAAGGAATGCTTTGAAGTGTGCGGATTCCACATGGGCTTGATAAGCCGTCTGGTTGCGGTAGACCTCGACCACATACACCTTGGTCGGATTGTCCTTATCGACGGCGCAATACATCGAAAGAACGCCAGGCTCATCACGCACTGAAGCCTCGATATTCTTCCTGCCCGCTTCGAGGATCGGTTGCACGTCGCTGGGTGCGAGCACGAATTCAAAGATACGCATGATGGGTGGATTGCTCTCGGCTGCCATCGCTGTCTGGCTCGCGTTCAAGAGCATCGACATGGTCATGGCGAACACTCCTATTGTCTTGGTCAAGATGTTCATCAATCCTCTTCATTACTACGGCAAGCCTGCAATGATGTAAGCGTTGCTATGGTCGGGATGCTGCCGGATAGACCGGATTCTGGCGTACTCCGGTGAGTGTTACCAAGTGCGTTTGGGCGAGGCTGTCGAAGGTGATGCAGACCCTTCGCGGTGTGGCTGGATTGCTTTCGAGCCGGTCTATCTGACCGCCACGGGCGATGTCGTGGCCGCTGCAGGGTGCAAAAGTCGATTCAGTGTGCTCGATAGTCCCTTTCTCTATTGGTCACTTCGAACTCCGCAATGGAGTCAGCGGGTACGTGGAGATATCATTTAAAGGTCGCTATATGTCTTGGACTTTCAGGTATTTAGGCAATTCAGCGGCAAGCATGTCGATCGCCAGCCTGCAGCGCAGTGGCAGATACTGGGCGGCAGGCCAGACTACATGACACTCCAGCGTCGCGCCTGGACGATCCCCCCAAATGCCGATGAGTTCACCGCGTCGTATCCGTTCCCGGAGCAGCCAGTCGGGCAGCCAGGCAAGGCCCATTCCCTCGGCCGCGGTATCCGCAAGCACCTCGAGATCATCGAAGCGCAGCCGGGAAGTGACTTGAATGTTGACCAGGGCGCCTGTCGCGTCGGGAAGCTGCCAGACCATGCCACGGTCATGGCACCAGTAGGCGAGCAGGTCGTGGTCTGCGAGATCTGCAAGCGTGCGGGGTTCGCCCCTCGCGGCCAAGTAATCGGGTGAGGCGCACAGGATCTTACGTTGGCTCCCCAGGCGGCGCGCGCGCAGCGTCGTGCCATTGCCGAGGGGCCCGCTGCGTACTGCAAGGTCGAAACCGTCGGCAATCAGGTCAACATGACGGTCGTTGAAGTTCAGTGCGAGTTCGAGCTGGGGGTGCTGGTGCGCATAGTTGCGCAGGATTGGCGCAACACAGTACCGTCCGAACAGTACCGGCAAGGACACGTGCAGCCGACCGGCTACTTCCCGCCGACCGTGCTCAAGTATGGTTTCAGCGGTGCGCAACTCCTCGATCGCACGCACGCAGCGTTCGTAATACTGCTGGCCTTCTTCGGTGAGGGCCTGTGTCCTCGTCGTCCGTTGAAAAAGCTGGACGCCGAGCCGCACTTCCAAGCGCGCGATGGCCTTACCGACTGCCGAGCGCGTCAGTGAAAGCCGTTCACCTGCTTTGGTGAAGCCGCCGGCCTCGACGACCTCAACGAATAGCTGCACGCCATCGAACATGTCCCGCATGCTCATATCCTCACACACATCATTGTAGAAATTTAGGAAGCATTGAGTGGAAATATATCCACTATTGTTGATTAAAATTCTGCTTTATAGTGGCTGACAAGCAAACGGAACTTTGGAAAGTGCTCAGGATCTTCCTCATTTCCGCTTTCTAAAGAACGTGTACATAAGGGTGAGATAAATGTTGATTTCGATCGTATATGACAGCGGTTATGGACACACCGCACGGGTTGCTGAGGCCGTTGCGGCAGGTGTCCGGGAAATACAAAGCGCCAACGTCAGGCTCATGGCCGTTGCCGACGGACCGGTGGACTGGGAGATTCTGGAAAAGAGTGAAGCGATCGTTTTCGGTTCGCCAACCTATAACGGCCTGATCAGTGCGAAGCTCAAGCAGTTCTTCGAGGATTCCACCAAGCCAGCTTGGGTGGCGCAGAAATGGCGCAACAAGATCGCCGCTGGCTTCACCAATTCTGGAGCACAGCATGGCGATAAGCTCAACTCGCTTGTGTCGATGGTGTTGTTCGCGGCTCAGCATGGAATGATCTGGGTGGGACTCGACCTGATGCCTGGTCACAGCAGCAGTACTGGCAGCTCTGACGATCTCAACCGCATCGGAAGTTGGCTCGGTGTGATGACGCAGGCCAATAACAACGAGTCTCCGGAGATCGCGCCGCCCGCCAGCGATTTGAAGACGGCGCAGCATCTCGGCCGGCGTGTGGCGGAGACCGTGCGCCGCTTTCAGCCCGTGTGACCCGTTGTACCCCAATCCCTAATCAAGGAGTTAAAACATGAAACTGCTGTGTCTTGACGTTCCCCAGCCCGGTGCGAGTCTGGAGAAATACCAGCCGTACATGCTGGATGAAGCCCGCCACGCCTGGAAGATGTACAAGGGCGGTATCATCCGCGACATCTATTTCCGACAAGACCGCCCCGGTGTGGCCATCATTGCGGAAGCTGAGTCCGTCGATGCCGCCAGAAAGCTGCTTGCCAAGTTTCCTCTCGCCGAGGCCGGATTGATCGATTGGGAAGTGATTCCGTTGGGCCCTTTCATGGGCTGGGAAGCGCTTTTTACTGCTGGTAACGCTTGAGATCTGAGCGTGCCATGTTGGTTTCCGGCCACGTTGCAGTGGCGTGGCTGGTTGGCAACCCTGGTACGAAAATGAAGGAATACACACCATGCATGTCATGAGTTTCGCCGCTCAATCGGCTACCGGCCCGCTCGAACAGTTCGCTTTCGAACGGCGCGTGCCGAGGTCGGATGACGTCGTCATCGATATCCTCTATTGCGGTGTCTGCCACACCGATCTGCATCTTGCTCGTAACCACAGCGGCTTTACGACGTATCCGATCGTGCCTGGCCACGAGATCATCGGGCGTGTACGCGAGATCGGTGAGACAGTCACCCGCTTCAAGGCTGGCGATTTGGTCGGTGTCGGCTGCATGGTTGATTCTTGTCAGCACTGCCAGCCTTGCCTCAAAGGGTGGGAGCAGGACTGCATTGAAGGTGCGACCTTCACTTATAACAGCGCTGATCGGCAGGACGGCAGTATCACCTATGGCGGCTATTCGGATGCCATTGTCGTGCGCGATAAGTTTGTACTGTCGTTGCCTGATGGTCTCGATCCAGCCGGAGCCGCACCGTTACTCTGCGCCGGCATCACCACTTGGTCGCCGCTGCGCCGCTGGAATGTTGACAAAGACAGCAAGGTTGCCGTGGTCGGTCTCGGCGGCCTCGGGCACATGGCTTTGAAGCTGGCCAAGGCTCTTGGTGCCGACGTAACCCTGTTCACATGTTCCGCTGGTAAAGAGGAAGATGCATTGCGTCTCGGAGCTGATCATGTTGTGCTGTCGGGCGATCTGGAGCAGATGAAAGCTGTCTACGGTCGCTTTGACGTCATCATCGACACCGTTCCTTATGACCACGACGTCAATCCTTACATGCCTACCCTGGCACTGGAAGGTGTACTTGTACTCGTCGGCTATATGGGACCGCTCAGCACGCCGGTGAATGCTGGAGGTGTGGTACGTGGCCGCAGGGCCATTTCGGGGTCCTTCATCGGCGGCGTGCCTGAAACCCAGCAGATGCTCGATTTCTGTGGACAGCACGGCATCGTCTCTGACGTCGAGATCATCCCCATCCAGAAAATCAACGCAGCCTATGAGCGCATGTTGAAGAGTGACGTCAAGTATCGTTTCGTCATCGACATGGCTTCGCTTACATCATTAGGAGACTGAAACCATGACCAATCACATCAAACCCATCCTGTGCGTAGTGACCAGCCATCCGATTCGGGGCGACAGCGGCGAGCCTACAGGGTTTGCGATGGTCGAGCTCACCCATCCGCTTGAGGTCTTCGAAGCGGCGGGTATCCCGGTGGAGATCGCTTCCATCCGTGGCGGCCACCCGCCGATCGACTTTTTTGACCTTTCCGACCCAGTCAACGCCCGCTTTTGGAAGCACCAAGCGTTCCGTGATGCGCTGGCCCACTCGCTCGTTCTCGGCGATCTCGATCCGTCGCGTTACGCGGCGGTCTTCTTTGTCGGTGGTCATGGCACGATGTGGGACTTTGCCGACAGTCTGGCAGTGCAGAAGGTGATCCGTGATATCTGGGAAAGCGGAGGTATTGTTGCCGCGGTGTGTCACGGTCCTGCTGCCTTAGTGAACGCAACACTCTCCGATGGCAGTTACCTTGTCGCCGGTAAGAAGGTTGCGGCTTTCACCGACGCGGAGGAGACCGAGGTCAAGTACGCCAATGTCGTGCCTTATTTGCTGGCAAGCACGCTTAAGCAGCGCGGTGCGTTACACCAGCCCGCACCCAATTGGGCCAAAAATGTTGTGATCGATGGACGCCTCATCACCGGCCAGAATCCAGCCTCGGCGCACGGTGTTGGCCAGGGGGTCGTCGACCAGCTCAAGGTCAGGGCCTGACGACGGAGCTGAGTGGTGTCGGCGACCAGAACACGGTGTATTGCAATGTCCGCTCCGGTGTGCCGGGGCCGTTCAGAGGTGCGCGGTGTCCTCGCGTCGGTCACTTTCTGTTCCGTCAGTTCCTCAAACTAGGTGCGCTGTGTGTGGCTTGGGGTCAAGCATCGTCGCCAGAGTGAGAGGATTGCCCAGCAAGCCACCATGATCGTGGTGCTCGAACATGGCGATCATGCCGTGTGGAACGTGCCCCAGCTTGTGACGCTTGATCGTTCCGACGTTAAGATCCTGTCTGAGGATTGCAGTCAGTATTGCAGCCAGATCCGGTTGGAACAGGATGCCCGCTGGGCACAGAGCGCAAGTTCTTTAAACTAGGCGGTGCTCGGTGAGCGTGATTGTCGCGGTTTTGGCGACATCGCGATGATCGACGTGGCTGCAATGGCTGTCGGGTTCCCAGAGTGCGACCAGAACGCCCGTCTCCATGATCGTTTTCCAGGGTGCGGTGTCATTTTGGTACAGCATGGATGGGCGGGGAGGGGTAGTTCAACCTCGAATTGACAAAACCTGTACCGTCGGCAGAGGAAGAAATCGCTACATTGCGGCGCCTGTTTGCTTGATAGTGATCGCTAAGCACGATATCCATCCAAGCAAATATGTGGCTGATGTTTTACTTGTTCTGGTGGAATGCCACCGGAGGCGGGCGCTTCGATCCGAGAAACGTGTGAGGCGTGGAAAGTGCTATTGCTAAAGATATATTCAAAGTATGTGGACTGATCGTATGCATTCACTCTATATCCGCCACAGAGCGATCCGAGCTTCGAGGCTGATTGCGACGCTTTCGCCGTCATGGAGGTCAACTCTATGCGTTGGACACGGGATGAGCTCGCAAAAATCGATTGTGCTGACGATCTGAAGATCGTGTCGTTCCGCGAGGATGGCGCCGCCGCCGGAACCCTGACCTGGCTCTGGGAGGTCGCTTTCGGGCTGTTTGTAGGGCTGCTCAACAACCGCAGCGGCGATGCCTATCGCGCCCATACAAGACAAGTCACTACTTGGTTCCAATGATCGGTGAGCGGGCACGTGCCGCGACCGTTCGTATCACTCCACGTGCAGCAAAGCAAAGAGATACAGCATGATCAAACGTAAACTTGGCCAGGGACTTGAGGTGTCGGCCCTGTCTTTGGGAACAATGGGCTATGGCAAGCCCCGGGAAATCCCGGATCGGGCGGACATGATGGCCCTCATTCGGACCGCTGTCGATCACGGTATGGACTTCTTCGATACCGCCGAGGTCTACGGCCCTTGGACTAACGAAGAGATGGTGGGCGAAGCGCTCGCGCCTGTGCGCCACAAGGTGAAAATCGCGACGAAGTTTGGCTGGAATGTCGACCAGGACACTGGAGAGCGTCACAGTGGTGTCAACAGCAGGCCCGCACAGATCCGCCGTTCCATTGATGGCAGTCTGAAGCGGCTGCGCACGGATCACATTGATCTTTATTACCAGCACCGGGTCGACCCCGATGTGCCGATGGAAGACGTGGCGGGGACGGTGAAAGAGCTGATCGCCGAGGGCAAGGTGCTTTGGTTCGGCATGTCTGAGGCGAGCGCCCAGTCGATCCGCCGGGCGCACGCTGTGCAGCCGCTTGCGGCGTTGCAAAGCGAATACTCGCTGTGGACACGCGAACCCGAGGTGGACATCATTCCGACGCTGGAGGAGTTGGGTATCGGTCTGGTGCCGTACAGCCCGCTGGGCATGGGTTTCCTGACCGGCAAGATCGACGTCAACACGACGTTTGACAGTTCAGATTTTCGTTTGCAAGTGCCCCGCTTCGCCGAGGAGGCCCGAACCGCCAACCAGAAGCTGATCGATCTCATCCGTAGGATTGGGGAAACGCATGGGGCGACGCCGGCTCAGGTGGCTTTGGCCTGGTTGCTTGCGCAGAAGCCGTGGATCGTTCCGGTGTTCGGTACGCGCAAGCTCGAACGCTTCGAGGAAAACATCGGTGCGTTGCGCGTGACACTCCATCAGGCGAACCTTGATGAGATTCAGCAGGCCAACATCGTCATCCAGGGTGCTCGATCTCCAGAGACCACTCTGCGTTTCACCGGTCGGTGAGATGTCGCGCAGCCGTGTGGAATAAACAATCCTAATCTTCTCGGAGACGGCTGAACCGCACGCATAGCCTAAGTCTGATAGAGATCCTTCAATTGCAGTCAAGGCGTTTGACCATGAAGATTGTGGCGATCGAAGAACATGTCCTTCCAGGCGCAGTGAAGCGTGCCTGGATGACCATGACGGGTGCCGATGATGGAACCTTGGTGCTCAATTGAACCTTGGTGCTCAATTCCTCCCCCATCACCGATGAACGTCTCGCCGACCTCGGCGAGAAGCGGCTGACCTTGATGGACGAGACAGGTGTCGATGTGCAGGTGTTGTCGTTGACGACACCGGGATTAAACAATCTTGGGGAGCTCGGGATTCATCTGGCCCGGCACGTCAATGATCTACTGGCGGAGACCGTGCGCATCAATCCGGCGCGTTTCCAGACGCTCGCCACGTTACCTTTTGCGAATGCTGAAGCTGCCGCGAGTGAACTGCGGCGGGCAGTAGTGACACTGGGTGCCAAGGGTGCCATTTTGTATGGCCGGTTGTGCGACAAGCACTTGGACAATGCGCTGTTCGAGGCGACTTTTGCTTGTGCCGCCGATCTCAATGTTCCGTTGTTGATCCATCCGCAGATTCCGCCGGCGTCGGTACGCGATGCCTACTACACAGGTTTTTCTGCACCGGTCGATCTTGCTTTTTCGACCTTCGGTCTGGGCTGGCACTACGAGGCCGGTATTGAGTTCGTCCGGATGGTGCTGGGCGGTGTCTTCGATCGCTACCCTAATCTACAGGTCATCTTGGGGCACTGGGGCGAGGTAGTCCTTGCTGGATCGGGTATCCAAACGGCGCAAGCCTTTGTTTGAATATGTCCGCAACAACCTCTATCTGACAGCTAGCGGTATGTTCAGCACGGACTATCTACAGCGTGCGGTCAACGTTGTTGGGCAGGATTGTATGCTCTTATCGATTGATGATCCCTATCAGTACCGGCCAGGAGGCGATGCGAAGCGCTTTGTGGATGAACGGGCATTTGATGGGGGTTTGCCTATCAGAACGGGGAGAGGTTGTGTGCCGGGGTGGCACGGCATGAGGCGGATTAAACAACACAAATGACCTCAAACCGAAGTCTTTGGTGTCCCTATGTTTAGTGTTTCGTACCTTCAGCGTAGGGCGGCGATGTCACTGAAATAAGGGGAATTGGGATGTGGAATGCCGGCAGCGGCGCTTACGTTATTTTCTGGCGGTTGCCGAAGCACTTTATTTTGTGCGTGCGGCAGGGTGCTTGCATTCGCTGTCGCGTGTCATCAAGGATCTGGAATAAGAAGTGGTGTGGTGCTGTTCGCGCGTACCACGCACTCCACTGGGTTGACCCGTGTCAGTAAGTTGTTTCTGGAGCATGTGCCGTGTGTCTGCATGGCTTTACAGCACAGCAGGCTCGCGATAAGTATGAAGGCCGCCACCCATGGGTTTAACGGCCAGTTGTGCTCCGGTCCGATGGCATCACACCGTCACACTTGTTGGCCTTGCTAGCGTTCTGTCGGCAGGAACCGGAGGTTGAAATTCGCTTTTTCGAGGTGCTGTTGTTGCAGCAGATCAAGGGACTGTATGACGAGCTGTACGATGCAGGGTTCGTCCAATTCAACAACGTCGGCTGGTATGGTTGCTGAGCCGGTATGGAGCGCTCCTGTGATGGCAGCCGTGCCGGTGCGACATCCTTATGTTGTCCTGAAAATGCATTCCTCTGGAGCAGATCAACAACCAGGTCACCCAGTTCCAGAACGAAGTGCAGATGCTGATGCACCAGGCGTGCACTCTGAGGGATCTCCACGGCAACATCGTCAATCGTTTGTCATGACCGAACCGAACATCTGACGGTATAAGCGCAGGGTGCTGGCCTATGACGTGCAGAGCATGGATGCTACGTCCGCTGTGTTTGCATTCGCGGGCAATATGCTGCCACCGTCAACGGTGATCGCATGGGGCAGGTTGCCGGTCAACGCTGACAGAACATCTTGAATGGCCGATAGCAGGCGCAGGTGTCTTAGCACTTGAGGCGAGACGCAAGCGTGTTGGTCGATGTCGTGAGTCAGAGCCAGTTGGCGAGCGGCGTGCCATCCAGAAGAATTCAAGACTACGGCGGTATCGGAAGCGCTTGCTGAGAAGTAGTGAGGCTATCTGGTTGCTACGTAAATAGTGGAACGGGGGAGATATCTCTGCGTTCCACTTGGTGTGTTACCAAAGTTGGGTGCAGGACAAGAGCGAGAATGACGAGATGATTGGGACGGTTGCGGCTTCTAGCGGACCAGCATTGCAACTGGGGATGTTGTCTAAGGGGTAGGGTGGTTGTTTGTGGAGTGATTTACGCTGTGAAATTCATTGAGCCGCCATCGTGTGGTTGTGCATTCAGCGTGAGTACATGCCGCTGAAATCGGTGTTGCGCAGTGAAATCGGATGGCTGAATCATCGGTGATCGGCGTGGCTGGGTTTTATGGTGGTGCTGCTTACGTATAACGTGCTGGCCATATTCAAGTGTCTGATCAAACCGGCACACCGCCATAGGCATTTCAATGTGTGGTACCAGTGACGATGGGATGATGGTACGGAGGTGGTTGCTCTGCTATCTGCTTGCGGTGCAAGGTGATCTGTGGCGACTGCTGTTGAATAGGCTTGCCTTTGGCCATCTGAGTCAGTCTAGGCAGGGGGATCTGTACGCTGGTATTGCCTAATCTCATGTCGCCATTGCGAGTTGGGATCGTACAGAGCAGGAATTAAAAACGTTACCAGGGTGGGGTGTTTAGTAGCCGGTCGCGTCTCGTATCTAGACTTTCTTGCTCGGGCGTTGCCAGCCAGCCAGGGTGATTTGAGGTGTGCGTGCCACAGTCAGCTGATGGGCTGGTGCATCACGGGTCAGTACCGTACCGGCACCGAGCGTAGCGCCAGCTCCTACGCTGACGGGAGCGATCAGTGCTGAATGTGAGCCAATGAAGGCGCCATCACCGATCAGTGTGATCGATTTATTGACGCCGTCGTAGTTGCAGGTAATTGTGCCGGCGCCGATGTTCACCTTGGCGCCGATCTGTGCGTCGCCTAAATAGGTCAGGTGATTGGCTTTGGTGTTGGTACCTAGGGATGTGTTTTTTGTCTCAACAAAGTTACCGATGTGCACGCCGTCGGCTAGCACTGTTCCCTGGCGTAGGCGCGCAAATGGGCCGATCAGTGCTGCGCCTTCTGTGATGACGCCTTCCAGATCGCAGTGCGCGCGTATTTCGGTACCAGGTCCAAGTTTCACGTTCTTCAGCCGCACGAATGGGCCAATGACGACGTCATCGCCAAGCTCGATTTCGCCTTCCAGCACCACGTCAACATCAATGTGCACATTGTGCCCGATCCGTATTTGGCCCCGCTGGTCCAGCCGTGCTGGATCGGCCACACGTGTGCCTTGTAGGCACAATGCACGTGCTGCGTACGTTTGCCAGGTGCGTTCCAGTTGCGTTAGCTGCCAGGGATCATTGACACCTGCCACTTCTTGTGGATCGGTCACCACGATCATGTTGGCTGGTGTGAGTTCGGCTGTGGCGCTGGCAAAGATGTCGGGCAGGTAGTACTCCCTCTGCGCATTGGTATTCGATAGTTTGCCTAGCCAGAGGCGCAGCGCTGTTGATTCAGCACAGAGGATGCCAGTGTTAACAGTATGGATACGGCGTTGTTCCTCGTTGGCGTCTTTGTCTTCAATGATGGCTGCGACTTTGCCTTCGCTATTGCGTACGATGTGGCCGTAACCGGCCGGGTTTGCTAGTTCTGTCACCAGTACGGCTATCGGTGTAGATGCTCTTGGCAAGTGTTTCAGGGTTTCGGCACGAATCAACGGTACGTCGCCATACAGGACTAATACGTGTGCTGCATTCGGGATAGCCGGCATCGCTTGTTGTACTGCGTGCCCAGTGCCCAGCTGCTGAGTCTGTTCGACCCAGTGCAGGTCGATCTGATCTGCAAATGCCGTGCGTACTTGGTCACCAGCATGGCCGTAGACCACGTGGATAGCGTCTGGAGCGAGTGCACGTGCAGTCGTGATCACATGCGCGAGCATTGGTTTTCCGCCGATTGGATGCAGCACTTTGGGCTGTGCCGATTTCATCCGCTTACCCTCACCGGCGGCGAGGATCACGATGTGTAGGGGTAAGGACAGGGGCATGGGTAGCGTCCGGTTTCAGTGAAATTTGCATTCTAGGCACTCCAGCCATGACTGGGAGGAGTGCTGCTTATGGTGCGTCATTCTTAGTAAAACGTACCGGTGATCCTATTTCAGCAGAGGTAACACATGTGTTGGTGGTGGTGTTCTTGGAATGGTGTTGCTGAGTGCGTTTTGGTGAGTTGGCTGGATCTCATTGCATCTGAGCAGCACTTTTGTTGATCTCGTTCATCCAGCAGATGTTTGGTTTGTAGGAGGACTAGTTCCACGTGTTGGAGGCACCACTCACAGCACATCTGTGGTTGCGTTCATACTCGTCGTCCACGGACTGACCACTAGGTCGTGTTGCATGATCGGATTCAGTGGCAGAAATCGCCGAAACTGCGTATCAAGGCAACACGATGGATATTGTCCAGATGCCATTGTTGCGCATATGTCTCGGTTGCACGGGCAATTTCAGATGGACAGTTGCTCTGCTCACGTAGCGGTACACTCTGTGCGAGTGCGTCGAGCAGCTCGATTTGCAGGTGATCTAAGCGATCACGCAGGGTGATGAGATTCGGACGTGTCCGATTTGGAGCCTTGTCGCGTAATTGCCAGAGATTCAGCAGTTGATATTGCACCAGTTTATTGGCCTCAATCTGTGCGGAGAAGAAGCGCGCAGCCAAATCTGGGTCCAATCTGTGCTGTGGTGCTTGGTCGCGTACACTTTGTAACACCGCTGCCTCGCGTGAGGCATCAAGCACTGGTTTACCGCTGTCCCATTTGCTTAGTGCGACTTCGTCGCCGATCGCGTTGCGTGTGGCCACTGTTCCCAGCAACGTCGTCAATGCAGTGGGGACACTGCGTGCTTGGCCCGCATACCCGAAAAGGCTCAGGCTAATAATGAATGCAGCAAGATGTATGTTGCGGCGCAACAGGGAAGACAATGACATGGGTTTTCTCTAGCAGATGGATGAGGGAACGGTGTGGCTCAACTTGGCAGCGCCCTATGTTGCCGATGTCACATGATCCAAGGTGTGCATTGCGGCACGATATGCTCATGCGCCTTGTTTAAAAACAACACGCCCGTGAGTTGCGATGCAGAACTGGTGTCAGGACACAACCTTGATGTATGCAGCGGCTAGAGAAATACCGATGTTGGTACCTGACCTAGGTAGTGGAATCGGTGATGGGCTTTGATCCCCTGTCGGGAAGAACATCAATGCTTGACGGTGCGGCGGAGGCGCTCTAATGCTTGCATCTGTACGACAGCTTCAACCAATTGCTGTTGTGCTTTAGCTACGTCAATGGTTTCGCCACGATTGGTTAGGATGCGTTCGGCTTCTTCCTTTGCTTTACGGACGGCTGCTTCGTCAATGGCGTCGGCACGTACTGCTGAATCGGCCAGAATCGTTACAACTTGCGGTTGCACCTCAAGGATGCCGCCAGAAATGGCAAAGTCGAGCTGTTCGCCGTTGAGGGTGGTAACGACGACTTTGCCAGGTTTCAGACGAGTGATCAGCGGCGCATGCTTTGGGGCGATCCCCAGTTCGCCGAGTTCTCCAGTGGCCACGACAAGGGTGGCTTCGCCATGAAAGATTTCTTGCTCAGCGCTGACGATGTCACAACGGATAGTGCTCATGGAATCATGTGTCTCGTAGGATGAATCCTGTTCCAATACAGCAGAGGGGACAGATGACGAGCCGAGGTTTATCCGACCCGTCGTGGATACCAATCGACGCAGTAAATCAGGCTGTCATCTTGTTAGCTTTTTCGACAACTTCTTCAATGTTGCCGACCATATAGAAGGCTTGTTCGGGCAGATGGTCATATTCGCCGTCGACGATTGCTTTGAAGCCACGGATTGTCTCTTTTAACGGTACGTATTTACCTGGGGCGCCGGTGAATACTTCTGCGACATGGAATGGTTGACTGAAGAATCGCTCAATCTTGCGTGCACGTGACACGGCTAGTTTGTCGTCCTCGGAAAGTTCATCCATTCCTAAGATCGCGATGATGTCCTTCAGATCTTTATACTTTTGCAGAGTTTGTTGGACACGCTGAGCGGTAGAGTAGTGTTCTTCGCCGATGACTAGCGGGTCCATCTGACGACTGCTCGAATCCAATGGATCTACTGCTGGGTAAATGCCTAATGCGGCGATCGAGCGCGATAGGGTCACTGTTGAATCCAGATGTGCAAAGGTCGTCGCAGGCGATGGGTCAGTCAAATCATCGGCAGGCACGTACACGGCCTGGATCGAGGTGATCGAACCATTTGCGGTTGAGGTGATACGTTCTTGCAGCACCCCCATTTCTTCGGCGAGGGTTGGTTGGTAGCCCACTGCTGAGGGCATGCGGCCGAGCAGGGCGGATACTTCCGTACCGGCTAAGGTGTAGCGGTAGATATTGTCGATGAATAACAGTACATCCTTGCCTTTGCCACTACTGTCCTTTTCGTCGCGAAAGTACTCGGCCATGGTGAGCCCGGTGAGCGCAACGCGCAAACGGTTACCCGGAGGCTCGTTCATCTGGCCATACACCATGGCTACCTTATCGAGAACGTTGGAGTCCTTCATCTCGTGATAAAAGTCGTTACCCTCGCGGGTCCGCTCGCCAACACCAGCGAACACGGAAAGCCCACTATGTGCTTTGGCGATGTTATTGATCAACTCCATCATGTTGACGGTCTTGCCGACACCGGCACCGCCGAATAAGCCGACTTTGCCGCCTTTGGCAAATGGACACATAAGGTCGATGACCTTGATTCCAGTTTCCAGCAGTTCGGTGGTTGAGGCTTGATCTTCATACGAAGGAGCGGTGCGATGGATTTCCCAACGATCCGAATGCGTGATCGGACCAGCCTCGTCGATTGGGTTGCCTAGCACATCCATGATGCGGCCCAATGTACCAGTGCCGACAGGGACTGTGATTGCATGGCCGGTGTCGATGGCAATCAGGTTGCGCTTTAAGCCGTCGGTGGAGCCAAGCGCGATGGTACGCACAATACCGCCGCCGAGCTGCTGCTGCACTTCCAGGATGATGGCTGTGCCGTCTATCTTCAGTGCGTTATATACTTTCGGTACATCGTTGCGTGGGAATTCGACGTCGACAACTGCGCCGATGATCTGAACGATCTTACCCTGACTCATGGATGGAACCCTCTAGCATTTTAAATTTTTTGTAAGTCCAGGCCGGATGGCACAGGCTCTTGGGAAAATGGGATTCAGATCAGACGGCAGCGGCACCGCCAACGATCTCTGATATTTCTTGGGTGATCGCTGCTTGGCGTGCTTTGTTGTAGACCAATTGTAAGGTGCCGATCAGCTTGCTGGCGTTGTCGCTGGCAGCCTTCATTGCCACCATGCGGGCCGCATGCTCGGATGCTATGTTTTCTAGCAACGCTTGGTATACCAGCGATTCGATGTAGCGTGTCATCACGTGTTCAAGCACTGTTGTGGCGTCAGGTTCGTATAAGTAATCCCAATCATGGTGCGCGACCTTGTCTTTAGCGGCCAACAGTGGCAGTAGTTGGTCGAAGTTCGCCTTCTGAACCATTGTGTTGACGAAACGGTTATAGACCAAGTAGACGCGATCGAGCTTTTCTTCTGTGTATGCATCAAGCATGACCTTGATGACGCCAATGAGCTGTTCTAGGTGTGGCGTATCTCCTAGATGGGTCACGCTGCCGAGTATGTTGACTTTGATTCTGCGAAAGAATACTGATGCTTTTTGCCCAATCGTAACGACGTCGACTTCGGCTCCGTTATTTTGCCATTGGCGCATTTCGCCAAGCATCTTCCGGAAAAGAGTGTTGTTGAGACCTCCAGCCAAGCCACGGTCGGAGGAGATCACGATATAGCCTATTCGCTTGACTTGATTGTGTGCGATCAGAAATGGATGCGGGTAGTCAGTGCTTGCCTGGGCTAAATGGCCAATCACTTGCTTCATCGCCTGTGCATACGGGCGTGAAATCCTCATTTGCTCCTGTGCCTTGCGGATTTTTGAGGCCGAAACCATCTCTAGCGCACGGGTCACTTTACGGGTGTTCTGCACGCTTTTGATCTTGGTTTTAATTTCGCGTCCGCTTGCCATTGCTCGCTCGCTTAATTCATAGGGAAGGCTGAGCCGCAGCTCATTCAAGTCGGTAAAGTAGCGGACCTGAAGCCCGCCACAACCGCTACGGTTACCAGCTGCCCGTGGTCTTAAATTCTTCGATGTGCTGCTTGAAAGCAGTCTCAATGTTGTTGTCCCAGCCACTGGAGATATTGATCTTCTCCATCAGCGGGCCCTGAGTGTTGGCAAAATGGGCGTGCAGGCCTTCTTCGAATGCCAATACTTTGTCTACTGGTACGTCGTCCAGGTAGCCTTCGTTGACTGCGTAGATTGACAACGCTTGGTTGGCTATCGACATAGGTGCGTACTGTTTCTGTTTCATTAGTTCAGTGACGCGTTGGCCACGTTCGAGCTGTTTGCGGGTCGCCTCATCTAAGTCCGACGCAAACTGCGCGAATGCCGCAAGTTCACGGTACTGTGCAAGTGAGATACGGATGCCCCCCGACAATTTCTTGATGATTTTAGTTTGGGCTGAGCCACCGACACGCGATACGGAGATACCAGCGTTGACAGCTGGGCGGATGCCGGCATTAAACAGGTCGGTTTCCAGGAAGATCTGGCCGTCAGTAATTGAAATTACATTTGTTGGCACAAAGGCCGACACGTCGCCAGCTTGGGTTTCGATGATTGGTAGTGCGGTTAACGATCCTGTTTTGCCTTTTACCTTACCTTGGGTAAACTTCTCGACATATTCTTCAGATACGCGAGCGGCGCGCTCTAGTAGACGTGAGTGCAGGTAGAACACGTCGCCCGGGTAAGCTTCTCGGCCGGGAGGGCGTTTCAGGAGTAGTGAAATTTGGCGGTATGCGACGGCTTGTTTGGACAAATCGTCATAGACGATCAGTGCGTCTTCACCACGGTCCATGAAGTATTCGCCCATGGTACAGCCAGCGTAGGCACTGATGTACTGAAGTGCGGCTGATTCAGAGGCCGTCGCGGCGACGACAATAGTGTGGGCCAGCGCACTATTCTCCTCAAGTTTCCGCACGATATTGGCGACGGTCGAGGCTTTTTGGCCGATCGCTACGTAAACGCACTTGATGCCGGTGTCTTTTTGGTTGATCACCGTATCGATTGCCATTGCGGTTTTCCCGGTTTGGCGATCCCCAATGATTAGCTCGCGTTGACCGCGTCCGATCGGGATCATCGCATCAACCGACTTATAACCAGTCTGTATCGGTTGATCGACTGATTTGCGCCATATCACCCCTGGTGCCACGCGTTCCACCGGCGCAGTCTGAGTGGTACCCAGTGGACCTTTGCCATCGATTGGTTCACCTAAAGCATTGACTACGCGGCCCAGTAGTGACTTGCCGACCGGCACCTCAAGGATACGTCCGGTGGTTTTGGCGATGTCGCCTTCACGTAAATGTTCATAATCACCTAGCACCACCGCACCGACCGAATCACGCTCCAGGTTCAGTGCCAGTGCGTAGGTTCTGTTCGGTAGTTCGATCATTTCGCCTTGCATCGCATCTGCCAAACCAAAGATGCGCACAATGCCATCGGACACGCTGGTCACGGTGCCTTCGTTACGGGATTCTGCGGATAGTTTGACCTGTTCGATGCGGGTCTTAATCAATTCGCTGATTTCGGAAGGATTGAGCGTGGTTGCCATCGTTGAGTCCTAATTGTGTCGGCCTGGGGAAGGACAGTTTGTTAGTTTCAGTGGGCCAGCGAGATCTGTAGACGCGCGAGCTTGCCCTTGAGCGAGCCATCAATGACCACGTTACCAGTGTCGATCACCGCGCCGCCGATCAGCGAGGGGTCAACCTCAGTGCTGACTTCAATCGCGCAGCCAAAGCGTCGTTCCAGTGCAGTGGTGATCTTTTCTAGTTCATTTGGTGCAAGCGCAATCGCAGCGGTGACCTTCGCTTTGATGACATGTTCGGCTTCGGCGCGTAGTTGTTCATACAAACCCGCAATCTCTAGCAATAGAGATTGCCGATGTCCTTCGGCGATTATCTCTAGAAAGCGGACATAAACTGCATCGGCTCCTTCGGGCGCCAGGAGTGCTGTGGTTTGTCCACGTTCCAGTCGCGGATGGGAAAGTAATGCAGCTACGTGCGGATCAGTAGCGACTTGTGCGGAGAATGCCAATGCCTGCGACCACTGCATAGACTTACCTGTTTCACATGCGATCGCAAACGCAGCACGAGCGTAAGGACGAGCAAGTGTAAGGGCTTGATTCATCAATCAAATCTCCGCAGCGAGCTCATCGAGTAACATTTTGTGTGTGTTAACGTCGATTTCACGCTTGAGCAGCTTCTCGGCACCGTTGACGGCTAGTACAGACACATGCTTACGCAACTCCTCTCGGGCACGTTTTGCAGCTGCTTCTATCTCAGCCTGTGCCAGATTCTGCTGACGATTGGTTTCGGCAATCGCTTCAGCTTTTGCTGCTTCGATAATTTGATGTGCTCGCACATGGGCTTGTTCGATGATTTCGTTGGCCTTTATGCGTGATTCCTTTAATGATTCGTTAATTTTTCCTTGTGCCTGAGCTAATTCCTTTTGGCCAAGGTCAGCGGCGGCCAAACCCTCCGCAATTTTCTGCTGCCGTTCCTCGATTATCTGTATCAATGGCGGCCAAATTTTGGTTGCGACGATCCAAATCAAACCTGCGAAGGCTAGAGCTTGGGCAAAGATAGTAAAAGTGATGTCCATGGGGCTCTCAATTGGTCGTTACGGATGATGGTCGCGTCACAAGAAAGCGTGTGTGCCCCAGCAACCTTCCATCGTGTGGCAAGTAATTCATGCGTGTGTTAGTCACATTCTGGTTACAATCGATCAACCGGCTAATGCCTTGCTGACGGCTACAAGAAGAGTGGAAGAGAGCGGATTGGCGAAAGCAAGCAGCAGACCAACGGCGACACTGATAATAAACGCGGCATCGATCAGACCAGCGGTTATAAACATGCGGACCTGCAACAGTGGGATCAACTCTGGCTGACGTGCGGCCGACTCTAGGAATTTGCCAGCCATTATGGCTAGACCAAGACCCGCACCCAGTGCTGCTAAGCCGATCATGATGCCAATGGCGAGAGCGGTGAAGCTCTGGATCTGAGCGAAATTGGCGAGGATGTCTATAGACATGATTTTCTCCAGGAATGAACTTAATTGAGAGTGAGAAAGCAAAAGAAGTGGATATCGAAACTCAATGAGAGTCTTCTGACAGGCTCAGGTATACGATTGAGAGCATCATGAAAATAAATGCTTGTAGTGGAATCACCAGTAAGTGAAATAGCATCCAACCCAGGCCAAACGTGCTGCTAGCAAGCATTCCGACAATCCCTGCACCACCCAGCATCCAGATCAATAGAAAAACGATCTCGCCACCAAACATATTACCGAAAAGTCGCATCGCCAGTGAAATCGGCTTACTTAGCCATTCGACAATGTTCAGGACAAAGTTGAATGGTATCATCCACTTACCGAAAGGTGTTGTCAGAAATTCTTTGATGAAGCCGCTGATACCCTTAGCACGGAGTGAGAAGAAGAGCATCAAAAAAAAGACACTGATTGACATACCAAGCGTGGCATTGACGTCGGACGTTGGAACTGGTTTCCAAGCATGCACACCGGCCCAGCCGAATGGGATAGCTATGAAGTCAGCAGGGATCATCTTGATGAGGTTCATCAGGAATATCCAAAAAAACAGCGTGATCGCGATTGGCGTGACCAGCTTGCTCGGACCGTGATAGGTATCCTTGACTTGGCGATCAACGAATTCTAAGCAAATCTCTACGAACGCTTGCCATTTGCTTGGTATGCCTGAAGTGGCCTTGCAAGCACCGCTCCAAAATACAAACACCATTACCAACCCCATCAAGACAGCCATGATCAGGGTATCAATATGAAGCACCCAGAATTTGCTGCCGTCCTGCATTTGAAAAGTTAGATTGTGCAGGTGGTGCTGAATGTATGAGGTGGGAGTTGCTTCCTCGCCCGCCATGTGTCAGGAACCTTCAGTCTGAAAATCTTTATGATTGTCGTCTGGTAATAACTAAGACTTGAAAAAACAAGCCAATTGCCATGCCGCTTAGCAGCCCTAATGCGGGCAGCCGCCAAAGGCCGAAGCCAAGCAGGAGAGCCGTAATCAAAAACACCCATTTGAGCAGCATTGCAAGCATCAATCTGGTCATTACAGCTACTCCTCGTTGGGCTCCGCCACCTAGCGCGATGTATCCTGCTAACCAAGTACCCAGCGTCGCGGCGAAACCGGTCAAGGTTGCCCCACATGCATACTTTACATCCATTATCAGTAGTCCGAAACTGCTTATAGTTACAGCAGTGAATGAATATAAAGAGGCCCGCAGTGCTAGTTTTCTAGCAGTGTGCACAGAAGTCAGCACGTAAGTCCCTGCATTAGGTTTGGTTTGTTTAGTTAGAAGGTGCAAGCCCAGCTTAACCAGATTGCATTATAGCAATCAGACAATTTATGAGACAACTAATGACGGAGCATTGCATGGTACTGCATTGAGGAAACGTCACAGTATGCGAATATTTCGATGTGAGGCTGAGTGTTGTTTGCGGACATTGTCGTGGTTCGCTTCCAGTACTCATTTATGCTATGCGATGAAGATAATGATTCCATTCGAAATTCTTGTCAGGTAAGTCCTAATTTTATAGAACATCCGGTGCAACCTTCTTTCGTTGTGACCTGGGCAACAGTAGTGTGCCTGGATAATGATGTCGCGTGGGCCGGTCAGTCTGATGCTGGTAGGTTGTTGAGATCCGAATAAAACTAATATTTAGCGCATCAAGTGTCGCTTATCATGTCATCTGCTACGCGAAGATGATAGCTCGCCAAGTAGAGCATCCATATGCTTAGTTTGATAGCTGACTTTAGTCCGGAGCGTGAGCTAAGTGGATCTGTATCTCCACTAAACGGTAGTAGTTGTTGCGGCTTGCTGATCTTCTCTGCCTATGTGTTGTGTTTGCGATTCGGTTTGGGTCTTTTGAGCGTCAGCATCATTCGGTCACTGTGCCGCTTGCTTCGTAAGAAAGTTGGTGTGTTTGTTAGTCTGTGATTTGCTTGGGTTATGCTTCTTGTGTATGGGGTGGATTAGACGTATTATCAGCCGCCTTGTTTTTCCTTATGCTTCTTGAGCTCGGGCGCGTCCATTCTGACAGAGCTTTCGTTGGTCCTGAGAAGGTGTTTTTTTGTTGTGCGCTGCCATTAAGCATATTTTAGGGTTGTTGACTATGCTTCTCGGGTGGCATATGCTTTTCTGTCTTGCTTTGGTAGGACAGATAAAGATGTTGTGCTGCTCTTTATTCGATGGTTTGTGTTGGGGCGTTATTGCTTGTTTTGAGTGATTAGTAATGATTGATTGCTCATTAGTATTGTTAGGCTGGGTCTGGTGTTTAAGTGCTCTGGCTGCGTTCTTTAAATAATTGATGGAAACTCCTTCATGGCGGACCAAAAGATTCAGATTCGATTGAAGGCATTTGATTGTCGGCTGATTGATCGTTCGGCTGGCGAAATTGTCGAGACGGCCAAGCGTACAGGTGCTCATGTTCGTGGTCCGATTCCTTTGCCGACGAAGGTTGAGCGATGCGCCATTCTGGTTTCTCCCCATGCTGATAAAGATGCGCGTGATCAGTACGAAACTTGTACTTATAAGCGCGTGCTTTATATCGTTGATCCAAACGATAAGACAGTCGATGCATTGATGAAGCTCGAGTTGGCGGCGGGTGTCGATGTGCAAATCAAGTTGACTTGAGGGCTGTAACCATGGGGAACTATTCGTTGGGTTTTGTGGGTCGCAAAGCTGGCATGAGCCGAGTCTTTCTTGAGGACGGCTGTTCGGTTCCTGTTACTCTCATAGAGGCAACCTCGAATCGGATCGTACAAATAAAAACTTCTGATGTTGATGGTTACGATGCTGTTCAGGTAACTGTTGGTTCTCGTCGTGCTGTACTTGTAAACAAGCCGAAGTCTGGTCATTTTGCTAAGGCAAAGGTTCAGGCTGGTCGGGGGTTGTGGGAGTTTCGAGTCGAAAAAGCGCAGCTTAGTAGCTATAAGGTTGGGGCTGAAGTTGGGGTGGATATCTTTGCAGTTGGTCAGAAAGTGGATGTCCAGGGTTTTACCAAAGGTAAGGGATTTCAAGGTACTGTCAAGCGTCATAATTTTAGGATGGGCGATGCTACTCATGGTAACTCGCTGTCGCATCGTGCGCCGGGTTCATTAGGGCAACGCCAGACGCCTGGGCGTGTGTTTCCAGGGAAAAAGATGTCTGGTCACATGGGTGCTGTGAAGCAAACTGTTCAAAATTTGGAAGTGGTTAAAGTTGATGTTGGGCGTTGCTTGATTGCTATTCGTGGGGCTATTCCAGGTGCTGCAGGTGGTGATGTCCTCCTTCGTTCGGCTAGTAAGGTATAAGAGGTGGAGTGATGGATTTAGCTATCGTTGGTAGCGATAACAATCTGATTGTTTCGGATGTTGTTTTCGCTCGCGAATTTAGTGAAGCATTAGTCCATCAAGTCGTTGTTGCTTATCGCAACGCGGCGCGCTCTGGAACTAAGGCCCAGAAGTCACGTTCGGAAGTTTCTGGTACGACTAAGAAATCGAAGAAACAAAAAGGTGGGGGTGCCCGTCATGGTGCCTTAACAGCGCCGATTTTTGTTGGTGGTGGCGTAACTTTTGCTGCCAAGCCTCGCAATTTTTCACAAAAAATTAACCGTAAACAGTATCGTTGTGCAATCTGTTCGATTTTTTCGGAGTTGAACCGTCAGGGGCGTTTGAAGGTTATAGATGCCTTCGATATTGAAGTTCCTAAAACGAAGGTGTTTGTAGAGAAAATTAGACCGCTCAAGGTGGGTTCTCGTTTGCTGGTTGTGATGGATGAAGTTTCAGAGTTCTTGCGCTTGTCGGCTCGTAATTTGCCCTATGTTGATGTGCGTAATGTTCAGGCTCTGGATCCAGTAGCGCTAGTTGGGGCCGATATGGTTGTCCTCACTGTTGCTGCTGTCAAAAAGATCGAGGGATGGTTGGCATGAATAATAGTGGTGAAAAGGTCTTCAGTGTACTGCGTGCTCCGCGAGTTTCCGAGAAGAACTCCCGTCTTCAGGAGCTTTCTAATTGCTATGTTTTTGAAGTCTCCAGTGACGCTACCAAGGTTGACGTAAAGATTGCAGTCGAACGGCTGTTTGATGTGAAGGTTGGTGTCGTTAGGATATTGAATGTGAAAGGTAAGAGTAAGTCGTTTCGAAATCGTGGCGGCTCTCGTTCCGGCTGGCGTAAAGCTTATGTTCGCTTAGTCGATGGACAATCCATTGATGTTGCAGCCAATGTTTGAGGTGTGACCCATGCCATTGATAAAGTTTAAACCGACTTCTCCTGGTCGCCGTTCTGCTGTCCGTGTTGCTACCCCGGATATTCATAAGGGTTCTCCTCACGCTGCCTTGTTGGAGTCGCGGAGTAAGTCTGGTGGTCGTAATCATCATGGTTGTATCACTGTTCGTCACCTCGGCGGTGGTTGCAAGCAGCGTTACCGTGTTATCGATTTTAAGCGTGATAAAGAAGGTGTTCCTGCGCGTGTGGAACGGATCGAATATGATCCGAACCGGACTGCTCATATTGCTTTATTGTGTTACATTGATGGTGAGCGTTGTTACATTGTCGCTCCGAAGGGACTAAAGGAAGGTGATCAAGTCATCTCTGGTCCGAATGCGCCGATTAAAGCTGGTAATGTTCTTTCCCTGCGCAACATTCCAATTGGTACTACGGTTCATGCTGTCGAATTGAAGCCAAGTAAAGGGGCTCAGATGGCGCGTGCTGCAGGTGCTGCTGTTCAATTGGTTGCGCGTGAAGGCATCTATGCTACGCTGCGTTTGCGTTCAGGAGAAATGCGTAGGGTGTTGGCTGAATGTCGTGCCACTATCGGTGAGGTAGGCAATGAAGAACATAATTTACGGAAGCTGGGTAAGGCCGGTGCTAACCGATGGCGTGGTGTTCGTCCTACCGTGCGTGGTGCTGCCATGAATCCTGTTGATCATCCGCATGGTGGCGGTGAAGCGAAATCAGGTCAGGGTAATCCTCATCCTGTCACCCCTTGGGGTGTTCCTACTAAGGGCTATAAAACACGTAAAAACAAGCGCACTCAGCAATTCATAATCCGTGATCGTAGGGGCTAGTCCATAATGACGCGTTCAACAAAAAAAGGTCCGTTCTTCGATCATTACCTGATCAAAAAGGTTGAGTCTGCTGCAGGTAGTAAACGCCCCATCAAGACTTCTTCGCGACGTTCAGTTATTTTACCTCAAATGGTAGGTCTTACAATTGCTGTACATAACGGTAAAAATTACGTTCCAGTACTGATTAATGAGAATATGGTGGGTCACAAGCTTGGCGAGTTTTCTATCACTCGCGTCTTTAAGGGGCATGGTGGTGATAAAAAATCGGGTAAGTAAGGCGATATGAATATGGAAGCTAGTGCTGTTTTGCGTGCTGCGCGTATTTCTCCCCAGAAGGCTCGTTTAGTTGCCGGGCAAGTTCGAGGATTGTCTGCAGAGTGTGCTATTAATCTTTTAAGGTTTTCGAGTAAGAAGGCTGCGCGCTTAATTAAGAAAGTGGTTGAGTCAGCTATTGCTAATGCTGAGAACAATCATGGGGCTAACATTGATGCGTTGAAAATCAATAGCATAATTGTTAATGAGGGGAAAATGCTGAAGCGTTTCATGGCGCGAGCCAAGGGCCGTAGTTCCCATATTGTTAAACGTAGCAGTCACATTACCGTAGTTGTGGGCCCGGTCAAGTAAGTTGGGAAGGAAAATATTATGGGGCACAAAGTTCATCCGATTGGAATCCGTCTAGGTATATCCACAGATTGGAATTCTAAATGGTATGCAAACAAGGCTGAATTTGCCGGATACTTGGCTGCAGACCTTAAAGTTCGTCAGATGCTGCGCAAAAAAATGGCTCAAGCAGGTATCAGCAAAATACTGATTGAGCGTCCAGCGAATACGGCTTGCGTCACCATGCACGTTGCTCGTCCTGGTGTAGTGATTGGTAAGCGTGGTGAAGATATTGAAATGTTGCGCAGGGAAGTCAGTAATCTTATGGGTGTTCCGGTCCACATCAATGTCATTGAAGTGCGTAAGCCTGAGCTTGATGCGCAATTGGTCGCTGAATCCGTCGCGCAACAGCTAGAGCGTAGGATCATGTTTCGTCGTGCGATGAAGCGTTCTGTGGGTAACGCAATGCGCTTGGGCGCCTTAGGAATCAAGATTAATGTAGCTGGGCGGCTTAATGGTGCTGAAATTGCTCGTTCGGAGTGGTACCGTGAAGGTTGTGTCCCGCTCCAAACCTTGCGTGCCGATATCGGTTACGGTTTTGCTGAAGCGTATACCACCTATGGTGTTACCGGTATTAAAGTTTGGATATACAACGGGGATGTTTTCAATTTTTCGAACCTTGGTCAGGAAAAGCAGGATGAAGGTTCGCGCGGTGATCGTAGTGCTGAGCGGTCCTCTCGTCGCGTCCGTGAGGTGAGGTGACGTTAATGTTACAGCCAAAGCGAACAAAATATCGCAAGATGCATAAAGGCCGGAATGGTGGCTTGAGTTGGAGTGCTAATGTAGTCAGTTTCGGTGAGTATGGTTTGAAGGCTACGGCTCACGGTCAATTGACAGCTCGCCAAATCGAGGCAGCTCGACGTTCTATTAGCCGTTGCGTTAAACGTGGTGGCAAGTTGTTGATTCGCGTTTTTCCAGATAAACCGATTACCAAGAAGCCTATAGAGGTCAGAATGGGCTCAGGTAAGGGTAACGTTGAGTATTGGGTTGCTCAAATTCAACCAGGCCGTATGATCTATGAAATTGAAGGTGTTTCGGAGGAGGTTGCCCGTGAGGCTTTTCGTTTGGCTGCTTCCAAGCTTTCTGTGACTACCACTTTTGTTGCCAGGACGGTGCGTTGATGGATATTAAAGAACTTCGTGGTCAATCGCTTGATGAGTTGAAGACTCATCTGGTTGATTTGCGCAAAGAGCAATTTTCAATGCGTATGCAGCTAGCTATCGGCCAATTTCCAAAGACTCATGAGATTCGTCGGGTGCGCCGGCGTATCGCTCGCGTGAAATATGTATTATGTTGCATAAATAAGGTGCTGGCGTGATGAATGACAACAACGAAAGAAAGCCGTTACGCACGGTCAAAGGTCGTGTGATCAGTAATAAAATGCAAAAGACGGTTACTGTTTTGGTTGAACGTCAGGTTAAACATGCACTTTACGGTAAATATATTAAGCGCTCGACTAAGCTCCATGCCCATGATGCGGACGATGTTTGTAGTGAAGGTGATGTGGTGCTTATGGCTGAAGTCGCTCCAATTTCAAAAACAAAAAACTGGCGGATAGTTGAGATTGTTACTCGCGCAGGTTAAATAAATTTTTGGAGAGCTAAGTCGTGATCCAGATGCAGAGTTACCTTGAAGTTGCCGATAATTCTGGTGCCAAAGAAGTGATGTGCATTAAAGTGTTGGGAGGTTCGAAGCGTCATTATGCAAGTATTGGCGATATAATTAAAGTGACTGTAAAGGAAGCCATTCCTCGTGGCAAAGTCAAAAAAGGTGAGGTTTATGATGCTGTCGTCGTTCGTACTCGTAGTGGAGTTCGCCGTCCAGATGGTTCGTTAATTCGGTTTGATGGTAGTGCTGCAGTCTTATTGAATAACAAGCAAGAACCGATTGGTACTCGTATCTTCGGACCTGTGACTCGAGAGCTTCGCTCTGAGAAGTTTATGAAGATAGTTTCTCTTGCTCCCGAAGTGCTGTGAGTGAAGGATATCGAAATGGCTAGTCGCGTTAAAAAGGGTGATCAAGTGATTGTTATTGCTGGTAAAGATAAGGGTAAGCAAGGGGAAATTACCCGTGTTGATGGTCAGCGCGTGTTTGTTTCGAATATAAATATTATTAAACGGCACACAAAGCCTAATCCTAGCTTGGGTATCTCTGGTGGTTTGATTGATCGTGAAGCGTCGATTCATATTTCTAACGTTCAGATTTTAAATCCGACGACTGGTAGAGGTGGCCGTGTTGGTTTTAGGATCTTAGATGATGGATGTAAGTTGCGTATTTTCCGTTCCAATGGTGAAGTTGTTGGTGCTTGAGGGATGAATTTATGACCCGTTTGGAAAAAATTTATAAAGAGAAAGTAGTGCCTGTTTTGATTAGGAAGTTCGGTTACACCAATCCGATGGCAGTTCCTAGGCTGATCAAGATTACCCTAAACATGGGTGTAGGTGAGGCTGCTACAAATAAGAAGGTTTTAGAAAACGCTGTTGCTGATATGGCTAAAATTTCTGGCCAGAAGCCGGTGGTTACTAAATCTCGTATTTCGGTTGCGTCTTTCAAAATCCGTAACGGTTGGCCGATTGGTTGCAAGACTACTTTACGTCGCGCGAAGATGTATGAATTTTTGGATCGGTTGATTAATATTTCGTTGCCTTCTGTGCGTGATTTTCGTGGCGTTCCTCATCGTTCCTTCGATGGTCGTGGTAATTTTAATATGGGTGTAAAGGAACAGGTTGTTTTCCCTGAAATCGATTTCGATGCTGTTGATGCTATACGTGGCATGGATATCGCTATTACAACCACAGCGAAATCGGATGCCGAAGCTAAGGCTTTGCTTGATGCCTTTAACTTTCCTTTCCGTAATTGATTGGAGGATAAAGATATGGCAAAAATCTCCATGATTAATCGTGATCTTAAGCGGAAAAAATTAGCTAAGAAATTTGCAGATAAGCGTCTTGTCTTAAAGAGGGTTATTTCGAGTCATGTGTCGTCTTATGAAGAAAAAATTGAAGCGTCTTGCAAATTGCAGAAGTTGCCTAGAGATTCTTCGCCAAGCCGGCAACGTAGTCGTTGTGAAATTTCTGGTCGTCCGCGTGGTGTCTACTGCAAGTTTGGTTTAGGTCGTAACAAACTCAGAGAAGCTGCTATGCGGGGTGATATACCGGGGTTACGTAAGGCAAGTTGGTAGTGTGGTCAACTTTAAGAATATCAGACATTGAAGCTTGCTTTATTTGAAAAGCTGATACTTGATTTGCTAAAGAGGATCAAGGTTGCTCTCTCATAGTAGAATTTTTGCAAAAGCGGATATCGATGCAACTATATATAAGGTGTTTACATGAGTATGACTGATCCTATAGCTGATATGTTAGTTCGAATCAAAAATGCGGCATCGGTTGGTAAACCTAAGGTGAAATTTCCATTTTCTAAGATTAAACTTGCAATTGCCTTGGTCCTGAAAGACGAAGGTTATGTTGTTGATCTAAAGGTGGTTCAAGGTGAAAATAGTAAGTCAGAGATCGAGATTCTACTGAAGTACTTTGAAGGTCGTCCTGTGATCGAAACTTTGAGGCGTGTTTCCCGTTCTGGGTTGCGTAAATATTGTGGTAAGACCAAGCTTCCGAAAGTCTTGGGTGGTTTGGGTGTTGCTATTATCTCCACCTCTAAGGGCATTATGACCGATGCTAAGGCTCATGAAGCTGGTGTCGGTGGTGAAGTTCTTTGCTTCGTGGCTTAAGGAAAGGAGTTTGATTTACATGTCACGGGTAGCCAAGAAACCTATTGTCCTTCCGAAGGGTGTAGAAATTAAGGTGCAATCTCGCCTGCTAACTGTTAAGGGGTCGAAGGGCGTTTTAACTTTCTCGAAGTCAGATGCTGTGAACGTTGTTGTGGATGGTGACATCGTGACACTTTCGGCTAATGATCTTTCTCATGTTCCTTTGGCTGGTACCGTACGTGCTATTTTGTCGAATATGATTAAGGGTGTTTCTATAGGGTTTGAGCGTAAGCTTGAACTCGTTGGTGTCGGTTATCGTGCTTCAATGCAGGGTAAGGATTTGAATCTCTCACTTGGCTTTTCGCATCCGTTGGTATTTGTTCCCCCTGAAGGCATAATTTTATTGACTCCAACTCAGAGCGAAGTCGTAGTGCAGGGGGTTGACAAACAGCGTGTTGGTGAAGTTGCTGCTAAGATTCGGAATTTCCGTCGTCCTGAGCCCTATAAAGGAAAGGGTTTGAAGTATGTTGGTGAAGTCATCATGCGCAAAGAAGCTAAGAAAACATAATGTGGGCATCTTTGCGCATGGCTACCCCCATTTTTTTAGTATTTAGGAAGTTTATCTGTGAGTGTTAGCAAGAATGTTCCTCGTTTGCGTCGTGCCAAATCGACGCGTGCTCATATACGTGAATTGGGTATACCACGTCTCTCTGTGTTGCGTACCGGTCGGCATTTGTATGCACAGATTTTTACTGCCGATGGTTCGAAAGTTATTGTTGTTGCTAATACTCTGCAAGCTCATGTTAAGGATGGGCTTAAGAATGGTAAGAACAGTCTGGCCGCCACCAAAGTTGGCAAATTGATTGCTGAACGCGCTAAGGCTGCTGGTGTGCATAGGATCGCTTTTGACCGTTCTGGTTACCTTTATCATGGTCGCATCAAAATGTTAGCTGATGCTGCGCGTGATGGGGGGTTGAACTTCTAAAAGTTCAGGTTGTTTCTTTAGTGGATTTTAAATTGGAGCGATTTTTTTTGTTCTACCTGTTGTTGAGTGTTTTGGTCTTCATGGAATTACGGCTTCAATACTTAAAGCTATAATTTTATAACTGTCTCTGGACCGGACCAGGGCCGTAGCTATATCCGTTCAATCTAAGGAATTAAAATGGCAGAAGAACGTCCACAACGAAGCCGGGATCGTACCCGTGAAGAAAAGATCGATGATGGCATGATAGAGAAGTTAGTTGCGGTAAATCGTGTCAGTAAAACCGTTAAGGGTGGACGTCAGTTCACTTTTACTGCATTGACTATTGTAGGCGACGGTGAAGGTAGTGTTGGTTTCGGTTACGGCAAGGCGCGTGAGGTCCCTGTCGCTATTCAAAAGTCTATGGAGTATGCTCGTAAGAGGATGGCCAGTGTCAATTTGAATAACGGTACCCTTTGGCATCCTGTCAAAGCTAATCACGGTGCTGCTTGCATCTTCATGCAACCGGCTTCGGAGGGTACAGGTGTGATTGCTGGTGGTGCTATGCGTGCCGTATTAGAGGCGGTCGGTGTGAAAGATGTTCTTGCTAAGGCTATTGGTTCACGTAATCCGATCAATCTAGTGCGCGCTACCTTAAAGGGTTTGGGAGGTATGAGATCACCAGCTTATATTGCTCTCAAACGTGGTAAGAGCGTTAGAGAGTTTCGCTATGATTGATGAATGCGATAAGACTCTGAAAATCTATTTGATGCGTAGTTTGATTGGAACTCCTTCTAATCATCGTTTGTCGGTCCGTGCTTTGGGGCTGCGTAAACTTAATGATGTGCGTGAGGTGAAGGATAGTCCGCAGGTACGTGGGTTGATTAAGAAGGTTCATTACCTTGTTCGTGTTCAGGATTAATTAATAATGACTCTGCGTCTAAACGATTTAAAGCCTGCTTGTGGTGCGCGCTTTGAACGCGCTCGGGTTGGTCGTGGTGTTGGCTCTGGCTTGGGTAAAACGTCAGGTCGTGGCCATAAAGGCTCTTTTGCTCGCAAGGGGGGGGGCAAGATTAAGGCCGGCTTCGAAGGAGGTCAGACTCCTATGCAGCGTCGTTTGCCGAAGATAGGTTTTCGTTCCAGGTTGCTTGCTAGTACTGTTGAAGTGCTTTCTTACAAGCTAGATAATTTGGAGCCAGGTGAGATTGATTTTTCTTTCTTGCGTTTGGCAAAGCTAGTTCCCTTGACGGCGAAGAAGGCGAAGATCGTTAAAAAAGGTAGATTGACCAAGGCGTTTGTACTAAAAGGTATAGCTGCAACTGCAGGTGCTAGGGTTTTGGTCGAAACTGCTGGTGGCAGTTTTCAGGAGTAACATGCAGATGGCGCAAGCTGGTATGGGAAACCTTGGTGGTAGGTTTGGCAAGTCTGTCGAACTTCGTCAGCGATTGTTTTTTCTTTTTGGGGCATTGATCGTTTATAGGGTTGGTTGTTACGTTCCAGTTCCTGGTGTCAATCCAGATGCCATGCTGGCGTTGATGCAGCAGCAAGGGGGGGGCATCGTAGACATGTTTAACATGTTTTCCGGTGGTGCTCTACATCGCTTTAGTGTTTTTGCTTTAAATGTGATGCCTTACATTTCTGCTTCCATCGTTGTGCAGTTGGCTACCCATATTTTCCCTTCGCTGAAAGCAATACAGAAGGAAGGTGAATCTGGGCGGCGCAAGATTACCCAGTATTCACGTATTGGTGCTGTTCTTCTTGCTGTAATTCAGGGTGGTAGTATCGCTTTGGCGTTGCAAAATCAGACAGCTCCTGGTGGTGGTGCTGTGGTATATGCTCCTGGTATTGGTTTTGTGATGACTGCCGTTGTTGCTTTGACAGCAGGAACTGTCTTTCTAATGTGGGTGGGGGAGCAAGTTACGGAACGCGGCATTGGTAATGGTGTGTCGATGATTATTTTTGCTGGCATTGTCGCAGGATTACCGGGTTCTGTGTTGCAAACTATTGATGCCTTCCGTAGCGACGCATTGAGTTTCATTTCGTTATTGACGATTGTTTTTATTGTGGTATCCTTTACTTTTTTAGTTGTCTTTGTTGAGCGTGGTTTGCGTCGAATTACTGTAAACTATGCTCGCCGCGTTGACGGTCGCAACGCTTACATGAATAAGAGTTCCTTTTTGCCTCTAAAGCTTAACATGGCGGGTGTGATTCCACCTATTTTTGCTTCCAGTATTTTGGCGTTTCCTGTCACTTTGTCGATGTGGTCTGGGCAGGCTGCTTCCAATAGTGTTTTTGGTGCTTGGTTACAGCGTGCGGCTAATGCTTTAGGCCCGGGTGAGCCGTTGCATATGATTCTGTTTGCTGTGTTAATCATTGGTTTTGCTTTCTTTTACACAGCTTTGGTATTTAGTTCGCAGGAAACTGCTGATATTCTTAAAAAGTCTGGTGCATTGATTCCTGGTATCAGGCCTGGTAAGGCTACTGCAGATTACGTTGATGGTGTATTGACTCGTTTGACTGCAGTGGGCTCATTGTACTTGGTTGTTGTTTGTTTGTTGCCAGAATTCATGCAGTCAAGGGTGGGGGCTGCCTTTCATTTTGGTGGTACGTCTTTGTTGATTGCGGTGGTGGTTGTGATGGACTTTATTGCTCAAATACAAGTTCACCAGACGTCTCACCAGTATGAAAGCGTGAGTTTTTTGAAGAAAGCTAATTTTAAGGGCGTGGCAAGGGGCCGTCGTTTTGTGAGTTAGTGAATTAATGAAAATTTGCATTTCATCTTAATTTGTTGTTCTTGGCGCTCCGATGGGCCTTTTTTAGTTAATTGTATCTCCGGTTGAATAGCTCTCCTCTAAGTTTTTGTGGTTTTCAAAGCGGTATTTTTTCCCCTTTATTTCTGTTAATTTTTACATGCAAGGTCTGGCTTCCTTAAACCTTTGACGCTTCCAAGTAAGTGGAAATTTTGATAGAATCTGGCCAATAGTCTTTACTGGTCCATATCTATTGGGTATATCTCATTACGATATTTGCGGCCATCTTTAATTTGGAGAGTTGCCTCATGGCGCGTATTGCAGGCGTCAATCTAGCAGTTCAAAAGCATGTCTGGATAGGATTGCAAAGTATTTACGGCATTGGTCGTGCCCGTTCCAAAAAGGTTTGTAATGCCGCGAACATTGCAATGACTGCCAAAATTCGTGATTTGTCTGAGCCGGAAATTGAACGTCTGCGAGCTGAGGTTGGTAAGTATGTTATCGAGGGTGACTTGCGTCGTGAAGTTGCTATGTCGATCAAGCGTCTAATGGACTTGAATTGTTATCGAGGTCTGCGTCATCGCCGTGGCCTTCCATTGCATGGTCAGCGTACCAGAACCAATGCTCGTACTCGAAAGGGTCCGCGCAAAGCAATTAAGAAGTAGAGAGATACAAGTAATGGTCAAGCAGTCTGTTGTCAAGACTAAGAAGAAGGTTAAACGTGTTGTAACCGATGGTGTTGCGCATATCCACGCTTCTTTCAACAATACTATAGTTACGATCACTGATCGTCAGGGTAATTCGTTATCCTGGTCCACTTCAGGTGCTTCCGGCTTTCGTGGTTCACGTAAGTCGACTCCTTTTGCTGCACAGGTTGCTGCCGAGAAGGCTGGCCGTGCTGTGTTGGATTATGGTATGAAATCGTTGGAAGTCCGCATCAATGGACCTGGTCCAGGTCGAGAGTCAGCTGTGCGTTCGTTGAATAACATTGGTTATAAAATTACCAACATCATTGATGTGACACCAATCCCGCATAATGGGTGTCGTCCTCCCAAAAAGCGTCGTGTCTAAAGGAACATTAAAAAATGGCTCGTTATATCGGCCCTACCTGTAAGCTTGCGCGCCGTGAAGGTGCGGATTTGATGTTGAAGAGTCCATCTCGAGCTTTAGATTCTAAATGTAAATTGGACCAGAGACCTGGTCAGCATGGTGCCGTACGTAAGTCTAAGCTCTCCGACTACGCTTCACAGTTGCGTGAGAAGCAAAAGGTTAAGCGTATTTATGGGGTTTTGGAGCGTCAGTTCCGCAATTATTATAAGAATGCTTCTACTAGAAAAGGCAACACCGGAGAAAATTTACTTCAGTTGTTGGAAACTCGTTTAGACAATGTTGTTTATCGTATGGGTTTTGCTGTTACCCGTCCTGCTGCTCGTCAGTTGGTTTCACACCGTGGTGTGTTGGTAAATGGCAAACCAGTAAACCTTGCTTCATATCAAGTTAAACCTGGCGATGTGGTTACCCTCTCTCGCAGCGCACAAAAGCATCTGTGTGTTCAGGAAGCATTGACTATTAAAGATCAGCAAGGTTTGGCATTTTCTTGGGTTGAGGTTGACTCAGATAAGTTCAGTGGTCTCTTTAAGACTCTTCCAGATCGTGCCGACTTGCCTTCGGACATTAATGAAGCTTTGATCGTCGAGTTGTATTCGAAATAATTTACATTGGAAATCCTCCATTTGTTACAGGAGGGTTACAGGAGATCTCGCCACATGACGGTTACCGTCAGTCAAGTTCTGCGTCCTCGCGGTCCGCAGATCGAACGTCTTACTGAAAACCGTGCTAAAGTTGTGCTTGAACCTTTGGGACGGGGTTATGCCCATACGTTGGGTAACGCTTTGCGTCGTGTCCTGCTTTCTTCGATTCCTGGGTTTGCGATCACAGAGGTCGAAATTGATGGTGTGTTGCATGAGTACACCACGGTTGAAGGTCTGCAGGAAGATGTGCTTGAAGTTCTGTTAAATCTTAAGGATGTGGCAATCCGTATACACAGTGGTGATAGTGCTACGCTATCTCTATTTAAACGAGGGGCAGGGGTAGTTACTGCTGCGGATATTAAGACAGACCATAATGTCGAAATTATAAATGATGAACATGTGATCTGCCACTTGACTAAGGATACTGCGATCAATATGCGTTTGAAAATTGAGCGTGGCTTTGGCTACCAACCTGCTGTTGTACGTCGTCGCCCTGATGAGGAAAACAGAACCATTGGTCGTTTGATTTTGGATGCTTCGTTTTCCCCGGTTCGCCGCGTCGCTTATGTCGTTGAGGCAGCACGCGTAGAGCAGCGTACTGATTTGGATAAACTCATTATTGATATTGAAACTAACGGTACTATAGATGCTGAGGAAGCCCTTCGTGTTGCCGCTGATATTCTGACTGATCAGTTGTCAGTCTTTGGCGACTTCACGCACCGTGATCGTAGTGTGGTCAAACCGACTAGCAGTGGTGTGGATCCGGTATTGCTTCGCCCAATCGATGATCTGGAGTTGACAGTGCGTTCGGCCAACTGTTTGAAGGCAGAGAGCATCTACTATATTGGTGATCTTATCCAGAAGACAGAGGTTGAGCTGCTTAAGACTCCCAATCTAGGTAAGAAATCACTTACCGAGATTAAAGAAGTGCTTAGTCAGCGTGGCTTGGCGCTTGGAGTGAAGTTGGAGAATTGGCCACCTCCTGGTGTTTCTCAATATGGAATGCTTGGTTAATATTTAATTTTTTCTGTAGTTCGTCCAGTTAGCGTGTTGCTATGTTTTGAAATCATTCAATTCATGCTGTTTGATGCAGCGGAATCATAGTAAGCTAGGCATATTGGAGTTGGCCTACATAATTGAATTAGTAGGTGCATTTACCTGCGGTGTTTGCTTAATGCATGGGCTATGATTGGGAATAGCGAGCTTTGGCCATTTCACTATTCAATAGGAATAAAAAATATGCGTCACCAGAAGTCGGGCCGTAAGTTTAACCGTACTGATGCTCATCGTGGAGCTATGTTTAGCAATATGGTTGCCTCATTATTCAAGCATCAGCTGATAAAGACCACCTTGCCGAAGGCTAAGGAGCTTCGTCGTGTCGCTGAGCCGTTGATAACTTTGGCGAAGGTTGATAGTGTCGCCAATCGTCGTTTAGCCTTTGCACGTTTGCGAAATAAAGAAGCCGTGGGTATCCTGTTTTCCACGTTGGGGCCACGCTATCGGGCTCGCCCGGGTGGTTATCTCCGTTTGCTAAAGTGTGGTTTTCGTGCTGGCGATAATGCGCCGATGGCCTATGTCGAGATGCTTGAACGTCCTATGATTGTTCAGGAAGTTGCTGAGTAATCATCTGTTTTTTCCCAGATACGATGCAAATGCGGTTTTCTTAGCTTGTGTTAGAGATTATTCTTTGTTTTTTCAACAGTTGTTTGCCGTGTTGTTAATTGGTAGTGGTTGATAGTTGTTATCTGATGATGGCTCTTAATGGTACCTTAGTGGTAATTTAATTTCTTTTGATAGGTCTTTGTTTTATAAATTATGCTGAATGGAGAAGTAAAGCGTCAGGAAGTATCGGTTATCTTTTGTTAGATTCCTCTCTAAAGTTTTTGGGCATAATCTTTTCTTGTGTTTCCCTAATTTCTATATTTATCGGTTTCTTTTTTTATTTTCAAGATTGTAATAAGAATTATTTGATTCCTTAACTTATTACCAGCATCTTTACGATCTGAGAAAATCTTAATTAGGTTCGCGACCTTATTTTTCTTCCAGGTTAAGATGGCGAATCAAATCTCTCCGTAATGTTAGATATTGATAGCTTTTATTTTTCTTATGTGCGTTTTCCTTGATGGTTGTTAATATTTTTTTCTTGAAAGTATTTGGCTGATGAAGGGTAGTAAAACTGCGTGAATGAAAATTTTACTTGCTGTAAATAGATTAAATAAAAGATGCGTTTGATCTTGAATGATTGAAGATGTCTAGTCTTAATGTATTGACTATGGTTATTATAATCAATTTATCTAAGATGCAATGTTATTGGAGAGCTTCAAGTTAATATAGGTTCGTGTTAGTTGAGAACGCTGAAAATAATTTTTCTTGTGTACATTGATCGAAATTCAAGATGTTGTTGCTCAAAATAACTGGTTTGTAGTGTTTTCCAAGATCTAGACAATGGTGTGATGCTCTTGCTCCAAGTTAGAATCATTCGAAATGATGACAGTTACGAAGAGAATAGTTTAGAGTGCGGAACAAGGCTTCATGAAAACCATTGTCTTGTGTAGATAGCTGTTACTGTTGCACAGTATCTAGCAGTAACGCGTCTTTTCTCCACAAAGAATTGACTCTGACATTCAAGCAGCTTCAGTGTTATAAGTGGTTATGAACGCCTCGGATATTATTGAATATGTGTACGCAGATGGTATCAATGGAGGTTAGGACAATAGTAATATACAGTACGAATGCGACGAGCAGGTGTTTTATGTCGTTTTGTTGTCTTGGCATTTACTGTTGTGTGGCCCAATAGCGGGGGCAGGGGAGCCATCTTTGAAGGATCGTAACAGCGATCATGGATAGCTTATTGATGATCAAAGGAGTGTAAGATCATTTAATATCTTCTATTTGATAGCGTACCCTATAATCTGGTTACGGAGCGGAGTGTCATATGTCATTACTTTAGCTAAATGTTCCAAAATCGGAGTACGTAAACAGATTATTCTTAACCGCAAGCCTTTAGTATACCGATGTGTTGTTTCTCGAGCAGACGCTACTCTGATGGTATTCTCCTGTAGAGTTTCAATAACCATGATCGACTTGAACCATCTCGACACTATCGCCAGCCATCTCACTGATCTAGTGCCTCCTGCTTTGTATCAGTCGCGGCTGGAGTTACAGGCCGTATTTAAAGATGTGTTGCAAGCCTGGCTAGCGAAGCTGGATTTGGTAACACGTGAGGAGTTTGATATTCAACGTGCAATTCTTCTCAATACTCGCGAGAAACTTGAAACGCTACAGCAGACACTGGTCCTCCTTGAAGAGCGCATGACTAATCAGACCACAAATTGAGGATCCTGCTATGAGCTTGGCGTTGGTGCATAGCCGTGCCCGTGCTGGAGTGTTTGCACCTCCAGTTAGGGTTGAAGTGCATTTGTCCGGCGGTCTGCCTGCCACACAGATCGTCGGCTTGCCTGAGGCTGCTGTGCGTGAATCCAGAGATCGAGTACGTGCAGCATTATTGTGTGCTTGCTTTGAATATCCAGCACGGCGCATCACCATTAACTTGGCGCCCGCTGACTTGCCCAAGGAAGGCGGACGCTTTGATTTGCCGATTGCATTAGGGATCCTAGCCGCTAGTGGTCAACTGCCACTCGATTCTTTAGCAGGGCAGGAGTTCCTCGGTGAACTTGCACTCACTGGAGAACTTCGTGCGGTTGACGGTGTGTTACCTGCGGCTCTGGCTGCAGCACAGTCAGGACACCGGCTGGTGATACCAGAAAGCAATGGTGCCGAGGCAGCGATCGCTGGGTGTTGTGAGGCTTACACCGCCCGCACTCTACTCGAGGTTTGCGCTGGGTTGTGCGGCAAAACACTACTGCTCGCTGCTCAGAGGCTCGACGATGTGGCTGATGCGTTGTATGACATGCCTGACATTGCTGACGTGCGTGGTCAAGAGGAGGCGCGCCGTGTCCTTGAAATTGCTGCAGCTGGTGGTCATCACCTGTTGTTGATTGGTAGTCCTGGTTGCGGTAAAACTCTTTTAGCTTCGAGATTACCAAGCCTACTACCACCAGCAAGCGAGCAAGAAGCATTGGAGAGTGCGGCGATTGCTTCGGTTAGTGGGCGTAGTTTGGATCTAGCTCATTGGCGCCGACGTCCCTATCGTACTCCCCACCATAGTGCCAGTGCGGTTGCACTAATTGGTGGCGGGGGACAGCCACGTCCGGGTGAGATCTCGCTCGCCCATCATGGTGTGCTATTCATGGACGAATTGCCCGAATGGCAACGGCAAACCCTGGAAGGGTTACGTGAGCCCATGGAGTCTGGTGTAGTGACGATTGCTCGTGCCGCACGTAGCGTGGATTATCCTGCCCGCTTTCAGTTAGTTGCTGCGATGAACCCCTGCCCCTGTGGTTGGGCAGGTGATCCGAGTGGACGTTGTCAATGTAGCTTGGATGCAATTCGACGTTATCGTCGCCGTATTTCTGGGCCGTTGCTGGACCGCATTGACCTACAGTTGGAAATACCACGGTTGGCACCGCATGTACTACGTCCTAACACACCGCGTGGTGAACATAGTGCTACAGTTCGGCGGCGCGTCACTGATGCCCGTACTTTACAATATAGTCGGCAGGGGGGGCTTAATGCACATTTGGGTCAAGCAGTGACCGAGCGTCACTGCTATTTGGAGACGGCTGACCAGAAGTTGCTGGAACGTGCGATCGAACAGTTGCAGCTATCGGCACGTTCGATGCAACGGATTTTACGCGTAGCACGCACGATTGCTGACTTGGATGGAAGCACATTAATCGCCAGCATGCACTTACACGAGGCAATTGGATATCGCCGATTCGACCGTACTACCATGGACATGGCTTGAGCACTGGTAAGTTAGGCAGTCTAATGTGATTTTCCAACGTGGTAGCTATGTGTTGGTTTCTGTACATACCTGGATCACGAGCAAAATTTTCTATTCAGACTTTTTTAAAAGAGAGTTCCTCATGAATACAAGCGCTCCCTGTAGCCAATGAAAATGGTTTTTCGAGCTCAGCTTTCATATGTTGGTGATGTCGATTTTAGAAAGATTTAATTCATGAATTAATATTGTTCATTAAACCTTGAAATATGAAATCGCTTGTGAGCTGCTTAACGGTCGTATCACCACAATTACTACATAGATCGCATCTGAAGAAGAAAAAACCTTGCTTGACTTAGGCGTGATCTTTGAGATGAAAGATAAGATAATGGTGATTAGTGATGAAATCTTGCAGCACGATGTGACTAATGAATTGGTCTTGCTTCAATCATCGCGACCAATTGTCTTAGATGACCTGAAAAATAAGTCTTTATTTCTATGAACGAATACCAATGAGCTGCAAGTCTGATTGCCATGGTGTTCACCGATTGGAAAAACTAAGAACACTGGCTTCATGCCTATCATTGATCGTTCACGGCAGTAGTATATGTTTGGTTGCAATGACCTAATGGCTATGATACCCGTGGAGCACTTCTCGAATATATTATTCTCTGAGATCTCCAGAGTGCTGGTAGCCAAGTATCGTTCGTTGCAGGTAGTTCTGGGTAAATAGGAACGAAGATTTAAGGAAGAAAAAAATGACTACGCTTAAGGTTGTTGATCCAGATATATTCCGAGAATAAATTGCGTTGCGGGCAGATGAAACACTTAAAGTGTGAAGTGTGCTCAAAGAATACAAGTTCCGTAATAGATCGAAGCTGCCAGTCGTAGAATTGAAGATCGATCATCTGATTTATCGATTTGAGGAAATACCGTACACGGAACAAGCAACTTAGCTATGAAACGAATGACAGGATCCAGAAAAAGTTTCCGGAGCTAAGCCGCTGACAAGAATCGCCTGTTCAATTTAAGCAGCATGAGATTTTGTTGAGCTAAGTGAAGTAGGTAAGGCAAGATGAAAGAGGAAACGGATGATTTTGTTGATATGAATGGCAATCAAAGTTGACTGGTGACCTTCATCGGTGCGGTCCATGAGCACGTGCAACGGGCAATTCGGTGGCCCGGACTGTTTTAGCCACTCACGAACTTCTGGTGCATTGTGCGGTTGTCTGAGAGATTGTGGTGGCGTTGGTTGTTGACTAATTTATTCGAATACGACGCCATCGCCCGATAACGATATCTTAGTGATGGCTGCTTCCTTCCAGTGCTCAAGTCTAGTTATACGCGCTTTTATGCTAATGCTTTTGGTAAGGTTGCAGTTCTTAGGGAATCTCAGATCTACGAGAGTTTTTGCTTAATCTAAGAATTGTGCGATTTACAGAAATTATCGAATCGTTGTTGTGATAGGAAAAATGAAATTTATTTTGTATCTCCATAATGCTTTACTAATTCCCAGTTTCTTCTATAGGTTAGTTTTGATTTTATTTTAAATAATATTTTCTCATGGTTTGAGAATTATTTCCTTGTATTATCTTGGTGTGAGTCTTCTGAGGTGAATTAAATTGGTTAATTTTATTTTTTTATAAATTAATAACGCGAATATTTGCATGTGTTATGAGTGCAGTTCTTTTCGTTAATATTAGTAGTTTAATAATCCTTGTTGGTATGGATGTCGCACGGCCGCATCAAGTGACAGTTATGTGGCGACAAAGTATCCGATCATTCTCGAGCCGGGTTTTGGAGCAACCGATAAGCTATTTGTTCTTATTGATTATTGGTACCGTATTCCTGAGGATTTGCGGAAGCATGGTGCGAATGTTTATCTATCCACTTCGTCTGCTTTGCAGAGACCTGATGGCCGCAATAGTCGTGGTGAACAATTACTCACATATGTTAAGGCAGTTCTCGCTGTTACCGGGGCGGAAAAGGTCAATTTGATTGGCTATAGCCAGGGTGGATTGAGTGCTCGTTACGTAGCGGCTGTTGCACCCGATCTCGTTGCTTCCGTCACGACTATTGGCACACCTCATCATGGTTCGGAATTAGCAGATTACTATGAGGAGCAGTTGCAGCAGAATCCAGCTGGGCGGCTGTTGTCACCGGTGTTGGCTGGCCTTACAAATGTGTTTGCCTTCATGGCAACTGACAATCCGAACCAGGATATGTTGGCTGCGTTGAAGAGTCTAACGACCTCGGAAGTGGCGGTCTTCAACAAGAATTATCCAAGTGCTGGTCTCGGTAAACTTGGTTCATGCCAGGGGGGAGCAGAATTTGAAACCTTAGGTAATCAGCGTCAATACCTATACTCATGGGGGGCAGCGATGAAGGAAAAACGATCAATCTTAGGTACCAAAGTTATCGATACAGGTGTCCTTCCTTTTGTTGATGCTGCAAATTTTATCGATCTGACTACAAAAGCTTTGCATCGCTCAGGGACTGTGATGATCTATCGCAACTCTGGTACCAATGATGGAATGGTTTCTATTTGCAGTTCCATGTTTGGCAAGGTAATAAGCAGTTATTTTAATTGGAACCATCTTGATCAAATTAACCAAATTCTTGGTATACGGGGTGTGTACACGGAGAATCCTTTGGCAGTAATACGTACGCATGTCAATTGTCTGAAAATGCATTGTCTTTGAGTGATAAAGAAGCATTCGGCTGTGAATCTTATTGTGCTTTACCTGGTATTAGGATGCGTAGCTGTATGTGGTACCTGGTACTGGTTCAATCCACGGCAAGCAACAGATATTCGTGCAGTCGATTTATCGGTCCCGCCGATGTCAGAAAATCTATTAAAAGAAGTAGCGGTTGGAGATGTGAAGACCACAGGTCATCTACCCAAGTTGCATGTTGACTTTACTGTGCCCAGGGCGCTTCCTCAATCACTGGCTGGCTCCACCGCGCCACGGTTGTTGCTGGATGCATCTGGTCATCTTGCAAGATTGAGTGCGGTGCGGGATTTTTTCGATTACTTTCTGACCGCACAGAATGATCTAATCCCTGCGGCACTTGATGAACTTGTCATACGTGAGATTGCTAGGCAACTGCATGGCACGTTTGCGCAGGTTGAGGCGCAGAGCGTTTGGAAGCGCTACCGTGCGTATTTTTCGGAGCTGGCAAAGCTGCCGGACATGTGTATGGTAGTGGGCGACAAGCTGGATTTAGTGGCGATACAGCGTGCACTCGATCAACGCGCATCTCTGGCAGTTCGGACGCTTGGTGACTGGAGCAAGCCATTTTTCGGTGCGGAGCAGCAACGGCAGGATTACGATCTTGAGCGTTTGAATATCTTTGGCGATCACGTGCTGACAGATCAGCAGAAGAAGGAGCGCTTGCTTGCTCTCGAACAGACACTGCCTTCAGAAGTACAGGCTCAGCGTATAAAAATTCAACAACAGCAGGATAATGTCACGAAGATTACGCAATTGCAGAAGGATAAGGTGACCCCTGATGGGATGCGCTTGCAAATCTTGGGCTTGCTTGGTCCGTAGGTTGCCAATCGTGTTGCAAAGATGAAAAGGGAGGATGAGGCATGGCAGGAAAAATATAAGCATTACGCCCTGCAGCGCGTGCAAATCCAGGCACAGGTACTGGAACCGCGAGAACCCCAGGTACAGATCGAAAATCTGCGGCAGCGAATTTCCACCAAGCTAGGTGAAGCGTTGCGTGCTGCATCGCTTGATCAGTAAAGTGTTGACGATATTTTTTTATTCTGCTTTCTTGATTTATCCCCTTGGTGCTAGAGGACATTTTCTAGTGTACAAAGGTGTTTAAGCGTTGCTGTGTGGTGCTTGTCAGAGGTTTTGTGCGCAGGCATGTGCGTTATACACGTCGTGAGAGCCTCAGTGGTACAGATGGAAATAGCTTCTTGGTTGTCTACCGTGGCGAACGGGACAAATGATGTTTGCATATACGTTACTTAGCAAAACGCCCTTGGTCTTGGAATCCGCGCAGTTTATTTCTTCGTTTCTTTTGTGAACGCCTTAGGTTTAAGTGATTGATGAATGGTGTTATTAGCCTTCGATGAAATTAATGATGTGTATGGGTTTTTTGTGCGCAAAGGGCTAAGTAAACCGGTCATTATGTAGCGAAAATAGGATCAGTACCTACTGGATGAGTCAGACCCTAATATGGGTGTCGTGTTTGCGCTGCAATGTCCTTAGATGCTGCTGTAGCGATTTCTTGATTTTTGCCGCATCCTGGATGTGTCTGACGCTGGTGGCTTTGATCCTTTGCCCACACTCGTGTGGTGCTTGAGCAGTGTCAGGTCGGTTTAGCTGATACAAATCGCGTAAGGTCCCATCCTACCAAGGATGGTTTGATCCACTCTGCCAACGCTCATAATGGACTGGTATGCAAGTGATTGAATCGATTGGTGCCCGGGGCGGGAGTCGAACCCGCATAACCTAAAGGTCGAGGGATTTTAAGTCCCTTGCGTCTACCGATTTCGCCACCCGGGCAAGCTAGAAATGATAGGGTGCCTGATTGACGCAGGAATGTGAACTACCCAAAGGCACCTATATGATTCGTGGCCGGTACATTATTTTCAGCAATCCCACCGTTATCGTGCAGGCGGACAGAGATTTGAGAGTAGCATGATTGGTGATAAACAAGTGGATCCAGCGTTGCCGCGCATCGCTGTGGTTGGACTAGGGTATGTGGGGTTGCCGTTGGCGGTTGCGTTCGGCCAACAGCGTCCTACCCTTGGGTTTGACATTGATATAGGCCGGGTACAGCAGTTGCGTGCCGGTCACGACATTACACGTGAAAATGAGCTTGAGGAACTCCAAGCAGCGCGGCATTTGTGCTATAGCAGCGATCCTCGTGAGTTGAGTGATTGTCACATTTTCATCATCGCAGTACCTACCCCCATTGATAGGGCTGAGCAGCCGGATTTGGGGCTGCTTCGTTCGGCCAGTATGTTGGTTGCTTCGGTACTTAAGCCTGGGGATTTAGTGATTTATGAGTCCACCGTCTATCCGGGCACCACGGAGGAGGTCTGTGTACCATTGCTGGAGGCTGAGTCTGGGCTACGTTTCAATGTCGATTTTCATTGTGGTTACAGCCCTGAGCGCATCAACCCTGGTGATCGTAAGCGCAGGTTACATGACATCCGAAAGATTACTTCAGGTTCGACTCCTGAGATTGCTGCTGTCGTGGACGCGTTGTACGCGCAGATCATCGTTGCTGGTACTTGGTGTGCTCCGTCGATCAGAATTGCCGAGGCGGCTAAGGTAATCGAGAACATTCAGCGTGACGTTAATATCGCGTTGGTTAATGAGTTGGCATTGATCTTTGACCGGCTTGGTATCGACACGTTGGACGTGCTTGAAGCGGCAGAAACCAAGTGGAATTTCTTGCCGTTTCGACCAGGCTTGGTTGGTGGTCATTGCATCGGTGTGGATCCTTACTATTTGTTGCATAAATCTGAGAGTGTGGGTTATTACCCGGATTTGATTCACACTGCACGCCGTGTCAACAGTCGTGTTAGTCGGCATGTGGTGGACCGGGTTGTGGCTTTACTTGATGGGCATCATGTGCCAATCGCGTGTGCGCGGGTGCTTGTGCTAGGTGCAACCTTCAAAGAGGATTGCCCCGATTTACGTAACAGCCGCTCTTTGGATTTGGTGCGCATGTTCATGGCTTTGGGTGCGCAGGTCGATGTTTGCGATCCTTGTGCTGATCCACAGCAGGCGTTGGAGCATGAGTCTGTTACGTTGTGTTCAGTACCCCAAATGGGTGCTTACGATGCGATCGTGCTAGCGGTGGCGCATGCGCAATACCGAACGTACGATATAGCCGCTATCGCAGCACTAGGTAAGCCGCATGCGGTGGTTTATGACGTGAAATCAGTGTGGCCGCGTGCAGCGGTGACTGATCGTCTATAAACAATTAGTTTCCGATGTAAGGTTGTGCTCTTACAGTGTGCAGGTATCTCACCGTATGTTTGCGGTCTACATGTGCTCAGGAATTTGTGTTGTAAACGGTTACTGTGAGTCCTGCTTGGTTGTACCAGGTGATTTACTTGCCATTTTTCGGAACGCGGGATAGTGAATCTTAGGTGTGGATATTCTAAAAATTGGTCGGGCAGGCATTATCGAGGGAGAGGTGCAACCAGCCGGCTGTGTCGATGGTCGATCATAAGTGGTTGGGACAAGTTTACGTTCCCAACGTGATTTTTAAACGATGGTGTTTTATGAGACACGGGATCCAGTTCTGGTTGACTGACAGTAATGGTAGTTATAGTCGTGGCTGCCGTTGGTTGTGAATACCAGTGATGGTGTGATGGCACATTCTTGTGGTGTTAGTTGCCGCTGGTGTGTTACCTACTTTCCTGAGTGGGTTCAGAATTTGGACAAGTTGTTTCGGCTCTGCTTTTCTTGCCATGCATTAATTATGTGTCGGATGAATTAAGTATTCTGGATGTAGTAACCCGATGCTTTTTCGTTGTGCTTGCTGATACGTTGCCTTCCATCTAGCTGATGTGATGTTGTTCGGGTGTCAGTGACCTGCGAATGCCTAGTTAGCTGGCATCTTACTGAGCTCTCCAGGTTCATGGAGATTATCCACTGATGAGGGGAACGTAGGAGCGTGATTGCCCGCGACTAGGTTCCGATCAACATTTCCCCTGACGCATGGGCTTTTGTGGTGTGCTGATGCATGAACAGATGCTGTGGGCCATGTATACGCAGAGGGGAATGTTCAATGGGTTGCTTGAGATGGTGTATCCGGTGTTTTCAGGTTTCCATAACCACTGTTTTCGTTATTTGGAGACGGTCTGACAGCGGTCCTGATGTGCCGCTTCAGTGCAGTGATTCTGTGGGAGGATGTTGCAATCCACCTGTGAGTGCAGTGCATGGTGACTGCACACGCAATACATGGCAGTAAGGTACGTATGGAGGTGGGCAGGTTGGTTGCTTGTTGAACGGTCCACATCAGGCTTGCTATCGAGCAAGAGTTCCTTCAGGTGTATTCACCGGTACAGCAGTGAGCATCTCATTGACAATACAGGCGGGTTGTCATCACAGGCGCTAGACGATGACATTGCGGGTGATCACGTGTGCCGAAGACGAAAAATGTTTCTTCTTGTTGCTACATCGCTCGAGGGGGCTACTTCGGGTGGAGCAACCGCTTTTAGTCCTCGATTTTAGGTATCCAGGTTGATTGCTTTGGTGATCATGTGCTGTACCTACGCGTGTCACACATTAATGTAGGTGTTCATCGTGATTGTGTTCGTTCTGTGGCTTGCCTAAGTGTTCGAGCGTGGGGTTTAGATAGCACTTCCACCCGCAGTTTTAACTCTGTTATCCCTGATGATCACTTCTCTAGTTATCGACTGAGGACGGTGGCTAGATCATATTCTCGATGTCTGCGCCGCACCTTAGGTACTGTGGTCAGTCAATCTGCATAATATTGCGATGAGTAAAGTCTGTTAGCCGGTATCGGTACTGTTTTTTGTGCTTCGTTTTCGTTCGACTCTAGTTGATCCTCTGCTCTGCATGTTCTAGAAGGCCAAGTCAAAACAGGTCATAAATTGTTTCTGTGATTAGTATTGAAGTTGGAAGTGCTCCAACTTGATCTCGGCAATGCCGGTAATTCGATCTATCTCTGGTGGGGCAGGAGATATTGGAGGACTATGTGAGCGTTAGCAGTTTCACGCTATTAGTCCTACATTGCTGTGCTGACTATGTCAGCCTCATTTGTTGCCGAATAGGACAATATCTTGATTTTTGCTGCTTCCTGTAGAGTTAAAGATGGCCTTGCACAAGGGAGAAAGCGACGGGAGACAGTTTGCAGCCACTGATGTGGCTCAGGATTAATTAGGGCTGGTGACACAGGACCAGCGTATCAACGCTTTCATGGCTAGATATTCCTTGAGGGTGTTGGTTTTTCAGGTTCTTCAGGCCTCGGTCGTGAACTTAGGGCAGCAGCGCTAGGCTTGCCGATTCGAGGTCGAGCTTGCTGATCACAAATTGCATCATGACCAGTTCCTGCTCGTCCTGTGCGTTGATCCACATCTGTGCATAGCGTTTTCTGCCTAAAGTAACCACAGTAATACGGTGGTTTTCTTGATTAGGCGTGCTTTTTACGCCTAGGTCCAGTTTGTACCAGTAAAATTTTTCGGAACCGATTTGGCTCTTCTCGGCACGACGGTTGCGAGTCATCGGGATATTAGGATCGCGCGTCGTTAGAATGACACCTAGCACCATACGGCCCTCTTCGTTGCTGGCTTTGCAGAATAGAAAGCCAATGCCGACGTTCTGATCCCAGTGCAGTTTGGCTGTAGGAGGCAATTGCGGGCAGAAAAGTGTGCCTTGCTGTGCTTGCGCACTTGCGATGAAAAAAAGTGAAAGAACGACCAATGCGTGTATGCGCTTCATACATGCTTCCCCGAGATAGTGAATGTGGTCCACAGGAATGTGCAGGCCATGGTTGTGTATTCGCCGGACCGGTGATCCCCAATAGCCCGATCGACGCTCCTTGGCGCATCCCCGACGCAGCGACTCCATACAACAGGAGCGGAGCCGATTTCCTTACCATAACGAAGCGACAGCAACTTGACAATTGCTCGGATATTGTCGACATAGCGTCGTAGTTTTCTTTGGATCTTTAACTCTTTTTGAGACCTTGTGATGCTGGAACGTCTTGAGCACGTTGCCAGGGTAGAAGGACGGTGTTTCAATGCGAAATCTATAGTGGCGCTGCAAGATTAGCCTTAGCCTAATTTAGTCTATATTGAACAGTTTGATTCGTTTCTTGGAAGCGACGCCGTCCTTGTTGAGTAGTTCGCTGTTGAGCAATATATGGTGTGCTGTGTGGGCTTGAATGGATGGTTGTTTGTGTGTGCTTCTGGAAAATGATCGAGTGGCTTCCTGAGTAGACTCGGTCGAGCCGCTGATAATGGTACAACTCGATAGTTTTTGCTGCTTGTAAAGAATCAAGGACATAATCAGGCAATATTCGCAGGTAAGGTGTTACGCCTGATAGCATTAGATTAATTAACCAATGCTGACGTTGGATAGAGTGGCAAGCATATCTTAAAAGGTTGACCGCACCGATGTGGCAGATTTGCATTCTCTTCCGTGTGCTTATATAGCTTGGACTGATCATTAGATTGGGCACCCCATCGGAGATGGCTCAACAGTACATAGTAGAGTTTTTTGCTAAATCAATTGATATTTTTGCTAGCCATTGTTTGCTTTTAATCTTGCTGATCCCATAATCAACGGTTAGCTCTCATGCTCTTTCGGGGGAAATATTCGTAAATCTACCAAGCCTCCTCTGAGGATGCTGCGTTGTTTTTGTCTCTTTGCAGGAGTTTATTGTGAAGGAACTTAGTGCAAGTCACATAAATTGGTTTATCTTTGTATGTTTATTTGAGAGGTATAATGATAGGGGTGGATAATATAGATGTGTGTGTTTATTATTTGGCTATGAGAATAGCCACTTTATACTAAATCAGAAGCTTTAATATTGTTCAAAAAGAAGGTCAGTGGCGAAATTTTAATTAAATGATGAGCTAGAGCTTTCTTAACACTCATCTTGCCTTCATTTTTACAGCGTAATTGATACGGCTATCAAGTCAAAACTACTCTATACAACAAGAGATATAGATGCATATGAGTGCGGTGCCAAGAGCTTGTCACGTACATTTCTGGCGTTTGTTCCACGAATTGTTCTAGGACATGGTTTGAATGGTTTTATTCGTGTATCTCACTATGCGAACTTTGAAATTTTGAGATAGTCGATGTGTACGAAGCCTGCTTTCACATCTATTCAGCTTGTGGTACCGGTGACAGGACTCGAACCTGCACGCTAAAAGCGAACGGACCTAAACCGTTTGCGTCTACCAATTCCGCCACACCGGCATACTTTGTAAGAAAAAGAAGTATACCTGAATCATTAAAGTTAAGGCACGTAGCCTCATATCTGAAAACGGTGGTTTTGTAATAAGTTTTTGATATGAGAGTAAATTCTTCTTTGCCCAAGGGGGTGTTTTTGAAGAGGTGAACAAGGGGGGGGGGCTAGCACAGCAGTGTTTGACTAAGTGTCGACAATTGTTACTGAATGTAAAGTTGGATTGGACATTATTGACGTGGAGATTTGAGTCTTGATCTTTCGCGTTACTGCGTGTTTGCTGGGAGTGCTGGAAGTGGACGGCGTTATCGGCGAAACTAGCTCGCTATGGTGAGGGCGGTGTGGCTGCCTTTATCCGTTCAACCACACTTTTACTAAAGCTCGTAATGACCAACAGGTCGTTGAGGCAGGAGTCAGCATGCAAGTTTCGATCGAATCCATCGGCAATTTGGAGCGTCGCTTGACCTTCTCCGTGCCGGAAGACCGTTTGGAATCTCATGTTGATGAGCGCTTGCGTGAAATTGCGCGTACCGCACGTATCAATGGTTTCCGTCCTGGTAAGGTGCCGGCTAAGGTGATTGAGCAACGGTTCGGTGAGAAGGTGCGCGCCGAGGTGCTGGACAGCTTGTTGCGTGAGACTCTCGATTCTGCGATTCGCGCGAATTCATTGCGTCTAGCCGGTGCAACGCACATCAATCGTGCTGACGAAGGAAAGTTTAACTTTGTTGCCACCTTCGAAGTGATGCCGGACTTCGGTGAGATTGATGTGTCCAAACTTAGTGTGGTTCGGCGTGTCGCCAAAGTAACCGACGCTGATATTGATCAAATGATCGAAAACTTGCGTTTGCAGCGGCGCATTTGGCGTGTTACCGAGCGCGGTGCTCAGGTGGGTGATCTGGTAACGCTGGAGACTTGGTCGCAAGCTGGCGATGAGCGTTTGCCGACTGAAGGTATGGAAGCCGGTAGTACCGTTCTCGGTTCTGGTGTGATGTTTGAACAGATTGAGCGTGCGTTGGAAGGCTCATTCAAGGGGGAGGAGAAGGTTTTGGATGTGGCTTTCCCAGATGATTGGCGTGTAACGCAGCTTGCCGGCAAGGCTGTGCAGGTGCATGTCAAAGTGATCGAAGTTTCTGAACCAGTGTTGCTGGAAGTGAATGAAGAATTTATCAAGAGTTTCGGGGTGAAGAGCGGCAAGTTAGAGGATTTTTGCGTTGATATCCGTGCAAATCTAGAACGTGAGTTGAAGGGGGCATTGGTGAATCACCTGCGTCGGGAGGTGGGTGAACAGTTAATTGCTGCTTACACGCATATTGAAATGCCGCCTCGTTTGGTTGAGAGCGAAGCTCGCTTAATGTTAGCTAAGCAGGTTGAGCAGATTCGGCTGAGTGGCCGTGATCCGGTTGATATCCCTGATGATGCCCACCTTGGCTTTATGGATGCTGCTTGCAAGCGTGTGCTGGTTGGATTGTTAGTCGGTGAGATTGCTGGACGCAACCGATTGCGCTTGGATCCCATGCGTGTCACTGAGACGCTCCATTTGATTGCTTCAACCTACGAGGAGCCTGAAGAGGTATTGGAAATGTACCGAAACAATCCCAAATTGATGGAGAGTGTGCAGAGCTTGGTGATGGAGGAGCAAGTGATCGAATGGATAGCCGAGCGCGCCCAGCATACTGAACAGGTGTTGTCGTTCCAGGAAGCGATCCAGCAATAAGCTGTTAGCTTTTGGATTATGTTCTCTAAATCCTGATCTGATAGCAGATATAAGGCATATTTGCTGTTCCCAATAACCAAACGAGTTTCTTGCGTACGTTCTGTGCTGAACGTATGGATATCTAAACTAGAGTCGGAGATCTCTACGTGGATAATGTGACAAAAGCTTTAAATCTGGTGCCGATGGTGGTCGAGCAGACCAGCCGGGGTGAGCGTGCTTACGACATATATTCGCGTTTGCTAAAGGAACGACTAATCTTTTTGGTAGGTCCTATTGACGACTACATGGCCAACTTGGTCGTGGCGCAACTCCTTTTCCTGGAAGCGGAGAATCCGGAGAAGGACATAAGTATCTATATCAACTCTCCGGGTGGTGTGGTTACTGCAGGTATGGCTATTTACGACACGATGCAGTACATCAAACCGGCCGTCAGTACTATTTGTGTTGGTCAAGCTGCTTCTATGGGAGCACTGCTATTGGCTTCAGGTGCGACTGGTAAGCGTTATGCTTTGTTGAACTCGCGTGTGATGATCCATCAACCGTTGGGTGGTTTCCAGGGCCAAGCCACTGACATTGACATCCATGCGCGTGAGATACTGGCGTTACGCGCGCGTCTAAACGAAATATTGGCTAAGCATACGGGTCAGTCACTGGAGACTATTGCTCATGACACGGAGCGTGACAACTTTAAGAGTGCTGTTGATGCCCAAGCTTATGGCTTGGTAGATCAAGTGCTCGGGCAGCGCCCTGAAGAGTTGATCCAATCTTCTTGATTAATTACATGAATTGGAAAATATTCAGTCGGAATGAACTCTGTGCTGGCGTTCTACTCACCTTGTGTTATGCTTCGGAGCTAAATCTCCATAATACCGCGTGAAGTGGGTAACAGAAGCATGAGTGAAGACCGGCCAAGTCGTTCTGGTGACGGAAATAAAATTCTTTACTGCTCATTCTGCGGTAAGAGCCAGCGTGAGGTTCGTAAGCTAATCGCAGGTCCAAGTGTGTTCATTTGCGATGAATGCGTTGAGTTGTGTAACGATATCATCCGCGAGGAACTGGAAGAGAAGTCGCAATCTGCCCGTTCGAGTTTGCCTAAGCCGAAGGAAATCCTTGAGGTTTTGGATCAGTATGTCATTGGCCAGCAACGTGCTAAGCGGACTCTTGCTGTTGCTGTGTACAATCATTACAAGAGGATCGAAAGCCGGCAGAAGAATGACGATATCGAATTGGCTAAATCCAATATTTTGCTGGTTGGGCCAACAGGGTCCGGCAAGACCTTGCTAGCTGAGACTTTGGCGCGTTTGTTGAATGTGCCCTTCACGATTGCCGATGCCACCACGCTGACCGAGGCAGGCTATGTCGGCGAGGATGTGGAGAATATTATTCAGAAATTGTTGCAGAAGTGTGATTACGACGTTGAAAAGGCCCAGCATGGGATCGTCTACATAGATGAAATAGATAAGATTTCGCGTAAGAGCGAGAATCCATCGATTACCCGAGATGTTTCTGGGGAAGGTGTGCAGCAAGCATTACTGAAACTGATAGAAGGTACGGTTGCTTCGGTGCCCCCTCAGGGTGGGCGCAAACATCCGCAGCAGGAATTCCTTCAGGTCGATACCAAAAATATCTTATTCATCTGTGGCGGTGCTTTTGCCGGCTTAGACAAGGTGATCCAGCAGCGTTGCACAGAAGCAGGTGGTATTGGCTTCGGTGTTAAGGTCAAAAGCTCGGAGAGTAAATGGGATGTCGGTAAAGTGCTAGCCGATGTTGAGCCGGAAGACCTGATTAAGTTTGGATTGATTCCTGAATTCGTTGGGCGATTACCAGTGGTAGCTACACTTGAGGAGCTAGATGAGTCAGCTTTGATCAAAATTTTGACTGAGCCAAAGAACGCTATTACCAAGCAGTTCAAAAAGCTGTTTGAAATGGAGAACGTAGAGTTAGAGTTCCGTCAGGACGCGCTCTCTGCAGTGGCTAGGAAAGCCCTCAAGCGTAAGACTGGTGCGCGTGGTCTTCGTACTATTGTTGAGTTGGTGCTCCTGGATACTATGTATGAGCTTCCTTCTCAGGAAGGTATTAGTAAGGTTGTTGTCGATGAATCGGTGATTGAAAATAAATCTGAACCATATCTGATTTATCAAAATATGCCTGCCAAGGTTGCTTCGGGTGAATGAATCCTCGCTTATAGTCTCTCTGCGATTCGCATAACCGACTGAGAGCCAACCGTTTTACAGAAAGCTCTTGCAAGCTTACCCAAATGGCCTCATAACGGGGCCGTTGGCGTTTCTGTTGTCTTAATTTAATGCATTACACTGGAGTGCTCATGACTCAGTCCTCTCAAAAAGCTTTCGATCTGCAGGTGTTGCCGCTGCGTGACGTGGTTGTATTTCCGTACATGGTAATTCCATTGTTCGTAGGTCGTGACAAGTCAATGCGGGCACTTGAGAAGGCGATGGAGGCCGACAAGCGCATCCTGTTGGTTGCACAGAAATCGGCTGATATTGACGATCCGAGTGCGGTCGACTTGCATGGCATCGGTACTCAGGCTCAGGTGTTACAGTTGCTAAAGCTTCCTGATGGCACGATCAAAGTGTTGGTCGAGGGGCTAACCCGTGTGAGTGTGGACCAAGTAGTCGAGCATGACGGTACGTTACGAGGCTGCGGTATTGAGATTGCCTCGACTCAGGCGCGCGAAGAACGTGAGATTGAGGCAATTGTTCGGTCGCTGTTGTCGCTCTTCGAGCAGTACGTTAAGACCAATCGCAAGCTTCCTCCAGAATTGTTACAAACTTTGACTGGTATTGATGACCCAGGTCGCCTGGCCGATACCATTGCTGCGCACGTGAGTGTGCGTTTGGCGGACAAGCAGCGTCTGCTGGAGACTATCGAAATTGGTGACCGACTTGAAATACTTATTGGTCTAGTCGACGGTGAAATCGACGTTCAACAGATGGAAAAACGTATCCGTGGTCGAGTTAAGTCGCAGATGGAGAAGAGCCAGCGTGAGTACTATCTCAATGAGCAGATGAAGGCGATCCAGAAAGAGTTGGGCGATTTAGACGATGTCCCGAGTGAATTGGAGGAGTTAGCTCGCAAGATTGCCGAAACCGGCATGCCCAAGTCAGTGCAGACCAAGGCTAAGAGCGAACTCAACAAACTCAAACAGATGTCCCCAATGTCAGCTGAGGCAGCAGTGGTGCGTAACTACCTTGACTGGTTGTTGGGTGTGCCCTGGAGGAAACGCACTAAGGTGCGAAAAGACCTGCAAATCGCCCAGTGTACACTAGATGCTGACCACTATGGCCTGGATAAGGTCAAAGACCGCATCCTCGAGTATCTCGCAGTCCAGTCACGAGTGAAGCAGATACGAGGTCCGATTTTGTGCTTGGTTGGCCCACCTGGCGTAGGTAAAACTTCGCTCGGTCAGTCGATTGCTAAGGCGACCAATCGCAAGTTCGTGCGCATGTCTTTGGGTGGTGTGCGTGACGAAGCTGAGGTTCGGGGGCATCGACGTACCTATGTTGGCTCGATGCCGGGCCGGGTTGTGCAGAACCTCAACAAAGTTGGCAGTAAAAACCCTTTGTTTGTGCTTGATGAGATCGATAAGATGTCGATGGACTTCCGAGGTGATCCTTCTGCAGCTCTGTTGGAGGTGCTAGATCCTGAGCAGAACAACGCGTTTAATGACCATTACCTTGATGTTGACCTGGATTTGTCCGAGGTGATGTTCGTGGCTACCTCTAATTCCCTGAACATTCCTGGTCCTTTACTCGATCGCATGGAAGTGATTCGTATCCCGGGTTATACAGAGGATGAAAAGTTCAACATCGCTGCCCGCTACTTGGTACCTAAACAGATTAGAGCCAATGGTTTGGCTGCTGAGGAGTTGGCGATCGGTGAGGATGCGATCCGCGACATTGTGCGCTACTACACGAGAGAGTCTGGAGTGCGTAACCTCGAGCGCGAGATCGCTAAAATTTGCCGTAAAGTGGTCAAGGAGATTGCGTTAGTTGGTGCAAAGTCTTTTCCTAAGAAGATTAAGTCTAAGGTATTGCTTACTGTGACTTCGAAAAATCTGGAAAAGTATCTGGGGGTGCGCCGCTTTGATTTTGGCCGCGCTGAGGAAGCCAACGAAATCGGTCTAGTCACTGGTTTGGCTTGGACCGAGGTCGGTGGAGATTTGTTGCAAATCGAATCGACTCTTGTACCGGGTAAGGGTAACCTGATTTTGACTGGCCAGCTTGGTAATGTGATGAAGGAGTCGGCGTCGGCGGCTTTGACAGTGGTGCGTTCGCGTGCTGATCGCTTCTGTATAGACGTGGACTTTCTGCATAATCAAGATGTTCATCTTCATGTGCCTGACGGCGCCACGCCGAAGGATGGTCCAAGTGCAGGTATCGCAATGGTTACGTCCTTGGTGTCCATGCTTACCAAGGTGCCTGTGCGTGCTGATGTAGCGATGACTGGTGAGATTACGCTGCGTGGGCGCGTTTCGGTGATCGGTGGCTTGAAGGAGAAATTGTTGGCTGCGTTGCGTGGTGGTATCCGCACAGTATTGATCCCTGAAGAGAATCGTAGGGATTTGGCTGATATCCCGGCTAATGTGACACGTGGTCTGATGATCGTTCCAGTGAAGTGGATCGATGAAGTTTTGGATTTAGCTCTTGAAAGTCCGCTTTCACCTAAAGTTGCGACTCACTTAGGCAAGGATAAGCCACGTAAGGTGCGTTCGCGTGTGGCTAACGTGCGCGGCAAGTTCAAAGGATCAAACAATGCGCGTGTCAAGCACTGATATGCGTTATTTAAATGTGTGTAAAAAAAGTTGCCCCACCAGTGATTGTTGATGTTCAGCTTGCGTGTCTTGGATGGGCGCTGGTATAAAAGCATGCGACTTGTAGGCGTACTGGTTGTGTGCGCCATGGTAATCAGGGACGTGGTTTAGATTCCTTGCCCTATGAGGCAAAAGACCGATTTTCGATTCCGCGGCTCGATGCCGTAATGGGAGTTTTTAGATGAATAAAACCGAATTGATCGATGGCGTTGCTGCTGCTGCTAATTTGTCCAAGGCCGAGGCGGGTCGTGCCATTGATGCCGTCGTGAACGAAATTACTGAGGCCCTCAAGAAGGGTGATTCTGTTACGTTGGTAGGGTTCGGTACTTTCCAGGTGCGTTTACGCGCGAAGCGCCCCGGACGCAATCCGAAGAGCGGTGAACCTATCATGATCGCTGCCTCTAATAATCCTTCATTCAAGCCTGGTAAAGCCCTAAAAGATGCCGTAAACTTCCCCGCCGACTAGGGGGTGCTTAGCTCAGCGGTAGAGCGTCTCCCTTACAAGGAGAGGGTCGGGGGTTCGAAACCCTCAGCACCCACCAATGCATCAATGATTAAAGGTTTGTAAGTGTGGAGCGGTAGTTCAGCTGGTTAGAATGCTGGCCTGTCACGCCGGAGGTCGCGGGTTCGAGTCCCGTCCGCTCCGCCATCTGTACCTGAGTCCTCTGGAGCGCTCTTTTCAGGATTTCTTTTTTAAAAGCAATAGTTTCTTCCTGTTGTTAAAGAGGAACTTCTAAAGCGCGGAGCGGTAGTTCAAGTGGTTACGATGCTAGTCTGTCGCGCTTTAGGTTCTGTGCTTCAGTACGTTTGCTCAGCTATGTGTCCCGAGCTCAGGCATCGAACAGTGAGTCTTTATAATGTTATCCGTGAGCTCATGTACGTGGTGTAGGTGCGTTCGTGCATAGTGCTCGGAGTATGTGTTGTGAGTCACTAAAGTGCCCGACCTGTTTTGAAGCAAGTTAAACTCTAGAATACGCTCTCAGATCTTACGATTCTCAAATATCTAATGCTGCAAAAACTCCGTGAAAAAACATCTGGGTGGATTGCGACCGCGATCATCGGATTATTGGTGATCCCTTTCCTCTTTGTGATCGACGTTCGCTACATAGGGGGTGGTGGCAAGGACAAAGTAGCCCAGGTAAAGGTTTCGCCGACTTGGTGGAAGTCGGCACCGGCTTTGTGGCCGATATCGTTGTTGTGGCAGCACCAAGAGATTAGCAAGCAAGAGTTCCAGAGCCGCTTTGATCAGGCGCGCATGCAGCAGCGTGCCCAGCAGGGCGAAGGCTTCGATGCACGTGAGTTCGAGACCCTCGATAATAAGCTCAAGTTGTTGGACCAGTTAATCGAAGAGCATGTGATGCGTTTAGTAGCTGAGGACGCTGGTGTGGTGATAAATGACGAGGCAGTGCGCGACATTATTGCTAACGATCAGCGTTTCCAGATTAAAGGCAAGTTCAATCAAGATCGCTATCGTATGGTGTTGGCACAGGGGCCGACGATGCGTACCCCGCAGATGTACGAGAGTTATGTGCGCAGCATGATGCAGCTATCCATGATTCCCAGCGCGATTTTTGATTCTGGGTTCGTACCGAACACAGAATCGGAGCGGATACTCACACTACTTGGCCAGACTCGCAATGTTGATCTAGTGACTTTGCCGGTGTTGAACCCTGATACGGCTGAGGTCAGTGATACCCAGATCAAAGAGTGGTATGACGCGCATCGCAATGATTTCCATCAGCCGGAGACACTTTCGTTCGAGTATGTTGATTTGGATGCTGCTAACTTACCCGCGCCGACGCCTGCGGAGGTTGTCCTTCGCAAACGCTACGCTGCCCTGCAGCGGGCGGGGGTTCAAAATGAGCAACGAAAGGCTGCGCATATTTTAATTACTACAAGTGCTGATCCTGCTTCGCAAAAAGTAGCTAAGGCTAAGGCTGCCAAACTTGCTGAGGAAGCTCGCAAGCCAGGTGCCGATTTTGCTGCGCTGGCCCGCATCAATTCACAGGATCCTGGCTCTAAAGATGCTGGTGGTGATTTGGGTTGGGTGGAGAGGGGAATGATGGTTAAGCCCTTCGAGGACGCACTCTTCGCAATGAAAGTGGGAGAAGTGGTAGGCCCTATCGAAACAGAATTTGGCTATCACGTGATCAAGCTGGAAGACATTAAGGCTGCTAAGAGGTTGCCGTTCGAGGCGGTGCGGGACCAGCTTGCTGCAGAGCAAACCAAAGAGGACATTGAGAAGGCATTTAACGATGTCACCGGCAAACTGATGGATCTATTGGTCAAAAATCCGAATGATCTTTCCTCAGCAGCTGCACAATTGGGGTTGCCATTGCGGAAGCTTGGCCCGGTGTCACGTCGTAATGCTATTGGCATTGCTGCTGATTCGGCGGTCCAGCGTGTGTTATTCAGCGAGGACTTCATCCAGGAGGGTAGGGTTAGCGATCCAATTCAGATTAAGCCAAATCACAGTGTGGTGTTGCGCGTGATTGCGCGCATTCCTGAGCAGCAGCTGCCGTTGGATAAGGTGCGTGAGCGAGTCATTGCTGCGGTACGCGCTGATCGTGTTGACAAGGATGGGGCATCTGCAGCGGATGTCCTGGTAGCACGGCTGCAGAAAGGTGAAAGCTTACAAGGGCTTGCAAAAACAGAGAAGTTGCAGATTACCCCTTTTAACGGCCTGCAACGTACTGCACCGGTTCCGACGCTCACGGCTAACCGTGCAATCTTTTCGGCATTGTCTCCGGTTGCGGGCAAGCCGACGGTTGGTAAGGTGCGTTTGGACGATGGTCGCTATGCTGTGTTTATGATCACTAAGGTGATCCCTGGGGATCTAACTCAATTGCCGGAGGAGCAGAAGGCGATGCTTAGACAACAGCTTGGTCAGATCGAGGGTACGCTAGCGGTGCATGCTTACGTTGATATGATGCGTAAGCGCTTTAAGGTGACCATTGATGAATCACAATTGTAACGCAGTCGATAACAGCGTCTTTTTGTTTGGTTTCTATAGGAGACTTAGGGGCTTCTCGATAGCCGATCGTTTCTCTTCAGCCTCTTCTGATCTGATCACAATTCGGAGTAGGGACGCTCTCTGGCTGGTGATCGCTTTCATCATCGTACATAGCAGGCTTTAAATATTGCTCTGCAGCGCGTCATTCACTACGCATTTGAATAGTTTTGGTAACCGAAGATTTTACATTAGGGATCTAGGCGCTAATTATTTTGTGAATTGAATGGGTGAAAGTGTTTACCTTGCTTGACATGGCTGGGTTACCTTGCTCCGACTTTGTCTACTATTTATTGGACAGCTATGTAGTATCGGAAGTTCATGCTGTTGAGAGATGCTCCTTTTTAACGTTTGCTCTACTCGAAGATTTCCGCCGTGTGTTGCTCACTTGATTGTCGACTTCAGAATCACGGAATTAATCCTGCATGGTACGTCGTCCTGGCTTCAGGTGAATAGCAGCACTGATTATGGCTGGGTTTCTGTTGTGAAACGGAGTCATGATCAGCTTGGGTCTCGCTCTGAGTTGCGGTTCAGTGTCTGGCACCCATTAGGCAATCCCTTTAGACTGTTCCTGTTTCGACTTGGCTGGCACGGTGTTTCCGTCCAGTGTGCTCTGTTTCCCGCTGTTACGCCTACCTTATGCGTGTGGGCGATGCCAGCCTTGTGCTTTCCTTTTCAAGTGCTGTTGCAGTAGCACATACGCAAGGGAATTTGGTTCCTGCTTCTGGTTCTTCTGGATCATTTATGCTCCGCGATTTCCGAATTTCTTTCATCGTTACCGTCCTCTGCCTCGGTTTGGCTGCCTGGTGGGGTCATAGCACTGCTCTCGGTGTCTGGGAGGCACTGTGGTTATGCTTAGTACTGAGTGTGCTGGAAGTCTCGCTGTCGTTTGACAACGCGGTGATTAATGCCGGCATTCTCAAGCACATGAGTGAATTTTGGCGAAAGCTGTTTCTCACGGTTGGCATTTTGATTGCTGTGTTTGGTATGCGTCTGGTGTTTCCGATTGTGATCGTGGCGGTCGCGACCGGTATGGGCTTGATTCCAGTGATGAAGCTGGCGTTGGAACAACCTGAGCAATACAGCCAAGTGCTGACGGATCACTACCCTTCGATTGCTGCGTTTGGTGGCATGTTCTTACTGCTGGTGTTCCTCAACTTTCTGTTCGACAAGGAACGACAACTGCACTGGTTGGGTCCGATCGAACGTATGCTCGGAAAGCTTGGCAATGCTGAGGCAATGGCAGTGATTGTCGCACTCGCTTGTCTGATGGGCACCAAGTTGTTCTTACCCTATGAAGTGTTTCAGGAGGTCTTGTTTGCCGGTCTCGGCGGTATCCTGCTGTACTTGGTAGTGGACAGTGTCGATGTGCTGTTCAAGCTGGACGGCCAGGATGGGGCGATGGGTCCGGGGAAACGCTCGGGTGCCGCTGCTTTCCTGTACCTGGAAGTGCTTGATGCCTCGTTCTCGTTCGATGGGGTGATTGGTGCGTTCGCTATTACCCGTGATGTCGTCATCATTATGCTTGGTCTCGCTATCGGTGCTATGTTCGTGCGTTCGATCACTGTGTACTTTGTGCACAAGGGGACGTTGGATGAATTTGTTTTTCTCGAGCATGGTGCCCATTACGCGATCGGCATGCTTGCGATCATCATGCTGGTCGGTACCGTATATCATGTCCCTGAGGTAGTGACTGGCCTGATAGGCGTGGCTTTAATCGCCGCTTCACTGTGGTCCTCTTTCCAATACCGTAAGCGTTTGACCACTGTTGATAGCTGAGCGGCGTCTATTTCTGTCGCTGCTTAATCCCACGTGTGTCGCATAAGTACCTGCCACCTATAACGGATTGCCCGTCTCGGTTGAGTTGCGATTGTTGGTGGTAGCTGGTTGGGTATGAGGTGGTGCAACACCTGCTTGAGACTGGCTTCCTCGGTAAAGATCGGTCGGTTGGGTCAGTCCTTCTTACAAAGAAATCGGTGGTTTAACCGTTACGGTGATCTTGGCTACCGGATTGGGGCTAGTGACTTGGCTTTGTGGCAGTGTGGGCCACAGTTGCTGCACGCTCCAAGGACTTACGCATCTTTTGTCCATACTTCCTGGCTGTGATTGCCCCGCATGCACGCTTGAATGCTTCGATTTATCTGGCGCTAATCTCTAAACCCAGTCCTATTGCAACCACGATGGTGGAATGGGTATAGACCGCTTGGTTGGATTCTCAGCCGTCGTCTTGCTTGGTGACGCCATAGATGCAGGTTTTAGTCATTTGTTCGATCTACTTTGTTAACGATCTGTACGTCGCGTGGATTTACGATGCGCATAAGTTCATAAGCAAGTAGTAGTAGTAGTACGGAAATTCGAACACCGGTTCAGCATTGACCTGTACATGCAGGCCTATGCCTAGCTCCTGGTTGATGCCGATGCGGCGTACTCTTCGATGTTTGCCCGTGTTCACCTGCTGCGTATCGACATCTTATGATGATCCCTTCTCTACTGCCGAGCCCCCCGATCTGGTGCGATTGTTTTCCTGGACGACGATTTGCGATTGTGAGCAATCCCTGGCGGGGTTGGGAGGTTGGCCATAAAACCGTTGACCGAGTTGGGTGGAACCTTGGCTGAGTTGTCGCCGCATGCGATAGAGCACTTGGATAATGATGCGGTGACGATCGTCAATGTCTCCATTGCATTTGCTTCCTCGGTGAAATTGAATGGGTGTTGCTCAACACGTTTGACTGGCGTGAGAAGCCTGTGTTTTGCGGTGTGGTTTGGTCAGTATGATGTGGCATCACCACTCTATAAACGCTGCGCATGTGCCGATTTAGGCTGCCAAAGTTGATGCAATGAGTGTCTTCAACCATCTGGTCCGCTACTGGTAAGGCTCAGACTGCTTTGATTGAGACGCCGCGGAACTTTCCGGAGGACTTTATGGTTGATACCTCAGTCGTGTAAGTGATGTTATAGAAAACCATGATCAGCGTTAGTTGAACCTACTAGCGACCCAGTGTCTATCCATGCGTGCCGATACAGATTGCGACTATCGCCGATGAGACAGTGTGGTTAGCTGAGCAGTGACTGATCACAGGTCGCATTGCATGGTAACGCTGAAGTTGCTGTTGTGTGATATCGAATGTATGTTCGAGCTCGGGTACACGTGCTTGAAGCTGTCTGGGGTGGCAACCCCGTACGCCAAACTGCGCAATCCATTCTGGATGGGCCTTCGTGCTGCAGCGCCGTAGGCCAGGATCGAGGTCGTGATTGTGCAACCGACTATTATTTGGCTGAAGGTGCGCTTGAACTAATTGCTGGTAATGTTGCCCATTGTTCGTGTTTGGTTGCGGTGCCCATGTGGTGAAGCTGAGTCGCCACTGGACCTGCGTCTGATGAGTCATCAGTTGCACCCATGTCTCGCCCATTCTGAAGGCTTGTCGCGACCTGCCGGTGACCGATGAACGTGCAGTAACGCTTGCCCTGATCTAGGGTTTACGCAACTAGCGGCTGACATTTCTGAAATTTATGAACTGGGCATTATCTGCATCTGGTGGATTGTGGCCCTCTCCTAGAGGCGCGTGTGGTGGTGTTGCTGTGTCGCTTGCATAACGGCCTTGGTTATCCGTGCTTTGCGATCTTCCTGTACTCAGTCGCATTGTTGATACATGTGCTGTTGTCGCGGAGCGGCAGGTTGCTTCTATGAATTGCTTGTGTTGTACCGTGACATCCGGGCGTGTTGTTGTGACGTGCTTCGATTCCTCACCGTGGTATCACACTTACACTGTTTCAGGCGGAGTGGACGTTCCTGCTTCAGGAGTCGATCTGCGAGTTTTGGAATCTGGGATTGGTTGGCATCTCTTGCCATCTGACTTGCCTTGAGCAGGAGTGGGTAGTTGTTCCGTGTTATTGCTGAGCAGTTGCTGGGAAGGCCTGTGTGCTGTCAAGGACTTTTCGGATGACTGTGAAACGCTCCCAATATTCTTGACGTGCAACCTATTGATGTGGTTATCCGGTGGATAGGTTGCGATGCGCAAAATAAAACCCACGGCTTGTCAAAGGTTTGGATGATTTCACAGCATTTTGTGTTGACGATGCCATTCTTCCCCATTATCTTGTGGTCGTTGGCCTCGGTTGATATCATATCTTCCGGAGCGCTTGGAGGTATAGCACCCCGCCTGACAGGGTTGGGTACGACTATCCCCAGCGGTATTGGGAAGTGTTGATTGTCGCCCGTGGCTGTCCGCCCGGGAGGCGGCGGCTAAATCGGCGCGGTTCCTGCCTGCCGGTCTCCGTTGCGTAAAACTGCCGACAACCGCGTGCATAGCACGACACGCGGTGCCTGCTTTGGCGTCTCCCTAAGGGATAGACGGTGTGCGAATGCTGCTCGTAGCCCTGCTTGTGCGAGTTGTGTGGCTATCCCACCGTTGTTGCCCCGGCCTGCCTGAGTTGGTTTCTGCTTCAAAGGTTGAGTAGATCCGTGCATCACACGATGGAGGACGCATGATTCCCAAAGAGCAACTTGCTGCGGCTACCGCTGATTCTTTACCAAATTCTAGCGGTGTTGCCGTCTCCGTCTTTCATGCCCAGGAACTGGAGGACGACGTTCCTTTGCCACGCCAAGCCGCCACAATGCACACCCGGATGATTGAAGAAGTCAATGTCTCTACCTGGATTACCAAGGAAGCAGGTAACCGCCGGATGCCGTTCGACCGGGTGCGTTTGGAGTGCGCTATCGATACGATCCACGAAGAATTCCCACAATTGGACGTGGCTGACTACAAGCGTGCGGTGTTTGGGTTCGTTGAACGTAAGGAGAGTGTCAATGCCGACGACCTGGTCGATCTATTGATCCGGGAGGCTGAGGCGCGTGTCGACCTGACCGCGCCGGAGTGGGAGTACTTCGCGGCACGTTTGTATCTGCGTCGCTTGTACAAGCGTTCCAGCCGCAATCGCTTCTACGATGCTAGCCAGAAGTACGGCTCGTTTGTCGGTTTGCAGGAGAGCTTGGCTGACCGCAATGTCTATTCCAACGACATCCTGCGCAGCTACTCCAAGGAGGAGTTGATCGAGGCTGGTCAGATGATCGATCCTGAGCGCGATAAGCTGTTTACCTATAACGGCTTGTACTTATTGGCAACACGTTACTTGGCGACGGATGCTTCGCGCGGCGTCTTTGAATTGCCGCAAGAACGTTGGCTCACCATCGCCTTGTATTTGATGCAGGACGAGTACGGTCCCGGTAAAGGTGGACGCGAGCGCCGCATGCAACTGGTTGGTGAAGCTTATTGGGCACTGTCTAACTTGTACATGACAGTGGCGACTCCCACCTTGAGCAACGCCGGCAAGATCAATGGCCAGTTGTCTTCGTGCTTCATCGACACCGTTGACGACAGCTTGCAAGGCATTTACGACTCCAACACCGATATTGCGCGTGTGTCCAAGCATGGCGGAGGTGTTGGTGCTTATTTGGGTTACGTGCGTTCCTCCGGCTCGATGATTCGTGGTGTGCCTAACTCTTCTGGTGGTGTTGTGCCGTGGATCAAACAACTCAACAACACGGCTGTATCCGTGGATCAGCTGGGTCAGCGCAAGGGTGCGATTGCGGTTTATTTGGATATCTGGCACCGCGATATTGAAGCATTCTTGGATCTGCGTCTGAATAACGGCGATCAGCGTTTGCGTGCGCACGATGTGTTTACCTCGGTCTGCATTCCTGACTTGTTTATGGAAGCGGTCGAACGCCGCGGTGATTGGTATTTGTTCGATCCATACGAGGTGAAGCGGGTCAAAGGTTGGTACCTGCAGGATTTCTATGACGAGAAGAGGGGTGACCCCAACGGCAGCTTCCGCCGTAAGTACGAGGACGTTGTTGCTGACGAACGTATCAGCCGTAAGACAGTCAAGGCCATTGATATCTTTAAGCGCATCATGGTTAGCCAATTAGAGACTGGTAACCCGTTCATGTTCTACCGGGATGAAGTGAACCGGAAGAATCCGAACAAGCATGTCGGCATGGTGTACTCGTCTAATCTCTGTACTGAGATCCTGCAGAACATGGCTCCAACCCGGCTCATACAGGAGATGATCAGCGGCAATCAGATTGTTACGACCAAGCAGGCTGGCGATTTTGTCGTGTGCAATCTGTCTTCGATCAATCTTGGCCGTGCGATCATGGTGCAGGCTGATCTGCTTGGTGCTGACGTGCTGGAACGCCTGATCCCAATTCAGGTACGTCTGCTCGATAACGTGATCGATTTGAATCTGCTGCCGGTCCCACAAGCCACGATTACCAATCAGAAATACCGTGCCATTGGTTTAGGTACTTTCGGCTGGCATCACTTGCTCGCACAGCAGGCGATTCACTGGAATTCGCAGGAGGCCGAGCAATACAGCGACGAGCTGTACGAACGCATCAATTACCTGACGATTCAAGCCAGCATGGAATTGGCTAAGGAGAAGGGTACCTACGCAGTATTTCCCGGCAGTGACTGGCAAACCGGTGAATATTTTCGCGCGCGTGACTACAACAGCCCACAATGGCTTGAATTAGCTGCTCAGGTGGCCGTCAATGGCGTGCGTAATGCCTATATGGTGGCGGTAGCGCCGAACATGAGCACGGCGCAGATTGCCGGCTCCACTGCATCAATCGACCCGATTTACAGCGCGTTTTACTACGAGGAAAAGAAGGATTTCCGCCGTCCGGTTGCGGCGCCCGGGTTGTCGCTGGAAACGTGGCCGTACTATGAGAAGGGAGCCTACAAGCTCGACCAGTTTGCGAGCATACGCCAGAATGCCCGCCGCCAGCGCCATGTCGATCAATCGCTGAGTTTCAATTTCTATGTACCAAGCACTATCCGTGCCAGCACGTTGTTGGATCTGCACATGACGGCTTGGCGTGAGGGCTTGAAGACCACTTACTACGTTCGCTCTAACGACATCGACATCAGCGAATGCGAGTGGTGTTCAAGCTAATGGCGCTTGCCGTCTGAATTCGTAGTACATCGATCTTGTACCGGTGTCCTCCATTTAGTTTGACCGAATGAGTAACATGGCTATCTCACTTGATCGCATTAAGATCCTGGAACCACGCAATCCTAACCGTTCGACAGGGATTATTAACGGTAAGACCAGTGGCATCCTGAACTGGAACGATATTCCGTACCCATCCTTCTACCGGGCGTACAAGGAGTTGTCGACCAACTTCTGGATCCCGGATGAGGTGGATATGAAGGTCGACGCGCGCCAATACAGCGAACTGTCGGGGCGCGAGAAATATGCTTATGACGCGATCATCGGGTTGCTGGCAACATTGGATTCACCACAGACACGTTTCATCTACAACGTTGCTGAATACATCACTGACCCGGCGGCGCATGCCAATGCAGCGATCATCGGTCAGCAAGAGGTGATCCACAACGAGAGCTACAGCTATGTGTTGGCCTCGATCACTGATTTGGCTAACCAGAATCGCGTATTTGAGATCGCTCGGACTCATCCGACCATTCTCAAGCGTAACGCGCCAATCATGCAGGCATACGACGACTTCATCCGTGAAAAGACCGCTGAGACCCTGCTGTGCTCGCTAGTTCAATCCTCGATTCTTGAGGGGATTAATTTTTATTCTGGCTTTGCCTATTTCTACAACTTGGTGCGGCAGAACCGCATGACGGGCACCGGCAAGATCATCAGCTTTATCAACCGTGATGAATTGGCCCACACCAAGTTCATCAGCGAGGTGATTCGTGCCATCGTTGGCGAGAATCCGGAATTGCAAACGGATGCGTTGACCGACTACGTCCATCAAGCATTTGCACACGCGATTGAGCTAGAAACACAGTGGACTGGTGAGGTGCTCGATGGCATCGACGGTATCGACGTAGAGGAGATGATTCGCTATGTGAAGTACCGCGCCAATAAAATGGCCGGCATGCTTGGTATCGAGAAGCTGTACACCGAGACCACTGATAACGTCATGCCTTGGATCAAGGCTTATGCAGATAATTTCACCGAGACAAAAACGGATTTCTTCGAGATGCGTAATGCCAGCTACAAGAAGACTAACCTCGACAATGGCTTTGACGACTTATAGTTGCTGCTGCCATGCGAATTCTTCTGGCTCTTGCTTCCCTCAGCGGCAACACACGCGAAGTGGCGCGTGTAGTCACCGCGCGCTGTGAGGAGGGAGGCCATACCGTAGATTGGATCGAGACCGACCTACAGACGCTTGCTGGACAAAATGTTGATCCACGTACCTACACGTTATTTCTGTTTGGTACGTGGACCGATAACGGTGGTCGTACCCCGTTTGAGATGAAGCGTTGCATTGCTGAATTATTAGAGCTGATTGGCAAGCCAGCGTGTGTCGCTGTCTTTGGTACGGGCGAAACACAATGGGGGCACGAGTATTATTGTGGTGCGGTGCACCGGATCGCAGATTTCTTCGCTAGCCGATTCCCACGTCTCTTGATCGAACAGATGCCTCATGGCGAGCGCGATGTGCGTGCCATTGTTGAATGGACCGACCAAGTCATGAATCAGTGCAAGACGGATTCCGATGCAGATCATTACCGCTACGTCGCCTGACGAATTCAATGCTGCTCTGAAGGCTCATGCGCGCCTGTTGGTGGACTTCTATAAGGACCATTGTCCTGGCTGTCGTATGCTCGACATAGCCCTGGACAAGTTTGCTGCGACCGAAGCAGCCGTTGGTGTGGTGGTGTTGAAGATCCGCCTGGAGACGATCGGCGAGGATTTTTTCCGTGGTTTGGGGCTGCGGCAAACTCCGACCCTGGGAGTGTTCAACAATGGTCTGGAGGTCTCGCGTTTGCTTGGGTTTCAGTCGCTGGCTCAGATCGAGGCGGCTGTACAGACGTATCTCTAAGATGTGATCAGCGCTCGTTTTACGGTATTTCATTACTCGACCTCAGTCACATAGGAATAGCTACTCACTTGATAGTTCCAATGTCCGAGGACGTGGTAAGCCATCTTGTCATCGCCGATAGCCAAACCACGTTGCGGCGATGCAAGGTCTTGACGATGATCCAAGCGATCATTGCATACGTGTTGTTGGCTTGTTGCGATAGCGCTTGGAACACGCATGTCCAGACGCCCCAGTGACTGTCGACTGTCGTGGATGTCATAGCGGCGTTCGTGCAGATTGCATCAGTGATACCGCTGTGATAGCGATGCAGCAGCGTTTCGACAAGTAGGCAGTTTCTTGTGTACTCACCCCGGTATAGGGGGAGACGTGACAACAACGTGGGATGTATTGCTGCCAATCCTCTTGAAGGCAGTCGTGGTGGCTCATGGAACAGTGCGTTTATCGAAAAGAAAGATGCAAGTGTTGTTTATTTCCTTGATGACGGTTTCTTACTGGGCCCGTGGATGTTTGGCATGTATCAATGTTTCGTTCACCTTGCCGTAAAGGAGGTGACCTTGCGCAGTTCTTGGAATGCTAGATGCGCGTTCCGAGGGTTCGTTATGTCTGCCGCCCAGGATCCTCCGCTGCAAACGCTGTTGCTTCCATGTGTGCAGCGTGTTTCGAGTTGGCTTGTAAGGTGAGTGTTTTCCCGATGTACCTGATGGTGGGGTGTTGCGTGAATATGTGGGTGGACGCGCTTTTGGTGTGTGCGCAGCATCCGTTCAGTGACTCAGATACTAGAACGCAGTGCTTGGCGCGTGTATGACGAGGATGTGATCGACATTGATCCGCTCCATGACGCTCTGATTTTTATTCTGTTGCTGTGCCAGTGTGACGAGGTACGTGACTGACTGAGGTGGCCATCATGTGGGCGATGTTGACCTTACGCAGCTGATTGATCTTGCTGGATGGCTGAGCAAGCATCATGACCGCATGTTTTGGACTGCACCGCTGCATGGCGATCACGATGTATTAGGTGTGTTGGGGGGCGTTGGAAGCAGTACGCTCGATTCTGGCGGTTGTTTCTTCAGCCAACCATGTCTGTTTGTTTGGCATCGCGTCGATCTGACTTCAGTCCTGCTGGTCGAGTATCTTCCGACTGGTTGTATGGGCCGTGTTGTTTCCCTTGGTGCGGGTCGAGAGTATTGATGTGGATCGTCTGCACCGTTGCTTGCATACTCACCGCCATTGGCCTCATACGAGGCGTGTGTGCTGATGTTGGCACGGTGTCATGTGAAGTTGCTGTGTGTTGTGCCCATGCTCGGATTTCACTGGTATGACAGCGGCGGTATCGATGTTCACTCGTGAGACATCCTAGGGTGTCAAGGTTGCCAGCCTGATATGTGTTAAATGTTGCATCGCCGCGGTCGCACAGGCATCACAGTCACGCAGTTGATTCTTTGTGCCATTTACTATACGGGCAGACGTTCAACGCGAGTTTCGGCATGATGCGCATAGCAGGTTCGCATGAAACTACTTAAGTACATTGCTAATCTTGGTTATGGCAGCCGTAAGGAGGTTGCCTGGCTATTTCGCCAAGGTCGTGTCACGAATTGCGAGGGCGAAGTGTTGTATGCCGACGACCAGGTACAGCACCCCACGATCCGTCTTGATGGTGAACCGTTAGATCCGCCGCCCGGGTTGACGGTGATGCTGCATAAGCCTGCCGGTTACATCTGTTCGACCAAGGACACGGGACGATTGGTGTATGACTTGTTGCCACCCCGCTTCCGTTTGCGCTCGCCGTTGCTGTCCACTGTTGGCCGGCTTGATGGCGATACTAGTGGTCTGTTGTTACTGACCGATGATGGTGCACTGTTGCACCGGATGATCTCACCCAAGGCACATCTTCCCAAGGTTTATGAGGCCACACTCGTGCAAGCGCTGCGGGGGGATGAAGCAGCGCTGTTCGCCAGCGGCACATTATTGCTGAATGGAGATACGAAGCCGCTGCGACCAGCAGATTTGGATGTACTGGGGCCATGCCGGGTACGGTTGACGTTGTATGAGGGCCGTTATCACCAAGTGCGGCGGATGTTTGGTGCAACGGGAAACCGTGTCGAAACGCTGCATCGCAGTCGTATCGGTGGCCTGGTGCTGGATGGCCTGCCGGAAGGGCAGTGGCGTGTGCTTGAAGCCCGTGATCTTGCCATGCTGTTTTCACAGGAGAACCGATGACTGTGATTGCTCCGCTGTCATTCGTGCCTGAGGCGGTGATCTTCGACATGGATGGGCTGATGCTTGATAGCGAGCGTGCGAGTATCGAATGCCGGCGTCGAGCGGCATCCGATCTTGAGCAGCAGATCGAGCCAGATTACTGGATGCAGATGGTCGGGATGAGTGATACCGCCTGTCACGCGCTGCTGGCCGCACGGATTGGTGCTGTGTCGGCTGCAGCGTTGTTGGCGCGCAGTGATGCCTTGTATGACGCCGTGGTGACCATGGGGGTGCCGCACCGGCCCGGCATCATCACGTTATTGGAATGGTTATGCGTACGCGGTATACCGTGCGCGGTTGGTACTTCGACGCGGCGCCCGCTGGCGTTGCGTAAGCTTAATGCAGCCGGCTTATTGTGGCGTTTCGACGCGGTGTGTACGGCCAGTGATGTCGCTCATGCTAAGCCAGCGCCAGATATTTATGTGTTGGCGGCGCACACGCTTGGCATCGTTCCGGCGCGCTGCTTGGTGGTAGAAGATTCACCGATTGGAGTACGTGCTGCGTTGGCTGCTGGCATGACGCCGATTCAGGTGCCTGATTTGCTCATGCCGGATGCCCAGGTACGCGCGTTGGGGCACCGGATTGTTGCTTCATTGATAGAGGTGCAGCGCCTGTTGGAAGTGTGCTTCGATGTCTGAGCGTTTTTTCAGGTCGTGTGTGGTAGATGTGATTGGTTCGTTGTCCGTCTTGTGTTGTGTATACGTTGGTTGTGTCAGTGATGTGGGTGGGTTCTGTTCGCAGTGCTCAGTGCTGTATCACTTTTAGTTCGGTATAGCCTGCATTGCATATGATGCGGTCAGCATTCTGGTTGTCCTTTTCCAGAACCTGGAGTGTGCTGTGCAGTGCCACGTTGGCAGCATGATGGCCCGGTGTGCTGATGTTTGTTCTGGTATTGCGTTTTGCCCCTGTTGGGGGAAGTGCGTCCCACACGTTATCCGTTAAGTAGTGTGGGAAGCGCTTATGAAGACCTCGGTTGTTCTGCTGTTCTCATGTGTTATTGGTTTGAGGATGTGCACTGGGGCCGCTTCCTGTGATGTGCATTCCGTTGCTGCGGTTTTGACGGATGTGGAGCTTGGGTGCGTGCCACTCCGCCGTCAGTGTCTGTCGCCGCTGGCTACATGACGTTGCAGAACTGTGGTGATGTGCCGTTGCCCTTGGGTGCGGTGGAATCGTCAGTGGTACGTCATGTTGCAAGACATGAGATGTGCGAATTAGATGGGGTGTTCCACATGTGCATGCTCGACCAAGGCTTGAAGATGCCGCCACACGGTCAGGTGATATTGCGGCCTGGCAGCACCCATGTGGTGTTGATGTCGCTTGGTAAGCGATGTGTTGCTGGACAGTCTATTGAGGCGACGCTGGAGTTTGAACACGGTGTGTGCATGCCAGTGCATATTGAGGTGCGTCCGTTCAGTGCGACGGATGTCACCAAGGTTGATAGGCACGTGGGGCCATTCGCTCTCAATGAAGTTGCTGTGCGGCAATGTGGTTCATTCCATGTCAGTGCCAGCCAGCACTCGTTGCCAGCCTGCGTGGCCAAGACGTTTGAGTGTTTGAAGATTGCGTTGCACGATGACGTCTGGATCCGGGAATGCGGCGACGGCGTGGTCCACGCTTTCCTCACGCAGCAGGTGCAGAGCTGGGTATGGGGCGCGGTTGGTGTAGTTGCCAATATCATCCGATGCGGTGCCGTGGAATTGGTATTCCGGGTGGAAACTGGCCACTTGCAACACGCCTTGTAAATTTAGTGCCTGGATCATCGCGTCGACATGGTCGAGGAAGTCGTTGTAATCGAGGAAATCGGTTAAGACGTGCGGATGCACGATGAGTGTGGTGTCGATGTGTTCGGCGGGTGTGTCACGCAGCAGGAGTGATTCTTTTGCCAGATGTTCTAGGAGTGCTTCAGGCGTGGTTGCGTCACTCAGTACCAGACGCAGTTGTTGCTTGATGTAAACGGCCTTGGCGAATGGGCACAGGTTAAGGCCAATGACGGCGCGCTCGATCCATTGGCGGGTCAGTGTTAACGGATCGGCTAGGGTGGCGGTCATCGTTGCGGCTTGAAGGTGAAGAGTCGAAATTGTAGGAGGTTACAAGCGGGCCCTGTTAGTTTGGGTGAGCTCATTGTTGTCAGTATCACCTAGGTTTTATTTCGATGGTCTCGTTTCTTGCTTTGGGCTATTGAGTGGTGTGCTGGATCGCTATGGATTGTTTTCTATAGGGTTGCAGGAGTCGTTCATCCCGCTGTTGTACTTGCGGGTGCGCGTAGCATGAGCCACTGGAGCGATTGTTGAGCTTGTTTCTGGACTGAGGAGGGCACTTCGAGATATCAGAAAAGATACGAGCGAGTTGGTTTGATTGCTGATTGGTTTCAGAGTAAGCAGTCGATTGCTGCATTGCGGTGCTTTGCACTGAAGCAGCAGCTGCGGTGCGGCATTTCAATGTGACACCCGTATTTCTGGATGTTTTGATGTTGTGCCAAGAATTTTCAGGTGAAGGTGAAGTCTCTTCTGAACAAACGTCGCACGCTTATGGCAATGAATTGATGTATATGAAGTGAGATGTGATTCAAGCGATTTATTTGTACCTGACTTTCATTGTTCAGGGGTGCGTGGTAGGCATGATTGGATGATTGCATGTCGGAGGTGACCTGCCTGTTTGACTGCTCAGTGGCGCGGTTGCCGGGACATCCAATAATGTTAGTCATTGGCTTTGGAATGCGGTCTTTACCGTCGATGACAGCTGCTAGCGGCGCAAGCGGTCACATAGGTTGGCCGATGGAAACGCGTTGTATGATGTTTTTGACCATCAGCCAAGGGGCATATTGCTGCTTGATGCTTATTGGTGCAGGCTCCGGATTGACAGCCAGGAATGCTTGACGTCCAACACATAGTGGATTCAGGCGGAGGATGATTCACGGGAATAAGGACCACTGGGGTGTGGTTGCCGATGCGTGACAGCAGCAGTAAGCGTTTATCTCAGAGATGCTCCGGATCACACACCGTTTTGAAGGTGTTGGGGTGCGTTTGGTGTCAGCACACCAGGAAGACAAGTCGTTTATCTCTCCTCCAGGCGGCCCCGTATGCTGGTGAAACGTAAGAGGTGCCAGGTGGTCTTCATGTTGTGCAAGATGAGTGGACCGTGGCGGCTGCTTTGTGAAGCGTTACCAGATAAATAAAGAAGTTGCAGATACGTTTGAACCAAAACCTGATGTGCAGTTGCAGTATTGCAATGGTGTGTTGCACGGTGCTGAGTGTGACTGTGGTTGGTGTCAACGTGGTGGCTATTGCTGCGCAGATTGCTTGGAATTTGGTGCATCTGCATGTGCTGCTGTTTGAGAGCGATGGGATTAGGGCGTTGCTGAACTGAGGGGAGCAGCTTGATTTTTTCTCCGACTGCACCCTGATTTGGACCTGGGGAGCTTTCAATGATGTTTACAGGTGCGTCGTAGGGAGCGTTTTAGGTATGAATGCGAGGTTTCGTTAGTGCCTCGCCAGATGTGTTGATCGCTAGTGCCCTGCTGTCCGATTTGCTATGTCGCCGTTGTTGCGGTTAGCAAAAATTCCGCTATGTTTCGCTAAATGCTTGCGATGTAAGGGATAGCCGCACATAATGGGCAGCTTGCTGTGTTCGGTTTGTATGGGGCGCGGGAGTGTAATCCCCGGGCTGCTCTGTCGCAGCATAAGTGTTTGATTCCCGATGTCGCGTGGTGGACTGCGTGCCGTCGGGACTGCCGTCTCTCAGATCATGGGGGACACTGTCAGGGCCCGGCTGTGGTGGCCGGACTCACTAACGAATTGAGGTGCGCAATGTCACGCGTATGCCAAGTTACTGGCAAGCGTGTGCAGACGGGTAACAACGTCTCCCACGCCAATAATAAGACCCGCCGTCGCTTCTTGCCGAATCTGCACAAGCGCCGTTTCTGGGTCGCCAGCGAGAACCGCTGGGTTAAACTTCGTGTTTCCACCTCCGCCGTGCGTACCATTGACAAGAATGGCATTGATGCCGTGCTTGCCGAGCTGCGCGCCAGCGGCGAGAAGGTCTAAGGAGTCATCCATCATGGCAGGCAAGCGCGACAAGATACGCCTTATTTCTTCGGCCGATACAGGTCACTTCTATACGACTGACAAGAACAAAAAGAACACTCCTGGGAAGCTTGAGTTTAAAAAGTATGATCCCAAGGCCCGTAAGCATGTGATTTACAAGGAAGGCAAGATCAAGTGATTGCTGGATTCCTACTTGTTTTGGGAACTTGTTGTAAAGCCGAGCTGGTGTTTTCTTAGGTGGTATGGCGCATCCCTGTGTTGGTTGCTGTCAGGGGTTCGTTGTGTACTTGGTTCTGAGTCAGAACAGATTCTGTGATGTGGCCATCCTAACTTTGTGCTGAGGAAAGTTCTTTGTCGGTTTGGATGGAAGGAGCTTGGCTGTTTGCATTGGATTGGATCATCCGTTTGGCTGCGTTGCTTTGGATTCCAGCGCGAACCACCCCTAGTGCTGCACGCAGCTGGCTGTTGCTGATTGGTTTTGTTCCGGTGCTTGGCTTGCCGCTTTACTTAGCGCTTGGCCATCCTTGGCTGTCACGCAAGCGCGTGTTGCGCCAGGCGTTGGCTTCGCAAGTGATCCGTGAGTGGCAGCGTGGGTTGACTGAGTTGCGCTGGCAGCCTCATGAGAATAGCGTTGCCGCGGAATTGGTGCCGTTGGTTGAGCATCAGGGTGATTTCATGCCAACACGCGGTAATGCCTTGGAGCTATTGGATGACTACCATGCTTCATTGAGTCTGTTGATCAATGATATTGATGGTGCGCGCGAACGCGTGCACTTGCTGTATTACTTGATGTTTGACGATGCGGTTGGCGATGCGGTGGTGGCTGCGTTGCAGCGTGCCGCGGCGCGTGGCGTGTCTTGCCGGTTGCTGCTGGATGCCGTTGGTGCTAAACGCGGTCTGCGTGCCTACCGGCAGTGTCTCCGCTCACACGGTGTCGAGGTTCACGCGATGTTGCCTGGTGGGTTGCGCTGGCGCCGCAGTGGGCGTATGGATTTGCGCAACCACCGTAAGATTGCTGTGATCGACAACCGTGTTGCTTATATCGGCTCGCAGAATTTGGCATGTCCAGATTTCGTGCCTCACTTCCCTAATCGTGAACTGGTCGCGCGCGTGTGCGGTCCTGCGGTAAATCATCTGGAGGCGGTGTTTCTCAGTGACTGGTTTGTTGAAACTGGTCAACGTTTGGAGATGCGGCTCGATGCTCCCGTGTGCGTGCAGAATGTGCCGACCCAATTAGTAGCCAGTGGGCCGGCTTACCCGTATGAGAATGCACGTGATGCGGTTAATACAATGATCCACCTGGCACGGCGACGCGTTGTGCTGGTGACACCGTACTTTGTACCTGATGAGGCTACACTCAGTGCGTTGCGTATTGCCGGCACGTCTGGAGTGGACGTGCAGTTGATCTTGTCTGAGAGCAATAACCAGTCCCTGATAGCCTGGGCTCAGGAGGCGTATTTCGAGGAGTTACTGCGTGCCGGAATCAAAATCGCACTATATCGTCCCCATTTTCTGCACGCCAAGCATCTGAGCGTGGACGAGGATATTGCATTGTTCGGCTCGATTAATTTAGATATCCGTTCGTTCGCGCTTAACGCGGAGATTGGCATGATTTGTTACGACTCTCAGATTGTGTCTCGGTTGCGTGAAGTGGAGAGTGATTATTTAGCTAATGCGCGCCAGCTTAACTTGGTCGAGTGGCAGCAACGTCCGGCTTGGCGTCGCAGCCGTGAGGGCATTGCACGTTTGGCTGATGCCTTAATGTAGTGTGTTGTGGATGTGCGCGGCGTGTTATCCCTTTTGCACTCTGGTCATGAGTCATCCAATGACCTGAGCTTGCGATGTAGCTATCTTGGGTGATGTTGCAGGTGTGGCGCCAGTGCTTCAGCTATTTCATGTTGCAGAAGTCCGTGATGGTTGTGCTTGATCGAACTGTCTATGGCGTTGGTGGAGAGGGTGGCCTATGTCCAGTATTTGCTTAATGTCCTCGCTGACCATATGAGCGCTTGGCGTGATTAGCCTGATGATTTCATTGATGACTTAAGCATCTTGTCTGAGGAGTGTGGGTGCAAGTTGATGTTCCCAGGCTCCATGATGCTGACGACCTGCCTTGGGCGGCTTCCTGTAGCGGTAGCGTGTAGTTTGTGCGACGGTGTCGGGTGTGGGGCGAATTCTGGTGTTGTATTAAGTTACTCATTTGCACGTGACGATGGTGGTGGCTGGGCTATATGTGCGCACCATGTGGTCCAGTGGATCGGTAATATGCCGTGTTCGCTGCCGCTATGCGGTGGCCAGTACACTGCCCCAGCTGCAGAATCGATGCTTGGGATATGGCAGTGTGGACTATGGTTGCAATCATCGTTGCTGGACTGAGGATGGTCGGCATGGTGGTGATGTTGCATGTCCAGAACTGCACCATACTCGATTTTCATTGTTAAACCAAATAAAATCAATGAATTGCAAAGCTATGCCCGCTCCGCAATAGTGGTATCGCTCCGCAATTCACCGCGTGGGCGTGGCCTTGGTTCCCTTGCGCTTACGCACATAATGTTCTGTCATCGTCACTGATGCGTGTCCCAGTTGTGCCTGTGCTTGACGAATGTCCCCGGCCAAATCGGCCTTGTCAGTCGCCGCCTTGGCGCGCAGGTCCCGAAACTGAAAGGCGTCCTTCGCTATCCCCGCCGTAGCCCGCGCGCTATTAAACCTGTAGCGTAATCCTGAACAACTTAATTCCAGGCCTTTTGCATCCACAATCAAACGTGTACTACGCAGCTTCAGCCCGCGCTTGCGGGCGAGGATCCGATCCAGCAAGGTTGCTAGTTCACCAGAGATTTCAATCGCTACCTTGGCCCCCGTTTTGCTTTGGCGAATCACCAACGCCCCATCCATGAGCTGCCGCTCATCCATCGCGACCACATCGGCCACACGTTGCCCGGTCAGGTAGGCAAGGTCCATTGCATCTTTCAGCGTTTGATCCGCGGCGCTGTAAACCGCACGGTACGTCGCATCGTCTACATACACGTCACGTCCGCGTTCCTTGTGACGGCGGATGCCCCCACAAGGGTTAGGAAGGTCCGTGATGCCCTTACTCCGCGCCCAATTCCACAGATGCGAAAACACCGATATTTCACGATTGGCACTCACCCTTGAGGTGCGCCAGTCCAGGTACTGCCGGATATTCACCGGCTTGATGGACTCAAACGGCGCTGGGGGATCATCGAAAAACTCCAGGAGTGAAGTTAGGAAGCGAAGCTGTATGCGCTGTGTGTTGAATGCCTTGGTGGGGAGCACCTCAGCGCGGTAACGGTCGGCGACATGGCGAAATGTGACTGCAATTGCAGGAGCAATCTGCTCACGCTCCAGCTCAGCCCAACGCTTGATGGCTAAACCATAGTCGCGGCCCAGGGGCGTCTCTTTCCGGGGTTTGCCGCCATGATCGTAGTAGTAATGCACCACACCGGACTTTTGACGACGCACGCGGAATCTTGGAATCGCGCCTACTTTGGTTGGTTTACGTCCCATCAAGCAACCTTGTTAGGCTTCCAGACAGACGGAACCGCCACCGGAGGTGACACCCCGTCAATGGCTGCACGCAGGACAACCGGCCAATCATGTGCATCCAGATAATGCCGAATGCCATTCTTTCTAAGAAACGCCGCTTGTCGAGTGCGCTGCGGTGTCCCGCACAACTGGGACACCTCACTTCTTGAAAGGCATAAGCCGATGGCGGGACCTGTGTTACGTATTTGTTTTGCTCGGTGCTCAGTCATTAGCGGACTCCTCAACGTGCTATGTGTTCGGTGTTGCAAAGGCCCTGATAGGGATTACGCCCAGCTATTCATTGCAGGCAGAGAGGCTTTGCAGCGTATTGGCCTGAACGCTTCATCCACGTTGGTGACACAGAACCATTGGCCGTCAAAACCATTACCCGCATCATCAAACTTGGCGTTATGCGCATCGCTGATACGAATCCACTGGATGATTTTATTGTTGACCTGCGCATTGCCATGAATCGTGCAGGTGATGCTTGAATCAGGAGCGCTCACACTCCCTACTCTGGGATGGCCGTCTGGGTCGGTATAGGACTGCGTGATGGCAACCTCGACAATGACATCAATGCGGTGGCAATGCGTCGTGACGGCACGCAGGTCAATATCATTGGCAAGCCTGGTGCGCGGCATTCCATGTGCCATACGTATCTCGGTGTTTATCTTCCCAGGCGTAATGTCAGCCAGGGCCGCCGTGACTTGAGATTTAGCGACGTAATGCTGATACATCGGCACAGAGGTACCTGCGAGAATGGAAATAATCGCAAGCACCATCATGAGTTCGATTAAATGAAACCCTTGCTGCTTTTTCATAGCGAATCCCTCCTTTTCACGGCATCAAGTAATAGGTCTTGGACTTCGCGTTTGGATTCGCGGCGCGCCATGACGAGCTCATCCACCGTGCCGGCGGCGATGATGTGGTGAATGAACACCGGGCGGTTGTGTCCGGCTTGGGCCTGCCGTGTGGGGCCGATGCGCTCGATGATCTGCTGGTACTGCTCCAGGTCCCACCAGTGACCGAAGAAGGCCAGAATGTTGCCGCCGTCCTGAAGGTTTAGTCCGTGACCGGCGCTGGCCGGGTGGGTGAACAACACGGGGATATGTCCGGCGTTCCAGTCCCTGATCGTGTCGGGGTGTTTGTCCAGGACACGGCCTTGAGGGAAGGCGCGCTGTAAACGGGCTAGATCGCTTTTGAAGTGATACGCCACCAGCACGGGCATACCGGCGGCCTCTTCGATAATGGCGTCCAGGGCATGCAGTTTGGCGTCGTGGACATCGGCCCAGGCGCGGCGTGTGGCGTCGGTGTACACCGCGCCATTGGCCAGTTGCAAGCACTTGATCGTTTTGCTGGCCGCGTTAAAGGCTTCAACTTCAGCGCCACATTCCAGCGCCAGCCACATTTCTTGCTCCATCGCTTTGTACATGCGCTTGGCATGCTCCGGCAGCGTGACGCGGATGGTATTCACGATTGGCTGGCGCAGGTCGAAATAGTCGCCGGGCTCCAGCGACAGACACACATCACGCACCTTGTCTTGAATCTCTTTAAAGGCGTTGGGTGTGGGCACCACGCGCACGGCGTGGGGATCGCTGCCGATGCGGATCGGGCGGAACCATCTATCCGTGAACTTGCTAAAACTACTCTCCAGGCGTGCGCCCCGATCCACCATCCACAGTAGCGCCCACAGATCCTGTAACCCGTTAGGCGCAGGGGTGCCGGTCAAGCCGATGTAGCGTTCAACTTTGGTATGTACATGCTTGGCCAGGGCGCGGGCGCGCTGGGTCCCGCGCCCCAGTCTGAAACCTTTCAGCTTGGAGCATTCGTCGGCAACCACGGTGCGAAACGGCCAGCGCTCCCCGAAAAACTCCACCATCCACTTCAGATTGTCGTAATTAATGCAGTAGATATCGGCCTGCTGCTGCAAGGCACGGCGGCGTACCGCGGCGCTGCCCACGGCCACGGCCACGCGCAGGTGGCGCAGGTGCGGGAACTTGGCCACTTCATCCGGCCAGGTGCTCGCGGCCACGCGCAGCGGGGCCACAACTAAGATGGGGGTCACCGCTTCGGCCAGGATGAGCACATCTAGGGCGGTGAGCGTCGACACCGTCTTGCCCAGGCCCATCGGCACAAACAGATTGCAGCGCGGATGGGTCAGAATGAAATCAACGATCCTGTGTTGGTAGGGGCGTAGTGTCATGTGATACCTCGTCCATGCCGCCGCAGATGAGCGCTGCTATACTCGCCATCACATGCGGGTAAGGTAGGGTTATTCGTGGCATTAGCGGCGTTCGATACATTGAGTTTTGCTAACCAGCTTAAAAACGCGGGGGTTCCTCCTGCGCACGCCGAGGCACAAGCCGAAGCGTTAGCGGAGGTCTTCGAAACGCATCTGCAACAACTTGCGACAAAGGCCGATCTGCGCGAGTTGGAGCTGAAGCTTGAATCGAAAATAGATAAAGGTTTCGCTGAAATAAAAGGCGAAATGCTGCTACTCAAGTGGATGTTTGGTGTTCTTGTGGCGGGCGTTGCGACGCTCATTGCCAAAGCGTTTTTCTGAGTCATTGCAGCACCTGATCTACGCCTTCAAAGGAATCGACGACTTCCACGCGCTGCCCCATACGGCGCATGCGCTCGTGCTCGCGTAGTTGCAGTGGCCTGCACTGCTCACCGGGGGCTTTGAGTTCGATCCACAGGGTGCTGCCGGGCAGCATGGCGATGCGGTCGGGCGCGCCGTGACGACCGATCCACTTCACCTTGCGGATTTCACCGCCTTTGGCCCTGACTCGCGCCACTAAATAGCGTTCGATGCTGCGTTCATGTAATACGTTCATGGGCTAGTGCTTCCTATAGCGCTGGGTTTCAAAGCCTTCAGCGGCCAGCGGCAGCCCGGCGGCCCAGGCGGGCGCGGTGGTCATCAGCGCCGCCAGGTGCCCGGCATTGAAGGCGCTGTGGGTTGCCGCTTCGGTGATGATTTCGTCGTGCACCGTCAGCACGATCTGATACCCGGCGGCCTCAATGCGCGGCATGCAGGCAGCCAGCACGTCACGGCTCACGGCTTGGGTGATGTTCTCGACCAGTTTTCCGCCATAGGTGGCGATCCGGGTCCATTGACGGGTGGCGGGGTGGGGTCCCATGTAGGACAGGGCCCCGTCCGCATCTACTCTCGCTGCTGGGTAATGGAGCAGGCGTCCGGACGGCAGACGGATACGTAACCAGGCATTGGCATAGTGCAGCTTCAAGCGGCGGCAGGAGCGGACCGTGCCGGGGTGGGTGATGGCCTGTACAGCGGCGGCCTGCACATCACTCCAGAAGGTGACGATCGCTGGGTGGGCCTGACGCCAGGCGCGTTTGAACACATCGCACATCAACCACGCACGCTCGGACAGCTCGAAGGTGGGGCGCTGGGTGTCCCTGGTCCATTCCAGGGCGCGAGCGGCCTCCTGGAGCAGCACCGGCGGCAGCGTGGCGTGGGCCTGTGCGGCCATGTCATCTAGGTCAATGCGGTATAGGGCGGCGAACGCGGCGAAGGCCCCCACCCCGCCGCCATAGCCCAGCGCCAGTTCTTGCACTTTGCCGATGTGGCGCTGCTGCTTGGTCACAGCCTCTTGGGCGATCCCGAAAGATTGGGCGTAGGCCCGCTTGTACAGATCCGGGCCTTGTCGGACCGGCTCCCCCTGGGCATCACGATGCAGGGCGATGGGCGCGCCGCACCGTGCCGCCTCCGTGATGGCCGCGCCGCTATACCACAGCCCATCCACGCCTTGGCAGGTGTCAAAGGCGCTGAAGGCGTGCAGTTTGCCTTGCTCACCGGCCAGCCACGCCAGCACCCGCCCCTCAATAGTGGACAGGTCCGCATTGATTATTGAATGGGCGAGACGCCTCAAAGCCGCCGCACGAGCGCTTTTACGGTGACCAACCAAATCCGCAGGCAGGGAAGTTTGATCGAGGTCACCGTGTCCGACTGTAAACAACAGGAATTCTGCAATGAGCAACCCTGGTGAATTACTGGCCCGTCTTACCCCGGGCACGGTCCGGTACGGCGTGCCCCACGGCGGCACGCCCGATCTCACCGCACAGGACATTGCGCATGGACTGGCGTTAGTGCCTGCCGGTTTAGGGCGTGATGTGCTGGAAGCGTGCTGGTGGCCAGATGGCGCGGCGTTGCGGCGCAGCCACTTACGCGATACGGACGTGGCCCTGGTGGTGCGAGAGATCCAGCGCCAGCAGCAACGCTTGGCCGAAGCACGCACCGATCTAGGCATTGCCAAGGCGTGCTTGGGCTGGAGCGGTCCGGTGACCAGTGCGCAACGTGCCGAACGTGACCGTGCCGCGTTACGGCTGGAGCAGGTCAAAGACAGCCTCTGGCCACAAACGACGTTGGACATGCTGCCCGCCCTGGTCGCGGCGGTCATCTCGGAGATGGCGCAGCCTTCTTTGTGCCCCTCTTGCTATGGCCGGGGGGAACGGCGTGTGGGCGCACTGCTCAAGGTGTGTGATGTCTGTAACGGTAGCGGCATTGTTGCGATGAGCGACTGTAGGCGTGCGGCGGCCATTGGCCGGGATGAGGCGGCATACCGCAGGAGATGGCGTGGCGTGTACGAGTGGTTGCTGGAGCAGATGCGCCACGCGGAACGACAGGCCGCCTTGGAGCTGCACGAGGCATTGCGTAGGGAAGCGGCGTGAGGGTTAAGGCTATATTCTCCATCAATTGTATGTAGCTACGAACGTAGATATAATTGCTGTATGAAACTCGAGTGGGATGCTGCAAAAGCGGCACTGAATTTGCAAAAGCACGGTGTCGCTTTTGAGGATGCTACCCGTGTTTTTCTTGACGGTGGGCGTATTGAAAGCTACGACGGACGCGAGGCTTACGGGGAAGATCGTTGGGCCACTATCGGACAGGTCTATACAGCGGTGCTGTACGTGGTCTACACCGTCAGGCATGAAGACACTATCCGCATCATTTCCGCACGAAGGGCGCTTTCTCATGAGCAAAAGCAATACCGTGAAGCTAACGCTTGACCCAAATAATCCTCCAGTTTTGAATGACGAACAAAAGACGCGACTGGCTGCATTAACCGCGATGCCTGACGATCAGATCGACACAAGCGATGCGCCGTTCAAACCGGATGCCGTTTGGGCGAAGGCCGTCGACTTCCCGCATGTAAAAAAATTGATCTCGCTGCGCATTGATGAAGACGTTCTGAACTTCTTCCGCCACACCGGCAAGCGCTATCAGACGCGCATCAATGCGGTACTACGCTCCTACGTGGAAGCGCATAGGCCGCGCCAGAAATAAGTCGTTACATCCTCATGTGGTGCGTGTTATTGAGATGTAGCGTAGTGCGGCATTGATGCTGCCGCACTTTCCCCCCTAATCTACGCGCCTGAGTGGTGATCCCGCACATTTGTTTTTGCCGCCATCGCGCGATTTCCCTCCAAGCCCTGTGCACCCGCAGGGCTTTTTTTATTGAGCACAGACCGCCTCCGGGCGGTTTTTTGCGTTGCGGAGAACGGCTATGAACCTAGGAACCGAAGGCATCGCCCTCATCAAATATTTTGAAGGGTGCAAGCTGACCTCGTACAAATGCCCGGGTGGCAAGTGGACCATTGGCTATGGTGATACCGGGCCTAGCGTGGTGCCTGGTTTGAGGATTACGCAGGCAGAAGCCGAGACGCGCTTTCACACCCGGATGTCTAAGGAATTCGTGCCGGGGGTGCGTCGGAGGCTGCGCGTGCCTGTCACCCAATATCAATTCGATGCGCTGGTCTCGCTGGCTTACAACATCGGCTTGGGGAATTTGGGGATCTCAACGTTGCTGCGCAAGCTCAATGCGGGAGATGTCACAGGCGCGGCGGAGCAGTTCAAAGTGTGGAAATACGCCGGTGGCTGTATCTCTGACGGCTTGATCATACGGCGCGCCGTCGAACGTGCGTTGTTTGAAGGCAAGGACTGGCGCGCGTTAGCGCAGGAACTGGGTGCCGCGCATGCTGCAAAGCGGAAGCAGCAGCGTCATGCAGTGAAGGACCGGCGTGCTTGACCTCACCGACATGCCCCTATGGAAGGAATTGTTTTGTGTGGGCTTGGCGATGATGGCCGGAACGCTGGGCTATTGCATGCGCACGCTTGATGAAGGCGGGAAGCTGCTGTGTTCGCGGGTGTTGGTTGAAACCCTCAGCGCGGGGCTGGTGGGCTTATGTGTCATGTGGGGGTGTGACGCGCTCGACATGAGCCAGTCCATCACGTTTGCCACGGTCGGGGTGTCTGGGTTGATCGGCACCTCCAATAGTCTGGAGTTCATCCAACACTGCATCTCCCCAAAAATGAGTTCTAAAAAGAGACCCTCTGATGATCGTTAAACGGATACGCCGGATGCGTCAGCATCTGCCCAGTGTGCGCCTGCTGATCGAGTACACGATGATTGGGGCCCTAGTGGCGCTGATCGGTCATGCGGTGCTGGCGTGGTCTGAACGTAGCCAGTTAGCGCAGCGTGCCACGCACCTGGCGCAGCAACTGGCCCGTGTGGAAAGCACCTTGGAGCAGCAGATCGCGATTAACCGTGATCAGGATGAAGCGATTGCACGGCTGCGCTCCTTACGCGAGATCGACAGGCACGCCCTTGCGGGCCTGCATACGGATTTAAACCGGATCACCTCCCGGGACCGCGTTTTACGGCAGCGCCTCACCCACCTGGAGCATTTGCACGATGAGGCTAAAACCTTTCTGGATACTGATGTGCCTGACGTGCTTGGGTGCCTGCTCGACGGGAGCACCTGTCAAGACGATCACGGTCGTCCAGAGCCGCGTTGAGGTGGCTGCCCCGCCACAGGAATTATTACGCCCTTGCGAGGAGCCAGTGCTGCCGCGTGTGGCGACGGTGCGTGATGTGCTTGAGCATGCGCTGTCATGGCGTGTGGCCTATGCGCACTGCGCCGCTCAAGTGCGTTGTCTTGCGGCGTGGACCCAGGCGGCTAGCCGTGATCAAGCCTGGCAGCCCGACGGGTGCGGCGCATTGGAGCCGGAGTGAACGCATGGACATGAGCACCACGCCAGCGGCGGCCTATACCCTTCACGAGGGAGACGCGCTGCGATTGCTGTGCGAACTGGAGAGCGCCAGTGTCGATGCGGTGATGACCGACCCACCGTATTGCTCCGGGGGGATGCGAATGGCGGATCGATTTAAATCGACGGGCGACAAATACCTCAACTCCGATACTCAACGTAGGTTTCCAGACTTTGAATGTGACTTCCGCGACCATCGCGGTTTCCTGGCTTGGTCCAGTCAATGGCTGTCTGAGTGCCATCGCGTGACCCGCCCTGGCGGCGTGTTGTTAGTCTTTATCGACTGGCGCATGTTGCCGACGCTGACCGACGCGGTGCAAAGTGCCGGTTGGGTGTGGCAAGGCATTGTGGTGTGGGACAAGACGCCTGCCTGCCGTCCTCATGTGGGCCGGTTCCGCAGCCAAGCCGAGTATGTGGTGTGGGCGTCGCGCGGGCATCTAAATACCAAAGCGCATCCCGTGATTCTGGACGGCGTGTTCAGCGTTAACGTTACCGCACATGAGAAACAGCATCAGGTGGGTAAGCCGCTGGCATTAATGGAGCATTTGCTGCGGATCGTGCCGCCGGGCTCGACGGTGCTGGATCCGTTCGCCGGAAGTGCGACAACGGGCGTGGCCGCCTTACGCACCGGGCACCGCTTTATCGGGATGGAACTATCACCGGGCTATTGCCAGGTGGCCCGAAAACGACTGGCCGCATTGGAGACGGAGTGATGGCTTGGAAAAAGGGGCAATCAGGCAATCCAAGCGGCAGGACGGTGGGTAGTAAGAACAAGCACACCGCCGCGATGAAGCATGCCTTTCTAGAAGCATTCGACATGCTCGGTGGCGTTCCCGCACTGGTGGCCTGGGGTGAGAAGAGCAAGACAGAGTTTTACAAGCTGGCGGCGCGGCTGATCCCCACTGAAACCCATGTCACCGGAGCACTCCACGTTTAAAGAGACCGATGACGCTGAACTTGATGCCGCCATTGCAGCACTGGCCGCCGAAGCAGGCGTTAGCCTTGCTGCTGGAGGAACGCGCCCGCCGCCGCCGCACCGATCGCCTGACCGACTACCGGCCCTATCCGAAACAGCGCCAGTTTCACGCGATGGGCGCCGCCGTACGCGAACGGCTGCTGGCGGCGGGTAATCAGCTGGGCAAGACGCTGTGCGCTGGGCATGAAGTGGCAATGCACCTGACGGGACGCTATCCGCCGTGGTGGACGGGTAAACGGTTTGCCCGCGCTAATCATGGGCTGGCTGGATCTGAAACAGGAGAACTCACCCGCCGCGGCGTGCAGCGCATCTTGCTAGGACGGGACGTAAAAACGGACATGGGCAGCGGCGCGATTCCAGGCGCGTGCATCCAGGGCGTGACCTGGGCGCGTGGTGTTCCGGAACTGGTCGATACCGTGTATGTCCAGCATCGTCGCTGATTCATGGTATGCCTTGTTGTTGCATGCCGATGTTGGTACAGCCGTGGTCGGATTCTATATCTGCAGTTCTGACGGATGTTGCTGTTATGCGCATACTTGCAGGCATCATCTGCCTAAACACCTGTGGCTGCGGGCTTGCTTTGGCTGGTAGTGCAGGACTGGTTGCATCTGCTCGGACAGGTGGTATTGGCTGTTATTCTGGATCAACGTCGTCCCATGCAGCACTTGGTGCATTACCAGTGGTTAACTGGGTATGTAGTGCAGTCGCCTGGATCCGGTGCCGGTGTCTGCCTGATGGTCGATACGTGTCACGGCTCAGCATCATGGGGCGCACACGGTGGTGAATCAACGGATGTGGAGCGATGTGTGCAGGTGATGCGTGAGCTTCTTTATGCAGTGACTCAATGGCCGGTACATGTTATCTCGCCGGTATGAAATTGGTTTGGATACCGATTCGAATGAGGTAACGATCGGCCTGGGTAGTCGTCCTGATCGACAACGGTGTGCGCTTGATAACCAGCACACTGGCGGCTGAGTGAGAATCGGGTGATCCTCTAACTGTGTGTTCAGGCTGCTGCGTTCGTTGCTTGGGTGCCCGTGCTAATAATGCCCCCCGCTTGGATGCCAATGTGAGTGTGTAGATTGTGTGGTCGACATATCTTTCAGAACCCTGCCATCATGCCAAGCCGAGTAATTTTAATCCGTTGTCGGTGCGTATGCCTGGTCGAATTCGGGATTATCGTGTTCTTTTCGATACTGTTCGCTAGTGATTGCTCCTAATACATCATCATCCACTGCTGCACTTGTTTTTGCGGACCGATTCTCTGATCGGTTTGCCGGATTTATTCAATACGTTGGACGATTCAGAAGTTCATGGGCGATGTAAGCAGGCTGGATGCCTCAGCGTGTTGCTTCTGGATGAGATGGTCATCGTTAGCCAGATAGCCACATCTTGAAGGATGTGCCACCGCTGACGGTGAGGCCAACGGGTTTATCTTTGCTGCTGCTGAGCGATGGCGGCAACGTGCAACCCAGGGTATGTCAGATTTCGTTTGTATTCGCTGATATTGACATACTGCATTGGGAGCGAATGAGTCAGGATGATCGTTATGCTGTTGAGTGATGAAGTGTGAAAGTGGGGCGAAGGCGTGTGCCAGTCCGGCCCAGGTTCAATGCCAATCAACCATTGTTGGTGGTCTCCAAAGTCCTGTGATGGGTCGCTCGTAAAGGCGGTGCGTGGCGCCACTCACCAGCTGAATTGGATCCCTGATACACCGTGTACATGAGCATTGTCCAATGATAACGAAACGATGTCTGGCCCCGCTTTGCGTTTGCGTGAGTGTCATTGAGGATGACCCATCGACAGTCGGTAAGTAGATCATGTGCGGTGATAGTGCTTTGTGACCATTCCTAAGTTAACACTCATGCAATGCCTGCCAAATGAACGTGAGCGGTGACCATGTTTTCTTGATTGCAGGTGTTGCACTGACACAGTGACTGAAAAGCATCACGCCTCATCAAAAGTCCGTTCCGGGTTTAAATAAGCGCGCATAATTGAATTCTATTGTTACTACGGAGTCTTTTAATGAAGCTGTACATCTCGCCAGGCGCTTGCTCTTTGGCCGACCATATTCTGCTGCGGTGGGCTGGTTTTTCGTTCGACCTGCAGGTTCTCGACCATAAAGGTATGAAGGAACCCGAATACCTTGCATTGAATCCCGCAGGTGCGGTGCCAGCGTTACAAGTGGACGACTGGGTACTGACTCAAAATGCAGCTATTCTCAATTACATTACTGATCTTGCTCCTGCCGAGTGTGGGTTGGCTGGCGATGGTAGTCCGCAGGCGAGGGCGGAGATCAACCGCTGGATCGCTTTCGCCAATGCGGATGTACATCCCACGTTTTGGCCACTCTTTGGGGGGACTGCCTATTTGCAGGATCAACAACTGATCGCACGCACTCAGGACAATGCTCGGCAGAAATTACGCGTGTTGTACCAGCGTGCTGATACACATTTAAAACATCACAAGTGGCTTGCTAACGGACAGCGTTCCGGTGCCGATGCGTATCTCTACGTGACACTGCGATGGGCTAAAAAGGTCGGTGTAGATCTTTCTAATTTGGATGCGTTAGAGGCGTTCTTTCAGCGCATGGAGACGGATCCTGGGGTACATGCTGCTTTACAGGCGGAAGGGCTGATCTGACTGTTAATAGCAAGGTACGTCTTCGTGCGTGGGTGCCTTGCGGCCAGTGTGGTTGCCAAGTCAGGACGGAATGTCTTGAGCAGTTTCAATCCAGGGAAGCCAATGTTCCAAGTAAATTAGGAAGCGATGGGCGCCGGATATCAGTCGGCGCCCAGTAGCTGCTACAGCTCAATTAACGCAGCAAATGGGCGACACTGGCACGCTCTTCTTCCAATTCGGCTCGCGTTTTGTCGATGCACGTTTGGCTGAAGGGGTCGATGGGCAGATCTTTGACGATGGTGTATTCACCATTGATTGTCATGACTGGGAAACCAAATATCATCTCTTCAGGAATGCCGTAGGAACCGTCCGATGGCACTCCCATCGTGACCCACTTGCCGTTGCTGCCCAGCACCCAATCACGCATGTGGTCAATGGCTGCATTGGCTGCCGAAGCTGCTGAAGACAAGCCGCGCGCTTCTATGATCGCGGCGCCACGCTTGCCGACAGTGGGAATGAAGCTGTTAGCGTTCCATGCTTGGTCGTTAATCGTCTCGGCGACCAGAGTGCCATCGGCGGTGGCGAAACGGTAATCCGGATACATAGTCGGGCTGTGATTGCCCCACACAATGAGTTTTTCAATTTTGGCGACAGGCTTACCCAGCTTGGTCGATAACTGACTCAATGCGCGATTGTGGTCTAGGCGTAGCATCGCGGTAAAGTGCTTCGAATTCAGATCTGGGGCCGACTTCATTGCGATGTAGGCGTTGGTGTTGGCTGGATTACCAACGACCAGTACCTTGACATCACGTCGAGCGACTTTGTTCAAGGCTGCACCTTGGGTGGTAAAAATCTTGGCGTTCTCCAGTAGCAGGTCTTTGCGTTCCATCCCTGGGCCACGGGGGCGGGCACCTACTAGCAACGCCACGTCGGCGTCCTTGAATGCGACTTCTGGATTATCGGTACTGACCATGCCGGCTAGTAACGGGAACGCACAGTCCTCAAGCTCCATCATCACGCCCTTAAGTGCGGCCTGTGCTGTATCGTTGGGTAGTTCCAGCATCTGGAGTATCACGGGCCTGTCTTTGCCAAACATTTCTCCAGCAGCGATGCGAAACAGCAATGCGTAGCCGATCTGGCCTGCAGCGCCGGTCACAGCAACACGAATAAGTGCTTTCATAGGATGTTTCTCTGTGCTGAATGAAGTGATTTAGAGCTGGGGGGGGGGGGGGATGCTTTGGGAACACGGCAATTACTGTGGGAGGGAATGTCCACACAAGTGGAATAAGGCTGCCCGTGGCGAGAAGGACGTTCAACATCAGGTAGCAAGAATCGTGTTCCACTCGATGACGCGATCGGCTTTAAGGGCTAGTGCACCATCAACATCGCCTTCAATCGTGATCTTGTTGATGATGTCGCCCTGGGCAATCGTGTCGACCACGTCCTGGCCATCGAGTACTTTCCCGAATACCGTGTGCTTGCCGTCCAGCCATGGGGTTGGGACATGAGTGATGAAAAACTGGCTGCCGTTTGTGTTAGGACCCGCATTGGCCATCGACAGGGAGCCGCGCTCATGGCGCACGCCATTGTTGGTTTCATCCTCGAAACGGTAGCCTGGACCACCGCGGCCGGAACCCTCGGGGCAACCGCCCTGAATCATGAAATTGGCAATCACACGGTGGAAGTTTAAGCGGTCGTAGAAGCCACGTTTGGCTAAATTGACGAAATTAGCGACGGCTAAAGGGGCTTTGTCAGCGAATAGATTGATCTTGATCGGACCGCGGGCAGTATCGAAATGAGCAATGAGATGCATGCAGATCCTTTCCTTAAAATGAGTGGTTTCGCATGAAGTAAGGGCATAAGAATACACCTGGGGACCAATTGTTGCTTCTTCGTCCAGATCCCCTTACCAACGCCGGTAGCAAGTCTGGAATAGCTTTAGTTTGCTTGTACGAGTGATTGTCCAACGCGAATTTAATCTAAACCGGTATAATCCTCGCCTTTCCTAGCTTCCTCACGACGGGCGCCAGACCCGGGTCGTTTCGCATGTCCATAGAAAATCTCCGCAATATCGCCATCGTTGCTCACGTTGACCATGGCAAGACCACTCTTGTTGATCAGTTGCTTAAGCAATCTGGGACCTTCAGCGAACGTACCCAAATGGGTGAGCGCGTGATGGACAGCAATGACCAAGAAAAGGAACGCGGCATCACGATTCTTGCTAAGAACACGGCAATCAATTGGAATGGCAACCGCATCAACATTGTTGATACTCCTGGGCACGCTGATTTTGGTGGTGAGGTTGAACGCGTGTTGTCGATGGTTGATTCAGTCCTGCTGTTGGTGGATGCAATGGATGGGCCAATGCCGCAGACGCGCTTTGTGACCCAGAAGGCCTTTGCGATGGGATTCAAACCGATTGTGGTGGTCAACAAGATTGACCGTCCTGGTGCGCGTCCAGATTGGGTTGTTGAGCAGGTCTGGGACTTATTCGATCGTCTCGGTGCCACGTCGGAGCAGATGGACTTCCCGATAGTCTATGCCTCGGCACTGAATGGTTATGCCAGCTTGGAGCCGAATGTACGGGTAGGCGATATGACTCCGCTGTATGAAGCGATCATGCAGCACGTCCAGCCACCGCAAGTGGATCTGCATGGCCCATTTCAGATGCGTATTAGCCAATTGGATTACAACAGTTACGTTGGTCTCATTGGGATTGGCCGTATTCAACGTGGCAAGGTACGTACCAACATGCCGGTGACGGTCATTGACCGCATGGGCAATAAGCACAACGGTAAAATTCTCCAGGTGCTTGGTTTCCTTGGCTTAGAGCGTCATGAGGTTGCAGAGGCCAAAGCGGGTGATATCGTTGCAATTTCTGGCATTGAGGCACTCAGTATTTCCGATACCTTGACTGACCCAACGGCTCCAGAGTCTTTGCCAGCATTAAGTGTGGACGAACCGACAATCAGTATGACCTTTCAGGTCAACAATTCGCCATTCGCCGGACAGAAGGAGTATTCAGGGGGGAAATTCCTGACAAGCCGTCAGCTCCGCGAACGCTTGACCCGCGAAACCTTACACAACGTTGCGTTGCGCGTGGAGGACACCGAAGATCCTGACAAATTCAAAGTCTCCGGCCGAGGCGAGCTGCATTTGTCGGTGTTGATTGAGACCATGCGCCGTGAGGGCTATGAATTGGGCGTGTCCCGCCCGGAAGTGATCATCAAGGAAATCGACGGCATACTCCAGGAGCCTTATGAGCAGTTAGTGGTTGACGTGGAAGAGGAGCACCAAGGCGGTGTCATGGAACGTCTTGGCACGCGCAAGGCTCAGTTGTCGAACATGGAATTGGATGGCAAGGGTCGCGTACGTTTGGATTACATCATCCCAGCGCGTGGTTTGATTGGTTTTCAGACTGAGTTCAAGACCCTGACCTCTGGGAGTGGTCTACTGTTTCACATCTTTGACCACTATGGTCCGAAGGCGGATGGTGCGATTGCCAAACGTCCCAACGGCGTCATGATCTCCAATGGACATGGAAAAGCACCTGGATATGCGTTGATGGGCTTGCAAGAACGTGGGCGCTTGCTGATCGATGCTGGTGAGGACATTTACGAAGGCATGTTGGTTGGCATCCATGCCAAGGATAATGACCTGACCGTCAATGCCCTTCGCGAGAAGCAATTGACCAACATCCGTGCTGCTGGCAAGGACGACGCGATCTCGCTGACCCCCCCAATCAAGATGTCCCTGGAGCAGGCGCTAGAGTTCATCGAAGATGACGAGCTGGTCGAAGTTACACCGCAGGCAATCCGTTTGCGGAAAAAATATCTCAGCGAAAACGATCGTAAGCGTGCCAGTCGCACTGGCTGAAAAAGTGAGGTCATCGAGTATGACTGACAAACCCTATAATCCCGATGCGCACGCACATCCGGGGCTTCACGCCATCGCCCTATTGGAAGCATTTAAGGGTTTGCTTACGTTGGTTGGCGCTACTGGTCTAGAACTACTTGGTCCGTTGCCGCTGCAGAACATCGTATCCAATTTGATTCGGCTTCTCCATCTCGATCCAGAGCATGGTGCTTTACCTTCGTTGTTGAAGATGATCGACCCCAACGCGGTGCATTTGGCCGCAGCCGCAATGTTAGCCTACGGCGTGCTGCACCTGATCGAATCCTGGGGGCTGTGGCGGGTTAAGGCTTGGGCCTCGCTCCTGGGTTGCGTGTCGGCAGCGATCTACTTGCCATTTGACATCTACGCGATTGTCCATCATCCCGGGTGGCCCTCTTGGAGCGTCCTAGCGATCAACCTGTTAGTGGTTGGAGTCTTAACTCGTGACTTGATTCGGCGTCGCCTGCCTCAGCGCTGCGTTAGCTGATATGCAATCTGATTCACTTCTCATCATCACATTCAAGTTTGAAGGATCTTTGTCTATAAGCCGCTTATTGTCCGTGGCACGATTTTTCGAAGTGTAGAGATAATCAAGGGTATGATGAAATCAACCCTGTTCTTTGGAGTGATGTTAAAACATACGTGCTAGAGCGCTTTGCCTGATGATAGGGAGCACGTGATGCCGTAGCCTGATCTCGTAGCACGCACCTGTGTTTACATTCCGGCTCAGATGGGGAATGTCAAGCCGCGTACCGTTGAAAAATTCAGACAATTGATGTGTATCAATGACCGTACAACAAGTAGTTCAACCTGTTGGGGGCAAAGATGAAATCAATATTGAACGACGTAATGGTTATTTTGTAAGTTCTCTGAACTGGAAGGTTAGAAATTCTTGCTATCCACATCATCTGAATGGGCTATCAACTGTTAATCCATTTGAATTGCTAATCAATATGCGTAATAGCGAAGAAAATATAAATGAAATTAACGAAAATATGATTTGCATTTTTTATTGAGAAGTTGATATAACTCTTCCAATAAAAATGTGACAGCCATCAATAGTGAAGGATCTGTTCCGCAAAGAAGTACTTGAGGCAAAGCGCACAAGTTGGCTTGGTGGTATCTCTTTGATCCAACCAATTAAAGCATGGTTGTTAGTGCTGGCATCCAGCATGATGGCGCTGTTAGTTGTGCTGTTTCTCTGCTTAGGGACTTACACCCGTAGGTCCAGCGTAACGGGGCAACTCGTGTCATCTAAAGGACTGGTGACGGTAGTAGCACCTGCTACGGGTACAGTAAGCCAGATCAAAGTGTCCGAGGGAACTAATGCACTTTCTGGGCAGATACTTGCATTGGTGACAGTGCCGCGGACTACTGTTACCAGTGGTGATGCCACCAGGGCCTTGGAACAGCGGTTACAGGAGCGGAGGCAGGGGTTGTCGATGAGTCAACAAGCTCAGATGCAAGTGCTATCCGCGCAAACATCAGGCATTGAAGCGCAACTGAGTGCCGCACAACGTGAGTTGGCACAGATCGAAATTGAGATTGCGACTCGTCAGAAACAGATACAGATTGCCAACGAAACTTTACAGCGCTTGAAGCAGTTGGAGGATGCGCGTTACGTGGGCACACTGCAAATCAAACAACAGGAGTCCACCGTACTGGACTACACCAGCCAAATGCAGGCAATGCAACGCCAAGCCATCATGACTCGACGGTCTATTGCTCAGTTGCAACAATCCTTAAGGGAATTGCCGGGGCAGTATCAGAATTCCGAGGCAAACTACCGACGCGAACTGGCGCAACTGGAGCAGGAACAGGTAGAAACCGAGGCTCGTGGTGCGCTTTCTGTAGTTTCCCCAATCGATGGAGTCATTGCTACCCAGATTGTCAAGCCTCAGCAAACAGTGCAGGCAGGGCAACCAATGTTGAGTTTGTTACCAGTAAATGGTGAGTTGGAAGCAGAACTCCTCTTGCCGAGTCGCGCCATTGGTTTTATTGAGCAAGGTGATGAGGTTCGTTTACGTTACCAAGCTTATCCGTATCAGAAATTCGGTCATCAACGTGGTCGAGTGTCTAGAATTAGTCGTAGTGCATTGACTTCAGGTGAGCTTGGAGCATTAATCGGTGATACCCGACAAGCCGAACCGTATTACCGAGTTATAGTGAAGATTCCCCAACAGTCCATCACAGCCTATGGTCGGCAGGAACCTTTAAAACCTGGAATGTTGATTGATGCTGATATTCTTAGCGAAAAACGTCGATTAATCGAATGGATATTCGAACCATTGTACTCGTTGCGAGGAAAGGTTAGTAATAATTGATTTTTCAAATAATAATATGAAATGGGTTTGAATATATAAATGGGTATGTTTTTTAGGTATTATTTTGTTATACGCAAATGCGTAAGATGCTGAGCTTCGAAAGTAAGGAGATATTTTCTAAGAATAAATTAATTTTATTTATTTCCTTTTTATTTTCTTATGTAATTTCAACTCTTCAAAATTAAGCTGTGTTAGACCAACTTATAGGAATGGATCAAATGCGTGAACTCGCTGCACAAGAAATTGGAAACGTTGATGGTGGCGTTTACATATTGAATTTAAATTATGGAGGTTTTTCAAGAAATCCTTTTTTAGCATTTTTGGGGATCGGAAATACGGCGATTGCGGTAAACTTTGGTCGAGGTGGATCTTCCTTTTACAGCAGGCCAACACTTAATATCGACAATGTAAATGTTATTAACGTCACTCAGGAAATACATCAACCAGTCTGAAGATTGGGGCGTTGTTTTATAGCCGTTCGCTAAATCTGGGGAAGATGATGAATTGTTAAGGAACATGCAGAAGCGATTGAAGCAAGGAAGATGAAAACTTCCTACTCCTGATGGGGTTGCTTTTTATTATTTTCTGCAATCCTCCTCCTTATTTTCATTATCTCCATAATAACTGACTATGGAAATGAATCAAATGCATGAACTTTCTGTCCAAGAAATCAAAAACGTTGGTGGTGGCTTTTTCTTTGTTCTTTTTCCTGAGAGTTTTTCAAACGCGACTATTTCATCTGTTACGTTTGGATCTATTCCGAGTAGAACTCGTCCGTTTGAATCTCTTTCGATACCAGAACCTGTTGTCTCCGGACCTATTTCCTCCGGAATAGGCATTTTTGGAACTGGCACTGGATTTCTAAGGACTTCCAGCCGACATGTTTCTATCGGCACCGTAAATATTTACAATATTGACCAACAGATCACTCTATAACATCACCTTATTCAAGGAATAACTCAGCGAATTTTAAAATTGGAGCCGTTATTTTATAACAGTTCTTGCTAAATCTGAGTAAAAATGATGAATCATTAAGGAGCATGCAGAATGATCCAAGCAAAGGAAGAAGATGAAATGAAAGCTTTCTGCAACTTTCCTCCTTATTTTCATAATAATCGATCATGGAAATGAATCAAATGCGCGAACTTTCTGTCCAAGAAGTAAAAAACGTTGATGGCGGCTTTTTATTCTTTGTTTCCTCAGGTATATCTTCCCCTGAAATTATTTCGCCTGTTTCACCTGTTGCGTTCAGCCCTTATCCGTCGTCTGGGGGGTTTCCTTTTAAATCTGATGGATCCAGTGCAAGCCTTTTGGGATATAATCTTGGAAAACTCGTCGTACAAGAGTTTTTTGTGCGACGTGTAAATGTTTATAACATCACTCAAGTAATAAATAAATAACATCACTCAAGAAGTAATTCAGCGAAGTATTGGTTTTATAGTTTTTCTCAGTCAAAATAGACAGAGATGATGAATTATTAAGGGGTATGCGGGGTAATCTAAGCATAATTAAGATGAAAACTTCCTGTTGTTAATGGAGTGACTCTTTATCGCTTCCTGCAATCTCCCCTTAATTTTCATTGTCTTAATATTTACTGTTGGTATTAATTAAATGCGTGAACTTTCTTTCCAGGAAATCGAAAACGTTGAGGATGGTTGCTGTGGAATTATTATTGGATGCGCAATTGGTGGAGCCGTAGTTGTAGGAGCAGCTGTTGTTACAACTGTTGCTATTAGAGTTATAGCTCTTTATTGGAATTGGGGAAACGTTGCGTTCAATCTCCAACCTTGTGCTTCCAATAATGGTTGCAGTCAAAATGTTGTCAAATATGAATGTAAATAGTGTCACCCGAGGACTAAATTAACCAACCTGAAGATTTGGTGTGTTGGTTTTATGGTCGTTCCTAGTTAAAATCGGTGAAGGTGGTGAATACTAAAGGGTATGTAGGGATTATAGAAACATAAAAAAACACTGTACTTTCAATACTAACACTACTAATTTAAATATAAATTTTAATGACTTAGAAAAAATCAACCATCATAAGGAGCGTTGATTTTCTTTGGAATTTTGCGGGGCTGTATTAAGAACTGATGCCGCCTCTTCTTTTTAATTTGAAAATTTCTTTATATTCTATTACTTAACTTGCAACATATTAAGATGAAGCTTTAACATGAATCGCCTGAAATGTACTCGATTGCATTTTAACAAAAATTTTTCATCATGTTTGATGATGCTGTTCAAATGTCATTGAGGCGTCAATTTACCATAATGGATCTAAAATGAGACCTGTTTTGCAATCTGAGGTCAGTGAATGTGGCTTGGCTTCGCTGGTGATGCTAGCGAACGCTCATGGCAAGCATCTGAGCCTATCCCAGCTTCGTCAGCGTTTTCCTTCATCCCTTAAAGGCGCCAAACTGACTCATCTGGTTCATATTGCACAACAGCTTGGCTTTTCTACTCGTCCACTGCGCCTGGATATGGAAGATCTGAATAAGCTTAAACTGCCTTGCGTTCTGCACTGGGATCTCAACCACTTTGTGGTGCTGGCAAAAGTCGGTACCACTAAGGCCACCATTTATGACCCAGCCATCGGCAAGCGAAAGCTTTCACTCAATGAAGTGTCAAAATACTTCACTGGTATAGCCCTTGAATTGACACCTACGACCGAATTCAAGCAACAGAAAGCACCTCCTTCGATCTCAGCACGTCAGTTGACCGGTCCGATCCGAGGATTGTGGAGGGCTTTGGCCCAGATTCTGTTATTGTCGCTAGCTTTACAGGTCTTTGCAGTGCTGTCGCCTTTCTACATGCAATGGGTCGTGGATCAGGTATTGGTCTCGGCTGATCGCGATCTGCTGGTGGTACTGGGATTGGGCTTCGGATTGGCGCTGTTGCTTCAGATCGCCATCGGTTTGTTTCGTGGCTGGTCAGTGGTCTACCTGTCGTCAAGGCTTGGCCTGCAATGGATGGCTAACGTGTTCGCACATCTGTTGAAGCTGCCATTGGAGTACTTCGAAAAGCGCCATCTTGGAGACTTGACTTCTCGCATGTCTTCGGTGCAATCGATCCAGAAAACGTTGACCACCAGTTTCGTTGAAGCGATTATTGACGGGCTGATGACGATCGTCACACTGGGTTTGATGCTCGTTTACAGTTGGAAGCTGGCATTGGTCACATTGGTAGCGGTGGTGTTGTACCTGCTCATCCGTGCCATTTCATACTGGCCAGTACGCGACTGTACCGAGCAGCAATTAGTTGTTGGTGCAAAACAGCAGAGCCATTTGCTGGAATCACTACGTGGCATTCAAAGTTTGAAAGTGGCAGGTGAAGAGTCGCTACGCCGTTCTACTTACGACAACCTACTCAACAACACGGTCAACCAAGAAGTGCGATTGGCACGCATGTCATTGGGTTTCTCGAGCGCTAGCCAACTTGTGTTCGGACTGGAGCGCATCGGAGTGATCTGGTTAGGTGCGAAATTGGCGTTGGACAACGTATTCTCGGTCGGCATGTTGATCGCCTATTTATCCTACAAAGATCAGTTCACTTCGCGGATCTCTAGCTTGATTGATAAGTGGGTTGAGTTCCGCATGTTGCGCCTACATGGCGAACGGTTGGCTGATATCGTCTTGACCTCTCCGGAGGAGGACTACGAATTGCCGGAAATGCAGCTACCGAAAAAAGAACCAGATATCGAAGTGGATGGATTGTCGTTCCGCTATGGTGAAGGTGAACCATGGATATTGAAAGATTGCAGCTTCAAAATCGCAGCGGGCGAATCGGTGGCAATCATTGGTGCCTCGGGCTGCGGTAAAACGACACTGATGAAGTTGCTGCTTGGGTTGCTGAAACCTACCACAGGTACGATACGTATTGGTGGGCGGGATTTACATAAATTCGGCGCACGTAATGTGCGTTCGGTTGTTGGTGCGGTGATGCAAGATGATCAACTCTTTGCGGGTAGCGTCGCTGATAACATCAGTTTTTTTGATCCGGACTTCGACCTGGAGCGTATTGAAGCGGCAGCGAAGTTAGCCGCAATCCATGACGATATCGCCGCGATGCCAATGGGGTATCACGCGTTGATCGGCGATATGGGCAGTGCGCTATCCGGCGGACAGAAGCAACGTGTTATCTTGGCCCGTGCGCTTTACCGCCACCCCAAGTTGCTGTGCCTGGACGAGGCAACCAGCCATTTGGACGTCACGCGAGAGCGCTTAGTCAACGAGGCGGTACACCAGTTAAAACTGACCAAAGTGATTGTGGCACACCGCCCGGAGACCATTGCTAGTACGGATCGTGTCGTCATTTTGGATCATGGACGGATCGTGCAAACAGTGGCAATGCCAACAGATCATCAAGAGTCAATCGAAATGGTGCAGAACACGTGACAATGATGATGGCGATTGCTGTGATATGCAGCGGTCCAATCATTAAATGCTTGATCATCTTATCGTTTTCAGCATTGTGTTGCGTTTCATCGCCATAGCATATCTGGCTCATTTGAAAGCCTTGAAAGCTTGGATGGAGAATTGCGCTTGTTTATGAGGCGTCTCATTGGGCTGCTAAGTGTAGAACGTGGCTATATTGATGCCGTGTCAGTGTAATAACGCCGCTATCGTTCATCTGGTTGTGCCCCGCTTGCTGGCATCTATGCTTGGGTTGCCAGTGAATCAGGATATTTTGATTGAGAAAGAATCTGTCTGGAAAATGACTGTTTCTTCAGGGTATTTGTTTTATGTGTGGATGATGGGTTAACTTTTTTTGACGAAGATCGGCTGATTATCTAAGCACAGCAAAAGCGGCTCCTTGACTCGCTTGATTTACAAAATCAGGTGATTGTGGCATGTCGATATTGTGCTTACCTGAATCTTGCCGTTAGCGGTGATTATGATTGACCGAGATGCCAACCTTTAACACGGAAGCGTTACTGTACTCCTGTGGTTGTTAATTGCAGTCATCAGGGTACCGTGTGATAGTCGGATGATAGCTTGGTTTCGATCACCCCCGGGATCTATTGGACCAGATCAGTGGGGTTTGTCATACACGTTACGCTGAATGCTCATGTTTGGCCCATAGCCCGTGCTCTGGGCTTCATTGATTCAGATGCCGATGTCGACAAGAACAAACCCGAACTATAGGCTGTGTTTGTGTCATGGTTGTTCATGATGGATGGATATCCCCAACAGCAATTCGGCGTTTGATCTATTTTTTTGTTCGTCACTTCGTTGTTTATTCGTGTTTCCTTTTGGAAGTTACATCTGCGCATAAATTCAGAGGGGTATAACAATCTGCATGTTTGGTCTCCCAAGTACGTAGTGATTATTAAACTCTCACAGAGTCTAGGCTTGGTACAAAGCAATCAATTCAAGAGGATTTCAGCCTTGCAATCCTGACCTATTCTATTTCCCGCCGTAGTAACCAGAGTGATAATGCACTGAGCCCTGCGATGAACGTGAGCATCAGTACGTATGCTATCCATAGTGGGACGTCGCTATGGCCGAGCAAACCGTAGCGAAAGGCGTTGACCATGTAGAAAATCGGGTTCGCGTAAGTGGCGGTTTCAGCCCAGCCGGGTAGCAGCTTCACTGAGTAAAACACTCCTCCGAGGTAAGTCAACGGAGTCAGAATGAACGTCGGTATGATCGTGATGTCGTCGAACTTTTTGGCGTAGACAGCGTTAATGAAGCCGGCCAGTGAGAAAATGATTGCAGCCAGTACCGCTGTGCTCAACGTGACCAATGGGTACGGTAGCCGTACTGGAGTAAAGCACATCGCGATTGCCATCACGATAGTGCCGACCATTAGTCCTCGTAGCACTGCTCCGGTGACGTAGCCCCATAGAATCACCCAGTTTGGCATCGGACTCACCAGCAGTTCCTCAATGTGTCGGCCGAACTTGGCACCGAAGAACGAAGAACTGATGTTGCCGTAACTGTTCTGGATCACACTCATCATGACCAAGCCAGGTACGATGAAGTGTATATAGTCAAAGTCGTCCATTGAGCCCACGCGTGTGCCGATCAACTGGCCGAAGATCAAAAAATATAAGGCCATGGTGATGGCTGGTGGCACCAGTGTTTGGATCCAGATGCGCAAGATGCGTTGCACTTCGCGGCGTACGATGGTGCCCAGAGCGGTCAGGTTACGCTGGGTGTTGCTTGGTGTATTGGTCACGGTAAGGATCGGGATGCGACGGTGGGAGAATGATTAGGGTGTGGCAGCGTACGCTGGCAGGCTTTCAGTGATGTTACGGTTCTCTGTACTGGTCAAGCGTATAAACAGCTCTTCCAGACGATTACTCTTGGTACGCATCGAGCGTACTTGGATGTTGGCGGCACTCAGCGCAGCGAACACGCGATTCAGGTCCATTGCGCGTGGCATGTTCAAGTCCAATGTGTGATCGTCCAACGCGCTTAGCGTAGTGTTCTCAATTGTTGGAAGTTGCATCGGTAGTGTTCCGTCGATGTCGAGAAGAAAGCCTTCCACGTCTAGTTTGGCGAGCAGTGTACGCATAGGTCCCTTCTCGATGATCTGACCACGGTCGATGATGGCCAAATTACGACAGAGGCTTTCGGCTTCTTCAAGGTAATGCGTGGTGAGCATGATTGTGGTGCCACTGGCATTGATCTCCTGTAGGACGCGCCACATATCGCGGCGGATCTCGACGTCCACACCAGCAGTAGGTTCATCCAGGATAAGCAAACGCGGTTGGGTCATCATCGCACGGGCAATCATCAAACGCCGTTTCATCCCACCGGACAGGGTACGGCTCATCACCTGTGCCTTCTCCCACAGGTACGCGCGCTTGAGCTCAACCTCTGCCAGTGCTTCAGCTTCAGCGTGCGGTATGCCGTAGAAGCCGGCGTAGTTGATCAGAATGTCTAAAGGTTTTTCGAACAGGTTGAAGTTGATCTCCTGTGGTACTAGGCCGATCAGTCGCATTGCCGCACTACGTTCGTGTACCAAGTCAATGCCGAACACTTCGACGTTACCGCTGCTCAGATTGACTAGCGAACTGACGATGCCGATTAAAGTGGACTTGCCGGCGCCGTTGGGACCAAGTAGAGCGAAGAAATCACCTGGGTTAATGTCCAGACTGATCCCTTTCAGGGCCTGCGTACCATTGCTGTAGGTCTTGTGCAGATGATGCACGTGCAGAGCGGGTGCATGAGGGACAGTTGAGTTCAAGTGGAATTCCTTGAGTGCCTGAGTGGCAGCATGACGAAGATTGCGGCGCTAATTATAGAAGACGTGCGGGGCTTGTCCGATCATGGACTGTTTCAAAATCGTACATGACTGTTCAATGTCTCCTGAATCACTTGTTTTCCCGATCTTTGCATGATTTGTGCCTACCTTGGCTTACTGCCGTTTTATATGGGATAACGGCTCATTCCTGGATTTTCAGCGATGGTGAGTGCGTGCAGGTTTATTGTGTGCATGTTGATGGTACTGGGGCTAAGCACGGCTGGCTATTCGTTGGTGGTCATTTGTGACGACACGCTTCAATGAGTATTTTCTTAATAGGTTGATCTCAGCAAGAAAAGTGGTGTGTCTTTTCGACGTACAAGGGATTTTCTCTGTGAATATATTTCGGTCTCACAAGCCTGCCGCACCCATTTGAATCTGTCACTGGAGCGTGCGATGCATTTCGAAATCATTTTTTGTGTAGATCGTGACGTGTGAAACGTCTGTTAAGTTTCGATTCTTGAGGTATTCGATCCAGTGTTGATCATATGTTTTAACGAGACTCAAACAGATTGTTAGTAATTCTTTCTTTTTTGTACCATTACTGTTAGGGTTGATATTGAGCTTGATTAATGTTTTAACTATAAATTAAATTCATTTTTATTTTATTTCTTGCATTTATTTATAAATGAATTTTTAATTTGGATCATGATACTTCTTATTTTCATCAGGTATGGGTTGTTAGAGATATTAATGCAATTTCAAAATTTCATGGCGCTAAAAATAATGGTACGTTAGATACTACTGTGCGCCGTTAAATCGCGGCAATAAAATTTTTTATTCAATTATTCATTGATTTAAAGACTTTCATTGCATGTCTTATATGAACTTTTACGGTTCATTGGTGTGCGATGGTGCGTGATTAACTAGCGGATTGAATTTATCCAAGGGAGGGAATCAAGGAGTAGGCATGAGCAAGATGATTCTTAACAACGTCTTATTTTTGAGGTGTGTGGCCACGGTATGCATCGGTACACTCGCTGGTATAAGCGGTGCGGTGCAGGCGGGAGTGGAGATCTCTCAGTCCCCGTTGTATGTTGGCAGCGAAGTGCCTGGCAATCTTGCCATTGTTGCGTCTGTCGAGTATCCCACGTTGGTCAGTGTGGCTAACCTTGCCAGCACCTACACGCAAGGAGTTAGGTATGTTGGGTACTTCGATTCCAACAAGTGCTACCAATACAATTACAGTGCTGATGAGCGCCAGCGTTACTTCTATCCCGTTGCGTCTCCAAGGCCTAAAGCCGATTACAGTTGCGATACCTCCCGGGGTGCGTGGGCCGGGAATTTTCTGAACTGGGCCGCCACCCAGACGATCGATCCGTTCCGCTCCGCATTGACCGGCGGTTATCGCGTGCGCGACACGACCAACGAGACAATTCTGGAAAAAGCAGACATGGATCGCCCGTATCAGGTGAATTACCCGCGTCGCACGCTCGAAGGCCGGAATTTGCTCGCCGCTTCAGTGCCTGCGCAGTGGGGCAGATTCCGTATCCGCATCGATGGCCTCGGCAACACAATGCGGTTTACTCAGGCGACCCCCGCCTTCTCCAATTGGTGGCAAGAACCTTTAGAGAAGGACGGTCAATTTTACGATCCTTCCAAGCACGCATTGAACTGGAATGATAATGGCATTTACGAAGTCAGCGTCCGGGTCAAGGTGTGTGATCCATTGGTCGGCCTGGAGCCCAACTGTGTGGCCTATCCCAGTGGCTCCTACAAGCCCGAGGGGCTGATCCAGCAATATTCCAAGCGCATCCGATATAGCATTTTCGGTTATAAAAATGATGACAGTACTGTGGTGGACGGAGGCGTGTTGCGTGCCAATCAGAAGTTTGTCGGACCCAAGACCTACTATCCGAATGAAGGCGAGAAAACCAATCCCTATGCGGAATGGGATGCGCAGACCGGCATCTTCTATCCCAATCCCAATCCTGCTGATGCCGCGGCGACCACCCAGCGGGTGGGCCGTACGATCGCTCATTCCGGTGTGATCAACTATTTGAATAGATTTTCTCAGATGAATACCGGTAAGAGCGCAAAAGGGTATGACCCTGTCAGTGAGCTCTACTACACGGTAGTTCGCTATTTCAAAGGGTTGGGCGATATTCCAGAATATTCAGTATTGACCGGTTCGGTAAACGAAAAGTACCAGCAGGCCGATGCCTTCCCGGTGATTACGACCTGGGATGATCCTATCCGTTATGCCTGCCAGAGCAATGTTGTCCTTGGAATTGGTGACACTCACACCAATTTTGACAAGAATCTGCCCGGTGATACCAACACCGAGGGAGAGCCTGCCAAACCGCAATTGGTCAGAAACGATACAAGCGTTGACGTGGTTAAACGTATGGCGCAGATCTTCCAGATGGAGGGCAGGAGCCGGGCTGATGCGCTGGCGGCGGCCCGGGCATCTACTTTCAACTTTCATAATAAAAATTCGGCTTATATTGCAGCGCTGGCTTACGATGCCCATACCAAGGACATGCGTCCTGATCTTGAAGGGGATCAGTTTTTAACGACCTACTGGGTCGACGTGGTGGAGGCTGAGGACTACAAAAATCCAGTAGAAACTAACCAATACTGGTTGGCCGCGAAATATGGCGGATTTCAAGTGCCTGCCGGTTACGATCCGGATAAGACGCTCAAAGCTCTGCCAGAGGCTACCTGGTGGAGTAGCCGCGAGTACTTCACTGACGATAAAAACAATCGTACCTTCAAGCGTGCGGACAATTTCTACATTGCTGCTGACGCAGAAAAGATGGTGTCCAGCCTGAACAAAGCATTCTCGCGGATCGTGGCCGAGACAAAGGGCTCAGGCACCGGATTGTCCAGTAATGGTGCCAGGCTTGAAACCGGCGCCGTCACCTACCAGACACAGTTTTTCAGCGGCACCTGGCGTGGCGATCTGAGCGCCTATCACGTGGACAAAGTGACCGGTGCGCTCACTCCGTTTTGGAGCGCGAACGCGAACTTCCCGGCGTGGGACCGGCGCGTCATCAAGTTTTCTAGTGCCGCCACACTGAAAGACTTCACCAAAAACAACCTAAGCCAAACGCCACTGGCATCGGCCAGTGCCGCGCAGATTGATTACCTGCGCGGTAATCGTAGCCAGGAGGGCAGCGGGCCGGGCAAGCTCCGGGTACGCAGCGGCCTCATGGGGGATATTGTCAACTCCCAGCCGTTGTATGTGGGCGCGCCCAACCCCCGGCTATACACAGCGGCGCGCTTCAGCGGGGCGTCGGCTTATGCAGCGTTCGCCGCCGTGCAGGCCAACCGCGTGCCGGTGATCTACGTGGGGGCCAATGACGGCATGCTGCATGCCTTCAATGCCAATAACGGTACAGAGATCTTTGCCTTTGTCCCTCAAGCGGCGATGCCCAGATTGCTTGAGTACACCGATCAGAACTACGTACACCAGTATTACGTTGATGGGGAGCTGACCGCGGCCGATATTTACGACACGACTTTACGGACGTGGCGTTCGGTGCTGGTGGGGACCCTGGGCCGTGGCGGGACAGGCGTGTTCGCCTTGGATGTGACCGACCCTTCCAATATTGGTGTGCTATGGGACAAAACGTCTACGGACATCAGCGGTCTGGGAAATATCCTAAACAAACCCATGATTGTTCAGACGTCTGATGGGACATGGTCCGTTTTGCTTGGCAATGGTCCCAACAGCACCGCAGACAACGCCCAACTGATCGTGATCAACCTGCTGACTGGCCAAGCAACCCAAATAGCTGTGAGCAAGGCTTCAAGCAATGGACTGTCGGGTGTGCTGCCTTGGTCCAGTCAGGGCAACGGCATCACGGATCGCGTGTATGCCGGGGACCTGCTGGGCACGCTGTGGCGCTTCAGTCTTACCGATCGCGTGTGGAAGGCGGAGCCGATGTTCAATGCCGAGTATCAGGGAAAGGCGCAGCCGATCACCGCAACGCCGCTGGGGGCCATCGAGCGATCCACTGGACGCACGTGGATCTTCTTTGGGACGGGCCGTGCGTTGTCTTCGCATGATCTGGGTAACAAGGAGGTCCAGAGCTGGTATGGCTTGATTGACCAGGGGACGACGATCAAAGGGCGCAGCACGCTCAGCCAGGTGCAGATTCTTGATGAGGGCGAAGTCAATCATGATGCCGTTCGTGTGGTGGCCGATCCTGGCAATGTTGGTGCTGATGGCTGGTACATGGATTTGATCTCGCCGCAGTCCGGCAAGCAGGGAGAACGGATGATCGTATCCAACATGTTCCGTGGAGGGGTGCTGATCGGGACCACCCGAATCCCGGATAACAGCAATGTCTGCAAGCCCAGTGGCAAGGGTTTTGTGATGGCGATTAATCCGTTCACAGGTGGGCGATTGCGTCAATGGTTTTTCGATTTAGGCAACACCGGTGGTGCGGGCAGTGGTAGTACGCTCAATGGCAATCCGGTATCCGGGGTGGGTGTGGACAGTGCGCCGAATAGTCCGGTGTTTACCGGGCACATCATGCAGGTGGGGACTGATGATGGCACGGTCACGTCGCTCAAGACACCGCCTTCCAGCGGTGGCTACAACATGAGCCGTGTCTCATGGCGTGAAATCCTGAGGTCTGAATTTACGAAAAAATAATGGATAGAGGTGCTCCATCATCTGGATTATTTCTACAATGCTTGGAAGCTCTTAAAGAGCGTATTATCCCCTCAGCGGCAGTGACCAACCGTGCAGATTAGGCTCACCAAGGAGAAAAATACTTCCAGGTGCATTCACAGGATCTAGCAAATGTAGTACGTAACGGGCTATTTACTACACCCCTTGAGGCTGGATGGATAATCAACTACTGCTCTAACATTGCCCAGGGTTACACAGGGGCGAATCCAGCACATGGCGATAGGGGCAAATGATGGTATGCCGGGTGATTTCGTGTGCCGAGTTCAATAAAGATTACTTAGTTGTTGCTATGTCGTATCAGTTATCTTTACGGTCATGACCAAGCTGCATCTCAATATGTTGTATTGAGATGCAGCAGGTCTGCCCTCTTAAGATGCATGACTACAAGCCGCAATCCATGAAGCTTAATTATGATCTCTTACTTTGATTATGTTTACTGAAATCCTTTTCATTTGCGAATGAAATTTTCATTCTTCCTTTTTTCAAGTAGCACAGCGCTATTGTGCTTACTTGAGTGAAAAAACCGCCTGTCACCGGGGGCAAAAAAGAAACAGCGCACAACTTAGCCTGGCTTTGGTATGGGAAGGGCAAAGTCTGCCGCACAGCATCGCTTACTTGGCTTCAGATACCGATTGCACGCTGTTATTAGGTTGACTCGGGATAACATGCACTCCACGCGCTTTCATCCATGCGTCGAACTCATCCGCTGTCATGCGCTTACCTTCTTGGCTCATGTTGAAGCGCCAGGGCGTGTTGTCGTAAATGGTTTGCTGCTTGTAATCGGTATTGTTATTTAACTTGACTGCACTTTCGAGTGAAGGCGCTTTGGCAATGCTTTGGTGACTATTTACCCGCAAGTGTAGCAACACGGGGTCTATTAAATACTCGCTGTTGTAAGTTTTTGACAGTACTCTGCTGGGTATGCCTAATGCGATGTTTGGGTTGTAGAACACAGTGTTTACTTGTGTAACCACCGTCGCTGGAACCAATTGATTAAAAGGGGTGTTGACAGAATACTGAGGCGTGGAAGCCTCTACGACAGAAGTCACTAAGAGATACAAAAAACCAGCTGTAGCGAAACGCAGCATAGTGAAGTTTATCCGCTGGATTGAAAGTCATTGCAGTTTAGACTGCGGTTGCTACGCTTTCAACCAATTTTAATTGAGATATGAATAAAATGAGAGAATCTTAACATTGCATTCGAATATGTACTAACTAAAGTGTGTTCCGATTTGAAATCTAAGCTGGCAGCTTGCTTAGATATTAAATCTCTGTCTAAAGGGGGCGTTAGGTTATTCTCAATATTAAGTTAAAAAATCATTTATCGAGCCAGATTATAATTTAGCCTCATCACTTGGGACATGCAGTCATTTGATTTGAAAATCGTGCTTGAACAGGATTTGCACTTCCCCAGCTTCCTATGCGGTGAGATTAAATTTAGTTAATTGACTAGCTGATTTGGTTTTGTTACACAAATTGAGCGAAAAGTCAGCCTAACCAATCCAGGACGGATTGATGGCTTGGTGATGATCACTAGGGGTTCAGAGTTGGGTGAAACGGTCGAGCAATGCAGCTTGTTCCTGAAGCTCTGTAATCTGATGGGCAAAGTCACCAGACATCATGTGCGTGCCCAGCCATTCCAAATACCACACTTATGGTTGCAACGATGTAGCATTGATGGTCAACGCTTATCCTCCGACCCAGGCCCGGTGTTGCCTTGATGATTCCCGAGGGTTTCATGGCCTGTGGGCACTCGGAGGATATGTTTTCCATCGCCCGGCATTTCTTCTGTTGGTGGTCTCGATGGCGCGTATTTCCTATGGTCTGGACGTCACATCTCAGATGTACCTTGCGCCACTGACGGCAGTAGTCAGTACCGCACTGCTTTGTTTTTTATTTTTCTTTCACTGGGTATCTTGACACCCGTGCTATCCACCAGCCGTTCCCAAACATCGCTCCTGCCACCTAGGGTATGGCGAGCTGCAAGTACTTTTATCGCCAAGAGATCGTGTTGAAATCCGGTGCCGGCCAATCCAGGCTTGCCAATCTCGGCAGACTGTCTGCCAGCCAATGCTTCGATGTCATGACAGGCCAAACAAACACTTCAGCGTTATGCGGTGGTGACTGGCCACGTGTGCTGTCACTACCGGCAAACCATGCGGTCTCTTGTCTTGTCAGAGACCTTGCAAGCTTCGGGATTTGAGTGCTGTGTTATCCGCTCATCAGTCCGTCGTTCGGTACTTCTTTTCTGTCGGCTTTATCAGGTCTATTCGAGCACACATGTCCAGTCCAGCAACGTGTATGCCTATGTGTGCAACAAAGTCCGGTATCTGGGAATAAATTGAAACTAACTTCAATAGAAAATGGAGTACGACCGAGCCATCATCTGGAAAAGACAGATCTTTTATGAAGGCCGGTTCTATCTCACTCATTCTTGAATGCGAACAACACCCTCTGGTAGAGCTGTAATGATACATAGTGAGGTGTTTTTGTGTGTACAGCGAATTTGCATGCTGCGAGGTTTACTCGCCGTTGGTATCGCTAGGAGCGACTGCACTGCGGTTGTGGTGAGTGCTGCGTCGTACTTCAACGTTGTCAGCATGCTCATTGAGCAGATGCTCGGCTTGGCCATTGATGACGATGTTCTTTTTGTTCTTGATCTTATATTTACGGTAGAGCATATAGCCAGCCACCCCGATGCCTACCACTGCAACAGCAACGGCGATGCTAGGGTTGCGCTTGATGAACTTACCGGTCATTTTTCCGCTGGTTTTGACTGCACCCAAGGCAGCACCGCTTTTCAACCAGTTGCTAGCATGCGGTGTAGTGGAGCGGAGGCGGTTATTGGCATGCTGAGCTAGATCCATGGTGTGTTTCAGAGCACGGTCGGTCATGGTGGTGAGCTTGTTCATTAATGGGTTCCTTGTCCAGTGAAAAGCGGCTAGTGTGTGTGTGCTGCAATATATAGGTCATATCATGCTAGCGGGTGCCTATATCTTTAGCTGACGCTAAGTCAAGCATGCTCTACACCCGTGTATGGCAGGGTAACAGCGGAAATGCCATTCTACGTATGCTAAACGATCGCTGCGGAGATTTGGTGTGGTCTTAGATGGAATTATCCAGTGAGAGTCTATATGGAGTGCGGTGGCACCGTTACCATGGCAGCTATATCACCTTCCCTGTGATTTCGTGCGGTAGGTGGCGATTGCTGTCCATGGATCGTCTGGCCATGGGTGTTTTGGATAGCGCCCTTTCATTTCTTTCTTCACTTCCGGATACGTGTTAGTCCAAAAGCTTTTCAAATCCTGAGTTACTTGCAGCGGCCGGCCGCCGGGTGAGAGCAGGTGTAGAGTGAGAGGTATACGGTTTCTGGCGATGCGCGGGGTATCGGGCAGACCAAACAATTCCTGTAGTTTGACGGCAAGGACAGGCGGTTGCGGCGTGTCATCGTCGGCCAACCTATAGTCAACGTGGCGTTCCATCCCGGAGGGTACGATGATGCGTGCGGGCGCGTGACGGTCGATCAGTGGGTGCTGTGCCCATGACAGTAGCGATTTCAGTGCTTCCTCGAGTGCCGTTTGGTCCAGTGCATCCAATCTGGTTTTCCCGGCTAAGGCTGGTGTTAACCAAGTGTCCAGTGTTGCTAGTAACGCTGTGTCGGACAGGTCTGGGAGTTCAAGTTCCGGCATCCACTGACGCAGTGCCACGGCACGTGCCTGCCACTGGCGTAGGTGCTTTGTCCACGACAGCGTATCTAAGCCGAGTGTGCGTATGGCTCCGGTTAATGCGTTTGCAGCCTGTGCCGGATCTACGTGCCCGGCGGGGCGTACGTCGAGCACGATGCGGTCGAAGCAGCATTCACGCTGCGCCACCAAGGCGCGTTTATCTATTTCCCAGCGTACTACATCGTGTTGGGTGAAGCGTTCGGGGAAGTTAGCGTGCAACCGTCCCTCGTCCAGAGGGGCACCGCATCGCAGTTGGACGTCTTTGATACCGTGATGCAGCTCGCTGGCGATGACCCAAGGTTCGCCATGCAGGTCGCTGTTGTCGAACAGGCGCATACGGCGGCCGTTGGCCAGTACGTAATACAGTGGGTCACTGGAGTGGCGCGCGGCGATGCGTTCAGGGAAAGCATGTGTGAGCAGGTTGCCGAGCGTGTGTGCTTCGACCTCATCCGGTGGTGTGACCTCACAGCGTATGCGCCGTCGCCATTGTTTCGCTGCGACGTCAATGGTGCTCAGTGTGTTGCGTCTGGCGTCGTGAGAGATCCGGCCACTGCGTAATCCTGCTAACGCGCGCCAGCGCGTGATCAACGCGTCGCTGCTGCCGCGCAGTGGATCGCGCGCCTCGAGTAATGCGGCCAAGTCGCACGCCAGTGCCTGCTCTTGCGGATCGTGTGGGGCCAACAGCATGGCTGCCAGGCGTGGATGGATGCCCAGTGTCAGCATGCGTTGCCCCAGGGGCGTCAGGGTGGCCGTGTCACTGATAGCACCCAGTCGTTGTAGCAGTTCACGTGCGGCGCTCAGCGCACCGGCTGGCGGTGGGTCGATGAAGCGCAGCGTGGTACTGCCCCAGGCGGCCAGTTCTAGTGCCAGACCAGATAATTCGATCTGGGTCATTTCCGGCCGGCGTTGTGCTTCCAGTCGCTGTGATTGAGGCCACAGCCGATAGGCCCAACCCGCGGCGACGCGGCCCGCCCGCCCAGCACGTTGGTCAGCCGAACTCTGCGCGATGCTCACCACGTCCAGCCGTGTGAAGCCGGTATTCGGATCGTAGACAGGCTCACGCGCTAATCCGCTGTCGATCACTACCGATATCCCGGGTAGGGTGATTGAGGATTCAGCCACATTGGTGGCCAGCACGATGCGCCGCCGTCCATTGGGATCCGGTTGTAGCACGTGTGCTTGTTGTTCCAGCGGCAGTTCCCCGTGTAGTGGCAGCACTTGCAACGCCGGGTCGAGTGTTTTCTCCAGTGTGGCTTGTAACCGGGTGATCTCTCGCTGGCCGGGCAGGAAGATCAGCACGTCACCTTGGTGCGTGGTCAAAGCGTGCTCGATGGCGCGACGTGCGTGTGGTTCCAGTGATTCATCACGGCGCGCAGGAAAGTGGGTGATCTCAACAGGATAGCCACGCCCCTCGCTGGTCAGCCGTGGTGCATCGAGGAATTGCGCTAAGCGTTCACCCTGCAGCGTCGCTGACATCACGACAATACGCAGATCCCCACGTAGCTGTGCCTGCACATCCAGCGCCAACGCCAAGCTAAGGTCGCTGGTCAGATGACGCTCGTGGAATTCATCGAATAGCAGCGCGTCGATGCCATCCAGTAGCGGATCCTCCTGGATGATCCGGGTCAGGATGCCTTCGGTGACGACGTGAATGCGGGTGCGTGCAGAGACTTTATTTTCAAAACGGATGCGATAGCCGACAAGCCCACCGACGTCTTCACCACATTGGCGCGCCATGAACAGTGCAGCATTGCGTGCGGCGACCCGGCGTGGTTCTAAAAGTATGATGTTGCGCCCATCAAGCCACGGTGCATCGAGCAAGGCCAGCGGCACCTGGGTGGTTTTTCCGGCCCCGGGCGGTGCTTCTAAAATCAGGCGCGGATGATTGGACAAGCTAGTTGTGATCGCTGGCAGCAGCGTAGCAATTGGGAAGGCGTAGCTATTCATGCGGTGCAACGGATATGGGAGTTGTGGCGATGTGGTGCGGGATTGCCTTGCCCATCACATCAGAACAACACGTGTAGTGATTTGAAGAAGTGGGGACTGGCCAATGGGTGTGATATGCCGAGTGCAATCAGTATGCCGTTTGTCGCCAACATGGGGATTTTCGCATGTCAATGACAGCAGACACAGGTGATGTCTAACGTTAAATCGGCAATAATGTGTGCTGCTTGGTTGAGCACGCTGATTCACTAGAACTGGCTTTGCAGTGGGCTGTATGCGGTATCGATGTTGATTTTGAAATCATATTGCCGTTATGCAAGTTGCAGTGCGAAACATTAAATGACGTTCGGGGTTTCGCTGGCCGCAACATCGCATTGCAAACGGATGTTTAACTGAAACGTCTTTCACAGCACGACATGCCCTGCAAGTATCCTTTGATAGAAGGGAGTGCCCGAGAGGACTCATGATAGACATCGCTTCACGACCCAATCCTCATGTGTGGTTCTGTCCGATGTAGTTAGGAATCATGGGGCGGATTCAATGTTTGATCCCATCACATCAAGTGATGAAGAGAATCAAAGGAGGGCGTTGACTTGAGCGGTTGCATTGCCAAGTGAAGCGCCCCACGGCCCATGTGGACTGGCCACTCAAACCAGCGTGAACGTTCTTATATCCATGCCTTGCATGACACTGATTGCTTACAAGGTGTCATCACCTTTTCCCCGCGCCTGTGTCTTCAGTACTGCCAGCCGCATCATATTGACCCATGTGACCACCCCAATCCAGGCGCAACGCCTACAGTGGACAGGCAATTCCGGCGTCTGCGGACGCTTACCATGGACGAATCAAAACGGATCCAAGTCCATCGGTACGATGGTACGCAAGCGGTCACACAAAACAGATGGCAGCATGCGTCGGTATGGTTTCCACATGGGAGGAAGATCAGCCTATCTGTGTCAAACGAGCGACAAGAGTACCGTGTTGTCTGTGGTGGTCACGTTGCAGGTACGTCTTGCGTCATGATGCAAATCAACAGCGGCAGCATCGCCGTTGGCTTGATTGATCAGCGCTGGTTGAGGTCCGTTCTTAGTGGGGTAATGGGTAGCCTGCTTCCGGTGGTAGGGGCGTTACAGTCACGATGGCCGCGCCCATTCTTAACGTGTCGAAGACGGGACGTGCGACGTAGTGTCTGTCTCTTGTGGTAACGCAGTGATCGTCACCAGCATTGATGTCCTGCTTTGGTCTGCATCTGTTGGACAGTTCATCCTTACGGGTGGTGCAACACTGCGTGAGCACTCTCTTGCGGCTGGTTCATGCGTCACAGGTGCTTGATCTGGACTCGATGTGATCGTTGCTGACTGCACTCTATGGTGATTTTCTGCACGAGTGCAGGTTCAGTGTGAAGATGCGCTGCAGAGATGCGCCGATGTGATGTCTGATCGCCTGAGGCGCAGCGAGCCATGCTGCGGCGGTGCTTGGCATATGGCTGATGCCGATTTGTACGGTTTCAGTCCGATATCCGATAAGCGTGGCGGATTGATTTTGGGGCAGATTCCTACGGCGATCATGGCTGCTGTTCTGAGCTGTGTTTGCAGCTTTTTTCAGAGGACAGTGGAGCGCATTTTTCTCTTGCCTCCAGCAGGCAACGGTAAGGTCAGGTGGGGCTTGGGGTCAGCATGGCGGATGTTAACGAAGATGCTGATCACACTTGGTATGTCTAGGTCGCCGTGTGCTAGCTGACTTGACCAGGTGGGGGAGTCTTCTTTTGGAGCGATGTTCCCCCATTTCATGGCAGTCATCTTAAGCTGCTGACGAACACGCGTGCTAGTGATTCAATCCCGCTCTGGTCTTCGATATCGAAGCGAGCCAATGTTGGACTGTCCAGGTCGAGTACACCGATCAGCATGTCGTCTTTGAGGAGTGGAACCACCAGTTCAGAGCGTGAAGCCGAATCGCAAGCGATGTGTCCAGGGAATGTATCCACGTTGTCAATGCGGTGAGTGTGCCGAGTACGTGCGGCAGCACCGCATACACCTTTGTCGAGTGGGATGCGTATACAAGCGGGTTGTCCTTGGAATGGACCAACGACCAATTCGCGGCCGTCGTAAAAATAGAAGCCGACCCAATTCAGCGCAGGCAGGCTATGGAATATGAGTGCTGCAAGATTAGCGGCATTCGCAATCCGGTCGGTCTCACCGTGTATCAGTGCCTTGGCCTGGACCTCGAGTTGGGCGTACTGCTCTGGTTTATTGCCGGTGAGTATGCAAGGAGCCAACATCAGCAAAGCCTTTAGAGTGTGTGATGGGTGTGAGTCGGCGCTTTTGTAAGCGTGTCAAGCTTCATGCTTTAAAAAGCTAATGCACGGTGGAATTAAAATATCGATCCTTATATACATTTAATGATAGGCGTGAAGCGAATAACATGCTTCAGTCGGATAAGTATGATGCAAGGAATGTAGATTTCTTGAAGCTCTCGTGCTTTATAGGATGGAAAACGATCAAGTTAAAGTACGCATCCTATAGTGTGTCATGAGTGGGGTTGCGTTGATGAAACGGATACCTTATCGGTGAATTCACCGGTATCTCAATACATACTTGTTGGGATCATCAAGTATGTTTTTATAAAGGCCAAAGTGGCCTTGGTTTATTTCAGTCAATATACATTGTTCCGTGTTTCATGCGGTGGCTGCTTTGCATATATCTTGGGCTGTTATACATGTTGGAGGTATTATTTTTCTATCTTGATCGAAGGCTCAGTACCGTAGCTTCCTGGTTCTCTCTTCAATCTTCGTTGCTGCCTTAGGTGTCTAAAAAACGTTGCGCCGTGCCATATGATGCGAACGGCATTGATGCTTCACCATCGACATGCGGAATCCATTTTCTTTACTTTGTAAGCTGACATTATTCCTTGCAGCATGATGACTGTTCTTTGTTCTGCTGAGCTGTCCAAACAGCGTTTCACTGGAGACTCACGTAGCGGTTTAACTGGCCGTTTGTACGGCTGCTACCTGGGTCCCATGTCTTGTTTTTACAGCGGTCTCTATCCCTATCCTGTCTTCCACTCAGTCCTCAATGTGCCATGCCCTTAGGTCGAATTGTTGGTGCACCTGAATCAACATCTTTCTTCATCTTGTTGGATGAGATCTGGCACGCATGCTTACTTGCGATGCGTGATTTATTTTTTGATTTTTCATTCGGAATGGATCAGAGCCCCACGTCTCCTGCCTAAAAAAGAAGTATGAGTGAGGAGTGCATTGAGGGTGTTACATGGTTCTGGATCGGTGCCGGTGTTTGTCCAACTCCAAGCATCAGATTCCGTCTAAGTTGAAAGTGGAGGTGAAGTTTTACTACTCGTGGGCTGGCATGCTGTTTGACATTGTCGCTGCCGTTGCAGGATTTGAAAGTTCTAAGATGTTCTTAAAATGTGAAATTTATCACTCTATCGTGTATCGCCTGGGTATACTGCGAAAATGTTAAGACGCTTTATCTCGCCGACGTTGAGCTTATGGTTGGTCTTAGGTCCCTTGGCTCACGCTGGCGCAACCGTAGACGAAATTCAGATCAAGGGTCTGGATAAAGGTGATGACGTCGAGATGAGGAAGAACATTAATGTCTCACTATCACTTTATAGTGTGGTTGGCAAGGAGCAGGGCGAATCCCGGTTGGAATACTTGCTCAGCCAAGCCGAGTTCCAGACCCGCCAAGCGTTGGAGCCGTTTGGCTACTATGCTCCGACCATTCGCATCGACGCGCCGCGCCAGAATGATCACATTACCGTGGTCATTCACGTGGACAAAGGAGAACCAGTCCGAGTGCGCCAGGCGCACGTTGCGATGACAGGCGCAGCCGCCCAGGACCATTATCTGCAGCGTGACTTGGAGGACTTCAAGCCTAAGCTTGGCGAGATATTCAACCATCCAACTTACGAAGCGAGTAAGGTTCGCATCACCCGGCGCTTGGCTGAGCGTGGCTATTTCGATGCCGATTTCACCCGTCGCCGGGTCGAGGTGACCCGTGCGGCGTATGCAGCAGACATCGATTTGCTTTGGGACAGCGGACGCCGTTACGACATGGGGCCGGTCCGTTTCCATTACGACTATTTTCACGAGGGGCTGTTTGACCCACTGGTGTACTGGGACGAAGGCAGCTATTACCACGAGGGCAAGCTTGATCGCCTGCGTGAGTCCCTGACCAAGTTAGACTATTTCAGCAGCATCGATATCCAACCCAAGCCCGAGGAAGCCGACCCTGAAGGGAAGGTGCCGGTTGATGTCAAGCTCGAGCGTGCTAAGAGCAGGCTCTACACCGCTGGCATCAGCTATGGCAGCGAAAGTGGTGCCGGTATGCGTGCTGGTGTGGAGCGGCGTTACATGAATGCACGTGGCCACAAAATGAACGCACGATTGGACTATGCGCAGAATCGCAAGAGCCTGATCACGGCCTATCAAATCCCCGCGTTCACATGGCTGGATGGTTGGTACATGTTTTCCGCACGTGCCTATGATGAGCAAACCAAGTACATCGACCTGCGTAACGTGAGGCTGTCAGCGGCACGCAGTGGTCAGATCAACAAGCATTTGACCGCCACGGCTTCGCTGAACGCGCTGCGTGAACGCTGGCGTTATGGCACTGAGGAGGGCTCCAACACTGTGGAGTACCAGCATTCCACGCTGATCTACCCGCAGTTAGAAGCGAGCTATGTCGATGTTGACGATGCCACCTTCCCCCGCAATGGGAGTGCCGCCACACTGCTCGTGCGTGGTGGTGCCAGTGCCCTGGGTTCAAAAAGTAACTTTACCCAAGTGTATGGCCAACTGCGTTGGTTTCACGGACTGGGGACTAGTAGCCGCATGATTCTGCGTGGTGAGGCAGGTGCCACCTGGGCCAGCGATTTGGTGGCGATGCCGCCGAGCTTGCGTTTCTTCGCTGGAGGTGTGAACAGTATTCGTGGCTACGCTTTCCGCGAGGTTGGTCCGCGCACTCCCAAGCCGGATACATTCGCACTCGGCGCCAAGCATGTGTTCACTGCTAGCGCTGAGTATGAGCACTATTACAAGGGTGGTCCGTTTGGCGGCGCCGTGTTCGTGGATAGCGGCAGCGCTTTCAATCGCCGGGCGGATTGGCATACCGGCGTTGGTATTGGCTTGCGTTACCGCTCCCCGGTGGGGCCGGTACGTGTGGATATTGCGCGTGGCCTGAATAACCCAGATTCCAAGATTCAACTGTATATCGATATTGGAGCAAATCTGTGAATGCTCCTCAGTCTATGGCTACCCTGCGTCGACCTCGCTTTGGGGGCAGCATGGGGCTGATTGTATCTGGCTTGTTCCTCGCATTGTTCGCGGTGCTTTACTGGTTATTGCAGACAGCGTCTGGGCGGGACATGTTGCTGACTCAGGTCGTTGCCCGTCTACCGGCTGCAGCTGCATTTACCTGGGACAGCGCTGAAGGGACTGTGGCTGGGCCGCTGACCTTACATAATGTCGACTTCCGCTACCAAGACATTCATTTCCGTGCAGTGCGCTTGCGTTTGGACCCGGACATCTGGCCGCTGCTCATACTTCGGTTGCGTCTTGATGTTCTGGAGATGAGCAATGCCACCCTCAACCTGGGTAAAAGCGAGGAACCCTTCAAGTTACCGAGTTGGCCGGACGTATTGCCGCCGATAAAAGTGCCATTAGCCTTGCAGGTCGATACCATCGCGGTTGATAACCTGCGCATTGCCAAGTTACAGCAGCCACTCATTCATCTGCACCGCATACGGGGGGCTGTCAAAGTCACTCATGGCGAGTTGCAGATGCAACACTTTGCCGTGGACAGTGATCGCGGCAATATCCGTGTCGACGGTTACTACCGCCCGCGTCAGGCTTACTCCACCGACTTGACGGGTACCGCGGTGTTGCCGGCGTTGCGTGGTCGCACCCCAGCCAGTCTGGGATTGGTGATCCGTGGTGATCTGGATCGGATGCAGGTCGCACTTGCCGGACGTGCCCCGGCCCCCTTGCGTGCAGACTTGGTCATTAACGGCCGCAGCGATCCTCGCTGGACTTTCAGTGCTGTCAGTGAGCACTTGGAGCCTGGGTTGTTGTTCCCTGGTGACTTGACCACGGCTGCGTCAGCTGCATCGTTGGCGTTCGACGTGCAAGTGCAGGGACGCGGCGGTCACGCTGACCTCAAGGGACAGTTCAAACAGGGAGAGCGCACGATCGTGCTGCAGCCTTCACGCGTGCAACTGGCCAGTCAAATGTTGATGGTCGAACCGCTGGTGATTGATGCATTTGGAGGGCGTACCGATGTACGTGGCAGTGTTGACCTGCGTGATCCTGGTAATACTCGCTTCCGTTTCTCAGCCAACGCGCGTGGATTAAGCTTCAAACCTTCTCCAGAACCTGGGAAGACTAAGACGCAAGCCGTCCCCGTCGTTCTCGAAGATGCGCAACTGAGTGTGACTGGTACGCCCCGTGCCTGGGCTGCGGTTGGCCGTGCACGGCTGACGCGCGAGAGCCAGCAGGCCCGTTTGATGTTCGATGTCCGCGGGGATGCTGAACATGCCACCTTCAAACAAGTGCAGGCCGCTACTCCAGGCGGTGTGCTTGATTTCGCTGGGAGTGTGGCTTGGGCGCCTGCGTTGCGCTGGGACCTGAAGGCAGAATTGGCACAGTTCGATCCGGGCTATTTCATGCCCGGTTGGAATGGTCGTGTCTCTGGTCAATTGACTTCTCAAGGCCGGCAACGACCGGCGCCAGCTGGTGGTGTATCGCCTGGCGTCGAGGCCATCGTGGCCGTGCCGGGACTGCATGGACAGCTGCGGCAGCGGCCGCTTAAAGCCAGTGGTCGCTTCGTGCTGAAAGGCAATCAGGGTGAAGGAGCACTCCAACTAGGCATCGGCGATAGCCACGTGAGTGCTAAAGGCAAGCTCGGGCCGCATGTGGATCTGGCAGTGCAGTTGCAGTCGTTGCACTTGAACGACCTGTTGCCTGGGGAGGAGGGTAGCCTGAAGGGTAGCCTGCTGTTGAGAGGGCCGGCGCAGACCCCGGATTTGGTTGTCGATCTGAGTGGCAGCGACCTACGCTGGAATGACTATCGTGCCAAGCAGTTGGCACTGCATGGACATTTGCCGTGGCGTGGCAGCGGCGGCAAGCTCACTCTGCAGGCACAGGCACTTGAGATCGGTACTGGATTTGACAGTGTTCGGATCCAGGCCGGTGGTGCGGTCGAGCATCTGAATCTTCAGGCCGAGGTGCGCAACGCAATGGCTCTGTTTGCCCTGCATGGTGGCGTCCGTCGCGACGGTGTACGTTGGCAGGGGGATCTTTCACAATTGCGCATTGAACCAGTCAAGGGCGCCGTGTGGGCGCTGCGTGCACCAGCACAGTTTGCAGTGAACGGCCCTGCTTTCAGCCTGTCCGACACGTGTTTAGATGCACAAGGCGGCGGCGCGCTGTGTGTGCATGCTGACTGGCCGCACGAAGGGCTGGTACTCAAGGGCCGGGCACTTCCGCTGACCCTGGTTCATCCGTGGCTGCCTAGGAAAAATGGCCGCTTGATCAACCTGCGTGGTGAACTCACTGTGGATGGTCACTTGCGACCGCATGGTGATGCCTGGGAAGGCAGCTTCCGCGCTTCCTCCCTGGAAGGCGGTATTCGCCTAGGCGAGCCGCGCTACGCTGACGTGCTTGGTGTCCAGGATCGTGGTGAATTGCTGCGTTACGACCAGTTTAGCGTCCAGGTCGATCTAACCTCGCAGACGATCGTCGGTAAACTCGGCATCGGTTTTCAGGGTAACGGCTTCGTCGATGCCAAGTTCAACACCGGCTGGGATCCCTACGCGCCCCTGACTGGGGATCTGTATATGAATATGTCGCGCTTGTATTGGCTGGAAATGTTTGTCGCTGACATTGTTAATCCACGTGGCCTGGTTGAAGGCCATATCAGTTTGCGTGGTACGCGTAGCGGGCCGCTGCTCGGCGGTGAAGCCACCCTGCGGGATTTTACGGCTGAATATCCGTCAATGGGACTGACCTTAAGCCAGGGCCAGGGGCGCTTCACCGCGCAGCCTGACGGATCGGCGCGGATTCTGGCCTCTGTCAAATCCGGGGATGGCACCCTGAATGTCAATGGCGGTCTATCCTGGTTCGGAGAGAGCACGCCATTGCAGCTCGATATCCGTGGCCAAAACGTGCTTGCCTATAACACGAGTGAGCTGCGTGTCATCGCTAACCCGGATTTGCGATTTGGCCTCATCAATAACACCATGCAACTGCGCGGTCAGGTTGAAGTGCCCCAGGCTGACATTGATTTGGAGCGTTTGGAGCGTGGCACCTCGGTGTCTGAAGATGTCGTCGTACTCGATCCGGTGGATCCGGAGCAAACCCCAGTTTCACCGCTGGATATGGATTTACGCATCGTGCTTGGCGACAAAGTCAACATGAGCGGTTTTGGTTTGAAGGGAGGGCTTGCCGGACAGATGCAGATCCGCGCGCGCCCTGGCCGTGAGATGACCGCCAATGGTGGCCTGGATGTGCGTGGCCGCTACAAAGCCTACGGTCAGGACTTGACTATTACGCGTGGTCAACTGGTCTGGAACAACAATATTATTTCTGATCCACGAGTGAATATCCGTGCCGAGCGCCGTGTAGGCGATGTCACTGCGGGGATCAATGTCAGTGGCCGCGCCCAATCACCACGTGCCCAAGTCTGGTCGGATCCGGCGATGTCGCAGTCCGAGGCGTTATCCTATCTAGTCCTTGGACGTAAGCTGTCCACGGCCAGCAGCGATGAGAGCCAGCAGGTGGCATCCGCGGCGGCGGCACTTTCGGCAGGCGGCGGTTTGATTGCCTCCCAGCTTGGCGCCAAATTGGGTTTGGATGACGCCGGTATCAGCCAATCCAGCACGCTGGGCGGCTCTGTTCTGGGTTTCGGAAAATATCTCTCGCCTAAACTCTATGTAGGCTACGGTGTTTCAATGGTCGGCAGTGGTTCAGTGCTGACCCTCAAGTACTTGTTGAGCCGCGGCTTTGATCTGGAAGTGGAATCGAGCACGGTAGAGACCAAGGGGTCGGTCAATTGGCGTAAGGAAAAATAGCTGTCATATCTCGCGTGTGTGGGGTTGCTTCACCGTGCAGCGCGTTGCTCATCCATTGTTGATGCAGCCTTCTGGTGAAGGCCAAACATGTCAGCGGACCCGGTGAGGCTTGCAGCACATAGCCTTTCCGATAAACGGTGGCTGATCGATCACAGAGACAGATGTGCAGACGGTGAGTGTTATAGAGATAGTGTCGAGGTGGAGGACATGTCGGCAGAGCGTCACTGCTGGCTTGACATCGTGCCGTTGCTTAATACATCCATTGTTGCCGGATCACGCCACATCCACCTTTGGGCTTCACTCTAGGGGTTGGCGTTCAAACGGGCGGATGCTTACAGGGACAGGTGACACACCATCTGGTGTGCAAGGTGTTTCAGAAAAGGGCCAGGGCCAATAAGCGTCTGCCTGATGTGATCAACGGATTGCCGCAGCCGATCACCATACGGCTGCGGCTGCCCGTGATGCTGCGTGCGCGTCAATGAGCGATGCCATCGTGTTGTGTGTCTTTGGCGGCGCTGCAGCGGCAGGGTGCGATCTCCATCGGCCCAGGGTGTTGCGGCGTTGATTCGCAAGGAACCTCACATTGCTGCGGGTGGCCCCGTCATACATGTGCCCATGCGCTGTGTTGGTTCCGCGTTTCCAACAGATCCAAGCCGCTTGCCTGAATCAGCACACGCAGCAATTCAGGTATCAGCGTAAGTAGGCAGCTGTGGGGCCGTCAGTGATACGTTGCAACACGCGGGAGCGCAACTACTGGTTGCTCATGTCCATATCCTGCGGTGCAACCTGGATTGCTCTGTAAGTGTTGCCAACATGCATTCAAATCCGGCATCCGGTACCACGCGGCTGAGTAGACTCCGCGAGGCTTGGGATTGGGATATTTATTGTTTGTCCTGTCTACGAATGGAACGCGACATCAGGCAGACTGTACGAGCGACCGTTTCATGGCAGTGCTGTTGCCCTGTTGCATGCGTTATCACGGTGCAACGTGGTGTTCCCTATGATTGAGGGCTTCGGTTTGGCACCTTGATGGTGCTCGCCTGCCCATGTTTTCTACCGAATAGGAATGGCCTCATGTCCGAATCTCTCCTCATGCAGACACCAGGCCAACGTTTCCGCGCCGCTTTGGTTGCTGAGAGACCCTTGCAGGCGATCGGTGCGACGAACGCCCATCACGCACGATTGGCCCAGCGTGCCGGTTACCGTGCCCTGTACCTGTCTGGAGGCGGAGTGGCTGCCGGTTCACTGGGGATGCCGGATTTGGGCATGAATACTTTGGAGGACGTCCTGATCGACGTACGCCGCATCACCGATGTCTGCGATCTCCCCCTACTGGTGGATATCGATACTGGTTTTGGCCCCAGTGCACTCAATATCGAGCGGACGATCAGGTCGCTGATCAAGGCGGGTGCGGCCGCTTGTCACATTGAGGATCAGGTGGGTGCCAAACGCTGTGGTCATCGTCCCGGCAAGGACATCGTGTCCTTGAGTGAAATGGCAGACCGAGTGCAGGCGGCCGCCGCTGCCCGTACCGATGCGGCCTTCTTTTTGATCGCACGCACCGATGCCATTCAGGTCGAAGGTGTGGAGGCAGCGATTGAGCGCGCGCTGGCTTATGTGGAGGCGGGTGCCGACGGTATTTTTGCCGAGGCCGTGTCCGATGTGGAGACGTACCGGCATTTTGTCGACAAGGTAGGCGTGCCGGTGCTCGCCAACATGACCGAATTCGGTCAAACCCCACTGTTGACCCGTGAACAATTGGATTCGGTTGGCGTGGCGATCCAACTCTTTCCGTTATCGGCATTCCGTGCCGCCAACAAAGCCGCTGAAGCCGTGTATGTGGCCATCCGCCGCGATGGCCATCAACAGGCCGTGTTAGAGCAGATGCAAACCCGCGAAGAGCTGTACGAGCGGATTGGCTACCATGCGTTCGAGCAGCGCTTGGATGCGCTGTCCGCACATAAGCGCCCATGATGGTTGCGGCGTTCCCATTCCGCATGTCAGGAGCTTCTCCAGGCATATCCCAGGTGACGGTGGTGCTGGAAGTACGCCGGAAACATGTTCAATCTGTTGCGCGAGCAAAACTGGATCGTGCGGGGCGGGACAGCAGCACCTCCAGGATGACGGGCTGCAACACCTGTTGGCCCGTGTTGCTAGTGCTGTGGCCAGCACGACAGCCATGCGGCACCTGGGAGATCTTGGTATGAATGGCACCGTCACCGGGATCAAGCTGAAAAAATCCGTCGCCCTGTCCGCTACTGTCGTCGGCAACACCGCCCTGCATACCGCGTTGCTCCTGGAGGCCGAGCACACGTATGTGTGCCTGCCCTGTGATTGCCGGAACAGGAAGCGATCCGTATTCCTGTATCGCGGGGGCAGTGGTGCGTGACGTGGATCCAAGCATGGCGCTGCTCATGCGCTTGCTTTCAAGGTGCAGACCCGCGACAGCACCCCGCGATATCAAGGTGCGTATGGAGTGCAAAGCAGTGATGATCGGCTGTGGCCATGCGGTCTACATCGTGTCCGATCCGCGTCACCAGGTCATCAAGCAGGTGGTACGACAGCGCTCCGAGGAGCAAGGTTGCATGAAGATGGATGCGCTTACTGAGCGTCTGGGGACGGTGATGGGAGATCTTAACAAGATGTTCCCTAACCTGGATGGATTCAGTGCGGCCAGCGATCACCCGATGGACCTACCGACCACGAGGTTCACACCGTTGTTCGTGATCGCATCCACGGCCGGCTGGAGTGCACCCAACATCGCACAGTGCATCAATGACAAGATGATCCCCCCAGCCGCGCATGACACGGGTTCGGAGGCGCGCGCTGTTGTGCCTCTGGATCAAAGGACTTAAGCATGTCGGTCCCGCGCTTGATGGGAGCCAATAGAGCCAGTGGTTCGCCGTGGATGCTGTCAGGGGTATTGCATCCGTATCGCCATCGTGCATACCGCGCCATGCGCATCAACATTGCCCTCCCATGAACAGCCAGTATCGTAAACGCCTGCCGGGCACTGAGTTCGATTACTACGATGCCCGTGCCGCCATTGATGCGATATACCCTGGGGCTTACGCCGCGTTGCCGTACACCGCGCGCGCGTATGCCGAAAATGTGGTGCGGTGCGCCGCTCCGGATCGGTTGCAGGAGTATCTCGGCCAGCTGGTTGGTCGGCGGCGCGATACCGATGTTCCGTGGTTTCCAGCACGTGTGGTGTGCCATGACATCCTTGGTCAGACGGCGCTGGTCGATTTGGCCGGATTGCGTGACGCGATTGCGGCGCAGGGAGGGGAGCCAGCCCAAGTCAACCCCGTGGTGCCGGTACAGTTGATCGTGGACCACTCGTTGGCTGTGGAGTGCAGTGGTCGCGATCCGGAAGCGTTCGCCAAAAACCGTGCGATTGAAGCGCGCCGCAATGCGGATCGGTTTCATTTTATCGAGTGGACGCGGCACGCATTTGACAATGTGACCGTGATTCCGCCGGGTAACGGCATCATGCACCAAATCAATTTGGAGGCGTTGTCGCCCGTGGTGGCTGTCCAGGACGGTGTAGCGTTCCCAGATACCTGTATTGGCACGGATAGCCATACCCCGCATGTGAATGCGCTGGGGGTGGTTGCGATCGGTGTGGGTGGGTTGGAGGCGGAGAGCGTGATGCTGGGTCGTGCCGTGTGGATGCGCTGTCCGGATAGTGTGGGGGTGGCACTGCACGGCCAACCACGTCCCGGGATCACGGCGACCGATATGGTGCTGGCGCTGACGGCGTTTCTACGCCAAGCGCGTGTGGTGGGTGCTTATCTGGAATTCTGTGGCGAAGGCGCCCGTGCGCTCACGGTGGGCGACCGCGCCACGATGGCCAACATGGCCCCGGAATATGGGGCGACGGCAGCGATGTTCTGTATTGATGCGCAGACCTTGGACTATTTGCGCCTGACCGGACGCGACAAAGCGCAGGTGGACCTGGTCGAAACCTACGCCAAGCATGCCGGACTGTGGGCCGACGCCCTTGAAAATGCGCAGTACGCGCGTCTGTTGCACTTTGATCTCTCCAGCGTTGGGCGCACCATGGCCGGCCCATCCAGCCCGCACCACCGATTGCCGACATGTGCTTTGACTGAGCGCGGCATTGCAGGCGACTTGGCCCAGGCGCGGGCCGATGAAGCGGCCGGGCGTTTGCCGGATGGAGCGGTGATCATTGCGGCGATTACCTCGTGCACCAATACCTCCAACCCGCGTAACCTCATCGCGGCTGGTGTGTTGGCGCGTAACGCCCATGCCCGCGGATTGCGGTGCAAGCCCTGGGTCAAGACCTCATTGGCGCCGGGTTCCAAAGCGGTGCCGTTGTATCTGGAGGCGGCTGGGCTACTGCCGGCACTGGAGCAGCTTGGCTTCGGTATCGTCGGTTTTGCCTGCACCACCTGTAATGGCATGAGCGGGGCACTGGATCCACTGATCCAGCAAGACATCATTGACCGTGATCTATACACGGTGGCGGTGTTGTCGGGTAACCGTAACTTCGATGGACGCATTCATCCTTACGCCAAACACGCGTTTCTGGCTTCACCGCCCCTGGTGATTGCGTATGCGATCGCCGGCACGATCCGTGTGGATATCGAGCGGGACACGCTCGGCCATGATGCTGATGGCCGCCCGGTGATGCTCAAAGATCTTTGGCCCAGTGATACGGAGATTGATGCGCTGGTGCGCAGCAGTGTGCATCCTGAGCAATTCCGTCGGGTATACGCGCCGATGTTGCAAGCGTCTACGGCGCGGCGTGAGGGTGTGTCGCCGTTGTACGCATGGCGTCCGCAGAGTACTTACATCCGCCGTCCGCCTTACTGGGAGGGGGCATTGGCGGGTGCGCGTACCCTGCGGGGGCTGCGCCCGTTAGCGGTGTTGGGCGATCACATCACCACCGATCATCTGTCCCCTTCTAATGCGATCCTGCCTGATAGCGCGGCGGGCGAATATCTGACGAGCATGGGTGTGCCTGAGGAGGACTTCAATAGCTATGCGACACACCGCGGCGACCACTTGACCGCGCAGCGGGCCACCTTGGCAAATCCGATGCTGTTAAACGAGATGGTGCGTGGTGCCGATGGCACCGTGTGTCAAGGTGCGCTGACGCGGCTTGAGCCGGATGGCACCGTGATGCGTATGTGGGAAGCCATCGACATCTACATGCAGCGTAGACAGCCGTTGATCATCTTTGCGGGCGCTGATTATGGGCAGGGTTCCTCGCGTGACTGGGCGGCCAAGGGCGTGCGCCTGGCGGGGGTCGAGGTGATCGTGGCTGAAGGATTCGAGCGGATCCACCGCAGCAATTTAATCGGCATGGGCGTGTTACCGCTGACGTTTCACCCCGGTGCGACCCGTATCACGTTGGGTATTGACGGCACTGAGGTGTTCGAGGTGCGCGGCGTGCCGAGTGTCGGTGCGGTGTTGACGCTGCGCATCCAGCGGCGCGATGGCCGTGTTGCAGAGGTGCCGGTCACGTGTCGGCTCGATACGGCTGAGGAGGTATCGATCTATGCGGCCGGTGGCGTGTTGCAGCGTTTTGCGCAGGATAGGCTGGCGACTACGTCCGACACGTCGCAACGCGCTTGATCCGCGCGCTGTCCTGATCCAGTGCACGGCGTAGGAGATCCTCATGTCATATGAAATCCTCATAATTGATCAGGGTGTCGCTTGTTTCGCCTGCGGCAGGTGTTGCATGTGGCGGCTGTGGAGGTGGTCATGCCGTATGCGATTCCCCTTGATCAGTGCGTCCATGAGTCCGACGGGTACTGAGGGCTGGATCCGCGCGCCGCGCCGGGCGGCTGCGTCTTGCTTGTTCTGGTGGCCATGCCGGTGTGGCTACCTTTGTTAGGGAGGAGTCCTTACTCTTGCATCTTGTCGATGTGAATATGTCTGACAGAGGCTGACGGAGTGGCGCTGTCTTTTCCCTTTTCCCGTACCGTGTTTGAGTCTTGTCATGTCATCTCTTCCCCAATGTCGTATCCCTGCCACTTATCTGCGTGGTGGCACCAGCAAGGGCGTGTTCTTTCGCTTGGAGGATTTGCCTGCGGCGTGCCGCGTGCCGGGCCCGGCGCGCGATGCGTTGCTGCTGCGGGTGATCGGCAGTCCAGATCCCTATGGCAAGCAGATTGATGGCATGGGAGGGGGCATCTCAAGTACCAGTAAAGCGGTGATCATCGCGCCGAGTACGCATCCTAACCACGATGTGGACTATCTGTTTGGCCAGGTGGCGATTGACTGTGCCTATGTCGATTGGACGGGCAATTGCGGCAATTTGTCCGCGGCGGTGGGGCCATTCGCGATTGCTGCTGGTGTTGTCGATGCGGCGCGGGTGCCACGCCACGGGACCTGCAGTGTGCGGATCTGGCAGGCCAATATCGGTAAGACCATCGTTGCGCATGTGCCGATCGTCGATGGGCACGTGCAGGAGGACGGTGATTTCATGATGGATGGCGTTGCTTTCCCGGGGGCTGAAGTGCACCTAGAGTTTCTCGATCCTGCCGATGCGGGGGAACATGAGGTGATGTTTCCAACCGGGCACGTGGTCGATACATTGGAGGTGCCAGGGCTGGGGCAGATCGAGGTCACCTTGATCAATGCGGGTATTCCGATCCTCTGTGTGGATGCGCATGTTTTGGGCTACACCGGCACGGAGCCGCAGGAGGCGATCAACGGTGATCCAGAAGCGTTGGCACGTCTGGAGGTTTTACGTGCCTACGGCGCGTTGCGTATGGGATTGATCGGGCATGTGGAAGACATTGCCCAGCGGCAGCACACCCCTAAACTTGCTTTTGTTGCCCCGCCGGCGGACTACGTCGCGTCGAGTGGCCGACGGGTGTATGCCACAGAGATTGATGTGCTGGTCCGGGCGATGTCGATGGGCAAATTGCATCACGCAATGATGGGCACTGCCGCCGTGGCGATGGGGACGGCGGCGGCCATCCCCGGCACTGTCGTCAATCGTGCGGCGGGCGGCGGTATGCGCCGTGTGGTGTGTTTCGGCCATCCGTCCGGTACGTTGCAGGTGGGCGCTGAGGTACACCAGGTGGACGGGCAATGGTGTGTGACCAACGTGCTGATGAGCCGTAGTGCGCGGGTGCTGATGGAAGGTTGGGTGCGGGTGCCGGCAGAGAGTGTGCAGAACGTCGCTTGAGTGCTGAGATGCGGTAGCGCGCGTTGCTGCCCCGTTGCCGGTTGTACTGAATGCAGAGATGCATGGTGTATTGCGGGGCCATCCTTGGTGTTGTTGGCGTGTTGGCGTGTTGGCGTGTTGGCGTGTTGGCGTGTTGGCGTGTTGGCGTGATTCCTGACTGCGCGCTATTTTTTGCCTTGGGCGGTCAATGGTCTGTCGATAGCAGCGTGGTGTCACGGCATCTTCGCGGGTAACGGCCAACTGCGTACCGTCTGTGTCGCGTTGTTCCGTATGCGGTACCCGTGCCCGATATGCGGTGCATCAGGTCGGTGCGCTGTCAGCGTGCCTGCGGCTGGCAGTGATCGCGTCGGTTGGTGTCGATGATGGTTGGAGCATTGATTGAGCTGTTGCATCGGTAGAGTCAGGCGCTAGATGACGTGGGTGGGCGCGCCCGCGTCTGTGCTTGCAGCCATTGCAGGGGAGCTGAGCGTTGCCATGCGGATGTTTGGCACGGCCCGATCACTACGCTCAATGTGTGCAGCGTGTTGTGAGGTGAGCGTGGGCAGCGGTGCAGCGGTGCAGCGGTTGTGTCATGGCCGTGATGGATTGCTGGTGCTTGCCATAATCACTCCACTGTTTTTGGTTAGTATGGCTGACGCTGTTTGCGATGCGATCTCTTTGGGGTGTCTGCTCATCTGGCGTGCCTGTCGTCGTTGCTGCTCTGGGTGGGAGGCGCGTGTAGATCAGTGGCTGTGCACATCCGGACCGCGAAGCGAAAAGACCGGATAGCAGCACGATGTTTTTAAATGCCTATGGGGGCGATGGAGTTGTTTCAATGACGCAGGCTTATCGTGTATTCCAGCGCATGACGCTTTGCCAGTGCAGTGCGGCAATGTCGGTGCACGACCGCTGTGATATCGATCATGCGGTGTGATCCGGGGTCCGCTGGATACTCTCAGGTAGTATCAGTATCAGTATCAGTATCAGTATCAGTGCAGAAAGGACGTGTGCTGTTAATCGGCTGTGTCTGGTGATCTGGTGGAGTGGGTGGTATGGCTTGCTGCAGCGTCAGTTGCACTTGCAGGCGAATCCACGGTGACATCTTCCCGACCGCCGCTGTGGAATATACAGCTGGATCCAATACAGGCCAGGATCGGGCCAAACAGTGTCAGCCGAGAGAAAGCGCTGCTGCTAGGTGAAACGAAGATGTAAACCAGGATGAAAAAATAAGGATTCCAAATACCATTACTATGTTGATCTCTAAATGGATGATTAGATTTCTGCGGAAGTGATTTCAGCGATATTTTGATGTTTTGCCCGTTCAGTGCGGCAGCGTCCAGGTATTTTTATTAATAGGTCCAGCTGATATAAGCCGCAAGAGGGGCGTTGGTTTGGTAGCTATGTCATGGTTAGTGGCTCAAGGTGTCCGGCTTGTTGAAGTGAGTGGCATCACTTGTTTCCGAGTGAGTTTTACTCAGAGGTGAATGAGTCTTATCTTTTAAAATAATATACAAGTCCGTAAACAAGACCGCACATGATAATAATAATAATAGTTCGGATGACATATTCAAGTAAGTTATCCCTATGGCTGGTTAAATCGGAGTACGTTAAAAATAAAGAAACAATTGCATTGATTAATTTTTCGAATAGCATAAATATTTTCCGAAAGCATTTGGATGATTACAGAAGCCATTAAAATAGAGCTTTTCCTGTTTAGTGTGGCAGTGTCCACATATTTTTATGCATATGTTTATGCTTAATATAAGCGAAAAAAGCAGGGGCGCCTGTGGGGTAGTCATGTGATGATTTCAAGGTGTCCCATCTGGGGATCGGGTGGGGTGGGTTGTATGATTCGTTTCCGAGTGAATCGCACTTGGAGGTGAATGTATGGCGGAGCGATCCCGCTTGCCGAAGTGAAATATCAGGCCGCAAATGATCAGGACAATAATAAAATGAACCATCTGATGACTTAAGCGCTTATCTCCTAGTGCGTATGAGATTGCATTTAACGTAATTTCAAATAAATAAAACAATGCTTCAATTACTTTTGAGAATGTCATGGAGTATGTTGTTCAAAAGAATGTGGATGCGTGCGCAAGCCATTTTAATGGGGCTTTGTCCGTCCAATCAGGTAGCGGCTCGCTTATATCAGCCATAAAAGGAAGGGTGCTTGTTGGGTGGCTATGTCGTGGTCTATGGTTTCAAGGTGTCTGAGTCGGTCAAGGGAGTGGGTTGTATTATCTCCTCCGAGTGCAATGCACTCGGAGGAGAATGTATAACGCACCGGCTCCGATTCCAAAATTGACACGGACGGGCTTGTTTATATCCCTGCGGAAGCCATTTCAATCGGGCTGCGCCAGTTCACCGCGGCCGTGTCGATACATGATTTATAGCGTTGGTTCTGTGATATTTCCAGCATGGTATTCTTAATATCCTTAAAGAAGGTATTTAAAACTCTCCAAGTAATTTCAGGTTTATTATAAGGGAATAGTAGCCCATATATTGCCTGTACGACGACGTATGGTTTTGAACATTTCAAAATTTCTCCCGTCACCGTGGCTAAAATATCGCCGACCGCGGCGTTCATCTCCCAATTGCTGACGATCCATGGGTGCCAGATAGAGGTGGCCACTTGACGCAATTTGTACTGATCTTGCGGAGAGGGCTCATTCGACATGGCACGCGGCTTGATGAAAGAACGCGGTGCGGGAGCAGCGCGCTCTCTGGCTTGCGATATCACTTTGGAGGGAGGTAAGAACCGTTTTGCCCAGATTTGTATCGCAGGATGGATCTGTGACCCTTGGACACCAAAATGGACTATTTGGCGTCCGTCATAATAGGCCGCAGACACTCTGCCTGTTTGCCCAGGGTAATATACAAAGGCGGCGGCCTGTTTATCCGGTTGTCCGGTTTTCCAGCCATCTAAAAATATACCGCCATCTTTGAGCTGAGCCGGGTTGGCGACCATTTCAAAGTTGTTTTTGAATGTTTGGTAATGCTCCCCGAGAATTTGCCTTAAATCATTTTCAATACCTGCTTCAAGAATGATTTCTTCAAAGAGTGTCGGGTGTGCAGGTTTGGCGGGGCCGGCCCATGCCTGGGTCATCATTAAACACAGTAAAAGCGCGTAAATACCTTTTAAACCAATGTGGATATGCCTCATTAAAATGTTTCCCTCCGGGTGAATTAAATAGTGCTTGCTGATCAATGGTTGCATATAAGAGACAAGCACTAGGGTAGGAGCCTAACCTAAGTTAGCTGCTCTTGCGACCCGCGCCCAAGTGGCGGTTGTGCTCAAGGTCGTGGCGATAGAGGGCGGCGTGGATGGGTTGGTTGTGCAGGAAGTGTTGGCTGTCCGGGAGTGGCCAGCGTGATACGGAGGGGGGAGGATGCCAGGGGGGCTGGTGAGTGAAGATCGCTTGATCGGTATCCGGCATATGTGAGCGATGTCACGGTGTCAGGCCGGCTGGATGGGCCGTCGGTGCGTGTGGTGCGGGCGGTGTGTCCACTGCGGCTGCTGTTGCGCTCGTCATGCATCGTGGGGTGTGCCGATTCAGCCTTGGGCATGAGGTATGTGCAGGTATGAGCGGTGCGTATGGTGCGGGCGGTTTTTTTGCCGGCGTTGTTCTAGGAGTAGGGGTATCGGGGGTTGGTGGATGCTGGGGTGTGGTGAGGTGCTGCAATCACAGCTTGCAGTGTGGTGTCCAGAGTGTCGCGGTGGTGCTGTCTCATCCCGTGAGCGTGGCGGACGCTGGATGGGAGGTGTGTTGGCATCACGCGCTGCGATTGTGTCTGCGTCGCTGTTGTATCCGCTGGGTGGTCTGCTCCGTCAGGTGTTGCTGTGATGGACGGAGGCAGGCGCATGACGATGGTCTTGATTCGCGTGACCTGCTTGCCGCTTGGGTCAGTCTCAGTGTGGCGCTGTACGGTGTGCTTTCGGTTGCCTGGAGGGCTGCCGGTGCTGTAGGCAACTCAGGGCATGTGCATTGAGCGCGATGCATCAGGCGGTCCATATAAACGCGGTGGTGTGGCGGATGGGTACGGGAGCCTGTTGATGGGTTGAGCAGGCATGATGTGCTGGATTGAACGTGTCATGTCTGTTAGTGGGTGCTGATCTGCCAATCTCGGGTTCTACGACACAGATACGTGATCGGTATCGCTATACTCCAGGCGATTATCTGTGGAGTGTCTGGTATGAGAGACCGTGCTGCAATGCTGCTGCGTCCGTTGAGCCGTGTCTGGATCCCGCGAGCCGTGTTGTTGTTGATGGCTCTCTTGTCATTCGGCTGTAACCGCAATCACAGCGGCCAGTTGCCTGAGAGCAGCGGCGAGCCGGTTGTTGTGGCCAAAGAGCCGGTCAAGGGGTTTACCCTGGTGCGTGCCTATCCGGATCAGCGTGACGGTGAATTGGCGCTGGTCTTGGAATTTTCGCAGCCGTTGGCAGGGACTCAGGAATTCGACACTCTGGTGCGTTTCGAGCAGAGTACCGGCCATCACGATGGTGGTTGGTCACTGTCCGATGACGCCAAGACACTCCGTTATCCTTATGTTGAGGCAGACAAGCACTATACCGTGCTGATCTCTGCTGACTTACTTGCTGCGGCCGGCAGCCGTTTGGGCAAGGATCGGAAGGAGACGGTCTATACCGGCGAGCTGGAGCCGGTGGTTGGTTTTGCTTCTCAGGGAAGTATTTTGCCGGCGCGGGCGAGCCGCGGTGTGCCAGTTGTCTCGATCAATGTTCCCGAGGTGGATGTTGAGTTTCTGCGTGTGCGCGAAAAGGCGCTGCCGGCGTTTCTGGCCCAATACCGGCGTGGCGGGCAGCGCAGCAGTTGGGAGCTGAGTAGTCAAGGCGATGCCAGGAAGCGGTTATCGGAGCTGGCCGATCCTGTCTACGTGACCCGTTTCATACTCGATGGCAAGAAGAACGAACGCACTCTGACCTATCTGCCCATCCAGAACATCAAGGAGCTGCGGGAGCCGGGGTTGTATTTCGCGGTGATGAAGCGTACCGGCAGCTTCAACGATGCGTTTGCAACGGCCTTCTTCAGTGTCAGCAATATTGGTCTGCATACGCGTGCTTACAAAGATAAGCTGTTTGTGCATACCGCCTCGTTGCGGAGCGGCAATCCGTATAAGCAGGTCGAACTCCTCATCCTTGACGCCAAAGGTGAGACCGTGCTGAAGGGGGCCACCGACGATAATGGCAACGCGTTGCTCAATTACACCTTGGATGCTGGCCATGTGCTGGTATCACGCAATGGGAGCGACGTATCGATTTTGCCATTTAACCAGCCGGCGCTGGACCTGAGTGAGTTTGCGGTGGCCGGGCGTGAGAACCCCTGGTTTGATGTCTTTGCTTGGTCCGGGCGCGATGTATACCGTCCGGGGGAGACGTTGCGTATATCGGCGTTGTTACGTGACAGCGATGGCAAGCCAGTGAAGCTGCAGCCCGTTTTCCTGCGGTTGAAGCAACCAGACGGTAAAACCTTCCGGGAAACCAAGTTGCAGCCCGCCGAGCAGGGTTATCTGGAGTTCTCACAGACGATCCCGTCCGATGTCCCGACCGGGCGTTGGCGGGTTGAGTTCCGTACCGATCCGGGCAGCAAGGAGGCGGTACAGGGGTTAGCTGTGCGGGTCGAGGAATTCCTGCCCGAGCGGATGAAGCTGGAACTGTCTAGTGCGCCGCGGGTACTGCGAGCGCAGCAACCATTCACGCTGCAGGCTGATGCGGCGTACTTGTACGGCGCGCCGGCGGCAGGCAATCGTTTCACTGCAAACCTTGCCGTGGCGGTCGAACAACATCCGTTGGATAGCATGCCCGGCTGGTTTTTCGGCGATGCCACGCTGGAGCTGCCGCGCGGGGCTAAGGAGGCCATCGACATGACGCTAGGCGCTGATGGCCATTTGGTCCGGGACCTGGTGCTCCCTGAAGAGGCCAAGCCGGTCAGCCCGATGGCCGTGGTCGTCTCAGGGAGTGTCTACGAGAGCGGTGGGCGCACCGTCACCCGGAGTATCAAACGTGTCCTGTGGCCGGCTGACGCATTGGTGGGGGTGCGTCCGCTCTTTGATGCCACGGCGGGCGCTGATGCCAACGGCATGGCGCGCTTTGAGCTGACTCGGGTTGATGTTGACGGTAAGCCTCAATCCGCCAAGGGGCTGAAGGCGACGTTGGTCCGTGAGTTGCGTGACTACCATTGGCGTTACGGCGACGGTCGTTGGGATTATGACTTTACGCGGCGTTTCGAGAACAAGGACACACGGGTTGTCGACATTCCGGCGGGGAGCACCACCAAGTTAGCGTTGCAGGTGGAATGGGGAGATTACCGGTTGGAGGTATTCGACCCGGCGACCGGTTTGACGATGCGCTATCCATTCCGCGCCGGCTGGAGCTGGGGAGATGACAACCGCGGTGTGGATGCGCGTCCGGACAAGATCAAGCTGGCCCTGGATAAAACCAGTTACCGTGCCGGCGATACGCTCAAGGTCACGGTGACTCCGCCGCACTCTGGTAAGGGGCTGTTGCTGGTGGAGAGCGACAAGCCTTTGTACGTGCAGGCGATCGACGCCAACCCGGGCAGCACTTTCGAGATTCCGGTGACCGCCGACTGGGAGCGTCATGATGTCTACGTCACCGCATTGGTATTCCGTGGCGGCAGCCCTTCGAGCAATATCACTCCGGCACGTGCGGTTGGCGTGGCCTATGTGCCGATGGAGCGCAAGGAGCGGCGTGTGGCGGTTGGTCTTGTGGTGCCTAAGCAGATGCGCCCGGCACAGCCGTTGCCGGTGACTGTCAGCGTCCCGGAGCTGGCTGGGCAACAGGCGCATGTGACGATTTCTGCGGTGGACGCCGGCATCCTCAACATGACCGGCTTCCCGGTGCCGGATGCGGCGGCGCATTTCTTTGCGCAGCGCCGTTTGGGTGTGGACGCGTATGACATTTACGGACGGGTGATTGAGAGCTTCGAGGGCAGCACCGGCAGGCTTAAGTTCGGTGGCGACATGGCACTGCCCCCATTGTTGCAGGCCAAACGTCCGACAGCGCGGTCACAGACCGTGGACTTGTTTTCCGGTGCGGTCAAGTTGGATGCCAAAGGGAATGCGCATGTCCAATTGCCAGTGCCTGACTTCAACGGTGCCTTGCGTGTGTCGGCGTTGGTCTATGGCGACACCCGCTACGGTCACCGCGATGCTGAGACAGTGGTGCGTGCGCCCATTCTGGCCGAAGCCAGCATGCCGCGGGTGATGGCGCCGGGTGATCGCAGTACGGTGACATTAGATGTGCAGAACTTCACGGGTAAGCAGGGCGTATTTGCGGTCAAGGTCGAGGGGATCGGTCCGTTGGAGATGGGTAAAGCGGGCCGCAGTGTCACGCTTGGCATGGATGGCAAGACCACGCTTAATTTTCCGCTGCGTGCATTGGAGGGGCATGGTGTGGCGCAGGTACGGGTGCGGGTGGATGGGAATGGTTTCAAGGCTGAACACCGCTATGACCTGCCGGTGCGTGCGGCTTGGCCACAGGGATTGCGCATGCAGACGCGCGTGCTGAACGTTCTAGCGCCGATCGATTTCGATCCGGCGTTGGCCAAGGGGCTGATGTCTGATTCAGTCAATGCGCGCTTGTCGGTCAGTGCAGTGGCACCGATCCCGTTTGCCAGTGTGTTGCAGGGGGCGTTTGAGTACCCATATGGCTGTGCCGAACAGACGGCCAGTAAGGGCTATGCTGCACTGTGGTTGGACGATGCCACCATCAAGTCGCTAGGTATTCAGGGGGTGACTTCGGTGCAGCGCCGCGAACGCTTGGAAGGCGCTTTGGGGCGGTTGGCGTCGATGCAGACCACGAACGGCCATTTCTCGATGTGGGGGAGTAACGGCGATGTCAATCCGGTCCTGACTCCTTACATTGCCGGTTTTTTACTGGATGCCAAGGAGGCTGGTTTTGCGGTGTCCGAGGCAGTACTCCAGAAGGCATTGAACCGGCTGAGTGAGGATCTGCTGTCTGGGAGCAACATGTTCTACGGCGATGACCAGAGCGAGGCACGGAAGTTTGCTTACCAAGCGTGGTCGGGTTATGTGCTGGCACGAGTCAACCGCGCTCCGTTGGGGACGTTGCGTACGCTGTATGACAATGAGCGTGGCAAGGCAGGCAGCGGTCTGGCGTTGGTGCATTTGGGTGTTGCACTGAGTCTGCAGGGGGACCGCAAGCGTGGCGAAGCGGCCATTCAAGCGGGCTTTGCCAAATCTGGGGCCGAGTCGCCGCAGATGTTTGATGATTACGGCAGTGCGATTCGGGACAACGCGCTGATGCTTGCATTGGTGCATGCCCATGGCTTGGCGAAGCCGGCTTATGACGCCCGCGTGATGGTGTTGGGGCGCGATGTGGAGGTGCGCCGGCGTAGCGGTTGGTTGTGGTTGAGCACGCAGGAGCAGGTGGCGCTGGCGCAACTGGGCAGGGCGCTGTTGGTGGATCAGAAAAAGCAAGTGTCCGGGACATTGCATGTGGGCAAGCAGCGCGAGGCGATTGCTCCAACCACGCTGGTTGGGCGCAGTTTCGATGCAGCTGCTTTGGCGCGTGGCGTGCGTTTCGTACCTCAGGGGGACATGCCCCTGTACGCCAGTTTTGAGGTTGCGGGTATCCCGCGTCAGGCGCCTGCATCAGATGATAGTCAACTGTCAGTGGTGCGTCGTTGGTACACCGTCGCTGGCAAGCCGTGGACACCAGGCCCGCTGAAGGAAGGGGAGGCGTTGATCGTGCGTGTGAGTATCACTTCGAAGCAAGATATGCCGGATGCATTGCTGACCGATCTGTTACCGGCGGGTCTGGAGATCGAGAATTTCAATCTTGGCGATACCAAGCATTGGGCTGATGTGATGGTGGATGGCATTGCGCTCAGTGAGCGTACTGCTGCTGCGGATATCAAGCACGAGGAGTTCCGCGAGGATCGTTATGTTGCGGTGTTGCAGTTGACGCGCGGTAATACGGCCCATCTCTTCTATTTGGTTCGGGCGGTGACTCCGGGGTCTTACAACGTGCCGCCCTCTTTGGTGGAGGATATGTACCGACCGGCGTTGCGTGGTATCGGGCGGGTCGCTCCTGCAACGATCACGGTGTCACAGCCTTAGTAGCAGGTTGGGAGCGCGGTGTGGATAGGTCAGCCGCGCGCTGGAAGCTATGTTGCAGCGCTGTTGGCTTGGCGTGTGTTTGGTTTGCGGCACGCGCAGGAGAGATCCACAGGGTGTTTGTGGCAGGGCGAGTGTTGTGGCTGTTGCAGCATATGGGGATCTATCTGTGGGGATCTATCTGTGGGGATCTACCTGCGGCGGGCAGGAAAGGGTCTTCTCTTGCTCGCTTCAGGCGTGCTGTGGTGGCGTGTGATTGATGACTCACCGTATGTGAGGTCAATATTGATTGTGTGGCGTTGCGTGTTGTGCAGGACGCAATGCACGCTCAGGGATACGGGGGTGGCGCAAGAGTTGCTGCATCTATCATCATCCCGGTCCAACCGGTCATGCTGTCCTTTGCGTCAGTCTCAATCACTCGAGCTGCGATCTCATCTTCATTTTTCACTCACGCCGTTCATGTGTTTACTCATGGCGAATGTGCTAAACGAGGGTACATAGGTGTAGCTGTCTGTGGGTATTGCTTAATGTATGGGGTGGATCGGTGGTTGATCAAAGATATTTTGCCAAATCGCCTAACCTGGTTAGTTTTTCTCGCGCTTCACGTGACAGGGGGCCAACGACGTCTTCAAGGTGATGTTCAATATGATCTGTGACGAGGATTGATTTTGCTTTGTCGAGTGCACCAATGACGGCTTGAAGCTGTTGCGCGATGTCCAGTGCATCCCGGTTGGCTTCGATCATGTCGATGATCGTTGCCAGATGGCCTTGGGCTCGTTTCAACCGTTTCATCAAGTCTGGGTGGACGCTGTGGCTCATGCGGTGAGTCCTCTAGTGTGGGATTGCTGTCCATCCGTGAAGTGCAACATAGGTTCCGACCATCAGGATCATGATGCCTGAAATGTAGGGGGCCTTTCTAACGACTACGCCGTAGCCAGACCAATGCTTCGACATGTGCCGAACACTCAGTGCGGCGATGACGCCTGATGCGACCATCGTGATTGCTAACCCGATACTGAACGATACGACAAGGGCCGCGCCAAGGACCAATCGATTCGATTGCAGGCAAAGCAATAGGACGGTGATTGCGCCAGGACATGGAATGAGTCCACCCGTCAAGCCAAACATCACGATGTGCCATGTTGTGACGTGACGATGCTTAAAGCGACGCCGAATGTTTTCGCCGTGGGAACGTTCATGTGCATCGGCATATCCGTCGTTAATGACGTTCAATTCATCCGGCGAATCGCTGTGATGATGGTGATGTTCATCATGGTCATGGGTGTGTTGTTCACGCCAAGTTCGCCAAAGCATCCATGCGGCAATGCTCACAATCAGCAGTCCAGAGATGCATTGAAAATAGGGTTCGGTCGCTTCGGCATTCAATCCGCCGAATAACCACATTCCGCCAAGTGCAACGATCCAAACGATAGCGGTATGTGAAACGGTTGCAGCAATTCCTAGTAGCACGGCCTGCCGGACGGTGCCACGGATGGCGATGATAAAGGCGGCCATCATTGTTTTCGAATGGCCAGGTTCTAACCCATGCAATGCACCAAGCATGATGGCGGCAGGGATGAAAAGCCAAGTATGTGCTGCGCTTTGTTGGAGAAGTTCAGTGAGCGGAATCATATCGTTCTATATCCTATCCTCCACTATAGGATATAGCATGTGACAAAAAAAGCGAGGACTGAACTCCAGGGGGAAGTGCTTTGATGGCACATGTCGCTTGTCGGATTGCAACGCGAAGCGTCGTCTTTGCAGTCATCGCAGGACGTTAGATATTCATTTCGAGCGTTGGTCGCGGCTTTAGCTGGTTGCGGTGCAATCTCGGTCAAGGTCACGCCGTTTTTCAGGTGGGCTCATGCGTTTGGTGTGGGTTTTCCGATGATGGTTGCAGTGCAACTTCCGGTGCTTCTCGGTGTTTATGCCATGTACAAAGGAGAGAGACGTGTACGCAGTGTCGTTTCGGGGTGGGCTGGAGTGTGGCTTGCGCATTTTCTGCCAAGACGTGAGTCACTGGCATCGGCAAGGAGTTTGTCGATGTCTCAATCTTTGTATAAGAGGTTTTCAAAGTGTCGCTGGTTCGATGGTGTACGTGGCCGCAATGCTCATGAGCTTTGTGACATTGGATGGGGTTGTGTGTGGGGGGGATCTCGCAGAAAACTGGGAATCTTCGCCATGCTGCCGCGTAAGGGACGTTGCACTCGTGATGTCCGGGGTGATGTCACTCGCTAAGTTTTTCAGGGGTACGCAGGACAGCAGTGTGTCCGGTGTCGGTTGCAACCGACGACAGCAATAAGGATGTGGCTGTGTTGTGGGTAAGGCGATTTGTATTCTCAATATCGGCATGGTGTCATCAGCTGCGGCGATGCACGTGCTATTTTTTGAAGGATCCGATCACGTCGCATGGCGCAATGTAATCCTTGCTGAAGTCGGCGGAGCCCAGACAAGTCATGTCGGATTGTTGCGGTGAAGCCGCTGATTGATTCGCTTGGTGCCGTGTTGGGGAGCAAGCACTGCTTCAAGTCGTTCATGTTCAGCACTTTCAATTGAAATGCTGATCGCAGCGTCTTTAAAACATTCAGGGGGGCTGGCCCAACAGTAATCACATGTCGGGCCAGCGTAAGACGTTAACGCAGGTGCAATTTCAGTGTTGCGCTGGCTTGGTGCAACGCGGCGCGAGTGGCAGGTAAATCGGCGAGTACATTGAGCATGCCGAAGTCGTGAATCATGCCGTTGTAGCGGGTGACGACGACGTCCACGCCGGCGGCGTCGAGGTTACGCGCATACGCTTCACCCTCATCGCGCAGCACATCCTTCTCAGCCGTCTGGATCAGTGTGGGTGGCAGGCCCTTTAATTGTTCGGACGTGGCGAGCAGCGGTGATGCGTAGATCTCCTGACGCTGTTTCGCATCGGTGGTATAGGCATCCCAGAACCACTTCATCATATTTTTTGTGAGGAAGTGACCGTTTGCGAATTCGTCGTAAGACGCATTCTCGAAGTTTGCATTGGTGACTGGCCAGAACAGCACTTGTGCACGTAGTGCTGGGGTGCCTTTGGCTTTGGCCATCTGTGCCACTACTGTGGCCATATTGCCGCCCACGCTGTTTCCCGCGATGGCCAGTCGCTTACCGTCAACGTTGATCTGCGCGCCGTGTTCGGCGACCCACTTGGTGGCTGCGTAGATTTCGTTGATGGCGACCGGGTAGTGCACTTCTGGCGATCGTGTGTAGTTCACAAAGATCGCCACTACACCGGAATCGGAGACCAGATCACGTACGAAGCGTTCGTGCGTGGCGAAATCGCCAAGAATCCAGCCACCACCATGTACGAAGATGCAGCCAGGTAGGATCCCCTTGACACCGGCTGGACGCACGATGGTCAGCACAATCTGCTTGCCATCAACGGTAATCGTCTTGTCGCTCACGTCGGCAGGTGGCAGCTTGGCTCCCTTTTGTGCGTTCACAAGTACCTGACGTGCGTCGGCAGGTGATAGGGTTTCGATGGGTGCGCCCGCTCCTTTGGCCAGGGCTTCGAGGAAGGCTTGGGTGTTGCGTTCGACACCGGGGCTGCCAGCCGCCTGGCACAGGGTGGATGCCAGAGCCAGGGTGGAAGCGGCGGCGAGTGTGTGGGTGAATTTCATAGTATTGATCCTTGGTTGAAGCTGGATATAGCTGGGACATTCAAGCGATGTTCAAACGCACGTCGATGTTGTTGCGGGTGACATTGGAGTGCGGGCAGACGAGATGGGTCTTTGATTTGAGGTATTCCTAGTGACTTGATGGGTTTGCTTGGAACCGTTTGGTAAGATGAATTTTATGGCTAAAATTAGTACTTAAAGTCACTTATAGTAGTTAAAATTTGATAATGAGTATCGAATTGGCGAGTGCATGCACGGATCGCCTGGAGGCGCTACTGAATCACTTTCCGGTCCGTGCGCGCATGTTCCATGCGGGCGCTTTGTGCGGTATCACGGATGTCTCCGCTCCGGGGGAAGGTGGCCAGATACATCTGGTCAGGAGGGGGGAGCTGGATGTCATCCATCCCGGGAGGGCCGCGCTTCGGGTGAACGTTCCCAGCTTGCTGTTCTATCCGCGATCCATGCCCCGCTGCTTTGTCGCTGACCCTCAACATGGTGCTGACCTGGTGTGTGCGGAACTTCACTTCGAGGGGGGGAGTGCAAATCAGGTGGCAGGGTCGTTACCAGATGTCATCTGTTTACCCTTGGAGAACATCGATGGCGCTGGCCAGGTGTTGACACTGCTGTTTAATGAAGCGTTCGGCGACCATTGTGGTCGGCGTGCGTTGCTTGACCGATTGTTCGAGGTTGTGTTGATTCAGATGTTGCGACACCTGATGGAAACCGGTCAGATTGCCGGTGGCATGTTGGCCGGTTTGTCGCATCCCAAGCTGCGCAAGGTGCTGGTTGCCATGCACGAGCAGCCGGGATGGGGGTGGTCACTGGAGGTATTAGCCGATCTCGCAGGGATGTCTCGGAGTGTGTTCGCTGGTACCTTCCGCCGTGTTGTCGGTTGTACGCCTGGTGTCTATCTGCAAGGTTGGCGTGTCAGACTGGCGCAACTTGCCTTACAGCAAGGACGGCAGTTAAAGACGATTGCAGTTGAGGTCGGTTACGGTAGTGAAGCTGCATTGTCCCGTGCATTTAAAGCGCAATGTGGTATGACGCCTCGTGAGTGGCGGCAGATGCGGGACGGCGACTCAAGCCAACAGGTGTGACAGGGCTTTTGGAAGGAAATGTGTTGGTACGCAGGCAATATTGGTCCAGATCGCGCATTAAAATTTGCCCGCTGCATTGCATGAGATAGATGGTATGTGTTGTCGGTCTTAGGAGCATTCGGTGGTCGCTGATCGGCAAGCGCAATACCGGCTTAAAGTGGCAGGGTGGGTCTGCCTGAAACGCCATACCCGCCTGACGAGCGAGACGGGTACACCATCTCGAAAGCCGAAACTCCAGTGCATGAGCTTCTAGGAACATCCAGTGTCCAGAAGGATTTAAATCTGCAAAATGCAAGCTTCTCCCCAGGTTTGGGATGATGTCCATGCAGGAGACATCGATACTCATCTCTCATATTAGGTTGAACACTTGATCTGCGATCCTGCACCGGCAAGTCCCTGTACTTAATCAAGGTGACGGTCGGAACTGGAAGGTCAGACATCCGGATGTTTGCGTGATTTTGCAGGCATGGATTTTCTTACCGCCTACCAACACGCGAAGGTTGTGTTTCTTCCGGATCTCTGCTTGGGAAATTGCAGCAGCCGGCATGAATCTCCTGGTGTACGACCCTATAGATGGCCGTGACGGCATGCCGCCTTTCTGCATACCTTCAGGTAAGGGGTTCCAATGGCTTGACCCCAATGTTCTTCAGGGCCTGGAAAATGTCTGCAACCTGCTCGGAACAGACTCCAAAGTAAGTAGTAGGGACAACACATCCAGAGTGGTGTGTGGCGCACGACCGAATGATCTTGTTGTCGGCGCGTATGGTATGCGATGGCTTGCTTGATGAAACGTCTTAAAGGCTCATTTTTTATCGTGTGGAACAGTAACCTTTGATATAGCGCCTTTTCACGATGCAGGGGAGCAAAGTTTTCGTCGTTATTGTCAAGATCTACGTGCGGCGTGTATTCGTTAAAAAAAGTATGTCAGCCGTGTTCCCTTGTCATCTTAGCTTGGTCTGTATTGACCACGATCAATGGGATTTTCTTCGCATCGCACGGTATCTTCGTCATGCTGATTCAACCCAAAGAAGGTCTCTACGATGGTTGCTGGAATCTCTGTCTTCGTGCAAGGAGCAAACAGTTGCTGCGGCAGGTAGATCAACATCCGAAGAAACAACAATGATGACGCCGTTCCCTTTATTGGATACAGGACGCCACACGAGAGATGGTGTGGCGTCCGTGGCACTCAGTTGCCGTTGGTCACTTTGATTTTCATGTCAGCTTTTGACATAGTCCTCGAACATAGGTTTTAGAGGGTTTTTGTCATCGAAGTAATTTTTATAAGCGTCTTCGTATCCACCGCCAACAGAGTTCAGCTCGGTTTCGGTCAGCTCGCGCATCTGGTCAGATGCAAATTCGCTTGCCAGTTCTTTGGTCATTGCTGTAGTTCTCATTAAAAATCTCCCAGCGTTATTGGGGGGAAAGGGACCGATCTATCATCGACCGGCAAGTCTTGATTTACCAAACGCACCATTAGTTCTATGTCAATGTGTAGTGATCTACTTATGCTTTTTTCATTAAAATTTCTTTTTTGTGGCGCGCCAAAGTATTTTTCACTGATTAATATGATCTTTTTATATAAAAAAACAATCAGGAATGAGATAGATGCATTCGATAGATTCAATTAGATTTCGTCCACTGATTCGGATAATTCCTTCATCACCGACGTGAAGTCATTCTACTGTTTGATTCCATGAGGATCATATTTCTATGTATCTTTTATGAGAAAACCACAAGTTTCTTTAGCGTCGATCAGGCGATTTAGACAGTACTTTTTCTTCTCATTTTTTTGCATCGTCGTGACTGCAACCATCCCCTTGTCATCAGAGTAGCGCATTCGGCCTGAATGCTTTAAAGCACTTGATCTTTCCAACTGGAGCAGGTGATGTATCAGTGATTTGCATGACTGATTTCATTGATGGAGTGTTCCAAGATAGTTTCAACCTATTAAAAGTAAACCTATGCAGGTTATTAGAGTTTACCTCAAGATTTTTTCGTGGCATGGTGTGCCAATGCATTTTCTTTGGAATGGGGAAAATTATTTTTTCCAAATGCTTTGGTTTTATCTGAAGCGCTTCATTAACTTCCATATTTTCTGACCACGCTACGTTGCAGAGTGTGTGCGTGTCTGTCAAAAGAGCGTTTCAATTGTCTTTGTGATAAAGCAGCAAAGGTTTCATCATGGTGATGACACTACTTTATAAAGCCGACGGGCGCGATCAGGATGGGATGCAAGCCAAGAAGATGACTGGAAATAACGCTCCAGTGTTTATCACAGATCGTGGTAAATCGGCTCGTATGCTGTTGAGTCCCGATGGATATCGAAAGCTGCACTCACCAGCATCGCAATATTTCAGACACACTCGAAATGCCAAGCATCGAAAACGTTGCGTTCAATCCATTGTGCATCGATATTCAAACTCGAATGACTGACTTCAAGTAATACACGTACCAGATTGGTGTTCCGAAAGGGATGTGCTTATTGATGCATGGTATGGCTGTTGTTACGCATCACTTGGAAGGTGTTGCTAGCGTCATCCTCTCGAATCCTTGGGAGGCACAATCATGAATGGCTTATTTCTGGGCTGGTGGTGCACCCATCGGATGATGTGCTGGAGAATATCAGGCACGCGCTTTGTGTCCATTGATACAGGGTGAATACTAGGAAATTCCAGAATTTCTTTTAGGTGTTGCGTACCAGTGCTGTTTAGCCATTCATGCGCATGGGGTTGATCAACAAGTATTTCCAGGTGGTCAGCCAAGTAAAGTAGAGGAATCTCCTGGAGGTCATTGCTTTTTTTTTAAGTAATAGGATTTCTTCGAAGTGAAAATGTCAGTACCCGGTTACTTCATTGGTAAGATGTTGAGTGGGAAATGCTTGAAATCCTGGAAATATCGGTTATTGAATCGTTTGGATTGGCGTGTATCTTCCTAAAGCAGTTTGGCGTTTAACAGATAATAAAAAAAGCTCCTTCATGATGGAAGTTGCTTTGTTTATTAGCTTTCATTTATTGGGTGAGGGCGGAGTTTACTGACTTGGTGTTACTCCGCTTCCTGCCAGAGTTGTATCACCTCGGGTGGAGCTTGATTCTCTGGAATCAAAATGACAGTGTTCTCGGCTTGGTTCTGCGTGGCATCGCTGATTTCAATGCAGTAATAGCGTTGATCGCCTCGCCCGATGGGGCTTTGCGCGGCCGGGGTTACGCCCAGCGGTAATGCCTGACGCAGTATGTGACAGATGCGTTCCCGCTGTGGCGGACTCATTTGGTCCAGCGGAATGCGCCTTGGCTTGGCCTGTTTGGGAATCCAGGCAAAGCCACCTTCGCGTGCAACGTAAATGACTGCGTCATCTGTCAGTTCCGGAATGGTTGTCATAACAACACACCAACCTGTTTCCAGGCAGCTTCGATAGCCTGACTTACCGATGTATTAAACCGAGCTTCGCCATGCTTTATCGTAAAATCGGCAAATGTTTTGAAATCTGCATCCTGTGGCAGCGTTTTATCGCACACTGTATCGTACCAGGCATAACCTGCTTGCTCCCAAGCATAACCGCCCAGTCTAATGGCCGCAAGATAGAAAGCGCGGTTAGGGATGCCAGAGTTGAGGTGAACACCGCCGTTGTCATGGCGTGTTTGCACATAGCCGTTCATATCTGCGGGCTGCGGGTCTTTACCTAACAATGGATCGTCATAGGCGGTGCCAGGCTCGGACATGGAGCGAAGTCCTTTGCCATTGATTCCTTTCGCTAGCAGCCCTTCACCAATAATCCAGTCAGCCTGGTCGGCGGTTTGTTTCTTGCTAAACTGTTTGACAAGTGAGCCAAATACATCGGAAAGAGATTCATTCAGTGCCCCGGCTTGTTTAAAATAAATGAGTCCTGCTTCGCTTTCGGTCACGCCGTGTGACAGCTCATGACCGATCACATCAAGGGCAATTGTAAAGCGATTAAAAATCTCGCCATCGCCGTCACCAAAGACCATTTGCTGACCGTCCCAGAAAGCGTTCTGATAGTCTTTGCCATAATGGACAGTGCTTTTCAGTAACAGCCCTTTGTTGTCAAGCGAGTCACGATGATAAGCCTGCCAGAAGAAATCATGGGTTACCCCAAGATAATCGTAAGCTTCGTTGACTGCGACATCATCAAGGGCTGGCTGACCTTCGCTGCGCACCATCGTGCCTGGAAGGTTTTGAGTCTGCTGAGCATCGTAAATTTCACGCTGTACCTTACCAGCAGTGGCGGTCTGTGAATCTTCTGATTTTGTTTTGGTGTTGGTCATCAACATCTGCACATGCGCTAATGTGTTGCGGGCGCAGCTTTGCTGGTTGCCGGAACCATTATCGATGATGTTGCGCAAGATATACGGGGGGATGATACCGTAGCTCATCAGCTTAGTTCCTTGGTTACAGGTCAACGTTTAGAGAGTGTAAGTGCCATGAGAAAATGTGTATGTCGGATAAAATCGGCATTAGGCACAGTTTAAAGAGAGATCAATTTCAGCAAGCGCTTCTTTTTTAGGTGTTTTTAAAATACTACCAGGATGAATCTGCGGATTCTTCTTAATGTTTCTATGGAGAAACTTCGAAAGAGGCTATCTTCATATTTGATACTAAAAATGCATATGAGCTCACCATTCATCTCACCGACACGTTGACCTTACACTGCATGAAAGACGTGAAGCAAAGGGATGATCATGAATTTGAGCAATACTTAAAGAAATCAAACATTTTCAAGTAGCTTCAAGTACACGCATGGGGATATGAAATCCGGTAGTCATCGTCATGTATACCAGCACCTTGAGGCCGAGGAGGTTGATTTTGTCGCCTCTCAGATCGGAGACATCTGATTGAGTCGCTCATTGCTCATGTTCAGTATGAACCGAATGATTTCTCAGTGCTGTTATCAACATGGAATGTTTCCTGAGATTTCCTGTTTCTTATGTTCAAATCATGGAAAAGCGTGAGTTGCTTATTGATTTGGCTGCTTTAATAAGGTGTTGCAGTGTTTCGCAGTCAAGTTCAGATCGGCATGGAGTGCCTGGCTTTTTTTCTGAAGCTGAGCAGTGAAGTGTGTGAGTCGTATCAGTGAACTTTGCAATGGTAGATGATTGGGAGCGTTCCAGATGTATCTTGAATCCGAATCTCCTTCTTGAGTGAGACCTCGGTGTTCTTGGGCTTCCGTTCGTTTGGTGCCTTGCCTTTTTCTGCAATGCGTGGCGAAGGATCCTCACACGAGTCTGGCAGTAGTTCGGTCAGGGAAATACTTAAATTGACGTGTCGTCAATGATGTTTATCTGATCTTGTTGGAGTCGCTGATTTGCTGTTTACATCAGATTTGCGGTGGACGGTCAGGCGTATCATATTTGGCTCATACAATCGGTATGCGTGATTGAAGTGCGTAGGATGGTGATATGGCATCGGAGTTCCCCGTAGTCGAAGGCGATAAGAGGTTGATTTGGATTGATTTGGAGATGACCGGGCTGGATACCGATCGAGATTCCATTATTGAGATCGCTACGGTGGTGACTGACGCCCAGCTCAATGTGCTTGCAGAAGGCCCGGACTTTGCCATCACCCATCCGTTGCAGATGTTGGAAGCGATGGATGAGTGGAACCGCAATCAGCACCGCCGTTCCGGCTTATGGCAGCGTGTGCTTCATAGTGAGATTCAACATGCCGAGGCTGAAGCAAACACAATTGCTTTCTTGCAACAATGGGTCGACACCGGTGCCTCACCGATGTGTGGTAATTCGATCTGTCAGGATCGGCGTTTTCTCCATCGCCAGATGCCATGTTTGGAACGCTATTTCCACTACCGTAATCTGGATGTGTCCACACTTAAGGAACTTGCACGGTGTTGGGCTCCCAGTATCCTGGAAGGTGTGGTCAAGATTTCCAGCCACACGGCGCTCAGCGACATCTATGATTCAATCGCTGAATTGCGTCACTACAGGAAATCGATGGGGGCATTCGGAGGCTTGCCCGCAGTCTAACAACCCGGGCAACAGTAGGGGTTCTACTGGCCTTGCATCTATAGGAGGAGACAACAGACCTATTGGCCTTGAGCATACTTTAGGGAGGGCATGTTAGTTTCGTTCAAGTGGCCTTGTGGGGTTGGAGGCGGGTTGACACTCGCTAGAGTGGGCGTGGTTACACCCTCCCAGCCTTAGCTTGCTAGCGACGGTCCTTTGTTGGTGTTGCCTTCCTCGGCCACGCCACGCAATAGCAGTTCGGCGATTGGGCGGCCGTCGGCGTCGTGGTGGTATAAGTGCAGGTCACGTTGTGGATAGGGGATATTCACCCCGTTTTCGAGCAACTGATTGCGAATGTGCTCCAGCGTCTCGCTCTTAGCAGTGTTGAAGTTACCGTTTTCCGTGTAGGCGAACAGCATGAGGTCTACCGTGCTTTCACCAAGGTTATGGACATACACGGAAGGTGCCGGGTCATCCAGGATCTTGGGATTGTCACGGGCAACCTTTAGAAGCACTTCCTGTGCCTTTTTCAAGTTGTCTTGGTAGCCGACGCCGACAATAATTTCGAGCCGTCGGGTTGGCAAGGTGCTGTAGTTGATGATGGGTACAGTGGTGATCGTGCTGTTAGGTAAGGTGATCATGCGCTGGTCAAAGGTACGCAGCCGGGTTTGGAATATCCGGATTTCGTCGATCACGCCCTCTTGGCCTGCGATGATAACGTGGTCACCATCACGGACTGGGCCCAGCACGATGAGCATCACTCCTGCGGCGATGTTGGACAGCGAGTCTTTCAGTGCAAGGCCGACTGCCAATCCGGTCGCACCGATCACTGCGGCCAGGGAGGTTGCTGGAACACCGATGCGTTGGAGCACACTGACCGATACAACGACTAAAAGCAGCGCGTATGCGATATTTCTTAGGAAGTTGGCAAGTGTGATCTCGACTCCCGCGCGGATCAGGACGCGATGCAGTCCGTTGCTCAGTCGTTTGCTTAGCCATGTTCCGAGGATGGCGATGGCCGCCGCTGCGGTCAGGTTCATCAGGATGTGGATCCAATCGATCCTTGTCCAGTCGAATTTACCGTGCATCGCAGTTGCTGTTGCGGGCGATGCCATGTTTGATAGCAGTTTTATCCAGTCCATCAGCACACCGTTTTCAGTTTAGCCAAGCGTAGCCAGGTATCAACGACGGTATCGGGGTTCAGTGACAGTGATTCAATGCCCTCTTGCATTAGCCACTCGGCCAAGTCTGGATGGTCGGATGGGCCTTGACCGCAGATGCCGACATATTTGCCCTTGGAGCGGGCCGCTTTAATCGCCATTGACAGGAGTTTCTTGACGGCTGGATTCCGCTCGTCAAATAGATGGGCGACGATTGAGGAATCACGGTCCAGACCCAGCGAGAGTTGGGTGAGGTCGTTGGAGCCGATCGAGAAACCATCGAAGATATCCAAGAACTCATCAGCGAGCAGCGCATTGGAGGGTACTTCGCACATCATGATTACTTTTAAACCATTTTCTCCTTGTTTCAGGCCGTTTTGCCGTAGTACATCGATTACTTTGTGACCTTCTTCCAGGGTACGTACGAATGGAATCATTACCCAGAGATTGTCCAGACCCATCTCATCGCGGACCTTCAAGACGGCTTTGCACTCTAACGCGAAGGCATCGCTGAATGAAGGATCGACGTAACGACTGGCGCCGCGGAAGCCGAGCATCGGGTTTTCTTCTTGTGGCTCGTAGTGCTGGCCACCAATCAGGTGTGCGTACTCGTTGGATTTGAAGTCGGACAGGCGCACGATGACCGGATGGGGTGCGACTGAGGCGGTCAGGGTCGCAATACCTTCGGCGAGGCGATTGACGTAGAAGCTCACCGGATCAGGATAACCGGCGATCTTGGCGTCGATCTTCTGCTTCGTGTTGGCATCTTGTTTGTGGTATTCCAGCAGTGCGTTGGGATGCACGCCGATGTGTGCGGCGATGATCATTTCCAGGCGCGCTAGGCCGATACCGGCGTTCGGGAGTTGCCCAAAGTCGAACGCGCGTTCCGGATTAGCGACATTCATCATGATTTTCAGCGGTGCTGGTGGCATGTCGCCGAGGTCGGTTGTGGTGCGTTCGAACGACAGCTTGCCGGCGTAGATATAGCCAGTGTCACCTTCGGCGCAGCTCACCGTGATTTCTTGGCCCTCTTTGATCACTGACAGCGCATTGCCGGTGCCAACCACCGCTGGCACACCCAGCTCGCGGGCGATAATGGCGGCGTGGCAGGTACGTCCGCCACGATTAGTGACAATCGCGCTGGCGCGTTTCATCACAGGTTCCCAGTCTGGATCGGTCATGTCTGCGACTAGGACGTCGCCGAGTTGCATCTTGTGCATGTCGTCGAGTGAGTGCACGACGCGGGCGGTGCCGCTGCCGATTTTCTGGCCAATCGCACGCCCCTCTGTCAGTACCTCGCCGTGTTGCTGCAGTGCGAAGCGTTCGATTTGGGTGGTCTGACTGCGTGATTTCACTGTCTCGGGACGTGCCTGCACAATAAACAGCTTGCCGCTGACTCCATCCTTGGCCCACTCGATGTCCATCGGGCGGCCGTAGTGTTCCTCAATGATCAGTGCCTGCTTAGCCAACTCCTGTACGTCAGCGTCGCTGATTGCGAAGCAGTTGCGTAATTCGGTTGGAGTGTTTTCGGTCTTGACGCGCTCTCCGGGGATGTCTGAGTAAACCATGCGCATCAACTTACTGCCGAGTGTACGGCGCAGGATGGCTGGTTTTCCAGTCTTGAGCGTAGGCTTGTAGACATAGAATTCGTCTGGGTTGACGGCGCCCTGCACAACCATTTCGCCAAGGCCGAAGCTGGCGGTGACGAACACCACATTGCGGAAGCCGGATTCAGTGTCCAGAGTGAACAGCACGCCAGAGGCACTGATATCCGAGCGCACCATCAGTTGTACTCCGGCCGAGAGGAAGACGTCCTCGTGCTTGAAGCCGTGATGGACGCGATAGGCAATGGCACGGTCGTTGTAAAGACTGGCGAATACTTCTTTAATCTTGTGTACGACCTGGTTGGCGCCGGTGACATTAAGGAAGGTTTCTTGTTGGCCAGCGAATGAAGCGTCTGGCAAGTCTTCGGCGGTCGCTGAAGAGCGCACCGCCACCGCCACGTCGCCACTGCCATTGGTTTTTGACAGTCTGTCGTAGGCGTCGCGAATGTCTTTGTCCAAGTCTGGTTGTAATGGAGCGTCAGTGACCCAACTGCGGATTTCTTTGCCGGCGGCGGTCAACGCTTTGACGTCCTCGACATTAAGGGTGGCCAGTTTGTCGTAGATCCGCTTGGACAGGTTGTTGTAAGCGATGAATGCTTTGAACGCTGCGGCGGTGGTGGCATAGCCACCTGGAACAGAGACTCCAAGGCCGGTGAGGTTGCCGATCATTTCGCCTAGCGATGAATTCTTACCGCCGACGCGGGCCAGATCGGCCAAGCGCAGTTCATGCAACCAAAGGATGTTTTCGTTCAAGTACGATGCTCCGTTTGGGGCCATCGCCTGGAGGAGGGCTGCATGGCCGCGTCCGTATAAAGTGCTCGTATGATGCAGTGCACGGACGAGCCTGCACAAGCTTGAATTGGTGGGGTTTGTCGGTGCCAGTCAATTGAGGGGGTTTGCATGTCGACAATCCGGCCAGTGTTCTATGTGTCCGATGGAACGGGTATTACCGCTGAAACCATCGGGCATTCCTTGCTTACCCAATTCAGCGGTTTTACTTTCGTCACCGAGCGTATGGTGTTCATTGATGATCCAAACAAGGCACGCGATGCTAGCCAACGCATTTTAACGGCAAGTGAGCGGTATCAAGTCCGCCCGATTGTAGTCAATTCCTGTGTGAATCCATATCTGAGTGTGATTCTGGCCGAGAGCGGAGCGCTGATGTTGGATGTGTTTGCCCCGTTCATCGGGCTGTTGGAGCGTGAGCTCAACACATCCCGTCATTCACGTGTTGGTCGGGCGCATGGTATGGTCGATTTTGAAACCTATCACCGCCGTATCAATGCGATGAATTTTGCCCTGACTCACGACGACGGGGCTGCGGCGAGTTATGGTGAAGCGGAAGTGATTCTGGTGGCTGTTTCGCGTGCTGGCAAGACTCCAACCTGCATCTATTTGGCCCTGCACTACGGGATACGGGCTGCCAACTATCCTCTTGTTGATGAGGATCTGAACAGTGATCGATTGCCGTTATGCTTACGCCCGTATCGGAGAAAGCTGTTTGGCTTAACGATCAATCCGGACCGATTGCAGCAGATTCGTCAAGAACGGCGGCCGAATTCACGTTATGCGGCACTGGATACTTGCAGACGTGAGGTGGCAGCGGCTGAGCAGATATTTTCTACAGAGCATATTCCGACGCTGAGTACGACGCATACCTCGATCGAAGAAATTTCCAGCAAGGTGTTGGCAACCCTGGGGTTACAGCGAGAGATGTTCTGAAGTCAGTCATATGCCGGTATTCCGGATCGTTATTGCCGGCATGGTGATGCTGCTTTTGGTGCAGTGAACCGTGTAGCATCTGCCGATGCTGAACGTCATGATGCTCCATCAATGCATACCCCGCTGAGCCGTTTCAGTTGGCTCATGGCGCTGTACGCGGAAAATTATCGGCATTTGAACAGGCTGTTCGCACCGGGTGACTTGGAGGAGGGGAGTTACTTGTCGGTGATTGGTGACGGCTTGGACCTGCGTCTGGATGTGATCGAACGTCACCGATATACGGTCGATCTTCGTTTAACCTACGAGTTATGTGACCCCCTTACCGGTGTGCCGGATCCCTCAGCTTACGTGCGCTTATATCGTGACGCATTACAGGTCGAAACCACTCATTGCTACGTTGGACGTCGCTGGCAAGATGTGATTGGTTTATCCCCCCCTCCGGGGCAGCTGATGCATCATCGTATGCGCATGAATATTTTTCTTGGCAAGTGGTTGGACTATTTGGCCGAACGCGGCCACGGCGTGGCGACCTTGTGTGCTATTGGCCGGTCGGTACAATCGGCATCGTGTGTTGTGCGTGACTAACGGCTAAGACGGCTGCTCTTGTGAAAGCAGGCATACTCGCCTCCTCATCTTGCTGTTGAACGTGCATATGGCTTATACCCCAATTATTGCCACCCTCGGTTATGTGCTGTCACCGGACCGATGCCGTGTGTTGATGATTCACCGTAATGCGCGTTCTGGAGATCTGCATCTGGGCAAGTACAACGGGCTGGGTGGCAAGATCGAGCCAGGCGAGGACGTCCTGGCTGGTATGCGCCGTGAGCTATATGAGGAAGCAGGGATTCATTGCCTATCAATCCGTTTGCGTGGCACGATCAGTTGGCCGGGCTTCAGCAAGCAGGGCGATGATTGGTTTGGTTTTGTGTTTGTGATTGACTCGTTTGAGGGCGAGCCTAAGACTCACAATGCTGAAGGTACTCTGGAATGGATCGAGCGCCAGCGTTTACTCGAATTGCCTATGTGGGAGGGGGATGCCAAGTTCCTGCCGTTGGTGTTCGACGACGATCCACGTCCGTTCCATGGGGTGATGCCCTACTGCGAGGGGCGTATGCAGTCTTGGTCGTTTTCTCGCCTCTAAAGGGTATTGGCATGATCTGAGAATGATCGACGAGATAGAGAATTCATTGTATTCATGATGAATACGTTGGCATTGCATCTTGTTTGCTCAATCGGCGCGACAGTGTATCTACACTTCTTCAGTTGGTCGCGAATGGATTTCACGGTGGTGTAGCGATCAAGCGAATGTCCGCCTACTGGCTGTATGTACTACTGATGGCTGGCGAACGGGATAAAACAGCATTGTTTATTATCCAGCCCCAGGCTGACTGGGCGTTAGTGACTGACGGAATGAGCAAGGTTTCATAGTGCATTTTTTGCGTTGTTATTTTTTTGATGGTGAGCGGCAGTGCTGGGCGATTGAATACATGCTATTGCTGTGATTGGTTTTTTACGAGGTGTTAGGGGAACTTACAAATGATTATGTCGCTCTTTTAATTTTATCAAGTAATTTTATACCTGCTTTGTTAGTGACTGATATCTATCGGTATGAGGGTTGTATGCATTGTGATGTGCGTTCTCTTAATACGCCTTAGTTAAATTTTTCTTGATCATATCAAAGATAAAAAAAGAGCCACATGCGTGGCTCTTAAGTTGTATTCAATGTGAAGAATGATAATTTGAATTGTGGCTATTAGAAACGTCCGCCTAGACTCAACACTCCACCACGTGCTATATCTCCTAACGCCGTTTGATTAACGTCCAGCGTTAATCCAAGGAATACTTTTTCACTCAGCGTGTATTGTAATCCGCTTGTCAGTGCCGCTATGGTGCTTTTTATCCCCGCACTATGGTTAAAGCTGCCAATGTAATCGGCATGTGCGTTGTACGCGGGGTCACGGCTTTTCAGTGCTCGGTCTATTTCAATACCGGCCATCCATTTTAGATTCGTGGTTAATGGCACTGTTACGTCTGCGCCAATATAAGCGGACGTCCTTTTGAAACTCACTTCGCCGTAAGTGGCTGGGAACGCAGTATTTTGCTCGCTGTATCCGACACGGGAGACGTTGCTGTAACGTCCTCCTAGATGCCAGCCCAACGAAACGCCATGATCGGAGTTAAATGTTTGCCCTCCTTCCAGCGAAGCGCCACGGCCCTTCATACGGCTGTTGCCGATGCCTGCCTCTGTATTTTCAAGGACTGGACGTTGCACGGTGACGTTGTATCGATTAAACGCCACTGCTGGACGTACATACCATTCCCCACCTTTGAAAGAAGTATTCCATTGCGCATAAAGGCCCGCGCCCAAATTGCCATTATTCTTAAGGTAGCTATCCGGCATGGAACGTGACAGCGAACGGTCCAGCGAGAGGCCGGCAGACAGCGTTTCGGTGAATCCATGGCCCACCCTGAAACCGGCGACTTTATCCCGGTTGCCGTCTATGGAGGTGAGAGCAGTTTGTACCGCCCAGCAGGATTGCCCCGCCGTGTTTATCTGGCAGTGTTGTTGCAGGCGGCTCAGCCCTTGACGCTGTAAGTCCATGACGGAGAAGGTTTCTGCACCCAACCGCGATAAAGCGCTTGCCGTGTTGACCGCATCGACCGCGATGACTCCCGGTTGCGAAGGCTGAGGCTGAGGCTGAGACGGCGTTTGGGTGTGGGTGTCTGATTCGCTTTCTGATTGTGCTGGATAGGTCATTTTCCAGACGGTGGCATGGGACTGACCTGAATCAGTGGCAGCCGTTCCCACGGCGACGCTGCCATCGGCGGAGAGTGCGGCAACCGCAGATGCTCCTGAGTTATCGCTTTTGAGTGTTCCTAAATCCGTTTTTGTTGCCCAGCGATTGCCTGACCAGATGATGGCACGCGTGGTGTTAGAGTCGTTGACAGTACTTCCGGCTGCGATTTTTCCATCAGCGGAGAGTGCTGTAACGTTGGATCCTCCTGATGAGCTATCGCTTTTGAGTGATCCTAAGCGCGTTTTCGTTGCCCAGTTTTCGCCTGACCAGATGATTCCTTGTCGATTTTCCGTTGAGTAGCCGTTCAACGTATTGTCAATGTCAGAAAATCCCCCGACAACTTTCCCATCGGCGGAGATCGCGGTGGCACCTGCTTGCCCCAAATTATCGCTTCTTAACGTCCCGAGGTCGGTTTTTGCTGCCCAGTTTTCGCCTGACCAGATGATGGCGCGCCTAGATGTTAGTCCTGGAGTGATACCAGGAACAGGGGTGATGATATCAGAGTAGGCAGAGCCAGCGGCGATTTTCCCATCGGCGGAGAGTGCGTAAACTGCAGAATAATCTGAGCCGTCTTTTCTTATTGTTCCGAGGTCAGTTTTTGTTGCCCAGTTGTCGCCTGACCACATGGTTGCACGCGTATCGCTAAAGTCGTTTTCGGAATATCCGCCGGCGATTTTCCCATCGGCGGAGAGCGCGGTAACCTTAGAGAGACCCGAATGATCGCTTTTTAATGTTCCGAGCTCGGTTTTTGTTGCCCAGTTGTCGCCTGACCAAATGGTGGCGCGCATGTATGTAGAACTCAAATCAGAGTCCGAAAGCCCCGCGGCGATTTTCCCATCGGCGGAAAGCGCGAAAACGAAAGAGGCACCCGAATGATCGCTTTTTAATGTTTCGAGGTCGGTTTTTGTTGCCCAGTTGTCGCCGGATAATAGGGTTGAACGATTATTGCTTATTATTCCTATGGTTTTTCCATCGGAGGAGATGGTCTTGCCTGCGGCTTCAGCACCATCAAGATGTTGTGTCGACAGATCTAGTTTTTCTGATATGGATGCTGCATAGGCGGCACCTGCGCTTCCCATCAGTAGAACGGAGATGAGCGTGGCTAACGTTGTTTTTTTATGACTCTTTCTTTCCATAAAATATCCTTGAGTTTTTTGCGATTGTCAGTCAGCGATCCTAAGGAATGACTAAAGTCGTATCTATGACTCATTCTGATGACTGAGACTCCATAATAGTCCAAATTTTTGCAACTTCCATCATATTTTATATGAATGTGTGTTCTCTGATCGCCTGGATGGCAACGCGATGTATGCCTTGCGGGACGCGGCAGTGCGATTTGTCTAACCATTGGAGCGAGATGCATTCGAGATGAAAGATGCAGGCGCGCTTGCGTTACGTCATGCTCTCTTACACAAGCTGTTGCGCATTCAAGTCATAAGCAGCCATTTGAACGTGGTGCCTGAAGATCACAATAGTATTTTGATCATGTGCTCATTCGAAATACGGTGCGATTCAAATGTGATGATACCGCTTCAAACATATTGCAAAAATGTGATGGAGCGTTGGTCCGAATATATCTTGAAGCATATATTCGGACGCTCATGGTCAAGTCGCTGCAACAGGTGGTTTGAGCCGGTACATTCAATAGCACGCGGTGCATTCTGCCCAGAGTGTGCGAGCCCGCCGTTATCCATGTGGCGTGATTCCGGCTGTCTCTATTGTGTGAGGTTGTTTAATGTCGCGTTATTCGTGTTCTCGGATGGGTGATGTCCTGATACCACACCGTGCTTGGCCGTCAAAGCGTTGACATTCTCTGCAGACCTCGGTGGAGGGATGCTGGGTATGGATTCAGCATATCTGCTTGCAGTGCATACCGTTTGTATGGATCTGCCTGGAGATGATGGAGGTGTTGCGGTTGTTGTCTTGGGTGAGATCCTTCTAGCTGGGCTGTTCCTTTGATATAGATGGCATGAAAAGCGAATGCGCATGTTCTTCTACAGTCAACACCATGCTGCGAAATGTCGCTGATCAGAAGAGATTGGATGAGCGTTGCTGGCGAATTGCCATTTTTTCTTCTGATTACGTTGTTTTCGTGATGTGCTGTGGTGGTGTGCTTTTTATTTTTGTTTGGTGCAGCGCTATGACAATGGAAGGTGTCATGAAGATACAGCCATCATGGCTCGGTATGGACGTTGGGAAACGATCGATTTGTTGCGCTCTACGCGTTTTACAGTATCCCTGACTTCACAGGTGCCGTTGATATGACCATCTGAATGCAGCGATGGCAGTGTGGCATGGCGGGTTAATGTGATGCTGGCGGTTGCGATCCTGATTTTTTTATTGTGATGCGGGAGTGGAGTGCGGTATTCGCGTTGACGATGCTGGGTACACCCCTGAGGGTTGATACTTGCACACAGTATTTGGATTGAGTCTGCATGATGCTATTTGCTGCCGACGCTACTGTTGTTTATGTTTTTGATGATGATGTTACTTCGATCCTTCAGTGAGTTCGTTTTGATCGGGGATGCACTGATTTTTCTGTGGTACCCACATTGCTGCGGTGATGTTGACGCATGCGGACGCGCGGCAGCCTCTTTGTGAGCGCCATGCTATTGCTGCACATTTGATGCCAGTGTGCTTACTCGGTGTTGATGAGTTGCACTGTTGATATGACCCGTCTCACAGTGAGCTTACGTTGTGCCTGATGGCTGTCAGGCTGGATATGGCACTGCTGATGCGCTGCTTGAAGGGGGAGCGGTAGGTAGAGCATGTTGTGAAATGCGTGCCGCTGGAGAGCGCATTCATGGACGTTATCAAGTCTTTCAATTCATTAAAGGGGATATGGAAAACAGTGCTGCATCCCCAGCACGTCGATAGGGCGCAACGGTGTTTACCCTTCTTGAGGGCACACATAAAGATGAAGGATGCGGACAAATGGTTGAAGGCGGTGGCAGTGGGGAACCACTGACTCAAGCGACCGTTGGCTGACATGTATCTGGATATCGGAGTGTTGCCATCTGTGAAGTGCATCAGCTGCCATCGTGCATATCCCTGACATCATGCGATTTCTTTGAGATTTTCTGATTTGATGGGTTTATGCCGGTTAGATATGGTGTGCGGCATGATGCAAAGCAGGTGCACATGCGGTCGCCTGGGCGATCGTCTGCTGATGTCAGCTTGATGGTGCGATGTATCTGAGCAATGCGTGCAGGAGCAGTCCGATGAGCCCGCCGACCAATGTGCCGTTGAAGCGGATGTATTGCAGGTCGCGGCCCACACTCAGTTCCAGTTGCCGTGTTAGGTGATGTTCGTCCCAGCCTCTCATGGTCGAGGCGATGTGATGGGTGACAGTGTCGCGTAATTGTTCGCTGAGACGTTCACTGGCATCGAGAAGGTGCGTGTTCAATGTTTCGCACAGCGTTGGATCTGCGGAGAGCGCCTTGCCTAGTGATTGCAGCACACCTTCCAAATGTCCAGCCAATGTCGAGTCGGCACTTTCTAGGTCGGTGCGTAATGCGGTATTGATCTGTGTCCACAGATCCCGCACGTAGGTTTGTATGGTTGAGTGGTTGATCACGTGCTGTTTGAATTCCTCGACGTGCTTGGCTAATGCAGGATCGTCGCGCAGGCGATGTATGTAATCCCGCAACCACGTCTCGTACTCTTGGCGCAGTGGATGTTTGGGCGTGGTCAGGATCAGTTGCAGTTCCTCCAGTCCAGCGCGTGCGATGCGCTCGGCGAGACGGTCGCCGATGTCATCCACTGAGGTGATCCAATTCACGGTTCCCATCAGTGTTGGCCATTCACGGCGCGCATAGCGCACGATTAATGCAGAGGCCTGTGCTTTGACCTTGTCGTTGTCTAACCAACGCGCTAAACGCAGCAACGCTTCGTCGAACAGGCGTTGGTGGCGTCTATCGGTGGTGAGTAGCGTCATGAGGTCGCCGGTGGTAGTTGCGGCATTCCATTCACGCAGATGTGTGATGACCAGGTTTTCGATCGCATGCCGGACCGTTGTTTCGTTGAGTAGATTCAGTGTCTGGATGGCCCAGCCACGCGTCATCTGCGTCAGCACATGCGCCTGCTTAGGTGTTGACAGCCATTGGCCCAGGCGTGCTGCGGGATTGAAGAGGCGCAATTTTTCAAGAAGGGACTGCGGCGCTAAAAAATGGTCACGCACGAAGTGTGCCAGACCATCGGCCAAGCGATCCTTGTTACGTGGCAGGATGGCCGTGTGAGGGATGGGTAGTCCCATCGGATGCCTGAATAGCGCCACCACCGCAAACCAATCGGCCAGTGCACCTATCATGGCGGCCTCGCAGAAAGCACCAATCCAGGGCCAGATACCACGATTGCCTTGGGTATGGGCCAGCACGAAGCCGCCGAGCATGATCAGCAGCAGCAGCAGCGCCATCACTTTCATGAAACGTAGCTGGCGTAAGCGAGAATCAATGGCTGGAGGAGCGTGTTGGGAGTCGGGCATCCTCCAAGTGTAAGTAAGTGGGGCGCCAATCCGCATGATGCGGGGATGCTGGAGGCGCTGTCATACCGTGAGCGGTTCTTGAGTGATGCTGGTGATGAGGCTGTGCGGCCGTGGTTACATTTTCACGTATGCTCCAAACGCATCAGGGAGTAATGCGAACACCAGATCATGGTTGGTGCGTTTATTGTCATTGTCATGCGTGGAGATGCGGTCAACAGACGTGATACGGTTGAATACGCACTCAATCACGTTTTCACTTGCATGCCAGTGTTGTGCGCTGCTGCTGGGGTCACCATCAATCACAGTTGTTTGTCCTCAATGTCCACTCCAAGAGGTGCACTAGGATTTGCAGCGCTTTTGGCATCTTCGCTCCATTGCGCTTGGCTGTGTTTGAGGTGTAAGCGACCATGGTGATATGGGTGCGTCATCGTCGTGTCGATCGAAATGTGTTGGGCTTTCACGACCCTTGTCATTTAAAGCGTCATCCGGTGCAAAACATCGTTTGGCCGCTATCGGGAAAATGTATGTCAACGGTGTATTAGCGACTCAATTCCATCGGCACGCTTCACCACGGATACCGGAGCCGGCGTGGAGGAGGCTGTGGTGGTGAGTGTTATTGGTGCTGTCACCTACCTGGTGAGAGATGCATCCTTTGGCCTACATCAATACGTCATGATTCAGCAACGTAACGGCCATGCTGAGTCTGCTCGCAAAATACGGATGTCAACAGCTCCAGGTGTGTGGTGCTCACGTCTAATCGATGTTAGGAGCTCCTCGAAGAGGTCCTGGGATACAGCGCTTCCCCTGAGTGATCAAGTTGGTAGATGGGCCAGTCTGGATCATGCGGTCAAGCAACGCGTCCCCGGTGCAAGGGTTGATTGGTTTTGGTCGGTGAACGGACGTGTTAGCTATCTCCAACGGATTGCATTTCAAGATCGGACTCATCAACATCCAACGTCTTAACACGTGCGATGGTGTTGCAGGTGAGCCGTGTTTCCAGCGTAGGAGTGTGTGGCGGTGTCCGTGCATCAATCTGGATGAAGTGTGTACTGCAAAAGCTCATGCCTTGTTGGACATGCTGCTTGTAAATCACTCTCCAGAAAACCATCGGTGCCTATGTGCTCGCTTGGCTTAAAATTCATTGCCTGCGTTCCGCACTGGCACCTGATGGGCGATTGCAATGATCTGTCCTGGCTTTGCTGTGTAGCACAGACGCATGTGAAAGGCTGTTCTGGGGCATTTTCGTTGCTGGCCGATACATTACCTGGAATCGTTGGGTCACTGGAGTGACTGTGCGCTGGCAGGAGCAGCAGTATGCGGATCATGCCTAGAAGATGGGCATGCATGTTGTGAGTCGCGTTGCTTTCAGCATCAGCAAAGAACGAAAAGCAATACATGGATGTCTGGTGGTCCGCGTGTCAGTTCCAAAAACCAAGACCGCTGTGTGGTGATGTAGGCTTTGCGTCGATGCGACGTATGCACTCAGTCGTCTATATGCGGTTTGGCGTTGTCTGGCGTGCCTGATGACGGGGCGCGTGTTTTCTTCTCGTTCCGTAGTTCAGTACGCAGCATCTCGATCTCGTGGCGTAATGCCTCAATCTCATCGCGGCTTGGTATCTTGAGGGTATGCAGGATACCTTGGATCCTTTCATCGAATAGCTGGTTCATCCGCCGCCAGTTGCGTTGCGTGTTTTCTAATGTTTCTTCGAGTTTGACTTCGACTTGTTCACGTATGTTTTCTGCGCCGTGACGCACACTTTCGCGGTTGCGTTGCTTGATTGCTTCGCCTTCATGCACAAGTGCTTCAAAGACGCGGGCACCTTCGGACTGCACACGCCCGAGGGCACCGAGCCCTGCAAGCCAGATCTGCTCCGCAGATTTGCCCAAGCGCTGCGTGAACTCTTCGTTGTCATGACCGTCTGTCTGCTTGTTTGGGTCTTGGTGGGAGGTGTGTTCATGGTGATTGGTATGGATCATGGTGACTCTCCTCGTCCGGGATAAAAGCGGGATACCCAAATATACGCTGCTAGCAGCATTTCCAAGGGACATAATGTCAAGTGTCAGGTGGAATATCTTGCGTGGTGTCTTTGTGGCGATTCTGCAGGGCGTTACGGCGAGGATAGTGTGTCCTTGGTGTTGATGACGCTTTGTGATCAGGTCAACAGAGAATGGAGCTTGACATGAACCCGGATCGGTCCTGGTTGCGGTGTGATTGCCCTGGATACCATCGTTCCGGAGAAGGGTAATGCGGCTCCGTTTTTTAATGAGTGTATGTGAAAGTGCGAGATGAGCTTTGTAGCTCATGCGGCGATGCTGAGGCAGATGTGTGCCGTCGTCAGGGAGTGGATATTGGTCATCGTGATCCAGGGCATGGCAGTATCGGGTTCATCCAGGTGAGTGTATGTGTCTGACCAGTCTTGATGCCGCCAGTGGCATGTACTCCAAGAGGCTTGTGCTTCAGCAAGTGAGTTCAAACTGCTAGGCTCCCGGCGGTGAATATCCTGCAAATTCATTTTTCTCAGCAGCAACAGCCTGATCATGCTCTCTCTCCGGGAGTGCATCGTATCGTCAGGCATGCGTCCGGAATCGTTGCCTTTGCCGATGACGCACCGGGGGGAGGGGTTGTGTTGGCGCAGTTCTCCTTGGATAACCGTGGTCTTTGGTTACAAGTGGCCAAGGGCATTCGTGGCATTCATGTCAATGGCCGTCCGGTGCGGCGTATGGCCTGGTTGCGTCCCGGCGATGCAGTCTATGCCGACGGTGTGGAAATGCTCGTGCTTGGTGTTCAAGCTGGACCACCCGATGACGACACCGCCACGCTTGATGGGAACTGCTTGGTGTTGCGTGGTGTTGGTGGACGTCACTATGGGCGCAGTTTCACTCTGGAGACACCATGTATCGTCGGGCAGGAGCGAGGTGTTGATATCTTGATCGATGATCCGGTTTTCGCGGCTCGTCATGCCCAGTTAGAGCGGCATGGTGACCGGGTGCTCTTGCGTGATCTTGGTTCGGAGGACGGTAGCATGGTCAATGGTTGCAAGGTCCGCGATGCTTGGTTGCAGGCGGGTGATCAAGTTGTGTTCGACGGTCAGCACCGTTTTGTGCTGGAGAGCCCGCGTTTTTTGTTGTCGCCAATGCTGGGTTCGATGCCAGAGGAAGTCGCCGTTCCGCTGGCACCGGCGGCTGTGTCTGTTCTAACGCCGCATCGTGCTGCCCGTTGGCCGTGGTTGTTGCTTAGTGCGTTATTGCTGGCGGCAGCGCTTAGCGCGTTGTTATGGTTTGACGTGCGTTAATCATTCCAGATCATCGGGAGTGTTGGGGAGGCTGCATACGGTGGTGATTCGCGAAGAATGCAATTTCTTAGGACATACGCATGGGAAATGCAAAGTTCCGTAAGAATGCAGATCATCCTGATCATGAAGGAAGAACAATTCAGCTGAAAAGTAAACTAAAACAGATGAATTACTCACGCTGTTGAGCAGACATTGGACGTGTTGCATTTGGTGCTGTAGTTCTCTTTGCAGCGTTGCAATGCAACGGTCTGTCGTTTATCAGAACTGCTTTGGAACACACGAGAGAACCATGCGGTTGCGTTGGGTTATTACCAACGGGTGAAGCCGGCTCAGTATGGCGGCATCGAACAGCTGAGTGGCACCGGCTTGTCCAGCTGTGGAAACGTGATCTTTGGGCATGCTCCGGAGTAGAACGGCAGCGTGGTCGAAGATACGCAGTGACCACTAGCGATTTCAATGCACATCCAACGGGTGAGATTCTGGGCATTCAAAAAAATAGCAGGGTACTTTGGAGCATTTGATGAGCTGATCACTCGCGGCAGCAGCATGTTTTGTTTGGGTGCCTTGATTCGGACAATATGGCGTTTCAGACATTGGTGAGTGCGATGGCTCGCATCACTGACTCTGAGTGTGCGATAGGTTGGATTGCTGTTTTTCCACAGGTGTTGCTGGTCTTGGGTTTGTGCGGAGTTGCCCTGATAATGGCGCTATGGAGATCAAGTCCGATAATCCTGAGCATGGTTTTCAGTTCCCCGGCACCTTCACATTGAGCGCGGTAGGGACGGCTGGCAAGGCGTTGGAGACTGAATTGCCACGTTTGCTTGCGGTGGCTGGCGTGGCACTGGTGCAGGAGAGTATCAGTTGGAAGCATTCCTCAACCGGCAAGTATGTGTTGGTGCGGATTAGCTTCCGTGCATTAGACCGGGGGCAGTACGCGGCTGCTCACCAAGTGTTGCGTGACCATCCAGAAGTCAAGTGGACGCTGTGAATGCATGTGGCGCCTTTGCGCCTTCTCATGTTGAGCGTTCTGTGCTGCTGCGTATGTTAGGTAGCCAGCCTTATGTGCCGGTGTGGCATGCGATGCAGCGCTTTACGGATGTACGTGATGATGCCAGCGTTGACGAGCTGTGGGTGGTTGAGCACGACCCGGTGTTCACGCTCGGACAGGCTGGGAAGCTTGAGCACGTGCTTGATCCTGGAGAGATCCCAGTGGTACATGTGGACCGCGGCGGTCAGGTCACTTACCACGGCCCTGGTCAGTTGGTGGTTTATCCATTGCTGGATCTACGTCGTCTGGGGCTTGGCGTGCGTGATTATGTATACGCGATTGAGCAGGTGGTGATCGATACGCTGGCTGGGTGGAATATTCTGGGTGAGCGGCGTGAGCATGCGCCCGGTGTCTATGTTGGTGGTGCCAAAATTGCTGCGCTTGGTATTCGTGTGCGCCGTGGTTGCAGCTTCCACGGTGTGTCGTTCAATGTTGCGATGGATCTGAAGCCGTTCCAACGCATTAATCCTTGCGGTTACCGGGGGCTGCGGGTGACCTCGGTGTTAGACTTGGGTGGTCCTTCTGGAATGGACGTGGTGACGTCTGCGTTGCTGGCTGAGTTGGCCCGACAGTTTGGCTTCGTGTTGCAACCCACCTCCGGATCTTCTGGTTTTTTATGTGCGGTCTAGCCGATTTGGTATTGCGATGACTCAACCTACTGTCCGTTCTATCCCATTGCATGTTGTCTCCATTGATCATCCTCCATCTTCTCCATTGCAGCCTGGAGCAAAGCAGTGGGGTGAGGATAAGATTGGTCGCTCGCCTGTGCAGTTTGCAGACGTGCCGGTGTTGCGTAAACCATCGTGGATCCGGGTCCGTATTCCATCGGGTAACGTGGTGCAAACTCTTAAAACCAAACTGCGTGAGAATCGTTTGGTTACGGTGTGTGAAGAGGCGAGCTGTCCTAATATCCACGAGTGCTTTAGCCATGGTACGGCGACCTTCATGATTCTGGGTGAGGTGTGCACGCGTCGCTGTTCATTTTGCGATGTGGCGCATGGTCGCCCCAAGCCGCCGGACCCGCATGAGCCAACCAACCTGGCCCGCACCGTGGCTGATATGGGCTTGAAGTACGTGGTAGTCACCAGTGTGGACCGTGATGACCTGCGCGACGGTGGCGCCCAACATTTTGTCGATTGCATCGCTGCGATCCGCCATAGCGCGCCGCACACTCGCATCGAGATTCTGACTCCGGATTTCCGGGGCAAAGGGCGTATGGATCGTGCGCTGGAAGTTTTGGCGGCCTGTCCGCCAGATGTGTTCAACCATAACGTCGAAACTGTGCCCGCTTTGTATCCCAACGTGCGACCGGGAGCGGATTACCAATGGTCGCTGACTCTCTTGAAACGCTTCAAAGCACAGCATCCGCAGCGACCCACCAAGTCCGGCATCATGCTCGGTTTGGGGGAGACGCTGGATCAGGTACAGGCGACGTTGCGCGACTTGCGTGCCCATGACGTGGACATGGTCACGATTGGCCAGTACCTGCAGCCGACCTCGCATCATCATCCGGTGTTGCGCTATTGGACCCCGGATGAGTATCAGGCGCTGGAGGACTACGGTACCGCGCTGGGTTTCAGCCACGTTGCTTCAGGCCCTATGGTGCGTTCTTCCTATCACGCGGACCGTCAAGCGAAAGAGGCGGGTGTGGGGTGAATGCCCGTGCTCAATCGGATGCTACAGCGCTCTAACGGGCGCTGATATCGCTTCATTGGATTCAGGTGTCCGTTGCCGGGTTGGAGTGCTGTTTATCTGCGAATTTCAGAAGCAGTGTCGTCTCTGGTGGATCGGCTGGCAGGGGCAGGCGACCCTGGCTGGATTCTGCTGTCTGCCGTTTCTATGACGCCGTGTCGAGCAATATGGCGTATCTCGTATTTCATGGTGCGTTGCAGCTTCATTTGAACCGTGTCATCACGCTTGGCAGCGAGGTAGATAGTGGTTTGCTCAGTTTGGGGGACGTGTTGCTGCATTTGCGTCAATGCTAGGCGCACGATGATGTCTGGGTGATTGGCTGGGCACGTGTGGATGCGCCTGCTAAGCAGAGTGTTGCCAGGATTGACGATGTTCTGGTGCGTCATAGGGCGGACTATCGAAGCGCGGTTGCCGAGTGCGATTTGCCATTCGTTGACATTGCTGACTAGACGATTCGCGGCATCGCATTCTCAAGGAATACGGCAGTGGTGATCGCTGCTTGAGGTGCGCATTGAACAAGTGCAGGGCAGCGTTTCTCTTCGATGCGTTGCAGCTGGTCTGTGACAACGACGCCCCCACAGCGGATCCGGAATCGGATGTTCCAGATGATGAGAAGCGGCCCGCTTGGACAGCAGCGTTGGATTGGCTGAAGACGACGGTTGCAGCAGCGATGCAACGTGGTGGTTCGTTTTGATCTCTGACGAAGCGGCTAGCGAGACGTCAATGAGGTTATCTGGGTTGTGTTCGTAAAATGAGCACACCGCGTGATGATCATTGACATAAAACAGGCGTGTCGTAACGGAGAGCTTGTTAGGTGTAAACGCCGGAAGACGGAGCATGACGTGTTGCACTCTGGGTGTTATCGGGCATGCATGGAGACAGCGGTATGCAGTGGCCGAGAGATGTGCGAATGCCGATGAGGTATGGGGAAACATTGTTTCTTAGCCACAAGATACGAGGTGAGTACTTTTAAATGACTGCGAACTTTCAGAAGAAGTATTTGGAAAATGATCTTTGCAGTGCGTTGTCCAGTACATAGTACAGATCGCATGTCTGTATTCATGCGACGCAACGTTTTTTATCATTCTTCCGGTGGATGCAATGCATGCTAAAGCAGCATTATTGTTTCGATGCATATAGGGTGTTACATAGGGATGAATACACGCTAGAAATGATGTTGGCAGCAGCATACATCGATTTTCAATCGGTTCTTAAGCGTTCTAAATACTGCCGTTCTGATTTATTTAGGGGGAATAATGGTAACGGATAAAAATATCGATATAGATTTATTGTCTATAGATTTAAATAATTTTCGTCTTGGTGAATATGAAGATGTTAGAGCGGCCTATCGAGCCATGTTGGATGAGCAGAAAGAAAAGCTAGTCAATTTGGCTTCGGACATTCTTGAGAATGGATTAAGTCCGGCGGAGCGATTGATTGTTGTTCCGGATGCAGATGAGCCTGGATGTTTTATTGTATGTGAAGGCAATCGCCGTTTGACTGCGATTCGAATGATGGCTGATCCACAGTTTGCTGCAGGCACGCTTTATTATTCCGGCTTTGTTCGCCTGTCGAAGCAATTTCAAAAGTTTCCGATCACAACGCTTCCATGTACAGTGCTTCCCAATAAAGACGCCGCATTTATCTGGATAGAGCGCAAACATAATCCGAATGAAGGAAAGGGGCTCGCTGTTGGCGGTGCTGGATTTTTTGCGTACTCAGTCAGCGCTGCCAAAGGGGCTTGAACAGGCAACGCGCGGCAGGACTTCCAATCTCGATCGTGTGTTCCAAATGCCTTATATGGCATCTGCTTGGGGGTGAAGATCGAGAAGACATGAAGCGTTACATTCGAGAATGGCGATGAAGCTCAAGGTGTGCAGTTGCTCATAGCGATGATCAAGCGCATGACCGCGGATAATTTCAACGTGAATAACATCCGTTTAAAGGAGCAACGCAGGGCTTTTATCGATGAATTCACACCTTGGGCATGCAATGCACCGTTGAGGTCGATGCCTACATCCCCTGCGAAGTTAATCACGACGTATCAGTAGAAGAAGCCGAAACGTTCTGAGTCAGATCAACGCGCACGCAAGTTACTTGCATTATTGGGTGAGCAGTATGATTTGAATATCAAGGATAAACGCCTTGCAGCGCTGTATCACGAGGCTAAAGCGATTAACGTTACAACATTGACCAACTCAGCATTGATGCTGTGTCGCGTATTTCTGGAGTTGAGCACGGACTATTTTTTGGAAACGATGAAGGTTGCTGTGCCGCATTAGAAACCCGGTCAGAGAACATGGACATCTTGGTCAGACCAGGGATTGTCTCTTGCAACAAAAATTAACGCGGTGCTTGGTGTACTGGACCCCACTGGAAAGGCGAAGACATTTGTAGAGGCGAGAAAAGGGATCCGAACTAAGGAGGCTATTCATTTTGTCGGTAATTTGCATGATTTCATCCATAACCTGAGTGTGGTTCCTGATCAGACCGAGGTGAAGATGATTTGGGAGAAATGGCATGATTACTTTGATGGTCTCTTTAGACACGTTGCGAACGTAGCGCTGGTCAAGTCGAAAGAATCTTGATGGCAACATGCTGAAATCAATTCGTGGAGCGTTGTGTCGTGCAATTCAATACGCCATTGCGTTACCCCGGTGGGAAAGGGCGTCTGTCGCAATAGATGGCAGAGGTGATGTCAGCAAATCGTCTGATCGGAGGGGACTATGTAGAGCTTTATGCGGGTGGGGCTGGTGTGGCCATGACCTTGTTGAGGCTCGACGACGCACGGCATATCCACATCAATGATCTGCATGCTTCTGTGCATGCTTTTTGGTGGGTTGTGTTGCATCGAAATGAAGATCTTTGTCAGCGGATCCGTAATACGCGAATCTCTATGCGTGAATGGCACCGCCAACGTGCTGTGCAGACGGAGGCGAGCCCGGATCCATTCGACTTGGTGTTTTCCACATTTTTTTTGAATCGCACCAATCGTTCCGGGATCGTCCTGGGAGGGGTGATAGGGGGCAAGGGCAGGCGGGAGCATGGACGCTGGGGGCGCGTTTCAACACAAAAGATCTTGTCGAACGGATTGAGCGTATTGGAAGGGTGCGGCGGCGGATCAATCTCTACAACCTTGATGGGGCTGAGATGATCAAACACGTCCTCCCGGCGCTGCCGCGCCGTGCTTTGATTTATCTTGATCCTCCCTACTACGTCAAAGGCGCTGGCCTGTATGAGCACCATTATTCGCATGATGATCACGTGAAGATTTCGAATCTTGTCGCGACGATTCAGCAACCGTGGTTGGTGAGTGATGACAATGTTCCGCAGATTTGCTCGTTGTATCAGCCGTATCGGCAACAGGTGTTTGGGTTGAGGTATAGCGCTCAATCGCGTTATGAGGGATCAGAGGTGATGATTTTTTCGCGCGGGCTCAATACTCCCGAATCAATCTTGCCATCCAGAGCTGCAGTTGTTTGATGACTTGGTGTTTAAGGCGGGCGCTGCTTGGGGTGATGAATGCTTGCGACTCTGCATCGCTAGTATTATTCGAGGGTTTTAAAAGTCGCGCGTTACATAGTGGTGATTGGGTCGTCCTGGCTGGCCAGGTTTGATTGAAGGAAAGGCACGGTCATTCACTTGAGGTATCTATCGAGGTTTCAGAGATATCAGATTAAGGGTGAGATGCTCCTGGGATTTTTTCAGAGTCATCAATTAAATCATTTGTTCGGAAAGTCGAGAGGCAGTGATATATCTGCTGTGTTATGACGTGTGTCTGAGAGGTTATTTGGGGGAGGCGTCGTTTTCTTCTTTGGTCAGCCGGCGAAGCAGGAGTTTATCGATGCGTGCGCCGTCTAGGTCAACGATCTCGATACGCCAACCGGCCCAGTCGAAGTATTCGCCAACATGCGGGATGCGGCCGAAGTAGTAGATACACATGCCAGCTAGGGTGTGGTAATTGTTTTCCTGTGCGTCTGGCAGTTCGGCGCCGAGCACTTCGCGCAGTTCCTCAATGGGGAGTGTGCCGTCGATCAGGAGTGAACCGTCCTCTCGGGTAACCATCAAGGCGTCTTCGTCGGTGTTCTCCACGGTTTGCAGACGGCCGATGACTGCGCCCATCAGGTCGCTGATGGTCACTAGGCCACGGATTTCTCCATATTCGTCGACCACCAGTGCCATTGATTGCTGCTCTTCGCGGAAGATTTCCAGCAGTTTCAATGCATGTGTCGATTCAGAGACGAAGAGCGGTTCACAGAGTTGTTGGAACAGCGATAGTGTGGTCTGAGTATCTATCCGTGTGATCACAGATTTCACTTCGAGGATGCCAACGATGTCCTGGTCGCTGCTGCGATAGACGGGATAGCGTGAGAACTGGTGCTCACGCATTATCTCCAAGTTGTGTCCCAGCGTGGCGCTGCTGTCCAGCCAAGCAATGCGATTGCGTGGTGTCATCAGGCTATCGGCAGTGCGATCACCCAGGCGCATCACGCGATTCATCATGTTGCGTTCGTCGTCATCAATCACGCCGGCTTCGTGGCTTTCGGCCACTAGCATGCGGATTTCCTCCTCGGTGACGGCACTGGATGGACGTTTGCCAAAGCCAAGGGCACGCAGTACCAGTTGGGTAGATTTGGCCAACACCCAGACGCCGGGGGCGGCGATGCGCGCTAATAGGCTCATTGGAACCGCGATGACGCTGGCGATGTTTTCCGAATGCGTCAGTGCAAGCCGTTTTGGTACCAGTTCGCCGAAGATCAATGTTAGGAATGTGATGAATGCTACGGACAGTGTTTTACCGATGATGCTCGCGTACTCACTTAACCCTGGGATTAATGTGGCTAGCCATTGACCGATTGCCACACCGATTGCGTCGCCGCCAAACAGCCCGGTGAGGATGCCGATGAGAGTGATGCCAATCTGCACCGTGGATAGGAAGTTTTCCGGGCTTTTGGCCAGCGCCAGTGCTTTAGCCGCGTGTTTGCTGGAGTTGGCCATCTGCTTCAGCCGGCTTTTGCGCGAGGTCATCAGAGACATCTCTGACATGGCGAAGAAGCCGTTGAGAAAGATCAGAGCAATGACAATGAGCAGTTCAAACACGGCTCCCCTCCTTAGGAGATATAGCAAGGAGAACACAGAGGCCAGTGCAGCCTGTGCGTGTTGCGGGAGGGGAGTGGCAGAGGGATATCGGGTCGTCGTCCATAGGGCGTGCCGCGAGGGCACTGGGGCATGTTAACAGGATGGTTTGGTGCTTGTTGCCTGGATGCTGGATGGCATCGATTTCTAGCATCCGTATCGAATGGCCACAATTCCCGCTAAGTGTTATGTCTGTGGTGATACTGGGATGCTTCCATTCATGGGTGTGTTGTAGCCCATCGTTGCTTCCGGTAAGCAATGATGGGCTATGAAATGAGGGTGTCGACAATGCGGCCAACATCCGACATGCGATGCTGCTTGGGACAGATTGTTAGTTGGTGCCGGATGCTTTTGAATGGGTGTTGTTGGAGGAATGCACCAAGCGCTCGATGCGGTCATATACGTTGATCGGTCATAAAGATATCGAAGTGTTTGATGCAAGGGTGTGCAACATTCCGAGCTGGATTCGAAATGTTTTCCTATGGTGATTCATTGATGATTTGACACCCTCGGAGAGCATGCGTGGTTGGTATGGTTGACCACCGTACCTTGAGTGGCCAAGTAAGCAATATTCTGGAAGCAAGTCTTGCTGGCCTGTCGTAAGTGATGGATCGATATCAAGCTGAATATATGTCAGGTGACTGGTTCAGGGATTGTCCTGGGAATGTTCGTACATCGCTTGTACGTCTCGGCGGAACGATGCCTGACTGTCTGTACGGTTGTAAAACATGTGACCACCAGGATATTCGTGTACCTGTATACGGGTCGGGTCGCTACCCATGTTTGGCATCTGGTCCACAGTCAACACCGATGCCATGAAGGGGCAGGAAAGGTCGTTCCAGCCATGTGCGATCAGTACGCGTAGTTTCGGGTCGATTGCTACTGACTGGCGTAGTTGCGTCACTGAGCCTTTGCGCAACTCTTCGTTCCAGTCCCATTGCCGATTGACATCGTAGTTCAGGGCTTGGTAGCGCTCGTGTACTTTCCAGCCGGCGGTGCGGGTTAAGAAGTCGACCATGGCAGTGGTGGTTGGGGCGATGATGCTGTCTAGCAGCGGGTCGTTGGTGCGCTGCTCAGCATCGTGGGGAAATGGGTCGAATGCAGTGACGTTAACGTCGTAGCGGCTCCCAAGTTCGCCTTTATCACGGAATACTTCGCGTAGGTAGGCCTGCGTTTCCAGACGCCCACCAGTACGCCGTACATAAGTCGGATCCAATCCGGTCAGGTGTACGACCTGCTGTAGCATCGTTTCGGTGGCCGCCGGATCAGAGCGGCCTTTCATCAGTGTGCTGGCGTAGTCGCCACGGGTGTACTCAATGATGTGGCGCATATTGGCTTCGCTTAACTGATGTTGGCGTTCCAGGTGCGCGGCGGCGATCGAAGGCAGCGTTAATATCCAGGCTAGCGGCGAGACATCACTGTTGTCGTCCAGGGTTGGGTTGAGGTAGGGCGAGACCAGCACCAGGCCGTTCAGTGCAACACCCATCTGGGTTTGTAGGGTGTGTGTGATACGCGGGACGCGGAAGCCTCCGTAGCTTTCACCCACCAAATATTTGCGAGAGAGCAGGCGCCCATTGGTGACCAGCCAGTCGTATATTGTGCGTGATAGGTAGTCGACGTCAGCCTTAGGGTTGAAAAATTGCTTCTTGGCTTCCTCACCTTCAATACGGGCACGGCTGAAGCCGGTGCCGATTGGGTCGATGAACACAAGGTCTGTAAAGTCCAACCAAGTGCCAGGGTTGTCGTGCAGTGTGGCGGGGTCGGATGGGCTGGTGCCCTGGGTGCCGAAGGACACCACCTTGGGGCCGATGGCGCCCATATTGAGGTAAACCGAGGATGCTCCAGGACCACCGTTCAAAGCGAAGGTGACCGGGCGGTTCTTGCCTTCCATGATGTAGGCGGTGAACACCACGTCGCCAATCGTCTTTCCTTTATCGTCCCGTACCGGTAAGGCACTGATGATGACTATGTAGCTTAGGTTGCGGTTGCCGAGGCGGATACTCTGCCGTATCCGTGCGTCGGCTGGTAGTCCGGGGAGGGAATCGGCATGCGTGGCGGCTTCCTTGTTGGGCTTGGATGCAGTTCCGCTTGCGTAGGCCGAGGGAATGCCACCAGAAAGTAGGAGTGACAGAAGAGCGATGCGGGGGATCATGGATATATGAATAGGAATCTGGTGGGGAATCGCATGAGGGGGAGCGGCGGCGGTATTAGATTAGAAGAGGTTGGAGGGCATGCCTTCACTGTGGGGTTGGAAGGTGCAGACGGTATCCGCGTGTGCTGCTTGTGGAGCGGTGATCATGAAGTGTTGCTGATCAATGGTGCGCTGGTGTTGTGTGTCACCTGCCTGTGTCGGTGACACGGATTTCCTGGTCCATTGATTCATCCGAATATACTTTGGTGGATTTCCCATGATGGTTGTGCTGTGGCGGTGAGCGATGTGGTGGTGTGGTCTTGCGACTGTATTGCTCAAAGTTCATCGTGGTTACTTTTATGACCTGGTGCTGCCGTTTCACTGGCGCCGTCAGGCAGCAAGAACGCGGTGTTGAAGATGCCTGGGTATATCGCACAGACGTATGATGCGGCGAGGGGATCCGAGGGTGTGGTGATGTATTGCTGCGATGCTACATGAGCCGTGGCTTCAATGCAGTGTATCGCACATGACACATTCGCTTTGGTCGAATGTACTGGTATGCCGCACGTTGCGCATCGAATGGTGATGTATGTCGCTGTGCAGTCAGACGATCTTTGGCGCATGACTTGTCTGGCGCGTAATCGGCGTGCCGATCTGTTCCGATGCCTCACCCAGAGGCTGCCGTTGGATGCTGTGTGGGTACCAATATTTGTTGTAGCGAGGATACCTATGGTTGTGGTTTCCATAGCTCTTAGCGTCTGAGGGAGCACTGTGTGCAAGTAGGAAGGAATCGCAGGAAAGTCTCTGAGATGTGCTGATGAGGGTAGGCGTTAGATGGGGAGTAGACAGTTTTTTCCGCTGATCATAGAAATAGAATGTGTACGGAAGGGGCTGCATGTGGTGATTCGACACTTACATTGAAGTCGAGCGAATAAAAACACTTTTGCCTTGAGTGATTACCTTGTTCGCTGATGTTGGATGATGCTTTTCAGTCGTGCGATCCGTCTGCCGGCATGAGTGTTGCGGATAGTCACGGGGACGTTGGGGCGAGCACATGGGATGGTGCATACGTGAACGAAAGAACTTCGACCTTGTAGGAGATTAAAGTTACTCAGGGGCTTCCGGTCGCTATGCGAACGTTGGAAGGGCTGATTGCTGCGACTCGCATGGGTGACTGGCTAGATGTCCAGGGACGCTAAGTTGCCTTTGGTTTCCAGCCATTGTTTTCGATCGCTCGCGCGTTTCTTGGTCAGTAGCATGTCCATCAGTGAGCGGGTCTGGTGGTTGTCGTCCACGGTCAGTTGAACGAGGCGACGCGTATCCGGATGAATCGTGGATTCCCGCAGCTGTTGCGGGTTCATCTCTCCCAGCCCCTTGAAGCGGGTGACACTCACTTGCCCCTTGATTTTCTCACGCTGGATCTTTTCCAGCAGCATGGTCTTTTCTTCTTCGTCCAGTGCATAAAATACTTGCTTGCCTACGTCGACGCGAAACAGGGGTGGCATTGCCACGAACACGTGACCGGCTGCGACGAGGGCAGGGAAGTGCCTGAGGAACAGTGCGGTGAGTAGGGTAGCGATGTGCAGGCCGTCGGAGTCGGCGTCGGCCAGGATGACGACTTTGCCGTAGCGCAACCCTGAGAGATCTTCCTTGCCAGGGTCGCAGCCGATTGCGATTGCCAGGTTATGCACTTCCTCCGAGGCCAGTACACTGCCGGAGGCGACTTCCCATGTATTGAGGATTTTGCCGCGCAGCGGCAGGATCGCTTGGAAATCTTTGTCCCGTGCTTGCTTGGCGCTGCCTCCGGCCGAATCGCCCTCCACCAGGAACAATTCTGTGCGCGACAGATCCAGGCTGATGCAGTCGGCTAATTTGCCGGGTAGTGCTGGGCCATGGGTGACTTTCTTGCGGGTGATCTGTTTTTCGGTTTTCAGACGTGCGCTGGCACGTTCGATGGCGATCTGTGCAATGCGTTCGCCAATGTCTACGTTCTGGTTCAACCATAGGCTGAAGGCGTCATGCACGGCGCCCTCAATGAAGCCCGCTGCTTGGCGCGAGGACAGGCGTTCCTTGGTTTGGCCGGAGAATTGCGGGTCGCTCATTTTCAGCGACAGTACAAAAGTGACGCGGTCCCAGACATCTTCAGGGGCCAGTTTGATTCCGCGTGGCAGCAGATTGCGGAAGTCGCAGAATTCGCGCAGTGCATCGGTCAACCCCGAGCGCAGCCCATTCACGTGTGTGCCATGTTGTGCAGTGGGGATCAGATTAACGTAGCTTTCTTGAGTGAGTTCACCTTCGGGGACCCAGGCGACCGCCCAGTCCACCACCTCGGTGTCCTTTTTCAGGCAGCCGATGAACAGCTCGACAGGCAGCAGTTCACGTCCGGCCATCTCGCCCTTGAGGTAGTCGCGTAAGCCGTCTTCGAAGTGCCAGGTGTTGCTCTCCCCTGTGGCCTCTTCGAGCAGTTCGACCGTCAGTCCTGGGCATAGTACTGCTTTGGCGCGCAGTAGATGGCGCAATCCACGCACGTTGAATTTAGGGGTGTCAAAGTATTTTGGATCCGGCCAGAAGCGCAAACGGGTGCCGGTATTTTTTTTGTTGACCGTACCGACCACTTCCAATTCGGATACTGCAAAACCTTCACGAAATTCCATCCGGTGTTCGCTGCCTTCACGTTTGATGAAGAGATCGACTTTGCTGGATAGCGCGTTGACCACGCTCACGCCTACGCCGTGCAAGCCGCCGGAGAAGGTGTAGTTGCGATTGCTGAATTTGCCGCCAGCATGAAGCCGGGTCAGGATCAATTCCACGCCGGGGATCTTTTCTTCCGGGTGAATATCCACGGGCATGCCACGGCCGTTGTCGGCGACCTCGCAGCTGCCGTCCTTGTACAGCGTGACCTCAATGTGATTTGCGTATCCGGCAAGCGCTTCGTCCACTGAATTGTCGATCACTTCCTGTGCCAGATGATTGGGACGCGTAGTGTCGGTGTACATCCCGGGGCGGCGTTTGACCGGGTCCAGGCCGGAGAGAACTTCGATGTCGGCGGCGTTATAGCGGGTGTTCATGCGTCTTGTGACGTGGTATGAGGCAACATGCCAGTGTGCAGTTTGGTACAAATTTTTGCACGCCATTCAGGTCTGTTCAGTGAATGTCTTGCTATTCCTGATAGGCTCGGCGCCGGAATTCCAATTGAAGTCGCCCTATTTTGGGTCAGGACAGGAACTTCCGGAGTCGCGACCATGAAACTGAAGTACCTAGTGATGCTTATGCTGGTCCCCGCCGTTGTGGGAGTCGCTGTGCCGAGTGCTCTGGCTCAGACGCCCCCCAAGCCAGCGTCGACCGCCGCTGAAACACAACAGCAAACCTCTGCCGACATGCCTACCCCCGAGGGGCAGGGTATGGGTGAGCACAACAAAAACAAAAAAGTTGGTAAGAGGCATCATAGTCATGCTAATGCTAATGCTAATGCTAATGCTAAGCACATGAGCACTGACACCACCGCCCCGAAGGAACCAGAAGAGAGCAGCTCTGCTACGCGTTGATTCGGTTCTTAGTTACCTGCGCCGACGCCCCGTATGAGCCCGGGGCGTCGTTTTTTTATGTCTCATACAGCGGTGCTTCTTAGGGGCATGCTTGGGCATTGGGGAAGTGCCCGTTAGACTATTGGCTTTAACTGAGCCATGTGGCCCCATGACTCCTCTGATTTTTGTTACTGGCGGCGTTGTTTCCTCACTTGGCAAGGGCATTGCGGCGGCTTCACTTGCGTCTATCCTTGAAGCACGTGGTTTGAAGGTGACGATGGTGAAGCTGGATCCTTACATCAATGTTGATCCTGGCACGATGAGTCCGTTCCAGCATGGTGAGGTTTATGTCACCGATGACGGTGCCGAGACTGACTTGGATTTGGGCCATTACGAGCGTTTTGTACGCACGCGGCTGTCGCGTAATAACTCGGTCACTACCGGCAGGATTTATCAGAATGTGATTTGCAAGGAGCGCCGTGGTGACTATCTCGGTGCTACCGTACAGGTGATTCCGCACATTACCGATGAGATTCGCTGGTGCATTGATGAGGCCACGTCAAGCTTCGACGTGGCGTTGGTGGAGATCGGTGGCACTGTTGGGGATATCGAGTCGCTGCCTTTCTTGGAGGCGATCCGTCAAGTACGGATTGAGCGCGGTGCGGAGAGGACGATGTTCATGCACCTGACTCTGGTGCCGTATATTGCCGCTGCTGGCGAACTCAAAACAAAACCGACGCAGCATTCGGTCAAAGAGCTGCGTTCGATTGGTATTCAGCCAGATGTGTTGTTGTGTCGCTCTGAGCAGGTGATCCCGGATTCGGAGCGGCGCAAAATTGCATTGTTTACCAACGTCTCTGAGCGAGCGGTGATCAGCTGTCCCGATATCGACGTGTTGTATGGGATGCCTTTGGAGCTCCGTCGTCAGGGCCTTGATGAAATTGTGATTGATCAGTTCAAACTCAGCGGAAAAGCCAGTTCGGCTGATTTGTCCGAATGGGAGGATGTGGTCGACGCAACAAAGCATCCTTTGGATGAAGTCACTATTGCCGTTGTCGGCAAGTACGTCGATTATCAGGATGCCTATAAGTCGGTCGGTGAGGCACTCAAGCATGGTGGCCTACGTCAGCGTACCAAAGTCAATCTCAAGTGGGTTGAGGCTCAGGACTTGGAAGGCAGCGATATGGCGATCCTTAAAGATATTGACGGTATTTTGGTGCCGGGAGGATTCGGTGATCGTGGTTTTGAGGGGAAAGTACTTGCTTCAAGGTATGCGCGTGAGCATCGAGTGCCGTATTTCGGTATTTGCTATGGCATGCAGGCGGCGGTGGTCGATTACGCACGCCATGTTGCCGGGCTTGAGGGTGCCAACAGCACTGAAAATGATCGTCACTCGCCCCATCCGGTGATTGCTTTGATTGCTGAGTGGCGTACCGCTGCTGGTAAGGTTGAACGTCGTGATGAGAAGTCCGATCTGGGTGGCACGATGCGTCTTGGCTTGCAGGAGCAGCGTCTCAAGGCGGGGACGCTGGCACGCGAGCTGTACGGCAAGGATGTGGTGGGTGAACGTCATCGCCATCGTTACGAATTTAATAATCGCTACCGTACCCAGTTGGAGGATGCCGGTTTGGTGATTGCGGCCAAATCGATGGACGACACTTTGGTAGAGATGATCGAGTTACCACGCGAAATGCATCCTTGGTTTCTTGCATGCCAAGCGCATCCTGAATTCTTGTCGACTCCCCGCGATGGTCATCCGCTCTTCATTGGCTTTGTGCAGGCTGCGCGCGCGCGTAAGGCTGGAGGCACATTGCTCAGGGAAGGATGCGTTTGAACATGGAGTGTTGCTGATTTGATCTTTGGTGAAGATGTTTTGGGGATCGGAATCAAGATACGTTGACGGAAAAAATGTCCCTCGTTTCGTTTGTCGTTGTTTTCTCCGTTGGTCGGTATTCCTAAACAGTCAGGTGATGTGATGAAGCTTTGTGGTTTCGAAGTTGGTCTCAATCAGCCACTCTTCTTGATCGCTGGCCCGTGTGTGATCGAGTCGCTACAGTTGCAGCTGGATACTGCTGGTGTACTCAGGGAGATCACCGCCAAGCTTGGTTTAAACTTTATCTTCAAGTCGAGCTTCGATAAGGCGAACCGAACCTCGGGCAACAGTTTTCGTGGCCCCGGCTTGGAAGAAGGTTTGAAAGTACTAGAAGCGGTGAAGACACAGATCGGTGTGCCAGTGCTGACGGATGTGCACGAGTACACCCCAATAGACGAGGTGGCAGCTGTTGTTGATGTGCTGCAAACGCCTGCGTTTTTGGTACGTCAGACTGATTTCATCAGGAATGTCTGTGCGGTGGGCAAACCGGTCAATATCAAGAAAGGACAGTTTTTGTCCCCATGGGATATGAAACCGGTGGTCGAGAAAGCTAAGTCGACCGGTAATGCACAGATCCTGGTATGCGAACGCGGCGCTTCGTTTGGTTACAACAATCTGGTGAGCGATATGCGCTCACTGGCGGTGATGCGTGAGACCGGCTGTCCGGTGGTATTCGACGCAACTCATTCTGTGCAGCTGCCGGGTGGCCAGGGTGGCCGTTCTGGTGGTCAGCGCGAGTTCGTGCCCGTGTTGGCGAGGGCCGCTGTGGCGGCGGGTATTTCCGGATTGTTCGCGGAGACTCATCCGGATCCGCCCAACGCACTGTCCGATGGCCCCAATGCTTGGCCGTTGCACAAGATGGCGGTGTTGCTGGAAACGCTGCTGGAGTTGGATGCGGTGACTAAAAAACAAGGTTTTCTGGAACAGGATTGAATCAATTTGCTGATTGCAGGAAGGCATTGGTGTGCGTCGGAAGTATCTCTTGATCGTGTGATGGTTGGCCGTGTTCCTTGCTTGACTGTGTCGGGTTGATGATTGTCATCCGTGTGGAGATGGATGAGTTGAATGCGATGAGAAACACGCATTGCCTCGAACGATTTTCAAAAGCAACTGTACCGATGCATGTGATGGCCATCCCTCCTAGAATTCACTCAGTGCGGTATGGTCACACGGGATAGTCGGATGATTGATGCGATGATCCAGAATGGCATCGATCCGTTGTCGCAGTAACTGATACAGCGTTCCAGATCAACGCAGCCAGGGTGGTCTTCTTCAGTGATATCATCCTGGCGTCGTCTTACGGTGGACTCGGTCATCATTGATGTTCTCAGACAAGATCAGACAGCATCAGCTGGGGTTGTTTGTTGTCCTTAACCTCAGGTTGTCATTACATGCCCAGTGCAACGGTTTCATTGTTGCTCGGTACAGCTCAGTAGGTGCCGGAGATTTCCATGGCGTCGTCTTAGGATCTTTTGAAACCGGAGCCATTTGGCAAGTCGCGGTACTGCGATGATAATCCGATGGTTTCCTGGTGTTCCTCCCTTCCCTAGCCGTTGACTGGACCCATGATCACTATTACCAAAATCCATGCTCGTGAGATTCTTGATTCCCGGGGCAATCCCACCCTTGAAGCCGAGGTTACGCTTGAGGATGGTGCGTGTGGCCGTGCTGCAGTGCCCTCAGGCGCTTCGACCGGTACCAAGGAAGCGGTCGAATTACGTGATGGCGACAAGACTCGCTACTTAGGCAAGGGAGTGCGTGCAGCAGTGGATAACGTCAATGGCGCTATTGCTACGGCGTTGCTCGGTTTCGATGGCGCTGATCAACAGGGCTTGGACCATCGCTTAATCGATCTGGATGGTACCGAGAACAAGGGGCGCTTGGGGGCCAACGCGCTGCTTGGTGTCTCGCTGGCGACGGCACATGCGGTTGCGGCTGCGCGTAAGCAGCCGCTGTGGCTGTACTTGTCCACGCTTGGTGAATCCAACGTGTCGCTGCCGGTGCCAATGATGAACATCATCAATGGTGGTGCGCATGCGGATAACAATGTTGATTTCCAGGAGTTCATGGTGTTGCCGGTTGGTTTCGCCTCGTTTTCCGAGGCATTGCGTGCCGGTGCAGAGATCTTTCATGCACTCAGGTCAGTGCTGAAGGGGCATGGGTTGAGTACGGCAGTGGGTGATGAAGGAGGCTTTGCTCCAGACTTGCGCAGCAATGTCGAGGCACTGGATACCATTCTTGAGGCAATCGGTAGGGCTGGTTATACCGTTGGAGAGGATGTGTTGTTAGGGTTGGATGTCGCCTCTTCCGAGTTTCACGACAACGGTAAGTACAACTTGATTGGTGAGAACAAGCGCCTGACCAGTGAACAATTTGTCGATTTCCTAGCTAACTGGGTTGCACAGTATCCGATTATCAGTATTGAGGATGGTTTAGCCGAGGATGACTGGGCTGGTTGGAAGCAGTTGACTGAGCGTATCGGTCATAAAGTACAGTTGGTAGGAGATGACCTGTTCGTGACTAATCCTAAGGTTTTCAAGGAAGGTATCGCCTCTGGCATCGCGAATGCGATCCTGATCAAGGTCAATCAAATCGGTACTTTGACGGAGACTTTGGAAGCAATTGCTATGGCTCACCGTGCCCAATACGCTGCTATTGTCTCGCATCGTTCAGGTGAGACCGAGGACACTACTATTGCGGACATTGCGGTGGCGACCACGGCCACCCAGATCAAGACCGGTTCGTTGTGCCGTTGTGATCGTGTTGCCAAGTACAACCAGTTGTTACGCATTGAGCAAGCTCTCGGCGTTGGTGCGCGTTACGCTGGTCGCGATGCGTTCGTTTCGCTCAAGTGCTGATTTGTGCGTAATTGGCGCTGGTTGTTGCTGGTGCTTGCGGCATTGTTGGCTTGGCTGCAGCACCGCTTTTGGTTCGGTCCTGGTAACTCCGGCGAGGTCCGCATGTTGGAGAAGCAGATCGTTCAACAGCGTCGAGAGAACGAACACTTGCGTCAGCGTAATGCTTCGCTTGCTGCTGAGGTCAAGAACTTGAAGGATGGCGAGGCAGCGATTGAGGAGCGTGCGCGCAGTGAATTGGGCATGATCAAGCCTGGCGAGATCTTCTACCGTGTGGTTGAGGATGTTCCTTTACCTGCTTCGGATAATGCATCTGCTGTTCATGGAGCCGATCAGATGCCACCGCGTAGAAAACAGCCATGAGTGTTGGCGTCTGGGCGGTGATCCCAGCCGCTGGGCGTGGTGTCCGATTTGGTGCTCTGGTGCCTAAGCAGTACTTACCCGTCGCTGGGCAGCCATTGATCGCTTATACGCTGAAAGCGTTGGCAGCACATCCGGCAGTGTGTGGGTTGATGGTGGTTGTTGCTGATGGCGACGTTGATTGGTTCGGCTGGACGGAGGTGGCAGATAAGCCACTGCTTACTTGCAGTGGAGGCGTGACTCGTGCTGCTTCGGTATTGTCTGGTTTGCTGGCGTTGCCGCAGGTGGTGCATGCTGATGATTTCGTGTTAGTCCATGACGCCGCGCGTCCGAACTTGGCGGTGTCGGACTTAGATCGGTTGCTAGAAGCCGGCTGTGCCGATCCAGTGGGTGCGATCCTGGCGGTGCCGGTGCACGACACGCTGAAGCGTGCCGGTGGCGATGGCAGCATTGATGGTACCGAACCACGTGAACGGTTGTGGCGTGCCTTCACCCCGCAGTTGTTTCGCCGATCTCAGTTGGTGCGTGGCCTGCAGGCGGCGGTGGCGGCTGGGATCGAGGTTACCGATGAAGCGATGGTCATGGAGCGGCAGGGCTTGCGTCCTCTGCTGGTGAAGTGTGCTGAGAGCAACTTCAAGATCACGACGCCAGATGATTTGGCGCGTTTTGAGTTCGAGTTGTCACGACGTGTTTGAGTGGCTTAATTTATGGAGTATCAAGTGATGGCGGGTTTGAACGTTCGCATCGGTCAGGGGTATGACGTCCATGCGTTTGGACCCGGTGACCATATGATGTTGGGTGGAGTGCATGTGCCTTATCGTTGCGGTGTATTGGCACACAGTGACGGTGACGTGATCTTGCATGCGCTGTGTGACGCCATGCTTGGTGCGTTGGGATTGGGTGACATTGGCCAACATTTTTCACCTTCCGATGAACGTTGGAAGGGAGCGGATAGCGCCATCTTTGTGCGTCATTGCCATATGTTGCTGCGTGCACGTGATTGGTGTGTAGGGAATGCTGATGCAACCGTGGTCTGTGAATGGCCAAAGATCGCTCCGCATGTCAGTGCGATGCGTGAGGGTATTGCGCGCTTACTCGAAGTTCAACCAGATTGCGTTAGTGTCAAGGCCACGACGAGCGAAGGGCTTGGTTTTATTGGCCGCGGTGAGGGTATTGCTGCTCAGGTTGTGGTATTGCTGTATCGCCTTCAAGGTATCGTGGTGTAGACAAAGAAATGCTGCTTGATTGCTATAGAACCAAGCCCTGGGTGTATTCCGCTCGATACGTGCGGGGCTGATGGTTCAGTCCCTGTGGCTCTGAGCAATGCAAAGTGAAAGTGTCGCTCTTGAGATCGTTATTGTGTAGGGTTGCAGTCACTATACTGAGCTATTTAACAAGTTCAGTCAGAGTGCCAGGGGCCCAGGTACCACTCTGTGTTGAACTGGCTCAGCGTCGCCTCAGTAGCACCAGCACTGCACCGGTGCCGCCTTGCGCGGGTGGTGAAGAATGGAATGCAACCACATCCTTGCGTAAGCGCAGCCATTGATTAACCAGTTTTTTCAGTACTGGAGTGCCACCGTTGGATTGCAAGCCTTTGCCGTGGATGATACGTACGCAGCCATATTCGTGCACATGAGCGTCGAGCAGAAATTGGCGTAGTAGCGTTTCAGCTTGCACTGCGGTGGCTCCATGCAGGTCTAGTTCGTCCTGCACTGAGAACTGTCCTCGCTTGAGCCTTTGGAACAGGTGCGAAGGCAGTACGTTACTGCGATAGCTGATAATGTCGCCAGCTTCCAATTGCGCCGATTCGCGCAGCAACCGTGCAAATTCGCTTTGCGCTTCGTTTCCTTTGTGTTGAATGATGTGTCTGTGGGGCCGTGAGCGAAGTTGGGGAGTGAAGACCGTCTCGCTGGGGCGTAGTGGCCGCACTGCGCCGATGGCGGCACGGAACAGTGCGGCATCATTATCGTTGTCATTGGGCTGTGTCATGGGGTACAGGGTTGTGTGTAATGCTCGAAGGAATGCTTCCGACTTCCCCTGGTGGATTACTCCGCTTGGAGACTAGAAGTGGATGGAGGAGGGCAAAGAGAGAACACATCCAGAAGTGAATCCTTTATAGGAGGCACACGTTGGTAGTAGTTCAACGAGCTACATAAGGCTAATGGTGGAGCAATCTTGGAGTTAACTCTGAAATTTGGAAACAATAAACGTCTTTCGCTGGGTGAGAAGCGAGACGGATGATCGCCATTCAGTAAAGAGTTTGGGAAGAGGGAGCAAGAGTGTGATTGGTTTATTAGCGTATTTCTGGTTGGTGAAAGTGCAGCTTGAAGCGAAACTCGAATGGGTAGTGCTGCTCAAAATGTTGAGTCATCTGGGGTTGTGGTGAGGTTGGCACGCTGCCGCCGGTTTTCTGGAGGAGGGCAGGCAGCGTATCTTCGGCTTAAGTGGAGCTAAGGTTGTCAGTGCTCTGGATTGCAGCGTTCCTGAACATTAAATGCTGTATTCGGTAGTGAATTTCTTAAGTTAGCTTATTTAGAATGGTGTTCCGTTAGCTTTTCGATCATATTCATAGATGTCTATCGTTAAGACATATGCCTTAACGATAGCGATAACATGAGTATTCAGTGTTTACTCTCCTTTACTTTTATTTTTAGACGGTAAATTGCGTGGCTTGCTGTTACATAAAGAATGGGGTTATTCGCTTTATCCAGTGAAAAATTCATATTACTGACAGTGCCAGGTAGGATAATTTTTCCAAGACGTTTTCCTTTGGGGGAAAATATTTGAATACTTCCTTCACTACTTGACCATATATTACCAATGGCATCGGTGGCGATACCGTCTGGTATGCCATGTGAAACAGTTGCAAGCACTCTTCCATTTTTGAGTGATTTATCTTTTTTAATAGTGTAAGCGACAATTCTGCTGTTGAGATTGGAAGAGTTAAAATTATAGGCTAATTCACTGTCTGCGATATAAAGAGTCTTTTCATCAGGGCTGAGAGCGATCCCATTAGGTGCTTTGACAAGAGGAGTTTTCAAGCGAACAATGGTTCCCGTTTTTGGTGAGTATCGATAGCTGTAATCTCCTCCTTGTACTGCTGTACCGCCGTAGCTTTCTTTAGGATTATTGATACCAAATGCAGGGTCAGTGAACCATATATCGCCACTGCGATCGACGATGATATCGTTTGGACTGTTCAGTTTATGTCCTTGATAAGCATCGATGACTATCATCCACTTTCCATCTTTTTCGAGCCGTTCTATCGCTCTTTTCCCATGTGAAGCTGCGAGTAAGCGTCCTTCATTGTCTAATGCATGGCCATTTTGGAAATGTGACGGTTCCAAAAAGACGGAAACTCCTTCTCCTTCTTGCCAACGAAGCACACGGTTTGCCTTGACATCGCTCCAGATAAGGCTACCGTCAGGTAAGGCTTGAGGTCCCTCAAGCCAAATCCCTTTGTCATAGATGGTGATGAGTTCAGGTTCTTGATCGATAAGAGTTTCAAAAAGTGGATCTTCTTTCTGAACTTGAGCGGTGTGAATTTTAGTGTGATGTTGTGTTGCTATCCCGTAAAAGGGAAGCGTTAACAAGAATCCGGCTATGATGATGCGAGTAAAATAATTATTTCGTTTGGTTTTCATGAAATCATCCTTTTTTGTTTCTTAATGAATTACATATGGCTATTGTTTGAGGGCCTATTTTAGGGTGGTTATTTTACAAAACTATCACAGGACCAGCCAGCAGTATTTTATGGGTATTTGTAGAGATTGCATTAATACATGTCACTTGATCTCATGATGAGAAATTAAGAAAGGGAGCATGTTTTTTTGCTGGTAAATTTCGCATACATCTTGGCTTGTTGTGTAGTGACGCATCAGATGTGGGTGCTTGGAGAAAATTTTTGTCGTTGTGGCAATTGTCGTTTTATAAATGTGGAATATTATTTTTATGTTGATGGTTGTTGTGTTATTTTTTTCTGGGTTTCTATCGTGGTTGAGCGAGTTTCTGGGTGGTTTTAAAATTGCAAGAAATTTTATTTGTCTAATTTATGGTTCATATAAAATCTTAGGATGGGAAATTCTTTATTTTGAGTAAATTGCGACCAATGGTTTTATCCATTTTTGATGGTATGCCGCTGCCGTGCTGTTGCTCAAGTAAAATGGAGTGATGATGTGACTATTGATATTTCAGAAGTATATTCGTGCATGTGCTGGTGATACTGCTACGGTGTCGATAGATGTTTACAAGTTCTGATAGTTTGGGCCTGAGCCGCCTTCTGGGGTGATCCAGTCGATAATTTGGTATGGGTCCTTGATGTCACAGGTCTTGCAGTGGATGCAGTTGGCTGCATTGATGTGCAGGCGTTTGTTGGTTGTTGCGGTGGTGTCTTCGATGATTTCGTAGACGTTGGCCGGACAGAAACGTGTGCATGGATTGCCGTATTCCTGTACGCAGCGTGTTACGCACAGTTCGGGGTTGGCGACTTTCAGATGGATGGGTTGATCCTCATCGTGCACAGTGGCGGCAAAGTAGACGCTTTGCAGGCGGTCACGTGGCGGTAGTGTGCGTTGCACGTAGTCGCGTTTGGGCTGCTCGTGTTTGCCGAGTCGTTCCAGGGTGGCCCAGTCTGGTGTGTTCTGCAATGTCCATGGGGAGGCGCCACCTGTAGCGGTCTCCCAGGCCGCGTTAAGCAGGCCGAACCATAAACCTTTTTTGAAACCCGGCTTGATGTTACGTACTTGTTTTAACTCGGCCATAGCCTTCGAAGCACGCAGCTTGGCGTCGAATCCATAGGGGGTGAGTTGGGTGGCGACCAGATGTTCGGCAGCGAGCATGCCGCTGCGGATCGCTTGGTGTGTTCCCTTGATCTTGGGGACGTTGAGTAAGCCGGCGGTGTCACCGATCAAGAGTGCACCTGGCATCTCCACTTTTGGGAGTGATTGCCAGCCGCCGGTGACGATCGCGCGTGCGCCGGACGAAAGGATGCTACCGCTTTCCAGAAGCGGTTTGATGAGTGGGTGGTTTTTCCATTGCTGGAATGCTTCCCAAGGTTCGTACTCTGGATCGTGGTAGTCCAGGCTGCTGACATAACCGAGTGCGATGCGATTGTCATTCAGGTGGTATAGGAAACCGCCGCCGTAGGTATGTGTATCGGCGGGCCAGCCGAGGGTATGTACGATCTTGCCTGGAGAGCCACGTTCCTTGGGTACTTGCCACAATTCTTTGATACCGATGGAATAGGTCTGCGGATCGCTGTTTTGATCCAGAGCGAAATGTTTAATCAGGCGTTTGGTCAGGTGGCCACGTGCGCCTTCGGCGAGTACGGTGACCTTGGCATGGATGGCAATCCCAGCAGTGAAACTGGGTTTGTGTGTTCCGTTTTTGGCGATACCCATGTCGCCAATGCGCACTCCAATGACTTGGCCAGCCGCATCATGCAGGGTTTCAGTGGCGGAGAAGCCTGGGTAAATGTCCACGCCCAGCGTCTCGGCCTGAGGTGCCAACCAGGCACATAATGCGCCAAGGCTGACGATAAAATTACCGTGGTTGCGCATACTTGGTGGCATGATCGGAAATCTGTGTGCGTTATCTTTGCTCAGGAGCCAGAATTCGTCTTCGGTCGCGGGTACGCAGATTGGAGGCGGGGCGTCGCGCCAGCCGGGAAGTAGGCTATCCAGGGGGGCAGGTTCGATCACTGCGCCAGAGAGAATATGGGCGCCGATGGTGCTGGATTTTTCGATCACACATACTGACAATCCAGGATTGAGTTGTTTCAGCCGGATTGCAAACGCTAAGCCGGCTGGGCCAGCCCCAACAGTGACAATGTCGTATTCCATCACCTCACGTTCGGTGGCGTTTACTCCTGTCTCCTGTTCCGTTGCCAACATGTTGTGCTCCTGAAATAAGCTTGATCGCTTTTGATTATTTTCCTGAAGTTCTTTAGGGGCGGCAAATGGATACTGTGTTCTTGTCATCGTGTTAATGTGGCTTGCTATGCATCTGTTCCCGTTCTTGCCAGATGCGCGGATTTCCCTGCAGCCGGGGTGGTTGCCGTTCGGTGTGGCTGATGCACTGTTGGCACGGCTGCTTGAAGAGGTGCCCTGGGAAGTGCAGCGAATTCACATCTTTGGCCGTGAGGTTGACTCGCCACGTTTGTCATGTTGGATGGGAGACCCGCAAGCCAGTTATCGTTACTCAGGTACATGCTTTCAGCCAAGTCCTTGGTTGCCGGTGCTAGCGTCGCTGCGTATGTATCTAGAGAATGAAACTGATGCTGCTTTTAATAGCGTTTTACTCAATCGTTACCGTCATGGTGGTGATGCAATGGGCTGGCACAGTGACGATGAGTCGGAACTTGGGGTGGATCCCTTGATCGCATCACTCAGCTTGGGGGCTTCGCGTCGCTTTGTATTCCGACATCGGCGTGAGCGTCGCCTACGTGCTGAATGCGTACTCAGTCACGGTGATTTGTTACTGATGGGAGGGACAACTCAGCGTTACTATCAGCATGCCTTGCCCCGTACTTCGAGGTTGTTGGGGGAGCGGATCAACCTGACTTTTCGGCGCATCCTGATTTGATTTTTGCCCTTTTCTTAAAGGGCGTAGGGATGTGGCGGAATGTTTCTAACGGCCCGGTGGGTCACGTCTAGTCTAGCCTTTATGCTTTTTGCTTGACTGAAGTTCCGGCATTTATGTTTTGTGCGTTGCTTATTATGTTGGAATGACAGCGTGCTGCTGTTCCTGATGTTATGGCCAAGAGTTGATTTTTAAGTCAACGATATCTATATGCCTCAGCGCTTTGGAGGCTTGTTGTGGGTGGTGGCGTCGCTTTGACCAGTGGTCAGAGTCCAGCCGACCAGTTCATTGGTCAACTGAGTGAGTGCTTGTCCGAAGGCGTTAGCGACCGCGGAGGTATCGGTACTTGCTGCTGGTTGTGTGGCCATGAAAGTACGCGAAGCGATCAAGCGTTGGTTGTGGGTGCCGATCAGTTTAGCGTTGACTTCGATGGTTGCCGTTGGCATTCGTTTCCCAGCGTAATCAGATTCAAAGCGGCGTAGATCTAAGCTTAGGTTGTAATCGGTGCTGATGCCGGTTCCGGCTCGAGCCACGCCGGCAATCTTCCCTGAATCTTCGAACGCGTGTATGAGTGCATCTTCGAGTATATCGGTGCTTGGTTGCGCCCAACTCACGTTACGGTAGACCTGGATCTCGCCTGGGGTGGGTTGTACGTTGATACGTGGGCTGTCGATCATGCGTGGGGCTTTGGGGTTGAGTACCGTCAGATGCCAAGCCACCGTAGGCCAGGAGGGATCGGGGACGACGTGGATTTGTGGTGAATAAATTGTTGTCGGTGTCTTTTCGCCCATCAGTACTGAGGAGCAGCTGGTGAGGATGAATACAGGCAGGCACAGCAGAGGATGGATCAGTTTCATTTAGGATCAAACTCCTTCGGAACATCGCGACCGAACAGATAACGTTTGGGATTGTTTTCGAGTTTGTTACTGATTTGGCGCAAGTCACGTATCAGGCTGCGTAGCTCACTCAGGGTCGGACCGAATTGGCCCAGGCCTTCGTTGGCGAAGCTGTTAATGGCTGCGTGATTGTTGTCAAGAATGCTATTGGTGTTGTTGGCAGCTACGTCGATCTTGGTCAGCGTGGTGTCGAGTTTATTCAGAATGGCGGGTAGGCGTTTTACTAGGTTCTGGTCCAATTGCTGCACTGTTCCGTTGGCGCTGGCTAGAGTGGTGTCCAGTTGGCGTGCAGCATCGCGCGCGCTGACCAGCAGTGCTTCTAAGCCTGTTTCGCTGTTAGATACTTGGGTGCTGATTTTCTGCAAGTTTTGCAAGGTGGCTGAGATCGCTGCGACATTGTTGTCGCTGAGTACTTCGTTCAGACGTGCGACGATATCGTTAGCGGTGTCGGTGATATTTTGCAATGCAGATGGTGTGGTTTGGATCATTGGGGCGTCATCTTTATCAATGCTTGTCAGTGGTGGTGATTCTGGGGTGCCGCCAGACAGTTGGATGATGGATGGGCCGGTCAAGCTGCTAATTGCTAGTTTTGCGCGCGTGTCTTTCTTGATGGGTGTGGTCGAGTTGACCCGGATATGTGCTACGACCTGGCGTGGATCATTCGGGGCGAGAGTCAGCTGAGTGACTGAACCGATGGCGATACCGTTGTATTGCACGGGGCTGCCGATGGATAGGCCGGTGACTGCTTCGCGGAACACCACTCTGTAGTTTTGCCAAGTGCGGTCGGAGGAGTATTTGGCTGCCCAGAGGCCAAAGAGCAGCAATGCCAGCCCAGTCAAAATGGTAAAGGTGCCGATCAGGACGTAGTGAGCTTTGGTTTCCATGGTTTAGGTGGTTTCTATAGAGGCTTGCTGGGCGGCACGTGCAGCACGTCCCCGTGGTCCGTGGAAGTACGCACGGATCCACGGGTGATCGATGTGCTCGATCTCTGCTAACGGTGCGTTCGCGATGACTTTGCGTTCGGCCAGTACTGCGACGCGATCACAGATGGTATACAGCGTGTCCAGGTCGTGGGTGATTAGAAACACGGTCAAGCCCAGCGCTTTTTGCAGTGTCTTGATCAGCTGGTCAAACGAGGCTGCGCCGATCGGGTCTAGACCTGCGGTGGGCTCGTCCAGAAACAGGAGCGGGGGATCTAGCGCAAGTGCACGTGCCAGGCCAGCACGCTTGCGCATGCCACCGGACAGTTGCGAAGGTAGCTTATCCAGTGCGTTGGCTGGCAGTCCTGCGAGCTTGATTTTGAGCAGTGCCAGTTCGTAGTACCAGCGTTCGGTCAATGCTCCGTGGTGTTCCTTAAGTGGCACTTGTACGTTTTCGCCGACTGTCATCGAGGAGAACAATGCACCATCCTGAAATAGTACACCCGTGTTACGAGTGATGAGGCGCCGGTCCTCAGAGGTTTTCGAGTGGGCGTTTACACCGAGTACCTCGATCCATCCAGCGTTGGGGGTGTGCAACCCTAGGATAGTACGCATTAATACCGATTTTCCGGTACCTGAGCCACCGACCACACCCAGGATTTCGCCGTGACGTACGTCCATGTCCAGCCCATCGTGTACGGTCTGTGTACCGAAGCGATTGATTAAGCCGCGCACGCGGATTGCCAAGTTTTCTTCGTGATGCTCTCCAGCGATGCTATTTGCCGGATGTGTTGTCGTCTTGCTCATTGCTTCACCAACCCATACGCATGAACCACAACGCTGCTAACGCATCGATGATGATCACCAGCGAGATCGTCTGTACCACACTGGAGGTCGTATGTTTGCCGACCGACTGCGCAGTGCCGGTGACTTTGAGTCCTTCCAGACAGCCGATCAGTCCGATGATCAGTGCAAACAGCGGCGCCTTGGACAGACCGATCAGGAAATGCCGGACCTGCATGGTTTCGTGCATGCGTGACAAGTACATTTGTGGAGGAATGCCTAGGTCGAATGCACCCACGGTGATTCCCCCTGCCAAGCCGGCGATCATTGCGATGAAGGTCAACAGTGGGAGCATGACTAGCAGTGCGACCAGACGTGGGATGACCAGCAGGTCGATCGGGTCCAGTCCCAGGGTTTGGATTGCGTCAATCTCTTCGCGCGACTTCATTGCACCGATTTGTGCGGTGAATGCGCTAGCGGTGCGTCCGGCCAGGACAATGGCGGTCAACAGCACGGCGAACTCACGCAGGAAGGCAATGTTGACCAATTCGACCACGAATATTTCTGCACCAAAGTTGCGCAAGATGGTCGAACCTAGGAATGCGATCACCGCACCTACTAGGTAGGACAGCACCACCACCAGCGGCACTGCATCCAGGCCGACTTGCTCCATGTGGTGCACGGTGGAGGTGAGGCGAAAGCGTCGTGGTTCGCGTGCCAGTTGAACTATCTTGAGCAAGTTCTCGCCGAGGAAGCTGCATACGTCGACAATATTGTGGCCGATTTTGGTTACTGCGATGCCTAGGCGCTCCAATGCCGCAAGAAAACCGTAGTCACGTTGAGACCTGGGATGCTCATCGTCGAGAATCTCAATTGTGGAGATCAAGGTGCGATGCTCCTCACGAAACTCAATTGCTTCGTTCTTAAGTCCGGTATGTGCGGCGAAACGCAGTAGCTGCAGTACTCCAGCCGAATCCAGATGATCGATGTTACGAGCGTTGATGTGCCGGATGGTGTTGGTATGTAACTGCAGTAACTCAGCTGCAGCTAATATGTTAGCTAATACCCAGCTGCCGCTCAGGTGTATCCGGCTACCGTCTTGGGCGTCTTGTTCAATGTGTGGTGCAGTCAAGGTGTTTATCGGCATAATGCGGGGTACAGCATACCTTGGTCTGCGTGAAGCGCGGATATCGATTTTCACGTGTCAGACATTGGGTTAGCATTTTCTTGCGGGGGACGGCATACACTGGCTGTCTTGGCTATTCGTGCTTTTTATCTGACGTATGTCTTCTGTCCCTGTCCTTTCACCCGCCGTTTCCACCAGTTATGCGCAGCGCGTTGCGTTTGTGACTGAGATTGCCGGACGCCTGCATTCATATGGCACTACCGCACAGCGGCTGGAAGCATCGTTGGTGGCTCTGAGTCAGCAACTTGGATTGGATTGTGAGCCATGGTCTAATCCGACGGGCATTATTCTCAGCTTCAGTGATCCAGCGAAGACAATCGGCTCTAGTGATATTACCCGAGTGATCCGGTTGGCACCGGGTGAAAACGATCTGTACAAGCTTAGTGTGGCTGACAATGTCGCTCAAGCGGTAGCCTCTGGTCGAATGAGCATCTCCCAGGGGCACACTGCATTGCGCCGGTTGGATCGCGAGTTGGATCGGCGTTCCAAAATGATACAAGTGTTCGGTTTCGGGCTGGCCGCGGCTGGTGTTGCTGGACTGTGGAAGCTGCCGTGGCTGGATATCGCCACAGCTTCGACGGTTGGTTTGCTGATTGGCCTGCTGACACAGTACACCGACCACCGTCCCGCGACGCGTGAGGCCAGTGAGGCATTGGCTGCATTGCTGGCTGGTTTCGTTGCTACGCTGGTAGCCACGTTGGTTGGTCCGATCAACCTTAATACGGTGATTATTGCTTCGGTAGTGGTATTGCTACCCGGTATGTCACTGACCAACGCTGTGAACGAATTGTCAAGCCAGCATTGGGTCTCAGGTACAGCACGGTTGGCTGGCGCACTGACTGTGGTATTCAAGCTCACGGTTGGGGCTGTGATCGCAGTGAATTTGTGCAAGCTGATTGGGTTGAAACCGCAAATATACGTAGCCCAGACACAGCCGCAATGGATTGAATGGGTGGCACTGTTGACCACGGCTTATGGGTTCGCGGTGCTGTTCAAGGCACGTTTACGCGATTACCCATGGGTGATGGCTGCTGCAATGGCTGGTTATGTCATCGCGCGTTATGCCGGGAAATTATGGGGCAATGCCGAAGGCGTGTTTCTGTCGGCGATGGCATTGACCGCAGCAGGCAATTTATTTGGCCGTTTGATGCCTAAACCTGGTGCGTTGATTCGTGTACCAGGGATCATCATGCTGGTGCCCGGCAGTACTAGTATGCGTGGGTTCATGGATGTGGTTGAACAGCAAAGCATCAATGTGGGCCAGGATGAATTGCTAAGTGTCACAAATGTGGTGATGGCGCTTGTGGCGGGTTTGTTGTTTGGCAATCTACTGATACCGACGCGTAAGAATCTGTAGTCATGTGCTGAACTGTAATTTCGGGGTTATTTTATTGCTCACGCTGTACGCGATTTTTTTAATATAAAGCCATAAAATTTTTTTATTTAATTATTTAGTGAAAAAACGAATGAAATTCTATCCGTATTTGGATTATCCACCTGGATAAGTGCTGTTGTTTGATTTTATTGATGTTATTTTCCAGTAGTATTTTCTCTATTGACAATGTTTCCCGTATGTGATTTCCTTCGGGATGTTCTCTAAATAATGTGTCTTTCGTCACATAATTTTAATGTGTAACACGTTAAATAGAGTGGAGTACATCAACGTCAACTTTGGAGAGTAAGCAACTATGCGTACGATCAATGCAGCAGAAATGGAAGAAGTTTCTGGTGGCAGTTTGGGCCTGGCGGCTCTTGGGGTAATTGGGACAGCTATTACCTTATATAAAAATGTTTCTTATATTTATAGTTCAGTTACAGATTTTATAAGTGGCTTTGGTTTGGGTTACAATAAAAAGTCTTAAGTGTGTTTATCTAGAGATTTTCTAAAAATTATTGAAATTTAGGAGTTAATACAGAGATGCGTGAGCTTAGTAAAGTGGAAGTAGACCAAGTTTCTGGTGAAGGTATGTGGGAAGATATCGGTCAAACTACAGGTACGGTTTTCCGTTGGTTTGCAGACAGCATCACTTCATTATTTGGTGCAGGTTTTTTCTCATTATTTAGTATCTTTAATAAAAAATCTTAAGCGAATTTAATAGAGCTTTTTATTGAAGTCAGGAGTTAATTAGAGATGCGTGAGATGAGTGAATTGGAAATTGAAAGGATTTCTGGTGCGGGCATATGGGATGATTTGAGTACAGGTGTCAATATTGTCTTTCATTGGGTTACAGTCAATATTGATGATATTAAGGCATTCTTTAATGGATTCTATCAAGGTTACAATAAAAAATAATAAATCCGTTTGTTGATTTTTTATAAATTAATCAAGTCGAAAGGAAAATTTAGAAATGCGTGAGCTTAATCAAGTGGAAGTTGAACAGATTTCTGGTGCAAGTGGTGGTGGTCGTGGCGGGCTTTTAGGCGCAATTTTTAATAATATATTAGGTGGTTTGTCCCCTGTATTTAACAATAGCCCTGTTTCTTTTAATCCTTTTAACATTTTTAACCCTTTAAAAATTTTAAATCTTTTAAAGCCTGCTTCGTCTGTCCTTGAGAATAGTAAATCTTAACCTTAACCTTTACCTTTAGAGTAATTTTTTAACGTTTCATAAATTAAAGAGGTGAGTTTAGAAATGCGTGAGCTTAATCAGGTAGAAGTTGAACAGATTTCTGGTGCAAGTGGTGGTGGTCGTGGTGGGCTTTTAGGCGCAATTTTTAATAATATATTAGGTGGTTTGTCCCCTGTATTTAACGATAGCCCTGTTTCTTTTAATCCTTTTAACATTTTTAATCCTTTAAAACTTTTAGAACCTATTACTAAACTTCTGAGTGGTAAGTCTTAAATCTGTTTGTTAGGCTTTTTTAAATTAATAAAATGAATCGGGGGGTTAGAGATGCGTGAGCTTAAGCAAGTGGAAGCTGAACAGGTTTCTGGTGCATTTTCTATTTCTATTGCAATTTTTAATAATATAGTGGGTGGTTTATCTTCTGAGTTTAAGGATGCCGCCATTTCTTTTAATCCTGTTAACATTTTTAACCCTTTAAAAATTTTTAAACCTGCTATGCCTAGCCTTGAGACTAGTGAGTCTAATATTATGGCTAGCCTTTGGGGTCGTTGTTTTAAAGCTAAGTCTTAAAATTGGTTTGTTAGTTTTTAAATTAATGAATGAGAAGAATTTAGAGATGCGTGAGCTTAATCAAGTGGAAGTTGAACAGGTTTCTGGTGCATGTTTGAATACATTTTTTAGTAATTTATTAAGTGGTTTGTCCGGTTTGTTTAGTAGTAGTACTGTTTCTACTGATCCTACTACGTCTAGCCTTGCGGCTAGTGCGTCTAGCTTTCTGACTAACTTTCTGAGTGCTTTTTTAAAGCGTTAAGTCTTAAATCTGGCTACTAGATTTTTTATAAACCAAAGATTTGTTGTAAAAGGCAATCTTAAACCATTATAAGTTGTATCTTTAGCTTCGTTTATGCCCCTTCATAGTTAATTCTCTGAAGGGGCTCTTGATAGCAGCACAGCAGTTGCACTGCATAGTGTTATCTTCACTATGACTGTTGATGGATAGTGTCATGGCATTGTGTGTGGTCATGTTTTTTTATGTGTTTCGATTGACACCCATTGTTTGATGTCGGGTTAACTTAGATGGAAGATTAAAGTTGCCATCCATCATGTCTGATCAATCTCCTGATTGTGCGAATGGATTGTTTGAGTCGCTGTGTTTATTTAAGGAGGAATACTAATAGATAGCATAGATAGCAACGTATTTTGGATTGGAAATTGCCGGGTATGTTCCCGGCCCCAAGACGCAGGGGATGCGTCAATCAAAAGGAGTAAGTCAATGCGTACATTATCTGTTGCTGAGGTTTCAGAGGTTTCTGGAGGTAACCCTATGACTGATGGTGCATCAATTGGGGCTGGTTTCGGTGCTTTTGGTAGCATTATGACTGGTGCTACTTCAGCGGCTACAATTGGCGCATCTGCCGCCACATGGGGATTGCTTGGTGCGGCTGCGGGAGGAGGTTGGATGGTTGGAACATTTATTTATAATAGATTCTTCGCTCCTTCTATGTCTGCTTCTATTGCTTATTGAGGAATAAAAATGATGAATATACATGAGCTATCACCTTCTGAAGTAATGCAAATTGATGGATCCGGCATGGCTGAATGGGTCGATACAGGCGCTGCTATTGGCATGATTGCAGGTTACGCTATTCAGGGAGGTTTGGCTGGTGCAAGCCGAGGTGGACTTATTGGAGCTGCTGGTGGATTTTCTGGTGGATTAGGTTGGGGGGTTGGAACATTTATTTATAATAGATTTTTATCTCCTTATCCGATGATTCGTTAAGTTTAATCTGTGTGGGCACTATGATTTTGGGTGCCCACCTTTAAAGGTGATGAAATGAACAAGTTTAAAGCCATGATGATTGCCTTCGATGATTGTATTGCATCGAATCTTTTGGCGGAAGGGGTCAGCAGACTCCGGATGAAAATGGTTTTTTTTACGGGGTTTATTTTTGTATTTTTATATATTGTGTTTACGGATATAGATATTGCCTCATTCGATGTTGGGATGTGCGTGATACTTGTGATTGCTCTCTCTATAGGCTTGTTATGTATAAATCGTTATTTTAAAAGTCATTTTCATGCTGATGGGAGTCTAAAGAAAAAAAAGAATAGTTCTGAAGATGCAGTTTGAACAAGAATAATGGGTCAGGTATAAATCAGTGAAACTTAAAATAATACTATTACAGGTGGAGCATTCAGCTTGAAATCTATGATTGTTGCATTTAATAATTTCATTAAATTATATCTTCCGGTGTGTGGCAGGTTCTTTGTGAAACTTTTTGGATTTATTAGCTTTATTCTAGTGTTTTTATATTCTTCGGATATAGATCTTTCCTCATTGGATATTGGAGGAGCGGCGATACTTGCGGTTGCTCTCTCTGCATGTTTATTATTAACAAATCATTATTTTGACATTCATTTTCATGATGATGGGAGTCTTGAAGAAAAAAAGGATGCCTCTGATGAGGTAACTAGGTAACTGGCCCTGAGTAATCGGAGTAGGCACAAATCAGCGCGGTTTGAAACGTTACTATGACAAATGGAGCACGCAGTCTTTTTTAAATGATTGTTGCGGTATTTTCTAAATGCGGATCCCTTCATGGAAATTGTTTCCCTTGCGCCATCCAGATCCAGAGAAGCGGCTATTTACTACAGCCGTGGTTAGCATTGAGCGATCCGGCGATGAAAAACATGCTTTACGAGATCACCTCCTGGGGTTGTATGGTCAAAATGACAGAGTGAGATTTTTCCGTCATTCTGTCGTACAAAGGCTGATCGATCCTCGGCATGCAATATGACCCATCTTGCCACGAGGCGACGTCAAGTGGTGAGTGCTGGCACTGGCAGAGGGATAGTGACGTAGGCATAGCATGATGTGCTTTCAGGTGGGATCGCTTGGCTGTGCTGGTGATGGTGGATTGCCGAACCGTTGGTTGAACTCCGTAAAATTGAAACTCTGATTTCTGAAGGGCTTTAGAGATTGATCTCAAGTCTGTTGATCAGTGTTGCTAACAGCGTCGTTAGTGTGACTCTTGTCACAATATTGAATGTTTGATAGATCAAGTCGCGTGGAAGGCGTCGCCGTGAGTAGGCGGGGCAGCCGCGTGACATATGTTATGTTGGCTGGATTGGTGGTGAACACCAATGGGGTGAACATATTTTGGCGGCCTTAGCTAATTTGGGGTCAAGTGCCGCCCAGGGGCTTGAAGTTCGTTGTGTAATTGCTTGTGCGTTGCTTATCTGTCCCTATCGATGGTGATCATACAGTTGCCCGGCAATGTGGGTTCCAGGTGATGTCCCCAGTACATCTGCAGGATGTGCGATGTATCCACGGTAGTGGGAACGATATGTTCAGGATGCCACCTTTAATCCGGAAGATGTCAGCGGTGAGAGGCCACACATTGGTGCGGACGTGAGCGGGGCTGTTGCGGTGGCATTGGTCTTTCTGCCGGCAATAGATCACCGGTGTGTGGATTCATGGAGGATCAAAGTCACGGTTGTTGAGTACTGGGATCGCGCCTATGGCTACCAAGTTTTTTTAGGTGGATGACACATTGGTGCTGGATGCTGCTTTTCCCTTGCTTGCATCGGGGGGGATTGTTAGGCTACCCGGCTTTAAAGTTTTTGCCTGTTTTTTTTAGCCATCCGGTACATGGGTGCGCATCTTACCCTTCCAGGATCGATTTTCCAGATGTACAAAAAGTTGCGTGGTATGTTTTCTAACGACCTGTCCATTGATCTGGGGACAGCGAATACCCTGATTTATGTACGAGGGCAAGGGATTGTGCTGAACGAGCCGTCTGTGGTGGCGGTGCGCCAGGATCGTGCGATCGGGGGGACTCGTTCGGTGGCTGCGGTGGGTGTCGAAGCCAAGCAGATGCTGGGCCGCACTCCAGGTAATATCACGACGATTCGTCCGATGAAGGATGGCGTCATCGCCGATTTTACCTACACCGAAGCGATGTTGAAGCACTTCATCAAGAAGGTTCACAAGGCGCGTTTTCTGCGTCCTAGTCCACGCGTACTGGTGTGTGTGCCGGCCGGCTCCACTCAGGTCGAGCGTCGTGCCATCAAGGAATCAGCCGAAGAGGCTGGTGCACGTGACGTCTATCTGATTGAGGAGCCAATGGCCGCAGCGATTGGTGCTGGTATGCCGGTCACCGAAGCGCGTGGCTCGATGGTCATCGACATCGGCGGCGGTACCACCGAGGTTGCGGTGATTTCGCTGAATGGTATCGTTTACTCGCAGTCGGTGCGTGTTGGTGGAGATCGCTTCGACGAGTCGATCACTAATTACGTGCGTCGCAACCACGGTATGCTCATTGGCGAGGCGACTGCTGAGCGGATTAAATTGGAGGTTGGTTGCGCCTATCCGCAAGTTGAGGTGCAGGAGTTGGAGATCTCCGGCCGCAACCTTGCCGAGGGTGTACCAAAGGTGATCAAGATTAATTCCAACGAGGTGCTGGAGGCTCTACACGAGCCTCTCTCGGGGATTATCTCGGCAGTCAAGTCTGCATTGGAGCAGACTCCACCGGAACTGTGTGCCGATGTCGCTGAGCGCGGTATTGTGTTGACTGGTGGAGGGGCGTTGCTACGTGACTTGGACCGGCTGATTTCCGATGAGACTGGCCTATACGTACAGGTGGCTGACGATCCGTTGACGTGCGTGGCTCGTGGTGGCGGTCGCGCGTTAGAGTTGGTTGACATGCATGGTAATGAATTCTTTACACCGTAATGGGCTGCCATGGCGATTCCGTATGATCCATACATGTTTCACGCAGGGAAGGGAGGATATCCTCCAGATTGATTTGCGGTCAGGCTGAGATGCATTTCGTGGCGCGCCGTACGGGGCAGGATAGGTGCCATGTTGATGCCTCTGTAAGGTTGTCGACGTTGTGAACCTTAGATTTTTCGATCATGTGGTTTTTCTGTGCCCTCCTATCCCGGTTTTTCATTAGCGTCCCGTTCGCCAGGAGTTGTCAGCACAATACGCTTGCTGACCTACTTAACCTTGGCAATTGCGTTGATTCTGCTCGACAGCCGCAGCGCTTGGTTGTCGCAGTTACGTCAGCAGGCTAACTGGTTGGTGCAACCGGTGTGGGCATTGGCTGGGTTGCCTGGTTGGTTTGGTGGCCAGCTCAGCGAGCGTGCAATCAGTCATGCTCGTCTGGTTATCGAAAACCGTCAGCTCCGCAATCAGCTGTTGATTGCAAATGCTCGTCTGACCCGGTTGCAAACCGCAGCGCGTGACAATGCCCAGTTGCGTGAGTTGCTGAATTTGGCTGAGCATCGTGGCCTGGATGTGCAGTTGGCACCGATCTTGGATGTTGACCTGGACCCAACCCGACAACGCCTTGTCCTGGATGCCGGCAGCCGTGATGGTGTCAGGCTCGGTCAAGCGGTGATTGATGCTGGCGGTTTAATGGGGCAGGTGATCGAGGTGACGCCGCTGCATTCGATTGTGCTGCTGTTGACGGATCCGGATCACGCGGTGCCGGTGACTGTGGCACGCAATGGTGTGCGTCTGATTGTGTATGGCCGGGGTGATCGCTTGGAACTGCGCGATATCCCGCTCAGTGCAGGTGTGAAAGTTGGTGACGTCGTGATTACTTCAGGGCTGGGAGGTCGTTTCCCTGCTGGTTTCCCGGTGGGTAGCATTTCGGCACTGCGCCCGGATGATAGCCATGCTTTCCTCGTCGGGGAGATCACGCCGGCAGCTAAGTTGGATCGTGGTCGTAACGTGCTGTTGCTGCGTTCTGGACCGCTGTTGCCGCGCTTTGGTGCGGCCGTATCACCTGGTGTCAGAAGCCCGTTAACATCGATCACTGACTCAAAGAGTGCGCTTTACCCTGTCAACTCCTTTTCTTCCGAGTTGATCGAGGAACCGCAGCAATGACCCGACCGCGTAATGCTTGGCTGTTGCCAGTCAGCGTGATATTGGCTTTGCTGCTGGGATTGCTTCCGTTACCAGAGCCAATACGTCCGCTGCGTCCGTACTGGTTGGCACTGGTGCTGATGTACTGGGTCATCGAGACGCCTGGTCAAGTTGGGATAGGTTTCGCTTTTGCAATGGGTGTCCTGGCGGACTTGCTATATGGTGGCTTGTTAGGGGAGCAGGCGTTGCGCCTGGTGGTGATGTTGTTCATCGTGCAACGTTTCCGAGCCCGCCTGCGCTTCTTTCCGGTGCCGCAGCAGGCGTTGGTCATCGGTGGCTTGCTATTCAACGATTGTGTGGTTGCCATGGCGTTGCACCTGACTTTGGGCGAGCCGCTGTTGCCGTGGAGTTACTGGTGGGCACCGCTATTGGGAATGCTGTTGTGGGGGCCGTTGTTTGTATTGCTGGATGCGTTACGACTCGGTCATGGGAGTCGGAAGTGAACCGATGAACGTGCCTCATCCACAAGCCAAGCATACGTATGCCGAAGTTGAACAGTTTCGCCGTCGTGCGTTACTGAGCTTGTTCTTCGTCATGGTGTGTCTGTTTGGTTTAGTTGCCTGGTACTTCAAGCTGCAGGTACTCGATCATGAGATCTATGCGACACGTTCTGATGCCAACCGGATCAAATTGCATCCAGTCGTGCCAGGGCGCGGCATGATTTACGACCGGGACGGACGGCTTTTGGCGGATAACGTGCCTGCATTCCGATTGGACGTGATGCCGGATAAGGTTGACGACATGGAAGCAATGCTCGTTGAGCTGGGGAAGGTGATTCCGCTTTCAGCGGATGAACTGGAGCGTTTTCACCGCGAGCGCAAGGTGCGTCGAAGATTTATGCCGGTGACATTGAAGCTGCGTATGAGTGAGGAGGAGAGGGCGCGTTTTGCTGTCGATCGTTGGCGCTTCCCTGGTGTGGAGTTAGAGCCCTATCTGACCCGCCGTTACCCGTATGGCGATTTGTTTGCCCACGTGATCGGTTATGTCGGTCGTATCGACGAAAAGGATTTGGAGGTGCTGAAGGGAGGGGATGTTGCGTTGACATACATCGGTAAATCGGGTCTGGAGCGTTATTATGAGCAAGTGCTGCGTGGCAGGATCGGTTACCAGCAAATCGAGACCAATGTGCAAGGACGTGCAATCCGGAGCCTGGGACAGGTAACAGCACAGGCGGGTGCCGACTTGCGGTTGTCGATTGACGCTGACTTGCAGCGTGCGATGGTGGCTGCGTTTGGCCAATATGAAGGGGCCGCGGTGGCGATGGATCCACGCACCGGGGAGATTCTGGGAATGGTGAGTTTACCCAGCTATGATCCCAATTTGTTCGTCAATGGCATTTCTCATGCTCAATTCGACGCTCTTAATGCTGACCCTTCGCGGCCGCAGTTTAACCGTTTGGTATCGGGCGGCGTGGCTCCTGGTTCCACACTCAAGCCGTTGATCGCGTTGGCCGGATTGGATGCTGGTGTGCGTCGGCCTGAGGACCGGATTTTGTCTACCGGTATGTTCTACCTGCCCGGTGTCAACCGGGGTTGGGGGGATGCACATCGTGGTGGTCATGGTTGGACTGATTTGCGTAAATCGATCGCGCAGTCGGTCAATACTTACTACTATAAATTGGCGTTGGATCTGGGCATCGAGCGCTTCACCGACTACATGCGTCGCTATGGCCTCGGTCAGCTCACCGGGATCGATTTGACCGGAGAGATCAGTGGCATCCTCCCGTCCCTTGAATATAAGCGCAAGGTGCGTAAACAGGCTTGGTATCAGGGCGATACGGTCAATGTTTCGATTGGGCAGGGAGACTGGAAAGTAACCCTGCTTCAGTTGGTGCGTAGCGTTGCTGGTTTGGCCAGTGGTCAGATGAACCGCCCGCATTTGGTCGTTGCCGAGCGTACTGGTTTCAGCCAGCCGTGGCAGGTACTGGCGCAGCCAGCATCACAGCCGATCAGCCCGAATCCGGCGAATGTGCAGGTGGTGCGCGAGGGCATGATAGACACAATGCGTCCTGGAGGGACGGGCTACCAGGCTGCGGTTGGTGCACCGTATTCGATTGCTGGCAAGACCGGTACTGCGCAAGTGGCTAGCCGTAAGGGGACTGCTGCAGTTGATCCGCGTAACTTACCAATGCATTTACGCCACCGTGCGTTATTTGTTGGTTTTGCTCCGGCTGACAATCCGACGATCGCCGTGGCGATTGCGGTAGAGGGGGGCGGTTACGGTGCCAGCACTGCTGCACCCATTGCACGCAAGATTTTTGATGCTTGGTTGCTAGGCAAGCTACCGGAGGGCTTGGAGCCGTTGGATAGTGCACGAGGTCGCACCGCAATTGGTTTGACTCAGTTTGATACTACCGTTGCTGAAGTCTGTGAAGCTGGCAACCGTGCTGCGTTGCAACTGGGAGAACTGCAGGTTTCGGTCGCTGCTTGGATGTTAAATTCAGCCAGCATGATGCCAGCCGTGCCGCGTGCCCCGGTGATGCTCGATCCTTCACAGGAGGAAGACCCTTGAGGGATTTGTTGCGTTGGGGTGTGGATCTGGTGTTGCGCTTTACGCGTACTTTGGATTTGCCACTATGTTTGGCACTTGGGGCATTGATGGTGATTGGGTTGATGGTGATGCATAGTGCTGGTGCTGCCGTCACTGGTACCCGTCACTTGATGTTGTCGCAGAGTGCGCGTTTTGCGTTTGGGCTGGTGACAATGTGGTGTTTGTCAAGGGTCCCAGTGCCCCGCCTGCGTGCTTGGAGCCCACTGATTTACGTGTTGTCGATGCTGCCGTTGATGGCGGTATTCGTGCTGGGTACTGGCAAATACGGGCGCCAGTGGTTGGACCTGAAGCTATTTTATTTGCAGCCCGCTGAGCTACTGAAAATCAGTTTGCCAATGATGATGGCTTGGTACCTCCAACGTATGCCACTGCCACCGCGCCTGTTTACGGTGGTGGTCAGCTTCATGATCATAGGTTTGCCGACCGCGCTCATCATGCTGCAACCAGATTTTGGCACCAGTGTGTTGGTCGCTGCCTCTGGTGTGTTCGTGTTATTGCTGGCTGGCTTGCCATGGTGGTGGATTGGGATCGGCATCGTTGGTATTGCCATGATCGCACCGGTCGGTTGGTGTTGGCTGCTGCGACCGTATCAGAAGGATCGCATCATGATGTTTCTTAATCCGGAGAACGACACGCTTGGCGCGGGTTGGAACATTATTCAGTCTAAGATCGCGATTGGTTCGGGAGGGCTGGCCGGTAAGGGCTGGGGCCTTGGGACACAATCGCACCTTAACTTTATTCCGGAGCAGACGACTGACTTTGCGTTTTCAGTACTGAGTGAAGAGTTTGGTTGGGTTGGCGTGACTACGGTGCTGATGCTGTACTTGGTAGTCATCATGCGCTGCTTGTGGATTGCCGGACAAGCACGCGATACTTATTCGCGTTTGCTTGCTGGCGCCGTTGCTTTGTCTTTTTTTGTCTATGTGTTGGTCAACGGTGGTATGATCTCAGGTTTACTGCCAGTGGTGGGTGTACCAATGCCATTGATGAGTTATGGCGGTACTTCGGCGGTTTCTTTACTGGTTGGTTTCGGTTTGGTGATGGCGGTACGTTCGCATCGGCGAGTGCATCGCGGTTGAGTATGAGTGATGAAGGAAAATAGCCAGGTATGTCTATCCAGCCGTTTGATACGTTAGTCCCTCGTTACAATGCTAAGCATGCAGAACGAGTGTTTCTGTATTGAAAAAGTCCGATTTTCATTACAACTTACCTGAGGATCTGATTGCCCAAGCGCCCTTACCGGAACGCTCAGCAAGTCGTCTGATGCTTGTGCCGCCAATACCAGAGCGATTGCAGGACTGCTATGTGCGTGATTTGCCAGAACTATTGCAGCCTGGAGATTTGCTGGTATTCAACGACACGCGGGTGATCCCGGCGCGGCTTTTTGGGAAGAAGGTGAGCGGTGGTCGGGTTGAGATCTTGATTGAGCGCTTGCTCGGTGCGCAGCAGGTAGCGGCACAGTTGCGTACTAGCAGGCCGCCCAAAGTGGGCAACAGAATTTTGCTGGATGCTGGTGGTCGTGTCGAGGTGCTTGGTCGTGACGGTGAGTTCTATTTGTTGGGTTTCGAGGTTGACTTACCTTTGGAACAGTGGTTATCGGATGTCGGTCAGTTGCCGCTGCCTCCGTATATCCGCCGCGAGCCTGAGCAGAATGACCGTGAGCGCTATCAAACGGTGTTTGCACGTGCAGCGGGTGCTGTAGCGGCACCCACCGCTGGTTTACACTTCGATGAGTCGCTGTTGGCACGGCTACGCGCGCGTGGGATAAAGTTTGGTTATATCACCTTGCATGTAGGAGCGGGCACGTTCCAGCCGGTGCGGGTAGCGTTACTGCAACAGCACGTGATGCACAGTGAATGGTTCAATGTTGGTGCTGAATTGGTCGAGCAAGTGCGTAGTACCCGCGCGCGGGGTGGCCGAGTCATTGCCGTTGGCACGACCGTGGTGCGCTCATTGGAGAGTGCGATGCGTAATGGGGAGTTGCAACCATTTGTTGGCGAGACTCGGATCTTCATTTTCCCCGGTTATTGCATTCGCAGTGTGGATGCAATGGTGACTAACTTTCACTTGCCTGAGAGTACATTGTTGATGCTGGTTGCTGCTTTTGCGGGGCGTACGCGTGTTCTTGAAGCCTACCGTCATGCAGTGCAGGAGCATTACCGTTTTTTCAGTTACGGAGACGCGATGTTACTGTTTCCGCGTAATGCTGGTGAGCAATAATCCCACCAGATCATTACTCATTAGCATTGAGCCGATGTGACGTCATGCTGTAATGACTCGCGATTGCTGCATCAGTCGAGCGCTGAATCTGGTAGCAGTATAGATTCTGTCTGGTTTACTGCATTGTTCAATATTTGGTGCTGCTGACGTTACTTGCCGACATTGATTCAGTGACTGATTGGTTGCCAAGCGTTGCGGTTACGGTTGAACACTGGGCTTTTGTCCTCGTAAGGAGTTATAGCCTATAAACGTGGTTCCCTAGTGATGCCATTTTGTTGATCTGTGTGACCAGCGGTTGTACGAAACGGCGTTGGAGTCATATGTGAGTCCACATGATGCGCGGCTATAGCAATGGAGTCGCTGGATGCGTGTGAGCTGTTTTTTTCTTATGATTGTGGACAAGAGATGATGTGGTAGGAACCGCTTGTTTCATTGAATTGATGGTCAGCGGTTGCATGTGTTGTAAGTTTGCTGAGCGTTGTAAAGCGTGGCGCCGAGGTTCTGTCAGACTTGTACGCACCAAGCGGTTCATCACCTGCAATGAGTTAATTTAAGCCGATGCGGTTGGCATTGTGGTCTCCACCGATGTGGCTGTGCGGTGGGATTCAGGACATGAGGCCCAAGTTTGAAGGATGCAAGCAGCCGCGGTCCAAGGGTGGTTTGGGCAGGTCGACAGGTCTTCTCGGAGTAATTTTAAGGACACGAACCATCGGTATGCTTTGTATCCATCGTGGATGCAGCATCGACAAGGGTAAAGCGTGTTCGGTTGACGTGTTTGAGTTGAATGCGGGAGATGCCATGATGGGCAAGCAGATCTGAATCCTATGAAGTGAAAGCTCAGGTCAGCGTATTGCGGGTTTCAGGGTGTTCAGGCCGATTCGTGGAATGCTGCTTTTTTCTTGATCAGTTGGCGCCAACATGGTTGGTCTGACGTATTGGATTGTGTGTTTACATGTTCTGCGCTTCTTAAATGGATGTATTAGTCCTGCGCATAATTGGCGTCTTTAAATATCCAAGGCGGATGATGTGTTGATGCGATCTTAAAAAGCGCGTGTTTCAAGGCGGGGATGTAGCGCACGTTAGATTGGTAGTCTGTTGTGAATGTCTCGTTATTTCCTCAAGAACTGGATATGTTACTGCGGCGCTCGACGCTGTTTGCACTTAATCCGGTGTTGTGCCAAGCGTTGGTGCAGGCGTGGCAAGCGCTGCCTTCTGAATCCGGGCAGCAGGTGGCTTGGCCGGTGTTGGCCGACATGCTGGATGCACTGTTGGTGTTGTCCGCTGATGAGACGATACTGACCGCAGCGGTGTTGTTCGATGTGCCAATGCTGCGCCCAATGCTACCTGAGTTGCCGTGGCGTTCGAGTGTGCATCGGCAAGTGGTTCAGGGTTTGCTCGACGGCCAGGATGCTGCAGAACAAGTGTGGACACTGCACGCCGGATGTGCAGCGGGACGTCATGGTGAGGGGTTGCGCCGGCTGTTGTTGGCCATTGTTCATGATCTGCGTGTGGTGCCGATTCTACTTGCCCGGCAGCTGGCCAAGATGCGTGCTGCAGGTGTGTTGCTGGAGTCGCAGCGGCGTGCGTTGGCGCAACTGACCCGTGATATCCATGCCCCATTGGCTAACCGGCTTGGTATCTGGCAACTGAAGTGGCAACTGGAAGATCTGGCGTTCCGTTATTTGGAGGCAGATACCTACCGAAGTATTGCGTCTGCCTTGGATGAACGCCGGGTTGCGCGTGAGCGCTATATCGGTGTGATCACTGCCGAGTTATCGCAGGTGCTGGCTGAGCATGGTTTGAGTGCTGAGGTGAGTGGCCGCCCGAAGCACATTTACAGTATTTGGAGGAAGATGCAGAAGAAGCAGTTGCCCTTCGAACATCTGTACGACTTGCAAGCAGTGCGTGTGATAGTCGAGGACATCGCCGCCTGTTATGCCGCACTTGGAGTGGTGCATGCGTTGTGGGTACCGGTGCCCGGTGAGTTTGACGATTACATCGCTCGGCCTAAGGCGAATGATTACCGTTCACTACACACGGCAGTGTTGGGACCGGAAGGGCGTACTGTAGAAGTACAAATCCGCACGCACGAAATGCACGCACACGCTGAATTGGGTGTGGCTGCACACTGGAAATATAAAGAGGGTGGCAAAGGTACGGAAACGGCCTTTGATCGCAAGATCATCTGGATGCGGCAGCTGTTAGAGCATGCTCAGGATGGTGAATCTGGCGAGTTGGCAGAGGCGCTAGATACGGAGTTGATTGAGGACCGGGTTTACGCGTTAACCCCTAAAGGCGAGGTAATCGATGTGCCGCAGGGCGCGACGCCCCTGGACTTTGCTTATCACGTGCACACGATGGTGGGTCATCGCTGCCGGGGGGCGAAAGTGAACGGTCGCATTGTGCCGCTGACTTACCGCCTGCGCAGTGGCGATCGTGTGGAGATCTTGACTGCGAAGGAAGCCAACCCCCATCGCGACTGGCTACTTCGCGCGAATGGTTTTCTGGCCAGTGGCCGCTCGCGTGACAAGGTGAGCGCTTGGTTCAATAAGATTGAGCGGGTGCGCAACGTGCAGACCGGCAAGGATTTGCTTGACCGTGAGCTCAGACGGTTGGGACATCAGCACGCTGATCTTGGTCCTATCGCCCGACGTTTCCATGCCGATAGTGTGGATGATTTGTATGTCCAGATCGCGCTTGGTGACACCGGACCGAATCAGGTGAGCCGTGCGTTGCTGGAAACTGAGCGTGTTGTTCCACTTGCGTCACTGACACGGCCAGGGAGCACGCGTGATGGCCTTGGCAAATCAATGTTCACTGTGCAGGGCGTGAGCAATGTATTGGTGCAACTGGCTCGTTGTTGTCAGCCGGTGGCTGGCGAGATGATCGCCGGTTACTTGACCCGAAGCCGCGGGGTCACCGTACATCGTGCTGACTGTGCTGTACTGATGCGCTTGAGTGCTATGCATCCGCAGCGGGTGTTATCGGTTGAATGGGGCAGTCAGCCCGGTGGCAGTTATGAAGTTGGGATTTTGGTGCGTGCGGTAAACCGGCGTTGGTTGCTGAAGGACATCACCGATGTGATTGCACAAGAGGATGCGCATATGCTGGAAATGAGTAGCGATACGGTTCGCGACAGCAGTTATCTTCGGTTGCGGATGCGGCTGAAGGTCAGTGATCATAGCCAATTGGCGGCGTTGTTGAGCAAATTGGATGGACTCTCCGGTGTCAATGAGGTGCGGAGGATGGGCTAAGGCTACAGTAGGGCATGTATGTCACTGTCATTGCGACGTTTATGCTTAGAATTCCGAGGGTCATTGTTCACTGTCAGGACGTTTTGAGCTAAGGAATCGGCTTCATGTTCCTTCCATTCCTACCTCGGCTCCGTTCGCGCCTGTTTGGTCTGTCGCGACAGTGTTCTATTTGGCATGCGTTGCTGGCTGGGACACTGCTGCTCGGTTTGGCAATGCTGGTGTTAAGCAAACCATTGGCCGATTGGGTTTTGCCGGATAGCCGGATCCAGCAGTTGTTGCAGCGTGGTGAGGCAGCACTTGCTCAGGGCTATCTCAGTGCGTCTGATGGCAGTGGTGCACGTGATCTGTTTGAGACCGCGAAAGCATTGGATGGTGATCGCCATGAGGCGCGGGATGGTTTGTTGCGTACCGGACAGGCGGCGTTAGTACAGGCGCGTATTGCGTTTGATCGTGGTCAGCTTGACGTGGCTGAACGTTATTTGCGTCTGGCGCGTGAGCTGCAGATGCCGCAAGAGCAGGTCGATGCGCTGGAGCGTATCGTGCGTCGGCGTCAAGCCGAGCATGCTGGTCTTGATCAATTGCTCGTTCGGGCCGAGGAGGCTTACGCTGCTGGACGTCTGGAAGGTGATTCACACAGCGCACTGCCGTTGTACCAGCGGGTGTTGGAGTTGGTTCCGGGGCTGGCTCGTGCTTTGGAAGGACGTGAGGATGTACTGACTGAATTGTTGCGCCAAGCGTACGTTGATCTGGAACGTGGCCGGTTGGATGCTGCGGCTGCCAAGCTTGATGCGGCACAGCGTTACGATCCGGGACACGTGGACTTGCCGCAGACGCAGGACTTGTTCAACCGCGCGATAGATGTCCATTTGCGCCGGGCAGTTGGATTATTGCGGCGTGGCCGGTTGGCACCTGCGGCTCGCGACTTTGGGACGGTGCTGGCAGTGCGTCCTGAGCAGAGCGACGCGCGGCGCGGATTGGAGCAAGTGGTGGAGAAATATGTGGCGCAGGCTGGACGTGAGGCGGCTGAATTCCGTTTCGAGCATGCTGAAGTGTCGCTGGCACGCGCACGTGCTTTGTTGCCTGGTCAAGTCTCGATCCATCTAGCTGAGCAGGCGTTGCAGCGTGCCCGTCAAACTCAGAGCTCAGCACAGCCAAAACTATCCAAAGTTACGCGTGAGCGGCATTTGTGTGAATTAATGGGACGCTTCGAGGTGGCCGAGAGTCGGCAGGAGTGGCTGGCTCCGCCCGGTGTCAGTGCTTATGATCAGGTGCGCGCTGCCCAAGCGATTGCACCGGGAGATGTACGTGTACAGGGGGCTGCACAGCGCATGCTGGTGGCTATGCGTGCCTGTTTTGAGGGTGAACTCAGCCGCAATCGATTGCAGAGTGCTCAGACATGTCTGGATGCTTGGCAGGCGATTGATGGTCAGGATGGGGCTTTGTCAGTGGCCAGAAGGCGCTTGGCACAGCGTTGGATTGGGATTGGGAGCGAGCGTTTTGGTGGAGGTGATATCACTTTCGCGCGCCGGGCCTTGGAACAGGCGCGGCGCTGGGATCCGCATATTCCGGAGTTAGATGAATTCGCGCGGCGCGTTGATCTTGCTTCGCAGCGTTGAGGTGTGGACAGGAGCTCGCAGTGACCTCGTTGCTGTTCCTGCTTCAGGTGCTTGATGAGAGCGATTCAACCTTCTGGTTGGGTTTGATCTAAGTGCCATTTTTCTTGGCTTAGGTGATTGATCTTGCCTGGATGTGCAGTATCGGTATCCCAGGCCCCAATCACTCTCTTCCTGTTCCAGGTTAGGTTAATGTCGTTTTTCCGTAAAGATTTCCACGAAAGCGGTGTTCCATACGATGAGATATTTATTTTTTCCGTATCTTTACTGTGTTCATTTGTGATGAATGCGTAGGTGCGCGTGCTTCGCCATCTGTCGATGGATTCCACTTGCAGTACTAAGTTGCCTTGTTTCAGCCCTGTGCTTCCGCTTGATGTACATCTTGTCCGGTGCAGTGCTGACGATGGTGGAGGCTATCAAAGGTGGATGAGTGTTTTATTGGCTGGATTGAAATTCATATGTTGAGTAAGCCTCTTGCTTTTAGCCAGTCGTATGCGTTGTCAGCATCCTGTTCGAACCATGCCCGAGTTGACCCAAGCCGGTACGTATATCCCCAAACATCCATATCGTGCATGAGCCGGTCGCGACCGATTTCGGGGAGGGCATCAGCCAGTAATATTTGTAAATAGCAGGTCGCATCTTCTTCTTCGCTTGAATTAGTTGCGTTGGTATGCACCGTGGCGCGCTGTTCTGGCGGTAATACGATCAGGTGGCATGCCTCATGCAGCATCGAGTGCACCGGTGTGTCGCTGCGTACGTAGACGTCACAACCAATGATGCCGGCTTCTGGTTCACCCCAGTAGCTGCCGGGGATTGGAGCTCCGTCCTCAATGAGGTGCAAGTGCAGGCCATAACGTGCAAGCAACTCGATGGCACCGGTGAGCGCAATCTGTCCGACACGGGACACACTCGCCGATGCGTTGGGTGTGGTCTGAGAAGTGGGCAATGTGGAAGGCATCCAGGGTTTCTGGGAAATGGTAGGTTTGACGGTATTTGCGGAAACGGGAAGATGCCTGGTTCAGCGTTCTGAATCGTCGGGCAGTGCTACTGATATGTCGAGGACGTCATTAGCGCCGTCCTTGATTAAGTCGACTTTCACCGCATCGGCATCGATCTTTACGTATTTTTTGATGACTTCCAGCAGTTCACGCTGTAGCAGTGGCAGGTAATCGGGGCCACCACGCTTGGTGCGTTCCTGCGCGATAATAATTTGCAGGCGGTTCTTCGCTGTTTCGGCGGTTTTTGTCTTGTTTCTTAGAAAATCGATCAGACCCATGCTTAACCCCCGAACAGCTTACTGAAGAAGCTCTTTTTTTCCACAGTGGTGAAGCGCATTGGGTGATCTTCGCCCAGGATGCGGCCAACGGCGTCTTCGTAGGCTAGGCCGGCTGAGGAGTCGTTGTCCAGGATTACAGGCTCACCTTTGTTGGAGGCGTTAAGCACGTCGCCTGATTCGGGGATGACGCCGATTGCTTTCAGTCCGAGGACTTCCTCGACGTCGGTAATGCTGAGCATCTCACCACTTTCTACGCGTGTTGGGCTATAACGGGTCAGCAGCAGTGTGGTGACTACGCTGCTACCGGTCTCGGCTTTCTTAGTTTTGGAATCAAGTAGCCCGATGATGCGATCTGAGTCGCGCACGGAGGATACTTCCGGGTTGACCACGACGACTGCACGGTCGGCAAAGTACATCGCCAGGTAGGCCCCTTTTTCGATACCGGCCGGTGAATCGCAGAAGATGAAGTCGAAGCCTTCCGCATCCAGATCTTTGAGCACTTTCTCCACACCTTCCTTGGTCAATGCGTCCTTGTCGCGGGTTTGGGAGGCGGCCAGCACATACAGGTTATCGAAGCGCTTGTCCTTGATGAGTGCCTGCTTGAGTGTGGCTTCGCCATGTATCACGTTGACGAAGTCGTATACTACACGGCGTTCGCAGCCCATGATGAGGTCAAGGTTGCGCAGCCCAACGTCGAAGTCAATCGCTGCAACCTTCTTGCCGCGTCGTGCCAATCCGCAGGCTAAGCTTGCACTGGTAGTGGTTTTACCGACGCCGCCCTTGCCGGAAGTGATTACGATAATTTCAGCCAAAGGACTTCTCCTGATACGTTCTGTGGTTAGGCTGTGTCAATCCAACACAGCAATTTTGATCTGATCTTGTTCCAGCCAGACCTGGACAGCCTTACCACGTAGTTCTGTGGGGATATCGTCCAGCACCTTGTATTGGCCCGCAATGGCGATCAATTCTGCTTGAAAATCCCGGCAAAATATTCGCATTTCGGTGTTGCCCCGGGCGCCGGCCATGGCACGGCCGCGTAGGGTCCCATAAATGTGAATGCTACCATCGGCGATTACTTCAGCACCGGCGCCGACTGTATTCAGGATGGTCAAATCGCAGTGTTCTGCATACAGTTGCTGGCCTGAGCGCACTGTGGTGTGCTGTATTCGGCTAGCTTTGGCAGGTGGCGGCGTGGGTGGTGTTGATGGTGGTGGTGCAGCGACTGTTTCCTGACGCTCGTAATGGGCACGAAACTTGGACAGTAGCGGTAATCCGAGTTGTTGCGACAGCAGGTCAATTTCACTGGTTCCATAAGCAATGGCTACTGGCAGCACGTTGACTCCGCGTAGGCCTTCCACCAGTGCTTGTGCAGTGACCAAGTCTGGGGTTTTTGCGAGTTCTCCGAAGTCCAGGATCACGGCGGTACGTTTGAAGAGCTTGGGTGCGCGCGTTACCCGATCACACATCTCCTGAATTAGGCGTGATACGTTCAGGGTGCGGATCCGCAAAGTGGCAATACCCACTTGGCCGATTTTCAGTTCACCGGCTTGCTCGAAGTCCATGTTCACACTCGACATGCTTAACTTTCCGCCTAGTTGGGTGTGGCGATATGGCGTTTCCGGCCTACCCAGGGGAGGTTCGGAAGCTTGTCGCCGTAGGTCTCTTGGATCCAGGGGTAGCTGCACATCTCTTTCATCAGCATGCTGGCACGCACATCGATATCAGTCATCGTGTTCTGCCCGATCTCGTGGAAACCGAAGCTGCCGTGGAATAACAATGCTGCCTCGGCACCGTGGTCCAGAAATACCTCGCAGGCCAGATATGGATAGCGCAATTCGGCGTAGCTGTGTACGTCTGCATACAATGCCCGACCGACACCACCGCCACGACGGCGGCTGGTGACTACGATACGGTCGATATAGAAAAAGTTCTCGTAGCGTTCGCGAAACCAAGCAAAATTGCTACTACTGTGCTGGCTTGTGCTACCAAACCCGACCAAAAAACCAGCCAGATTGCTGTCACGCTCGGCCACACGGAAGTATTCAGCGGTTTTGTAGAAACGGCGAAGTTCAGAAAGATCTAGAGGTAAGATCGCTAATCCGGCGTCATTGTTCAGAGCCAGTACGGCATCGAGTTCAGACTCACGCACGTCGCGGATGAGAATCGGCATTAAGACTCCGTGGTGTAGCGTGGTCAATCCGGATTGCTGGATCCAGTGCAGATTATGACATGTGTGGCCTTAGCGTGGCACGCGGTAGATGATAACGATGCGTCTGAACTTAGCAGTACTTGGGTACATCGCCGGTGGATAGACATCAGGAATATGTGTGCCACGTGTATCGCTTTGAACGGGTTGCTCGTGAGTGATGTGTGTAAGGTGATCGGTCATCTATGCCAGGGTTGGCGATCGGCCAGCGATCAGATCGCAGCGTTGGATTTGCCTGCTGTGAAGCGGTATTCGTTTGGATATCGTTATGCTGTCGATTGCCGAGAACCTAGAGTATGCCCAGGTGCTGTTTGGTGTTGTCCCGGAATCATCGTCAACGAGGTATGCCGTGACTGCGATCCGTTGGAATGCGGTAGGCGTCACCAGGGGTGGTGCAGTTATTCATCATAGTTCGAGCAACAGATGGGTTTATGGGGAGATTGGCCAAGTCCAGTATTGCTGGTGATTTGCATCCAGGCAGTACATTTTCAATGTTGGTTTGTGTTCACCTAATCCAGGCTATGCATCAAGATGTTTTTGGCTAGGTGTCGTTGCCGATGCCGCACTATGCTAGCTGGCAGTGGTCTATCACATCCTCAAGCCAATACCGTGTACATCGGTACACAAGTGCAATGATATTGCAGAAATAGCTGACCTTAATCATCAATCATCCAGCCCGGTATTGTGATGAGTGCCGTGGCAGGGATCATTGGTTGAGTTGCTACGCACGGTGGTTGCTGCAATCAACCATTGCTGATGTGGGATTTCAGTGCAATCTTGCTCGGCAGGGTGGCTGAACATCTAGAGTGAAGCCTGCTACGATGCGTAGCTTGATATTCAATTAACCCGGCCGTGGCATCGGTCTCCGGAGATTGCTGAATGATTCGTGCCCGTATCACCGAGTTCTTGATCGCGTTGGGAATTGTGGCTGCTTTGTTTCTTGGGGTGGGGTTGGCTTTGCCTGCGGAACGTCACATGGCCGAGAGCATCGGGACTAACCGTAAGATGACGATCGTATACGACACGGTAAACAGTTTCCGCCGTTTCAAGGACTGGAATCCATTGTTGTTGCGTGATCCAAAAATCCAAATCAAGCTGGCTGGCCCAGAATCGGGTAAAGGAGCCCGTGTTGAGTACAATTCCGATCAAAGCTACATCGGCAGCGGCAGCTGGGAGATCGTCAACAGTGTGAAGAATGAGCGCGTTGAGATTGCAATCCAGGATGCAACCAGGGGTTACGACAAGGTGACGACGTTTACTTTGCAGCCTACCGGTAAAAACAACCGTAATGTCCAAATCACCCAGGACTACAACGTCAAGTACGGGTTCAACCTGTTTGGTCGCTATGCTGGTCTGTATGTGAGCCGCCATGTGGGTGAAGATTTGAAATTGGGGTTGTTACGTTTGTCTAACATTCTGGCCGGCGTGCCAAACGTCGATTACCGTGCTGAGCTGGATGGCAAGTTGGCCATAACCGGTCTGAAAATCGTCAATGTACCTGCTGAGGATCTGCTGGTTGTCAACGCAGGTAATATTGACCGTCAAAACGACACCATTAAGAAGTCAATCAAAGATAACCAGGAATGGATCAAGCGCGTTATGGATGCTAATGGCTTGGAGCCATCTGCCCCGATCCGCATTGTCACGACTGATTTTGCTCAGTACAAATATGCCTTTGATGTGGTTCAACCGGTGCGTAAGAAGGTCGGTGGTAAACCCAACGATGCTAAGTCCAAGACAGATGGCAAAGGAAAAAAGAAACCTCAAGAGCGGGCGGCTGATGCGCACATGGTTTCCACAGGTGGCACGCTGAAGGTCGTTATCCCTGCCGGTGCTCCGGTCAAATACGTGCATACCAAACCGCACCATTCTGCTTCTGCCTCTTACACCGGCCATATGGCAGGATTGGATACTACCCGTAATGCGCTGCGGGCATGGGCTGTCACCTCAGGCTACGACGTTGTTGACCGTCCCTATGAGTCCTGGAAGAGGGGCGTGGACAAGGCGTTTACCCAAGATGGGAGCTATGATCTGTATTGGGCGATTAAGTGATCGGTTGTAACGCCATGTATTGATGTTGTTAGAACGTGCTGCTGAGTGCGGCACGTTTTTTCAACCGTTCTATTTGCCTATGCCGCCCACGGGGCGGTGTTGGTTGTGTTTGTTAATTCCGGATAACACCTCCTGATATGGGTTGGCTTGGCTTGCATTGCGGATTGGAACCCTGCTGTTTTCCGTCGGTCTGTGGGTCGCTGCGTTGTGGCAGGTCTTGATTCGGATGGTCCAGCTCTGCAGCATCTGTGATGCTTGCTCGCAGGATGCTGCTAATGATCGATAAACTGAGGCGCTTAAGTGCATGGCTTGGTACCCACGTGGTTTCGACGTTGCGGCGGCCTACGATCATCTGTACCACTGCGACCCAGGGTTGTCTGCGTGGATGCAGCGTCTTGGTCCGTTGCCAGCCCTGGAAGGCTGGCGTAAGCCGTTCAATCTGGTTGATGTCCTGGCCAGAGCGATTCTGTTTCAGCAACTCAGTGGTAAGGCTGCTTCGACCATCGTCGGTCGTGTTGAGGTTGCCATTGGTAGCAACTGTTTATATGCTGACACACTTGCGTGCATCGACGATGCTGCCCTGCGTACCTGTGGTGTCTCCGGCAACAAGATCCTGGCTTTACGCGATCTCATGCGGCGTGAAGTTGCAGGCGAGCTGCCCAGTGTGCGGCAGATGGGGTGGATGCACCATCACACCATCGTTGAGACATTAATGGCGATTCGTGGCATCGGTCGTTGGACCGTCGAGATGATGTTGATATTCCGTCTTGGCCGTCCTGATGTACTGCCGGTGGACGATCTGGGGGTACGCAAGGGTGCTCAGCGTGTGGATGGCCTTGCTTGCGTCCCGACCTCAAAGGCGTTATTGACTCGCGGCGAATGCTGGGGACCTTACCGCACCTATGCCGGACTGTATCTATGGCGGATTGCCGGGTTTCATGAAGGAGCGGTGGTGCCTGGTCGTTCGCAGGACTAGCAGTTCGAGACACTGCTCAGCATCAAAACCCGTTGTTGGGCAAGGTGATCAGGACTATGTAATGCCTATCCTATTGATCTCTTGCAGGTCAACAGGAGTGTGACCGGAAGAGCTGTATGCCGACCATGTCTTCCCACCTCCCCTACCATGATGCTATCAACGTCGGCGATTGTGCCGTGTTGGCTCGATGCAGAATCAACTTCAATAGCGACTGTTGGCTTATTCTCAGTAGGAAGCGTTGATGTTGGTGTTGTGGTGCTGTGCAATGGTCTTGGGTCCGGACTAGCTGTGCGATACGGTCTCGCTGTAGCAATGTGTTTAATGTGTTTCTGGTGCATCGCACATAAAAAAACGGCGGACCCGACGAGGCGGTCCGCCGTTTGAGGTGCTGTAGCGAGCCTTACTTGGCCTTGAATACGACCTTGGTGCTGATTGCGGTCTCGTTTGGAATGATTTTGATGTCAGCCCAGTCACCGCTTCCTATACCGAAATCCAGTCGATTGACGGTGGCTTTGCCGATCAGAATGGGTTGTGTACCCGGGGTCCAGGTGAAGTTCAGTGTGACCGGTTTGGTCATGCCGTGCAGCTCTAGTGTGCCATCGGCAGCGTACTTGCCATTGCCTAACGCACGGAACGCGTCGGCGCGATAGTGCGCTGTTGCGAACTTGCTAACGTTGAAGAAATCTGCGCTCTGCAGTGTTGAGTCGCGATCATTGTCGCCGGTGTGCACATTGGTCAGCGGGATAGCGACGTCCAGGCGTGCCCTGGATAGGTCGTTTGGGTCGAAACTCATTTGGGTCCGAAAGCCAGGGAAAGTGCCCGTGAACACTTTGCCATCGTACTTGTTAGAAAATACCAAGATCGAACCGGACGTTTCCACATAGTCGGTTGCGCACGCTGGGGCAACGGTGTAGCCAATCACCAGGACGGCGGTGGTTAGCACTAGGTAAAAGGACCCCTTGAACATACACGACTCCTTAGGATTTCGATGAGAACCAGTTGCGTGGCAGCATCCGTGCCAGGGTGGCGTCTCGTTGGATCAGATGATGGTAGAAAGCAGCGCCGGCATGCAATACGACTAAGCTGACGAGTGTCCAGAAGCCAAATTTGTGGATCTCGTGGGCGACTCCACGTATCGCTTCGTTTGGCGACACCAACGCGGGCATCTCGAACAAACCAAACCAGTAGAACGGGCGCAGACCACGCGCTGAATCATACAGCCAACCGGCCAGCGGGATAGTAAAAATCAGCACGTACAGCAGCACATGAGTGACATTGGCGACCCGCTCCTGCCAGCCGGGTGTGCCAGGTACTGGCTTAGGTGCACCGGCATAGAGGCGCCAAAGCAGACGTAGTACAGCCAGTACCAGTACGCTGATGCCTATCGATTTGTGTGCGGTGTAAACCCAGAAGTAATTCGGAGTTTTGGGCAGGTTGCCCATGGTGAGACCAACGATTCCTAAACCTAGGATCAGCACAGCGATCAACCAGTGCAGTGTCTGGCTCAGGCTGCCCCATCGTTCAGCAGTGTTCTTCAGAGTCATTATCAGTTTTCCTACGGTGTGGTATCTGTTTCTTCGCCTGTATTGGTTTCGTGCGGCGTTGCATCTGACCCCTTTGCATTGCTTGATGTTGTCGTGGCCTTATGCACAGCCTGGTCCGTTGCCTCCTTGCTGATGATTCCTTCACGTACAGCTTCAACTTCAATGCGCAGCTGTACTTCATCGCCTATCATTGATTTCCAGGCACTGATTCCGAAAGCGGCACGGCTGAGTGTGGTGTTGGCCGAGAAGCCGGCGGTACGCCGAAACGGAGGCAAAGGATGGCGCTTTATCCCATAGAAGGTGATGTCCAATACCACCTCGTGAGTGATTCCATGCAGGGTGAGTTGGCCGACGACCTGCCCTTTGGACGGCGTGGTGGAGGTGACTTGGCTAGAGACAAAGTGTGCCTCTGGATAGCGCGTAGCATCAAGCAGTCCCTGCGCCAAGGTGGCTTTGTTCCACTTGGCATCGCCCAGGTCCACACGCTGCAATGGTATGCGCACGTCCAGGTGTGCGCTGGACCAGTTGTCCGGATCGAAGTCAAGTGTCCCGGTGCTTCCGGAGACCGTACCAAGGGCCTTTGAGATACCAGCGTGGTCGATTGCGAATACGATCCGGGTATGCACTGGGTCCAGTACGTAGCGGGTTGTGGCCGCGGTGCTCGCAAGCGGGACGGCGAGCAATAAGGCAAGTAACGGAAATGTGCAACGCAACATAGCCTTGATTTTAGTCATACTTTTTCCAGTGTGTGTTGCGTCTGCAACGATCCGTTGCGACTATGTCAATAAAAAGGAATTGAGATGGCTGGATGGGGTGTTTGAAGATCGTGTGTGGGGGCATGCTGGCGGCGCTGCTCGTGTTGGTGTTGTTCGTTACAGCTACAGCGGCGGTGCCGGAGATGCCACGCTTCCGTGTCCTTGATGCGACGAGCGGGTTGCCATCCAATGTGGTGCGAGCGATGGTCCAGGACGCTGCTGGTTATTTGTGGCTGGCGACGGGCGATGGTCTGGCGCGCTATGACGGCACCGCATTCAAGGTGTGGCGCCATGATCCTGACGATCCAGGCTCACTCCCGGGCAATTCATTGCTGGCTTTGTATATTGATGGACAGGACAGGATCTGGGTGTTGTCTGAGAATGCTGGGCTTGCTGTGCTCGATCCACAGCGCCGTCGCTTCACCTTGGTTCCAGTGGGTTCGGTTGCTAAAACGGACGCGTTACAGACGCTGACCGGTCGTGGCGATGCGATCTGGCTGGGTGGTCTACATGCTTCAGTCATGCGAATTGGTGTGGGAGGAACGCTCACCCGTTATGCGCTGGCTGATGTTGCGCCGTCCCTGACGGATACCCCGGTTGTAGCGTTGACCTTCGATGCCAATGGACGACTTTGGGTGGGCACGCCTGACGGCCTGCTGTATTTAGAGGGGGGGCGTTTACATTTGGCGCCGCCGCCTTTGGACAAGGCCTCGATTTATTCGATTGTTGCCGTGGGTACCCGGCTGTGGGTTGGCACTACCGATGGCGTGTACGTGCAGGACGCTGATGGCCGCTGGCGTGCGCCGAATTGGGGGCCAATGTTTGCTTTCGGCAATCTACTGTGGTCTGTGGCTGATGCTGGTGATGGTGAATTCTGGCTGGGGAGCGAGCGTGGCCTGTGGCGTACTCGTCAAGAGCGACCACCAGTTCAGATACCTTTGGGTGACATGAACCATGGCGCAGCTGTTGTTTCGGCCCTGTGGCGCGACACGAGTGGCGGACTGTGGGTACCGATCTATGGCCGCGGTCTAGGCTATCTGCGCCAGGATTGGAAGCGAATGGCGGTTGTGCGGCCTAGTGATGGTGATGAGGGTGCCTATTGCAATGTTGCGCCGGCGGCGTATTCGGGCGGGCTGTGGCAGTTGAACAGCGTTGGACAGTTGATGCGTCTAAATACCAGCACCGGTGAACTGGTACAAACGGGATGGCAGCGAAACGAATTGCGCGGCATGAAGGTGACCAGCACATTGGAGGACAGCCGTGGTCGGTTGTGGCTGGCAAACATGCAAAATGGCTTAGCGCGGCTGGACCTGCGAAATGGAGAATGGCGTGAGTGGTCCTCAGATGGACACGACGCGATTCCGCTGTATGGTCCTATTGCTTGGATTGTGGAAATGCCAGATGCCAGCCTTTGGCTAGAAGCGTTGGGCGTGTTGCAGCAACGGGATCTCGAAAGCGGGCGTGTGTTAAATCAGATTGCACCGGGCAGCCATGGCCTGGATGGTTCCAACATTGAGCAGATCGGCCTTGGTCCGGATGGACGATTGTGGCTGGCTTCCGGCAGTGGCGTGTATGCCTGGGAGCCACAGACCCACATGTTCGTGCCGATACCGGGTTTGGCTGGAGAGCGTGCCTACAGCTTTGTCGCGACGGGGAAAGATGAACTCTGGGTGCATCGGTTACGGGGCTTGGAGCAATGGCGGCACAGTGGTCATGGTTGGCAGCGGGTCGCCTGGGTGGGGCCGCATCATGGACTGCCTGCCATGGAGTCACTGGGGATGCAGCATGACGCACATGGCCGCATCTGGTTGTCTACACGCCGCGGCCTGTGGCGTATTGATAATGCCGAAGAGCTGGAGGTGCGTAACTTTGGTTTGCGTGACGGTCTTGGCAGCCAGGAGTTTGCTGATGCGTGCTTGTGGATGGCTCCGGATGGTGTGCTGGTGGGTGGTACTACCGACGGTTACCTGATGCTATTTGACACCGCGATGTCCGACCCGGCGCCCTTTGTGCCTCAGCTACGCATGGAGACCGCCAGTGTGATCCGTGCTGGACGCCGCACCAATTTGCCGACTGATCAGCCCTTTGAACTGTTGCCTAATGATCGCCAACTGCTTGTCGGTGCGCGGTTGCTCTCCTTTGGTGATCCGTTGTCCAACCGTTACAGTTATTGGTTAAAGGGTTTCGATACAGGGTGGGTTGATCAGGGTACCAGCGGTACACGGGAATTCTCTTCGCTACCCTCGGCTGACTACACCTTATTGATTCAGGGTACCGACGCGATGGGCAATCTGTCGCGCATCCACTTGGTGAAGTTTCGCGTACTGCCGCCCTGGTGGCGCAGCGTCTGGGGGATGAGCGTATTGACGGGGATCGGATTGCTATTGGTCTGGGGCGTTACGTGGAACTACCATCGCCGGTTACGGCGTCGTGCTCGCTTGCAGCTGGAGCAACATAAACGTGAAGTTGCCGAGCGGGCCTCGCTGGCTAAAACGCGGTTTTTGGCCACGTTGGGTCACGAAGTACGCACACCGATGACCGGCGTGCTTGGGATGAGCGAACTGCTGCTACAGACACCGCTTGATGTGCATCAGCGCGGCTATGCGACTTCGATCCAATCGGCTGGTAAGCACTTACTGCGGTTGGTCAATGATGCTCTGGATCTGGCCAGAATCGAGGCCGGCAAGCTGCCGCTGGAGCTGCGTGATTTTGAGCTTCATGCGTTGCTGGAACAGGTGGTGGCGATGATGCGCCCGATGGCTGAGCGCAAGGGGTTGCGCTTTGTCTATAGACTGGATCCAGGGGTGCCGCAGCATCTGCATGGGGATGCCAACCGAGTACAGCAGATTTTGCTCAACCTGTTGATCAACGCGACCAAATTTACTGAGCAGGGGGACGTCGTGTTGCAGGTTACGCCTGTGCAGGAGCAACCGCGGCTTGGTGTACGGATCGAAGTGACCGATACCGGTCCCGGACTGAGTGAGGAACAAAGCCAGCGCTTGTTCCGCCGTTTCGAGCAGGCGAAGGGTGCCTCCACCGCAGCCCGTTATGGTGGCAGTGGACTCGGTTTGGCCATCTGCCGCGAGTTGGCCACCGTGATGGGGGGGTATATCCAAGTGGACAGCCAGCTTGGTAAGGGCACCTGTTTCCGTGTTGATCTGCCTCTTCCATGGGTGTTGGCGGCTCAACCTGCGGTTGCTGACATGGTTGCGGCACCCTCACCCTTGTCCAATCCATTGCATCTACTCCTGGTCGAGGACGACCCGACTGTGGCTGATGTGATCGCCGGACTGTTGCGTATCCGTGGGCATCGTGTCACTCACGTTTTGCATGGATTGGCGGCATTAACGGAGGTGACGGTGACCTGTTTCGACGCCTGTTTATGTGATCTTGATTTGCCGGGATTGGATGGCACCGAATTAATTGTGCAACTGCGCGCCCAGGGTAAGCACTTTCCAATCGTCGTGGTCACCGCGCGTACCGATGCCGATGCTGAGGTGCAGGCGCTACACGCTGGCGGTGATGCATTTTTACGCAAACCTGTGACCGGTGACATGCTTGAGCAGGTGCTCACTCAGGTGTTGAATGTGCGCCGTGGAGATGGCGATGTGTGTACACCAACATAAATTGGTCAATGAATACGCATCCGTTTCGTCGTGGCGTTACCGCGCGATAAAAGGTCGGTGTGGTGGATAGTGCGATCCTATGATCCTGCTGAGGTATGGACGTTGGCATGGCTGTCAGTGCAGCACGTGCTGCGTTGTTGCAGAGCGTGTCAGGCAGTGGCTAAAACAGCTTTTGCGTATGGTGCGGGTGCATGATTGCCATTGCCAGGTACTGGTGGTGACCGCCCACTTGGGTGTACTACGATCGAGTGTCGAACCATCTGGACATGGCCTTTGGTCTGGCCCTGTTTAACCTGGTTCTGGGTTTGCCTGAATGATATGTGTTCGACTGCACGCGTGGATGATGTGACCAAGTCCGTTGGGTACGAGGCGGGCTTTGACGTCATGTTTACGCATGTTGGTCAGCCGCTCGATGCTGACCAACCCGATTTCTGGTGGGTTGCCTTTGCAAGGTAGGTCTTTGGTGTGCCTGGATCGAATAGTGCCGTCGATGCATGAGTTCCTTGACACACGGGCATGCTGGTTTCAGCTGTTGGCTATCGATGCTATTGAACCAGGCCGATGATTGGAGCTTGCGAATGATGCTTTCTGATCTGTGCAGATCGAAATGTGCGGAGGCTGTGTCGTGCGCGGTGGATGGCTGTATCGGCGATCACACGGTGCCTTCCATGAAATAATTTTTTGGAAACCAGCCCTTTCGGATCCATTGCCGCTCTATGACGAGGCGATGGACTGGGTCGGCCAAGCGGCACACCACGTGTTTTTGGCGGCTGATGCGGGAGAACGGCTCGGTGCGCTCTTCGAGAGAGCATGTTTGCAGCTGGGGAGGTTGTTTTGTGAGTTGCCGGTCGAGACAGGAGCAGCAGGGCGTTTCGTTCCCTGGATCGTTGCTAGCCTCCAAAGTCTGAAGAAGACGATCTTGGAATTGAACCTTGCTGTGGGCGTGGATCTGGATGATGCGCACATGGCATCACACATGCGTGATGTGCTGTCAGGTCGATGATCCACAGGTCTGCACGTGGGCGACAGTCTAGCGATCATCAGGGAAGGGATGCCCGGTGCGTGCAGTTGCTTTGAATATCGCAAAGCTGAGGTTGTATAGCAGTGCGCCCTTGTTGAACAGATGCAAGGTACTGAGATCACTCAGGTGCGTGTCGATCCAGTGGGCGGTCCAGTGTTTTGAAATTGGTATGAAAACTCAGTGTTCAGCGCATCGTTGAACACTTTCGACTCTGAATGGTGTTGCATTGCCAGATTCCAGTTGTTGACCCTGGGGTACAGGGTGTGTCAACGACGACTCAAGCGTTGCACTGCTTCGACAAGAGCGGCGACGTGATCCGGATCCATGCCAGGTGACATGCCGTGGCCAAGGTTGAACACATGACCCTCGCGTGAGCCACCGTTACCCGCCGCGTAGCTGTCCAGGGTGCGTTGTACCTCGTGCGCGATGGCGTGTGGTGTTCCGTACAGCGTGGCCGGGTCGAGGTTGCCTTGTAATGCAACCTGGCCGTTGGTGCGCCGTGCGGCCTCCTCTAACTCGATGGTCCAGTCCACGCCGACGGCTTCGGTACCGGTCATGGCCAGCTCGGCGACGTAAGGTCCGTTCCCTTTACCAAACAGCACGAGTGGTGTGCGTTCGCTGCCAGTGCCGCGTTCCAGTTCGCGCGCAATGCGCGCCAAGTAGGGTAGCGAGAATGTGCGGTACATGGTTGGCGACAGCACGCCTCCCCAGGTGTCGAACACCTGCAGTGCCTGTGCGCCAGCGGCGCGCTGTGCTGCCAAGTAGCTGATCACCGCGGTGGTGACGGTGTCTAGCAGTTGGTGCAGCACTTCTGGCGCGTTGAATGCCATGGCTTTGATGCGTGCGTACTCTTTGCTGCTCCCTCCTTCGATCATGTAGCAGGCCAGTGTCCATGGACTGCCGGAAAAACCGATGAGTGGCACGCTGTTGCCGAGTTCCCGGCGGATCAGCCGCACGGCGTCCATGACGTAGCGTAGTTCGGTTTCCATATCCGGCACGGCGAGCTGCGCAATACTTGCAGCGTCGCGTATCGGCTTGCGGAAGCGTGGTCCCTCACCTTCAATGAAGTGCAGCTCCAGGCCCATCGCGTCGGGGATCATCAGGATGTCGGAGAACAAAATTGCGGCGTCCAGTGGGAAGCGGCGCAGCGGTTGCAGGGTGATTTCACAGGCAATGTCAGGCGTTTTTGCCATGTTGAGGAAGCTGCCGGCGCGTTGCCGGGCAGCACGGTATTCTGGCAGATAACGTCCAGCCTGGCGCATCAGCCAGATGGGGGTACGGTCTACGCTGTCGCGTCGCAAGGCGCGCAGCAGACGATCATTTTTGAGCATGGAGACTCTCAGTGTGACGTGTTGGAATCGCGGGTGAGTATGACCTAGACGGTGTGTTTGGTCTGACTGTTGTGCGTCTTGCCAAGCACATGCTGTGCCTTGTCTTCAGTGAGGGGCACATCCGCTGCCGCTGGATGCATGTACCGATCTGGCCGTTTTCCTGTATCAGAGGTCCTGAGGTTTGAATAGATCAGGGTGTGGAGGCGTTGGAGAGAATGAGACCGTTCGTTGTCCACAGACGGGTGTTGCAGCAGCGTGTGTGTAGGAACCGATTGTAGCTGCTGTGGTCATGAAGCTGGTGCGGCTGGTGTGTCCGTGATGGCTCGGTGTATAGGTGGGGTGTCCGTCGGCTGGGGGGCTTGGTTGTTGCATGCTGACAGATGTGATGTGGTTTGAGTCTAGTGTTTGGATTGGTTTAGCTGGCTAGGATCTGTCGCACCGCTGTTGCATCGACGTCGGAGACGGCCTCGGCCCGGCCAATCCCCCGCCACAGGACCAGGCGTAAACGGCCCGCGATGTTTTTTTTGTCCAGGTGCATGCGTCCTAGCAGCGCTTCCGGTGTTAGACCTGATGGTAGTGCAGTGGGCAAGCCGTAGGCATCAAGTAAGCTTTTTAGGGTCTCGGTGTCCTGTGCCGGCGCGAGACCTAAGGCGGTTGACAGGCGTGCGGCGAGTACCATGCCGACGGCCACTGCTTCACCGTGGTTGAGATTGTTGCTGCCCGGTGTGCTGTAGCCCTGTTCTGTTTCGATGGCATGGCCGAAGGTATGCCCGAGATTGAGCAGGATGCGTTCGCCTTGCTCAAGTGGATCGCGTCCGACGATGTCTGCTTTGTGTTCGCAGCTACGTGCGATTGCCTGGGCCAGTGCGGCTGGCGCGCGCGCCAGAAGTGCTTTGCGTTCGGTCTGTAACCAGCGCAAGAACACGGGGTCACGGATGGCACCGTACTTGATGACTTCGCTTAGGCCAGCGCGTAGCTCGCGTGGCGGTAGTGTGGCAAGGGTGTCGGTGTCGGCGATCACTGCACGTGGCGGATGAAAGGCGCCGACCATGTTTTTACCCTGGGGGATATCCACGGCAGTTTTGCCGCCGACGGAAGAGTCGACCATCGCCAGCAACGTGGTGGGCACCTGTACGTAGTCTATCCCCCGCATCCAGCAGGCGGCGGTGAAACCTGCCAGATCCCCGACGACACCACCGCCGAGTGCAAATATGCAGGCATCACGGGTGGCGCCGAGTTCGGCAAGTGCGGTGATCGCTGCGCCGAAGTTTTCCAGGGTCTTGGATGCTTCGCCGGCTGGCAGGCTGAACACCTGGAGGCGTAGATCGGGGCGTGCGCGCAGTAGCGTATCCCGTAGGTGTGCGGCATAACGGGGGGCGACTTCCGAATCACTGAAAATGAGCACATGCCGGCCGCGGATCGCTGTGCTAAGGCGGGCACTGTCGTCCAATAAGCCGCGACCAATGGTGATGGTGTAGGGGGAGGCGTCACCGACGGTGACAGTGCGCAGCGATGTGGGAGTGGTCATGCGGTGTTGCTTGATCTCTGCCAGTGGGCAGCCAAGTGCAGCACCAGCTGTGTGGTGGCTGCGTTGGGGGATATGTGGTCGGTCGTCATGGTGATGTCGGCGATCTCGTGGTATAGCGGTTGGCGTGTGGCGGATAGATCGCGCAACACCTGTGTACGGTCGGGTTGTTGCAGCAGCGGTCGGTAACGGTCGTGTACCAACCGCTCCAATTGGGTGTCCACGTTGATCTTTAGAAACACCACGAAACCACGTTCGTGAATGCGGCGGCGGTTATTCGGATCCAGGATCGTACCGCCGCCAGTCGCGATCAGTTGGTTTTCATGATCCAGCAAGTCGTGCAGCACCTCGCGCTCCATGCGCCGGAATTCTGACTCGCCGGAGTATTCGAAAATGTTAGGGATGCTCGTGCCGACGCGCTCGACGATGACGTGATCAGTATCTGCGAAGTGCAGGTTGAAGTGTTTGGCCAAGCGTCGCCCGATGGAGCTTTTGCCGGCACCCATCGGGCCGATCATCACAAGATTGGGAGCGGGATTCATACCCATTGATGTTAGCACTGCCGATTTATCGCGCGTTCGATCGAGTGCGCGGTGATGTTCAGAAACGGGATTGTTTGAAGCGTATTGGTCGGTGATCTGAGGGAGGGCTTGTACGGACATGCATAACTGTTTTTCTGCATTACAGCGATGGATACGTGTGTTGTTGTGGGTGCTTGCAATTGTCGATCCCTTAAGAGTTGCCTTGATCTGTCTATAGGCGGAGCAACAGACATGCGACCACAATAGCGGCATCCCTCCATAGTCTGTCTGGATGTCATGTCTGACTTGTATGCTGAAGCCCTATCCACGTTCGCTTTGTTGTTTGAAGAGGCGAAAAACAGCAGCGAGATCGAGCCTGACGCGATGACCCTGGCCACGGCTTCGTTAGAGGGCCGTCCGAGTGCGCGTACCGTTTTGTTGAAGAAATTCGACGTGCGTGGTTTTGTTTTCTATAGCCATATCGACAGTCCCAAGGGGCGCGATTTGCAGAGCAATCCGCAGGCCGCTTTGTTGTTCTTGTGGCGTGGTCTGCGTGAGGCTGGAGTACAGGTGCGCATTGAGGGGAGGGTGCAGCAGGTTGCTGTGGCGGAGGCTGATGCCTACTTCGCTTCACGTCCGCGCCAGAGTCAAATCGGCGCTTGGGCTTCGCTACAGTCGTGCCCCTTGGGCTCGCGCGAGGAATTTCAGGCGCGCTTGGCTGAGGTGCACGCGCGTTTCGAGGGGCGTGACGTACCACGCCCGGAAGGGTGGGGAGGATTCCGTGTGGTGCCTCACTTGTTCGAGTTTTGGTATGGCGCTCGCTTTCGCCTGCACGAGCGCTGGCGTTACGCGGCTGATGCGGTGGGCTGCTGGAGCAAGTCTTTGTTGTATCCCTGATCATGCGGTTGCAGAGAGTGAGGATGAGCGGTGGTTTGCAACGCACGAAGTAAAAGCATGGTGTGTGAGCGACTGAATTCCCTCAGTCAGTGGTGCTGCGAACATTCTGTGTGAGCCATTCACCGCACTGTCGGGGTGAACCTGTTTGGTATCCATGTGGCATCGTTGTCAGTGCCCTCAACTTGGTGAAGGTGGTCATCGTGCTGTGGAACACGGTCTATGCGGAACGGGTCGCGAATGCATTGTGTGGCCACGGTCAGATCGTCAAAGATCCTGTGTTGCGCTACCTGTCGCTGCTTGGCTGGCAGCACATTCACCTGACCGGCGATGACGTGTGGTGCAACAGTGCCAAAATTGGTGCAGGCACGTTCAGGTCACTGTGATCGTGATAACCGGCTTAGCGTGCGATTTTTCCAGTGCTCTGCGATGACCCGTCCGCATCTCTAGGGTCGCTAACCGGAGCCTTGTTTTGAGGTGACGTTGGCGTGCGGTGCAATGACACCTTTGGTACCAGACGATGTCAGGTGGTTCGATCACGTTAACTACACCATCACGCTGAGCATGTGTGATGACAACGAGATGCAGATTCGAGGTGCTGTTTAAGATGATTAGGTGTGCGGATTGACCGTGTCGACTCACGTTGAAGGTTCAGGCATGTGTGGCGATGACGGCACGCTTGTTTGTGATACTGCTTTTGGCACGCGGTGAACATCAATGGTGGCCAATCTGCGTTGGAGAGAGGCGGAGTTGTGAATGGCAGCGTGTGTTGCCAATCCAACAGAGGATCGCGGTGAGGTCCGATGCATCGCCCCTCCGGGTGCTTGGGACCACGTTGAACACTGACAGCACTGTCTCTAACGTCAGTGGATTTGTGTGGTGGTGCCGCTCAGCGGCCCTGCCATGTGTCACGCAGCGTGACGCTGCGATTGAAGACCGGGTGTATGGCGTCGTGGTCATGGCGATCGGTGACGAAGTAGCCCAAGCGCTCGAATTGGAATGCATGTTCTGGCGTGGCCTGTGCCGCCGCTGGTTCAACGTAGCCATGCACGACGCGTTTAGAGTCCGGGTTGAGGAAGTCGCGGTAGGTTTTTCCGTCGGAGTGTTCGTCTGGTTTTTCAATGGAGAACAGCCGGTCGTACAGACGGATTTCCGCGGCTACGGCGTGAAATGCACTGACCCAGTGGATGGTGCCTTTGACCTTGCGGTGTGCGCCTTCCATGCCGGGACGCGATGTTGGATCCAGCCAGCCGTGCAGTGCGACGATGTCGCCTGCCTCGTTTTTCACCACGTCGTCCACGCGTGCGATGCCGGCTCCGCGCAGGCGCACCTCTCCACCTGGAACCAGTCTTTTCCAGCCCTTGGGCGGAACTTCGGCGAAATCGTCGCGCTCGATCCATAGCTCGCGTGAAAACGGCACTGTTCGCGTGCCTTGGGTTTCGTCTTTGGGATGGTTGGAGAAGATCAGTATTTCTTCGTGGTCCTTGGGCAGGTTGGTGAGCACCAACTTCAGTGGTGCGATGGTTGCCATCCGGCGCGGTGCCACTGCGTCCAGGTCCTCGCGTAAGCAGTTTTCCAGCACTGCAAAGTCGATGATCGAGTTCTGCTTGCTGATGCCGATCCGCTCCACGAACAGGCGCATCGCTGCTGGAGTGTAGCCGCGTCGGCGTAGACCTTGCAGTGTGTACATGCGTGGGTCGTCCCAGCCTTCGACCAGTTTTTCGTCGACTAGTGTGGTGAGCTTGCGTTTGCTCATCACGGTGTAGTTGATGTTCAGGCGCGAGAACTCAATTTGCCGAGGTTGGCTGGGTTCCTGAGGAAAGCCCTTGTCCAATAATGGGTTCAGCAAGTGTGGATGGTTCGGTAGGTCGACGTGATTCACGCACCAGTCGTACAGGGGGCGGTGATCCTCGAATTCGAGGGTGCACAATGAATGGGTGATGCCTTCGATCGCATCACTCAGCGCGTGTGCGAAGTCGTACATGGGATAGATCGGCCAGGTGTTGCCGGTGTTTTGATGTTCGAGGTGTTTAATCCGGTAGAGCGCCGGGTCCCGCAGGTTGATGTTGCCACTGGCCATGTCGATCTTGGCACGCAGGGTACGTGTTCCGTCTGGAAATAGGCCGGCACGCATCTGTCGGAATAGCGCCAGGTTTTCTGCGACACGACGCTCGCGCCACGGTGACGAGCGGCCTGGTTCGGTCAAGGTGCCGCGGTATTCGCGTACCTGTTCGGCGCTGAGGTCGCAGACGTAAGCTTGCCCATCGGCAATGAGTTTTTCGGCGGCCAAGTAGAGCACTTCAAAATAATCTGAGGTATGCCGTAGGGCGTCCCAATGGAAGCCTAGCCAATGTACGTCGTCCTGAATTGCTGCGGCAAACGCGGGGTCTTCCTTGGCGGGGTTGGTGTCGTCCATGCGGAGGGTGCAGTGTCCGCCGAATTCCGCGGCGATGCCAAAGTCCAGGTAGATGGCCTTGGCATGGCCGATGTGCAGGTAACCGTTGGGTTCGGGGGGGAAACGGGTACGGATGCGCGTGTGTTTGCCGTGAGCCAGGTCTTCTCGGATGATCTGGCGGATAAAGTCTTTCTTCTCAGTTTGAGCTGAGGCGTCGCTAGCGGGGATCTCGGACATGCGTGGTCGAACGGTGTACAGGCGGCGAGTGTAGCCGAGCTTCCTATGTTTTGCGCCGTGATGCGTCCAGGTGTGCAGGGTTTTTAGCATGGTCTGCGTGGTCTCTTCGGTGCGGATGGTTTGCCGTGTTCAGTGCCAGCTTGACGCTCGTCAAGCTACACATGCGTTGGAGAATGCTGGCGTGGCTTGCTTGGTGTTCGCTGTGAAATCTTTGGATGAGACGATGTGCATCCTGTTGTATGTCTGCATGGCTGACAGGGGGCTGGAGGCTGTGTAGCTGGCTTACTCGGTGATCTATACCGCTGTTGTGCGCTGCGTGCCGGCTCAGTCGTGTTGGAGCAGTGGCTGCGTGGTTGCAGCGTTGTTGTGCCACTTCAAAATGTTCAGCGGCAGTCCTGAACGTCAGTGCGGAGCGGCGTTCAATGCTGGTATCAATCAGATGCGTGATTGTTTGGCCAGCACGTCCCTGACGAAAAACGAGTGAACCTTCATTGGTGTGCAGGTGTGTGTATCCCCGTTCACCAAGCCACCTGGGCGTGTCTGTAGTGATATGTCTTCGGTGTGTGTGTGTCAATCGTGCAATGTGTTGCGGTTGCTGCAGCACAGGATGCAGCGCAATGATTTTCCATGCATAGGCCATGTGGGCTTGCCGGTCTATATCGTTAAGTGGAGATCGGTGTTTCTTACGCAGTGGTGCGTGGTGTATGACGGACCATGTCCCCGTGCCAGGGGATGGGGCGTTGATGATCCAACGTTGCTCGCTGTTCTTGTCCAGGTGTGCCCTTCATCGGGATGGATCTGTCTAATACCGCGGTGGGTACGATCGAATGTTCGGATTGCAATCGCTGGGTCAGGCTGGGCGTTTGTATCATGGGGATCTGCATGATTGCACCGCGATCGTGCTGCTGCAGGGTGGTGCTTGTGTCTGGCGCCGTATGCGTCATCTGAAGAAGGGATTGCGCGTGATGGTGTTTGGTGATCGTGCAGTGCTGTTCGCATGATCCCAGGAATCGAATGCACCGATGTCAGACGAGGATTGCTCTATATGTTTATATGGACCGTTGCGCTGTGGTGGAGAGGATGATGTGTACTGACAGTCACGATAATCACGGGAGGCGGGTATGAGCGTGTCGCCTGTACTGGAGGTGGCTGCTGGTTCGGTTGCTGCGGCGCTCGCCGCGCAGCAGGGCGGGGCAATGCGGGTGGAGTTGTGCAATGGACTGGATGGTGGCGGGTTGACTCCGTCGTATGGGATGTTGGGCGTTGCGCGTGAACATCTGCATATCCCGCTATATGTGTTGATTCGGCCTCGGGTCGGCGATTTTGTGTTCTCCGCGCAGGAGATGGACGTGATGTGCCGTGATGTGGAGTATTGCGTGCGTCTTGGTTGCGATGGCGTGGTGTTGGGTGCATTGGATCCGGCGGGTGATGTTGACATGGGGATGATGCGCGCGCTGATCGCCGCGGCTGGGCCGCTCGGTGTGACTTTTCATCGTGCGATGGATGTCAGTGCGGATCCAGCACGTACGTTGGAGGATGCGATTGCGTTGGGTTGCGAGCGGGTGCTGACGTCAGGGGCACGTCCGAGTGCGCTGGAGGGTGCTGAAACAATTGCGGCCCTGGTGGTCCAAGCGGCAGGGCGGATTGTGGTGATGCCGGGCGCCGGTGTGTCTGCAGGCAATGTAGTGCAATTGCGGGTCCTGACGGGAGCATATGAATTCCACGCGTCGGCGCGCCGTGTGGTAGCTGCACGGCGGTTAGGGCCTCATCCATATATCCGCGACTTGGGTGGAGACTACGCCTGCACAGATGCGGATAAAGTGCGGCAGATAGTGACCCTGTTGTCCCAGGAGTAATCGTTCTTTTTGCTGATCTGCTGGTGTAGGGATGATGCAAATCGAGTGGTTGTATTCACCGGGATAGATTCGATTGTATGAAGTGGTTCAAATGCGGTGTCGTTGATTGCTACTGAACAATTTTTTTCAGTCAACGCGTTTAATACAGCAGACAAGCGGTTTGTAAAACGATGCAGTGAAAATAATTCCGTAGCCCCTGGGTGAATATCATTGGGGTGGTGATCAATCCTTGTCGTCACAACAGTGGTCAATGTCGCCTGATGTAATCCATGTTGCAGGAGATGGGGGGTGTTGCTGAGGGTCAGGAGGGTAAAAACTCACGCACTAGAGGTCTGCCAAGAGCGGTCATGGTTCGTCATGACAGGTTAATTTCCGAACATGATCGATCTATCTCAACGATCTATCTCAAACGGTGTTTTTTCTAAGTGGGGTGCTGACAATGCCAACTGCGGTTTGCTCTCGGCATGCGGGATGACCGGCAGTGACTTTTGCTTCCTTGTCTGGCTTGCGTGCGGTGTCGTCTTGGTCCACTTAAGGTCACCTGTGGGCTGGAGCGATCTACATTGGGTCATAAAGCTGCACAACGCATCTACCGTGTACGGATATGTGTCTCTTGCTCTGTTTGCTTGTCCTCGACGGGTGTGCCGGGGAGTTCAATAACGGCATGGCCATTTAAAATTTCATTTGTCTTAATCGAAACAGGGTGAAGTGGGCGTATCGGGCAAGGCAGGCAACCACCACAGTTGCTGCCAAGCGGTGCGATGGATGTGGATGGTTTGCGCTGGCGGTGGGCGCTTCAGGGAATTGGGTGCGATTGGATCGTGACGACAGGAGTGGAGTTTATTAACACTCAATGGTGCGGAGGCGATGTCCCTGCGGTAGTAAGCGTATCGAGATCGCCTCTGCCCAGTGTGTGCAGGTCGAACACTGTTTTTTAGTCGCTCTGCCGAGGCAGCGCGGCAACGTCAGTGCCATTCTGTATGTCGCTGAGCATGGCTGCACATGGCATCGCCTGTCCTAGGGCTTCAGCTACTGGCACACGATCTGCACAGGTATGGATCAATGGGCGAAGCCAAGCGTGCTAAATCGACACTGCGAGCCATGCCAGTCAGTGCGGGTCGTGCAGATCAAGCGCCAAACGGTGTCGCTGGATAGCATCAGTGTGCGGGTACATCCGACGGTAGCGGCACATCCTGTGATCGGTGGAACACCAAGAACCACTTTTTCGTGGTGGATGCGCACATGGCCAGACGGGCATCGCCTTTTTTCTATCCCTTGGACAAGCGCACGAGGTGCCGCAAGGTCGTGAGTGGCTCAAGCGGTCCGGGCTGCCGAATCGCCCCTTGCACGTGCTCATGGATCGAGCTGATGAAGATCACCAGCGGGGGGCGTGTGATATCTGTTGCACAGGCGGTTTCGTTGTTGGACTGGGTTGCCGAGTGGTGCCAGATCATTGCATGGATTCAATGGGGAAGTCGTGGCGGCGGTGTGAGTGGATCAGGAGGAAGGCTGCTGATGCCACGTTGACGCTATGGTGAATTGGAGGTTGCCTGTCCAGTGCATGCGCGATCATGATCGTTTGGAACGTTCATTTGGCATCATGGTGCCTTGCTTCATGATTTATTAAATTTTTACACGTCAATAAAGTGACTTCATTTTTAGGTGGATAACGTTCAGATGTGGCAACCTGTATTCAGGTTTTTGTGCCGTGTGTTCGTGGTGATGCTGATGCTCATACTGGTGGCCTGTGCCTTGAGGTCTTCTCCACGGCGTGTGTTCCAACCGACTCTGCCGCCACGTGGGTCTGATAACGTTGCCAAGTATCGGTTCGATATGACTCAGAACGGCCAGCGGATGACTGCCGATCAGTTCGATGCCTGGATGAAGGCGAATGGCATCCACATCGTTAAGCGGGTGTCGGGGATGCCAGCATCGCAAATGCATACGACTCGCCGTAGCAGCGCAACGCCATAGAGGGCAGTACGGTTTCCGTGTCGATGGCGGATGCTGCTGGGTGTGCGGCAAAGGTGTCGTTGGTACGCTTCAGGTGGGTGAAGATGTCTCATGTAATCTCTGGAGGGATGGACATTTTCGATTGAGAACACGTTGTTGGCCGTGTTGGGTTTGCGTCCTGGAGCTGGTCGTGTGAGTGATTTGCTTGATGGGCTTCAAGAGCTGTCATACGGTCTTTGGCGTCGCGGAAGCGCTGGATGGGTGTCTTATGGAGGAGATCGCCTGCGACATGGGTGTTTTATAGGGTTGCCTTCAGTATTGCTTGCTCATGCTTAAAAGGCATAAACAGCCAGCTTCATATCATTTCACCGCCTGCATGCGGCTGCGCAGCATGGCATCCTTGTCGGACCGGCTGTTGCCGTGACTGCACAGGAGATCGACATGAACCGATGTATTCCAATTCGATATGTTGCAGCCTTGTTGTTGGGGCTGCTGTTGAGTGCCTCACTGGCGCACGCGCGCGAACAGATGCTGCTCAACGTGTCTTATGATCCGACCCGCGAGTTCTATCGCGACTATAACGCCGCCTTTGCGAAGTACTGGAAGCAGACGACCGCTAAGACGGTGAAGATCGAAACCTCACATGGTGGTTCGGGTAAGCAGGCGCGTTCGGTGATCGATGGGGTTGAGGCGGATGTGGTGACGTTGGCGCTGGCCTATGATGTTGACGCGATCGTGGAAAAATCGCATTTGATCAATCCTAGTTGGCAAAAGCGTTTGCCGGACAACAGTGCGCCTTACACTTCGACGGTCGTCTTTCTGGTGCGTAAGGGCAATCCGAACAATATTAAGGATTGGCCTGATCTGCTGCGTTCGGGGGTGCAGGTGATTACTCCGAACCCGAAAACCAGCGGGGGGGCGCGTTGGAATTATTTGGCAGCCTGGGCCTATGCCGACTATATCTTCAAGGGGGACCGCGAGAAGATCCTGCGTTACATGCGGGCCTTATTTCGCAATGTTCCGATCTTGGACACGGGCGCGCGGGGAGCGACGACGACGTTCGCGCAGCGTGGTATTGGTGACGTATTGTTGACTTGGGAGAATGAGGCGCTGTTGGCTCAGGAGGAGTTGGGCCCAGACAAATTTGAGATTGTAATGCCCAAACTATCGATCCTGGCGGAGCCATCAGTGGCATTGGTAGATAAGAACGTGGATAAGCATGGTAACCGTGCGGTGGCTGAGGCTTACTTGAAGTATTTGTATTCGTCGAGTGGGCAGAGATTGGCCGCCAAGCATTTTTACCGTCCTCGCCATCCTGAGTTGGCCGATGCTGCCGATTTGGCTAGGTTTCCTCAGATTAAGTTGGTGACGATCGGGGGAGCGTTTGGTTCCTGGGCTAAGGCACAGCAGGAGCATTTTGCCGATGGCGGTGTGTTCGACCAGATCCAGGCGGGAAAGTAGTCCATGGCTGAAAGTACTGTAGCGCCGACGTATTTACCACGTCGACGCGTGATTCCCGGACTTGGTCTGAGTTTGGGGATCACTTTTGTTTGGTTGGGACTGATCGTGTTAATCCCGCTGATTGGCGTATTTGTCAAGGCCAGTGGGTTGGGGTGGAGTGGATTATGGCAGGTGTGGACTGAACCACGGGTACTGTCTGCACTGCGGGTCAGTTTTGGCGTTGCGCTGGTTGCGGCAGCGTTTAACGCGGTGATGGGGACCTGGGTGGCCTGGGTGTTTGGGCGTTACCATTTTCCTGGTAAGCGTGTTTTCGACGCGATGATCGATTTACCGTTTGCATTGCCGACGGCAGTGGCCGGTATTGCCTTGGCGACATTGTATGGACCCAATGGATGGATAGGGCGCTGGTTGGATCCTGCCGGGATCAAGGTGGCTTACACCCCGTTGGGGATCGTGGTGGCGCTGGTGTTCGTTGGCCTGCCGTTCGTGGTGCGGATTGTCCAGCCGGTGTTGGCGGAGGCCGAGAAGGAGTTGGAGGAGGCTGCTGCCTCGCTCGGTGCGAACCGTTGGCAGACCATGTTTCGCGTCGTATTGCCAGGGCTATGGCCAGCGGTGTTGACCGGATTTGCGTTGGCTTTCGCGCGCGGAGTGGGCGAGTATGGGTCGGTGATTTTCATTGCTGGCAATTTACCCAATGCAACCGAGATCGCGCCCCTGCTCATTACAATCCGCTTGGAGGAGTTCGACTATTCTGCGGCCACAGCCATTGCGGCAGCGATGCTGTTGTTGTCATTCGCGGTGTTGTTAATGATCAACGGGCTGCAGGCACGCTTATTGCGTGGTAAACAGCGGGGAGGAAGATGAACAACAATGCGATGCACCCGCGTTCTTCCCGTTTTCAGGGGCAGACGAGCGCGCAGCGTTGGCGCCGGTTGCTGACCGCATCCGCGACCACTGAGTCACAGTGGGTACAGTGGTTGCTCATTCTGGGTGCACTTGGGTTCCTACTGGCGTTTCTAATACTGCCACTGATGTTAGTGTTCGCCGAAGCACTGCGCGGTGGGACACAGGTATTTGTACGTGCGGTCACTGATCCTGACGCGTTGGCTGCAATCCGTTTAACGGTGTTGGTGATGCTGATTGTGCTGCCGGTGAACATGGTGTTCGGGGTCGCCGTGGCTTGGGCGGTCAGCAAGCATCAGTTCCCTGGCAAGCGGCTGCTGATCAGTCTGATCGATTTGCCGTTTTCGGTCTCACCGGTGGTCGCCGGCTTGGTGTTCGTGCTCATTTTCGGTCGGCAGGGTTGGGCGTGGCCGTTGATCGAGGATGGCGTTCGATTCTCATTGCCTTTGTTTGGCGAATGCATGGTGAAGTTGCCACGGATCGTGTTTGAGTTGCCCGGCATCGTCTTGGCGACGATGTTCGTGACTTTCCCTTTTATTGCGCGTGAGCTGATGCCATTGATGGAGCAGCAGGGCAATGAGGAGGAACTGGCTGCGTTAAGTCTGGGTGCGAGTGGCTGGCAGACTTTCTGGCGAGTGACGTTACCGAATATTCGCTGGGGGCTGTTGTATGGGGCGTTGTTGTGCGGTGCGCGTGCGATGGGGGAGTTTGGCGCAGTTTCGGTGGTATCCGGTCACATTCGTGGGCGAACCAATACAATGCCGTTGCACGTGGAAATTCTCTATAACGAGTACGCTTACAGTGCTGCATTTGCCTGTGCTTCATTGTTGGCGTCGAGTGCGTTGTTGACGTTGGCCTTGAAGGCTTTTCTGGAAAAGCGTCATGGTGAGTTGTTGGCTATCAGGCGCCAGCATTGAGGATGAATTGAGTATGGGGATCAGCATCCAGAAGCTGCGCAAGCAGTTCGAGGGTTTTACTGCATTGGCGGCGATCGACCTGGATATTCGTCAGGGTGAACTGTTGGCGTTGCTTGGGCCGTCTGGTTCGGGCAAGACCACCTTGCTGCGGATTATCGCTGGGTTGGAGCATGCCGATGCAGGTCAGGTGCTGTTCGGTGATGAGGATGCGACGACCATGAGTGTGCAGGCGCGTCGGGTCGGTTTCGTGTTTCAGCACTATGCGTTGTTCAAGCATATGAGTGTGTACGAGAACATTGCTTTCGGCTTGCGTGTGCGTCGCGGTAAGGCGCGTTGGCCAGAGTCACACATTAGTGCAAGAGTGTTTGAATTAATTTCGTTGGTGCAGTTGGATGGTTTGGAGCAGCGTTATCCAATGCAGTTATCTGGTGGTCAGCGCCAGCGCGTCGCACTGGCGCGGGCGTTAGCAATCGAGCCCCGTGTGTTATTGCTGGACGAACCATTCGGTGCGCTGGATGCCCAGGTACGGCGTGATCTGCGGCGCTGGTTGCGTGAGATCCATGACCGGACTGGGCTAACGACAGTGTTCGTCACCCACGACCAGGAAGAAGCGTTGGAGTTAGCCGATAGGGTTGCGATTCTCAATCAGGGCAAGATCGAGCAGGTGGCTAGTCCGGCTGAGGTTTATAACCGGCCCGCTTCGCCGTTCGTGTATTCGTTCGTTGGAGCGGTGAATCGCTTGCCGGGCTGTGTTGGTGCTGATGGGTTGCAGGTGGCTGGGATCGTGCTGTCTCGTCCGCCGCAGATAGCAGCGGTGGGCCCGGTAGATCTTTATGTGCGACCGGAGGATCTAGTGCCGGATGCCCAGGAGGGGTGGTCAGCCACCGTGTTGTGGAGCCAGCGCAGTGGTCCTCGGCTGCGCGTGCGGGCGCGTCTGGAGCAGGGTGCACATGAGGTGGAGATCGAATTGCCTAGTGCGGCTGATGAATATGTTGAGGGCCAGGAACTGCGTTTGATCCCGCGGCAATATGGAGTGTTTCTCAGTGAGTCTGCGGGTTGAATATCCGGCCAGATACGAGACATCTGGTAGCCATTAGGTGACCGGATCGCTCATTGAGTGATTCTGGGCGATAAGCGGGGTGATGTTGCGATATTCGTTCGATTAAAAAAATCGTGAAGCCATGTTTGACTGACTGTCCTGCGTTTAAGGTCACCCTCCCTACCAGAAGAGCGGTTATGAAGTTCTACAGGTGCGAATTAATGTGTATCTGATGGTTACGGCCTTGGATATCGGTGTTCTAGGTTGGGAGGGTTGATGGCCGTATCGGTGGCAACTCCGTTTTTGCTGGGGATGGTAAGTACGACATGATCATCCAGTGTGGCATTGTGGAGACAGACAAGCGTAAATCGCTTGAAACGTAAGGGTTACGGGAGTTTTTTCATAATAAATTAATGATTTACGGCGCTTCTACCTCCAATGATTACTGCGGATATCCGGGCATTTCTCGACCTTCGCTCGCTGGTACGTTTGGTGTCAAAAAAGATCGAATGTGACCCCATAAGCATCGGCACAATCACGATTTGCCGCAGGATACACAGCAAGAATTCGACTCCGCAGCAGAAACTTGCAGTGCCGCGCGTACTAGTTAAGGAATGGATCACGAGGCGGGAGGCGGCGTTGCAAGGACAGCGGGCGTGTGGCGAGCCGGTCGGGCCCAGGATGAGCGTTGCCGAAATGGTGCGGTGCTACGAGGGTCGCGAGCGACCAGAGGAGCCGTGGGGACGCTCAAAGAAATCTGAATGAGCCGCACTGAGTAACTGCTCTCTTGCATCCAAGCGTGTTGACCAACTCACCCTGCAGGATTTCATCGAGCCAATTGAACCACGCCGCAAGGCCGGTGCCGGTCCATCCACAGCAAGCAGCAATCTGATCTGGTTGCGCCAGATGTTCAAAAGCTCGCAAGCTGTTTTAGACTCGCCGCGCTTGGCAAACATCAGCCGTCCTCTCCCGGGTTTGGCAATGGCAGCGTAACGCCGTGCTAGCCGCACCAGCACGTTAATATCTGATTCTTCTGTCTGATCAGTGTGCGGTAACGTCACGCCAGATAGTGAGTGAGAAATCGCTGACTCCATCCCATGTTCGGCGGCCATGATGGACAGCATGGTTCCTAGTGTGGTGCCCGCCGGCCAGGAGCGTGTTTTTGGAGTTTGAAGATCGCTGTTGCCTTGGGGAGTGCCTTCCCAGGGAGCAGCATGGGCACGCAGCGTCATCGTGCCAGGCCAACCGGACAACGCGATCTCCACTGCACACGAAAACGCCCATCTGGCGCAATTGACCGTCATAGCTCAATGACAATTGCAGTTCTGCGCCCATTGGCGGCAACCTGAGTGGGGCGTTGGCTAGAGGGTCGGCGAGCACAATCTCCAATGTATCCGCATGACTGCCGGATGCATCCGCAAGCCGCACGCCTACCATGCGTTCAGCAATGAGGGCGGTGATGTCTGTGTCGTTGGCCATGATGTGAATGGCCGCATCGGTACGCCCGTAATACTTCCATGCAAGCCAGTCAATGGTGTCGCCGTGGCGTGTGAGATAGCGTTGTGGGCTCATGAGCTGACCTGCATCCCTTGGTCATCGCTGACGTGTTGCAGCGACAGCATAAATTCGATGCGGTGTGGTCTGCCGTCCGGATGATGGTCGCTGTGCCGCTCCTGGATCCGTTCGATGACATACCAACCGTGGATGACACCGTGGCTATCAATGAACTGCAAGGGGTTGCCTTGGCTGGTGATGGTGCGCAGCTCGTCCGATGAAGCGCCGCTGCCTTGCCAATCCGGATAGGCGATCCCAGGCAACTCGATACTCTCCTCTCCTGGTCCGGTGTATTGGTGCGCATCGCGCTGCCCATAGCGCTCAATGGCGGCTAGCGGTATTCATTCACGCGGGCGAGTTCCTGATACACCACGGTGGCCACAGAGAATGTGTAACCACCCAGCAGCAGTAGTACAGGTCGATTGCTGCTGCTGGAGTGGAGCGTCTGTTGAATCCCTGCGGCCAGATCGCTCCAGAGGTTGGCGTTGATCATTCGTGGCCTCCGGCAGCGTCGTACAGGGCACTGCGGTGATGAGCACGTCTCCACCGCAGCTGCGCACCACATCGCGCACGCTCTTGCCGCTGCCTTTACAGCGCTGAATCTCGATGGCGGCAGCGATGCGCGCACGCTTGATATGCACCGGCCAATCGCTACGCCAGGTGTCCACCAACAAGGACCACGCCAAGGGTTCCGGGCAGGTCTGCGGGTCCCATCATTGCCTGAACGGAATCGGGATATCGGCCATCCGCGCCATCACCTGTTCCAGGGTGCGCATCAGGGGCGTGGCGGTGGGGGGCAGCAGACTCTCCACAGGCTTATTCATCCACGCCTCCATGCACCAAGGTGATGTCCGTGCAGCGGGCCGCCTGAGTGCGCCCGATGATCAATCCCTGCTGTGGCGTATTGAGTTCTACGCGCTGAATTCCTTCTACGTGCAATCCGGCATACAGGCCGCTGAGGGCAATGTCCCGGCCTAAACGGAAGGCTTCTGTGGTGTAGGCGGTGACGCGCCGCTGCGCTTCGGACAAGACAACCGCCGCATCTGGTCCGGCATAGGTGTGCAGCCGGGCGTGAACCTGGTAGTCGGTGATCTGTGCCGGTTGCACGGTGACATGATCGGTCATGGGGCGCACTGATTCGTGATTGACCGAGGCCATGACGGCGTCAAGCACCTCTTGCGATGGCTGCCCGTTGGCGCGGCGCGACAGCACCGTCACCACCACCTCTCCAGGGGCGGGGCTGGTGGCGCTCACGTCCAGGACGTCGGCATGGGCACTGATGGCATGGTAGATGTAAGCGCCTTCTGGACCGGCCACGCTGTAGCCTTCCGGGGCCAGGACGATGCGCCGCCGGAACTGGGCATCACGCTCCATCACGGCGGCGATGCCCCTGGAGGGATCGCCGGGATCAAGCACCAGGCGTTTGACGCGAAATAAGGCGGCCAGGTGATCCAGATCGGCATCGGTCGCTAAGGCCACCATGACGGCTTTGGCATCATCATTGCTTTGATAGCGGCGTACCGATTCACGGTAGGCGGCCACTTCCAGCAGGGTGTACAGGGGATCGGAGGGCAGCAAGCCTTGCAGCGCCGGGGCGCGGGCATACAGATCGGCGAGCATCTCTTGCAGGATCACATCGGCGGCCACCTGCCGGATGACATCGGGCATCGGCAGCCGTGAGATATCAATGGCAGTCAAGTTGCTATCCATCAGCGTACCTGGATGCCGTCTAAGGCGATGGTGCGGCCTGCGGGCAGGTAGCGGGCGCTCAGATCAAGGACCACCGCGCCGGAAGCAGTGACCCGTGCGGTGACGCGCTGTAGAGTGAGCCGTGGTTCGTGGGCGGCTAGAGCGTGCGCGGTGGCGGCGTACAGGTGCATCTGTAGGGCACGGGTGATCGGGGCGTCCAGCAGTTCCGGTAACCGGCTGCCGTCATCGCGCCGCATGACGCGGCTGCCCAGCGGCGTGCTCAAAATGTCCTGCACCGATTGGCGCAGGTGCTCGATCCCATCAAGGGGTTTGCCTGTATGACTGTTCATGCCGCGCATCGCACCGCAGCATGCACGCTCACCCTGTACCACGTCCTGTGACGGGTTTTTCTGCGCCTTGTTTTTATCGCTTACCGATATACAATAAAAAATGATTAAAACCTTTGCCGACCAGGACACGGAATCTTTGTTCAACGGGTCACGGGTACGTCGCTTTATTCACATAGAAGCGGTCGCACGCCGGAAGCTGATTCAATTGCATGCAGCAGCGACCTTGAGCTTTCTCAATGCGCCGCCTGGTAATCGGCTTGAAACCTTAAAAGGGGACCGCCAAGGGCAGCACAGCATCCGTATCAACAATCAATTCCGCCTCTGTTTCATTTGGGAAAACGGCGATGCCTATCAGGTTGAAATTGTCGATTATCACTAGGAGATGAGCATGTCCAAGACACTTCCCCCCATTCACCCAGGAGAAATTCTCCGGGAAGAATTTATGGCCCCTCTAGGCTTATCCAGCAATGCGCTGGCCAAGGCGATTGGCGTGACGGCGGCACGGATCAACGAGATTGTGCGCGAACGACGTGGGATCACGGCGGATACTGCACTGCGTCTGGCACGTTACTTTGGCACCGATCCGCAAAGCTGGCTGAATCTGGAACAGCACTATGCACTCGAATGCGCCAAACGCGACCTTGGAGAGGCCCTGTCACGTATTCACCCTCGCGTCGCTTGAGTGCACTTATCACTGCGCCGGAGTGGTGGGTGCCTGGGGTCCTTGGGTGGTATGGCGGTTGCTTTGTAATCCAATGCCTGCGGAGGTGATGTCGCCCCGGGCGTGGATGGTGCCAGCCACGGACAGATCGCCGGTCATCTGCACCTTGGGGGTGTCCAAGGTGACGCTGTTGCTGGCCTTGAGGGTGGCGGTGGCGCAGCTGAGGTTGACCGTTCCGCAGGAGGCCGAAGTATCCACGGTAAGCGTGTGCGCGTGCCGGTCATAGGTGAGGTTGGTGCCGTCGCCAAACACCACACCCGCCCACACCCGCCTGATGGGCGGTGCCGCCGAGGACGGCGAAACGGTCTTGGTAGAGGTTACCGGGTAACACGATGCCCAGTGCCGAATCGCCATTGGGGCACAGGGCCACGACTTGTTCGCCGAGTTGCGGCAGCCACCAGGAGCGATCCACGCCCGCAAGTGCGGCCATCACGGGCAGCCAACCGGTGAGTAGTTCACACGCACGCAGGCGGTGGCCGCATCCAGCGCGGCGACCGTTCCTGTCAGGATCAGGTGGGATAACTGGTGGCTGTGTTCATGAAGTGTCTTTCTCATGGTGCCATGGCGGTATAGCGGTCCTGGAAGGGATGGCCGGTATGCGGTGCAAAGGATATCCATAGGTCCTTTGGCAGCGATCCAGCGTTGTTCCAGGCGCTGTTGCCGAGAAATACCGGCTGCTGCCATTCCACGGTCCAGACGACACATTGATCCAGTGCGGCACTGAATACGTCTGGATAGATGGCCATCACGCGGCAAGGATCGGTAGGCACGCCACGCCAGCGGCGCTGATAGCGCCAGGTCCCCAGGGCCGCGGCGGCCAGGCGCGCTTGCAGGATCGCGATGTCCCGGCACGAACCGTGCTTGAAACCGCAGCAGCACCGGGAATTGCCCGGTGCCTGCATCGTTTTCTGGGGCAGGTTCGATGTCGGTCAGTTCCAGTAAACAGGCGGGCAACGGCAGACGGTGATCTTCATCGCCCAGATAAAACGCGACGGTGGCTAGGTCGGGAAATTGTGCGGCAATCTGATCGCGGCTGGCTGTATGCAGCGCCTCCAAGCTTATATCGGTGTCTGTGTGCGCCATTTCAATTCGTGCTCAAACAAGGCAAAGAAGCGTGCTGCAAACGTGGGGGTATCCATCAGGTTTTTTTGGATATAGGTGATGGATGGGGCGTACATGTCCGCCTTCTGGACGGCCACCGGGTAACGGGCGGTGCCCACACGCTTGAACACCTGCCGTTTGCCGCGGACGGTGGCTATGAAGGCACCTTTGATGTGGCGTCCTCCAGCACCGCGTACGCCGCTGGCGGTGGCTTTGGGTTGCAACCATATGAACGGGATCGGGTCCAGGCCGTACCAGAGTTTCATCTGGTCGCGCAGGCGATAGGTACGCAGCCGCCTGCGCAGGATCTTATGTTGAACTTTCAGGGAGTCACTCAAGCCGCGAATGGAGCGGGTACGCAGCCAGGACGCCATTTTGACTTTTGTCGAGCGCAGTGCCTGCTCCATCTGAACTTCGGTGGCATTGAGTGCATGCGCGATCCCGGTAAGGAGGTGTGTCGATCTGGAGAGTAATCACCTGGAACGTGCTCTGTCATTCAAGTCGGATGAGATTCGATCCGGATCGGCAATGCCTTAGCTTCCACGGCCCAGCGGTTGCATTCGGCGACGGCGGCCATCAGTGCCGCATCGGCATCACGTACCGCTTCCAGATGGGTATGAAGTGCAGCCACATTCAGTTTGGAAATGGTCGTGGATCGTGTCGTATTCACGCAGCGTTCGCAGAAGCGACTGAGCTGCTTCAGTACATCGTTGCGTTGCCAGGACAGCGTCGCCATGTGTTGCCGTGCATGTTGATAGCGCCCGATAGCTTCAAAATTGGGTTCGTTCATGGTGATTTCCTGCGATGGATGGGTAACCCCACGGGGCCAGCCACACGAAGGTCATGCCAATCCCATCCGGTTGGGGATCGTGGGTCAACCAATCGTGCTGCCCTGCGATGACGGCACGATCGTGTTTCTTGAAAGCGGCCACATCGACATATTTGCACGTGAAAGACAGCCCCGGAGCACTCATCCGATAGTCACCCAGATCCCCATTCATAGAAGGCACATCAAAAAATGATGTGGCATTCATGCACCTGCCCGGATGTTTCAGAGCTCAACCGGACCATCACTGCAAAATCGCCAGTATCCAGAAAAGCATCCAGGTGATCCCACGGCGGATGACTCATGCGCGGCGGCTACCGCGTGGTGCGGCAGTCCCTTTGGTGTCAGGGTTGGGTGGAGCGTTGCCTGGATCCGTCGTGACGCGATCATTATCGATGGATGATGCAATGATCGATTCCATCGGTCCGTCCTCCTCAGCGCTGGGTTCGGCACGGCCATGCCGCACTAAATCTTGCGTCAGTGCCGCAGGACACTGCACCACCGCACCGCTGCGGTGAATCACGCCATTGATGACGACCGCGGAAGTCATTTTCAGGGTATGGCTGGACCGGGTGTTCTCCTTCAGGCTTAAGCGGCGGCAGCGTAATAGACGCTTTCCGGGCAGCGGGTATTAAAATCGATATCCTGAAACACAATGATCCGAGTGCCGCCGCCGGTGTTCAGGCTGTACGGAGCTATCGTCAGGTCCAGCCCGCTCCATAGCGGGATGATGCGGTCGGCCCAGTGTCCAAAGAACACGTCGCCTGGTTGAATTTGGTTGGACACACTGGTGGCATACCCGTTGATGGTGTTATCAGATTCCCACATCGTGCCGCTGGCAGCGGTCTTTGGCATAGCCGCGAATCCCGGCATTAAAGGCATAGGACATGGCATTCGCATCGGTGTTACCCAGTGTAATCTGGGTTTCCATCCGCACCAGCTCGGCAAAGGAAGGGCCCCCTGGTTTGGCAAAGGGCACCGCGTTGATACCACTGTGCTGTTTGATGCCTTTGGGCTGGGTATCGGACCCGCTGCGGTAGATCGCTGCGCGATCCACTTCCAGGGCCATCACGTGCAGCAGATTGGCGCGAACGATCTGTTCGGCATTGGGAGTGGATTGCAAGAACAGGCGGCGGGTGATGTCGGTGTAGGCCGCTAGCGATGTGGGCGTGAAATGAATCTGATCCAGGGCGGGCGGGCTTGCTTCCAGCGATTCGCCTTCACCGACCCAGTAGGCTTGGGTGGCGCCTTTGGGGCGGGGGATATCGACGTTGCTGACCAGGCCCCCCCATGACATTGGCGCGCTGCATCACCCAGGTGTTGTGACGCAGTCATTCGATAAAGGAAGCGGCGTGTAGTTCGGTCGCAATGATGTCGGAGCCGGGCCCCTCGGATGGGATGGTCATGGAGAATGCAAGGTTCAGCACGTCCGCGGGGATCATGAGTCTGCGGGACTTTTGGCCATAGATTTTTTCCGCGGCATCTGAGCACTCGATCTCGAAGGCTGCCGTGGCTTTGTCGGCCGTGCTGGCGTTGGGTAATAACGCACTGATGGCGCGGATGACACTGTAGTGCCGTACTTCTTTGGTGGACAGGCCAATGCTGGTGGGTGTGTCTTGTTCGGTCAGTGGTGCGGATGCTGTCTGACTCAGTTTGGTCAGCAAGGCGCGCGGGCCGACAATGTTGCGGCGGCATAGGTCAATGTAACGTTTGACATGGTCGTTCTTGGACCATTGTTCGCGCATCCGCGCCACCAGCACCGGCAGACGCTGGCTGATGTATTCATCCGGTGCAACCGGGATGCTGCTCCACAGGTCATTGGCATCGACTTGCCCGGCTTTGAACATGCCGCCTAAAGGCAGCATGCGCTGATGCCATGTGGGCGGTGTATGGGTTACCCGTGTTTCTGCCGTTTCCTGGAACGTCGTCTCTGGTTTTAAGGATCGGCGTTTCCACCATGCCAGTGAGATCATCCGAAAAACCTCACGGGAAGCTGGCTTCCCCAGTGCTGTGATCTGTCAGAGGCTTGTTCTCGTGTGACGGCAAGGGCATAAAAGGTGCGTAGTTTCAGTCATTCGGGGATCGATGTGCGCCATAGTTCGCGGTTGTTGATGTGGTCGCGCGATTGATCCTGGGTCGCGCGTTTTTCCAGTACGGCATTGATGGCGTTTAGGGCGCGCTGCTTGTTGCTGCGTCCGTCATACCCTTCTGGAAGGGAGGAAAAATCCGGTTCCACGCGGAGTTGGCCGCGTTCGATGTCTACGGTCTGTGTGCCCCGTTCTGCATGCAATCGATACCCATAATGGCTCGGGATCCACTGTGCGGTGTCATCGACGGGGATCTGGAATCGGTGAACGCTGTGTTCACCGTGTGCCACGATGTCAAGTGACTTGGAACCGCGCAGCAGCCAGCGCACCTTCCAGCCGGTACTGGGATACGCTTCCAGTGAGCATGATGCCTGTAGAGAACATCCGGTCTGGATCACCGCGGGAAAGGTCGAGGAAGCAAGCGGCAGGGGCATGGGTCACCATTGGGTCGCTCACGTCCCCCGTTTTCTTGATGGGTGTATGGGACGTTTGGGCCGGGAGTGTGTTTCATGGTGCTGCAATGCCGTCACAGGGTCCTGTGGCGGTTTTTCCGGCGGCGGCGCTGCGGTGTCTTTGAGCCGCTGGGCATAACGTGATACATGCGGGTTGATGATTTTGAGCGCCGCGTAGGCATACACCCGGCAATCCAACGCTTCGTTAGGGGCTTTATCCGGCTTGGTCCATTGGCGCACCGGCTGACCTTTGACGTAGCAGGTCCGCAATTTCTCAGCCGTCAATTGAGCAAACCAGGAAGGGGCGCGGTCTGTGGGAAAGTGTGCGTAGCCTGGACCGGGTTTTTCGATGGCCAAGCGGCGCATCACGATTAATTTGGCTTCATCCACGCCCACGGCAAACAGATTGATTTTGCGGGTATTGCGCCCGGAATGTTTGCGTTGCGCTTTCTCAACGTTGGGACGGCCACAGCCGCCCACCCCTTTAATGCCAAACACGCGATGTCCGGAGGTGGTGCGCAGGTATTCGTAAGCCGCCTGGGTATGGCCAGTGGTGCCGCCGGTATCCAGACAAGCCGCGTGGATGGGCAGCCGTGCACCACTGTCGTGCTGCGATGAGTCGCTGTCATCCTGTATTGGCACAGATCAGGGGTGAAAATTTGGTTTCCAGCCATGCCTGTAAATCGCCTTGGGAGGGTTGCAGCATCATTTGGCTGCGCGATGTCATGTCGATGCAGTAGCTTTGGACGCACAGCGCCAGCAGGGTTTTGCCCACCTGGGTGCCCCATTTCAGGGTGACGTGGTAGCAGTCCGGGTTCACCAGCATGTCCATCGGTTCGCGCTGGTAGGGCGTGTTGTCCAGGCGTCATAGACCAGGAATGGCATTGTGCTCACCGGCTTGGAATGGTCAGCGCGGGATATAGGCAACTGCGTGAACAGGTTCAACGACTCTGCCGCAGCAAGGGCTTGCCGTGAACTGAGATGAGGCGGTCACACCGACTGGCGCTTGCCAACCCTGGAAGCACGAGCGTCCATCCGGGACCGCAGTCGCTATGCACCGGCTATCGACACCGATGCTTTTCCGGACACGCCAAGTGAATGCTTTTGGACGTTTACCCATGAAGCTGACCCTAAAAACAACGATGATCCGCACAACGGCTCATGCTCTGTTGAATTTAGAGACGACGGCTCCTGCGTCCGCTACAACGGAGCAACAAATGACGTCCGCGCCGTGCGCGATCCAAACGCCGCTGTGAAGGCAGGTGTGTCATGGATCGCAGTGACAGCGACCCGCGTTTGCAGCCACGTGAATCCCTTGAAGAAGACCGGTGGGAGCGTGTCGATGTCAAGGTCCAACACTTCCTGGGCGACTCAGAAAGGATCGCAGAGGCCGATGCATGGATCGCAGGCGGACTGTCCGCAGTGCACTACAACGTGCTTGAAACCGCAATGGTCGATCTGGATACCATGCCCTCAGATCGATTGATCAGCAGCGCGCTGCTGGAGCGGCTCTACAGGCTCGCGCAGCCTCACGGACCAGCACGCCTGAAACAACTCTACATCCTCGCAGAATAGGAAATACAGGACGAAATACAAAAAGAAGATGACCGCACCAGCCATATAGCGATTGATGCTTGGCAGGAGGAATACGCATGATGCTTTGCACTGTGAAAGCGCGCGCGCCAGATGCCGAGCACACGTACACCGGCTTGTTCCAAAGCGTACACATGGTTGGATGTGTCGCCTACAAGCGGTTCGGCTTTCACACGGCAATCACTGTCACGCCCATTGGCATCAAGCCAGCACAAAATATCTTTCACCCCATGTCGTCACGTGCAGCCTGATCCACGCTGCGTAACGCAGTTTGCTCACACCTATGTTCACACACGCTCAAAACATGGAAATGCACACTGCTGATGCCGTCACAATCACCGTAATACCAGTAGGCAAGGATTCAAGCGAGCGTATCCAGCAAGCGTTCCACCCGTCCAAGCGGTTGCACACGTGCAACATGGCAGCATGTGCGAAGAGCATCATTGTAAGCGGGCATCCTAAGCGCCTCAATTTCCTGTGGGGCATCTATAAAGGCTTTTCGCATCTGGCGGTCAAGCTCGTCCAACGTCAATGCCGACGGCTGCACCTGAAGTTCCACGCATGTACGCTGCTGATGTTCATGTGCGACAGATTTATTGCTCAGCTTCAGGACAAGAGTGGCTATTTCAGTCACGGCCACAACCACACTTAGCAGCGAGACCAGCCACGGCAATTCGCTCGCAACGTGACCCAGGGCCACTGTTCCAGCCACGGCACTAAAAAGAACAATATTTTTCGGACCCGGCGATAAAACCGGACATGCCGTTCGTAGAGGCGGACGTGATACGTCAAATCAAACTTGGCTGCGTATTTCGTGCGTGCTTACGGTGCGGGTGTGTTCATGAGTTCCTCACTTTTTTTGGTGGCGACGCTGGTGGTATGAGAGCAAGGGAAAGTTGCGTCGGTCCGCGTATGGGAACCCCTATCCCTTTTTCAAGATCGTGCTCATCAAAAATCCGCTTTTCAGTCATGCCTGGCTTCTTGGAGTTTGATGGTGGTTGGGACTTCCATCATAAGGTCCCAAGGGGTTGGCCTCCATTCACAGGAGTGTTTGATTCCAGGCGTATCCATTCATCCCGTGTATGAAGCAGGAGTAGCACTGTGATGAAGCTTCGTGACTACTTCCACTTTAGAGGTGATCTTCGGCCACTACGTATTCGGTGCTGTGATGCTGTTCGCATGCGTTTTAGCGGGCCTCGGCTGATCATGTGACGCACTAGAGTGCGGTTCCAGCGCCCGCCTTTCATTCTTGAATGACTGATCCTCTCGCTTTTCCCATGCATCCGTCTGGCTGCCGTCACCAGGAATCACTCATGTTTGAAGATCATTCCAAGCTCACCAATATTGAACACCTGGATGGCGGCACACTCGCCGTGAAAGGCGCAAAGACGCTCAGCGACGTGGCGCAATCAATCCACTACACACCCAAGCATGGTGAAGTTGCACTCATCTTCAAAATCAAGCGGATTCGCGACGCATCGCATGTCATGATCGACCACACGTTCAAATACGTCGAGCTCAAGCAACGCGGCAAAGTCATTGAGGAAGACACCACCAGTATGCCGATGTACGTCGGCACTCGTGGCACGCTTACGTTCATCCTCGATACACAGCAGAACCTGTTTGGTGAAGGGATGGGGGGCTGATTCATGAATAAGACCGCAATCGAACTGATCCAGCAAACCGCTATTGATGCCAATGCCCGTCGTCTGCCGGATGTGTTGGGCAACAAGGCCATTGCGCTGCCCGAAAATTACAACCTTCATTATCTTGAAAAATTCTACGAACGCCGCTTCCGCTTTCGTGGCGCACTGGAAACAAAATCCATTGCCGACTTCGTGCAGTACGTCAAAACCAAGGACAAAAGTGAAGGCTTTATAGACGCAGACACGCTCAGCGCTAAGGTATTTTTCAATCTCGGCACCAGCGCCGAGCCGGGGCACGCCGACTGGACAGCTGCGCTCACTCTCCAGGCCACCGCTGCCTATAAAGCACTGCTCAGTATCGATGGTAGAGCACTGAACCAGCGACAACTGATCGACTGGCTTGAAGACTGGGCACCGCTGCTGTCCGCTTTTATGTCTGCTTTCTCGCAAGAAGCTGGGGATTTGATACCGTTGACGACAGCCATCACTGCGATTCGCAAGTTAACGATCAAGGCGACGTCCGAATCCGAATTCACCCAAGGCGACTTTAAGGTATCGCGCTCTAAGTTCGATGCAATCGAAGCTAGGTCATCCCTTGGCCTGCCGACTGGATTCACCTTCACCTTCACCACTGAACCGTACCTTGGCCTGCCGTCGCGCACGTTTCGCCTGCGGCTGTCGGTGCTGACCGAAGATGACAAGCCGAGCATGGTGCTGCGCATCGTACAGCGCGAAGCCCACGAAGAAGCCATCACTCAGGACTTCAAGACGGTGCTGTTTCGTGAACTGGACGGTGTCGCCACGCTGACGATTGGAACGTTCTCACCTTAACTCACACGCTGTCCATGACGGCAGGAGACATGCCATGAACACCGTTGCCATGATCAAGCCGAGCGTTGGAACACGCACAGGAACGCTGTCATGAAAGAGTATCGGTAAGGCTACGTCATCCCCCATCTGCGTGCGCACGAGTACCACAGGCGTGAGTTGGGTGTCGCTAGTCGCAGTGTGTTGAAGCTATTGCGCGAGACAACACCGGCGCACGTGTGTGCGTGGTATCAGGGTCATGAAGATGAAAATAGGCCAGCCTTGGTGTTGGCGCGCGCGTATCATTGCCGCGTGCTGGAGCCGCAACGCTTCGCCAGCGATTTTTTTGGTCATGCCCGACTGCGGCGCGACCTGCGCAGCAGTCAGCATCGGGCCACACGCGATGCATGGATGGGCGCACAATGCATTTCGGCAACGTGTGCCGAACGCATTGGGGCGATGTACGTGGCGCTCGTGTCCAACCTTCTTATTGTTGCCATCCTCAAGGAGGGGATTGCAGCACCAATGCTGCGTTGGATGGATGAGCAAACCGGCGTCGTCTGCAAAGCACGTCCGGACTGACGCGTGCCAAGCCGTGCGTGCTTCGTTGACCTGAAAACCTGCAACGACGCATCCCCAGGCAGCTTCGCACGCAGCATCGACACTTACGGGTATCACATCCAGCAGGTGCATGACTGCGATGGCGCACGTGCGTGCTGGGTCCCGGTCAAGAACTACCTGATTCTCGGCCAGGAGAAACAAGCGCCGTATTGCGCCGCCGTTTATCACATCGACGCTGCTTCAGAGGCGAAGGGCTTGGAGATTCGCGCCACTGGCCTGCACACGCTGGCCCGGTGCACTGCCACCGAGCAATGGCCTGGCTATATCGGAATCACTGAAATTTCTCTGCCTACTTGGGTGCTCAACTGAGGATCGATCATGAACGCTGTCGTAGTACTTCCTACTTCCGCCTTGGCTCCGTCTGCGGCGCAATCGCATGTCGAGCGTGTACAACGCCAAGCCAAAGTACGGTGCTCCTCGGACCTGGTGCCACCGTCATACAAGGGCAACATGGTCAACACCCTGCTGGCTCTGGAAATCGCACACCGCATCGGCGCTACTCCGGTTGCGGTCATACAGAACCTTTACATTGTGCAAGGCCGTCCGTCGTGGTCGTCCTCGTTCCTGATTGCCACGGTGAACGCCTGCGGTCGATTCGAGCCGCTGCGCTTTGAGGTGAGTGGCAATGATCCAGCGGCAAAGGATTACCGCATGCGTGCCTATGCCAAGGACAAAGCGAGCGGCGAGACATGTTATGGATCGTGGATCACTTGGAAGATGGTCGATTCCGAAGGCTGGTCGAAGAAGAACGGTAGCAAGTGGTTGACCTTAGCGGAACAAATGTTCATGTACCGCTCCGCCAGTTTTGGGGCGCGCGCGTATGCGCCGGAGATCAGTCTGGGTAAGAAGTGCGTGATGTATGGGGTGGCCCGGATCCGGCGCACTCACTAGCCACGACAGCATCAAGGCGTTTGAGGCCGATCTTCTCGGCATGCCTGCACCTAATACCGCAGTGCCGCTTGTCACCGTGGACAAGGCAAAGCAGAAGTTAGCTACCGCTCGCGATCCAAACGTTGCTGTGAAGAGAGGTGCGTCATGGAATACGACGTATCTAGGCAGGGCGCTCGCTTTACCAAGATCACCGACGCTGATGGCGTCCACGTCATCAGAAAACCAGACATGTCGATATGAACGACACCTTCGATGATAAATTCTCCAATGAATTAACCACGCCAGCGTATTACTAGATTAATCCCGATGGCAACCAAGGTGGCATCGTTGCTATGAATGAAGGGCGCCTGCTAGTGATGTCCTGTTGCAATTAAAATGGGGTATTTGAAACTGCTCGACAACCACATTGAAGTATGGATCATTTTGGCTGTTAAGCGGCGGAACTTCAGGGATGGGCCGTCTTGTTCGACTGTTTCACCCAATTCCGTACTCCTATTTCGTCACTATGCCATCAATCTGTCCTGGATTGGGTAGGCTCACCTCCCGTTCAATTTATGCAACAAAGCCGCTTCGAACGTTACTGTTTTATTTAAGTCAGTTAGTTTGTTGTTAGAAGCGCATCACCTATCAGGATGGATGAGTGCTTCCACAATTTAGCGTACTGGGCGTTCCAGTTTATAAGGATTGTGTTCGTTGCTACCCGGTGGGCGTAAGCTGTAGCGCTTATAAGTCCACTGATACTGAGTGGGGTCGCGACGAGCGATACGCTCGATTCCTGTATTGAGTGCGGTTGCCGCGATCAGTGGATCTGGATCGGCCACTGCTGGGTCGGCTCGTTCCACATACAAGGCGAACTCCAGATTAGGACTCATACGCTCGCACCAGCCATATAGCACGGTCGCGCCTGTCCGCTCGGCTAAACGCTGCACAAGAGTCATGGTCAATGCTTCGATGCCGAAGAATGGTGCAAATACACCTTCGCCGATCTTCGGTTGTTGGTCGGCAAGGAGCCCGATTGCACCACCATTCTTGAGTACTTTGAACAATTGCCGTACTGCCATTCCATCGGCACGAACTTGATGCACATTGTCGGCACTGCGTACCAGTTGCAGAAAACCATCTAACATGGCCGAATTAGTTGAACGGTACATGAGCGACATGAGCGTGGCTGGCCTAAGATTGGACATGTACTGTTTAAGTAACTCCCAGTTGCCAAAATGTGGGGCAACCATAATCACTCCTTGTCCCCGGGCTAGGGCTGCATCCCATAAATCAAGGCCGTGGCATTCACGCAGCCGCGCCAAGTTTTCTTTCTGTGGATGAGTCCATATATGTAGCATTTCGAACGCTTGACGTACTGTGGAATAGATGATTTGGCGATGTAGCCGCGAGCGCTCCTGGCGTGACAGCTCTGGGTAGGTCAGTTCCAAATTACGCCATGTCACGCGACTTTCTCGCGTGTTCAAATAAAGACAGCAGCAGGCGATTAGATCGGACAGTCGTTTGAGTAGTGGCCAGGGTATGTGCCCTACCAATGATGCGACCCGATACAACCAACGGATTTTGGAGTTGAGATTCATCTATACAATTCTAAAAGGACGCTATCTTCACGAGTTTGAGGTAACGTTGCTATCAGTCTATTACCCAGTGGTTTGTTGGTGTGTGGCTGGCTGATGTCTTTTGCCAACAGGATCAGGCAACCAAATTTCAGGGCCATCATGATGAAAAATAAAGAATTCGTTAAAAGGAGCAAAGCAACCGATGTTAATGGTGATTTAGCGGGGGACAATGCTCTGTGTCTGGGATGGAGCTGGCTTTATAAGCGTTTATATAAGCGTCTATTTTTCAATCGAGAATCCTCGATTTGGTACTTTCAGATTTTAGGATCACTCAGAAGTCTCTGCTGTTAATACGAGAAATGATGTTGAACTGGTATAATACTTAAGTTATATCAACAGCCCCTGACGCGAATCCCACATGTCCAATGAACGCCCTGCTCAGCAATCCGATATCAAACAACTGATCAGCAAGGGGTTGGAACAGGGTTACCTGACTTACGCCGAAGTTAACGATCACCTGCCAGATGATCTGGTGGATCCTGACCAAATTGAAGACATCATCGGGATGATTAACGGAATGGGCATTGATGTCCATGAAGTGGCTCCCGATGCCGAGACCCTGCTTCTTAACGAGGGAAACACTGGAAACAGGGAAGTCGACGATACGGCTGCAGAAGAGGCGGCAGCTGCGCTTAGTGCGCTTGACACCGAAGGAGGACGTACTACCGATCCGGTGCGCATGTACATGCGTGAGATGGGTACGGTCGAGCTGTTAACCCGTGAAGGTGAAATAGCGATTGCCAAGCGCATTGAAGAAGGCTTGAGCGAGGTACAAGCTGCTTTAGGTGCCTTCCCGCTATCGACGGAATTGCTGCTTAGCGAATATGAATTGCATAAAGAAGGTAAGAAGCGCCTGACTGAGGTCGTTGTTGGCTTTAATGACTTGATAGAGGAGGATAACGTCGTTGTCACCTCAGCTGACATGACTGACGAGTCCGTCGTCGAAGCTGGTGAAGAAGTCGACGAAGACGATGAAAGCGTTGGCAATGACGAAGATGTTCCCACCACAGGTCCGGATCCTGCCGAAGTTGCCTCGCGTATGGAAGCGCTTTCCGCTGAGTACGCCAAGTTCAAAAAAGCTTACTTTAAGCATGGTGCTGAGCACAAAGCAGTAGTTAAGTTGCGTGGAGATGTGGCTGCGATCTTCGTCACTTTCAAATTGCCGCTTCCATTGACCGATTTACTGGTTCATCAGCTACAGAACCTAGTCAACGCGATCAAGGATCACGAGCGCAAAGTGCTTCATTTGGCAACTAATGTAGCCAAAATGCCGCGCAAAGACTTCATCCGTGCCTGGGAAAACAACCAGACCAACTTAGAGTTGGTGGAAGATGCGATTAAGCGCAAGCAGAAATGGTCCTCTGCACTACGTGATATCAAGGACCAGATCACCGCTGAGCAGCAAGCTACCATCGATTTGGAAAAATCCAGTTTCCTCACATTAGCCGACATCAAAGATATCAACCGTGCGATGGCTTACGGTGAAGCAAAGGCGTCCAAGGCTAAGAAAGAGATGGTCGAAGCTAACCTGCGTTTGGTCATATCGATCGCAAAGAAGTATACCAACCGTGGTTTGCAGTTCCTGGATTTGATACAGGAAGGCAACATCGGTTTGATGAAAGCCGTGTGTAAGTTTGAACACCGTCGGGGCTTTAAGTTCTCGACCTATGCTACTTGGTGGATTCGCCAAGCCATTACCCGTTCTATTGCCGATCAGGCGCGCACCATTCGTATCCCGGTGCATATGATTGAGACAATCAACAAGCTTAACCGTATCTCCCGTCAAATGCTCCAACAGTTTGGCCGCGAAGCGACTCCAGAGGAGCTGGCCAAGGAAATGGACATGCCTGAGGACAAGATCCGTAAGGTAATGAAGATTGCCAAGGAGCCGATCTCAATGGAGACTCCGATCGGAGATGATGAAGATTCGCATTTGGGGGATTTCATTGAGGATGCCAATGTCGAGTCTCCGGTCGATACCACAACCAATGTCAACTTGTCAGAAACTGTGCGTGAAGTGTTGGCTGGTTTAACACCGAGAGAAGCGAAGGTTTTGCGTATGCGTTTCGGTATCGACATGAATACCGACCACACACTGGAAGAGGTAGGCAAACAATTCGATGTCACTCGTGAACGTATTCGCCAGATCGAAGCCAAGGCATTGCGGAAGCTTCGTCATCCAAGTCGTTCAGAGCAACTGCGCTCATTCCTCGATATTGATTGAATCAAGAGGGCAGTGATCTTTTGTAGCCGTGCTCGCGTTTAGGTCAAACATCATCTGGCGTCATGTCCATGCGGTCATTGCCTCTGTTAGCTGTTCATTAGCATTACAAATGTTTAGCGATGTTCCCCTTAAATGGGGAGGGCTATCAGTAGTGAAATGAGTTGTCCTACTAAAGACGCTGTTAAAGAGAGATGCGTTTGGGTGCTTGAACTATAAGCATTGCTCACTAGGTGCCGTGACAGTGGTTAAGCAAGTCACACGTGGTCTGCGTTTCTCTTAGTCCCCGCCCTTTGAAAAATGCCGCGATAGGGTGGGTTATGGGGCGATGCGATAGTGTGTTTCGCTCGCAAATATCCACGGTCCATTATTGAGAATAGGCACGTTAAGAAACGCTTGATTTCCGACGCGCGCCCCGCTTTGACTACGTTAAGTAGGAAGATCTTGGGTAGTCAATCATGCTATCCAAATCAGTCTTGGCCATAGAATGTCAATCGATAGTTACGCGGCAAACGTGGCCGGCTACTGCCGTCAGTGATCCAAGGTGCGTCTGGGGCTTGAGGCCCACACCATAGGAGATACGGCCATTGAAGTCACCAGCAACCGTGTGCGATGCGGTTGGAACTTCCAGGCCAGATGGCTTCAGCCACGACCATTGCCACAGTGACCAGTGTAGTGGTTGACGATGCCAAGGGCTGCCATGCTGGTCAGCGCAGCTGTGGGAGCATCCCGCCATTATCCCGTCCCGAAGAAATGCCAAGTGATGGAAGACATAGCCTCCTGAAGCCGATGCAGGCCATGTAGTCCTCAGAGAAACCCAGCGTCTGGTCGGGCGGTGCGCGTGGCGACCATCAGTGATACCCCGTGACAACCAAAATGCCGTATTTGAAATTGCTTGGCGAGCGCATGATGTCTGGTGATTTTGGTCGTCAAGTTGCGCGTCTTGGGAGACGAGTCGTCTTGCTCGATTGTTTTGCCCAACTTCGAACTCCTGTTACCGTCACCGCTTCATTCGTGTAACAGAGTCCGTTTGATCTGTATTTGGTGATGGTGATCAATCCTTGGATTCAGTCTGGTATTGCACTGTACGTGCTGGTGTTACGTCTGGTGTCGGGTGAATTGTGTATATGTCTTCTAAAGACATCCGATGGTGATGCTGGCAATTGTTGTCAAAAATGTGTGCTGTCAATACGCCTGACACGACGGCATGCACTCTGGCTAATTCACACGTGATATTTGCGGTGTGTATCTGGTGATATCTCTGTGTGGAATTGAGTGATTCCATGGGTTGCTAAAGAGACCGCAATCGGCCTATCTGTTGGTGGTGTGATGTCAATTGCAAGCACGTATTTATGTTGATCTGTGACTGGGAGTGCGTTTGATGGGGAATTAAATAGGACATTCTTGTGCTTGGCATCATGTAGCGCTTGTCGTGTATCAGTTTACTCTGCTGATGAGCGTGTCTCAGGATGGCACTGGTAGGTTGCATGGTTGCGAGTGTGGATGTCGGCACTGAGTGAGATGGTCGACAGGAATTGCACTGTACGTGCTGGTGTTACGTCTGGTGTCGGGTGAATTGTGTATATGTCTTCTAAAGACATCCGATGGTGATGCTGGCAATTGTTGTCAAAAATGTGTGCTGTCAATACGCCTGACACGACGGCATGCACTCTGGCTAATTCACACGTGATATTTGCGGTGTGTATCTGGTGATATCTCTGTGTGGAATTGAGTGATTCCATGGGTTGCTAAAGAGACCGCAATCGGCCTATCTGTTGGTGGTGTGATGTCAATTGCAAGCACGTATTTATGTTGATCTGTGACTGGGAGTGCGTTTGATGGGGAATTAAATAGGACATTCTTGTGCTTGGCATCATGTAGCGCTTGTCGTGTATCAGTTTACTCTGCTGATGAGCGTGTCTCAGGATGGCACTGGTAGGTTGCATGGTTGCGAGTGTGGATGTCGGCACTGAGTGAGATGGTCGACAGGATCTGTGATTGCACTTGTGTCCAGATTGGCGTGCGCATTGTTTTTACTTCGGATCGGACCTGATGCATGTGGTCGCGGTAAGGTGGGCTGGCCAGGAGTTGCAGCTGTAGCTTGCATGTAGGCATGGTGAGTGTCCCGTGCCAGTGCACATGGTAGTGCCCGTGTACCCAATGATCTACGAGCCATAGGCCAAGCAGACCAATGTTGCGAACGTGACCGACGACGACTTAAGTGTGTAGTGTGGGGAATAGCACCAAGGGTGGCAAAGAAGAATGGAAATGGATTGATGAGACATGATAGAAACCCGGAGGTGACCACCAAACCGGACTACTACCCGAGCCAGCCCTTGGTTTTAGGAGCGAAAGTCTTGGGTTGCGTACAGTCGTTGTCCAGCCAGCAGACCTCAAGCGAGACCGCATTGCCTTCTGGGTGTTGGATACTTGGTACTGCGAATTTCAGAGATTCCTAGATTTGCTTGGTTTTTTTATCGTGCGTCGTTTTTTGTCTTGGAAAGATGGTTTGTGCATGCGTACGGTGCTACTAGCGGATGTCCCACGTATCTTGCTTTGCAGGTGCGCGGTAAAACCGCATGCATATACAACCCGTACACGTGTTGTCGATTCATGGCATCAAGCTGCAAGGAGCCGCATAAACCACGCATACAGACGGAATTATTTTCAACGAACAGTCAAGTGATCAATTCAGAACACCCTGTCTAGTGTGGTAAGAAACCGGAAATGGTGGTCTGTGGCTACTGCAGCCTCATCTGCAAGTTTCCATGTTGCGTTATTGCGTAGCTTTTGCCATGTCTGTTACTGGATATCGAGTGTGTCGATTTTCTGCCAGCCCCTTGGCAGCAGGCGGCCGCGGTTGGCACGTGCATCAAGATAAGTGTCTAAATCTTTAAATGAAAGGCGCATCGTTCGTTCGCCGCTACAGATCAGCAGGGTGTGACTCGAAGCGACTGCGATGACAGCCACCACGCGTTCGGTGGTCAGTTTGGCTTTTGGAATGTCGATCAGCTTGTTGCCCTTGCCTTTATCTAGCTCCGGCAGCTCGCCCGCTGCAATCGCTAGCAGGTGGCCGGCGCTGGTCACCGCGACAATGCGATCATGTTGCGCGTCAGTCAGTGCCGCCAGTGGCAGCACTTGCGCGCCAGGTGTCAGATTAAGCAGTGCTTTACCAGCCTTGTTTCGTCCGGTGAGATTTTCGAACCGGGTGATGAAACCGTAGCCGTGAGATGAGGCCAACACGAACAGGCTGTTATTGTCAGCGCTGGCCATGGCTTGGAATGACACACCAGGGGCAGGCGAAAAGCGTCCCGTCAGTGGTTCACCGTTGCCGCGCGCCGAGGGTAGGGTATGCACTAGTGTTGAATAGGCACGTCCTTCTGAGTCGAGAAAGGAGACATGATGGGTGCTGCGGGTCCGCACGGCCGCCAGAAGACAGTCGCCTTCACGATAAGACATCCCACTTGGATCGACTTCGTGGCCTTTGGCGGCGCGGATCCAGCCTTTCTCTGAGAGCACCACGGTCATTGGTTCACTGGCGACCAGTTCGCTTTCATCAATGGCCTGTGCGGCTTGGCGCTTGACAAGTGGCGCGCGGCGTGGATCGCCGAACTGCTTAGCATCGGCCAATAATTCATCCTTGATCAGCTTTTTTAGTTGGACTTTGCTGTCCAGGATCGCGATGATCTGGCCGCGTTCTTTGGTCAACGTGTCTTGTTCACTGCGGATCGCCATCTCTTCCAGGCGCGCGAGTTGGCGTAGCTTGGTGTCGAGGATGTATTCGGTCTGCGTCTCTGACAGGCCAAATTGTGCGATCAGGACTGGCTTGGGCTCGTCCTCATTGCGAATGATGCGGATCACCTTGTCCAGGTTGAGAAAGGCAATCAGCAAGCCTTCCAGCAGATGGAGGCGGCGTTCAACTTTTTGTAGCCGATGGTTGAGACGGCGGGTGACCGTGTTGCTGCGGAAGCTCAGCCATTCGGTGAGCAGCTGTTTCAGGGTTTTCACTTGCGGGCGGCCGTCCAGGCCGATCACGTTGAGGTTCACCCGATGGCTCTTTTCTAGATCGGTGGTTGCGAACAGGTGGCCCATGAGTTGTTCCACGTCGATCCGTTGGGAACGTGGAAACAGCACGATACGCACCGGGTTCATGTGGTCGGATTCATCGCGTACCCCTTCGCCATCCAGCCAGGGCAGCTTTTTGGAACGGATTTGCTGGGCGATCTGTTCAATGACTTTGGACGGGGACACTTGGTAAGGCAAGGAGGTGATCACCAGGTTGCCGCTTTCTTTCTGGTAGGTGGCGCGGGTACGCACACTACCATTGCCCGTCTCGTATAGATTTTGTAGGTCACTGGGTGGTGTGATGATCTCAGCGGCGGTTGGGTAGTCAGGACCGCGGACGTATTCACACAGCTTGGCAATAGTGGCGTCTGGGTCGTCAAGCAGATGAACCAGCGCACTGACGATTTCGTTGAGATTATGCGGTGGTACGTCGGTCGCCATGCCAACCGCGATGCCAGTGGTGCCATTAAGCAACAGGTGGGGAAGGCGGCCCGGCAGCCACGAAGGTTCTTCCAGGGTACCGTCAAAGTTCGCTGTCCAATTGACTGTGCCTTGGCTCAGTTCACTGAGTAGGACGTCAGCAATCGGGGTGAGCTTGGATTCGGTGTAGCGCATCGCTGCGAATGACTTCGGGTCGTCGGAAGAACCGAAATTGCCTTGCCCTTCGATCAGTGGGTAACGGTATGAGAACGACTGGGCCATCAGCACGAGTGCTTCGTAGCAAGCTGAGTCGCCGTGCGGATGGTACTTACCGATCACGTCGCCAACCGTACGTGCAGACTTCTTCGGTTTTGCGGCGGCATTGAGGTTCAATTCGCTCATGGCGTAGATGATGCGTCTTTGTACTGGCTTGAGACCATCTCCGATAAAGGGGAGCGCGCGATCGAGGACGACATACATTGAGTAATCAAGATAGGCACGTTCGGCGTATTCGCGCAGTGGCATCTGTTCGAAGCCATGGAAGGTGGGGCGAGTCAGATCGGTCATTGTGTGGAAGTGTTTTCGAGATAAATGATGAATCGGTCTGCACGGATGTGTGACGTGGTCAGATTCAGGAGTCGATTATCCGTATGCGACCCAGGAAGCCAAGTTGCGCCAGACTCGGTGGGTCAGGTGGCAGTTGGTGGGATATTGCAAAGAGTGGTAGCGCGCTGAAAAAACCTATGAAATGAGTGTAATCCAGTGTTTCTGGAGGTGGTATGTGCGGTTTTTGCAGGTTATAGGTGTCATGGTTCGATCAATGCTTAGAGCAGTTCACCCAGCAACACCGTAGCTTGTCCCAATGTGTTGCTACGTGTTGCCCCAGATTTTGATGTCACGTGGTATTTTAGCGAAAGAAATATTTTTATTGACAATAATTCTTTTTGTAATTAATGTTTGCGCTATGTATCCATCTACATCCATTAGTCTGCTGTTCCGTCAAGTCCGTGATGGTGTCGTGCGTCAATTGGATGAGGAGGTACGTCAGGAGTTTCGTGATCTTGGGTTCACGCATTACGTAGGCCTAAAGGTGCTGGCGATACATGCGCCATGCACGGCCAATAAGTTGGCCCAAGCATTGAATCAGACGCCTAGCGCTGTGACGCGTCTCTTGGACAAATTGGAAGCGATGGATGCGGTGCGTCGTGAGCCGCACGCCCAGGATCGTCGGGCATTGCAGATCGTTATGACGGAGACTGGCAGGGCTCTGTGGGGACGTTTGCAACAGCATGGTGAGCGTGCCATCGCTTATGCCTTACGCGACTTGTCCGAGGATGAGCAGCAGCAACTGATTCATCTGCTGACCCGGATCCGCGATTCTCTCAATGTGCCATGACTCTTGTCCGTTTCCCATTGCTTACAATGCGTGTTTTACGTGCTGTTTTGGTGGCTTCTCTAGCGTTGGCCTTGATGGCTTGTGCCGGCAGCCATGGATTGCGCTCTGAGGGACGCTTGCTCGCAATATCTGGTTTGCAGACGGGCAAAACCTTGGCTGCCAGCAGGCTCAGTCGAGCGGATTGGCCTGCTACAGACTGGTGGCGGGCGTTTGGTGATCCACAGTTAGACGCCTTGATTGAAGAGGGGTTGCATCATAGTCCCTCGTTGGCCACCGCTGTCGCCCGGCTGCGTCAAGCCCAGGCTCAAGCGGGTGCAGCCGACGCCAATCGTCAGCCGAGTGTTTCCGTTTCTGTTGGTTACCTAGGCATGCAACTGCCCGAGTCGATGGTCGGTAGTCGATTGGGTGGTAAGTACACCGACAGCATTAATGCAATGCTGGATTTTCGCTATGCCCCGGATCTATGGGGCGGCAAGCGTGCTGCTTGGGAAGCCGCGGTCGATCAGGCGCATGCTGCGCAGATTGATACGCAGGCAGCACGACTGAACCTGATTGATAGCATCGCTCAGGCCTATGCTCAGCTCGCTTACATCTGGGCGCTGCAGGATGTGGTCGATGCAGATCTGACACGGGTGCAACGCACCCTTCATCTCACGCGCCAACGCCGCAGCGCCGGTATCGACAGTGATGTGCAGTTACGTCAGGTGCAGTCTCGAATGCTGGTTGCTGAGCAGCAACGTCAGGTCGTACAGCAGCAGATGAGCGCGGCGCGCATTGCGTTGGCGGTGTTGGTGGGGCAGGGGCCGGATCGTGGCTTGCAAATCCAGCGCCCGGTGCTGAATGTGGCATTAGCACTGCAGTTACCCAGCGTACTACCGGCTGATCTGCTCGGTCATCGTCCTGATGTGGTTGCTGCGCGCTGGCGTGTAGAGGCCTTCTCCAAGAGCATTGATGCAGCCAAAGCAGAGTTTTATCCCAGCGTTAACCTCACCGTACTCGGTGGTTTGGTTAATAAGGACGTCGGCAGCTTGGTCAAGAGCGCTTCGGCGTTGGGTCTGGTTGCTCCGGCGCTGAGTTTGCCGATGTTCCATGGCAATACGTTGCGCGCCAATTTGGCTGATCGTGATGCTCAATACGACCTTGCTGTTGCTGATTACAACGCGAAGGTGCTTGGGGCATTACGTGAAGTCGCCGATCAGGTGACTGTGATGCGTTCGTTACAGCAGCAGTTGCAGGGGCAGCAGCGCGCACTGCATACAGCGCAAGTGAGTGTGGAACTGGAGCAGCAGCGTTACCATGCCGGCATCAGCAGCTATCTGGACGTGCTCAACGTACAGCAGCAGCTATTGAGTGTACGCCAGGGGTTGGCTCAGCTGCAGTATCAACAGGTCGTTGCTTCGATGAAGTTGCGCACCGCACTGGGAGGGGGCTTTGCGTCCGATGTTGGGCGTACGACTGCTGTGCCCTCCGCTTCTTCGCATTTTTGAGATGTTTTCCATGAGTGATACTACCTCCATCTCTGCTGCTGCCCGCACGAACTGGCGGGAGCGCTTACTGAAGATCTTCGCCGTGATCGTGATGTTGCTCGTCATGGCTGCGGTTATTTGGTATGTCCTGTATGGCCGTTGGCATGAGGAGACCGAGAATGCTTATGTGCAGGGTAATCAAGTCCAGATTACTTCGATGATTTCCGGGACTGTGGTCAGCATTGTTGCTGACGATGGCATGCGTGTGGAACGTGGCCAGGTGCTGGTGAAGCTGGACCCCGCCGATGCCAAGGTCGCGTTGCAGCAGGCTGAAGCTAACCTGGCAAAGACTGTACGTCAGGTGCGTGGCCTGTACCATGGTGTCGATAGTGCAAAGGCAGATCTGCTGGTGCGTGAGGTGGCATTGCGGCGGGCGCGTGCCGATGTCAAGCGGCGCGAGGATCTGGTTGCCAGTGGTGCGATCTCAAATGAGGAATTGGCCCATGCCCGCGAAGAGCTGGTCGTTGCTGAGGCCTCAGTCAGTGGTTCACGTGACGTGTTCGAACGTAATCGTGCGTTGGTTGACGATACCGTGATTGCGACCCAGCCAGACGTCCAGGCGGCTGCAGCGCAGCTGCGTCAAGCCTATCTCAACCATGCGCGCAGCGCGATTGTTACGCCGGTAACCGGCTATGTGGCGCGGCGTTCGGTGCAGATTGGGCAGCATGTACAGCCTGGCGCTGTATTGATGGCGGTAGTGCCGTTGGAACAGGTGTGGGTTGAGGCTAACTTCAAGGAGACCCAGCTTAAAAAGATGCGTCTGGGACAGCCGGTGCTACTGAGCTCGGATCTATATGGGGGGGGCGTGATTTACAACGGTCATGTGCAAAGCCTGGGTCTGGGGACTGGTAGCGCTTTCTCACTGTTGCCGGCGCAGAATGCGAGTGGTAATTGGATCAAAATCGTGCAGCGTGTCCCTGTACGCATTGTGATTGATCCAAAACAGTTAGCGGAGTATCCGCTGCGGATCGGTTTGTCGATGAAGGTCAAGGTCGATCTGCACGACCAGCAGGGCAACGTGTTGTCGTCCCAGCCCGTGTCGGAGCCGTTGTTCGATACTGATGTCTATGCCAGCCAACTCCAGAAGGCTGAGGCAGATATCCATCGTATCATCCAAGCGAATCTGCCCGACCGGGCGAAGGCTGGTTGAGGCACTTCCATGTCGTTACACATTTCTTCTGTGCCGGGTGCATCGACAGGTGGGTTCAAGGTGCCAAGCATGGTGCTTTGTACGGTTGGCTTGGCAATGGCCTCGTTCATGCAGGTGCTGGATACCACCATTGCCAACGTGTCATTGCCGACGATTGCCGGTAACCTCGGCGCCAGTTCACAGCAGATGACCTGGGTGATTACTTCGTTTACGGTGTGCACGGCCATTACCCTGCCACTGACGGGGTGGCTCAGTCGCCGTTTCGGGGAAACCAAGCTGTTTGTGTGGTCCACGTTGGCCTTTAGCATTGCTTCGTTGCTGTGTGGCTTGGCGCAGAGCATGGAGATGTTGGTTGTTTCGCGCGCCCTGCAAGGTCTTGTGGCTGGACCGATGTATCCGATCATCCAGAGCTTGCTAGTGTCGATTTATCCGCGAGAAAAACGCGGACACGCGCTCGCGTTGCTGGCAATGATCACGGTGGTCGCGCCGATCGCAGGCCCGATCCTGGGCGGATGGATCACTGACAACTACAGTTGGAAATGGATCTTTCTGATCAATGTGCCATTCGGTATCGCTGCCAGTATCATCGTTGGTGCGCAATTGCACGGACGGCCCGAGCAGATTGAGCGCCCGAAGATCGACTACATTGGCCTGATCCTACTTGTGATTGGGGTCTGTGCGCTCCAGATTGTGCTGGACTTGGGGAACGATGAGGACTGGTTCAGCTCAGATTTGATAGTTACGCTCTCTTGCGTTTCGGTGATCGCGCTCGTGGTGTTTGTGATCTGGGAGTTGACCGACAAGGAGCCGATTGTCAATCTGAAGCTGTTTGCTCACCGTAACTTCCGCGTCGGTACGCTGGTGATGGTGGTGGTTTTTGCGGCGTTCTTCAGCGTCGCTCTGCTGATCCCGCAATGGTTGCAACGTGATATGGGTTACACCCCAATCTGGTCGGGCTTGGCGACGGCGCCGCTTGGCATCATGCCCCTGATCATGGCTCCGTTCATCGCCAAATATGCATTGCGTTTTGACCTGCGTATTCTGGCGACTATTGCCTTTGTCTTCATGGCGGCGACCAGTTTCCAGCGTTCTAATTTCAATTTACAGGTCGATTTTTACGATGTGGCGATGATTCAGTTGGTGATGGGGGTGGGTGTGGCGCTGTTTTTCATGCCGGTATTACAGATTCTGCTATCGGATTTGGAAGGACGCGAAGTTGCAGCTGGCTCGGGTTTGGCGACTTTCCTGCGTACCCTCGGTGGCAGTTTTGCTGCTTCGTTGACCACTTACTTGTTGTCGCGACGGACGATTGAGCATCATGGACATCTGGTTGAGCACATCTCGATTTACACGCCGGGCATGCAGGAGCAGGTGACTGCGATGGGAAGAGGCGATTTACAGGCTGGTGCTGCCTTTCTCAACACCATGATTAGCCAACAAGCCTCTCAGATGGGCTTCAATGATATTTCCTATACGCTTGGCTGGGTGTTTCTGGTCATCGTCCCGTTCCTCTGGTTGGCTAAGCCACCATTCGGTTCAAGTGCCGATCGCGCTGGTATTGGTGGCGGACATTGATTCCGGGTGTTTGCATTGTGCAGCGTGTACCAAAGTATCTTCGATGGGTGGGATCTTTGGTTTTAGGTAGGGATGGAGCCTGATCTTGGCAGTGGCGTGATGTCTTGATGGACTCGACAAAAATACCTGGGTGTGCTGCATCCGCTAAGGTGATACGGCAGTGCAATGCATCGGTACTGATTTGAGCAGGAAGGTGTGGAGACGGTAAGCAGGTGGCCGGGAACATGGGTATTGAAGGCTGCTCAATGCAGTCAATCCGTACTTGGCGTTGCAGGTATTGCGGCACAGCGGTCTGCGATTCAATAGGGTGCGATGGTCTGCTCTTGTAGAGTCAATGAGTGTACCTCGGGGAGCAGGCAGTGCTTGATGCCGTGCCGATTCCCCTAACTGGAGGAGCGCAACTGCGATAAGCGTGTGTGATGCCGACTATATTGCAAGCGCTTGGGTTGGATGCGGCGCACTGCCACCTGCGGCATTGCGGCTCCAGCCGTTGCTGAACTATCTGCACATTCCGAGTGAGCGTGATGGAATGCTTTGGGTCAACGATTCGATCAGCATGATGCCGCATGTAACCTGAGTGGTATTGGAGTGCTTTCCTTTGTGTTGTGCGGTGGTACTGGTGGGCAGGAGAGATGGTCGTACGGGTGTAGTACCTCGGGTGGGTGTGGGAGCAGCGGTATTCAGGCTGAAACCAAGCGGTTTAGTGGATGGTGGCAATGAAGTGTCGCAGTGCTGCCGCAATTTGATTGGCATGCTTGAGGAACGGAGCGTGGCCGCTGCCGGCGATGGTGAGCAACTCGGTCTGGCCACGCGGCGCCAATGCTGTTGCTGCGTGCAAGCTCGCCGTGGGTGCCAGCCGATCCTGCTGGCCGGCGATCCATAGGCTTGGACGTGTGAGGTCAATCACGGCGCGACGTAAATCGGTACGTTCGAGGAGGTCCAGGCCGGTCTGGAGTGTTGCGGGGTTTGATGTGTTGCGTGTGTTTAAAATGTGCTGTAACTGGCGCAACTCGGTATGCCCGTGTGTTGACCCAAGTGTGTTTAGGGTAAGAAACCGGTTGATGGTATCCGTGTAGTTCTGCTTCAGATCTTGGCCGAATTGGGCGAACACGTTGGCTTCGACGGCGTGTGGCCAATCCTTGCGCCGTATGAAGCATGGTGTTGCAGCCAGCATGACCAGGCCGCGTACCTGAGGTAGGGTGGCTGCTGCGTGCAGTGCGAATAGTCCGCCCAGTGACCAGCCCAGCCACACGGCTGGAGGCGTGGCCGCAGCGATTGCGCGCACCACGTGCGGCAGAGCCAGTGGGGTGGGAGTCGTGTGGCTGTGGCCATGTCCGGGGAGATCGACCAGGTATAGCGTGTGGTGGTCGGCGAGTTGCTCGACTAGCGGTATGAATACACCGCTGTGCAGTGCCCAACCATGGATCAAAACCAGTGCCGGACCATGCCCGGTAACTTCGATATGCATCGCTACATTCGTTGCTGATATGAGGGGTTTGGGTGGTCTGTCGGTCGATGAGTCATCGGCGGTAAGGTGCTTAGATGGTCAAGCGTGCCGGTGTTGTGCTTTTCTTGTATTGCTGTGAGAGGTGGAGGAGCGCGTCAGTGCCCTGAGGTCGAACGCTATACCGGTACAGGCGCAATGTCGGCGGCGATGGCATCGCGGGCGCGTGCAAGTGCTTGCACTAATGTGTCGATCTGCTCGGGGGTATGTAGGGCGGACAGGGTCACGCGCAACCGTGATTTTCCCTCCGGTACGCTTGGTGGTCGGATCGCGTTGACCAGCAACCCTTCGCGTTCCAATGCGGCTGACATGGCCATTGCCGTGGTTTCATTGCCGCATTGCAAGGGCTGGATTGGCGTGTCTGAAGCCATGATGTCCAAACCGTGGCGGCGACTACCTTCACGGAAACGCTCCACGAGTTCGTGCAGGCGCTGCCGGCGCCATTCGTCGCGCCGTGCAACGCGGATCGCGGCGAGTGCTGCAGCGGCTTGCGCTGGGGGAAGTGCAGTGGTGTAGAGGTACGGTCGTGCGGTTTCGGCCAAGTGTTGGATCAGCGTGGTATTGCCGAGCACGGCTGCGCCGTAGCCACCCAGGGCTTTACTGAGGGTCACTAATTGTAAGGGCACTTCCTCTACGCTGAGCCAAGCAGCGGCGACGCTGCCGCGCCCTTGGGGCCCGGTCGTTCCGACACCGTGTGCGTCATCCACATACATGAGTGCTTGCTGAGTTCGCGCGACCAAGCTGAGTTCACGTAATGGAGCGATGTCGCCGTCCATGCTGAATACGCCATCGGTGGCCAGGATTGCTGCACCTTCAGGTGCGTTCTTGAGCTGATGCGCCGCTCCAGCGACGTCCAGGTGTGGGTAACGGCGTAGGCGACAGCCTGCTAAACGGGTGGCGTCTAGCAGGCTGGCATGGTTGAGCCGGTCTTGAACGCAAACGTCGTTTTCTTTGTTGAGCAGGGCTTGTTGCACTGCCAAGTTGGCTGCGAAACCGCTGCTGAACAGCAATGCCCGCGGATAGCCCAACCACTCGGCCAATTCATGCTCCAATGCTTTGTGTACGGCGTGGTGACCACAGATCAGATGCGAAGCAGTGGCACCGATGCCGTCGCGAGCGGCCGCATCCTGCAGTGCGGCGATGACTTCGAAGTGTTGGGTGAGCCCTAGGTAGTCGTTGGAACAGAATTCGATCAACCAGCGTCCGTTGATTTCGAGCCGAACGCCTTCACGCTTTTCGACCGTGCGTCTAGTGCGTATACGGCATTGTGCTAGACGCAGTTTGCGCAGTGACAGTATGCGTTCATTCAAATCCGGTCGTGTCATGCAGACATCCCTATGTGGGCGTTGAGTCCGTTAGCCTAGCGCGTCAGCCGGTGTGGCGCCCAGTGAGTGGGTGTTCCGGAGTCTGTCAAGTCCAGTGGCCTATGGGTGTGAGTGGTGCGTTACTGCGGCGGTGAATCGCCCTTTTGCTTGGTGAAGCTCGGCCTTGGGATTGCTCATGGTTAGGATCAGGTGGTGGTTGCTGGAATTGAGCGTAATGGGTGCGGCGTCGCCAAAGCAGGTGAGTGCGGCTGCACATCGCTGTGGTGCTGGGCAGGTGTGACATTTCGCCGCAGTGGCTAAGTTTGAGGCAGGTCTTGTAGGCATAAAGTGCTATGCCACTTGCTTTAGATCGATGCAGTTACAAGAGGTTGTTTGTTTTATGTGGGCTGTTCGTAGGTTGTTGGGTATGTGGTGCTTGTTCGATGGCGATGGGGCATCAATGGGCTTACCGCAACTAGGGTGAGTTATTCTGCTTGCTTGCGTTGTCCCCGTGATGCCAGGACGTCTCTATAGGTGATTGAATGCTGTATTGCGTTGGTCATGCGAGCGTGCTGTCAGGTGCTGATCTTGTCACTGCATCCATATGGTCTGGTCGTTGTTGGGGACTGAGCTTGACTGCAGGGGGATATGCTGTGGATCGGGATGCTGCTGGTGAAGGGTTCGATCTTGCATGAATGCCAGGGATTGCGGCTTAGGACGGTTCTGCATGTCTGCTTGCTGTGGGAGGACGATACCAGCCCCTGGGGTGTCGGTGTATGTAATCGACTTTGATCGTTGCATCGTGTTGCGTGATGCCTTCGGTATTCATTGGGACTAATGTAGTTGGAGTAAGTGTGGGCTTGTGAGTGAAGTTGTTGTCATTGAAGTGAGTTTTTTCTAATGGATTTATTTGCCCGGCCGGTACGGTTCCGGCATTTCCATCGCATGGCTTGGTTAGCCGCATTGTTTACCGCCAGCACGATCATGTTTGGCAGTTTTGTGCGCTTGTCCGATGCTGGCATGAGCTGTCCTGATTGGCCGACGTGCTATGGCCGTATCACTTGGCCACAGACGGCGGCGGAGGCGGATGCCCATGCGGCGAGTCAGATCCGCCCATTGGAGACGGACAAAGTCTGGCGTGAACAGGTGCATCGTTTCTTGGCTGGCATGCTGGGCGTGGAGGTGTTAGTGCTGTCACTGTTGGCTGCACGCCGCCGTCGGTTCGGTGTCGCTCAGATTTGCAGCGCCGTGGTGCTGGTGGTGTTGTCGATTCCGTTGTACATGGCCGGCCAGCGTGCAGGAGCAATGGCGGCGGCGGTACTGGGCGAGGTGATCCTGCTGTTCGCTGCGTTCTGTTGGAATAACCAGGATTTGTCTCGGGCCGCTGTGCTGACCTTGGCTGTGGTGATCTTCCAGGCATTATTGGGGATGTGGACAGTCACGTTGTTGCTCAAGCCGATCGTTGTGATAGGTCACCTGCTTGGCGGTCTGCTGATGTTTGCGTTGCTGGTGTGGATGGCTTGGCGGGCGACTCACTTACCGATCACCTTGGGTGATGCTACCAAGCTGCGTTGCTGGCTGCGTTTGGGTTTGGTGGTGCTGGTGTTGCAGATTGCGTTGGGGGGGTGGGTCAGTGCTAACTACGCGGCGTTGGCGTGTGGCGGCGGTGCTTGGTTGGTAGATAACTTCCCGCGTTGTGTGGGTGAGTGGTGGCCGCCGCAGGACTTCAGTGAGGGCTTCACTCTGCTGCGTATGATCAGTGTGGATTATGAGGGAGGTGTGCTTGACGGTGCGTCGCGGATTGCGATCCAGATGGCGCATCGGCTGTGGGCGATTGTGGCTTCTGTCTATCTGGTGTGGCTGGCTTGGCGTTTATCCCGCCGGCCGGGCATGCGCGCTTGGGCGGTAGTGTTAGCGCTGCTGGTGGTGTTGCAAGTGATGCTTGGCGTGCTCAACGTTAAATTGGCGGTTCCGTTGGTGGTGGGGGTGATGCACAACGGTGGCGCGGTGGCACTGGTCTTCGTGTTAGTTTCTCTACTCGCACGTCTGCGTGCCCCGGAGTGAGTATGGCGGCTCGATTTCGGGACTATTGGGACCTGACGAAGCCCAAGGTAGTGGCATTGATTGTATTCACCGCTCTGGTTGGGATGTTTCTGGCTGTCCCTGGTATGCCCAGTATTGTGCAGGTGCGGGCCGGTGCGCTTGGATTTTTAGGCATCTGGCTGGCGGCGGCAGCGGCAGCGGCGATCAATCAGCTGCTGGATGCCAAAATCGATGCACAGATGGCACGCACTTCATGGCGCCCGCTCGTTGTTGGCAAGATACGTCCGGTGCAGGTACTGGTTTTCGCGGGTGTGTTGATCACTCTTTCGATGACGATTTTGCTCGTTTGGGTCAACCTCATTACGGCAGTGCTGACGTTCGCTTCACTGATCGGCTATGCGGTGATCTACACGGTGTACCTCAAGCGTATGACCTCGCAGAACATTGTGATTGGTGGTTTGGCGGGTGCCATGCCGCCGATGCTGGGATGGGCGGCGGTAACGGGGTTGTCGACAGCGGCAGACTGGATCAATGCGTCATTGCTGGTAGCCATCATTTTCGTGTGGACACCGCCGCACTTCTGGGCGTTGGCGATCTTTCGCCGTGCTGATTACGCCAAGGCATCAATTCCGATGTTGCCGGTGACCCATGGGGTACAACACACACGTCGTCAGATCTTGTTGTATACGGTGATTCTGAGTGTGGTGACGTTACTGCCGGTGGTCACTGGCATGAGCGGAGTGTTTTACCTGGGTGGTGCTTTGGTGTTGGATGCAGGGTTCCTTTGGTATGCATGGCGGATGCTTGATCCACCCGACGAATTGTTTGCGATGAAAACGTTTGGTTATTCGGTGGTTTATTTGATGGCGTTATTTGCCTTCCTGATGTTTGATCATTGGTTGAGGGTGGCTAATGTTTATTGAAATGAGTCGTTCGAGGTGAATGGATGCTCAGGACACATGATTCGCCATTACATAAATTTTGGCGTATTTAATTCAATCCATGATCGTAATATGCAAGCGTATTAAGCCGTTGTGGTGAACGTGTCATCCAATGTTGTTGAATCGTTGATGATGAGAGGAGCCAAGGTGTTGGTTTTGTCATGTGTGATATTCTTAATTTATGAAATTCATGGATTATTTTATAAGTTAATAATGTGCTTTAAATGAAATTTTCCGCAAACGCAACATGTGGTTTTGTTATGGTTGATGGGTATTTAAAGGAACTCAGGTTAATATCAAGTAAAAGGTGAGGTGAAATATAAGTCTGCCCAAATGAAAGTGTTCAGAATTTGTCGGTAATGCAATGATGCGATTGCATGGTGGATTTATGGGTTGCTTATATTTTTCTCAAGATTGAGAGTGGGGACTACATTAGCTGGATTTTTAGTCTTTTTGTTTTTCATTGTGCTTTATTTTTAAAATAATTTTCTTGTGGCTGTAAGTGGTTGATAAAAACTCTTTATAATTCAATAGCATCGATACCAAGATTAAGGTGTGACCCTGCTGCTACTGATATGTTATGGGGGTTCGAGACAGCTCTGAGTGCTATTGGTTCTTCTTAAGCATGATGACCAGTGATGCTCGATCATAAATCCAGGGTGGTTAGATGTGTCTTTCGGATGTTGGTGAGTCAATAAAGTGCGAAGGTAATATTTTTATGAAAAATAGAAAGCAGAAGTGTTGCAAAGGAAGAAAATTAATAAATGCAAAGATATAGTTTCCGATTTGGGTCGGCTTGACTACAGTACGTAAATTCGCCGCGCAGTATGGCGTTTTTCATTCAAGAGAATATCTACTCTTTATCCGAATAGACCTCTATATAAATAGAGTTTTATTCATTTTTCCAAGAAGGAAATCGCAGTGATCACAGTCACACCGTTTCAAACCGGCACAGTCCGTATCAAAACCGCTCAACAGGCAGGACAAGACGGTAAGAACGGTATCGGTCGCAAGTTCGATATATTTCGTGATCCAAACTGGACCGAAGCGTTGCCCATTTTTTGTTTCTTGATTGAACATCCGGAAGGTCGTTTCCTTGTGGATACAGGTGACACGTGGCGCAACGCTGTGCCGGGATACCTGCCCCGCTGGAATCCGTTTTTCACTAAGCAAGCGATGGTCAAGGTTGCGTTGCACGAAGAGATTGGCCCGCAGCTACTGGCGAAGCATATCGATCCGTCACGTGACGTCGAGGCCGTTATTCTCACGCATATGCACCACGATCATGCCGGTGGCCTCAATCATTTCCCGCATACTCGTGTCATAGTGACAAAGGAGAACTATGATGCCTCACGTGGATTTTTGGGTAAGGTTGCAGGCTGTCTGCCTCAGCACTGGCCGATCTGGCTGAAGCCGGAGCTGATCGAACTGACTGGACCTGCTGTCGGTCCGTTCGCCTCCTCCTATCCAATCACCCGTGACGGCCGCATCGTGCTTGTACCGACCCCAGGCCACGCCAACGGGCATGTTTCCGTGTTGGTTTGCAATGACGACCTGTCGATCTTTATCGCTGGGGATGCGACGTACGCTGAGGGCATTCTGCGTTCCGGGAAGGTGGACGGTGTGACCTTCGATCCTGTGCTATCGAAGGATACCCTTCGTAGAATCACCGAGTACGCAACATCGACGCCGACAGTCATCCTGCCATCCCATGATCCTGATGGCCCAGCACGCTTGGCCGCTCGTCAAACATTCATTTGACCAAGTGATGCAGGCTCGTACTCGTGTGTCAGCGTGTTCATGCGTCATCATGGTGCGTCATTGCATACACTGCACTCTATAGCTGCGTCGATGATCACGGAGGGTACGGGTTGCCCTCGGTGCGTGCTGATTGTGTGGGATGGTTCCGACGGCATGGCAAGCGCTAGACGCATGTTCTGCTGCGCGTGCTCTGAAGTCATGTTGCTTCGATCCAGCAAAGCTGACAGCAGCTCGTTTTTGAATTGGTTTGTGATCGAGTCGTTCTTGATCTTCAGCAGCTTGGAAGCACGGTCACGTCGCGTTGGCAGCGCGTTACATGTAGCGTGCAGACATGAGTTCTGGCGCGCTGATGATCGGCTATTCTCAATGGCAAGGCGCTAAGGTACGAGATGTCAAGCCGTGCAGGCAGCATGGCGAGGCAGACATCGGTGGTTGTGTGTTGGATGCTTCAATATGTTGTCAATGGCCTGAAATACGCCGCTTTGATTTTATGCTTCGTGGCACACGTCAAACATCTGTTCTCATTCCGCTATCGTGGACCTGAGCTAAGTTGATCGCATGGATCCGTGCTTTAGCCAGTGCTGCGCCGATGTGTGTGCCGTGCAGACCTTGTGCGTTAAGGTCACGTGCGTGCATTGCCAATGCTGCGGCGTGCAGTCGGCACAATAGTTGTCCTTGTGGGTAGTTGGCATCTTTGTATCCACAGCGTCCTCGATAATCGGCTTCGCACACCAGCGCAAGCTGGGCGATCCGTTCGGGTCGGCGGAATGCATCGCAGCGTTGCAGCAGTTCGTATACGGTGTGATCACATAACTTTGACAGACGGTGTACGTTGAGGTGTTCGCGACAGGCGATTAATGCGAGTTGCTGGTGATCTCGTGGGACTTTGAGCCGTTCACTGAGCTGTTGTGTCGGTGCTATCCCGCGTTGCTCGTGCATCGGATGATGCGGCCATGCTTCGCGTGGGGTCAGGGCTTTCCCGAGATCGTGGCACAGTGCAGCGAAGCCGATTGGCACATCGCCCGGCGCCAGCTTTGCAGCCATATCACTGACCAATTCTTGGTGGATGCCGGTGTCGATTTCCGGGTGATAGTCTGAATGCTGTGGTACCCCATATAACGCGTTTAATTCGGGTAACACGACGTCGAGTGCATTCACCGTGTGTAGTGTATGGAGGAAGGCTGATGGCTGCGAGCAGGCTAGGGCTCGGCTCAGTTCCTTCCATACTCGCTCGGGGGTCAAACTGTTCAGTTCGCCGCTGACAGCCATCTGACGCATCATTGCCAGTGTTGCAGGAGCAATGCTGAAGCCTAATGGTGCCAACCGCGCCATAAAGCGTGCTGCGCGCAGCACGCGCAGTGGATCCTCGGCAAATGCCGGGCCAATATGGCGCAATACGCGTTGCTCAAGATCATGCACGCCGCCATAGGGATCGATCAATGTGCCATTGCTCTGGTCGCGAGCAATCGCATTGATAGTGAAGTCACGGCGTTGTAGATCTTGTTCGAGTGTTACCGCTGGGTCAGCGTTGACGATAAAGCCACGGTAACCACGGCCGTTTTTACGTTCGGTACGTGCCAGTGCGAATTCTTCGCCGGTCTTGGGGTGTAGGAATACAGGAAAGTCACGGCCTACCGCCTTAAAGCCCAGGCTCTCCATGTGTGCTGGGTCGGTGCCAACGACGACCCAATCGCAGTCGCCAGCAGGCTGACCTAGTAAGGCGTCACGGACGGCGCCACCGACAAGGTAGATTTTCAATGCATCATCTCAGTGATGAGATACCGAGGATGGTACACCGCCAATGAGAGGCACTGGGCTGGCTTTTGCGGCAGGCATCGTGCTTACTGACAGATGATTTGTTTACGCAGGTGGCTGGGTTTGCCAAGGAGTCGGTCAGTGAGTGGCAGCGCATCACCGTTGAGGCGCCAGTCATAGATCACGCTGAAAGCAAGTACGCGTGCGACATACTCGCGTGTCTCTTTGTAGTTGATGGTTTCGATCCAGAGATCCGGATCATAGTTGGGGCGCTGTGCCAGCCAGCGTTGGACTGAGCCTGGGCCCGCGTTGTAAGCGGCAATGGTCAGATACGGATGGTTGTACTGGTCAAGGAGTTGGCGTAAGTAAGCGCTGCCAATGGCAATGTTGGTGTCTGCATCGTATAGGTTGTCGGCGTTACCATAGTCGGTCAAGCCAATGCGTTTTGCCACGCTTGCTGCTGTGCTGGGTAGAACTTGCATCAGGCCGCGTGCATTGGCTGGGGAGCGTGCGCGTGGGTTGAATACGCTTTCGGCACGGATTTCGGCAGCGATCCAGGCAGGGTCGAGTCCGTGCTTGGCTGCTTCACGGTTGATCGTAGCATCGTGGCGTACTGGGAAGCGCAGGTCGTACATGCGTAGCTCGGCAGGCTGCTTACCGAGCGCGAAGACGGCACGGTCGAACCAGTCGGCGGCACTGGCCACTTCTACGGCTAGCCGGCGTTCGTTGTCATTGAAGCGGGTGAGCGCGTCGTTCCATTCGAGTGTGGCCCAGGCGGTTCTGTCGATCTGAAACAGACTGATCGCACGTACCAGCGCGGGAGTACGCGCGACAGCGGCTTTAGCCTGGGTGCGATCAGCGGCATCGTTGGGATGCCATAGGCACAGTGTATAGGGCTGTTGCAGATGGTCTGCAGCAAGAAAGCCATGAAATGTGGCACTGCGTGCCGCGGCACGGTATAGCGTTTGGGCCTGTACACTTTCACCAGTCTTTTCGGCCAAGCGTGCCTCAAAGTATTGCCAGCGCGGATCGCCGCGCTGTGTCGGTGGCATCTTGCGGATCGCCTCTAACGCTGCTGGCCAGTCGCCGCGTGCCAGTGCTTCGCGCGTGCGCCATTCGTGGAGGCGTTCATCGTAAGCAGATTCTGGTACTGCGGCTAGTCGCCGTGCTGCATCCGGCAGGTAGGAAGCGACCGTCCACAACGCGATTTGGTACAGCACTTGACCGCGCTGCGTCTCATTGAGGTCAAGTGCGTCGACATACGTAGGTAAGGAGCGTTCAACGGCGCTCGGATCGCTCCTAGCCAGCCGTGCCAGTCCGTCAATAACGATACGTTGGCTGCGTTCAGTCTTGGGCCAATTCAGAGCGGGCCGATGTGGCGTCTCGACAAAGGAGGCGTAGTCGTTAGCCAAGGCTTGGTCAGTCGCTGGCAGGCCACGTGCGGCGGCACGCATCACTTCGGGTTGCTGCGCGTCAGCAGCGGCTTCGATGCGCGCCCAGCGCAGTGTATTGTCCAAATCTCCTTGAGCGGAGAGTGCAGCAAATACTGAGTCGCAGGCGTCGGACATTGGCTTTCCGGCATCGCGCCATAGTGCTTGCACTTCTTTTGTCCACTGAGCGTCTGCTTTGCCTAAACGTTGTCGTGCTTCCAGCTGGGCACAACGTAGGCTGATGGTGCGGGTCGGTTTCCAATTCGCCAGCAGTGTGGCCCAGTCTTTACGCCGCACAACGACGGGCAGCCATGCTGAGCGGAATGCCTGAGCGACGGCCTGATCAGCGTAACGGGAGAGGAAGTTTTGCGCCTGGGTGTTGCTGATTGTGTCGATATTGCGGCGCAGATTGGCGTATTCGATCCAACCGTACAACGGATGCCCACTCAGAGTAGCTGCTTGAGATGGATCGAGGCGGCCATTTTCGGCAGCAGCGATGGCATTGCGAACAGCCAGCAGTTGCGGGTCACCGTTTTGTGCGCGGGCACAGCCAGTGATGCCCAGTGCGAGTACAGTGACGAAACGTAAGAGCAGAGTCATTCGCGGGACTATATCAAAGTCGCTGTTTGAATATTTGTTTAGTATGTGGGACTTGGTTCGGGTACTGAGCTTGCGTCAGCATCATCGCACGATGAGTCACGCTGTATAGCGAATTGATGCGTATTCGAGATGCTTTCTGGTTAGGTGGCACTGAAGGCTTTACCGCCATGAGTTGTGTTGACTTTTAATGCAGTCGTTTTGTACGAGCTGGAGCAAGCTGGGTGAGGGTCTGCTTCATATAGGTGTTGTACAGCTTGAAATCGGCGTGAGTCCGGATGTGTTGCTGGGTAGGGAGAACATCACAATGTGGGTGATGGTGGCTCGCAACGTAGCCATGACTGCTTGGACGTAACGCAGATTCAGGTCGTTCAGTGTTGGTGGGAAGAGATGACCTAGCAGCGCTCCCGATAAGATTTAAGCTCCTGCATACAGTCGATGTAGCATCTCGGTGTTACACACGCCGCCCACCAATGTTGCAACGCAAGCTGCTCTTGCTCAGTGAAACCATACACATCATCCGAACGCTGTGGTGTTCGTTGTTCGGTTATCGTGCTGCTGTTTGACCACCGTGTGTATTGTGGTGATCTTGCACGCCTTCGCTGTGTAGGCATCCGGGTTCGCTCGGTTGAGTGTTGGCGCGTGGTGTCATTGTTTGCGAGTCCTGTTCGAGCCACATCTTGCATGCCTTCATGCCTTTCGCATGGTCTGGCATCGCAGTTCGCCAAGTACAGTGCAGCACGTATATTTGAGCGTCAGTAGACACAGTGGTTATGTCAATGTGATCCCACTGCGTTGCTTTTTAAATTGAGTAACTGAGGAACGTTGATTGTGATGAGTTAGGTCATCATGACTCGTACGAAGTTGCTTTATTCTGAATAGAGATGATGAGGTTCTGGTTGCATTCGCTGGTATTGACATACGGCTTGTTGACAGAAAGGGGCAGGATGGTTGTGACACTGCTCAGCGATGCAGGATGAAAGCGGAGCAAAGGGGTGTCTCTAGCATTGCAGATGGTTGGGGTTCAACGGCTGTCCATCATGTGCTGGTGTACAGGCAGTTCGATCCATCGTTGCCGGCGGCATTGCGCCATGCTCGAACGACACATCGAAACACCGCGCGACAGTCTGCGGAATAAAGCACATTGCAATATGACCGGACGCTGCTTCGATCATGGCAAGCATTTGCGTCGGGTCGTCCCATGACTACAAGCGTGCCAGGCGATCTCGTGCGAGCGTCACTTGTGGGTGTGTTTCCCGATGGGGGTGAAACGGAGTGGTTCATGCGCATGGACTTCCCCTTCTCGGGTGATGGTCCCCAACAGGCATCCTTACGGTGCGCCTCTGCCATGAGCGATGCCTGCGAGATACTGCTCGTTGGTGACATGTTCTTGCCATTCGACAGTCTGCCCGTCGAGTGCTTCTTGTATGGCGATGTGGGTCATCGCCGTGGTCGACGTGGCACCGTGCCAGTGGCGTTGTCCGGGCGGGCACCAGATGACGTCGCCGGCGCGGATCTCGACGATGGACTCACCCTCGCACTGTGTCCAGCCGCACCCTGCGGTCACGATCAAGGTCTGGCCTAATGGGTGCTGATGCCAAGCTGTGCGTGCGCCAGGTTCGAAGGTGACGCTGGCGCACACGGTACGTGCTGGTGCGGCGGGATTGTTGAGCATGTCGATACGGACGTCCACGGTGAAGTATTCCGCGGGGCCTTTGACTGAGGGCTGTGAGCCGGGGTGTTTGAGTTCCATAGGTCGTTACTTCTCGTGGCGATAAGCGCAACGTATAGCACGTGACATGTTACGGCCAACAGTGATCAATGAAGAATGTTGCTGCATCAGATTGGATGCTCAGGAGTGAGTTGACGACAGTACTCCGCGGGGGTGGTTATGTTGAGAGTTCTGCGTTGCGTCGCAGCGTAGTAACAGTGCTCAGCTTCATCAGGAATAAGCACATTCACCCGGTTATATTTTTGCAAGATGGCTGTCTTCTCAGGGTCAGGACTTGGCCCGGCTGTTGCATCATTCGGATGAAGTTGAAATTTGTCACCAATTAATGGGGGAAATTCCGCAATACCTTGGAGTTCATAAAATAGAAATGACGGATGCACCTTTTTTCAGAAGCATATTGATCTTTGGTTGAGGTGGTCAGCATGGTGGCACCATCAATGGCCTTGGAAACTTTTTTCTGATATTCGGCTGTAATCCTGCGATGACAACTACCCAGAATAATGATTTTATTTTTTAATTTCATTCGGTGGAGAATGATTATTGCTAGCTTGGTTATCACCTGCATACAAATAACCGTCAATTATTTTAATGTGACCATGTTTTGCGACATTCAGTGAAACGAATGTCATTGTCACCAGATAAATAATCCTCATGCTGCTTCGTTTCATCTTGAGCGCTTGATGGCATCCTGATGATGTGTGCCTTCATGAGTTTAATAGAGAAATGATAGGGCTGTCTGCGTGCCTCTCTAACATTGCTTTTACGGCATTGGTAGCGTCCACGCTTCCTTAAAGTGATGAGATATTTTTGTAATAATCGATTCCGATGATGAAGAGTTGTTGCATCATTATTTTCATGGAAAATCAGAGCGCCCGTTCCCGTATTACAGTGATGATGCTATTACTATATCAATGGGATATTGCTTTGATGATTTCCTGTATTTCGATGGGATACATTCTTGCTCTTACGCAATAACATAGAAAATAAGTTTATTACGATGCTTTGCAATATCTTGATTTTTATTGAATTCATTTGATAATTCGCATGTATGCCTTAAGTAATGATGAAACAATCGATTGGTTTTATCTGTCGTTTTTATTTCCTGACGGGGTATGTTCGGGTAAAGAGTCAAAAGAGTAATTTCACCATGATAGCTGGTTATTGTCTTTGCAGATCTGTTCGAGAGTGTGGCTAAATTCACCTGCTTTGCTCATTATTTTTGTAGGCATCTGTTTTTTTGCAGAGCTGTCCTGGATGGATACGCCTCTGAATGTCTGGTGTGTGGCTGCTGTGACGTCATGTAGGTTGTTTTTATTGCACTGCATGGGTATGCATCCCGGATCAAGTACTTTGACAAGGGCGGGGCCACCATGGTGACGTTCATGCAGGTGTTGGTGCTTGCAGCAGTGATCATCACGCAGCCACAGTCGGCGTTGTTACTTCATGAATATTCCGGAACCGTTTCTTGGTTGGAAGTGCCGACATACCGCGTTGGCGTGTATGTACGAGGCTGATGTGGGCGTGACGTTTTTTTATTGCCCGGACATAAAGGCACATGATGGCTTTGCAGTCGCGTGGAAAAAAGCTGGCCTGCTTTCATGGCAGCGGCGGGTCACAACACCTCGGTGGCGGTTGCAAGCAACCACCGCCAGCACAAGTGCCGCTGTGGTGTGACTTCAAAGAAGGTGTGCCAGTGCTTGACCGAGTGTGACCTGACTTGCTGCTGTCAGGTGAGGTGCCAGTGTGGCGACATGTGGCGGTAACAGCACGATCACCGTTGAACCATAGTTGAAGCGTGCCATTTCTGCGAAGCGTTCTATCGTGATATGGCGTCCTTGGTAGTCCTTGCGGGTGATGCGGTCGGCATAAGCGGGGATTTCCACGCCACCCCAAACCGTCTCTACACCAGAGACGAGCAGTGCACCCACCATCACCAAGGCCATTGGCCCGAAGGCAGTGTCGAAATGGCACACCAGCCGTTCGTTGCGTGCGAACAGCCGTGCGACGTGGTGTACTGCGTCCGGGCCGACGCTGAATAAGCGGCCTGGTACATGCACCGTCTCGCGTAGATGACCGGTACACGGCATATGCACGCGGTGGTAGTCACGTGGCGATAGATAGACTGTGGTAAACAGGCCGTTGGCGAAGGGGGCTGCTGCTGCTGCATCACCCAATAATTCGGGTGCAGTGAAGGATTGGCCCTTGGCCTGCAAGATGCGTCCTGCGCGGATGGGCCCGAGTTGGCTGATGCACCCGTCGGCTGGCATGAGCAATGTGGTCGGATCCGGATCCGGGATGCGTGCGCCGGCTTTGAGTGATCGGGTGAAAAATGCATTAAAGCTTGGGTAGGCGTGCGCATCCGGCTCCGCTGCTTCGGTCAGATTGACATTAAACCTCGCGATCACCGTGTCGATCAGCCACTGTTTGACAAGCGGATGCTGGCAATAGGCGAAGTGGCGTGCCAGTGAGGACAGCAGGCGATGTGGCAGGAGATAGGTCAGCGTGGTGACTAAATTCACAGAGTGGTTTCCTTGGCGAGCTTCTGGAGGTCCGCGGCGATCTTCTCAGCGTTGCAAGGTGGGTGGATCAGGCCGCTAGGGCGGCCCTGTGGATTCAGTACAGCGATCGCTGCGGAGTGCTCCATCGTATCGTTGAGAGGATGTTCGGCGTAGCCTTTGCCGAGTACTTTCCGAAATGCGAAGCCCAATGTGGGAGGCGAAGCGCTGCAACGACGGCGTATCCGCTGTCCCGGTCAGGGTCGTTTGCGGGAGGGAGCCCAAGCCTACGTTAAGCCTGCGTTGCGGCTGGTAGCCAGTGGTACAGCGTCGCGACGTCTTGGAATAGCACGCCACTGGCAAGCCGCTTCTTGGCCGACGCGATCTTGCTATCGGTCATCTTCGGCTTGCGGCCACCCTTACGACCGAGCTGCCTGGCGATTTCTCATCCTGTGCGAGTGCGTGTGCTGGTCAACTCGCGCTTTATTCCAGCCAAGTTCGCGATGACATGGAAGCAGAACCGACCGGACAGCGTGCCGGTGTCGATGCAGTCGGTAAGGTTTCTGCACTGGACAGCGTGCTTGTGCAGAGTGCCAACCAGGTTGACCAGTGGCTTTTCAGTTGGTCGCGTTTCCAGACGACCAGGGTATCGCCTTCACGTAGCATTTCGAGTGTCCTGGTCAAGCCCGGCCAGTCTGCCCGGGTACCGCTCATCTTGTCTGCCAAGACCTTTGGGCAGCCAACTATTATTTGTTGCCTTTTTTATCATTCTGTTCTGGGGGGATGGCGTGCCGTTGCTTCAGCAACTCAGGCAGCCATTCTTGCACCGTGTCCCATACCACATTGATATAAGGTAGGTGACCAGCAAGAGTGCGGCACCGAGCAGAACTGGGCCTTTCATGCCAAAGATCACGAAAGCCATTCTGCCTACAGCGGCTCTGAAGGTGTTGGCGAGCTGGAGCGTCGTGACCTGAAGGCCGCCGGCGTTTTCCGCATCGTCTCCAAGATGATGGGTGATCCAGGTCGACCAGGTGACAGGAATGCAACCGAACGCGAGGCTCCACAACGCGATGAGCGTCATGGCGGCAGTGTCGTTGCGGGTGCCGACAGCGGGCATGCCGGGCGCACATGCACCAATGACAAGCGGTGCTGCCGCCAAGCTGAGGTGCAGACCGGTTTTCAGGGTGGTCGCCGCCAGCGATGTTTCAATAAAGTTGGTGGTGCCGAAAACCAGGAGCATGCTCAAGATGCCTGTGACATCAAAACAGGCATGTGTTTCAAGCAGCGCCCGGATAGAGGTGAAGATGGCGATCTGGCCGGCGCAAACGGCGGCGATCGCTAGCATCGTGACAGGCACGCCACGTCGATGAAGGACGGCGAAAACCGCTTTGACATGACCAGTGTCGTCAAAGGGCATAGCGGGAAGGATAAGCGTCGGCCAGGCCAGGCAGAGGACGCCGATCGCGGTAAAGATCAGGAACACACCGCGCCAGCCGATCAGGGGTTCGATCAGGCTGCTCATGAGAGCGGCAACGACCATTGCGACGGAGATGCCGCCAAAAGCGATGGCGCAAGCCTCCGGGATGTCCGCTGGTTGCACCCGCCGCATAGTGAGCGCCGCCGCCATCGTCCAGTGTCCGCTGAACCTAAAGCTGAGCAAGACGCAGCTGCTCATCAGCACGGCCATGTTCGGCGTTAGGCGACGCTGAGGTTGGAGCGCGCCAGAAGCGCAGCGAACACCACAACGACTCGTTCCCGGTCGATACCCCGGGTGACAGTGGTCACGAACCGGCTACCAACGATCACGACTGAATGACCTGCCAGGTGAGACGTGCAGACCACCAGGGAGTGACGTCAGCAAGCTGACGCCACTCCCTGGCGACAAAGCTTGCGACTGCGAGCGCGCTTAAGAAGACGGCGTTCCATGCCGATGCGAAAGTAATGAGACAACAGACGTTCCAAAGGTTGGAGATGCCGCTGCGAGGCCAGCGGGCACGTTGAACTGTTGCAGTCTGCCGAGCCTGGCCTGCGCGAGCGCCGGGGCGTCACGCACCGACAGGCGGGCGATTGGTTCGGCTATTTTGTGCACCCGGGTCTCGATGTGCTTGACGGTCACAATGCCGTTCAGGAATGCATATTGGGTAGCTTCGTGCTTCGAAGGTGGTGGTTGCTGTAGGGGCTGCATCAAGCGCTGCCGGTACATCATTGGGGACGCGCGCCTGACTCTGCGGGGGATAGACGCCATCCCAGTGCTTATCTACCTTGGCCGCTTCGATCTGTGCTAATCCGCACGGTCCGATCCAGTCTACAGCGCCCAATTGCGCAACGCGGATACGGTTGATCTGGGATCAGAGGTTGTGCTGCTGGTACGGCGTGCAGTGCAGCAGGAAATAAACCGCGTTGCAGCTCGTGCCCTGATCATTGATCTAGCCATGACACAGAGCGATATCCACGACTGCATCACGTGTCACAGTGGGGAGAGACGGATCCCTTATTGGCACAATTTGAGCCATAGACCCGGCGTCTCGGGGCGAATGAAGCTCCACTCCTCGAACAGGTCGGTTGCGGCGCAAGCGATCATCGGGAGGCCGGCCTTGTGATCCTGCGGCTCTGCCGCTGTTGTAAGACCCTCACTCTTCGTCTTCGACAGCGGCGTCCTTTTCCAGCTTGCCCCGCAGTGTGATGATGAGCGCACGCATGGTCTTGATGTCCTCAAGGCGAAGACCGTCCGCCAGATCATTCACCCACGGCACCTGTAGCTTCATGGCGGTTTCCCAGGCCTGCTGGCCCTTCTCGGTGAGTACGATGAGATGGGCGCGCCGGTGATGCGGGTTCGGCTTGAACGCGACCAGGCCGTCCCGTTCCAGGTCGTTGACGATGCGCTGCACGTTTTGCCGGTTAGCCGCGGTGTCGCGAGCAAGCCAGGCGACAGGCTGCGGCCGGTCTGAACAACATTTGATCGTGCCGAGGAGCTGCCAGCGGGCGCTGGTGAGGCCGAGGGGGGCAAGCAGTCGGTCGCCCGCTAGGTTAGCGCGGCTGTTAAGCCGGAATAGGTCCAGCAACAGGTCGCTGAGGGCCTCTCCGGCCGCGGTTCGTTTCATATCATTCATGGTAATACAATAAACTTATTGACAATCCATATATAAAATAGTCGTTGTGGTACCTGATATTGCGCGTATCAAGACGATCCCTGACATTGATGCGCAGGGCAAAATCGCCCTGAGCAGCGGCGCCACCTTGGCATTGGTTTCGAGACGGCCCGCCAGCTCGCGCACCGGGGGTGCATGTGTTTCTTGGCGCGCGTGATCTGGTAGCAGGGTGAAGTCAGGACCGTTGAACTCCGTAGTCAAGGAAGGGCCGTCCAGGCCATCGTGATCGCACTTGGTGACGCATGACGATGGTGTGTGCGGCGACACGGATCGCACTCGTCAACAATGCCGGCATCATGCTCGACCATGACGACCCGCCGGCTGAGGCTGATGTGTCGGCGGTCTGCGAGATCCTCGACACCAACTGCATCGCCACGCTGGCCGTCACCTGGGGGATGTTCTCCTTGCTGAAGCGCTCTTGCCAGCTGGATCATCAACGTCTCTAGCACGCTCGGCTCGCTGGCGTGGAGCAGCGGCACCAACCTCTTGTCGAGCCGGAAATTCATCGGCTACACCGCCTCGAAGGCCGCACTCAACATGCTGGCGGTCCAGCCTGCTTATGAGCTGTGCAACATGCCGATCAAGATGAACTCGATCTGCCCGGGCTTCGTGAAGACCGATAGCAACAAACAACAGGGAATCTTGATCATCAAGGAGGGTGCAACGGTTTCGGTCCGCTGCGCCCTGAACGGCGATGACGCTCTCTCGGGCCGCGCAAGGTCCGCAACATGGGTGAGTGCCGAATACCCGATTCCCCTTGATCGCAACGGGAACTCTATATGCTCGAACCATTCAAGATCGAAACCGCTGCGACCGTCCTGGAGGATTTGCAAAAGCGTCTGGTGCGTACCCGCCTTCCGGAAAGTAGCCAGCCCGGCTGGGAAGACGGCATCGACATGGGCTACTTCACCGAGATCGTTGCCTACTGCCACGACCAGTTCGACTGGAAGGGCAGGAAAATCCGCTGAATCGCTGCAACCAATTGCACGGCGGTGTCGACGGCACGACGGCGCATATCATCCACGAGTGTGGCAAGGGCCCGGTGCCTATGTTCCTCGTGCTGCCCGACAGCCCGTTCCGTTTCGAAAAGCTGATCTCACTGTTGACTGATCCTGCTTCCCATGGCGGTAGTGCGGCCGCCGCATTGCACGTCATTGCGTCGTGCTTGCCGGACTTCAACTTCTCGCTGTGCGATGGTGCCTACGGCAGCACCATGTTCGCTTTCACCAGCTATCGCAACGCGGTGATGCGCGAACAGGGCGATGACCGCTACGGCGCATACGGTGGCGACATGAGCACCGGCGCCAGTGTATTGCTCGCCGCCTATCGTCCGGGCGCGCTGATCGGAATACATCTGACCCATCCTGCCGCTGTACGCGATGGTACCGCCACAGGAGCTGACGCCGGAGGAAGGTGGCTATCTACAGCAGCTCGGTTGGTTCCAGCAGGAAGAGGGTGCCTACATGCACATCCAGGGCACCAAACCGTGGATGCCCGGGACTACACTGAACGATGCTCCGGTCGGGCTTGCCGGATGGATTGTGGAGAAGTTCCCGGTGTGGAGTGATTGCGACGGTGATGTCGAACCCCGCCGCGACCCGCTGGTGCTGGACCTGGGCGGCGATGGCATCGAAATGGTGGGGGCGGGCATGATTACGACGGCGTCAAACACGCCAGCGGCTGGGTGAAACCCGATGACGGCTTTCTGGTCTTGGACCGCAACGGCAACGGACGCATTGATGATGGTAGCGAACTGTTCGGTGCCGATACCCTGCTGCGCAACGGCCAGAAAGCTACCTCCGGCTTCGAGACGCTGCGCGACCTGGACAGCAACGCTGACCGCCTCTTTGATGCCGCTGACACCCGTTTTGCGGACGTGCGCGTCTGGCGTGATCTCAACCGGGATGGCCGCTCCCAATACAACGAGCTGTTTATCCTTTCCAGCCTGGGCGTTGCCTGGATCACGCTGATCCCCAGGACCTGGACCTGGGTAACGGCAACCTCATCAATAACCGCGGCACCTACACCCGCACCGATGGCCGCACCGGCCTGGGCGGCGACCTGCAATGAGGCTTCAACCACTGCTACCGTGATGCCAGCGGTGCTCACGACCAGGTGACCGTGATGGACGCCGCTGCCGCCTTGCAGCACTTGACGGGCAGCGGTGCGGTGCGTGATCTCCAAGAGGCCGCCAGCTTGTCACCCGCGTGATTGACCGCCCTTCAGGCCCTGATGTCCGGCGCCAGCCAGGGTACCCTGTGTGCCGCTACGGATCAGATCGTTGCCCTCGGCCATGCCCAGTATCGAGGACCGTCTCGAAACCTCCGGGCCGGTGACCCGCACCGTGTATTACCACGGCACCGTGGCTGCGGCCGTCACTGCTCAGGGGCAGCAGGCCCGGTTTAGGCCGATCATCGCCATCCTGGAGAAGTTCAACAGCTCCAGCCTGGTCAGTGATCGCAACGCCCAGATATTCACAGGTGGGCAGACCTTGTTGCACATTGATGGGGAAGGATGGTCATGAACAGCTTGAGGAGTACTCGTTTGAACGTATAGGCATCACAGCATCGCTGTGGGTTGTCTTTTAGGCATGAGGTGTGATGTGGTTCGATCAAACCGTGTTGCGGGTGTTGATTTTGGAAGAACATCAGACCTCAACGGGATTTGTTTTCTCTGGATCGATGTTGTAGAGGGTGATGGCCCGGGAAACATCTTGCGCGGTCATCTTGCCTTCTTTTGCTAACGCTGCAATTGCGGCATGGGCGATAAAATGGCGGTCCACTTCGAAGAAGCGACGCAAGTTGGCACGGGTATCGCTGCGCCCGAAACCATCGGTGCCAAGGACGGTGTAGCTCATTGGGACGAAAGCGCGGATTTGGTCGGCGAAGAGACGCACGTAATCTGTTGCGGCAATCGCCGGCCCCTGACGGTTTTCCAGTTGCTGGGTGACGTATGGTTTACGTGGTTCGGTTTCTGGATGCATGCGGTTCCACCGTTCTGCATCAAAGCCATCTTTGCGTAATTCGCTGAAGCTGGTACATGACCAGATATCTGCAGTGACACCGAAATCTTTGTGCAGTAATTCGGCGGCGGCAATGGCTTCGCGCAAGATAGTGCCTGAACCCAGCAATTGCACCCGCAGTTCGCCTTTCTTTGGGTTGCCAGTGTCCTTGAGCAGGTACATACCTTTGATGATGCCTGCTTCCGCACCGGCTGGCATGTCCGGATGGGCGTAGTTCTCGTTCATCAAGGTCAGGTAGTAGTACTCGTCGATCTGATCTTGCATCATCGCTTTCATGCCGTGTTGCAGGATCACGGTGACTTCGTAACCAAACGTCGGGTCGTAGCTGCGTACGTTGGGGATTGCGCCGGCCATCAGATGGCTGTGGCCGTCTTCGTGTTGCAGGCCTTCGCCGTTCAATGTGGTGCGGCCAGCGGTGCCACCAAGCAAGAAGCCGCGGGTACGCATGTCTGCGGCTTGCCAGGCGATATCGCCTACGCGTTGGAAGCCAAACATCGAGTAGTAGATGTAAAACGGCAGCATCGGCACGTCGGATACAGAGTAGCTGGTGCCGGCAGCCATCCACGAGGCGATGGCTCCTGGTTCGGTGATGCCTTGTTGCAGCACTTGGCCGGATTGATCTTCGCGGTAGTACATCAATTGGTCGGCGTCGACCGGTTTGTATTTTTGGCCGAATGGCGCATAGATACCGATCTGGCGGAACATCCCTTCCATACCGAAGGTGCGGGCTTCGTCGGCCACGATTGGAACAATACGAGGACCGAGTGCTTTGTCGCGCAGGGTGATATTGAGGCTCTGCACAAACGCCATGGTCGTAGAGTAAGTGCGTTCGCCGCTCGATGTGAGGAGGCGTGCGTACTTGTCGAGGCTGGGTACAACGAATGATTGACTGGCTTTGGTGCGACGTTGCGGTAGGAAGCCCCCCAGCGCTTGACGGCGAGCAAGCATGTACTGCACTTCCGGCGTATCTTGGCCGGGGTGGTAGAACGGAATGTGATCCGCTTTGTCCAATTGTTGGTCGCTGATCGGGATGTTGAATCGGTCACGGAAGTGTTTGATGGCGTCGTTGTCCAGCTTTTTGGTTTGATGAGCTGGATTCATTGATTCACCCGCTGTTCCCATGCCATAGCCTTTGACTGTCTTGGCCAGGATCACGGTAGGCATGTTCTTTGTGTTAACGGCGCGATGGTAGGCCGCGTAGATCTTGTGTGGGTCGTGGCCGCCGCGGTTGAGGCGCCAGATGTCGTTGTCAGACATGTGGGCAACCATCGCAGCCGTTTCCGGGTACTTATCGAAGAAGTGTTGACGTGTGTATGCGCCACCGAAGGCTTTGCAGTTTTGGTATTCGCCATCGACGGTGTCCATCATCAGTTTGCGCAGCACACCATGGGTGTCCTGGGCCAGGAGCGGGTCCCAATGCCCTCCCCATAACAGTTTGATGACATTCCAGCCGCCGCCGCGGAAGACGCCTTCCAGTTCTTGAATAATCTTGCCGTTGCCACGTACGGGGCCATCGAGTCGTTGCAGGTTGCAATTGACGACGAAGATTAAGTTGTCCAATCCTTCGCGACCAGCCAGCGTAATCGCGCCTAATGTTTCTGGTTCGTCGCTTTCGCCGTCGCCGATGAAGCACCACACTTTGCGGTCGGACGGTGCGATCAGACCACGGTGTTCCAGGTATTTCATGAACTGCGCTTGGTAGATGGCACTCAGTGGACCCAGGCCCATCGATACGGTGGGTGTCTGCCAGAACTCCGGCATCAGCCAAGGGTGGGGGTAAGAGGAGACGCCTTTGCGATCCACTTCCATGCGGAAGTGGTCGAGTTGGCTCTCGCTGATACGGCCTTCTAGGAAGGCGCGGGCATAGATGCCTGGTGAGCTATGGCCTTGGATGTACAACAAGTCGCCAGGATGTTGGGGGCTGGGGGCGCGCCAGAAGTGGTTGAAGCCTACGTCGTACAGTGTGGCTGAAGAGGCGAATGAGGCGATGTGGCCGCCGAGGTCGCCGGGCTTGCGGTTGGCGCGCACCACGGTAGCCATTGCATTCCAACGGATGATCGAGCGGATGCTCCGTTCCACTGCGGCGTCGCCGGGACTTTTGGCTTCGTCGGCTGTAGAAATTGTGTTGACGTATTCGGTGATGGGTGAGAATGGCAGGTTGGTTCCAGTACGGTGGATCTGTTCGACCATGCCTCCCAGCAATTGGTGCGCGCGTTCGGGACCGGCGACGTCGATGACGGCCTTGATCGATTCGAGCCATTCCTGGGTTTCAAGGGGGTTTGGGTCGTTGTGCAGTGCTTCTTTCAACCAGTTCATTAGTGTTCCCAGGGACTGCGCGCGCGCATGCATTAGATGTTCCAATGTGTAAGTGTAACGCACAGGTTCAACAGCATTCTTCGCTACGGTTGTGTATGCAATCAGGTGGAGTGCGTGAGTGCGGGATGTTGTAACGGTGATCACAACATGCCCGAATGTCCCCGGCCAAGGGTGTAGGAGCGGATTAAGCTTCCCGTATATTTATGAGTGTCATGTGGCTTTCTAAACTCACATGATGGCTCGACTTCGATCTGCTGGTTGCAGCATACAGATCGGTGTTGAACGGAGTCATCCAATCGCATTCGATCTTGTGGTAGGCCAAGTTTCAGAATGGAGGTTGGTTGATGTGTTATCGCCCGTGGTATCGATACGCTATCCATGTTCTGTCTGTGCCGGTGATGCTGGTAAGCCAATAGTTCATCCGTTGGAGTCGAGTAGGCACGTGGATCGTTGTTATGTCGTTTTCATGTGGTGTGTCATGTCCTGAGTAATACGCTGCCAGCGTGACTTGGGGATGCCCCTGATCGGGCATTCCTGTGCTCAATTCAGGTCATCTTGGATAATGCTGAAGGATATGCTTGGTTGCTTAAATCAAATGTCCGCGATAGAGCAGTGAAATTTAATTCGATAATCTAAGTAAGGGTGGGTTGCAGTGAGACGGTATTGCCGTTGCTTGCTGCGATCTCTTCGATTTGTTGGCTTCTGTTGACATTCGCAGGGGGTTGGCATACTCCGTGTTGCACCAATGTGTCAGGATGGCCGTTAAGTATGGATCCAGGTCGGAGGGGGCGTTCCTGGCAAGGCAAGCGACCTGGGACCAAGGGCGATCAACCACGGCAGGTTTCTCTAAACTGTGCCATGAATGGTTTGTGTAGGTCCTATATGGCGATCTTTCGCGAAGGAAGTGGGTTCATTGCATATCGTATATATCGTGGTGTGTTTCCCAAATGGTGGTGGTGATTGTGTTTGGGAGTGTTTCGCACTGCGCGGTAGTACTGGACGCAAGTCCAGCAGATCCTGATTGACTGGATGCTTGTGGGCAGTTGCAGTAAACCATTGCGGCTTCAAAAATCTCTGTCAGTAAGGGTTGTGGTCTTTCTGGAGTGACTTGAATTCTAGGTTGTTTCCGGTGGCAGGCTTGTTAGGTAAGTCAGTGCGGTTGATTGTTACAGTGGAATGACTCTGGATGAGCTCAGGACATCCAGTGTGCAAATGAAAACGTGGTCGAGCGCTTGTTCAGGCGTATCAAGTATTGTTCGTTAAATTCTTATGTGTGAGCACACGCATGCAAGCAGTGATCTCGTGTTCGTCTCGCTCGTCTGTATGTTTGCAACATACCCGAGTGAGAATACAGACATGCATTGCTGGATGATTGCATCAATGACACGGCATGAAGACAGGAGTTGCAGTGGGTGCTGCTGCTGAGTTGCCATATCGTTGGTTGCTGCAACGTCTGATGATTCTGTACTCCTTGAGTCGCTTGACTGAGTGAGGTGGTGCGCCACATGGTCAATGGCTGTCTGAATCAGCATGAATGCTGCCGTACTCTATATCTCGTATGAAGCTGGTTGTTCTGCAGGTGCTGTCGCATTATTCCAATAGACACTTATGTGGCACCGCGTGCATGGGTGGACGTTATGATCCAATCCAGGTGCAACAATTCAATTGAGCAATGATGCTTGTACGTTGGTGTTTGTTGGCCGGGCATCGAAAGGATCGAGACCCATTAGCACGAAAAGATTGGATCCCAGCATGGATAGCAGAGAGTGGGGCTGTAGCGGGTTACAGTGCGGTTGTGTTACGTGTCGCAATGATGCGGGCTTGGTGGTTTGAGATGGCCCACATCGATCATTGTTGTCTGGGAGGTTCATCAACGGCTCCACCGATGTGCTGTCTAGACATAACGATGAGATCTTCCAATACAGTACAGCTGCGGAGTAGGTGTGGGTGGTGGTACATCTGATGCAGATACCGCACTATTGCCGCGGTTGTATTCAGGGAATGGTCGTTTGATGTTCACTGGTGCTGCGACGATCAATAGTGCCCTGCAAAGGGATAAAAAACGACGAGAAGCAATCTCATTTGTAGGTGTTGATGTGTGTTTAAGTGAGGATCATGGGTGGCAGGGTAGTGGGTGAAGTGTTGATGCACTCCAATGACTTATTTATTATTAACTTGGTTCTCAATGATTTTCTGGATTGGATGTTATATGCACTTACTCTTCATATAGGCCATATATTAGATTTATTTTTAAAGAATACTATCGTGCGGTGAAGGTTATGTCGGGTGCTGTATTCATGTGCTGCGATAACATGCGAAATTTGCGATTAAAGTGAGTGGCAGGAGCTGTCTTCTGGCATATATTTGGTTGATAAGGGAAAATTCATGATTGTAGTTCGTTAGCAGTTCCATTGACACGAATGACATAGTGTATGTTGTCAGCACTTTTTGTCGTCTTGATGATCAGTGCGAAGTGAATGGAAAGAAGTGAATATCATGTTTTTCTTGTCGAAGTGACCGAGATTCAATGGGATGCTTTGATTTTTATAATAGATGCTTTATTTCATTACATTGCCCTCCGATGTTCTCAAATCGTTAACTGATGTTGGTGTGTGCGGTTATAGTGCATTGAAATTAATATTTGGTTTCATTTGTCACGTCTGTCCGTAGATGTGATCCATGATCGGGTCATCCTCAGGTATTTTTTTGCATTTTCTATAGTGTGCCCGCGTTGCTTGAGTGTACTTTGAAGAAGGCGTTGTCTAAGTTCGTTGTTTTTATTTGGATATGTGTTAGATGTTGGGTCTTTAATTTTATGAATATATTATTCGTGCCGCTGGGTTATACGAATGAAATGGGGAAATTGTCTGTCATGTGAGATCGTTCTCGCAATGTATAGCAGAATGGGATGAGAGGATGAATAACGCTGAGATGGCTAATAAATACTTTGTGGTACTAGCATGGATATATATTCATTGGTCTGCTTGGCGGTTATTTTTATTCTTTGATCATGTCGAATATGAACTCGTTAGCGATTTTCCAGCGCAATTTATTTTGATTTGTTTGTATACTGTCGATTAAAGTGATCAATCTGCTGCAGTCACGGGCATGTCATTAGGTTGTTGTGTGGTTATTAACGTGGTGGATATTGACGGTTTCTCCTGTCGCTACAGTGGTAGTGACGGTGATACGCAGTGATTCAAGGTGTTGCGCTTTAAGTGTATGCAGCCTGTGTTTGACATCAATGGCATCCAATCCTGGGTGCTACACGCGGGCGATGTACCGGGTGTCTTGAGTGGGTGAGTGATGAGTGGCTTTCGTGTTGCATCCGTTTGATGCATACGCGTCAGTACAGACGATGCGATGGTTTTGCCCGTATGATCGCGGCTTGTGTTTCTGTTGATCCATGATGCGCGTGACAGAGTCTACCTTTGCTTTCGTTTTCCCAGGTCAGGGTTCCCAGTCTCTTGGCATGCTCTCCGAGTTGGCTGCGTTATATCCTGAGATTCTCGAAACTTTTGCCGAGGCATCTGAGGGTGCTGGTGTTGACCTTTGGACGTTGTCGCAAAGTGGTCCTGAGGAGATGTTTAGCCGTACCGAGTACACTCAGCCCGTGTTGTTGGCCGCCGGTGTGGCGCTATGGCGGCTTTGGCATGCGCGCGGTGGCCGCGCGCCGGATCTGCTTGCCGGGCATAGTCTGGGAGAGTACACCGCGTTGGTGGCTGCTGGTGCATTGTCATTGAAGGATGGTGCTTACTTGGTAAGGTTGCGCGGTCAGCTGATGCAGGATGCGGTTCCGGTGGGTGCCGGTGCGATGGCTGCGGTGCTGGGGGCCGAAGATGCTTTGGTTGCTGAGGTTTGCGTGCAGGTTGCGGGAAGCGAGATTGTAGTCCTAGCCAATTTTAATTCACCGGGGCAGGTTGTGATTGGCGGTCATGCGGCGGCGGTCGATCGTGCGCTGGTCTTGTTGGCCGAGCGTGGTGTATGCAAAACAGTCAAGCTGGCAGTGAGCGTGCCATCGCATACGCCACTGATGCGTGATGCTGCACGTCGTCTTGCCGAGGAGATGCTTGGATTGGTTTGGAAGGCACCTCGGATTCCGGTAGTGCAGAATGTTGATGCCAGGGTGCATGAGGGTGTTGAAGCCGTACGTCAGGCACTGGTCAAGCAGCTTTATCTGCCAGTGCAGTGGACGGATTGTGTGTGTGCGCTGGCCTCGTGCGGTGTGACACGTATCGCCGAGTGCGGTCCTGGTAAAGTGCTGATCGGGCTCATCAGGCGTATCGACAAAGCACTGGAGGTCCGTTCATTCGGGACTCCAGCTGGGTTCTCCGATGCCTTAGACGAGTGGGGTTTCTGAATCATTTAGTAATGTTAAGGGGTGGGGTTGCATGCTGTCCCCTTATTACTTTGCTGCCGTTATGCAGTGTTATTCACTCATCGAGGAACTACAACAATGAACAAACCCTTACAGGGTGAGATCGCGTTAGTGACCGGTGCTAGCCGTGGCATCGGTGCTGCAGTGGCTGGTCTTTTGGCTGACCAGGGGGCCATTGTGATTGGTACAGCCACTTCTGCATCTGGTGCGCAGTTGATCGGCGATCGTTTGGTGCTGTTGTCTGGTCACGGTCGCATACTGGATGTCACTGATACTGTTGCGGTTGGTGCATTGGTTGATGAAATCGCTAAACAATTCGGTTCGGTCTCGATTCTGGTCAATAATGCCGGCATCACACGAGACGGTTTGTTGATGCGGATGAAGGATGAGGATTGGGAGACGATTGTGGACACTAATCTGAGCAGTATCTTTCGTACCAGCAGGGCTGTGATACGCGACATGATGAAGGCGCGCAAGGGCCGTATCATCAACGTTGCTTCGGTCGTTGGAGTCACTGGCAATGCCGGTCAGGCCAACTATGCTGCGGCCAAGGCTGGCATTATTGGTTTCAGTAAGTCATTGGCTAAGGAAATTGGTCCACGTGGCATCACCGTCAACGTGGTTGCTCCGGGCTTCATCGATACCGATATGACCCGTGTGCTGTCGGAGGATGTCCGTAAGAATATCCTTGACCGGATCCCGCTTAGCCATCTTGGTGATCCGGTCGATATTGCGCACGCGGTGGCTTTTCTGGCCTCTCCTGCGGCACGTTACATCACTGGCGAGACATTACATGTTAACGGTGGTATGTATATGCCGTGAGTCGGCGGGCGGTATAAGGTTTACATCTAATCGATTGATTTAGATTGTGATTATGCTGCGGTGCATGGTTCCCCCGCTTCTATTACACTATACAATACGGCCCATCGTGGTTTGATGGCTTTATGAAACACCTCAATTTATAGATTTTTTGCGGAGTGATAAGCCAATGAGTGACATCGAAGCGCGCGTCAGAAAAATTGTCGCCGAGAAACTCAATGTCGATGAAGAAAAAGTGACTAATACCTCGACGTTCGTCGATGAACTGGGTGCGGATTCGCTGGATACCGTCGAGTTGGTGATGGCCTTGGAAGACGAATTCCAGTGTGAGATCGGCGACGAGGCTGCTGAGAAGATGACTTCGGTGCAACATGCCATCGACTACATTAAGTCTAATGCCAAGTGCTAATGCGCTGTTCCGGTGCCGACAACGAGTCTGTGTGTGTCTGCATCATCTGCATGGGGCCGCTGCTGCGGCCCTGTCTTTATTGCAAAGCCTATAAAGCCTATTAAGAATGAAGTGTGTAATCGTTCCAAATAGTAAGAATCCTTGGTCAGGAGATCTGTAATGAATCGTCGGGTTGTCGTTACTGGGATGGGGATTGTGTCGCCGCTGGGCAATGATCTGATCACCAGTTGGGATGGCATCGTTCACGGACGTTCGGGTATCGGCCCCATCACCCAGATTGATGCTTCGAAATTCTCCACGCAGATTGCTGGTGAAATCAAGGGATTCGATCCAATGAAGTTCGTATCCGCGAAGGATGTGAAGAAAATGGATTCCTTCATTTACTACGGTATCGGCGCAGCATTTATGGCGCTGGATGATGCCGGTCTGGAGATTACCGAGACCAATGCCGAGCGCATTGGTGCGCTCATCGGTTCTGGTATTGGTGGTGTGTTTGGCATTGAGGAACAGGCCATCAGGCTTTATGAGGGGGGGCCACGCAAGATATCTCCGTTCTATGTGCCAGCGACGATCATCAACATGCTGCCAGGACAGTTGAGTATTTTGAAAGGCTTGAAAGGTCCGACGTTCTCGGCGGTATCTGCCTGTGCCACTTCAAATCATTCGATTGGCGTAGCAATGCGCATGATCCAGTATGGTGATGCCGATGTCATGCTGGCTGGTGGTTCTGAGCGTGCTTCTTCGCCAACTTCGATGGGTGGTTTTTGTGCGATGAAGGCGATGTCTACCCGTAACAACGATCCAACTCGTGCTTCGCGGCCGTGGGACAAGGATCGCGATGGCTTTGTGCTTGGCGACGGTGCTGGCATTCTGGTGCTAGAAGAGTATGAGTATGCTAAAGCGCGAGGTGCACGCATCTATGCTGAACTGGCTGGTTTCGGTGCCAGTTCCGATGCCTACCATATGACGATGCCGGTCGAGGATGGTGAAGGTGCGGCGCGCTGTATGCGTTTAGCGATGAAGGATGCGAAGGTTACCCCGGAGCAGGTTGGCTATCTCAATGCACATGGCACCTCGACTCCTTTGGGGGATCTGGGTGAAACCAAGGCGATCAAGGCGGTACTGGGTAACGATGCCTACAGAGTGATGATCAGTTCGACCAAATCAATGACCGGGCATCTGCTCGGTGCGGCCGGTGGCGTGGAAGCAATCTTCTCAGTGATGGCGTTGCATACAGGCATCATTCCGCCGACGATCAATCTGGAGCATCCAGACGAAGGCTGTGACCTTGACTACGTGCCTCATGTGGCGCGTGAGGCCAAGTGTGACGTAGTAATTTCAAACGGTTTTGGTTTCGGTGGTACTAATGGCACGTTAGTGTTCAAGCGTATCTAATATTTGTCTCCGTGCCTTGCCAAGTGGGGAGGGGAGCATCCCTGAGTGATGCGCCTCTTAATAGGGTGTGCTGGGGTGTTTGTCTATACTTGTTCTGGGGACGTTCCAGCGGCATTCCTCCAATGGCATTGTGCGTTGTCATGTTCCGATGAAAGCAGGGAGACCTAAAATGCCTTCCCTATTCTTCGTGAATGATCTAAATCCAGCCTAGACCGATGACGTTAACTCGATTCCTGCGTACCGATCCTGATTTGTTGTCCGTGCACCGACTGGCACCAGAACGCTATCCGGCGCTGTTTGAGTCTACTGCTTCTGGTACTCAGCAGAGTCGCTGGGATTTGTTGTTGCATACTGATGGTCGTTTCTTGCGTTTGGATTCAGATTATGTGACCCGCGATGCTCAAGGCAGAGCAATGTCTGGTGACTTTTTACAGGCACTGGATTCAGCTTGGAGAGCTGAGCCAGCGTCGCGTGATACTCGTGTGGATGTGCCGCCATTTCGTGGTGGTTGGGCGTTACTGCTGGACTATGAACTGGCTGGACAGATTGAACCGGTGTTGGCACTGCCGCCGCGTACCGATGGCTTGCCCATGGCGTTAGCGTTGCGTTGTCCGGCAGCGGTATTACGTGACCGCTGCAGCGGTATTTGTTTGGTTGTCGTTGAGTTGGGGAGTGAACATTTACTGGACGTGATCGAGGCGGATTTGGCTGCTGTTGCGTTGCTGCCGCCATTGCCGGCTTGGCGATCACCAATGGCAGTGACCGAGGATGAACCGTCACACTTTATTGCCAATGCAGATCGAGTGCTGGATTATCTTCGTGCGGGCGACGTGTTCCAGGCGAATATCTCACGTCTTTGGGAGGCTCGCTTTGCCACTGCACTTGATCCGGCAGCGTTGTACATGCAGTTGCGTGCCGCCAATCCTGCGCCGTTCTCTGGATTGTTCGTGGCTCATGGCCGGGCCGTGGTGAGTTCCTCACCAGAGCGGTTGATCTCGGTGCAGGGCGAGCGCATTCAGACTCGTCCGATTGCTGGTACCCGGCCACGCTTTGTTGGCGATGACGATGCTGCGCGCATCCGCGAACTGGTGAACCACCCTAAGGAGCGTGCTGAGCACGTGATGTTGATTGACTTGGAGCGCAATGATTTAGGGAAGGTGTGTGTGCCTGGTACGGTTGAGGTTGATGAGTTGATGACGGTAGAAAGTTATGCGCATGTGCATCATATCGTTAGCAATGTGCGTGGATGGTTGCGTATCGGGAGGACCCCAGGCGAGATCATTCGCGCCGTGTTTCCGGGCGGGACCATCACTGGTTGTCCGAAGGTACGCTGCATGCAAATCATTGCTCAACTCGAACAGGTTGCCCGCCGTGCGTACACAGGCGCGTTTGGATGGCTGAATCGCGATGGTGATTTGGATCTGAACATTTTGATCCGCACAGCAGAGGTTGACGACGTTACTGTACGGTTCCGCACCGGTGCTGGCATCGTGATCAATTCATTGCCTGAGCGTGAACTGGATGAGACCCGTGCTAAGGCGATTGGCTTATTGCGTGCGCTGCATATGATCTGAACGTTAGTTTGGGGTGATGGTGGTACGCGCGTTATGCTGTTTGGCCTTGAAGGCTTGACGAGGTGGACCTGGTGGGACGCAAACGCGGATGTCTGGTCGTGCTAGTGGTGCCGATGATGTTTGTGTTGATCGTGCTACTGGGACTCACTGCAGAGCCGGATTTAAAGCATTATGTGCCGGGCTGGAAGTATTATCAGCATTATCAACGTTTTGCGCAGACTCCGCTCAACGCGAGCGCACCCAACGTGGAAATCACACGTGGCGATTCTCTGCATGCAGTCTTGCTTAAGTTACGTGGGGCTGGGGTCCAGAGTGGTACCAACTTGGAGTGGCAACTGTTGGCCTATCAAGTAGGCGCTGCCGGTAATCTGAAAGTTGGTGAGTACTCTTTGGTGCCAGCGGTTTCTCCACGCGATTTGTTACAACGTATGCGTCAGGGCAAGGGAGCGCATTACCGCTTCACGATCGTTGAGGGTTGGAACATTCGTCAGTTGCGAGCTGCATTGCGCCAAGCCAGCCCGTTGGCGCACGTTGCGGCCACGCTGGATGATGCGACATTAATGGCTCAATTGGGTTTCCCAGGTGAACATCCGGAAGGTCGTTTTTTGCCTGAGACCTATTTATATCAGCGGGGAGATAGCGACTTGGACGTTTTGCGTCGTGCCCATGCCGCGATGCAAAAGGCGCTTGCCGAGACATGGGCGGAGCGTGATCCGGAGCTGGGGTTGCATACATCTGAGGAGGCGCTCATTCTTGCTTCGATCGTGGAGAAAGAAAGCGCGTTGTCCGCTGAGCGGCCGAAGATTGCTGGGGTGTTTCTCCACCGACTTGCTCGGGGAATGAGATTACAGGCTGATTCGACGGTGATCTATGGTCTAGGTAGCGTCTACGACGGTAATATTCGCAAGCGTGATTTGAGAACCGCTACCCCATATAACACTTACGTCCACACTGGATTGACGCCGACCCCAATCTCAATGCCTGGGCGTGATGCCCTGCGGGCGGTGACGCGTCCAGCCCTGGGAGATGCACTCTATTTTGTTGCAATTGGCGATGGGAGTGGTGCACATACTTTTTCGTCGTCACTGAAGCAGCATAACGCGGCGGTGGCGCGTTACTTACAACGGCTTCGCGAAGGCACTGCGAAGCAGCGGCAATGAATTGTGTGGATTGCTTAGGAAACGATGGATGATCCCGGCTTTTTCCCCCTGGCAGCAGCGTGCTTACGACAAGATGGTAGCCGCATTGGATGCTGGTCAGCTTGGACATGGCTTGTTGCTGTGTGGTCCTGAAGGATTGGGGCAACGTACAGTTGCGCTTGCTTTGGCTGACGCTGTCCTCGGCAAGGGACTGACTGCAGCAGCACGTGAGCGTTGCCGTCAATTGATTGCTGCCGATACCCATCCTGATCTCCAACTGGTCTCGTTTATTCCGACTAAGGCGGGAGACAAGCTGCGTACCGAGATCGTGATCGAGCAGGTGCGTGAGCTCTCTGAGAAGCTGGCGTTGACTCCGCAGTACGGTCAAGTTCAAGTGGTGATCATCGATCCGGCTGATGCGATCAACCCTGCTGCTTGTAATGCGTTGCTTAAGACGCTTGAAGAGCCGGCCTCGGGGTGCTATCTGTGGTTGATCAGTGCGCAGCCGGTACGGCTGCCAGTGACGATTCGCAGCCGTTGCCAGCGTTTAGAGTTCAAATTACCGCCACAGCACGAAGCGTTGGCCTGGCTGGTTGCACAGGGCATCACTGAGGGGGTTGCCTTGGAAGCACTGGATGCGGCACGCGGCCATCCTGGTTTGGCCATGCAGTGGTTGCGCGATGAGGGGATGACGTTGCGCCGCGCGGTTGCTACCGGGTTGGAGATGGTGGCTAGTGGCAAAATGGGTGTGGTCGAGTTGGCGCAGCAGTGGGTTGCTGACGACAAGGCCGCACAGCGTTTGCACCACGCGGCTGATCTGGCCTTAACGCAGGCTGCGGCTGTCTTGACCGATCCATCACGTTTGCACAAGCTGGCGATGTGGTTCGATGCAGCGAACCGTACCCGCGATCTGCTGCGTACCACAGTCCGCGCTGATCTGGCGGTGATTGAACTTCTGTTGGCTTGGCGCACTGGGTGGGAGTGCCAAGCAGAATGTAAGGAGCATGAATGAGTGCAACAAGTCCGCGTCAGGGTATTCTGTCGCTGACCCTGAAAGACAGGGCGGCGCTATACAGTGCCTATATGATGTATATGAAAAACGGGGCGATCTTCGTCCCTACGCCCAAGCGTTATTTCCTTGGGAACGAAGTGTTTTTGTTGCTGACCCTGCCTGATTCTAGCGAGCGTTTACCGGTGGCTGGTAAAGTGGTGTGGTGTACTCCAGTTGGGGCGCAAGGTAATCGCGTAGCGGGCATCGGGGTGCAACTGCCTGATGGTCAGGCAGGGAACATGGTGCGCAACCGCATCGAAACTTTGCTTGCTGGCATGTTCAACTCGGATAAGTCGACACACACCATGTGACTGTTACTGCGCTTGAGATGTATCCATTGGTTTATTTATAATCAGAAGTTTAGTGTCAAGTGGGCGGTTAGCTCAGCGGTAGAGCATTGCCTTCACACGGCAAGGGTCGCAGGTTCGATCCCTGCATCGCCCACCAAATGAGGCTCGTAAGTAGGAAGAGAGCCTTTTTGTTAAGTGCATTGCACACTAATACGGCTGTTATCGCGTTGGTGGTGATGCGGCTTTTTTAGGCATTTTCGGTGTGGAACCGTAGCAGGCAAGTATTCAAGTTCGCTACGTTGCAAAGTGCGCTATTCCTGAGCACGTGATGCGTTGATGTCTTTGCGGTCCGCTTGATGGCAACTTGATATAAGTTGGCAGTTATAGGCTGTGTTTGGGGCAGCCGATCATGCTGTAAGTCTTAATTCTAGGGGCCATATGGATTCTGCTAGGTCTCGGCTTCACGTGTGGAGATGAGTTTGCCTACTGGTTAATCTGTCGGCTGATTTTTATTCTCTATGTCGTTATGCCGTTTGGATTTTGGCAGCTGCATTTGTTGTTTGTATCTTTAATGTGTTGACGTACAAAGCACAATTCTGGTGCGTGGTAAGGCACCGATGGTGTGTCCTGGATGGCTTGAGAGCCTCACATTCAGCAGCGGCATCCAACGTTGATTGCTCGGTGGTGCAATCCAGATGGCTTGCAAAGTCCTTAAGCAGCCAGACTCTTTAATCAGGTGTGACTTTACCTAAGTAGGACACTGAATGAGTGGGGTAACGCAGGCAAACGGATTAAACGCTGGACCATTCGGTACATCTCGTTGTGTTTTCCGAAGCGGTTGGTGATTGCCATGCTTGCAACGGCTGAATCGCCGATGTTAAGGATTTTTAGCGCGGTGGGCGTGAGCAATGCCTTGAGGCGGGATCCTAACCCGACTGATACCGTTTTATCAGCACTGGCTCATAGTGATGGTGTCACCTGACAGGTGCTCATTGGCTGCTGATCGGTGATGCATAGGTGTTGGCTCCTGGTGTTGTGTGAGTGCCTGATTGGCCTTGTTACATACATCGGGCATACACGTTGCTGAGTTGCAGGTTTGTACTTGAACAGACCTGAATATGCCGAAGCCGACAGAGAAGAAATATAGAACGATGGATTGGTCAGCGGATAACACAGCACTCAAACTCAGAGGCTCACAGAGTTTCTCTGGCGAGACAGGCAGATCACATAGTTGTCCAGTAGTGGCGGCAAACATGGTGTCCTACGTAGCCGGTGCTCTGTTGTCATCGCTGGTTGCATTCTGTGATGACAGTGAAGGCCCTCGTTGGCATCGAAGGTTCGGAACCCGTGTCCGGAGGATATTTCCAGTTGAAACGTGACCCCCATGCGGATTGAACGAGCAAGGTTGTTTCAGCATGGTGATGCGTGCGAACGGTTCATCTCCCCTGTGGATTAAGCACGGTGGCTAATGCGGCCGAATGCATCCCTGGAGTATGTGGTAGGTGCCCCCAATATGGTATTGGCAGGCGTTGGCGTAGCATCACCAGGTTCTCCTCAATACGTACCATGTGTGGGTCGATGGTGTTAGCGATCCAGCCGATGCAGCGCAGCCCGTCAGCCATGATCGCCGCTGTGCTCAGGCGCGCGTGGTTCAGGCACCCTAGACGCAGGCCGACGACCAGTACGACGGGTATATCCAGGGCGCGCACCAAGGTGGCTTGATCGAGTGTGGCGTTCAGCGGTGTGGCCCAGCCGCCCACTCCCTCGACGACGACCACATCGGCCTGTGCGCGTAACTGGGTGAATGCAGTGCGCAGCGGTTCCAGCGCCAGAGTGATCCCAGCTTCGGTCGCGGCGATTTCAGGCGCCACTGGTGCCGGGAGTGCGTAGGGATTAATCAGATCGTAGGGTGGCGTCGGATCGCTGGCGCCTTGCAGTGCCAGTGCATCCGCGTTGCGCCAGCCTGTGGTGCTATAGGTGCAGCCACTGGCGACAGGCTTCATGCCAACCGCGCGTTGGCCACGTGTGCGCAGTGTATGCAGCAGGGTACAACTGACGAATGTTTTTCCGATACCAGTATCAGTACCGGTGACATAGATGGCGGACAGGGACATGAGGTGTGCTGAGTGAAATGGGAAAGCATCTCAGCATATCCGCAGTGACTGGCTGTGGCTTAAAGCACAGCTTTGGCCGAGCAACATGTACTGTCACCGACGCTATCAAAACCAGCAGGGATCTGGTCGTGGGGTATTCGAAATGGTCGGTGAACTTGATACAGCAGATCAACGGCGATACATGGAAACGGCTTAACGTGGCTGAAAACATTCTGCGAGGTAGTTACAACACGCTGGAGGTGGCATGAACCAGGGTGTGTCGATCCTGGGTTTGAAACGGATACCAAACGGAGGCCTGCTCATACGATTGCCAGCCATCCCGCAATTGGAGCGGAGCAGATGCAGGCGATGAGCATGATATCGAGTCTCTCGCATCTGGAGCAGCTGGGGTCATCACCCTTAAGTCTTTGCAATAGGCGTTCGACCTCATGACGGCGTTTATGCATCTTGCGATCCTATGCCCAAGGTACGATGCGCGTGCACAGCAGCGGCACGGCGGGATCAACTCCACGTCACGTGCCGGCGGGCGGACTTGCTCGCCTGCATCGGCGCGGTTCATGAGCACGTGCAACAGGTGATTCTGTAGCCAAAACCGCTGAGCAACAGCAACTTACTACTTTCCAACACATCGTGTGCTTGTCCAAGCGCTAGAGAGCAGGTAATAGCGCGCGCATGTCCGCCGTGAGGAGGTGATGCTTGGTGTTCCACCCATCATGCAATGTGCCGCTAGCCCGATGGACTGTTTGAGGAGGTGTGCCGGTGTCGTCCGGATGCATCTTCAGACTGATACTCTTTAGCGACACAGTCTGGATCTCGATCTACATGACTTGCACGTGCTGGAGTGGCTCGAAGGCTCGATCTAGGATGCCAGGCGATGCTCATTGATTCATGCGTGTGTAGATCGTTTGTCAGTGGTCGCAGCGCTTAGGCAAGTCACACCATTGGTATTGAGGAGTCGATGTGCTTCCAAGGCGGGGTACTGAGATTTTTACAGTGCGATATCACTACTTTTCTTGGCGCGTAACATCAAAGGCCAAAGCATATTTTGAGCTGCTTAAAAACTAAAGTGTTGTAACTAGTGTCTATATTTTTGGTGATGACCTCGGCGATTAGACAGTGAAAGATAGGTGGGAAGCTGCTGAACCTGTTGCATCATGTCTTCGGCGTCCATCCTGCATCGGAACATTGTGCTGCCATTAGCAACCGTGTTTCTTCCTGAAAATTTTTAGCTCAGCCAGTTCCACCGCCATGCGGTGAGTCCAATCCCTAACCTGAAATGTTGAGCCATTGTGTTTCTAATAGGTTCTGTCGGTTTGGGATGGCTGAATAAAACGCCCAAAAGCACAGACCCTCACGACTATGAGAGATGTGTGCCAGTCTAGCCGTATTGCCTTGTCGTGATGTTGATGTGCTCAGATGCAGCTTGAGATGCGCCGCTGCGTTTTTTGCTGAGCTTTCTTGAGACCTGTGTTTGTATGTGCTGCGACTGCTCTTATCTGCTGTATCGTTAGCGCCACATGGGTGGGTGTGTAGCTATCTCGACGGAGCGCAAAGAACAGTCCCTGGTTGTAGCGTTGGGACCCCTCTACACAGCGTTGCGTGCCGAAGCCACACAGGCCAGTTTGGATGCTGTCTGGCACGGGGAATAAGAGGGGAGGTGATTGCTTGCATACAAACCTTAGCCGGCTCGCAGAGGAGGTATGTCTGCTCAGCGTTTCGGATCAAACTCACGCGCGTAGCCGCTGTTTACGATGACTTTTTGCAGGGCATGAGCCACTTTGATATTGCCTGCGACCAAGTGGCAGCTCTCCGGGCCTTTGTCATCCATGCGGGGTGCATCGGCGCCCTTGAAGTCACACACGTAACCTCCGGCTTCGCGTACCAATAGCATCCCCGCAGCGACGTCCCAAACCTTCACCCCAGCCTCGAAGTAGGCGTCTGTGCGGCCGCACGCGACGTAGGCCAAGTCCAGTGCGGCCGAACCAGTGCGACGGATGTCTTCAGCCTGCATCAGCAATGCATCCACGCATTTCAGTTGTGCATTGGCACGGCTGCGTTCACGTGGCGAGAAGCCAGTGTTCAGGATTGTGCCGTTCAGGTCCTTACGGTTCGCTACGCGGATGCGGCGTTCATTGAGTACGGCGCCAGCACCGCGGCTGGCGGTGAACAGTTCGTTGCGCAGTGGGTCGAAGATGACGGCGTCTGTAGGTTCACCGTTCTCGACCAATGCAATCGATACGCAGTAATGCGGGAAGCCACGCAAGTAGTTGCTCGTACCGTCCAGCGGATCAATCACCCACATGATCCGGCCATTCCCTTGTAACCCGCCTTCCTCGCCAAGGAGGCCGTACTCCGGATAAGCGCGCTTGAGTTCCTTGACAATGACCTTTTCGGCCATCGCATCCACGTCGCTGGCATAGTCCATGAGGGTTTTCTGTACGACTTGCAGCGTTTCCAGCTTATTAATGTGCCTCAATAAGACGTTGCCGGCGGAACGGGCGGCTTTGACCATGATGTTGACGGCGGGTTTCTGCATGCCTAGAGGCTCTCGTGAAGTCCAGAAGCACGGACGGTTGAAAAAGGGTGAGAACAATGCAGTGCGTTGCCAGTTGCTGAGTTTACCATGCAGGGTTGATCTTCTTTGGTGTATTGCTGATGTCTGCATTCCTGCATCTCCGTTTTGTCCTTGTTGGTACTCAGCATCCGGGCAACGTCGGTGCCGCTGCCCGTGCGATGAAGACCATGGGGTTATCCCGTTTGGTGCTGGTTGCACCCGAATGCCGACTTGATGAACATGCGTACCGGCGTTCGGCGGGGGCTGAGGATGTCCTTGAAACCGCGCCGGTGCATACGGCGCTGGCCGATGCCGTCGCCGATTGCACATTTGTGCTGGGATGTACGGCGCGCGCGCGCCGCGTTGCGCTTGAGGAGCTGCGTCCAACAGTGGCGGCATCCCGGATCTTGGCGAAAATTGACAAGGGCGGTGAAGTCGCGTTGCTGTTTGGGCGCGAGCGCACCGGACTGACCAACGAGGAGCTCCAGCTCTGCCATGCCGCGGTGCATATTCCCGCTGATCCGGCCTTCAGTTCGCTGAATTTGGCGGCAGCCGTGCAGATCTTGGCCTACGAGATGCGTTTGGCTTTTCTCGATGCGATCTCTGCGCCAATCCACTCACTCTCAGCATTCCGGGAAGCACCCGCCAGTCACGCACACTTGGAAGGTTTGTTCGGCCAATTCAATCAAACCTTGGATGAGATCGATTTTCACAAGGGACGCGCACCGGAATCGGCCATGCGCAAGTTGCGTCGCCTGTTTGCCAAGGCCGAACTGACCGAGAAGGAAGTGAGGCTGCTTCGCGGCGTGCTCTCCGATGTCCAGCGCATCGCCATGCTAGGGCGCAAGTTCGAGACATGATCTGTGTCATGGCCTCGCGTGTTTCGTCAGGCGGCGTTGCTGCATTAAGGGGCAGGGGTGTTAGGGGTCGAGTGAATAAGAATGTAGGAGTCAATAGGTGCGTAGCGATGTCCAATAGATCGTTGGGGCAGTTGGGGATCGTGCTCGATCTCATCCTCCACGACGGGCAGGATTGGGATGGCATCACTCTGCGTAATCCAGACGATGGACAGCCAACATCTGTGTGTCGAGTGGCTGCATTGATGCCTTTTACAATGGGCGTTTGCTGCTGTCACCAGGGACTTCGCGTACTAAGCGTGGCACCAGATAACCCGACAGGCGCGCGGCTAACTCAGCGTGCAGTGCACGTGCACGCGCGTCCTCGACTTCGTAGTGGGCGGTGCCGGCGATGCGGTCGAGCTGGTGCAGGTAGTACGGCAATACCCCGGCGGCAAAGCTGCGTTCGCTCAATGCGGCCAGTGTATCGATGGTGTCGTTGACGCCGTGCAGCAGGACGGCTTGGTTGAGTAACTGTGTTCCGACATTGCGCAGTGCGGCTAGTGCGGCGTCCACACTGGTGTCGAATTCGTTGGCGTGGTTGGCGTGAATCACGAAGGCTACGGGCCAGGGAAGATCCCTGAGCCAATCGAGCAGTGGTGTGTCGACCCGTTCGGGAAGGACCACCGGCAGCCGGCTGTGGATGCGTAGGCGCCGCAGGTGGGGAATGCCGCGCAGCGCGTCGGTCAGCTCGGCCAGCTTGGCGGTAGACAACGACAGTGGGTCGCCGCCGGACAACACCACTTCCTCAATGGATGGATCAGCCCTGAGTAATGTTGCCGTTTCCTGCCAGCGGTTATGTGAGGCCGTGTCCTCAGCGTAGGGAAAGTGCCGCCGGAAGCAGTAGCGGCAGTGCACCGCGCAACTGCCAGTGGCGATGAGCAGGATGCGCCCTCGATATTTATGGATGATCCCAGTTGCGCGTCTGGCGGCACTGTCGCCGACAGCATCCACACCGAAGCCGGCGATCTGGCGCTGTTCCGCGTCAATTGGCAGCACTTGGCGTAGTAGCGGATCGTTTAGGTCGCCAGGGCGCATCCGCGCCACGAACCCTCGTGGGACACGCAGCGGGAATTGGGTTGCAGCCGCCTCACTCATGCCGGCCGATGTGGGATCAAGTTCTAGCAGTGCAAGCAGCTCGCGTGGGTCGCGCACGGCCTCGCGCCATAACTGCTGCCAGCGTGGCGGCGGCAATGGACTGGCGGAGGATGGCTGTAAGGGACGAGAGGCTGCGGTTATCATGCTGCGTTGGGAAAACCCTCGCCGTTCCCGGTGGGCTCCCGCATTGTATCCGCTCGCTTCTCCTGCCGCGGCGGTTTTTTTGTTTAATCGAGGAGCTTCAGCATGGCCAGTTACGGCATGAACGATGTTAAGAACGGGATGAAGATCCTGGTCAACGCCGAACCCGCAGTGATCACTGACACTGAATATGTGAAGCCCGGTAAGGGCCAAGCCTTTACTCGCGTGAAGTACCGTCTGATCAAGTCTGGTCGTGTACAGGAACTCACCATGAAATCGACCGATTCACTTGAAGCAGCTGACGTTGTGGACACTGACATGCAGTATCTGTACAGCGATGGTGAGCACTGGCATTTCATGCAACAGGAAACCTTCGAGCAAGTTCAAGCCGACAAAAACGGTATGGGCGGTGCTGAAAAATGGCTCAAAGGTGAGGAAGCGTGTGTGGTGACGCTCTGGAATGGGACTCCGATTGGGGTGCAGCCGCCAAACTTCGTCGAGCTGAAGATCATCGAAACCGATCCGGGGTTGCGTGGTGACACGTCCGGCGGCGGTGGTAAGCCGGCTACCTTAGAGACCGGTGCGGTGGTGCGTGTGCCGCTCTTCGTGAATCAAGACGAGGTGATCAGGGTCGATACCCGTTCTGGGGAGTACGTCTCGCGGGTGAAATAACCCTGTTCCTTGGCGGCTGACTGTGTGTGGTAGCCTCCACAAAGTGCGATGTCAGCCGATATGGGATCTGCAATGGCTGGCGCTCGTTTCACAGACATGGCTAAGTCCTCCTACATCACCCTCTGCCCCACATTGTCATGACCACTGCGCATCCCCCTTCTGAACCTTGTGACTTGCTGATTGAGGCTGGCTACGTGGTCCCGATCGAGCCACATGCCATCGTGCTAGAACAGCATGCGGTCGCGGTCCGTGATGGTGGCATCGTTGGTGTGCTGCCGATCGCTGAGGCGCGGGTACGCTTTGCTCCGTCGCGGACGGTCAGCCGCCCTGACGCCGCGTTATTGCCGGGATTGGTCAACGCGCATACTCATAATCCGATGACGCTACTGCGTGGTATGGCCGATGACCTGCCACTGATGACATGGCTGCAACAGCACATCTGGCCGGTGGAGACAGCGGTCATCGGGCCAGAGTTCGTTGGTGATGGCACCGCCCTGGCCATTGCCGAGATGCTGCGCGGCGGCACCACATGCGCGAACGAAAACTATTTTTTCCCTGATGTGCAGGCGGCAGTCTATAAACAGCACGGTTTCCGCGCCCTGGTCGGTGCGGTGATCATCGATTTCCCGACGGCCTGGGCCAACAGCGACGACGAGTACTTTGCCCGTGCGATTGAGTTGCATGACCAGTGGCGTGACGATGCATTGATCGGTACCGCGTTTGCGCCACATGCACCATATACAGTGAGCGATGCGAATTTCGAGCGGGTGCGCCTGCTGGCCGATCAGCTCGATGTTCCCGTGCATCTGCATACTCACGAGACGGCGCAGGAGATTACCGACTCGATCAAACAATATGGCCAGCGTCCGCTGGCGCGATTGCATCGGCTTGGTGTGGTCAATGATCGCTTGATTGCGGTGCATATGACGCAGTTGACCGATGCTGAGATCCAGTTGTGCGCCACCGCCGGTGTCAGTGTGGTGCATTGTCCGGAATCCAATCTCAAACTGGCTTCCGGTTTTTGCCCGGCCTTCGCATTGCAGCGTGCCGGGGTGAACCTTGCCATTGGCACGGACGGTTGTGCCAGTAACAATGATCTGGACATGTTCAGCGAAAATCGCATTGCAGCTCTCTTGGCGAAAGCTGTTGCTCACGATCCTACCGCGCTGGACGCGGCCACCACGTTGCGTGCGGCGACCTTGGGTGGTGCCCGCGCCCTCGGTTTCGGCGATGTGATTGGTTCGATTGAGGTTGGCAAGCAGGCCGACCTGATCTGCGTGGACCTTGCGGCGCTCGAGACTCAACCGTTGCACCACGTGCTCTCGCAGCTGGTTTACGCCGCAGGTCGTCAGCACGTCAGTGACGTGTGGATTGCCGGGCGGCCCAAATTGGTGCAGCGTGAACTCATTGACATTGATGTGGTTGGCCTGGTCGCTAAGGCGCGCCAGTGGCGCGAGCGCATCCGCGCCATCCGCGCTTGAATCCTGCGTACCGTTTCACGGAGATTCGCCATGCCTTCCTCTGATGACAGCGTTTCCAAAAATTACCGCCAGAGTGAACTGGACAAGTTTGCTGCCTTTACGAGTGGTTGGTGGGATCCTGATGGACCGCAGAAGCCATTGCATGCGTTGAATCCGGTGCGTTTGGACTACATGGCGGCGCGTGTGCCGCTGTCTGGTGCCCGTGTGCTTGATGTCGGTTGTGGCGGAGGACTGCTCAGTGAGGCGTTAGCGCGCCAAGGTGCACAGGTCACCGCGATTGACCTGGCTCCGAAACTGATCGAGGTGGCCCGGCTGCATGGTGTGGAATCGGGTGTCCAGGTGGATTATCGAATACAGGCGGTCGAGGCATTGGCGGCTGAACAGTCAGCTGAGTTTGATGCGATCGCCTGCATGGAGATGCTTGAACATGTCCCCGATCCGCATGCAATTGTGGAGGCCTGCGCGCGCCTGTTGAAGCCTGGAGGCAGGTTCTTTCTGTCCACGATTAACCGAACCCTGGCCGCGTTCATGCTGGCCGTGGTGGGTGCTGAGTATGTAGTACGCCTGTTGCCTAAGGGCACCCATCAATACAAAGACTTCATCAGGCCGGCTGAACTGGCGGCTTGGTTGCGTCACGCTGGGCTGCATTTGGAAGATGTCAGCGGCATGCTGTACGAGCCGTGGCGCAATCGTGCACGGCTCACATCGCGTACTGAAGTCAATTATCTTGCCTGCGCGATCCGTCCGGAGAGTCCCCATGCCGCTTAATGTGTTGTCCAGGACGAAGTTCCCGCGCGCGGTGTTGTTCGATTTGGATGGCACGTTACTCGATAGCGCCCCGGACATGCTCGCGACTGCCAACGCGATGTTGGCGGCGCGTGGCCGTGCGCCGCTCAAATTAGCGCAGTTACGTCCGGTCGTCTCCAAAGGTGCATACGCGATCATCACTGTGGCCTTCCCAGAACTGGATGCAGCAGCGCTCCAGGGGCTGGTGCCGGAGTTTCTGCAGCGCTACGAGGTACTGATTGGTAGCGCCTCGGGTCCGTTTGATGGTGTTGAGGTGATGCTGGATGCCCTGGAGCGCGCGGGGACAGTGTGGGGGATTGTCACTAACAAGGCAGAGTTTTTAGCGCGACTGATCTTGCCGTTACTGGGATGGGCCTCTCGCTGTGCCGTGCTCATCGGGGGCGATACGTTGGCGCAGCGTAAACCGCATCCATTACCGTTGTTGACCGCCGCCGAACGTATCGGCGTGATGCCTGGGGAGTGTGTTTACGTGGGTGACGATGTGTGCGACATCCTTGCTGCACGTGCGGCGGGGATGCCATCGGTGGTTGCACTGTGGGGCTATCGGCCGCATGAAGACAACCCAAGGACTTGGCAGGCAGATGGTGTGGCTGGACAGCCACAGGTGTTGAGTCAGCCTGATGCCTGGCCCGGCACTTGAGCATTGTCTGACTGTGTACCGGCGGTGAGTCGATCCAGTGCCTTGGATAGTTTCCTGGACAAGTGGTTGGACCGCTGGCCGGAGTGGTCAGTGGCTGAACTGTTTATCCCTGAACCGCAGCGGCGTCTGGTGATGGCATGGTTCACCCTGCTGCAAGAGTTCGAAGATGTCATGAATGTCGCTGGCGACCCGCTGCCAGCCGATGCCAAGCTCGCGTGGTGGCAGCAGGAACTGATTGACTGGGCTGCGCAGCGCTCGCGGCATCCGCTCGGGCGGTTGTTGGAGCCGGTACGTGCACCCTGGGCCGTGTTAGCGGATGCGCTGCCGGCGGTGCAGGTGGCGCGCCGGCGTCCTGATTCATTTGAGCAGGCATTATTGCCATTGCAGCCGCTGGTGGAAGCCGTTGCTGCGGTGGAGGCTGTAGCGTTTGCGCGTATCGAGGGTACCGACAGACGTGCACTTGCATTGCAATGGTTGGATGCGCGTCACCGGGCGATTGGCGCGGCCGCGGCGCCTGCAGGAGTCAGTATCGCGGCGTGGCGTGCACAACTGCTTGCGGCGTGGCCTGTTAAGCCAACACTGGTACGGCCGCACCGGATCTGGTCGCGTCTGATGCGGTTGCGGTTACATCGCCAAGTGCTTGGTCAGCACGGCAATCCATCGCCATTACAGCAACTTTGGCATAGCTGGCGTGCCGCCAGCGGTGGAGATTGAGGGGGGATGGAAGTGATTTCTTTCCTTGCCTGCGGGAATGACCCTGGCGGCGATGCTGGCCACAATGGTCGCCGAACACGGCATGGATGCAGCCATGTCTCGCTGTCTGGCGTGGTGTTCCCCCACACCGCTCAGACAGAAGCATCAGATCTCAACGCCCTGCTGTAGCTGGCACGGCGTGACGCTGTCATTGCTAAACCTGCACGCAGACAGCGGATGTTTGCCAAGTGCGGCATGGTGAACCAACCACTCGACACCACTGGGTACGCGGTCTGGTCCTTGCTCGCCCTGGCGCGATCTAAGTGGACAACAGGCGTGAATCACAGAGGGAGACACTGGATGCGATGATCTATGTTCGCATCGTGCTCAGGGGCAGCGGTGAGCCACGCGTGGATCAGTGCATCGTTGCGCTTGCAGAGACCCAGGATTCGCTGCAGCGCACTGGTGACTACGTCGGTCCAAATCCGAGCAGGCACCTTCCAGCGTCACGCATCACAATGCGTCCAGAAATTCCCTCACTGGGGGGCCGAATCCCTCGACATCCACAAGGAACGCATCATGCCCCTGCGGCGAGTCAAGGCCCAGGAATGTGGCCTGCGTACCACCGCGGCGCAGCCCTTCGGCAATCTGTTTTTGCTGCTGTACTGGAAAGAGGATGTCGGTATGGGTACCGATAGCCAGGGCACGTTGGATGCGGATCATGGCGAGTCCTGCAAGGATGTCCCCATTGGCGTACTCGGCTACATCAAACCAGTCCATCGAGCGGCTCAGGTACAGGTAGCAATTCGGGTCGAAGGTGTGCACGAAGCGGCGTGCATGGCTTTCCAGGTAGTTTTCGACTTGGAATTCCAGTCCAAAGGGATTGTCGTTGGTTTGATCCGAATCCAAGCGTACCCGGCCGAAGCGTCCGTCCCATTCCAGCGCTGAGCGGTAGGTGATTACACCGAGTTTGCGTGCCATGCGCAGCCCCGACTCTGGGTAATGGGTATCGTCGTAGTGACCACTTTTCCAATTGGGGTCCAAGCGGATCGCTTCGCGTTGCAGCGAGCGGATAGCGATCGAAAACGGTAATGCCTGCGCACTGCCGGAAATATTGATGTGACGGCGGGCGATGTCGGGATGTAACAGCAGGATGGCTAGCGCGGTCATCCCCCCCATTGAATTGCCGATCAGGCAGGCAAGCTGGTCGATGCCGAGCGCATGCACGACTTCGATGGCGGCATTGGCACCGTCTTCGATCGAAAGTTCGGGAAAGTCCAGACGATATGTAGCATTCGTGATGGGGTTGAGCGACGCAGGGCCGGTAGATCCTTTGCAACTGCCTAGCGAATTGACGCAGACCACAAACCAACGGTCTGTGTCGATGGGTTTACCTGGACCCAGCATCGACTCCCACCACCCTGGTTCAGGGTTGCTGTTATGGCGTGCGGCATGGGCATTGGGTGACAAGCCAGTCACGATCAGCACGGCATTGGTGGCGCTGGCATTCAGCCGGCCCCATGTTTCGTAGGCGATGTGGGCGCCGTGCAGGTGTCCGCCACGCTTCATCGGGAATGGAGAGGAAAGCGCATGGAACCGGCTGCCTGGAGGGATAAATTCGGTCATTGCAGAATTCTAGCCATGTGGCTACCTAAGTATTGAGTGAGGTGTGTCTCACCCAATGTGGGATGTGTGGTTGTTGTGCACCGTGGTGGTTGGGGATCCTCATATCGCCGACGGTGCACCCATGTTGCCTGACGTTTGATGTCGGAGCAGGGGGGCGAGAGGAAAGCAGCTCGAGTAAGTAAGACGTTCAGAGGGTGCTGCCTGTGCGACGAGCTGCGGCAGATTTTCCCATCGCAATGCTGGAGTGTGAGTGCCACCGGCTTTGTTGCTGGCAGAACCACTGTCACCGGAGCACACGCTAGGGTTTTGGTGTGTGGCTGAGCATGACTGTTGCGTGATAGATGGGCAGGTTCTTCTACCCGCTTTAGGTTTGAACGTGTCTGGTTTGGTATCAGGTGGATGCTGTTATCAAAGACGCTCTGTAGCGGCGTTTACTTTAGGGGGGCCGATCACGGCCACAGATGTTGACGAGCTGGGGGTGTGCGAAGACGGGGCACACAGCGCTGCTTTGCGGTGCAGGTGTGAAAACGTGGTTCCTTCGCATGGTATCGCGATCGTGCAGTGGTGTTGGATCACTGATCAGTGGTGCCGAAATGGCAACAGGCATGGCCGTACACCGCAGGAGTGCAAGCGTGTGTTTCATGGTGCTGGATGCAATGCTGGTGCGGCGGTCGGTGAACGTTCGATGTCGGCGAGTGCCGGTAACAGCTTGTGTTCGATCATGTCCTGATTTAGAGCGCCGCTATGATTCCAGCGCACGATGCCACGTCCATCAATTAAGAATGTTGCTGGTGCCGTGGTCACGCCCCAATCGATGGCGGTTTTTCCTTCCGCATCTGACACCACGAGTAGATACGGATTGCCCAACTGCTCGAGCCACTGTAGTGCATCTTCCCGCCGGTCTTTCCAGTTGTAGCCGATCACACGCACGCGCTTGCTCAGTGCGAACTGAGTCAGTACCGGCTGTTCGGCGGTGCAGGCCGCACACCAACTGCCCCAGATGTGGAGCAGATAGGGGGCACCGGCCAGATCGGTGCTGCTGATTTCCATTGAGGGATCGTGCAGCAGTGGCAGTGAGAACGTTGGTGCCGATTTTCCGATCAGTGCTGAGGATACTTGGTCGCGTGCTGTATCCCAGGAGCGCATGACGGCGAAGGTGAGCAGTGCGATCAGGATCAGCAATGCAATGGCACCGGCTAACAGGAGGGGGACGGGTAAGCGGCGGGGTGAATCAGACATGCGAGGACTCCGGGTGATGGCGGAACCGGCGATCGGCGGCAGCGATCAGCCCACCCAGGGCATTCGTGCTGCGCCCAGCCAGATCCAGCGGACGAACGGTTTGTAGTGTGCCTGAATTACCCATGCTCCATCGCCGCGTGATGCTCCCAGAACAACGTAAACATCGCTGCGCACGGAGACCGGCTTCGGTCATGACTGGGCCACTACCGGCATCGCGGCGTTGCTCCGTCGTCAGGGTACGTGGTGGCCGTCCGTCGCGTTGCAAGCTCAACGGCGTGCGGTCAACCAAGGAGTGTAGGCCTTGGTATTCGAACAGAGCGTCAAAGCGCAAGGTGATGTGGCCGAGGGTGAGGGCGACTTCGCGTTGCAGGCGGCGTGTTGCAACCAACAGAGCGCCAGTGAATATGCCGATTGTGCCAAGACCATGCCCAGCGTACTGGCGTTGGGGCGTGATCGGGTAGTGTGCCAGTGCAACCAGATGCAGCGCAGTGTCCTCAGCAGTACCCATGCCGTTGCGGCCACGCTGAGCATGGTTTTCTAACGGTGCCGCGATGCCGGCCAGGCCTGCTGCGGCCAGTGCTAGTGCGGCCCACGGTGTTAGCAGCGCCAGTGGTTTCGAGGGTTGTTCGCGTTGCCATCGGGTTTTCAGCAACAGGTTGTTGACCAGCAGCAGCATTTTGCGTGAGACCGCTGTAAAGCGTTGCTGCACATCAATCGTGATAGGGGCCAGCTGCGGCGCACACTGTGCATACAGCAACAATGCACCGCCCAGCAATGTCACCATGAACACCAGAATAAATGCTCCACGTACTAGGTCGGTGGTAAAGCTGTGTACCGAGGTCAACACGCCTATGTGTGCACATGTGCCGAGCAGTGCCAATGCAAATGTGGTGCTTGCCAGCAGCAGCGTCCAGTGCGTGAAGCTGCCGCGTGTGGCGGTGATCGCTGGAGAATGCATGAGTGCCACACTGACCAGCCAAGGCATGAAGCTGGCGTTTTCCACAGGATCCCAGAATCACCAGCTTCCCCGACCGAGTGCGTAGTACACCCACCCGCTGCCAAGCGCGATGCCCCGGGGCAGCCGTTCCGATGCGATGTGGCTCCAGGGCCAGCTTCAGCGTCGCCAGGCTGGATCTATCCGCCTTTCTAGCAGCACCGCGACGGCAAACACGAATGGCACTGCGAAACCGATGTCGCCTGCATATCACCGGGGCGGGTGCACCATCATCCCGGGATCCTGCAACAGTGGATTGAGGTCATGACCCTATGACGTGGCAGGTAGCAGACGTGCGCATGGATTGGAGGTCAATACAATCCATGTGAGGAATCAGCCAGCACGCCAAGCAGACGTGCGCTCAAGCGTTGCTGGGAGTGTGTGCGAATACAAGACAACGGTGGCGGTCCATCATGCCAATCGCAACATCCATAACAGTAGCGATCCTTCGTGTGCATCCCCCACGGCGATATAGCGTTAGAACCTTTGGTCGCAGTGAATGGGAGTGCGCGGCGACATACTGCCCTGAGAAGTTGTTGACGAGGAACGCATGGGTGAGCGGCGTGAATACGCCGGCCACTAAACCCAGGTGAACCTAGGTTGCCGGGCGTGTGCCGTCCATCCAGTCAACGTGTCCGCGCGCTGCGCCACCCAAGGCAAGCAGTCCCTGCAGCAGAGCGAGGATCAGCAGGATCTGGCCAAATTCAGGCAGCATGCGGTGTCGTGGTGAATGGGGGTGCAGTGCGTGATTAAGGAGTGCAGCAGGCGTGCCAGCCGTTACGTCAGAGCGTGAATCTGGGGAAGCATGACTACCACAACGCTGCGGTGGTGTGGCGCCATTTAAGGCGCTGCTTCTGGGATGGGGGTGTCCAGGATGGTGTGCTGGCGCTGCGTTGTTGGCATCTTGCTGCCCACTTTCTTTGGTGTATAGGTCTCGTTGTGCTGCGCCAATATGGTTTCGGTAACAAAGACGCCTGCTATATCTGGCCGGTCGCGGTCACCGCTTGGCCTTCTTAGAAGAGGTCTGGGAGGATGGGGACATAACGCACCTGCAGGGGTGTGTTGCCAGCGGTGACGCTGCAGCGGTTTTCCAGCATACCGCAGGTGCGCTGCAATGAATCCTTTGCGACCATGCTGCCGCGCCTGAAACGTATCTGTTGGCCGGCGTCGCCACGCAATACGTCCGATGGCATGTACAGATAGGTGAGCGGGCGTTGCAGCGCCATGATGGTCAGCGTGGTTGCCGCTGCGGCCGTCAGCAGCAGCGGCGGTATGTATTTATCCTATGAGTGTGTTGTCGATAGCAGGCGTGTTGTGGCGCTCGCGTAGACGATGCTGTTCCATCTGGGCACGTCGCTGTGCAGTGCGTCGTTGCCGGCGTACTGCGAGCAAATCCCACAGCAGGATGAGCACGAATACGGCATAAGCGCCGATGACATAGGGTAGGTGGGTCATCACTGCGACTCCAGGCGTTCACTCGCCCAATGTTGGTTGGCATTCGAGTATAGGTTTTCGGCACGGGTGCGACTGAGCAGCGCGCCAAGGAACCAGCACGTGGTTGTTGCCAGCATCAACCACAACGTGGTCATGTTGTAAATGCTTGATGTGCCTAGCAGGCGCAGTGCCTGACCCTAGTGCAAAGGATGTGCACGGTTTCGCCTATGTACTGCTCTGGCGGCAATACGACCCTTGCCTGCCAGAGTGCGGGGGCTATCAGTGCCAGCACAGTGAAATAGCACGATGGTGCCCAGCGGGCGGCGCACTGATCAAAGGTCGGCGGTGAGCTAAGCCGATGGAGTCCACGGACAAGGCTGCATCAACAACGGTTCTTTAACTGAGTGAGATACGGATTGCGGTGGTGGCTGTCAGTGGTGCCAGCACCACACCCAGAGCCAAGCCGGTGCCAAGGAGTAACAGCGCACTCGTACCGTCCTGGTCTTGCACGGTGGCGGTGATGCTGCCGCTACCGAACACGAGTACCGGGAGGTAAAGCGGTCAGGCCAGCAGTGCGACGAGGATGCCAGTGCGTTGCATCGTGACGGTCAGTGCGGCGACGACAGTGCCGAGCAGGCTCAGGAGCGGCGTGCCCAATGCCAACGATGCTAGCAATATGGGCAGTTGTTCCTGGGGTCGTCGTAGCAATGTGCCAGTCACGGGGTGATGGCGATCAGCGGTAGCACACTGGCTGTCCAGTGGCATGCCACCCGCACGGTGATCAGCCAGGTCAGTGGGACGGGTGAGAGCAGCCATTGTTCTATGGTGCTGTCCTCAACGTCGGCGCTGAACAACGTATCCAGCGACACCAAGCCTGCGAGTAGAGCAGCGATCCACAGCACTGTTGGGGCCGGGTGTGCCAGTGACTGTGGCTTTGCACCAAGGCCGAGGGCGAACAGTATCGCCATCAACAGTGCAAATAATATGGGTTGCACGGCATTGGTGCGCTGACGTCACAGCAGGCACAGTGCTCGGGTGACGATGGTAGATGAGGTGTGCCGGGTGCATAGGTCGGGGATAGGCGCGCTCATGTGGCTTTCTCTAAGTGCTCTCAGTGAATCAGGTGGGTGGGCACTGGAAGTGTGGGATGAGCATCGGGTGTGGTGAGGAGTGCGCCGCCTCCGTTGTGAAGGTGTACAAAGATCATGTGGTTGACGAGGGTGATGCCATCCGGATCCAGGTGGGCGTAGGGTTCGTCTAACAGCCACAACGGTGTTGGTGATAGCCACAGTCGGGTAAGTATGAGGCGCTTTTTCTGACCGGCTGGCAGTTGCTGGATCAGTGTCTCTCCGTCGTTTGCCAGACCGACGGGGGCGAATGCGTCATCTGGTGTCCGTGTGGGGTGGCCGCTGTGCAAGGTGCTCAGCAAGTGCAGATTTTCCAGCGCTGACAGGTCATGTTTCAGTCCTGGGAGGTGGCTCATGTAGGCGATGAAGTGGCGGCCTTCCGTAGCTGTGGTGTGTTGTCTGTTGCTCTTGATGTACCCGTGATCGCTGGGCCGGAGCCCGGCTAGGGTGGTTTTACCGATCCCGTTGATTCCCTCTGTATGACGATGGCTGCACCAGCCTTGATGTGGACATCGCGTGGGCTGAGGATGGGTGTTGCGTTGTGCGAGTCGGTCATGGGATGCGCAGCCAGCAGGGGTGGTGCGGAGGATGGTAGATCGATCATCGGGTGGTGGGATTGAAAAACACGGGGCATGCGGTGTATCGCGGCATGGGGATGGTATAGGGGCGGCGGCGATACGCACGGTGCGTTTTGCAGCACATGCGGCCGTACCATGATGCACATTCAGTACACTCGTCGCTCTTACATATTCCGACGAGATACGCACCCGTCATGCAGATCACGACGAAGTTACCTGGTGTGGGGACTACTGTATTCAGCGTGATGTCGCAGTTGGCAGATGAGTATGGCGCGGTCAATTTAGGCCAAGGTTTTCCCGATTTTCCGGTGCCATTGCGGTTGCTGGAGGCGTTGGAGGATGCGGTACGTCAGGGACACAATCAGTACCCGCCGATGATCGGTGTGGCTGCGTTGCGTCAGGCGATCGCTGCGAAGGTGCTGCGCTGCTACGGTGCGCAGGTGGATGCTGATGTTGAAATCACGGTCACCAGTGGCGCTACCGAGGCGATTTTCAATGCGATCCATGCGGTGGTGCGGGCTGGCGATGAGGTGATTGTGCTTGATCCAGCGTATGACTGCTATGAGCCGGGGATTGTGTTGGCGGGTGCCCGTGCGGTGCATGTGCCATTGGACGCGGTGAACTTTACGGTGGATTGGGAACGGGTGCGTGGGGCGATCACTTCAAAGACTCGGCTCTTGATCATCAACAGTCCGCATAACCCATCCGGGGCCATGTTTTCAGCCGAGGATATGCGGGCCTTGGCGGCGTTGTTGGATGGCACTGGGATTTTTCTGCTGTCCGATGAGGTTTACGAGCACATCGTGTTCGATGGGCGTTGCCATGAATCGGTGTTGCGGTGGCCGGAGTTGCGTGCGCGTGCTTGGGTGATTTCCAGTTGCGGTAAAACGTATCATTGCACCGGATGGAAGATTGGTTACGCGATTGCACCGCCGCTGCTCAGTGCAGAGTTTCGTAAAGTTCATCAATACAACACGTTTACCAGCTTTGGCCCGGCACAGCATGCGTTTGCCGTGATGATGCGCGAGCAGCCCGGGTACGAGGAGCAGCTTGGCTTGTTCTATCAGGCGAGGCGCGATTGTTTCCGTGAGCAGTTGCTGACAACGAAGTTGACGCCGCTACCGGTGTCGGGTGGTTATTTTCAGTTGGTTGATTACGCAGCGGTCAGTGATGGGTCGGATGTGGAATTTTCGAGATGGTTGGCTGTGGAGAAAGGGGTGGTCTCGATTCCGTTATCGCCGTTTTATGAGAGTGTTCCAGCCGGTCAACGTTTGGTACGGCTGTGTTTTGCTAAACATGACATGACTTTGGCGGCGGCGGTCGAGCGGTTGCAACGGCTTTGATTGGGAGGACAGCATGCAGGATTTGCGTATCACGCTTGTCCAGGGCAATACCCGGTGGCATGACCCGGTTGGTAACCGTCGTTACTATGGTGCTCTGTTAGCTCCTCTGGCGGGCGTCACTGATGTGGCGGTGTTGCCGGAGACCTTCACCAGTGGTTTTTCTAACGATGCCATTGAGGGTGTCGAGGGGATGGATGGTCCGACGGTCGCTTGGATCCTTGAGCAGGCGGTGTCTCTGGGGGCTGTGGTGACGGGAAGTGTGCAGCTGCGTACGTCTGAGGGCGTGTTCAATCGGTTGTTATGGGCTGCTCCGGATGGAACGTTGCAGACTTACGATAAGCGTCACCTCTTCCGCTATGCGAACGAGCAGCAGCGTTATGTTGCTGGGTGTAAGCGCTTGGTTGTGGAATGGAAGGGGTGGAGGATCAATCCGCAGATCTGCTATGACTTGCGCTTTCCGGTGTTCTGCCGCAATCGCTATGACGTCGAGCGTGTTGGTCAGCTTGATTTTGATGTGCAACTGTTTGTTGCTAATTGGCCGGCGGTGCGGGCTGATGCTTGGAGAACTTTGCTGCGTGCCCGGGCGATCGAGAACCTGTGCTACGTCGTTGGGGTCAATCGGGTGGGGGTGGATGGTAATCAGTTGCACTATGCCGGGGACAGTGCGGTGATCGATGTTTTTGGTCAGCCGCAATTGGAGATCCACGGGCGTGAACAGGTGGTGACTACGACAATGTCTGCACAGGTGCTGGTAGAACACCGTGCGTGTTTCCCGGCAATGCTGGATGCGGATGCATTTGCATTGGAAAGGCCCGGTGTTGATCGGTGATCAATTGCTGAATGGGCACTTGTGCGTATCTCATCTCCAAGGTGGATGCGCTGTTACAGTCAGCGCCATTGTCCATTGGAATACCGATCATGCATCTCAAGTATTGGGCCATGGCCGCGGCCTTGAGCGCGGTTTTATTGACGCCGCAGGCCAAAGCGGTAGAAGACATGGGTTGTAAGTTGCGCTTTAACTTGGCGGGTTGGTCGGTGTTCTATAAGACGGCGAGCGGCATTGGTACGGTGACATGCGCTAATGGCATGGTGGTTCCAGTCACGATTAGCGCTAAGGGGGGGGGGCTGACTTTTGGTAAGTACAAGTTCATCGGTGGTAAAGGCAAGTTTTTTGGGATCTACAACATCAAGGATGTGTTCGGCACCTATGGTGGCGCAGAGGCGCATATCGGCATTGTTAAATCTGGTGGTATCCAGTTGGTGACTAAGGGGGATGCGTCGTTGTCCCTGGGCGGGACTGGTAGTGGTATTGATGTTGGTATCGGTTTTGGCAATTTCGTCATTAAACCGCGCCAATCCGTCCAAAGTAATGTTGTACGGCGTGTGCAGCCGCGCCCGTCAGTCGCGGGTTGCAAGCCGAATACCTGATGATCGCGTTAGGATCACTGTCGCGTGATGATTGACGGACATGAGGGCGGAGTCGCTGTTGTTAGGTGCGGTGCGCCGCTATAGCGATTTTCCCGTGGGTGGTTTTCCTGATCGATGCGATCAATTGCCATGAGCAGCTTTAATGCCGCCCCTCCTGGGCTTACATGGTTGTCAGTGTGTTCGCACGTGTAGAGGGGCATGGTGATCAGGCAGGATGTGCAGGCGCTCCAGGTACTTTGGCTTCATTGATCCGCATTGATCTTTCGGAATGTAAAGTCATGCGGCGGTGATTGATTATGGTTTCAAGCGTTTGCAACCGAGGGGAGTGGTGGTGAATACGTGGGATGTTGCAGCGGCACTAGGAGCATTGAACGATTACGGGGATCTTGGCCGCCGATTGCGGTTGTATTTGCTACCGCTGTTGTTGGGTTGGCCTACGATGCCTCCTCTCGGACCAGTGTTGCCGTAGGGGCTGAAGCTTGGAGTCGCGTGGTCGGAGGGGAAGTTAGGTGCATTGTTGGCGTATTTGTATGGGGGCTTGCGTCCTTGTTGTCCAGGAGTGTTGTAGGGGCTTGGGCTTTTTTTGTTGGAGCCGGCACCAGCGTTGCGGTGGTTACGGGGGCCGGTGCTGACACCTTCGGGGACGTACCAGCTGTGGAACGTTGCCGGGTTGCCTTCCGATAGCGAATGGTCGCCCTTGGGCTTGTAGTGTTTGAAGGGTTTTTGTGCTTGTTTGGCGGCGACTTCCCCACTGACGGTCAGCCTATCTTTGAAATGGTTCTTACCTTGGCCGCGACCTCGGTCATCACGCAGGGTGTCGAAGCGACGCAGCTCACGGCTTTCATCGGCGGTGCTGTGGTTGTTGAGGTAGGCATATCTGCTGTTGTCGTTGCGATTCACGTGCAGTGTGGATTTGGTTGAACGGCGTTGGCCGATGACCGGTTGCAAGGTGAGTGCTAACGGCATGTCTTTTTCGAGTTTCAGTTGGGTACGCAGTGCTTCCACTTGCGTCTTGGTGAGTTCGGTCGACTGGCCCCGCAGTAGTTCGCGTGGTAGGAGTACAGAACCATAACGGGTACGTTTGAGGCGGCTGACCTGGCAGCCTTGCGATTCCCAAAGCCGGCGTACTTCGCGGTTGCGGCCTTCTTTGACCACAACACGAAACCAGTCGTGTGAATCGGTGTTGCCGATTCGTTCGATAGTGTCGAATTTTGCTGTGCCGTCTTCTAGCACGACGCCGCGTGTCAATTGTTCGACCAGGTCGTCTCGCACATGTTCTTCTCCCTCGGGGGAGCGCACGCGTACGACGTATTCGCGTTCGATTTCGGATGAGGGGTGCATCATCACATTGGCGAGTTCACCGTCGGTAGTGAGCAGCAGCAGGCCAGTGGTATTGATATCCAAGCGGCCAATGGCGATCCAACGCGCACCTTTGAGTGTGGGTAGGGCTTCGAACACAGTGGGGCGTCCCTCTGGATCCTCGCGCGTGGTCACTTCGCCTTCGGGCTTGTTGTAGATCAACACGCGTGCTGGCTCGGTGAGTGCACTGGCGACGAAGCTGCGGCCGTCCAGTTCGATTTTGTCACCGTTTTTGACGGACATGCCGATCTGTGCAATTTCGCCATTAACCTTGATCAGTCCGTTGGCGATGCGTTGTTCCAGTGCACGGCGCGAACCCAGACCAGCCTGGGCAAGAACCTTGTGGAGGCGCTCCTCCAATTTTGGTACTTCGGTGGCTGTCTCGCGTTTGAGTGAAAGTGTGTTCGATGGCGGTTTATGTGGGGTATTACTCATGGGGTAAGGCTCCGTCCGGCGGCGTCTGTGTCGATTTCTGAATCTGAGTCAGTGTAGTGATCGGCTATAGACGTTGTCGTGATGGCGTTGTCTTCTTGTTGGTTTGGGGTTGTCACGTTGTTACCCGGTACGTCTTCGAGGGAGAAGGGGGAGGCGTTGTGGTTTTCAACGTTGGTTGTTACTAGGTCCGTTGCGATGTCTGGGGCTTCGGTATCCGCAGATGGTCGGTTGCTGGAGGTGCTATCGGTGGTAATGGTGGTCTCTATATTGGTATTCACATCTTGGGTTAATTGGGGAGAGATGTTCGGTGGGGGTGCTGTGGTGTCTGATACCGATGTGTTGTTTGTGTTGTTGTCGTTAGATTCTGCGGGAGTATCGTCCGTTTGAATCTGGCTCTGGGAGGTGTGTCGATTGTTGCTGTCTAGCGGCAATTGTGGCTCCAATTCGCCAATGTCTTTCAGATCTGCCAGTGGTGGTAGTTCGTCCAGCCGTTTAAGTCCGAAGTAATCTAAAAATGCTTTGGTGGTACCGAACAATGCTGGCTTGCCAGGTGCGTCGCGGTGGCCGACAACGCGAATCCATTCGCGTTCTTCCAATGCATGAATGATGTTGCTGTTGACCGCTACACCACGTACTTGCTCGATTTCGCCACGGGTGATTGGCTGGCGGTAGGCAATCAGGGCTAAGGTCTCAAGTGTGGCGCGAGAGTATTTGGTCTTGCGTTCTGTCCATAGCGGTGTGACCCAAGCATGCACGTCTGTCTTGAGTTGGAAACGGAAACCGGAGGCTACTTCCACGAGTTCCACGCTGCGTTCAGCACAGGCATTGTGTAGCAGTTCTAGGGCACGCTCGATGCTATCTGGCGGTACTGGTGTGTCGTCTGGGAATAAAGCGTGCAGTTGTGCCAGTGTGAGCGGTTGATTGCTGGCTAGCAATGCACCTTCGACGATGCGGGTGATCAACGTCAAATCCAGGTGGGTATCGGCTTCAGGGGGGGGCATGGGTGGAATGGCTGTTGTCGAACTCGCTGGAGAGCTGTAGCGGTCCGTTGGTGTGGTGATGGGCGGCCAGGGATTTCACGTAGATCGGGCCTAGCGGGGCTTCCTGGACGATGTCCAACAGCTGTTCTTTAGCCAGTTCCAGGAGTGCCAGGAATGTCACCAGTACCCCAAGTTTGCCTTCTTCAGCGGTGAACAGTGCTGTGAAATGGTGGAACTTACCGTCTTCCAGATGGGCCAGTATATCGCCCATGCGTTGGCGTACGCTCAGCGCTTCGCGCCGGATGGCGTGGCCGCTGAACAGTTCGGCACGCTTGAGTACGTCGCGTAGTGCTAGCAGCAGTTCCTTCATGTTGACCGGGGGTGGTATCCGTACCGTGGTTTGGTCTGGAACAAAGGCATGTGCTGAGCTGCTGTCACGGTCCAGGCGGGGTAGAGCGTCCAGATCCTCGGCAGCTTGTTTGAAGCGTTCATATTCCTGCAAGCGACGTACCAATTCGGCACGCGGGTCCTCCCCTTCCTCGCTCTCGGCGTTGGGGGGACGTGGCAGAAGCATTCGTGATTTGATTTCGGCCAGGATGGCTGCCATGACCAGATACTCAGCGGCCAGCTCAAAGCGCAGTTCTTGCATCACGTTAATATAGTCAACGTATTGCCGGGTGATTTCGGCAACCGGAATGTCCAGGATATTTAGGTTCTGGCGGCGGATCAGATACAGTAGCAAGTCCAGTGGACCCTCGAATGCATCGAGAATGACTTCCAGTGCATCCGGGGGGATATACAGATCTTGAGGGATCTGCAGCACGGGCTGGCCATGTACCATTGCCAGCGGTATTTCCTGCTGTTGTGGTACTGGTGTCGGTGTTGGTGGATTCGCGGCTGGTGCGCGTTCTGAATTCATCGGGTTGCTATTGGATGTTGCAGTGGCCGGTTGCGGTTTCGATCCGGTTTATCATCATATGAGGTTTGTTGCGATCCTAGGCGGCACCGCTTGCAGCGCGCTGCTGAGAATGCACAAACGATATATTTTCCCACCTGGAGGCAAAACAGGATTTCCTGGAATACTCCGCGCCAGCATCGCATAGCGCGTTGATCATTCGTAGGTGCCTTCTAATTCTTGGCGGGACTGGCAGAACCGCTGTCCGTGGCTGCGTATCATTGTTCCAAGAGTAATTCGCTTGCCGGTCCGGTGTCCAGCAGTGTTTGGAGCCGGAGCGTTGCAATGAATCGTCGGTTTGTTCGAAGTGCGAGGAGCATTGCATGTGGTACGTGATCGGGGTTGAGGGCGGTACCGATGCTGCGAAGGCAGAGTGCCGTGTGAGGTTTGTAAATTTTCAGTGTTTGCAGGTGCTGCTTGAGCCCAAGTATTTGACGGTTGTTGGTCCGTCTCCTGCGGTCGATGTGGGCGAGTTGTGGTCAGCTGGGTTTAGTGGCAGTACGGTCATCGTCTGGTTTTCTTGGTTGTGGGAGGTCACTGCTTGTGCCGACACAGATCCTTGTGTCACGGTAGGAAGCCGAGTGTATCTGTGTGGTGAGGTGTGGCTGTGAACCCGGTCGAACGGATTCAGATCGCCCTTCAAGATGCTTTTGCGCCGTCTCGGTTGGAGGTGAAAGACGAAAGCGATCGCCACATTGGTCATCCTGGTGCGCGTGATGGCCGTGGTCATTTCAGCGTTCTGATTGTCACGCCCATGTTCGCTGGAAAAACGCTGCTTGCTCGGCACCGTGCAGTTTATGCGGCGTTGGGCTCGATGATGAAGACAGATATCCACGCGCTTTCAATCGAAGCTCTGGTTGATGAAGGTGACGCACATTGAGCGAGTGGCGCTGGTGCTGTCCAAAGCGATTAGAGTGATTGTGGCGGTTTCAGTTTCAGGTTCAGGTTTTAGGAAAGGCAAGATGGCTATTTGCATGGGTTTTACTGTCATCTTCGAATCGATTGCAGCCATTCAATCGTATGTTGGTAAAACATTTGATAATCACCAGTAGGAAACTGACTGGTGCATAGCATGCAATGCGTGAGGGTGTCGTTAAGTCGTTGATGTTACTTTTCTGGATTTTGTCTTGAAAAAATATGTCATTTCCTCGTTCGTTAACCTGCGTCTATGAGTTGACAACGTGCTGGAGAATATCTACCCACTCTGCAATATCGGTAATCCGGCTTTGTTTGCATGTACTTTGTCCATCTAACTTGGGAGTACCCACTGCCAAGGGGAGCGCTACCAAAGTGTCAGCATCCGTTGGCAGCCTCGCATTGTGAGGCACTTCGATAAGTACATCGTGCGTATTGTCAAGCTGTCGTTTGAGTTCGGCGTAAGGGTGATTGGGTGTGGTTGTTCCGTCCAAAAGGGGAAGACGGTTGCTACGGCTTCATTTTTTATGTGATATGTAAGCCTTACGTATTGGTGGATTCAATGAATCTGCAATTTACTTCACATTGGTTTGTTTTTCTGTTGCCAGTCGCTGGGTCGTTATTGACTTCGTGCAAACAGGAGTCCCCGTCGGCTAAGCCGCAGATCATCATGATTGAAGCTAAATTGCCGCCCCGTCCTCTCAAGCCTGATCTGCCACCGCTGTTTCTGGATATTGAGCGGCGTACCTTTCAGTTTTTTTGGGACACAACCAATGAGGTGAATGGCCTGACTCCGGATCGCTATCCGTCAAGGCCGTTTGCCAGTATCGCTTCTGTCGGTTTCGCTCTGACCGCATACCCCATCGGGATCGAAAACGGCTGGATCAGCCGAAATCAAGCGATTGATCGTACCCTGACTACGCTGAAATTCTTACGCGATGCTCCGATGGGGCCGCAGCGTAGTGGCCGTGCTGGCTACAAGGGGTTCTTCTACCACTTCCTGGACATGCAACAGGGGCATCGCTACGACAGTTGGGTCGAGTTGTCCAGTGTGGATACTGCATTGCTGATGATGGGAGTGTTGTTTGTCGAGTCTTATTACGATGGTGAAGATGTCCGTGAGAAGGAAATTCGTCAGATTGCCGACCGGCTATATAGGCGGGTTGATTGGCCGTATTTGCAACAGCGTAAGCCGCTGATTTCGATGGGTTGGTATCCTGAGCGTGGCTTCATCGAGCATGACTGGATGGGTTACAACGAAGCAATGATGGTCTACTTGCTAGCGTTAGGTTCGCCGACCCATCCGTTAGAACCCGTCTCCTGGATTGAATGGACACGCACCTATAACAAGGATTGGGGGGTGTTTCAGGGGCAGGAGTATCTGGCTTTCGGCCCGTTGTTTGGACATCAGTACACTCATGTCTGGGTGGATTTTCGAGATATTCAAGACCAATACATGCGTGAGCGCGGTATTGATTATTTCCTGAATAGCCGTCGTGCTGTGCTTGCTCACCGCGATTACGCAATCGATAACCCGATGAAGTGGAAGGATTATGGCGAAAACATTTGGGGCTTGACTGCCAGCGATGGGCCGCAAAACACCACCCAGGAATACCGCGGTGAACAGCGTCAGTTTTTCCACTACCGTAGCCGTGGTGCCGGCCTGTTTGAATTCTTTGACGACGGTACGATTGCGCCAACCGCTGTGGTGGCTTCGGTTGTGTTCGCTCCTGAAGTGGTGATCCCAGCCACGCTGGAGATGCACAAGCGTTATGGTGATTTCCTATATTCCAGTTATGGGTTTCTGGACGCCTTCAATCCCAGCTTTGATTATGATATTCCCCTTAAAACAGGTCGCTTGATCCCCGGCCGTGGTTGGGTGGCCAGTGATTATATCGGCATCGACCAAGGGATCATGCTCAGCATGATTGCCAACTACCGTAACGACTTTGTCTGGAATGTAATAAAGAAGAATAAGTATGTTCGTACTGGATTGGAGCGTGCCGGTTTTACGGGTGGCTGGCTCCAAGAGGATGAGGTACTGAGTGGGCTGCAAAAGGACGAGCGCGCTGCGGCGGCACGCTCGTTGGGCATCGCGGAGTCGCGTGCTGCGGCTGCGCAAATGCAGTCGATACCATCCTTCTCGAGTAAGAAACCGGAGTAGTAAGTGCATTCCGGTAAATGCCTGACTGGGTTGTTGCTTGGCTTGGTGATGGTTGCTTGTGGTCATGAGCCGTCCAGACACACGGTGAGGTTTTGGGCAATGGGACGTGAGGCCGAGGTGGTGGCCGGATTGGTGCGTGACTTCGAGAAGGAATATCCGGAGATTCGTGTAGACCTTCAGAGCATCCCAATGACCGCCGCCCACGAGAAGTTGTTGACAGCATTTGCTGCAAACAGCCTTCCTGATGTGTGCCAATTAGGTAACACTTGGCTGTCAGAATTTGCGTTACTGGATACGCTGGAACCGTTACAGCCGTACGTGGCCAAGTCCAATGTTGTAATGCCTGCGGACTACTTCCCTGGCGTTTGGGATACCAACATCGTTGCTGACATCCTTTATGGGGTACCTTGGTATGTGGACACACGTCTGCTGTTCTACCGCAAGGATATTCTGGCGGCAGCCGGGTACAGTGGGCCTTTAACCAGTTGGGCCGATTGGGAACGTGCGATGGCCGCGATCAAGCGCCATGTCGGCCCAGATCGTTATGCCATCTTAATGCCGCTCAATGAGTTTGAGCAGCAGCTTTCGTTGGCATTGCAGCAGGACGATCCGTTGCTGCGTGATAACGACAATTATGGCAATTTTCGCAGTCCCGGGTTCCGTCGGGTACTGCGTTTTTACCGCAATATTTACGAGCAGAGCTGGGCACCTAAGATTTCCGAAACCCAGGTGTCTAATGTCTGGTACGAGTTCTTTAACGGCAATTATGCGTTTTACTTCTCAGGGCCGTGGAACGTGCGCGAGTTTAAGTTGCGTCAGCCATCGGAGATGAGCGGTAAATGGGGCACGATGCCGCTGCCTGGTCCGGATGGGCTTGGCGCGGGCGTCGCTGGTGGCTCCAGCTTGGTTATTTTTAAATCTTCGCAGCGCAAACAGGCGGCTTGGCGATTAGTCGAATATCTGTCTCGGCCGCAGGTGCAGGCTCGCTTCCACAGCATCATCGGAGATTTGCCGCCGCGCCGCAGTACTTGGCGTTTTCCTGGCTTAGCCGAAGATCCGTTGGCACATGCCTTTGCAGAGCAGCTGGAGCGCGTTAAATCCACGCCCAAAGTGCTGGAGTGGGAGCGGATCGTGCAGGAGATGCGTTTGATCACCGAGCGGGTGGTACGCGGGGGTTTGGCAGAGGAGCAGGCTGTAGAGCAGCTTGATCGGCGTGTCGACAAAATTCTTGCCAAGCGTCGTTGGATCGAGGAGCAGGTCGGCAAGACGTCGCATTCTGAGAGAGTAAAGCAATGAGGTGTGCTTCTTTAGTCGGTTGGGTGTTCGCTGCTCCTGCGGTGTTGGTGATTGGCATGTTCTTCGGTGTACCAGTGTTGATGGCGTTAGCACTCAGTTTGACCGATTTCGATTTATACGCTCTCGCCAATCCGATGTACCTGCGCTTTGTTGGCTTGAACAATTATCTGGAATTGCTGCAGACCCCGTTGTTCTGGAAGTCGCTGTGGAATACGACCTATTTTGTGCTGCTCGGTATGCCGATGTCGATTGCGGTGTCGCTGGGGGCAGCGTTGCTGTTGAATTCAAGAGCAGCACGTTTTAAGGGATTGTTCCGCACAGTTTTGTTTGCCCCGGTGGTGACTACGTTGGTTGCTGTCGCGTTGATTTGGCGTTACCTGTTTCAACTTAAGTATGGGGTGGTGAACTGGGCGCTTAATTGCGTTGGTATTCATCCAATCGACTGGTTGGGTGACCCGCATTGGGCGATGCCGATGATCATGCTGTTCGCTGTGTGGAAGAACTTTGGTTACAACATGGTGATTTTTTTGGCCGGGTTGCAGGCGATCCCACAGGATCTGTATGAAGCCGCGCGCATTGATGGAGCTTCCAAATGGCGGCAATTCCTGCATATCACATTGCCGATGCTGGGACCTGTGCTGATGGTGGTTGGGATCATCACTGTATCCGGCTACTTTCAGTTGTTTGCCGAGCCTTATGTGATGACCCGGGGTGATCCTCTACAGAGTACGGTCAGTGTGCTGTACTTCATGTTTGAGGAGGGTTTCAAATGGTGGAACCTTGGACGTGCTTCTGCTGTCGCGTTTCTGTTGTTCTTGATCATTCTTGCGGTGACGACGTTGATGCTGTGTGTTGGACGTAGGAAAGATTTGATATGAGCCGCGAAGTTGGGCGCACTAAGTGGAACATCCTGTTAGTCAATGGCTGTTTGTTCATGCTTGCGTTGGTGAGCCTTGCGCCCTTGCTATGGATGTTGTCTGCGTCGTTGATGCCAGCGGGCGAAGCTAGCCGCTTCCCGCCGCCATTTCTTCCGTCTGTGGTGACGTTGGCCAACTACCGTGAGTTGTTTGCACGCATTGGCATGGGGCGCTACTTCGCTAACAGCTTGCTGGTGTCGTTATCGATTACATGTGGTTCAGTACTTTTTAATACGATGGCTGGCTACGCGTTTGCCAAGCTGCGTTTTTCCGGTCGTGAACGGGTCTTTCAGTTGCTTCTTACGGCGTTAGTGATCCCGGCACAGGTGGCCATGCTGCCGTTGTTTTTATTGATGAAACATCTGCATTTGGTCGACAGTTTCGCTGGAGTGATCATTCCAGCATTGGCGACGGTATTTGGCATTTTTCTGGTCCGGCAGTACGCGCGTGGTATTCCCAATGATCTGATCGAGGCCGCACGCATTGATGGTGCCAGCGAGATGCGGATTTTCTTCCAGATTGTTCTGCCAATGCTGAAACCGGTATTGGTGACGTTAACAACGTTTACCTTTATGACGGCTTGGAACGATTTCATGTGGCCGTTGATCGTGCTCACCGATCAGGAGCACTACACCTTGCCGGTGACGCTGGCTGCGCTCGCGCGCGAGCACGTCATGGACATAGAAATGATGATGGCAGGAGCAGTGGTAACTGTGGTGCCGGTACTGCTGTTGTTCATGGTGTTGCAGCGTTACTACATCCAGGGTTTGTTGCTGGGGAGCGTGAAAGGGTGAAGCGAATGATACAAATCCTCAGCGTGGTCGTAGCGTGTATCTGGATATGTGCTGCCCAGGCTGAGCAGGAACAGATTTTGGATGAGTTCGAGGATGTTTCTTCCTGGAAGCTTGTGCTTTCTGATCACGTGAGTGGCACCTTGCGCCAAGTGGCAGTGGCTTCCGGGGGGTATGCACTGTGTTTGGATTACAATTTCAATGGTGTTTCTGGTGACGTTGGTATCCGTCGTGAGCTGCCGATCCAGTACTCTGAAAATTACCAGTTCTCTTTTTTAGTGCGCGGTGATGCGCCAGCCAATGACTTGCAATTGAAGTTGCTCGATGTGAGTGGCGACAATGTGTGGTGGGTCAATCGAACTAAGTTCGAGGCGCCACCTAATTGGACACTGGTAAGTTATCGTAAGCGTCACATCGAAAAGGCTTGGGGCCCAGATACGGATAAAACGCTGCGCCGCAGCGCGCAGATTGAGTTCAATGTCCACAATAGCGTTGGTGGGCGTGGGAGTATCTGTTTCGACAGGCTTGCGTTGAAGGCGTTGCCTTCCCCGGATACTTCTCCGTTGACCGCTGCGGCAATTACCGACACTGCTCCAGCGCTTGAGCATCGCTTGATTGATGGCAGGCTCGATACCTTTTGGTTAAGTAGTGGAATTAAGCAGCAGACTGTCACCCTGGACATGGGGAGACCACGGGAGATTGGGGGTGCGGTGATCGACTGGGTGCCAGGATTGCAGGCGACACGCTACACGGTCCGTGGTTCAATCGACGGTCGTCGCTGGAAGGTGCTGCGTAACGTTATTGCCGGTACTTATCCCACCCACTGGCTAGCGTTACCGGAGACTGAGGCGCGTTATGTGCGCTTCGATCTGCAGGACGGCCCGAACTGGCGTTATGGGATTAAGGAGATTCATTTACAGCCGTTAGCGTTCGCTGCGACGCCGAACGACTTTATCAAGTCTTTAGCTTCGCTTTGGCCACGTGGCAGCTTCCCACGCGGTTTTTCGGGCGAGCAGTCTTATTGGACCATCCTTGGTCTGGACGGCGGTAGCGAACAGGGGTTGATCAACACAGATGGTGCAATCGAGGCGACTAAGTCCGGTTTCAGTATTGAGCCCTTTGTGGTGATGGACGGTAACCGCTTGCTACGCTGGTCCGACGTGAGCAGTGAGCAGAGTCTGCAAGAAGGTTATCTGCCGATTCCGCGTGTGGAGTGGCGCCACGACCAAGTTAATCTACAGGTGACTGCATTCGTACAAGGTACACCTGAGCAGGCGCAAGTGGTGGCCCGCTACCAACTGCGCAACACGAGTAAGCAGGCGCGTGATTTTGCGCTTGCGCTGGCGGTACGCCCGTTCCAGGTGAATCCACCTTCGCAGTTTCTCAATACGCCTGGTGGTATCAGTCGGATTGATCAGCTTGTGTTCAACGGTACTCAAGTCAGTGTTAACGGCAAGCCGCGCGTGTTCACTTCGCGGGCACCGGATGCGGCATTCGCCACTTCATTCGATGCCGGTATGGATGTCGTCCATCTGGCCCAAGCACCGCTGCCACATACTACTCAGGTGAATGACGATAGTGGCTTGGCGTCTGGAGTCATGTTATTTCGCTGGCATCTTCAGCCAAACGAAATTCGCGAGATCGCGGTGTTGATACCGCAAAACGGGAGCCCCGGATGGTCTAGTGGTTTTGATGCCAAACAGGCGCAGCAGCAGGTTGCGCAGATGTGGCACGACAAGCTCGATTTGGTGCGGATCGAGGTGCCTACCGAAGGTCGACCGATCGTCGATACCTTGCGTACCGCAATGTCGCATATGCTGATTTCGCGGGATGGGTCAAGTCTGCAACCTGGTACACGCTCTTATTCGCGTAGTTGGATCCGTGATGGTGCAATGATTTCCGAGGCTTTGCTGCGACTGGGCCGTGAAGATGTGGTGCGCGATTACATCAATTGGTTCTCACCGTATCAATTTGCTAACGGCATGGTGCCATGTTGCGTGGATCACCGTGGTAGTGATCCGGTTCCGGAGAATGACAGTCATGGGGAGTTGATTTACACCATCGGTGCGTATTATCGCTACACAGGTGACCGTGATTTCCTGGCGGCGATGTGGCCGCATGTCAATGCGGCGGCAGCCTATATGGACACGTTGCGTTTGAGCGAACGCACCGAGGCCCATTTCATGCGTGATCCGGCTTTCTACGGGATGATGCCGGCGTCAATCAGCCATGAGGGCTATTCGGCCAAACCGGTACATGCGTATTGGGATAATTTTTGGGCGTTGCGTGGGTATGAAGATGCGGCGCATCTGGCGAGCGTGTTGGATAAGCCTGAGGATGCTGTGCGTTTGAGCGCTTCACGGGACGAGTTCGCCGCTGACTTGTCTGCTTCGTTGCGTTCGACGGTTCGCAATCATGGTATCGATTATCTTCCTGGATCAGCAGAACATGGTGACTTTGATGCGACCTCAACAGCGGTCGCGTTGGCGCTGGAAGGAGAACGGTCCTTACTGCCGCAGGATTTACTCGCTAATACTTTTGAGCGTTACTGGACTCAATTTGTTGAGCGCCGTGATGGCAAGCGCAAGTGGAAGGATTACACTCCGTATGAGTGGCGTAATGTTTCTGCTTTCGTGCGTTTGGATTGGCGTAACCGTGTCTGGGATGCGGCCACGTTTTTTCTCAGAGACCGTGCGCCGCCGGCATGGAACCAGTGGGCTGAGGTTGTTTCGCACACGCCTAACGTGCCGTTCTTTGTGGGTGATCTGCCGCATGCTTGGGTTGCTTCGGACTTTGTGCGTTCGGTACTTGACATGTTTGCCTACACACGTGAGTCCGATGCCAGTCTGGTGATTGCGGCCGGTGTACCGGTGCATTGGTTTGGAGGTGAGGGTGTGGCTTTACACGATCTGCGTACGCCTCATGGACGGCTGAGCTACCGCATTCAGGGAAGCGAGAAGCAATTACGCATTGAGCTGAAGTCTGGACTGCTGATGCCATCTGGCGGTGTGGTGTTCCGTTGGCCGTATGCTGGCGTACCCGGTGCGTCCAGGATTAATGGTGAAGTTGCGGCTTGGCAGGGGCGAGAACTACGTATTTTGCGGTTGCCGGCGACGGTGGAAATTGATATGCCGGCGGCCACGCTACACCGTACCGAGCGCGTGGGGCCATGAAAAGGGTGTATCTTGGACAAGGTGTACCTGGGTAGCGAAGTTTGTGCGTTTTGTTGTTGCTGGGGTTCTGCACGAGTGCGATGAATGGCACTAATTGATGATGGGAGCATGGGAGCGTCGCTGGTTCAACGATCCCTCTAAAAGAGGATCCACTGAAGTTTGTGTTGTTCGTGTGTCAAGTTTGGATTGACCATATGGTGCGCTTCCAGCAGTACCCACTGGTTGTGGGTGGGGTTGAAGTTGGATCCTGACGGGTGTTGAGCCTCAGATAAGGATGGAGTGTAGATATGCAACCCTTGGTTCGTTGCGTGGCTTGGTGGCGGGCTAGCTGTGTAGGCGATTGTAGATACTCAAGCCGGCGATCCAGACCCCGAGCATGCTGCCGAAGTTTGTGAATAAGAAGGTCAACATCACCTTTGAAACCCGGTTTTTATACCAGCCATATAGGGTCTGTGCGTCGTCGCGTAAGGTCAGGAAGTCCTGGTAGGCTGGCTTGCGCATATGAACCTCGACCAGTGCGGCGAAGGCACCAGTTGGTAGGCTTAGCCGGAACGGCTTAAACGGCGCGACCAGTGATGCCACCAGCACACTTAATGGGTGGCTGCCTGCTAATGCGCAGCCGAGTCCGGCCATGACACTGGTGTATAATGCCCATTGCAGCAAAAGGTCTGTGCCCATTGCCAAGCCACCGCGCAAAAATCCGACCACAATACCAGTTGCGATAAGTGTCATCAGTCCCAGCGTGAACCAGGGGACCCGTTTCTTCTGTTGTACTTTTTCCAGTATGGCACGCAGCTCGGTTGGTGGTTCGATGTCATCCTCCAGATGTTTAGCCAATCCAGTTAAATGACCTGCACCGACAACCACCAGTACTTTCCGCGTTGCAATGTTTACTTCCTCGCGCAGGCGGGCCGCCATGTAGCGGTCACGCTCGGCGATAATGGTCTGGTATAGCTCCGGGCTTTCGCTGGCGAAGTCGCCAAAGCTAGCTTCGAGCATGTCGCCTTGCTTGAGTTTTTCAATTTCTTCTTCGCCGACTTCATCGGCGGCGAACAGCCCAGCGATCAGTCCACTGCCCAGCTTCAATTTCCCGAAGAAGCCAAGCTTGGCCGAGGCACGCTTAAAAGTAAGGCCGACTTCACGGTCGATCAAATGTACGGGGAGATCGCGTTCGCGTGCCATGGTCACTGCGGCCTTCAATTCTGCACCTGGTTCGATGCCTAACTGCTTGGCTAGGCGCCGTTGGTATGCCGCGAGAGCCAGGTTGGCTGCGAATAAGGCCAATTGGCCCTTACGTATCACCTGTATCAGGTCAAGCTTAGCTAACGTATCCGGATCGCATAGTGCTTGCAGGCGCTGTGCATCCAGTTCGACAGCGATGGCGTCATAGCAGCCACTTCCTACCTCTTGTTTGACTGCAGCCACACTGGCTTGTGAGACGTGAGCAGTGCCGAGTAGCGTGTAGTGCACGCCATTGCGTTCAACCACACGTAGAGGTTGCCCTGTGAGGGCGTCTTGTTGCGGGGAAACAGAGGGAATCATCAAAAAATTCGTCCAGAAGAGGGTAGGATATCTGTATTAGGCAGATCCACCGCTTGACGATGGAACGCTGTGATCATTGGCATCTCATTCATGCAATGTCTTGTAGGGCTGCAGCGTCTACACCTTAGTCGATGTAGCGTTTGAGCAAGTCGCCATAGGCGTCGATGCGACGGTCGCGCAGAAATGGCCAGACCCGTCGTACGTGCTCGCTGCGTTGCAGGTTGATTTCGCATGTTAGAATCTCTGGTCCGTGGCTATTGGCTTCGGCGAGGAACTCGCCTTGCGGGCCGAGTACGTGGCTGTTCCCCCAAAAGCGAATGCCTGACGTGCCGAGCGGTGATGGTTCGTGGCCGGCACGGTTGCAACTGAGCACTGGTAAACTATTAGCAACGGCGTGACCACGGTGGCTCAGTAACCAAGCGTCGCGCTGGCGGGTTTGTTCGTCGTATTCATCATTCGGATCCCAGCCGATTGCAGTTGGGTACAGCAGCAATTCGGCGCCCGCCAGTGCCATCAATCGTGCCGCCTCTGGGTACCATTGATCCCAGCACACTAGAACACCGAGACAGCCGACCGATGTAACAATTGGCTTGAAGCCGATGTCACCTGGTGTGAAGTAGAACTTCTCGTAGAAACCAGGATCGTCTGGGATGTGCATCTTACGGTATTTACCGAGTAGGTTGCCGTCCTTTTCCAATACCACCGCAGTATTGTGGTAGAGGCCTGCGGCACGGTGTTCGAACAGTGAGCCGACAAGTACCACGCCATGTTGCTTAGCCAGTGCACCCAGGCGTTCGGTACTTGGACCTGGAATCGGCTCGGCTAAGTTGAATTCGCTGATCGATTCGTGTTGACAGAAGTATGCACTGTTGTGTAATTCATGCAGCAATACCAGTTTGGCGCCCTGTGCTGCAGCCTCAGCTACACGCGCTTCGATGATGCTTAGATTAGCCTCGGCATTGCCATGGTTGTGCTCCTGGATCAGTGCTACGGGGAGAATATGACGGTTCATGACACATTTCCATGAAGGATGCGCACAGGGTAGCGTGCTCGTGCGTGATGTTGAGAGTGGTTGTGGGCCCAGTAGAGAGTGTTATCCAATACATGGTGATGTGGCGAGCAGGCCAGCCGGTATCTGTATGGTGATACAGTGCAGGCTTCCGTTTTGCCAGATCAAGGGACGGCACGGTACTGGCACGATTTCACGCTCGGGAAATGCGTCGGCCAGCACTGCTTGTGCGAGTGCATCGGCTGGATCTCCATAGATTGGCATCAGGACCGCACCTTCGATGATTAGAAAGTTGGCGTAAGACGCAGCTAAGCGTCGATCCTCGTCCATAATTGGCTTTGTCCATGGCAGTGGGAACAGCTTGTAGGGATGTCCGTCGGTGGTGCGTAGTGTGGTTAATTCAGTGCCCATTGCTTGCAATTCAGCGTAATGGCTGTCACTGATGTCGTTGCAGGATTGATAGACAATACTGTCGGTCGAGGCGAAGCGGGCAAGAGTATCAATATGGGCGTCGGTATCGTCGCCTTCAAGATAGCCATGTTCCAGCCACAGCACCCGGTCTTGTGCCAACCATGCAGTTAAGTTGGCATCCAGTGTTGTACGTGTGTGCTGCGGGTGGCGTTCGTGCAGGCAGCGCCAAGTGGTCAGTAGGGTGCCCGCGCCATCTGTCTCGATTGCGCCACCTTCCAGAGTGAAGTCGATGCTGTGCATCAGGGCGTTCGCGAACAGACCGCTGGCGTGCAATACGCTCACCAACTGGTCGTCCAGCTTAGCTTCGAACTTACCGCCCCAGCCCGTAAAGCGGAAGTCCAGTAAGCAGAAGTTGCCATTCGTGCCGACCAAGGTGATCGGCCCTGAGTCGCGCACCCAAGTGTCATTATAAATGGCCAAGGTGAAGCGTACCCGTTTCATCATTACATGTGCTGAACGCAGTCGCGCCTCGGCATAGGTTTGCAAGCCGTCGTCGACAACGCAGATGATGACTGTCTGAAAGCGAGTGATCGCTGCTACCAGTGCTATGTAGGTTTCCTCGACTTCAGGCAGACGTGCGGACCAGTCAGTATTGGCATGCGGCCAAGCGATTAGAATGGCAGACTGCGGTTCCCACTCGGCGGGGAAGCGGAACGGGAGTGTCGTCAATTGTGTTTCACTTTCAGTGATTGCACTCTGTGGCAGGATGGCCGTAATCAGCGCATTGCCGGTGCTTTAGGTCCAATTTCGTCGGTGCTTGCGCTATTCATGACGACGTTGATGACTTTCCCTTTCTCGAAGTAAACGGTGTAATTAGGGTAGACCCAACGATCAATTTGTGGCCATTTCCGCTTTTGACCGCCGCTTGGAGGCAGTTTCTGTGTGGGTGTGCCGTAATTCGCTTCCACCTGGGCCATAGATTGATTTCGCGTTGGTGCTGCGGTTGGCTTAATTTTAACGCGATCAATCAGTAGCGTCTCGGCTTGACAAGTTACAGCGATCCCCAGTAACGCGGCCAGCGTGCATGCGGCGATATGGCCGTTTTGCATGTTTTTATTTCCTCAATTGGATGATGTTGAACTGCGATTACAACAAAAAACATTGATGAAAAATGCTTTGGCCACATACGTAAAAGGTTTATCAACGTTTGTTCAATGCGGCAGAAAAACAAAAAACCGCCCTGAGGCGGTTTTCCAGGACACACTACCACAAAGCTGCGCTTCAGCGTTGACGCGCCTTAAAGCGAGGATTGGACTTACAAATCACGAAGATCTTACCGCGGCGGCGGATCACCTTACAGTCACGGTGACGTGTCTTTGCTGACTTTAGTGAGGATAGAACTTTCATATACACCTCGGCGAAACGCTTGTCTTGTATAGCTCTTGTATAGCTAGAGTTAGGCGTTCATGCATTCTCTTAATAAATCAAAATGCACCAGACGCTAAAATGACCAGGAAGCTAATTGATGTTGATAATGCTATCTGCCTTTAAAGTAGACTTTCAAGTGCTTATGGCACATACATAAACAGGCGGAGCTACAATCTCTAGCTTTAATCGCGATTACTGGAGTTTGGATGACTGACCTTGTGCCTGTCCTTACCATTGATGGCCCGTCCGGGGCTGGTAAGGGTACAGTCAGTAGGATTGTGGCTGCGCGGCTGGGTTGGCATTACTTGGATTCAGGGGTGTTGTATCGGGCTGTTGGAGTGGCGGCTGGCTGGGCAGGTCTTGATGTGTCCGACACAATGGCTTTAGTGAGTTGCGCGTTCGATACTCATGTCAATTTTGCCGAGTGTGCTGATGGGGATATGCGTATCCTGGTGAATACGATCGACGCCACCGACGAGCTGCGTATGGAAACCGCTGGTGTGCTGGCTTCGACAATTGCTGCTGTCTCTGAGGTGCGCGCTGCATTGAAGGAGCGTCAACGTATGTTTCGACGCGGTCCAGGATTAGTTGCAGATGGTCGTGACATGGGTACGGTAATCTTTCCGGATGCCCAATATAAGGTTTTCTTGACTGCTAACGCCGAGGAGCGCGCTCAACGCAGGCATAAACAGTTGATGAAGAAGGGTGTTTCGGTTATGTTCACCACTTTGCTGGACGAAATTAGGGCGCGCGATGCGCGTGATGCTTGCCGATCTGTAGCGCCGTTAAGGCCGGCTGATGATGCCTTGTTAATCGATAGTACCCGTATTGGGGTCGATGAAGTCGTTGCTCAGGTACTTGCTTTGGTGACTGATTGAAGTAAGAAGTTTAGGTTCCTTTGGACAGAATCCCCAGTGCTTGTGGTGTCCAATGGGGTGCCAGAATCAAATATGCAAGGTGTTGTAGACAGGCTCCGTTGCGCGATGCGTGGCGGTTTATCCACTTAAACTTTAGGGTGGACGGTGTATCTGGCGATAAAGCTTTGAGTGACCGTCCGTGTGTTTAACCGAGTAAATCAAATGACTGAATCTTTTGCTGAACTGTTCGAAGCCAGCCAAGCGAACCTGGCGAAGCTAAAACCGGGTGCCATCGTTACTGGGACCGTTGTGGATGTCCGTGGTGACGTAGTGGTTATTAACGCCGGTTTGAAGTCCGAAGGCATCGTGCCGATTGAGCAGTTCCGTAATGACGCTGGTGAGATCGATGTTGGAGTGGGCGATCAGGTCAAAGTTGCGTTGGATTCCATTGAGAATGGCTTTGGCGAGACTATTCTGTCGCGTGAAAAGGCTAAGCGTTCGATGGTGTGGGATGAGCTGGAAGAGGCGTTGGAGAAGAATGAGACTATCAGTGGCCGTATCAGCGGTAAGGTCAAGGGAGGGTTCACCGTTGACATTAAGGATGTCCGCGCGTTTCTTCCCGCTTCTTTGGTCGATGTGCGCCCGGTTCGGGATCCTGCTTACTTGGAGGGTAAGGAGCTGGAGTTTAAGCTCATTAAGCTAGATCGTAAGCGTAACAATGTGGTTGTTTCTCGTCGTGCGGTGGTCGAAAGCGAGCATTCCGAGGAGCGCGAGCAGCTGTTGGATAAGTTGCAGGAAGGCGCAGTTTTGACTGGTACGGTTAAAAATATGACCGATTACGGGGCATTCGTGGATCTAGGCGGAGTCGATGGATTACTTCACATCACTGACATGGCATGGAAGCGTGTGCGCCATCCGTGTGAGGTGGTTAATATCGGCGATGAGGTAGAGGTACGTGTACTGAAGTTTGATCGTGAACGCAATCGTGTCAGCCTTGGTTTGAAGCAACTGGGCGAGGATCCTTGGGATAACATCTCGCGTCGTTATCCGGCTAACTGTCGGGTATTTGGTAAGGTTTCCAACGTTACTGACTATGGTGCGTTTGTTGAGATCGAGGCAGGTGTCGAAGGTTTGGTGCATGTCTCAGAAATGGATTGGACCAACAAGAATGTCAATCCTTCCAAGGTTGTTCAGGTTGGTGATGAGGTTGAGGTCATGATTCTGGATGTGGACGAGGAACGTCGTCGCATCTCGTTGGGCATGAAGCAGGTCGCTGCCAATCCCTGGGAAACCTTTGCCGTTACCCATAAGAAGGGTGACAAGGTGAGTGGTCAGGTTAAGTCGATCACAGACTTTGGCATCTTTATCGGTTTGGAAGGTGGTATCGATGGTTTGTTGCACTTGTCTGACATTAGCTGGAACACTACCGGCGAAGACGTAGTCCGTAACTTCAAGAAGGGGGATACCCTAGAAACAGTTGTCTTGGCTGTCGATCCAGAGCGTGAGCGCATTTCGCTGGGTGTGAAGCAGCTGGAACAGGATCCTTTTGGCCAATATATGGCTACTCACCCGAAAGGCTCCAAGGTCGCTGGCATCGTTAAGGAGGTTGATGTCAAAGGGGCCTTGATTGAGCTGGCTGACGGAATCGAAGGTTACGTTTCGGCACGCGACATTGCCAACGAGCGTGTAGAGGACGCGAGTCAGTACCTGAAGGTAGGTGATAGTGTGGAAGCTAAGTTCATTGGCATGGACCGTAAGGGGCGTACTTTACAGTTGTCGATTAAAGCCAAAGATGATGCCGAGATGCGTGAAGTTCTTGAGGAATACCAATCCTCTTCTAGCGGTACTACAAAATTGGGTACGTTGCTGAGAGAGCAACTCGGTAATAAGTCCGAGTAATTGGTTGCTCCTGATTCTCCTTTATAAAATTAGGGATCGGATCGGCCTAGGTGTTCTGCCTGGACCGATTCCGGTGTCAAGCAATTTTTTGTCTTTTACCGATGACCAAGTCCGAATTAATCGAGATCCTGGCCAAGCGCCAAGCGCATTTGAAGTCAGATGACGTCGATCTTGCGGTCAAGTCATTATTAGAAATGATGGGCGAAGCCCTATCTGAGGGAGACCGCATTGAAATCCGTGGTTTCGGTAGTTTCTCCATACACTACCGTCCACCGCGTTGTGGGCGTAACCCTAAGACCGGTGAATCAGTTGCATTACCTGGCAAACATGTGCCTCACTTTAAGCCTGGCAAAGAATTGCGTGAACGTGTGTCAAGTATTGTACCTCTGGCGGAATGTGGCGGCGCCACTGAGTAACCAGTTCTGATCGGTTAAGCTATTGGCTGATCGTTCTCGGATGTGACCCATGAAAATCTTCCGCCTTCTGGTAATGTTGGTCTTTCTACTGGTCGGCTTGGTCATTGGCGTCTTGAATTCTGCCGAAGTGACTCTGGATTTTATGTTCTCGAGTGTGCGTACCACTTTGGGTATGGTTATCGTTGTGGCGTTGCTGGCTGGTCTGATTATTGGTAGCAGTTTGGTGTTCGTGGTCGCATTGATTCCTACTTATTCCAAGCTTCGCAGGACCAATAAAGTGTTGGCTCAGATGCGTAGTGCATCTGAACTCGCTGCCGATCTGCGTCCTACCGATGGATTGCATTGATCCTATGGAATTCTTGGATGAGTGGTTCTGGTTTTTCTTATTGCTGCCGCTGGCTGCTTTGAGCGGTTGGGTCATTGGCCGACGGGGAGGGCAACGCCATGGTCAGGCCCAGGTGAGTCGGTTGTCTAGTACTTATTTTCGCGGCCTGAATTATCTACTCAGCGAACAACCCGATAAGGCAATCGAGCTGTTTCAGCATATTGCGGAGCTGGATAAGGAAACTTTCGAGACTCATGTTGCGCTCGGTCATTTGTTCCGCCGCCGTGGTGAGATTGATCGCGCGATCCGGTTGCATCAAGGATTGGTGCAACGTTCTGATTTGACCGACCATCAGAGGGTGCAGGCCTTACTTGCGCTGGGCGAGGATTACATGAAATCTGGATTGCTGGATCGCGCTGAGACAGTATTCACAGAACTTGCGCAGATTGATCAACGTGCACCGCAAGCGCTACGCCACTTAATCACCATCTACCAAACTGAGCGTGATTGGGAGAAAGCGATCGACAATGCGATCCGTTATGAAGCGGTCACTGGGGAGCCGATGGGCAAGCTTATTGGTCAATTCGAATGCGAGTTGGCGGATCGCTACCGTGCTTCCAACCAACACGAACGGGCGCTGGAAGCGGTGCGTCGTGCTTACCAAGCCGATGCGACTTCGGTACGTGCCGGTATCATTGAAGGTCGCATTGAGGCTGATTTGGGTCACAACGAGGCGGCGGTCCGTGCTTGGGAACGTGCTGCGCGTCATGATCCTGAGTATCTTCCCGAGATCATTCCGGCGTTGCTGATTGCCTATCGTCAAGGGGGTGACATTGCTGGGGCCCGTAATTTTCTTTCCGAGATGACTGAGCACTATCGTGGTATTGCTCCGGTTTTGGCGATGACCCAACTGATGGAATCGCAGGAAGGACCAGCACATGCGCGTGGTTATCTCGGTAGCCAGCTGAAAGCGAAGCCCTCGGTACGTGGTCAATCGGCGCTGATCGATCTAACTCTAGCTGATGGAAGCGATCCGGTCGCGTCTTTGCATGATCTAAAGCATATTACCGATCAACTGTTGGTACGCAATCCCAGTTACCGTTGCACGCGCTGTGGTTTCGGCGCTAAGACTCATCATTGGCAATGTCCAAGTTGTAAAGAGTGGGGAACAGTGAAGCCGTTGCTGAACTATGCGGTGGTCTAATGCTGATCCTATGGCAGTGGGGTGTACTGCACTTGGTAGTGGCAGCGGTGGGTACTTGGCTGTTGCGCCACTATGCTCTTTGGCGTCGGTTGCTCGACTTGCCTTGTGAACGTCGTAGTCACCAAATGGCGACCCCGCGTGGTGGTGGTATGGCAATTGTGTTTGCGTTGCTTTTTGGCTGTGTGTTGGCTTGGTTCGGATTGCCGCAGTGGCGCTTCTATCTGGCTCTCTATGCTTGCGGTCTTACACTGATTGCTTCAATCGGTTGGTGGGACGATCATCGTCCGCTACCGGTTGTTCTCCGTTTCGTGGTGCATTGTCTGGCTGCTACGCTCCTTGGTGTGTTGACCTTCACCGAATCTGGCAGTGTGTGGCAAGCATTGGTTGCTGCTGGGGCTGCGCTGGTGTTGGTTAATATCTGGAATTTCATGGATGGCATCAATGGTCTGGCGACCACTCAGGCAGGGGTTGCAGCGATCGCTTATGCCTTGGTCTTGCCGGGACTCACAGCTTGGGCGGGCTGGGCCCTGGCAGCGGCTTGTTTGGGTTTTCTGCCGTTCAATTTTCCACGTGCGATGATCTTCCTTGGTGACGGTGGCAGCGGCGCATTAGGCTATGCTTTGGCCGCATTGCTGGCGTTGGCCCTGACTAAGGGACAGGTCAGCGTTTGGATAGTTTGGATTCCGTTGACTGCGTTTCTTGTCGATGCAGGCTTCACCTTGCTGTCTCGCCTATTTTCTGGCCAGCGTTGGTGGCAACCGCATGTTCAACATGTCTATCAGCGGGCTGCCAGACGTTGTGGCTCGCATACGCCCGTCACACTTGCTTATTTCGTTTTCAGTGTATCTACCCTTGTCTTATTTTTTGCCGTTGCACATATACCGTTGTTGCAGTGGGAAGCGATGGAATCGATGATTTTTTGTGTCTTTGTCGGCCTGATTTGGCTATTTCTGCGTCATGAATTGCGTGACGACTGAAGGAAGGAATACATGATTTCTTGGCGTAACTGCTTTGCCAGCGTTGTGCCTAAGCTGGCTGTCATTGTTCATGACTTGGTCCAGGTCTGGGCGTGCTGGGTTGTTCTGCATGCGGCGCGTTACTCGATGTTGGTTCAGCCTCCGGGTTTGCCATATGCCGACTGGCGCACGCTGGTTGTGCTTATCGTGCAAGCGGTTGTTTTCTGGCGAGTCGGTCTGTATCGAGGTCTGTGGCGCTTCGCCAGCGTCCCTGATCTCTGGAACATCTTCAAGTCCGCTTTTTCTGGGCTGATCGTGATTGTGTTGGTGCTGTCGGTCACTCGGTTTGAAGGGGTGCCGCTGTCAGTGTTGGTTGTTTATCCCTTTGCACTGTCGGTGTTGCTTGGCACACCTCGATTGCTGTATCGAGCTTGGAAAGACTACCAATTGATTCACTCGGTCGACTCCTCTGAGCGCGTACTGATTCTGGGTGCTGGGCGCGCTGCTGAGGCTTTAGTGCGAGATATGCGCCGTACTAGTGCGTTCGTTCCGGTTGGTTTCATCGACGATGCGGTGTATCTGCGTGGCGCCAAGATTCAGGGCTTGAACGTTCTTGGTTGCTTGGAAGAGGCCAGCACTATCGCGCGTGAGACTGCAGCCAAATTACTGGTGATTGCGATTCCTTCGCTTGATGCTGCTGGCATGCAGCGCGTGGTGGCGATCTGTGAGAGTACCGGCTTGCCGTTCCGGATGGTGCCTAAGCTGATCGATGTGCTCGAAGGTCGTACCCTGCCGGGTGAACTGAAGGAAGTCTCCATTGAGGATCTCCTCAATCGCAAACCTGTAATCCCGGACTGGCGTCTGATCCGTAGTTGGTTATCTGGAAAGACGGTGATGGTGACGGGGGGCGGCGGCTCCATTGGCTCAGAAGTGTGTCGTCAATGTGCGCGTCACGGCGTGAGTCGGGTAGTGATCGTTGAGATCGATGAGTTGGCGTTGCTGACGATTGACTCGGACCTGCGCAGATTGTTTCCCGACATTGAGGTGCTGCGCATTCTTGGCGATTGCGGTGATGCTGCAGTGATCGCTCATGCACTCCGTTGCGCGCATCCAGATGCTGTGTTCCATGCGGCGGCCTATAAACAAGTGCCGTTGCTCGAAGAGCAATTGCGCGAGGCAGTGCGTAACAACGTTTTGGCGACCGAGAACGTGGCGCGCAATTGTGTTGCAGCCAAAGTTCAAACTTTCGTGTTTATCTCTACCGATAAGGCGGTAGAACCGGTTAACGTGCTTGGTGCGACAAAGCGTTACGCGGAGATGATTTGTCAGAGCTTTGATGCCAAGAACACTGGGACGCGTTTTGTCACGGTGCGTTTCGGTAACGTACTGGATTCGGCAGGCAGCGTGGTGCCACTGTTTCGTGAGCAGATTCGCCAGGGAGGTCCAGTGACTGTGACTCATCCGGACGTTACCCGTTATTTCATGACTATCTCCGAGGCTTGTCAGCTGATCTTGCAGGCTGCGGCGTTGGCATCGCATGGCGCAATTTACACGCTCGATATGGGGGAGCCTGTGCGGATCCGTTTGCTGGCCGAGCAGATGATCCGTCTGGCTGGTAAGCAGCCGGGGCGCGATATCGTCATTGTTTACACTGGATTGCGTCCCGGTGAGAAGATGCATGAAACGCTTTTTTATGCCGACGAAAACTATCGACCGACTGCACATCCTAATATCCTTGAAGCGGATGTGCGGGCGTTCCCCCAAGAGCAAGTGTTGCAGTCAGTGGTGCGTCTACGTGAGGCGGTGCAACATTACGACACTGTCGAGATTGAGTCGGTGCTTAGTGTGTTGATGCCAGATTTCGATGCTGCACGTCATAAAGAAGAAAGAAGATTCGAAACAGTGGTCCCATTTCCAGCACGTGAGGTCAGAAGACTATAATGATTAAGCGTATTCGTAAGGCTGTTTTCCCCGTGGCAGGTCTTGGCACACGTTTCCTGCCAGCGACTAAAACCATCCCCAAGGAAATGCTGCCGATTATCGATAAACCTCTCATCCAGTACGCGGTTGACGAAGCAATCCAGGCTGGATGCGATACGCTGGTATTCGTGACAAACCGTTACAAGCATGCGGTTGCCGATTACTTCGACAAAGCATATGAGTTGGAGCAGAAGCTTGAGCGTTCCGGTAAATATGAGCAGCTAGAATTAGTTCGCCATGTGTTGCCTGATGGGGTGCGTACAGTTTTCGTCACCCAAACCGAAGCATTAGGTCTGGGTCATGCGGTGCTGTGTGCCAAACCGGTGGTGGGCGACGAACCATTCGCGGTATTGCTGCCAGACGATCTCATGTGGAGCCGTGATGGCGGTGCGCTCAAACAAATGGCTGATGTTGCTGAAGCCTCCGGCAGCAGTGTGATCGCAGTAGAGGATGTCCCCTCCGATAAGACCGTGAGTTATGGCATCGTTGGGACTGAAGTTTTTGAAGGACGCAAGGGTCGCATTACCAAAATTGTTGAAAAGCCTAAGCCCGAGGATGCACCGAGTAACCTCGCTGTGGTGGGGCGCTATGTTCTCAGTGGCAAAATATTCGAGTTGCTTGAAAACACATCTATCGGTGCTGGCGGCGAGATTCAATTGACCGATGCGATCGCCCAACTACTGAAATACGAGAGAGTGGATGCATACCGATTTGAAGGCCACCGATTCGATTGCGGCGCGCATATTGGTTTGATTGAGGCCACCCTGCATTTAGCGCTTGAACACAGCAAACATGGCCAAGCAGTGCGTGAGATGCTGCGTGGCACGTTGCTCTCGGTCGACAAGCACTGAGTTGTCAACATTTGCTGCGGTTCTCGCAAAGATGCCCAGCATACGTCGTCCTTATCTTCTGGACGACGTATCTTCAGGCGGCGTGCTGAGCCTCAATGCGTTCCTGACCTTACGATGTCAATACAAGTGTTGAAAGGTGACGACATCGCTTGCAGTGGTGTCAGTCATGGAAGAATTGGGTGACAATGTGCGACAAGACCTTTTATCTTCTGCGTGATCATCTCTATGCCGGCAGCCTCCGACTTGGCTCGTATCCTCGACGGGCGTCGTATTGCCGAGGACCTGCTTGATGTGTTGAAGGCACGGGTGGATGCACGTGTCGTCGCCGGTAAGCTGCGTCCAACGTTGGCGGTGGTGCTGGTCGGTTCTGATCCTGCGTCAGTCGTGTATGTGCGCAACAAGCGGCGTGCAGCAGAGAAGGTCGGGATAAAAGCCTACGACTTCGATCTTCCAGAAACGACATCCGAGGCCGAGTTGGCCGCGTTGATTGACCGACTCAATGCCGATCCGAAGATCCACGGCATCCTGATCCAATTACCACTGCCGGGCATTCCTGATGCCAACCGGCTGATTCAGCGTATCGACCCGCGCAAGGATGTAGATGGTTTCCATCCTCAGAACGTTGGTCACTTGGCGTTGCGTGAGTTTGGCCTAAGGCCATGCACGCCTCGCGGTATCGTTACCTTGCTTGGCCACACAGATCGACCGGTCCGTGGGCGTAATGCCACCATTGTCGGAGTTAGCAACCATGTTGGCCGACCCATGGGACTGGAGCTGCTGATAGCCGGTTGTACCGTGACCAGTTGCCATAAATTCACTCCGCCGCAGATGCTGGAAGCAGCCGTGCGTCAGGCTGATATTCTCGTCGTTGCAGTTGGCTGTCCTGGGTTGATTCCGGGGGAGTGGGTTAAGCGTGGGGCGGTCGTGATTGATGTTGGTATTAACCGGCTCGACGATGGTCGGTTGGTGGGCGACGTTGGCTTTGAGAGTGCAGTCCAGCGTGCGAGCTGGATTACTCCGGTGCCGGGAGGAGTAGGGCCGATGACGGTGGCGACTTTGATGCAAAACACGCTGGAAGCTGTCGAAGCGACGGACTAAGCCCTTGGGCGCGATAAGCTGCGTTGCAAGGTGTCATCAGCATATGCGGTGAGTGTCGGTCGGAGTGATTTAGGCGTAAAATGCTGCGATTCCCTAAAACTCTTCCGGGTCTGCCGATGCTGCGCATTTTGGCTGAAGCTCTGACTTACGACGACGTTTCGCTTGTCCCCGCCCATTCCACGGTCCTGCCCAAGGACGTCAATCTTGAAACCCGGTTGACACGCAATATCAGGCTCAAATTACCGATCCTTTCGGCCGCGATGGATACGGTGACAGAAGCCCGTTTGGCGATCGTCATGGCGCAGCTGGGCGGGATTGGCATCATCCACAAAAACCTCACCATCGAACAGCAAGTCGCTGAGGTGACTAAAGTCAAGAAATATGAATCTGGCGTCATTCGTGACCCGATTACGGTTGATCCGGAGACCTCGATCCGCGAAGTGTTAGCGCTGACCCGCGCCCGGAACATTTCTGGCGTGCCCGTGGTCGATAAAGGTCAATTGATTGGCATCGTCACTCACCGGGATATGCGCTTTGAGAGCGAGCTGGATGACCCAGTGCACCATATCATGACTAAAAAAGAGGCCCTGGTGACGGTGAAAGAGGGGGCCAGTTCCCATGAGGTACTACAACTGTTGCATAAACATCGCATCGAAAAGGTACTAGTCGTGAACGATGCTTTTGAGCTGCGTGGCCTTATCACAGTCAAAGATATTCAAAAGAAATCCGACTCTCCCAACGCGGCCAAGGATGCTGTGACCCGGTTATTAGTGGGCGCCGCGGTGGGCGTAGGGGGAGAGACCGAAAGGCGCGTTGAGACATTGACCGCTGCTGGGGTGGACGTGATCATTGTTGATACTGCGCATGGTCATGCGCAGGGTGTGCTTGATCGTGTGGCCTGGATTAAGCGGCACTTCCCGCAACTACAAGTGATTGGCGGCAATATCGTCACTGGCGATGCTGCCTTGGCACTGCTGGATGCCGGTGCTGATGCAGTGAAGGTTGGCGTAGGTCCAGGCTCCATTTGTACGACGCGAATGGTAGCGGGTGTCGGTGTGCCGCAGATTACGGCAGTGCAGATGGTCTCCGACGCGCTGCAAGATCGCATCCCGCTGATTGCTGATGGAGGTATCCGCTATTCCGGCGATATCGGCAAGGCACTGGCTGCAGGCGCATCAACGGTCATGATTGGTGGTTTGTTTGCAGGTACTGAGGAGGCTCCGGGTGATGTCGAGTTGTTCCAGGGGCGAACTTACAAGAGCTACCGCGGCATGGGGTCCTTGGCGGCGATGGAAAAGGGCTCCAAAGACCGCTACTTCCAGGATGCTAGCGACGTCGACAAACTGGTCCCGGAAGGGATCGAAGGGCGGGTGCCTTACCGGGGTTCTGTCAGTGGCATCGTGCATCAGCTGATGGGCGGTTTGCGTGCGACTATGGGGTATGTCGGCTGTGCGACGGTCGAAGAGATGCGCACCAAACCTCAGTTTGTGAAGATCACTGGGGCCGGCCAAGTCGAGAGCCATGTCCATGATGTGCAGATCACCAAGGAGCCGCCGAACTATCGGACGCGGTGAGCTCCGTGATGCCACAGAAAGCGTCTGCCTCGCTTTGCCGGCTTTGTTGGTCGTTATCAATCTCTGTGGTGTTTCGTGGCGGATGTATGCCACGGTCATCTTTCTCGAGTCATTTCTCGCCTGATTTCCTATGTGTCGCGTTGCTGCGCTTTTTTCCTGAGCATAGCCCGCCGCGTTGCTGTCACCGGACCACCTGCTATGACGCCGAATATCCATCACGACAAAATTCTTATCCTCGATTTCGGTGCGCAGTACACGCAATTGATTGCCCGCCGTATCCGTGACATCGGTGTCTACTGCGAAGTCTGGGCCTGGGATCATTCCCCCGAAGAGATCCTGAACTTCGGAGCCAAAGGGATTATCCTGTCCGGCGGCCCCGAATCGACCACATCCCCAGGCGCGCCCACAGCCCCGCAACACGTATTCGACAGCGGCCTGCCCATCCTCGGCATTTGCTATGGCATGCAAACGATGGCCGTACACTTTGGTGGCACGACCGAGGCCGCTAACAAACGCGAGTTCGGCCACGCCTCGGTTCAGGTCATTTGCCCGGATACCTTACTTTCCGGCTTGTCCGATCATCACCCTGAGTCCCGTCTGGATGTGTGGATGAGTCATGGCGACCATGTTGCGCAAGTGCCGCCTGGCTTCACCATCACCGCGGTCACTGACCGCATCCCCGTTGCGGCGATGAGCCGCGAAGATAAGCGCTGGTATGGCGTGCAATTTCACCCGGAAGTGACCCATACCTTACAGGGGCAGGCTTTGCTGCGCCGTTTCGCGGTCGATGTGTGTGGCTGCCAGACCTTGTGGACCGCGGCTCACATTATTGAAGACCAGATTGCGCGCGTGCGTGAACGTGTCGGTAGCGATGAAGTCATTCTCGGCCTGTCCGGTGGCGTTGATTCTTCCGTCGTGGCCGCTCTGTTACATAAAGCCATTGGACGGCAACTGACGTGCGTGTTTGTGGATACCGGCCTGCTTCGCTGGCAGGAAGGCGACCAAGTGATGGCCATGTTTGCTGAACACATGGGCGTCAACGTGATCCGTATCAATGCCGCAGTGCGTTACTTCAATGCACTGCAAGGTGTTTGTGATCCAGAGGCCAAGCGCAAGATCATCGGTCACCTCTTCATCCAGATATTCGAGGAAGAAGCCAGCAAGCGAAAGCACGCCAAATGGCTGGCCCAAGGCACGATTTATCCTGACGTGATCGAGTCGGCCAGCAGCAAGACCGGCAAGGCCCACGTGATCAAGACCCATCACAACGTCGGCGGCTTGCCGGAGCACATGACGCTCGGCATCATCGAACCATTACGCGAATTGTTCAAAGATGAAGTGCGCCGCCTTGGCATCGCACTCGATTTGCCCCGCACGATGGTGTATCGCCATCCATTCCCAGGCCCGGGCTTGGGCGTGCGTATCCTGGGTGAGGTCAAGCCAGAGTATGCCGAGCTGCTGGCCAAGGCTGACGCGATTTTTATCGATGAATTGCATCGCGCCGGCCTGTACGACAACGTCAGCCAAGCCTTTGCCGTCTTTCTTCCAGTGAAATCGGTCGGTGTCGTCGGTGATGCCCGCGCTTACGAATGGGTGATTGCATTGCGTGCGGTCGAGACCGTCGATTTTATGACCGCACATTGGGCGCCGCTGCCGTATGACTTCCTCAGCATCGTGTCCAACCGCATCATCAATGAACTACGGGGCGTCTCCCGCGTGGTCTACGATATTTCCGGCAAACCGCCAGCGACGATTGAGTGGGAGTGAAATCAGGTCATTGCGTGGTTTATCGCCAGCGATAGGACATCTTTCTTGTCGCTTACCTCACGGTGTCTATCGATCCTCAGCAAGCGGAGCACGTTAGTGGTAAAGGTGATGCTAGAGCTCAAGGACCGGATGAAGACTCTACCGTTTACTATTCGGACCAAACCGGTCTTTGCAGGTAAAACACCCGTAAAGAAAGCTGGTGTCATGAAGATTTTCGAGCATCAGCAGGATTGTTGACCTTTGACGGTAAAAACCGTTACGCACATGAGGGAACCCCTCAATGCTTACCGACACTGCACGATGCAATCTTAAGCGTCATTCCAAGCCCTATCAGGCTTCGGATCGTGACGGCATGTACGTCACACGGTACGGTATCGACCACCGGTACCGCCACCTTCCGTGGCGATGACTGCCTCAATGGCCGGCGCGAGACACTGACCATTCGACGGTATGGGCGGTCTGGTATTGCGCTGGCGATGGCTAGTGAAACGCGAAGCGACGCCGAAAAGGACGTCGTCGCTCAGAGCCAGTCCCCAGCGCAAGAGAAGCAACGCAGGCTGACCGCAGCCAAGATCTTTTGCGACCTAGTAGGCAAGGGGGGCGCATGCTTGAATGGCTGACCTTACTCAGGTGATGCGCAAGAGCAGTGTTGCACGCAATATTCTGCCGGCCTTCCAGCATCGGCAGCGCAACGCAATCATCGCCGCCCCCTGGCCGTGCCATGTGCAATAAGGTCAAGGCCCGTGGACGTACCCATCCGTGAGATCGTCAAACAGGATGATGCCTTCGGAAATCCTGCACGGCGAGCAAGTGGACAACCCAGCCGCAAGCGTGCGTGCCGCTTCGATGACCACCTTTGTTCCCAAGGAGCGTGCCTTGTCGCTGCTGGAAATCTCGCTGCTGGCACCACGGGGCACGACAGCCACCTATCCGAGGATCCCGCTGGCACTGCGCATGATCCTGCTGCTGGTGCACATGAGAGAGTTTGATGCAGCTCCCCCGTGATGAGGTTGATGTCAAGAACGCCACCTGGACGATTCCCAAGCAACGTATCAAGCGGCGCCGCAGGTGGTTGATCTGTTGCGCCCGGCGCACGACAGCTTTGTGGCGCTACACACCGGCGTGGCCGGTTCCAAGTGGGTGCTGCCGTTACGCTATGACGCTGACCGCTGCATGTCGAACGCGACCTTGTAACCGATCAAGCAGATCGTGGCGGAGCGGGCAAATGGAGCCATTCACCGTCCATCACGTGCGCCGTACAGGCGCGACGCTGTTGCACGACATCGGCTGCAACTGCGACTGAATCGAGAAGTGCCTGGTCCACGAAGCCGGTCGTTCCTCATGCTCGATCTACAACCAGAGCCAGTACACCGAACACCGGTGCCACATACTGCAGGCGTGGGCCAACATGGTCGATGCCTGGATCGACGGGCAGATCTACGTGCCGAATTGATGCCGAAGAACACGGTCATGCTTCTATTGCGTGTGATGGCTTGCAATGGCTACGTGGTCACTGGACACCCTTGCATGTCATTCCGTTATGGACCTGCGTGCGTGGCGTTGCAGGTCAATGTAGCCCAGCACGGTTGACGTCTGCCGCGTGCTGCGTCTGAAGCAGCTGCAAGTCCTGCTTGGATGCAGGTTGGTGCTGGCTGCATGCTTGGCGTGAACCCGCTCGGGTAGGGCAGGTTTTGCGTAGGTAGACATCGGGCTTCGCAGCGCTACTACGAGGGGTTTGCTGGTGCGCCTCAATCCACGTGTCCACTGCGGCCAAGCCCTACATGAAGTTCAGTACCTATCGGAACAACGTGCTGGAGCGAAGCACGGCCAAGTCAAGCGCTCTTGCGGTGTCTTTTTCGACTTCACTCAATGGTTACTTCAAGTCTTGTTCGAGCCAATAGCGTTCTTCTTCGGCGACGAGCTCCTGCATTGCGTTCAGTTCAACGGACCGCGCTGACCTGCGGCGGCCCGCGATCTTTTCAGATGTCATCTCCGACTGAAATTCGGTCTGGATGCACGCTCCCAGCACTCGCTGGAACTCCAGTGCATCGGTGCGTGCGCAGCGCACGGACCCATCCGCATCATTGATCACCATCAGCATCACAGAATTCAAGCGAAGCAGGTGGCGCCAGCGGCGATCCATTGACACGAAATACGGGATGAAGAAGTCGGCCTGGTTAGATTTGGCTGTGGCGTTTTGCTCCATGACACGGAGCAATGTCATGTCCCAGGCCATGCCGCGAATCTTCTGCAACATCTCAGTGGACCTGCCCATGATGGGGCCGAAGAAGGGCGACCCCTGGCTAGAGGTCATGCCGCTCCAGATCAGCTGCAATTCGGTAAGCGGGATCACCCCTAGCTGATGAATGCTGAAACGGCACAATTCACGCAGGATGTGATGCTTGTCCCGTTTGCGTTCCTCATGCCAAAGTCGAGCGAACCGCACTAGCAGCGCCTGCACTACAGCGCTCTTTGCCTCGTGTTCATCAATACACTTACTAGTGTGTGACTCGGTCAGAAAGGCTTCGGCATCGGGCCGTAGCAGGGCCTTCAGGTCCTCGTATGCAGCATCAAAAACGAAGCGGCTGGGATCATGCTGAAAGGCATGCCAATCCAGGTGGTCGAGCATGCGGAAAGCGATCAGCGTATTCAAGGGGCGCTCGTTTGAGGGCTCGTCGCGGGCTAGACGCCTGTTCTCAATGAGAAACGACATCACGTCGAATTGCACATGGCGGTTTCGAGCCTTCAGCATGAGAATTTGGATGACCCTATCGCGATCAGCGCGTTGAATGTTCTCGCCAGCAATGGCCGCACGCCGCTTCTCTGCAACATTCGAGTCGAAGCTGAGAGAGAAATCGATCAACACGTTCGACCTGCCACCCGTGAGACAGGCATGGACGCTGGTTTCGGGCGATATGAAGAACGCACGCGGCCCTCAAAAAAACGAGGTTACAGCCTCGCTGGAGGACACATTGAGCCCGAGCTCCAAGTCAACGGCACCCGGAGCATCGGTGCAGAAGACGGTGCGGATGAATGCGCATTCGGCGGCGCGGTTTGCTTCAATGGCATCGAGTGCAGCCATGTCACGGTTGAGGAGGGCGGAGAACAGCGCGTCGCCAATGGGGATGTCAGGCATAGATCACTCTTTAAGTTGTCAACATAGGCCGGCAGTTTTGGGTATTGCGACTCAGCGTGTTCCGCCTCCAGCTATACGAGCAACGCGCGCAGGTTGTCGCGGATGATGCGAGCCAGGTCGCTCGCAGGCCGTCCATGCAAACGGCCCAGTGCCTCCACTACGCTTGCTACATCAGCCGGTTGCGAAGGTCTGTCGCCAGTGCGGGTGAAGGGGCCATCGGTTTCCGTCAGCAGCCGATCCAAGGGGATTGCTTGCACCAGCGGCGCGTGCCTCTCATGGCCCAGCATTCTGGCATTGATTGAGAAGTAGCAGCCCAGCTCCAGCGCACGCTTTGCCTCGGTTTTGGTTCCGGTGAACCAATGGAGAACAATTTTCCCGCGCTCGGGCGGCAGATGTGTCTCGACAAGATCGAGCACCGCCTTAGCCGACCTGATGCTGTGGACCGTGATGATCTTGTCGCCGGCCTGCGCACAACGCTGCAACACGTGCTGGAAGACACGCTGCTGCGCATCAAGCGACTTGAAGTACCGAGGGCCGGCGTCCAACCCGACTTCGCCAACATAACGCGTCTCCGCGAGATACCGATCCCACAACTCGATCTCGCTTTCACGCTCCGCGACCAATTGCGGGTGCAGCCCCAGCGCTGCTCGAACATGCTTTGTGCGCTGCGCGAGTGCGTGATTGCGGGGCCACGCGCGCGGAGTCGTCGTTACGGCCAGGGTGAACACGCCGGACGCCTCCGCATCCTGGACCGCCGCCGCATGATCCGGGTAGAGATCAAGGTGGCAGTGGAAGTCCACCAGGTTTGCAGAGGCGATCATGCACGCATCCTGGTCAACCTGGTCTGGCTTCAACACCGTCGATGAGCCGTGCGACTTCGTCAAGGCCGCGCCGGTAGACATCGGCAAGCTGATCCAAGTGTGCGGCTTCATCGGCAAGCGAGCCGGGCTTGTGGATCAAGAGGTTCGCGAGCTGAGGCTTGCCCTTCAAGCGCTCGATCGCGTACTGGAACGATCTGACCTGCACTCCTGTCGCCTGGCGTGTGTCCAATGGCTCCGCGTGAAGATCGGGTACGGTGTACGTCGTCGGGTCGTTCCCCGTACCCCATGCGGCTGTCAACGCTGCGCGACGGATCAGACAGGGCAGGCAATAGCCACATTGCTCAATACTACGTCCTAGCCATCTGACCTTGGCGGGAGATGAGCACGACAACGCATCTGTTGCCAGCGTCTTCAAGAGATCTGGGTTGCGGCAGGCGGCGGCCATCTCGCCCTTCGTCTTGTCCCAGTAAGGGTTCCGAATCGTGCCGTTAATGCCGAGTGCGACGAGCAGGTCGTTCCACCTCGCTATGTAATACGGATGCGTGGTGCGGGTGCTGTTTGATCCCAAGCGCAGCGGATCCAAAGGCACATTCAGCGCGATCAGCCCATTTTCGGGGACACGCAGGACGAAACGCTGCCCAAGCCCGGTGCCCGCGAACACCCCGAGAGCGAAGCACAGGAACGACCTGCCGCGGGTGCTGTTCTCCTTGTCACCGTCTTCCACAAGGCCATCGGCAAAGGTCATGTTGACCCGCAGTCGTTCGAATGAGGTGTTGTAATGTTCTTGCAGGCTTTTGGACAATCTTTCCTGTGCCTGGCTTGTCGCGCCCTCGCCGCAGTGGCTGACCAGTAGAGGCGTGGCGCCGTCCTCCAACAGATCAATGGCCCCAATCAAGCTGTCTAATCCCCCTGAGAACAGGCTGATGGAATCAAAGAGCGGAGCGATCAAGTCCAGAGACGTTGCTTGGGCAAGCGTCGCGAACTGATCTGGACGTGCTCTGAACACGATCGTCCAGAGATCACCCGTCAGGAAGTCCAGCGACTGCTTCAGTAGCGCTGCTGCTGCATTCCAACGCACGGGATCACTGACTGGCACGACCAGCCGTATTTCGCGCGTCCACGCGTCCTGCGAGTGCTTGGTACGAGAGATGCCTGTGTCTGCTGCGTGGATATGGGCCGCCAGGATCAGCAGGTCAATGCCGATCTCCGAGGGAAACACACCGAGGTTCTTCAAGCGAGTCAGCGCATGACCGATGCCATGCGCTAAGGATTTATCCTTGGAAACGAGTAGCACGTAGGTGCTGTGTTCGTCGACACCCGCCGTGACCTTGAAGTTGTCATCAGGACCGAAGTGGCCCGCCAAGAGGTGTCGCTTCATTGATCCGCCTCCAGATCGGCCAGGGTGTGCAAGATTGCAAATGCAGACGCGTACAGCGCATCGACGAACCCTTGAATGCGCTCGGGCGTGAGATTCGGCGTTTCCGCACGGGCCCGCGTCAGCGCGTCGCTCACCCCACCCCGGATGAAGTCGCGCAACTGCTGTTCGACGCGGTGTGCAGCTTGCGTGTCCGCTGGCATGGTCACAGCCTTTGTCCCAATGTCGTTGTAGATGCGGGCTTCTATCGCGTGGGTGGCATACAGCTCGAAGACTGTCTGCATTTGATCCGGCGTGCAGGTGTCCAGATCGGTAAGCCCTTCACTTATCAGTTCGTCGATGGTTTCAAAGTACGCCTCGCGGGGGATGCCTGCATCGACGGTGCCCGCGCCTGGGCAGACGTAGTCGGCCAGACCAATGAGGATGCCCGTGAGTGGGCGTCCGGCTAACGACTCCAGGTCCAGCGCTCGTAGCGCCTCGCGCACCCCCCTTGCTTGTGCATCGGCCAGAAAACCAAGCAACCGTGCCCCCGCTCCACGCGAGGCGCCCATACGTTGCGCCGCCTGGCGCGCGCCGCCGGCCGATGTTGCAACGTATGTTGAGACGGCGCGGCCCAGGTTGACACGGTCGCTGCCACCCGAAGCGGCAAATCGCGTGAAGCTGTTGCGCGCATCGGAGAAGCGTCGCGGGTCTGCCGTTGCGGGCATGGGTGGCCGGTTCGGCGGCATGACGTTGTCTGGTGCTGCGCCATTGCCAGGAGGGGCGGCAGGTGTACCTGGGCTATCGGGGGCATTCAGCCAGGACGGAACCAGCGGGGTTCCGCCGCGCGGGCCGCCGTACGCTGTCGAGGTTCCCATCAACGTCCTTCCTTGTCATAGGTGAGCATCGCTGTGGCGGCGATACTGAGTGTCGACTTGGGAGCTTTGCTCCATGCTTCCAGCAGCTTCGTCAGGCGAGTGTTGCATGCCCTGTCCTTGAGGGCGCCTTCCCAACCACCGGCAGGCCAAGACCCGCATTGGCCATGTGGCAGTGCCTCCAGGAAATCCAGCAACCGGCTCTGGAGTCCCGGCTGCACCTCCACAAGGACGGCGAGACCATCAATGCCTGCAGGCTTGGCAGCGAAGGTGCCCGTGCTCATGATCTTGCTGCGCACGGCCTCGAACACCTTTTCGGCTTCGGGGGGCAGCAGCTGCTTCAACTCGGCTTTGTAGCTCTGGAGGGCTATTTTGCTGCCGAACAATTTTTCGACTATGCCAGCCAGGTGGCCGAGCACCGACACGGGACCGAAGTAGTCCTTCTTGTCCTTTGTGACGAACAAGTAGGGGCGCAGATCGAGTCCTGACAGCTTCGGGGAGAGATGCGCCCAGTCGCGCGCCGTCTCCGACGACTTCCACTCGTTCAACACGGTGTTGTCGGAGGCGGGCACCGCTGCGGCGACCTTTTGCCTCTTCGACTGACGATTCTTGCCGTTAGCCGACACCAGGCTTTTCTCCAGCGTTTCGAGGTCTTCACACCGCCCTTGTGGATGGACTGCCGCGACCGACGCGATCTGTTCGAACAACTTTGGGATGAATCGTTCCGCGAGCATAAGCTTCGCGAGCACGGGGAGCGTGATGTCGTTTCCAAAACCGCGTGCAGTCGCCATGTGCGCGCGCAACAACAGCGTGTTGAGGAAGCGCTTGATCTGGCGCGGGTTGCCTTTTGTGCCGCTCGCCAGGATGGGTCCGATCTGGTCGCTGAGTGCCAGCGCATTGTTTGCCTTCTCGGCTTGCTGGCCGAGCGCCGTCTTGACCATAGCGGCATCCAGACCGCCACTGCTCCACGGTCGCTTCAACTGTTCCCGCGCGACGGCGATCAGCCTCCTATAGTTCTCGTCGTTCTCGCCGATGGCGGTACCAGCGAGCAACAACGTCACGTAGATCCGTGTCTCGGTTTCACCCAGGGCCGGGATGCGGAACGGAACTTGGATGAGTTTCTCGAGGTAATGGCGGGCATAGTCTCGCGGTCCGGTGCTGTCGGGCAGATCGGGAAAGTGCTTGCGCACGGCATATTCGATCATGGCCTCATCAGCGGCGACGACGAACGCGGTTTGCGCGGTGAATACGAACAGCCGGATGGCTTCGAGTGTTTCAATGGCGGTGTCGGGCAGGCAGCGGTCGAGGTCGTCGATCAGGACAACGAGCTGTTTGATGTCTGCATCTTTCAGGAGCTGGGCGAATGCCTTGCGGAAGGCCTCCACTTCCTCCGACACGTGCTTGGACTCGCCCGGTTTCAGCACGGCCTTTATATCGTCAATGACTGTCGAGAGCTTTTCTTTCGTGATGCGCTTGGTAGGGTCTGCTATGAGCACTTCGAGTGAGCCGACGATGCCTCTGCTTTGCTCGGGCGTCGGCATGCCGGTGAATGCGGTCAGGACCAGGCTGCCGGCCCGTTTGGCGATCTTCAGCAAGTCGATGCGACGCAACACATTCTTGGCGGCTACGGTCAGCTTGTTGAGCGCCGGGCGTTTCTCGATCAAGCCTGTCACGATCCCCTCGATCAAGGCGATCTTCGCATCCTCGAAGCCCTGGAAGCGCCACCCATTGAACTTGAGGCATAGGACAGCGTCCTGATCCGCGAAGCCAGCGTCGATCATTTCGAGCACGCTGGACTTTCCCGCACCCCAGTCGCCGTGCACGCCGATCGTTACCGGGTGGTTGGGCTGCGTGCCAAGCAACTTGATGATGGTGGTGGCAATGGCCTCGTTGTTCAGTAGATCAATGTTGGTTTCGTGATCGCTCAGGATCATGCATCTCCTCCCTGTTCATCATGAAATGCAAGCCGTATCACTCTTTTTACGCAGTAGTGCGGCGGTGTGTGTTTCCACACAGCGGCGCAGCCGGTCATCGTCCAGATGTTTTTAGCTCATCCTGGTTGCGAATACCGACGGACAACACGTCCAGGCATTGGCCGCGTGTCAGCCGCACTGCAACTTTCGTGAGAAGTGGGGCGGCGGCGTGCAATCCGAATGCGAGCCGCTGAAGCATCTCATCTAAGCCTTTGAGGACATCGGGCTGATCACGGGGGCGCTATCGAAGTGCAAAGCGGGACGCATGCCCCCAACGTTCACACCTGCATCGGCGAGGCCGAGAAAAGCTACCCAAAGGCGCGGCAGTGTAGGTGTGCGGAGTGCTGGACGGTGGTCAATGTTGGACGGCTGGAGATGGCCAAGGTTCGCAGTGAGTGATTATCGCTTGGCCGCTGTCATTCTTGGTCTCACCGGGGACGGTTGGCGCGATGTCGAGTCGATCGGTTGCTTATTCACTTGCCGCGCTATCGTTCAGGGCTGGCGATAAGGACGAGGATGTTTGCCGTTGCGTGTGGTCGCTGACAGCGATGGCCGCAGCGCCCATGCTCCATTCACTCAAGCGCTCAGGGAGGAGGAGCGCGATGCAAGGCGGATCGGATGATGAGGTGATCGCCAAGTACTGTTGTGCCGATCTCACCTGTGCTGCGGCGTGGCTTGCCGAAGTCCACGGCGACGATCACCCGTCCGGGCTTGCTAAGATGGCTGCCGGGTTAATGCCGGGTTAATGCCGGATAACGATGACACACTCCGCGTGGAGGCACTGACGGGTGAGATGAGCATGGACGAAAGCAAGGTACTGGTGAATGAATTGGTGGATGCAGTGCTTGACAGGACTGTGTCATTGGCTCATCTGTTGCGTCTGGCGCTGGTGGCCGCGTCGCGCTTGGAGCTTCCCGCACTGGCGGCATGGATCAAGGGGGAACTGAACGGTTATCCCTCGGATGAGGTTCCCGACTATCGGCGGGTATTGGCACCGTTTATCGCCAAGGATCCAGTCAAGGGCTTTGTCCCTCTCAATCTCCCGCCTGACATCAGCAAAGAGTTTGCTCAGCTATCTGTCATACAGTCGATTCATGAGCTGGGACAATTTGCCCAGCGGAAGACCGAAATTTATTTCGCTTTGAATCCTGAAATTGAGCGTAGTTTGATGGAGATCATGCGACTTTCGTCCGGAGGGATGGGGCGTCCGCTGTACTTATTATCGAACGAGAAGGTTCATGAAATACTCGAAAAGGTGCGCGACAAGGTGCTGCAATGGGTGCTTGATCTGGAGACTCAGGGCGTGCTTGGCAAGGGAAGGATATTCTCAGTGGAGGAAAAGCAGATCGTGAAAAACTATCGTTTTAACTTTGGAGACGTCAAAAACTCTAATGTTCAAATTGGGACGATCGGTTCCAATCAGACCCATATTCACACAGCGGATGACATGGCCGCGTTGTTATCGTTGATTGAGTGTCTGCGCACAGCGCTTGAGCAAGGTGCTGTCTCGGAAGAAATCCGCGGCGAGCTGCAAGCCTATCTAATGACTTTGCAAGAACAGGCTATTTCATCAAAACCGGAATGGCCCATTATCAAGAGGGCCGCGCAGAGTATGAAGGCTATGTTCGAGAACGCAGCCGGAAATGTGATTGCGGCACAAATCATGCCTTATCTGACCCCCTTTCAATGATGCCAACGGCGCTGCATGTTTGAGCCTCGCCGTAGGGCCTTGCTCGGCACCAATGCACGGCAGCGCTCATGGTGGCTCGGCGTGGGGGGCATGCATGCGCATGGTCTTTCTTATGGCATCAGGTGATCTGCCGGCCCACCATCCATCCAATGACTGAGGAGGGTGCTACGTTCATCACGACATGGGTTTTGTTGCCGAGATGGGTGTTGACCGCTATCCCTCCATATCGCGATTGATTTTTTGCTTCCTGGTCTGGGATTGTCTGGCAGTGTTGAGGAAGCACATCATGTCTGGATGCAGGCACCGCTCATCGTGGATGCGGTCTAAAGGTGTACCACCTGTGCGACCATGACATCTTCTCCTGGGGTTGGATAACGGTCGCCGGACACATCGTTGCCAGGCATGGAAGGCAGCAGCTTGGCTAAGAAGCGCCCCGTATGCGAGTGAGGACACGCCGCCACAGCTTCAGGGGTGCCGGCAATCAGTATTTCACCGCCGCGCCCGCCGCCTTCCGGGCCGAGATCGATGACCCAATCGGCAGTTTTGATCACGTCCAGATTATGTTCGATCACGACCACTGTATTGCCTCCATCGCGCAGGGTGTGTAGCACGGCTAGGAGTGCTTCGATGTCGTAAAAATGCAGCCCAGTGGTTGGTTCGTCGAGGATATACAGGGTGCGGCCCGTGTCGCGCCGGGACAGTTCTTTGGACAATTTGACACGCTGCGCCTCACCGCCTGATAGCGTCGTCGCACTCTGGCCGAGTTTGATGTAACTCAAGCCGACGTCTACCAGTGTTTCCAGCTTGCGGGCGATCGCTGGTACGGCCTCGAACAGTTTCAGGGCATCTTCGACGGTCATTTCCAGCACGTCGTTGATGGTGTATCCCTTATATCGAATCTCGAGCGTCTCGCGGTTGTAACGTTTGCCATGACAGACATCGCATGGCACGTAGACATCCGGTAAGAAGTGCATTTCAACCTTGATCAGTCCGTCACCCTCACAGGCTTCACAGCGGCCGCCACGCACGTTGAAGCTGAAACGCCCTGGAGAATAACCGCGCGCACGTGCCTCCGGAACCTGAGCGAACAGCTCACGCAACGGAGTGAACAGGCCGGTGTAGGTGGCTGGGTTGGAGCGTGGCGTGCGTCCGATCGGTGATTGATCGATGTCCACCACTTTGTCGAACATCTCTAGACCGTCGACTGACTGATACGGCGCAATGGCATGAGAGGCGCCATTGATCTTGTTTGCGGCTAACGCAAACAGCGTGTCGTTGACCAGCGTCGATTTGCCGGAGCCGGACACGCCGGTAATGCAAGTGAATAGCCCCGCTGGGATGTCAAGATCAACGCCTTTCAGGTTGTTACCAGAGGCGCCGCGAAGGTGCAGCATCATTTCCGGATTGGGGGTGCGGTGCTGTTGGGGAATTTCAATGCGGCGCTGCCCGGATAAATATTGGCCGGTCAATGAGTGTGGCGCAGTCATAATCTGTTGCAACGTGCCTTGGGCGCAGATCTCACCGCCATGCACGCCGGCACCGGGACCAATGTCGAGGATGTGATCCGCTTGGCGGATCGCGTCCTCGTCGTGTTCGACGACGATCACGGTGTTACCGAGGTCGCGTAACCGGGTCAACGTACCGAGCAGGCGTTCGTTATCACGCTGGTGCAGCCCAATCGAAGGTTCGTCCAGCACGTACATGACGCCCACCAAGCCGGCACCAATTTGACTCGCCAAACGGATACGTTGTGCTTCACCACCGGAGAGTGTGTCGGCGTGACGCTCCAACGTCAGGTAGTCCAGGCCGACATCGACCAGAAAACCGAGGCGCTCTCCGATTTCTTTGACGATCTTAGCGGCAATCTCACCGCGCCAGCCTGGTAGACGCAGCGTTTGGAAGAATACCAATGCTTCATTAATCGGCAGCACCACCAGCTCAGGGAGCGTCCGATCGGCAACGAACACGTTGCGTGCGGCACGGTTTAGACGTGTACCACCGCACTCCGGACAAGGCCGCGTGCTGATGTACTTGGCAAGTTCCTCACGTACGGCAGGCGATTCTGTCTCACGATAACGGCGCTCCAGGTTCGGCACGATGCCTTCGAAGCGATGTTTACGTGTGGTACGGCCCCCGGCTTCCGTCAAGTAGGTGAAGCTGATCTGCTCATCACCGCTGCCGAACAGCATGATATGACGTACCTTTTCAGGCAGCGCTTGCCATGGTGCGTCCACGTCGAACGTATAGTGCTTGGCAAGTGCAGCGATCAGTTGGAAGTAATACGCGTTGCGGCGGTCCCAGCCGCGTACAGCGCCGGCCGACAGTGCAAGATCTGGATGAACGATGACCTTGGCCGGGTCGAAAAACTCGGTCACACCCAGACCGTTGCACGTGGGGCAAGCACCGATCGGCGCGTTGAAGGAGAATAACCGCGGCTCCAACTCCGGTAGCGAATAGTCACAGACTGGACAGGAGTACTTGGAGGAAAACAGCTGCGGTGTGGCTGTTGTCTCGTCTAGCGATTGGACGGAGGCCATCCCATTGCCGAGTTTCAATGCAGTTTCAAAGCTTTCGGCCAAACGTTGCTTGATGTCCTCACGTGGGCGGAAACGATCAATCACTGCTTCGATCGTATGCTTCTGACGCAGTGCCAATGTGGGTACTGCGTCGATCTCATATAGTTCCCCATTCACGCGCACGCGCACGAAGCCTTGCGCGCGCAGCTGCTCGAACACCTGGATGTGTTCACCCTTACGCTCACGTACCACGGGTGCCAACAGCATGTAGCGCTGCTCGGGATCCAAGGTCAATACGTGATCCACCATCTGACTGACTGTCTGCGCTTCCAGCGGGTAATGATGGTCCGGGCAGCGTGGTTGTCCGACACGTGCATACAGCAGTCGCAAATAATCGTAGATCTCGGTAATCGTACCGACGGTGGAGCGCGGGTTATGCGAGGTTGACTTTTGTTCAATTGAAATCGCCGGGGACAGCCCTTCGATATGGTCCAGATCCGGTTTCTCCATCACACTGAGAAACTGCCGTGCATAGGCCGAAAGCGATTCGACATAGCGGCGCTGACCTTCGGCGTATATCGTGTCGAACGCCAACGATGATTTGCCAGAGCCGGACAGGCCGGTGATGACGATCAGGCTGTTGCGTGGTAGATCGAGATCCAGATTCTTAAGGTTATGTGTCCGCGCGCCGCGGATGCGGATGAGGTCCGTCACGATGGGGTATCCGGAATCAGGTCAGTGGCGGGGCACTGATGGATGATAGTTTAGGTCCGACAGCATGATTGATGATGCACTACAGAAATTTCCCACGCGTTTAGACACTCAATCATCAACTGCTTAGATTACCCACTTCAATCCAAATCGGGGGGAGGATGCAAAAATGCCAGTGTGCACTCTAGCTTCGCATTCACATCGCTATCTCCGCCGTTGGCTGCAAGACCGAAGCTTCTTTTATTTTCTTTGGAAAAACGCTAGCATTTGCGTCCTTCTGTCTGTCCAGATTCTGGCGGCAGCGACCACAATAACGACATTAAAAAGGAAGGTATGGTCATGTACGCAGTACTGGTCACCGGCGGCAAGCAATATCGTGTGCTTCAGGGGGAGACGTTGCGGGTTGAAAAGCTCGATGTCGAAGCTGGGAGCGAGATCACTTTTGACAGTGTCCTGTTGATGGGTGGCAGCGATGGCATCCAAGTGGGTGAAGCGTTGCAAGGTGCCTCTGTCACCGCCAAGGTCGTGGCCCACGGCCGCGCTCGCAAAGTGAAAATCATCAAATTCCGTCGCCGCAAGCACCACATGAAGCATCAAGGGCACCGGCAGTACTACACAGAAATCCAAATCACCGGTATGACCGGGCCTGGCCAGCAGTAATCGATAATAAGGAGTGAGTTGTTCATGGCACACAAAAAAGGTGTAGGTTCCTCGCGTAACGGCCGCGACTCTAACCCGAAATACCTCGGCGTCAAACTCTTCGGTGGGCAAGCCATCGAAGCTGGAAACATTATCGTTCGCCAGCGTGGTACCCAGTTTCATCCAGGTTGTGGTGTTGGTCTGGGGCGCGACCATACGTTATTCGCGTTAGTGGATGGCACGGTTCAATTTTCGACCAAAGGTCCGAAAAAACGCCGTACTGTCAGCGTCATTCAGGAGTGAATTTCAATCTCGCATTGCTCGACACTGAGAACCCATCACGGCTAAAGGCCCCGCTATAGCGGGGTTTTGTGTTCTCTATCTACCTGCTACGTGTCTGTTGCACTGTTCTGTACATGTAAACCGTCTGCTTCAATCGTCTTTCGTTTTCTAATTCCGAATCCGTATTCCATGAAGTTTGTCGACGAAGCAGAAATCCAAGTGATGGCCGGCAATGGTGGGGATGGCTGTGTCAGCTTCCGGCGCGAGAAATTTATCCCGTTTGGTGGCCCTGACGGTGGCGATGGTGGTCACGGTGGCAGCGTCTGGTTGGTGGCCGATGCAAACCTCAATACACTGGTGGATTTTCGTCACGAGCGCATGTTTAAAGCGCAGCGTGGCGTCAATGGAATGGGCCGGCAGATGTATGGTAAGGCTGGTCAGGACAAAATCATCAATGTGCCGGTGGGTACCGTGGTGATCAATGTCCAGACAGATGAGGTGATCGGGGATATGGTCCGTCATGGCGATCGCTTATTGGTGGCCAGAGGGGGCACAGGCGGTTTAGGCAATATGCATTTCAAAAGCTCGATTAACCGTGCTCCACGCCAAGCCACGCCTGGGGAGGGGGGCGAAGAGCGTACATTGAAGCTAGAACTCAAGCTGCTTGCTGATATTGGTTTGCTTGGTTTCCCAAACGCAGGTAAAAGCACTTTCATTCGTGCAGTCTCTGCGGCCACTCCGAAGGTTGCGGATTATCCGTTCACCACACTCTATCCAAGCCTGGGTGTGGTCAAAATCGAGGCGCACAGCAGCTTCGTGATCGCTGATATTCCTGGGTTGATTGAAGGAGCTGCTGAGGGTGTTGGGCTCGGTAATCAGTTCCTGCGTCATTTGCAGCGTACCCGGTTACTGCTGCACATGGTGGACATTTCCGCAACCGCTGATGCTTACGGCAACGAAAAAGCTGGAGTAGGTCTATTACCAGCCGAGCAGGTACGTAAACTCGAACTCGAACTCGAACGGCATGATCCAGCACTGTTGGCCAAACCACGTTGGTTGGTGCTGAACAAGGCTGACTTAATGCCCGAAGAAGAGGCTCACGCCGTTGCGGAGGCACTGATTGCCGAACTCGGCTGGAGCGGGCCGCGGTATCTAGTATCCGCGCTGAGCCGCCACGGGACTTGGCCAATCATGAAGCGTGCAATGGAGTTCTTCGAGCGCCAGCGGGAGGAGATGGTCGAGAAAAGCGCATGGATGGGATGAAGCAGTGGCAGCTCCTTGGAACGATGCATTTCTTCATCCTTGAAACTAGCCGTACCCTGTTTTGCAGAGTGCGATGGCCAGTTCGACTCATCGTTCCGGACTGTGGTGCAGCATCAAGCCGTCTTCAGCGCTTTGATGCGGGCTGTCAACCGACTCTTATGGCGGGCCGCTTTATTTTTATGAATCAATCCACGGGCGCTGAAACGGTCAAGGATGGGTTGGGCAACAGCGAAAGCAGTTTCGGCACCGACGATATCCCTAGTGTCGAGCGCCTTGATGACCTTCTTGACGGCAGTGCGCAACATAGAACGCTGCGCCGTGTTGCGTGTGTTACGCGCAACGGTCTGCTTAGCGCGCTTCTTGGCGGACTTGATATTGGCCACGGCGGTACTTCCCTCGAAATCCATTGATGAAAAATTAAGCAGGGGATTATGATTTTCATGAATATCTACGTCAAGCCTCTTGTCGACAGGAGCAAGCGATGAGCAAGTCCCATATGTTTCGAGGGTTGCTGTCGTTCAGTAGCATGACCATGGTGTCACGGGTGCTGGGCTTGGTGCGGGACCAGGTGATTTCGACCCAGTTCGGTGCCAATGCGATCACGGATGCCTTCATGGTGGCATTTCGTGTACCGAATTTTCTGCGTCGACTGTTTGCTGAGGGCTCATTCGCCACGGCCTTTGTCCCCGTATTCACCGAAGTGAAGGAGACCCGTCCGCACACTGAACTGCGCGCACTGATGGCACGCGTGTCTGGCACGCTGGGGGGAGTGCTGTTGATCGTGACTGCATTGGGGCTGTTGTTGGCACCGCAGTTGGCTTGGCTATTCGGGAGTGGCGTCAATACCGATCCGGCGAAACAGGGATTGTTGACCGAATTATTTCGGTTGACCTTCCCATTTCTGTTGTTCGTTTCGCTGACTGCATTAGCAAGCGGCGCACTGAACAGCTTCCAGCGTTTTGCAATGCCGGCGCTCACTCCGGTGATCCTTAATCTATGCATGATTAGCGGTGCGTTATGGCTGGCACCACGGCTGCAAGTGCCTATCTTGGCACTGGGGTGGGCGGTATTGGCGGCCGGTATCCTGCAATTGCTGTTCCAACTCCCGGCATTGCACAGTATCGATCTGCTGACGCTGCCACGCTGGGGTTGGAGTCATCCGGATGTGCGCAAGATCCTCGGACTGATGGTACCCACACTGTTTGGTTCCTCGGTTGCTCAAATTAATTTGTTAATGGATACCTTCATTGCGGCGCGACTGAGTGACGGTTCGCAGACGTGGTTGTCACTGGCCGACCGCTTTCTGGAACTGCCACTGGGTGTGTTCGGTGTGGCATTAGGTACGGTCATCTTGCCGACGCTGGCGCGCCATCACGTCAAGACCGACAGCGCTAGTTTCTCCAATGCGCTGGATTGGGGGCTGCGCACCACGTTGCTGATTGTCGTACCTGCGATGCTGGGACTCCTGCTGCTAGCCGAGCCATTAGTGGCGACGCTATTTCAATACCAGCACTTCACCGCGTTCGATGTGCGCATGACCGCCCTTTCAGTCTATGGATTGAGTTTTGGCTTGCCTGCCTTCGCATTGCTAAAAGTGGTGCTTCCGGCGTTTTACGCACGCCAAGACACGACCACCCCAGTGCGTGCTGGCATTGCGGCGCTGCTGGCCAATATGTTGCTGAATGTTGCCCTGTTGGCATTGCTGTATCAGTGGATGGTGCCAGCATCCCTGAAGGCACAGGGCGTGCTGGCCGCCTTGGGTCAACAGCCAGGATTGCATCTGGCCCTGGGCATCGCCAGCGCGTTATCCAGCTACCTGAATCTTGGGTTGCTCTGGTATTGGCTCAGCCGAAGCAACATCTACAGCCGACGTCCAGGGTGGAGCGGATACCTGCTGCGTCTCACACTGGCATGTGCCGCAATGGTTGCAGTCCTGCTGGCACTGATGCACTGGCGCCCCGATTCCTCCAGCATGGACCAGTGGCAGAAGATCGGTTGGCTGGTGATTCTGGTCGGTGGGGGAGGGCTCACCTATGGGGTGACTCAAGTCGCACTAGGATGGCGTCCGCATCACCTGCGCCAAGGATAGAAACGTGGAGTCCTCCATCCCTGGTCACCGCATACGCCAGCTGGCCGAAATACGTGGCGCTGCTCGGCCTTGGTGTAGCAGCCCAGTTATACTTTCCAATAGTGACGTATCACCACGCCCGGCCATCCCCGTATCCGGGCTTTTTGGATTGATCAATGGGTAGGGTGTTTAGAGATATCGAAGGTGGGAGGCTGTTCCCGCATGGAAGTGTCGTTTGCATCGGCGCTTTTGATGGTCTGCATCTGGGTCATCAAGCGCTCGTCCGTCGTGCGTTTCAACATGCAACGGCCTTGGATGTCCCCACCGTGGCACTGAGCTTCGAACCGCTGCCACGCGAATTTTTCGCCCCTGCCGCCCCGCCCCCGCGTTTGACCTTGACACGCGCCAAGATCGAGGGGCTGCACCGTTTCGGTGCCGACAGCGTCGGCTTGCTGCGTTTCGACACCCGACTTGCAGCGATGCGTGCTCAAGCCTTCGTCGAGCATGTTCTGGTTGGGCGCTTGGGGGTACGCGAGGTTTTGATTGGGCCGCAGTTCCGTTTTGGGCATCAGCGCAGCGGTGATATCGCGCTGTTGCAGCAATTGGGCCTGAGGTACGGTTTCACAGCCACCGAGATTGCACCCTTACACCGGCATGGTGAGCGCGTCTCTGCAACCAGAATCCGCACACTGTTGGCCGCAGGCCATTTTGCCCACGTGGCTGAGCTGCTGGGCCGACCCTACATGATCGGCGGGCACGTTGTGCGTGGCCGGCAGATTGGCAGCACTCTGGGCTACCCGACGGCGAATATGCGTTTCCCGCATCCCCTCGCACTGGCCGGCATTTATGCGACCTGGGTGCATGGCATCTTCGAGCAGCCATGGCCTTCGGTCTCCAGCTTCGGGACCCGGCCCACCGTCGGCGGTGTGGAACCGCTGCTGGAGGTGCATCTGTTCGATTTCCAAGGCGATCTATATGGACGCCGTATCGACGTCGAATTTGTCGCAAAACTACGTGACGAAGCGACATTCCCTGATCTCCCGACAATGACCACACAGATACATCGCGACGCCCAAGAGGCGCGTCGCATTCTTTCCGAACATAGACTGCGAGCCACCGCGTGAGCCAAGACTACAAAGCCACCCTCCATCTGCCCGCAACCGACTTCCCAATGCGTGGCGACCTCCCCAAGCGTGAGCCGGCCATGCTGGAACGTTGGGAACGTGAGGGACTTTACACACAGCTGCGCGCCCGTACCAAGGGCCGCCCTCTGTTCGTCCTGCATGATGGCCCACCCTACGCCAATGGTCAGATCCACCTTGGCCATGCCGTCAACAAGATCCTCAAAGACATCATCATCAAGTCCAAGCACCTGGATGGTTTCGACGCACCGTACATTCCGGGCTGGGATTGCCACGGCTTGCCCATCGAGATCGCCATCGAAAAGAAATACGGCAAGGTGGGTGTCACCTTGGATGCGGTGCAGTTCCGCCAAAAGTGCCGCGAGTATGCTGCCGAGCAGATCGAGTTGCAGCGTCGCGATTTCAAGCGCCTGGGCGTGATTGGTGACTGGGACGCCCCATACAAGACGCTTGACTTCCGCTTCGAAGCCAACGAGATCCGTGCGCTTGCCAAGATCGTCGATAAAGGCCACCTGGTCCGTGGTGTCAAGCCAGTGCATTGGTGCTTCGACTGCGGTTCGGCACTGGCCGAAGCGGAGATCGAATATGCCGACAAAACCTCTCCCATGGTGGATGTTGCCTATCCAGTGCTTGACCCCACGGCGTTTGCAGCGGTATTCAACGTCACGGTGCCGTCTGATGTTCAGCTCGCCGTGCCGATTTGGACCACCACACCGTGGACACTCCCTGCTTCGCTGGCCGTCTCTGTGGGACCAACACTGGACTACGTCTTGGTTGAAGGGCCGGCGCACTCCGGGCACCGCCGCTGGTTAGTGCTGGCCGAGGCACTGGCCGAGAAAGCACTGGCACGCTACGGCATCGGCGCAGTGGTGGTACATGGGCGCGCCAAGGGGGCCGCGCTCGATCTGCACATGTTGGCGCATCCATTTTATGCCGAGCGCCAGATCCCGTTGCTGCTTGGTAACCATGTTTCGGCTGAAGACGGTACCGGCGCGGTACACACCGCGCCTGGTCACGGCCAGGAAGACTACCAAGTCTCTCAGCAATACGGGTTACTGGGCCGGTATAGCAGCGCGCAACTCAACCCCGTCGACGACCGCGGCGTCTACTTGCCTTCGACCCCGCCACTTGGTGAGATCCCACTGGCCGGTCTGCATATCTGGAAGGCCAACTCTGTCATTGTCGAAGCGTTGCGTGCTCGCGGCGCGTTGCTTGCCGCCGGTGAAATGCGTCATAGCTACCCGCACTGCTGGCGCCACAAAACCCCCATCGCGTTCCGCGCCACACCGCAGTGGTTCATCTCTATGGAGCAGGCTGGCTTGCGTGCGGATGCGCTGCAGGCCATCGCGCAGGTTGCTTGGTACCCCGGATGGGGGCAGGCACGCATCGCCGGTATGATCGCAAACCGTCCGGACTGGACCATCTCACGGCAACGCACCTGGGGCGTGCCGATTCCACTCTTTGTACACCGTGAGAGTGGAGAACCCCATCCGCGCAGTACCGCGTTGATGCGCCAAGTGGCGGAGCGCGTCGAGCAGCAAGGTGTGGACGTCTGGTACTCGCTGGATCAAGCGGAGTTGCTGGGTACCGAAACCGATCAATACGAGAAGATCACCGACATTCTCGACGTCTGGTTTGATTCTGGTATCACCCACGATGCCGTCCTCACCGAGGGCGGCCTGCCTAAACCTGCTGATCTGTATCTGGAGGGGGCCGACCAACACCGCGGTTGGTTCCAATCTTCGCTGCTGACCAGCGTGGCAATGGACAATGCTGCACCGTATAAACAATGCCTGACCCACGGTTTCACTGTGGACGAGCACGGCCGCAAGATGTCCAAATCGTTGGGCAATGGTATCGAGCCACAGGACATCATGAAGACCCTGGGCGCGGACATCCTGCGCTTGTGGATTGCCTCCGCTGACTACAGCAACGAGATGTCTCTCTCCCAGGAGATCCTCAAGCGCAACGCTGACGCCTATCGGCGTATCCGCAACACGGCCCGCTTCTTACTGGGCAACCTGCATGGCTTTGATCCCGCCGTACACCTGGTGGCCCTGAACGACATGGTGGCTTTAGATCGCTGGATCGTACATCGCGCCTTTGAGTTGCAAGAGACCATCAAGGCGGCTTACACGCGTTACGACTTCGCCGAGATCGTGCAGGCCGTGTTGAATTTCTGCAGCGTGGACCTGGGGTCGCTGTACCTGGACGTCACCAAAGATCGCTTGTACACCATGCGTGAAGACGCCCCTGGCCGGCGTTCTGCACAGACCGCGATGTTCCATGTCACTGAAGCCTTGGTGCGTTGGATCGCACCGATATTAAGTTTCACGGCTGACGAACTGTGGACCTATTTGCCGGGTGACCACGCGGACAATGTGCTTTTCGTCACCTGGTACGCAGGCTTGGCGCCATTGCCAGGCAACGCACCGCTGACGGTGACCGACTTCGATAAGTTACTGATGTTGCGCGACCAAGTCACCAAAGTGTTGGAACCGATGCGCGCCAACGGCGTGATCGGTGCTGCATTGGAAGCAGAAATCACCGTCGCTGCTGATGCTGATAGCGCCGCACGCTGGCAATCGCTGACCGAGGAGCTGCGCTTTCTGTTCATCAGTGGTGATGTGACCGTGACGGTGGCTAATACTGACGGCGTCTTTGTCAGTGCCCAGCCAACCACCAAAGCCAAATGCGCCCGCTGCTGGCATTATCGTGCCGATGTCGGTGCCGACCCAAGGCATCCGGAACTCTGCGGGCGTTGTGTCAGTAACGTCGAGGGTCCAGGTGAAGTGCGTCGTTGGTTCTGAATACCTGCCTGCGAGCGGCGTTGCGGCCCACATCTACCGCTGTACTCGGATGGACGTCGCAACGTGTGGAGATTGCGTGTACTCCCCGTGCTTTACTGAAACATAGACGCCACGTTCAACAGAACATGAGACATTCTGCTCTGACAGCCTACAACGCCACAACGTTTCTCCTGAAAACGGGCCAGCGTGTGCCATCCGATACCGGATGAATGTCTGGCCACAGAGTGCATCTCACCGTTTTTTCTTATCTTTCCTGTAGCGACCTTTTCAGCTGCTGAAAAAACCACCAAAGACTTAAAAGACCAGGCCGCCGATCATATGACCAAACCATCCCACTCCAACGCGCTGATCTGGTTACTGCTTTCGGTCGGCGTCATTGCTCTGGACCAATGCACCAAAGCTTGGGTCCTATCCAGCCTGCCCGAATACATCCCCGTGCCAGTGATTAATGGGTTCTGGAATTGGTACCGCAGCTACAATACCGGCGCAGCGTTCAGCTTACTTAGCGAAGCGGGTGGTTGGCAGCTGTGGTTCTTCGTGGCATTGGCTGTTGGCATCAGTGGCGTGCTGATGTTCTGGCTCTCACGTACTCCACGGCGCGAATGGCGCAGCGCATTGCCCTATGCGCTGATCATTGGAGGAGCCATTGGTAACGTGATTGACCGACTGATGCATGGTCACGTAGTCGATTTCATCCAATGGCACGTGGGTTCCTATTACTGGCCTTCGTTTAACGTTGCAGATTCGGCCATTGTCGCTGGTGCCATCGGTATTGCCGTGTTTGGCCTACTGAACGGCAAGCACCACTCAAAAACAGGATAATTTCTGTCCGTACTCTGTTCCCCTGACAGAGTGCCTCACCGCCATATAGAAGCCCGCAATGAAAGTCCTGCTTGCCAATCCTCGAGGTTTCTGCGCCGGCGTTGACCGCGCCATCGAAATCGTCAAACGCACCATCGAGATGCTGGGAACCCCCATCTACGTCCGTCACGAAGTCGTGCATAACCGTTTCGTCGTTGATGATTTGAAGCAACGCGGTGCGGTGTTCGTTGAAGAACTGCATCAGGTCCCCGATGGAGCAACAGTGATTTTCAGCGCCCACGGCGTATCGCAGGCCGTGCGTCGCGAAGCGGCGCAGCGTGGACTGAAAGTGTTTGACGCCACCTGCCCGCTGGTGACCAAGGTGCATCTGGACGTGGCTCGCCACTGCCGCGCCGGACGTGACATGGTACTCATCGGTCATGCTGGACACCCGGAGGTGGAGGGCACTATGGGGCAGTGGGACCAGGAGCGTGGTGCTGGCCATATCTATTTGGTTGAGAACATCGACGATGTCGCCATGCTGGATGTAACCCAACCGCACCACCTGGCCTATACCACCCAAACCACGCTGTCGGTGGACGACACGCGCAGCATCATCGAGGCGTTACGCAGGCGCTTCCCAACCATCCAAGGGCCGAAGAACGATGACATTTGCTATGCCACCCAGAACCGCCAGGATGCGGTGCGGAATCTGGCCCGAGCATGCGACTTGGTGCTGGTCGTCGGCTCGCCAAACAGCTCCAACTCCAACCGGCTGAGCGAATTGGCGCAACGCGAGGGCGTCGTGTCCTACCTGATCGACAGTGCTGCTGAGATCGATCCCGCCTGGGTCATTGGTAAGCACCACATCGGTGTCACCGCGGGTGCCTCTGCACCGCAAGTGCTGGTCGATGGTGTGCTGGCACGGCTGTACGAACTAGGTGCAGAAAGTGTGTTGGAACAAAGCGGCACACCGGAATCGATGGTCTTCGCACTCCCCAAGGAACTGCGCCTGCAACTGGTGGGTTGAGGGTGCGAAGCGCGCGTCGGCGTTGACCAGTCAGAACGCCCCGCCCTAAAATTCCCCGCTTAGGCCGCACTCGTTCACGGAGTGGTCACCGTGTACTACTCGTGGCGGCGGAGGTGCAAGGCCTGCATCACCAGGCGTTCGGGCTGCCAGCGGTCCGATGGCTTTGCAGGACAGACACGGTTTAGACATGTTTTGGTTTTCGCCGGTGTAGCTCAGTTGGTAGAGCAGCGCATTCGTAATGCGAAGGTCGTAGGTTCGACTCCTATCTCCGGCACCATGATGTAGCGGAAGGCCGTCCACTTAAGGTGCGGCCTTTTGTTTGTCTCTCACTAACATAGTGCTGATCATTCCGATGCTACATGAAGTTGTTGAAGGGCTGCGTGGCATGCTGCAAGGTATAGAGTCTAAGTTAGACGCTCAATGCATCGTGTCGCCGGTGACACGATGCATTGCCACGATTGATGCAGTTTCTGCTTTGTCTCTGCCAGGGGGCATTGAGACACCAGTCGGCCCACCTTCCTTGACTGGCTTAACGACTATTTTCTCCCAGCTCCCAGTCTAGACTGCGTCGCAATTGACCTTTATGGCAGCGTACTGCGCAGTCCTCCACATCTATCGACTTGAGTCCGACCTAAGCGCCGTGAGTGAAGCTCGTCCAATTTCTATCAATGGCAGGACAGCACTTTCGCAAGTTGCTTGCCAATGCTGTTGTGGTCAACGTGGGATCGCTTGTCCAAGCTGTTCGAGCCAGGCGTTGAAAAAGTTGCTGCTGCGGAGCGAGCCAATCACCAGCTTTTCGCACGGGTCGCCTATCACATGGGCGATCTTCTCTGCCACGCGCCAAGATAATCACGTTGATTGGTTAATGTCGTTTGCTGATTCTCGACGCATCCGCACGATGTTGATCACGTTTTACATCATCAAGCAGTGCGAGGTGGCGCTTTAACCCGGCCACACTCGCGCGTAGCGTTAGATCATGCGGGTTTTGTTCTAGCTGCGCTTGAGCTTCCCGCATCTTACGGTGCTGCTTATTCGGAGCCCTACTGACTCCGTTTCGACAGGCGCGTCCTGTAATGAGCTTGGCGGCATCGGCTCGGAAAACGCGCGTCTTTGAGTCCTTTAGTCTCAATCCTGAGCGGCGTATAAGGCGACCGACCCAGCGTGCGTCTGTATGGCCGAAGCCATTGCCGGTTATGGCCATGTCGTCAATATAGAGCGTGAAGACCCCGCCGCGTGACCGCACTCTGTCATTGATAGAGTCAAACAAATTGTGATATGCCCAAAAAGACAAAAGTGGGCTGGCGGGACTTCCTGTGGCTAGGTGTCCATCGCAGCAAAGCAGATGCGCAAGTGTCTCTGACACATCAGGTGCACAGTTGAGCTTCTGTTCAAAGAATTGTGCGACGCGATGCAGTGTTACTGATTGATAGAACGAATCAATATCCATCGTGACGGTGGAGCCGTCAGCCTTGCAGTGTGCTGCAGAATTGCTCAAGTACGAGTAGCCAGGGCGCGCAGAGTGCAGATAATCGGGAAGCTCAATGCGAATAAGAAGGTCAAGTAAGCGCCTCTGAAAACCCTTTAGCCTACGGGCAGGTGCTTCAATAAGACGATCCTTGCCAGGCTTCGATGTGTCGATGTATCTCGTGTAGTTGTCGGGCTGGCGAGTGAAGGTCTGTAGTTGCCCTGCTGTGCCGGCCCACCAAAGGATTTCAGCAAGTTTTGTATGACGCCGAATGCCATACAGGTGTGACGAAGCGATCCTGTACCGCTCAGTTCGCCTCTTTGTTGAGACGGGTTTGGTCGTCTGCTGATTCATTCTCAATTGTCCATGAGAGGACGCTTAGTAGCTTCTCAGCACGGGCGCGTCTTGTTTCTGATTCACCTTCGAGTGCTTCCATGAAACTTAAAAACGTCGAAGCCGGAACATCAAAGACACTGGCATATTTGTTCAACACATTGAGGCTCACCTTCTTTTCGCCTCGTTCAAGCTCTGACAAATAAGACTTCGAGATTCCCAGCAAATCAGCGAGTTCGCCCTGCTTCATCCGATGAACCTCTCGGATGATCTTGAGGGCTCTATTCAACATTTCGCCTCCGTATTACTTTCCTCAAGTGGGTAGTGTTGTTCTATGGGAGGGTGTTGGTTTTGTCGTATCATGCTTGGCTATCAGCGCAGTGTTGTTCAAAAGAAACGATCAAGCAGTTTCCAGACAACCATGACCAATTGTATGAACCAAGGCTTCCTCAAGAATCGCTTGAGATAGCCAACCAACTTCTGACGCTTGTCGTGCTTCATCATCTTCTTATCTCGGTGTGATGGCGTAATTACCACCCCCTTGCTACACCTGAGACGGGGAAGCGTCAGCTTTCGCCCTCCTATAGTCCATTGGCGTCGGACCTTGCCGACGCCACCTGAATCCCACGACCCTCGACTGTCTACATCGGCACGCACCCAACAGGGATCGCTGCGCGCGAGCCGCCATTCCAGCGCATCAGGCTTGAGCCTCTACTCATCGTGCATGTTGAGCGTACTCCGCGAGACGAGCAGCCCATAGTCAAGGTGCGGTCAGCGGTAGGTGCGTGCGTCGTGGTGGAAGCGCCGGGTGCACGCTCGGTAAATCGGGTCCGCCCATCGCGCTTTCATCTGTGCGGCTAGGCGCACCGTAGTTGGGATCGGCGCAACATCGCGCCATTGCTGTTGGGAGACAGCGTCCCAGGTGCATCCGCCCTGTTGCCGTCACCGTCGGCGTTTTCCACATCCGCCCCGGTGGGCTGATTGGTCAGGGTTTCCCGGCGACGCGAGGGCGGCGACACACTTTGCTACCGGAAAGCCCTGATGCGATCAGTAACTGCTGTGAGTGGCCGCCACACGCCTGTTTATCTTCGCCGCCGTCGCGTTATGTTTGGTCTGTCTCTTCTGGTGGACAGTCTTTGGTTTTCCGGATGTCGGGGACAGCGTCTTTCATGTTGACTTCCCCTTGCTCGATGGAGTGGTGATGCCCTGGGTAGTGAGCTGGTTGCTCAGGTTGGCGATGAGGTCGGCTTGGCCGCTCACGGGCCCGTCATTAGCCGTGTGTGTGGTGCGCTCGATCAGCAGAACATCATTGAGCTTGGCCGTGACAGCAGTAACAAATAGGGGAACATCACCGAAGAACGCTGACGTTCTCGGCCAACGCGCCACGACATATTGAAAGCATTCCGGTTGCGCAATGGCGTTGCGATCCGTTTCAAGGCGTGGGGCACGCGCTCGAAAGCGGCCACAGGTCAACCAATCTCATAGGCGTCAACCTGCCATGAACCTGACCCCAGTCTCCCCGCTGCTCAGCCCACAACAGATCCGCCAGCTCGCGTCCAACCTGGATGCTATCCACGGTGCCCACTAATGACATCGGCATGGGTTGCGTCATTAGAAACGCATGCATGAGCAGTGCCGCTGCGCTGGAGCGTCTCATGACGACTCCCGAGGATGTGCTGTGTGTCCTGGCCGCATCCGGGATCGGGATCGCGTGTCCTGCTGCCGAGCCGCCCGGAGTGCGTCGCGTCGTATGGATTTGTCGGAGAGTACGGACACAACGTCGATGCAGGCGCGGGAATCGGGCAGATACGTATATGACTGCACCGCGCTGAAGATCAATCCGAGGCTCACCAATATCGGCGTTCAGCAGGGTTTTGGATGCCAAGAGAGTCGTATCTGCCCAGGCCGACGCACTGAGCACGGCCTGCGGCCATCAGACACGCTATATACCGTTCCCGCATCCCTACTCGAATCTGCCGAAACAGATTCGACGCTGACTTTCTGCCTCACCCAGGTTGGTTTCACCACCATCTTGCGACGCTCGTTAGCGTCTTGCTCTCCTCAGGCTGTCACCGTGGAATTCACAGCGATACGCTTGAGGTTCACTGCCGCGTTGCCGTCGTGGTTGTGAACCTTGCCGTACTTCGGGCATCTCCACTCGTGCACGTTCAATGGCAAGGTGCTCAGTTGTAGGCAAAAGCCAGCCACATCCGCTGCACGCGCCAGACAGGTTGCTTGCGTATTGTTGGGGTCCAGCGCAATACGGTAGACCATCGGCATTGCGATACTTCCACAGTCGTTTTCACGGCATAACGCCGCAGTGTCATGATCGACATTCCCAACGCCTGTGCCGCTTTGCCTATGCCAACCAATCTCTCCATCACGTCTCAGTGGGCGATTTAATGCATGCCCTGGAGGTGATCGGGCAGCGCGACAGACACCCCGTATACCGCACCACCGACTGGGAGCCCATTGAGATTTCCATTGTGAGCATTCCGGCTGATCCTTCCGTGGGTATCGGGTGCGCCTTTGGAAAACTCGCCACAGGACGCCGCCGTCCCTACGGTACAGACTGCACAAACACGTGCGACACACCCAAAGCGGGATCACCCCATGACTGAGAAAATCGTAAGAGACGCTTCCGCAGCCCTTGTCAGGGAGATGGCCAGATTGCCGAGGTACTCGAAATCCTGGAACGTCCCGGAGAGGCACAGCGCCAAAGCCACAACAATGACGTGGATGAGGAACGTACCTGCGTGCGGCAAACTAACGTACTTGGGAGCAGCTACGGGAACACGGAACTGGCCCGTGAGTATTGACCAAGGCAAATCCCCAGAGGCATGTCAGCGCGCCTTGCTGACCAAACTGAGTGAAACAGCATCCTTGCCGCAGTCCGAACAAGACACAGCGACTAGCATCGGCCTGTCCACCAAAGAAGTACGGCACTACAGCGTCATTCGCGCCATCCCCGCGTTATTGCCTAACGCCAGCAAGGCTGACAAAGCCGCGCAACCTTCAAGATCGAGTGCTCACACGCCGAGAAAAAACCTATGCCAAACCGGCGCGTGGGTTGCTGATCCCCGCGGACCTGCTGAACCGTGCATTCTTCATGACCACCCCATCCGAGGGGCCCGGCTCCAACATCATTGCGACCGAATTACACGCTGCGTCCTTTATTGAATGACTGCGTCACAACACCTGGGTGATGCAGCGCGCCAATGTCATGGGGGGCCTGGTCGGCAACGTCGATATCCCCCGCCAAAAAGGCGCCACCCAAGCCTACTGGGTCGGTGAGGGCGAATCGCCGGAAGCAAGCAAGCCCGCCCGCCCTGGATCAGATTCATTTCACCCCCACATCGCTAGCGGCCTACACCGACATCACCCGCCGCCTGTTCTTGCAATCCACTCCCGATGCCGGACAGATCGTTCGCACCAATCTGCTCCACGTGATGGCCCTGGAAGTGGATCGCGCAGCGATCTACGGCAGCGGGTCCGGTACCCAGCCCAAAGGCATCAAACAGCACAGTGGTATCAACGCAGTGCTCTTTACCAAACCAGGGTGCCCTTCCTTTGCCGAGCTGGTGCAGATGGAAACCCAGATTGCACTGGGTAACGCTGATGTGGATGCCATGTCCTATGCCTTTAATGCCGGGATTCGCGGCTATGCCAAAGACCGCTGCCAGCGGCACGATGTGGGAATCTGATAACACCATCAACGGGTATGCCACCAGTGTGTCCAACCAAATTCAACCAGGCGACGTGTTCTTTGGACACTGAGCCGACCTCGTCATTGCCATGTGGGGCGGGCTGGACCTGACGGTAGCTCCGTACAGCCTGAACACCGGCGGCGGCACTCGGATCATTGTGTTTCAGGATATCGATTTTAATACCCGCTGCCCGGAAAGCGTCTATTACGCTGCCGCCGCTTAAGCCTGAAGGAGAACACCAGGTCCAGTCATGCCCTGATAGAGGTGCTCGTGTCGCGCGCATCGGTGTATTGCTATCTGGACAATCACGATGCCGAGGCAGGGCATGGTGCTGTTGCCCACCGCTGCCGCTCTGTACAAACTGGCGGTACTGTTTCGTGTCAAGCGCTTGCTCCTTGACCTGGCTGACTCCTTTAACGGCATCGCGTTGCTGATGGGGCGTGATCACGGCTGTTGGTGTCGGATTATCCTTGCGTCGGAAGGGGGCTGACGTTCGTTCGATCAGACTGATCTGCTACTGCTACTGTTGGTGTTTCCAGTACTGGTGAATACGCTTGCACCGTGATCGGCCCAAGTGAACGCAATCACTGGCACGCACGCCCCACGCCGCTTGGAAAACCCGTCAGAGGACATCCTGTAGCGCAGCTCAGATGCTGTCTCCGTCTTGCGGCACGTGAGGGACTTATAGAGGGCCTGATGGCCGCAACACTATCTACACGGCGTAGGCGTAGAAGTGCTGAACATCGACGCTGGCGCACCCCTCATCCAAACCGTCTGCAGCAGCGTCATTGGCCTTGGGTACTGCGCCTTTGGCCGATGCCAGCACCGATCCTCGTAACACACTGATTCCGGTGTTCGGATCAGTCGCGATGGCCGCCTCACTGGGAACCACGGGTACGTTGCCGCAAACGATCGAAAGCATGTGTGACCAAATTGGAACGGTGGTGAGTGTGGTGCACATTGGAAGACAGCGATGCTGAGCCCGAGAGGCGGTCTCATCCAGTCCGTGGCATCCACGCCGTCACCGGCACCTACGCTACTGGCCGCCGCACGCATCACCGGCTACACACCACGCTTGCTGATTGCTCCAGGCTTCATCCACCAGCGGCTAGAACAGACCCATGCCAATCCGGTGGTTGCAGAATGAATCGGCATTGCCGATGCACCGGGCACCACCGATGCGCAGGTGATCGCCCAGGCTGGAGACGTCGGTAGTAAGCGCGGGTTTCTGGTCGATCCACACATCCATGACGCTTGGTGCAATGGCAAGATCGTCACCGCCTGACCGTGCTGCCGGTGACATGCCTGCTGGGGGGCTGCGCCATTGTTTCGGATGACGCTTCAGCCGGGTGTCGAAAACCGCTTAGAGAAACGCTCGCAGGTGATGGTGGACACCAGGGTGACGGTGAAACCTGACAAGAACGGCAAACCTTCGGGTGCATTGAGGCGAAACCACAACATGGCTGCTATGTTGACCACGTCTTGACGCCATCGCATCGCGCGACACATCCACCTGCGGTCCAGATACGCGCAACACCACAGCATCACGAGTCGCTTCGTTGCACAGGATCATCAATGACCCTCTGGCGTAAACTTTTCAGCATGGCGTCCCGCTCGTCTGCAAGCCCGCCACCACGATAGATGAATGACGTTTCATGCCGGGCGTATTGCGTGTCGCGCCTGGCACTGAACCAATTGAACGATCCAACACAAAACACATCATCGTCCCCGATCACCATTTTGCTGTGGATTCTGACAACGAAGGCCACTTGAATCCCCGCATCACGCAATGTATCGGTCGCCGTCAGCAGTTCATTGATCTTGTTTCCGCAGGTGTCATTGTCCGTATTGAATTCCGGATCGGTGTAGATCGTGACCTGCACGTCACGCCCCACGGCATCCCGCATCGCTGCGAAGGCGCCGATGTCTTCGATGCGCTTCAGGCTCATCCATGGAGTCACGATATGGATTTCGCGTTGCACGCGCTTCAGCGTCTCTAACAAAAAGGTATCGTGCGCTGGTGCGTCTCGCAGTACATGGAGATCTGTACTGGGAACTTGCAAATCTTTGCGGACCAGATGTTCGAAAGAAAGCGCGTTGCTGGGATCCCGAAAAAGATAGTCAGCCAGCAGGCCGCGCGGCGTCATCTTCGATGCCGACGCGAAGACATCCATATCTCCAAACACCAAAAAAGTATTTTTTGCGCGCGAAACCGCCACATTCAGCATGCTTGGACGATTGTCGATGAAGCGGCCGTCCGCATGCTTGCTATACACCGGAGAGAAGATCACCACAGGCCGTTGCGCGCCTTGCAAGGAATGCATTGTGCCAACGATGGTCCCTTCCTTTTCGGGGCTGACGTTGATTCCCACGAGACGGCACGCCTGCGAAATCGCATCTACCTGCGCACTGAAAGGTGTCACGATGCCTACGATGTGATGCAGTGGTTGCCCATAGTTCGCTTGCAGCGCATCCCGGTGCTTTGCAAGCCACGCGGCGATGGTTTCTGCCTCATGCATGTTGTGCCGGCTCCTGCCACTGCTTTTCTGGCAAACACCGTGGATGTGGAGGTATCCCAGGGCCGGCCACATATCGCCCTTGTCGAAGGCTTCCGCCTTCGACCCGCGCTTGGGGATGAGTTTGCCGCGATAGCACAGCGCATTGCAGTAGCTGACAATTTCATCAAAGCAGCGATGGTGCTCGTACAGAAACATGCCACGTGCCAGCGCGGGATCATAGTGATATCGGCTCAGCATTTGGGCGATCTGCATGACACTGCCTGAAGCAGCAGATTTTCCAGTCTTGCAAAGACGCTCGTAGGCCTCTTGATCCCCTTTTTCAGCAAGCAGCTTGGCACTGATCAAGTTGCCGATATCGATGCTGGCTGGGACCGACCAGATCGGCTCGATCTGCATGTCGTCGCCGATGACCAGGGCTTTCTTGCTGAGCGCAAATGAGGCTCCTGCGACTTCTGGAAGCACTTGACTGGCTTCGTCGACGATCAGCAGATCTGCAAAGTCATAGAGGTAGTTGGAGACAAAGCCCGGTCCATCATGCTGGTAAACCCGCATTTTTTGCGGAAGCATGAAGAACGTCGAGACAATACAGGGCGTTAATTTCATCCGTCGCCGCCAGCGCTTTTCTATGAAAGAACGTTCCTTCTTATGGCGCTCTTCATCCAGATTCGGCAAGAGCGCTTGCATGTCTAACAGCCAGCGCCCTTCCCAGTAGTGGGTGGTCAGTAGAAAGATCTTGAAACGGATCTGCATGTCGGCGCGCGACTCGCAGTCCGCAATGGATATGTGGCTTGCCGCGTCCGATAGATCCAGAGGCGCCAAAGCGGCCTGCCATTTCCCCATGTAGAACTGTTCGGCGTGCAGCACAGCTTCGCCGCGCTTGACACACCACTTGTGTTCCTTGAGCGTTTGATCGAATTGACGGGTGATACCTTTGAGAGACGCATCAATCTGGCGGATGGTCTCCCAGGCCCCTTGTGCGTGATAAGACGGCCAGATCGGCTTCAAAAACAGGCGTGCCAGGCGCAGGCGCTTTTGGGCGACAGGAGGCAGCCAAGAAAAAAAAGCGTAAACGACAGACTCTTGCGTACGATAGTGCTCCCAGCGTGTGACCACGTCATCGATCAAGCGCTTCTCGGTCTCCGTGTTGTCCAGTTGTTTGCGGCGTCGCGTCATCGTGGCAGCCGGCATATCCCCCAACTCCACTCGAACCGCATCGCGCGCACCACTCAGGGCTGACCACGCCTCCTCAATGGCGGCAAGTGTTGCCGCTTCTTTCCGAATCGCCTTCTGCAAAGCCTCGACGGCAGCCGCGACACTGCGTGACTCAGGCGCGATCTCTGGAAATGCTACCGCTGCTGCACGTAAATAAGCCTGCTGTGCCTCAGTAACATAAGCGGCTGATTCCACAGCATCGAAAAACTCCTCGGTTTGGTACTTTTCTGAAGCTTTAGCCTCTTGTTTTGCGGAAGGCAGGAAGGCACCGAAACTCTTGATGTTTGGCAGCCAACGTCCCGCGAAAGGGCCATCGCCTGTTGCGAAATCATGTCCGAACGCATCAATGATGTTGGTCACCGCCTGATTCGTCGTCGAAGCAGCCACAATGACCGGCGGCTCCTCATGTGCGAGGGCCGCGTGAGCCCACAGCGACGCCACAGCCGATAACAACAGCGTGGTTTTCCCAGTACCGGGAGGGCCATTGACCGCAAGAATCTCCCCCGCTTTGGCGGCCATCAAGTGTGTCAGGGCATCGCATTGTGCCGGCGTTGCAGGGAACGCATTGCTGCCATGTGCGAGCCGTTGGGAAAACCCCGCATGCGGCGGTAAACAAGGTTCAGGTGCAGCGATGTCGGTGCTGGCATAGCGTTCGAACAAGGGCACCTGTGGTGTATGGCGGCGGAGATGGTCGTATAAAGCGAGGATATGCCCACTGGAGAACGATTCTTTCTTGGCAAGGTAACCATGTTTGGCAAGCGTGTAATGCTCGTCGGGTCCAGGCCAGCCGCCACCGATCTGCTCCAGCAGCCGATCGCAGCCCGCCAGAAAATCTACCCACTGCCGATCGAATTCGAGATTGCTCAATGGGTCCGCATCATTCCCCATAAAAGCGATTCCAGGCACAGGGTGTGCCGTCAGGAACGCATCCTGATCAGACACGCAGCCAATAGAGAAATGTCCGCGTGCTAAAGGCTCCAGAATGTCGCGAGGGACCAGCGTCCGGGTTAATGGATAGATCCTGCCATCGCGGGCCAGCAGCGCCAATGCAACGATGGGCGTCACGATAGCGGGTGTTCCAATATGCTGCGGCGTGCCATGTTCGAAGGGCAGGGTGTAGACCTTGGGTCGGATGACTACTTCGACCGCCTGTAACTGTTCGGCGTCTTTGCCGAAGCAGGCATCGACGATGTTGCGGCTTGCACAACCACTTGCCAAGTGTTCCTGAGAAAGCTCCCAGAATGCTGAAATATGACGACCATCAAATGCTCCACGGTCTGTTTCAGCATCTGCGAGCGAATGACGCCAATAGCTTGCGTAAGCGGAAGAGCGTGCCTGCATATTCTCATCAGTCCTTATTAGGCGTGGAGGTATGGTGTTGCCTGCCGATAGCGGCACATGGCATTACGCCGTCATTGGGCCAAAGCCACATGGCATCCTTTGACAACGTCTTAAAACCTTCCCAATACAAAATAGCGCCGCTACATGATGTGGCCTGCTGTAAGCGCGTTCTGCATCGCTGCATATGGTGCTGATCGCATTTCAAAGCCATGCGGCCATGTGCGGGTACTCCGCAGAGAGCGATAATCGGCATTGGGGATGTCAGTGTTGAATGGCAGCAAAAGTGTATCCACGGAGTGAAATAAAGTTTTGATGGCCGTCTTATTTTTTATATTGCAGCGCGTTCCATGCTGCACCTTCAGATCTGGACGTGTTATCCCGGATGCCGATCCAACATCGCAGTGATGCTGATCGCGTAGGGGGACGGCCCCGTTCGGATCATGGGATCAAACCTTCATGGACAACATCGCTTTTATGTCTCCCGCTGAAGCATCGCTTGCTATTTCATGCCCGCTTTAATTTAGATCAAAGAAAAATGCGATGGACATTAAAGAAAAAAACAACGCATAAGAAACACGGCAAATAATAATGAAGGTGGCAATACTCCAAACACAGCGGCCATATCAAGCGCTTGGCATCAGCATATTGTTATTTAAACAGCATGTTATTCGAGCCCATATATAAGAGGCCCCGCATCTGCGGGGCCTCCCAGTAACACAACACACCCTCAGACAATCGAACTGGCGACCAGTAAGTGATGCTCGTTAGTGTCGCGCACCGTCGCCTGTGTCGTGGTCACCGCGGACGGCATCGCCATCGCCGCAATCAAACGCTCCACCTCACCGGACAGCACCGTCCCATCCTGGAATACGAAAGATTCCACCTGATGCGCCGGCGTACTGAACCAGCCTGCCACGGTCACCTGATCGTCCCCATGATTGAAAAGGATGGAGAGATCGTCTCCTGACTTCGTAAAGAGCGCCTCTTCACGATGCAGCCCCTCACCAAACACCAGCCTGTCGGTACCGCCCTGTTCCACGAGGGTGTCGTGGCCGTCTCCTTTCTCGAACAAATACGTGTCCGAATTATTACTGCCGTACAGCGTGTCATCGCCGGTACCACCGCTCAGCACGTTGTCAGAGGAGTAATACGCCGACACTTTGAGCACGTCGTTACCGGCACCGCCTTCCAGACGGTTGCTGCCGCTGCCGCCGTCCAGCAGGTCGTTGCCATCCCCGCCTAGCAGCACATCATCGCCGCCGCGGCCGGACAGCGTGTCATCGCCAGCGCCGCCCAGCATGGTGTCCCGGCCTTCCCAGCCGTTTAGGGTGTCGTTGCCGGAGGTGCCCTGTGTGGTTAACGCCATGTCATTCAACGTCTTTCCGGTCCAGACGGTGCCATCGGCAAAGGTGATCTGTTCGATGTCGGTGCGCGCGTCACGCCCTCCATCGGAGTTCACTCTGTTCTTGAATCGGATGCTGTCGTGGCCGTTGCCCAAATCCAGCACTACATCCTGACCTTGCAACCATCCTCGGATGTCGCTGGCGGCAATGCCTGTGCCCAACACCAGGGTGTCGGTACCGCCTTGATCCACGAGGGTGTCGTGGCCGTCTCCCTGGTTGAACAGGTAGGTATCGGCGTTGTCACTGCCGTACAACGTGTCATCGCCGGTACCACCGTTCAGCACGTTGTCAGAGGAGTAATACGCCGACACCTTGAGCACGTCGTTACCGGCACCGCCTTCCAGACGGTTGGTGCCAGCGCCGCCGGACAGCACGTCATCGCCAGCGCCGCCCAGCAGGATGTCCCGGCCTTGCCAGCCCTGCAGGGTGTCGTCGCCAGAGGTGCCGACGGTCGTCAGGCCGATGTCGCTTAACGTCTCCCCAGTCCAGACCGTGCCATCAGCAAACACGATCTGCTCAATGTGGGCAGTGCTGCTACGGTAGCCATCGGAGGTCAACCAGTCCTTCAAGCGGATGCTGTCGTGGCCGTTGCCCAGGTCCAGCACCACGTCTTGACCTTCGCGCAGCACCTTGACATCACTGGCCACAATCCCGGCGCCCAACACGAGTTTGTCGGTACCGCCCTGTTCCACGAGGGTGTCGTGGCCGTCTCCTTGGTTGAATAGGTAGGTATCCGCAAAGATGCTGCCGTACAGCGTGTCATCGCCGGTACCACCGCTCAGCACGTTGTCAGAGGAGTAATACGCCGACACTTTGAGCACATCGTTACCGGCGCCGCCCTCCAGACGGTTGCTGCCGCTGCCGCCGTCCAGCAGGTCGTTGCCATCCCCGCCCAGCAGCACATCATCGCCGCCGCGGCCGGACAGCGTGTCATCGCCAGCGCCGCCCAGCATGGTGTCCCGGCCTTCCCAGCCGTTTAGGGTGTCGTTGCCGGAGGTGCCCTGTGTGGTTAACGCCATGTCATTCAACGTCTTTCCGGTCCAGACGGTGCCATCGGCAAAGGTGATCTGTTCGATGTCGGTGCGTGTGTCACGCCCTCCATCGGAGTTCACTCTGTTCTTGAATCGGATGCTGTCGTGGCCGTTGCCTAGGTCCAGCACCACATCCTGACCTTGCAGCCATCCTCGGATGTCGCTGGCAGCAATACCTGTGCCCAACACCAGGGTGTCGGTACCGCCTTGATCCACGAGGGTGTCGTGGCCGTCTCCCTGGTTGAACAGGTAGGTATCGGCGTTGTCACTGCCGTACAGCGTGTCATCGCCGGTACCACCGTTCAGCACGTTGTCAGAGGAGTAATACGCCGACACCTTGAGCACGTCGTTACCGGCACCGCCTTCCAGACGGTTGGTGCCAGCGCCGCCGGACAGCACGTCATCGCCAGCGCCGCCCAGCAGGATATCCCGGCCTTGCCAGCCCTGCAGGGTGTCGTCGCCAGAGGTCCCGATGGTCGTCAGGCCGATGTCGCTTAACGTCTCCCCAGTCCAGACCGTGCCATCAGCAAACACGATCTGCTCAATGTTGGCAGTGCTGCTACGGTAGCCGTCGGAGGTCAACCAGTCCTTCAAGCGGATGCTGTCGTGGCCGTTGCCCAGGTCCAGCACCACGTCTTGACCTTCGCGCAGCACCTTGACATCACTGGCCACAATCCCGGCGCCCAACACGAGTTTGTCGGTACCGCCCTGTTCCACGAGGGTGTCGTGGCCGTCTCCTTTCTCGAACAAATACGTGTCCGAATTATTACTGCCGTACAGCGTGTCATCGCCGGTGCCGCCGCTCAGCACGTTGTCAGAGGAGTAATACGCCGACACCTTGAGCACGTCGTTACCGGCACCGCCTTCCAGACGGTTGCTGCCAGCGCCGCCGGACAGCACGTCATCGCCAGCGCCGCCCAGCAGGATGTCCCGGCCTTGCCAGCCCTGCAGGGTGTCGTCGCCAGAGGTCCCGATGGTCGTCAGGCCGATGTCGCTTAACGTCTCCCCAGTCCAGACCGTGCCATCAGCAAACACGATCTGCTCAATGTGGGCAGTGCTGCTACGGTAGCCATCGGAGGTCAACCAGTCCTTCAAGCGGATGCTGTCGTGGCCGTTGCCCAGGTCCAGCACCACGTCTTGACCTTCGCGCAGCACCTTGACATCACTGGCCACAATCCCGGCGCCCAACACGAGTTTGTCGGTACCGCCCTGTTCCACAATGGTGTCGTGGCCGTCTCCTTGGTTGAATAGGTAGGTATCCGCAAAGATGCTGCCGTACAGCGTGTCATCGCCGGTACCACCGCTCAGCACGTTGTCAGAGGAGTAATACGCCGACACCTTGAGCACGTCGTTACCGGCACCGCCTTCCAGACGGTTGCTGCCGCTGCCGCCGTCCAGCAGGTCGTTGCCATCCCCGCCCAGCAGCACATCATCGCCGCCGCGGCCGGACAGCGTGTCATCGCCAGCGCCGCCCAGCATGGTGTCCCGGCCTTCCCAGCCGTTTAGGGTGTCGTTGCCGGAGGTGCCCTGTGTGGTTAACGCCATGTCATTCAACGTCTTTCCGGTCCAGACGGTGCCATCGGCAAAGGTGATCTGTTCGATGTCGGTGCGTGTGTCACGCCCTCCATCGGAGTTCACCCTGTTCTTGAACCGAATGCTGTCGTGGCCGTTGCCCAAATCCAGCACTACATCCTGACCTTGCAACCATCCTCGGATGTCGCTGGCGGCAATGCCTGTGCCCAACACCAGGGTGTCGCTACCGCCTTGGTCCACGAGGGTGTCGTGGCCGTCTCCCTGGTTGAACAGGTAGGTATCGGCGTTGTCACTGCCGTACAGCGTGTCATCGCCGGTGCCGCCGCTCAGCACGTTGTCGGAGGAGTAATACGCCGACACCTTGAGCACGTCGTTGCCGGCACCGCCTTCCAGACGGTTGCTGCCAGCGCCGCCGGACAGCACGTCATCGCCAGCGCCGCCCAGCAGGATGTCCCGGCCTTGCCAGCCCTGCAGGGTGTCGTTGCCAGAGGTCCCGATGGTCGTCAGGCCGATGTCGCTTAACGTTTCCCCGGTCCAGACCGTGCCATCAGCAAACACGATCTGCTCAATGTCGGCACTGCCGCTACGGTAGCCGTCGGAGGTCAACCAGTCCTTCAAGCGGATGCTGTCGTGGCCGTTGCCCAGGTCCAGCACCACGTCTTGACCTTCGCGCAGCACCTTGACATCACTGGCCACAATCCCGGCGCCCAACACGAGTTTGTCGGTACCGCCCTGTTCCACGAGGGTGTCGTGGCCGTCTCCTTGGTTGAATAGGTAGGTATCCGCAAAGATGCTGCCGTACAGCGTGTCATCGCCGGTACCACCGCTCAGCACGTTGTCGGAGGAGTAATACGCCGACACTTTGAGCACGTCGTTGCCGGCACCGCCTTCCAGACGGTTGCTGCCAGCACCGCCGGACAGCACGTCATCGCCAGCGCCGCCCAGCAGGATGTCCCGGCCTTGCCAGCCCTGCAGGGTGTCGTTGCCAGAGGTCCCGATGGTCGTCAGGCCGATGTCGCTTAACGTTTCCCCGGTCCAGACCGTGCCATCAGCAAACACGATCTGCTCAATGTCGGCACTGCCGCTACGGTAGCCGTCGGAGGTCAACCAGTCCTTCAAGCGGATGCTGTCGTGGCCGTTGCCCAGGTCCAGCACCACGTCTTGACCTTCGCGCAGCACCTTGACATCACTGGCCGCAATCCCGGCGCCCAACACGAGTTTGTCGGTACCGCCCTGTTCCACGAGGGTGTCGTGGCCGTCTCCTTTCTCGAACAAATACGTGTCCGAATTATTACTGCCGTACAGCGTGTCATCGCCGGTACCACCGCTCAGCACGTTGTCAGAGGAGTAATACGCCGACACCTTGAGCACATCGTTACCGGCGCCGCCCTCCAGACGGTTGCTGCCGCTGCCGCCGTCCAGCAGGTCGTTGCCATCCCCGCCCAGCAGCACATCATCGCCGCCGCGGCCGGACAGCGTGTCATCGCCAGCGCCGCCCAGCATGGTGTCCCGGCCTTGCCAGCCCTGCAGGGTGTCGTTGCCGGAGGTGCCCTGTGTGGTTAACGCCATGTCATTCAACGTCTTTCCGGTCCAGACGGTGCCATCGGCAAAGGTGATCTGTTCGATGTCGGTGCGTGTGTCACGCCCTCCATCGGAGTTCACCCTGTTCTTGAACCGAATGCTGTCGTGGCCGTTGCCCAAATCCAGCACTACATCCTGACCTTGCAACCATCCTCGGATGTCGCTGGCGGCAATGCCTGTGCCAAACACGATGGTGTCGCTACCGCCTTGATCCACGAGGGTGTCGTGGCCGTCTCCTTGGTTAAACAGGTAGGTATTGTTTTGGGAGCTGCCGTACAGCAGGTCGTTGCCCGCATCGCCACGCAGGATATCGTTGCCCTCACCACCGTACAGCGTGTCGTCTCCGCCGCCGCCGGACAGCACATCGTCGCCAGCGCCGCCACTGAGGGTATTGGCTCCGGCATCGCCGAACATGATATCCGCCGCGGCACTGCCTTCCAGATCTCCAGACACAAAGGGCGTACCCGCCTCCTTCAGGGCCTGTATGCCATCAGGGGCGGCGGCGGTACGGTCGATCATGTCGCGCAAGGTATCCAGCGGCTTCCAGTCGCTGCCAGCAAGGGCATCGCTGCCGTAGCGGTACAGGTCCATCGCATCCTGAAGCGCCTGGGCTTTGTTGTGCTGCCAGGTGTCATCCAGCTTGGCGTGCACCCCGGAGGCATCCCAGCCCATCACACCGTGGTGATATGTCATGGTGAGTCCGGACAGGTAATCGCTGAGCCGCTGCTGGAGCACCAGCCGGATATAGATGGATTCTTTCAGGTGGGCATAGGCCTTCGTGAAGGGGTCAATCAAGGGATCGAACTGCTCCGGCAGGAACCGGAAGGTCATTACCTCTTCGCCGTGTCCGTCAGGATGGACCACGCGGTTCCAGCTGAAGATCTGCCCCCCCATGGAGATCTGGCCGTTGTGATCGCTGACCAGGGTGGAGCCGTTGAACTTCTCCAGGATGCCGATGATCGGCCCAAGCCGGGCATGCTGCTGCTGGGTCCAGGTCTGAACGGCCTCCTGGCCCTGGGCGATCACGGCAGCAGGGACGAACCATTGGTAATACACATTGCGCTGCATGTCCCCGGAGGCTTCGAGGCGCTCCTCGCTGCTACGCATGGTTGAGGTGTCGGCCCACAGGGCAATGACCTGATCCAGCGCGGCGCGCAGGGTGCCCGGAGTGGTGCCGGACAATAGCGCTTGAACGGCCGCCAATAAGGCCGGTGACTGGCTGGCGGCTTCTTGCAGATCGCGCACCGCGCCGCTGCCGGTGATGGCTGGTAAGGCGCGGGCCGCCTCGCTCACGGTCACTTGGGCGTGGGCGCCGTTGTAGTCGCGGTAGAAGTGGTCCAGACCCAATTGCAGGTTGCCAACGACGCCGGTGCGGCCATCGCTGCGGGTGTAGGTGCCGCGGCCATCAATGAAATTACCGTCGTTCAAGTTGACGCGCTGGGTGTCGGTGGGCGTCAGGGCGATCGAGGCAATGCCCAGGCTGGAGAGGGTGAACAGCTCGTTGGTCTGGGAGCGGCCATCCTGATTGAGATCGCGCCACACGCGCACGTCGGTAAAGCGGGTGTCGCCGGCATCAAAGACGCCATCCCCGTTGCTGTCCAGATCGCGCAGTGCCTCAAAGCCGGAGGTGGCTTTCTGGCCGTTGGCCAATAGGGTATCGGCACCGAACAGTTCGCTGCCGTCATCAATGTGTCCGTTGCCGTTGCGGTCCAGCACTAGCAAGCCGTCATCGGATTTAATCCAGCCGCTGGCGTGTTTGATGCCGTCGCCGTCGTGATCAAACAGGATGTTTTTACCCGCCGCCACGGTTTCGATGCCGTCGCCATCCAGATCCAGCACCAGCGGGTCGCGGACATCACGCTGATAGCCGAACAGGTCATGAAGCAGCGTCATAAAAGCGTCGCTGTCTTTGTGTAGTTGATTGGCCAGGCGCTGGAAGGCATCGCCAAGATGGGTGCGCCAGTCATGGAGCCTCTGCTTCACCGCATCCACGCCATCTGTGATGCTGTCGCGGATCATCTCTCGCAGATGATCAAACAACGGTTGTATCCAGCGTTTCCAGGTGGCTTCCGCTCCAGAGAACACATCGGCGCTCCCCTCAGCCAGGGCCTTGGCCATATTCATGGTCCCCTGGAGAAAATCCTGATACCAATGCAGGCCTGCGGCCATCTGGGAGAACTGTTTTGCTGCATCGCGCACCCCGTCCCAGGTCCAAGATTGGCCGTCGCTCTGCACAACATCGCTGCCCAACTCAGAGATTATTTTTGCAACCCCGAGTTGCTGTTGGATGAGGGCGCTGTATTGCATGATTGCATCAATCGCGATTTTCGTTGCAATCTCATTTCTGGCAATGGGATCTTGGGCGGCATGAATAGCACCCGCAACATTGTCATCAATCAGGTCAAAGAGCCTATCGGCCCGTTGATACGGGTCGTAGCCATTCTCCCTATAGTATTTTTCAAGATTTTGATAGAACTCGGAATCAGGGTCCATCCCAAGCCCACCCACACCGATAGGGAAGGCGGCGCCCACCGTCCCGGCCCATTTATCCGGCGACAGCCCCAAGCCTCCTGTTTCTTCTCCTCCTATGGCAGTCCCAACATCTCTTGAAATGACGTTATCAAAAGAAAGTCTTTTATCTCGTATTGCATCCGCCATTACATCCATTGCCAGCATATTAGAGACACGTTGAAATACAGCCGCATCTATATTCTTGCCCGCCTCCCGTCCGGCCTCATACACCGCACCGCGTACAAACTCTGCATAGAAACCTCGCCCCGAATTAATCTCCCCGGCACGTGTCAGCCAATTCGCCAGTCTCGGATCACCACCACCGGCACGGACCGCTTGAGACAAGGTGTTATACATCGCCGGGTAATTCCCCGATTGCCTGTAACTGTCGGCAGTATCTAACTGAGCCTGATTAAAATAAAAATATGCACTCGTCATCATGATTCTCCTTGACATGGGATGGTATGGGACTCGACAAAATCAACTATTAACTTCAACTCATTGATTCGCTCCTCTTTGTTTATTGGCCGACTATTACCAATTTTATATTCAATAGTGAACAGTCCATCCTTGTCGATGGCTGAATAAAAGTAACCTGGGAAATCATACAAATAGAATGTTTTGTATTCTCCTTCAATTTTCAATTGCCCACTTGGATAATTTTGAGAAAAAGAGTTGATATAATATTCTTTTGCTGATTTGTCAGGAAAAAAGGCTATGGTGACCCTCGACATTCCGGGTTCACCGAATTTTCCTGGAGATTTCTCGGCCCCAGAAATATATCCAACATTCTTAAACCAGAATATGATCGTACTAGGCGGAAATTCGTTCAAACCCAATTCGGAGGGAAAACTGAAACATTTTTTGTAACTCGAATCACGCGACTGAATCATCATGATTTTATTTGGTTCCTTCACGGCTTCTTTAGCAGAATGTTGATTCCCTCTTTCTTTCATGTCACTTCTTCCACAAGATATTAAACCGCTGCATGCCATCATGAAAGCGGCGCCAAAAATCGTACGTAATATCAGTGGATGATGGAATAATCTTGCCGCACTCATATCGACTCCAGCGCAGGATGCCTGCATGTCATCTTTTTTTCTGCCTCCCGGACCACCTGATACACCGCGCCGCGTACACACGGTGCATAGAAACCTCGCCCCGAATTAATCTCCCCGGCACGCATCAGCCAATTCGCCAGTCTTGGATCACCGCCACCGGCACGCACCGCTTGAGACAAGGTGTTATACATCGCCGGGTAATTCCCAGATTGTCTGTAACTGTCGGCAATATTCAATTGCCCCTGATTAAAATAAAAATAGGCACTCGTCATCATGATTCTCCTTGACATGGGATAGTATGGGCATCAATAAAATCAATAATTAACTTTAACTCATGAATCCACTCCTCTTTGCTTCTTGGCCGGCCATCACCAATGAGATATTCAATATTCAACAATCCATCTTTATCAATTGCGGAATAAGAGTAATCATTGGAATCATACAAATAGAACGCTTTGTATTCCCCTTCGATTTTCACCTGTCCACTTGGATTTTTTTTAGAAAAAGAGTTGATGTAATATTCTTTTGCTGATTTTTCAGGAAAAAAGGATAGGGTGACTCTCGACATTCCTGGCTCACCGAATTTTCCTGGGGATTTCTCGGTTCCAGAAATATATCCAAAATGCTTAAACCAGAATATGATCATACTGGGCGGAAATTCGTTCGAACCCAATTCGGAGGGAAAACTGAAACATCTTTTGTATCTGGGATCATCTGATTGAATCATCATGATTTTATTTGGTTCCTTCACGGCTTCCTTAGCGGAATGTCGATGCTCGCTCTCTTTCATGTCGCTTCTTCCGCAGGACATTAAACCGCTGCATGCCATCATGAAAGCGCCGCCAAAAATCGTACGTAATATCAGTGGATGATGGAATAAGCTTGCGGCACTCATCTCCACTCCAGCGCAGGATGCCTGCATGTCATCTTTTTTTCTGCCTCCCGGACCACCTGATACACCGCGCCGCGTACACACGGTGCGTATAAACTTTGCCAGGAATGAATTCCTCCGGCACGCGCTAGCCAATTCGTTAATCTCGGATCGCCACCGCAGGCACACACCGCTTGAGACAAGGTATCGTACATCGCCGTGATATTCCCCGATGGCTTGTCACTGTCGGCAATATCCAACTGGGTCTGATCAAAATAAAAATATGCACTCGTCATCATGATGCTCCTTGACATGGGATGGTATGGGACTCGACAAAATCAACAATCAACTTTAACTCATGAATCCACTTCTCTTTACTTCTTGGCCGACCATCACCAATGAGATATTCAATATTCAACAGCCCATGCTTATTGATGGCTGAATAAGAGTACTGAGGAACATCATACAAATAGAATTCCTTGTATTCCCCTTCAATTTTTAACTGTCCATTTTTGTAAGCACGTGAAAGAGAATGGATATAATATTCTTTTGCTGATTTGTCACGAAAAAATCCTATGGTGATCCTTGACATTCCGGGTTCACCGATGATGCCTGGAGATTTCTCGGCGCCAGAAATATATTCAACATGCTTAAGCCAGAACATCACTTCGTTAGGGTAGGTATTCGTTGCGTAAAGTTCGGGTGGAAACTTAAAGCATTTCTTGTAACTTAAATCATCCGATTGAATCATCAGAATTTTACTTGATTCTTTCACGGCTTCCTTAGCGGAATGTTGATTCCCTCTTTCTTTCATGTCGCTTCTTCCGCAGGACATTAAACCAAAGCATATTATCATGAATGTGACGCCAAAGATCGTACGTAATATCAGTGGATGATGGAATAATCTTGCCGCACTCATATCGACTCCAGCGCAGGATGCCTGCATGTCATCTTTTTTTCTGCCTCCCGGACCACCTCATCCACCGCGCCGCGTACACACGGTGCGTATAAACTTTGCCAGGAATGAATTCCTCCGGCACGCGCTAGCCAATTCGTTAATCTCGGATCGCCACCGCAGGCACACACCGCTTGAGACAAGGTATCGTACATCGCCGTGATATTCCCCGATGGCTTGTCACTGTCGGCAATATCCAACTGGGTCTGATCAAAATAAAAATATGCACTCGTCATCATGATGCTCCTTGACATGGAATGGTATGGGACTCGACAAAATCAACAATCAACTTTAACTCATGAATCCACTCCTCTTTGCTTCTTGGCCGGCCATCACCAATGTCATATTCAATAGTGAACAGCCCATCTTTATTAATGGCTGAATAAGTGAAATCTTTAAGATCATACAAATAGAACGCTTTGTATTCCCCTTCAATTTTTACTTGCCCATTTCTATAAGCACGCGAAAGAGAATGAATATAATATTTTTTTGATGAAATATCACGGAAGATCGAGACACTCACCATTGACGTACCTGGATTACCGATGATACCTGGGGATTTCTCGGTTCCGGAGATATATCCAAAATTCTTAAAATGAAATATAAGTCCACTAGGAAGAACTTGAATCGGCCCGACTTCAGATGGAAAACTGAAACATCTTTTGTATCTGGGATCATCTGATTGAATCATCATGATTTTATTTGGTTCCTTCACGGCTTCCTTAGCGGAATGTCGATGCTCGCTCTCTTTCATGTCGCTTCTTCCGCAGGACATTAAACCGCTGCATGCCATCATGAAAGCGCCGCCAAAAATCGTACGTAATATCAGTGGATGATGGAATAAGCTTGCGGCACTCATCTCCACTCCAGCGCAGGATGCCTGTGGGCCATCTTCTTACTAACCTCACGCCCTGCCTGATACACCGCGCCGCGTACACACGGTGCGTAGAAACCTTGCCCGGAATTAATTTGTCCTGCGGTTGCCAGCCAATTCGCCAATCTTGGATCGCCGCCACCGGCACGCACCGCTTGAGACAAGGTATCGTACATCGCCGTGATATTCCCCGATGGCTTGTCACTGTCGGCAATATCCAACTGCGCCTGATTAAAATAAAAATCTGGATTTGTCATGATGATGCTCCTTGACATGGGATGGTATGGGACTCGACAAAATCAACAATCAACTTCAACTCATGAATCCACTCCTCTTTGCTTCTTGGCCGGCCATCACCAATGTCATATTCAATAGTGAACAGCCCATCTTTATCAATGGCTGAATAAGTGAAATCTTTAAGATCATACAAATAGAACGCTTTATATTCCTCTTCGATTTTTACTTGCCCATTTCTATAAGCACGCGAAAGAGAATAGATATAATATTCTTTTCCTGGGTTATCACGAAAAAAAGCTAGTGTCACCATCGATGTTCCTGGTTCACCGATGTTACCTGGAGATTTCTCGACTCCAGAAATATATCCAAAATTCTTAAAACGAAATATCCCCTTACTAGGCGAAAATTGGGCCGGCCACATTTCTGAGGGGAAACTGAAACATTTTTTGTACTTGGAATCATCCGATTTAAACATCATGATTTTATTTGGTTCCTGCACGGCTTCCTTAGCGGCATGTTGATGCTCGCTCTCTTTCATGTCGCTTCTTCCGCAGGACATTAAAGCGGTGCATGCCATCATGAAAGCGGCGCCAAAGATCGCACGTAATATCAGCGGATGATGGAATAATCTTGCGGCACTGATCTCGACTCTACAGCAGGGTGCCTGTGGTGCAATCACGCTTGCTGTATTGTCTTTACCATTGTAAGAAGTATCGCGTCGAATATCCGACAGGGAGAATATCTTAGTCATACATAATCATCATTTTTAAATTGCATGAAAAGTCAATGTTGTATCCATCTTTTTATATAAAGCGCATAACTGCTCTTGGGTGCTAATACTGTCAAGCAATGCGTGGGCTTGTTGTGCGGTGAGTGTCATGCCTATCTTCCGCTGCTTTAAAATCTAAAACGGACCACGATGGGAGTATGAATGTGACGGTTAGACCGGCCTGCGCCGTGCACAGTCACGGCTGCTTTGAAGATGGCGATAAATTGATTGAACGAATAATTGTCCAATAAGGGTTGTAGTACATCGGGGTTTTCCCAAGCCGAGGGTGGCAATGTCTTAAGGGGGTTGATTTGATCATGGGGCATCACTTTGATCGACGCTACTTTGTTCCACTCGATAACATAGGGGTTGTCTTTAAACAAGGAAGGTTTACGAGTACGGTCAATATCCAATTTGATAATAAATTTCGAACCATTCAGATAAAGATAGAACCGGTAATAAAAGACATTTTTAAATGCTTGATTTGCAGTGGGGCCACCTTCGTATAAATGAAAGTTACGTTCACGATCCACAGTCCATTGCCTGCGTAGTTCGATGTGTAAGTTCAGATCTTTTTTAAAAGGCAATCCATATTTTTCGATATCTTCCGCTGTGGGAATTTCATTAATAAACGGCATGTCATGTCCTTTGAGACTATTTAAATACATGGATACAACAGCTGTGATGCTGGGTAAAAGAATCCCTGTTGTTTAAGAAGCATTCCCATTTAAGAATCCATCCTATTTTTTTGACCTCCTCACCTGAGTGATGTGCATGCCTGTGAAATCCTTGATGAAACCCAATGGCATTGGGTTTTATTAAACATCTCATTTATCTATTTTCTGTGGTGGTGATATTTCTATTTCTCATGGGTTTGGGTATTGCTTGCTCTGAAGTATTTGAGCGGTGCCGGGCCCGTGGGCCATGTGCGCAAGCCGGTTGAACGGGAAGTGCCATGCGGGGCTGTTGTGACTTCGAAGGTTCCGTGTGGGCAAAGACGGCGTGTGGGAGGAGGCCACATGGCAAGCACTCCTTGAGTTGTTCCGGCAGTGGCCGGGGTGCGATGGACGCAGGCGCTGTGGAGGTGTGTATGGATGGGATGGACGGGGAAGGATGGCCGCGGCGTTGCCAGCCGTGATACGCCGCAGATGGCCTGATCGTCTGAAGTGTCCTGGGGCTCCATTCGGGAATCCTTTCCGTTATTTTTCGCGATTTATATCACGTTCTATAGGTGATGCAAGATGGTCGTAACGCTGGCGGCGTGGACGCTCCTTTTGCTTGGTTGAGCGGTGGTGATAAGCAGTGATGTAGGAGAGGGCGGGGGCTTGCAGATCGGGTCTTGCACCGTTGCTTTTCAAGGGTGGCAAGGCGTGGACGGTGTCGGAGGGGGGACACTGAGTTGTGGGTGCCGCCTGATGTTGCAGTAGAAGCGGTTGACGCTTCATTGCAGGTTCCCTAACAGGCCCTTCATGCGGTGTCTTGTTTTATTTCATGAAATGCTGCTGCTGATTGCCACTGTGGAAAAAGTAAGGCAATCGCATCGCCAAGGCTCACAACGTTGCTTATCGTTCCCGTAATGCTTCATCAGCATATTGCCGCAGAGGACTCAGTAAATAATCAATGACGGTGCGTTTACCTGTTTTGATTTCTGCGCTCAATACCATGCCTGCGCTCATCTTGATTCGAGCTCCGTCAATATCGAGTGCCGTGGCGTCTAACCGGATCCGCACGGGAAAGACCAGTCCAAGTTTCTCGTCTTGTGCGGCGTCATGGGAGACGCTGACGACGTGGCCCGTCAGGTATCCGTAGCGGGTGTAGGGAAAGCTTTCAACCTTGACGGTCACCCGTTGTCCGGGACGTAGGAAGCCGATGTCTTTGTTGAGTACGTTTGCTTCCACTTCCAATGTCTCTTGTACGGGGACAACCACCAATAATTGCTGTGCCGGTGTCACCACACCGCCAATGGTGTGGATGGCTAATTGCTGCACGATGCCTTCGACGGGGGAGCGCAGGGTCATGAAGTGATCGCGTTGCCGGGCTTTCGCTAGTTGTGGTGTCAGTTGACCAATTTGCTCTTCGGCTTTACGTAAGCCATCCAGGGTCTGTTGGCGAAAATCGGTTTCCCATACGCTCAATTCTTCCTGCGCGGCGCTCAAGGCGGAGCGGATTTCCTGGAGACGGTTGCGTTGCGTCGCCAAGTCGCGTTCGGCGGTGATGCGTTCCTGTTCACGCAGCAGGTATTCGTGACGGCCCACGTATTGACCTTTGAGTAACTGCGCGTAATCTTCGGAGCGCATTTTGGAAATCCGTGCCGATTCTGCCAATGGTTCGATGGTGTCTTGGCCTGTTTGTAATTCGGCGCGGCGCTGGGCAATTGTTGCTTGCAGGTTGTGACGTTTGGCTTGAAAGGCGTCGAACTGGCTGAGTGCCAGTGATTGCTCGGCGGCCATGCGGTCAGTTGGGATATCTGCGGCCTGTTTTAATTGCGGTGCTTGGTTCTGCTCGAGTGCGGCCGAAAGTGCCTTCAGCCGCAAGGCGGTCAATCTGGCATTGAGCAAGGCATCGTCAGCCTGGGCGTATTCAGCACCGGTGGCTGTGGCGTCCAGTTCGATCAGTGGCTGATTTGCTTGCACTCTTTCGCCATCGCGTACCAGGATTTGGTGCACGACGGCGGTCTCCAGGGGCTGCACGACTTTGGTCCGTGAATCCACCACGATCTTTCCAGGGGCGACGGCAACGATTTCAATCTTGCCGAGACAGGCCCATAGCAGGGCCACTACGAAGCATCCAATGATGATCCGCATGCTCCAGCGTGCGGTAGGTGATACCGGGGTGTCTGTCAGTTCCAGATGGGCGGGCAGGAAGGTGCGCTCATCGGGCGTTCTGTGCGGTGGATCTAACTGGGCGCGAATTGACCAGGCGGCTCGGAAAACATTGAAGTAACGCGAAAGAAAGTCGCGCCATCCTTGGAGCAGGTGTTTCATGATGTGCCTTGTTGGAGCCGGAATAGATGGGCGTAATGACCGTCGTGGCGGCCTAACAGTATCTCGTGCGATCCACTTTCCACGATTTTCCCTTTATCGATGACGACGATACGGTCAGCGTGGCGTACCGTCGATAGGCGATGCGCGATGATCAGGACAGTGCGGCCCTTACAGATGGCACGCATATTTTGCATCACCGCATGTTCTGATTCGTAATCAAGTGCGCTGGTGGCTTCATCGAAAATCAGAATGCGCGGATCGCCAATCAGGGCGCGGGCAATGGCAATGCGCTGGCGCTGCCCGCCGGAAAGCCCGGTGCCGTGTTCGCCAATCTTGGTGTCGTATCCTTCTGGCAGTTCAGCAATGAATGCATGGGCACCGGCCAGTGTTGCGGCGTGGATCACGCGTTCCAGCGGGATGCCCGGGTCGGCCATGGCGATGTTTTCACGCACGCTGCGGTTGAACAGAAAGTTCTCCTGCAGTACGACGCCAATTTGGCGACGCAGCCAGGCCGGGTCAGCCAATGCAAGGTCGTGGCCGTCGACCAAAACGCGCCCGCGCTCCGGGACGTACATCCGTTGTACTAGTTTGGTCAGGGTACTTTTTCCAGAGCCGGAACGCCCCACGATGCCGAGTACTTCGCCAGGCGGTATGTCCAGGTCGATCCCGGCGAGCACTTCGGGCGTATCCGGGCGATAACGGAACATGAGGCGTTCGAAGGTGATCCGCCCCTGGATGGGCGGCAATGTCATGCGGCTGCCGGGAAGTTCGGTACGTGTATTGAGAATCTCGCCTAGTCGCTCGACCGAAAGTCCTACTTGTTGAAAATCCTGCCATAGCTGGGCTAGCCGGATGATTGGAGCAGTCACCTGCCCGGACAACATGTTGAAGGCAATGAGCTGTCCAAGGGACAGTTTCCCTTCAATCACTAGTTTGGCGCCCCAGAACAACACGGCGACGTTGGTGAGTTTCTGTACCAATTGAACGCTTTGTTGGCCAAACGTCGCAATTTTGGTGACGCCAAAGCTGGCTCCGACGTAGCCGGCGAGTTGGTTGTCCCAGGTGCGTGTGACACGTGGGTCTACCGCCATCGCTTTGACGGTACCAATACCGCTGACTGTCTCGACTAAAAATGCTTGGTTGTCTGCGCCGCGTGCAAATTTTTCATCCAGACGTTTCCGGAGTACTGGGGTGACGAACGCTGAGATGAGTGCATAGATTGGCAACGACAACACTACAATCAGTGTCAGCCAGCCGCTGTACCAAAACATCACGGACAAAAAGACCACGGTGAACAGTAAGTCCAATACCGAGGTCAGTGCTTGGCCGGTGAGGAAATGGCGGATATTTTCTAGCTCGCGTACCCGTGCGATGGTGTCGCCAACCCGACGCGATTCAAAATACGCTAAGGGCAATGCCAAAAGATGGCGAAACAAGCGTGCCCCTAGTTCAACGTCAATTTTGCTGGTGGTATGTGAGAAGACATAAGTCCGCAGCCCCGTCAGCAACACTTCGAATAAGGCGAGCGAGATCAGGCCAACGACGATCACTTCAAGTGTGGTCAGTGCTTGATGTACCAGCACTTTGTCCATGACGACTTGGTAGAACAGCGGTGTCATCAGTGCGAATAGTTGGATGAATAGCGACACTGCAAACACTTCAGTGAGCAGTTTGCGGTACTTGACGACGGCTGGAATGAACCAGCTGAAGTCAAATTTAGCCAGATTTCCCAGGACCGAGGCGCGGGAGGCCACTTGGAGCAGGCGGCCTGCGTAGCGCGCTGCAAATTCATCCAGTGAGATTGTCCGTGGCCGCTGATCTGTCAAGTCGTGGATCAGTATCTGGTTGCCAGTGACTTTGGCAACGATAAATGCATGTCCTTCAGGGAGCAGTGCCAGTGCAGGCAATGCCGCCATCGCGATACGGTGTGCCGGCTGAGTGACGACTTTGGCCTTTAGTCCGAGCTTCTTGGCAGCCAGCAGTAAGGACGTTTCATCGAATGGTTCGCCACTGCGCCCGAAATCGTGCGCTATCTGGATGGGATCAGCCGCAATGCCATGAAACTGGGCCAGCAGCACTAAGCCGTGGAGCGCGCTGTCAAGCCGTGTATTCGAACCTGCTTGATTCTCTGGTGTCGCAAGGGAACCCTTGTTTGTCATGTTGCCATCCTTAATGTGCAATTCCTTTCCTTATCTATATTTAAAACACTGATGTCCGCTGCTGAGTGACCATATGGCCCCGTGAACTTTCGGCAATGTCTTATTTTATATAATCACGTTGCTGAAAATCATGCTGTTGCCGCGGGGCGCGTTATCAAGCGTGGCAAGCCGGCAATGCTTGTTGCTGCTGCATCGGTGGAGCGACAGGTAGTGCAATCCGGTGAGTGTTGAGTGGCCGAGCTGAAATGGGAGCGTGGTGTATATGGAAACGATTCATCTAGTACAACCCTAAGCACGTCGGAGTAAGGATTTAAGGAATATAAGGTCTGACGTACCACTGCTTTTTGACTTAACATGCGGGCTTTCAGTGAACCGGCTTACATCCGCGATGCCTAATAGCCCGCAAATGCCGCTTGCTACGCGCCAGCGCCTGTCCGAAGTCCGCTATGAGATCCGAGGCGAGTTGGCGCGTCGTGCGCGTGAACTGGAGGCAGAGGGTCGCACGCTGATCAAGCTCAATATCGGCAATCCAGGAGCATTCGGTTTCCGGGCGCCGGAACATCTGCAACGTGCCATTGCCGATGACATGGGACGTACCGACCCATATACCCATCAACAGGGTTTGCCCATCGCACGCGAAGCGATCGCCGCCGCCTATGCCCGACGCCACTATCCAGATGCACATCCAGATAGAATCTTCGTCGGTAACGGGGTGTCCGAGTTAATCGACTTATCGTTGCGCGCCCTGCTTAATCCAGGTGATGAGGTGTTGATTCCTTCACCGGACTATCCGCTTTGGTCAGCGGCGACCATTCTTAACGATGGCCGCCCGGTGTATTACCGTTGTGCATCGGAGAACGGTTTTCAGCCAGATCCGGTCGAGATCGAATCTCTGGTGTCTGCACGCACGCGTGCGATTGTGTTGATCAATCCGAACAATCCCAGCGGTGCCAATTATTCGCAGGAATTACTGGAGCGGATCGTCTCCATCGCAGTCAAACATCATCTGTTGTTACTGGTGGACGAGATCTACGATCAGATCCTGTATGACGGTGCTGTGTTCGTGCCAGTGGCGCCACTGGCTGGGACGCATCCATGCATCACTTTCAGTGGGCTCAGCAAGGTACATCGTGCCTGCGGCTGGCGTGTCGGTTGGGCGCTGTTGTCCGGGAGTAGTATTCGAGTCGACAACCTGCGCAATGCGATGGACCTGCTTGGTGCGCTGCGCTTGTGTGCCAATGTGCCGGGGCAATATGCGATTGACGCAGCGGTCAACGGGCCAGATACGATCAGCCCGTTATGCTCGCCGAGTGGTCCTCTGTACGAGACCCGTCGCGCTGTGGTCGAGGCATGCGCGGCCAGTGAGCATTTGTCGCTGGTGGTACCTGCAGGGGCGTTATACGCGTTCCCAGCGGTGGTCGGGCCGGCCGCACGGCATTTCGATGACCATGATTTTGCGCTGGAGTTGATGAATGAGGAAGGGGTGCTGGTGGTCCCTGGATCAAGCTTCAATGTGCCATACCGGAATCACTTCCGCGTGACCTTGTTGCCTGAGGCTACGTTAATGCGCGAAGTGTTTTCTCGTATCGATCGGGCATTGTCCCGCCGTGCCGAGGTCACCACGAAGGTTGTGCCGCTCAAGTCGCGTAGTGCAGCCGCCTGATGGAAGTACACGATGCTCCCCCCTGGGGCGTTTTCTATGTCATTTTCACCACGTGGTGTTTCGCTGCATCATCGGACGCCTTTCTCGTATGCGTCAACAACAGAGACGGCACGATGATCCTGCAAGGTGAGTGTGGGTCAACGTAGTCGCAGAACATTGACACGTCGCAATAGATGGAAGGGGCGGTATACGCTGGAGGAACGCTTTGTGCCCCGGGACGCCATGCTGAAACTTCGTCCACTGCGTTGCACAGAGTAGCCATGTGCCTTGGTCATCGATATACATCACTGCAATCCGGCGGAACAGTGTCGAAGATATCCGTTGTGTATCCGCCTATGCTCGACAAAAGCTAGAGTGCATGAACATCTGTAGTAAACACAGCGGTACCTGCACATGGTGCCGTTGAAGCGCTATTACGATCTACTGAAAAGCGAGCCAGCACTCTTCCTCCAAGGGCTTCTCAACATGACCATCAATGCATATTGATACATGGACAGACAAACGTCACGCATACTCTGGGGGAGTGCCTGGCACTTCAGGTGAAGGCCGCTGCGAAAAGTATGGCTGCCGTGGCGGGGCTTTGCTGCTGTGTAGAGGAATACGGGGAATGGTCTTTTAACTCAATTGGGATTACGTGCTTTTAAGCCACGTGCGTCCAGGGCTTCCAACACCCTGCTGAGGATTGTGCAATTGTGGCCATGTGCAATCCCTTCGTGTAGAAGCACGATGGCACCAGGGCGCAGATCACGCACAATCCGCGCTACGACGTCATCGGGCTCACATTTAGTCCCGTCAAAGCCACGTGCGCTCCAGGCGATACGCTCCAGACCGTGCCGACACAACGGCGCCGCCACCCAAGGGTTGGTCATACCCACCACTGAGCGGTACCAACGTGGTGGTGTGCCAATGATTTCAGTCAACGTGTGTTGTGCCATTCCAATCTCTGTAGCCATGTGGCGCGGGCCCAGCGCCCAGAACCATGCATAAGGGTGGGTATGGCTGTGATTACCGATCGCATGGCCACGGCGCAGAATCTCCCGCACCAATGCCGGTTGACGCGCAGCGCGTTCCCCAACTAGGAAAAACGTGGCGCGCGCATCGTGGCGGTCGAGCAGATCCAGCATGGGTGCTGTGTCATCGGAGGGGCCATCGTCGATGGTCAGCCAGACGACCGGTGCAGTGCTGTCCAACTGGACGACGACCGGCGCATACAGCCGTGATCGCGGTAAAAATACGGCTAATAAAAAATAGGCTTGGCTGATTAAAAGAACCGGCAGCCCCCAGTGCCAACCCAGGCACCACCACAGTACGGCGGCGGTGAGGTGCGACAAGACAAACCATCCTATCCAGGGACGGGCAGGCATCACGGTGTAATGTGGTATTTCTTTGGCAATCATGTCCCTTATTCATCGCAGGCAGGCGTAAAATGGACCGCTATTCTACGTCCCATGATCGGTTCTCAAATGTCCCTCGATTCTGCTCTGCGCTCGCGCATTGAAACTCTGCTGCATTCCAACCGCGTCGTCTTGTTTATGAAGGGTCGTCCAGGGATGCCGCAGTGCGGTTTTTCTGCCAAGGCGGCAGGCATACTTGATGAACTATGTGTCGAGTACGCGCACGTCAATGTATTGGACGACGCAGAGATCCGGGAAGGCATCAAGCGCTATGGTGACTGGCCAACCATCCCGCAGCTGTACATTGATGGTGAACTGATCGGTGGTAGCGACATCATGCTGCAGATGTATGACAACGGTGAATTGAGCACTCTGCTTGGTATGACGGCTCCGGAGCGCACCGCACCATCAATCACCATCACTCCAGCAGCCGTGGAGATGCTCAAGAGCACACTGGCCAATGCGCCTGGGAGCTCGTTGGCACTGTCAATCGACAGTCGCTTTCAACCCACCTTTGAGTTGGTACCCACCAACGAGAAGGCAATCGCTTCAGAATCCAACGGTTTGCGCGTGCAATTCGATCTTGCCAGCGCACGCCGCGCTGAGGGCATCACGATCGACTGGGTCGATGATATCCGTGGCCACGGTTTGGCGATCGACAATCCAAACGCGCCTAAGCCGATTCAGGAACTATCACCCCGTGACGCTGCTGCCCAAGTCCATGCGGGTACCCTGACTTTGGTGGATGTACGCCCTGCTGATGAGCGTACGATTGCTTCGATCGCTCTGCCATTCCGTACCATGGACGGTGCCGAACGCACTGCGTTGGAGCAGCTTCCCAAAGCGACGCCGCTGGCATTCTTGTGCCATCGTGGTGGGCGTAGTCTTCAAGCGGCCGAGCATTTCCGCAGCTTGGGTTTTACCCACGTGTACAACATCAGTGGTGGTATTGATGCTTGGTCCACTCAGGTCGACAACAGCGTGCCAAAGTATTGAACTGACTCACGACGAGACGTTAAACGTCGATCACTCCCTGGGCGACATTCCTGTTTCCAGGTTCAGTGTGACTGCTGACGTTGGTTGTTACGATCAACCGCGGCAGCATGGGGATATGCCGCTGCTCTCTTCGGAAAATAATGATGAGTACGAAGTGGTGTTTGGCTCAGGAATCCAGTTTCGACACCAAGGTATCGCTGTCGATAAGTGCAGTCACTATCCCAAAACTGGTTGGCTGAGTTGGCCCAGAGGCTTGCCGACACTTCTATCAGGCTTAGCCAGCCAGAACGATGGTATGACGATCAGCAAACCAAGCTTAGTTTGATGGTCTTGTCCATAAAGACGATCCAATGATGCAACGTATGGAGCAGCAGGTGAGCGGATGTGTGATTAAGAACCGCTCACCTCGGATGGAGCATGGCAAGGGGCATTGCCAATGCGGCAGGGCAATGGCCTGCCGCACACCTATTTACACACCCCCCTGTTGGGTGGACATGCCAGGGATTTGCCTGTTTGTTCGTGGCTCTTATCCGGGGGGGTATCCGCATCAATGCGCGAGCGCTTCCTTCAGCAGCGCCGCCAGGGCCTGTCCGTTTGGGACGCCAAGGCCAGTACAGGCATCCCAACATGTTGTGGCCGCGAAACCACCATTGGCACCACCCTGAATATCACGGTAACCCTGAGCAGAACGGTACAGCCAAGGTGGCATGAATGCCCGGCTGCTGCCACCGTTAACAGCATAAGCGCGCACCAGAAAAGCAGCCCACAGTGGCGCTGCGGCACTGGTACCACCCACCACTCCATGATGCCCATCGACCCGTATGTAATACCCCGTTTCCGGATCTGCATTAGCCGCCACGTCAGGGACGCCACGTTGTGTCAGTGTGCGTGTGACTCCACCTTTCTCAGCGGTGATGACTAAACCTTGCTGCCATGCTGGACACTCATACTTCGCACTCTCGCCACCGCCACTGCCAGACCATGCCTGCTCGTCAGTCTGTATATAGCGGAGCTCCAACCGTGTACCACCGCAGGCCAACACGTACGGGCTGGTGGCTGGATAGTAGACGTTAAAACCCGGTGCCCCACCACGTGCCCCATCGTCGCCGGAAGCCACACAGACAGTGATGCCCATTAATGCTGCTGCCTGGAATGCTTGCTCGTAGGCAGCTAACGCTTGATCGGTCCACATCGACTCTGTCAATCCCCAACTGATCGACAGGACATCGCAGCCAGACTTTTGATCATGGATTGCACTCACGATGGCCTCCAGCATGCCGCTCTCGCTATTAGGTGCGCGATACACGACGAGCGTGGCGCCGGGCGCGACGGAGCCAGCAATCTGCACGTCCAGTTCTGTCTCGAGCCCGTCATCCTTCGGCCCCGCTGGTGGCTGTGCACCCGCAATCTCAACGTCGACAATCGAAGGCATCGGCACACCAACCTCGGCGAAGTAAGCAGCCACCTGATCCCGTCGGTAACCGCTGTCAAGGGCAATAATGCCCAAACGTTGGCGGTGATGTCCTTCGCTGGCCGGCGCACCGTAGAGCTGCGCCACCTGTGGCGGCGTATACCATATCCTTGGCCCATCATGCAGCCCGCGCCGCGGGTGCGAGCAGCCCGCATGGGGGCGCGCATCCAGCCCCATAACAGCGATGACCTTATCCTTCAATGCTGCTGGCAATGTGATCTCACCGGTACGGCCACGGTAACGCTTGTTGTTTTTTTCGTGATAGCGCAGATCGATGCCGAAAGCAGCATTGCAGTCTGCCACGGTACCTTCCAGTGCAACCAATCCAGCCGCTGGTTCCTGGCGCACCACCTTGAGGTTGTATGCCGCCGCAAAACCATCCAAGAGATCCAAGTCCTCCTTAGGGACCGCAAACCGTTTCATAAAGTGTGCCCGGTCCAGCATTGGTGTCGGTACTTTGGTACGGATCAATGCGTGTGCGGCTTCCGCCAACGCAGGTTGCCGCAATACGATAACGACACGAAGATATTCGTTGGCTGATGCTTGCCCAACGTCGTGTGTACCTGGCAGGAGATGGCGATGGCTGCCAGGTAGTGGAATGCGATCTGTCATGAGGGGGCTCCGTAAAGCGAAATCGAGTGATAAAGATGTTTAATAAAGGCGCATCGTGTATACCCGATGCGTCACCGACATAGTACGTATGGCTTGTACACCGACAGGGATGCGGTTGCATAAATAGCATGATGGTACGCGCAGTAATGCGCGACGAGTCACATAAAATGAGTGGCTCGAATGACTGTAACGACGGTCATCTATCTGCGTAACATAAACAGTGTGTTTAACAATAGTCAGATATATCCACTCTATCCACTGCTGTATTGAACTGCGCTGGTCACGTGGCCCACGGCGCAACCAGCGCCGCTGCATTGGGCTGGTCATCAGTGTCCTGGAACTACTTTGGTGAGACCGGCAGACATGATGCGAGACGCAAACGCGTTCCGTGCCGTAAGCAGTGGTATCCCGGTTGTTTTAAGAACACAGATGCATCGGTGTTCGGTGCATCAGGTCACCTACTGCTTGGAACACAACCACACTGCCGCGGCATCCCCGCTAACGGGGATGACCAACAGGGCTGCTGCATGAGCACAACCTACAGGTGATGAGCATCGGCTACTGCCTCAGACGCTCAGACAAAAACTCGATGAAGCATTGCGTCTTTGCCGGCAGTAAGCGGGTTTCGGTGATCGCATAGACCGGCTGCGGTGTGCCGCTCCACGCTGGCATGATTTGACGTAGCTTGCCACTGGCCAGGTCAGCGGTGACGATTTTCTCCGGCATCAGGATGATGCCCATATCAAGCGTTGCCAGACGGCGGATCATGCCGATGCTGTTGAGCGTAAAGCGGCTCCCTACCGATACCGTGGTCCTTCGCTTTCCATCCAGCAATGTCCACGTACCTGCCTTCAGAATGCTCAGGCATTCATGCCGTTCCAAGTCGGCTGGCTTGCTTGGCTCGCCTGAGTTTTTAAGGTAGCCAGGCGACGCGTAGAGGTACGGGGTCAGCGAGGCCAGCAGGCGTGCGATCAGTTGCGAATTTTCCGACTCACCCATGCGGATGGCCACGTCGAAGGGGTCGCTGACCAGATCGACCCGCCGCGGGGTCAAGTCGAAGTCAAAGGTGATCCCAGGATAAAAGCTGGCGAATGCAGTGATCAAGGGTGCCAGGTAGATCACGGCGAAATCCACCGGCAACGAGACGCGCAGCACGCCACTGGGCTGCGCCAGCATTTCGCCGAGCTGTTCGTGTGCCAGACGCGCTTCATCAACGATGCGCTTACAGCGCTCGAAATAAATCTGCCCGGCCTCGGTCAGCTCGATCTTGCGTGTCGTACGGTGGAGCAGCCGCAGCCCGATCGACTTCTCCAGTGCACTGATGCGCCGCGATAGCGTTGAGTTCGGCATCCCCATTGCTTCCGCGGCACGGCGGAATCCCCTGGCTTTGACCACCTCGACGAACAGGGCCATGTCATTGAGGTAATCATCCATCTCAATTGCTCCAAAATTAGATCAATGTTATCCGAAATAACATATTTATCTATTATGAGGAGCGGTTGATCATTGCCTCATCTGAAATCCAAGGACATCATCATGAAACGGGATAAGCGCGTGGCATGGCATCGCACCGATGCCTTTCCTCTGGACGTTACAGGCAAGCAGATTGCTATTGTCGGTGGTACCGGTGGCATTGGCCGCGCGCTGAGCCGTTATCTGGTGTCTCTTGGTGCTGATGTCATCGTGGTGGGGCAAACCTTCCGCGATACCGGAGTCGCTAAGATCACATTCATCCAGGCCGATCTGAGCTTGATGCGTGAAGCATGGCGGGTTGCTGCGGATCTGCAGGCCGAAACACTGGATATGGTGATCTTCACCACCGGCATCTTTGCTGCACCGCAGCGCCAGGAAACGCCAGAAGGTATTGAGCGTGATCTGGCCGTCAGCTACTTAAACCGCCTGGTCATCCTGCGCGTTATCGCTTCGAGGCTGGGAACCCAACGCCTTATGCCGTCGATGAAGCCGCGCGTGTTTCTCATGGGCTATCCCGGCAGTGGCCAGATCGGTACGCCGGACGACCTCAACGCCGTAATGTCTTACAAAGCGATGTCGGCACACATGAACACCATCGCCGGCAACGAAATACTGGTACTCGACGCAGCTAGACGTTATCCGCATGCCACGTTCTTTGGCCTGAATCCCGGCCTCATCAAGACCAACATCCGTGACAACTTTTTCGGCAAGCACTCGCTGAAATCGCACGTGATAGAAACGCTGATCGGGTTGCTGACACCCACCGCCGATACCTACGCCAAGCGCATCACGCCGCTCCTGTTCACCCCCGACATTGAGGATTACAGCGGCGCGATGTTCAACAGCAAGGGCCTGGCCATCCTGCCGTCGACAGGACTGACTGAGTCACACATTCGCACGTTCATGGCGGCGTCCGAGGCGTTGGTAGCACGCACAGGTCTCTAGGAACGGCTGCGTAGTAGGTAAACCAACCCTTTCTTTCATCCAGCACTTCCGAGGATTCCATCATGAGTCACCTGTTTGATTCTGTTCGCGTTGGCCGCTACACCTTGCCGAACCGTCTGGTTATGGCTCCGATGAGCCGCTCGCGCGCGCAGTGTGACGGTACACCGGGTGCACTTGCCGCGACGTACTATGCGCAACGTGCCAGCGTCGGTCTGATCGTGACCGAAGGCACCCAGCCCTCCGATGATGGCCAGGGCTACTTGATGACGCCGGGCATCTACACCGATGCGCATGTTGCCGGTTGGAAGAAGACCACCGACGCCGTACACGCGAAGGGTGGTCACATGTTTATCCAGCTCATGCACGCCGGACGCATGTCCCACCCAGACAACACACCGCATCACCGCCAGAGTGTTGCGCCATCGGCCATTGCACCAGGCACGAGCCTATTCACGGTCAAGGGAATGCAGGACGTTCCGGTGCCACGCGCTTTGACCATCAAAGAAGTGCAGCAGACCATCGCTGACTTTGCCTGCGCAGCCCGTCGTGCGATTGAAGCCGGTGCTGATGGTGTCGAAATCCATGGTGCAAACGCTTATCTGATCCAGCAATTTTTCGCACCAAACGCCAACACACGTAGCGACGCATATGGTGGCAGTATCGAGAATCGTGCCCGCTTCGCTATCGAAACGGCCAAGGTGATCGCCGCGGAGATCGGCGCTGATCGCACTGCCATCCGCTTGTCGCCCGGCATGATGATGTGGGGGATCGATGAGGGTGCCGAAGGGCCGGATTTGTACCGTTATCTGGTCGCTGAGCTCGGCAGACTGGGGTTGGCCTACTTGCACATCGTGGATCAGGGTAACGAGGCGCTGTTAGCCGACATCCGCACGCTCTGGAAAAGCACGTTGATCTTGAATCGTCCGGGCCGCCCACGCGAGCAGGTCGGTGCCGACGTGGCTTCTGGCCTGGCTGACTTGGAAGTCTACGGCACGATGGTCTTGGCCAACCCGGATTTCGTCGCACGGCTTAAGAGCAACGCACCGATGAACGAGGCGTACCGGGAGAGTTTCTATGGTGGTACGGAGAAGGGCTACACCGACTATCCAACCCTGAACGACGCCCAAGAAACCTAAGGAGGCCATCATGTCCATTATTGCTTCGCTCCAGCGCGCCAATCACGGCAACCACTTCCGGGCTTACGGCTTGCGCGGTATGGCCGCACTGATCGACCCCTTCATCGCAGTTGATCATGCCTGGATGAGCGCGCCGACGTTCCCGCCGCATTCCCATGCTGGCTTCTCGGCGGTGTCCTATGTGTTTCTCGATTCGGAAACGGGTATCGATAATCGCGATAACATTAGCACCCATAATCTGATCCGGCCCGGCGGTGTGCACTGGACGACAGCCGGGCGCGGCATCATCCATGAAGAAGTGCCGGCAGAAACCGGCAAGATCGTCCATTCGCTGCAAATCTTCGTCAACCTGGCACGCGAACAACAGGACATCATGCCCTTCGCGTTGTCTCTGGAACCGCACAACGTGCCGGTTGTGCAATGGCCGGGTGCCAAGGTGCGCGTGCCTGTGGGGAGTTTCGGGGATGCCCGCTCTCCACTAAACCCGCCTACCGATGTGACGATGCTCGACATCGCGCTGGAGGAAGATGCCGAGCTGGCCATACCCGTTGCGGCTGGCCATTGCGCCTTTGTCATGCCGATCTTCGGCACGGTGGTGGTGGATGGGCAGCCCTTTGAGCATCATGCCCTCAAGCTCCCGGTGTTCCCCGCGCAAGACACCCCGCACGCGATGCTCTTTCAAGCACCCCATGGCAATGCCAAAGTGATGCTGTTTTCCGGCCCCCCGCTGCAATCCATGTCCATTTGAACCACCAAGGAATTTGACCATGTCTTACGAACGATTCACCGGCAACAACGCTGCCATGCTGCTCATTGATCACCAGGTCGGCACAATGGGTTGGGCCAAATCCATGCCATTCGAAGAGCTCAAGCGCAATACATTGATGCTGGCTAAGACGGCTCGCATCCTCAAGATGCCGGTGGTGCTGACCTCCAGCATGGAGGAAAACGCACAGGGGCCGCTGTTAAGTGAGCTGGAGATGATCCTGCCGGCGGCGTTCGCCGCACGTATTAAACGCCTTGGCATTGTCAACGCGATGGAGGATGAATACTTTGTCGCAGCCGTTACGGCCACCGGTCGCAAGAAGCTCATCATGGCGGGCGTGACCAACGATGTCTGTACGGTCTATCCGGCACTCAGTTTGGCGCGTGGTGGTTACGACGTTCAGGTGGTTGCCGATGCTGGCGCTGCGCCGCATGGAAAAGAATGGTGTGACGCTGACGAGCACGAATCAGGTCATGGCCGAACTCGCCGGTCACTGGACGACGCCGGAAGGCAGTCAGATTGTCCAGGTTGTGATGGAAGCATTCCAAAGCTGATAAATGGTTGAATTTTTCAGCTGGAATGAAGGCGCCAATGGCATTGCGGAGAGCAGCGGAGTGACGTGATCTCCGCTCTTTCGTGCCTGCGGTTGCAAGGAGTTTTCCTTTGCGTGGTCGTGCGGTCGCATTTCAATGTGCTACAAGCGTGTTTGGAACCACTTGCGAGTGATGGTGGTGTCTGTGTGACACGAGGTGTTTTTCGACACACCTGGGTTTTTCTGAGGGGCGTCTGGTTGTTGACCATTCGCCATCCTTGGAAGGGTCATCCATGCAAGGTTGATTGTGTTACAAGGCGTGGATCAAGCGCTGTCGATGACCAAACGGTGTGCATCCATCCACCTTATAGGAAGATTGAGGATTAACGGTTTTCCCCTTGAGGCTGACAAGCATTCCATACATGACATGGCGGCTATTCTGGGGTGTTGCGTCGTGGCACGTTCTTTGAGCGCTTGCGCTTGCATATTCACTACGTATCTGCGGCGTATCGACAGTGATACTGAAGTGATGTGCCAGTCTCTTCGAGCGGATGATTTCAACAGGGATTGATCCTTGCGATGCAAAACCATTCATGAATATGTAGGATGAAAGGACGGTTTGAAGCTTCCATCCTGCCGCCGTTGCGTTTAGACGCAAGCGTTTTTCCGGTGCGATGCTTGGCTGTATCGTTGCAATGTAAGCACCCACTTGGCGTTGCTTCATGTGCAAGCGCCAACTCAATGTTGCGTTGATGCTCTAAGGAAAAATCGACGTTCTTTGTGAGTGAGTGCTTGAAGAAGTATGCGCGTGGCCGCGGTGTGATCGCTTTTTTCCACTGCAAGAATATTTAATGTGAAAGGAGACAATCTAATGTTTATCAACGCTTATGGTGCACACGCTAGCGATAAACCCTTGGAATCCATACAGATCGCTCGTCGTGCCCCGGGTGCGCATGATGTACAAATCGACATTCATTACTGCGGTGTGTGTCATTCCGATATCCATCAAGTACGGTCCGAATGGGGGGGCACGCTTTTCCCATGCGTGCCGGGCCATGAAATCGTCGGCCGTGTGTCTGCCGTAGGGACGCACGTGAATGGCTTTAAGATGGGCGATCTCGTCGCTGTTGGCTGTCTTGTCGATAGCTGCAAGGATTGTCAGGAGTGCGATGCCGGATTGGAGAATTACTGCGACGGCATGATTGGTACCTACAACTTTCCGACGCAGGATGCTCCGGGTCACACGTTGGGCGGTTACTCCCAGAAGATCGTTGTGCATGAACGCTACGTATTACGCATCCGCCACCCGGAGGCACAGCTTGCTGCCGTCGCACCGTTGTTGTGTGCAGGGATTACCACTTACTCGCCGCTGCGCCACTGGAATGCCGGTCCCGGCAAGAAGGTCGGTATTGTCGGTATTGGTGGTTTGGGCCATATGGGCATTAAGTTGGCTCATGCCATGGGAGCGTATGTTGTTGCATTCACCACGTCCGAATCAAAGCGTGAGGATGCCAAGGCGCTGGGAGCCGACGAGGTGGTGGTGTCGCGTCATCAGCAAGACATGGCCGCCCATGCAAAGAGTTTCGATTTGATCCTGAATACCGTGGCGGCCCCACATTCTCTTGATACGTTCCTGACGTTGCTAAAGCGGGACGGCACCTTGACCCTGGTAGGTGCACCGGCCACGCCGCATCCTTCACCCGAAGTCTTCAACCTGATTTTTAAGCGCCGTTCGATTGCTGGGTCGTTGATTGGCGGTATCGCTGAAACACAGGAAATGCTGGATTTCTGTGCCAAACATGGCATCGTTGCGGATATTGAATTGATCCGTGCCGACCGGATCAATGATGCCTACGAACGGATGTTGAAAGGTGATGTGAAGTACCGTTTCGTGATTGATAACGCGACCTTGGCCGCTTGATTAAACATTATCCATTGATGCAACAGTGCCTTTCTTTTGCCTGTCTTTGGATTTTTTCCATTACCACACATTGATCATGGAGTAGCAACATCATGTATGTCGTTGGATTGAACACCTACGGTGGCCCAGATGTACTGCGTCTCATGCAGCTTCCTGACCCGCACCCTGGATTGGGGCAGGTCCGTATCAGGGTGCGTGCGGCTGGGGTCAATCCAGTCGATGTGATGGTACGCGAGGGTTCTTATGCGCAACAATTTGCCCAGGCGCAGCCACCGTTTGTTCCTGGTATGGATATTGCCGGGACCATCGACGAGGTAGGTGAAGACATTGATCCAAGTTGCGGAATCACGATCGGACAGGATGTTGTCGGCGTAGTGGATAACTACGGCAGCTACGGTGGTTATAGCCAGTACGTATGTCTCCCTGCGGCTTCGGTGATTCCGGTTCCAGGCGGTGCTACATTCCCTGCAGCAGCGTCGTTTCTGATGAATGCACTGACTGCTCGTAGTGCTTTGGATACATTGGGCCTGCCGCCAGATTCCACACTACTGGTCACGGGTGCTGCCGGTGCGGTTGGTACTTATACCGTTGCATTGGCGGCCGCTGAAGGCTTACGTGTCGTCGCGATCGCTGCGAAGGAGGATGCGCGTTTGCTGCGTTCTACTGGTGCCATTGAGATCATTGAACGTGGACACGATGTTGCTGCACGGGTACGGCATGCTTTCCCAGAGGGGGTTGATGCTGTAGTGGATGCTGCGCTTTTGTACAAACAGATTGCGCCTACTGTCCGTGACAACGGGACGCTCATCTACTTGCGTCAAGGAAACGACACTGGTCTGGATCGCGGTATTCGGGCGGTGTTCGTGAGGGTGCGTCAGCGTGTCACTGACCATGCCGCCATTGTGCGTCTCGGTCAGCAAGCATCTGACGGACTCTTGCCGATGCGGGTTGCTGCGACGTTTCCCGCCGTTGCGGCGGCGGCGGCCCATCGGCGTCTTGCCGAAGGTGGTCTACGTGGACGCATCATTCTCGATTTCGACGAACTCCATAAGCATTGATCAGCAGTGCGGTTTTTTCGATGCTGATGACAATATCAGGACATGGAAAGCCGTTGTTGCGTGCGGTGTGTGTATTCATCGCATCCGCATTCATACCAATCAGCCTGATCACGGCCATCGTGATTGACCTGCGCATCAGCGAAGCTCAGGCCGGGCAGGTGATTTCGATTTTCAGAGTGTTTGCTTGCTGACCAGCCTGTGCATTGTGTCGTTGCGGTGCGACTCGACCGAAAGGCATTGCTGCTGTGAATGGTCGTGTTTGGAACGGTGTTGGCATGTGCGTCGGATGCTGTGGTGTTCATGATTGCTTGGTGTGACCGATGGTGACTCTGCGCCGATGTTGGTAACGATGGCGTTGCGGTGCGTGCTGGATCCTCAGGTTTCACATGTGTCGACAATCATGCGATGACTGCGGTTGTGGCTGCACCCGTGGCACGTTTCCCTGGGGTAATCATGGGATAGCGCGGCGCAGGCTTTTACATTGTTCCAGTGGCAGCCATCGCCTGGTGGATTGTCGGATGGCGCTTTGTTCCGTGAGGACTGCAAACAGGCCCGGTTCCGGCCATGTCTGCATGTTGCTGAAGCGGTTTTCCATTGCACATGAGGTATGACAGCAGTCGGCATCTTCTGTATGGGCCTGTTCGCGCGGTGCGCTTCTCTGCCTCCTTTCCTTGAAGTAGCGACTCGCGTGGATGCATCCACGCTTCCGTGTGTGCTTCCCGTCATCGGCAGGCCTGGTTTCATCGGAGTTCGCCTGATTGGAAGGTGACTGAACGTTGGTCTTTACTCGGTGCTGATCTTTCATCTCTGGAGGAATGCCAGCGATTGCCATGGGGCTCGTTTGATGCGTGGTGGTAGTGACTGCGATTCTTCTTGGCATCCTGGGGCTGCGGGTAACCGTACCCTCATGGTTTAGCTGACATGATTGACTGAAAGTGCTCCCCCAGAACGCGGAAGATGACAGCGGTGATTCAAATTGTGGTCACGCTGGGGGTAACCGTTGTCGGTTTTGTATTCGACATGAGCGGCTATCAGGGGAGCTTCGATGTCAGCACAATTCTGCGCTGCGATTCTTGTTGTTCTGATGGCACGTGCTGGGTCGCACTCGCCATCCGTAACAACAGTCAGTCGATGATGCACATCGAGCCCGATGTATGGGACTGCGTCATCTGCATTGTTTTCTTTTGCTGTAAAGGCACGTGTGATCGCATGAGCTGCCACTGACGGCCTCACGTCCAGTGAGTGATGGCCTTTCCAGAACGACATCCTGCGATCACGGTTTTCTACCTTGTTCAGCCGTGTGTCGCCTAAGCGGGATTGGCGATTGGGACGCGAGGGTTCTGGTATTGCTGTGACAGCATGAGAGCACCCAAGCCTTGACAGCGGCACTTCAAGCACGATGGGTCGATTTTGCGATCTGCTTTCTTTCTGGGCATGATCAATACATGTCGTATGCCTGTTTGCTTCCGCCATTCTTTTTGCACCGTGTTCATCGTGTCGCCCTCGTGTTGGCGTTGTTGTTGACCATGCCCGTGACGCTCGCCTTGGCTCAGCCGGCGGGTGTGTCTGCAACAACGACAGGGGATGCTTGGATCGACCAGCAGTTGCCTGACCTGGATGTTTATGCCAAGCATTATCCAGACAGCTTCATTGATGAACTGGCACGCTATATCGGAATACCGCACGCCGAAGCGCAGATGCTGCTGAAACAGGGATGGCGTGCGGCTGATGTGTACTTCGCTGGTGCTTGGGCACTGATCACGCGGCAACCATTGCATGCGGTGTTGCAGGTATACCAGGCACACTTACAGGAGGGGTGGCATGCCGCTCTGGCGATCCTACCGGTGGCGCCAGAGAATACCTACTATCGTGCGTTGCGCCATATATTAGTGACAAGCTACGACCATTGGGACCGTCCCATTGTGTTGGATGCTTTACTGCGTCGTCAGCTAGGCGACCGTGCACAACGCTTGGCTGCCGCTCGGGCGGCGGCTGAAGCAGCGGTGGCTGCACAACAGTCCGGGCTGTAGCATTTTCTCGGAGGATATGAGGCTTACCCTAAGAGGGAGGTAGTCGGTTATATGCGGTCGTGGCGGGCATGCGTTGCTGGCATCTTTGTCAGTGATGACGCCGCGCTTACGATGAGATGCATCGCGTGTCACCGTATAACCTGTTTCCTGAATCGGGTCGCTGCAATCACTGTGAACGTGCCACGCTGTTTTTACCTCGCCACACGTGCCAACGTTCGCTCAGACAGGAGAAGATGACGTACAGCGCTGGGGTGCTGAAGAGCGTCAAACTTTGCGAGATCAATAATCCGCCCATCATTGCGATGCCTAGTGGACGGCGCAGCTCGGCACCTTCGCCCACGCCGATGGCCAGCGGCATGGCCGCCAGGATGGCGACCATGCTGGTCATCATGATCGGACGAAAGCGTACGATTGAGGCTGCGCGCATGGCTGCACGCGGTTCCAATCCGTGTTCGCGCTGCGCCACCAGCGCGAAATCAATCATCATGATGGCGTTCTTTTTGACGATGCCGATCAGCAGCACCAGTGCGATCATCGAAATCGTTGACAGTTCGGTGTTAGTGACAAACAGGGCCAGCAATGCCCCCATACCGGCCGCAGGCAACGAGGATAAGATCGTGATCGGATGGATGAGGCTCTCGTAGAGCATGCCCAGTACGATGTACATGGCGATGAGTGTGATGATGAGTAGCACCTTCATCGTGTTTGGGCTCAGATCCTGGTTGGAGCTGTTGTCCCCAGCGATGCGGATATCACCCGGTAGGCGTAATCCTTTGATGGCGGCCTCAATGATCGCTTCGGCCTCACCGCTGCTAACGCCTGGGGCGAGGTTGTAGCTCAAGTCCAGCGTCGTGTACTGGTTGTCATGTTTGATCTGCGGGGGTGTCAGCCCCGGCACCTGGTGTGCAACAGCGGTGATGGGTACCATTTTGCCGCTACGGTTAGGGACTTGGATGTTGTCCAGTGCTGCTGGCGTGGCGCTTTGAGAGGCTAATGCGTTGATGACCACCGTGTATTGATTGGTATCGGAGTAAATGGTGGAGATCTGGCGTTGACCGAAGGCACCGTACAGTGCGCCGTCAATCGCGCCGATTGAAATGCCCATCTGTGCCGCTTTGGCACGGTCGATCACAATGTTCTGGCGCAGTCCAGCGGTATCCATATCGCTGCCAACGTCACGCAATTTCGGATTTTGTTTCAGCATCTCTTGCAACTTTGGTAACCATTCTTCTAGTTGTTTTAGGTCGTTGCCCTGGAGCGAAACACGATATTGGGCTCCCTGACTGGTACCGCCGCCACCGACATCGTGCAGATCCTGGACGGTGCGCAGCCGCAGTGCCAAGTCAGGGTAGTGTGCGGCTTTGGTGCTGAGCCGCACCACCACGGTATCGGTGCTTTCGCGGCGGCCTTCGGCACGAGTTTTCAACTCGATGTTGAACGAAGTGCCCGAACCCCGGCGGCCTGAGCCCATGCGTACCCCAACGCTCTTGACGGCTGGGTCAGCGAGCAGCATTTCAGTGATACGGCGTTGACGGTTGACCATGTCCTCAAACGCCACTGTTGTACTGGAGTTGGCGCGGCCTTGAATCAAGCCGGTGTCTTGGGGCGGAAAGCCGCCTTTCTTGATGGCTCCGGCAAGCATGACGGTCAACACAATCAACAACAGCGGCGTCAGTGCCAGTAACAGCGCGTGACGCAAAGAGAAGTCCAGCGCCGCCGTATACAGATGGAGGATGTGCGTGTAGATACGTTCCAGCCAAGCGTCGGCGCCGTTGGATTTTTCCGGTGCGACGTGCGCGGATAGGAAGCGGCTGCACAGTGCCGGTGTGAGCGTCAGCGAGACCAACATCGAGACAATGATTGCAGCGACCAGGGTGATCGCAAACTCACGGAATAATATGCCGACCATCCCTTGATCGAACAGCAAGGGAATGAACACCACCACCAACGAAGCGGTGATCGAGACAATGGTGGAGCTGATCTCGCGGGTGCCGGTGAGTGCAGCTTCCATGCGCGACATGCCGGCGTCGAGGTGGCGAGAGATGTTTTCGATCATCACGATGGCGTCGTCAACCACGAAGCCAATCGCAATGACCAGTGCCAGCAGGGTCAGATTGTTCAGAGTGAAACCGAACGCATACATGACGATCGCCGAGCCAGCCAGCGATAGGGGAACCGTCGCTGCGGCGATGACGGTGGGTGCCAGCCGGCGCAGGAACAGTGCCATCGTGAGCACCACCATCGTCAAGCTGATCAGCAGGGTAGTTTGGATCTCATACAGCGAGGCACGGATGGTCGGGGTACGGTCGAAGTAAGGCGTCAGCACAGTGCCGGGTGGCAGATAGGTACGTAATGCGGGCAGCTCAGCTTTCACCCGGTCTACGGTTTCAACAATGTTGGCCCCCGCACGGGGGAAGACGTATATCAGCACGGCCCGCTTGCGATTGAACCAGGCGGCTTGGTAGGTGTCTTGCTGGCCGTCGTAAACCTGGGCGACGTCGCCCAGGCGCACGATACGGCCGTTGGGTTGGGTGGCGATCACCAGGTGAGCGAAGTCAACAGCCTTAGCGATCGCACTGTTGAGCAGGATCGCGGTCGTGCTGGTGTCGTCGGAAAGAAAACCTGTGGGTGAGGTGACATTGGCGGCTCGCACAGCGTTGCGTAATTGGTCCGTTGTCAGGCCCAGCGCGTTGAGTGCCTGCATATCCACATCCACCCGTATCGCTGGGGTTGAGGCGCCGGCGATATCCACGGAGCTGATGTCCTGAATCTGGGACAGGTGCTGTGCCAGCAGCGAGTCGGCCACGTTGTACAGCGCATCCACCGACTGTGTTGCGGAAGTCAGAGTCAGAGCAATCACAGGGTCGTCGTTTGGGTTGGCTTTCTTGTATGACGGGGAGGACAGCCCGGAGGGCAGATCAGCTTGCGCTGCGTTGATGGCGGCTTGGACGTCTTGTGCGGCCGCGTCAATATTGCGGCTGTTCTGGAACACTAGAAATACGGTGCTGTTGCCCTCCGAGCTGGAAGAGCGCATGCGTTTGATGCCGGGAATCTGTCCTAGATAACGTTCTAACGGGGCGGTGACCGTGGACGCCATGGTGCTGGCGTCAGCGCCCGCCTGGGAGGCGTTGATAAAAATCACCGGGATCTGAAATTTCGGCAATGGCGCCACACTCAACCGCAGGTAGCAGATCAAGCCGATGACAAACACGCCGATTGCCAACAATGAAGTGCCGATCGGACGCTTGATAAACCCGGCAGAGATATTCATGAAGCTGGACCCCCGGAGTGGAGGACATGAGCCCGGCCTGCACACACGGATGTACCGGCAGGTGCCGGTGTGTGAATGGGATGGCGGCTCATGTGCGCTCCGGTGTCGCCTGGATCGTGGTGCGGTGTGCGCGCCAGACATGCAGGCGCTCGGACAAGCGCTCGAAGAACAGGTAGATCACGGGCGTGGTGTACAAGGTGACCAATTGCGACAGCAGCAGGCCACCGACAATGGTGATACCCAACGGACGGCGCAACTCCGCGCCGATGCCATCGCCCAGCGCCAGCGGCAGTGCGCCGAGCAGTGCCGCGGCGGTGGTCATGATGATCGGACGGAAGCGCAACAGGCAGGCGCGGCGGATTGCATCGTGGGCGTTGCTCCCGGTGCGACGTGCCTCGATGGCGAAGTCGATCATCATGATCGCGTTTTTCTTAACGATACCAATAAGCAGCACGATGCCGACGATGCCGTCCACCGACAGGCTCAGTCCGCACAGCATCAGTGCTAGCAATGCGCCAACACCGGCCGGTGGTAGGGTGGAGATGATCGTCAGAGGATGGATATAACTTTCGTACAGCACTCCCAGCACGATGTAGATCAACACAATCGAAGCCACCAGCAGCCATACGATGTCACTCTGGCTACCGGTGAATTCGACCGCTTTACCGATAAATTGGGCACGCACCTGGGGGGGCATATCTAACTGTGCGCGTGCCTGTTCGATCGCCTTGACGGCCTGGGAAAGGGAATAGCCCTGAGCCAGGTTGAACGAGATCGTCACGGCGGGAAGTTGTTGCTGATGGCTGACGACGAGAGGGGCGTTGGTCACCTTGGCGTCGGCAAGCACCGACAGCGGGATGATACGGCCTGCACCGACGGTCATACCGGTGTTCTGGTTGCCGATGCCGGTGGCCGTGGAGGAATTCGATGAGACTGCTTGACCGAAGCTTGTGGCATTGCTGCCAGTCAGTGCGCCGCTGCCGTTGCTAGCTACTCCCAATTGCTGCATCAGTGCGGTGCTGGTGCGGAACTGTGGGTCCACTTCCAGGACCACTCGGTATTGGTTAAGTTCAGTGAAGATCGTGGAGATCTGACGCTGGCCGAATGCGTCGTAGAGGGTGTCATTGATGGTCTGCATCGGTACGCCAAGGAGGCTGGCCTTGTCACGGTCAACGGTGATCTGTAATGCACGACCTTGGTCGGCCAAGTTGTTGTCTACGTCGGCCAGTGCCGGAATCTGGCGCATGGCCTCGGTCATCCGTGTGGCCCAGGCCGCCAGTTCGGTTGCGTTGACGTTCGAGAGCGAGTATTGGTATTCAGTTGCAGCCACGTGGGTGTCCAAGGTGACGTCCTGCACTGGCTTCAGATACAGGGCGATCCCCGGGATGCCGGCTGCGGCGCGTTGCAGCCGTGGCTGTAGTGTGTTCAATCCCTCACGCTGGTTGCGTGGCTTGAGTACGATCGACAGTTGACCATGATTGAGTGTGGGGTTGATGGTGCCAGCGCCGATAAATGCGGCGACGCCTGTGACGGCGGGATCCTTGCGCAGCGCTTCGGCCACGGCTAGGGTGCGTTGTTCCATCTGTGGGAACGCCACGTTCTGGTCGGCCTGTACCACGCCGATGATGAGTCCGGTATCTTGCTCCGGCAGCAGGCCCTTGGGGATCGTCACATACAGCAGTATGGTCAGCGTCACTGTCCCCAGCGCTACGGCCAGAGTCAGTGGTTGGTGCATCAGTACCCAGTCCAAGGTGCGCTCGTATAGGGCGACGGTGTGCGTCCACAGCGTGGCCTTGCCACCTGGGGTGGTGTGCTCATGGAGTCTTTCACCTTCGGGCAGGGCATCGGGCTTAAGCAGGTAGGCACACATCATCGGGGTGAGGGTCAGTGACACCAGCATCGAAATAACCACTGCGGTTGACAGTACCCAGGCGAACTCGTGAAACAGCCGGCCCGTGATGCCGGGCATCAACAGCAGTGGCAGAAACACTGCGACCAGCGAGATGGTGAGCGAGAGTACGGTGAAACCGATCTGACGTGCGCCGATCTCGGCCGCTTCGCGTCCGCTCTTGCCTTGCTCAATGTAGCGGACGATGTTTTCGATCATCACGATGGCGTCGTCGACGACAAAACCGGTGGCGACGACTAGTGCCATCAGGGAGAGGTTGTCCAGCGACATACCGGTAAACGCCATCACGCCGAAGGTCCCGGCCAGCGACAGTGGTACCGCCACCGATGGAATGAGTGTGGCCCACAGCCGGCGTAGGAATACAAAGATCACCGCCACCACCAAGGCGATGGTGAGCAACAATGTGAATTTCACCTCATGTACGGAGGCGCGGATGGTCTCGGTGCGGTCGGAGAAGACGTCAAGACGGACATCGGCGGGCAGCACGGCACGCAGCTGTGGGAGGATCGCGTGGATTTGTTCGACGGTCTGGATGATGTTGGCGCCGGGTTGGCGGCGGATTTCCAGCAGCACGGCTTGTTGCCCGTCGGACCAGGCGGCGATCTGGTCATTCTCGACGCCGTCTACCACATTGGCGACATCCGACAGGCGCACCGGACGTCCATTCTGGTAATGGATGATGGTGTCGCGATATTGCGCAGCATCTTTGAGCTGATCGTTAGTACCGATGCTGTAGGACTGAGTCTTGCCATTGAGCGAGCCCTTGGGTGCGCTGACGTTGGCTTGTGTCAGCGTATTGCGCAGCGCTTCCATGGTGAGGCCCATGCTGGATAGCTGGGTAGGATTGACTTGGATCCGTACGGCTGGTCGGACGTTGCCAGCAATCGAGACCAGACCCACGCCTGGTATTTGTGACAGGCGCTGGGCCAAGATGGTGTCGGCGTATGTGTTGATGTCGCGTAGTGGCAGTGTATCGGAGGTGAGGGTGAGGGTGAGGATGGCCGCATCGGCTGGGTTCACCCGGTTGTAGATCGGCTGGTGGGGCAGTGATGAGGGGAGCGTGGCTTGATGGATCGCTGCTTGCACGTCTTGTGCGGCGATATCGAGGTTTTTTTGTGTTGAGAATTGCAGGATGATCGTTGACAAGCCGGCCGAGGAATCAGAGCTCATCATGTCCAAGCCGGAAATCTGCCCGAGCTGGTGTTCCAGGGGGGTGGTCACCAGTGAGGCCATTGTGTTGGCGTTGGCACCCGGGTATTGAGTGGTGACAACCAGGCTGGGGGCATCCACCTCCGGGAGCGCCGACATCGGTAATTGCTTGTAGCCTAGGATCCCAAGCAGGAGTACGCCGGCCATCAGCAGGGAAGTGGCGATGGGGCGGCGGATGAAGATCGTCGAAAAGCCCACGTGGTGTGTCCTTGACAAATAACGTCAGTTGGAGCAAGCGCGTGACGCGCTGCAAGATAAATTAAGGTCAGAAGGGTGGGCCGCCGCCAGGAGGGCCCATGCCCTTCTTGGTGCGTTTTTGCGCAGCGGCCTTCAGTTCGGCTTCGGTGGGTGCTGGTGGAGTTTCACCTGGTGCTAACGTGATGACCTTGCTGCCTGGTTTGAGCCGGAATTGACCTTCGGTCACCACTGTGTCGCCGGCAGCCAAGCCTTTGGCGATCTGTACATGGCTGTCACCGATGTCCACGCCTTGAGTGACCACATGGGTGACGACTGTGTGATCGGGCTTGACAAGGTAGACGTAGTCGCCATCTGGGCCACGTTGCACAGCCTGTGTCGGAATCACGACACCATTGGCGATGGTGCGCAGTTGCAGGCGCACGTTGACGAACTGACCAGGCCATAGTGTGTTATCGCGGTTGGAAAACACGGCGCGTGCGCTGAAAGTGCCGCTGTCAGCGTTGATCTGGTTGTTGATCGCATCCAATGTGCCATCCTCGGTCAGTGGGTGTGCATTACCGCGGTCCAGAGCGGCCACCATCACGGGTCCGGAGGCATGCGCTTCGCGCACGGCTTGCAACAGGCGCTCGGGAAGATTGAATGAGACGTAGATGGGATGAATCTGAGTCAAGGTCACGATGGCGGTGCTGGTGGTGACCACGTTGCCAGTATCCACGCCGCGGATCCCGGCGATGCCGTCGATCGGGGCGATGATCCTGGTGTATTGCAGTTGCACCTGGGCGGCGCGCATTGAGGCTTCGTTCGCGGCCACGGCTGCTTCGTACTGTGCGACTTGGTTACGCTGTGTATCCAACTCTGTCTTGGCGACGTAGGGTTGGTATTCCAGCGTGCTGGAGCGGGTGTAGTTGGCGCGCGCGGTTGCCAGTAGTGCTTGGTTCTGACGTTTAGCCGCTGCGGCTTGGTCGTAGCTGGCCTGAAGTGCGCGTGCGTCGATTCTGGCCAGTAACTGGCCTTTTTTGACGGCTTCGCCCTCACGGAAGTGCAGGCTGACCAATTGACCGCTGACCTGTGGGTTAATCGTGACGGTATTCAGTGCGGTCACGGTGCCGGGGGCGGTGGCGTATACGGGAACATTTTGGGTGCTCGCTGCGACCACCGTGACGGGAACTGGATCTGCGTTCTCCTGTTTCCCGGTCTTGGGTGTGTTGTCAGTACCAGCGAGGTGTGCGCTGCTCTTGTCGCGTGGAGTGCATGCGGTGGCCATGAGTGCTGTGGCCAGCAATGAAATTTTCAAGAAGTACGGCATGACCAAATCCTGGATGCTGAGAGACTTGGTGCCTTCGGCATCCTATCCCCCGGGTTCGCGACATGGTAGAGCATTGCCGTATGCAACGCTGACCAAAACATGAATAGAGGGGAAGGTGGGTGGTTTTGATGTTGCGGCGGGAACAGTCCTCTGCAAACGTCAGAACAGCCTCTAGAATCCACATATGAACACCCCCCAGTATTCCGCTCTTGGACACGTGGTGCCCTACCCGAGGGCTTACGATCCGTCGTTACTTTTCCCGATCTCCCGTGCTGTAGCGCGTACTCATATTGGTATCGGTGTGGTGCTGCCGTTCGTGGGTGAGGATCGCTGGCATGCTTATGAGCTGAGTTGGTTGGATGCGCGCGGCAAGCCCTGTGTGGCGACCGCTACTTTGCATGTGCCGTGCGATTCGCCCTGTTTGATCGAATCTAAATCGCTCAAGCTCTATCTCAATTCGTTCAATGCCGAGACATTCGATAGTGCTGAGGTGTTGCGCATGCGTATCGCCACTGATGTGTCGGTGTGCGCTGGTGCGGCGGTTACGGTTGAATTTGGGTTGCCGCCGGCCGTTATGTGTCACACAGCAATGTCGCTTGATGGACTGAATGTGGCCATGGATGACTACGGTCCGCCGAATCCAGATTATTTGTCCATGGCTGCTCAGGATTTTGTTGAAGAAACCCTGACCTCCGCTTTGTTCAAGTCCAATTGCCCAGTGACTGGTCAGCCAGACTGGGCCAGCGTGACGGTGCGTTACTTCGGTGCGCCGCTGGACCACGAGGGTTTGTTACGCTACTTGGTCAGTTTCCGCAATCACGCTGCATTCCACGAGCAATGCGTGGAGCGTATTTTCCAGGATGTGTTACAGCGATGCGCGCCGCAATGGCTCGCCGTAGAGGCGCGTTACACCCGCCGCGGCGGCCTGGATATCAATCCTCTGCGTGCCACGCCGGATATGGCGTCGCCTATCCCGGTGTTCCGTGACCCGCGTCAATAGTGCGTCGTTGCTGTGGATGTGGTGTTTGGGCTTTGTCCGTTTGTACGAGGCAGCCGCCGAGAGCAACACAAGGACGGTTGCCATTGAAGTCTTGATGTGCCTGCCCAATGGGTTACACGCTCTACCATTGTCAATGACGTCATCTGCCACGACAATGCCACCCCCTAAGGCGCTGCAAAAATGGCTAAAGCAGATGCGGGTTGCTGCCAAGTCGGTGTGACAGCCGTAGTGTGTGCCCTTCTAACTCATGGCACTGTGCTTAAAGGGAGACTCAAAAATCCCCCAAGCTGTTGTAACAGTCCAGGGGCTGGTCGTTGTTTGTCGATCATGTTCCCGATGTTCTTAAAGTTCCAGCTCAGTTGCGCGATGTGCGAAATGACGGCGGCTTGCGTTTTAATGTGCTGCGATCTGCTGTGGTGTTCAATCGGCGTTATCCTGAGCCGGCTGCTGCGTTGTCGAAAGATCGTTTTACTTTGTGGATCGCTCTAGATTTTTTAGCAAGTTCATATTGCCCAGGCGATATATCAGTGCTGCGGCGTCATCGTGACTAAATCCTCAGCAGTTCTCTGGGGAATGCTGTGGAAGCACGTTCCCGATGTTGCAAGCATTGATAGTGTAGTGGTCATCATGATCCGGAAGGTACTTTCCGAGAGCGCAGAGGATAAAGCGGACCATACGGTTGTTGTGCGTCTTCATAGACGTGGTTGGCCAGCTTTATCTGGCTGACATTGGCAGCGGCAATGTGGTGACCGAAGACTTCAAGCCACTGAGGACAGTGGTCGCTCATGGTCTTTATCTATAGTTAAGACAGACGCAGGCTTCCCATTGGCCTGCCAGCGTCTGCATGATCCCTATTGAATATCCTAAGGGACGTTGCTGAGAGAATAGTATGGTTAGGACGATGATGCATGGTTGCTAACGTCTTATACACGCGATACGCGCGGCAGCGCGGTAAACGCCAAAACAGGATGGGAAGGTCGAATCAAGCCATCATCGTTGTTGCAGTTTCATGTTTTGCTAATAGGATCACACTCATCTTGATGCTCAGCCGTTTTGGAAACATGGGTACCGTTGTTTTCGGTGGAGTTGTATGGCTCGGTCGTTTCTTTGAGTTTCAATGCAGCGCCGATGCTGGCGAAGATGGAACCCATGCCGAAGCAGAACGCTTGGGGGTCGAAGGCTTGGCCACGCCAGACGACGGTGTAGATTGTCAGAGCTAGTGCTATAAAGACGACAAGAATACCAAGCCAGCGCACTAAATCATGCGTCTGATTATCTTTGCCGGTGAGCAGTTGCTTGATGATTTCACTCATGCGCCTACTCCGGTGTTGCAGCGCTTGGATAGCCCAGTGTCGTTCCATTGAATTTTGACAATGACCAGTATGCAGACCAGCATGCTTAACGCCAACATGCTTGCGCATCGTTTAGCTTCGGGGGCAATGTAGAACAGCACTGCTAACATTAATACGCTGCTTAGATTGGGGGAGAATGCGTGTAATCGAAACATATTGATTTTCCGGAGATATTGCTGGATAGCTTGGCTTTTTAGTTCTTTATGTGTTGCACGGTTTCGATGATGGGGATCTCCACTTTGGACGGCGCGTTGCGCAATCCAAGTGTGGAACTTAGAGCTCATGGATATTGGCATCCACGCTGTGGTGATCGTCGCTTGGCATCAGCATGCCGTCAATCTTGCAATGGCTGTGGATTAACACTAAGTTGACACTGTCGTCCCGGATCTTTGTTATTGGTGCCTTTACTTAGTGTTGTTGGGACACAGTCAGCGGATAGTCTGCATGATTGCTTGTTCTATTGAGGGCTTGAGGCCCAGATGGCCGGAAACTTGTCGTTGACCGCGTCGATGCTGGTTTTCGTCGCCGTCTGATGGGTTACTGCAGTAATGGAAGATTGGGTGTCCAGGTTGCCAACAGCAGTAACGGTGTTGGAGGATCTTTGTGCGCTGACATCAATGCAAGCTCCGTTGATCGCTTTCTATCTATTCCAGGTCCTGACCGGGGATGGCCGGTCTCTGATTGAATAGATATCTTGTAATGTGGGTCAAGATAGTACGATGCGATCGTCGCGTGTGATGACACATTCCCCGCCGCTTTCTTGCAGCGATGACGTGGTGTCCATAGATTTTGGAACCCATGTTGCGAGGAGGGAAGGATCAGGTTCACACATATGGTCCTGCTGACGATATGGTGTCTGTACAGCATTGTCAGTCGTCGTGACTGTCAATGCCATTCGTGACATTGATTGAATTGCTTAGGCAACGTTGCAGCAAAGCAATGCTGCCGTTGTTGCTGATCGGTCATGGTGTGTAGGGAGCAGGCGTATTAAGGTTAATGCATGCACTCATTCAGTCATGACATGTTGCCTGACCAATGACGAGTGCTGAGGTGATGTGCATTTTGAGTGTGCAGATAGCACATGTGTTATGCAACCGCACGTTGTGTGGGTTCAAAGTGAAGGTGGCGTATATACATGATGTGATTTCTCTCTCAATTCATCATTTCTGATATCACATGCTTTTAACTTGCCTGTTAATCTTGCAATAGCTCAGTTCTAGCCGGGCATATGGGGAGCCGGCAGCGTTGGTGGAACGAGCGTCAGGCTTACCAGGGGAGTCACTGGGAGTCGAGTTGATGTGATTACGGATGGTCTGCTACCGTCCGGTGCCAGCTGCGCCTTTTGCGCGCTGCATGCCGCGGCAGTCATGGAGGACTGCCGCTTCTTTTTTAGCTTGATGTCAGATTGACCACTTTGGGGCGTGGCCTCATGGGCGGGTATGTTTTTGTATTCATTAAGGGAAATAGGCGTACTGCTTATGAAAGTTGTGTATTGCGGGTAAGTCTCACAGCCCAGCCGGTGTTGCAGTGTGACCTTGGATGAGGTGCGTGATCGCGCTTGTTGTTAGGAAGTAAGATCATGTTGATGTGTCAACGTTTCCTGGATTACTCGTGTTGTTAGATATCTGGTTGCATTAGGTGGTAGCAGGGTAGTCAATGCACCTAGCAGGGTGATGTGTGCGGCAGCCATCGTGAGTCGATCTGGCTAAATGATTCGGCTGTACAGTATGTTGTTGGTGTCCATGTGATCAGCACTTGCCCGATTTAGATACAACGTTGCTGCGTGGGTTCATTCTGAATCGAGGTGCTGAGTGTTCAGCATTGTTTTTATTTTAGGCGTGTGTGCTGCAGAGGACATTGCAGTGAATGCTGCTCGACGGTACACACGGATGTACTGAATGAGGATTCGGCTCAGCTAGTTGCTTACTGCGTTGTTGAGGGTGTCCAGTATCCGATGCACTTCTTCCCACTTCTTAGGCAAAGTGTTGTTCGAGTGACCGCAGGGCGTGTCGCGCCTTACTTAGTGGACAGTGCTTGGCGACCAAGCGGGTAGAACCTGCGTCCATGCCACTGTGCCTTTGTGGAGAGAGTACGTGTGCTGATTGTCTGCTGAGGGAGAGTGGGAACTCAGCGACTCTGGAAAGGCGGCTGTTCTCGGTCGCGGTAACACATGTGTCAGGGGGCAACTCCATACCAAATCTCTAATGCCCAATGATTTCGAGGTTTCAAAAATGTGGATTCGTTTTATCGATCTTGAGTGCTTGATCTAGTATCGTGGTTCAAAGCCGGTGGCGCCAGTCGCCGATTATCAGAACCACCTAGGAATCGCCGCTATGGCCGGTAAGACCCTGTATGACAAATTGTGGGACCTTCATGAGGTGGCGCGTCGCGATGATGGTTCTTCGCTGATCTACATCGATCGTCATATCCTGCATGAGGTGACTTCGCCACAGGCTTTTGAAGGACTCCGTTTGGCTGGGCGGCAGTTGTGGCGGATCGATGCCAACATCGCTACTCCCGATCATAATGTGCCGACTACTCATGGGGAGCGTCAAGGCGGTTTGCTCGCCATTGCAGATCCTGTGTCGCGCCTGCAAGTGCAGACATTGGACGAAAATTGCGATGATTTCGGTATCCTCCAGTTTAAGATGAACGATGTTCGCCAGGGCATCGTCCACGTGATCGGTCCGGAACAGGGAGCTACTTTGCCTGGTATGACGGTGGTGTGCGGTGATTCGCACACATCCACACACGGTGCGTTTGGTGCGTTGGCACATGGCATCGGGACCTCTGAGGTCGAGCATGTGCTGGCCACGCAATGCTTGGTCACCAAGAAGATGAAAAACATGCAGGTGCGTGTGGAAGGCGCCCTGTCATGGGGTGTGACTGCCAAAGATATCGTGTTGGCGTTGATCGGAAAGATAGGCACCGCCGGTGGCAACGGTCATGCGGTGGAGTTTGCTGGTAGTACGATCCGCGCTTTGTCGATGGAAGGGCGCATGACCATGTGTAATATGGCAATTGAAGCAGGTGCGCGCGTGGGTATGGTGGCGGTGGACGAGAAGACGATCGACTATGTGTGTGGTCGTCCGTTTGCGCCCAAGGGCCCCGATTGGGACGCTGCTGTGGCGCTGTGGCGCGGTTTGGTCTCTGATCCGGACGCGCACTTCGATCGTGTGGTTGAGTTATGTGCCGAGGAGATCAAACCGCAGGTGACCTGGGGGACCTCGCCGGAGATGGTGTCGGCGGTGGATCAATCTGTGCCGGACCCGGAGTGCGAAGCAGATCCTGTGAAGAAGGAGTCGATGATTCGTGCTCTGAAATACATGGGCTTGCAGGCGAACCAGCCGATCACTGAAATCCGGCTGGACCGTGTGTTTATTGGCTCCTGCACGAATTCCCGTATTGAGGATCTGCGTGTGGCGGCGGCGGTCGTCAAAGGCCGTAAAGTTGCTCCCACAGTGAAACAGGCGCTGGTCGTGCCTGGCTCGGGATTGGTGAAGGCACAGGCTGAAGTTGAGGGTTTGGACAAGGTGTTTGTCGAGGCTGGTTTTGAGTGGCGTGAGCCTGGATGTTCGATGTGCTTGGCGATGAATCCCGACAAATTGGGCAGTGGCGAACATTGCGCATCTACTTCTAATCGTAATTTTGAGGGGCGTCAGGGCAACGGCGGCTGCACTCATTTAGTCAGCCCCGCGATGGCAGCAGCAGCAGCGGTGGCTGGTCACTTTGTCGATGTCCGCGAGTTGATGCGGTCATGAATACATCACATCGGAAAATCTTCTTTAAATCTCCTTTGCATGTGCTTGGAGATGGTGTAGCAATTGCAAGGCGGCTGAAATCAGCCGAATGGTCGATCCATATTGGGCGATATGTGTGTTGGCAGTGCTGTGCTTGGATTGTTCCGACGGACGATTGGCGGACATACTCCCGAAAAAAGTCCTGGCTGTATTGCGAGTATTCCCCAAGCGGTTGCTTCTTTGGATTTAGCGGCGTAATAAAACGATTTTGCGCTCTATGAGCGTAGAGTACATATAGAGCATTTAAGCATTGGTGATGCATGATGAAACCGTTTACCCAACACACCGGCTTGGTCTGTCCGCTCGATCGCGTTAATGTCGATACCGATCAGATTATTCCCAAGCAATTTTTAAAGTCGATCAAGCGCACCGGTTTCGGTCCTAATCTGTTCGACGAGTGGCGCTATTTGGATGTGGGTCAACCTGGACAAGACAATAGCAGGCGCCCCCTCAATGCTGATTTTGTGTTGAATTTCCCCCGTTATGCCGGGGCGAGCGTGTTATTGGCGCGCGAGAATTTTGGCTGTGGCTCCTCGCGTGAACATGCCGCGTGGGCGCTGGACGAATATGGCTTCCGTGTAGTGATCGCGCCGAGCTTTGCCGACATCTTTTTTAACAACAGCTTCAAGAATGGCTTGCTACCGGTCGTGTTGAATAACGTTGAGGTCGACGCACTGTTTGCGCAGTGCAAGGTGACCGAGAGTTACACACTGACGGTGGATTTAGCGGCACAGCGAGTGATTGACCCGGACGGCATGACCTACGCTTTCGAGATCGACACGTTCCGTAAGCATTGTTTGCTTAACGGCCTAGATGATATTGGGCTGACGTTACAGGATGCTGAGGCAATCCGTGCTTTCGAGGGTGCGCATCGTATGCGCCAACCGTGGTTGTTTGCACCGTTGCGCTGAATCCCGATTGATGAGTGTGACTCTCTCCGCATTGCGATAGGCTGCACAGCAGCCGCACATTTATTGCTACGGCGTGGTGTGCGTGTTGAGTGAGACAGGTGCGGGACTACGGTCAGTGTGCGCTGTACAACCGGATGAGCATGCGCGCAACCTGAGTTGCAATCGTGTCCATGTTGCGCTCACCTGGCCGATGTGGTGCATACGATCCGTTGAATACCGTTACCTGAAATGTTCCAGTAATGTGCCTGCGGTGCAGGATGTACGTGGGTGCTTGCCATTGGCCAATATCGGTTCCGACGTTGTGGTCGGTCGTTGTGTGTCGCACAGCTCCGAGCAACGTTATGCCAAATGCTGCGTGAGGTTGTGGTATTGGGTGCGGGTGGCATCACGGTGTTTGCTGAGCTTGCGTGATCGTTACAAGCCTTTGGTTGGATATGCGACTGTCGTGTGATTGCCATGTGCGTTTTGTATTACGCGAATGCTTAAGATGTACTACGCGGCTGTGTCCTTGCGGTTTGTGTGGTGCATTGCTTTTTTATCCTTTCTCCAGATCTATGGACAACAGGTGCACAGATGTGCAGCGTTGTCTAATACACAGGACATCTTCATATGAGTAAGCAAATACTAGTTCTTCCTGGCGATGGCATTGGGCCTGAAATCATGGCTGAAGCCGTAAAAGTGTTGGAACACGTCAACGTGCGTCATGGTCTGGGTTTGACATTGAGTTTTGACGCACTTGGTGGCGCTGCTTATGAAAAATATGGGAGTCCACTGGCTGACGAAACGTTGGCGCGCGCACGTGCGGCGGATGCAGTACTGCTTGGTGCGGTGGGTGGCCCGCAGTGGGACACGATAGATCCGGCGCTCCGCCCGGAGAGAGGATTGCTGAAGATCCGCTCTCAATTGGGACTGTTCGCCAATCTGCGTCCCGCATTGTTGTATCCGCAATTGGCAGCCGCGTCCACCCTGAAACCCGAAGTTGTATCCGGACTCAATATTCTCATCGTGCGTGAACTGACAGGTGGTCTCTACTTTGGTCAGCCACGCGGCAGCCGCACATTGGAAAATGGCCAACGTGAAGCGTTCGATACATTGCCGTATTGTGAGAGCGAAATCCGTCGCATCCTTAGGGTTGGTTTTGAGATGGCGCGCCTGCGTGGCAGGAAGCTCTGCTCGGTGGACAAAGCTAATGTGCTTGCTTCCAGCCAGTTGTGGCGCACCGTGGCGGGGGAAATGGCCAGAGATTATCCGGATGTGATGCTCTCGCACATGTATGTAGATAATGCGGCGATGCAGTTGGTACGCGAACCCAAACAGTTTGATGTGATCGTCACTGACAATATGTTTGGTGACATCCTTTCGGATCAAGCATCGATGTTGACCGGTTCGATCGGTATGTTGCCGTCGGCGTCGTTGGACGCGAATAACAAGGGGATGTACGAGCCCTGCCATGGTTCAGCACCGGATATTGCGGGGCATGGGGTCGCTAATCCACTGGCGATGATTTTGTCGGTGGCAATGTTGTTGCGTTACAGCATGGGACAAGCCAAATCATCTGAGGCGATTGAGCACGCTGTCGGTGTTGTGCTCGATAGTGGTTTGCGTACAGCTGATATCTGGTCGGACGGGATGACCAAGGTGGGTACTGCAGCCATGGGAGATGCAGTGGTGGCAGCGCTCTGAGTCTTGTTTACACGTGCGGGTTGATAAAGGCTGATTTTTTTCTATGGATTGAGTGCAATATCGTGCCGTGGCGTCAGGGCTATTACTTACAGCATGGCATCAATGATTCTGCTCTTAATCCAACCTTTTCCAGATGTGTGTTGCAGTGAGTTCGATTTTTGGATGAGTCTTGTTCTTCTTGTGATCTTTGTGATCCAGAAAGACATATATTGCAATCTGTTTCACAGTCTTTAATCGATGTTGTTTGAGATAAAGACGGACTCTCTGCGTGACGGGAATGCACTCATACTCATGAAGTACGAGTTGTATATCGTGATCGGTTTATAAGGGGTTCTGATTATTTTTTCATTAGGTTCATACTTATACATGGTTCCTTTATGAGTCGAATGTGCAGAAAGATTTAATGGGTCTTTAAAGAGTAAAGACATTAAGCATGTGAATTTCTGGAATCAGACTGGTAGCGAAGTAGGAGGTAACTCAAAATTTTAAATTCCTATGCAAATTGAAAGTTTTATTTATTGAGCCAACTCCGTCAAAAAATAATGAAATCAGGATTGCGCTATTCAAGTCCTATGCGATATTGGATCTAATACGTGGTATCGGGGTGTTTTCCCAGGAGGTGTTCAGCGGGTTGTTTCAGTTTTTTTACCCGCCGCTCTTATGGATCGGGACCACGTGGCGAGTCGTTACGCGATTTCTCCCTACAAGAGGTCCATGTCATCACGTATGAAATTAACAGGACGTTTCAGCTCGATAGCGAGTGTGTCTTTGATGTGTGCGGTTACCCTGATGGCTTGCAATACTGCACCACATTCTCTGGCCCGCTCTCTGCCAGAACCGGATGGACTGGTATTTTCGAAGGTGCAGTCTGAATACAAAATTGCTCCTGGCGACTTATTGCTGATCAAGGTGTTCCAGGTGGATGATCTGGAGCGTCAGGTCCGTGTGGACAACAGTGGGCGTATTACCCTGCCATTGTTGGGAAGCATTGATGTGTCCGGTAAAGGCGTGGCTGAGTTGGAACGACTCATCGCTAATCGCTACCGCGGAGGGTATCTGCAGGATCCTCAGGTTTCTGTTTTTCTCCAAGAGGCTAATGCGCGCCGTGTGACCGTGACTGGCGCAGTCACTGAGCCGGGCATCTATCCGTTGATCGGTACCAACCTGACCTTACAGCAAGCCGTTGCTCAGGCTAAGGGTGTAAACACGCTGGCGAGTCTTCAAAACGTGGTCGTATTCCGGAATGTCAAAGGCCAGAAGATGTTGGCGCGTTTTGACCTGACGCGTATTGAGCGTGGTAAGGATCCTGATCCTGAGATATACGCCGGCGATCTCATCGTTGTTTACCGTTCCGATATGCGCCTGTTCCTGCGCACTCTGGTTGAGATTACTCCCTTCGTTATGGTCTGGCGCGCGTATCGATAACTATGAAACAACAAAATCAGGTTTCGTCAACTACTTTTGATTCTTCAGAACCATCGGGTCTGAGTCTTTTGGATTTTTGGCGTGTGTTGGTCAGTGGATATCGGCTGATCATGGGGATTTCCATAAGTGTAACTTTGCTGGTGCCTGGTATTTCATTGCTGCTGCCTCGAGAATTTCGCGCGACCACGACGTTGCAGATCGAACGGGATACGTTGAAGGTAGCTAATGTCCAGAATCTGATGCCGGTAGAGTCGCCGTTGGATCGTGATTTCTACCAAACTCAATACCAGTTACTACAGAGCCGTTCGTTGGCCCTTGCAGTGATTCGTAATATGCGGTTGGATAAGGAGCCCATGTTGAAACCCCGCGTCGATAAGGTGTTGGCAAAGAAGCCCTCCATCGCAGGTGATATTCGCAAGGCTGCTGTCGAGCGCGCCCTTATCGAAATAATTTTAAGTAGTTTGAAGATCGAACCGATCCTCAACTCGCGGTTGGTACATGTGCATTTCAATTCTTCAGATCCGGTGTTATCGGCCAAGGTAGCCAATAGCTATGCAAGGATGTTCATTGAGAGTCAACAACAACGTCGTCTGCAGGCCTCCTCGTTTGCAGCCAAGTATCTTGCTGGACGCTTAGAACAGCTGCGTGCCAAGGTGGATGCGTCCGAAAGCAATTTAGTTGCCTATTCCACTGATCAAAAGATTGTTTCTGTGGATGATGACAAACCATCGCTGTCTTTGCAGAACCTCAGAGACCTGAATGCGCTGCTGGCCTCTGCGCAAGGTGAGCGGATTAAGGCCGAAGCTGCTTGGCGTCAAGCCAGTGTTTGTGACGATATGAGTGTCCCTCAGGTACTGTCCAACCCGTTGGTGCAGTCCTTACGTACCGAACAGGCGGATATGGTCGATGAATATCAGCAGAAATTGTCGATGTTCAAACCGCAGTATCCGGAGATGCAACGCCTGAAGGCAAAGATCGAAGAAAACAGCCATCAGATCAAGGCGGAAGTGCTCAATATTCGACAGTCGTTGAAGACACAGTACGAGACGACGTTGCTTCAGGAGCGTCTGTTCAACGAGCGCATTGCAGTGCTAGAAAAAGATGAATTGGATCTGCAAACGCGCCTTATCCGTTACAACATGCTCAAGCGAGAGGCTGCAACAGATCGTCAACTCTATGATGCGTTGTTGCAACGTTATAAGGAGATTAGCGCGCTTGGGGATGGCGCGAGTAACAATGTGATGGTGTTGGACCCGGCTGACGTGCCAACTCGGCCGACTTCACCGAACCTCTTAATGAACACGGTATTGGGTGCGATCTTCGGTCTCTTTTTAGGTTTGACGGTGGTGGTTGTGCGGTATTTCCTGCGCGAAGCGGAATGATAAATATCATTAGCGTCGACTGAAATCGGTTGTGTTGAATGAAGAGTGGTGGGTGGTTTTCAGGGATTTAGTTCTGATGCACGGTGGTCAGATTCGTTTTAAGTAAAGTGCTAGCGTTTGCCAGGGATTGATGCATGGTGGCAAACGCCGGCGAATGAAACCAACGTTGTCTGGTGGTGTCCGTCTGTTCTTCCCCAACATGCGGTGCCCAGGACATGTGAGGACTTCCATCAATGCTTTTGGCAGATCTGAACAGTGTTACTGATCTTGCTTCTTCACCACAGTTATTGTCGAAATATTCTGCAGCCGCTGATCTGAGTCTTCGTGTTTTTGATCTGACAATGGTCGTGCTCTCCGGTGTGGTGGCTTACCGCTTGTTGTTTGGCACCTGGATACTGGCGGTTCCATATCGTGTTGCGATTGGTACCACTTTGCTGTATTCGGTGATTTGTTTTTCTTTATTCCCGTTGTACCGCAGTTGGCGTGGGCGTGCTCTGGTGCGTGAATTGCTGGTGCTGAGCAGTGCGTTCTGTGGCGTGTTCACCCTATTTTCGTTGCATGCGTTGGTTGTTCAGTTGGGACAGCCTGTGTCCTGGTTGTGGATTGGTATTTGGTTCTTGGGGGTACTGTCTACCTTACTGAGCGCGCGCGTGATGCTTCGTACCATGCTCAACTGGTTGCACATGCGTGGCTTGGATGTGCAGCGTATTGTTGTGGTGGGACTGCGTCATCCTGTGATGAAGATTCATCATTATCTGAACCGTAATCCATGGACCGGCATGCAGTTAGTTGGGTATTTCAGTACCTCTTACGATGTGTCTGTATCTGAGTATGTTAGGCGTGTGCCTTGTCTTGGAACGCCGGATGGGATGTTTGACTTTCTGGAACACAATTGTGTCGAGCAAGTATGGATTTCCCTGCCTCTCGGTGAGCGTGATTACATCAAGACGTTGTTGCAGAAACTAGAGCGTTATCCGATCAACGTCAAAATTGTCCCGGATCTATTCGACTTTGGGATGCTCAATCAGTCAGGTGAGCAAATTGGTCATGTGCCTGTTATTAACCTTCGCCAAGGTGGAGTTTATCGTGATAACTACTTTGTCGTTGCTAAGACAATCCAGGATAAGATTCTGGCACTTATTGCGTTGCTGTTCCTGTGGCCGCTGCTGATCATGATCGCGATTGGCGTCAAGCTCAGTTCACCAGGTCCTGTATTGTTCCGGCAACGTCGCCACGGATTGAATGGGCGTGAGTTTTACGTGCTCAAATTTCGTTCGATGCGCGTGCATGACGATCAAGGTCAGTATCTGAAGCAAGCCAGTCGTAATGACAGTCGTGTCACCCGTTTTGGCGGGTTTCTGCGCCGTACCAGTCTGGATGAATTGCCACAAATCTTTAATGTGCTTGGCGGTAGCATGTCGATCGTTGGTCCGCGCCCGCATGCGGCTCAGCACAACACTTATTACGAAAAGCTGATTCAGCATTACATGCAACGCCATTACGTCAAACCAGGCATCACTGGGTGGGCGCAGGTAAATGGTTTTCGTGGTGAAACTCAAGAATTAAGGACAATGAAAAAGCGTATTCAGTACGATCTTGATTATATCCGGCGCTGGTCATTGTGGTTTGATTTTCGAATTCTTGTATTGACGGTAGTGCGTGTGTTTGGTCAGAAGAATGCTTATTGATACTGGGTGTGTCAGTTCACGCATAGTTGGAGCAGGGGAGCTGCTATGTTAATGCGTATGAACGGGATCACCTGGGAGCGGTTACGCAATATTCTTATTGGAATAGTGCTATTTGCTGGAGTGACCTATAACTTTTCGTTGGCCGTGATCAACGCCAAAATTTTTGTGGTTCGTCCAGTGACGACTTATGTGGTGGAGTTGGTGATTTATGTGGCCTGTTTCACGCTCGGATTGTTTGCATTGGATCGTAAGCGTGCTGCGTTGGTGATGAGTGGTCTTGGGTTTCTTGTCGCATTGACGTTGATACGGTTTTTGATGAGTTTTGATTTTGATCCAAAATTTTTCAGAGATGCATTGATTGCGTTCGCGTTTCTAGTGCTTGGCGCAGCTTATCGAGGGTCTTTAATACGTTTGTTCATGGGTATGAGTATTGTGGTGACCTTAGTTGCTTGTTTCGAGTTGGTTGTGCCTGATGTCTATGGAGACATTGCCAATCCGAAAAGTTACTTCATCAATTCACGTGGTGCCAGCACCGAAGGTTTCTGGAATGAAGAGAGCAGCTTGTATGTCAGCGCCACGCGTCCGAACGAGCGTAATTTCTTACCAGGTTCGAATTTGCCGCGTGCGTCTTCGGTGTTCATCGAGCCGGTGACAATGGGAAATTACATCATCTTTTTCGCTGCAATCGTCTTGACCTTTTGGCGTTGGATGAGTTTCTCTGAGCTGCTGCTGTCGGTTGCAATGATCGGATTTATGATCGTCGCTTCGGATGGCCGTTTGGCGACGGGTACTTGCATGTTGATGGTGTTGCTAGCGCCATTGCTAAGACGATTTGATCAGCGTTTTGGGTTTTTGCTATTTTTTGCCGTATTAGTCAGCTCTTGGTTGTTGGTTTGGATAAGCGATATTCATGAGTATAACCAGGATACGATCCTGGGTCGGATTTTCTTCAGTGTGTATTCGCTCGGTCATTTGCCGTTGGATTCCTGGTTGGGCCTGGATGTTCAGGCGTCCTATCGTTATTTCGATAGTGGTATTGCTTATTTCATCACGTCACAGTCAGTGATCACGGTGCTTGTTTTTTTGTTGACTTATTCATTCCTTTTTATCATGCCAAGTCATGAGGGGCGAGTATTTAAAAACATGGCCATATTTGCGTTCGCATTGAGTCTGTTCGTATCCAATAGTTATTTCTCGATTAAAACGTCGGCGCTGTGGTGGTTTACGTGTGGCTATCTTTGGCATTGGTCACCGCAGGCATCTGGTATGAGAAGCGCTCTGAGGCCAGCTGTAGTAACAGTACCAGGGGGAGTATCGTGAATTGCCACGAGAGATGTGGGTGGGTAGGGAGGTTCACCAGCACTCCAGCGTCGCCACAAGGTGGGCGCGATGCGCGTATCGATGCAGCGAAGGCACTAGGTATGGTGCTGGTGGTGTTCGGTCATAGCAAAGGTTTCCCAGACTGGTTTATTGTGCTGATTTACAGTTTCCCCGTGCCGTTATTCTTTCTGTTGTCCGGCTGGGTTGCTGGCATGCATACGCGTGAGCGTGGTTTCGGTGAACGCTTGTTGCAGTTGGTGCGTACCTTGCTGGTGCCATACCTGTTCTTTTTTTTTCTTGGATATCTCTATTGGTTGCTAACACGTCATATTGGTGAGAAGGCTGTGCGCTGGGGCACACATCCATGGTGGGAGCCGTTGAAAGGCTTACTGTTGGGGGTTGGAGCTGACTTATATGTGCAACCGGCATTGTGGTTTCTGCCGGCGTTGTTTGTGACCGCCTTAACCTATCATGTCTTGTCTAAGTGTGTTCCTTTACCGCGATTGGTCGTGTTGACATGGCTAGCTTCGTGGATTTGGATACAGTGGTTTCCTGGAGTGGGTACACGCCTGCCATTCGCCTTAGATGAAATGCCTGTTGCGTTGTTTTTTTTCGTTTTTGGAGCCATGGCAGCACGTGGGTCTTGGTTGCGGCTGTTCCCGAAAACAAAGCGCGGTAATCTCATTTTGCTTGCGGTGTTGTTGTTGCCTTGGTTTGGGTTGGCGTGGTGCAACACCAAAGTTGATATGAATATGCTCCTTTTTGGCGCTTCGCCGTTGCTCTTCTATGTGGTGGCATTGTTGGGTACGGCGATAGTGCTGTGTGTGTCGGCTCTGGTTGAACACTGCTCGGTCGTGCAATGGATTGGTCGCAATACGCTGTTGATTACGTGCACACATCCTTTGGTATTTTTTGTGTTTTCCGGAGTATTGTCGCTGCTCGGAATCAAGTCTGGAGTTATCTCGGCGTTATTGATTCCAGTCATAACGTTGTATTTAACTCCAATTTTTAGGTGGATATTGATGAAATGGATGCCTTGGTCACTGGGTGCAAGTTCGTCTGTGCGAATGCCTGCGAAATGATGCGAATTTCATCCGGATTGGAGACTGATTGCGTTTTGTTGCTCGATATTCTTTATTTGACATGTCCGATACCTCTTTTGTGATGTTTTAGTGTGAAAGAGCAGTACCAGGTTTTGACATATACAGATGGCTTATAGGATGCAAGGTATGCGTCTAAAGTTGCGACGGTGTGCAGTTTTTTAGGTTGTCCTTATTTAATTGGAAGTTTTTTTGTGCAACTTTTATGGGCATGGTGGTGTTGCACGCGTTGGTGACTGTATTTCTTGCTTTCCCGCGCTTGGTAGTGTCTTCCAGAGATTTTATGTGTTTGTTCTATTGACAGTGATGTCTTTGCCCGTGACCTGATGAAAGTTTTTCACGAAACCGCAATGCATCATTTGGTGCATTAATGGAGGAAGAGGTCATTCGAATTTTTTCAATCGAGAATGGAATGGGAGCACTGTGTGATGAAAGTAGTGCATGTTGTTCGTCAATTTCATCCATCGATTGGTGGAATGGAGGATGTGGTCTTCAATATTGCTATGCAGCTGCATTTGCAGGCTGGAGTTGATGCCGATGTCGTGACGTTGAACCGGGTATTTACCAAGTCTGACGTTCTTCTTCCAGCCAGTGATAAGTATCGTCATGTGTCGATTCGGCGCATTGGTTATCTTGGTTCTTCGCGTTATCCATTGGCACCAGGTGTACTGCGTATGCTGTGCACAGCGGATGTGGTTCATGTGCATGGTATTGATTTTTTTTATGATTTCTTGGCTTTGACACGCATGTTGCATGGGAAACCGATGGTCGTTTCGACTCACGGTGGTTTCTTCCATACGACGTATGCCTCTAGGCTTAAAGTGCTTTGGTTCAATACCTTGACTAGGTTGTCCGCGTTGGCTTATGCGCGAATCATTGCGAGCAGTGAAAACGACGGTACGTTGTTTGCAAAGATCGTTGCGCCGACACGATTGCGAGTCATCGAGAATGGCGTAGATGTGGAGAAATACGCAGGGTGTGGTTCTTCCGAACCTGGGCGCACGTTGTTGTATTTCGGGCGTTGGTCAGTGAACAAGGGATTGTTAGAGACTTTGAAATTGCTCGGTGCATTGTATGCGACGGATCCCCGCTGGCGCTTGATCATTGCTGGACGTGAATACGATTACGATCAGGCTGCGTTGACGCATGCGGTGGAGACGCTTGGGTTGTGTGAGCAGGTGCATTTCCATTGCAATCCGTCACAGTCGCAGCTGTGTTTGCTTATGGAGCAAGCGCAGTTTTTTGTTTCACTATCACATCACGAAGGTTTCGGTATCGCTGCGGTTGAGGCAATGAGTGCTGGATTGATTCCTGTGTTGAGTGATATCCCGCCGTTTGCGCGTCTACACCGTGAGTCCTGCTTAGGAGTTTTGGTTGATCCATTACAGCCACAGCAAGCTGCGGTTGCTGTACAGGCGCTGGCAGTACAAGCGGATGCCAATTTCATCGAGTGGCGACGTCAGGCGATGGCTTTCACTGATCGTTATCACTGGCGTCACGTGATTGGTTGTTATATCGATGAGTATCGCAGGGTGCTTGGATTGAGCTGCGAGCAGGAGTTTCTGGGATGAGCTGTATCTGTTTTGTTCTGGTTGTGTCCGGTATGTCGACACGGTGGGCTGTGCTGTTTTTTAGTGAGGTGCCATTGATAGCGAATAAACTTTATTTCCCTCAGTGCTACGTTGTGTTCTCGATTTCTGTGCAGATGCGTTACTTCTCGATGCACAAGATGCTACTAGGGCGTTGTGATCTGTGGTGCATGGAGCAGAATCCGAGGGTTGGTTTATGTGTTGTCAGTCATTCGAGCATTGTGAGGATCTGTCAGGCCGTCGAGTATAGCGATGGTGAATACACGTTGATCAATGCCTTACTGCAATATATGGCTAGGTTGCCGTGGGTGCTGTGTAGCAGCCAAATCGAATGGGTATTGCTGCTGTTGCGTCTGGCGCCGGTACCGCGGAGTGAGTCCAACGTGGTAATCGCAGAGCCGGTTGCTTTGAGTTGCGTGTTCTTGTTTCACGGTGAGCAGAATGAGGCCTTATTGATTGCTGCTAGTGTGCAGGGATGCGACAGTCTTTTTGGTGTGCTTGCGTTGCCGCAACGTGATCGACTCCGAATCGGGTGTCGGCATGACTACTGTTGTCTTGAGGTCCCGGGCCATAGCGGTGAGGTGATGATATGAGTGACAGTGTAGTCAGTGCATCTGCGGCGTCTCAGCGTAGTTTGGCTTCGCGTGCAGCTGGCGGTGCTGTGGTAACGATGCTGGGACAAGGGGCGAGAGTGGTGATGCAGTTTGCCATTATCGTGTTGTTGGCTCGGTTGTTGACCCCTCACGATTATGGTCTGATGGCGATGGTGACTGCGATTGTGGGTGTGGCCGATATTCTTCGCGATTTCGGTCTCTCTTCGGCGGCGATCCAGGCCAAGCACATCACCAACGCGCAGCGCGACAATTTGTTTTGGATTAACAGTGGTATCGGCTTGGCATTGTCATTGGTGGTATTCGGTGCGGCGCAGGTGATTGCGAATTTTTATCGTGAACCAGCGTTGGTGACGATTACGCAGGTGTTGGCGATCAATTTTTTGCTCAACGGCATGGCAACCCAATACCGCGCCAACCTTAGCCGCGAGATGCGTTTCGGTCAGCTTGCGTTGAGTGATATCGGTGCACAGGTATTGGGACTGTTGGTTGGCGTTGCTGTGGCGCTGTTGGGGTGGGGCGTTTGGGCGTTGGTGTTACAGCAGGTGGTGCAGGCTGTGATGAATCTTGCGATTGCGATGGTCTGTGCACGTTGGTTGCCAGGTGGTTATCAACGTGGTGTGCCGATGCGCACTTTCCTTAGTTTCGGTTGGAATCTAATGGTTGCACAGCTGCTTGCCTACGCGGATCGCAGTGTGGGCCAAGTGATCATCGGTTATCGGTTTGGCCCCAATGTATTGGGTTTATATAACCGTGCATTTCAGCTGCTGATGATGCCATTGAATCAAGTCATTGCACCGGCCAGCTCAGTGGCGTTGCCGGTGCTTTCTCAGTTGCAAGATGATCGTGTGCGTTTCGATGCGTTCCTATTGCGTGGGCAAACGATCATGTTGCATGTGATTGTGGCGTTGTTTGCATTCGCTTGCGCACAGGCTACCCCGTTAATTGTGTTAGTGCTTGGTGAGCAGTGGCGTCCGGCGGTGCTGCTGTTCCAGATCCTAACGTTGGCTGGTATAACTCAGAGTGCTGGTTATGCAAGTTATTGGCTGTTCTTAGCACGTGGATTGATACGTCATCATCTTTTGTTTTCCATTGTCAGTCACGTGTTGTTGGTAGTTTGCGTGTGCATTGGCGCTTATTGGGGTGTATTTGGCGTGGCTATCGGTTACAGCATCAGTCTGGCGATGATATGGCCATTGTCGATTGTTTGGGCAGCACGCGTTACACCGGTTCCTGGTTGGGAAATGTTTTTCAATGGAGTGCGTACGATCGCAGGTTACGGTTTGTGTGCATCAGTTTCCACGTATGCTTCGCAGTGGTGGGGTGGGTCTAATCTGTGGGAGCAGTTGATCGTCGGTGCTTTGGCGATGTTGGGAGCTTTTGCAGTGTTATGCGTGTTATGGACAGCATTTCGTCGTGATGTGCTGTCGATCCTTAAGATCGGTATGTTGTTTCCAGAGGTACCATCCTTTCCTCTAAGGATAATGAATAGAGTGAGGAAGGGTTCTTAATTCATCCATTTTTAAGATGTTTTGAAAATTCATAGAACACGTTAATTCAGCAACCAAGGAGCGAGTTTATGCATGCTTCTACCAATACCGGATCAAATCACGCTGCAAGTGTTTCCATGATGTCCGTTCCAGTACGTCCCAATTATCTCGTACTGTCAGCCCAAGACTATCGCACGCCAAGTCGTGCCAGTATTCATTTCATTACCGATGAACTGGCCAAGCGTGGTGACACTCGCTTCTTTTCATTACGCTACAGTCGGTTGTCTAGGTTCAAGAACGATATACGTGTCCTTCTGGATGAAACTGCCAACTGTGTAGTTGAGTACAAGGGGGTGCATTGCTATCTGTGGCGTACTTTGGTCCATCCGTTCAATACGCGTAGACGATGGTTACGCAGTGTCGAAGATATGCTCTTCCGCTGGTATGTGCAGCATCCTCCAGAGATATTGTTGCAGTGGATACGCGAAGCCGACACGATCTTGTTCGAGAGCGGCACTGCAGTGGCGTTTATTGACATGGCGAAACGACTGAACCCGCGTGCTCAGCTTATCTATAATGGTTCTGACAGTCTTAGTGCGATTAATGTTGCGTCCTATATCGAGCGTGAATTTCAGAAGGTTGCTTCAAGCTTGGCTGTGATCACTGTAGTGTCTCCCGCAATGACTAGAGAGATTCCTAGCCATGACAATGTGTTTTATGTCGGTCACGGGGTACTTCCGAATTTGGGTGAGCTTGGTGATCCATCGCCGTATGAGGAGGGTATCCATGCGGTATCGGTTGGTTCGATGTTGTTTGATCCCTTGTTTTTTGTGATTGCTGGGAAGGCATTTCCACACATTACTTTCCATGTCATCGGTTCAGGCATGGGGCGGCATCCTGATTACGGCGATAATATCGTGGTTTACGGTGAGATGAAGTACGTTGAAACCATCCGCTATATCAAACATGCGTGTTTCGGTATTGCGCCGTATGTGTCACAGCAGGTGCCAGTGTATTTAGCGGACAGTTCGATGAAACTAATGCAGTATGACTTCTTTGGCTTACCGGCGGTATGTCCGCATGCGGTGGTCGGGTCCTATCCGACACGCTTTGGCTATACCCCTGGTAATCCCATTGAATTGGTGGCTGCGGTCGAGCATGCGTTGCAGGCGCCGCATCAGCAGTCTCGTCAATATTTGAGTTGGGCAGAGATTGCCGATCGGGTCCTGGATCCTGCTTCCTATGAGGATACCCGGATATTGCCTGTGGTGTGAATGCATCTGCATCCGTGACTTTATTCTGTCAGGATTGATGGTGAACGGGGGGCATTCGATGCATGTGTAGAAGTATGGAATCATGCATCTTAATGCATGGTGTTTGGAGAATTAGATTGTATTTGAAGACTACAGTGTGCTTTTCTGTTAGCCATTTAAAAATAGCAATACCGATATGTACAATTTCATAAGATGATCGTGGGGCAGGTGCTGGTGTTATGTGATATTAGCTTGTTTCATAATTTCAAAAATAGTGACGATTGCCTCTAATTTTTTGAGTTATGAAATTTTCTTGGCAACGATGAGATGATGCTGTGTTTCCAGGCCAATCGTGGGATTCCGAGCGAATCGCAATGTTTTGAGCGTTTTGATAACTGTTCGATAAATTGGTCTGTGCATGTATCATTTTATGGAAGGTGTAATGCTTGAGGTGCGGAGGTGTACAGGAGCTTAGGAGGTTAAATCAGGCTTTTCTTTCTGCGTAATACGTTTAATAGTGGTACTCATTTGTTTTGTCTTATCTTGTCGTGATTAATGAGTGGCTTGTGAAGTGCTGATGCTATTCACAGTCTCTTCTGTTTTCAGATTGTAAGCAGTGATGTTTTTCAGGAAATGTTGGCCGCCGGTCTGGTGTTGACTATTTCGTTGTACGAGTGGGTGCGCGCGAACGATGACGCTATCCCCAGCGTTTATTTCCACAAGGGAAATCCAGGTGGCCATTCCAAGTACGACGATGATGGAGGCACAAGATAGGCACGCTAGTATTAAGTGACCAGTATTGAAGCGTGTTTGAACTTGTGAAGTAATCTTTCTGTTGATGATTTGCCCGTGCTGCGGTGTGGGCTCTTGGAGACCTTGTCGTGATGATTTCTGACATTTCTTCCGATACACCCTCTATTGAAACCACTGACAGTCTTCTGCTTGGAGGGTTTCCGGTGTTATCGATCACGCCATCTGCCTTTGTTGCTTCGTTGTACCGTAATCTGACTGAAGGAAGGCCGCAGCGCGTATTTTTTGCTAACACAAATTTCGTGGTGCAATGTCAGTCGCTCCGAATACGGATGTATTCAGAACGCGTGTGTATCCTCAACGATGGGATCGGTATGGATTTGGCTGCGTGGCTCATCCATGGCCGCCGTTTTGTTGGTAACCTTAATGGCACTGACTTGATCCCGTACCTATGCAAGCATACGCCACGTCCGTTGCGCTTTTTCTTGCTCGGTGCCAAGCCTGGTGTTGCCGATGCGGCGGCACAGACGCTGTGTCGATTGGGGCAATTAGTGGTCGGCACTTGCGATGGTTATGCGCAGTTCGCTGCCAGTGGTGAACACTTGGTCGAGTTCATTAATGCCAGCAGTGCTGATGTTTTGTTGGTTGCTTTGGGTAGTCCTCTGCAGGAGCGCTGGATTCTCGACCACGACGTGCAGTTGCACACGCCAGTGGTTTTCGCTGTTGGTGCGTTGTTCGATTTCATGTCTGGTAGTGTGCAGCGTGCGCCTTTATGGGTACGTCGTGTACACGGTGAATGGTTGTACCGATTGTTGCGAGAGCCGCGACGCTTATTTAAACGCTATAGTTGGGATGTTTTTCGATTTTTCCATGTCTGTCTGCTTAGGGGAAAGCGGCTGAATTAGTTTATGTGCCGTTTAATTTTTGATTTTTAGTATCAGCATCTGCGTCTTCAAGAGTTGCTGTTCTGGTTGGTTGTGTCTCTGGTGTTGATACTCGATTTTTAAGAGGAAAATGACAGATGTGTTTCGTTTTACTAAAAGGCGAGTCGGATATCCAGTGAGTAGGTGATCGCTGGTGATCAAGGTACTGTATGGTTTTTTCCCGGGTGTGGTGTTGCACTTGTGTATTTAGTGCAGAAGCGCTTTGATGGCTTTGTAGAACTGGGCACGAGCTTGGTATGAGTTTGGGTTGCTGCGTAGCTGGCGTACTGCGTTGCCCAGTCGTGATGCCCCAACAAAGCCGCAGCTGGCTTGTAGCCGGTGCAGGTGTCCGGATAGTGCTTGTTTGTCGTCGTGGCGTAGTGCTGTGTCGACTGCATTGCGGTTGCTTGGCAGCTCGGCCAGGAAGAGTTTTCGCATTGCGTCTAGATGGCTGTGCTGCCCCTTAAGTGCGGCCAGCCCAGCGGCTTCGTCCCAGTCTTGGCCTGGAAATGTGGGGGACACCATCCATGAGGATGCATCGCTTTCCACAGGGTTGTGTGAAAGTGCATGGTGCACGGCTTCCAGCAGGTGCTTGCTCGATAACGGTTTGACCAGTACTGCGACAAAGCCAGTGCCATGGTGGAGATGGGCATCAGCTTCAGCAGTATGTGCCAGCGCCGGTGTGTTTGGGTGCAAACGGCGTAACGAGGAGAGTAGTTCGGTGCCGTTGCCATCTGGGAGATTGATATCGATCAACCACAGGTGGTGGTGGTGGTTGCGACTGAGCGTTAGCGCTGCATCGGCCGAATTGGCCCAGTCAACTTGAGCGGGCAATGCTTCCAGAGATGTTTGTAAGAAACTACGGCTGATCGGGTCGTCCTCTACCAGCAATAGCCGTGGGTGCAGATGCTGCGTAGATTCGATCATCGGGCTGCTTCCGTGTCAGCGTTATTATCCACAGTGTATGCGCAGAATTTTTCTGAAATTCTGCTCCTGTTTATTTATTTGTACAACAGTTATTTTCTGTCATCTGGGTGGATATATGGATGGGGCGGTTGTGTTCGATGTGGAACGCAATCTGCGACAATGCTTTGAATTCTGTTTTACAGTGTTTTTTGTGGCCCGCTCTAACCATTTTGACCGTACGTCATTTCAAACGCAGATTATCGATCTTAGTCATGATGGCCGTGGGGTCGCGCGCCCTTATGGCGAGGGAGGCAAAGTGACCTTTGTCACTGGCGCGCTCCCGGGTGAGGTGGTGATGGTCGAGCCAATGGCGCATAACCGTCATTTTGACGAGGCACGTCTCGTCGAGGTGTTGCAAGCATCACCGCAACGGGTGACACCGCGTTGCCCGCATTTTGGAATCTGTGCTGGTTGTGTATTGCAGCACTTGGTTGAAGATGAGCAAATCGTGTCCAAGCAACGAGTGTTGTTGGAAAGTTTGGAGCGTATCGGCCGTGTCAGTCCCGAGCGGGTGTTGCCGGCGCTGGCTGCAGATAGCTGGGGGTATCGGCGTAAGGGTCGTTTTTCAGTGCGTCGTGTCGAGAAAAAGGGGAAGACGCTGGTTGGTTTCCGTGAGCATGATCCGCGTTTCGTTGCCGATTTGTCGATCTGCCACACAGTGATTCCGCAGATCGGTAAAAAAATTGCTCTTTTGGCAGCATTGATTGAGAGCATGAGCGGTAAGCGTGACGTGCCGCAGATCGAATTTATCGCTGGTGATGCTGTTGTGGCGTTAACGGTGCGTCACTTGCAGCCGCTGAGCGAGGACGATCGCAGAGCGCTGACTGAGTTTGGCAAGGAACATGACTTTGCGATTTTTCTGCAGCCGCATGGGGTGGACAGCGTGCATCTGTTGTGGCCTCAGGAGGTGCTGTTGGCATTCCGATTGATGCCCTGGAATGTGGAACTTGTGTTCCGTCCACTGGATTTCATCCAGGTCAATGCTGTCTTGAACGAGAAGATGATCGCGCATGCTTTGGATCTGCTCGGTGCCGGCCCCCAGCATCGCGTGCTCGATCTGTTCTGTGGCTTGGGTAACTTCACCTTGCCGTTGGCGCGTACTGTGCGTGAGGTGGTTGGAGTGGAGGGTGATATTGGGCTAGTGGCGCGGGCCAGGGAGAATGCGCAGCGTAACAGCCTGGATAATGCTGAATTTTTTGTTGCTGACTTGACCCGGGACCAACGCGGTGCGCTGTGGATGTGTCAGGGCTTTGATAAGTTGCTGTTGGATCCGCCGCGTTCCGGGGCGATTGAAGTACTCAAGCAGTTACCGTTGAAGACGTTCGAACGCATTGTTTATGTCAGTTGTCATCCTGGCTCTTTGGCACGTGATGCTGATTTCCTTGTCAACGAACAGGGCTTTGTGTTGCGTGCGGTTGGGGCGATGGACATGTTTCCGCATACTGCGCATGTGGAGAGCATTGCTGTATTCGAGTGTTGCTGAATTATCTGGCGAGATTTCACAAAGCCCCATCCGTTCTGATTTTTTCTGAATTTTATAAAATTATGCCGATCGAAATAGAACGTAAATTCCTGGTTGTTGGGGAAAGTTGGCGTGCTGCTGCGCATGTAGTCATCCCGATGACTCAAGGGTATATCAATGACCAGAAAGCATTGGGAAGCGGTGTGCAGAAAGTGTCAGTGCGGGTACGTATCCAAGGGGAGGAGGCGTATCTCAACCTTAAGTCGGTGGAACTTGGCCATACTCGCCAGGAATTCGAATATGCAATCCCTTTGAGTGAGGCGAGCGATTTACTTGCGTTGTGTGTGGGGGGATTGATTGATAAGCGTCGTCATCTGGTGCGCTATGCGGGCCACGTGTGGGAGGTCGATGAGTTTTTCGGTGATAACGCTGGCTTGGTGGTGGCTGAGATTGAGCTGGACAGTGCTGATGAGGACTTTGTGTGGCCGGATTGGCTTGGTGCTGAGGTGACTGATGACGCACGTTACTACAGTCTTGCTCTGGCTTCGCATCCGTTCGTTTGCTGGTGTGCATCGGTCTAGTTTGATCTTATGTTGCGTGTGTCCGTATTGCCCTTTGCGGCGGTGAGGCCAAGCATGAATTGTAGTGGCAACCATTGCTGCTGCTGAGCAGCGATGCCAAGAGACTTGGCGTCTTATTGGTGTGAATTGCGATGATGTGTTTGTTAAGCGGGGCGTTGTTTGCAGTGTGCGGTGGTTCTCAAGCTGGTACGAGCCCTTGAACAGGCAGTCTGACGTGTTCGGACTTATATCTTTGCGACAAGGGTGTGTTGGTGTCCCTGTGGTGCTGTGACTGGAGGTCTTTGCAATGTTACTTATTGGTGTAGCCGGTACTGCACTCAGTGCTCAGGAGATGGATTGGTTGCAGCACGATGCAGTGGCCGGAGTCGTACTGTTTAAGCGTAATTTTGCTTCACGCGCGCAAATTGTCGAGCTATCGGGTGCGCTACGTGCTGCCGCACCACGGCCACTTTTGTTGGCCGTTGATCAGGAAGGAGGGGGTGTGCAGCGTTTCCGGGAGGGCTATAGCGCGTTACCACCACTGCAAGGGGTTGGTGCATTGTACGCGTGCGATCCGGAGGTGGCGCTGGAGGTGGCGTTCGAGCACGCTTGGTTGATGGCCAGTGAAATCCAAGCCAGTGGTGTGGATTTAAGCTTTGCTCCGGTGGTCGACCTGGGGCGTGGTAACCGTGCAATTGGCAATCGTGCTTTCAGTGACGACCCGCACGTGGTTGCCGCTTTTGCTCGGGCCTACGTGCAGGGGATGCATGCTGCTAGTATGCCCGCGACGCTCAAGCATTTCCCCGGGCACGGTAGTGTTCTTGAGGATACCCACGTTGATCGTGCAGTGGATGTGCGTCCGTTGGAAACACTCGAGTGTGAGGATTTGGTGCCGTTTGCGGCAGGCATTGCTGCCGGTGCCGATGCAGTGATGATGGCACATGTGGTTTATCCAAAGGTCACACCTGAGCCGGCCGGTTTCTCTGCACACTGGATCAACGTTATTTTGCGTGGACGCATGGGTTTTCGAGGTGTAGTGTTTTCTGACGACATCGGCATGGCTGCTGTGCATAGCGTTGGTGGTGTTGCGGGCCGTGTGCACGCACATCTAGATGCTGGTTGTGACGTGGTTCTGGTGTGCCATCCGGAATTGGTTAACGAGGCACTGTCCGCTGTTGCTGGCCGTCGCGCCAACACGGCTGCTCTTATTGGCTTAATCGGTCGCGGTGCGCTTGGCTGGGATGGACTACTAGCTGATGTTCGTTATGGTTCCATTCAATCCCGTTTATTTGAACGATTTGGAACATCCACTTGATGCCTACTTTCACTATCTCCCAGACACTTGCTCAGGCCGATTTATTGGTCGACCGTCCCAGTCTTGATGCGGCTATTGCGCATATCGCCGATGACATCGCCCGCGATTACCATGGCGAGGTGCCATTGTTTGTCACCATCATGCATGGTGCGTTGCCGTTTGCCGGTCAACTGGCATTGGAGCTAGGTGCGCGCGGCCAGGACGTACAGTTCGATTCCTTGCATGCGACGCGTTACCGTGGCGAGCAGACTGGTGGCGCATTGGTGTGGAAGCATCATCCTGTCAGTGTCATGTTTGGTCGCCGTGTGATTTTGGTTGACGATATTCTTGACGAGGGTCATACCTTGTCGGAGGTACGTCAGTGGTGCCTGAAACAGGGGGCTGCTGATGTGTCGCTGGTGGTGTTGATGGTCAAGCGTCATGATCGCCGTGTACCCAATATGGCTGCTGATTATTACGGCGTCGAAGTTCCGGACCGCTATGTATTCGGTTTTGGCATGGACATCGCTGGGCAACTGCGAGGTATCCCGGCGATTTATGCGATGAGGCAGTAGGTGGATGGTGTCTATGCAAACGATTGCTCTGGCCGTGATTGGTGGCACTGGTGTTTACACTCTCTCTCAGCTCGACGATGTACAGGTGTACGAAGTTGAGACGTTTTATGGCCGCCCTTCTGGAGCGATCCGGGTTGGTATGCTGTTCGGCCAGTGTGTCGCTTTCCTGGCTCGTCATGGTGAGGAACATGCGTTGCCACCACACAAAATTAACTATCGCGCCAACATTGCCGCGTTGCAGCAACTTGGCGTCGGTCGTGTGCTAGCGCTCAATACTGTCGGCGGAATCAGCGATGCGTTTGGTCCGCGTACGCTGGTTTGTCCTGATCAATTGATCGACTATACCTGGGGGCGTGTCTCCACCTTTTGCGAGGAAGTGGGCAGTGAGGTGCTGCATGTGGATTTTGGCCATCCTTATTCTCCACTGCTGCGTAGCTGTTTACTGCGTGCAGCACGTGCTGTGGATGTCAGTTTGGTCGAATATGGTTGCTATGGAGTGACTCAGGGACCACGTTTGGAAACGATTGCAGAGATTGCCCGGTTACGCCGCGACGGTTGTCACCTGGTCGGTATGACGGGTATGCCTGAGGCTGCATTGGCGCGCGAGAAAGGTCTGGAATATGCCTGCTTGGGTATTGTCTCGAACTGGGCGGCGGGTTGTGGTGATGGAAGCGAGATCACAATGGGGGAGATTTTGTCCAATGTTGCGACAGCTTCCAGCTGTCTTCCGGAACTAATTAGTAAACTTGCGAGAGGGTGATTGTCATTCGGACCCAAGCTTTGCATACTCAGTATGTGCGCTAGGGGACGTACACTACCCATTCAATTTGCAAAGGTCTCGCATCACCATGCCGAGCGGTACAGTTAAGTGGTTTAGCGACCAAAAGGGATTTGGATTTATTTCACCGGACGATGGTACTCCCGAAGTGTTTGCGCACTATTCCGGGATTAACTCAAAAGGCTTTCGTAGCTTGCAGGAAGGCCAGAGAGTGACTTATGACGTGACGCAGGGCCCGAAGGGTGCCCAGGCATCGAATATCACGCCAATATAAAATGCCGCGCTAGCGGCGTGAACCGTCCTGGCGTGTCATTAAAACTCACACTAAGCGGCTTGTGCTAAAAAACACACGGCCAATGATTTTGGCGACGTTCAGTGATGGGCGTCGCATTTTATTTATTAGTTTGCTTGGATATCCTTGTGTTTGGATAACGACAGTTTCGGTGGATATTCCAGAAATCCTCGACATCTATTGATGTGATCATCTTTGAGATGCTCTATGAACCTTGAGTTGGTCGGGTTGATTCAATGTGGACGGACGAAGTCCGGTGGACTGTCTCCTAGCGATGAATACAGGGTTTTCGCTGTCCTTCGTTGAAGAGATGCCGCAGTGTGCATAGGCGTTGAGGGTGATGTTCAACGTGTTGTATTGCATCGTACTGATCATGCGCCGATGCGTCACGTATTAGGAACTCCTCTGTCGGCAGTCGTAACCTTGGCTGCTGCGGTAAATGATCTGTGTTCTATTTCTGTCAGGCAGGTAGAGGCAGTGCAGGGGAGTGATTCCGATTCTGTATGGCCAGACTTGGACATACAGTTACATGAGCTTGCAGGCGGTACATCCAAGCGGGGCACATGGTAGGTGGATACGTTGGGTCTGCTGTTTGGTTATGCAGGACATGTGTTTTGAGAGCAGGAGTGTGTTCGGATACGTTGAATTGTGTAGCAAAGGCAGTACGTTATGTGTCGAACAATGCAATGTATTTTTATGGATCAGGTCAAGGTAATACAGTCTGGATACCACTATGGGTGACATAGTACGAGGGAAGGATCTGCATATTTAAAGTGCGCTCTAAAGGCGACATTGCCTCGGGGCTACGGTATTTCACAGTGGAAGTGCGAGTATCGGATGGCATATCCCAGGGTCCAGTGCTCGATCAACGGGTGTTTGTTTGTTACCGCGAAACGAAGCGAATCCAAAGTCGATGTCCATCTAAGATTTTGTGCAGATATTTTAAAGAGGCTGATATGTTGCTGCGCAGTTGGAGTAAATACGAGGATTGCCGTAGTTCTTCATGATTCTGCACGGTTAACAGTGGAGCTGTTGGAAAGCAGTTGTATGTGAGCTTATGTGTTATGCAGGAGTAGGGTTCGTTCAGCTTACGTAGTTTATTGGGGTCAGCCCTGGTATTAATCCGCATACTAATAATTACAGTGCTTGCTGAACAAATGAATGCTTATTTGTGTTCGCTGTGGACAATTATTCAATGAGAGGTGCTATTAAGAATACATCAAGAACCTTTAAATAGGGTGAAGGTATACTGGTGCATGTGTTGTGAAAATTGAATAATTACGTGTTTTTCATATTGCTCTGTTGCAGCTCGTAAAGATTAGGATGCGATATATAACCTTATTGAATGATTAAGTGGTAAATAGATTAAAAAAATATGAGATTATTCAGACTTTCAGTCTGGTTATGAGTTAACGTATCAAGACGGAAGTTCATTAGATGATGGATAATATTCTGAAATTTACGGATTATTTATTGTGAAAATGAAAATCAGGAAAAGAAAAATTTTGACTGTATTTATCGTGTTATCTATGTGGGAGGCAGATGTTGTATATTCAAATGGAAGCATGCCATCAGTATTAAAAAAATATGACCTGGGGACGTTGACAAGTGATGATTCTCAATATTCATATGTCGATGCTCTCTCAAGGGATGGGAAAGTGGCTGGTGGATTTGTTGTTCCTGATGGTAGTGACTATGTTGCAACTATTTGGTCAGGAAGTAATTTTAAAGATAAAATTATTCTTGATCCCTCTTTTTCAGGTAGCAAGGTGAAAGCGTTGTCTTCTGATGGGGGAATTGCTGGTGGTTATGAAACCATCAGTATTTTTTCTAGTCCATCACATGCCAATGTTCAACGTAGGGCCTCCAATGAAAAATTTCCAGATGTTGATGTCACTTCGAGTATTTTGATTCCAATCGTTTGGTTCGGTGACTCATGGGGAAACAAAAAAAGGCTTGATTTGGGGAGTTTAGAGTCTGGAGTGGTTAATGCATTATCCGCAGATGGAAAAACCGTTGGTGGATACGGTGTCTCTGCTCATCTTGTTCCAATTGTTTGGTCGGGGAATCACTGGGAAGATATAAAACAGCTTGATGTGCCAAAAGAATATTATGATGCCAAGGTGAATGTCTTATCCACAGATGGAAAAGTTGCTGGAGGATATGTTAGTTCCAGAGACATTCCAAGTAGTATGTTAGAAAAAGACAGAGATAATCACATCCTCGCTTTTACGCATGGATTTATCTGGTCGGGTGATAATTTTGGAATAAAAACTGACCTGGGAACATTGAATAATGATGAATCCGAAGGGGCTGAGGTGCGAGCACTCTCCGCTGATGGGGAAGTTGCAGGCGGTTATTTTTCTATGAAAAATGGCAGTGTTGTTTATGGAGTCATCTGGTCTGGTGACCAATGGACAACGAAAACTCAGCTTGGAACATGGAAAAGTGATCATTCAGGAAATTCTGTTGTTTATGCACTTTCCGCCGATGGGAAAATTGCTGCAGGGTTTGCTGAGTCTGATTCTTCCATAGGACGTGCCACTATTTGGTTGGGGGATCACTGGAAAACGAAAATCGACCTGGGAACATTAAAAAGTGATAATTCAGGATATTCTATTATTACCGCACTCTCTGCAGATGGGACAATTGCTGCAGGATATTCTGAAATCGATTCAGGAAAAGACGATGCGGCTGTCTGGAAAATCATTTATCCAACGCAACCCCAACCCCAACCCCAACCCCAACCACAACCCCAACCCCAACCCCAACCCCAACCCCAACCCCAACCCCAACCCCAACCCCAACCCCAACCCCAACCACAACCACAACCACAACCCCAACCACAACCACAACCCCAACCCCAACCACAACCACAACCCCAACCACAACCCCAACCACAACCACAACCACAACCCCAACCACAACCACAACCACAACCCCAACCACAACCACAACCCCAACCACAACCCCAACCACAACCACAACCCCAACCCCAACCCCAACCACAACCACAACCACAACCCCAACCCCAACCACAACCCCAACCACAACCACAACCACAACCTCACCAACCGATAGTGGTCAAAGTGGATGCAGCCAACACCATACGCACCTTATCGCTGTTAGCAGCAGAGACATTCTCGGTCATGGATCTGCAGCGCCAAGAACTCATCCGTCTACAGCAAGGATGTCAGACCGATGAGAGCCGGAACTGTTGGTCTGTGCGTACTGGACTCACCTCTACAGGTAGCAGTCGAGATAAGGTCGTCGGTTTCAGACTCGGTTATGCGCTGACTGAAACACTGTCTACGGGTGTTTCGCTGGACCGTTCACTGTCCCGCTCATTGCCGGATAGCTATCTCAAAAACAACCGTAACCTGGGTGCAGGGTTTTATGCACAATGGCATGCTCCCTTCAGAGGTGGTGAATGGTATGTACGTCCAGCCGTGGCTTTCAATCAGTACAGCGTTGTTGTGCAACGTCCGTTGCTGATAAATACAGAGGCAGGAACTGGCCGCAGTCGTATGAAAGGCCGGGATGCTTCGCTGGAAGCAGGGCAACGATTCAATGCCGATCGTAGTGTTTCATTGGGTTGGCATCTTGGAGTGCGGGACAGCCGTGTTTTGCGTACTGGATACAGCGAGCATAATGCAGTGTTCCCCGTGACCTACAGCGCTGTGAATAACCAACGTACCTCAGCGTATGTTGGTGCAGATGTTACCGTACCGCTAACAGCACGCATGAAATGGATGACAAGTCTTGAAGTTGATCGGATGCTTCATGGACATGATCCGGTATACCGTGGGTATGCTGGTTATATCGGTGGCTTTGTACATCAAGACGGGGGGCAGCGCATGATGGGAACAATGACCAGTGGTGTGGAGTACAGCCTGAATCTAACGATGTCCTTAGGGGCAATGGTGGAGGTTAGCAAGACAGCGCTTGGTGACAGGACCTGGAGCGGTATGTTGAGTGTGGGTGGCCGTTTTTAACAGTGGCATTTAATACTCATTCTTCAAACTCAACACCACTGTGGAGCCACGTTTGTGGCTCTTTTTTTGTGGTTTTCAGATGATCGAGGAAAACAAACTCGACTTCTAAGAGAATGTGGCTGCTGTTCCAATTGATTCAGATCAGGTGACTTGTTTTCAGCTTCCTGTTGATATCCATTGATATTTAGGTCTTGATTCTTTCCACTCGTGTCATGGTCAAGCGTTGCGGTTATGGGCACGCATAATCCGTTGTTTGTCGCGTTGCCATTCACGTTCTTTCTCTGCATGGCGCTTGTCATGGGCCTGTTTACCCTTGGCTAGGGCAATTTCTAGTTTGACCCGATTCTTGTTCCAGTACATCGCGGTCGGGACCAGGGTGAAACCTTCGCGTTCTACACGTCCGATTAATGTGTCGATTTCGCGGCGGTGCAGCAGTAGTTTGCGGGTACGGCGGTCATTGGCGGCAATGTGGGTGGACGCTTGGATAAGCGGAGTAATTTGGGCACCAATCAGAAAGAGTTCGCCGTCGCGGACGTAGGCATAGCCGTCGCCAAGGTTGGCACGGCCGGCACGGATTGCTTTGAGTTCCCAGCCTTGTAGTTCCAGACCGGCTTCATGGCGTTCAATCAGATGGTAGTCATGACGTGCACGTTTGTTCAGAGCGATGGTTTTTGGGCTTGTTGTGCTGTTTGCTTTATTCTTGGGAGGTTTCTTGTTCATCCGACTATTGTCCCCGAATAGAATTTTTCTGAACGATCTGTCTGCTCGCCACGCCTAAATGTTATGCCTATTATTTGCCGTAGCGCTTTGGTCTGCCACAGCGCAAGTTGTATGTTCGATCTTGTCAACGATATTGCTGCTTATCCTTGCCGTTTTAGTTGGTGTCATGCGGCGCAATTATTCGAGCATAACGAACATCGTTTGATGGCGCGGCTGGATGTGGGGGTAGGGGCGTTGCGGACTTGGTTTACGACTGAGAATACCTTGCAGCGGCCGTTTCAGATAGATATGAAGTTACGTGATGGTCCGTTCAAACGTCTGGAAGGGCGTTGGGAGTTCCTGACGTTGACAGAAGAGTCTTGCAAGGTCAGTTTGAGGTTGGAGTTTGAGCCGGTCTCGCGTGTGTTGAGTCCAGCCTTGACACTGGGATTCAATAGCTTGGCTGATTGCATGGTCAAGGACTTCATTCGTATTGCCGATTGTGTGAGGGAGGGGGGATGAGAGTTGAAGTACTGATTGCTTGGCCGGACTGCGTTCGTTGCTGCGAGGTCATGCTGCAAGAGGGGGCACGGGTGGCAGATGCGGTGACGATGGCTGCGTTGGATGGGATCGAGCAGGCGGTGAGTTATGCGGTGTTCGGAGTGCTAGTTAAACCAGACCATGTGTTGTACGACGGTGACAGGGTTGAATTGTTGCGTCCGTTGCTGATTGATCCTAAGGAGGCACGGCGCCGACGCGCTGTGCCGACGTAATACTTCTAAAAGTTTCGATAGAACCTGCTCAGCGGCTACCGTGCTCTTTTCGGGATAGGTTTGGACCGAATTGTTTGCGTGCCGATTCCGCTAGTTTCTCATCTTGGTTCGGGAAGTAGTCTCCTTCCCAGCGCGTGACTAGGTCGTTCTGAAAGTAGATGGTGAAATTCTTAACCTCAGTGTGCAGCGCACGGTTGGTGCGTTGGGTGGACGTATAATCCCAACGGTCCGTGTGAAACACGTCGGAGATCGACGGGGTACCAAGTAGCATGGCGACCTGTTGTTTGTTCATGCCGACTTTTAACTGATTAACAGCTTCCTTTTTGATCAAGTTGCCTTGATAAATTGGCTGTTTGTAGATGATGCCGCAACCAGTGGTAAAGAGGAGAGGAAGGGCAGCGACCAGCAGGAGATTACGCATTGGGATTTTAGCAGTCACAGGTAAATATTCCCGCGATGATACACTCCCATGCGGTTACCGTAACCGATTCACGAGGCAGCGGGCGCTAAACGATCTATCAATTGAGAAGTCAATGGAATCACATGATTTGCGTAAGGTTGGTTTGAAGGTGACGCATCCGCGGATGCGTATCCTCGAACTGCTCGAACAGTCCAGCAGTGAACATCATCTCAGTGCTGAGGACATTTACCGGCAGCTGCTCGAACAGGGCAACGAGATTGGTTTGGCTACAGTTTATCGGGTGTTGACTCAGTTCGAGGCGGCAGGATTAGTGCTTAAGCACAACTTCGAAAGCGGGCAGGCGGTCTATGAGATCGATCGTGGCGGACATCATGATCACATGGTGGATGTTGACACCGGTAAGATCATTGAGTTCGAGAGCAATGAGATTGAGTTGCTGCAGCGCAGGATTGCTGCTGAACACGGTTATGAGTTAGAAGAGCACTCGCTAGTATTGTACGTACGTAGAAAGCGCGGTCGTTAATGGTGAGGTTCCCGCCGTGCTCCTGTAACAACATGGTTTGAGAGTGATCTTAGTCTTGTGTGTTTTGAAGAGCAGTTCTACATGGAGAAGGCGTTTCTGACCTGTTAGGGATCGTCCCGCTCCCAGCGGCGCTGGTTATATCTCCTGTAACAGTTTGCGTGCTGCTGCATGTGCTTCTTTACTAATGTTCACGCCGCCCAGCATGCGTGCTAGTTCTTCTTGACGAGCGTGCGGGTCGAGCAGATCAATGGCGCTCTGGGTCATGCCATCCACAGGCGTTTTGCTGACTCGGTAGTGAGTATGTCCCTTGGCGGCGACTTGTGGTAGGTGAGTGACGCATAGTACTTGGTGTTGCTCGCCTAAGGCGCGTAGTTTTTGGCCGATGATGTCAGCGATTGCGCCGCCAATGCCTGTGTCGACTTCGTCAAATACCATTGTTGGCGCTGTATCCAGGTCCAGTGTTGCGAGTGCGGCGACCATGATGGCTAGCGACACGCGTGACAGTTCACCTCCAGAGGCAACCTTGCGTAGTGGTCGTAGCGGCTGACCTGGGTTAGTGGTGATAAGAAACTCGGTGTGTTCGGCACCATTAGGATGCGGCCGGCTGTTTTCTTGTGGTTGCAGTTGGATCAGAAGTTGTCCTCCATCCATGCCTAATTCACCAATCAGGCTTGTCGCAGCTGCTGAAAGTGCTGCGGCAGCGCGCGTGCGGCTAATGCTGAGCATCTCCGCTGCTTGCCGCCAATCTTCGATGGCGTTGGTGATGTGCCGGTCCAGTTGCTGTAAGCGTATATCCATGCTGCGCATTGATTCGACTTCAACGGCCATACGGTCGCGCTGTGCAGCCAGGTCATGAGGTGTGCAGCGATGTTTGCGTGCCAGGTGATGCAGGCGTCCGATTCGAAGTTCGATTGCTTCAAATTGTTCTGGATCGACGTTCAGGTCGTTATGCACCCGGTCCAGTAGCACCAGCGCCTCGTCCACTTGGATCATTGCGCTGTCTAGTAAGGTTTCGACTTCGCCTAATCGTGCGTCATGTTCGATGACACGGCTTAGGTTGTGACGAGCTGATTGCAGCAGATTCAACGCTGAGGTGGTGTCGTCGCCATTCAAGGTCTGGGTAGTATTCTTACAGGCTTCAATGAGTGCAGCGGTATGAGCTTGACGTCGGTGACTGGTGTCTAATGCGTTGATGGTGGCCGGATCCAGGTTTTCGCGTTGCAATTCGGCCAGTTGGTGCTGGATGAAATTGATCCTGTCGGAGATGTCACCTTGTGTCTGTACTGCATCGCGTTCGTTCAGGAGTGCCTGCCAATGTGCTGTGGCTTGTTGCACTGCGCCACGCTCGGTTTCGTTTTGTGCGTAGGTGTCCAGAAGCCCGAGCTGGCTCTGCCGTGAGAGCAGCGTCTGGTGTTCATGTTGGCCGTGGATCTCGACCAGATAGGCGGCGAGATCGGTCAGTTGTGATAGTAGGACTGGACGTGTGTTGATCCATGCACGCGAGCCACCGTCGGCACGGATGATTCGGCGTAGCTGGCACTGCTCGGTGTCATCGAGATCTGCCTTGCGCAGCCAAACGTGGGCAGGGTGATGTATGGTGATGTCGAATTCAGCCGACAATTCGGCACGCTCGGCGCCGTGGCGGACGATACTGCTATCGGCGCGTAGTCCCGAGAGGAAACCAAGAGCATCAATGATCAGTGATTTGCCGGCACCGGTCTCGCCGGACACCACAGTCATCCCTGGACCAAATTCTAATTCGATGTTGCGTACAACGGCGAAGTCCTTAATCGAGAGATGTCTGAGCATGGCGTTAGAGCGGTGTTGATCGAAAAAGCTTTAGGGCGAGAGGCGAGGACAGAAAATGGATGGCCTTGCCAACGGTCCGCTGAGAGACTATTTGTTTCCTTTGTCTTACCAATATCACATGCACGTCTCCTCTTCTCCTACGCTTGAGCCCCGAGCCCGGCAATTGTTGCGGACGTTGATCTCGTGCTACATCCAGAATGGTGAGCCGATTGGTTCGAAGACCTTGGCGCAGCATGCTGGACTGGACATTAGTCCGGCGACGATCCGTAGCATCCTGGCGGACTTGGAGGAGCTTGGTCTACTCAATTCGCCACATACTTCGGCGGGGCGGGTACCGACGGCGCATGGGTACCGAATGTTTGTGGACAGCTTGGTGCAGATGCGGCCTCCCAGCGAGGATGATATTCGTCGGTTACGTGTTGAGATGGTCGGTGGGGGGACTCAGGCGCTGTTGGGCAGTGCATCGGAAATTTTATCGGCGATGACTCATTTTGTGGGCGTGGTCAGTGCTCCACGGCGTGAACAGTTCGCATTTCGCCATATTGATTTTGTGCCCTTGGATGCGCATCAGATCATGGCGATTCTGATTTTTGCTGACAATGAGGTACAGAACCGGGTCATTGAGCCGCGTCGTGCGTACGAGCCTGGAGAACTAGAACGGGTGAGCAATTACCTGAATGCGCACTTCATCGGGCGCACGTTGGCCGATATCCGTACCACTGTGTTGTGCGAGCTACGCAAGGCCAAGGACGAGATGGAACAGTTGTTGGCGCATAGCCTCGATCTTGCTTCGGAGATGTTGGTGCCAAAGGATGGTGAGGATATTGTGGTGGCTGGACAGACTCGGCTGATGGCTGTTCAGGATCTTTCGGACATCGATCGCTTGCGTGAGTTATTCGAGGCATTTGCGAGCAAGAGGGAGATCTTGCAGTTACTGGAGCGCACGATTGATGCGCCAGGGGTGCGTATCTTTATCGGTGAGGAGACCGGAATGGTTTCCATGGAGGATATTTCGCTGGTGACTGCGCCATATATAGCGCACGGTCAGGTCTTGGGGGTGTTGGGAGTGATTGGTCCCAAGCGGATGGCGTATGACCGGGTGATCCCCTTGGTAGAGGTTGCGGCCCAGGTGCTGGGCACGGCACTGGAGCCACCGATGGTGCGTTAGGTGAGGTTAATATGCATTGTCGCTATCACTGAATGAATGATGGACTGCTCTTGAAAGCCGGCGCCTTGCCCACATACGGGTGGAGTTGAGGCGGGTGTTCCGCTGGCCCAGGATTTGTATATGAACCAAGACCACCCCGAATTTGATTCTGAAGAACTGACGCAGGATTCACCTGAAACTGATCCGCTCAAGATTGAGGTTGAGACATTGCGCAGTGAGATTGCGTTGATCAAGGCGGATGTGTTGCGCGAGCGTGCTGAGCTGGAGAATCAGCGGAAGCGTGTCATTCGGGATGTGGAACAGGCGCGCAAATTTGCCAACGAAAAACTCCTTGGTGAGTTGTTGCCGGTGTTTGATAGTCTGGATGCGGGACTGACTGCTTCCGGTACTGAGCCAAGCCCGTTGCGTGATGGCCTGGAGCTGACTTACAAGCAGTTGCTGAAGGTCGCTACTGACAACGGCTTGACATTGTTGGATCCGGTCGGTCAGCTATTTAATCCCGAACACCACCAAGCGATCAGCCAGGCGGAGGGTGCCGACGTTGAACCAGGCCATGTGATCCAGGTGTTTCAGAAGGGGTATCTTCTCAACGAACGTCTGCTGCGCCCGGCTCTGGTGGTTGTTGCCAAGCAAGATTGAGTTCTGTTGAGCCCCGCCGATCGAATACAACTTTGGTGACAGCCGCTTGAGCAGGCGTCGGTCATCCCCACATTTGAACCAGACCCCGGCACGGCTGGGGATTTGATGCAAAACTTTTAGGAGCTACCCTTATGGGCAAGATCATTGGTATCGACCTCGGCACCACAAATTCGTGCGTGGCGATTATGGATGGCGGCAAGGCGCGTGTCATCGAGAACTCGGAGGGTGATCGCACTACTCCTTCGATTGTTGCTTACACCAAGGATGGCGAGGTGCTTGTCGGTGCTGCGGCCAAGCGCCAAGCGGTCACGAATCCGAAAAACACTTTCTATGCGGTGAAGCGTTTGATTGGGCGGAAGTTCGGCGACGCGGAGGTGCAGAAGGACCTTGATTTGGTTCCGTATGCGATTACCCAGCACGACAATGGTGATGCTTGGGTTGCCACTGCTGCTGGTAAGAAGCTGGCACCGCAGGAAATTTCTGCCAATGTGCTGGAGAAAATGAGGAAGACCGCCGAGGATTTCCTGGGCGAGAAAGTGACCGATGCAGTGATTACTGTGCCGGCGTACTTTAATGATAGCCAGCGTCAGGCAACGAAGGATGCTGGCCGGATTGCTGGTTTAGATGTCAAGCGTATTATCAATGAGCCGACCGCTGCGGCATTGGCTTACGGCCTGGACAAGAAAGGCGGGGACCGCAAGATCGCTGTGTATGATCTTGGTGGTGGCACCTTTGATGTGTCGATCATCGAGATCGCCGAAGTGGATGGCGAGAAGCAGTTCGAGGTATTGGCTACCAATGGCGATACCTTTCTGGGGGGGGAGGATTTCGACAAGCGTGTCATCGATTATCTGGTTGATGAATTCAATAAGGACCAGGGTATCGATTTGCGCAAGGACCCGCTGGCGTTGCAACGTTTAAAGGATGCTGCCGAGCGTGCCAAGATCGAATTGTCTTCCTCACAGCAAACGGAGGTTAACCTGCCATACATTACGGCTGATGCCTCTGGTCCGAAGCACCTGAACATCAAGCTGACGCGTGCCAAGCTTGAAGCATTGGTAGACGACTTGGTCCGTAAGTCAATCGAGCCATGTCGCATTGCGTTGAACGATGCTGGGTTGCGTACCAGCGATGTTCAGGAGGTCATCTTGGTCGGTGGCCAGACCCGTATGCCAAAGGTACAGCAAGCAGTCGCTGCGTTTTTCGGTAAGGAGCCGCGTAAGGATGTTAATCCGGACGAGGCTGTGGCACTGGGCGCTGCGATTCAGGGGGGAGTGCTCGCTGGTGATGTCAAGGATGTGTTGTTGCTCGATGTGACTCCGTTATCCCTTGGTATTGAAACGATGGGTGGGGTGTTTACCAAGATTATCGAGAAGAACACAACCATTCCGACCAAAGCATCCCAGGTGTTTTCTACTGCAGAGGATGGTCAGTCTGCGGTGACTGTCCATGTGTTACAAGGTGAGCGAGAGCAGGCGCGTTTCAACAAATCGCTGGCCAAATTCGATTTGGCGGGCATTGAACCTGCGCCGCGTGGCCAGCCGCAGATCGAGGTGTCTTTTGACATTGATGCCAACGGTATTTTGCATGTATTTGCCAAGGACAAGAAGACCAATAAGGAGCAGAAGGTCGAGGTTAAAGCCGGCTCTGGGCTGTCGGATAATGAGATTCAACAGATGGTTGCTGATGCCGAGGCGCATCGCGAGGAAGACAAAAAGTTCCAAGAATTGGTGCAGGCAAGGAACCATGCTGACGGTTTGATTCATTCAACCCGTTCAGCTATTAAGGAGCATGGTAGTAAGGCGGGTGGTGAGGTGATTGGGCGTGTCGAAACCGCCCTTTCAGAACTTGAAGCTGCGATGAAAGGTGATGATAAGAGCCAGATTGAGGCTAAATCTAAAATCCTTACCGAGATTGCGCAGTCGCTGTACATGGCAGCAACAGCAGAACAGGCAGGAAGCACGGGGGCTGGTGCTACATCTTCAGCTAAAGTTGATGATGTGGTTGATGCTGAGTTCACAGAAGTCAAGGGCGAGAAAAAATAATCCCTTTATGCTGAGGTGGAAGGACACTGCGAATGGGTGAGGCTAAGCTTTGCCCTTCGCTGTTTTCCCTGGTTTTGCTGCTATCTGCATGTTTCGATTGAGTGCCGTTTCTTTAACTACTGATGTCTGCTATCCATGAGTAAGCGTGATTACTATCAAGTGCTGGGCGTGTCCCGTACTGCTAGCGAAGATGATCTGAAAAAAGCTTATCGCCGCTGTGCGATGAAGTACCACCCGGATCGTAATCCTGGCGATGTGGCTGCAGAGGCGGCGTTCAAAGAATGCAAGGAAGCCTACGAAGTTCTTGCCGACGCAAAAAAACGAAGGTTATACGATACCCATGGTCATGCCGCGTTCGAACACGGCATGGGGGGCGGCGATGCGCCCGACATGAACGATATCTTCGGTGATATCTTCGGTAACATCTTTGGCGGCGCGCGCGCGCGCGCGTCACGCCGCGGTGCCGACATCGCTTACGTGGTTGAGTTGGATCTGGAGGAAGCTGTTGCTGGTGTTGAACGACAGATTCAGATACCAACTTTGGTTGAATGTACTCACTGCCATGGTAGTGGATCAGAAGACGGTCAAGTCGAGACTTGCAATACTTGTCGCGGTAGCGGTCAAGTGAGGATTCAACGCGGCATCTTTGCTATGCAGCAAGTATGTCCGCATTGTGGCGGACGAGGCGTCATTATTCGAAATCCGTGCAAGGTTTGCAGTGGCGCTGGGCGTATTGAGGACCATAAAACTCTCTCAGTTAAAATTCCGTCTGGTGTGGACAATGGTGATCGTATTCGTTTGAGTGGTGAGGGTGAGCTTGGTCCGGCGGGGGCGCCCCCGGGTGATCTATACGTGGAAGTGCGCGTGCGCGAGCATCCGATCTTCCAGCGCGATGGCGATGATTTACACTGTGAAGTGCCGGTTCGCATTTCGCAGGCTGCGCTCGGTGACATTGTCCGTGTGGCTACGCTTGACGGGGAGGCCGAGATTCGTATTCCTGCTGAGACCCAGACTGGCAAGCTGTTCCGCCTGCGTGGCAAGGGTGTACGTTCGGTGCGTAGTCGCACCGAAGGCGATTTGTACTGTCGTATTATGGTTGAGACTCCTGTTAACTTAACTGCTGAGCAGCGTAAGCTGCTAGAGCAATTTGAGACGACTTTCGCTGGTGAGGATGCGCGTAAGCATTCGCCGAAGTCGGCCACCTTTCTTGATGGTGTAAAAAGCTTCTGGGACCGGATGACGTCCTGAGTGAATTGCTGCTCGCGTTACATTTGAACCATCATTGCTTTCGTCCAGTTGGTAAGAGGCATGCCGCGTTCACTGAGGTTTGCTGCGTATATCAGGCATTGAACTATGGCAATGAATCGGTTTTACGTCATATGTGTGGTGTATTGCTGCTGGCAATGCCAAGACAGTTTCTAGCCCGTCGACACGACTTTATTTTGGTCCCGTCACAGTTGTCTACCGTCATACCGGTTGCGGTGCACGAATATATTTCCCTTGGCTCCTGCCGCTTGGTTACACGATGTCCTTTTTTAATAGGGCTGCTGGTGTGAGTGTGGCTCCAGTGGTTGGTATTGTCGGTAGTGCTGGTGCCTATGGACACTGGCTGGGCCGATTTCTGCGTGAGCGCATGGGCTTGAAGGTGATTGGCTATGATCCGGCCGATCCAGCCTCGCTATCGCCAATCGAGCTACTGTGTTGTGCTGAGGTGTTGGTGTTCTCTGTGCCTATCAGGCATACCGCTGCGTTGATCAGTGAATACGTGGCGATGGCTGGCGGTGCTGAAGCTGGACAGCTTTGGATCGATGTGACATCGATCAAACAAGCTCCTGTGTCGGCTATGCTGGCTTCGCAGGCCGAGGTGGTTGGGTTGCATCCGATGACTGCACCACCTAAGGCACCCACGCTCAAGGGTCGTGTGTTGGTGGTCTGTGAGGCGCGACTACACCGTTGGCGTCCGTGGTTGGTGCAACTGTGTGAGGCGTTGGAGGCTGAATGTGTGGCTGCGACGCCTGAGTACCATGACCGGGTGATGGCGTTGGTGCAGGCAATGGTACATGCCTGCCACCTGGCACAGGCGGGTGTGTTACGCGATTACCTGCCTCTATTGGGCGAGCTTCAGTCGATCATGCCATTCCGCTCGACGTCATTTGAGTTGGATACGGCGATGATTGCGCGGATTTTGTCTCTGAATCCGTCGATTTACGAGGATATCCAGTTTGGAAATTCGTATGTACCTGAGATGCTGGACCGCCTGCTTGGTCAGTTGCTGGAACTACGCGAATTGGTGCATTGTGGTGGTGATGCAGCACGTGCGCGATTCCGTGCCCGCTTCTTGGAAGCTAACCACCAAGCTTTTGCGGAAGCTTCGCTGGTGGCCGGTAACTATAACTACGAGCGGATCGGCTATTTGTTGGCTGATTTGACTGAGCCGTTGGTTCTCAGTGTGTACCTTCCCGAGGACCGCCCTGGTTCATTGCGAGGATTGCTGCAAGTGTTCGAGCAGCATGGGATTAATCTGTCCTCGATTCATTCATCGCGTACGCCAGTCGGTGAACTGCATTTTCGGATTAGCTTTGACCCGGGTAGCGATCGCGTTGCGCTGATACGTGCTGCCGACGAGATCGATATGCACAGGATTGGTCGAGTGTTGACTCGGCCACAGCAGTGATAACCATCTTTGGATGATGATAACCACAATGAAGAGGGAGTCTTCATTCAGTGTCTATGATTCATCTGAAGATGTCATGGGGTGCTGTCAATCAGGTGCCGGACTCTGGATAAGTGATGTGGAGAGTGTGATTGTCGTGCTTTGATTCCAGCGGTCTTTTGCTATGGTGTATGGAGATGCTCGTAAACGACATGTCATTCATTCCCTAGAACATAAGTTATAGAACTTTCAAGTGGCATGTAGTGTGCAGTAGGAGCAGGAGAATAAAGCTGCAATGTCAGTCGAATTGCCGTGATCTGCACTTTAGACGACAATCGCGATGCGCCCCTGGCATGAGCGTCCATGAGTCCAATAGAGAGTACCAGTGTCTAAGTGAGTCTAAAAAAGCATTGACTTATTTCATCTGGGAGCTGATGTGATTCAGTGCATGCTCGATCTGTGGCAGCAGAGGGTTTACACATTCCGGCCAAGTCGGTTTCCGAAGAGCGTCGGTTGTGCAGGTGTTTCGGATGTTTGTTAGTACACCATCGCTGCTACAAGTATTCGTAGTGAGGAAGTTCCACAACGGCAGTAACCGGTTGAATGTTATTTTGAAGTCCTCGTGTCTGTTGGCCGGCAGCCATTGGGTGCGGTATCTCGGTAATACAATCCTCTGATTCCATGTATGCTTGTGTGGTTAACATCATCTGTATCCGTACCGAGGTTATTGCACATCTCTGGTTGCTTTACTTACACACTCTAGTGAACTTGGTGATGGCTGACTGAGCCAGGGAGGGTATCGTCTTATGGATAACCTTCATACTGTGCCAGCTTGAGACCTGCTCTGGTCGTGCAACCAGCTGTGATAGTGCCACCCAGCCATTGCTATATGTTTGGCATACTGCGGCTGGCACAATGGTTGCTAATGTGGCTTTACATGGCTATGAAATGGAAATGGTTCTGACGGCAGCATGATGCTATCTAGATGAATGTCATTGTTGACATCAGTCAGCTTGTTGTTTATTTCTTAAATATTCATCGGACTCACTCTACCTCCAGTGATTGATCCATGGTCTACTTCGAGAAGGTTATATTTTTTAATCTTTATCTTGGTAGCTATCAAGAATTGATCACGGTATTTCATCGGATGTGCTCGTTCCCGTTGTAGGATGTGGTGTTGCAGTCCGAATGAGTGCAGGCTGGCAGGGCATCGGGTTAACGCTGAGTAGTTGCGGGTGCTCGGCAATGTGTTTAGCTGTAACTGTGTCAGGATTTTGAGAAACACTCACTGAGCATATCCAGTAAGGACAGGATCTTCACGTTGCTTCCACGAGGTGATGCAGCACGATTTCACAAACCTGAAGAACTGGGAGCCTTCATGCGTCAGACCAAGGAAACCTCAGGACTTGTCCTGATAGTGGAAGATAACCGCAACATTTCGGAGATGATCGGTGAATACTTGGAAGGCCGTGGTTTTGAAGTAGATTACGCGGTCGATGGTTTAGACGGCTATCGCTTGGCCGTTGAGAACAGCTATGACGTTGTGGTGCTCGATTTGATGCTGCCCCGCTTAGACGGCATAGAGGTCTGTCGCCAGCTGCGTAAAGATGCACGTAAATCTACACCTGTTCTTATGTTGACAGCGCGCGACACACTTGACGACAAACTCACCGGACTGGGGTTCGGTGCCGACGATTACCTGACTAAGCCATTCGCGATTCAGGAATTGGAAGCTCGCTTGCGAGCTCTAATCCGTCGTGAGCGCCGCCAAGTTGGTGCGGAAGTGCTCAAGCTTGCTGACCTTGTCCTTGATCCGGTGAGTATGCGTGCTACCCGTGCCGGTACCGAACTTCAACTTTCGCCGATTGGGCTCCGCCTGCTGACTATCTTAATGCGTGAGTCGCCACGTGTAGTCAGTCGCCAAGAGATTGAACGTGAGATTTGGGGCAACTGTCTGCCGGATTCAGATACGCTGCGCAGCCATCTATACAACTTGCGCAAGGTGGTTGACAAACCATTTGGTCGACCACTGTTACACACTGTACAGAGCGCTGGCTACCGGATGGTCGATATCGAACAATCAATGTCTTAGAGCTAAGTCGATAATCAATCGCAATATGAGAATCTTTAAGATGTGCCTTATTGCTGCCAAAAGAAGTTAAGTATCGCTAGAAATTGTTGATGATTGCACTGAATGCTAGGTGCATCTGTGCTAGACGTTGAGCAATTTATTGTGCAATGCTTCGTGTTTACATCAATTCCTAAATGGATTGGGATTGTATAAGCGCACGGATAGCTTCTGATAAGACGGCGGCATTGTTGTGGCAGAATCGTTGCGTTCCGTGGGCATGTTCGGGGCGCTGTTCTGTTATGCCAGCTTTTCTAACTTTTGTTGAAATAATGGCTGACCAATTTGGACACATGCCGCGTGGGCCGCGGCGCATTTACAAAGCTGCAATCTGGTCATTGCAGGGGTTGCGTGCAGCTTGGCTATACGAGTCTTCCTTCCGTTTTGAAGTGATATTGCTATTGGTGCTTGGGCCTCTGGGCCTGTGGCTGGGGCAAACCCCTGTGGAACAGGTACTGTTGGTTGGTGCCTTATTGTTGGTATTGGTGGTGGAGTTGCTCAATTCGGCAATTGAAGCAGTCATCGAGCGCTATGGGCCTGAATACCATGAGCTTGCTGGACGTGCGAAGGATATGGGATCGGCTGCGGTATTCATCACGTTGGGCAACGTGGTGCTTTGCTGGGTGTTGATCTTAGGTCCGCGTCTTTTTTAATACCTTTGCTTGCGGCAGGTTATCTGATGGATGGCTGCACGATGGCACAATGGGTGTTCTCGCTTTTTGGCAGGGCACGATTCCACATGATTTATCTCCACGCTATCGATCCAATCGCTTTCTCGCTTGGTCCGGTGAAGGTGCATTGGTATGGCTTGATGTATCTGGCAGGTTTTGGTGCGGCTTGGTGCTTGGGACGTCACCGAATCCAGGCCGGGCGTTTGTCTGGTGTGAACATGGATGGTTTTTCCGACCTGTTGTTCTACGCGATGATGGGAGTGGTGTTGGGTGGGCGTGTCGGTTATATGGTGTTCTATGCGTTCGATGACTTCTTGCGAGAACCACTGCTGCTTTTTAAGGTTTGGGAAGGTGGTATGAGTTTTCATGGTGGTTTGATTGGTGTCTTGCTGGCAGTGGCTTGGTGGACTCGGCGGCAGCGCCTGCATATGTTCGATGTGGTTGATTTCGCTGCACCACTGGTCCCCCTGGGCTTAGGTTTTGGTCGGCTTGGCAACTTCATCGGCGGTGAGCTTTGGGGTAAGTTCACCCAGAATGGCTGGGGAGTGATCTTTCCGCGTGCTCCGCTTAGCGATGTGCCTGCTGGGCAGCCTGCGATGCAGGATGTGATGAACTTCGCGCATATCCAACAGCATTATGCCGCTGGTCTTCTGGGTCACTATGCCCGGCATCCCTCGCAGCTGTATGAAGCGCTCCTTGAGGGGTTGGTAATGTTCATAGCGCTATGGTTATTTTCACGCAGACCACGTGGGCGTTATGCGGTGTCTGGATTGTTTGCGCTGTTGTATGGTGTGTTTCGTTTCCTGGTCGAGTTTGTACGTATGCCAGACAACGGTGTCTATGTAGCGTTCGGATGGCTGACGCGTGGCCAGATCTTAAGCTTGCCGCTGATCGTGATCGGATTGTTCCTGTGCTGGTTGTCGCGTCGCGCACCAGTATTGCAGCCGGCGCCTGTTACTGAGGTTTCTAAGTGAAGCAGTACCTTGATTTACTGCATCATGTGCTTGTGAATGGCATTCAGAAGTCTGACCGCACCGGGACGGGTACACGCAGTGTGTTCGGTTGGCAGATGCGATTCGACCTCGGCCAAGGCTTCCCACTGGTTACAACTAAAAAGTTGCACCTACGTTCTATCATTCATGAGTTGCTGTGGTTCCTCAGAGGTGAAACCAATATTGCTTATCTTAAGTCGCATCAGGTCAGCATCTGGGACGAATGGGCTGATGTCACGGGTGAGTTGGGGCCTGTATATGGCAAGCAGTGGCGGCGCTGGGCAGGTGCGGATGGCCACGAGATCGACCAGATCCGTTGGTTGGTCGATGAGATCAAGCGTAATCCAGATTCGCGCCGGTTGGTGATCAGCGCCTGGAATGTGGCTGATCTTCCACAGATGGCTTTGGTGCCGTGCCATGCATTATTTCAATTCTATGTTGCCAATGGCCGGTTGAGCTGCCAGCTTTATCAGCGCAGTGCTGATATTTTTCTTGGTGTCCCTTTCAATATCGCTAGTTATGCGCTTCTCACCCACATGCTGGCCCAGGTGACTGGTCTAGCTGTAGGTGACTTTGTGCATACGTTGGGCGATGCACATTTGTATGCGAATCATGTCGAGCAAGCATATGTGCAACTGGAGCGTGTGCCGCGACCGCAACCGGTATTAAGGCTCAATCCGGCAGTCACTGACCTGTTCAACTTTATCTACGATGACATCGTGATTGAAGGCTATGATCCATATCCGGCCATCAAGGCACCTGTGGCAGTGTGATTTATGGTGTCAGTCGGCGACTTCATAGATGTCAGGACCAGTGTGGGTTCAGTGAATGGCAAACCGTCCTAAGAAAGCCAGAGAAAATTTGGTTGGTGTATTTATATCGTTGTTTACCTCCTATGGGATTTGAGGTTTGTTTTTAATCGTGATCTTTCTTCAGGTTTTACTGCTTGTGGTTTGCAAGATCAGTCCAAATTGATCCATGGAGGTGAGAGGATGGGGTTGGAATCAGATTCATCAATGTTGTCTTTACAGAGGGGCTGTGTTCGATAGGGATGAGATTGCCAATGAATATCCACAACGTCTTGTACACAGTTCCATGATCGTTTCGTTAATTGCTGCGTTGGATCTTTGCTACGCTATCGGCCGTGGTAACGACTTACCGTGGCACCTGCCTGATGATCTGAAGCGTTTCAAGGCATTGACCTTAGGTCGACCTGTGCTGATGGGTCGCAAGACTGCTTACTCGCTTGGGCGTGCCTTGCCAGGGAGAACCAATCTGGTGTTGACCCGTTCTGGGCAAATCCCATTTCCGGGGATGCGGGTGGTGGATTCACTGGATGCGGCTATCGCGCAGGCAGCTGCGGAGGGTACCGACAGGTTAAGTGTGATTGGTGGGGGTGAACTGTATGCATTGACCTTGCCGTATGCCAATGTCCTGTACTTGACTCACGTGGATGTGGCCGTCGTGGGTGCTGACGCGTATTTTCCTATGTTCGATCCTGCTGATTGGGAGATCATGACACGTGAATCCCATAAGGCTGATATGCATCATGCATACGCGTTTACCTTTATCGATTATTATCGCCGATATAGTTAGTGCATCCTGACGATCTGGCGTTTCTGCAACACCTGCAGTGACTAGTGAAGTCATGTGCAGTAGATGCTTCCCGATAATGGTTGGTCAGAAAAAGTATCCGGATAAATTGAAAGTCAGTGATGCATTCCTGATGACTTTGTTTCTCTCGCTTTATCCTTATCCTCTACAAAAACAATGTGCTGAATAAGTAGCTGTGGAACGATGCCGCAGTTGGTATTAGGGACTAGCGACACGATTGTAAGCCATCGGCAATCGGAGCCAAGCCAATCAAGGTGATGAGCATGACATCAAGCTTCTCGTCTTTGGAGCAAATACAGCGATAACTTTTGAGCCTGCGGAACAGGCGTTCGGCCTTATTGCAGCGCTTGTACATCTTGAGGTCATATTCCCAATTTCCAAAGCTCTATGTCTGTGCACAGCGGCGGTACGACGGCGATGGAGGGGGCTTTTGCGAGAGAGGGCGGAATCCTACGATAAAGTTTTGGCCAACGATATTCTCCGGTGTGATTGATGTGCTCCCATCCGAGCGGCGAGATATGAGCCAGCAGATCGAGTAATGGCAATTTAACCTTGCTTTTCTGGTTGGCGACGATTTCGGCCAACTGTATGGTGTTCCTGAAGAGAATGATCGCGGCAAGCAGGTTCATGTCGGTGATCTGGTAGTACTCGCCTTCGGCAGAACGGTCGCGGATTTGGCCCCGGCGATGGAAGCTGATAGCTCCTTTGAGCGTGTGATGGGCTTCGTCCTTGTTGAGCCCGATATGGGCGTGGCGTTATCTGACTGGGCGTGATGCTTCTGGCTGTAATGGTGGTGGCAATGCGCAGGATGTCAGGCTAGTTGCGCTCGATCATGGCTTGATTGATTTTTCCGCCGCTCATGGCCCACAGGCGTACCGGGACGGTCGAAGGATTGAAAGCGTAGAGTTGTTCGGACGGCAGATCGCGGATGCACGGAGCAAACCGGTAGCCAGCAATAGCGCATGCGGCAAAAACATGATCAGTGAAGCCGCCTGTGTTGACCAATTGCTCTGGGATATAACAACCGGCATTCGTTTATGAATAGGCCGTCGAGGATGTAGGGGACTTCGCTTGCCGTTGCAGGGATCATTTGGGTTGCGAACGGCGCATTTCTAGTGTTCTGCCCTGTGCGTTGGTTGATTCGCACATCGAAGATTTAATCCTGTAGCTTTAATTATAAATCTTGGTAGCGTTCGAGGATGGGTGCTGTGCTGAAATTGTCTTGTCCGACGTGTCCACATGAGTGACAAACAGATGCACCAGTTTGGATGCGTTTGCCACCACGCACCGCACAGGAGCTACGCTGCAGGCCGATGGTGACTTATATCGCGTCGTTCACGTGATTGATGACGAATATCGCTGGAACCGAAGTTCGGGGAGCAATGGAACAGGAAAGTCAGTTAAATCGTCGCATTCCAGCCTAAGCCCCTGATTACGTTGGCTGCCAATTTTTTACCGGAACAATGTCACAAGATAGACCATTAAAGCTGCACCCATTGCTATAACTGTGTAGTTCGTCTTGCGGTTTGCTCTTTGGCAATCTGCCATTGCCGCTTCGCTAATTGTTTTTGGACCTTGTCAAACAAACGTGTTGGAAATGGTGAATCCGAAAACGGCCAAGACCAGAGCCAACGACATAGTGTTGCGCTTGACTCTTGGTCATGCTGAAACTCCTTTGTCGATCACAGGTGAGTGCGAGAGAAACGAGGCTTTATCTCTTAAGCGAAGTAGAATGCCAAAGTAAAAAGCAGAAACCTGCTATGAATCTCCCCTAGTTCCTGGCCGTGTTTGCAGGTGCCAACTATTCAGTGGTGTAGCGACAGGATCTGCAAGCTACGATCCGTTTGCCATCAAGCGATAGCCAATGCCAAGTTCGTTCATGATGAGCGCAGGGCGTGCTGGATCGATTTCGAGCTTCTGGCGCAGGTTCCTCACGACGATCCGCAGATAGTCGATCCGTCGGTCGACTTCATAGGGCCAGACGGCTGCGAGCACGCTCTGATGGGTTATAACGCGACCGGGATGCAGCGCGAGTTGCTGCAGAACCTCGAACTCCTTGCGGGTCAGGTGCACCTCCACTGCGTCACGGGTGACGATTCGGTTGGCAAGATCGATGGTGATGGCGCCAGCGCAGACCAACGCGGAAGCGCCCTGTGCCTCGACCCGATCACGAATATTGGCCCGCAACCGCGCCAGCACTTCCTCGCTGTCAAACGGCTTGGTGACATAATCTTGGGCGCCAAGATCAAGCGCGGCCACCTTTTGGTCAGTGGTGTCGCGTGCAGAGACGACGATGATCGCCGCGGTGCCTTGCTGATGCAGCAGTGTGACGATCTCTAAGCCATCGCGGTCAGGAAGACCGAGGTCGAGAAGGATTGCATCGGGCCGCGCGGACTTTGCTAGAGCGAGCGCATCGGCTGCAGTGGTCGCTTCCACGGCCTTATAGCCAGCCCGAATGAGCGTGTTTTGCAGCAGGCGGCGGATGTGCAGATCGTCATCGACGATCAGAACGCGTTGTTCCATCATACGTCCATTCCTTGCTCAGAGTTCCACACCAGTAGCTGCGCGGGAAAATGAATGCTGAAGCAAGCACCGAGACCGTCCTCGCGGTTCCGCGCTTCGACCATCATGCCCATGGCCTCCGCGAACCCCTTGACGATTGCGAGACCCAGCCCAGTGCCGCTGATCGAGCGATCGGAGCCTGTAAGGCGGCGGAAGGATTCGAACACTTCCTTTTCACTACCGGATGGAAGGCCAACGCCATGATTTGCAACCGACAGGATCAGTTTTTCGTAAGACTGTTCAACTCGAATGAGGATCGACGTTCCTGGATTGCCGTAGCGCCCGGCATTGTCGAACAGGTTGAGCAGGCAATGGTGGAACAGTTGCGGATCGACCTTCACGAGCGGCAGGTCTGGTGCCATGTCGAGATTAATCGGATGACCATCCAGCGATTGGCGAGTATCACGGAGGGCACCGCTGACCGCGTCGGTAAGGTCGACTGTCTCGATGTTGAGTTTCAGAGCGTCCGCTTCGAGCCGCACCATGTCTAGCAAGTTGGTGACGAATCGATTTAGACGAGTCGCTTCGCTTTCGAGTGTGTCGAGCAGGGGATCTTTATAGCGACGCCGGAGTTCTGCCGAAGCAGCGAGCACTGAGGTCAGGGGCGTGCGCAGATCGTGACTGACGGAGGAGAGGAGCGCTGCGCGCAGCCGATCGCGTTCACGCACTGCATCGACATCGCGCATTTCCGCTTCGAGCCGTAATCTTTCCAATGCGATGGCGGTCTGGTCGATAAGGCTGTTGAGCAGACCCAGCTGGTCCGAGCGGATTGGATTGCTGCCATCTTCCCGTGCGAGGCCGAGGACGGCGAGAATCTGATCACCGGCCTTGAGTGGCTGGAACTGCCAATCGGACGCCGTGAGCGTACCTGTCCCTCGCCCGGCCGACTGACCCGTATCACCGACCCACTTGACGGCGGCCATCTCTATCGTTTCCAGCACTGATCGCGCGTCGCTCGCTGCTTGGATCGAAAATCCGGCCGCAGATCGCTTAAGCAGAACGACCCGAAGCGAAAGCAGGCGGGCGATCTCGATACAGGCGGCGTTGGCGACATCCTGCGGATCGTTGAGTGCGGTCAACTGGCGCAGATAGCCTGCTAGAACCGCATTGGTGCGTGCGCTCATTGATGCAATGTCGGCTTGGAGTCGGACGCGTGAAGTAAGTTGGCTAGTGACGAAGGCGACGCCCACGAGGACGATAATCGAGATAACGTTCTCGGGATTGCTGACGTTGAACGCACCGATCGGCGGCAGGAAAAAGTAATTATAGGCGAGACTCGCAGTGAGCCCAGCAAACAGCCCAGTACGGAGACCAAACAGGCTTGCCGCCGTCATGACTGGCAGCAGAAACAGGAGTGCGATATTGCCGAGGTTCAGGATATGGAGCAGTACCGAGCCGATTGCCGTGATCGCTGCGACCATGAGCACTGAATAGACATAACCTGATGGTGCGCCCCAGCCCGAAGCAACGGGTGCTCCCTGTCTCGCGCTGCCGTTCCCAACACGCTGCTCGTTTTCTAATGGTAGGACGTGGACGGCGATACCGTGCGTTTTGCGGACAAGATGATCGGCGACCGAGCCGTACCGCAGATCGACCCAGCGCGAGCGTACCGATTTGCCGACAATAAGTTGTGTTGCTCGGGCGTTGATCGCGAAGGCTTTCAACCCTTCGACCACATTTGCTGCAGGAACTGTCGCCACCTGGCCACCGAGTTGTGTTGCGAGTGCGAGAACTGCCGCAAGATGCTGATGCTCGTCGGAACCGAGTTGGCGCGTGTGTGTGGTTTCGATATAAACAGCGGTCCAAGGTGCATGAAGCGCGTCGGCGATACGTTTAGCGGCGCGTACCAAGCCGGTGGAGCTTGAAAGCTCATTTACTGCGACGATGATCCGCTCACTGCCCGCCCAGGTTCCGCCGAGTGCGTTGGCGCGGACATGTTCGAGCATCTGTGCATCGACCACTTGAGCTGTGCGACGTAGTGCCAGCTCGCGCAACGCCGACAGGTTCGACTTTGAGAAGAAATGGTTGAGTGCCCGTGTGGCTTCTTGGGGCAGGTAAACTTTGCCCTCCTTCAACCGATCGATAAGCTCGTCCGGTGGAATGTCAACGACCTCAATCTCGGCTGTCTCAAGGATGCTGTCAGGAACGGTCTCGCGTACGCGCACGCCCGTGAATGAGACGACCACGTCATTCAAGCTCTCTATATGCTGGATGTTGATCGTCGAGTAGACGTCAATGCCCGCGTCAAGTAACTCCTCGACATCCTGATACCGTTTGGAGTGCCGGCTACCGACTGCATTGGTGTGGGCTAGTTCGTCCACCAGCGCGAGCTGTGGGCGGCGCTCCAGCAGACCGTCTAGATCCATTTCGGTGAGCGTGTGCCCTTGATGGTTGACGTTGTGGCGCGGCAGGATTTCAAGGTTGCTTGTTAAGGCTTCGGTTTCAGCACGGTCATGGGTTTCGACGATACCGACCACGACGTCGATGCCTGCCTTCTTGCGGGCAGCCGCCTCGGAGAGCATCTCAAAGGTCTTGCCGACACCTGGCGCGGCACCGAGGAAAATCTTGAGCCGGCCCCGGCCTTCCTGCGCAGCGGCGCGTAGGAAGGCCTCAGGGTAGGCTAGTCTCCGTCTCGTCAACGCGTGCCACCGATCCTGTCGAGTGCTTGATTGAGAGCCAGTACATTGACGTGTGGCTCGCCTAGGACCCCCAGCAACGGGCGTTCGATACTTCGTTGCACCAGTGCACGAATCTGGTTTTCGGGCAGACCCCGTACGCGCGCAATGCGCGGGGCCTGTGCAATCGCGGCTTCAGGAGAGAGATCTGGATCGAGCCCGGAGCCACTTGCAGTCACAAGGTCCGCCGGGATCATGACCACGCCTTCTGAACGACGCTTTTTCACGTCCTGTTTGACGCGCTCGACCAAGGGCTGGCTTGTCGGTCCCAAATTCGAGCCTGACGAGGCTAGACCGTCATAGCCCTTTCCGGCAGTCGAAGGACGGGTCTGGAAATAGCGCTCGGACATGAACGCTTGGCCGACGACGGTCGAGCCGATCACCTTGCCGCTGCTGTCATGAATGAGGCTGCCATTCGCCTGGGACGGGAAAATGGCTTGTCCGATACCGGTCATGGTAAGAGGATAAAGTATCCCGAGCAGCAGTGCGAACAGGATCGTCAGTATGATGGCCGGGCGCAGTGAAGTCATGAAATCGTTGCCCATGATGATGCTCCTTAGACCAGACCAATGCCGTTAATGGCAAGGTCGATGATTTTAATGCCGACGAACGGCGCGATAAGGCCACCGAGGCCATAGACGGCAAGGTTCCTAGCGAGTAGCGGTCCCGCTCCCATCGGTTTGTAGGGCACGCCCTTAAGCGCAAGTGGCACCAGCAGCGGAATGATCAGTGCGTTGAAGATGATTGCCGATAGGATAGCGCTATCAGGCGTCGCCAGGCCCATAATGTTGAGGACGCTGAGACCCGGGTATAACGCCATAAACATCGCAGGGATGATCGCGAAGTATTTGGCGACGTCGTTTGCGACCGAGAAGGTGGTGATCGCACCTCGGGTCATCAGTAGCTGCTTGCCAAGGCCTACCACCTCGACCAACTTGGTTGGATCGCTATCAAGGTCGACCATGTTACCGGCCTCGCGAGCGGCTTGGGTACCCGTATTCATCGCCACGCCGACATCGGCTTGTGCGAGGGCAGGTGCATCGTTAGTGCCATCGCCGCACATCGCCACAAGTCGGCCGCCCTGCTGTTCCTTGCGGATCAGCTCTAGCTTGTCCTCGGGCGTCGCCTGGGCGAGGAAATCGTCGACGCCTGCCTCGGCGGCGATGGCGGCAGCAGTGAGAGGATTATCACCGGTGATCATCACCGTGCGGATACCCATCGCGCGCAATTCGCCGAAGCGCTCGCGGATGCCTGCCTTGACGACATCCTTGAGGAATATCGCGCCTAGGAGCTGCCCGTTCCGGGCGACGGCGAGAGGCGTGCCGCCAGCACGTGCCATCTTGTCTGTTACGCGACGCAGTTCAGTCGCGGCCGCAGTCTCACTTGCACCCGGATTTGCCTTGAGGACTGAATCGACCGCGCCCTTCTGGATCAGCACGTCTCTGGTCTTCACACCGGATATACGAGTCTGCGCGGTGAAGGGAATCACTTCAGTAGTTGCTGGCAAAGCCGAAATCGCGACCTTGAACCGATCACGTGCGAGGACGACGATCGAACGCCCCTCGGGCGTCTCATCTGCCAGACTGCTGAGCAGCGCCGCTTCCGCCAATGCTGCGAGAGAAACGCCACTAACGGGGTGGAACTCACTTGCCTGACGGTCACCGATCGTGATCGTGCCAGTCTTGTCGAGTAACAGCACGTCGACATCGCCCGCTGCCTCGACCGCGCGGCCTGACTTGGCCAGCACGTTGAAGCGTATAAGCCGATCCATGCCAGCGATGCCAATTGCCGATAGCAATGCAGCGATGGTCGTTGGGATCAGCGTGATGAGCAGGGCCGCAAGGGTTGCTACCGGGATGGCACCACCTGCATAGCTTGCGAAGCACGGAATCGTGCCGATTGCGATGAGGAAAATGATCGTGAGGCCAACCAGCAGGATGGTCAGCGCGATCTCGTTCGGCGTCTTCTGCCGCTTGGCGCCCTCGACGAGCGCGATCATGCGATCGAGGAAACCCTGGTTTGGATCGACAGTGACACGCACCTTGATCTCATCAGAGATCACGCGCGTGCCTGCAGTGACCGCGGAGCGGTCGCCGCCCGCCTCGCGGATCACGGGCGCGCTCTCGCCTGTGATTGCTGCTTCATTGACTGAGGCAACACCCTCGATCACTTCCCCGTCGGCTGGGATGAGTTCGCCCGTTCTGACAAGCACAATGTCACCGGCGCGCAACTGGTTGGCAGCGACATCCTGGAGGCGACCGTCCTTGAACCGCTTGGCAGTCAGTTCGGCTTTGGTGGCGCGCAAGCTGGCGGCTTGGGCCTTGCCGCGGCCTTCGGCCAGCGCTTCAGCGAACGTGCCGAACAGCACAGTGAGCCAGAGCCAGATGGCGAGTTGTAGCTTGAACCCCATGGTCAACGTATCGTTGCCAATGACTAGCAGGATCGTCATGAGCAGTGCTACGCAGGCCGTGACGAACATCACGGGGTTGCGGATCAATTCCTTCGGATTGAGCTTTTTGAAAGCGTCACCGATGGCCGGAACGATGAGCTCCGCGGTGAACAGGGATTTAGTGGATGCGTGAGCCATGAGTGGTGTTCTCACTTAAAAGAGTTGGCTGCGAATCATCGCGAGATGATCGGCAATGGGACCGAGTGCAAGGCTCGGTAGGAAGGTGAGGCCGCCCAAGATCAGCACGATACCGACGAGCAGGCCGGTCCAGAGACCGCCAGTGGTTGGGAACGAACCTGCGCTCTCTGGTATGTACTTCTTGGTCGCCAGGCTGCCGGCGATCGCCAGCATCGGCACGATGATGAAGAAGCGGCCAATCCACATCGCGACGCCCAGCATGCCGTTGTAATAAGGCGTGTTGGCAGTGAGCCCCGCGAAGGCTGAGCCGTTGTTCCCGACCGCACTCGTGAAAGCGTAGAGAATTTCCGAAAAGCCGTGCGGTCCCTTGTTGAGGGGGCCTGCCAACCCTTGTTGGAGCACCGATGAGATCGCACTGAAGCCCAGGATAATCAATGGCAGCACCGCGATCGCCAGTACCGCTAGCTTCACTTCGCGCGCCTCAATCTTTTTGCCGACATATTCTGGGGTGCGGCCAACCATCAACCCAGCAATGAATACCGCGAGGATCGCAAATAGCAGGAAGCCGTAGATACCCGCGCCGACGCCGCCGACCACGACTTCGCCTAGCTGGATGTTGAACAGTGGGATCATGCCGCCCAACGCGGTGAAGCTGTCGTGCATGGAATTGACAGCACCGCACGAGGCTGCTGTCGTGACGACAGAGAACAGGGAAGACGCCGCGATACCGAAGCGGACCTCCTTGCCCTCCATGTTACCCCCTGCGACGCCGAGGGAATGAATGACTGGATTGCCAGCTGCCTCCTGCCAGTAAGTGACGCTGACGCCAGCCAGGAACAGGATCACCATCGCCGCCAGGATTGCCCAACCCTGACGGGTGTTACCCACTGCCTTGCCGAAGCTCCAGGTCAGGCCGAAGCCGATCACGAAGATCGACAGCATTTGCACGAAATTGGTGAGTGCCGTCGGATTCTCAAAGGGGTGCGCTGAGTTCGCATTGAAGAAGCCACCACCATTGGTACCAAGCATCTTGATCGCTTCTTGGGAGGCCACTGGCCCGGTGACCAGGATCTGCTTGGCACCCTCGAGTGTGTTGATGTCGATGGTGCCTGCCAACGTCTGGGGCACACCACTTGCGATCAGAAAGAGCGTATAGAGGATGCAAACAGGTAGCAGGAGATATAGCGTGATCCGCGTGCAATCCGCCCAGAAGTTGCCGAGCGTCGTTGCGCTGCGACGCGCAAAACCACGAAACATGGCGAAGGCGAGCGCGATACCCGTCGCTGCGGATAGGAAGTTGTGGATCGTAAGGCCCAGCATCTGGCTGAGGTTCGACATGGTCGACTCGCCGCTATAGCTTTGCCAGTTGGTATTTGTGGTGAAGCTCACAGCGGTGTTGAACGAGAGATGCTCGCTCACACCTGTCAGCCCCTGCGGGTTACCCGGTAACACGCCTTGAAGCCGCAGCACCGCATAGGTGAACAGCATCAGCACGGCGTTGAAGATGAGCATGTGCACCGCGTAGCGGCGCCAGTTTTGCTCGATTGAGGGATCAATGCCGGCAAGCTTATAGAAGCTGCGTTCGATTGGGCCAAGCACGACATGAAGCGGCGTGCGGCGGCCCTCATAGAGCGCGAAAAGCCAAATGCCAACAGGCTTGGTCAGCAGCAATAGGATGCCGGTAAAGGCGAATATCAGGATCCAGCCCTGGAGAGTCATGAGTGTGTTCCTTTCAGAAGCGTTCGGGGCGGACGAGCACCGCCACGAGATAAGCCAGAAGGCCGAGTGTGGTCAGCCCGGCGAGCCAGAAATCGAGTGTCATCGCATGACCTCAAACGTTATCGCACAGGTGAACATAGGCGAGTGGCAGGCCCACCAGTCCGAGCATGATTGCGATCCAAAGCAAATCGTACATGGCTCATCTCCTTTAGAACGCCGCTGTCAGCGAGACAACGGCTGCACCGTCTGCGATGGACCCGATGCCGTCCTGACCTTTGCTGAAGCTCGGTTGGAGATAGGCTGCAGCCGAGCGACTGATATTGGTGTCGACGTAGGAAACGCCGAGTGTCAGGTTGTGCCAGCTGGCGTCTAATCCAAGCGACCAGTCCCAATATTTGCCGGTTGGTGCGATGCTCGTGGCGTTCTGTCCCAGGCCCGGATTGCCCTTGGAATAGCCAATATGTGCCTTGGCGGTGAGCGGGGTACCCTGGAGTGCGACTGCGGCGTCGCCCCAAAGGTAGAGATTGTCCTGTTTATCGTATGGTGCGTTGTAGACGCCGGCTGCGGCATCGGTACCGGTGAAATACCAATGGCCTAGCGCCTTTTGCTTGGGCGCATAAGCAAAGCCCGTCGTCAAAGCTATGGGTCCCGTCGTGCCGCTCAGCTTTACATAAGATTCAGCGAAGTTTGTATTGTTCGCACTTCCCGGGTACACGTACCAAGTGAGGCCGATGTCGAGCATGGTCTTCTTGGCTAGGGCCAGCTTGTAGCCGGCGATGAGATCGAGTTCCATATTGGCACCGCCGAACGTGCCCCAGTACGCCAGATTGGCCGCCCAGGCTCCGACATATGCGCCGCTCTTGTGCGAAAGAGTGAATCCGCCTTGAATGGTCATTGCTTTGTTGGTCTGCGAGACGCCCCGGAAGCGATAGTCCGAGGCGATCGACGCCGAGCCACTTACGGCAATATTTTGTTTCTCGGAATCTTGTGCGAAAGCTGGTGAGGCATTTGCGAGGAGAAAGATCGCGGCGGCTTCCGCCGGTATTCGTGACATTTCATCGTCCACATTGAAGTTAAGATGGACACAGAATATTGTCGCTCGCCGTAAAGTATCGAGGTGGAAACCGGCCTATATCCATAGTATTTGCATATAGTCATATCCGGCTTCGTCAACAGGCTTATCCACTGTGAATGTGGATAGCTCGGCCACTCGACGGCCTCCCCTAGCACGCTAAGAGGCTAGCAACGCGTGTAATTCCTCAAATGCCAGTACCGGACCTGAGCTGTTAACGCTACTTTCTCAAGTGTCAATGGATCTGTCTTGCCTTTGGATTGTGCAATCCCCAAAGAGCTGGGCCGTGTGTTGTGAAATCGGATTCCCTTACCCTTTAAGCAAAACCGTAACCTGTGTTACCATGCCCTGATTGAATTTTTGCATGGAGACTGAAAAATGAGGATGATTTTTAAAGTTGGTGGGATGTTGCTGGCCATCGGCTTGGTGCTCTCCGGTTGTGAGCTGAGCGCATAGTCGAGCAGAAGTGAGCCGAAGCCCACCCATTGCTCTGGGCGTTTCAGCAGATCTATTTCCGCTATGTCAGTACGGTAGTTACCGGGCTTGTTCTGTCAATCATTGTTGGCTGAGTGTTGGTCGCGCTGAGACGGTGGATTGAGTAGGTATCTGCAAGCGCTTGCTGAGTCGGAAGCCAGAAACGGCAAGGCGTTGGTGTCTCTTTAAAGTAAATCGTGCGGATCTTGTGGTTTTCATCAGCATGGTTCATGAGCGGGTGCGATGGGCGATTCGGCGGCCCAAGCCACTTGAGCTATTCGTAACCTTTCGGCACATCATGTGCTTATCTAGGCGATAGATGGTCGTACAAGTGTCCGCCGTGTAAAGGCGGCTCTTGGTGCGCCATCCACCATTGCATTTGCCGATAGCCGGCGGAGTGTTTTTGGGGGTGTGCTGGTGCCGTCCGGATGCATCTTCACAATGCTAGTTGTCAAGTGACACAACCTGGATCTTGATCTACACGATCTGCGCTTGCTGAGGTAATTCCAAGGCTCGATTCAGCTCGTTCGGCTTCGTCCATGGCTTCATGCATGTGTAAATTGTGTAGAAGTGGCCGAAGCGCTTGGTAGACCACGCCATTTCCAGCCATACTCAGCAAGAGCCTGCTGCGATTTTCATACCCGCGGTCCTGAATGGAAATTACCTCAGCATCATGAGTGTTAACAGAGTCTAGACCAGATAAACATTCTATAAGTGACGAATCAAGTGTCGAGGTACGTATCGCTTTGTTGTTGGTCTTAAGGAAGGCTCTTTAGCAGGAGAACGCTCGTATGCATGAGATAGACGTTCAAGAGAAGTTCAAGCTTAAGGTGCCGGAAGTACTTGTGAAAAAGCAATGCAACCATCGTGATGCTCCAAACGGCTATTCAAAAAAGATGTTCCTGACTCCAGCAAGTACGTGTACTGCATCTTTGGAGAGGTGTATGTGATATTTACTGATCAAGCCAGGTAGGCGTTTAGTGCGTAAGACACGCCTGCTATTCATGGTTCCCAAGGATATTGTTAGGTTTGGTTGATCGACCTCATGCACGATGACCGATTGACAACATGTCTTAATGAGATCTGTTTGACTTTGTCCGAGCACAAGATCCACCTGGGTCAGCGTAATGCTTGCTTTGAAGGCTGAAGTGGAAATAAGTGATGTTCGGTGATTACTTTTTGGAGCGCTTGGGGCGCTTTTTTGCTCGTCGACGTGGTGTGGGTGGTGGATGTTCGACTGACAGGCCGTGTACCTGTACTAGGCGCAATTCGTCGGTGTCGATCTGCAATGCGGTCAGTTTGCCGCCCCAGACTGCACCAGTGTCGATTGCGTGGATGCCTTGAGTGATAGTCAATCCCAGCGTCGACCAATGGCCACAGACGATCTTGAGATCACGTTCAACCCGGCCTGGCACTTCGAACCACGGATACATGCCTTGAGTTTGTGTTCCCGGTGTTCCTTTGTCCTCGGTGGAGATTCGCCCGCGTGGAGTACAGTAGCGCATGCGTGTCAGCACATTGATGATTGCACGGCTGCGGTTGTAGCCGCTCAGCGCTGGCGACCAATCGGGCTTGTCGCCATACATGCTGTGCAGCAGCTTATGGTATTCGGCGCTGTGTAGCTGCTGTTCGACCTCTTGTGCCAGTTTCTCCGCCATCTGAGTCGTCCACTTTGGTGCTAATCCTGCATGCACCATCATCCAGCCGGCGGTGCGATCGACATGAATCAGTTTCTGCATGCGTAGCCAGGTAAGTATTTCGTCGCGGTCCTCAGCGGTGATGATGCGTAGCAGATCGGGATTGACCTTGTTTTGCTCCTCTTCGCTGCGGACGGTGATTGCTAATAGTGAAAGATCATGGTTACCCAGTACCACGACACTGTGGGTGCGGAGTGAATGTACCAAGCGTAGTGTTTCCAACGATTGACCGCCGCGATTGACCAAGTCGCCGCAAAACCACAACGTATCCTGCGAAGGGTCGAAGCGGATATTTTCCAGCAGGCGTTGGGTGGCGTCATAGCAGCCTTGCAGGTCACCGATGGCCCAGATGCTCATCTATGCGCCTCCGTCAGTGTAGTGTTCGCGGCACACTGAGTACGAATGGGGCAATTGTGGCGGTGAATTCGGTACCGTCATCGGCCATCATGTCGTAATGTCCTTGCATCTGGCCCTGTTCGGTTCCCAACACTACCCCAGAGGTGTAGCGAAATTCTTCGCCTGGACGCAGTCGCGGTTGTTCTCCGATGACTCCCTCGCCAGTGACGTACTCGACCTTACCGTTGGCGTCGGTAATCTGCCAGTGGCGTGCGATCAGTCGTGCAGCGATATGCCCAGTGTTGTAGATCCGGATGGTGTAGGCGAAGACATAGCGGCCTTCATTACGGTTAGATTGGTTGTCGAGGAAGCGGGACGAGACAACCACCTCGATCTGAGAACTGGGATTGTTTTGCATGTGTGCAGTGTAAGCAAAGTGGCGTATGAATGCCGTTCAAATGTCCTTGGCATTGGCGAGCGCGATGAATTCCGTCACTTCCAGTTGTTCGGCACGTGCGTCAGCGCGTATCCCGGCATTTTCGAAGTGGGCTGGTGTGCATACACCGGCAAGGGCGTTACGCAGTGTCTTGCGACGTTGACCGAATGCCGCACGCACGATGTCGGTGAAACGCTTTGTATCAGCGATACGGATTTTGGCTGGATCACGTGGCACTAGTTTGGTTATCGCCGAATCCACCTTCGGTGGTGGTTGGAAGGCGTCAGGTGGTACCACGAACATTGTAGTCACCTCGCACCAAGCTTGTAGCATGACACTGAGCCGACCGTAGATCTTGCTACCTGGAGGGGCCGCCATGCGGTCCACTACTTCTTTCTGCAACATGAAGTGCATGTCGGCGATGATTGCAGCATGTTGTAGTACGTGGAAAAGGATCGGTGAGGAGATGTTGTAGGGAAGGTTGCCGATCAGCCGCAGCTTGTTATTTCCTTGTTTGGCCAGAATGGAGAAGTCCACAGTGAGCACGTCGCGGTGGATGATGGTCAATTTGCCTAGTGGTGCAGCAGCAGCGGTCAGCGGAGTGATCAGGTCGCGATCCAACTCAATTGCGGTCAGAGAGCCGTAGCGTTTCAGCAGTGGCAGGGTGATCGCGCCCTGGCCGGGGCCAATTTCGACCATGTGGTCGTTTGGTTGAGGATCGATGGCATGCACGATGCGGTCGATGTAGTAACGGTCAACAAGGAAGTGTTGGCCCAACGCTTTTTTCGCTGGTGCATTGAACAGTCGAGATTCCATACCAGTGGATTCTAGTTGATTGAGGTGTCTGGGTAGCAGCGGTGCTAGTTGTGTGCTGGGAGGTGCTGTGTGACTGATTGTCTGGCTCGTCTTGTGGCATTGGTGTCCAAGAAGCGAGCTTTGCTGATCGTATATTTCAACGAAAGTACTCAATGAGATGCACCAGATGAATCAAGTCCATATGGAAATAAACTACCTACCTTGGTGAACACTGTATGTTAAGAGAGATATCGAACGAAGTTCATTTGTTAAGAAAAAGCTCATTTAAGGTTTCCCTGCAGGAGCCAGTGAACGCATCAGTGAGGTATCCAATGAACCCTTATACAGTCGTAAAAAAGACTAGCAATGCTTACATTGAGCAACTCACTCAATCACACCTATCGCATGCATGTGCCAGATTGGGATGTCTTCATTAATTTGGATGGGGACGTGAGGTTGCATCACAGTGGAATCGGTGACATCACGATTGTTCTTATCGATGTTTGCATTGGGTGTTCAGTAAGTTGATGTCTGTCTGAGATCTATTCCTCTGCTGCATGTTCTTGACGTATTAACGCCAGAGTAACTTCCGCTTTATTAGCGGCGCTATATGCCAATCTCAGGGACACAGAACGGGTAATGTTGTATGCGTTGAATGCAGGACAGTGACGACGAGTGGTCGGTACATCAGTGCAGTGAGCTGCGTCTGCTGGGTTGATGCTGCGGGTATACGATGGATCTATGACTTTCCTGTCAGCAAGAAGCGGTTGGCTATGTTGGTTTTTTGGGTGGTGCTGGCCTGCAACGTACTGACAGTTTGATCGAACACGTAGACAGAGGCTTCTGGAGATTAGAAGTGCCTAAGTACTCCTTGGAGATGGAGATTGTTAGCTAGAATCGATGATGTTATTGCCTCCAGTGTGAAGTGCCTACTAATTCGGTAGCAGGCTCAGGTGCCAGTGAAACACAAGCTCCCCCGGCAAGTTCGATGGCGATGTATGAGGCCGCATTTGTTTTGTGCTATGTCGCATCTCGAAAGGGATCAAGCAGACATAGGGATCGAAAACATTAGATCTAAGTGAAAGTCTTGTTGTCCTGGTGTGTCGGTCTGCCGACGTACAGCGAGTATGAGTCTAGTTGTTTGCTGTAGGCATGCAGGAAAAAGTGAGATCAGCCAGCTACCACAAATGGCCAAGTGTTGGTGATTGTGCAGAATAGGTGAGCGGTTTGTTCAGCATCGTAGACCGCGCTGTGTGCGTCAGCTGCGTTCCAATCCAAGCCGGCGGCTTGTACTGCACGTGCTAATACAGTTTGGCCGTAGGCGATGCCTGCTAGAGTCACAGTGTCAAATACGCTGAAATGATGGAACGGATTTCGTTTGTGTGTGGTTCGCGCGACTGCTGCGTTGAGGAAGTTGAGATCAAAATGGGCATTGTGTCCTACCAAGATTGCGCGCTGGCATCTGTATTTCTTCATTGTTGCGCGCACTGGTGCGAATATGTGTTCCAGCGCGAGCTTTTCTTCCTTGGCGAAGAGAAAAGGATGGTCGAGTATGATGCCAGTGACCTCCAGTGATTTTGGATCGATGTCGGTACCAGGTGCGGGAATCACATGGGTACTGGTGATTTCGCCAGGGTAGAGTCTTCCAGTGTCGTCCATCTCAATGGGGACACAGGCGATTTCTAGCAGAGCGTGGTGGTTCCAGTTAAAGCCACCTGTTTCAACGTCGACCACTACGGGCAGATAGCCGCGGAAGCGCTGGGACATTGGCGGATGGGTGGATGGTGTGATGGATTGGTTCATCACGGTAGCCTAACAGGACAGCATTCGATCAGGTTGAAGTGCCCGGTTGTGCGGAGAGATATAACCTATGGGAATGAGACTTGCTATACATATTAGTTAGTAAGCCGTTGGGCGAATTGGTTGCGCTGCTAATGGGCTCACGATCAGCACGAAACATCTAGTTCATAAGAGCCAATTGTATTTGTGGTGTCTAGGCCACTTGTTCGAACTTTTCTTATTTTGAATTTGATCTTTCAATGTAAAACTCAATCGAGGTTTGCGTCGCTGGTGTTATCGCGCTTTTCCCGCGGTGGGAGCATCTGTTCGCCGTTGAGAAGAAATAAGACGTTCTCTGCGATATTGGTAGCGTGGTCACCGATGCGCTCCAGGTTCTTGGCCATGAACAGTAGATGTATGCATGGGGTGATGTTGCGAGTGTCTTCCATCATGTAAGTGAGTAGCTCTCGGAATAACGCCGTGTATTGAGCGTCCAGACGGGCATCATTCTCGCGCACCTTCATTGCGATCTGTTCATCCTTCTTGCTGTAGGACAGCAGTGCATTCCGTACTGCTTGCGCAGCAAACTGGCCAAGGGCGCATAGGCTGACGGTCTGGGGTAGAGGTGGCATGGTGTTGAGTGCGATCGAGCGCTTGGCTACATTGGCAGCGTAGTCGCCGATACGTTCAATGTCAGCGGGGATACGTAGGCCGACGAGGATTTCTCGTAGGTCGCGGGCCATTGGCCCGCGTAGGGCCAAGCGCATCACGTCGTGACTGATTGAGTGTTCGAGTGTGTCGATCGCTTCATCGTTCATGACGATTCGATCTGCGGCCTTATCGTCTCGACGTTCGACGACGTCCAATGCAGCTTCAAGTTGTGCGACTGCGATTTCACCCATGTGTACAATTTCGGTGACCAGGCTGTTCAATTCGTCGTCGTAGCTCTTCACGATATGGTAGTTATACAAAGCATTCATAGTGTGCGTTGTGTGGGTTCAGCCAAATCGACCGGTGATGTAATCTTCGGTCTGCTGTTTAGATGGCTGTGAAAAGATAGTTTCGGTACTGTCGTGTTCGATCAGGTCGCCTAGATACATGAAGCCAGTGTAGTCGGATACGCGTGCGGCTTGTTGCATGTTGTGAGTGACGATCACGATGGTGTATTTGGTTTTTAGTTCCTCAATGAGTTGTTCGATGCGACTGGTCGAGATTGGATCCAGCGCCGAAGTCGGTTCATCAAGCAGCAGTACCGAAGGTGTTAACGCCACTGCGCGTGCGATGCACAGACGTTGCTGTTGGCCTCCGGACAGGCCCAGTGCGTTTTGATTCAACTTATCTTTGACTTCATCCCATAGCGCACTCTGGCGCAGCGCCTGTTCGACGCGGTCATGCATTTCGCTTTTGGAGAGCACTTCATGATGGCGGATGCCGTAGGCAACATTCTCGTAGATTGTCATGGGGAATGGCACAGGTTTTTGGAATACCATGCCCACCTTGCTGCGCAGTCGGTTTATCGAATACTTCGGCGATAAGATATTTTCGCCGTCTAAGAACACCTCACCGCGCGCCTCTAGTTTGGGATATAGCGCATAGATCCGGTTGAAGATGCGTAGCAGCGTTGATTTGCCACAGCCCGATGGTCCGATCAGTGCGGTTACGCGCTTTTCAGGGATTTCTAAATTAATTTGCTTCAGTGCTTGGGACGTGCCGTAGTAGAAGTCGAGGTTGCGTGTAGCAATTTTGACTGGAGGTGTCGTCGGTGACGTATTGGCAGATGCTGGGACAGCAATGCGTTGCATCGGCAATGCGTTGTGGAGTTCGTTCATGAAAGGTGCCCGAGAAAGATTCATTCGTTGGATATCTTGTTGCGCAGCAATAGTGCACGTGCGCCCAGGCTAACTAGCAGAACGAACAGAGTGAGTACCAATGCACCAGCCCACGCCAGCACTTGCCAAGACTGATATGGGCTGCCGGCGAATTGGTTCATCACCACAGGCACGGAGGCCATGGGCTGGAAGATATTGCTGTTCCAGTATTGGTTGCCAAATGCTGTAAAGAGTAGCGGTGCAGTTTCGCCGCTGATACGCGCCAGTGCTAGAAGAATACCAGTGACGATGCCGGCCGAGGCGCTGCGGTATAACACCTGCATGATCATCTTCCACTGTGGGATGCCTAGTGATAGTGCTGCCTCACGCATTTGCCCTGGGACCAAGCGCAGCATCTCGTCAGTGGTGCGTACTACTATCGGAAGTACGATGAAAACCAGTGACAGGGTGCCAGCAAACGCGGAGAATTGCCCACCGGTGTGCATCACGTAGAGAGTGTAGACAAACAGGCCGAGCACGATTGATGGTGCTGAGAGTAAGACATCGTTTACGAAGCGCACCACGGTGCCTGTCTTGGATGCGTTGCCATATTCGGCCAGCCAAGTGCCGGCGGCGATGCCCAGAGGTGTGCCGATCACGATTGCAAGGATGCACATGAGTGCGCTGCCGAAGAACGCGTTAGCCAAGCCGCCTTCCTGCATGGGTGGCGGTGTTATTTGGGTGAATAGATCTAGACCTATCCCCGCTAGCCCCTTGGTGACGAGAGTCCACAAAATCCAACTAAGGAAGCAAAGACCGAACAGTGCAGTGATACAAGACATCACGATGGCGGCAGTGTTGATCAATCGGCGGCGGTTGTACAGACGTTGTGATACTGCGGACATCAGTTGCCCTCCTTGCGTGATAGCCGCATTAACATGATGCGAGTGACCATCAGTACTGCGAAGGTAACGATAAACAGTACGAAGCCGAGTAGTAACAATGCCGAGCGGTAGGTTTCTGTGGCTTCGCCGAAGTCGTTGGCAATCAGCGCAGCGATCGTGGTTCCTGGTGTCAGTAACGAGGGCGACAAACGTACGCTATTGCCGATCACGAAAGTCACCGCCATGGTTTCGCCCAGTGCACGGCCTAGGCCGAGGAAGATGCCGCCGATCACTGCTGATCGGGTGTAGGGAAGCACAATGTTCCAACTCACCTCCCACTTGGTTGAACCCAGTGCGTATGCCGATTCTTTCAGTCGAGTCGGGACAGTCAGGAACACCTCACGCATCATTGAGGAGATGAATGGAATCACCATGATTGCTAACACGAAGCCAGCAGTCAGTGTGCCGATTCCCAGCGGCGGTCCTTGAAACAGCACGCCGATCAGCGGCAGAGTACCGAGGTGATCATTGAGGAACGGAGTGATGTGGTTGGTCATCACAGGCACTAGCGCAAACAGGCCCCACATGCCATAGATGATGGATGGGATACCGGCCAGCAACTCAATTGCAGTGCCAACTGGTCTGCGCAGCCAGCGTGGTGCGACTTCGGTTAGGAAAAAAGCGATACCAAAGCTCACGGGCACCGCTATTAACATCGCAATCAGTGCGGTCACAATGGTGCCGTAGATCGGCGCTAGCGCACCGTATCTATTTTCTACGGGGTTCCATTCTGTGCTGTAGAAGAAGTTGATGCCTTGCAGTTGCAGTACGTGGCGTCCTCCCCACAGCATTGATAGGGCTGCACTCACTAAAGCGATCAAAACGAAGGCGACAGTGGCAGACAGTGCGAGCTTAAAGAAATAGTCGGCTCGTCCATCGCGCAGATCACGCCCGCCAAGAGTAGAGATCTCCTTGGGAATGAGGGTGGAAGTCATTCTGATGGGCTCGTTATCTGTGGCTTGGATGGATTGGATGTGCCATATGCCTTTACGCTGGAAGGACAATGTACTAAGTAGGATTTTTGCCGTGTGTGTATGTGTGACACATCACTTGAATTCTGCAGCCCAGTAAGCTTCGATTTGCCTCACCAAATGTGGCGGCAACGGCACATAGTGCAATTCGTTTGCTTGTTTCTGGCCATTTTCAAAGGCCCACTTGAAGAAGTCCAGCGTGGCTTTTCGGTGTGCTGCATCCTTCGTTTGTTTGTGTATCAATATGAAGTTGGTTGCTGTGATCGGCCAAGATTTTTCCCCTGTGGCGTTGGTGATCACTAGGTTGAAATCTTTTGCGTTCACCCAGTCTGCGTTGGATGCAGCTGCTGCAAAGCTTTCCGCATTCGGTTGCACCCACTGACCAGCGGCGTTCTGTAGTGCTGTGTACGGCATTTTGTTCTGAAGCGCGTAAGCGAGCTCAACGTAGCCGATGGAGCCTTTGATTTGTTGTACATATGAGGCTACACCCTCGTTGCCTTTGCCACCGATCCCTCCGGGCCACTGTAGTGAAGTGCCTTCACCAACTTTCTTTTTCCATTCTGGGCTGACTTTGGATAGATAGTTGCTGAAATTGTAAGTAGTGCCAGAGCCATCGGAGCGATGCACGATGTTGATTTTGGTGTCAGGAAGAGTTAATCCGGGGTTTGCGGCGACAATCGCTGTGTCGTTCCACTTGCTGATCTTGCCTAGGAAAATATCTGCAAGCAGGGTGCCGGTCAGACGTAATTTGCCAGGTTCGATGTTGTCTAGGTTCACAATCGGTACTACGCCACCGATTGCTGATGGAAACTGCCCTAGTCCGGCTTGGGCCAGTTCGTTACTGTCCAGTGGTTTGTCGGAAGAACCAAAATCAATTGTTCCGCCTTTGATTTGGGCAATACCACCGCCTGAGCCGATCGACTGATAGTTGATCTTATTTCCGGTGGCGGCATTGTAGTCCGCTGACCATTGTGAGATCAGTGGATAGATGAAGGAGGCACCGGCGCCTGAAATCTTTACGCTCTTGGTTTGCTGGGCGGAGGGCGCCGTCGTACTGGTCTCATCCTGTCTGATACCTGTTGGCTGATTGTCGTTGGAGAGTTTGCAGGCGCTGGTTGCCAGGGCGATGCCCAAAAATAGGGCAGTGAAACTAGCAAAATGTACTTTCATGAAAACTCCAATAGTGCCCATTAAAGAGCCAGCAGATATCTATATGAAAAGATGTTTTTATTGCAAATCAATGACATTGTGTAGGTTGTGACGTGAGGCAAAAACGAGCTTTACAGAATCTCAAGGGAGGCAGATGCAAAGAAAGACTGTTATGGAAAACATGTTTGTGGGAGTGACTGCTTTCCAAAATCACCATTATGAATACATGATTTCGGAGCTTCTTATTCGCGATGTAGTTGAAATTTCTTTTTTATCCTTACTGCATTTATAGCAACATTGAGTGTTTCTCTTAAAACATTGATGGCCTCAACACTCATGTCAGGCTGAACTCCAGAGACGAAAAAGGTAAACAGACATCCTGAGGTCCATTCGTGAAAACTGTGGATCGCAGGTGCCAGTACGCGCATGATTGATGAGCCTGATGTAGAGTCGCTCGACTATCCGGGTGAAGTAGTGGCTCGAGGTTGGCGGAGTGGTTCACGCTATGGCGGGTTGTGGGCGTGTACTGTTGGAGTGGTTAGCGGACAGTACCATCTCGGCCAGAGAGTGTGCCATTTCACGCTCGGCCACCACAGTAGCATCGGCGCCGTGTTCGAGCAGGTGCTTGACCTCGCCGTCGTTGTGTGCTCTCGCGAGTAGGGTTAGCTCTGGATTCAATGCACGCAGCTTTGCCAGTACCTCACCAGCCTCCAGTGGTTGAGGGATTGCCAGCACTGCGATCTTCGCTCGTTCCGGATGTGCTTCTGCCAATACCCGGTCGGCGGCGGCACTGCCACGGATCGCAGGGATGCCTGTCGCGTGTGCTTTAAGGACGTGTTCGCCGTTGTCGTCGATCACCAGTACCGGTACATGTCTGCTTTGCAGCAGTTGTGCCAACATGCTGCCAACCCGTCCATAGCCAATGACGATGGCATGGTCATACAAGTCTGGGTTGGGGCCCGGCGGTAGCTCAGGTTCAGCCAGAGTCGGTTCGTCGGCTGTTTGTTGTGCTTGCCAGCGGTCTAGCCAGGAGAATAAGAACGGATTGGCGATGATCGATAACAATGCGCCGGCCAGAATCAGGTCGCGTCCGGTCTCCGGTAGGATTGCCAACTGTATTCCAAGCCCGGCCAGAATGAATGAGAACTCGCCGATTTGCGCCAAACTGGTAGAAATGGTCAGTGCGGTGCTGGTTGGATGGCCGAATGCGCGTACGATCAAGAAAGCCGCGGCCGATTTGCCGATAGTGATGGTTAGAAAAGTGGCAAGCACCTGCCAGGGATGTTCGATCAGGATTGCTGGATTAAACAGCATGCCGACTGCGACAAAGAACAGCACTGCGAATGCGTCGCGCAATGGCAGTGAATCGGTCGCTGCGGCGTGGCTTGTTTCCGAGCCTTTGAGGACCATCCCGGCGAAGAAGGCACCTAATGCAAACGATACGCCGAACAGTTTTGCCGAGCCGAACGCCACACCAAGCGCAATACCAAGCACAGCCAGAGTGAACAATTCGCGTGAGCCGGTTGCGGCCACTTTCTCCAGCGACCATGGGATCACTCGACGCCCGACCACCAGCATGACCGCAACGAAGCCAGCCATCTTCAGTAATGTCCAGCCGAGTGTGGTGAGCATCGTTCCAGTCTCGCCTGCAACAGATTCGTTGCCGCTGAGTGCTTGTGCCAGTGCTGGTAACAGCACCAGTGCCAGTACCATCACTAAGTCCTCAACAATTAACCAGCCCACCGCGATACGCCCGCGCTGAGTGTCGATCAGTCGGCGTTCCTCAAGTGCACGTAGCAGCACCACGGTGCTGGCAACCGACAATGCCAAGCCGAACACCATACCTTGCACCAGTGGCCAGCCCATGGTCCAAGCCAAGCCCCAGCCAAGCACGGTGGCTGCTGCGATCTGTACCAGCGCGCCCGGGATTGCAATTGCTTTAACTTCGAGCAAGTCTTCCAGGGAGAAGTGCAATCCCACACCGAACATCAGCAGCATCACGCCCAGTTCAGACAACTGGTTGGCAATTTGTTGGTCAGCGACAAAGCCGGGTGTAAATGGACCGACACAGATACCAGCAACGAGATAGCCGACCAGTGGCGAGAGTTTCAGACGTTGGGCCAGTGTGCCGAGTACGAAAGCCAAGCTGAGGCCGACGGCGATGATGTCGATGAGGCTGGTGTCGTGGTGCATTCTGTACCTTGTATGTGGAGCGTCCTTGACATATCAGTAGGCCCAACCGATGCACTTTCCTGGAGTATTGGCGAAAGGCATGAGGGGTTGCTGATATGGCGAAGATGTTGAGCCAAGTCCATTCGAGGACGGTTAATGTCCCAAATAGTATACGTCGGAGATCGCAATTGGCTTAATTATGTCTTCTAATCAAGACATGGTGATGTATGATGATAGGCGGTGTTAGGGCCTGGTACCATGATTGCAAGCCATCCGCAATCAGAGTGAAGCAGAAGAAGGCGATGCACATGACATCGGGCTTTTCGCATCTGGAGTAGATGTGGCGATAGCCCTTGAGCCTTTCGGAACAGCTGCTCGACCTCATCACAGTCCTTGTGCATTTGCGGTCGTATTTATCAAGGCTCGCTGTGCGTGTGTAGCCATGGCACGGCGGGCTGTCGGGTCTGGTGGCATGCGTAGGTGCGTTCCATGAGTACGTGCCGGGCGATTCGGCAGCTCGAACTGCTTGAGCAACTGATGACCTTTCAGTGCATCGTGTGCTTGTCCAAGCGTTAGAAGTTAAGTGAAAGTGCACATATAGTTCAGCTGCGAGGAGATGGCGCTTGCTGTTCCACCCATCACGGGAAGTGTTAACAGGGCCTGGTGGCTCACATCATTCCGAATGCATACTCAATGTTCCTGGACCGATGCATGGCACCGGTCCAGGGACTGGATTCACCACTTGTAGCTGATGTTGGCGTAGGCGAATGCTCCGTTGAAGCCAAAAGGTGAAGAACGGTTATAGGGTAAGTAGCTGCGTGTCCCTTGCGCGACGAGATCGCGGTCTGGATAGGTGTTGGTGACGTTGTCCGCGCCTATCGTGAAATTCCAGTGCTGCAACCTGTAGGACGCCGCAAGATCCAGCGTCCACTTTGGAGCGAAAGTTTGTTGCACAGGAGCAGTGGTTGGTGTGTTGTAGACAGTGAATTCACCCCAGCGGGTGCCTGTAGCGGTGAACAACCAGTTGCCTATGCTCCAGATTCCACTGAGAAACGCCTTGTCGCGCGGTGTGCCCTGGGTGATGCGGGTCAGTTCAGCTTGGCTGATGCGTATGGCACTTGAGTCGATCGCTGTTAACCCCGTCGGGTTGTCGGCTACGTGGGTGACCTCGGTTTTGTTGTAGTTATAACCGAGTGTGATGTCTATGGTGCTGTTACTCAGCGTCCAATGGTAGCTGCCGACTGCATCCGCCCCAGTCGTCTTGGTGTCGACCGCGTTGGTGAAATAGCGGCCGCCACCGATACCGGCATAACCGTTCGCTTGCAGATAAGTACGTACTGCGGTTGAAGTCAGGTTCTCGGAAAGTACGATACGGTCGTCGATATTGATGCGGTACGCATCGATCGTGAGATGCAGGTCATCGGCTGGTTGCAGCACTAAACCCATACTGTAGTTTTTGGATTTCTCTGCTTTCAACGGTTCGGCACCTAGGGCGATTGCGGCTGAGTTGTCGGTACGGAACGTCCCGATTTCATAAGGCACACCACCAATGAATTCTGTGGAGATCGACTGGAAAAACTGCTGTTGCAGCGATGGTGCACGGAAGCCGTTGGAAGTAGTAGCGCGTACTGCGACTTTGGGAGTGAAGGCGTAACGTAGTGACAGTTTGCCCGTAGTGGTGTTGCCGAAGTCGCTGTAATGTTCATAGCGCCCGGCGAGTCCAGCAGATAACTTTTCCGTCAAGTCCTGTTCCAGATCGATGTATAGCGAATGGCTGTTGCGGTCATAGTGACCGGCATCTGATGGCTTGAAGCCAGAAAATACTTGTGCTCCCGGCAGCAGCGTGCCGGCATTGGAACGCACTCCACCGTTAATGTAGGACACCTGATCTCCTGCAGATTCGCTGAAATTTTCACCACGCCATTCTGCGCCGAACGCCAAATTCAGCGGGTATGCCATCTTTCCCCAATCCAAAGACTTGCTGAAGTCGGCGTTGAGTACATGCTGCGTGATCTGTAGCGCGCCGGCGTAGAATTCGGTGGGGCTGGTCAGGCCCAGACTGTTGTTGAGGCTGTGTTTGACGTCGAAAGTCAGCTGATTGTTGCCATAGTTGTAGCTCAAGTCGATGTTGAGCCCCCATGCAGTCGAAGCTTTCAGTCCGCTCACCCAGGAGACGTCCTTGGTGACGTTGTAGATCTGTGGCAGAAAACCTTCGGGATAGATCTCCGGTCGGTTGCGTGGATCGTCAGCCCAACGGTAGTAGCCATTGGACAGTACCTCGCGGCGGCTTGCCATGCCGAATGAATAGAAGGTCACACCGTCTGTGGGGCTGTACTGGCCGTTGTACGAGAACGCCCCCTGATCGATCCTGGGGTCACCGTAGCGTTGCTTGATGATGCCGTTATAGGGCAGGGCGCGATTGGTTTGATCTTGGTGACCGTCTTGAGCAGCCAAGTGAATTTTTCCTGTGCCTGCGAAGCTCAATCCGGTGTCCCCCGATACCTCGTATTGTTTCCCATCATTGGCTTTGTATTGGCCGTAGTGACCAGTGATACTGCCACCTTTGCCGGCACCTTTGAGAACGACGTTGATGACACCGGCAATGGCGTCTGAGCCGTACTGTGCTGAGGCGCCATCCCGCAGCACTTCGATGCGTTCTACTGCAGCAATGGGGATGGTGTTGAGATCAGCAGGTGATGAACCTCGACCTTGGATCTCGTTGAGATTGACCATTGCAGTGGTGTGGTAGCGCTTGCCGTTTACCAGCACGAGTACTTGGTCTGGAGCCAAGCCACGCAGCTGTGCTGGGCGTACTGCATCGCTACCGTCGCTGATTGCTGGACGGGGAAAATTTAGCGATGGCACCGCGCGTGCCAGCGCAGTGGCCAGTTCTGTGGTGCCTGTGGCCTCAAGTGTTTGTGGGGAAATGATGTCAATCGGTGAGGATGATTCTGCGGCGGTACGGTCGCTGATGCGTGTACCAGTGACGATGAGCGTATCCAGAGTTTTGTTTGAAATGCTTTGTGCTTGTATTGGAAATACGGTGCAACTGAAGGCGGCCGTGATGGTAAACGCAAGGAAGCGGGACCTGTTTTTCATTTGGCAGTGACTCCGGCGGTGAGAGACATGAGAAGGAAAAAAGCGCCTTCCAGCCAGTTCTTAAGGAGTTCTGGAAATGTATGCGCTGCTAACGAGTAACTCGGATGATTGTTGAATGTCAAATTATTGTTAGTTTGTGATTGTGGTTCTCATTGTTTCTTGCTACTGAGCCTACATTTAATAAATCTGAATATTCAATTTAAGTAATTGATTTTTATGATTTTTAATGGCGTGCTCTATCATGTATTTCAGAACACCTGCGGGGCAGGCGCTATCAATCCAGAACTGAAAAAATTAAGAGGTGTTTGTGTCCTGAGGTGTCGATTAATGAGTTTCAAAAGAAGACTGTGTCTTTGAAGAGGGGTTGCAATGAGATGTGCAGATTGCCCTTCTGCTGATGGTCTTTAGGCGCATATCTTCATGAACACGTATGACAACCCCTTGTTTCTCGAGGTTGTACTGTGTCGTTACCACACCGACGTCTCCGGATGGGAGGTGTTACTGGTGCTTGGGTAATGTTCTGGTGTCTATACGTGTTTCTCATATTGAGGAGGTTCAGGTATGTGGGGACGAGTGTTACAGACACTGTCTCAAGAGGCCGCTTATATACACGATGCTCGATTCGACGCTCCTTCCCGTGGTGTCAAGGAAAAGAATGAGCGAATCGCAGATCGTCAGATATCGCTGTATGAGGCCAATATTCAGCCGGTTATCGATATCTTCGATTGCTTTTTTGGCTTTCACCTGACGTCTAAAACGGGTTCGTGATAGTGAGTAGGGTGCTCATGCGTTATTGCCAGATCGTGTGGGGAAAGACGTGATTGCTGATAGGGTCGACGATGTGGACAACAAGCCGATAAACACGTTGCTACGACAACCTTCCCAGGAATGTTGTGATTCCATTTAATACAACCGGCCATGCGTGACTGCGATCGACATATCTACAAGGCTTGATGTCCGAATCCGGTGTTTCACAGCTTGCTCGAGTCATAATTTATTGATCAATGTGACGACAGAATCGTTTGCACCTCCTTTCAGAGTGATCTGCCGGATGGCAACAATCGCAATCTCTCTTGGATACGGTTGCTGGGATTGGTGGAGATAAAGTGCATGTGCAAGGAGCAATGTGCCATGTACCATGTACTGTATCGGCTAGGGAAACTCATGGCTTGTACGGCAGTATGTCTTGTGTTTTATGCGGCCTTAAATCAGAAGATTCCAGAATAGGCATCATGCATTGCATCCATTACAGCTCATCCCCACGATCTGGAGATGGCGTGTGCCTGGTTGAGCTGTGTTTGCCTGTCTACTGGTATTTTCAAGGAGTGCATTGATGTCGATTCCTGCTGTTGTGGAGATCGAGATATGGTCGGATGTGATCTGTCCCTGGTGCTGGATCGGTAAACGGCGCTTGGAACGTGCCCTTGGACATTCGCCGATTTTTCCGCAAATCAGATTGCGCCACCGCGCATTCCGGTTAATGCCGGGACTGGTCCCGCTTCCGGTGATTGAAGTGCTGCAGCAGCGTTATGGTGGTTCGGCGGCACAGATTTTGGCAATGCAGGCACGTATTGAGGAGATTGCTGCTGCAGAGGGGTTGATCTATCGATTGGCTGATACCCAGGGCGGTGACACACTGCAGGCACATCGTTTGCTGTATTTGGCACACATGCAGGGATTACAGGATGTACTTCTGGAGCGCTTATGCAGGGCTTATTTCAGCCAAGGGGAGCCCGTGTTCGATGTCGAGACTTTGGTGCCTTTGGCGATTGAAGTTGGATTGGAGCGTGAGGTGGTTGTGGCATTGTTTGCCGGTCAGGATTTCATCGCTGAGATAGAGGATGATCAGCGCCGCTTGCAGCGTTACGGTGCCAGCGGAGTGCCGTTCTTCCTGATAGGCGGACATATTGCAGTGAATGGCGCGCAGCCAATAGAAGCGTTCTCGCATGCATTAGCTCAATTGATCACGGACTCTCCATCGGAACCGGCATCCTCATTGCAATGATGGTTGGAGGGCGATGCAATGCTTTAACAGGACGTGACGGCTTTTGGAAGAGGTATATCATTGCTGTGAAGCGGAGTTTCGAAACGGCGCTTACCAGCAGTAACCGATGCGTGCATAGACATAGGTGCCGTTGCAACCGAATGGTGCGTAGTTGCTGTAAGGCATCTGTCCGTAGATTGAATTGATTGGATTGACGGTTGTATCTGGATAAGCATTAAACAGATTATTTGTACCCAAAGTCAGGATCCAGTTCTTGTCTGGCCTGTAGCTGGCCGAGGTATCGACCACCCAGCGAGCACCGTAAGTTTGATCGTGTGAGGAGGACGTTGGGTTGCGCACAGTAAATGTGCCGTAGCGTGTCGCTGCTAGCATCAGATCCCAATGTGTCAGCTTCCAAGTACCGCTAAGGATCAGCTTATTTTTAGGGAAACTCTCTTCTAGCCGGCCTATCTCGTCACGTCCAAGGATGGTCTGAGTCGAACCGATGGCGGCTAGTACTGCCGACTGTGTCACTGCTTTGCGGATCTTGCTCTGGATGCCGCTGTAGCTTGCGGTCATCTCGAGGTGGCTGGCAGCGAACGGAATGGTGTAGGTACTGACCAGATCAATGCCACGGGTGCGCGTGTCGGCGGTGTTTGCGAAATAGCGAACACTGGTGACGTTGTTATTGCTTTGTTGTTGTAGTGCAGAAGTACGGACGCATCGTTGAGATTGGAGGAAAGCAGGATGCGGTGTTTGATGTCGATTTGGTAGGTGTTCAGTGTCAGGTAAAGACGTTCGATCGATTGGAGTACCAGACCCAGGCTATAGGACAATGAGGTTTCAGCCCGCAGGGGGGGGGGCTGCCCCCAGTACCTGGGCGACGCGATTATTTGTCGGGAACGTGCCTGACTCGTAGAAGTTGCCGTTGCTGTAGGTGCTGGTGACCGCTTGGTAGTGTTGCTGTGCCAGTGACGGTGCACGAAAGCCGTTGGCGATGGTGGCGCGTAGCGCCACTGTATCAGTCAATGCGTAGCGTGCTGAGAGCTTGCCTGATGTCTGATTGCCAAAGTCAGAGTAGTTTTCGAAGCGCCCGGCGATTTCTGCAGAGAGGTGCTCGCTAAGATCATCATCCAGTCCGGCATACAGTGCGTAACTATTACGGTTGGTATGCACTGTATTCAGTGGTGAGAAACCAGCAAATCCCTGTGCGCCGTCGGTGGTGCCGTTGTACGAGGCGGGAATGCCAGGGGACTGATTCCACTGCTCACGGTGGTACTAGGTACCGAAGGAGAGTGTGATTAGATCAGTGAAGCCCCAATCCAGCGATTTGGTGAAGTCGGTGTTGACGAGGTGTTGAATGTATTCCAGTGCGCCGTCGTAGAAGTCGCGCGGACTATCCACACCCAGGCTGTAGTTGATGCTGTTGGTAGTTTGGAAGCCGATATGATTGCTACCGTAGTTATAGCTCACGTCCCAGTTCAAGTCGTTCCTGGTGCTGCCCTTCAGTCCGGCGACCAGTGAGCGGTCTTTGGTGTCCTGCTCGATTTCAGGTACGTAACCATCCGGATATATCTGGGCCAGTAACATGCTTTGCCCGTTGTGGTTGCGTGAGCATTAGAACGCAAACGAGGTGATGTCACGGTTGCTCACAATGGCGTTGGCGTAGCCACTCAGATGCTCTCTGAAGCGGAACATACCATTGCCCGAAATGGCAGTGGCGTTTACACGTGGGTCGCCGTAGATGAATGCAGTGCGGCCGATGCTTGGATAGTTGCCGGTATTGGGTGCGCTACCCTGGTAGGGACCGGCACGATTAGTCTGGTTTTGTTGGCTGAGGCCAGGCTGCCGTCCTGGCTGGCACCTTTGAGTACGATGTTGATTACTCCGGCGATTGCATCTGAGCCGTATTGTGCTGAGGCACCATCACGCAGCACCTCTACGCGATCAATCGCTGTGATCGGAATCGCGTTCAGACCAGCTGCTGAAGTACCGCGCCCGATGGTGCCGTTGACGTTGATCTGCGCGGAGAGGTGGCGGCGTTTGTCGTTGACCAGCACCAGTGTTTGATCCGGGGCGAGTCCACGCATCTGTACCGGACGGATACCGGAGGTGCCATCTGTTAATGCTGGGTGCGGGAAGTTAAATGAGGGCAGGGTGCGGGACAGTGCGGTCCCCAGTTCCGAACTCCCGGTGGCGGCTAGGTCTGCAGCGCTGATAATGTCGATCGGCGATTGAGATTCGGCCGCAGTACGCTGAGTGACGTGGGTGCCGGTGACGATCACCGTGGCCAGTGTTGCAGGTGCCATGGTTTCCTGGCTGAAAGCAGGAGAGGCGATGAGGACGCTGGCTAAGATCGCCACCGCCAGAGATAGAAACGGGTTCATCGCAACCTTCAATATGATGTTGTACTTGGTGGTGGAACGACAGCGCTGCGGTCTTGAGCTGTGTTCCGAACCCAAAGCATCATAACGTTAAATAAAATGGCATCCCAGAATGGCTGTTTATCCGAGCTGTTTCTCTATCAAAGGAAAGCTGCATGATTTCTCTACGTCATTTCGCAATGCGCCGCGGTGGGCGGTTGTTGTTGTCCAATGTCGATGTCACCTTGCATGCGGGTAATCGTGTTGGCGTCGTTGGTCGCAATGGTGTTGGAAAGTCCAGTCTGTTTGCAGCGATCCGTGGTGAATTGGAAGCGGACAAGGGCAATGTCGAGTTACCAGGAAAACTACGTATTGCCAGTGTTGCGCAGGAAACCCCGTCGTTGCCGGATTCGGCTATCGATTTTGTACTCAGTGGCGACGATGTGGTTGCCACGGTGCTGCGTGTCGAGGCCGAGGCCAATGCACGCGAGGATTGGGAGGCGGTTGCCGCTGCGCATCAGCGGTTAGCCGAGATCGGTGGTTACGATGCCGAAGCGCGTGCAGGTAAGTTGCTGCATGGCTTGGGTTTCCCCGCGGAGACTCAGCAGCGTCCAGTCTCAACTTTCTCTGGTGGTTGGCGGGTGCGTTTGAACCTGGCACGTGCACTGATGATGCCGAGCGATCTGTTGTTGCTGGACGAACCAACCAACCATCTGGATATGGATGCCGTGCTCTGGCTGGAACAATGGTTGCTGAAGTACCCCGGTACGTTATTGCTGATCAGCCATGATCGTGAGTTCTTGGACAACGTTGCTACGCATGCTCTGCACTTACATGATGGCAACGCCAAGCTATACGTAGGTGGCTACACTGACTTCGAGCGTCAACGTGCCGAGCAGCTACGTCAGCAACAGATTGCTTTCGAGAAGGATCAAGCCGAGCGGGTTCACTTGCAGAGCTTCATCGACCGTTTTAAGGCGAAGGCATCGAAGGCTCGGCAGGCGCAGAGCCGGATTAAACGTCTAGAGAAGTTGGCTGGAACGGAGGCCGTGCGTGTGGAGCGTGAATTCCACATTACATTCGCGCCGCCAACCAAGCTGCCGCATTCGTTGATCACGTTACAGCAGGTGAATTGCGGTTATTCGCGATGCTCCTCGTCTGCCACCTTTGATCCTGCACCTGTCAGCATCAATACCGCTGGACATTCGCAGCATGCTGTGATTCTTCGCGGTGTTGACTTTGGTCTTGAGGCTGGGGATCGCATCGGTCTGCTCGGCCCCAATGGCGCTGGTAAATCGACGCTGGTCAAGACATTGGTGGGTGACCTGCCCCCCTTGGCTGGTGAGCGTATTGCTCATCCTGACCTGCGTATCGGCTATTTTGCACAACATACGGTCGAATCACTGTATGAGGGGCAGTCGCCGATTGATCATTTCCGTAGGCTTTCACCCGAGGTGTCGATCCAATCCTTGCGTGATTTTTTGGCCAAGTGGAATTTTCCTGGGGATCGCGCATTCGAGTCCGTGGATGGTTTTTCGGGCGGTGAGCGTGCGCGTCTGGCCTTGTCGTTGATTGCTTGGCGGCAGCCGAATGTGTTGTTGCTTGATGAGCCTACCAACCACCTGGATCTGGAGATGCGTGAGGCGCTGGCTGAAGCGCTGAGCGATTTCGATGGGGCGATCGTGATGGTCTCGCACGACCGTCACTTGATTGGCTTGGTGTGCGACACGTTTTGGCGTGTTGCTGATGGTGTGGTCGAGCCGTTTGCTGGTGATCTTGACGAATACGCCGCTTGGCTGCGGACACGTCCAGCCGCACGTGGGGTGCGTGCCAAGTTGACTGAAGTCAATCAGCCGCGGACCGCTGTGGCCGCCAAGTTGACTTCCTCTCAGGTCCCTGTGAAGAGGCCAGCCAACCCACAAAAGCTGGCCGCTGCGGAGAAGCATGTGGGTGAATTGGAGACGGTTTTGGCCGAATTGGACAGCAAACTTGCCGATCCGGCCAACTATGCTAATAGCGCAGTGATGATGCGTCTTGGTGATGAGCGCGAGCGTGCTGCCAGACAGTTGGCTGAAGCCGAGCAGGCTTGGTTGCTTTTGATGGATGGGGCCTGAGGCGATGTGCCAGGCTGAATTTAAAGGCAGGTTTTGCTTCGATCTAAGAGGGGGCTATCACTGCGGCTGTGGAGCAATACAGCAGGATTGAGTCCCCTGGATAGGGTATTGGGAGCTGGGCAGCATCGCATCGTTGAGCGTGTTCCTAGAGCTTATGGTGGTTACTAGGTTGCTGGTGGTTACTTAAGTGGATTTTTTCTGCTGTTGCGGTGGTGTTGACCTCTGATGAACAGATTCACCCTTGTTGTTGGTATGTTGCATGGTGTGTATGCCTGCATTTTCCAGAATTTTCTTAACCCGTTTGGGTCTTGATGACATTTGCAGGCTTTGAGAGACGGCTTGTTGTGCGAATACGTTAGGATGGTTGTTATGCGACGCGAACGGAGACTGGCGGGTAAGGCAGGTAGGTCATTTGAGTCTCATAGCGATCAAGCACTAGTGATTCTTCTAAAGTCTTACGACGGATAGTTTGAACAGGCTGTCCGTGGCGTAACGTGCTGATGGGATTGAATGCATCCCGAACGACTGAACGATTGCGGGTGTGTATCAGTAGGCAGCTGGCTGCTCAAAAACAGTCCACTGCAACGGTTTGTGTGTTCCTGATGTCGCTTGATGAAAGGCTACTTACTAGTGGTCGACGTTTCGTGTCAGTCGGTACGGTTGATCTTCACAGCAGTACAAACCCAAGAGATTTGGTGTGCCAAGGAAATGTTCGATCATCTGTCTGTCAACGCTGGCATTGCTGACAAGTATGATGATGTTCAATGTCTCGGTCACTGGGGTTGGATTTCATGCTGCCAAGGGTGTCATTCCAGAGCGTTTGCAGTGCGAGTTGGAATGCTGCAACAGTCGGGGTTGTATCGCGTGCGCAATATGATTCAATGCTGCTTGAAGCGTATCAAGCATTGTTTTTCGGGTTTCCGATGACATGTTTTATTTCGCTTTGCCTGTAGGGTTGGGTGATGCGTAAAAATATAAACACCACTTAATGTTTCGTGCACTTTCTTTATGGAAGTAACGATATATAGTGAGTCCCACGCATCATCACTGTTTACCTTGTATACATTGCTTGTAAATAAGGAGTTTATAGCGATTTGAGCGTGTTATTGCGTGGTGTATATCTGTGCTTGTGGTTGTTTTGAATTATGTGGAAAATCTCAGTTGGTGTGCTTGTGATCACGCTGTGCTGTGGATATGAGTTGAATTGTTCACGATCAGCTAGCATCACTCTTTGGATAAGTTGCCGCATCTCTCTTTTTCAGAGTATTGGGTTGCCAGATTTTTCAATTTATTAAGACGTATGAGGTATATAGCGATGTTCGACGTAGATGCAACGATCTCGTGTAAATGATTAATATCATGGCCGAGCCTAATGTCATTTAATGAATAACAGCTTGCAAGCCATGTTCTTTTACGGCGTCGTCGGCATTTATCGCTACCCACTAACTTAATTCGGTTGCAGTCGTATCAATGAGTCAATATCGTTTCTTTGTTTGGTTGTTGTACTGAGTATCAGTAAGCTGTTGTCATTTTCAGGGGCCTGTGGCTTAGCCTACACCACACAGTACGTGAGTCGGAGGATAGCCGAAGCCCCAACCTACCAATGCAGCTTTACTCTGGGACGCGGTGGCACGAGGGTATGCGATAGGATCAAGGTGTCTAACATGCTGAAATTTTTATTGCATTTGCATGAAGGTTTTCCATGATGGCTGCAGCCATCATAGAACCTAAAAAACTCCAATAGCGGTCTGTATTGGAGGCCTGGGTCGGAATCGAACCGGCGTACACGGATTTGCAATCCGCTGCATAACCACTCTGCCACCAGGCCGGGAACAGGATTGTATAGGAAATGTGCTTCTTGCGAATCGAAATACTGCAATATCTCTCAAGCGGAGATCTGGAGCGGGAAACGAGGCTCGAACTCGCGACCTCAACCTTGGCAAGGTTGCGCTCTACCAACTGAGCTATTCCCGCTTGGGGGCTAGAATCGTACACGTCTAGTGAATGCTGTCAACTCTTAATCTTTCGATCCTTTCTGGTTTGCGTTTTAATCACCACAGGTTTTCCGGTGCGTAAGCTTGGCCAAGCGGCGCGCAAGTACTGGAAACCTGACCACAATGTCAGTAATGCGGCAATCACCAATGTCCAATAACCGACTTGGAAGGTCAAGTGACCAAACCATATCTGATGCATCGTCCTCTTCCCGGGAGTGACTGAATATAGCAGACACAGTAGCGCAATCATTTGAGCAGTAGTCTTAACCTTGCCAAGGATGGCCACACGCACCTTGGTACGCTGACCAATCTCGGCCATCCACTCACGCAATGCCGAAACTGCAATTTCACGACTGACGATCACCGCTGCCCAGAATGCCATCCACGGTGTCGGGTGACCTTGCACAATGAGGAACAACGCGATGGCGACCATCAATTTGTCCGCAACTGGGTCTAGAAACGCACCCAATACCGAATGCTGTGCATAGCGACGCGCGATCCATCCATCAAGCCAGTCGGTGATGGCAGCGATCGCAAACACCCCCGTGGCGAGAATATGGGTACATTGGTAAGGCAGGTAGAACACCACAATCAGCACAGGGATCATTACGATCCGTAGCAGCGTCAACCAAGTGGGCAGGGTCAACCTCATTACGTCCTCGACTCATATTCCATATTGCATGTCGACAGTCCGTGTAGGCTGGCGTAAATCCTTGCTGCCAACGCAGCACTGATCCCTTCTACCCGTGCGATTTCGGCTTGCCCGGCAGCCTTGAGTCCAGCCAATCCACCAAAATGCTTGAGGAGATTGGCCCGACGGCGCGAACCGATTCCAGGAATCTCTTCCAACTTACTGGTCATACGTGTTTTCTGCCGACGCCCACGGTGTCCAGTGATCGCAAACCGGTGTGCTTCGTCACGAACCTGCTGAATGAACTGCAAGGCAGGTGAAGCCGTACCTGGACGTAGCTCGTATCCGTCTGGCATGACCAGCATCTCGTGCCCGGCACGGCGCTCTTCACCCTTGGATACGCCTACCACCAGCACACTGTCCACCCCAAGGGTGGTGAGTACCATCTTGGCTTGTGCTAGCTGGCCAGCACCGCCGTCAATTAATAGCACGTCTGGTAGCTCTCTTTGTTCATCTTCTTTGACCGCATGGCGGAAGCGTCTCTCGATGGCCTGGCGCATCGCTGCATAGTCGTCACCTGGGGTAATGCCAGCGATGTTGTAACGCCGGTACTGAGAACGTACCGGACCAACAGCATCGAACACCACACAAGAGGCCACGGTGGCCTCGCCCATAGTGTGACTGATGTCGAAGCATTCCACACGTTTGATTGGAGCGTCCATACCGAGCAGTTGACGTACTGCCTCACTGCGTGCTCGCTGGGCACTTTGGCTGGTGAGTTCGGTAGATAAGGCCACTTGAGCGTTGCGTACGGCTAATTCGACATAACCGGCACGCTCACCGCGGACGTTCCAGCGCAGGCTGATTTTACGTTTGACGGTACTACTTAATGCCGCCTCAAGCAGTGTGTGATCGGGGATTTCCCGGTCGAGCAGAATCTCCGGGGGAGGCGGGTACTCGGCGTAGTATTGAGAGACGAATGCACTGAGTATCTCAGCCGTGCGTTCTTCACCGTTGGTCTTGGGGAAGAACACACGGGTGCCCAGGTTGCGGCCATCACGGAAACTGAGGAGCAATACGCACGCTTGACCAGATAGAGCTGAGCATGCCAACACGTCCAAATCTGCGGCGCGGCCGTCGACATATTGCCGATTTTGCATGCTGCGCAGTGAGGTGAGCAAGTCGCGCAAGCGTGCCGCATGCTCAAATTCCAGATGTTCGCTGGCAACTTGCATGGCCTGTATCATCTCTTCGGCAAGCAGGTCGCTTTTCCCTTCAAGAAACAGCGTGACGCGGTGTACTGCCTCAGTGTAGTTTTCATTGGTGACCAAGCCGACGCACGGCGCACTGCAACGCCCGATTTGATATTGCAGGCATGGTCGCGAACGGTTGCGGAACACGCTGTCCTCACAACTGCGTAGCTTGAACAGCTTGTGCATCAGATTCAGCATTTCGCGTACCGCAGTCACCCCTGGATACGGACCGAAGTAGCGGCCCGGTACCATCTGTGGGCCGCGGTGCAGTGCGATGCGTGGCCATGCTTCACGGGTCAGCAGTACGTATGGGTAACTCTTGTCGTCCCGCAGTAAGACGTTGTAGCGCGGGGCCAGTGACTTGATCAGCTGGTTCTCCAGCAGCAGGGCTTCGGCCTCGTTGCGCGTGATGGTCACGTCCATGCGTACAACCTGGGCGAGCATGGCTGTTAACCGTGTATTCTTTGGGATGCCATTGAAATAGCTGGCAACACGCTTGCGCAGCGCACCTGCTTTGCCAACGTACAACAGCGTATCGTCGGCAGCGTACATACGGTAGACGCCAGGTGCGGTACTCAGCTGCGCAGCGAACCTTTTTCCATCGAATGTAATTGGTGCGTTCTCAGTCATGTTTCGATGATGTTGCGCACTTTGCTTCACCGTTGCCGGTATTGAGGATTCACAGTACCAAGGCCTTTGAGGCTAACGCGATTGCCTGAGGGAATGCCAGTCAAGTTTGGTTGTTTGGATCTTCGGTTCTGTTGAACGAGTACACCCTTTGTCAGTCCAGCTGCGGCGGTATCAAGATGCTGCATTGCAATTGGTGCTGGTACAAAAAGATGCAGATTGTGGTTGCTGCTTCCTTGCATCCTGCGGCAGGTGTGCCAAACCAGCGTGTTGCGCTCGCAACGGTAACCCTGGATCCGAGTTTTGCTGATGATCCGGATCAACATTTGATTGTTTGCCAATGTCAAGTTGTACAGCTTGTGGTGTACAGGTACGGACGGTGTGATCAGTACTTTTTCGAATCAATCCTAAGCGTGGCCATTGCGGCGCAGGAGAGTCACGATATCGTTGTGCAGGTTGACTTGGCATAGCGATAGTGCATGGTTTCCTGTGTCGGTGGTGTAAAGGAATTTGCTTCCCGGGATGAAAGCGTCACCAAACATCCTTATGACAATCCAACAGGATTGGTATTTGTCCGTTTTCTTTGCTTAACTGTTTGAGATCCAAGTCCAGTTCATATAGTGCCGGTACCATCACCTGCCGTTTGTCTAGAGTGTGTGTCCGCCAGTGGATTCGTTCCTGAAGACATGGAGTGCAACACGTCGAGCTGTTATTGAGAAACGTGATGGGCATGGGGAGTTTGTGGTTCCTGTACGGCGCAGTTGGAAGCATGTTTAGCCATTCCGTGAATGTTTGGGGCGTGAACCTGTTCATCTCTGGATGATCAGCAAAGCGACTCAAACACGCGTGAGCCGCACCAAGCTGGCCTGTGCAGCTGCGTCAATCAATTTCCAAGCATGCTCGAAGTCCTCCGCGTCGCCAATGTACGGATCCGGTATCTCGTGTTCGTGTGTGATTCCTGACCAAGGCAGCCACAGGACGACTTTATGTTCTAACCCGTGTGGGGCTAAGTGGAGTAGGTCGTGTTGGTTCGATGCGTCGGCGCAGAGCAGCCAGTCGAAGCGCTCGAAATCTGCACGTTGTATCTGGCGTGCGCGCAGCGTGGAGATGTCGATACCATGGTTGTGTGCGCAACGGATGGCACGCGCGTCCGGGGGGTGGCCAACATGCCAGCTTCCGGTGCCGGCCGAGTCCACTTCGATCTGGTCCTTTTTGCCAACTTTGGTGATGTGCCAGCGTAATGCTCCCTCGCCCATTGGGGAGCGGCAGATGTTACCCAAGCAAACGACCAACAGTCTCATGCATGCTCCAATGCCGCCTCGGCTCTCGCCAAGTCTTCAGGGGTATCGATACCAGGTGGGAAATGCTCCGGAGTCATCCTGACTACGATCCGGTGGCCCGCTTCCAGCACACGTAGTTGTTCCAGGGATTCAATCCGCTCCAGTGTGCTCGGCGGCATTGCGGCGAACTGTTGCAGGAAGCCAGCGTTGTAAGCGTAGATACCGATGTGACGCAACCACGGACCCAATGTCAGTTGTTTGCGAGCTGTGGCGAAGTCCTCTCGATGCCACGGGATCGGTGCACGGCTAAAGTACAACGCTTTCCCATGTACGTCACACACCAGCTTGACTATGTTTGGGTCGAATAGGTCTTCGCTCTTGTCGATTGTCGTTGCGAGCGTGGCCATTGTGGCATTGGTGTCCTGTAGTAATGCAGCCACAGCACGGATCCCCGCAGCTGGCGCGAACGGCTCATCGCCCTGCAGGTTGACTACGCACACATCAGGATCCCATCCGGCGATGCGTGCGCACTCGGCTAAGCGGTCGGTCCCAGACAGGTGAGTTTTTGCGGTCATCGCCACGTGCACACCATCAAGAGAAGCGACTGCTTCAGCAATGCGTGCGTCATCGGTTGCAACCCATACTTCCCGTGCGCCGGCATCGAGTGCCCGCTCGGCTACCCTATAGATTAGCGGCTGGTCGCCCAGTAGACGCAGCGGTTTGCCGGGCAGTCGCGATGCGCCAAAACGTGCAGGAACAGCGACCACGAAGGGCACGATTTCGACACTCATCCGGATTTCCCTATGAATCAAGTCAATCGACAGTAAAAAAGCTGCTTTTACACTTTACCAATGCTGACTAAATGAATGTTTAGCCTTACAACGAGTACTCATTTGATAAGCTTCCCGGTCAAGCTCCCTGTGCCCACAGGAGCGGGAGCTGGTTTCATTGTATCGAGTTGTCGATGATCTTTGATTTCCGGGATGCTGCCTGGCGCTGGTGGATGTGAAGTAAGCGCATGATAGGGCAGTGCAAGACAGATCGACGTGGGGCGGAATGAAGCTGGAAATCGCTTGCATCAAACGGATTGAAGATCATCGATGTGAAGGACTGGATTTTAGAGGTTAACCGCTTGGCTCTTGAGGAGTATATCGCTCACATCTTGTTCGGTTTGTCCGATCAGGATGTCGCGCAACATGGCTTAATTCAGCTCTTAAGCATGCCTGTCGACTTTCTCCAATACTTGAAAGATGAGCACCGTGTTTGTTAGTACCTCCAAAGATTAAGCACGTTTATGCTGACTAGCGCTGTGGTAGTCACGTGCTCAAACTGCCGCGTCATCGGCAAAATTGCAGACTCAGCCCGGGATCAATGATGGCAACGTTGCAGTAACTGCGGCAGGTCAGCGACGTTTTAGCTCTATTCCCGCTTGAGAGACAGTGAGAGTGGTGTGATGCAGCCTCCCGTGGCAAGGCGGTTGTAGTGATGTTGACTCAACCCCATTTCTGCTTATATTTGCTGGTCAGTTCACCAGACAGGACGGCATGTGCGCCGCCGCTGGTCGGTGGGTATGGAGCGTTTATTCTGGGTGATGCAGACGTTCACTGCTGATATGTATGGTGGAGTGAGTTGTTACTCAGCCTCTGTCCACTCAAAAAACGACGATGTGCAACGTTCCTAGGCGTCTGCGTCTGAGAACGTTGCATCGGTGATTCAAAGCAAGCTTTGATAGTGTTTAGAACATGCTGCCTCTTGGACGAATCCCGCGAATGGGCCAAGATGGCGGAGTCACCACCGATGAGCGCAGTCGAACAGCGCCTCCCCCTCAAATTGAGCAGCACATTTCTCCGAATCAGCCGTCACGCCGTCCAACCTGGCCTGTCTCCGCATCCATGCGTGCGCAATGTTATTGCGATTGGTTCTGGCAAGGGTGGGGTGGGTAAGTCAACCACCGCGGTCAATCTGGCCGTTGCGTTGCAGCGGGCCGGTGCTCGGGTGGGGGTGCTGGATGCGGACATCTACGGACCCAGTGTACCGGCCATGCTTGGGTTAAGTGGGCGCCCTGATAGTCCTGACAATAAATCGATCGAGCCATTGCGTGCATTCGGAATCGAGGCAATGTCGATTGGGCTGTTGATTGACATTGACACACCGATGATCTGGCGTGGTCCAATGGCCACGTCTGCACTCACCCAACTGTTCAACGATACGTTGTGGGGTGATCTGGACTATCTGCTGATCGATCTGCCGCCAGGCACAGGCGATATTCAACTGACCTTATCGCAGAAAATCCCTGTTGCAGGTGCTGTCATTGTGACCACACCCCAGGACATTGCCACGCTTGATGCGCGTAAAGCTTTGAAAATGTTTGAGAAAGTCAATGTCCCGGTACTTGGTATCGTCGAGAATATGGCGATGCACTGTTGCCGGCAATGTGGACATGTGGAACATCTGTTTGGTGAAGGAGGGGCGCAGCGTATGGCAGCGCAATATCATGTGCCGCTGCTTGGATCATTGCCGCTGGACATTGCCATTCGCGAGCATGGCGATTCAGGTCAGCCGATTGCCGTTGCTGCACCTGACGGTATCGCTGGGCAAGCCTATGCTGCTGCCGCTGCCTGTCTGGTTGAACAATTGGCGAAACGCCCGCGTGCTGCGATTCCGATTGCTTCAACATTGGGTTGATCTGCACTACAACATGCTGCGTTGTTAGTGGTCTATTTGACTGAGCTGAAAACAGCAATGTCTGCAACAGTCGCACTTTGTGTGTTCGTGAAGTAATTTTTATTTAGTAATGGAATTTTCAAGGATTGGGGGATGCCCGGATCTTGATAGGTTGGTCTGATTAACTCATGATCGCTTCTGCGTGAATGATTGCCTTGAACGCTGCACGCGCCGCTTCCAGCGTGGCCTCGATAATTTCCGGCGAATGCGCACTGGAGATAAATCCTGCCTCGTAAGCTGATGGAGCAAAGAACACGCCACGTTCAAGCATCGCGTGGAAGAAGCGATTGAAGCGGCCAATGTTGCAGGCGGTCGCTTGGGTATAGGTTTCGACGTGTTGATCGGTGAAGAACAAGCCGAACATGCCGCCAATCTGTTGCGTGGTCATTGCGATGCCGACGTCACTGGCTGCTTGTTCCAATCCGGCACACAGGGCCGCTGCGGCCTGGCTTAGATGCGTATAGAAATCGGGTGCCTGTATCAGTTCCAGCATCGCTAGACCAGCCGCCATTGCCACCGGATTGCCAGAGAGCGTACCGGCCTGATAGATCGGACCGACTGGAGCGATGTGTTGCATCAGATCACGGCGGCCACCATAAGCCCCCACCGGCATGCCCCCCCCGATGATCTTGCCGAAGGTGGTCAGGTCCGGCGTTACTCCGTACAGCCCTTGCGCGCCGCCAAGTGCGACGCGAAAGCCCGTCATCACCTCGTCGAAGATCAACAGTACTCCGTGCTGCGTGCAGAGTTTGCGTAGGTGTTGCAGATAGCCCGGTCGCGGTGGGATACAGTTAGCGTTGCCAATCACCGGTTCGATAATCACGGCGGCGATTTCGTTTCCCATTTTGTCGAACAGTGCTGTGGCACCATTGAAATCGTTGTAAGTCAATGTGCTAGTCAGTGCGCTCAGTTCGGCTGGCACACCTGGCGAACTTGGTATGCCAAGGGTAAGCATGCCGCTGCCGGCTTTGACTAGGAACGAGTCGCCGTGGCCGTGGTAACACCCTTCAAATTTGACGATGCGGTTGCGCCCAGTGGTTCCACGTGCCAGTCGGATTGCCGACAATGTGGCCTCAGTGCCAGAGTTAACCATACGTACCATTTCGCAGGACGGCACTAGTCGAGTAATGGTTTCTGCCATGGTTACCTCGGCGGCGCACGGTGCGCCGTAGGACAGACCGTTGCTGATTGCCGCCTGTACCGCCTCACGCACCACTGGGTGGTTGTGCCCTACGATCATCGGCCCCCAAGAGCCGACATAGTCGATGTAACGGTGGTCGTCGACGTCAAATAGATACGGGCCGTCAGCACGTGCAACGAAGAACGGCTCGCTGCCGACCGAGTGGAACGCACGCACCGGTGAATTAACGCCACCAGGGATAAGTGTTTGTGCCTGGGCGAAGAGGGCATGAGAGCGAGAATGTTTCATGGGGAGCGGATACCTTCTATCTATTACCAGATCGGAATCGTTTGGCGAGTTGTAAGTTTGAATACATGTGTGTGGATCGCTAGATGTGGTTTTTATGTTTCGATCAAACGCATCATTGATGATGCAGATAACGTTCTTCGATGTTTGATGTGGTAACACGTGACTGAAAGATACGTTTAATTAGAGAAAAAAAGTAATTTGTAGCTATTCAAAATGCAGCTGCATGACGTGAGGTGCGACATGGGGATGATGTCATGTGGACTGGATGGTCTCCAAATTTTGATGCGATTCTTTACTTTTGAGAATGAGGCGTCATCGTCAGTGGAACTCGTAAGTTTTCATTTGATAAAAATGGTTGAGCACTTTGTATGTATGTTATACGAGTGCAAGATTCTTCTGTCCGAATAGAGCATTTATTGACATGTGTACTGTCTTTGGAAACGATGGATACTCTGAAGTTTGAACCCTTCAATCAGATCCGTAATACAGTAAAACCATCGCTTGTTATGTTTAGAAAAGACATTTCATGTAGGTTTAGTTGCGAGATATTGATAAGCATTTTTCAGATATTTGTCCAGAATGACACATGCAAGATATTCGTGCTTTTGCATCATCTTGCTGTACATCATTAGCACCTTGGTGAAGGTATGTTTTGCAGCTTACTCTCCAGTGGCAATATACGAATCAATATCTAGCCAACACCTCGACAAGAAACTAGAAAAGATCATTGGTTGTTAGCGGATGGTATGTACCTAATGACACGCTGCGGGCTGTCACTGTGATTTCGTATTTTTGAAATACAATCGGTGTATCTGCACTGATTTATACGATTTACCCGTTAATGACTCAATTTGAAATTATTCTGACAGTTCGATCAATCAGTGCGATGTCAAAACGATTTGAGCGCAAGTGGCATTACGTTGCAATTAATTGTATTCATTTCATGTTTATCATGCGTGCATGCGAATGCTGTTAGCTTTGGTCTCCTTTTTATTGATGAACTTCCCATCAATGTATAGCGCTCTGCGTGTTTGCCTATTTCTGTTTCTTTTCGTTCTATTCCAGGACGCGCTAGCCGCGACGCGTTGCCCCACATTATATCTCGACGGAAAATCGCCAACGTTGAGTGCCGTGCTGACCAATCGCACCACAGAAGTTTGCTATAAAGAGTACGTGCTATTGGCTTCAGGTGTGACCAAAGGTCCTGTGTATTCGGCCGAGCGTCTCACAGCCCAGCAGGTGACTCTGGCCAAATCGATTGATCGTGTCGGCTCCTTTCATGAGGAGACTGGTATTCCTGCTGCTGACCGTTCTAAGAGTTCGGATTACACCAACAGCAACTACGATCGTGGTCACATGACACCGGCTGGCGACGCTTCAACTGTCGTCACTCAGAAGCAGACATTTTCGATGGCGAATGTTGTACCGCAAAATCATACCCTTAATACCGGTAAGTGGGCGGATATTGAGGAAGCTGTGCGTCAGCTTGCCGAACAGAAGGGGGAGATTTACATTGTTACTGGCCCAGCGTTCGGCAAAGGTATTGCGGTGACCATCGGTGCCAGTCAGGTACGTGTGCCAAGCTATGTGTGGAAGGCAGTGTACCAACCGAACGTTGGTGCTGCTGCCTATTTATGCAGCAATGATGGAAACGCTATCTGCAACGTGATATCGATTAACCAGTTGATTACTATCACTGGAGTGGATCCATTCCCTGCGCTGAGCGAGAGTACTAAGGCCGATGCAGTGCCGCTGCCTATGCAGCAAAGCGCCTTTAATCGCCACGTTCGCTTTCGCGCAACCAGCATGCCACTTGCGGTGCGAAGTAGGTCAATATGCCGTCCGCACCAGCACGTTTGAATGCTATCAACGTTTCCAACACACTGGTGCGTTCTTCCAACCACCCATTGGATACAGCGGCCTTGATCATTGCGTACTCACCGCTGACTTGATAGGCGTAAGTGGGCATCCGGAATGTATCTTTTACCCGACGTACCACATCCAAGCAAAGTAGTCCTGGCTTGACTATCACCATGTCTGCGCCTTCTTCGAGGTCCAGTCCTATCTCGCGGAGTGCTTCGTCACTGTTGCCAGGGTCCATCTGATAGGTTTTTTTATCGGCTTTACCGAGGTTAGTGGCGCTGCCCACTGCATCGCGAAATGGGTTGTAGAACGCTGAAGCGTATTTGGCGGAATAGGCCATGATGCTGATGTTTATGAAGTTTGGATTGGTGTCCAGCGCCTTGCGAATCGCACCGATACGTCCATCCATCATGTCAGATGGCGAGATAATGTCCACACCTGCTTCGGCATGTGACAGTGATTGTTTCACCAGTGCTTCTACAGTGATGTCGTTGAGTACGTAGCCTTGTGTGTTGATAATTCCGTCGTGCCCGTGTGTGGTGTATGGATCCAGTGCCACATCGGTCATTACGCCGAGCTCCGGGAAGCGTGTTTTCACTGCACGTACTGCGTGTTGCACTAGGCCATCAGGGTTCCATGCCTCCGCTGCGTCAAGGCTCTTGCACGCGTGATCAATGACCGGGAATAAACCGATCAGTGGAATACCTAGGTCTAATGCGCGTTCGGCCTCACGTAGCAGTGCATCGAGTGAGAGCCGCTCTACACCTGGCATAGATACGATAGGTGCTCGTCCGGGTAGTCCATGCACGAATACCGGCCAGATCAGGTCATCTACAGTCAGGGTGTGCTCGCGTATCAATCGGCGAATAAATGCGTGGCGGCGCATACGCCGTGGACGGTAATGTGGATATGCCATGACAGGTTTATGTGAATGATGAGCTGGGGCAGTACATTCAGTCGTTATGTGGTTGTAACGATTTTGGAAGCAATGTTTTGTGGAGTAGAGTGTTCAGATCGATCTCGATAGTTGTTTTTAAGGGCCGATTTTTGAATGCTTATCGGAACGGTGGTAACACGCATAACAGCCATTGTGTGACGCCTTAGATGTCATACTGTTCATGGCGTCGTATCAAAAATACAGACTGAACGTTGTGGCACTGATATGTACGATGCCCGATTGGCGTTATTTGGAATACGGAAACTGAATTGGATTGAGCTGTACAGGATGTTAAACAAGGGCCAGCCGTGTGAGTCACAGATGGACGATCATATGCAGAGGGCTGAGGTTTGGATCAGATTGATGAGTATATTTAAGTGGCGATCATTATATGCCGTCCTGTGATTGCACCGGTGGGACGTAATGTCGCGGTTCCACAACAGCGTAGTACAAGTGAGCGGTATCCGTTCAGAGTAGGCAAACTATCTCCGTAATGGGGAGTTAGCGATGATCTTCATGACACTTCCCCAGCGGAGAGGGTTTCGGCAGGTGGTTCCTCCAAGTCGTGCTTGGTGGATTCTGATGTGTGATGCCCTCGCGTAAATATGTGACGATAATCACGCTAATATAGTCCTTGTAGGTTCAGTAACCTGCACAGATCATCTCACTATGGCATTAGTTTAGGAGTCCCATGCCCATGTCTTTACGTCTTGTGATCGTCACTCTCATCGCCCTCGTTCTGGCTGGTTGCGCCAGCACTTCCAAAGTGATGCTAAGTGCGGCGCGTACGCCGATCGATCCAACATTAGTACGCATTTACCCGACTGTTCCTGCCAATGCTGTACAGATCGCACAGCTTGAATCGATCACTGGTTCTGGGTTTGGCAACCAACGCCAAACTGATGCTGTGATAGACCAGCTCAAGCGTGAGGCAGCCAAACTTGGTGCTAATGGCCTGGTATTGGTGGGAGTCGGTTCGCAGCGTTCCGGTGGCGGCGTGTCGGTCGGTGCTGGTAACTTTGCTGGCCATGTCACCAGCGGTTTGAGTTTTGGTATTCCTACCACGCGAAAGCAAGCCGCAGGTATCGCGATTTTCGTACCTTCTGATACTGTGCTAGATAGAGTACCGGAGAAGACTCCATCACGACCAAGAAGGCGCTGAGGATACTCATCGACCGTTCGAGTGCGCCCAGCTTCGCAACAATTGGATGTTTTGATGGAGACTGCCCCGTGTGTCGTGGCTTTGGTGGATGCGTGGGTTATGTATGGTCCCCAGTATGGAGGGGGGCACGTCTGTGTTGGATCATGACTGCCTGTAATTATGATCCGTGCTCCGCATATTATGGTGGTTCATCAATCAGTTTGCCGGTGAACTTTGCATGCTTTTTGTCGAACTTCAGCAACATCGCCTGCATTACCGTATTGATGGCCATACCGATGCCCCGTGGTTGACCTTCTGCCACTCGCTTGGTGCCGATCTTCATATGTGGGATGCTCAGGTGGAGCGGTTGGCTCAACACTACCGTGTGCTACGTTATGACAGTCGCGGTCATGGTCAGTCTGGAATGCCGCCTGGGGTATACACCGTTGCTGATTTAGGTGGCGACGTGCTTGCCCTGTGGGACATGTTGGGTGTCATACGAAGCCATTTTTGTGGTTTGTCGATCGGGGGGCTGACTGGACAGTGGTTGGCTCTCAATGCATCAGAGCGGTTGAACCGATTGGTGGTCTGCGCCACTGCGCAGCAGATGGGTAGTGCTGATGTCTTATATAAGCGTATCGCTCAGGTACGTGCTGAGGGTCTTGATGGCTTGGCCGCTGCCACAATGCAACGCTGGTTTACCTCTGGCTTTGTTACCACACAGCCGCAGCGTGTGGCTGAGATAATCGCCGTATTTACAAATACTGCGCTGGAGGGTTATGTGGGGTGCTGCCATGCGGTGGCTGAGGCCGATTTCCGCGATTTGCTCGGTACAGTCGAGACGCCGTTGCTTGCGATTGCTGGTGAGGACGATCCGATTTGCCCGCCGCAGGTGTTACAAGAGATTGCCGATGCAGTGGCTCACAGTGACTGCGTGGTGATTCCCGGAGGACATTTGTGCAATGTCGAATCACCGGAGCCCTTCAACGATGCGCTGTTGAGTTTTCTGGAGCGTAAGTGCTGAGGTCATTGCGATAGTGTTTAAAAAGAAATGTTCCAGCGGACAGAGGGCTTTGGACAGCTGATTCTTGATCTGAGAGTTCATTCCAGCAATGTACTCAGATGCTTTGCCGCGTCTCGCAGGGCTGTCAGCACCGGTCCTTGCAGGCACTGCAGGCTCACTCGTTCAACCTGGGTGCTGGCGTTGAGTGCGGCCACAATTTCACCGCGGCGATTGTGCACGGGTACCGCGATCGAACGCAGTCCGATTTCCCATTCCTGATCGACCACTGCTGTCCCTTCGCGGGATATGTGCAGCAGTCGTTTGACGAGTTCGGAACGCTGGGTGATGGTGTGTTCGGTGCGTGGGCGCAACAAAGTGCGATTGAGGTAGGCCTCAAGTGTGTGCTGTGGCAGTCCAGCCAGCAGCATGCGACCCATTGAAGTGCAGTAGGCCGGTAAACGGCTACCCGGTTTCAGACAAATCGATGTGATCCGAACTGTCTCGGCGCGTGCGATGTAGAGCACCTCGTCGCCGTCTAGCACACTCAGCGAGCATGATGCTTGCAGTTGGTTAGATAGCGCTTCTAGCACTGGCTGTGCTGCCAACGTCATTGGCGAAGAGGCTGCATAGGCGTTGCCGATGGCTAGCACGCGTGGCAACAGCATGTAAGCACGGCCTTGTTCCCCAACGTAGCCAAGGCGTACTAGCGTGTACAACACACGTCGTACCGCTGCACGTGAGATGCCGGTTTCCAGGCTGACTTGCGACATTGTCACTGTGCGCGTGTGATACGTAAATACACTGAGCACCAACAGCCCGCGTGCCAACGAGGTCATGAAATCAGGATCGCCCTGCAATGCCTTGATGCGTTGGTTAAGCTCTCGAGTGAGGGGAGGCTCTTTGATGCTGGGGGAACAGAGCAAGTGGTGGGGGCGAGGAAGAAAAGACGTATCGGTCATCGAGAAGCGTACCCATTTGGGAGTCGCGTTGCCGGCATAGTATGCGTATTGAATACTGTATATGTGTTGCCGGCATAGGATGCCGCGCACAAAATAATTTGCGTTCTATCACTAATGTGGAACTTGATTGACAATGATTCATTATCAAGGAGGTTATCTGTAGGCGGTACGCGACACAGAAGATGGATGCTTGTACCATCATGAAACACAGCATGCGGATATGACATCGTATTGAATCGGTGTGGTTGAACGTATCGTTTGGCTATTTTGTGATAGTGCTATTAGTTGACCAACGTGGAATTGGATTGTCCAAAACGCATAGTGCATTGCACGGGGTTTTTTTCAGCGATATCCGAGTTGAAGTCGCTTCAGCGGTGAAATCAGCTCATGCTGAGGTGAGCTTGGCCAAGGATGTTTGTTGAAGGTCAGGTATTAGGACGTGTTACGGATGCGGATCGCTTTTTTAAAATCCACGCTGGTATACGTTGCATGGTAGTCAAATGGAGATATTAAAATTTTTTGTAAGGCAATTCGCGTCATCTCATCCATTTTCAGAGGCAGGGACACTTCCAATTGGATCACTTTGAAGAAGCGATATGTGGTCTTGTCGTCACTTGTAGTGATAGTGGTGGGAGGCTCTTTGAGCTGTGCGAAGGATTTTTCTATCTCCGGATATTGAGTCTTGTATTTGTAATAGTCTGTGATTGTTTTTGTGTTGCACTTTTGGGGTGGATTGGGGCAGATTGCGATCTGCTTGTGTGACTGGTAACAGCGTGATTGCCACGGTGCGTTTATATTGTGTGCTTGGCTGTTATCGGTGTCTTTTGCATTGGAATTTTCGAGCAATGTTGCGGTGAGATCCATAATATCCACTTATCCTGATGTGACGTGAAAGTGGGCATCGATTCCAGTGTAGATATCGCCGCTCGATTTTCAGTTGCTGGGTGGTGCATTGCCTTTGCGCGACGTGCCTTATATGAGATTTAGATCAAAAGTAAAGTTAAGAATCATTGTTTAATAGTCACTGTTCAATGAGGTGAAACTCCAGCGCGGCGCATTAATTTTCGCGAGTATTTTGGTGTTCCGTTGTCGCGTGGATATTCACGTGAATTATCTTCTGCCGGTCTCATGGAGGGAGCGAACGATATGTGCGGTGATGTGATTGGAATCAGGCGACGCGGTTGCGACGTAGGCGCTCCAGGTGTACCAGTAATAACGAGATCGCTGCAGGTGTCATACCCGGGATGCGTTGTGCCTGACCGATTGTCTGCGGCTGGGTGTGTTGCAGCTTCTGTAGTACCTCTGTCGAGAGTCCTCGCACTGCGGCATAGTCGAATTCAAGTGGGATTGTAGTAGCCTCGTGGCGCTGCTGGCGCGTAATTTCTTCGCGTTGACGGTTTAAATAGCCGGCGTATTTAACCCCGATCTCGACTTGCTCAGCGACCTGCGCATCGTCCACACCCGGACCCAGTGAAGGTACGCGCATCAGTGCAGCGTAATCCAGCGTTGGCCGCTTCATGAGGTCAATGACGTTGGTTTCGCGGCTTATTGTCACCCCTAGGGTCGCCTTGACTTCACGACCTAGCGCGTTGCCTGGCGTGGCCCACAGCGCGGATAAGCGTCCACATTCACGTGCTACTGCTTCCTGTTTCGCACTGAAGCGTGCCCATCGCGTATTGTCGACGAGGCCTAGATCACGGCCGATTGCGGTTAGGCGTGCGTCGGCGTTGTCTTCGCGCAACTGCAATCGGTACTCGGCTCGACTAGTGAACATGCGGTACGGCTCGTTGGTGCCGTGAGTGATCAAATCGTCGACCAGGACACCCAGGTAGGCTTGGTTGCGGTGTGGTGTCCAGGGAGACAACCCACGCACATGGCGTGCGGCATTGAGCCCAGCCAGCAGGCCCTGCGCGGCGGCTTCTTCGTAGCCGGTGGTGCCGTTGATCTGCCCGGCGAAGAACAGTCCAGCGACTGCTTTCGTTTCCAGTGACGATTTGAGCCCACGCGGGTCGAAGAAGTCGTATTCGATGGCATAACCGGGGCGGGTGATGTGAGCTTGCTCGAACCCACGGATGCTACGTACCAGCTCTAGCTGGACGTCGAACGGCAATGAGGTTGAGATGCCATTTGGGTAGATGTCGATGACGTTCAGCCCCTCGGGTTCGACGAAGATCTGGTGATTGCTCTTCTCAGCGAAGCGCACCACCTTGTCTTCAATCGATGGGCAATAGCGTGGGCCGATGCCCTCAATCTGCCCGCTGTAGAGTGGCGAACGGTGCAGTGCAGCCCGGATGATCGCGTGCGTGCGTTCGGTAGTTTGGGTCATCCAGCAGCTGACTTGACGTGGATGAGAAGCTGGATTGCCGATGAAGGACATCACTGGGCGTGGGACGTCGCCTGGTTGCTCTTGCATCGCCGTGTAGTCCAGCGTCCGGCCATCGATCCTTGGTGGGGTACCTGTCTTGAGTCGTGCACCCGCGAATACACGTTCACGCAGGCGTGCGGCCAGTGTGGTTGCTGGCGGGTCACCCATGCGTCCGGCGGCATATTGGTTTGATCCGATGTGGATTTTACCGGCAAGGAATGTGCCGGCGGTCAGCACCACGGCTGGGGCCTTGAAATGCAATCCTGTCTGTGTAATCGCACCATGTACTGAATCGCCTTCAAACAGTAGGTCGTCCACCTCGGCCTGGAACACGCTCAGGTTTACCTGTGTTTCGATCAGGTGCCGGATCGCAGTGCGGTATAACGCGCGGTCTGCTTGGCAGCGAGTGGCGCGCACAGCTGGGCCCTTGGAGGCGTTGAGCGTGCGCCATTGGATGCCAGCGGCGTCTGCGGCGTGTGCCATTGCTCCGCCGAGTGCGTCGATCTCTTTGACCAAGTGGCCCTTACCAATGCCTCCGATTGCTGGGTTGCAGCTCATTGCGCCGATGGTTTCGACATTGTGGGTCAGTAATAGCGTGTGTGCTCCGGTCCGTGCGGCTGCCAGTGCAGCTTCGGTACCAGCATGGCCACCACCGATGACGATGACATCGTAGCGATAGAAGGAATCAGTCATGTGGGCAAGGGCAGCAAGGGAGAAAGATAGGCTGTGTTATTTGTGGCTGGTGGAGGGGGGAGGCAGCTTGGATAGCATTTTATGTGTTTTGTGTGGCTTTCAGGAATGCCCTGTTTAGAGTTGGCACGCTTCATGCTTCTAACCGTTTTGCACCTGCCGCGGTAGTGCGACTATAGGCGCAAAGGTTGGGATTGGAACGGGGCTGACCACGCGTGCGGTGGGGAAGCATGGGGCTGGCAGGTCAGGGGACTGCCGGCCCTTGATTTTTTAGGACGTCCCACAACGTGGGTACATGTATCGATTCGAGTCCAGAGCTGACCAACATAAAGCCTAGATCACAAAACGAAGGCTTTTGCTGTATTAGGTGCCGACTCCCGACAGGGGTCGGAACAGGGGGGATCCAAATTTCCCTGCCGGGTGCCGACATTAAAAGCCAAACAACCTCAGGTCAAAAACCGACGCTGGAGGTCACAACGTGTTTAGGTTGTAGGTAATGCACCCTGCGATGCAAGTGCTGATTGCAGTAAATGTGTTATTTGTCACGCTATGTAATGCGTTTCAGAGGAGGCTGGAGTCCTTGATCTGTTTCGAATTGCGTCATGGTGAACGCACATGCGTTTCGATATGGTTTTGTTGATCTATCTTCATTGGTTGTTCGAGAGGTCGTGTTCGGCTCGGGTCATGATGCGGCTTTGGCCAGTATCGGGGATACCTGTGGTTGCTATAAAAGCTGCGGGGGTAGATCGGGGGTATCGGATAATCGAACAAGCCATTCATCCCGTAGCCGTAGGGGGAGTAATAGCTTGGTGGATAGTGGTATTCCACCGTCGGTGTGCTGTGGTAGTAGCCGTCGGTGTAGCTGTAAGTTGCACAGCCACTGATCGCCAACAGCACCAGTATGAAGAGGGACAGATGGGCTTTCATCGGGGTGTTTTTGTTTCGATCATCATATTTACGTGGCGAGGCATTGAACTACTGTTAACTCATCGAGATAAGGTCGTGATATTTCTGTGCCTGGGTACTGGTTGCAAGTAGGTATGACACGCTTGGGCGATCTGTTTGTGCCTGCTGTTTGGGTGTTCAAGCGGGTGGCCACCATTCTTGTTGCCAGCTTGGTGAAGATGTAGCGTTTTTTCGGACATCATTGGATATATGGTGGAGCGATCCGTGTGCAAGTGTATTTCTGCAGATTGAAGGTTGCATGGCAGTTCAGCCTGAATAGTATTGGACTTTAAAAACAGATGGAGTTGCATTGATATCCCGTTATTCTTGATCCTTGGTGACGGTTGTCGTGGTGGCGATGCTGAACGGTGGCGACGTGAATCCCGCTGACCTGAGCGATGATGCGGTACTCATCTTTGGCGTTGTCGGTCAAATCATGTATAGGGGGCTCGACGAAGATGCTGCTCCTGCGGGTACAGGTGTTTGGTCGCAGGCCGCGTGGTGAGTCCGCAGCGATGTGGTGTGGTATTGCGTGTCTGCGCCATAGAATCATCTCTGCGCAATCGATTGTTTGGCTGACGGCGTGCTTTACTGGGCGCTGCTGTGGTGTCGGTTTCCTCATCGGTGGCGTGAGCGTTTTGGTGGCGTTTTGAGTCGTTGTATTACAGGCCGTCGCTGGTGGGAATGGATCTGCTTTCTGGTGGTGCTCGTGTTCCTCTGGCTAGTGGCAGTTGCCAGCTGGATCGTCTGGATTGGCCAACGTGATCAAGCGGCATCATCTGATGTGATTATTGTGCTCGGCGCTGCTGCCTACGACGCTAAGCCGTCACCTGTATTTGAAGAAAGGATCCGTCATGGTTTGTATTTGTATCGGCGTGGCTATGCATCTGCGTTGATCTTTACAGGTGGCTTTGGTGGTAATGGTGCGCGCTTTGCCGAATCACAAGTGGCGCGCCGTTATGCGTTGCGTTACGACGTGCCGGCCAGTGCGATTTTTATCGAGACTGTTTCGCGGACAACACGCCAAAACTTGATTCAGGCACGTGGGCTCATGCGGGTTCATGGATTGCGCCGTGCTATTGTGGTTAGTGATCCGTTACATATGGCACGTGCGTTGCGGCTGTGCCGCGAACTGGATATCGATGCGTTGGCTTCGGCGACGCCGAGCACGCGCTTCCGCAGCTTGCACACTCGTTGGCGCTTTTTGCTGCAAGAAGTGTACTTTTTCCATCGTGATTTGGTGATAGAGGCCAATTAAGTACGGACAGTTATATTCGAAATACGCCAGCGTTTTTTCACGGACATTGTTGAGTGGGTATCATCAGTGTGGGTTTGTGTCTTGGAGCATACAACCCTCGATCTTGCGGTATCGCGCTGATATGACTGTCGGTGAACGGGATCGGCTTGGGAAGGAGTCGCTATTAGGTATCTTGCCTCGGATATCATGGGAAGCAGGGGTGTGGTGATCCATGCTAAGAAAGTAAGTGCTTCCTGGGGTCTATACCTATTGATCGACGAGTTGTTCATGACAATGAATCTGATCGCCACTACTCGACCGTAAGGGGCCTCCAGAGTGCCTCATTACTTGATAACTGCTGGTTCGCTGAGAGGGTGTTGTATTGCTACGGGGTTGGCATCCATTCCTACATACCAGAATGTAGTTAGCCCCACAGGTATTTTCGGACATTTCAGAAAATGACCGAAATGTTCAGTTGGATCATCTTGGAGGATGTGGATGTACTGCCCGTTACTTTTCTAAAGAAGAATGTGACGAGCGATCCCGTACTCACAATGTCATCATGGAAGTGAGTCAAAGGGTTTTTCAGCTTCCAAATTATGGAACTCAGAGGTGGGCGGGGAGACATTGCGGTAGCTACCTCTTGGCTTTGGGTGCTGGTCAGCGGGTGCTTTATTGATTTCTACAACGGTTGTTTCTGCTCACCTTATCAATGCTGTAATACGTTGTCTGTTATGTGAGTGATTTTATGCGGAGTATCCCTGGTACCTTGTTTAGTGCAGGGTGCGTGTGTTCTTGCGGTGTTGTGCGATCTGCATTCCGAACTAGGGAGAGCACTGTCGATGATGCTCTGAACACGTTGCATCAATGACAGTGGGGTGTTTGCTTTTGTGTCACGGGAGAGATGCGATGGTGGCTGAGTGTCGCTAATAATTAATGGTTTTTCTGGGACTATCTGCGGTTTTAATTTATTGCTTGCAGTATGTGGACCGTAAGTGGTGTGGTTTACCACAGTAAGATGCCAATGATCAGCAGCGTGAAGAGGCTCCACTTGAGGGTTTGGTACAGCGTGTTGCTATATTCTTTCAGTGCTTTGCCTTTGAGGCGCAATGCGTAGAAGTAATGGAACACACGGTTGATGTTGCCGATCTTATCGCCTGCTTGGTTAGGTGAAGTGCCGGCAGCGATTAAATTGCGGGCTATGAGGCGATTCAATGCTTGTGCCCAGCGCCAGCGCATTGGGCGTTCGATATCGCAGAACAGGATGATGCGATTGTGCTCTGTGTCGTTACGTGCGTAGTGGATATAGGTCTCGTCGAACATGACCCATTCGCCGTCGTGCCAGGTGTAACGTTGACCATCGACGTCGATAAAGCAGCGCGGGTTGTTGGGAGTTGCTAAACCCAGGTGTAGACGCATCGAGCCGGCGAATGGGTCGCGGTGTGGACGCAAGTCACCGCCCGGTGGCAGTTCGGCGAACATGGCGGCCTTGACCGTGGGAATGTTTTTCAGCAGAGCTGTGGTTTTGGGGCACAGCGCGATAGCAGATGGATGTGTGGTGCCGTACCACTTTAGGTAGAAGCGTTTCCATCCACGTCGGAAGAACGAGTTGAATCCTGCGTCGGTATGGCCGTCGGCTGCTCGGATCTTCTGTATGCGTTGCAACGCGAGTGCCTCGTCGCGGATTGTAGTCCATTGAGTGCGTAAGGGCATCAGCTCGGGGAAGAATGTGGCGGGGTCGATGAACGGTGTCGTGGGTATGCGGGAACACAGGTACATCAGTGCATTAATCGGTGCCATGAAGGTCGAATGGTCGAATAGCTGCCGTCTCCAACGGTGGCGAACACGGCCTCGGAAGTGGGTGTACAGGACCGAAGAGATAAAAAGGACTATGAGAGACCATTTAATCATGTGAAGGGGAAGTATCGCAGTATCAGAGGAGAAGAGTGATCGTATCCCAAGGGGCGAGTCTTGTGGCTGCGGTGCTTAGCTGGAATCACGGCGGCGGATTGGAATGGAGTCGATTGGCATACTGGCAACTTCATGATTGTTTTCCATGATCATTGGGTTTGATGCTGGTGCCCAAGCACAGGCGTAGATGACTTCCCAGGAGCTGGGGAGTTTGTTATCGGCGTTGCGCCGTGCTTCATAGGCAGCAGTGGTTGCTGCGAAGCGGCCGCGCCCTGTCAGGGTAGTACGACGCTCTTGTAGAGCATTAGTTGCGCCGATCATACGCAGTGCACGCATCAGTGCTGGCAAGTTGTCGTAGGTCAGGGTGAACAGATCGCGGTCCAGTACGGGGTTCTGGAAATGAGCCAATACGAGTGCGTCGCCAAACTGGGCCATTGATGGAAAAGGGCTGATGTGCGGTACTGTATCGGCCTGGGCAAATGCCTCACGCAATTCGATCAGAGTCTCTGGTCCAAAGATAGAGCACAGTAGCAGGCCGCCGGGCCGTAGCGCTTGGCGGAAGCCAGCCAATACCGTTGGTAGATCTTCGAGCCACTGTAGGCATAGGTTGCTGAAGATGACGTCGACACTGGCGTCGGCCACTGGCAGCGTGCGTGCATCGCCACATACCTGCGCAAATGGTTTCCACCAGTGACTGCGTTTCCGTGCTTCTTGCAACATCGGCATTGCTTGATCGAGTGCGATCACCTGTGCTTTGGGCCAGCGCTTTTTCATTGCGATGCTGGCACGTCCAGGACCGGCTCCTACATCGAGTATCACGCGCGGCATGTGGTTACCGAGGTAATCCAGGGATTCGAGCAGACGTTGTTCGACTTCTTGCTGGAGTATGGCGTTGGCGTCATAGCTGTGTGCTGCGCGCGAAAACGCGCGGCGAATGTGATGAGTATCAAAAATGCCGTTCATCAGTGGGTCATTGTAGAGGCATTGCATCTACTGATCTGGTGCTAGGAGCATGTTCACGATCTTTTGAGCCTTTATGCCGTTCCAGTTTAGGTTGAGTAACAAACGTTTGTAGTGTCTCCACAAGCCAGCGCGTTGTAGACATGCATCCTGTAGGAGTGGCGCAGTTCGGAAGATTTTGCCTTTTTCTTTGCAGGCATGCAGTGTCTTCTTTGATTCGGGTTATGCGTAATTTTTTAGTGTTCAAGTTCGTTCGGGTGGGTGTCTGAGCGATTGCTGTGCTTTTTCTGTATGTACGTCGGTTTTTTTCTCAGTGAGATCGATTCGATCAAGGCGGAGAATGTGGTGATGTCGTTACATTACATTTTGATCGTGCCGCATTTCGACGTAATCAGTGATATACAAGCGTCGCAATGAGGTCGAGCGCCTGTTCTGCAATCTTAAGCGCTATCGTCACATCTGCTTCCGATGCGAGAAGCTTGAAGTCATGTTCATCGCCTTCGTTTGCTTGGTTCTGATTGCTGATGGCTGGTAATCGTCTTGGCAATCCCTGGAGGGTGTTATTGATTGACCCAAACAGATGATGGTAGCTGCCAAGTGGCTAGATTCTTTTGATATTCGCTAGTGTTGGCATACTGCTTGTCGTGCGAGCAAGTCAGGATGGTCGTGATGCTGCTGAGTAATGCAGGATGCAAGCAGGCGAAGGAAGTGTGTTGGGCAAGGCAGAGGGGATTTACGGGGTATTTCGCTATGGTGGCGAAACAGTGTCCAATAGTTTCTCGTGCCGGTCATTGCACGCCTGTGCAAGTCCGACATCATTCTAATCGACGGGAGTACCCATATGCGGTAAGCCCTCAAAAACAGTCTTTCGCAAGTGTTCTGTGGACTTTGGCACCGCGTTATTTTTGTCTGTGGACGCTTTGGGAAGATCATTGCACCTGATGTTCACTCCGAGAAAAGCCCATTACATCATCGGTGCGTGAGGATCGCCTCGATCACATGTTTGTCAAAGCTTTCATTGTTGACGAGTAAGTGTGACGGCACCAATGCTTTGGTGTGTGGGGTTCGATCGATAGTTGCCCAGCTGCGGCAGTCTGAAAACGGGAGGGGTTGCACGCGCAATGTGGTCGGACACATATTCAACCGTATCGAACATTGTTCGTTGAATCTTGATGCGCGATGAGAAGCCAAGTGTGCCGGCAGTGATGTCGTATTCGCCTCACGTGCCTGTGTGCTTGGATCATGCGTGAAAACGTAAATATGATTTAGACGAGATACGAGATATCTGGTGCAAGCGGTGAGTATCATTTTCAAAAAATTCACCGTTTTATGGTGACAGCAATGATTTTTCCGATATTGGGTCCAGTTATGGAAAAAGGTGTGCAATTCAGATCAGCGTTGTGAGGCATTCTCAATAGCTAACGTGAACCAATGCGTGATCTGTAGTAAATGTGCTTGGCCCCAACATCGTATGAATTGCTGAGTGTGGAAATTGTTCGGGTCACGCAGTGCAGCCAGGCGTTCCTCGATATAGGTGCGAGTCAAAGGGATCTTGCAGCGGTGTTCGATGCAGTGACGCCAAGCTTCGTAGGTATTGGGGATTAATGGATTCATCACAGGGGTGAAAATGGGGTGTTTGACAGTATTTGCTGGGATTTATTATGTTACTTTATATCAACTATTTGATGGTGTTCATTTATCTGTGCCCATTGTTGGGTGTTTCTTGCCATTGATTGAATTGCAGTATCTGTGTGTGGTTTCACTGCGTATGCCGCGTGGAATCGTGACATGAATGACTTTGTTTGGCTGGGGGAGGGGGGCTGTCGTTATTTTGTTACTGAATTTTGTTACTGACGCCACGCTTGTGCTGGATTGTGGATAGCGAGTGCTGGCAAAGGAATGTTTTCGAAAGTGTTCATATTCATCTGTGTTTGCGGTTGCTTTTGTCTGCACAGGTCGATTTCCATCGCTTTCGATACTTCATGTGGGATTGGTGTCTATTGCTGGAGTTGTGGATGATCTCTGATGGGCAGGGTGATTGGCTGGTGGATTCATTACCTGTTGTACTGGTGTCGTGGCTGGTTGCAATCGATCCTGGGTATGAGGGTAAGAGTCCTGGAAAGCTCTGTAAAAACAATACGTACGAAAATCATCTGACAATGGCGGTGGCTGTTTGTTCGTGTGTGTATAAGTATATGGCTGCCAATTCACGTTATTTGCCGGTGGTCATTCTTATCGGCGATTGTCTTTTGCGATTGCATCAATGCGTAGTAATCGTGTGTTGCCACAAGGTTGATGTGTTCGTTCTGACCCATGTTGATGTTGCTTTGAACCATGATGCTCAGGGTGCTTCAGAGGATGTGCTGTTTGAAGATGCTGTCAGTTCTGTAATCACACGTTGGATTGCCAGTAGTGAGAATAGTGGCGACAACGACAGCCAATGTGTCCAGCATTCTGTACAAAAACCCGATGGTTTTTTCGATAAACAGCACGATCCCTTCTGGCGTGTAGTTCGGATACAGAGTGCCCACGCGATCCCGGTTGCATCTGTCGCGTGTTAAACAAGCTGCTTTCGTGGCAGATGATTGAGACTGGCTTCATGCGTGATACCGACAACTGTGGACGTTTGGTTTGTGGGCATCACCAGAATGTGTAGGTGCACTGGCTGTACTAGTCAGATTTTCTTCCTTATGTGTGTTGCGGGCTCTCGATGATGTCTACTTCTATTCCTGATGTTGTTGTTCATGAGCTCCCAGCAGTCGCTGCGCCGTTGCGTTGGGTTGGCATGGACGGGATCGTAGTACCAGTCCAATTGACTACTACCGATGGTGGCCAACGTTTGGTTGGACGGGCCAAAGCGCAGATTGATTTACCTGCTATAGAAGTCAAGGGTATTCATATGTCGCGCTTGTATCGCCTTTTAGATACGTATGCGGCTGAACCACTGACACCTGTTGGTATTTGTGGATTGCTGACCGCGATGGTGAACAGCCATGTTGATTGTGCATCTACCGCTGCCCGTGTGGATTGGCGTTTCGATTGGCTGAAGCGTGTGCCGGCGTTGGTGAGTGGCGACTTGGCTGGTTGGCGTGGTTATCCGGTGCGGCTGCGTGCCGAATGTTGTTCTGAGCGTGTTCGGTTCTGGTTGTGCGTGGAGGTTGCGTACTCGTCGACTTGTCCGTGTTCGGCAGCATTAGCGCGGCAGATGCTGGCCGATGCATTTCTACAGGAGCACGCTGATGTGTCTGCATTATCACCCGTGACCATTGCCGATTGGTTGCGTCGGCATGGTTCCTATGCCACACCACATAGCCAGCGCAGCGTGGCATGTATTGAGGTTGCACTGGCTGAGCAGGCATCTGAATTGGGTCTTGCCGCATTAGTCGACTGTGCCGAGCGCATCTTGTCCACGCCTGTGCAGGCGGCGGTACGGCGTGTCGATGAACAGGCTTTTGCTCGCCTCAATGGCGCTAACTTGATGTACGTGGAGGATGCTGCACGCCGTTTGCAGCACGGATTAGCCATCCATTATTCCGCTTTCAGGGTACATGTACGGCACTTGGAGAGCTTGCATCCTCACGATGTGGTTGCCAGTACCGAAGATGCGTTATCGACCTGATCCATGTTCAATTCAAGATGCATGAAATAGTCCTTTCTGGTTCCCATCACAAGTGCTGTCCTATGATCCGTAAAAACCCGCGGGGAGACCTGCCTGATGTTCACGAAAGTGCTTTCGTTGATCCTACTGCCATCCTATGTGGCTGTGTCATTGTTGAAGCTGGTGTTTTTATTGGCCCGTATGCGGTCATCCGTGCCGACGAGACCACGGCTGACGGGGAGATTAAGCCGATTCGGATTGGTGTTGGTGCCAACATCCAGGATGGAGTGGTGATCCATTCCAAGTCTGGCGCTGCGGTGACGATCGGTGCACGTACCTCGATCGCGCATCGGGCGATCGTGCATGGGCCATGTACGGTCGGCGAGCGTGTTTTCATTGGTTTCAACAGTGTGTTGTTCAACTGTGTGGTTGGTGATGGTTGTGTCGTTCGGCACAACGCGGTGGTCGATGGTTGTGATTTGCCCCCTGGCTTCTACGTACCTTCCACCGAGCGGATTGGGCCAAGTACCGACCTTGGCACAGTGCCGCGAGTCACTGCGGCTGCCTCCGAGTTTTCCGAAGATGTGGTGGAGACTAACCACCGGCTCGTCGAGGGTTATCGCCGGCTGCGCAACGAGTTGTAGACATCGCTTCAGACGGCCTGTTGTTTTCGTGCGCCCGTGATGGTTGGAAATGCAAAAATTTCTACCGTAGGCGGTGCTTTGGGGAACAACTCAGTGTGTGGTCTACGATGTAGGCAAGATGTTCACGTTTATCCTGAAGGCACGAAGCCCCGGTCTTATGACCGAGGCTTCGGAGGCCTGTCCAGGCTGCTAGAATCAGCGATTTTGAAGGCGTCCGTTGTTTGATTGAGCTTCAAGGTATTGCTTGGATTGCTCATCCAGCTTGTCGCCGAGTATACGTCGTACCACGACGAAGAACAGCGGGATGAAGATCACCCCGAGGATGGTTGCGAAAGCCATGCCACCGATCACGCCGGTGCCAATCGAATGCCGGGCGTTGGCTCCAGCACCCGTGGAGATGGCTAGTGGCAACACACCCAAGATGAACGCGAAGGACGTCATCAGGATTGGGCGGAAGCGTAAACGTGCTGCATCGATGGCTGCTTCACGCAATGTTTTGCCAACGGCGCGTTGTGCGACGGCGAATTCCACAATCAGAATTGCATTCTTTGCTGCCAGACCGATCACTGTGATCATGCCGATTTTGAAGTACAGATCGTTCGGTAAGCCACGAAGCATGGAAAATACGATGGCACCTAATACACCGATTGGTACGACCAGCAGCACAGCTACCGGAATTGACCAACTTTCATAAAGTGCTGATAAGCATAAGAACACCACGACGACAGACAGCACCAATAGTAACGTTGCGGCGTTGCCAGCGATGATCTCCTGGTATGACATCCCGCTCCAGTCAAAGCCAAACCCACGTGGCAAGTCGTTGTTAACGATGCTTTCCAACACATTCATCGCTTGCCCCGATGATGCACCAGGTGCTGTGTTGCCAACAATATTGATTGCTGAATAACCGTTATAACGGCTGAGTGATGGCGCTGCGTATACCCAATCCGTCTTGACCACGTTGCTGAGCGGAATCATTGACGGTTGGCCATTAGTATCAGTGGCTGAATTGCTGGGTGTGTAGAAGTTGCGTAGCGAATCAGGGCTGGTGCGATAAGTGTCGTCGGCACGCATGTTGACGCGTTTAATGCGGCCTTCCGAGAAGTAATCGTTCACGTAGGTTGGAGCCAGCATTAGTTGGATCGCTGTGTAGATATCGCTGGTTGACAGGCCCATCGATTCTGCCTGCACGCGATCAACAGTCAATTGCAGCTGAGGAGAGTTTTCCAGCCCGTTCGGGCGCACGCCGATCATCACGTTCTGGTGTTGCGCGGCCTTGCCAAGTAGCAGATTACGTGCTTGGGTCAGTGCTTCTTGGCCGGTACCAGTCCGGTCTTGCAGCCACATATCGAAGCCACCGAACTGTCCAAGCCCTTGCACGGTGGGAAGGTTGACCACGAATATCTGGGCTCCTTTGATGCCGTAGAACATACCGTTAAGCTGCTGAATGAGTTGATCGGCCGTCTCATGACGCTCATCCCATGGTTTTAATCGGATGAAGCCCATTCCCACGTTTTCACCCGAGCCAACGAAACTGAAGCCAGTGATCTGCATGAGTCCTTCGATGGCTGGTATCTTCTCCAGTATGGTGCGCATCTGAGCGAATACTTCGTTCGTACGCGCCTTGGTGGCGCCCGGGGGCAGCTGTACAATGGCCAGCGCGAAGCCTTGGTCCTCCTCAGGTAGAAAACTTGTGGGCATCCTTGTGAATAAAAAGCCACAGAGCACCACGAGCACTGCAAACAGTGCTGTCCAACGTGGAGTACGCTTGAGCGTGTTGCTGATCAGACCGACATAGCGATGTGAGAGTTTGTCGTAGTACTTGTCAAAGATACGGAATATCCAGTTTTTCTTTTGCCCATGGGTGGACTTTAGAAACGCTGCACACAGTGCAGGCGTGAAGCTTAGTGCTAGGAATGCTGAAAAACCCATTGACATAGCGATCGTCAGTGCGAACTGCTTGTAAATCGCCCCGGCTGCGCCCGGTTGCATCGCGGTAGGGATGAACACGGCTGTTAACACAATGCTGATGGCCACTACTGCGCCGGTGATTTGTGTCATCGCCTTCTGCGTGGCGGCTTTGGGCTCCAGATGTTCTTCGGTCATAATGCGCTCGACGTTCTCGATCACGACGATCGCATCGTCGACCACGATGCCGATGGCTAGCACCATTGCAAATAGGGTGAGTTGGTTGATCGTGAATCCGATCGCCAACATACCTGCGAAGGTGCCGAGCAGCGCGACCGGAATCACCAGCGTCGGGATGATCGTCGCACGGAAGTTCTGCAGAAAGATCAGCATTACAAGGAATACCAAGACAATCGCTTCGGCTAGTGTCTTCACCACTTCCTTGATCGATATCTTGACAAAAGTGGTGCTTTCATAAGGGGTGAACCAGGTGACGCCTTGCGGGAACGTGCTTTGCAGCTCGTCCATTTTGGTACGTATTCTCTCGACCACCTTCAACGCGTTGGCACCAGGTAGCAGCTGTACACCAAAGGCACCAGCGGGTTGACCGTTGTACTGGGAGTCAAGCCCATAGTTTTGTGTGCCGATCTTGACTCGCGCTACGTCTTTCAGCCGTACCGTGCTGCCGTCATTATTAGTGCGTAGGATGATGTTCTCGAATTGTTCAGGTGTGCTGAAGCGGCCCTTCGTGGTGACGGTGGTGGTGAATTTTTGGTCGGTCGGTGCTGGGTCGGCCCCGATTGAGCCGGCAGCGAATTGCACGTTCTGGTTTCTGATCGCGTTGTACACTTGGCTTGCTGACAGGTGGTAGCCCTGTAGTTTTTCTGGATTCAACCAGATATTCATGGCGTACTCTGCACCGAACTGATTGGTGCTGCCGACGCCAGGGACACGTGAGATCTGCTCAAGCACGTGTGAGCCCACAAGGTCGTTTAATGCGTCGCGGTCGAACGCAGGGTTGTCTGAGCGTAATGCCCCCACCATCAGGAAGCCCGCGTTAGCCTTAGCCACCACGACGCCTTGTTGGGTGACTTCGGTGGGAAGGCGAGGAGTGGCCAGCGACACCTTATTTTGGACCTGTACCTGGGCGATATCTGGGTTGGTACCGGTTTCAAAAGTGAGTGTGATCGTGGCCTGACCATTGGAGGCCGAGGAGGAACTGAAGTACAGCAGGTGATCAATGCCGGTCAGTTGTTGTTCGATCACTTGAGTGACTGACTTTTCTAGTGTGTCGGCACTAGCACCAGGATAATTAGCAGTGATGGTCACCTGTGGCGGAGCGATGCTCGGGTAGGATTCAATGCCGAGGTTGAAGATCGAGATCACACCCGCAAGTGAGATCAGGATCGCCACCACCCAGGCGAAGATTGGGTGCTCAATGAAAAATTTTGGCATGGTGGGCGCGTCCGTTACTGTTCGGTTTTAGCGGCGTTAGTTGGCTTGTTGGCTTGTGCGTGAGAGGTGTTGGGATTAAATGCACTTGGTTTCCAGGGTGTGCTCTTGGCCGGAATACCTTCTTTGACCTTCTGGATGCCGTCGACGATCACTTGATCTCCGGTGCTTAGTCCCGCGGTGATCAGCCACTGGCCATTTTGCAGCCCGGTAGTGGTCACGTTCTTGCGCATGACCTTGCCGTCTTTGCCGATCACGAGTACGTAGGCACCGGTAGTGTCACGTTGCACCGATGTGCCGGGCAGCAGGATCGTATTGCTGCGCTGGCCGAGGGTGGCTTTGAATGTGACAAAGGCGCCTGGTAGTAGCAGGTGATCGGAATTTGGCAGCACCGCGCGCAGTGACACTGTACCGGTGCGAGGATCGACGGTCGCTCCGGAGAAATCCAATGTCCCTGAGTGTGCATATTTGCTGCCGTCGCTAAGTAGCACGTCGACAGTGGATGTACCGCCGCTGCTCAATTGCACACTTCCCTGGTGCTGCGCTTGGCGCAGCTGCAACAACTCGTCATTGCTGATTGAGAAGTTCACGTACAGCGGATCGATTTGATCAACGGTGGTCAGCAGGGTACTGCTCCCAGAGCCAACGAGAGCTCCTTCAGTGACTTGCTGTTGGCCAGCCCGACCGCTGATTGGGGCAGTCACGTTGGCGTAGCTGAGGTTGATTCGTGCACTTTCCACTGCGGCACGGGCTTGTTGGACACTGGCGGCGGCAGTGCGCTCTGTGGCCTCCGCATTGTCCACATCCGAGCGTGAGACGTACTGTTCCGGCGACAAGCGGCGGGCACGGTCAGCGACGATCTTGGCATTTTTGTAAGTGGCTTCGGCTGCGGTTAAACGACCTTGTGCTTCAGACAGTACGGCCTTAAAGGGTGCCGGGTCGATTTGGAACAGCGGCTGGCCCTCTTTCACTTCGGTGCCTTCGGTGTATATCCGCTTTTGCAATACTCCAGCCACGCGTGCACGTACGTCTGCAGAGCGGTAGGCTGATAGACGTCCGACTAAATCAAGTTGTATTGGGGTTGTTTGCGGCTTCGCTTCGACGATACCAACTTCCGGCGTTGGCATCTGCGGCTGTGCCGGCTTGCTGCATGCGGTCAGTGCTAGCAAGACAGTGCAGGCCAAGCCGAGTACGCGGGACGGGACAGTCATCGGGAGTGGCTCCGAGGTTGTGAGTTGATCTGAAACTAAAATATGCGATGGTTGTTGCAGACACGTGGTGTTTATGTATTGCATGCTTTGCAAACCATCTCCGGTTGTATTGTGGTGACCTTGAGGTGGGGTGCTTCCCAGGCAGGGCCGTTCTGAAGTAATGCTCCAAACGATAGCGTATTGGCATTCATGAGTGCGGTCATTAGGAGCGCTGCCTTGTGGTGTGTTTATGGCTCTAACCGAATATGTGGTAGAGCATCTGAATTGGTAGACACTGATCCTGAAGTGTTCAATGCCCTCCGGGGTCAGATTCAAGCGGTCTCACTGAGCAACTATACCTCTCAGTTTGATTTCATATAGCCCTTGACGCGGTTTCATATCTGTGTACACGCCGTTCTCTTCGCTGCGATGGGGGTACCTTTTGTGTCAGATTCAAGTTTATTAAGGTGTCCATGACGTGGGAATCATTATCGCGTTGAGAGCGTGTTGCGAATTTATGAACCAGTTGGGGGATAGATGCGGATGGCTTTCTAAAATCCAAGTCTTCCCAGCGTTTCGTATTCGTAGTTGAAGAATGTGCTTTTTTCTCGAATCTTGATGCTGCTGATCGATGGCAGCCATCTGTAAACCTATTCACATGCCGATGATGATGGCGGCATCCGTAAGCGGAGCAGCAAGGTAGAGATGATGTTGTTGGATATAGCGGCGCTCACGCAGGTTGCGCTGGTCATGTCTGGCAGCGTGTAAGAGCCCGCTCGCATACTTTCGCTGGTGGGGCAAGCACATCTCGTTATGGCCCAGATAGGTGAAGGTGGGCTTGGTGGATCATGATGACATATGGTCGATGCCAGCATAGCAAGCGTGGAAAGCAAAAACGGTACTTTCCGGTGATGACCTGTGTCGCTGCCAGGACGCTCTGTTTACGCGTCTTGATGCTCAGCGACACAGCACGGCATTTTAATCCGTATCCCGTGTATGCAGAAAGCAGTCTAACCTGCTCCCGTTACAATAGATATTGATCAACAAGCATGTGCGACTGAGTCATGGCCTCCAAGAAGTCTTTATCAACATCGGTCAAAGGATCTTCCAAGACTCCTGCTAAGCGATCGGTGGTTGGCGATGTTGAGCCGGGTTGCATGGTTAACCTGGAGTCTGTGTTCGCAGTATTGCGTGAGCGGTGTCCGGTGTCCAAGCAATCCGAGGTGCAGCGATTCGGAGCCAGTTTCTACCGCAGCATGGAAGTGGACGAATTCACCAGGCATACGCCGCAACAGTGGGCTGCATTGGCCATGGACATGCTGGAGTTTGCTCGCGTACGCAGGATTGGCATGGTGAACGTGCGTGTGTACAAACCCACTTCCAATGCTAACGGTTGGGGCAGCTGCCACACCATGCTGCAGGTTGTCAACGACGACATGCCGTTCCTGGTAGATACGATCATCATGATTTTGACTGAGCTTGGCATTGGTGTGCATTTGCTCTTTCATCCGGTGATCCACTTGACTCGCGACAAGGAAGACAGGCTGATCACGGTTGGTGAGGGCAACGCCGAGTCGCTGATGTTGCTGGAGATCGACCGCCAGTCTACTGAGCAGATGGCAGTGATCGAGACGGCAATACGTAATGCAATGGACCAGGTTCGCGCAGTGGTGACCGACTGGGGCGCGATGCGTGAGCAAATGGTGAGATTGGCCGGTGATGTGGCCATGCGTTATGTGCCGAATGAGGCGCTGAGGCATGAGATGCAGGCATTTTTGCGCTGGCTGGCGGCAGATCACTTTATCTTCTTCGGTTACCGTGAATATAGAGTTGAGCAGCACGGCGAAGCAGTCGTATTGGTATCGTTGCAGGACACTGCTTTGGGACTGATGCGTGGCCGTGATGTATCGCCGCCACGCTCGATTGCGAGTTTTGCTGCCTACGGGTTGAGTCAATCTGCAGGCCACCATGAGCCACTGATCCTGACCAAGACCAATGCACGCTCACCGGTGCATCGTACTGGCCATATGGATTACATCGGTGTACTGCAGTTCGATGCCGAAGGCAGGATGATCGGTGAGCGGCGCTTCCTGGGTTTGTTTACCTCCAGTGCCTATTATTGCCGCCCATGGGAGATCCCGTTCGTTCGCCAGCGCTACGAATACGTGATGAGTAGGTCGGGCCTGATGTTGAACAGTCATAGCGGCAAGGCGCTGCGCCACATTCTGGAGATGCTCCCGCGTGAGGAGCTGTTTCAGTCCGATGATGAGGCGCTGTATCGCACTGCAATGGGCATCCTCGGTTTACAGGATCGGGTGCGCAGCCGCTTATTCTTGCGCCGTGACAAGTACAAGCGTTTTATCTCAGCACTGGTTTATGTTCCGCGCGAGCATTTCAATCAGGATGTGCGTTTGCGTATCGAGGCGTTGCTGAAGGACGTCTTGCAGGGCGAATACATCGATTCTTCAATGGTAGTGAGTGAGTTGTCGCCATTGGCGCAGTTGCATCTCATCGTGAGGTCTCAAAGTGGCCATACGCTGGAACCAGACATCCGGGCATTGGAAGAGCGCGTGGCACATTTGCTGCGTAACGGGCAAGACGCGCTACGCGAGGTACTGGTGACACGTCATGGTGAGGATGTCGGCTTGCGCATGGCGGCCCTCTATGGCCGTGCGTTGCCCGCGGGTTACTTGGAAGAGTCTTCTATCGAGTCTGCGGCAGTGGATGTCGAGCACGTGGCGGCATTGCATGGCCCTGACGATCTGCGTCTGAGCTTGCATGTCTTGCCGTGTTCCGGTTCGCCAGGGCTGCGTTTGAAGCTATACCGTCAGTTGGACGGTATCCCGCTCTCCGATGTGTTACCGATGATGGAGAACTTGGGATTACGTGTGATTTCCGAACGGCCATACCGTTTGCAGATTGGGTCGGTTCCAATATGCATCCAGGATTTCGAAATCAAATCTGCTGTCGGCACCATTGATATAGCCGCAGTGGGCGTGCTTTTCGTTGAGGCGTTCGTTCAGATCTGGAACGGCCATGCCGAAAACGACGGCTTTAACAGCTTAGTGCTTGCCGCCGGTCTGCATTGGCGTCAGGTGGCGCTGCTGCGCGGCTACTGTAAATACCTTCTGCAAACGGGTGTGCCGTTCTCACAAAGTTACGTTGAAGTGACTTTTGCCCACTACCCACTGTTGGCGAGATTGCTGGTGGAACTGTTCGAGGCCCGTTTCAACCCGGCCATTGATGATGCGGCCAAATCCTGGATCGACCAAGATCAATCGCAGCGACGTGCCCGGTTGACGGCATTGACTGGTGATGATGAGGCTGCTTTGAAGGTATTGCAGCCAGTGCTTGAAGCATGTTTCAGCAGTCGTGGTGTATATCGAGATGCTATCCACGATGTGCTGCTGAAGCTGATGGACCGTGTCTCCAATTTGGACGAAGACCGTATCTTGCGCAGTTTCATCGGTGTGATCGATGCGACTTTGCGTACCAACTATTATCAAACCGGTAAGGATGGCCAGCCGGGTCCCTGTATCAGCTTCAAGTTCGATTCCACTCAGGTGCCGGATTTGCCTAAGCCGCGCCCATACCGTGAAATTTTTGTCTACGGCCCGCGTGTGGAAGGCGTTCACCTGCGTTTTGGTCCGGTCGCTCGTGGTGGTGTGCGGTGGTCTGATCGGCGTGAAGATTTCCGCACAGAGGTACTTGGCCTGGTCAAAGCGCAGATGGTGAAGAACACGGTTATTGTCCCAGTGGGTGCCAAGGGAGGGTTCTTCGTGAAGTGCCTGCCATCCGTTGCGGATCGCGATGCGATCCAGGCTGAAGGCATCGCATGTTACACCCTGTTTATCCAGTGTCTGCTGGATATGACCGACAACATGATTGGCGGTAAGATCGTGCCGCCAGCGCAGGTGGTGCGTTACGATCAGGATGACCCGTATCTGGTGGTTGCGGCCGACAAAGGCACTGCAACGTTTTCCGATATCGCCAATCGTTTGGCGTTGGACCACGGTTTTTGGTTGGGTGATGCGTTTGCCTCCGGTGGATCGGTCGGTTATGACCACAAGCGCATGGGTATTACCGCACGTGGTGCCTGGGAGTCAGTCAAGCGCCACTTCCGCGCGCTTGGTCGTGATTGCCAGAATGAAGATTTCAGTTGCATGGGCATTGGCGACATGTCAGGTGACGTGTTTGGTAACGGCATGTTGTTGTCACGCCATATTCGTCTGGTGGCCGCGTTTGATCATCGCCACATTTTTTTGGACCCAACGCCGGATGCAGCCATCTCGTTTACCGAACGTGAGCGTATGTTTAAGCTGCTGCGTTCCAGTTGGACTGACTACGATGCCACCTTGATCAGCAAAGGTGGTGGCGTTTATCCGCGTACTCTTAAGTCGATCCAGATCAGCCCGCAGGTCGCTGCGGTGCTAGGCCTGGATACCAACATCAGGGCATTGTCACCAGACGGATTGATAAGCGCTATTCTCAAAGCACCCGTAGACCTGTTTTGGAACGGTGGCATCGGTACCTATGTTAAGGCGAGCAGCGAGACGCATACCGATGTCGGTGACCGTGCCAATAACGGTCTGCGCGTCAATGGCGTTGAGCTACGCTGCAAGATCGTAGGTGAAGGTGGCAACCTGGGGTTGACTCAACTGGGTCGCATTGAGGCGGCTCACAACGGTGTGCTGCTTAACACCGATTTCATCGACAATTCAGCGGGTGTAGACACCTCTGACCACGAGGTCAACATCAAAATCCTGCTCAATGATGTGGTGCAGGCCAAGACGCTCAGCTTCGAGGCGCGCAACACACGATTGGCATCAATGGCTGATGAAGTCGCGCAGTTAGTGCTGTGGGATAACATCCGTCAGAATCAGGCGATTAGCTTGATGGAGCGGATGAGTGTCAAGCGTCTTGGCTCCAAACAGCATTTCATCCGCACCCTGGAGCAACAGGGCTTGCTTGATCGGCAGATCGAGTTCCTGCCATCCGACGCTGAGTTATCAGCACGTAAGGCACGTGGTTTGGGCCTGACGCGGCCGGAGCTGGCGGTGCTGCTGTCGTACTCCAAACTGGTTGCGTTTCAGCAGCTGCTTGAATCCGACGTGCCTGAGGATCCTTATCTGTCAAAGGAATTGCAGCGCTACTTTCCAGAGCCGTTGCAGAAGACGTATGCCCACGTGATGGAGCAGCATCGCTTGAAACGCGAGATCATCGCGACGGCGGTAACAAATACAACGATCAATCGCATGGGAGCGACTTTCCTGATGCGGATGCAGGAGGACACCGGGCGCAGTATTGGTGAGGTTGCGAAAGCCTACACGATGAGCCGCGAGACGCTAGGTGTACGTACATTATGGGCTGAGATCGATGCACTGGATGGACAGATACCTGAGTCGGTGCAGATAGACGCATTGGAGGTGATCTGGCGGCTGCAATGGTCATGCGTGCGTTGGTTGCTGCTGCGTCCTGGTCAGATGCCGGATATTACCGCGGTCGTGGAGCGCTACCACGGAGCGTTCAACGACATCCGTATGGTTGCTGCGGTGTTGCCGGATCAGCAACGCGCCGCTTACGAGGCCAGCGTGCAGGGCTGGACGAATCAGGGATTGGCGCTGGTGCTGGCGCAGCGACTGTCTGAGTTGTCTTACCTAGACAGGGCGTTTGACATTATCGAATTAGCGCACACGTGCAAGCTCAAGCCAGTGGAGGTGTCCAAGGTGCATTTCCGCCTGGGTGCGGCGTTGGGGTTGCCATGGCTGTTCGCGCACATTGACGCGCTGGAGGTCAGTGGCCGCTGGCATGCGATCGCGCGCGGCGTGTTGCGTGATGAACTGGCAGCGCACCAGCGCGCTTTGTCCGGCCATGTGCTGACGATGCCGGGCGTGAGTGCGGAGGAAAAGGTTGATCAATGGATCGCGCGTGATGACAGCGGTCTGCGTTTCACATTGTCGATGTTGGCTGAATTGAACGAGCAGAAGACCCTGGATTACCCAACTGTCTCGGTGGCGGTACAGCGTTTAGGGCAGCTTGCTGCGCATGGCGCTTGAGGGCTTGGTCGCTGATGTACTCCCTCGTCTGTCCGGTGCGTCTAAACGGGTCATAGGGTTGCCGTATGCTGAAGGGCCTGTCCCTGGAGATGATGATGACTGCCGTAACTCGTATCGCTTTCCTCGCGAGTACCGCTGAGCCGGCACAACGGGTACGCCAGCAGCTGATGGCCCGCTATGGCGATTATCCGATTGAGGAGGCTGATGTACTGTGCGCTTTGGGGGGCGATGGCTTCATGTTGCAGACCTTGCATCGCCATGGGGCAAGCGGCAAACCGGTGTATGGTATGAAACTGGGTTCAGTCGGCTTTCTGATGAATCAATATCACGATGATCTGCTCGCACGCTTGCAGCGTGCTGAACCGGCCAAGCTGCGTCCGTTGCAGATGCTGGCGGAAACTGAATCCGGTGTCAGTGTTGATTCGTTGGCCTATAACGAGGTCTCGCTGCTGCGCCAAACGCATCAGGCGGCGCATCTCAGTATCGATCTCAATGGCCAAACTCGGATTGATGAGTTGACCGGCGATGGTGTCATCGTTGCCACCCCGGCTGGCAGCACCGCTTACAACTATTCTGCACACGGCCCAATTCTGCCGCTGGGATCGCATACTTTGGCGCTGACACCAATTGCTCCCTATCGACCGCGACGCTGGCGTGGTGCGATCCTTAAGGCCGATACTGAGATTCGCTTCCGTGTGTTGGATCCCTATAAGCGTCCCGTCAGTGTCACTGCCGATTCCCATGAAATTCGCGATGTCGTTGAGGTCACCATCCGTGAATCGACCGAGCAGCGTGTTACTTTGCTATTCGACCCCGAGCATAATCTTGAGGAACGAATCTTCAACGAGCAGTTTGCTGTCTGAGCCATCTCCCGCCTCAGGTGGCAGGCTGCCATGCCAGGGAAACGGGAATGTTCTGATTGCTCCTTCCACATCATGAACCTTATCTATGCCAGATGATTCTCATAGATTGCTGACCGTTGCAGTGACTTCACGTGCCTTGTTCGATCTGGAAGAGGGGCATGCCTTGTTCGAACGTGATGGTGTCGATGCTTATGCTCACTATCAACGTGAACACGAGGATGATGTGCTGCAACCTGGTGTGGCTTTTCCCGTAGTCCGCAAATTGCTGGCGTTGAATCGGGGGGCGCTGACCGATATGCCGCGGGTTGAGGTGATCTTGCTGTCGCGCAATTCTGCTGACACTGGTCTGCGTATCTTCAATTCCATCCAGCACTACGGTCTTGGAATTGTGCGTGCTACTTTCACGTCTGGTGAGGCAACATGGCCTTACGTCAAACCCTTCGGTACCGACCTGTTCCTATCGGCCAATCCGGTCTCAGTGCGGCGTGCGTTGGAGCACGGCATCGCCGCAGCAACAATCATGCCGCGCATGCCGGGTGAACGTGTAGAGGCTGCGGCGGCAGTCTCCGACAACGCAGGCAGTGCTTTGCCAGCGCAACTGCGCATTGCCTTTGACGGTGATGCCGTTATCTTTGGCGATGAGGGCGAGCGCATGTCCCGCGAGCAAGGAATAGAGGCGTTTGGTCGCTACGAGCGTGAACGCGCACGTGAGCCGTTGACTGGCGGGCCGTTCCGTAATTTTTTGTCCGCACTCCATGCGTTGCAGGCGGCATTTCCGTCCGGTGAAGCTTCACCGATCCGCACGGCACTGGTCACTGCGCGTTCAGCGCCGGCGCATGAGCGTGTCATCCGCACATTGCGGGAATGGGGCGTGCGTTTGGACGAGGCGCTGTTCTTGGGAGGGCGACATAAGGGGCCATTCCTGGAAGCCTTTGGGGCGGATATTTTCTTCGACGATTCGCAGCACAATATCGACAGTGTTCGTCAGCACCAGGGTGTGGCTGCTGGGCACGTTCCGCACGGAGTTTCCAACGATCCGGGATAAGCGGTTGTTAAGACGGCCTGAGTGCTCCGGATTTGGCATCATGTTGAGCGGTCATGGTGTGGGCCACCGTGTAGATGCCGATGGCACATTGTTCATCATCGGGCTGCGTTTGCTCTCCACTTTCTGCGAATGGTGTTTCTGGGGGAGTCACAGCACACCAGTGCAGGTGTGGGTTGCGGCGATGACATGCGATTCGGCGGTGATCGTGCTGTGTGAGAGGCGTTCAGTATTCCACCGGATGATGTGTCTTTCACACTGAGTAAAGTCTGGATCACCAGGGGTTTGAATCGCACGCCACTAGGAACGCATTGAGGTGCTGTTGGAAGATGCTGATGGCTCTGATGGAAGCCCACTTACGTTGTTGGCCTTTATTTTCTATAGCAGTGAACGCTGTACGGGTTCCTGCAAAGCGGGTTCTGGATGTATCTGTACGTCACGGGTACTCACAGGGACTTGGCGTTAAACAACGCTTGCGGCAATCAGTGGGTGGCTAGTGCTGCTGGAACGGCGTATGAGTGACGTGGCGGCAATCGCTTGGAGCCATGAGTGACCGTGATATGTGATGCCTTCCATGAAGTTGCATGTAGGCTGCGTGGGAAGATGCGCAATTTTAATGATTGGAACTAGAGTTTTATGTGTCCAATCATGATGTACAGGCTGCTCTGTCATGGCGCGGATGCGAACCCAGCTTGCATGATCCTGCTGTTTAGCGGGTGCCCATCTGATTTTTTTCGGCTTTTTGTCGCTTTTTAATGATGCTGTCAGCGTCGGCTTGAGGGTAAAAAGCGTGTAGCTAAAGCGGCTGTTTGTGCATGTGACGATCAGGAGATGTGTGCTGGCAGTGACTGCAATTGTTGCGGGTGAGGTCGACAGCGTTTGCAATGGCATCCGCTCAAAGGAATCACGCGCTAATAACATTGAAAGTGTGGCTTTCCGTAGAGAAGCGTTCCTTATCGAATGTGCAATGTGCAACAACATTGATGTTTTTCTGGTGCTGTCTCGTCCATCTGTGGAGGATATCGGGAGCTTCAGGACAGCTGAGTTTTTCCGATGGGCTTAATGAGTCCGGAAGTGGTTGCATTCAGTGAGGATGATGGCTTGTTTTTGAGAGCGTGAGTGATTGTGTTGCATGGTCGATGCATGATGAGGCTTTCCTGGGATAGAAAGCGCAACATGGTTGTTGAGATACAGTGACTGGCTGTTGATTGACCACAGTCAACGTACATCGGGAACGTGCAGTACTTTATCCTCTGCTCTCACGATAAATATGAAGTACAGGAACACTTGGATCGCTCCGGCGCATACCGTCAAAGTGGCTATCTTTGCTTTTACATGATGACGTGTTGATCTATATGACGACTGACTGCAAAACCGGGCAACGCGACCGTCCCGGCTTCCCGTCATCATGCGATGTTGCAGCGGTGCTGCTCAAATCTATACTCCGTCCTGATGACCTGCGTTCAGAAGTGTTGACCGAGGATTGAAGTTTCCTCATTGATTTTGTTTCTATGCTATCCATGTCGTTTTGCGTTGTGTACTTGGAAGCAGATTTTTGCTAATGATCATCTTATTGACTGTTATCAGCCTGGTTTTTGGCATATTTTATTTTTTTCAATCGTTGCGATGTTCCTATCTGCGGAGTCCATTGATGAAGACCCAGCTCGGAGAAACACGTTCTACTTGTAGGTTGCTGCGTGCACAGCCGTCTTTCACCGGAAAACAAGGTCTTGACTATGCAGTCGGAATTTCTGCAGAGACCGTCAGTGCCAAGGCAATCAATCTTCAGCTCGTCACCATTCCCCCTGGTGCAAAAGCCAAGACCCACATGCACGCGGACCACGAAACAGCGCTCTACGCGCTCACCGGCGTATCGCACGTCTGGTATGGCGCGAGATTGGAGGAACATGCCACTGTTGCGCAAGGTGATTTTTTTTACATACCGGCTGGTGTGCCGCATCAGCCCTACAACAGTTCTAATGAACCAGCCATTGTATTGGTCGCACGGACCGATCCGAATGACCAAGAAAGCGTGACGATGCTTCCGGAGCTTGATGTGTTACATCCTTAATCTCATTGCGCAACATGGGTGTGACGATGCCGCTCACCAAGAAGGGCCGATCGTGTCTCTGCCAGTCTCAGGGATGGCATGTAGGATGTGCCGCTATGTGATCAATGTCGATTCGATATCAGAAGTCTTACGCAGCTGATCTTGTGCTGACGACTGAAGACAAGGCTGTTTCCCAATAGGCTGGGCTCTGTTGGGGACCGTATTTAAAATGACACGTCTCTCACCATTGATCCCGATGGGAGCAAATACGAGTCATTGAACGATGCGTGTGTCAGATGGACTAGGGTCTGTTAAGCGGCAGTGAGTATATGAAGATCGCAGCAGCCCAATTCGAGCAGCTCGAACACTGTTTTTTTAAGCGCTCTGCCGCGGCAACACCGCAACGCCAGTCCGACGCATCTGCAAGTGCTCAACACCATCCGGTATCTCGCTGAACATGGCTGTCAATGGCATCGCCTACCCAAGCGTTGATGATCTATACATGCATGATTCGATACGCGGCCGGATGTGCTGGATTGAGCCTTCAAGCCACTCCAGCAAGCGCAGCGCGTACACATCGATCTCCAGGTTGAGTCGCTGGATAGCATCGGTGTGAAAGTGCATCCGGATGGCACTGACGCACTCCAAGAACGGTCCGTCGGTTATCGGAAAATGCTGTGGTGAGTGGAACCCCAAGCGCCATCTCCTTGCCGTGGCCGCGCGTGGGGTCGTCATCTTCTCTCTATCGCTTGGAGAAGCCCACGATGTGCTGAAATGCCGCGAGTGGCTCAAGTGGTCTGAATCGCCGAATCGCCCGTTGTACGTGCGCGTAGACCACGCCTATAAAGCCACCAGGTGCGCTGCTGGGCGTTTGACTCGGGTTTCATGCTTGTCATGTCGCTGCTGCACACGCACATCGAGCCTTGGTGATATCACCACAAGATGTACAAGCGTTGTAATGAGTTCGAGTCCCTGTTCCACAGGCTCAAGAGCGATCGCCGTGTCTGTTCCAAATGCGAGAAGTTCGATGTCATGTTCATCGCCTTCGCTCTGATTAACGGTGGTTTGCGATCGGGTTAACCGGCCCTGGTCATTGTGGGGACAATGCCTTGGCGTCATAGGGTGCTGGTCATAAGTGCAGCATGCGGTATCGCTGGAGGGGTGGGTGAAGATGCTTGGGAGTCTTCAGCCGTTCCGGTCCAACGTTGACCCGGTGTCATCGCGATGAAACACGTTGCAGCGATCTCCTGGGCTTGCAGGGCCTGAGCCAACAGGGCAGGTGGTTCTTCTACGGCTTCGTCGGTCAGACGGAAGGTGCCCCAGTGTACCCCCAACGCCTGGCGTGCGCCCACGTCGCACATAATCTGCACTGCCTCGACGGCATCAATGTGCTGGTTGTGCATGAACCATCGTGGCGCATATGCGCCGATGGGCAGGATGGCTAGGTCTGGAGGACCGCAGCGTTTCGCGATCGCGTGGAAGAAGCTCCCGTCCCCGTAGGCAGTATCGCCAGCAATGTAGAGGTTTCCCTTCGAGGTATGCAGGTAGAAGCCGCCCCACAGTGCCATACGTTTGTCTCGCATGCCGCGTGCGGACCAGTGGTAGGCGGGAACGACGCTGATCTTGGCGTGGTCATCTGCCAGTTGCATTGAGTGCCACCAATCGAGCGGGTGCACCCGCATGTCGGGGACGTGCTTTCGGATGATGGCATCGTTGCCGAGTGGTGTAACTACGCGCGGGGCATGCGTCATCTGGAGGCGGGCGAGGGTGGCCAGATCCAGATGGTCGTAGTGGTTGTGGGTGATCAGTACATAATCAATGGGTGGCAATGCGCTGAAGGTGATGCCGGGGGAATTCCAACGCCGCGGACCCAGCCAGGACAGTGGGCTGGCCCGTTCGGACCAGACCGGATCAACCAGCAGGTTGAGTCCTGCGATTTGTATCAGCACGCTGGAGTGGCCGATCATCGTGACGATAGGATGTTGGCTGTGTGCGACGGGTGTGGATACGTGGGTGCGTGGTGCGTTGCGCCAGGGGGGTAGGCGGCGGCTGTCCCAGCGCCAGCGCAGCAGGTCGCTGAATGGTTTGTCGGTGTTTGTTTGGCCTGGATTGAAGAAGCGCAGGCCGTCGAAGTGGTCGCTGAGTGGGCCTTGATAGTAGCGGTTGCGTGGCATGGTGCAGATGTGGTTATTGACAGTGATTGATGGGTGTCGGTAACTGACTAGGGTAGCTTGTTGTGCTTGAGGATCAACACCCGGTGGTGCTCCTAGCGTTCTGTGCCGTCACAGTGCAACGGCCGATGATTGGTGTGAAGTGGTCATCAATGTTTTGTAGCGCATCCGTCGGTGGCGGTGCAGCGTCGGTGTTGTTGCCTATGCATTCACTGTCGATATGTTGCTATCACGTCGTTTCCTTGCAAGGGTGTTGCGATCCCGGTTGGGGGCACTTCTGTATTGACACCGGTCCGCAATGCTGTGAAGTCGATATGACGCTTCAGAGGTGTGGTGTTGCATATGCCTGACATTCGAATGATGCGTGTATCTTCAAGGCGGTGTCGCGTTCCAAGGTGATTAGAACGACGTGCAATAGCTGGATTGCCTTGTTGTGCATCATCTTAGAACTCAAGGTCCAATGCGGCGCAGAGGTAGTCCATGAACGGCGCCAGCAGGCGCAGGCTGGCTTCCAGCGTTCGACGCAGCTGCGGTCCGGTCATGACGGTGTTTCCCAACGGGCGCCACAGCACCCAGTGGCGGTGCTTGAGATCATCTAGAAAAGCGAAGTCGGTGGGGAAACCGCGCGGTGCACGTACCAGTTTCTCGTGCTCGTACAGGGTAAATGTACGGCGTTGCTTAGGAGCGTGTGCAGCGGCGTGCCAACTGGCGGGATTGTCAAAGATGAACTGGCGGATACGGCGTTGTGTGTCTGACTCTGGTTGCCAGATCCCGCCGCCCACGAAGCTCTCACCCGGTTGCAGGTGTATGTAAAACGAGGGAGCCGGCACTTCGCGCCGGCGGGCATGGAACAGGCGCGCACCCTGCCAGGTTTTGTATGGCGACTTGTCTTTGGAAAAGCGCGCGTCGCGATAGATTCGAAACAGGGAGCCACCTTGGGGGCGTGGATCGGCGCGGTAGTGTTCGCTGATTTCGGCCAGTGAGGGCTGTAAGTCAGTGATGAGGCGTAGAAAGGGTGCCTGCACGTGTTCGAGGTACTGTGGTTTGTGTGCAGTGAACCACGCTTTGTCATTGTGGTGTGCCAGTTCGTGTAAGAACTTGAAGCTGGCGTCGGTGAAGTAGGCCGTCATAGCGTGCGGGACAGGTCGGAGCCCCAGGTGGCGAGCTGGTCCAAGAGGATCTGCTTGGCTGCATCCTGGGAGTGAGTCATGCGTAACTCGGCGATTTGGGTGTGGAACTGGTCGATGGTGAGCTCCGATAGGCCGGTGGCGGTGGTCAGACGTTGGCGCCGATACGTGTCCCAGCGTGCCTGTTCGTCACCAGACAGTGTGTCTGGCCAGTTACGCGCGCGGTAGCGGAAGAGCAACTCGATTAGACGTGGATCATGCAGGCGCTGGTCGAACGTTGCCAAACCATCAGGCGGACAGGCGCGTAGCTGCGGCAGTAGATGGCGGTCATCCTCGGTGAGGAAGCCGTCGTACAGTGAAGTGTCGGCGTCGTTGACGGTGTTGGAGGCTTGGTGTGTGTGGTCGAAGACGTGGCGGACCTTTTCGGCCAAGTCCGGTCCGCAGGCGCGCAGCTGTGCGGCTTTGGCTTCGAGCATGCTTGGGTCGAGGCCAAGGCGGGTGAAGTCTGATGCACGCAGGTGGTTCCAGGCGATCAGGGCCGGTACTTTGTTGAGGTGGACTTCTTTCAGTGGAACGCGTTGTTCCCCTTCGGGTAGATCCGCGGCTGGGGTGTACAGACGGTCAGCGATGTCTTCCGCGGATAGGTGTAGCAGTGGGTCTATGTCGCTGCTCAGGTCGAAGACGATGATGCGGCTGTTGATGTGTGGGTGCTTGGCAAGCGGCAGCACGGCGGCGGCGCACTGTCGTGTGGCCGGATAGCGCTGTGAGATATGCAGTGCTGGTTGCATTGAGATTGGGTCGAGCAGCTTGCCGCAAAAGTGTTTGTCGCGCAGTTTGAGCGCGTAATCCCAGAGGCGTGGCTGTGCGGTACGGAATTTGCGCGCCATGCCGATGGTGGCATAGACATCCGACAATGCTTCGTGTGCCTGGCCTTCGCGCACATCGTTGGCCAGAGCAAGATGTTCGAGTTTAAATGAGGTGGCACCGTCCTCGCGTGTTGGCCAGTGGATGCCTTCTGGACGTAGCGCGTGCATCAGTCGCAGCATGTCCAGCAGGTCCCAACGTGAGTTGCCATTCCGCCATTCGCGTTCGTATGGGTCGTAGAAGTTACGGAATAGGCCGTAGCGGATGAATTCGTCGTCGAAACGTAGGGTGTTGTAGCCGAGCGAGCAAGTTTGTGGTCGCGTCATCTGTGTGGCGATGTGCGCGAAGGCTTCAGCCTCGCTCACGCCTTCGCGGAGTGCCTGTTGCGGGGTGATCCCGGTGATCAAGGTGGCATGGGGCGAGGGCAGGAGGTCGGCGGCGGGTGTGACGAGAAAACTGATGGGCTCCTCAATGACGTTCAATTCGGGATCTGTCCGTATCGCGGCGAACTGTGCGATGCGAGTACGGCGCGGGTCTTGACCGAAGGTTTCTAAGTCGTAGAACAGAAAGCTGGTGGTCATAGCACGTACAGAAGATCTGAATAGGACGGCGAGTATCCCTTATCTGGGAGTGGTCACTGTGTACCTGGGCAGATGAATTGGGACGTTCAACCGCTTACATATGCACATGGCGGTGGAGGGGCATGCAACGCTGTGCAGATATTTTGGTCTGATATCGATCAAACGAACGGTGGTTGGGGGTTTTCAGTTTACAAGCCTCAGTTTATCGGGTTGATGTGATGGCTCGGCAGATGGTGTGTCCGGCGGCTGACCGTTTGGTGAGGAGGGAGGATGTTGGAGAAGGATGTATTGTCCTCAATCGTTAATGTGGCTGTACGGATGATGGCATCGGGCCATGGTGTGTTCCGGGGAGATGGCGACAGATGTCGGTTGAACTGCAACGTTCCGCTCAGATCATCATGAAGCACCTTGCTGGCGGTGCGCATTGTTTGTTCGTGTTCGAGCAGTCCAGTGATGGTTTGCAGGCTGCGCTGTACGAGATCGTGGATGACAACATCGTTTGTCAAGAATCAGATGGATAGAGGGAGTGGTTGACTGTTGGTGGTGTCGCGTGAATGGTGCGTTCGATCATGGGTGAATGGTGTCCTCGCCGATCTTCTGATAATCGACTCACTTGCTCCAGTGCGGCGAGTGGGTGCTACAGCTATTGGAAGTGGGAAAACCAGGCTATTTAAAGTCACGATTTTTCGTGTAGATCATCACGAGATGATGCACGGGTTTGGCCATTTTTCGGTCGAGTTCGTCCGGTGCTGGAGATGTATCCGTAAGGGTCGAAATATTGTCAAAAGCAACGATGCGGCCAGTTAGCACCAAGTCTCAAAGCAAGCGGCGGTGCTGCGGATCAATGGCACTGTTGGTGGAAATGAGCAGGGAGGACAGTTTGCATTGTCTTCATCAGGCAGTGCAGCTCTTCAACGATGAGTTGTTGCCCAACTGTTCTTTTCTTTGCACTCAATTTAAGGGCAGCTGCATTGATGCTGGGTCCATTGGTTTGGTGTATGGACACTTCTAGTCATCGGATGATGACATTGAAACTGTGAAAACATTGAACATCGCGTTGAGTGTTTTGCAGTAGTCAGAAAGTCGATGGAACGCTTTTGGTCGATGTTATTAGAGGCTTCACGTCGTTTGTCGCCACGTGCGTTGTTTCAGGTCCATGTTTTAATCGAGCACCCGATGTTCGCTATGTTTGCTTGCCATAGTTATTTACTTTGCGATGCGTATGGATCTGGTGCGTCAGTGTTGATATTGATGTGCGATGGGTGTCATCAATGTTTTTGGATGCAGGCACTATTCGATAGCACGCGTGGTTGTGCTGGTGATGTTGCAGAGCCTTGGTGACCTTACGTTTGCGTTGTGGTTGCGGTGGTGTTGAGCATCTTTTTTGTTTTTGTGTGCATATGTTTCTTTTACTTTATATCCAGCATGGTTTGCCAATCATCGTGCTATAACCTGGTTGGCTTGGTAAACGTCTGACTTAACTGATTGCGCCGCTGCTATACCGATGTGCAATTGTGGTTGCTGCGGCACGCTGGCTCGTGCTGTACGAGATGGAATACCGTGCTTCGGGCAGTCCGGCGTTGTTCGGTCAAGTGTTACGCATGCTTGAACACGTCTGCTTGCATCCGTACTTGAATGAGTCCCGTGGTTTGGATTACGGTGTTTGGAAGTCTTTGTTGCTGTTGTATCTGGTTGTAGATATTTCGGTGATGTGGTTATCGATCTAGCCCTTGCTTTTGGTCATATGTTTGCTGTGTTGCTGATTGGTTCTGGCAGCTTGACTCACATTCTGTACGATGCTGACGGTAGTTACAGCAATGCACAGCCGGCACCGCATATGCAACCATTTGTTGACTGGAGCGAATATCAGTTGCGCGGACGACATTCCGGCGTGACTGGATGACTGTTGCTAAGCGCTGTATGACAAGCAAGCACACTCGACGGATGCACAGATAAACATTGGTTGTTGTTGTACGTGGCAATGAATGTGTTTGGTGATATGTGACTTGCTGCGCAGCGACTGGACGCCTGTGTAGATGAGAGTTTTCTCGCAATGATATTTATCGTTTCGACGCCGTGTTGTTGGTATACCCGGTGTGAGTGCATTGTGTGCAAGCGAAGGGTGGTGAGCTGGAATGGTTAGGGTTTGCTGCGATGCGATGCAAGTGGTGTTTGAGGTGGCACGCTGAACGTCCGTTGATAGGTGCGGACGTGATGCTATGGTCTTGAACATAGGGAAGGGAACTATTTGTCATTGATCATGTTATTGCTGGTGTTCTTAATTTTTCTGGGGTAAGCATACTGTCAGTCTGTGCGAGTCAGATTGCAGTGATGGCGGTGAACGTACGATCTCCGCAGTTAGGGAGAGGATGAGTTTCATCGAGCACATTGCCGATGTTTTCATGGAGATGATTTGTTATGGGAAGTGGTTGTTGACGTTGTATTGTCAGTGAATCGGATGATGATGTAGTGATGTATGTTGTGGTGAGTATCTTTAGGTGCGATGTTTCAATCAGGCAGATGAACTCAGTTTCATCTGAATGATTTGGGAAAAGGAGATGTTCTTGGTGCAGTGCAATCGCTAACGTCCATGGTGACTATGTGCAGTATGGCTGTGATGTCTTTTCCTCATCATTCATGGTTTTTGCATGATAATTCATGGTTTCTGCGTGTATTCGATTCAAGTAGTCCTTGCGATGTTGCTTGTCGTGGCAGCCAGTGGCTACCTTGTGCGTATTATTCCATTTTCGATGCCGCTCCCTCTGGTGCAGATCGCACTTGGTGCGGTGATTTCTGGTGTATTCGATTACGGCCACAAGTTGCAGCCGGAGTTGTTTTTCTTATTGTTCTTGCCACCCTTGTTGTTTTTGGATGGTTGGCGCATTCCTAAGCAGGGTTTATTCCGCGATAAAAATACGATCTTAGAGTTAGCACTGGGACTGGTGGTCTTTACTGTATTGGGTGTCGGGTTCTTGATTCACTGGATGATTCCCACAATGCCGCTGCCGCTGGCCTTTGCGCTGGCGGCGATTTTGTCGCCCACCGATCCCGTGGCGCTGTCTTCGATTACTGCAAGGGTGCCTATTCCCAAGCGCATGATGCATATTTTGGAAGGCGAGTCGCTGCTTAACGACGCGACTGGTTTGGTCTGTTTTCAATTTGCAATTGCGGCACTGTTGACCGGTCATTTTTCTTTGATGGCTGCCTCGCTGACTTTCGTCTGGGTTTTACTGATCGGTTTGAGTTTAGGCGCAGCGACGACCTACGTGTTTTGTGGAGTACAGGGTTGGATCTGGCGTCATTTCGGTGGGGAGCCGGGGGCGGCAATCCTGATCAATCTATTGATTCCTTTTGCTGCTTATCTGCTGGCTGAGAGCATGCATGCTTCGGGGATTCTGGCGGCAGTTGCGGCTGGGATCACGATGAGTTATGTCGAATTGAACGGTAATGCTCCCGGTACGATGCGGGTGCAGCGCTGGGCGGTCTGGGAGATGGTGCAGTTTGCTTTCAATGGCATTATCTTCGTGCTACTCGGTGAGCAGTTGCCTGGCATCCTTAACGATGTAATCGACAGTGCACAGCAAGCTGGGCATATGAATCCGGCATGGTTATTGGTTTACGTTGGTGTGATTAGCGTCGGATTGATGTTGTTGCGTTTTGTATGGGCGTGGGTGTCACTGCAGTGGACCTTGTTTTACGCGGCTTACCGTGGTGAGCAGCACATTAGCCCGCCGTGGCAGATTGTGGTTGTGGCGTCGTTGTCTGGGGTGCGTGGCGCGGTCACTCTGGCTGGCGTGCTTACCTTGCCGTTGTTGATGCCGGATGGCTCACCACTGCCGGCACGGCAACTGGTGATTTTCCTGGCGGCCTCGGTCATCCTGGTTTCGCTGTTGCTGGCTAGCGTGGTGTTGCCGTATTTGCTGCGTGGCTTGGAGCTTCCTGAGGAGAGTAGCTATGAGCAGGAAGAGGATTTTGCGCGCAGGGCATCGGCTCAGGCGGCACTTGAGGCAGTAGAGCGGTTGCGTCAGAGGTTGGTTGAGGATAGCGCTAATGCTGAGCGCTACAATGAGGCGGCTAATCAAGTCAGCCAATTGTATCAACGCAAGCTTGGCGCTGTTGATTTGGCTAAGGCCGATCCACAGGAAACCAAGGTGTTCGAGCAGGTTGTACGGCGCTTTCGTCAGGTTGGTTTGGCCGCTGAGCGTGACGAACTGTTCAGATTGGCGCGCGAGTCGCATATTTCCGATGAGTTGTCGCGGCGGATGGTGCGTAATCTGGATTTGATCGAGGTACGTAGGCGTAGTTAGTTGAACAGGGCGGGTACTATGTTGGATTGAATGAACCTGTTTTGCTTCCATGAAATAGTACGGAACCTTGTGTTTGAGCTTCGACCTCATTGGATTGCAATGTGTGTACATGTCTTACCGATCTGGATTTGAATCCAATCTTCGAGAGCATGCATTTCTTGACGCTGTCGTGTTGAGTATTGTTGAAACGCAGGCTTCCCTTGCTTGCTTGAGTGTCGTGGAGGGGCCACATGAGACCAGTGTTGATAGATGTGGAGGTGTCTCGTGCATGCGGTTTTCGCGTCGTTGATGATAGGTTGAATGGCTTTTTTCAACCGTGCGGCAGAAGATCGCTGTATCTCTTGCGTCTGTCGTTGCAGTCGGCGCACTGCGATGTATCCTTGGTGGAGTAGCGTAATGCCTGACAACAGTGCGGATTATGAGGACGAGGACAGTCTGCTTCAGGACTTTGACGATACCGACGATTACTCCGTTGGGGTTTGGAATCTGCTGGTATTGATCAATCCTGGTGATCGGGATGCTGTGTTCGGTCAGTTCAATGCGTGGCGTGACAGAGTGGCGGATCTCGATCTGGATAGCGATGGTGTTCAGGCTTGGCTTTGGGCGCTGAAGGATGTGATTGACTGGCGTTCAGGATTTTATGCCGACGCGAAGGACATTCAATCTTTCGTTGATGCAGTGGATGAATTGATCGCGCGTTGGAATCTACGTATTGACTGGGGCGGCGATTTAGACGACGACGATTTCTTTAGTGTCACTGACGTCTCCGCACTGATGGCTGTCGCTTACGATCGCTTGCGTGAGCATGGTTATACCTTATGGAACTGGGATACATCTGGCGACAGCTATGCTGGCTGGATTGCACTGAGTCGTGACGACGAGATGATGTTGACGTTATGTTCACTGCTCGGTGTGGAAGTGCGTCATGGCAACGAAGCATTTTGAGATGTGGTGCAATGTTGATCTACGCAGTACAAAGTGGTTGACCAGGATCACTGCTAATAGCGATCGGAAAAACCTCCTCATTTCATTTTGTCGGTGTGGAAGTGGAATTTTTGAGCCGATGTACTATTTCTGGAGCAGTGCAGGGGTGCGGTTATGAATGATGCGATGCAATTCGCTTGCGGTTTAGACGATGGGAGCGAAGATCAGAGTACTTGTGGTGGTTCACTGCCGATGATCACCACGTCCGCACACCGACGCGCGAACAGGCCGACGCAGATGACGCCTGGGATTTGATTGAGTTCCTGTTCCAGCTTTACCGGGTCGGTGATGCATAAGTGATGTACATCCAGTACAAAGTTGCCGTTATCGGTGACCACTCCCTCGCGCCACACGGGTTGACCGCCGGTACGTGCCATGATCTGCCTGGCTACCAAGCTGCGTGCCATCGGGATTACTTCGATCGGTAGTGGGAACTTGCCTAGCATGGGCACCTGTTTGCTTGGATCGATGATACAAATGAACTGTTCGCTGGCTTCGGCAATGATCTTCTCGCGTGTCAGCGATGCGCCCCCTCCCTTGATAAGGCGTTTGTGGGGGTCGCATTCGTCTGCACCGTCGACATATAGAGGTAGTGTGCCGGTATGATTGAGCTCCAGGACAGTGATCCCGTGTTGCTTTAAACGTGCTGTGCTCTGCTCAGAGCTGGATACTGCACCTTTGATCCGGTTACGGATGCGTCCTAGTGCGTCGATGAAGTAGGCTACTGTTGAGCCGGTGCCGACTCCGATAATCATATCGTTCTCGACGTATTCGATGGCTTTCTCGGCCGCTCGCTGTTTTGCTTCGTTCATGGGTTTATGAAGACGTGGAGAGGTGGGAAAACTGACAGGCGTCAGCTGACGGTTGAGTTCACTCTAGAGACAGCAGCAGCTTCCATTGCGCCGTGGCGACCGGGAATACTGACAGCCGGTTGCCGCGTGTGGTCAGTGGAAAGCCCTCACCGAGGGCTTCGGCATGTTGTTTGATATTTTCAAGTGTGATGGTGCGAGCCAGTTTGCGCTCGAATGCTATGTCTACCAAGTACCAGTGTGGCTTCTCACGCTTGGCTTTGGGGTCGTAATAGTTGGAGTTCTGGTCGAATTGGCTTTCGTCCGGATAGGCTGCACTGGCTACTCGAGCCAAGCCGACGATGCCGGGTACCTTACAGTTGGAATGGTAGAACAACACACCATCGCCGATTTGTGTTCTATCACGGATGAAGTTGCGTGCTTGGTAATTGCGCACGCCATTCCAGGGTTCGGTACCCACCCGCTGTAGGTCGTTAATTGAGAAAGTATCTGGCTCGGATTTCATCAACCAGTAGCTGGTATGAGTGCTCATGTGGAAGTAGTGGATAGCAAGAGCGTGGTGAGTTCAGTGCAGATCGCATCGACCGGGACGTCCCAAGCTTCAACCGGTAGTGCGTTAACTTCCTGCACTGCGAAGCCAACACCGACAAGCCAGGGAGGCGGTGACTGGCGATCCCGGAATGCAAAACTGCGATCATACCAACCACCCCCCATCCCGAGTCGGTGTCCTTGTGCGTCGAAGCCGACCAGCGGTGTTACTACCAATACCATCGTTTCTGGAGTTAGGGTGTCGTCCGGTGCTACGTCTGGCTCGGGGATGCCGTAGCGGTTTGGCTTCAGTGGTTGTCCGGGGTGCCATGGCGCAAAACGCAGTGTCTTACCCACGAGTATTGGCAAGCAATAGCGTACTTGTGCAGGAAGTCTCATTTTCCAGCGGTGCAACGTGATCTCTCCATCCATCGCTAAGTAACCCGCCACCGCACCGGATTGGGGGGCGAATGGTAGTGTCAGCAGGCGTTCTGCCAGTGCTTCAGCAGCGGCCAGACGTGCGTGTTTATCGATTGCACGGCGGTGTGTGCGGATCTGTTGACGCAGAGTAGAGCGGTTGTCGGTCATCGGTGTTGGATGGGAAAAAGGCGCCCGCATTGTGGTTGAGTTGGTGTAGTCGTTCGATTACGCGAACAGCGCGACTACTTGCTGTCCGACAGGAGATATCGTATTCCAATTCTTCACTCTGAATATCTGTCATCGGCATGATGGCTCTCCAAGCACAGCAGGTGCCATCTGTCTGATTCGGCAAAGTTGCTGTTGGCAGTTGGACGCAGGCGGTTAGTTGCTGTCGTGTGTACATTTATCTACGCGGGTGCCGGTTTGGTAGGCAGTTGGTCGACCAGTGCTTATGTACAGCAGATGTCTTGGGCGTTTCTCACGGTGAGGATCAACTGGGCCGATGTACTCGACGTATCCACCATCATAGGCAGCTTCGTATTTCAAATCACCTCGGGAACGAGCGGGTGCTTGCGGTTGGTTGTTTTTAGTTCCCCAGTTGTATGCTGACATCATCCACGATATTCATGTCGATCAAGATGTGTTGGATTTTTGTTCAGCTTGCTATCGCAAGTGCTATGTGTGATCAGACGCCGTTTTTCCGCTATCGTGAAACTGCCCCAGTGACTCAATTCCTTCGGCAAGTTCTACCACGAACGGCTTGTGTGCCTTATCTATGTGCATGGCTTGGAGGAACTCGTAGTGGTTGACTGAGGTTAGATCCAAGTTGCTTGCCTTACGTGGCACGCTTTCTCCGGCTTGCTTCCATACTTTATTTCATCGTTCAGCAGTCTACTGGCCATCCTGACTGGTTCGCGTAACAAGCAGTATGTCAGCAGCTGCGAATGTCAAAAAACCTGATTTCCATGAGCGCAATATTCTGATTTACACCGATCGTGTTGCGATGCTGTACTCAGACGAGACGATAGCTGGAAGATGCATCAAACACCCCAGCGTGTGGTTTATGTGGCTTGCAAGCGATGAGTCTAGATGGGGCGGATGCACTCGCACTTCATTTGAAAATCAAACAACCAGCGGCTACCGAAATCTTTCGGGTAAGGAGGGGCATTGCATTCTCCGCTATGACGATGCGTGCGAAACGACCTTGAACCAGCGGTTCAAGTGGAGACGCTGAAACACCATTGGGCTTCCCGCTGCTAAGGCGGACTTGCACACCCGGCATCGTCGCGCCCCTTGGTCATGATTAAGGGACAAGGCGAATGTTTGCACACGCCGTCGTTCACAGCAGAGAACGCTTAGCGATTATATCCATCGTGATGTGTTTGTGTAGTCCATTTTTCATCGAGCGAATGGTGCTGAATTGACTAATTACATCACGGATTTTGACGTTAACAGTCAATGCGCTGTATTCATCGCATTCTCCAGACGCCGTTGCAGTGTATCCAGTGTGGTGATCAGCAGACGCTCGTGATGCTCCTGCTTTTCATGCAGCTGCTGCAGTTCATGAGCGATGTTGAGTGCTGCAAGTATTGCGATGCGATCTATGGATGCCATACGGTTACTACCGCGGATCTCACGCATGTGTGCGTCGAGTAGTTGTGCGGCGGCTATCAAGCCATTACGTTCTTCGACGCCCACTCCGACGGTATATTCGCGGTCGAGGATGCGGATGTTGACCGGCTCAGTGTCGCTCACGTGTGCTGCTCCAGGGCCTTAAGACGTGTAATCATTGCTTCCACGCGGGAGCGCGCTTGTTCGTTTTTGGCCAGAAGCTGAGAGCGTTCCACAATCATTTGATCCTGCTGATAGCGCAAGTTGCGGTTCTCGTCGGCTAAACGTTTGTAGGACTCGATCAACCTCTCCACGTGTGTGGCCAGGGCGTGGAGTTGGGTGAGGGCGTCAGTCTGATCCATGCTTGCAAGACTAGGTGCCGCTTGGAGTGCTGGTCAAGCACATATGGGCGTAATGCTCTTATACTAGTTTGGTTGGAAAAATTGTTACACTGAAAACCCAAGAATCTACAGTATTCTAAACTTCGATTTGTGCTGCACGCTTTAACCTTGAACCTCCCATGCATCTTCCTGAAGTGATTGCAGTGCAACAAGAAAGCCGGCAGCTAGGTTTGTCCGCCACTGCTACTGAGCTTCATGGCAGCCTATCCGGTTTGTTAGCTGGTGGGGGAGGAAATGGCCCTGATTGGCTGGCACTGATTCTAGCCAATGCAGAAGCGCCTATACCGGCTAAGGGTAGTGCGCTGGAACGCTTGTATCAGGTCACTGTGTTGCAATTGGAGGATCCTGATTTTGCCTTCGAGTTACTCTTGACTGACGATGGAGCGACTTTGGCTGCGCGTGCCGATGCCTTGTTCGACTGGTGCCGTGCTTTCCTAGGTGGCTTTGGTCTGGCTGCGCAGTCCCGCTCGGTGCTGTCTGAGGAAGGTGATGAAGTCCTCCGTGATCTGGCTAAGCTGGCCCAAGCTTCAGTCGAAGACTTTGACGTGACTGAAGAGGAGGATGGGGCATTGGAGGAGCTCGAAGAGTTCGTTCGTGTGGCGGTGATGCTGTTGCACGGAGACTGTGTGATTGGTCCGCGTTTTTCCCAGCGCCTCAATTGAATAGAATCGTGAAGAAGCATACAGGCATTGCTGCCGCTGAATATGGGTGTCGTCGCCGTCAGCTGATGAAGATGGTTGGTGACCAGGGTATCGTCGTGCTACCAGCTGCGCCTGAGCGGGTACGTAGCCGTGATACTTATTACCCCTACCGGCAGGATTCTGATTTCTGGTACCTGAGTGGTTTTCCCGAGCCAGATGCGGTGTTGGTGCTTGTGCCGGGGCGTTGCCACGGTCAAGTAGTCCTATTCTGTCGTGAGCGTGATCCTGAGCGTGAAGCATGGGATGGTCCGCGTGCTGGGTACGACGGCGCGGTAGAGCATTACGGTATGGACGATGCATATCCGATTGATGACTTGGACGAAATCTTACCCGGCCTACTCGAAGGCCGGTCCCGGATCTATTATCATTTCTGTCGTGATGTTGAATTTGATCTGAGGCTAATTGGTTGGGTCAATCTAGCCCGTGAGCAAGTGCGCTACGGTACGGATTCTCCGCACGAATTTATAGACCTTGGCCACCTGTTGCATGAGCAGCGTCTGTTCAAGTCTTGCGATGAAATCGCTTTGCTTCAGTGTGCTGCCAACATCAGTGTTGAAGCACACCGTGCGGTGTTACGTTATGCGCATCCTAATGTTCCTGAATATGTTTTGCAGGCTGAGGTCGAGCGCGTGTTTCGCTCTGCTGACAGTTGGCCTGCTTATTCCAGTATTGTTGCTGCCGGTGCTAATGCGTGTGTATTGCACTACCGAGCCAATGCCGAGTGCAGCCGTGATGGCGATTTAGTGTTGATCGATGCCGGTGCTGAGTACCGTGGTTATGCCGCTGACATTACCCGTACTTTCCCCGTCAACGGGCGTTTTAGCCCAGCGCAGCGCGCGCTATACGATCTGGTGGGTGCTGCTCATGGTGCTGCGCTGGCGCAGGCGCGACCTGGGCTACCATATGAGGCTGGACATTTGGCTGCGGTGCAGACGTTGACCGAAGGCCTCCTGCGGCTTGGTCTCTTGCAGGGCACACTGGAGCAGAATTTGGCTGAGCAGAGTTACAAGCGCTTCTACCGTCACAAGACTGGGCATTGGTTAGGTTTGGACGTGCATGATGTTGGTGACTACCGTATTGATGGTCAGTCGCGATTACTTGAGCCTGGCATGGTCTTTACGATTGAGCCAGGGTTATACATTCTCCCGGATGACACTACGGTCCAGTCGAAGTGGCGCGGCATTGGCATACGTACCGAGGATGATTTATTAATTACCGAAGATGGACATCGTGTGCTGACTGATGCGTTGCCACGCTCTGCCGATGAGATCGAGGTGGAGATGGCTGCCGCGCGGTGAGATGTCTCTTGATGTGCTGATCGGCACTCGCAGACTAATATCTGAGCTTCGCAATAGCTCGACTCGGCTTGCTGGTCCTGCTTGGTGGTGTATGGGTTTGCCAGGGTGCTTATCTGATGGGGGTGCCGTCCAGGGCGTGATCAATCAGCCATAGGGATGCCCATAGTTTTGGGTCCATCGCAAAGCCGGCATGCATCTTTTGTACTAACCAAGCTGCAGCTTGTGTACGTAGAATTTCGTGTACAACGATGTCCTCGTTAGCGTCACCGCCTCCGGCGCTGACCTTGTGCAATCCAGTGGCGCGTACAAAAGCGATACGCTCGCTGCTGGCTCCGGACGATACCGGACCGATGAGCAATATCTCGGCTTGGTCAGCACTCCAGCCGGTTTCTTCTTCTAGTTCGCGGATTGCTGCATGCTCGATTGATTCATTGGTATCAATGTCGCCGACCAATCCTGCCGGCATCTCAATAGTGCGTTGCTGCACGGGGACTCTGAATTGCTCGACAAAAATAACCCGGTCTTCCGGTGTTACCGCCAGGATAATTGCAGCTAGGCCGCCAGCGTGGACGCGTTCAGAGTATTCCCAAGTGCCGTGTACGATCATACGTTGGTACTTTCCTTCGAAGACCACGTGTGGTGTGTTGTTAGACGAATTCATTGCTGTGAAATCTTCTTGATGGGTGGAGAGGGGGAACATACAAGCCTGTCGATTCCGTCACAAAGTTGCAGGGACGCAACGGCATCCTGCGCACAGGTTCTGCATCATATTGGAATCTGTTTGGTGTTTAAAAGCGTGGGTTGCCTCGATAGATCCGTACCACGCAATGGTGGTCAATTGAGGTTGCAGCAGTACGTCCTTAACGTAGCAATGCGACTTAATCCATGCGTGTCAGTAGCATCCGAAGCTCAAATAGAATCGATGACTTGTAACACAATGCCCGTTCCGCAATTCACCGCGTTGGTGTTGCCTTCGCCGCCTTGCGCTTACGCGCATCATGCTTTGTTGCCGTCACAGATGAATGCCTTAGTGCGCTTGGGCTTGACGAATGTCCCCCATCAAACTGCCTTGTCAGTACTACCAGAATTGCCACCGTATCATGTGTCCTATCAAACCTATAACGCAATGCTCTATGACTCATTGCCAACCCTTCTGAAACGCACACTGCGCAGCTTCAACCCTTTAGCCGAACAGGCTTGCCTAATAAGTGGCGAGCCAGGTCCTTAGCTAATTTTGGCACCCATGCTTATAGCCTCGGCATGTGATCCACAGGCGGCTCAAGGATTCAAGTGGGGCAGTGTATTTCCCAGGCTTGCGGATCGCGGCGGGCGACACACCCAAAACGACGGATTAGGTGGAATCAGCCCGAATTTTCGCTCGGTCATTCCTCATTAGACTTGGTCTCGATACCACGGTAATCGGCTTGCCGGACGGTACCAGATAATTGGCAATCTGGTGCAGATGTATTGCATGGCGTGCTTTAACCTTTGATAGGCCCCGACGCAGGCTGCGTGCGAGGTCACGGCTCGTCATGTTTGAGCAGTTGCGGCCGCCATGTGTTGCCGACATTCGCCTTCGAGCAGATCGAGTACGAATGCTATACGTGACGTGCGTGTTGTAAACATTCGTATGTTGCTGAATGCATTTGGATATTGTGTGTCAGGAGCGGAACACGTATAGCGCGGTGTCAACCAAGGACAGTCGTGTTGGTGTCCTTTGCTGCAGTGCGGCTACGTCACGGTGTCCAGTTGTGTAGTAATGCGTCCACATCCGGACGCTCACGTTCGGGGACTTCCAAGCGTGGTGTGCCGATATGGATAAAACCGATGATGTGTTCATGTGGGCCAAGGTTGAGATACTCGGCGACTCTGCGATCATAGGCCATCCAGGCGGTGAGCCACTGAGCACCAAAGCCGTAGGCCTGGGCGGCTTGCAGCAGTGCAAAGCAGACACAGCCGGCTGTCAGCAGTTGTTCTTGCTCCGGGACATTATCAGCTGGCTGCAGCCGCGCTACGACGATGATTACCAGCGGAGCATGGGAAAAGCGCTCGCGTTCTTTGTCCAGCACGGTCTGTGGTGCCTGTGGATCGAGTTCCAGGGTGCGTTGTACCAGAAATTCTCCAAGTGCCTCCCGCGCGGTACCGGTAATACGTAGAAACCGAAACGGCACAAGCTTCCCGTGATCGGGGACACGCACTGCTGACTGTAGTATCCGTCGCAACGTTGTCGTGTCCGGACCTGGCTCGCCGAGCTGGCGTGACGGTACCGAGCGACGTGCATCCAACGCTTGTAACGGATAAAGTGTGCTCATTGTCTCATTCTTGAGTGGGAATCTATTCGAGTATAGATGGGATTTGTTGTTCCGTCTCTGCGAGTTGTTTCCAGGAGTGCATGAACAAGTCTTTCGTTTCTGAGATCAGCAGGACTGCATCTGGTGTGCCTTTGACGATTGAATCGACCGGTTCATCTGGTTGCTTGGGGACGTTGCGTTGAACATGCAAACGCCCCAGGACGCCGGCTTGATATCGACTGGGTTGAGCCAGTTGTTGCAGGAGCTACGCAATGTGCGGCAACCATCACGTATGGTGTCCAAGGAGGGGCGTGCATTGTTTCCTTGCGAATTGCTGTCAGCGCTGTCGCTCCTGCAGATCTCGGCACAGGCGAGTTATCAGGCGGTGGTCGAGACTGGCCTAGGCTTGGCTATGGGCTTGCGTATGCAGGTTCTGCAGGCCGCTGCTGCACTAGGTGTGGCGGATCCATCCGGGATATGCCTCGAACCTGCGGATGAGAATGTGCTTGATTTGGTTGGGCGGCTGTTCGATGCGATTTTACGTGATAGCTATTTCTATCCCGAACCGCGTATGTGGATTGGGCAGTTGCTGGTGCCAGTTGCGAAGGTTGCATTGCTTGACAGTCGCTTGTTCGAGTGTGATGACCATCCGGTGTGGCGCTTACTGACATTGTTAATAGATGCTTGCAATGGTAACAACGGTGAGAATTCAGTTGAGCAGGCGTTATTGATGCGGGTATGCAAGATTGTGGATACGGTAGTGCGTGAATTTGACAATGACGTGCAGTTGTTCCTGACTCAGGAAGCCACGTTTAGCGTGCATTACGAGCAGTACTTGGCCAATACCCAGAGTGCCAAGCGTCATGTGACAGAACCGTGGATCACCAAAGAGCGACGTCAACGTGCTCATCAGATCGCTGATGATGCACTGAAAAAGCACCTTCATGGGCATGTGTTGCCCCAGGCGATCGAACATTTTCTCAGTCGCATCTGGTTTGCTCATGTACAGCAGGTGGCGTTGCTCAATGATGGTCATGGTCCAGCGCTTGAGGCCGTACTGGCGTTAGGAGATGCATTGCTTGCCCAGTGGCGTCAGGCCAGTGAGGGACGCACGCCGGAGCGGCCTTGGTTGGATGACGAGCGTACTGGCATATTCGACGCTTTCTCTATTGCTGGTATGACGCTGGCTGAAGCTAAGGCCGGGTTTGCTGATTTGCAGCATGTATTGGCGGCGGCTACGCCGCAATCGCCAGCGATCGCCACATCGGCGGGTACTCAGGTTGTTGATGTGCTCCTCCCAGTGCCGGATGAATCGGCTACTTGCGGGTTGGATACGGCTACTGCTGCCTATTTTCGTGGGCTTTCGTTGGGGACGTGGTTAGACTTTATTGGCCTTGATGGTCGCGTGCAAAGTGGCCAGTTATCCTGGGTCAGCCCGATTTCAGGGCGATTGATGTTTGTTAATCATCTTGGTCGTCGTTTGTGCGTGGCCTCACCAGAGGAACTGTCCACGCTGATGTGCTTAGGTCGCTTGCGTCTGCACCGCGATGGAGACGCTTTACTACAGTGCCAAACAGTATCTGGTTGACGCGGTTTGGTGTTGACTGGGGAGTATATAAAGCTTGAACCAGCGATTTTGAGGAGTGTCGCTGACGGCATTTCTTTCGTCTGATTCGGTGAGCAAGGATGGAATGATTGCAGGTTATTTATCGTCACAGATATGAAATTGTGCTGTCTGTTGCAGTTGTGCGTTTATGACTCCGCTTCCCATGAATAGGCGGGTATGCTTGCCCCGTTTTATTTCCTATTGATTGGTTTTGTTGGCGCCTGTTGCGTTGGGGAGCCTTTCTGCATGAAGTCTACGTCCAGCCTTTCTAGTATTAGGGGGCGTGATAACCGATTGATGGAGCAGGCGCGTGCCTTGGCGTTACCGGAAATTGCCAATGCTTTTGTCCGTTGCGTCGAGTGTTTTGACACTGTGTTGTTTGATCGTGCTGAGGCGGTTGGCCTCTCCCGGTGGGTATTCTTGGATGGTGTCCATGAACTACGCCGATGCCGAGAGGATGTTTGCATGCGCTTTCGCGAGCATCTGGACGTGGCTTGGCGAGCGTTCGATCGTAAGACCCCACTGGCAGCCGAATTGGTGCTGACAGACGCTAGTCAGAGCAGTCTGAATCTGTTGCCGGAGCACGTGTTGGAATCTCATCTTGCTGTGCGTCATCTGGCTACCGTCCTATCGCGTGAATGTGAACACGTATTGGCTTGTTTGGAATGGCGCTTGGGTGTGATTGCTGGGGGGGTCGAGTTGAATGCCAACTCTAATCCGGTCGGCCCGGAGCATATCGGCGTGGCAGTGTATAAGGCTTTTGGCACATGTGAGCTGGCATCAGAAGTACGTCTGCTCCTGATCAAGCTTTGTGAGCGTGATTTGCTCCAACCGCTGGTACGCTTGTATCGCATATTGGACAAACAGCTGGCTAAGATTGGGGACGTGGCCCAGATTGTCAGGTCGCGGCTCCCAGTGATCCACTCGACCAGCGTTGCTACACCTAAGGAGGGTTCCGAGGGAGACGAATACGGTGAGCAATATGCCTCGTTCCGGGCGGTGGACTTCATGGATCGTTGGGAACGAAACCGTTACCGGTTCCAAGTCGCGTACCGGGTGCATGAGGATGCAGATGTTTCCTGTGGCCATCTTGGCGGTAGTCAGGACGTCTTATTGGAAACGCTCCATGCGTTACTGCAGCAGACTCGCAGTCAGCGCGAGAAAGTGACGAGAGCCGTTGCCGTCGCGCAGCGACCACTGAGTCAGCGCGAAATACTTTCTGTACTGTCGCTGCTGCAAGCAAATCCCAGTGCGACGCTTGATGACAAAGGAGAGTCGTTAACGCAGCGGTTGAAGAGAGAAGTGCTGTCCAATGTCATCCAACTTGGGGTGAATCCTGCACATGCGCACCTGGATCCCGTTGATGAAGATGCCATCGATCTGGTGGGTATGTTGTTCGATGTCATGCTGGATCAGTGTCATTTGGAGGCGCATTCTCGGAGGCTGATGGGGCGATTACTAGTGCCATTCGTTAAAGTTGCATTGCTTGATCGCAAAATGTTCGTGCGAAAGACTCATCCAGCGCGACGTTTACTCAATGCATTGGCTGATGCCTGCAATGGCAATGTTGCGAGTACTCCGGCTGACCGCGCGCTGCTGAGCAAAGTCGAGGAGATCGTTAAGCGTCTGGTAGTCGATTTTAACGAGAACTTAGCCATTTTCTTGACTTTGGACGAGGAGTTTCGCGAGTTTCTGACTCAGCACCGGCGTCGGGTCGAGATCGTCGAGCGGCGTGCTGCTGAAACACAATGTGCTCAGGAAAAACTGAGATTGGCACGTGTCTTTGCTACGAAGGAGTTGGGCAAACGCTTGAATGGCGTTGAACTGCCGGGTGCGATCGAGGCCTTTATGCGTCAACCTTGGCAGCATTACCTAACCATGGTCCTGTTGCGCGAGGGCGAAGATGGTGCTGGTGTGGCCGAGGCGCTGGCGGTGGCTGATGGTGTGCTTGAGGAGCTGGCTCAGGCGCGTCGCCGTATCGTTGCCAAACCTTGGTTGCAGGCATTTCAACCGGGGTTGCTGAAGATATTTGGTAGCGTCGGTCTGCATGAGGATACGGCACAGGTGGCGATTGCCGCGCTTTACGACACTTTGCATGGTATTGCCGCATCCAGACCCGAGTTAGAGACGCCGTTCCCCGAGATCAGCCTGTTGCTACCTACTCTAGAGCAGAGTGCATTCGAACCTGGACAGGAGACCGTGATGGGAGAGTTCGATGCTGTCGATGCTGACCGCTTCCGGAAGATGGAGGTTGGTACTTGGTTGGATTTCATCGAAACAGGAGGCAAGGTGCAGACCGTCAAGTTGTCCTGGATCAGCCCGATTTCGGGGCGGTTGCTGTGGGTCGATCGACACGGGATCCGTTTCTGTGTCGCTTCACCGGAAGAATTGGCGGTGATGGTACGGCAGGGGCGATTGTGTTCCCGCGTCAACGACGACGCATTCGACAACGCAATGCGGGTTGTGCTTGATCGCCTTAATACGTTCAGCACCAGCAGCTTAGTGCATTGATTGCAGTGGCGGAGCATAAGGTTTCAGTTCCGATACCGATTTGTATGGGTGAGTTGCCATGCTGTATAGCACCCGCCTGTGACAGTGATGTGTAGTGCCGATCGTAACGCGGGATGACCAGCACAGCATGGGGCATCGCTTTCAGAGAAAGCGTGATTTGAGAACCCATCAGTGCCCCCGTGGTTGATGCGTGTATTTGCGTTTTGGCTTATCAACGTGCCAAATGCCAGCTCAGTAGTAACGCAGCGCCATAGCAAATGAGGTCCAAGCTCTGATTGGCCAGTGTCGACAAGGTCCATGCAAGTCGCGGGCCCATCTTCAACGCTGAGGACCACGGATCCAAGCCCATGACTATACCGAGTTGAGCTGAAGCGATGCCCCAGTTTGCGGCCAGGATCACTCCCAGGGTGGCGGTCAGCGCCACACCAAGACGCAGCCAGCCTCTACGCAATGTACCCAGGTGCAGCATGTACGCCACATCGAGCGCGACAGCCAATGCGAACCAGCCGGCTTGATGCTGGCTTCCGAGTGCAACCAGGATCCAGGCGATGAGGCCGATCATGCACCCAAGGAACAGGAGTGGAGGCCAGAGCCAGTGCGTGGTTCTGGTGGGCGTTGAGTGTGGGGACATCGGGGCTTCCTTGGGGAAGGCTTAGAATACGGGGTTTTTCTTCGGGCCCGGAATAGACCGCCAAGCAAGGTGGACGAACACGATACAATGGTTGTCTTGCGTCTTTATGGCGTGGCTCTATATCCGATGTATGTATTCTCGTAGCAGCGAACCTGTCCAGTTCGAACGTGACTGCGAAGCCGTGATGGTGCCGCAGGGGGATTCGGTCACCCTCCCCGCGGGTAGTTATGGTTACATCACCCAGGCGTTGGGTGGCAGCTATACGGTGTTTGTGGATGGCAATTTGTTCCGTATTGCTGGTAAGGATGGCGATGCCATTGGCAAAGAGCCGCCCCCAGGGTTGCAACTTCCCGAGGACGCTAGCGACGCAGCAGTGGAAATACTGGTGTGGCAGCAGTTGCGTTCCTGTTTCGATCCGGAGATACCGTTCAATATTGTCGATTTGGGTTTGGTGTATGAGGCGGTATTGGGACATCGCGACGATGGCCAGCGTACGGTCCAGGTCAAAATGACCTTGACTGCTCCGGGGTGCGGTATGGGTGAGATATTGGTTGACGATGTGCGTTCTAAATTGGAGTTGATTCCAACGGTTGTTGCAGCCAATGTCGAACTCGTCTTCGAGCCACCTTGGAGCCGCCACATGATGTCTGAAAGTGCACGTCTTGAGACCGGTATGCTTTGAAATCCATATTGACTTGCTGCGTTAATGCGTTCCCCTTTGCTTCAACAGGAATTTTTGCGTGCCTGTCTCTTTCGCTATCACCCGTTCATCTTCACCCCGCGCTGCTGACGAGCTATCTATGCTCTTGGAAGCCCCAGGGTTTGGGGTGCATTTCACCGATCATATGATTGCGATCGCCTGGGATAAGGACCATGGTTGGCACGACGCGCAGGTACGTGCATATGGGCCGTTGCTGCTAGATCCTGCCGCTGCGGTCCTGCATTACGGGCAGGAGATCTTCGAAGGTATCAAAGCCTATCGGCATGCTGATGGCTCCATCTGGACCTTCCGCCCGCATGACAATGGTCGCCGTTTGCAGCGTTCGGCCACACGATTGGCACTGCCAGAGTTGCCGGTGGAACTGTTTACGGAATCGTTGCGTCAACTCATCGCCGTGGATGGTCGCTGGGTGCCTTCCGCACCGGAGACCAGCCTGTATTTTCGTCCTTTCATTCTTGCCACAGAGGCTTATTTGGGTGTACGTGCTGCACGGCAAGCCTCTTACTACCTGATCGCTAGCCCTGCCGGCCCGTATTTCGCTAAAGGCGTCGCTCCCGTGTCGATCTGGTTGTCGACCGACTACGCACGTGCTGCCAGGGGAGGGACGGGGGCGGTCAAGTGCGGGGGCAATTATGCCGCTTCGCTGCTACCGCAGCAGTTGGCGCAGGCCCAGGGATGCTCGCAGGTCCTGTTTCTCGATCCGGTTGAAGGCAAGTACCTGGAGGAACTGGGAGGCATGAATGTGTTTTTGGTCTACAGGGACGGCACCTTGGTCACACCAGCATTGTCCGGCAGCATCCTCGAAGGCATCACCCGCCAGAGCATCTTGCAGCTTGCCCGTGACCGAGGGATGTGTGTTGAGGAACGCAAGGTGGCGATTGAGGAGTGGAAACAGGGGGTGGTCTCCGGGGCGATCAGCGAAGTATTTGCCTGCGGCACGGCTGCAGTGATCACTCCAATTGGTGAATTGAAAGCGGAGGGCTTTTCCGTCGGAGACCGCAACGCACCGCCTGGTGCAGTCACCATGTCGTTGCGTAAGGAACTGACCGACATCCAATACGGCCGTCTGCCAGATCGCTATGGGTGGATGATGCGTTTGAAGGAATGAGTAACACTGGTTTTCTTCATGTCTTGTGTCGCTTTACTTTTTACTTGCATACAGGACCGTGGGGTGCAGTTAAACTCGATCTTGTGTTCTGCCCTTGCTGCAGAATACCTTCACGGGCGCGTCACGGAAATCCGCAAAATCGCACGCTGATCCCTGCTGTTAAGCAGGCTTTGGGTGGTTGTTGAAGCCTTGTTGATCTCGATGTCTCGATGTACAGCCTGCTTCATTCTTGAAGAACGTGTTGACATGGCTGATGTCGGGGAACCCACGCATTGCGATGGCGGAGATAGGCAAACCTGTATATCTGCCAGCCGTCGTTGCGCTTTCACATTGATCCGCCTCTTGATGATGATGTTGGCTATCGTACCCATGACCGCAGCTACCGCACTGTCACTCACGTGGCCTGAAATCAATGGCTTGGGGGACATCCCTACATCCCCCGTGTGATTCACACTACGTCGTATTTAGATGCTTACGCATGGTCCAAACTCACAGGCACGTGAGGCGAACCCGGGATTGCTGTTGGTCTACTTGTCCTCGCGCGTGCAGGCTTGCCGAAGATGCTTGATGTCGTTGAGCAAGCGTTTGACCTCATTGCTGTGCGGTGCATCTGCGGCTGTCGTGGCGTTCCAACCGACGCTTCGAGCGGTTCAAGGCTTCCTTGGTACGGGCTTGAACTCCACGTACACAAGCATCGGCGTCCTGAGCGTTGTCGACAATGACGCATTTTGAAGACGGGTGAGCGACGTGTTGCTGTGCATGTCCTGCGGTGAGGATCAATGCCCCTGCCTGGTCCGAAGTGTGCATCGCCACAGGTAACCTGGCGCTCCAGCTGTTTCGGGGACGCCTGAGTGCTTGTGCTTGGCTGTTTTTGAAGTTTCTGTTGTGTGTTGCCACCAGGATTGCCCAGTCGATCGGAAGGCCTGCGATCATCGTGATACCTGCGTCCTACCTCCAGGCGGTGATGCGGGGGCGACATGGCTGTTGCGGTGTTGCAGTCGTGGTCTGCTCTGTTTCCGTTGATCCTCATCAATCGGCTGTTCCCGGCGCTTGCCTCATGGATGACGGACGCGTACCGACCTGTTGGTCACATCTGCATGGCCTCATCATCACTCGTTAATGCGGCCTCTGGCCTTCACATCCAGAACACCTCAGATTAATCCGTACTCCTTGAGTTTCTTCCGCAGCGTGGCGCGATGAATGCCAAGCAGTGCAGCAGCACGGCTCTGATTGCCTTCACAATGGTTCAACGCTTCCACAAATAGGGGAATCTCCATTTCGCGCAGCACCATGCCATAGAGATCGTTGGCATCGCAGCCGTCGAGATCGCGCAGATAACGGCGGACCGCCTGAGCTACATGTTCACGTAGGGGGGACTTTGAGGTGCCACGGCTGACTTCAGGACGGGAGGGTACTACGTTCAACGGACATTTCCGGGCTTGGGACGTCGGGCGGGCGCTTTGCGGAGGGGAAGTCTAGCGCGTGACCATTGCTTCTGCCATGTGTGTTTTAGCGGAATTCGAAGGTGAAAGCAGCCGTGTTTGCTTCCGGCTCATGTACGCGGAAAGTGATATGCGCGCCTTGACCGGGGGCCAGCCTCTCCTTGGGATGCGGAGGGTGACCCAGATACTCACCCGGTGTGAAAGTGTTGCTGCCGATCACTTTGCCATCGGCGTCGGACAGTGATAGTTGCAAGTACGGCCAAGCCTGATCCCAGCGTGCATCATTGCGGAAGCTGGCTTGGATTTGCAGTACACCGGGGTATCCAGGCAGCGGCTGGACGCTACGTTGTAGCATCGTAAAGGCTGTCGGTTCATGCCAAGCCGGCAGTGAGCACCGCAACACGATGCAGAGTTTGTTAAGCAATGGCCGCCACGCCGCATCGCCGGCGAGGCGTGCGCGGTCAGCGAGTAACACCTGCAAGACCAGTGTAAGGGTTAAGATGGCGATCAGCAGACCGTACAGATATCGGCTGCGCTGCGTCGCCAAGACGTTTTGTATCGGATGTGCAAAGGTCGGTGTCTCCGCAGCGTTTGCGTTTGGTATGTGCGAGGAGGCCGGCTGGGGCGTGGTTTCAGAAGGCGGTGTTGCTATTCCGGTTTCAAGCAACGGTGCATTGTTGGTAGATGCGGTGGCGGTTGGTGGGGGGGACGATTGTGAGCGGAGAAATCTAACCAGGGAAGGTGGCAGCTGATTCATCGAAGCATGACGGGGGAGGGGCGCGAAATGCTATTGAATCATGTTCTGGCTTCAGCGGCGGCGCGTGTCAAACGGGGTAGTGAGCAACTCGAGCAGCCCGTGGCGTTGCCGCGGCGTGAGTTTGGCGAACTGCTCTAGCAACTGTTTCTGTTGTGGATCGAACTTCTGGTAGGCCGGCACTGGTTCAGCGATAGCGCTCACTGATGGACCGTAGTAAGGCTCGCCACGTCCTGTGGCCAGATATTCGAACGACAGACCACTACGGCGCGCCAAGCGAATCAGATTCTCCACAGACGGTGCGGTACCTTGCTCCATCTCCCACTGGGCAACTGCACTGCGCGAGACTCCAAGCTCACCAGCCAACGCTTCTTGGGTCAGACCGGACATACGGCGAGCCTCGCGGATGCGTTCGAAAAGTTTGCTCACGTAAAATGTGCCCGGATGACAGGGAGCAGATATAGCGCTTACATTCGATGCGATGTGTTCGTTCCGCTTTCAATTACGGATAAGATAGTGATACTGTCTGTAAGTGAGCTTAATCTCCTTGTAATGGAATTCGATTGATCAAGGCATGTGATTGCGATGCTGAAGATGGAGCGATGCAGCAACAGTGTGGCTGGCTGAACCCGCACACTATTTTCAGATCAGATATGTTGCGTTTTGCTGGGGTGTGGCCTTGCGCAGCTGTGGAAGCGCAATGACGTTGGCATGGTGGGGAGGGTGTGGTGAGTAATCTCTTGCCAGCCTTTGTGGCATGGCACAAGTGTGGGTTGGCTTGCTCGGAACATGGCCGATGTGGGTCAGTGCTCCAACCCTGAGGAGTTGCAGTGGCATGTGGAGCAATCATTTGTCATTTTTTGCGTCTTGCTGGATCAAATCATCGATTTGGTGAGTACGTAGCGAATCTTTCTGCTGGGCCCGAGCACCACGGTGTTGTGACTGCACGTGACTGTTACCGGCACATCGAATTCGACAATGGCGTGATCTTTAGGAAATATTCAGGCGATGTTGCCAATCGCACTGAAACCCCGGTCAACCGGGCATTGGATGGCCGTAACAGGTGCAGCAGCGATCATGACCTGCTTGTATCCCAACCTGTCATGCGCCACGCGCCACGATTGCAACTGGATACTAAAGATGAACGACGTGTGGAAGTGGTCGATGACGGTGTGATCCGATGCGATGTCACGGGGGTGTTGTGAGCGATGCTGGCGAGGGGAGAGAACGTCTACGGTGCGCCATCAGGGCTTGGCTGTGGTGGGCAATACGCCACCTCCAGTGCCACGGTGCGACCGTCTCCACCTACGCTAAGGGGGGCTGCCCTTTGCCAGGTCGCAGTACCATCTCTGTTCCAAATACCACTGATCGTATCTACGATTTTCTATTGCCATAGTTAAGAGTAGGCGACCTTGCCTGAGTGCCTATACCATGGATATTGCACGCTAACCTGGATCCCCTCTGTTGACGACGTTTACAATGCTAAAACCCCCAGGTGGCTTGGCTTGGACGCGCATGGGTGCTGAGATTGGCCTGTTGTTATTCGGTGCTCTAGCCATCACCCTGCCAGCCGGGCTTGCCCCTTTTGGCTTAGTGTTGACGACGACGAGTTTGCTGTGTTTCGACCAATTGCGTCGTACCGCGTCGGAAATTGCGGTGCCGCTGCGTATTTTGTTTGTATTGGCGCTGGGTGTGTTGGTCCTGTCGGCACTGTCTATTATGGTCACGCATCTGGAACTGCGTGATTTGGATAGCAGGACACGCTTCCTGCTGTTGCCCTGGTCTGTTTTGTGGGTTTATGCGTTGCGACCGCGCCAGCAATGGTTCTGGGGTGGCGCGGCTTTGGGTGTGTTTGGGGTTCTGCTGCTGGCCGTGGTTCAGATATGGCGTGGCGACACACGTGCCGAAGGTTGGGGTAATGCCATTGTGCTTGCCGATCTCACCATGGCTCTGGCAATCGTGGTGGTGTTTGCGCGCCCTAAGGGATGTTGGTTGCTGCCGTCGCTGGTGTTACTTGCTTGCGGTGTCGTGATCGTGCTCAGCGGTAGCCGTGGGGTTTTGCTGGCAATGGCCGTGGTGTTGTTTATGTTGGCTCTGAGCGTACGTTGGGCCAGCTTGCGTGTCCGCCTGCTGCTGCTCGCTGGTTTGGTGCTGGGAGGCAGTACGTTGGCTTGGGGGGTACCGCAGCTCACTGAACAGATGCGGTTGATCGAACTGAAGGCCGACATGCACCGTCTGGAGAGTGGTGACAGCGATTCTTCTACAGGCGCGCGTCTGGAGCGTCTTCAAGTGGCCTATGCCACGTTCTTGAGCAAGCCCTTGACGGGTGTTGGTATCGGTCACTTCGATCGTGCGATGACTCTGTTACCAGTGTGCCGTAGTGGTGTGTGGTTGGCGCGTTGCCATCTGCGGCACGCCCACAATGATCTGGCCGAATGGGCCGCGACCCAGGGGGTGCCTGGATTACTGGTGATCCTGGCGATTTACGGTGTGCCGTTTGCATTATTACTACGTCTTTACTGGGCGAGTGGCCGTAAGCGCTTCCATGGTCCGGCGGCGACGGGGATGATGCTGGTGGTGGCCTACATTTTATGTGGTATGACTCAGTCGATGTTTGCGCATCAGGTCAGCACGAGTTTCTATGCGGTGGCGGTTGGCCTGTGTATTGGTTTGGCGTTGCGTGAGGTGAGCGCGCAGCGGTCTCTATAATGCCGGTGGCTTACTAGAACAAGCGGATAAAGAGTACAGATGCGAATCGAGCGAGAGGATCACACGCCCCAGTCAGAGGCGGCTGTACTGTTACCGATGAGTCTGGTGGTGATGACCTACAACGAAGCGGCTAATATTGCTCGCTGCCTGGACAGCGTGCCGTTTGTCTCTGAGAAACTTGTAGTGGATTGCGGCAGCGCGGATGACACCGTGGCGATCGCACGCGCTCATGGCGCCCGCGTCATCGAGCAACCGTGGCTGGGGTTCGGGCCGCAGCGCAACTTTGCTTCTGGGCAAGCGGCGTACGATTGGATCCTGGTACTTGATGCTGACGAATTCCTTTCGGACACATTGCGAGCCGAATGTTTACGACGCTTGCCGGCGCTACTGGCGGAAGACCGGCTGGCCGCCATTTGGCTGCGCCGCAGTACCTGGTACATGGGAGCGCCGATGCGTTGGTACCGGCCGATGGTGGGTGAGCGCCTCGCCCGGCTCTATCATCGTGACCGTGCCCGTTGGAGTGAAGTGCGTGTCCATGAATCGCTGCGCTTCGATGCTCCCAGTGCCGAGTTCATGGCCCCGTTCAATCATCTGCACAATCCGACGCTGGTGCACAAATACTTGAAGGTGTTGCGCTATGCCGAGTTAAAAGCATTGGATTGGCATAGCAAGGCGCAGGCTGCGCGCATGTGGCAGGCTCCATTGGTCTTTGTGGCTGCTTTCTTAAAGGATTATGTGCTCCGCTTGGCGATGCTCGATGGCTGGCGTGGTTTCGTGGTGGCGCAGACGGCTGCCAGTTATGCCCTCTACAAGCGGATGCGTTACTACGAGATGTTGCGCAATCCTGACTCGATTCAACAAGCACACGCACACTTGTGTAAGCATCGTCTGGAGCATGAATGAGCAAGAAGCATTATCTGTTGTACGGATCGGAACGCTATGCACTGGCGATCCTGCGTCCACTGCAGGCAGCGATTCGTGCACGTGGCGACGAAGTAGCATGGTTTTTTGATGGTCCAGGTGCGGCGGACCTTACGGCTGACGAGCCGCTGCTCAGTGTGGCGCAGGTGCGTGCCTGGAAGCCATATGCAGTGATCACGAGTAGTAACGCGGTGCCGCACTTTTTCCCAGGGGTGAAGGTCGAGGTTTTTCATGGCTTTAATGCGGGCAAGCCGCGCCATGTCTATAGCCGTGGTTTCTTTGACCTGTATTGCACCACTGGCCTGCGTGACACCGCTGCATTCGGTGAGCTGGCCCGTACACTCGGCCACTTTACAGTGAAAGAGACCGGCTGGCCGAAGCTCGATCCGTTTATGGCCAGGATGGGTGAAACACTGCCTTCAGTACGCCAGCCGCCGGTGATTCTCTACCATTCCACGTTTTCGCCGTCGTGGAGTGCGGCTGGCCTCCTTTACGATGAGGTCAAGCGTCTGTCGTTGCGTGGTCAGTGGCGCTGGATTGTGACTTTCCATCCGAAGATGAGCCCAGATGTCGTTGCGCGCTATCGTGCTTTGGAGAGTGATTATCTGCATTTTGCCGATAACGATAATATTCTTGAGCTGTTTCCGCATGTCGACATGATGTGTTCGGATACTTCTTCGGCGCTTAACGAATTCCTGTTGACCTACAAGCCAGTGGTGACTTTCAAAAACAGAAATCCTGGGCCGCAACTGATCGATATTGATGACCCGACTCAGTTCGAGCCGGCAATCCGGCGTGCGTTATCCCGACCACCGGACGTGATGGCTGCGATCCGCACGTATGCAGATGCGATCCATCCATACCGAGATGGTCGTTCTAGTGAGCGTGTGCTTGAGGCAATCGAGGTGTTCGTTGCTGAGGGAGGGCGTAATCGTCGCCCGAAGCCGTTGAATCTCTGGCGTAAGTTCAAACTGCGTAAACGCATTGGCTATTGGGGGCCTGCTTGGCTGTGAATGATGGCGCGCTGCAACGCTGTAAGAGGCGTTTCTCATACCTGTTCCGGGTGTGTGCAGCGGTACTCTGTGATGCGTTTGTGTCCGTATGGCCAGTCATGCAACCTGCCTCGCTTTACGGTGCGGTCAATGCGCAGCCACAGTGGCTTGTACTTTGGCAGAGAGCGGCGGCGTCTGAGGGTGTGTTGTGGTGCATCGTGCCGGTTGTGTCCAGTCCTAGTGTTGTGGTGTTGCATCGTTGCTGCAGCGGTGAGCGTGACACCATAGTGCTTTCATCTTGTTTCTTGTGTTGCTAGGCCGGTTGCCATCGATGGATTTGCGAGCCGCTGTGGAGCACTGTCCGGTGGCCGTGCAGCGTATGCTGCAGAGGTTTGATGTGGGACTGGATGTGTCGCATCGCCAGCGTTCACTGGGTCAGCAACTCCAGTGTCCGGTGATCAGGATGTGGTCACGGTACTGCGTCCAGTGACTGAGGCGGGTGTCTTCCGTGTGTTGGCAGCATATTGCAGGTTTGTTTGCAGGGTGATTGTCAGCGCTGCTGGGTGTCGTGTCCGGATTTTTTTGTGAAAGTGTCTGTGGCCGCACCGGAAGAGGGCACCTGCTCTCATGTCTGCTTGAGAGATAGCGTCTGTGTGCTCCACATGGCCGTGTATGTGGTTCAGTGAATTTTGCTTGACAGCCAGCAGGCGTCACGCTTGCCCCCTAAATGTGAAGCCGTGGTACGGCGGCTAAGGTGTCCTGTAGATGTGGCGTTTTTCCAAGAGGCGTCACTGTCTGGTTCAGGGATAACAGGCGCGTTTCCGTTTCCGGTGTGCTCATTGCGGTTGCGGGGTGTTGGAGATTGTCGGTTATAGGTGGCCGGTTTTTGCGATGGGTTTTACAGCATCACAGTCCACGCTATCCAACCGGTCTTTACGTGTCTGTGATGTCATGATCAACGCATCTACGTCCAGATCGTGGCCGGCGCGGCTCGCTTTGGTACGCAGGTAACGTTCGTTCTGTTTGGTGATCTGTCCTGTCACCGGGATGCGTTCCTCAATGGTGATTCCTGCCGCGCGCAGGCGCTCTGCTTTGGTGGGATTATTGGATAGCAGTTGCACTCGGGTGATGCCTAGTGCGCGCAGCATCATTGCTGCGCCAGTGTAGCGGCGCTCGTCCGGACCGAATCCGAGCTGTGCATCGGCGTCGATTGTGTCTAGTCCTGCGTGTTGGTAGTTGTAGGCGCGTATTTTTGCGGCGATGCCGTTACCGCGTCCTTCTTGGTCCAAGTACAACAGCACACCGCCACCCAGCGCTTTGAGCTTGGCCAGACTGTGGCGCAATTGGTCGCCGCAGTCACATTTGAGCGAGCCAAAGAGGTCGCCGGTCAGACACGACGAATGCACTCGCACGGGGACTGCATTGCTCAAGTCGGGGTGACCGATCAGGATCGCGACTTGGTCCCGTTGAGCCATGCCGCCACGGAACACAACGAACTCGCTCATGCCCAGATCACGTAGTGGCACCGGGGTACGTGTGACCAGTTCGTACGGTGTTTTGGAGGCGCACGTGGTAGCCGTGCTGAGGTCAGCCAAGTCCAGCGTTTGGCAATCTTTAAAGGCATGTGCGGTGCTGGGGGTGCACTCGGCGGCAACGACTGCTGGCAGTAGTAGGGCAAGTCGAGTGATCTCGGTGGCTGCTGCGTCTAACCTATCTCCGGGCGACCATACTGCTGGCAGCGTGGTCTCGCACAGGTAGGCGAGTTTGGCCAGGCTGTCGTAGGACAGAGCAGCCAGTGGGATGCGCGCACCGTGGGGAGCGTCTAGGCCGAGCACGCTGGCACGTATTGGAGTCAGGAATAGGTAGTGCGTGTTGCCCACAGCGTTGGCAAATACCGCAAAGCTGTGAGCGGTCATGCTATCCAGGGCCATGACTACATGCTGGCGCTCGTGAGCATCGTTCAACAACACCGGCCGGCCGGCACGCAGTTCGGTAGCGGCGCGTTCGCAACGGATCGTTGCCGGGGAGCCGAACGGATGTGGATGTGGGAACGTGGGATTGTTCATGAGTGGATCCAGATGGCACACGTCTTTCGAACGACATATATGGATGTTGGGCCGGGTGTCATAGTGATCATCTTTTGATTGTGGATGCGAGTCAGTTCAATGTTGGAAAAACGGATGCGTCATCCCGGCAAGGTGCATACAGGTGCCGCATCTTGCTGTACTGGATAGAGGGGACTGACCCATTGAGTTGGTGCGTTTCACTTTGCTGCGCCATCGTATTGATGAATGCTGCAGCAAAGATGTCGATGGCTTTCATGTGCCGTCATCATACATTGGTGAGATGGTGAGATGGTGAGATGGTGAGATGGTGAGATGGTGAGATGGTGAGATGGTGAGATGGTGAGATGGTGAGATGGTGAGATGGTGAGATGGTGAGATGGTGTGTGGTTGGGTATGGGGTAGCGGGTTCAGGGTGCAAACCCGTCATGAAGCGAGACAGATGCAAGTTGGTGCGTTTGGAGCGTTTTGGCCGTATACCTGATGAGTGAGTCGTACCTGACGATGTGCATAGCAACGTTGACCGCTTCAGTATGTGGCGGCAGGTGGAGTCATCTCTATTCGCATATAAAAAAATGCATTGGGAAGCGAAGTCGTTTTTACCTAAGGAACATGACTCATGAAGCAGTCGCGATTTTCAGGAAGTTGGATCATGCAACCTCTCGTAGGAATAGAGACCGGCTTGGGTGTGGTGGAAGTGTTCCCTGACGTGCGCATCACGATTCAGATTTAGGCGCATGGACACAGTGTTGCTTGCGCTGCTGCAAGAAACTCCAAAAGGAGGACTGTTGTCTTGGCAGGTGGGAATGGCAAGATCGCTGCGCAGTAGCTGCCGCTGCAGGATGACCACTGCAATTGGGATTTAGGTGTGTGTCCCTGTGCGTGTGCCAGGTGAAACGTGATAACTGGAAACACAAGTCGGGGTGCGTTGTTCCTCTGAAAACAGGTGGCACGTTTGAATCCGTCTCCTCTGGAAAACTGCAGCGCGCCGCCTGCATGACATGCCTGCATCGGGTTGGCAGCGATGCATCGTGATGACATGTCCCCTTTGGATGCATTTGGAAGACGTCAAATGGTACGCCCCGTGTTGGTTTGGGTGGATAACCATCTATTGGTTTGGGTGGATAACCATCTACATGACGACATGGCATTGAGTGGTGTGACTCCAAAACAGTGGTTGTGCGTAGCAAGGCCGTTCTGATTTTCCAAAACGATTGCGTCGTTCCGTTCAAACAAACGTCCACTCAAGGCAGCAATGCTGGATGACTGCAAGGTGTCATCACCGGGATCATGGCCGGTACGCGCCGGACACAGCGTGGTGGATATGTTTGCCTCTCGATTGGGGATGCAAGTTGCGTTTATCCAGCGATCCCAAATGCCTCCATTGGTGCAGAACGTTCAGCACGTTACGCACAAGGCCATGAAGGTAACCTGTGTGGGTTGGGCCGTGTTTACATTTTCATTCATGCTTTCGACATACAGGTATACGAGGCGGATAGACGATGACGGCTGGTGCGCTTGTCCTCGTGTGTGGAGATGCGGCGAATAATCTTAGTATCCATCGACTGTCGTGGTGTTTCCAGGTGCGATGTGGGCGTGGCGCAATGACAGCCTTGATACCGTCAGATTGAACCGGCTCATGCATAGGTGTCCGCATCATTCTTTTTGTCGACGTTGACAATAAGCCCTTTAGTAAGCAGTTAATACGATGCTGTACCTGCCAGATATTCCTGGCGGGTCCTGCGGTCACAATGAATCATGCTGGCTTGCTCGAAGCGTCCGCGGCCAGAAGCCGCTTGGGATTCAAGCGGCCTTGGGAACGGATGCGTGCCTGCGTCCGGTTGTTTTTGAAATCCTGCTGGCCTGTTGCGGTGTACCAATATTCTTGGAGTTGATCAGGATGTGTTGGAGTTCTGCTCGTGTCAGTGCGGGGCGTGCTCAGACACTGTTGCGCTGCCATATTGAATGTGGGTGATGTGTCAGAGGATGTGGAACAGGGATGCGGATTACATCATGCTTTTTCTATCGGTTGGCATTGATAGCATAGGTGCTTGATATGTTTGTGTTGCTGTTGAGATGAAAGCATGCATTGCGATCCTGGTTTGCGTTAAAGCGGATGCCAAGCTCAGGAACTCAAGCCTTTTTATGGTGTTGCGTCGACATGGCGAATCATGATGTTGTGGATCTCCTGGAACGAGGTGCCAGTGTTGTTGGGTGTCTGACTGGCATGTTTGATCTTTAGTATTGCGTTGCCGATCCGAGTGAATATGTTGGCTGCTGGGCTCTGCTATATACCGGCGGTGATGGCCGTCCGGCGACTACATGCCCATGTGGCAATGGTTTGGATGGAGTGATGTATCCCGATGCTGCAGCCATTGTTTAACGATGCAGTGTTGCAGGCTGTGTACCCGCGTGGTGTGACACCGACTTGCTGCATCACCAAGGTCAGATATAGGGTGGCGGGCCCAGGATCTGGAGCAGATCCATCCGCGGGTGATCTGTCACACCGGCACCTGACACGTGTCGCCCGTCCTCCCGTCCCTTCCGCGTTGCTGTACAGTGAGGTGCGAGTACTGGATTGCGGCCGCTGTCTAGATCATTGTGGACGACGGGTGCGTGGGCTATTTCAGCCATTGCATGGTGAGTGGCCTTTCTCAATTCTTCGGAGATACTGCATGAACTTACGTATCTTGGGTCTCCTTTCCACTGTGTTGTGCGTGGCTTGCCAGCGTGTGCCTGAACCGCCGGCTGCGTCCACTGCACAGCAGGTGTCCAGCCCAGCGAAGGTCGGTGCTGCCACGCAACAGCGCACGGTTGAGCGTCCGGTATTGCACGCCAAGACGTTAGGTGGCGAAGAATACGACCTGGCTGCACATCGCGGTAAGTGGGTCTTGGTGAATTTCTGGGCTACCTGGTGCGCCCCGTGTTTGAAGGAAATGCCAGAGTTGTCCGCGTTACACCGGCGGCGAAACGACGTTGAGGTGATTGGGCTGGCCTACGATGACAGTAAGCCGGAGGAGATTCAGGCGTTCTTGCGATCGCATTCTGTCGATTATCCGATCATTATCGTTGACGTCTTCGACCCGCCTAAAGACTTCGCTGTGCCGCGCGGTTTGCCAATGAGTTACTTGATCGCGCCGGATGGTACTGTCGCCAAGCAATTCCTCGGTTCGATTACCGCCCGTGATGTTGAAGGGCTGATCGGACCAGCGGGTAAAGCCGGTTGAGGGCTGCAGTATGCTTCTGGTGGCTCGGTGTGGTGTAGTGCCTGTGTTCCTTCGCCTTTACCCTTGCATGCTGCCGTGGAGCAATGGATGGTATGGGGTTGAGCCAGTTTGCAGGGCCCTTCGGGCCTTTGCATCCTGTCTGAAAATAGCCTTGGTGATCCTAATCCAATGCCCGCTCTGGTGCGTATGGAAGACAGCATGATTGAGTGAGTGGTTGATAAATCGAAATTTACATCTTTTAAAATTGCCCGCCCCTGGCCGATGACTCGGCATAGCATCGTGTTCGAGTAGTGACTAAGGGGAACTGTCATGACTGATTTCAATGCTCGGGAACGTTCGTCTTTGACGTTGTCCCGCCGTTCCAAGCGCGAGTGGTATGGCCTGATTTTTGGCTGGCTGCTGTTGGTGGTTGCTGGTTGTTGCTCGCTGTGGCACATGGCGCGCGAGCATGGGGTGTTGTTGCATGGCGATGGCCTGCTATGGGCGAGTATCGGGATCGCTAGCTTAAGTGTGCTCGGTGCCGTGATGTGGTATTGCCGACGCCGACTCGTACAGGCGCTGTTCGTGCCGCGTTTACCACCGGATTGGATCAGTGCCACCTTATGCATTCAAACCGCACTCCCGTATTTACCCGTGTCGCCGCACACCGTCTTGCCTTGCCACGATGCCTCTTGGCAGCGTTTCTGTAGTGGTTTGTTGATTGCAGAAGATTTGGATCCTAGTGCTGCGCAACGCCCTCCTTGGGAGACATTGGATGCCCAGGCATGTATCGACCGACTGGAACAGCTACGTGAATCCTGGCAGCAAGCCAGCCAGCGCCGGATGCAACAACAGCAGCGGCGTTACTGGTTAGAAATGGTGTTGGCATTACTTGACCATGGTGTGTGTCGTCCGCTGCACGATGGCAGCCTGCCGGATACTCTTGCGTTGCGCACCGAGTGCCTATTACTGAGTGTCGATCAGGGGCCATTGGTGTTGAACGATGTGCCGGGCGTGTTCGCACGTCGATTATGGCTGGCATTGCATGCATTGCCGGAAGCGCAGCGCGCGAAGGCACACGTGCAGTGGCTTTTGCTGCACGTGCTGTATGCCTTGGGGACTGAGGTGAAAGCACTGGACGCGCTTGCTCAGATGGTGCTGGTACTGGCGTGGAATCCGGAAATGGATCTGGATCAGGTCGAGGTTGCGTATGCCCAGGCGGCTGAGTATCGGAAACGCATGTGTGCTTGGCTGGTGCGTGCCGCACAGGTGATCGTGTCAGAGAGTCCCCAGATGCGGCTTGACAAATACTTACTGTTGTTATGCCCTTTGTTGGGCAGCCTGGGGGGCGATGATATCGGTTATGTTGAGGCATTACGGCCCCTGCATACGGGCTTTACCCAACTTTATGGCGCACGGTTGAGAATCCTGGTGGTACTTGCCAACGAGGTTGAGCAGCAGTCCGGGTTGCGCCCGCTCTCGGTACCATCCAGCATGGCGCAACGCTTGCCCCAAGATTCATCTCTATTAGGCCGGTAGCGCTTGCAACATGCATATCGTGTTTGGGTGTGGCAGCAAGTGCAGCGGAGCGGATGCGTGTGAGAGAGATGTTTGTTTCGCGATCCTGTGGAGACAGCCAAGCGTTGGTCGCTGAAATCCAAGGTGTTTACGGTGTACGCATGGTGACCAGCATGTGTCGGTTCCCTTGACAATGGGAAGGTGCGATGAACGTTGCTTCAGTCGCTCAATGGGATGCAGATGCCTTGCTGAAGTCTGTCTTTAAATCTTACGAAAAAACATTAAATATCAAATATTTATGTGCAATTAGTTTCTGCAAGTCTCATCATCGAAATATCGCTAACTAATTGATTATATTTTGGTTTATAAAGTGCCTGTGGAAACGATTTTTCGGGGTTTCCTCATGTGCCGGTCAGGGCACTGCTCCGGCGCCGTACGGGTTGAACGGCCATCATGGGCCCACGTCACTCCTGGAATGGGAAGCTTGGAATGTCGCAACTAGTCTCTAAAGCTTAAGAGTCGTCACCTGTATATATACAGGTGACGACTCTGATTGGTATTTCTTGCTGCTGATAGGGGGCCCTGTGCAAATGCATCAAGGATGTACCGGTGTTGTTTGCTTACCACGTCGGCGCGATCCTTCACGATATTGCGCATGGCCTTTTTAACAATGCCATCCATGACGTCCACATCAGCGGGGGTCAGGGCGATGCCGTCTGCGTCCTGTTGATAGGCCGTGGCCGTCTGGGGGTCCAGGCGGCGGATCCATACGCCTGCGGAACGCCGCTGATGACCTGGGGAGCACTGGTTGCGCTGGCGTTGTTGGCGGTAGCGCTCGGCCATCTGGTCACCGTTGGCGTAGCCGGACAGAACACGGATAAGGCGTTTACCATGATCTGTTCCGGTGAAGGTATTCAGATGGTTGCCAAAGGTGTAGATGCTGCCGGGATTGGGCAGCGGACCGGGGGCGGTCGGGTAGGCGCTGGAACGCCCGGCGACGTTCCAGTTGACGTTGGACAGCAGGTGCGAGCCCAGGCCGGATACCAGGCCAATGCGGGCGTTGCTGTTGCTGGCAGTGGTGTAGGCCGTACACGTGGGATGGACTCCTCAACAAAGGCAAAGCGGGCGTCGGAGCGGTCCAAAGCACGTGCATGCGGGTCAAAGTGCACTGAAAACGGGTTGTGAATCCGCTCAATGCGGATGTCCTGGTCGAAGGAGTCATCATCGGTGTAGGCCGTCCTGACACGCCACGCCCCGAACCCGCCACTCACGGCATATAAGCCGCCCCAATCGTAGGCTTCGTCGGCCCGCGATTGCGTTTCAATATTGCGTATCAGTCCCTGCCGCAGTTCGGCCAATGCGGCATCGCCATCTTCGGTGGCCCGAATCTTAATGGAGGGTGTGTTCATCCGCAGGTCGTTGACGACCTTCTTCACCATCTGGCGCAGTTTGTTAAATTCGTATTTCGGGCGCTTGTCGCGATTCGCCAGGGAGCTATCGTCCCACTGGCTGCCCGGAACCCAGATGAATTTGAGATCATCTAGGGCGCGCGTCCGCAGCGCCGCTTCGGCGGACTGGCAATCGGCAAACCGCTCGCGCATCCGCCGGTATTTATCTTCGTCTTGCTTCATCGCCATTGGCTTTTGTACTGAATCCTTTTAACAGGCACACCCGCGCGGGTACGCTGCTTTTCGTAATCGATCGCTATCAGCCCGAAGGCATCAGCCGCATGGCTGGACCAATCGTGGTGCGGTCCTAGGCCAATGTTGCGGTTTGCGTCGCGCTTTTCATGGTAAAAGTTCAAGGCATGCCTTCCGGCTTGGGTCGCGGTTTCGTTGAAGCGGACACTTGGAAACATGCGCCGTGTGGCTTCAATCCGTGCTGCCGCCGCGCCAGGGCCCATGTTAGGAATGACCGCGACTTCAAAACCGGCTTGTTTTAAGGCGCTTGCGTAACTGACAGCAAATACTCTGTCGTGCGTGGCTCCGTCGTGGGGCAGGATGCAGTGTGGGGTGCCGATGCGGCGCAGCCAGTTCACATGCGTGGCCAGCGGCTGTCCGATGGCTTCGTAGTAGTCCAATACACGTACTTCGGTACCAATCAATTGGGCGATCCAGATGGCGCAGGCGTCAGCCTTGGCCCCGGTGCCGCCAATGTCCCAATACGCTCTTAGGGTCATCAAGGGGTCGGTGGCAACAAAGCCAATGCGCCCTTGGTCTTTGGCTTCGATCAAGGCGCGTGAGTAGTACGCGCCTGTGATTGAGGTTCTAAACGCGCCTTCCCAAATGTGCGCGTAGCTGTCAGGCCGTTTGTTGAGGTCCTCCAGTCGTTTACGGTTGAGTGCGTCCGGAAAAAACGGGTTGTCGCGCCAATTGAGCGCCACGCATTTGCAGCGCTCTGGGGGGTGTTCGCGAAATCGCAGATGGGTCGCGCTGATGGCGTGTTCCGGGTTCCAGGTCACCCAGATTTCCGCATGTTCCTCACGCACGGTCGGAATGGCTTTTTCCCAGGCGGCCTCGGACACGCTCTCGGCTTCATCCACCCACAGCAGCAGAATGCGTGCCTTGGATTTGATGCTGTCCAAGTTGCGGCGTAGACCGATGAAAGCAAACCCCACACGCCGATCTGTGGTGCGGATGTAGTTTTCGCCTACCTCAAATGCCGCTGTGAGCCACGGCTCAGCCTGAATGGCCGCTTTCACTTCGGCCATAGAAGAGTCCGCCAGCGAATTCATGAATTCACGTCCGCATACGTTTTAGGGTTGGTTGCTTTGTTCCATACCTGGAACTGCTCCGCCGCGCCTGTGACATCTCCCGCATTGAGCTTGCGCAGCAACGTTGAGATCCCCAAATTCCCCAAGCCGATGTTGTAAGCCAGCGAGACCAGCGCATCGAATTGATATTGGGTGACAGGCACGCGCAGCCTCCGACGCACCCCCGGCACGAATTCCTTAGACATCCGGGTGTGAAAGCGCGTTTCGGCTTCCTCTAGGGTGATCCTCAAACCAGGCACCACGCTAGGCCCGGTATCACCATAGCCAATGGTCCACTTGCCACCCGGGCATTTGTACGAGGTCAGCTTGCACCCCTCAAAATATTTGATGAGGGCGATGCCTTCGGTTCCTAGGTTCATAGCCGTTCTCCGCAACGCAAAAAACCGCCCGGAGGCGGTCTGTGCTCAATAAAAAAAGCCCTGCGGGTGCACAGGGCTTGGAGGGAAATCGCGCGATGGCGGCAAAAACAAATGTGCGGGATCACCACTCAGGCGCGTAGATTAGGGGGGGAAGTGCGGACCCATCAAGTCCGAATTACACCACCTCCCAAGCCCTCCTGACATAGAGACGTACGGACGCAAATACCGCTGTGCTCATCGAGATTCCTTTCGTCAGATGTGGATTTCATGCTGAATCGCCTGTTCTACAAATTGGTTCAAACTGATTCCCTGTGCTGCTGCGGCTTCAGAAGCCAAAGCATGGAGTTCAGGAGAGATCCTTGCATTGAACTTCCCTGAGTAGGATTTGCGTGGTTCGACGTCATCTTCTTCGCAGGCTTCCAAAAATACCTTCAGAGAAATAGCCCCTTCTCGACGAAGGCCCTTGAGGTCTTTGGCATAGAAATCAGCACCGCCATTGATACCGACAAACTCACCGCGAAACATGTCGATATCCGGATCATAGGTAATGATGGCTTTGAAGCCTTCAATGGTCATGATGTTTTTCATGGTGTCACTCCGTTCGATTTCAACCAAGCTCGGATCGATTCAACAGCGCCCTTGTCAGTGTTAGGCGAAGGGTGGGGCCGGTGGAATACACGGCGTTCACCGAACAGCCGCACCAGCACACGAGACCCTTCACGTTCTTCTACTGTCGCTCCAAGCTCCAAGAAGAGTGCTTCAATATCGCGCCATTGGATGTTGGCGGAAACAGGGCGCGTGTCTATGGTGCTGAGGGTCTTAGCGTGCTTACGCTTCATGGATGAGATGGTACTAAAAAATGGTACCTAGCACGAGAGTTCACTGGGAATAACAGTGCAAGCATTCAAGTGACGCATTGTCCATCGTGTCGGCCAGCGCACTACACCGCATCTCTCCGCAATGCCTCGTGCAGCTCCAAAGCGGCCTGTCGTTCCGCGTGGTGCATTCGCTCCAGCAGCCATTCATACACACCGCACCACGCCCTGTGGTAATTGGATCCATCACGGCCAATAGCTTCTGCACGTCTGCGGTCGCTCATCGCAACCACGCCGCTACCGTTACAGACATCACACACCTTGAGCAGTGCGCCCACACGCCGTTCCCCCCGGCCATAGCAAGAGGGGCACAAAGAAGGCTGCGCCATCTCCGAGATGACCGCCGCGACCAGGGCGGGCAGCATGTCCAACGTCGTTTGTGGCCAGAGGCTGTCTTTGACCTGCTCCAGCCGTAACGCGGCACGGTCACGTTCGGCACGTTGCGCACTGGTCACCGGACCGCTCCAGCCCAAGCACGCCTTGGCAATGCCTAGATCGGTGCGTGCTTCGGCCAAGCGTTGCTGCTGGCGCTGGATCTCTCGCACCACCAGGGCCACGTCCGTATCGCGTAAGTGGCTGCGCCGCAACGCCGCGCCATCTGGCCACCAGCACGCTTCCAGCACATCACGCCCTAAACCGGCAGGCACTAACGCCAGTCCATGCGCAATGTCCTGTGCGGTGAGATCGGGCGTGCCGCCGTGGGGCACGCCGTACCGGACCGTGCCCGGGGTAAGACGGGCCAGTAATTCACCAGGGTTGCTCATTGCAGAATTCCTGTTGTTTACAGTCGGACACGGTGACCTCGATCAAACTTCCCTGCCTGCGGATTTGGTTGGTCACCGTAAAAGCGCTCGTGCGGCGGCTTTGAGGCGTCTCGCCCATTCAATAATCAATGCGGACCTGTCCACTATTGAGGGGCGGGTGCTGGCGTGGCTGGCCGGTGAGCAAGGCAAACTGCACGCCTTCAGCGCCTTTGACACCTGCCAAGGCGTGGATGGGCTGTGGTATAGCGGCGCGGCCATCACGGAGGCGGCACGGTGCGGCGCGCCCATCGCCCTGCATCGTGATGCCCAGGGGGAGCCGGTCCGACAAGGCCCGGATCTGTACAAGCGGGCCTACGCCCAATCTTTCGGGATCGCCCAAGAGGCTGTGACCAAGCAGCAGCGCCACATCGGCAAAGTGCAAGAACTGGCGCTGGGCTATGGCGGCGGGGTGGGGGCCTTCGCCGCGTTCGCCGCCCTATACCGCATTGACCTAGATGACATGGCCGCACAGGCCCACGCCACGCTGCCGCCGGTGCTGCTCCAGGAGGCCGCTCGCGCCCTGGAATGGACCAGGGACACCCAGCGCCCCACCTTCGAGCTGTCCGAGCGTGCGTGGTTGATGTGCGATGTGTTCAAACGCGCCTGGCGTCAGGCCCACCCAGCGATCGTCACCTTCTGGAGTGATGTGCAGGCCGCCGCTGTACAGGCCATCACCCACCCCGGCACGGTCCGCTCCTGCCGCCGCTTGAAGCTGCACTATGCCAATGCCTGGTTACGTATCCGTCTGCCGTCCGGACGCCTGCTCCATTACCCGGCAGCAAGAGTAGATGCGGACGGGAGGCTGTCCTACATGGGACCCCACCCCACCACCGGCCAATGGACCCGGATCGCCACCTATGGCGGAAAACTGGTCGAGAACATCACCCAAGCCGTGAGCCGTGACGTGCTGGCCGCCTGCATGCCGCGCATTGAGGCCGCCGGGTATCAGATCGTGCTGACGGTGCACGACGAAATCATCACCGAAGCGGCAACCCACAGCGCCTTCAATGCCGGGCACCTGGCGGCGCTGATGACCACCGCGCCCGCCTGGGCCGCTGGGCTGCCGCTGGCCGCTGAAGGCTTTGAAACCGATCGCTATAGGAAGCACTAACCCATGAACGTATTGCATGAACGCAGCATCGAACGCTATTTAGTGGCGCGAGTCAGGGCCAAAGGCGGTGAAATCCGCAAGGTGAAGTGGATCGGTCGTCACGGCGCGCCCGACCGCATCGCCATGCTGCCCGGCAGCACCCTGTGGATCGAACTCAAAGCCCCCGGTGAGCAGTGCAGGCCACTGCAACTACGCGAGCACGAGCGCATGCGCCGTATGGGGCAGCGCGTGGAAGTCGTCGATTCCTTTGAAGGCGTAGATCAGGTGCTGCAATGACTCAGAAAAACGCTTTGGCAATGAGCGTCACGATGCCGGTCACGATAGCGCCGAGCATCCAGCTATGCAGCCGTGTATCACCTTCTGTTTTAGCAAGGCGCGTCTCTAGATGTGAGAAGCGCTGGTCCATTTTCTCGAAGCGCTGGTCCATTTTCTCGAAGCCTTTTTCCATATTGACTTCAAGACGCTCCAATGCCTTGGCGGTTCTGGATTCCGAATCAGCAATGTCTTGCCGATTCCTTTCCACCACCCCGGCTAACGCTTCGGCTTCGGCCTCGGCGTGCGCGGAAGGAAGACCCGCATTTTTAAGCTGGTTTGCGTATTTGAGTGTATCGAACGCCGCTGATGTCACACATGCCCCCGCCTTACCCGGATGTGATGGCGAGTATAGCAGCGCCCCCTCGCGGCAGCATGGAGACGGTGCCGCATGAAATTACACCGCTACCAACACAGGATCGTTGACTTCATTCTGGCCCATCCGCGCTGCAATCTGTTTGTGCCGATGGGCCTGGGCAAGACGGTGTCGACGCTCACCGCCCTAGATGTGCTCATCCTGGCCGAAGCGGTGACCCCCATCTTAGTTGTGGCCCCGCTGCGCGTGGCCGTGGCCGTGGGCAGCGCCGCGGTACGTCGCCGTGCCTTGCAGCAGCAGGCCGATATCTACTGCATTAATTACGACAATCTGAAGTGGATGGTGGAGTTTTTCGGGGAGCGCTGGCCGTTTCGCACCGTGGTTGCCGACGAATGCTCCAAGCTGAAAGGTTTCAGACTGGGGCGCGGGACCCAGCGCGCCCGCGCCCTGGCCAAGCATGTACATACCAAAGTTGAACGCTACATCGGCTTGACCGGCACCCCTGCGCCTAACGGGTTACAGGATCTGTGGGCGCTACTGTGGATGGTGGATCGGGGCGCACGCCTGGAGAGTAGTTTTAGCAAGTTCACGGATAGATGGTTCCGCCCGATCCGCATCGGCAGCGATCCCCACGCCGTGCGCGTGGTGCCCACACCCAACGCCTTTAAAGAGATTCAAGACAAGGTGCGTGATGTGTGTCTGTCGCTGGAGCCCGGCGACTATTTCGACCTGCGCCAGCCAATCGTGAATACCATCCGCGTCACGCTGCCGGAGCATGCCAAGCGCATGTACAAAGCGATGGAGCAAGAAATGTGGCTGGCGCTGGAATGTGGCGCTGAAGTTGAAGCCTTTAACGCGGCCAGCAAAACGATCAAGTGCTTGCAACTGGCCAATGGCGCGGTGTACACCGACGCCACGCGCCGCGCCTGGGCCGATGTCCACGACGCCAAACTGCATGCCCTGGACGCCATTATCGAAGAGGCCGCCGGTATGCCCGTGCTGGTGGCGTATCACTTCAAAAGCGATCTAGCCCGCTTGCAGCGCGCCTTCCCTCAAGGCCGTGCCCTGGACACACACCCTGACACCCTCCGGGAGTGGAACGCCGGAGCCATCCCGGTGTTGTTCACCCATCCGGCCAGCGCCGGTCACGGACTAAACCTTCAGGACGGCGGCAACATTCTGGCCTTCTTCGGTCACTGGTGGGACCTGGAGCAGTACCAGCAGATCATCGAGCGCATCGGCCCCACACGGCAGGCCCAAGCCGGACACAACCGCCCGGTGTTCATTCACCACATCATCGCCGCCGGCACGGTGGATGAGCTCGTCATGGCGCGCCGCGAATCCAAACGCGAAGTCCAAGACCTATTACTTGATGCCGTGAAAAGAAGAGAAACACGCACCTCGCACTCACCTACACCATAAATGGAGCGATCCGCATGAACAACACACCCGATGATAAACACCCCAACCACCAGAGTGACCTACCGTTCCAACTATCGGATGACACCGTAAAAAATTTTGCCGATCTAGTTAACGCATTAGCGGCTCACATAGGCCTAGACGCAGAAGACACCGACGATGACCCCGCACTACGGAAACCAGAACACATCAATACAAACGACACCTTCGATTACACATTCTCAGATGCATTAACCGCGCCCGCGTGTTACTGGACCAACCCCGATGGGAGCCAAGGCGGCATCGTCGCCGTGGCGGCCCATGTACACCCTATGAGTGCGCACATATGCCCCGGGGCGGTGATATGGCCTGAAGCGACAATCGCAGGGGACACCCACATTGGCAAAGGTACACACATTCATCCCAGAGCTGAAATTGGTTTCGGTGCCTTTATTAAATATAACTGTTCTATCGGTGCTGAATCCCGCATAGGGAACTATTCCAGCATCGGTAAACAAGTACACGTGGGTGACAACGTCCGCCTTGGTAACGCCGTCCGCATAAGTCGTAATTCTTCCGTGGGCAACGGAACCATCATTGGCGATAGAGCCCTCATTAGACACGTGGACATCAGAAAAGATGTTCTTATCGGGGACGATGTGTCTATTGAATCTTCAGTACTCATTTTAGATAACGCCATCGTCGGACACTACGTCAACATCGGAAAACATGCTTCCATTGGTGAGGATGTAGTTATCTGTAATTACGTGGCCATCCACGATCGCGTTTCAATCAAAAAAAGCGCGTACATCGGAGAACGTATTTGTCTACTGAAGAACGCGACCGTGGATGAAGAAGCCAGCGTCACGGCATCAACTATCACTCCAGAAATAGGCTTCAGCACGGCCAGGGAGGCGGCATGAATAACCTCTTCCATTACAGATGATTCGCTACAGATCGAATATGTCTATAAGAGGGGACGCATGATGAAAAAGCAGCAAGGGTTTCATTTAATCGAACTCATGATGGTGCTTGCGATTATTTCCATTCTCGCAGGTACCTCTGTGCCGATGTATCAGCATTACGTCGCTAAATCTCAAGTCACGGCGGCCCTGGCTGACATTACGCCTGGGAAGATAAACACCGAGATACGTATGGCACATGGAATGCCGCGCACCAGGCTTGCCAATGATATTGACCTGCGTGCCGTCACGACGCATTGCCACCGCATTGATGTCATTGTCGAGGTTGCCATCACGCAGTCCTATACCGACCCAGACGGCCATCCCAGAGTAGGGAGTGTGAGCGCTCCTGATTCAAGCATCACCTGCACGATTCATGGCAATGCGCAGGTCAACAATAAAATCATCCAGTGGATTCGTATCAGCGATGCGCATAACGCCAAGTTTGATGATGCGGGTAATGGTTTTGACGGCCAATGGTTCTGTGTCACCAACGTGGATGAAGCGTTCAGGCCAATACGCTGCAAAGCCTCTCTGCCTGCAATGAATAGCTGGGCGTAATCCCTATCAGGGCCTTTGCAACACCGAACACATAGCACGTTGAGACGGCCATGAGCGCAACAGAATTTCTAACCGCCGCAGAACTGATTGAGGTGACAGGCTATAAGCACATCGCCAGCCAACGTGAGTGGCTCGACAAAAACGGGTGGGCCTATGTGGTCAATGCGGCGGGCCGCCCGATTGTAGGCCGCTGGTTTGCACGCTTGCGCTTGGCAGGGGTACACCCACACATGGACGGGGGCGGTATGTCCCCAGCGGGCCGCCCTAATTTTGCGGCCTTGGACTAAGGTGTTGTTACGATGCGTCCCAAATCAAGCCATCGCGATTTGCCGCCCCGAATGCTACGCCGTGTGCGCGTGTTAAACAGCGGCAAGGTGTGGGAATCGTTTTACTACAACGGACGCACGGCGCAAGGACGCCGCATTGAAATCCCGCTGGGACGGGATTTAAACGAAGCAAAACGCAAGTGGGCCACGTTGGAATGTTGTCAAGCGCCGGCAGACACTAGCTTGCTGCGCTTCATATTTGATCGATACGCGCGTGAAGTGATCCCGGCCAAAGCCCCCAAAACGCAGAAATTAAATAAAAACGGCCTGATCACGTTGCGTAAGGTCTTTGATGCGGTGAATATCGATACGGTGACCCCACAGCACATTGCGCAGTACCGTGATAAACGGGGCCTTAAAACGCCGGTCAGCGCTAATCGGGAAATCGCGCTGTTATCCCATATATGGAATATGGCGCGCGAATGGGGGTATACGGCCAAAGAAAACCCGGTACGCGGCGTGCGTAAAAACAGAGAAAAGCCCCGCGAGTTTTACGCCGACGATGCGGTGTGGGCGGCGGTGTATGCCAAGGCAAGTCATGAAATCAAGGATGCGATGGATCTAAGCTACCTGACCGGGCAGCGGCCTGCTGACGTACTCAAGATGCGCTTTTCTGACATCAAAGACGCCGCCCTTGAGGTGCAACAGAACAAAACCAGGAAGAAACTGCGCATCCTGCTGGAGAGTGACGGCGTGCGGACAGGACTTGGTGAGGTGATCGACCGTATCAAGGCACGCAAACGCAAGGTGGTTAACCTATTCCTCGTCGCTACGCCAACTGGGAATGAATTGAACGAGCACATGCTACGTTCCCGATTCGATCGGGCCAGGAGCGCTGCGGCTCAAGCCGCCGGACAAGCGGGTGATATCGCCTTGGCAAAAAGAATTCGCACCTTCCAGTTCCGCGACATCCGCCCCAAGGCCGCCAGCGAACTACCGCTGGAGCATGCCAGCAAACTGTTAGGTCACACCGAGCAGGACATCACCGAGAGGGTCTACCGGCGCGTAGGTGAAGTGGTGAAGCCCACTAAATGAGCATTAACGCAAACAGGAACGGGCTTGGTCAGTTGCGGAAATCTAGAGGTCAGTTGCGGAAATGACGATTGAAAAGTCTTTATAAATCAATGAGTAGTTAATTTATGAAGTTGTCTTTACCGCAATGACTTTAAATGTGTGGTCTAGCCACGGTCACGGCGCGGCTTTGCCAAGTTGTAGCAAGGACGCGTTATCGATACGTATTGTGATTGTGTTCAAAAGATCGTCGGCCGATATGCAGCGTTGTGTTATTAGCAGGTTATTTTTTATGTGTGGAAGTTGTTTTTCCAGTTGCGTAATGTAGCAAATACTTCCACTTCATCTAGTGGTGTTCGATGCAGGTGAGCGGTGGCTGCAGTATGGATGGCAGGTGCGGCAGTACGCAGGAACGGATTGGTGTTCAGTTCGCTTTCGAGCGAAACAGGCAGTGTAGGGCGGGTTGCCAGACGCATGGCCTTGGCTTGTTGTTGACGGTGTTGTAAGGCGGTGTTGGTCGGGTCGACGTGCAGTGCGAATGCAGCGTTGGACAAGGTGTACTCGTGACCGCAGCACACGCGGGTTCGGCCTGGCAGAGCAGCCAAGCGTTGCAATGAAGTGAGCATCTGTGGTGCGGTACCTTCAAACATCTGTCCACAGCCCAGGCTGAACAGTGTGTCACCGCAGAACAGCAGGTCGTTACCGATAAAGGCCAAGTGGCTTTGGGTATGGCCTGGGGTCTGGAGGACTCGGAACCTTATACCAAGTATGTTCAATGAATCACCGTCGCCAGTCCGGCGGCAATTCAGGGTGATTCGTGCGTCGTGTGGTGCATAGACGGAGAGTGTTGGCCAATGTTCTAGAAGTTCCGGCACTCCTCCGATGTGATCGTCGTGGTGATGTGTCAATAGGATTGCAGTGGGGATGAGTCCCTTGGCATGAGCTGTTAATACTGGCAAAGCTTGACCTGGATCGACAATGAGGGCACGGCCATCAGGGGCAACCAATGTCCAGATGTAATTGTCGTTGAATGCGGGGAGTGGAGTCAGTCGCATAGAATGTGACCATGCCTGCCGTTATGGTCTCATGTCAAACTGGTATGTCATCCTGGTTCCAAACGAGGGCGGGGCGTTCGTTGATTCAGTTCGAGTGTCCGCTTGTTTTGCATGTGTTGCGTGAGCGATCGTCCCAGCCTTGGTTGTGGTTCAGTGTTTCTACAGAGTTGCCCTCTGCTACTGCGCTGAGTAGGTGTGGATTGCACCTGATCCAGTGCGATGGGGGGTTCGAAGGAGATGTGCGCTGTGTGCTTCCATTGCCGTTACCGACAGAAAGCGTGCGTGCGATTGTGGTGCAGCACGTAGTTGCTGACAGTGTTGTCGAGTTTTTCGACGAGTGCGCACGCGTATTGATGCCTGGTGGATGCCTGTATCTGTTTGCGCTCAATCCGCTGAGTCCGTATCGTCTACGCTGGTTGCGGCAGGGCCCGGTTGCGATTGGTTCGGAGCACTGGCGCGCATTACTTCACAATGCCGGTTTGCATTGCCGGCCAGTTCGCTATCTGGGGCCAACTTGGCGGCCAAGTTGCTTGCGATCCAATGTTAATCGTGCTCCGTGGCGCGCAGTCTGTCTGCTTGAGGCTGATAAGCGTGCGGTTGTACCTACTGGTCTGATTCAAGCGCGAATAGGCTGGCAGCGTCCGTTGTTGGCTTTCTGAATTTTTGGAGTCTATGAAATCGATCGACGTCTACACGGATGGTTCCTGTCTTGGTAACCCAGGGCCTGGTGGTTGGGCTGTTTTGTTGCGCTATGCAGATAAGGAGAAGGAATTGGTGGGTGGTGAGGCTAATACGACCAATAATCGGATGGAGCTGATGGCCGCGATTATGGCTCTGGAACGGTTGAGCGAGCCTTGTCAGATCCAACTTCATACCGATTCGCAGTATGTGCGCCAAGGCATCACTGAGTGGATGTCTGGCTGGATACGGCGAGGTTGGAAAACCGCGGCCGGTGACGCAGTCAAGAATCGCGATCTATGGGAGCGGTTGTGTACGGCTACTCAGCGGCATAGGGTCGAATGGTGTTGGGTCAAGGGCCACAATGGTGATTTAGATAATGAACGGGTTGATTTATTGGCTCGTGCCCAAGCTATGGTTCAGCGTGGTACGTTAGCAAGCCAATGAATGATACGAAGCGTCAGATTGTTCTTGATACTGAGACCACCGGGCTGGAATGGGCCAAGGGGAACCGCATTGTGGAGATTGGCGCGGTCGAGTTGCTTGATCGCCGACTCAGCGGCAACAATTTTCATCGTTATCTCAAGCCTGATGTTTCGTTTGAGGCCGGCGCCGAGGCAGTGACGGGGCTGACCATAGAGTTTCTAGCCGACAAACCGAAGTTCAGCGGGATTGCCGATGAATTCCTGGCGTATATCAATGGTGCCGAACTGATTATTCACAATGCGGCGTTCGACTTGGGATTCCTTGATTACGAGCTATCGCGGTTGGGTTCTGAGTACGGGAAAATAACAGATCGTGCCAGTGTGCTTGACACTCTGGTGATGGCTCGTGAGCGCTATCCAGGTCAGCGCAATTCGCTGGATGCATTGTGTAAGCGTCTTGGCGTGGATAACGCCCATCGTCAGTTGCATGGCGCATTGCTTGACGCTCAGATATTAGCAGATGTTTATATTGCGTTGACTTCTGGACAAGAGGAGATTGGCTTTGCGTTGCCAGATATCAGTCGTGTTGGTGGTGTCGATGCTGTTAGAGTGGCGTTTGCACCGGATGTGTTGTTACCACGTCCCTGTGTAGTGGCGGCGCAATCCGAGCTGGAAGCGCATGAGGCTCGCTTGGCCAAGTTGCGTAAGATGGCTGGTCATGCGCTGTGGGATGGGGTGTAGGTTGGGTTCTTTGCCACCATTGACTGATGATTGGAGATATGACTTGGCCATTAGCCAAGTACTTCCATGAGTGAGTGGCAGCGGATCAGCACCACAGTGATGTTGTCTGAACCGCCATTATCAAGTGCTGCAGCGACCAGCGTGTCCACGCATTCTTGGGCGCTACAGTCGTTATGGTTAAGCGTAGCGGCGATATCACGCTCAGTGACTTCTTCGGTCAATCCATCGCTGCACAACAGCAACTCCATGCCGGGTGTCAGGTCACCGGTGATTGTGGCTATATTCAAGTAGGCAGGATCGGTGATGCCCAGTGCTTGAGTGATGACATTGCGATATGGGTGTGAGTGCACTTGCTCGTTGGTCGGGGGGATCAGTTTTGGAATGAAGCTGTGAGTTTGGCTTAGCTGGATCAAGCGACCATCGTGCCAAAGGTAGGCGCGGCTATCGCCAACCCAGGCGACCTCAAAGCGTGTGCCATGTACTTGTACTGCGACTACTGTGGTCCCCATCGGCAAGGTGTCGTTGCGATGTTTTGAGGCATTGATGATTTCTTCATCGGCCAAGTAAATCGCCTCGGTTAGCGTCCTACCGGCACGTACTTCGCGTACGATTACTTCGCGTGCCAAAGCGCTGGCTATTTCGCCGCAAGCGTAGCCGCCTATGCCGTCGGCTATCAGCCATAGGTTGAGCTTGCCATCACCATAGTAGGTGTCTTCGTTGAGGTCGCGCCTTAGGCCAGGGTGTGAAAGGTGGCCAAATTCAAGCATGGCAGTGTGGTGGATAACAGAGAAGATATAATCACGGATCATCTGTGCTTTAAGCAACACATCGCTGCCTGTGTGCGCTTGCTGGGCCGCCGGCACCTAAGTACGATATCCTCCCTATCGCCGGGAAGATGGCAGAGCGGTTGAATGTACCTGACTCGAAATCAGGCAGGCGTTTATAGCGCCTCGGGGGTTCGAATCCCCCTCTTCCCGCCAGTTATTTAGAAGCAAGGGATCTGGTTGGCGATCCGTACGATTTGCTGAAACTGTATTTTTCATCGGTTTGCGTCAAGTTCGCTCCTGTCCACGTTTAGACCAAGAGCGCCACTTATAAGTCTGTTAATACACCGAGATCGGGTCTTGGCGAACTCCTTTGGTATTGCATTGATGTGTTACGAGAAGAGTACGTGGTGGTATATCGCTTACAGTAGGCAACGGTGCCGATATTAGCGTGGCTCTATCTGTGCATCAGTACGGATGTGCAAGGTCTATGCCGGGGAAGGATCATTGAGGTTGTTAGATTGACCGATGGCATGTATCGCGAGAAGGCATCATGTACACGTGTTGATCATGCTCAGTTGCTGTGCATAGTGACCGAATCTGAAACTGAGCGAAGTGGTGATCGCGGAGAAGATCGACCACATCAACTGTTTAGGTGAGCCCTTGATAGCTTTTGTCCAAGGTAAGAGGGCATTCCTAGCTATTGGAGATCTGTTTGAGCTGATGATTGGGTCTTAAAGTGCTTACAAAAATTGTGCTGAAGTCCGTCAAGGATATAAAACAATCAGACAGCTATAAGAGGGCGTATAAGCCATATTGTCACGTAAATACTTTTAGGTTTCGTTGTTGACGGTTGCATTTTTTTATTGTTTTCGGCCTGCAATGTTAGGGGAAGATTATTTTCCTGATTTTGCCGTGACTGTGATCTTGTTGTCGGCGCTCACTTTGTCGGATTTTATGATGAGCCAAGGTTGATGTAAGGAGATGGGAGCATCATTGAGGTTAAAGGAGAGTGACCTGAAGCGATTGATATTTTTGATATTGGTCGCGTAATTGAGTATGGTTTTCCAGATGACACTTGAGATTTGTTTATCTGATGATATTTTGAAGTAAATAGGATGGATGACTGGTCATTCTTAAAAAAATCTTTTTTTCTAAGGTATGCCTGGATTTATGTATCGAAGTTTGTTTGGAAAACTTCAAAAGTGGAGACTTGAGTTTCTAGGCAAGATGCTTGTAATGCTGACAAGTCTCGGGTACGAAAAAAATCAGAATACTCTTGGGATACATGTTTTGTATAGCGCTATAAGTTTCTGATCTTGTTGAAATACTTTTGTATCAAATGGTCGTCCTTTCAGTCTTTGCTAATTATCACCTACTTGCCGCGTCGTTTCAGGGTGGCATCTGTGTTGATGTGATGGCAATGCACATTCGTGTTCAGTTGGAAAACTAGTTGCAAAGTTATGATTTAATCTGATTACCGATTAGTGAGTAACATCTAGTAACTTCACAACTAGTCCTATCGCTTCATAAGAAGATTTTTTTGAGAATTGGTGCATCTGATGCTCTGATGCGATCAGCTTTTGCTACGGAGCTGCGTTGATGAGACAGTAAGATGCTTGGATTGATCATCATGCATTGGATATTCATTGATTGCAGCAGGACTTGCAACATCTGTATTAGTAGGCTTGAACGGTTTAGGAGCGACGTAAGACGAAGCTGACACAAAGTGATACATTTTTTTGAGAAACAGGGAGATATTGTGAGTACTGTTCCCAATATGTTCTTTGTATTTTTTAATAAGGATTGATGCGTTTCTAATGATCCTCTTAAAGCTAAAGGGATATTATTAAGCTTCATCGCAGCTGATCAATCAAATTGGTAATGCGAATGCGATTTTAATCCACCGCCATTATACTGCCGTATCTTGGTTCTGTTGGTGCTTACTATGTCAGGAATCCTCGTGCCTGTGTCCTTTGGAGAGTTGCTCGATAAAATCGCGATCCTGCAAATTAAGTCCGAAAGGATCAACGATGTAGCGAAACTTGTTAACGTCCGTAATGAACTGGCAGCTCTGGAAGAAGTTTGGATGGCATACCCGTCTACTGCCAGCGAGATACCGCGTTTGCGTGCCGAGTTGAAAGCAGTCAATGAGCGGTTGTGGGTGATAGAGGACGAAATCCGCTTGAAGGAGAAGGCGCAGGCATTCGATAATGAGTTCATCCGTCTAGCACGCAGCGTGTACTTTGAGAACGATGCGCGCGCGCGGATCAAAAAGGAGATCAACCTCGCGTTAGATTCACCTTATGTTGAAGAAAAATCCTATCAGGATTACCGCTCAGTCGATACTTTTTGAACGTCTCTGTCTGTAGTTCAGGTGTGTGCATAGTCAGTGCGGTACCGTTCGAACGCGGCGATGGCGTCTTCGACCGTCACGAGGTCCATAACCCCATCGAACTCGATTTTGGTGCCCCATTGCAGTGTGTTGCCTGGTTTACCTAGGTACTTGCGTGCAGCCGTATCGTAACGATCCACGCAGTAGCGCAAGTCCGAATATGGGCCACTACGGCGTGGATTACTGGCTGCATGTAAACCCAATACTTTTCTGCCTACTGCGTTGGCGATATGCATCGGTCCAGAGTCTGGGGTCATTACTAAGTCGGCACGTTCGAGGAGGGCTGGCAGTTGTTTGAGTGTATCTTTGCCAACCATATCCAGTAGTGGTGCCTGAGTCTGCGCCAGAATTGTGTCTGCGGTCTGCCGTTCCAGTGTGCTGCGGCCACCGCATAGTACGATTCGCCAGCCCTGTGCAGCGGCGTGCTCGGCCATTGCTGCGTAGCGTTGCGCTTGCCAGTTTCGATGGATGTGACTGGAGCAGGGGGAGATCATCAGTACCGGCTGACCATCATTGTCCCACTGAGCCCAGGCCCAGGCCCGTGCCTCCTCAGACACTGGCAGATCCCAGTGTACTTCACGCTGCACTAGGCCTAACGGCTCGCAGAAGCTGCCGATCGCGTCTAGCACATGGATGCCGGGGCGGTTGGGGATGCGCTGATTGATGAATAAGCCGTGCAAATCTTTGGAGCGGCTGTGGTCGTAGCCGATGCGGCAGCGTGCTGGCACAAATGCTGACAGGAGGTTGGCGCGTAGCGCCACTTGCATTTGCAAAAGTGCGTCGAACTGGCCTAGTGGTGTCAGCTTGGCACGTAGCGCGCGCATGCCGGTTAAGCCCGTGCGCTTGTCGTAGACATGTAGGTGCACCCCATCAAGTCCGTCCAGCAGCTTGCTGCCAGGCGTATCAATAATCCAGTGCAGGCGTGCTTTGGGTAGCTCGCGTTGCAAGGTGCGTACCAACGGCACTACGTGAGTGATATCCCCAAGTGCTGATAAGCGTAGCAGGCATAGGGAATAGGAGGTTTGCTCCATCGTGTTGTTAGACTTGAATGGATGGTTGCATTTGACGCCAACGAAATCCTAACGCCGTTCTGCGAGGGCCGCAGGGAAGGAGCTATTCTGTTCGACTGCCAGCGTATGCGGCAAGTCGAGTACGGTCTATTTGTACCGGCTTGGTGGGGGGGGCGGGCACATCCAGTGTCTGAGGGAGGACGCGGTAGTGCTTGGTTCGTGGACGCGCCGTTTGGGCATGCGGTATTGCGTCAGTACCGGCGTGGCGGAATGATCGCTATGTTCAATCGTGATCGTTACTTTTGGTGTGGTGGGCATCGTACTCGAAGCATCGTTGAGTTTCGGTTGATGCGCGAGTTGATCTCGCGCAGGTTGCCGGTTCCAGTTCCCTTGGCTGCCTGCTATGTGCGGCATGGTGTGCAATACCAAGCGGCGATCTTGATTGAGCGACTGGAGGGGGTGTCTTCACTGGCCGCGTGCGTGCGTGGGAACAGCAACGATACGCCTTGGGAGCAGATTGGGAGGCTGATTTCGCGCTTTCATCGCGAGGGGCTGGATCATGCTGATCTTAATGCGCACAACATTCTGTTAGACCCCGCTGGAAAGTGCTGGTTGATCGATTTTGATCGCGGTGTGCTGCGTATCCCGGCTACCAGCTGGCGGGAACGCAACTTGGCCCGCTTACTACGTTCATTGCTTAAGATACGTGGTGAACGCAGTGTTGATGCAGTCTATAGGGACTTCGAGCGTTTGCGTCGTGCTTACGATTTGGCTTGGAGTCGAGGTTGTTGATGTCTTTCGGATATTAGGCTTCCCCAAGATAGGCAATGCCTCTAGTGCTTACTGATAGCTACCTTCAAGCATGAAGGTCCCTTTTTATTCAATCTGGCAAGTCAGTTTGATCAATCACCGTTTTATTGATTACAGAAAACATCGAGTTGCTTTTATGCATGTCGTTGTCGGGCTGTACCAATGGATAAGCATAGTAAGATATGTTCGCTCCAGTTTTAGGCGCTTGATGGAATGTATGGTTTGATGTGTGCGAGGTTGGCCAATGCTCACGAATGCCAAATCCTCCACAATGATCACTGGCTTAGCCATATACAGGACTGTTGCTGCTACTTTGGATATATGTGTTTGGGACGTCCAGTGCGATCATAGTGTTTTGTAGGGTATGTCGGATGAGGGGCACACATCCCTCTTTGATTGGTGCGTGGAGACCATTTACGGTCGAGGAGAGCGTGTGCATCGCAATCTAAGCATGGCGTGGGGGATCTACTGTATGCAGCGGGCGGGTGTGGTTTCATGGCAAGCATGTAGCTTTGTGTCTCACTGTCAGTGCATGCGTTAGATGGAAATGCAAATGTGCGCTTCTGAAACCGTTTTGCTAGATGTCCAGGTATTGGATGTTGGTTGTGCGGTTTTGCCACCAGAGGCACCGTTGCCCATGCCTGAGCAGTCGTTACGCAAGGGTCGGTTACAGGTGCCACGTCAGCGTACTGCCCCGTTGGGGATTGGTTTGCGTCGCTTCTACTTGATTGGTGGCACTATGGCGATGAGCTTGATTGCAACCTGGGTGATGCTCGCTGTGATGTGGCCTGGTGGGATCAATGTGCTTGAAGGTTGCTTGCTAGTGCTGTTCATGTTCTTGTTCGCCTGGGTGACCATGTCCTTTGCCAGTGCATTAGCTGGGTTTTTCTGCGTGGTGTTCGGTGGTGGCCGTAAGCTTGGTATCGATCCGCAGGTGCCGCTGCCTGATCTGCACGCCCGTACTGCATTGTTGATGCCTACTTACCACGAGAATCCGGGTCGATTGTTAGCAGGGCTGCAGGCGATCTATGAATCGGTGGCTGAGACTGGGCAGTTGGAGCATTTCGATTTCTTCGTGCTTAGTGATAGTCGTCGTGAAGAATTCGGGTTGGCCGAGGAGCGTGAGTATGCTGCACTGTGTGCGCGGCTTGCTGCTCATGGCCGAATATTCTATAGGCGCCGCGCAGATAACGCTGGGCGCAAGGCAGGTAACATCGCTGACTGGGTACGCCGCTTTGGTGGCGCTTACCAGCAGATGCTGATCCTGGATGCCGACAGTGTGATGACTGGGGACACAATCGTGCGTTTGGTCGCTGGTATGGAGTCCAATCCGGACGTCGGTTTGATTCAGAGCCTGCCGGTTGTGGTTGGTGGCCGTACCTTGTTCGCACGGATGCAGCAATTCGGTGGGTGTGTGTACGGTCCGATCATTGCTTACGGCGTAGCTTGGTGGCATGGCGCAGAGAGCAACTACTGGGGCCATAATGCAGTGATCCGCACGAAGGCTTTTGCAGACCACGCTGGATTGCCTGCATTGCCTGGACGCAAGCCTTTTGGCGGTCACGTGCTTAGCCATGATTTTGTTGAGGCTGCTCTAATCCGACGCGGCGGCTGGGCCACGCATATGGTGCCGTACTTGCAGGGTAGCTACGAGGAAGGCCCACCGACTTTGACCGATTTACTGATTCGTGATCGTCGTTGGTGCCAAGGTAACTTACAGCATGCCAAAATCGTTAATGCTGCTGGTCTGCATTGGATCAGCCGTATGCATATGCTGATTGGTATTGGCCACTACTTCACTGCACCGATGTGGGGGTTAATGATGCTGATTGGTATTGCTATCCCCCTGGCTGGAGATGGCATTGATCTGACTGCAGGCCTGCACTTCTCACCAGCACACTATTGGCATGGACGCACAGACGGTGATGTATTGTGGATTTTTGCTTTTACCATGTTTGTTCTTCTGGCGCCAAAGCTGCTTGCTTACCTCGCCTTGTTGTTTAACCCGCATGAATGCCGTGCTTGCGGTGGAGCATTACGTGTGTTGCTGAGTATTCTGCTGGAGAGCGTTCTGGCAGCGTTGATGGCTCCGGTGGTGATGTACTTGCAGTCGCGTGGTGTGTTTGAAGTGTTGGCTGGCAAGGATTCTGGCTGGGATGCACAACAGCGTGACGATGGTAAGCTCTCTTGGAGTGTATTGCTGCGTAGTTACGGAGGTTTGAGCGTCTTGGGGGTGTTTATTGGCGTATTGGCGTATGCCGTTTCTCCGCCGTTAGCAATGTGGATGTCTCCAGTGGTGTTTGGTATGGCGTTGTCAGTGCCGGTTGTGGCATTGACCTCACATCGCCTTGTAGGTGCTGTGTTACGTCATTGGGGTATCTTTTTGATTCCAGAGGAAACTGCACCATCGAAGGTGTTGATGCGTGTAGCCGAGCTTCGCCGCGTTAGGCAAGCATAATGTTTGGTTCTCTCTGTTTGGATTCACCCAAGATGTTGGAAACGATCGAACACGAGACTGCCCCCATGCCGCAGTGGAGTGTGTTGTGGTTACATGGTTTGGGTGCTGATGGTCATGACTTCATGCCGATCGTGCCAGAGTTGGTGCGTCCGCACTGGCCTGCGTTGCGTTTTGTGTTTCCGCATGCTCCGGTTAGGCCGATCACGATTAATAACGGTGTACCGATGCGTGGTTGGTATGATCTTCTCAGCCTCGATTTCAATCAGCGTGCCGACCAGGCTGGGATTGAGGCTGCAGTCGTTCAGGTCGAGGCGTTGATGGTGCGCGAGCAGGAGCGTGGCATTGCGTCCAAGTGCTTGTTTTTAGCTGGATTTTCCCAGGGAGGGGCGGTGGTGCTCAGCACAGGTCTGCGTTGCGCGACCTCCTTAGCTGGCCTGATTGCGTTGTCTACGTATCTACCGGACACGGCGGGCGCCGCTGCCCGTTTGCTTCCAGGGAGCAGTGCACAGCCGTTGTTCATGGCCCACGGGCGTGCTGATCCAGTGGTGCCATTGGTGCATGGTCAGTCCGCTGCTGAGACACTGCGTAAGCTAGGTTTCGCTGTGGACTGGCATACTTACCCGATGGCGCACCAGGTTTGCCAGGAGGAGATCCAGACGTTGGGAGATTGGCTAGAGCGGCGTTTTGCCGTTTCCTGTCCCTGAGCTGCTCCTGTGCCGCAATCATTGCTGTTGCGCCCGTCTTGGTTGCCGGAGATGTGCCGAGTTCCACGCATTGTGGCGTTGCTAGGATTGGCGGAGCTCGTAGTTGTGGTTGCGATGTTGGTGCCTGATCAGAGGAGCGTGTGGTCTGTGTCGCGTTTCCTCTCGGCAAGTGGTATGGCGATGTGGTTAGCGCTGGCTATTGGTGTGCTGTTATGCGTCTTGCGTCCGTTCCTGTTGCGTCTTCCTCCGATGTTGGGCAAGGTCGCGGTGTTAATGGTGGCCAGTACAGTGGCTATGTTGGGAACTGGTGTAGTGCATGTTTTGTATGTTTCGCTTGGTCAGCCACCAATAGCGCCTGAGATAGGGTTTTGGCGTTATACCCTTGGATGTAGCGCCATCACAGTACTGATCACAGGTTTGGCGCTCCACTATTTTTATGTTAGTGATCGTTGGGTTGCCCAACTGCAGGCGCAGGCTCGTGCTCAGGTGGATGCGTTACAGGCACGTATCCGCCCACATTTTCTCTTTAATAGCATGAATCTGATTGCCTCTTTGCTGCGCCGCGATCCAGAAATTGCTGAGCAGGCGGTGTTAGACTTATCTGATCTGTTCCGTGCTGCGCTTGAGGCAGGGGGGGACGAATCCAATTTGCGTGAAGAGTGCGAATTGGCTGAGCGTTATCTTGCGATTGAATCATTGCGCTTGGGTGACCGGCTGCAGGTACGTTGGAAACGTGTTGAGCCTCTGCCATGGCAGTTGCCGTTGCCGCGCTTGGTGTTGCAACCGTTACTGGAGAACGCAATTTTACATGGTATTTCCCAGTTGCCTGCCGGTGGCTGCGTCGAGGTGAGCCTGTGCTGCGAAGTGCAGCGTTTATACATACGTATCGTCAATCCGGCACCGTCTCCACAGAAATTAGCTGCAGGAGCGGGTCATGCGCAGGCCAGCATCGCGCATCGCCTTGGTTACCGCTTTGGTCCAGCTGCTCGAATGACGGCTGTTTGGAGTGGAGGCTATTATGCCTGTGACATCGTATTACCGTTGACATGATGGGAGGTTGCCGGTTTGCTACGTATCTTGATTGCCGATGATGAGCCTTTTGCTCGTGAGCGGCTGCGTGTGTTGCTGCAAGCACAAGTGCAACATCTAGAGGTGGTGGCTGAGGCTGAGAATGGCGGGCAGGTATTACAGAATTGCGAGCGTCTGCATCCTGATTTGGTACTGCTGGATATTGCAATGCCTGGCATTGATGGCTTGGAAACGGTACGTTATTTACGTCATTTCAATGATTGTCCAGCGGTGGTGTTTTGTACTGCTTATGGTGACCACGCATTGTCGGCATTTGATGTGGAGGCTATCGACTATCTGATGAAACCAGTGCGTGCTGAACGGCTCAATGCGGCATTGGAACGAGTGCGAACCTTCGTGGCTGGGCGCCTACGTGCGCCGCAGATCTCATTTGATGGGAGGCCACGGACTCATTTGTGCGCGCGTATCCGCGGCGCACTACGCTTGATTCCTCTGGATGAAGTGCGTTACCTGCAGGCAGAGGAGAAGTACGTGGTGATCTGTCATGCGCATGGTGAAGATTTGATCGAGGAATCGCTGAAATCCTTGGAAAAGGAGTTCAGTGACCGGCTGGTGCGTATCCATCGCAACTGTTTGATTGCTCGTGCCGAACTGACCGAGTTGCGTCGTTGCGGCGATGGACAGGTGCAGGCGGTACTTCGCAATGTTGTTACGCCGTTAGCCGTTAGTCGGCGTTGTGTTCCTTTACTATGTGATCAGCTGCGCCTGTCTGGTGTTCTGACAGGTCGCTGGTAATGCTGACGTGCCTTTACTTCGTATCGCTACTCGCAAGAGTGTGCTTGCTCTGTGGCAAAGTGAGTATGTCGCTGCGCGTTTACGTGCGCTATGTCCTGATTTAGAGGTAGTGTTGGTGCCGATGAGCACCCGTGGCGATGAGATCCTGGACCGATCCCTGGCCGCAATTGGTGGCAAGGGGCTGTTTCTCAAGGAACTGGAACTGGCGATATTGCGTGGTGATGCCGATTGCGCGGTACATTCCCTGAAGGATGTGCCCATGGAGCTGGAACTGCCATTTACGCTTTCGGCGATTCTGAGTCGTGATGACCCGGCCGATGCGCTGATTTCTAATTTTTACGTTTCGCTTGAGGCATTGCCAACTGGTGCACGCGTCGCTACGTCTTCGCTACGCCGACAGGCCCAGCTACGTGCCTATCGGCCTGATCTGCAGTTGTTTGACTTACGCGGCAACGTTAACACGCGCTTGGCGAAGCTTGATAACGGAGATTACGATGCGATTGTGCTGGCTTGTGCTGGATTACGTCGGTTGGGGTTGGAGCAGCGCATTGCGGCTCGGCTGGCACCGCCAGAATGGTTGCCTGCACCAGGACAGGGGGCGATTGCGGTGGAGTCACGGACCGAGGATGCTTGGATCGGCGCGTTATTGGCTGATCTCGATGATCTCCCAACGCGCCAATGCGTCGCTGCTGAGCGTGCGATGAATCGTGCTCTTCATGGTAGCTGCCATGTGCCAGTGGGAGCTTATGCATGCTGCGAAGCTGGTGGGTTGCGCTTACAGGGGGTGGTGGGTTGCGCTGCCGATGGTCGTCTTGTGCGTGCTGATCTGTGGTGTGCAAAGGGTGAGGTGGATATGCTGGGGAGGGCAGTAGCGCAGCGTTTGTTGGATGCCGGTGCAGCTGAGTTACTGGCTGCGACTGATTAAGAAGACCTGATACGCTATGTAAATAATGACGGTAAGATTATTTGAAGGTGTAGACCAAGTTGACTGTGGTCAGTGTATCCGTTTTTTTGTTGTCTCCGTTGACTTCAGTATTGTGGCGTAGTTGCCAAGCTGCTTTGAGCGCGAAGCGCTGGTTCATTGCCACTTGTACGCCCAGGTCGTTCTGTATGTAGTTGTTGTAAGAGCCAACTTCGACTAGCAAATTATTGATTAGATCAGTGTTTTCGCTGATGCGGTATTTTAGGTCGAGTAAGCCGCGGCCAATCGGCCCGACCTCGGTCCGTGCCAGATAGGCGTTGTGAGCGCGACGTACGCCTGGTCCGATTTGCGTGTCGAGCGAGAAACGGTTTTGGTTGATTAGGCGTGTTCCATAGCCAATACCGAAGGTTGTCAAGCGGTCGTAGGTCGCGAACCTGTCGCGCTCGTAGCGTCCTGTGGCGATGAGTTGGCGAAATTCGCCCAATTGTAAAGCGCTACCCGCAGCGCCCGTATAGCGCTCAGCTGTCGTTTGACGGTAACGACTGATGTCACCGTCTTCACGGGTCTCTGTATAATTAGAACTAGAACGGTTAGCAAATAAGTCCAGCGAGTGGATCCAGTCTCCTTCATTGTATTTTACTTTCAGGCGCCCGTTAAGGTTTTCTGCGGTACTGTTACCACGCGCCGAAGAAAAACCCAGTTCACCGCTGCTACCGGTCCACGGTGATGGCACCACTGCCGCCGCCGGATCGCTTGGGTTGTTTGGGATCAGCGAGACAGAGGTGGTTTGAGCCGAGGTGGCGGAGGTACATAGCAGCAAAGGTAGGATGGAGAATGATGGGCGGGACATAGATGCTTCTCTGGGTCGGGAGCAAGTTAACTGTAAAGTCTCTTAATTATAAAAGTGGATGCACCGGCCTTGCTAAGGGTTGCCTGAACAAGTGACCTGCTTTATATAAATCAAGCTTTTCCGCAGGTTTCGAGAACTAGGTTGGAAAACCTTTAGAGCGTATGTTGTCTTCGGTGTTATCTACTCCCAGGCTGTCTTGGATTCTTAGTAACTTGCCAGTGTAAGGTGTGGCTGATGATCATGGCTGCGGCCGTCAGCCACCAATTCTGTCGTGAAGGCTCATTGAAATGCCCGTAAATCCATAGTAATAGGGGTGGACCGAGCAACAGCGACAGTACTATGACATGCTTGATATCTGGCGTTTGTTTTGTAGTAGCGTCCTGGAGTTGCTGTTTCAGCAACAGTATTGCAGTGACGGTACCCAGTAGGATCAATATGCTGGCATTTGTGCCTGCCAATGGTGTTGCTGCGTACTGGGACATCATTGCGAGAAGAAGTCCCGCACCGCCGGCTAATGTGTGCATGCAGTGACTGAGCAAAGCAAGCTCATTTTGGGAGGGAGCCAGTGTCTTCTGTAATGCGTACAAGCTAGTTAGGGCCGTTAGACTGGATAGCGTACCGATCATCGGCATGAAACCCGGTAGTAAAACGGGATGGTGAAGAAACCAAAGTTGCGTAGTGCTCCCGACCAGAGTCAGTGATGTAGCACTTGCGGCAATGCGCTGCCAGTTACGATACGCAGGAGATACAGTTCGGATCAAATTGATCATGACACTTAGCGTCAGTATTGTACCTAAGATGAGGGCAGCGCATTGCATTGGATTGAGCGATGTTGTGTTTTTGCTGCCAATGGATAAAAGAGTGGTGCTTATCTGTGTCCATAACAGTAGCCCTAGTCCGACTTGACCCACTGTAGCCCAGGGAGACGTGTTCTCGTAGTTGGTGTGGTTCAAATAAGAACTTTCAGTGATGGGCATAGAAGGGGGAGCAGTTAACGGTGGGCAAAAGATTGCGATTCTAAAATAGCTTTTTGGGACGAGTAGAAGCATCTCGATACTGTGCGTAGTGGCACGTCTCCTGAGAAAGGTTTGTAGTCTGCGTGCCATCGTCTGGCTACTTGGACATAATCCCTCCATGGATCGTTATGAGCGTATCAATGTAATGCACCGTCTGTTTAAGTCGCAATCGCCGTGTCACGTTTCCATAATCAACTAGTTTGCTCGGGTGCGACGGTATGTCGCGATGTGGCTTTCCTGCGCGATGTGCTGATGGCTCCGATTGAGAGTGATTGCGAAGCGGGGTTTTTTTATCTCTTGAGAGCGGGTAACCAGTTCGAGTTACCGAGGATGTGGTTCAGTTCTGATGAACTGTAAGTGTTACTGACTATGCAACAACAGTTGGCATGTACTGATGGTGTTGCAACAGTATATCGAAAACTTCCTGTCCGCCCAGGCTGGTCTACCATCTTCGCAAGCGGAACGTGTACGGATAATCTCACACCGAAATCACGAGTTGGACGAACCCAGTTTTCGGTGGTGCTCGAGCGTAAGCAGCTTGGCTTTTATGACCACGCACGTTCTATCGACGAAGCAACCAACCGTATGTTCTCGCCACAATGCATTATCCACTACCACGACAACTGGTACCTGGATACCTGGGATCATGGCCGTCAAGGAGTACGCAGTTTCGTGGTGGACAGGATCCATTGTGCTCGGCTTGTTGAGGTACGGTCGCATGATCTACCTGATTCCGATCTGGAGGAGTAGTTGGCAGGTAGTTACGGTATTTTCTCAGGGGCCCCCAAGGGTTGGGTTACAATCGTGTTCAGCCCCAAAGCGGCCCGCTGGGTGGCTGACGAACACTGACATTTTAAGCACCGACCGATGGCTGTTATGAATTTACCGTATAGCATCTCGCGTGAGCTGCTAATCGATGTGTTGCACTATGCTTCGGATGCAGAGATTGTTGAACCACCAGCACTGCGCGAGCAAGTGAAGGCACTATTGTCCCTGGTGCTGAGCAACTATGAGTAATGTAATTAATCCAGGATTTCTATCTGATGCAAAGGTTAGCAATTGCCACATTGCGGTGGCAGTTGCTCCGGAATGCAATTTGGATTCCGCCTTGCGATCACTGGAAATGACGCAAAAACGGTTAACAAAAGTACCTGAATGGTGAATTGAGCCATACAAACCCTAGATGTTTAGGTGCGTCACTATCTAAGGTATTTATCATTGTTATCGGTTTTGTAACCCTCAAAGATTCATGACACTTCTGCAATCTCTATTCCATCGAATCCTTGCTCCAGGGTTTTAGCGTCTTTACCCTCAGAGAGCTTAATGCGCAGGCGTACCTCATTCTGCGAATCAGCATAGCGTAGCGCATCTGCATGGCTAATCGCACCGGCCTGATACAGCTCTACCAGGCTTTGATCGAAAGTCTTCATTCCAAGGTTAGTGGAGCTTTGCATGATTTCCTTGAGCTTGTGGATCTCGCCTGCGCGAATGTAGTCTTGGACTAATGGAGTGCCAAGCAAAATTTCCACCGCTAAACAGCGACCTTTACCATCCGGAGTTTGGATTAATTGTTGAGCGATGATGCCCTTTAGGTTTAGTGACAGATCCATCAATAATTGACCGCGCCGATCTTCCGGAAAGAAGTTGATGACACGGTCTATTGCCTGATTGGCGTTGTTGGCATGCAAGGTGCACATTACCAGATGGCCGGTTTCAGCGAAGGAGATCGCGTGGTCCATCGTTTTCTGGGTACGTACCTCACCAATCATAATCACATCTGGGGCCTGGCGTAGAGTGTTTTTCAGTGCGTTTTCCCAACTATCGGTATCGGTACCGATTTCGCGTTGGGTGATGATGCAGTTCTCATGCTTGTGCATGAACTCAATGGGATCTTCGATAGTGATGATATGCCCCGTGGAGTTTTGATTACGGTAGTTGACCATTGATGCCATTGAGGTTGATTTGCCGCTGCCAGTGGCGCCAGCGATGATGATGATGCCACGCTTTGCCATGACGAGATTCTTGATCACATGGGGGAGAGTCAGTTTCTCAAACGTGGGAATAGACATCTCGATTCTGCGTAACACCATACCAATCTGGCTGCGCTGATAGAATGCGTTGACGCGGAAGCGGCCAATGTTCGTGATGTCGATGGCGAAATTGCATTCGTGTGTCTTCTCGAATTCTTCACGCTGAGCCTGAGTCATCACATTGAAGACCATGTCACGGCTTTGGTCTGAAGTCAGCGGTACCTGTGTTATTGGAGTGATATTGCCATGCATCTTCATCGATGGTGGCATCCCACATGTGATAAACAAGTCTGACGCCTTTTGGTGCGCCATCAGCTTAAGTAAGGACGTGAAATCGATGGTCGTCATCGGTATTGCTCCTTTGCTGCTGTGTTGATAGCTGGAGGGGAGCATGGCCCCGTGTCCTTATTCGTCTCCAGCTTTCAAGGCCCACTCTACTAGGACGTTTTGAAGAGAGTGTGACTGTTTCATTCGGAATTTATGCCACGAGGGGGGTAGCATTTGCTCAAAAACTCGCTTTATCCTTAGCGTATTCGCGTGCTTGTTGGCGCGTGATTAGACCGCGCTTGATGAGATCCTGTAAATGCTGATCAAGCGTCTGCATACCGTGCTGCTGGCCAGTTTGAATTGATGAATACATCTGTGCGACTTTATCCTCACGGATCAAATTTCGAATTGCAGGGGTACCAACCATAATTTCCCAGGCTGCGGTTCGTCCACCACCGATTTTCTTCAACAACATCTGTGAGATGATTCCGCATAGCGACTCGGAGAGCATCGAGCGTACCATCGGTTTCTCGGCGGCCGGGAACACGTCGATGATGCGGTTAATACTTTTCGCTGCTGAATTGGTGTGCAAGGTGCCGAATACCAAGTGACCAGTCTCGGCTGCAGTCAGCGCCAGACGGATGGTTTCCAGGTCGCGCAGTTCTCCAATCAAGATGATGTCTGGATCCTCACGTAGAGCTGAGCTGAGTGCTTTGTTGAAGCCGTGGGTGTCGCGATGTACCTCACGTTGGTTAATCAAGCACTTCTGCGAGGTGTGAACAAATTCAATCGGATCCTCGATTGTGAGAATGTGCCCGTACACATTTTTATTGATATGGTCGATCATGGCTGCGAGGGTGGTTGATTTGCCAGAACCAGTCGGCCCGGTCACCAAGATCAACCCCTGCGGCTCTTCAATAAGTTGACGGAACACCGGCAAGCAGCCGAGTTCCTCCAAGGTCATTATCTTGTTGGGAATGGTACGGAATACAGCACCTGCCCCACGCTCTTGGCTGAATGCATTGACGCGGAAGCGGGAGAGTGACGGAATCTCGAACGAGAAGTCGACTTCGAGTGATTCCTCGTAGTCGCGTCGTTGCTTGTCGGACATGATGTCGTAAATCAGTGCCTGCACCTGCTTGTGGTCGAATGCAGGGATATTGATACGGCGTACATCACCATCGACCCTGATCATTGGTGGCAGGCCTGCTGACAGATGCAGATCCGAAGCATTGTTCTTGACTGAAAACGCTAATAGCTCAGCGATATCCATACGTTGTTTGCCCCCTTGCATAGACTACGTAATGGAACAACTCTATTCAGCCTGGATTATAGCGCACGCCTCACTAAAGAACGTGTTGTTGTGCTGTTATCAAGTGCTGCTTATTGTACAGCGCATGTGATCTGTGCGGCTGCCGATGGTACTAAACGTCCTTTGGCGCATAACGAACGTGCATTAACAATGCTTATTACATAGCACTCGCATGTTTTCGATGAAGATTTTGTCCAAGAAGCGGCAGCAAAATTGCAACACTGCCTCGGATGGCCGCACAAACCCGTCCGACTAGGGACTGTCGACACGATCGCAAGCCATTCGTAATCATAACGAAGTAGACGAAGGTAATGAACGTGACATCACGTTTCTCGCATCTGGGGCAGATGCGACAATAGCTCTATAGCTCATTGCAGCGCTTATATATATTGCGGTCATATGCCCAAGGTCCGTGTATAACGGCAGCAGGACAGCGATCAAGCCCAAGTCAAGCGTCAACTGCTGGCATTGATCAGTGATCATACTGAACTATGAGCAGCGTCCATGGAATTATCTGAGTCAGAGAGCGTTTACCGGACCTGCTCAGATACTGGTCTCTGTGATTCTGCTGCTGTTTTAGCGGCCAGATCGTAGGGTTCTAAGGTTTCATGGCGTGTGTCGCTGCGTTGGCCACGCTGGCATTTGCACGTTGTTCCTCTCTTAAGAAAATGCGAAAGTTGTAAAATGGCGACAGCATCGTATGCTGATGACAGCAAAACCGTGTGTGTATTTTGACAGCAGTATATTGCTACTTAGTAAGGTGCTGGAATCTATCTATTTCCCTGCAAAAAGATACAGATGAGTGAGGGGAAATAGTTCGTAGGAACTAATATGTCGGAATCTGCTGCAAAAACTGAATCAATACGCAGTTGCCCCATGTTGCTATTGGCACATCGATATATGTCATCCAAGGAATTAAGAGCAGCTAACAAACACTCACCTCGTGTGCGTGCAGCGTTCCAATTGTCCCGGTGACGCATTGATTCATTAGGTCAAAAGTGCCGAATCGTGCTGATGAGCTTTGGTCATAATCAGACCAGAGGAAGACCTGACCCTATACCTTTGACCACCAGGTTTATCTTGCTGGATTAAACGCGCCTTGATGTATCTTCCCCCGACAGAAACCACGCTGTTCTTATCTGGATCGGATGGGCTGGGTCTCATGGGACGGTCCGGAACACCAGGCAGTATCTAGTGTATATCGCACTTCGGCTGTATGACTGCTCCCAGACTGCAGCACCCGTCAGCATGACCGAGCAAGTAACCGTGGTTTGGAGAATGAGGCTGCCAGTAATCGATAAAGCACAGCGCTTGGATCACGGGCAGGTGTCGTTATCGTGGCATCGTGAGGTGTGTCTGGTGGTTCCTGCGGCATATCGTTTGGAATGCAATGCAGGTACAGAGACAGAGCAGGCCTTGGCTGTCGTTTGGAATGGGAGGTTGCGTACGGATGGCTTGTTTGGGACAAGACATTCCTCACCAAACCCCTGATCATTCCATGTTGTCGATTGTTGCTGACGCCTCGCCCTCCAAGCGAGGATAATCCAGTAATGGATAAGCATTTCATGGCTGTGGTGGTGGTCACCTTCCAAAGTGCCAGCACGATCGATGTTTGCTTGACACGTTTACGTGCTGCCACGGATGTGGCCGAGATTTGTGTAGTCGACAATGGCTCGCACGATGACACCTTGAAAATTGTGCAGTGCCATGCCTTGCTCGACCCACGCTTACGCTTTGTCGCCAACCTCGATAATCCAGGGTTCGCTGCCGCTTGTAACCAGGGAGCTGCTGATGTCACCTCCCCGTGGTTGGTGTTTGTCAACCCGGATTTGATGGTTGAGCCTGAGACCCTGGCACAGTTACGTGCGTATGCTGAGACGCATGCTCCAGCGTTGCTAGGTGTGGAACAGGTCGATGAAGGTGGGTGTCTGGATCCTGCAGTGCGCCGGCGTGATCCCGATTTTGCGGCGATGCTGCGTAACCCGCGTCGGGGGACGCAACTGGCAATCCCGGCTGATCCGACCCAGTCACTGCAGCCGGTACCGGCATTGTCCGGAGCGTTGATGCTAATGCCGCGGACGCTGTTTGAGCACCTTGGTGGCTGGGATGTGAGGTACCGACTGCATGCCGAGGACCTGGATTTGTGTCGGCGTGCACGTGTAGCAGGTGCTACTGTCGCAGTGGTCAACACATTGCAGGTGGTGCATCTACGTGGTGTTTCCAGTCGTTCACGGCCGTTCTTCGTTGAGTTGCACAAACATCGTGGGTTATGGCGCTACTTCTGCAAATTCGAGGCAGCGCAGCGCAGCTTGTTGATACGTTCCGTGGTCTGGCTGGCGATCTGGAGCCATGCTTTTGTCCAGTGGTTGCGGTTGTGGTTGCGTGAACCTAAGGATGCGGCATCCCGTCGTGAGTGAACAACAACCTACAAAAGGTGATTCCCAGATCATGTCATGGATTTTCATGGACATAAAAGAAATGAATGCCTCTGAGGGTAACTTTGTAATAAATTTTTATTTCTAATGGTTAATATCCAGCTTGATAACATGTCTTAGCGCGTGCATACACCACTTGAGTTGAGTTATCGATGCAAACTGATATTGCTTACTACGCTGCGCTGGACGCACGCATGGTCAAAGCAGTGAGTGGGATCCATTTGCTGGAGCTGTCCAGTTGGCCGCAGTCACTACAGGCATTGTTCTTGGAAGGTGTCACGCGTGGTGTCCCGCATCTGCCGCAAGTGATTTATCCACGTCTAGATTTCAGTGATGCCCGGCGCGAGCTCGCTATGATTGCCCACCAAGCTGATCCGGGGCATCCTCTGGGGCGTTATCTTTGTGATTCGATTCACAGTTGGGACATGGCCGCAGCGTTGCTTGAGTCGTTGGGTACCTCCGCAGCGGGCGATTATTCAGTGCAGTTGTTCGGTGTGCCGGAAGATACGATTTCCGGTACCTGCTCAATGACGTGCGAAGTTGCGCGTCATTTCATCCAGATTGCACAGAATCTAGATCACGCGCAGAAATTACCGGAAGATCAAGTATCGGCAACGGTGATGCGCTTGCAGTTGCAGACTGATCTGGATGCTTTCTTCAATGGGAGGGTGATTGAAGTCGAACTGAACCCAGATATCCTCGCCAAAGCAATGGCCAGCGCTCACCACATTTGGTTACGTTCAAGTGCAGTGTTCAGTGATTATGATCGCGCCCAACTGTTTCATCACGAAGCGCTTGTTCACTCGCTGACCGCGCTGAACGGACATTTGCAACCGGTGTTACCAAGTTTAGGAGTTTCTTCACCCCGTACGACCGCTACTCAAGAGGGGTTGGCAACCTTTGCCGAGCAGATCACTGGCAGCATCGATATCGAGCGCTTGAAACGTATTAGCCTGCGTGTCGAGGCAATTGCGATGGCGCGTGCCGGGGCCGACTTTATAGAAGTGTTCAATTACTTCCACCAAAGTGGGCAGGACGAGACGGAGAGTTTCTTGATGGCTCAGCGTGTGTTCCGTGGTGTGCCTTTGGGGGGTGGGGTTGCCTTCACCAAGGACACCGTGTATCTGAGAGGGTTGATGACGGTGCATCACTTCTTTTGCCAGTCCTTGCAGCATGACCAATTACGCCGGTGCCGTTGGCTGTTTGCGGGCAAAATGGCACTGGAGGATGTCGCTGTGTTCGCTCCACTGTTTGAGGATGGCACCTTGACTGCACCACGTTGGCTGCCACCGTGGGTAAGCCGGGTGAATGGCTTGGCAGGAATGCTGGCGTTTTCTCTGCTTACTAACCGTATCCATGTGGATCAACTCAACGGATGGCCAAACGCGAGCAACGTAGTGGTATAAATCAAGAGCACGTGCTGGAAAGAGGTGGAGGATAATTACCGTTGCAACCAGCACAAATAGCGGAGCTTTGTTACACACATCGGGCAGACAAATAACTGGGCTAAAGGTTTGTACTCGAACAGATCTGAATATGCCGATGTTTCGCCCAACTTACCGCACCACATCATCAATCCATCCTGGATTGGGGAGCTTGACCTTCAATTCATTTCGACATGTGCGTACCGCTTCAATTGCAGCACTAAATGTAATCCCCCTCCTAGTGATCACGGATGGATCGTTACTCTATGTTCACTCTGTTTGTGTGTTTTTGACTCACATCTTTATCAACAGGTCATGTGGTACCAGCGTTCATTTCATTATCCGAATCGTCAATAACGGCAGGATGTGCTTGCGTGCGGTAGTACTCGCGAAATATATGACCGTAGCTCCAGATTTGTACGGTGACGTGAGATGTGATTTTCCAAAGGTCTCTTACCATTCGAAAATGACTTTTGCGGAAAACGTTTGGCGAATGGGGAGTGGTGTAACGTGCTTCTATTGGCACAGCAACCATCCGTGCACCAGCTTGGCGTGCGGCTGAGATCAACAATTGTGCCTCGAACACGAAGTCTTCTCCAAATACGTTTGGTAGGGTAAAGACAGAGGCTGGATAGAAGCGCTGCCCACTTTGCGTGTCGACGATGCGACAGCCACAGCCCCAACTAATGCCCCAATCAGCCAAGTGATTCCCCAGGCGCCGGATCCATGGTTGCTCGGCACGCTTGCGCAGCCGTGCTCCGATGATCACACAGCCAGGATGACGGTTAGCTGCGGCCAGCAGGCGTGGCAAGTCGGCGACACTATGTTGGCCGTCACCGTCCATGGTCATCACTCCTTGTACACCCAGGTGGGTGGCTGCGGTGAAGCCGCTGCGCAGTGCTGCACCTTTACCGCGGCGTTGTGGGTGTCGTATTAGAGTGATTGGCAGATCGGCGATGCAGTCAGCGGTACCATCGTCAGAGCCGTCGTCGACCACGATCACGTGTGGGCAATACGTGAGTGCGTCGGTGGTGACCTCGCGGATGCGCAGTACTTCATTTAGCGCGGGGATGATGATTGCAGTGGCATCCGCGGTCAGCACGATCTTGTTCAACGTAGCAATTTCACGTGCAGTATCTGGTTCGAGCCAGCATACAGTGCAGTTTCTGTATCCGCACTAGCCAGTGCATCGAACAGTGGCAACATCGGTGCCATCGCGTTAGCTGCGGCATACCGTGCCAGTGGACCGGCTCCCGGGAGAGCTTCACCTTCGCCGAGGTGCGTTCGTAATTGCAGCCGATCTGAATGCAATGTGTTGCTCAGTACCAATGCACCGGCTAATAGGCCCTGGCTAGACAATATCCTGCGGAATGGTCCCACCGCGTAGCTGTCGTAGCCGACCACAAGCACCGCTTTGGCGCCCATCGCTAGTTGTACCAATGCCTCCAGCAAACCTTGAGCGAAGCTGGCACGGTTGGCACTGAGTGCAGTCGTTGGTGTCAGGGCATGCACGCCAATGGTCCAATACGCGGCGGCGGCGTTATGTACGGAATTGTGGAACTTTGTTGGCGATACCGCTTCCGGGTCGTTCGCCAGGGTCATACACATATAGTCAGTGATTTCTTGGTCGCCATATGCGGAGGTGAAGACGGATGGCAGTTGTGCCGGATCGCATTCAGCGTCAATGCAGGCGGCCAGTGCAACTTCCAATGATACGGCAACAGTGTCTGATGTACGTCGCCGCTCGTTAGCGGCCAGCAGTTGAGGAGTAGGGCGCGCCGAAGCCGAATGCGGTGCGGTACCAGCAACAAAGTCGCAGGCTGCTGCCCAGCTGGGTAGGCCGTTGTACCAGAAGCCGATACCTTCGACAGTGGCGCTCAGCACGTTCATGCGTCAGTCCTTTTGAATAACAACGCGCAATTATTACCTCCGAAACCGAAAGAGTTATTCATCGCGTAAAGGATCGGAGTGTGTGCGTTTTCGAAACGGATCTGTGGTCCGCACACTGGGTCAAGTTGTTCGCTATTCATGGTGCCGGGCAGGACGTTCCCTCGTAACGCTAATAGTGCAATGGTGGATTCGATGATGCCAGAAGCGCCAAGGGTGTGGCCGGTCCAGGCTTTGGTCGAACTGGCATGCAGTGTCGCAGGGAACAGTGTAGCCACGGCCACGGCTTCAATGCTGTCGTTGGCAGGGCTGGCAGTGCCATGCAAGTTCAGATAACCGACTTCAGTGGCATCCACGTTGGCCATAGCCAGTGCTTCTTGCATCGCCAAGCGCGCTCCTAGCCCTTCCGGATGTGGTGCAGACATATGATATGCATCGCTGGATTCGCCGTAACCACACAGCAACAGATCCGTATCGGGTGCCAAGTCGAGCCGTTCCAGTAGTGCAAATCCCCCTGCTTCACCCAGCGACAAGCCGGCACGACGTACATCGAACGGACGGCATGGTTCTGGTGCAATCAATTGAAGTGCATTGAAACCAAACAGCACACTGCCACATAGGGTATCCACGCCGCCAACCAGAGCTGCTCTGACCACGCCTGCGGTGATTAGACGTGCTGCCTGCGCGAATACTTTGGCACTAGATGAGCAGGCGGTAGCTACAGTAACGCAGGGGCCACACAGGTCCATGGCGTGTTGTACGAAATTGCCTAGCGAATGTGGGCTGTGGATAGTGGTTCTTTGCATATCGTCGGGGAAGCGTGCGCCCTCGGCATCGTATTCCATCCGGGTATAAGCCTCTTCAGCTGCACCGATGCTGGATGTCGAGGTACCCATGATCACTGCTACCTGTGCTTTGCCATACCGTGTTCGTGCCTCTGCGACTGCCTCGGCCAATCTGTCCTGCTGCAGTGCCAGCCAAGCCAGCCGATTATTGCGGCATTCCCAGGGACGCAGTGCTTGGGGAAGTGTCATGGTTTCCAACCCGTCGACGCGTCCGATCCAGCACGTTAGCGGCTGTACGCCGAAATCATTACGGCGGAGCCCGCTGCGGCGCGTGCGTAGTGCTTCAGCAAGTGCGGCTTGCCCGGTGCCTACCGCAGTAGTAGCAGTGAAGGCAGTGATAGCGATAGGAACCATGCGTGCTGAAGGCTGCAATGGACTCATTCGACCAGATCTGTTGGGCAGGAACATTTGATTAGTATATTGATGCTATCGAGCCGGGCTACCAGTTCATTGCAACATTCAGTTGTGGTGCTTCTGGGCTTCCTTAGTGATTTCCGCGACAATTTCATTCAAATCCACACTTTTGTGTGGCTACATTTGCATCCATGCTTATGTTTACAAGGGTTACCGCAATCAGAAGACTTGCGTCTACCTGTCTGGTTACGTTCGTCATATTGTCAAATATGGCGTGCGAGCAATTTCGGATGCTTGTGTTCGTGCTTGAGATCGCATTGATCTTGGGTGTGTGCTTAGCCAAGAGTGTCCAGGCCAAGGTACAGGACCAACTGACTGAATGCGACTTCATGTTGTTGCTGTATTCATTCCGATCAGTCGATAGGTTTGGAGATGACTGAAATTTTGAGCGTGCGTGCACCGTTGAAGTTGTTTGTGCTGGTGCTGTTCGCGGCAGTGCTACTGCATCTGCTTGCTGGATTTGGGGGAGGGGCGGTATTAGCGCTGTGGGGAGCGCAACCGATGCTGGCGCTAAGTGTGTCTTGGTTACGTGGAACACGCGCACTGCCTCATTCGCTACGTGATCTGTGCCGGCAATGGCTGTTGCTTGCTGGGCTGTGGGCTGGTGGTTTGAGTGTCGTGGTGTTGCCGGCGTTATGGCCGCTGGCTGTGCTGCGTAACAGCGGTAGTCTTGCGGCGGCATTGGCGTTGAGTGTTGCTGTCAGTATCAGTCTGCTAGCACTTTGGCGCACTTGGCCATTATGGTCACAGATGGAACGTGGGCCGTGTACGCTTCGCAGCAGTTGGTACGTTTTGCCAAGACATGATTTGGCATCCTGGCCAGGCCTTGGTACAGCCGTTCTGGTGCTGATGATCGGTTCTGTGGCCGTGGCGCTGGCTTGGCCTGGGTTACTCGCGCCATCTATGCGTTGGATATTGTCTTTTGTCAGTGCGTTACTGGCGCTGCCGGTGCATCTGCTGCTGCAAGGGGTTCAACCGCGTGGGTTGAGAGCAAGAAGTGTGCCGCCAATTGCAAGAGAACTGTTGGCTGAAGTGGCGGCGGTGCCACGGACGCTGGTACCGATTGCAAGCGACCGACTGGTCGCGGATTTGTATGAAGCAGCTCGTACCGGCCGTGTCGATCATGCGTTGCAATTACTTGAGGTCGGTGCGGACCCACATGCGCTGCCCTTCGCAAAGGCACGTGACCAACGTAGTTTGATGGTGTTGGCTGCAATCTTGCCGGACCTGCGCTTGCTGCGTGAGCTTATTGTACGTCGCGTCGACGTTAACCAGCGACACCGCGGTATGACAGCGTTGTTAGCTGCTACCCGCGACAGCTGGCATGGCCGGCCTGAGGCGGTATTGACTTTGCTGGCAAACGGTGCAGATCCACGTATTGTCGATGCTGATCGCAATACTCCCTTGCATCATGCCGCCCGCAGTTGTGATCCGGGGGTGGCGGCGTTGTTACGTGATGCGGCGGCGGAGTTGGATGCGCTCAACTGCGATGGCTTTTCGCCGCTTGCCGTTGCTTGTCAAGTTGGCAATTGGCATCTGGCCAAATTTTTGCTTGAACGCGGTGCCCAGCCAGAGCCGGTTGGGGGTACTCCGGTCTTGTTAGCTGCGGCTGGCACCGATGAGGATGATCCAACGGGAGTGCTGCTGTTGCTCAAGCATAAGGCTCGGGTGGATGCACGCGATCGGTTGCGTCGCAGTGCGCTGCACGACGCTACCGAGGCTGGCCACATCGAGATTGTCAAAGCGCTGCTGGGGGCTGCTGCTAACCTGGAGGCGCGGGACATGGGGGGGCGCACGCCGTGGCTGGAGGCAGCTCGGCACGCACGCACTGTGGTGTTGGAGTGCCTGTTGTCCTACAAGGCCGACAAGTTGGCTTTCGATAGCGAGGGTCGCAATGCGGTGTTTTTGGCTTGCTTGGCCGAGCGGGTGACTCCGATGTTAATCCGGCGTTTGCTGGAAATTGGCGTGCCAGTCGTAGCGGACAAGCATGGCTATCGTCCGGTTGATATCGCTGCTAAGGCTGGGCGTTGGTTGATCGTATCCCTGCTCGATCCCGACTATCCCCTGCCCGTGGCTGTGAGTGAACCTATCAGTGTCGGTGCGGCGGTACCTGGGTTGCTGGATCGTCCACCACTGACATTGCTGCGTGAGGGGCTGCAGTTGGGTAGTTTTGGCAATTTGCCGGCCTTAACCAAACTGTGTAATGCAGAAGAAATGGGGACGCTTTTGCATGATCCGCACTTGGCATTGAATCCTGATGTAGTTGATTGGTTGCTAAATCATGGAGCTGCACCGACGGTGCGTAATACCTCTGGGGACGTGCCGATCTTTTCATTATTGGCGTGTGGTATCGAGGCAGTACCGACTTTGAAGGTGTTGTTGCGTCATGGTGTATCGCCCGCTGGCGCCGGCGGGTTGGGACGGTGGTTGGCTGTCTGTGTAAAGTGTGATGCCGCTTCGCGCGGTATGGAGCAGTTTGCCTGTGAGCTGTTGGAGCATGGTGCCGATCCGTTTGTGCCTTCACCAGATGGCGACCCGCCACTGGTGTTGGCAGTACGGCTGGGCTGGTTACGTTTGCAACAGGCTTTACTGGAGCGTGGAGTGGACCGTGAGGCTCGTGATAGCTACGGTATGACCGCATTGCACCAGGCAACCATTCTTGGTCGTGAAGCGGCTTTGAAGCTCTTGGTGATGTATGGCGCAGATCCGAATGCACGCACTGCTGACGGCCAGACCTCGCTGGGTATGGCCCTATCCAGTGGTCGACGTGACTTGGCTGCCTGGTTGGACTGGCGTAACTGGTCACTGCCGCGTCGTCCGTTACGAGAGGCCGATATGCCGGATGCGGCGATGAAAGGAGATACTGAAGCGGTGCGCCGCTTGCTTGATTTGGGGCTGCCGGTAGATGCGGTTGACGCACAGGGGTGTACCGCACTATTGCGTGCTGCTGGTGGTGGCCATCTACCAGTGGTGCGTCTGCTGCTGATGCGTGGGGCCGACCTGCAGCGTGCCGCCAACAATGGAGCCACGCCGCTGTCGGCAGCGGTAAGTATGCGCCAGAATGAGATCGTTCCCGCTCTTTTGGAAGCGGGTGCGCCACTTGAGCATCGTTTACCGGAGGGGATGACGGTACTGATGTTGGCTTCTGCACTGGGTTTTCCGGACATTGCGATGCGCCTGATTGCGGCTGGTGCTGATGTACATGCCAGCAATGTGCTGGGCTTTGCCGCGCTTCATTGTGCAGCGCTATATGGCTTTAGTGCCCGTGACAAGAGTCGGTTGTTGGCGCTGTTGGATACATTGCTCTTGGCCGGAGCCAATCCGGAGCAGCCCGCTGACGGTAGAACCACTCCATTGCTCCTATTGCTTGGTGCACGTGCCGAACGAGGTGCAGTCTGTGACGAGCAGGTTGTGCTGGCTGGAGTTGAGCGCCTACTTGATGAGGGAGTCACTTTAGACGTGGTAGACACGCACGGTTTCGGGCCACTTCACTTGGCTGCACTACATGGTTTGCCACTTTTAGTGCAATGTTTGCTGCGTGCTGGTGCTGATTCAGATCGTCGTGATGCGCTCAACCGTCAGCCGCGTGAGATTGCAATCATGCGTGGTTTCATTGATGTTGCAGGGCAATTTGAGTCGGAACAACTGGGTGTTGCTTCGATGGGACGATTTTTGCGTGATGAGTGTTGAGCCAAATTGCTGCTGCAGTGCTAGTTATTTGTTTTAAAACGATGGTGTATCGTTAGAAACGGATTGATATTCCCCATTCCCCTATGCATCTAACGAAAATAATTGGCTCAGAAGTTTTTTCTAGGTGATATTGTAGTGTTTCTACGTAAAGAGATCATTGGATGTGTTTTTCAAACGTATTTAAGATGCCACCGAAATCATTCTTTCGAATGAGGGCAAGGGTGATCGAATAGATTCTATTAATGTCGATTTGCTGGAGTGTCGAATTAGGTTGGTGCGTTCTTAATAGGATGCTAGCCGACAGCAGTGTGAGTTCATGACGTTGCTTCTTCATATGTGATTGTTGGTCGATCTAAGTTGGATTGATCGACGGCATTTTAAGTCGGGTTAGTCTGGATACGGCTGGCTGAGGCAGTAATTTGCTTTGTGCAATTGCTAATCCTGATAAAGTCCTACGGTGGGCATTGTAGAGTGTTCAGGCGACGCTTTTATCCTAATTTGGCGTCTCCATTGATGTTGATGGGCCCATTTAACTTAGATGCGGTCTATTTTCCGTGCAGATGGTTTTTTCTGTGAAACGCTTTGATTTTCTGCATTTTCCAACAATGTTGCGTTGCTTTTCCCGTACTCAGCCATATCGTGTTTTCTGTGTTGGGACTATATCTTTATTTGAAATATGTAAAGAAAATTTGTTTATATTGTGTATAGTGCCCCCTTGTCGTGATTGAATACCGTTTTAACTTCCCATCGGGTCTGTAAGAGTGGACCAGGATTTTCTGATTTCCAGCATCGTTTGTATCATAGGGAACTTCGTCTGGTTTTGGATCGTTGAGGATGTGGCAGCTCGATCCGCCTATACCGCCTGCTGATTGAATAAAACTAATACTGTCGCGTGTTGCCGATTTTGTTGTCTGTATTCAGGGCGATAATGACTTTTCATAAATCTCTAGGAAAAGGTTTGTTATCCTCTATTCAAATCTGCGCTTGTATAGTTTTTCAGCTGTCTATGCATTTGTTGCGCGTTTCGTGAGTAGGATATTCATTGTGCTGTGTGTAGCTATTTTTAAAAGTTTTTCATAGGGCTGATCCAAGGGCATTGCAAACATTAGGTTTGATCGTAATTCTCCTCACGGCGCTTGGGACCTATGGAGATCAGGCGGGTGACATCAAGTAACGCTGCGATCAGGTGCATACCGCCAGGTGCCACTAAGTAGCGGGGGCGCCAGTTGGGTGAGAACTTGGCTTTGAACCGGCGTAGCCCGCTGAAGCCGTAGAAGCGTTCGCCATGCCGTGCGACTAAGTTGGCGAACCGGTTCCAGCGTCCGGCTAAATGGTGTTGGGCCAAGCCTGAGAGAGGTGCCATCCCTAAAGAGAACCGCTGGAAACCTCGCTCTTTCCCCCATAGGAGCATGGCTACAAACAGGAAGTCCATCGTGCCATTGGGTGCGTCTTGGCAGTATCGCATCAAATCTATCGATAGCTCGCTGCCTGCTTGCGCTTTCAAGATGTTTGCGAAGGCGATGATCCGCTGTTCAGTCCCGTGCTCGATCACCGCGAGTGGAAAGCGGTACAGGTAGATAGGATCGAAATTGCCTAGTGAAAAGCTTTTTTCTTCACTGCCTTTTTCTTCCAGCCATTCGTCAGAGATCTGACGGAGCCGAGGGATCAGTGGTCTGACTTCTTCTTCCGAAAGAATACGAAAATTCAGCCCCAGTCGTTTACCTTTGTTGAATGCCTGCCGCATTTCAGCGTTAGCGGGTCCTTCCAGGCTGAATTTTTCAAGATCAACGATTGCTTCCTCTCCAAGCTTGACCATGGTCATACCCAGATCCAGGTAGTTCTGCCAATAGTTGCCCGCGACTTGATAAAACACTGGGCGCAATCCAAGTCGGTCAGCTACTTCACGGAAGCGCCAGATTAGTTGAGTAGCTGCTTCAGGTGGCCCAATTGGGTCACCCATTGCGATGAGTGAACCGCCGTAGCGCTGCATCATTACGAAGCTGCATTTCTGAGGATCGTGCAGCAACGCCTTGTCCCCGGTCATGGCCAAACAGGCTTTTGTATCTTTGTTATTGGCCAGTATCGGCACCAACGTTTGCAACTCAGCTTCGCTGGCTGGTGTGAATGGCCGTCGGGCACTATGCAGTAAACGCGCCAAGCCGAACACGATCAAACAAACACATATCAATAACAATGCACGCAGTGCGCGCGGCGCGTTGCCAGAAGTTGCGAATTCCCACCACAGACTGTTGCTGTACTCAACGTGGCTATAGACGAAGAACAGCAGCCAGAACGTGCTAACCATGACGATGCCCAGATTACTCAGCCAGCGCCACGACCAAGCCTCGTCTAGCAGGGCACCCTGGCGGTAAAACTCACGCCGTGCTACCCAGAGTGTTACTGCGGTCAGGCCAGCCCACAGTGAGACCGAGTAGTGGCTACCGCGTAACAGCGCCAGTGGCGGCAGTAATATGCAGATGCCTAACGCCAACAGCCAAGCTGAGTGGCTACGTCGTTGCAGCCCCTGGCCAATGAGCAATAGCACTACGCCACCAAGGCTGACCAGTAAATGTGAAGTCTCGATGAGTGGAAGGGGTGCGACATCCTGCCGTGACTTCGGTGTCGGCAAGGTACCGTCTACCACCAGGATTGCACCAATTGCGAACACTGCTAGTGCGATGATTTTGGGGAGCCAGGGGCGTACTGTCTTCCAGATTGCGAGTGCAGTGCCGGCGCTGACTCGCATTGGTTGACGCAGAGCGGTGCTTACAGCGATTGCTAGCGCAATTATAGTAGGCAAGACGTAATAGGTGATGCGATAGGCCAGCGCGGCTGCTAGTACTACGCCAGGTGGAATCTGAGGCAGAAGTTTAAGCATGCTCCATTCGAATACACCAAGCCCTGCTGGCACTGTGGATATCAACCCAGCGACGACAGCAACCAGCCATAGGCCGATGAAGCCGAAGTAGCCTGTGTTCGTGTCCGATGGCAACAGCACATAGAATGCGGCGCTAGCCAGACCTAGTTCGACGATGCTGAGCGCGGTTACACCGAGCACGGTGCGTCTATCCGGCACCCAGAAGAGTTGCCGACCGAGGCCGAACTCTCGACCATTGCTACCAACGAGCCAAAGCATCACCATGAATGCAGTGAGCAAGACAATACCTGTACTGCGGATCCCTATGGTGTCCAGTGGCAGTACTGATGTGGCTGTGGTCGGTTCGAGCGCTAATGCCAAACCCAGCAGCACCCAAGCACCGAATATGAAGCCTAGTGTGCTCATCAATACTGTTTGACCGATTTCGATTAAGCTCAATCCCACTTTGCCGTAGCTGCGTAGCCGCACTGCCCCTCCTGTTAGCGCAGCAAAGCCCAACGTCTGGCCGATTGTGTGGGCGAGGAAGGCGGTAATCGCCACCCGTGCAGGATGTAGACGCTTGCCGGCACGTTGTAGACCGATCCAATCGAAGCCTACCAAGCAGGCGTAGCTGCACAGCCCAAGTACCAGGGTCATCACGATTTGCCAAGTGGTAAATGCTTTGAATGCCAGGCGGATCTGGTGATAGCCATGATCGGTAAAGTGGCTAGACAAGGCATGTAACGCCATGCCGAGAATGAGCAGACTGATTAATACCGGAATGGCGCGGCGCCAGCTAGATTGGCTGTGGACGTTGTGGGTGCTGGTATCCGTCATGAGTCAGACATTCTGTCAAGAGAAAAAATCCATTTCCAAGTTGTTACTTACACCATGTGACGCCTGGGGTGATCAGTGACAGCACACACATCAAGGGCGACAGATTGAAGAGTAAAGTGGGAAAAGCAAAGATGTAGCATGGCATGATCCATTGCTATCAGTGTGTCCGAAGGGCATATAAATCCTTAAGATATTTGAGGAAACATATGCGGTATAACGAGCGGTAGAGGGCAATAGGGGGCGGCTTTTTCTCGGCAGTGTTTGCGTAGCGATTTGGCGAAAGTTGACGTTGCATCTATACGGGCCCATATAGTTTTTTGCTGCGAGTGGCATATTGTCAGTCGGCGTTCCACCACAGCTTTCATTTGTAGCGTCACAGTGGTCGGTCTGTTCTTGGGTGTCGGCTAGGCCTGATTGGATTTGCCATTGTTGACGGCTGGGTTACAGCGTGTCTGTTTGATGCTTGGTTGTTCATGCATCCTTACTGTTGTGCATATACCAGCTTAATTCATGCGTTATTGTAGCGATCTTGCTGTAGCCGTGCTATTTCCCCGTGATCTTCGCTGTAGGGGCTGTGCATAGGGTGCTGATGGGAATGCTTACTTAATTCGAGGTGCCTGGAATGTTGCAACGATTCGAAACTGGCGTGCGCATGTCCGAGATGACCGTGTACCACGGGATTTGCTATCTGGCGGGACAGGTGCCTGAAGATACTAGTGTTGGTATCGGACGTCAGACTGAGCAAGTGCTGGCCGAGATAGACCGACTCTTGGCGCTTGTGGCCAGCGACAAGAGTAAGATATTACGAGCTGAAATCTTTCTTGCCGACATTGGTGATTTTTCTGGTATGAACGAAGTTTGGGATGCCTGGGTACCTCAAGGCTTCACGCCGGCGCGTATGACTGTACAAGCCAAGCTGGCCAATCCGGCATGGAAGGTCGAAATTATGGTGACTGCTGCACTATGAGCTATTTGCGTGACTGGTGTAGTCCATTATCACACTGTTTACTCGTTGACCAAATAGGGGCATCGTTTGTACGAGTTGAATCCGGTCAAAACGCAGATCTCAGAGTTGCACTAGATGGTCATCCCTTCTTTATTGGACGACGCTGAACATCGTGTCTAGCAGTATACGCCTGCCTCCTGAGGGAATATCCGATCGCACATTTTTGATGTTCACCTATTAGGCTTATCACCTGAGGAAGTGTCTTGCTTTTTGTGCTGTCATTGATTCCAAATGCTCTGACTAGTTGTGCATCTTGCTATTCAAGATGAAAGTCAATTTGTTTAGTAGTAGCTTTAATTTGGTCAAGCTGTCTTAGTGCGATTTTAAGATATCATCATTGGATATGGCCTCGTGGCGCAACTGGATAGCGCGACGACCTCCTAAGTCGTAGGTTGTGGGTTCAAATCCCGCCGGGGCCACCAAACTTTTAGGGTTACTGACGAAGTTTTGATGATGTCTGTCGAATGCATCATCTATCCAGTCCTCTGTTTTTTTCTTTTTGCGGCCTCTGATGAGTTTTACAGGCGAGTGGTACAAGGAGTCGATGGGTTGGTCCTGCTCGAATATACAATTGGATTAATCTATTAGGAGCTCTATTATTGAGTCATTAACTAGAGATCTTGTTCGTAGCGTACGTACGGTACCGTACCGTCGTTACTGTTCTCATTGCTTGGTGCAAACGGATTATTACCACGACTGATGATATTTTCGGCACCGACCGAGAAATGGCCGCTCCAAGGCGTGCGCCAAGTTAAACCCAAACCAATACCTTTCAGTTTCTCGGGACGGCGGCCAGGAGCGTCGACCACACGGCCAATGATATGGGCGCTGAACGATCCGTAACCACCGCCGATGCTGAGAGTTTTACTGTCCCACTGGCCAGCTAGATCGGCAGTGGCATTGGTCAGCGGGACTACACGTGCGAGCGCATAGGTACCTGCTATCGAGACGAAGCCTTCTCTACCTGTACTTTTCTGGCCAAACACAGTTAGGTTGTTTTGCTCGACTTTGGTCAAATTACTACCAAATAACCATGTTGGCAGGATATTGCGAACGGTACTGAAGGTTAATCCGAAGCGGGTAGAGTTGTTATTAAACAAGGCAGTAGCTGCGATCCGTGGACTGCCATTATTTGCATTAGTCTCGTCCAAGCTGGCAAGCATGCAATGGGTAGTCAAGCCGAGCATACTGATTCCGCTGCCGTTATTACACAGTAGTCCCAGCGAACTACTTGGGGATAGACCAAACGCTGTGTCCAGCGAATTTTTGTTGAAGTTCCAGCGTGTGCCGATTTTCTGTTCACCAGCAGGTTCTAGGTACAATAGAGCTTCAACCTTCCCGCTGCCTTTATCCAAGATTGGCAGTATTGTGCTGTTAATAGAGTGAGAGTGGATTGTTGACTGTGCATGCGCACCCAGCGCGGTCGCTAGGGCGACCATTAGTGCAAGCAGCAGATGAGTCAACATTTTCATGGATGAGAGTGAGACCTGGTAAACATGGGCCAAGTTCCCAAAACTATGGGTGGGATATTAGGTGGCTTATGATTGTTTAACAAGATGAAATCCTTTCAGATAGTGATAATCATCATGTTGTTATATTTTCAAGCTCTATCAAATTTTCCTCTTTGCAAGGGAACAATGAGGTAAGTTCCTTGTAAGAAAACCGGTATTCGTGTCCACAGAATTCACAATGTACTTTGGCCGTGCCATTACCTTTGAGGGCGGCGCGCGCCTCATCTTCACCAAGTTCCTGCAGCATTACCGCGACTTTCCCGCGTGAACAGGAGCAACCAAAACGTAGTGGACGCTCCTCTAGCTGTTGAGGGGTTTCTTCGTGAAACAAACGATGTAACAGAGCTTGCCCGGAGAGTTCTAGTAATTCAGATACTTGCAGGGTGTTGAACAGGGTACAAATGTGTGGCCAGCTCTCCAAGTTGTCAGCATTACTAGGCAGTTTCTGCAACAACAATCCTGCAGCCCGCTTCCCGTCGGCTGCCAGTAACACCCGGGTTGGTAGTTGCTCAGAATGGCGGCAGTAGTTCTCGAATGCTTCAGTCAGATTGGCTGCATCCAGTGCGACGAGGCTTTGGTGACGCTGTAGTTCACGTGGATCTAGTCCTGAATTTTCCACAGTGATTGCCAGCAGGGCATCGTTGCTTAATTCGCGTAGATTGGTTGGCGCATCGGCATGAGATATGTCCTTAGCCATATGTACAGTGCCGCACAAGGTGCCGGATGCCGTGCATTCTGCGAACAACGTGCGCAGTGCTGTTTTGCTGTGCAACATCACCGAGAGGCGTCCGCTCACCTTGGTGTGATTGGCGAACAGTGCCGCTGCCACTACAGCCTCACCAAGCAGGCGGCGTGCAAATGGTGTGTAGTGGATTTTCCTCTGGATATTGCTCCAAGTTTCGTTAAGACTGACATGGATACCGCAGACTACGGCATTAGGTAACAGAAAGCGAGTCAGGTAGTCGTGATCGGTCATGAGTAAGCGTAGAGAACGCCTGCTTGCGGAATAGAACAGGCTTAAGTGTTAAGTGGATGATGACGAACCATGGTGCTGGATCAGCAGATTCAAATAGATACTAATGCCCATCAACGGTGGGCCTGGTGGCGTCGTCTGCTCATATTTTCGCTGGCGTTAGCGTTGATCAGCGTGCTGCAGGTGATTGTGCTTCGTTTTATCGATCCACCGTGCAGTATGGCGATGGTTGGGCGCTACTTAGAGGCCTGGAGCGATGGGCAGTGGGGTTTTCGTGTGCATTACGTTTGGCGTGACTTGGATAGGATTGCACCGAGTGTACCAATTTCGCTGGTTGCTGCTGAGGACCAGCGATTCCCTTTCCACCACGGCTTCGACTTTGATGCAATCAAGAAGGTACTCGGCCATAACTCACATGGTGGGCGTCTGCGTGGTGCCAGCACGATCAGCCAGCAGGTAGCAAAAAATCTGTTTCTTTGGCAAGGCCGCAGTTTGGTGCGTAAGGGGCTGGAAGGTTGGTACACACTACTTATCGAATTCTTGTGGCCCAAACGCCGTATTCTTGAGGTCTATGCCAACATTGCTGAGTTTGGCGATGGCGTGTATGGCGTGCAGGCCGCATCACGGCGTTACTGGAACAAAGACGCTACTAATCTGAGTACCAGCGATGCAGCCAAGCTGGCCGCAGTACTGCCTGCACCCCGGCGTTATAATGTGCAGTCTCCTGGTCCTTATATACAGTGGCGAAGTTCATGGATTCAGCGTCAAGCACAACAGCTCGGTGGATCGGAATACCTTGAGATACCCTAGAGTCTATTGGCATTCATCCTCTATATGTTTAGACGATGTGTAGTCATTCCAATTCAAGCCATTTCAGTTCGGTTACTACACATCAACTGCGCTCAATGGAAATCTATCTTTATATTTTGTCTTTCAGACAAAACGATCCATACCATAGGCCGCAGCGTTTCATTCATCTGTCATTCCCGATGAGCTATCCATTGAACTATTGCTCCGTCCTCAGGGATGACGGATGGGCACGTTCGGTGATTGGAGGTGCTTTGATCAACGAGTAAATCGTTGTATTGGCTTTGCCAGGTTGCGCATTTGGCTGTGTGCAAGCATCGTAATACGTCAAGGCTCAAGCTGACCTATGCCCTCCAAGCGGTTAACGCTAGCATTGATATTGAGACATATCACAATATCTATGATTCCATCCTAATAGACGAAGCAATCTGACTGCTTTTTGCTTCGTACCAAACTTGGCCCATTACCTGGAATATGCAGGGGTGTTAGCGTGACTGCTGAAGTTGGAGGCAAAAGAGAGAGAAGCAATCGAGTCGGTAATCCATGCAGATGGATGATTGATCTCCGGAAACCACAGGGAGCAACAAATTGGCGATTCCTTAATCAATCCAACCTGTGATGGAAAGCCTGACGACAACCAAGACATTGCGATCTGATATCTGATAGAAAGTTCGCCAATTTAAGAAGGCTTATCAAGCACATGCCTCACGCACAGCAGAGCTGAAAGCGTCTTGCTATTCATCGGCGGCAGACTGAATCCAGCTACGATCATCTGATTCAAACCAAACCACCTCCGAGACACTCGTGACCGTTCAGACTGCGGAAGGACGTTTCTTGCAAAGCATTGACATTAAAGAAAAGCCCGAAGGTGGGAAGGGTATAGCAGAACATACCCCACTGATGAAGCAATACTTCGCTGCCAAGGCTGAGTACCCAGACCTACTCCTGTTCTTCCGCATGGGGGATTTTTACGAGCTATTCCATGAAGATGCCCGCAAGGCAGCACGGTTGCTTGACATCACGTTGACTCAGCGGGGTAGTTCCGGTGGTGCGCCGATCCCAATGGCAGGCGTGCCTGTCCATGCTTATGAAGGTTATTTGGCACGGCTCATTGCGCTTGGTGAATCGGTCGCGATCTGCGAACAAATCGGCGACCCAGCGCTTGCTAAAGGTTTGGTTGAACGTAAAGTGGTACGTATCGTCACTCCAGGTACGATCACTGACGAGGCGTTACTGGACGAACGTCGCGACACGCTGTTGATGGCCTTGTCACGCAGTAAAAGCGGTTATGGTCTTGCTTGGGCCGACCTGGCTGGTGGCCGTTTCCTGGTGAATGAGATCGATAGCGAGGACGCATTAGAAGCCGAGCTCGCACGCCTGGAACCAGCTGAGCTGTTGCTCCCCGACGAGGATGCCTGGCCAGAGTGTCTGCAACAGCGCATCGGCGTACGTCGCCGTCCTCCCTGGTTGTTTGATGCTGACAGTGGTCGCCGTAAACTGCTGGCGTTCTTCAAACTGCACGATTTATCCGGCTTCGGCATTGAAAACAATCCACGCGCCATTGCTGCGGCTGGTGCACTCCTTGGCTACATTGAGGAGACACAGAAACAGCGCTTGCCGCATCTTACTTCAATCACGATGGAGACTGTCGGCGAAGCGATTACGATGAACGCCGCCACACGCCGCCATTTGGAGCTGGACACACGTGTGGATGGAGATAGCCGCCACACACTGCTTGGGGTGCTAGACAGTACGGTGACGCCGATGGGGGGACGGTTGCTGCGGCGGTGGCTGCATCGACCGCTGCGGCTGCGCGAAGTTGTGAGACAACGTCATGCTGCCGTCGGGACAATGATGGACTGCGGTACCGATAGCAAATTCCGGGAGATTTTCCGCAGGCTTGGTGACATGGAGCGGATCTTGACCCGTGTGGCACTGCGCTCAGCACGTCCACGTGACATCTCCACACTACGGGATAGTCTCAGCCTCTTGCCGCGCCTGCGTGAGCTTCTCGATGCATTGGATTCCCCGCGCCTGCACATGCTGTACGCTGAGCTGGGCGAGCATGACAACACCGCGTATCTATTGGCAGAAGCCATTGCAGAACAGCCACCGTTGAAGCTGTCCGATGGCGGTGTGATCGCCCCAGGATACGACGTCGAATTGGACGAACTGCGTAAGCTATCGACCAATGCTGACCAGTTTTTGATCGATCTAGAGGTGCGCGAGCGCGAATCCAGCGGCATCCCCACGCTGAAGGTTGGTTACAACCGTGTGCATGGTTACTACATCGAGATCAGTAAGGGCCAAGCCGATAAGGCACCGGTTTATTACACCAGGCGTCAGACACTGACTAACGCCGAGCGTTACATCACAGAGGAACTTAAGGCCTTCGAAGACAAAGTATTATCCGCACGCGACCGTGCCCTGGTGCGGGAGAAATTGCTGTACGAACAGTTGCTGGACACCATTGGCGCGCAATTGGATCCTCTTAAGCGCTGCGCCGCTGCGCTGTCCGAACTGGATGTGCTGGCCTGCTTTGCCGAGCGTGCAGAGGCATTGGATTGGGTGCGTCCGGAACTGGAACACGCCCCGTGCCTGCATATTGAACGTGGCCGTCACCCGGTCGTGGAAGCGGTGCGCGAACAGCCATTCGAGCCCAACGATCTCGATTTGCACCCTGAGCGCCGTATGTTGGTGATCACCGGCCCCAATATGGGTGGCAAGTCAACTTACATGCGCCAGAATGCCCTGATTGTCCTGCTTGCTTATATCGGCAGCTACGTCCCGGCCAGCCGTGCGCTGATTGGGCCGATTGATCGCATCATGACCCGTATCGGTGCCGGTGATGACCTCGCCCGAGGTCAGTCAACATTTATGCTCGAGATGACTGAGACCAGCTATATCCTGCACCATGCGACTGCGCAGTCGTTGGTGCTGATGGATGAAATTGGTCGGGGGACCTCGACCTACGATGGCTTGGCGTTGGCGGATGCAGTAGCACGCCACTTGGCCCATATCAACCGCTGTTATACGCTGTTCGCCACGCATTACTTCGAACTGACTACACTTGCCGACGAAACGTATGAGGGAGGTTTGAGTGGTATCGCCAACGTGCATTTGGATGCAGTCGAGCACAGTGAGCGATTGGTGTTCATGCATACGGTCAAGGATGGCCCGGCCAATCGCAGTTTTGGTCTGCAGGTGGCTGCTTTGGCTGGTCTCCCCGCTGCGACCGTCGCGCAGGCGCGGCAGCGTTTAGCTGAATTGGAGCAGCGTGGGCGCGAAAGTCATGTGTCGGAAATAACACCGCGAGCATTGGATGCACCGCAGCAGCGGAGTCTATTCGCGTCGGCACCCTCAGCTGCCCAGGAAGCACTGGCTGCATTGGAACCTGATGAATTGACGCCAAAACAAGCACTGGAAGCGCTTTACCGGCTCAAAGCGCTGTTATAGCAACACCATTGTTTCAGGGGAGTGAGGTTGCGAGGCTCATCGCCGATCATTGAAATATGGGTTGATCTACACCAACATGGCGCAAGTGAAGATCGGGCGGGGTAGGGGCGCTGTAGATCGCCTGTCCCACACGCACTACCGTTGCGCCTTCTTCAATAGCAGTTTCGAAGTCCCCAGACATGCCCATGGACAGTTCGGTTACTTGATGGCCGTGGGACAACGCTTGTTGGATGCGATCTTGCAGGGTGCGTAACTGCGTAAAGCATTGCCGCACCCGCGAGGTTTCGCAAGAGAGCAGTGCCAACGTCATCAAACCGCGTACCCGAAGCGCTGGGTACGCGGACAGTGCATGCACGAAACGGATAACCTCTTCGGGAGGTAATCCGTATTTGTTTGCTTCGCCGGAAGTATTGACTTGAACGAACACGTCAAGGCCACGCCCCTCTATCTGAAGGCGCCGTTCCAACGTTTCAGCAACACGCAGACTATCGAGTGCTTGGAATTCCGAGGCAAACCGTGCAACCAATTTGGCTTTATTGGTCTGCAGGTGCCCAATCACCGACCAGTGCAGATCAGTGAGATCGGCCATAGCTTCCCATTTGCGGTAAGCATTTTGAACATGGTTCTCGGCCAGCTTCCTGCATCCAGCCTCGTAGGATAATCGGATATGTATTTCATCGGCGCTTTTACTGACGGGTAACAGCCTCACGCTGCTGGGATCGCGGCCAACACGCTGGCAAGCAGAAACGATACGGCCATACACCTTGTTCAGATTGTGGCGGATATCATCCACAGTCAATCTTTGCGAGCCACGCATCGGATCGACAGCATCCTTGAGAGATAAGACAGTCACTTCAGTTCCCCATTTACAGAACGTCACCGGGATAGTGTGTGTTGATTAACTTGGTCAGGCTATCTAAACCCCGGAAAGCGCTTGCTGCTCGACTGAGTTTTGTGTGTCAATCTCAATACCCTTGGATGATTTGGTAGGGTGGATAACATCTATCTCTCTAACTCTAATGATGGCGCCACGTGTTCGATCGCGTACTTTATAAGCATATTTGGGGATGGTATATGGACCATCTACAATGTTCTATGGGTTTGTAGCAGAGGGAAACTCTCGTATATCCCCAAATACTGAACCGACATAAGGAGCGAGTACGCTTTCGCTGGATTGGAGGGAATAAGTCTATCTGCGGATATACCGCAAAGGCTTGGCAAATCCGAAATGTGGTCTACAATGGCTGGCGTAAATGTGCGGGAATAGCTCAGTTGGTAGAGCGCAACCTTGCCAAGGTTGAGGTCGCGAGTTCGAGCCTCGTTTCCCGCTCCAGCTTGTTTTCTGCAAGTCAGCGTTTGTAAGTTGTTGCGTAAAGCTTCAAAAGCGACAACTTCGTTGTCCTGGCAATGCTTCAGAGGTTTGTGTGCGGCCCATGTGCCCCCTTGTAGCAGACGACGCACTGTAGCAAAAGCGATCATTGACCTTCATTGACCTAAAATCTCAACTTGGGTTTTTGGTAGATGGCGGCCCCTCCTTTCCCAGCAACTTGCGACAGGAGATTGTTGGTGGCATTGCTGCATTACCAGAAGCCCTTTACGTCACAATCCTCCCCATATCTAGTCAAAGCGCAGGGGGGATGGGAATTATATGCGATGGTAAGCGGATACCACTTCTCTACGAAAAAAAATGCAAAATTGCTCACGTGACAGCAACATTATTCTCCCTCGGGCCGTTCTTCAGAGCACGTTATACAAAGTTAAATAATGGTGAATGTATTGTTGACCATCAGGAAAGCGAGTACAACTGAATACAGCCCTGCTCAGGTACTTGGCAAGTATTCGTCATCACGGGCTAGCAAAGCTGTAGCGTGTCGATGACTTGCAGTTCCATCACTTTCTATCCTGCACAGTCTTTGCTAGCTCCTACATTGCAAGCCAGCTGCAATCAGAGTGAAGCAGATAAAGGTGATGAATATGACATCGAGCTTCTTACATCTTGAGCAGATGCAATTGCGGCGCTTGCATATCTTGTACTCATATGTCCAACCGCGTGTGTGCGGTGGCGATACGATCAAGTCAAGCACCACCTGGCTGGTTTGATGGCCTTCATAGCTGCGTTCCATCAGTCTGCACAAATTGAGCGACTGTGATCTTCATAAGCTCACTCTCGGGGGAAATCACTTCAGCACACTACGGTGTTAATAGCCCCTTGACATGGTTCTGGAGATTTACACTTGATTGAGAACATTTTTGGCACGTTCCAAGGAGTTCAAGCGCATCGCCTTGTGCAGCAACAAGGTAAGCAATAGTTTATCGGCGCTCATCACTGTGGTTCATTTCAAGTGTTTAGGCGCTTATAGCTGGGGAGCATCGATTTTGTTTGCTGCCCGGACTTGTGAAGGGGAATCAACAGGATTTTGCAAGCAAGAATATATTACCCTGTGGTTTCCAGGTTGTTTGAGCCCTGTCGGCAGCATCTCGCATAATGGCAACTCCGTGGTTGGGAATTTGATGTGGACGAGCGCGTATTGCTGGCTTGCTTGGCGTGTGATTACGTCTCTGGCGATGTTTTGGCGAGCATGACTGGAATGACCAAAGCTGCGGTTGTGAAGCGCATCCAAGCACTTCGCGCCGCCGGCATTCCGATACAGTTACATACAAAGCGGGGTTATGCTTTAGCTGCGCCGGTATCCCTACTTACAGCTGAGCGTATCCGTGCAGGCTTATCACCATCTCTCGCTGCTAACTTGCGAGTCTTAGACGTGGCTTGGATTCTTGAATCGACGAATACGTCGTTGTTGGCGCGTCCGGCTCTGGTGGATGGCGTGGAAGTGTTGCTGGCGGAATGTCAGACGGGCGGCCGCGGCCAACGTGGCCGGACCTGGATTTCCCCATTGGCAGCAAATGTTTATTTGTCATTGTCACGGATGTTTCCTGGTAGCGTGGGGCAACTGGCTGGATTGAGCGTGGCGGTTGGTGTCGTAGTTGCTGAAGTGTTGATTACGGCTGGTTTCTCCCAAGTCCGGCTGAAATGGCCTAATGATCTCGTTGATAATGGGCGGAAGCTTGGTGGCATGTTAGTTGAGGGACAGGGGCCAGCGCGTGTGGTGATCGGGTTAGGGTTGAATGTGCGGATGCCAACAACTTTTGCTGAGCATATTGACCAACCTTGGGTCGATCTGGAGACTCTTGCGGGTGGTACGGTGGAGCGTAATGCATTGGTTGCACTATTGCTGTCGGCTTTATTGCCTGCGTTGGATGTGTTTCAAATTGAGGGCTTGGCGCCGTTTCTGCCGCGTTATGCCAAGTTGGATTGTCTTGTTGGCTGTGCGGTTCGGATCCAAAAAGCTAATCTGAAATATGTTGGTATTGCGCGTGGCTTGGCCTCCGACGGCGCGCTCTTGGTGGAAATCGACGGTGTGTTGTGTCCTTTCTATGCCGGTGAAGTTTCGGTTAGGCCGAAATGAGTGACTGGCTATTCGATCTAGGTAATTCACGTTTCAAATGTGCGTCGCTACGGGACGGTGTTATTGGTCCTGTAAAGGTTTTGTCGCACTTAACCGAGACTATGGATACGTTTGCCTTGCAGGCTCTCCCGCGTGGTCGTGTGGCTTACTTGGCGAGTGTCGCGGCGCCGACTCTCACAAGGCATGTGCTTGAAGCGTTAAAGATGCGCTTTGAGCAAGTCCAGGTGGCCGCAACCGTCGCTGCATGTGCCGGAGTCAGGATCGCCTATGCTCAACCGGAACGCTTTGGCGTGGATAGATTCTTAGCGTTGCTTGGTTCGCATGGTGAAGGTGATGTACTGATAGTTGGTGTTGGAACAGCATTGACTATCGATTTATTGGCTGCCAACGGTGGTCACCTTGGAGGGCGTATCAGTGCTTCACCGACGTTGATGCGCGAGGCGTTGCATGCGCGTGCCGCGCTCCCCCTCAATGGTGGCCGCTATTTGGAGTTTGCTGAGGACACAGACGATGCACTTGTGTCGGGTTGCGACGGTGCAGCAGTGGCATTGATCGAACGAAGTTTGTATGAGGCACGTCAACGCCTGGACCAGTCGGTTCGATTATTGTTGCATGGTGGTGGTGTGCCATCTTTATTGCCTTGGTTCGGCGACGCGGCACATCGTCCTACATTGGTGCTGGATGGCCTAGCGATCTGGGCGGCCGTTGCGGCTAACGTTTAGAATCGTCTCTATGCTCGTGCGTGCGCTCATTGTGGTTTTGGTTGTCCTCAATCTTGGCGTAGCACTCTGGTGGGGGAGCCAGCCGGCACCACAGGTGCCTGTTCCTGTGCCGACGTCATCGCCCGTTCACGTCGCCCGGCTTGAGTTGCTGCCGATGATTCCAGTCGCAAAGCAGGTGCCCCCGAGTCCTGCCACACAGAAGGTATTGCCTCATTGTTATAGCGTTGGCTCATTTGCCAGCGAAACTGAAGCACGCGCGGCGCTGATTGCGCTGGGTCGTGACGTGGACACGGGTAGTATCCGAGCGCTCCCAAGTGGCGAATCAAGCAGCTATCGGGTGGTCATGTCAGCAAGTGATCATGCCGCGGCACAGGTGCTCGCCAAGCGCATTGTGGGTGCTGGTTTTCACGACTATTATGTGCTCGGCAATGAAGTGGTCTTGGGTCGGTACCGCAACCGTGAAGGTGCCAAACGATTGCGTACCGAACTTGCCGCTGCTGGTTTCCAGGCAAATTTGCTATCGGGTGACATGTCACGCTGGGAAATTCATTTGCGTAGTGCAATTCCGTTTGCCGCACTGCAGGTGCGATTGCGCGGGTATCGTCTTGGATCCCTGGACTGTGCCACGTTACGCTAGAAGCGTATCGCATACGTCCGTTTGGTACTTTGATGTTGTTGTGTTGGTAAATGATCTTGCAATATAGAATGGCGGACTTTGGGGCATTGGTAAGGCAACTCTGAAGAGTTCGTGCTAGATTGAATACGCGTTCAGTCAAGAAAAGTTATCAGAAATTGCCGCTTTAGCTCAGTTGGCAGAGCAACTGATTTGTAATCAGTAGGTCGTCCGTTCGAATCGGACAAGCGGCACCATATACATCAATGCTTTGCGATGATACTTGCGGTGTTTGTTTCTGTCGCCAGGAAAACTACCGGGAAAACTTTGGGTTCTGTGGAGGTTCCACGAGGGGCACTTCGTGGTCTTAGCGCTCGCGCATCTCTTCAGTACGATGGCCGCCTGACCGTTTATCCTCACTATCGGTAATACCTCGCGATGCTTGAAACCATGCAGCGAGAAACGTTCTTCTGCCGTGATTACACCTTACCCTGGATTGCCATGACAATCATCCGTTGTCATGCAGTGTCCAATGATGACTTGCTTAACCGTCCGCCGAACTGGTTGACGAATAGAAAGCGATCTTCAGCCCGTAGTGGTGTGGCGTGTTTGTTAGAGGACCAACGAGAAGTCCGATACTCAACAAGCCAATCCCACGCCGAGCGCAATTCAGCATTCCAACGGGTGATGTTGTCACAACTACCTTTCCGACGTTTTGATAGGACACCGTGCGGTTTATGATGAGCGTAGATCAGTGTGCACACCTTTAGGCTTCGCAGGCGCAAGCCATAAGCTGATGAAATTTATCAAACACGTCACCAAGTGTTCCTCGAATGACTCCTGTCTGTTGCTGTTCAATGATGGTGTGCAGGTCATGTAAGTACGTCTCACGGCTTGCCACCGTTCGTTTCTGGTGCTGTCCGCGCTCTACGGTGAGATATGAGGCGTATACCAGCATCCATCCTCCCAATAGATTCCCTTTAGAATTCTGGATTGGTCGCTGTACGGTGGGATCCTCGGGTTATGCTTGGGATGCTCGTCGCAGGCATGGCCCCTAACAACCTGTACAGCGAAGTTAGTTTCGGTCCGGCTGTCGGCAATCAGATTGATTTATGAGGATGGTGTAGTGGCGACTCGCAAGGAAGCGTATGCATGAAGCGAGTTGGCGATGTTGTCTGGCTGCACTTTGGCCCACAGGCAGGGCATGAATCGGTCGAATACGACCGCATACCCCCCTGTCGTCAACGGCATTTAAACCATAGATGAAGCGGGCAGGAAAGACGGAAAGGTGTTGGTGCGGACGCGGCGTAGCAATCAGGTTGAGCTTGATGGTAGTAGTCTGCCGGAGATTGTCGGTTTTGACATCGAAAATAATGGCATAGGCTTTAACGATGCCCACCGAGAATCTTTCGATACGCTCGACACCGATTTAAAGATCACCGAGGGCGGGAAAGGGTTCGGACGTTTTACCAGTCCTAAATATTTCGATGACTTGCACGTCAAAAGTATCTACCTGGACAGCGATGGCTTCAAATCCCGCAGCTTTTCGATGGGCAAGGAGCACGAGATCGAACGTCGACACGTCTGACAGGACCGATACGGATCAACTGTGGCGCTTGCCATGCTCAAGGGGTGGGCTCGACAAAAAACTCTCGACCATGACCCGCCACCTTGTAGAGCGTCTTCTTCCCTCTTGTTACGCCCCGCACGGTGCGTGCACCGCGTTGGAGCCAGTACCAACCTCGATCATGCCGCCGCCGTCCGCGCTCGGTCTCCGACACTGCGGGTACCGTTGCAAGGGCAGGTACTGGAAATCGATTGCCTGGACAGCAGCAAAAACCTTTCCTTAAACGATGGGGGACGGATCATGAACGGTATCCAATACGACCCACGGGGCTGCGTGCGCGCCTACTGGCTGTGTGACACACATCCAGGTGAGCATGTGCATCACACATGACACCTACCCAGCTGGGCTGGTTCCCGCACAGGACATCATTCATCTTTACCGTGTCAACCCTCCTGGATAGGTGTCCGGTATCACACGGCTGGCTCCGGTGATTGCGCGTAAGAACCTTGAAACCCGTCTTGGTGTGCTGCTCAGCGGCGACCCTGACTGCATCAGCAATCTTCCGATGCCCGATGCAGGGCACTGTGCTCCCGGCTCCCAGCTGGCGACTTGCGGATGGCAAGACCTTGGCCCCTTGCCTAGAGGTGCGATGACCCGCATGGGTCCAGGGGAGAGCATCACTACCGTAGAGCCCAAACCGACCGGCGGATATGTGGGCTATTGCAAGCTTCATCTGCAACTGATTGCCGCTGGTTTGGATGTTCCCTACGAGAGCATGACCGGGGACATGAGCAACGTGAACTACCTAGCGTCCGTATTCGGCAAATTAAATTCAGGCGGGACTGCGAGCAGCTCCATGGTTAACGCTGGTACCGCCAACAGGTTTAAAAGACGCAAGCAACACCAAACGAAAGAACTTCTATGCGCCTGAATGTCGAAAATTTCCAAATCACCGATTATAAGAATGATCCAGCTAGCGTCGCTATTTCTGTTGGTATTCATACGCCTTTCCACAGGCTGTCACTGTGGAACTTTCGGAATGCGAACTCTATCACTCAAGAAAACATTTATTTTCTATAGAAGTATCAAAAATTTAGGGTAATGATAGGTACATTGAATGATGAAACACCAAACTCATTCAATTTAAAGGTATTGATATGTTCAAGAAAGGTATTGATATTTCCCACTGGAATGGAGACATAGATTTTATAAAAGTTAAAGGAGCAAATATAGACTATGTTTTTATAAAAGCAACAGAAGGTGCGACATATCACGATCCTCTCTATGTTAAGAATCGTTCCGGTGCACTATCCGCAGGAATGAAAGCGGGAACCTATCATTATTTTCGTGCACTGAGCAGTACACCAGAAGCACAGAAAGATAATATAGTTAATGTGCTGACTAAAAATGGATTTAATTCGTCACATGAATATTTGGCTTTAAGTGTGGCGCGCGTCGGTAATGAGGAGGCAAAACCAGAAGTGATTGCAGACAATCTTTACAAGTTACTTCTCTTGCTTGGGAAAGAATATATTATTGGAGATAGAAAGCCATTAATTTATTGCTCAAAAGGTTTCTGGGATGAAAGTGTGGCTGGAGACAGACATAATTTTAGTGAATACCCACTATGGGTTGCCAATTGGGACGTTGATGAACCTAAAATTCCGCAGACTTGGAGTAAAGCTGGTAAAACCTGGTCAGTCTGGCAATACAGTAGCAAAGGGAGTATTCCTGGGATTAATGGAGATGTGCTTTTGGATAACGTCCGCTTGTAGCCTTAATCTCTTCGGGAACACGGATCAGCGGAGGGTATAACAAACTCTCTTGTTACCACAGCCAGAGGCGAGGTGCAGAGAAGAATGCACTTCAACTCTGGCTCAACAAAAAATCATTGTGCAGCGCAAGCAGATGCAATGCAGCTTAGCTACCGTTGCGCTGTTGATTGGCGACTGATCCAATTAAAATGCCGCTATTAAGATTTGGCATTATTGAAGGGGCGAGCAATGAGTGTGGCGTATGATGCGTGAAGCGTGAACTGAGTAACTTCTTGAATGCGATCACTCTTCTTAAATAGGCGAGAGGTGGCCTCGTGCCGCAGGTCGTGAAAACGCAGATTCTCAATCCCAAGGAAACGCACCACGTGGCCGAAGGCAATGCTGATCGATTTCGCATTGCATGAAAATACGCCAGAGTTTGGTATTGCAGTGCTTTTCGTATCACCTAACTATCACACGCGGCAGCGGCTCGATAAGCACCCATGCTGGCGACAACATGCAAAACGACTTGTCGTTGCCAGTACGGCGTTTCGGGTACTTCATGTTACGCAGCAGGGCAATGCCCTTGTCGGGGCCCCTGTAGGCGCACAATCTCGTCTTGTCGCCGCGCAGTGAGTATGGCGAAGCGAACGATTGTGCCGTGCCCCGTATCCAGGTCAGTGAGTCGCTTCTTTTCTTCATCTGCCGTGAGGCGACTGTTGTACTTCTTCAACTTGCCGATGATGCGATGTTGCCGCAGAAACTCGCTCGCCTCCTGGAGTGTGGCCAATTGCGCCGGAACCCCGAGTCCGGCCTGTACGCTTTAGTGACGGCGTTCCCGCAAGTCGGAAGCCTGCAAGTTCGCCAAGTGGGTGACACGTGAAGTTCTCCCCTCGATCCGCAAGACGGGGGTATAGCGCCCATCCAGCCGGAGCCTTCCTCAATGACCAGAGGTCTACATGGTCTGGTTTTTGATCGGCCACGGCAGCGGCGTGGTTGCGATGAGCGACTGCCGCCGTGCGGTGGCGATTGGTGGGGATGCGGCGGCATACATCAGGACATGGCGCGGCGTGTACGAGTGGCTGCTGGAGCGGATGCGCCACGCGGAACGGCAAGCCGCCTTGGAGCTGCATGAGACGTTGCGCAGGGAGGCGGCGTGATGTTTAACGATATAAGCCGCCCCACCTTTCCATCCGAGCATCTACCGGATATCGCAAAGGCCGCCATTGAACGTATGAGCCTGACGCTTTCCTTGGGTATTTTATAGACTACACCCGTAGCATGATTGAGTTGAAGCAGACTGGAACCTTCCGCAAGTGGTTTGCCAAGCTCCTAGATGAGCGCGCGACTACAGCGATTTCGTTGCGGCTGGTGCGGCTGGCCTACGGTCACACTGGTGACGTTGAACCGATAGGAAGGGGAGTCAGTGAGCTTCACATTCACTACGGCCCCGGGTACCGGGTGTATTTTCAGAGGCGCGGCGACACGATCATCGTCCTGCTGTGTGGCGGCGATCAAGAAATCGCAGGCTCACGACATCAAGACGGCGTTGCGCCTTGCTGACGAATGGAGCGAATGACCGTGACCGAGAAACTGACCACTTTCGACCCGGCTGAGCACTTGAAATCCAACAAGGCCATCGCCGACTTCATGGCCGGTGCGTTCGAGACGAACGATCCAGGATTCATCGCCCAAGCGCTTGGCATTGTCGCCCGCGCCAAGGGCATGACGCAGATAGCCAAAGAGACGGGCCTATCACGCGAACAGCTTTCCCGCTCGTTCAGTGCCGAGGGGAACCCGACGCTACGCACGACACTGGTTGTAATGAAGGCGCTCGGGATCGAGCTGTCTGCAAGGTCGTCATTGAGCGCATAACTCGGGCGCTGTCCCTGACATGTGATGCCGCCCCTTGAGTGATGTTGGGGGGAGGCGTAGCGATGAGTTGATACCTCATCATTTTCCCCCTAATCTACGCGCCTGAGTGGTGATCCTACTCATTCGTTTTTGCCGCCATCGCGCGATTCCTCAAGCCCTGTCTACCCGCAGGGCTTCTTTTTTATTGAAAGCACAGACCGCCTTTGGGCGGTTTTTTGTTTTGAGGAGAACGGCTATGAACCTAGAAACCGAAGGCATCGCCCTCATCCGCGATGCTCCGCCGGGTAAAGCCAGCAAACCCAGGAGGAGTTGAGCATGGCCGAGTCATTGAGCGTCCGAGCCTTCATCAATCGCTATCCGGAGTTCGCCACGCAGCCCCAAGAACGGCTGGCCCTGGCCATTGAGGACGCAGGCCCCTGGGTGGATGCACGCCGCTGGGGGCCGTGCTATCAGCAAGGCTTAGCCAGTCTGGCCGCCCATTTTGTATGGTCGATGCCGGACATGAGCGGCGATGCCGCCGCCGCCGGGGCCAAAGGGGCGGTGATCGCTGAGCGTGCCGGCGATCTCCAGGTGGGTTACGCCGCCGCCCCATCAGGGGGTATCGGGGATGCGTGGCTGATGACCTCAGTGTATGGGCAGCGTTACGTGGCCCTGCGCCGCAGGGCCGGCATGGGCGCTGTGTAAATGATTAGGCATGTAGGGATAAGGCCACACTGGCCTTTGGAAGCCATTCAAAGGAACTCGTAGGTCGATTTTCTACAGTTTCTAGGTCGCAACTCTTCGGCAACGTCTGTGAGGCAGTACCAACGCCCCCCTAAAGACTGGCCTAACTCCTGACCCCCATTGGGAAGCTTGATGATTTCATAAACGTTGGCTTGAGTACTGAAACGATGCCAAGAGATAGTTTTATTGTTGACCAGCGCATTGCCGTTTATCGTGCATGTGATTAGGGTATCGCTATCCGTCTGGGTGACGGCACCAGTTTTAATATCATTCTGAACGCCATCCGCCTGCCGTATCTCGACCATGATGCGATGGCAACGCAGCGTGGAAGTGGGCAAACCAATCTGGTTGGGGTGATCGACGATCATCTCGGAACGGGAGGCTTTCCGCGGCAAGGGCTCGTTAAAAATAAGCTCGGCTTGCGTCCTGCCCGGCGTGATATCGGCCAGTGCCGCCACGGTTTGAATTCGGGCGACGTAACTCCGGTAAATGGGCACAGCGATGGCTGCTAGCCCGGCAATGATGGCAATGACGATGAGCACCTCGGTCAAAGTAAAGCCTTCTTGATTCTCCATATTGGATGCTTTGTTCAGTATTGAGAAGGCCGTTATTGTGATTTATTTCAAAATAAAAAAAATATTTTGTCATAAAAAATTTTTGACGAAAGTTTAAAAATGTCATGTTGGATCTGCGACAGCGACCCAACGCAATGGAAGCGGTTGTCCGAGCGGCTTGAGGCCGCCGCGGCGCACTGTGTGGTGGTGGGGATCCCGGCCTCGTGCAACGCCCGGCCTGGAGAGGCCATCGCATCCGCCTGCTGGCGGTGCATGAATTTGGTGCCCCTGAGCGAGGCATTCCGGAGCGCTCGGTGGTGCTGCGTTCCATTCGTCAGTACCAGGAAAAATATGGCGCGCTGAACCGTCAGCACATCCGTGCCATGTTGCATGGCGAGATGACCGCGGAGACCACCCTGAACAGGTTGGGCACCCTGTCCGGTGACGATCCGCCATGCCGATCTGACACCATTGGCAGCGCAGACGATCCAGCGCAAGGGGTCCAGCGCCTCGCTGATCGACACCGGACAGCTGATTCAGTCGATCACCCATGAGGTGAGAGATGCTTAATGTCAGCGCGCTGTTGCGCAATCCAACATTCGCCCAGCGTGTCCAGGTGCTGCGCGGCACAGGCCAGTACCTGCCCGATGGCACCTGGACCCAAGGGTATGTGCTGGAAGAGGTCACTGCGATCATCCACCCCGTGAAACCGGATGACCTGCAATTGCTCCCCGAAGGCGCGCACCATCTGCCCTCGAAAAAGATCATGAGCCTGGAGGTGCTCCAAGTGGCTGATGTGCTGCTGTACCCGGAGACCCACTGGCGTATCGCGCAGCTTTTTAACTGGTCCGACTATGGCTACTACCACGGTATCGGGGTTCGACATGACGGGCTGGGATCACGACACCTGCTGGTATCCGCTGCGCGCCCCTATCGGGATGCGCACCGCACCTAGTGTTGCGGTGTATTTCGCCATCGACCTGTCCAGCTCGATGAATACGCTCGCCCCCAATGGTCAGTCGCGGCTGAGCAACATGAAGAGCGCGCTGCATGCGGTGCTGGATCAGCTCGGTGAAGCGGTCGCCGCCGGCGCCGCGCTAGACATCATGTTGACCGGGTTCGGCGATGCTCCGGATGTCCGTCAGAGCATCGTGCGGCGTCATTGCACGGTGCCGGACATCACTGATGTGAAGGCCTGGGTCAGTTCCCGCGTCGCCACGTATGGCACTTACTTTCCTGCCGGCACGATGGACATGCCCGGCTTCTACGGCGGGGCACCTTCCGATGCGATCCGGCTGGCGTTTTTCATGACCGATGGGGAGCCGAGCGCCCCTGCCGCCAGCATCGCCCAGGCCGCGCGCGCTGATGTGGATCAGGTGGCCAACCTGCGGTGCTACGGCATCAATATCGACCTGAGCGACACGACCTACACCGACATGGTCAACAATGTGCCCGGCACGGCCTCGCCGGTGGTGAGCGGCGGTGATACGACGGCGCTGGCGGGCCTGATGCGGGCAGGGATCTTCACGGGGCTGTTAGCGATGAACGTGGCGCACGTGAGTCTGCAGCAACACGTGCACGCCTTCGCGTACACACCGAGTGATCCGGCCCCGGCAGACAACACGATCACGGCCACCGCTTACACGCCGGTATTCGACGGCATCATCGTGGACGGAGGCCATCTCGATGGTTGAGACCCTGCAGTACCGTTTTGTCCTGCGCCGCGGGCGTGCGGCTACATGGACGGCACGCAATGAATGCCTGCTGGCCGGTGAGTTTGGTTTGGAAACCGACACCGGCAAATTGAAGATTGGCGATGGCAGCACCGCCTGGAATGCGCTGGATTACATGAAGGCCGGCACGCCCATTGGCACGGCCAACGCGGGCCGCGGCGTCACCATCGATGTGACTAACCCGCAGGTGCCGGTCCTCAGTGTCCTGGTCTATGAAGCCGGCCCAGGGATTGACATCACAGACGGGGTGATCACTAACACGCGCGCCGGCATCGTGCTGACGGGTGTTGTGGCCGATTACGCCCACCTGCCCAGTACGCCCACTGCGGGGGCGGCCTATCTGGTCACTGACGATGGGCTGATGTACGTGTACGACGGCGCCGCCTGGCCCGCCGATGGCGAAGGGATCGACCTGCGCGGCGGCGGCGCTGACAACGGCTACGGCAACTTTGGTGGAGGACTCTGATCATGGCTAAATCCAGCAAGCAATCATTCGTGCAAAGCGTCGGCAACTTCGCCGCACAGATCACCACGGCCAGCGGCGCGGGAAACAAGGTCACGCTGTTTACGGTCGGCAGTGAGCGCGGCGAGGACGAAGAACTGCGGGCGTTGCACATCAGTAACACCGACACCACCGCCATCGTGGTCAATTTTTATGTGCAGCTTGCCGGGGCCGGCCCTGACTTTTTGATCGGCAGCGTGAGCGCCGCGCCAGGCGCCACGACCGATGCGCGTACGGCGGCGGGGCTGGCGGGACTGTTTCAGTACGACGTCAACGGAAACCGGGTGCATTACATGCAGAAGACACACACCTGGAAGGCCGCCGCCGTCACCGCACCTGCCGCAGGTAAGACGCTGGATATCTTCGGCGTGACGGGGAAATTCTGATGGGCGCGCCCTTGGATTTATCGTCGTTTAGTGGTTGAAATTCAGCTGCTTTGAGATTGTTGTATTGCCATTACCCTTCTTCATCTCTATGCAAACGGCCACTGCCCATGAGCCGAACTGGCTTTCCGAATAAATGGTGAGCTAAGTCCTTAGCCAATTCCCGAGTGACTTTAAAATGCCACGTGTTGCCGTCACCATCTTCAATGATGGCATGTGTGGCTTTTATCCTTTCCCCCGATACCGACCAAAACGCCATCCTTAATGACCTCTTGAATAAACGGTCCAAATTTCGGCGCACGAAACTGTTTTCTTCTACGAATCATCTCAACAGTCACGTCTATTGAAACAAGGTCAGAGCAGGCGCGCGGCATGTCCCTGCTTCGTGAGTAGCGACACCGCTTTCTTGTCGAAGGAGACGAACGTTTCAGCGCCGAGCCAAGTGCCGTCATATGCAATGACGCCATCGGCAAAATCTCCCCCTGCATCAAGCATCTCAAGGCCAGCCTCAGCGGCTGGGCGATTGACTACGACATTGTTTGTGTTCAACAGCATACGGAGTGCGGCGGCAATGTCAGCACGTGCCGCACCGTATCGGCTACACAGTACCCATACGAGCTCGCATAACGATTGCAGGCTCACCGCTACCATATCGGCTGCTTCCAGTAGTTCGACAGCCTGTGTGGTTTGAGCTTCATCATCGTCAACGATGGTTCGAAGCAGTACGTTCGTATCAGCGGTCACTTTCATGCGTCACTAGCTCCGGCTACCGCGCCGGCTTCGGCTATCGCATCGTTGATTTCCTCGATACTCAACCGAGCGCCGTTCGTCTTGTCTTTGAGGAAGCCCCTCAATTCGTGGAACGAGCCTTTGGGCTGTGCGGCTTTTAACTCGGCTCGGCCATCAGGCAACAAATCTAGCTCGATCCGCTCACCTGGTTTGATACCCAAGTGCTGCAATATTTCTTTACGGAATGTCACTTGGCCACGTGCGGTGACCGTTAGCGTGCTCATGGCGTTACCTCCATTAGTTTGCCTTGTATTATAATGCAAAATTGCATTATAATTAAGCTACCAAGCTCAAATGGAAGTTGTAAACTGGAATTACAGCCTCCTGAAAATAATTAGCTGCTAAACGCTTATTTTTCCTGGTAAGTTGAATTGACTTTTAATCCGCTGGTCGCTGGTTCGATTCCAGCACGGCCCACCAGCTTTTTTGAGCGCTTCCACCCCACCGTGGTTTGTCATACTGGCCTGCGATGTGTGAGGCAGACTGACCCCTACGCCCACTACTAGCGTTGCTACTGTCGTGGTGAGTCGTTTGTACAGCTTCGCCCATTCTCTACCAAGGTCGCCTTTGTCTTGTTCTGACCTGATGAGTAGTAGCCAGTGTCCTGCATCTTCTCCTGCGATTTTTGCTAGTTGTCTGATTCGTTCGTCTGGTATCGGTTTTGTTCCGTTTCGCCATTCATATAGCACTCCGTGTGCAATTTCTAGCCGTTCTGCAAGTGCATGCACATTACTCCTGTCTAGACGCTGAACAGCAAGCTCTATTAGTTTTTTTACGTACATATTTTGTCTCCAAATGGTAGATATTTGACTCTAAAAAGAGTAATTTTAAAACTGTCTCAACTTGGAGACAGATTGCCTCCTCATTCAACCTACCTGGTGAGGAGGTGTTCCAATCAAAGGGTAGGTCAGGGTAGGAGCTGACGCGTGTTGATCTTTAGAGACGGTAAGCCGTGTAAGGGCATGTCATACGATCCTAGTGTGATTACGTATCGCATGTTTTTACGTGATCGCATTTCATCTTTGACCCTTGTTTTAGATCGTCTTGATGAGATTGTTTTGAAGGCTGATTGCGCGTTAGATGATTTGGCGGGATTGGAGGGTGCGCGTTCGGTTCGTTTAGCTGATGAATTTTTAACAACTGTTTTTTCTGCTTATGTAGCTTGCAGGACATTAATTGAGCATTGACATGCTCTTGATAATACGAGTGTTTGATATATGCGCATCACCGATACTGAGCGAGGTGCTCGTGTGGCCTTAGAGATTGCAGATATTCATGCATTGCAATTTGATTTATTTGAGGTGATTCCAGATCAGTTGGAGTTTTGGTCCGATATACGTGTTGCGGCATTGGATCAGTTGGATGAATGCGCTTTATTGAGGCAAGTATTGTGTTTATAGCTACTTTTCAAGCGAGTGTTGTTTATGGATGACTTCACGTTCAGATTAATTACTTTTTTTCTCATTCATTTTATTCTCTTTCTTGATCATTTTGGGTGGCTTGTTATTTTGATTTCTTTTGTTTTTCTATATAGGGCGCTTACTCGTACAGATTTTTAATGATACATACTGCGGCATTAGATCAGTTGTATAAGTGTGCTTTATTGCGGGAGGCTATGTGTCTGTCTCAGAATATTCTTTCCACTGTGTAACTTATTTGTTTTTTCTTTTTTGTTTTGTCTACCATCTTTTTTCTTTACGTTTAGCAAAGTTTCGTTTGCGTGTGGTCTGGGTTGATTGCATTCTTTTAGTTGTTGGTTTTGTTTTGCTCGCGTTCCATTTTTATTGTTTGGTGTCTCTAGTAATTTAAACTTTCTTGGGTGGTTAGTTTATGGCTCGTAAAGCCTGTGTTGATGGTGCCGATTTTATGTCTCGTGAGCGTCGTGCGCTTGAGGAGGCTGCTCATTTGTATGAGACCCGCCGTGAGCGTCACGATCCGTCCTATGTGTTCCGTGCTGCGTCCGGTGAAAAGGGGGGCGGCCCACACAGTAACACGGGCCAAAAGGGTTACCCTGTTTGTGTTGATTATTTGACGGTTGTGATGAGCCGTGATCGTTTGCAGGAGGCTGGTTATTTAAATGAGCCTAAGTTTTTGTTGTACCTTTTGTTCGGTTTAAATCCTGATGAGGTTTCTATTGGTAAACATACTTCGGTACGCTGGCATTTTTATGCTTCTAGCGCCTCTATTTTAGATTCCAATAGCGATCTGGTCGGTAAAGTGGGGTGGGACGGTAATAATGATTCGTTCTGTATTAGTTTGACGGGTGCGGCATGCCGTTATATTCATGATTGGTCTAAAGCGTGTCGTGTTTTAACGTCGCTGGATGCGCGTATTACACGTTGTGATGTGGCTTATGATGATTATGACGGCATATTGGGGACTGTGCGCGATCATGAGGCGCGTGCTCGTGAGCACTTAGCGCCCGCCGGCGGTTGCCTATTGTTTGCTTCCGGCGGCACTCCTCCACGCACCCGGTTTTTAGATGATCATGGGGGCGGCTCTGGCTGTACGTTGTATGTGGGGCAAAAGGGGCACAAACAACTGTGTATCTACGATAAGGGCAAGCAATTAGGTGTGGCTGAGTCTGCCTGGGTGCGTTACGAGGTGCGTTTGTATGCCAAGCACGCGGTGATTCCTTTTGAGGTGTTGTTAGATCCGATGCGTTATTTGCGTGGGTCTTATGATTATTTGCACCAGTTATTTTTAAAGGTGGTGCCGGGGGTGGGGGAGCGTATTCCTGCGGTTGTGAAGTATGTCGAGGTTACCGGTGAGGCGTTGGTGCGTTGGCTGCGTCGGCAGGTCGGCCCGGCCATTCATGTGTTGCGTGAAGCATTGGGTGATCTTTTCCCACGTTTTATAGGTGAGCATGTGTCGCGTGAGGGGCTGCCGTCGCGGTTTCGTGGGGTGTGTAAGAAGGCGCATTTACCTGCGTATTTGCGTGAGACGTTGTCGGCTCGTGTGGCCAGTGTGGCGGTGTGAGTGTGCGTGGTGTTTTTGTTATCTAACTTAATTGAGGTGATATGTATGTCTGTTGTTAGGGTAAAGGATAGTCATGTTCTCGAGCGTCAGATTACAGGCAAGACGGGGCCAATGACATTTCGTGAGCAGCGTGCTTGTCTTTTAATGGGGGGGGGGTATGAATCTGTATTTAATATAGCCCTTGGTTCTGGGGGCGCGTATTCCCCGGGTGATTATTTGATTCATCCGGATTCTTACGCGAATGATAAATATGGAAAGTTGGCATTTAACCGTATTTCTCTCATTCCGTTGTCTGTCGCGTTGAAAGACATTGTTGGTAAGGATGCTAAGGCGTCGTAATGATGACCGTGGCCGTGTTGCTGGTGCCTGCGTGCCGTGGGGCAGACGTAGATATAGCAACGGGGACATGTGCGGCGGTGATGTGGGTGCCGCAGTCGTCGATATTACCTGAGTTGACGATTGAGGGTGCACAGTTCATCGGCGCTGGTATTTTAGGCTTATGGGCTGTGGCGTATGTATTCAGGTTATTGCGTAAATTAATCAAGTGAGGTGGAAGATGTTGAAACGATGTTTAACGGTGTTGAGGCGTCCTGGTGTTGTGGGTGGTCTGCTTGCTTATGGGTTTGTGGCACCCGCATTTGCCGCAGGTATTGATGTGTCTGAAGTGCTGGAATCAATCAAAGCCGGATTGGTGCCGATTGCCGCGATTGGTGCTGCCGTGTTGAGCATTCATGTAGCGATCAAGATTTATAAATGGATCAGGCAATCTTTATAAGAGAGTCAGTTCATCTCTTTCATGTGGACGGGGTGTCTTTGTACAGGCACCCCGATTTAAGGAGGCATGATGGAAGGGTGGATCTATTTAGGTGCGTTATGTGTGGCGGGCCTCATTCTTTTTTGGGGCGATGATTAATGCGTGTCGTTCTGATGTTGATTTTATTCGTATTCCCGTTATATGCCTGGGGTAAGTCTTGTGGTCCGGATGGTAAGCAAGGGACCTATGATCATCAGGGAGACGCTTATCGAGAGGCTGTTAGAGCGGCGAGATTTCAAGAATGTATGTCTGCTGGTCGCAACAAGGCTGAGATCAGGAGTTCATACGGACATTATACTGTTGTCATGCTTAACCCTTGGGTTATTGTGGGAGGGTATTCTTATTATAATACTTGTGCGTCACGCCCATCACGGCAAACGCGGCGTCATCCATTTACCGGCTCTCTGGGCTGTAATATGGGATGTCTGGTGAGTTTTATCCGTAATGGCGATGATGAAACCTCAACCGAGAGTACGACCGGCGAGGTATGTGATACCGATCGGTTAGAGGACGTGTGTAAATCCAAGTCAGGTCCTCAAGGGAATTATGTTTATTTTCCTGCGATGCATGTCTGTCACCCCGTGCAACCGCCGTGCCCTGAAGGACAGCGGGCCGAACATGGTGTGTGTGAACGTATTGACGCCTGTCCACATGGCACGATCACGGATCAGCACACGCAAGCATGTGTGCCTGAGCAGGAAGCGTGCCCTGTCGGGCAAGTGCGCGCGCCTGATGGTAGTTGCGTAGGAGATCAAGACAAGGATCAATGCCCGCCTGGACAAGCGCGCGGTGCCGATGGTCAGTGTAAGGCCGATCAGGATCATGATGGCATCCCCGACGATGAGCAAGATTCGGATGCTAAGGATAAAGACAAGGACAAGGAAAAAGATAAGCCGTCATCATTTTCTGGGGGTGAGCGGTGCGATGTGCCGCCGCGATGCTCAGGCGATCCGGTGATGTGCGGTCAGGCGCGTATTCAATGGCGCATTGAATGTAATTTGCGCCGTGATGTGAAAATCACCGGTGGGGCATGTGATACGCCCCCCGTATGTACAGGGGAAAAATGTAATGCGATGGAATATGCCTCGTTGTTATTACAGTGGCGGACGGCGTGCGCGCTCGAAAAAAGCCGTGGCGGTGTTGTTCTAGGTGAGGGTGACGATTCGTCTGCTGCGAATGTGGCCGCGATTAAAGAGGCGCTGACTGGGTCCGATGGGGCTGTGGAGGGGGCAGAAGAAGGTGATGCCTCGGGGGTGTTTTCCGATGAGTCCGGCTATGGCCGTGAGGGGTATCCGAACATCAAGTTGGATGATAAAGGGCGCGGGTATTCGCGAGCGTGTCCCCGGTCTATCACGGTGAATGTGTTAGGGCACCCGATTGTTTTTGATGCTACTCCGCTGTGTCAGTGGATGCAGTTAGGCGGCAAGTTGGTGCTGTTATTTGCTGGGCTTGCCTGTTTACGGATTGTAGGCGGTCGTTCGGATGGGGCGGGGTGAGTCATGCCAATGTTTGTCGCTCGGTTGCTGACGGGCCTATTAGGATTATTAAAAACGAAATTGGGGTATCTGGTCATGGTGGCGTTTGCATGGCTCGGCATTAATTGGGGGTCGTATCACTTTGTGATGACGCCTGTGATTAACCAGTTATATATCTATATGGATGGTGTGGGGTCTTCCGGGGGCGATTGGGGAGCCTCGGCGATTGATTGGCTTGGCGTGCTTAATTTTGATCGGGCGGTATCCATGATTATTTCTGCGTATGTGGCCCGGTTTGCGGTGTTGAGTGGCCGGTTATATCTATTTAAGCGTGGTTTTGGTGGTAAACCTTCAGGAGTAGCGTAATGCCAATTCATCTGTTGACGGGCAGTCCTGGTCATGGAAAAACCGCGTTAATGGTGGAGCTTTTATTGGCCGAGTCCAAGCGTGCCGAACGTCCGATTTTTGCAGCCGGTATTGATGGCTTACAACCAGGATTGGCCAGTGTGTTAGGGGACCCGCGGCAGTGGAATGCCAAGGATAGCCAGGGGGACTATCTTGTTGCTGCTGGGGCCATTATTTTTATTGATGAGGCGTGGAAATGGTTTGGTCATTTACACGATGCCTCCCGGCAGCCGACCCCGCCTCATGTGCTTGATCTTGCCGAGCATCGCCACCGTGGTTTGGATTTTGTCTGGACCACGCAGCAAACCGGGCAGCTATACCCTTTTGTCCGTGGTTTGATTGGCCAGCATACCCATGTTAAACGCCGCTTTGGCACTGGCTGGATTGATGTATGGACCTGGGGGGAACTGATTGACAATGTCAAATCCTCTTCCAGTCGTGAGCGTGCTCAGTATGTATTGCGTCGGCTTCCTTCACAGGCGTATGGGTTTTATCGATCAGCCCAAGTGCACACCATCAAGGCGCGGTTACCTTTCAAGGTGTTTTTGCTTCCTGGGGTTGTTGTTGTTGCCATCGTGTGTATCGTTGTGTCCTATCGCGCGTTACGTCCCGCGTCGTTTTCTACGGTGGTCACGGGGGCGCAGGAGCGGCCAACAGCTGAGCTTGCGAAGCCTGGCGCGACGGCGTCCCCGCGGTTTGTAGAAGGTGAACGGGGGGAGGGTCCGCGGTGGCAGACGGTCACAGCCTATGCCAAAGATCATTTGCCGCGTTTTGCGTCGATGCCGTGGACGGCTCCGATTTATGATCATCGTTCCCCGACGACGGATCCTCAATTGATCTGTATGTCTGGCGGTGAAGGACTGGATGCCCAGGGGGTGTTTAAGGGGCTGTCGTGTACGTGTTACACCGAGCAGGGCACCTTGTACGAGATTGCCGATGGAGAGTGCCGCCGTATTGCGCGGCGGGGGCCGGTGTATAACCCGTATCGTGAACCCAGTCAGGAGCAGGGGGTGGTGCAGCAGGCTCACAGGCCGGTATTGCCGATGCAGCGCGCTGGTGGGGAGCATGTCATCCTAGCAACAGGGCACGGTCAGGGGGTGTTGCCTTGACTGCTCATGATGGTGAGTGGTCATGGTAGCCTGCTTCTTTCTGATGTCTGAAAGCTAGGATATATACTGCATCGTCGATTGACTCGTGGCGGTACAGGGCCACGTATCCAGATTTCCCAAAGGCAATGATTAGCTCGCGCATCTCTGGCATTTCATGGAACGGTCGGCCAATGTCGGGTGCTGTTTCTAGTAGCAGTAATTGTTCTTCGATGGCTTGACTAGCTCGTTTGGCTGCTTCTGAGGATTTGGTGGCTAAAAACTGCCGGCATCGTTCCAAACCTTCCGCTGCACCTTCGGTGACGATTACTTGTGGCACTCTGGCGTTTCTCTTTCGTTCTTGGTGCCCCAGGTGTTTAGCCATGTACGAACTTCCTGTCCTGTTAGGTGACGATTGGTTTCCTTATAGGCGGCCCATGATGCCAATGCTTCCTGTTTGAAGCTGTCACGGGCTTCTTCTCGTTCAACGTACTGTTGGATGGCTTCGAGCATGATCCAATGTGCTGAGCGGCGGCGTTGGTTGGCGAGGTGTTCTACACGGCTTTTTAGTGTGTTGTCGATCTTGAGTGATGTTGCCATAATGAGTTTCTTATCACTTAGTGATACTTAGTAATAACGTATTCCTTTATTGTTTTTTTGTCCATCTACTGGGCGTTATCTGAGCATTGCTGTATAGAGTTCTGTTGCGTGTGTGGGGGTGTAGGGGGTTCCCCCTACGGTGACGCTTTTTTCCAGCGTTGTGTCAGCGCTGAGGTGAGCAAGGCATCCGATACTGTCTCCGCGTCCCTCGCTAACCATTTTCCGCAAAACCGCTTTTATAGGCGCGTTAGGCAGGCGCTGATCATCGGACGGGGCAAAGCCGCCCTGCGACATGTCCGCCCTACCATGCCTGTATATGTTTAAGGACCTAGGAGAGGGTCATGTTTAATTATGTATGGGAGCAGGCTGCGACCCGATGGTTAGTGGAAAAATCTTACAAAGCCACGGCGCATGAGGATGCCGCCAAACTGCGATGGCTGGCTCCCCACTTAGCTAGAACCTTATTAATCGATATTGATGGCGATTTCATTTTGCGTGTCGCCATGTTGAAAGCCAATCAAACAACACCGGCCACTGCGAATCGTTATTTAGCGCTCATTCGTTCTATTTTGCGCCGTGCCTGTGATATTTGGCGCTGGATTGATAGGTGTCCTGCTATTGCACTTTTTCCTGAGCCTAGCAAGCGCGTGCGTTGGTTGACCCCGGCTCAGGTGCGCTCGCTGCTGGCGGAGTTGCCATTGCATCAGCGCGATATTGTGGTGTTTGCCTTGGCTACTGGATTGCGTCAGGCCAATGTACTCAAGTTGCATTGGCATCAGGTAGATATTGTTCGTAAGGTGCTGCGCATTCCTGCTGATCAGGCCAAGGGGCGCCAGGCGATCCGGATTCCGTTATCGGTGCATGCCGTGGGAGTGCTTCAGCGGCAGTATGGCCAGCACGGTGATTGGGTATTTACGTACCGTGGGCAGCCTATAAGAGGTGTGAATACTCGTGCATGGCGTCACGCGTTACAGCGGGCCGGGATAGGAGATTTTCGTTGGCATGATTTACGGCATACCTGGGCGTCATGGCACGCACAGGCCGGCACGCCGCTGTATGTGTTGCAGGAGCTTGGCGGCTGGCAGTCCGAGTCAATGGTGCGTCGCTATGCTCACTTGACGCCAAGTCATTTTTCTGGTTATGCGGAAGCTATGCTTGATTCCATGCAGGGTAAAACGCTGCTCATCGGAAATCACTTTCTCTCGGATCGCTAAGGCCATCAGCCTCTACCATGCAGGATCCAATGCTGATTTTGTGAGCGGGCGTCCTGATTCGGCCAAAACGAGGTGACGATCTTTAGGGCGTAGTTGCTGTGGGAGATGATTGCGATTCAATACGGCTGCCCGATGCGTGAGTAGCTCCTTCCATGCCTGACGTAGGCTAGGTGTCCAGCGCGTGATGTTGTCGCGGCTTCGTTTACGGCGGTTGCTCAAAATTCCATGCTCGGTCGTGTTGGCTTCGGTCAGTGTGATGGCTTCAATGCCTCTCAAACGGCAGGTGTAGGTAATGTATATCAGTGGCGCGATGTAGCATGGAACACTGCCTGCTGTATGCGGCTTGAGCCGCCCTCTGTGCGTGGCAAATTGCAAGATCGCTGCGAATGCTTCATGTGTAGGCATGCCATCTCGTTTACGCTCTGGTGCCTGTCTCACCCCTTTGGCCGGTCCAGTGTTATACCCATACCGGTTTTATACCTGTGGACGATTTCTGACTGACGCTGATAATCCACCTTTGTGCGTGCCGCTAGTTGCTGAAAATCTGTGCTACTTAGGTAATGGGTTATGACATGACCAACAGTCCCGCTTTCAGTGACATCGGAGCTTGCTGTGCTGCTGGATGGCCTGCACCAGCGGTGTGACGTGCTGTGCGGCACTGTGGTGCATGCCTACAAAGAAAATACCCAGGCTGGTGCCGATCCACCGCAGGAGTGCGGCGGGCAGGACGCAGGGGTTGAGAGCGCTCACGATGCATCGCCTTCACACAGGGCGCGCTCATTGGCACGACGCAATATCAGGCCGCGCACTTCGCGGCCATCGGCGTGCTTCCAGCGGTCCAGTTCGGCACAGACTCCCGGCCAGTCGTTGTCTAGGGCCTTGCGTTGCAGGGTGCTGCCGCACACCACCTTCGGCCCCAGGTTGAAGGTAGCCGACACCAGCGCCGCTGCCACGTGGGGCAGCATCGGCACCTTGATGCAGCGGCGCACGTAGGTATTGGCCTCGAGCAAGTCGGCTTGCAGGAACGCATCGCAATCAGCCTTGGTGTACGTTTTGCCACGGATCACGTCCGGACCCGTATGGCCGTAGCACACCGTCCACACCCCGACGATGTCCTGATATGGACGATATTTCAAACCTTCCCAGTACGACACGGTCGGCGTGGCAATTGCCAGCACCACGCCGACGATGTCCTGATATGGACGATATTTCAAACCTTCCCAGTACGACACGATCGGCGTGGCAATTGCCAGCACCGCCGCAATGCAGGTGACGGCCAGAGGACCCGGGTGGCGTGGCGAGGAGCGTTTTTTATGCCTTGCCATCCGTCTGTTCCCGTTTCACCTTTCACCCTTTTTAACCTTGCGTTTCTTCCAGTCCACCCTCCATTTCCACAGCAGGTGGGCCGCTTGCAACAGGATGTATAAGCATGTTGCCACCTCAATGATGACATCGCTGGTCAGCACGGTCACGCTGACTGGCACCGCGGATTTTGCCACGGCCATGCCAATGGTGATTATCATTTCGTAACGCATGGTGTGATTCCCGAACATGGCTGCGATCTCTCCTGGCTACCCCCCTGAAAAAAATCTCCGCGCCGCTCCGACAGCGCCGTGACACTTGAAAATCATCAGGTCTGCACGCGGCCAGCGCCCGGCAGTAACTTGACCTTGACGGTGCGTGCCGACGCGCCTGCGGTTTCAACAGCGATGCAGCTGTTGATCAGGTCGCCCGCGGCGGCGTCTTTATTGACGAACGCGGCCTCACTCAGGCTCCAGATCGGTTTGGACCATGCGTTGATCACCTGGCCGTTCTTCTTGGGCAATCTCCAGACGCCTTCGACAGCGGCTTCACCATTGGTGTTATCGGCGATGGTGGTCAGCGCCACGCCCAGCAGTGTGCCCAGCAGCACCACGCCACCGGACAGCATCGGGTTGCCAAAAGTAATAGACACGTCAGCGGTGAATGTCAGGTGCTCGCCGGGTTTGATGTAGTTATTAGCCATGTGGGTGTCCTCAGTACATTGGACGGTGGCGCGGCCTGCACCAGCGTGATAGTGATGGGGGTTTAGGCGCCCTTGTTACGGGTGGCTCCTCTCCAGCCGACGGCGCCGACGCCGTAGCGGTGGACGACTTTCCAGCTCAGGCCATCGGTGCGGAAGTTGGTGTCTTGTTCCAGGGTGGGGGGCTGGACGCCGTTGAGAAAGGCGACCTCAATGACCGGTTCGATGTTGGGATCGGCAAAGGTGTACCAGGCGCTGCCGGTCAGGCGCGGGGTATCGACGACGTCAGTGAACAGGCCGCGCACCACGTTTGGTTTGCGCTGCTGCTTGTCCGTTTCGTCGTTATATTCCTGGGCGTTGAGTTCGCGCGCCTTGCTACCCAACGACAGTGCGCTGAGCCAGATGGCCGGGACGATGTCGATAAAGTCATTGCTGCCCACGTCCATTTGCTGGGCCATCAGTTGCCGGGCGGCGTCGATGCTCTCAATGGATGGGGGCGCTGCGGTCGGGATGTTGGCATGGTCGGCATGGAACAGGGTGTTGCCGTCGCTCATCCTCGGGCCGAGGCCGTTGTTTAACGCCAGCAGGGCGTAGACGTCTTTCTCAATGGTGCGCGCCGCCGCCTGGCCGAGGGCGGTGGTGGGACGCGAGAAGGCGCCGAGGTCGTCGTTGACGAGCACTTCCGGGGTGATCTGCAAGATGCGGCCTTTGCGGACTCCCTGGATGGTTTCTTTGGCGGCGTCGGAGAGCACGCCGTTTTCATACTCGCCTTCCTCGTTGACCGGCCTCAGGTCGGAGAAGGAGCCCATGTGATAGCGGTGGTGGGGGCGGTAGTCGGTTAGGGAACCGGTGGCACAGAAGCGCGGCCAGGTGTAAGCCTGTAAGCGATAGGCGGCCAGCAAGGTTTTGTGGAGGACGTTCTCCAGGATCACCGGGAAATCGCCGGTACTCTGGGCTAACGCCATGCGTGAAATTTGGTCTCGATCCATGATGCGGGTATTGACGCCGCTGGCGATCAGCGATTGCTCGGCCAGGATGTAAAGCGGCTGGTGGGCGGCGGGGTTGTCTTGGCGGGCGGTGGCGGCTTCATGGCCGGTCAGGATGCCGGCGCGGGCGAGGATGCCGGCGGCGATGCGTTGCCGGCGGGTGTCGTGTTCGTCGTGCACCAGGTGGATGCCGTCCGGGGGGCTGCGCGGTGCCACGGCCAGCGGCATGGCGCCGCCGGGCAGGCGCTGTAACAGGCGAGCCTGGGCTTGTGCGACGCTCAGGCGCGGATCGGCCAGGCAGGCGGCTTCCAGTTCACGCACGCCGGGCACCTCGGCAAAGGCGGCGAAGACGTCGCGGATGCTGGTGTTGCGTGCGATGAGGGCGGTCATCGGGGCGTCGTTGGCGGCGGTCTCCGCGGCAGGGTCGGAGGCGGGGGTGTTGACGCTTGGCGTGGGCGCGCTGGGGCCGGCCTGGGCAAGGATGACGTGCAATTGTTCTTTCATGGCGGTGTCCTGGATATGGGGCATCACAGCGCGCTGCTGGGTGTGGTGGAGGGCGGCAAAGGCAGAGGCGGTGACGGTGGTCTGGATGCGGTGGCGTAAGGCGGCCGCGACGGCGGGGTGCGGGTGGGTGGATATGGCATGGATGTAGGAACGCAGCGCGGCGGCGGCGGCGGCATCACTGAGGGCGTCCGCACTGGGATCTGTGTCGATGATGGTGTCGGCCAGGCCGGCGCTGATCATCTGCTCGGCGGTAAACCAGTGGTCGCCGCCGTCGCTGAGCATCTGTTCGATGGCGTCGGGTTGGGTAGCACGGGCGCTGTAGCTGGTGAGCATGGCGGCGGCGATCGCGTCCAGTCCCGCGGCCATGTTGCGCAGGTCCTCGGCAAAGCCGCAGACGCCGGCGCGCGGGCCGTGGATCATCATGGTCGAGTTGCGGTACACGCGGCGGGTGGCGCCGGCCTGGGCAATGAGGCTGGCGATGGAGGCGGCCACGCCGTCAATGGTGATGGTGACGGTCGCCGGATGGGTGTTGAGTGCGTTGAAGATGGCCAGGCCATCGCTGACCACGCCGCCATCAGAGTTGATGCGCACGTTGATCACCGGGGCGGTGATGGCGCTGAGCTGGGCGGCGATGCTGGAGGCGGTGATGCCCTCCTCCCAGAAGGTATCGCCGATGGGGCCGTAGATGAGCAGTTCGGCGGCGTCGGGGTGGCGGGTGTCCAGGGCCAGCACCGATGGGCCGCGGGCCTGCGGGGCGCTCTGCTCCAGGGCGCTGGCGTCCAGGGCATTGATCGCTTTGGGGAGGCCGCCAGGGCGTGTGTTGGCTGTCATGGTGTTTGGTCCTCAGGGGGGGCGTCTTCGGCGGCGTCCGGTTCGTCCGCCGCGGGGGCCGGCGCGGCGGCGGGGGTCTGGAATACGCTCAGTGACAGGCCGCGTGCGGCGGCCCATTGCTTATCGAGAGACAGTTGTTCCAGGACGTCGTACATGCGTCCGCCGCGTTCGGCGATGACGCTGCTCAGTGAGCGCACCCCGGCTTGGACTTGAGCGGTGAGTGCGTTGATTTCTTTGAGCGGGTCAATCCAGGGCATGGAGGGCGGCAGGTAGTCGGCACCGACGGCGCTGGCCAGGGTGACGCCACGCGGCAGCACCAGTTCCCCGGACACCACAGCCATTGCAATCAAGCGTTCGTATACGGGGCGCACCATCTGGGAGATGAATTCGTAGGCCAAGACGCCGTAGGCGCCGTATTGCTCGACCAGTTCTTGACGTTGGGCGCTGTAGGTGCCGTTGTAGTTTTTTGATAGGGATGAGAAGGAGATGCGCATCGGGGCGGCAATGGCACGTAATTGGCTGTTGCGGTAGGGCTCCAGGTTGGCGTTGGGGCGCTTGCTGTCGATGGTCTCCACGGTCTCGCCGGGGCGTAGATCGTCAAAGATCATGCCGGCCTGCAGGCGCATGCGGCGGTCTTGTTGGCCGGGGGTCTGTGCGTCGTAGAGGGTGGGGTCGCCTTTGACGATGACGGCGGCCATGCTGGCGGCGATCTTGGCGGCGATGCGTTCGGATTCTTCGTAGTCTTTGAGGTCTTCGATACGGGTGAAGGTGGACGCCAGCAGGCTGATGCCGCGCACTTGGCCGATGCGGTCGATGGTGCGCAGGTGGCGGATCAGGTCGGCGGGAACGAACTTTTTTTCCGGTATGAGTACGTACGCATCGCCGGGGTTTTGTTTGTAGACGTAGTAGCCGGTGGCGCGGCCCCAGGCGTTACGTTGGACGCCTTGCAAGATGTTTTGGGATGGATCGTCGTAGTCCAGGGGGACGAAATCCGGCTCTAGCATTTCGATGGAAAACGGGATCGCTGAGCCGTGTTGCAAGGTGGGCAGGAAGCCGCGTATTTCTTGGACGAAGGCTTCGCCATCGCGCAGCCAGGTGCGCGCCAGCAGGCGCTGGACGCTGGGCCAGTCGTGCATCCAGGTGACTTCGGGCCGCTTAGACCAGGCTTGGTACAGGGGCATGATCTGGTCAACGACAGATTCAACCAGGGTGCCGGCGGCATCGCGGGGGGTGGGGATGATGTTGATGCCGTTGGGGCCGATGATGTTCTGCACCAGGGTGGACAGGCCGCCGCTGATGATGTCGTGGTTGCGGTCTAGGTGGCGGGCCTGGTGGCGCAGGGCGCTGCCGTTCATGGTCACGATGGTGTTACCGCTGCCGAATTCACGCGCCGCTTGGCGCAGGTGGGTCTTCTCGGCAGCCTCGTAGGCTTGGCGGTAGGCGACGGCTTTGATGCGGTGCTGGGCGCGGGAGGCGGCCCAGGCCGGCGCCATCTGGAGCAGCGCGCGGTCGAAGGCGGCGACGATGCGGTGAAGACGCGGGGCGGCGGCGCTCATGGGCGGCCTCGGCTGAAATCGGCGATGGCCACGCCAGCGGTCCCGGTCACGGATTCGGCGGCGGCGCGGCGCATCCATTTGTCTAGTTCATCACCAATCCATTTGGCATCGGCACGGGTCACTTGGCGCTCGCCCAGACGGACGGACTGACCTGCCAGCACTTTGCGGTAGGCCTCCTGTAATAGGGCGACGTGTTCGGTAGCGATGCTCATGAATGAGCACGTTATCTACCCAGGTGCGCACAATCTCGGGGAATGGTGCGCACCCTCAACGTGCTCAGTGCCGTTCTAGAAAATGAACGTGACCGTTCCTTAAATCCCTTGCTTATTTTCGCTTATAAGCGAAAATAAGGGGGCGTAGGGAAATAGGTTTTCTAAAAAAATGGGTTTTCTAATAAGTGGAAATCATGTTCGAGATAAAACATTACATCACCGATGATGGCCGTGACTTGTTCTCAGAGTGGTACGAGCAGGTAAAGGATAACAAGGTGAGAATTGCGATCGACCGACGTTTGTACAGTGTCGAGCTTGGAAATTTTGGCGACCATAAGCCATGCAGGGAAGGTGTCTGGGAGCTTCGTATCGATTTGGGATCAGGCCACCGCATCTATTACGCGCAGGTTGGAAAAACTGTGATCTTGCTGCTTTGCGGTGGCATTAAGCGTTCTCAGGAAGCAGACATATCCAAGGCGTGTGAATCCCTGAAGGACTGGAAGCGCAGCAACGTGAAATAAGAGAAAGATTGAGAGTATAGAGAGAGAAGCGGCGCAAAGAACACGACGAAAGAACGACGAAGGAAACGATGAAAGACAACGAGCACCAGAGAAATGAAAGATAGATTACATGACGATGCAATGGCCGACGTATTCCGTAAAGATCCAGCCTATGCGGTGGAGTTGTTAAACAGCATCCTTGAAGACGGCAACCAGGGAGAGCTTCTGATTGCGCTTCGTCAGATGACGAAGGCATTTGGTGGCATGTCCAAGGTGGCCGAAAAGGCGCAGCTAAACGGTACGCACCTTTACCGCACGCTGTCTGCTAAGGGCAATCCGGAGATTCACAGCCTGTCAGCGATTCTAAAGACGATGGGTATGCGTCTTGCGGTGCAGCCGATACACCCCTGGAAGGCTGATATGCAATAGATGCGTATGTGAGGTTCCAGCTTACAACTTACATCTGAGCTTAGCCGCTTACTGATGATGTAAATCAATGGAGGTCAGGTGATTGGATCGATCTGGATTTGCTGCCTGAGGTCGGACCGAGTTAAAAGCCGCGCTGCCCGTTCTATGCCTTGGTTGCCAGGCGGGCGCGCTGCGCGGCAAATTTCGCTTCGACCTCATCATTCGAGCGGCCCCGGCCAGCGCGCATTGAGTCGCGTGCTTGTTCAACCTTGCTGCGTAGGTAGTCATCGTATTCACGCGCCTGACGACGTTGCTCGATATAGCTGCGCATCAGCTCGCGCAGGATTTGGGACGCTGGCCGGTCTTCGCTGGCTGCCTCGGCCATGAACTCAGCACGTAACTCCGGTTCCAGTTTCATCGTGAAAACAGATTCTTTCGACATGGGCCATCCTCCATAGTGCGTATACTGACAAAGTATATACTTTGTCAGTATGTATGGTTCGATAGGTGCCAGTCGCATTGGCCCAGCCAAGATAAGCGGCTATTCCCATTCTCGAGCCTTCCGGGGGGACGTTCGGCTTACACGCGCTTTGTGCATGAGTGCCGAAGCACCGCCTGCAAACGGCCTTCATGCTCACACCATAGGTATGCATGGCTCAAGCCAGCAGGGGCATGACATTACTGTGGCCGAAGGCGGGGACATCACGTCCACACGGCAACAGCAGCATCCTCAGGTCACCATGCTCACACGGTGTGGGTCGATCCTTTTGGGGAACACCACAACCTGCCCGCGCGCCTGCGCATCATGGCCTGTATTGCGTATTGATAGGACCACATGAGCCAGACAATGGGCAGTGTGTAAGATCTGGCAACGCTGTAAGTCCTACACGCTGTTGCGGCATTCCCTGATTCCTTAACCCCCTGTGATAAAGGCATCTTAAGCAGGCCGGACGCGAGGCCATGATGGCTGCTCAACCCGCGGGGCGCTAGGACCAGCGCCTTTTCCGGCATCTCCACATCAGCGTCATGAAGGTGATAGTTTCTGTGGAGTAATAGCTGATTGATGGTAATGAACTTATCAATTACTCTGTGGATCATTTAGGCTAATGGAGATTGATATGGCATCGTTGGCAGTCACAGCAAAAGGACAGATCACGCTCAAGCGGGACTTGCTGCAACACCTTGGTATCAAACCGGGAGAGCGGATTGACTTTGAAAAGTTACCCGGAGGTGAGCTTCGAGCAAAGGCGGCGCGGCCAACTGGCACGATTGATGACTTCATCGGTCGGCATGCGGGCAAGGTCAAAAAACCGATGACGATCGAGGAAATGAACCAGATTGCCGCCGCAGGCTGGACGGGCGAGGAATGAAAATTTCTGTCGATACAAACGTACTAGCCCGCGCTGTTTTGCAGGACGATGCGAACCAAGGCCGTTCTGCAAGCACACTCTTGAAAGACGCCTCTCTCATTGCAGTTTCTTTGCCCTGCTTATGTGAGCTGGTTTGGATATTAAGTCGGGGCGCAAAGCTGTCGAAAGAAGATGTTGCCGTGACGCTCCGCGATTTGCTGGATGCTGGAAATGTCGTGATGAACCGGCCCGCTGTAGAAGCCGGACTTGCGATCTTGGAAGCCGGCGGCGATTTTGCCGATGGCATCATGGCCTATGAGAGCGCATGGTTAGGTGGTGAAACCTTCGTATCGTTTGATAAGAAAGCAGTCACACTGCTATCAAGTCAAGGAAAAGTTGCGCAACTCCTATCCTGAAGTTACGCAGGCAGATGAGCAGCACCTTACCGCCACTGCGATGCTAATCATGAAGGCGCGCGATCCGGGTAGCATACCGGCCATATAGGAAACTAGCGCCCCAAAGGGCTCGCGCATCGCCCGCTATACGGCAAGCATGAAAAAAGCATCCATAGATCATGACCCTTCGTAGCTGGCATAAATATGCCGGGAAAACTCTGGAAAATCCCTAACAATGACAGGTGTTCCACGAGGGGGGGGCAAAATAATTCTTCAGAATTCCTTTTTGTATCAAGGGAACGATGAGTGATTTGTAATCAGTAGGTACACAGTTGCGGGTCTGTGAAGTGGCACCGCATCACCTCGCGTCGTCAGCTCCTTTGGTGTTGTTCTCTTGCTGAACTTCAGCGCGCCTTGCTCCAGATACTCGCCCAGAAACCCGAGCGACTGTACGTCGAGCACCTTGATGAACTCCACCAACTCATGCGGTGCTCTCCGTACCAACACTCTTCAGTGACACCGAGAAGTTCGGCGTGGTCGCCTGCGGTTGGGTAGTTCGGCGGGTACAACGTCGAAGCGTGACTTGGGTGGGAGCATGCAAGTAGCCGAGCGAGACTTGGCTCGCTCTAACTCGCTTTGCAGGTTGTGTTTGATCCTGCGTACCTGTAATTCAAGCCAGTTAGCGATGCCTTGAAAGCTAGTTTCGCTGAGGAGGCACGCCACTACAAAGCATGATGTATGGTGGCTCAGTAGCGCATGTGAACTGTGGTGCATAAATCTGCGCGAATTTTGCAGTGATCCGCAATTGGTTGATGAAATCGTCAACGCTGTTCTCGTTGAACTTGTTCTCAATCAGAAGGGGAGTGACGGAGATTCGGGTTCTAAGGCAACTCATTGGCCCATTTGGAAAATGGCCAAGAATGGCTCTTTGGCAACAAAGCGGCCCTTCCGATAGCATCAGCCCGTTCGATAGACGCTAGATGATCATCCCATCCAGAAGGATGTGAAAGGTGAGGTCTGTCAAGATGACAGAGTGCTGGTCACCGCTTCTCGTGATTGTAGTTGGTTCGCGGTCGCATCCCGGTCAGTGGAACGTGTATGCCTCATGCCATCTTTGGCGAGCTCGGAGCAGCAGTGTTTCAGATGTTCAGATCCACTATTAGTCCACAATTTATGAGGTAACCCGCAAAAGGAGCTGACCAGCCTCGCCTGCAAGGTTTTCTAGCAGAAATCCTCCACGATGACCGCAAAGAAGCTGGTGGAATCCGTACTCACGCAGCTACTCGGCAGCAAGCCTGCTGGTGGTGGCAAGAAGAAGTAATGTCGAATCGGCATAGATGCGTTTCAGGAATAGGGGTATCTCAACTTCCCGGATGGCCTTGGCCGAGCTCGAGTACTACTGAGTCGCCTGAGACTGAACCGCCCCCCCTAGGCCCATTGGGATAGCCGTGTCACTAGCCGCCATCTTTGGTGACTACAAGTCGAATTGGGGGTTTATCTCCAGCACAGCTCGGGGGTCGGTGTTCAGTCACTATCCGTGTGTCGATGCAATGTGCATCAGTGACGACTATCGACATCCCGCGTAGTTTCTACAACGCACAAGAGATCAGCATACTGCCCTATTCATTGATCGTATGTCCGGCTAATGCATCAACTCTTGTTTGAAATGCCGTTGCGCCAGTGATGGGCTTGTGTTTCAGCTTGAGCGAGCGTTAGGGCGTCATGCGTGTGTTGTGCAATGGGGCGCAATAGATTGCGTAAAGCGTGCGCATCATTTCTAGCGCAGGCCCTGGTAGCAACGAGTAATAAATGGTCTGCGCTTCACGCCGAGTGTTCACCACACCTTCTGCGCGCAGCACGGCTAGGTGCTGAGACAGTGCCGATTGGCTGAGCGCAACCAATGTGTTCAATTCCCCAACCGACAGCTCGCGCTCAGATAACAAGCACAGGATCATCAGTCGCTTGTCGTTAGCTAATATCTTCAGCAATTGCGCGGCTTCTTTGGCGCGTGTGCGCATCTGTTCAGCCAGTGCTGGCGTATGGCTGGTCAAGACTCTTCCTCCTTGTGTACTACACCACCAGCTTTACCACGCCAAGGGAGGATGCCACCGGCTAGCAAGCGTCCGCCAGTGATCCTCGATTGTTGCAGGCTTTCGGCGGCCAGTACCGTGCGGTACAGCACCAGCGGACGGCTGGCCAACGCTGGTATGGGATCTAGGATGCTATGGATGCGGAATTCGAGCACGCTGCTTGGGATGTTGAGTGCATTCGGCAAGTGTTCTTCCAAGTGTTTTGCTGGTTGTCGCACATCAATCGGTGTGTCCTTGGAGACCTGCATCGTGGCCAGCGCCGCCACTTTGATCTCGTGGATAGGTGATCGTGCGGTAGCGACCAGATTATCGACTGTCATCAGGATGGCTCACTCTTAAACAATTTTCATTGAATTAACTTGCTCTAATATTATTATCTTCTAATATTAGTGGCGCGGATGCTGGACTGTGTCCTAGCAGTGCGTCTCCTTGAAGCAAAGGACCATACAACGATGAGCACGGTTTTGGTACTGGGTGCGGGTATAGGCGATATGAATGCCGCCGATGCGCTACACGACGAACTTTCAAGTGAGCACCGCGTTGTTGTGCTCAGTGAGATCGCGATTTTCTCCTTCACCCAGTGGAATCAATGGGGCACGGTCGGTTGGTGTGCGCCTACTGAGGTTCAGCGCGATGCCAGTGGCTCTCTGGTCAACCAAGGCATAGACCTGCTGAGTGGTGGTGGGGGTATTGAACCAGGCAATGGTCGCGTGCTTCTGTACTACATCGCAGAGATATTACCGGCGCTTTTTTGCCAATTCTTGTCCAGTGGTGATGAGTGCCGTACTAAGTGCCAGTTGTTTTGGTGCCGCTTACGTGTTCGCGATGATCTGAGACGCCAACCTGCGCAAGTGCAGGCAGCGCGACTGTGTGGTGCTGTCGGTGTTCACCGGTTTTGGTGCGATGGGTGGTGTGGACAGGCTGAGCAACACGCGTGGCTTCCCACCAGTGACACCTGTACTAGCGTTACCCGACCTAACACACATCCATTGGGTTCTGTTCAACCACTCTGCTGTTCAAGCGCCCGGGGTTCGTCCAGGGCCGTGCGTTTAAGTGAGGCCCTGCCAGTGATCGTTCGGCTCTGTCTGTTCCGTCCCTGGTATCTTCTTTTTTTGTCACTGGCATTCGCTGCTTGTAGCAGCCAGTCGGCACCACTGACGCCACCGGCGCCGCCGGTCCTGAGTACTGTGCCTGCCCGTACCATGGCCGACCGAAGTTTGGTTTCATGGGATGGGGTGGTCGAAGCGGTACGCCATGCCACGCTGTCGTCGCAGACCAGTGGTCGCGTCGCCGGGGTATACGTGGACATCGGTGATCACGTTGCTGCTGGTGCGGTCCTGCTGCGCCTGACGGCGGTTGAACAGCAGGCCGACAGCCATATTGCACAGGCCGAGTTAGCCGCTGCCCAGGCACAGTTGGCACAGGCTCAGGCGTATTGGAAGCGGATCGAGGCGCTGGCACCGAGTCAGTATGTTTCTCGTGCTCAGGTCGATGTGGCCCGCACTGCATATGATGCTGCCCGTGCTAACCGCGACGCTGCTCATGCCCGGTTGATCGGCACCGGTCAACAAGCGGTGTACACCGTGGTGCGTGCGCCGTATTCCGGAGTGGTGGTGGCGCGCAATGTTGAGGTCGATGAGACGGTTGTTGCTGGGCAGCCATTGATGGCGATCTATGTGCCTGGAGGAACACAGATCGATGTACAGGTGCCTCAGACTGTGGCTGACACGCTGCGCGCACAGCCGCAGGCGCGCGTCATCCTCGCCACTGGACGCACACTAGAAGCTGCCCGGGTCATTGTCCATCCTCGTGCTGATGCCACCACGCATACTGTCGGCGTGCGTGTGCTGCTGCCCCTGGATGCGCAGGCGATTGTGCCAGGCACCACCGCTAAGGTTGTGTTCCCTGGCGGGGCGACTCAGGCGGCTACGCCGTGGATCCCGGCGGCCGCGCTGTTCCTGCGTGGTGAATTGGTGGGTGCTTATGTGGTGACGCCGCAGCGCATCGTACTGCGCCAGTTGCGTTTGGGTGAGCGCCGTGGAGATCAGGTTGAGGTGTTGGCTGGGATCGGTCTCGGTGAGCGTGTTGCTGTCGATCCGCTGCAAGCATTGCAAACGCTACAGGTAATGCGGCGGGTGCGTGGTGTCGGAGCGGGCCGTGATGAGTGACGTCTCTTCCTCCCGCCTCGGGCTCGCTGGCCGTCTCGCCGCGACCTTCCAACACAACCCGTTGACCCCGGTGCTTGCGCTGCTGGGCCTGTTACTCGGTTTGGTCGCAGTCATGATCACGCCGCGTGAGGAAGAGCCTCAGATAGATGTGACCATGGCCAACGTGAGCGTTACTTTTCCAGGTGCTGATGCACACCAGGTCGAGCAGTTGGTGGTTACGCCTTTGGAACAGCGTCTGTCGGAGATTGAGGGACTCAAGCACGTCTACTCCACCAGTCGCCCTGGACTCGCAATCGTCACCGTTGAATTCAAAGTCGGTGTGCCGCGTCAGGTTGCTTTGGTACGTCTGTATAACCAGGTTTGGTCTAATGCCGATTTATGGCCTCGTGATCTCGGTGTCGGCCAGCCGGTGGTCAAACCCAAGGGCATCGACGACGTGCCGGTGATGGCACTGACACTATGGAGTGACGATGCGCAGCGTGGTGCACTCGAACTTGGGCATATCGCACACACGCTGGAGAGTGAGCTCAAACGTATCCCTGGCACTCGCGGCATCGACACGATCGGAACGCCGGATCGCGCCGTGCGCATCACTCTAGATCCGGCGCGGATGGCGAGCTATGGCTTGGCGTTGGACGATCTTACGGGTGCTTTGCGGGCAGCCAATGAGGTCCATCTGGCCGGTGAGCGACTTGGCATTCAAGGGGTGGTTCCTGTCACCGCGGGCCAGTTTCTGGCCGATCGCAATGCAGTCGCTGCCTTAGTCCTTGGTCTGCAGGAGGGTAAGCCGGTACGTGTGGTTGATGTGGCGACTGTCGATGATGCTGCTGATTTGCCGTTGCGCTACGTCTGGCATGGTGCTCCACCCGGTCGTGCCGGCCCAGTGGGTGGTCCTGCGCCGGCCGTCACTTTGGCGATCGCCAAACAACCGGGCAGTAACGCCGCTGATATCACCGCCGCGGTGCGTCAACGTGTGGAAGCGTTGCGTGGCGAGCTTATCCCAGAGGGGGTACATGTCAGTGTTACTCGGGATTACGGTATCACGGCGACCGACAAGGCAGAGAAGCTGATCCACAAGTTGGTTTTCGCTACTTGTTCGGTGGTGCTTCTGGTCTTGTTCGCACTGGGGTGGCGCGAGGCGCTTGTGGTGGGTGCTGCCGTGGTTTTGACATTGGCGCTTACCTTATTTGCCTCTTGGGCGATGGGCTTCACTCTGAATCGTGTCTCGCTGTTTGCGTTGATCTTCTCGATTGGTATCTTGGTTGATGACGCTATCGTTGTTGTTGAAAACATCCACCGCCATATGGTTCAAGGCGTCAGGACGTTGCGCGAGGCCATTCCATTGGCGGTAGATGAGGTGGGTGGTCCAACTATCTTGGCGACGTTCACGGTGATTGCCGCGTTGCTACCGATGGCGTTCGTTTCTGGGTTGATGGGCCCATATATGCGTCCGATCCCGATCAACGCCTCGGCAGGCATGCTGTTGTCACTGGCGGTTGCGTTGGTGGTGACACCGTGGTTGTCATTGAAGCTGTTATCGCGTCACATGCCGGCGGTGCCTACCAGCAGCGGCCATGATCCCGCATTGGGTCGTATGGCCGCACGGCTGCGCCAAGTGTTTGCATGGGTCATGATGCCGTTCCTTGATCTACAGCGTGGAGCACGCCGGCGACGTGGGCTGTTTGCTGTGATTGGTGTGCTCGTGGTGCTTGCCGGTGCCTTGGCCGTGATCGAGGTTGTGGTACTGAAGATGCTGCCGTTCGACAATAAGTCTGAGTTGCAGGTTGTTGTTGACCTTCCCGAGGGCACGCCGCTGGAGAGGACCAATGCGCTGCTACAGGATCTGGCTGCAGAGATCGACAAAGTACCGGAGGTGCTCGATTACCAGGGCTATGCGGGTACCTCCGCGCCGATCAACTTTAACGGTCTAGTACGGCAGTACTTCCTTCGTAGCGGTACGAATGTCGGCGACTTGCAGATCAATCTGGTTGACAAGCATCTCCGTGCGCGCCAGAGCCACGTGATTGCACGTGGGCTGCGTCCCGTGTTGACCGGGATTGGTGCCCGCTATAACGCTTCGGTGAAGCTGGTCGAGGTACCGCCGGGCCCGCCGGTGATGGCACCGATTGTCGCTGAGTTGTACGGTCCGGACGATACTGTCGGGCGCCAGCTTGGCCGTGCGTTGGAGCGAACTTTTGTCAAAACAGCTGACATCGTTGATATCGATACTAGCGTCGAGGCCGATGCGCCACGCGAGGTGTTGGTGATCGACCGGGTGCGTGCTGCACGTTTGGGGGTGTCACAGTCGCACATTGCCCAAGCCATCGCCACTGCCATTGGTGGTAGCGACGTCAGCAATCTGCTTGATCAGGGCAGTAAATATCCTCGGCCGATTCGTTTACGTTTACCCAGTGCTGATCAGGCCAGCCTGCAACGCTTGCTTGCTCTGCGTGTGCGCGGTAGCGACAGCCGCTTGGTACCGTTGTCGGAGCTGGTTGAAGTACAGCACCGTAATTGGGATGGAGCGATTCAACACAAGGACCTGTTGCCGGTGGTTTATGTCATCGGTGATGCATCTGGGCGGCTGGATAGTCCGCTGTATGGCATGTTTGATTTGGTGGGCCAATTGCGGCGGGATAGTGTTGCTGGCGTCCAGTTGCAACAGCACTTTTTTACTCAGCCAAGCGACGTGAGTGCTTTCAGTGTCAAGTGGGATGGTGAATGGCAAATCACCTATGAGACTTTTCGTGACATGGGCATTGCCTATGCTGCCGGCTTGGTGCTGATCTATCTGCTGGTCGTTGCTCAGTTTCGCAGTTATGCGGTACCGCTGGTGATCATGGCGCCGATCCCACTGACTGTGATCGGGGTGATGCCTGGCCATGCTCTGCTTGGCGCGCAGTTCACCGCCACATCCATGATCGGCATGATCGCTCTGGCCGGGATTATTGTGCGCAATTCGATTCTGCTGGTGGATTTCATTAACCATCTTGTCGAACGTGGCCAGCGCTTGGAGAGTGCGGTGATTGATGCATGTGCAGTACGTGCCCAGCCCATTGTGCTGACTGCGTTGGCGGCAATGGGTGGAGCCTTCTTCATTATCGATGATCCTATCTTCAACGGCCTGGCGATCGCGCTGATTTTTGGCATTATGGTCAGCACCGTGCTCACGTTGGTGGTGATTCCATTGTTGTACTACGGTTTGCTTACACGCCGTCAACGGGACGCCACAAGCATCCCGCTTCCGAGCCCGTGATGAATGCTACCTCTGGCACCGTGTTGTGTTGAATTGTGTGTTTACCTTAATACGTTAAGGTTGATGTACATGGATAAAGCGTTGGACTTGGTACACCTAAGTTTTTAGCGACCGGTTTATTTGCTGTCGGTCATTTTGGATTTATGGCTGAACTTGTGATCGCATTGCCGAACGACTTCCAACGACGCACGACGAATGGTGTTAGGTTATCGGTTATATGCCAAAGGTCATTTGGTGATCTGTTTTACGTGACTTAATGTTTCAACTAGAAAAAGCGAAATTATTTTAGGGTCGGATTACGTAGACGCAACGCGTTTGCATAGCACTCCTGTGCATGGGTCACGTTACCCTGGGCGGCGTAGTTGTGGCCGAGTTCCTCCCAGGCTTCTGTACCAGCTCCTTTGTCAACGGCACAACGCAAAAAACCCTCGGCCTGGGTGTGTTGTTGCTGCTGACGTGCCAATCGTGCCAAGGTCAGCAGCAAGTTGGGGCTATCGGGGTGTAGCGTTAGCCAGTGTTCGGCACTGGTTTGGCGTGAGTTGTATTTTTCCAAGGGTAACAAACCATATAGGCGTATCAGGTTTTCGTCCCAAGATCTGTCCAAGGCTTGTTCCAGGCTCTGCATTGCTGCATCTTCCAAGTGCAGTGCCGTTGCTCGGGTAGCATATGTGCCGACGATATTTGGGTGTGTTTTTAGCGTCTGAGGCAACGCTTCCCACTGTTCAGCCAGAACATGAGCATCCTCAGCTTGATTTAGTAGATGCTCGATAACCTCATTTTCGAGGGCGACATAGTGAGGTTTTGACAGCACTCTTTGTTCCCTTAACGTGCTGAGGTGGTCATAGGCTTCGTCAGCACGTCCGATCTGTACCAGTGCGCGGGTGCGTATCAGCAAGCTTCGTGGGGGTAAGGGGTGTGCTTCTGGGGCGTCCAAGGCATTAATCGCATCATGAGGGCGCTGTTGTGCCAGCAATCGCTCACTTTGCAGTAGTGCATGTGTAATCGGATCGTGCTTGGCGAGTTTTTGTGTCAATTCGGTGGCTGTATCCAGATCACCACGCATATCAGCCATGCGGATTGCTGCTGTGAGTGCAATTGCACTGACTTGCGTATCTTCGCTGGCGGCTATCAGTAACCGCTCGGCGAGTTGCCAATACCCATGATCGGCATTGCGTAGGCCCTCGATTAAGTGTGCATACCCTTGCTTGTATTGGTAGCGCTCCCAAATCCGGAACGGTAGTGCGATCAGTGACCGCAGCGACCACAGCAGCAATAGTGTCAGCAGTAGCAGGATGACGGCTTGTGGCACTGTCGTGATGTAGTCATTGCCTCCGAGCCGCATCACGACATCACCCAAGTCGCGGCTGGGCTGCTGCGATAGCCATTGTGCGCTGAATATGCCCAGGATTAAGAGGAAGAACAGCAGGGTGAGGTTACGCAAGATATTCATTGGTGGTGACTTCCCTGACGCATGCTTTGTAATTGCAGAAGTGTGGTGCCTAGTTCTGAACGTGTGGGACGCAGATCGGCTTTCGCTAGTAAAGTGAGTTCCGCATGCCGTGCACGCCGCGCCGCCGAATCTGGCCACAATCGTTGCATCAGTGCATCAATCCGATGCAGTGCTGCGACATAGCTGGTCAGGTCGTTACGTTCGACCGCTGCACGAACCAAGCTCAATTCAATCTGCAATGCGTCTTGTGCACTCTGGCGCTCAGAATCGGCGAGTAATACCGGGCTATGGGAGGGAGTGATACGCACCAACGGCGACAGTACCTTATGCCACCATGGCTGTATATTGGCGGTACCCGCATTAGGATGTTGGGGCAGTTGCTGTAAGGCTTTGCCGAAACGTTCTAATGCCGCATTGACCCGCGTTTGCGGGCTTTCGCCCAGAGTGTCTAGTGCGTTGCGTTCTTGAACCAAGGTCTGGCGCAGGTTGAGGTAGCCGGGATCATCAAGGCCTTCCAAGGTGGAGGCCGCTAGCGCATAAGCGCGGCGTGCTCCGTCCAGGTCGCTAGCAATTGTCAAAAGCTGTTGGCCCAGGCGCAGTAGGGTTTCGATTTCATCTAGACGTAATGCTTGAGTGCCGTGCCGATTCGGATCGGACAGCCGCGCCACGGTCTGTTCCAACAGGGCGCTGCGCTGGCTTAAACCGAGTATTTCATCGCGCAACACGCGGTTAGTATCGTCCACGTCGCGCAGACGTTTGTAGGCAAAATCCTGCCCGCTACGCAGCATTTGCAGTGTCTGGTTCAGGCTTTGCCAGTGTTGCTGTTCTTCCAGTTGTGCTTGTTGCGCAGCATTGGACTGAGCTTGCCAGTATCGCCAGCCATACCAACTCATCATCCCAAACCCTGCCAGCGTCAGTAGCAGTATCAGCCAGAGCCAGGGAATACGGCGTAGGGTAGAGGGCGCGGTCTCGTTCATTATCGGTGGCTTCCTTAGGGTACTTTGGCACTGCCGCAAGCTAGATGTCATTGTGCTGTTTTATCAGGTCGAAAAGCTGCTGCTGTTGCTGCCAACTGGTGTGCTAATGGTCCTGTGGCGCGATAAACGGTGGTGAACCCTTTGGCGCGTGCCAGATCTTCTAGGCGTGTGCTTGCTGCAATCACTGGACGTTGGTATAGGATTGTTCGCAGCTCCTCGGGCCATTGTGGCAGTAATAGTGCCAACGCTTCGGCGCTGCTTAGTGCAAGCATGCTACGTGTGGCGGTGCGTTGCAGCGCATCCAAGGCGGCTGTGCGCAGACGCAACGGCTGACGCTCGTAGACGTCAGCACGATGTAACCGTATGCCACGTTCTAACAGCTTCTGCGGCAGTAGACCACGGCCTCCAGGGGCGGTAATAAGTCCGACTTCGGTTGGGGGCTGCTGCGCAAGTAAGGCGAGTAGCCCCTCACTGTCCATTTGTGTTGGATGTAACACGTGTGCAATGCCACAGTGTTGTAGCACCCGTGCAGTGCTTGCACCAACGCACAACCACACTTGTCCAGGTGCAGTACGTAGTGGTTGTAGTGCATGTGCTGCACGCACTGCTTCCGGACTGGTGAAGACAAGTGTTGATGCAGTTAATGCTGAGGCCAATGCGGCGCGTGTTTCTGGACTGTCGCGGTGTTTTAATCGCCACGGGGATAGTGCGATTAGCCCTCCGCCGTGCCGTGCGACGGCACGGCGGAGGGCGGCATGGTTGTTTGCCGGACGCATCGACAACAAATACCATGAGGCGGAGTCTTGGCTTGATCGGGTCATGGTGTGCATTATGGGTCGCCTCTTCGTTGAATGGCGTTTGTCCACGCAGTTCTTATGATGAATTCACGACCGAGTTGGATAAGTGGGTGCCAGCTTCATGAAGCGCTAATATGTGTCGTGTGGCCTAACTTAATGGAGCGAAGATGGCGTGCACAATTGAAGCTAAATATCCATGGGGATGGTTACTGCTGGCGATGCTAGCCTTAGTCGACAATGTCATGGCGATGGATCGTTTGCAAATGCGTGCTTGGGAGGCAACTCTAGATGCTTATGTTGCTGCAGTGCGTTGGAGCAACTTCGAGGACGCTGAGGAGATGCTTGACCCAGCTTACCGTCTTACCCATTCGCTGACTGATTTGGAACACTCGCGCTACGCGCAGGTACAGGTCTCCAGCTATCGTGAGTTGCGCACCAGTCTGCAGGCCGATGGCATGGTGCTACGTGAGGTGGAGATCGGAGTAGTTGGGCGTAATAGTCAAGCTGAACGCAAAGTTCGCTGCACTGAACGCTGGCGCTGGGACACGGGGCGTAAACAATGGTGGCTTGTCTCTGGGTTGCCGGACCTGTGGCAGGGCGAGTGAACCTGGTTTGGCTTCCCCTGCTTGCTATCGAGTTATGCGACAATCCCTCGTTCACTTCCATTAATCCTGTAGATCCGTGAATCTTGAAGAGCTACAGGCCTTCGCGGCCAGCAATCCGATGCTTTCGCTGGCTTTCGTCGGTCTGACCCTTGCGATTGTGATTACAGAAATTGCCCTTCTGTTCCGCAGTTATACTGCGTTGAAGCCTGCTGATCTGACTAGATTGATCAATAGCGAGAATGCCTTAGTCTTAGATTTGTCACCTAGTAGCGATTTCGAAAGGGGACATATTGCTGGTAGTCGCAGTGTGATTGAGAGTAAGTTTGATCCTGAGAGCAAGTTGCTGCTAGGCGCTAAACAATCCCCATTAGTTGTGGTGTGTCGTAATGGGCATATTTCTGCAGCGGCAGCTAAACGTCTTAAGAAGGCCGGCTTCGAAAAAGTCTATTGGCTTGACGGGGGTATTGCTACTTGGAAAATGGCTGAGATGCCACTGATCAAGGGGCGTACCTGAATCCACGGACTTTACTGGGATGGAACTGTCCATCATCAGGTACAGCACTCATGTGATACTCCCAATGTGCTTGCTACTCCCCACATCATTTACCCAAACCATTTCTGGAGTTAGAAATGTCCGACGAAATTACCAACGGTGCTACTAAACCGACTGAAGCTATCGCTGGCCCTACTTTTACTATCGAGAAGATTTACATCAAGGATGTTTCTTTTGAGGCACCGAATTCGCCGACAGTCTTCAATGAGACTGCCCAACCAGAATTACAGCTCAATCTGAACCAAAGAGTGCAACGCCTAAACGAAAACGCCTTCGAACTGGTGTTACATGTGACATTAACTTGTACCGCTGCAGGAAAAACTGCTTATGTGGTTGAAGTACAGCAGGCCGGCGTGTTTGGCCTATTCGGCTTGGATCAACAGGCGATCGGTGTGTTGCTTGGCACCCAATGTCCGAACATATTGTTCCCTTATGTACGTTCGTTGGTTAGTGATCTGATCCAGGTAGGCGGCTTTCCACCATTCTATTTACAGCCGATTAATTTCGACGCCCTATATGCTGAAACCCTACGCCAAAGGGCTCAAAATGAAAAGGAAGGTTCGCAGGTCACTTCCAAACCAGCTGGTAACGCTTAAGTTTTGGTGCATGTTGCAAGGATGAGCGATCCGAAGCAGAAAATCGCTGTTCTTGGTGCCGGCTCTTGGGGAACTGCTCTTGCGGCATTAGTTGCTCGGCATACCTATCCGACCATATTGTGGGGCCGCGATGCGCAAGTTATACAGAGCATCGACATTAACCACCAAAACTTCCGTTACTTACCTGGGATTGTGCTTCCTCAGACGCTGCGTGCCACTACCGACTTGGCTGCAGCGATCTCAGGGGCTGACTGGATTTTGGTCGCAGTACCCTCTTATGCATTCACTGAAACTTTGTGGCGACTGGTTCCATTGCTCTCAATCGGTGTTGGTGTTGCTTGGGCAACCAAAGGTTTCGAACCAGGATCTGGTCGTTTCCTGCACGAGGTGGCTCGCGAAATCCTTGGGCCGGATGTACCGTTAGCAGTAGTCACGGGCCCGTCCTTTGCTAAAGAAGTTACCCAGGGTCTACCTACAGCGGTTACCGTACATGGTGAAGATACACGTTTTACCCAGATTGTGGCCAATACGATGCATGGTCCGATGTTCCGTGCCTATACCGGCAACGACGTGATTGGTGCTGAGCTTGGTGGGGCAATGAAGAATGTGCTGGCAGTAGCTACTGGCGTGGCTGACGGCATGCGGTTAGGCATGAACGCGCGTGCTGGCCTAATTACTCGTGGACTCAATGAGATGCTACGTTTGTCTGCGGCCATAGGTGCTCGACCGGAAACGCTCATGGGTTTGGCTGGTCTTGGCGATCTAGTACTGACTTGTACTGGTGACTTATCGCGTAACCGTCGCCTAGGCTTCGCTTTGGGGCGTGGACAAAGTCTGTCAGATGCGATACGTGAGATTGGTCAAGTTGTTGAGTCTGTGCAGACCTCCGATGAGGTAATGCGCCAAGCTGAGCAGTATGGTATCGAATTGCCGATTTCCGAAGCGGTACGTGCTGTTCTACGTGAAGAAATAACCCCAGATGCTGGAATGAAAGCCCTGCTCGCACGCGAGCAGAAGCCAGAATACCTTGATATTCTGTTTAATATCCGAGATAGGCCGCCCCGTCTTTAAGCTGCGATCAATGTCTCCACCGCCCATGGGGAAGGCATATATCGACTTTGCCTAAATAAAAAAAGAAGCCCGATCCTTGGATCGGGGCCTCTTCCTCAAAATGTGGCACGAGATAAAAACGTGCTTGTTGGTCAAGGGTCAGGATACTGTTTACCAGCTGAAACGTGGCCCGACTGACCATTCTTTGGCGCCTCCCTTGCCTAGTTTCATCTGGCCGTCCAGGGACCAATGTTGGTCGAACTTTGCTTGGCCACCAAGGAGACCATAGAACTGGCTGTCTGGTCTGATTCCATTCTTTTTAAAGTATTTCTCATAGCCAGTTAAACCATATACTACTACATGATCACCAAATGCAGTGTTCAAACCAACTTCAGGATTAATACCGTTAAAATTGGGGTTTGAGCTGTTTTGATTAAGCCTTTTGTACGCTATGCGTGCTATAAGATCGGTGTGGTCAGCGATGGAATAATTATATCCCAAACCAAACCGCCACTGTTGTTGCTTCAAATCGCTGCTACGGAACTTCTGCTTAGTGTAGTCACCGAACACACTCCAATTCGGATGAAAGGCAAAGGAGCCTTTTAAGGCCCAACCCTTGGCGTTTTCATCAGCTTTCGTCCTTACGTAGTCACCCTCGACGTAGTTATAAGACAAACCTTGAGCAGCCGAAGCAACGAAGGGAATAGAGGAGAGAAGGCCGAGAACCAAGAGGGAAGTCTTCATATTGATTACCTGTACTTTAAAAGTGATGTGACAACTTAAACTCTAGGGAGCGTTAGCACTTAAGTATGAATTGTCCATATATGTAACAGAATGATTACTGAATACACTAGTTGAAATAATATAAGTTGAAAATAATTAAGTCAAGTTTTGAGGGCGGGGGTACCAACGCTAGATCTGTTGTTGTGTCAGATACTTTACTTGGTGTCTTGCTCTCAAGATTGCAAGAGCATCTACTACGTCTGAGATATTAAACAATTAAAATATTAAGTAATGATGCCACGCATGGGGCTAGACTTTACTCTGCGCCTGCTTACTTTCCATCATCTTTAATAGCTATCGAGTTGACGGGCAACCGCTGTTGTTTAAAGTACTCAAAGCATTTGCGCATTTTTCAGGTTACAAGACGAATTGGCGTCCAAAGCTGAGTTGGGAAGGGGCATTGTGCAGCAAAGTCAAAGGATATTTCACTTCGGGGATTATCGACAAGGTGCCGTCCTGATTGCTTCTAACAGTTAGCTAATCAGGGGGATCTGGAAAATTCAATGAATCAATCGTGTAGTTTTCCTGTCAGTTGTGAAAACGTAAGCTATCCAAGAATCAAAATAATCGGTAAGTGCATTTCTCAATTTCATAAGTCCAATGAGTTACTCCTAGGACTTCTCAGCAGCGACAGTCAGTTATTCGTCGTCGCACGAAATAACCACATTGTCCGTGTGGGGAATTGTTCTTCATGCTTGTCAAAAATGTCATTGGACATTCGGAATACGCCATTCTTCCAGGAAACTGCCAGGGAGCCTGTCATGCATCAAAATGCTTAATGGGGATGTCAACAATCGGGAGTGTCTCAACAGAAGTAATGATGAAAACATCCAACCACTCTCGCTACATCGTTAATACTAATGATGATGAAGAATATCGTATTCCGACCTATCCAAATCATTTCGAGAAAGGCGAAGTTATCGAGTAAATGGTATGGGGGAAAGAGGTTGAAATGAAGGACTCGCCCGCGAGGAAGCACGTATATACCGCGCTTCGAGTTATTGAAACATATCATGGTCAATGGGAAGTGCTTTATCGCCTTGTGCTACCACTTTCTGGTTGGAGAGGGTCCCAAACCTGCCACATAATCCGCATAACCCGGAGGACGTGAACAGTTCTGCGAATGATCACACATGTGATGCCACCTTCTACCAGATCACAGGCGCTGCTCATGGGCATGTTTGTCATGAGTACCTCGCCCGATATTGGCACCCGTGTCATCTACGTTTTAAGAGGTTCGCGTCGCCTTACAATCCTGTCCTCGCACTGCAACTGTTCAACACCTAGCCACCTGCTGAGAAGCGGTGTAGGCCGCTTGCCGCCTGCATTCGTTGTACTTCACGTCACCTGCTTTGATGCTGAGTGATTCGAAGCGCGTGCAGTACCGAACCGACGGGGTAGGCTTGCTCGAACTGGCAACCACCGTAGTCATCACAGTTGCCACTGCCATCGGGGACATGTCTGATCGCATTTTCAGTAGCAGGTATGTAGGGCCATGTAGCACGTCTAGATCACGGCCAAGCTCAAGGGCGTCCTATTGACCAAGCACAACTCGCACGCAACCAATGACGAGTTCATCCATGGTAAGACCAACCCTATCGAGAATCTGATGAATCAGCTTGTCACCTAGGTCATCGCCGCGGTAGACGAAGCATGAGAGGCACTATCTCCACGAAGGTCTTCCACCAGAAGCAGCAGGCGGAGCGCAATGCGATCGTTGCCAAGATGAAAAATGATTCGCCGTGGTTACTGACCGAATCGGGGCTTTCTAGTTGCCAAGCGTCACATCCACCTCGCGACGCCGAGCAATCCTGATCAATCAGCCCACCCTCAGCGTGTACGTGGAAGACACTGACGATGACAGCTAAAGGGGCAGAAGCGCCCAGTGGGAACTGTCCCATGCCAAGTGACGATGGCCCTGTAGTGGGTTGATCACGGTTACCGTGCTTGCATGTCCATGTAGGTGAAGGCCTGGTGAGCGCCCCAGGTTTACCTGGAATGACCTCGGGAATTCCAGCTCGATGAACGCACTTACTGCTTGCGGCACGCCGCCTCTGGGCGGATCGTCTCGCTGACCAGGCTCGAATCGCTGAACAGCCTTGTGGCCGGGCGCATCCAGACATTGCGCTGTGCTCCCTAATGGCCGAGAGTCCACGCTGGATCTTCCCAACGATCTAGATAAAGACGCATGGCAAAGAAACTCCCTCACTCGATTCCTTATCAGTGCAGCAAGCGAATGTTAGCGCCGATGATCTATTCATTGTTGCCATCTGATATCGCATCGTTTTATGAACCTTTTGCGGGATGCGCGGTAATGAGGGTGCTCGTGGCACATCATGGGGTCATCAAACGGTATGTCTTGGGCTGTAATTATTGAGCAGCCTTCCAACACCGTAAAAAAGTATGTGCAGCTTTGGCGAGGTCAAGCAATCGTTTCAACGGACTATTTCAAATGAGAAGGACCCGGTTGATTATTTGTATCTGATTTGTCGTTGCGTCAAGAACGTGGTGCGTTTCAATGGGGAGGGCGGTTCACCCCATCGCATGACAAGCGCTGATTGGGAATGGAGCCATATAAAATGGCTGGAGCAATCGAGGAGGCATCAGCCCTGCTTCGCAGCAAGACGAACTTTCGGAAAGGGGGGGGCGCTGGAAACTACTTTCGAGGCGACACCACGTTACTTCTATGGATCCGCCTTACATGGGTACAAGCATTGGGCGCGATAGGCGGTATCATCAGCAGCTTGTGCCTGATGATCTGATCGCTATACGACCGATGATCAGCGCTTCTTTGAAAGCCTTTGAGAGTGCTTTGCGTCCGCCGATTCATTCAGTTTTAATGTTTGTGGGATCGCCGAAGCGATACGAAGTTGTAATCACTTGCTGTTTTCGGGCGCTTGTTTCGTCACCTTCTCGCAAAGACCGAGGATACGAAGGTCTATTCCAATTTTCTCTCGAACCGAGGGTGTGTATGCCTAAGAGAGTTGGTGAAGGTTTCCTACCTACTGCCGAAGCAGTGCTAAAGCGTGCTGGCAAGCCTTTGCGGGTGCGAGACATTGTCGAGCGTGCCGTAGGCTGCAGGAAGCTTAGATAATACAGGCAGCACACTGGATAACACCCTATCTGTGCCCTTGCCGCGCAACATCACTTGGCTGTGGACTGCTTCCAAGTTCAAGAAGGTTGGTCCAGGTCTCTATCAGCTCCAAGGTCGGAACTAGGTGTAGCTCTTTGCGGCCTTCGCAGGTGGCGTGAATCAGGTGAGTATTGCCTATCGACTGCCAGGGTGCACTCCAGAACCATCCCTCATTCAGGCGGGGCCTCATTGCAAAGTGGGCAGTTCCCTTGCTGCTCCTTCATCTTGAGTGATTTTAAGCGCTGCTGGACCATCGGCTTGTTGCACCCATCATGCATCAGATCTTTGTAGATCTTGCTGCGGTAGGCAAAGAGTAATTCCTTAGTCAGTCTACAAGCCTCACCTGTACGCTTTGCGTTGTACCGGACAGCCAAAATGCCCTAATCCACCTACTTAGCCATGTTGTCCCTACGATGGTGGGTGATGCTCTTCTAGCTGTACGGTGTCGCAACGTGCTGCAATTAGATAATAAAAAGGCCACCTCGACGGGTGGCCTTCTTGCAACATGTTGGATAAATGGCGGAGAGAGGGGGATTCGAACCCCCGAAGCGCGGTTTAGACGCTTACACACTTTCCAGGCGTGCTCCTTAAACCACTCGGACACCTCTCCTGAATTTTCACCAAGCACAGTGACTTGGATTATTTAAAGGGCAAATCTTAGCTTCGCTTAGTATTCTTCACAAGTTCAATTGCACCATATATGGCCCCTGCAGCCGAGCATGTCACAATAGCAATTTAGATGAAGATGATCCCCTAATGTCCTATCTTGTTCTTGCTCGCAAGTGGCGTCCCAAGCGGTTTGCCGAGCTGGTGGGCCAAGAGCATGTGGTCCGTGCGCTGAGTAATGCGTTGGAAAGTGGCCGTGTCCATCACGCATTCCTATTTACTGGTACCCGTGGTGTGGGCAAGACGACTATTGCGCGTATCTTTGCTAAATCACTGAACTGCGAGCAGGGCACGAGTGCCGATCCATGTGGCCAGTGTACAGCTTGTTTGGACATTGATGCTGGCCGCTATATCGACTTGCTGGAGATCGACGCTGCCTCCAATACTGGTGTGGATGATGTGCGCGAGATGATAGAAAACGCGCAATACATGCCCACCAGAGGTAAGTTCAAGGTCTATCTGATCGACGAGGTGCATATGCTCTCTAAAGCAGCGTTTAACGCGCTGCTCAAGACGCTGGAGGAGCCACCACCGCACGTGAAATTCCTGCTGGCAACGACTGATCCTCAGAAGCTACCTGTGACCGTATTGTCTCGCTGTTTGCAGTTCAACCTAAAGCGCTTGGACGAGGAACAGATCCACGGTCAAATAAGCAAGATCCTGACCGCTGAGCGGATTGCAGCAGATCAAGGTGCGATCGCACAGCTGGCCAAGGCCGCTGACGGTTCATTACGTGATGGTCTTTCTTTGTTAGACCAGGCGATTGCTTATGCTGGGGGGGCGTTGCGCGAGGATGTAGTACGGACCATGCTCGGTACGGTGGATCGTACTCAGATTGATGTGATGTTGGCTGCGTTAACTGCCGGTGACGGTGAGCGAGTGTTACAGGTGGTGGCAACATTAGCTGAGTTTTCGCCAGACTGGGGCGGGGTGCTGGATGCCCTGGCTGAAGCCTTGCACATGATTCAAGTACGGCAACTGGTGCCTTCGGTGGCGTTTGCAGGGCACACATTGAACGTGGCTCCATTTGCTGAACAAACACAGCCGGAGATCGTACAACTTTGGTACCAGATGACCATCAACGGACGCCGTGACTTACATTTGGCACCAAGTCCGCGTGTGGGATTTGAGATGACAGTGCTGCGGATGCTCGCGTTCCGACCTGTTCCGGCAGTCGCACCGGGTATGGTGTTGACTGATGGGCCGGGTATTAGCGCCGTTACAGTGACGTCTAGTGGCAGTGACGCACATGGAGCCGCCGTGTATGCGATGTCCGAATCCCGTTCTGATCTCCCACCGCTTGCGGTTGCTCCACCTCCAAGGGGCGATGATGACATTCGTGTGGCTCAGTCGAACACAGCGACAGTAGCGATGATGCCCGTGGAAAATCCACTGCTGTATCAGCTCGACGATGTGTTGGTGCTGACCAAGCCGACTATACTTCCCTCTTCTGAGGGAACGATAGAACGCGTCCCACTGGCAACGATTCCTGAGCAATCGAATCCAGATCATGTCGCTGTGCCAATGATGCATGCCTTGTTGCCTCACTCGTCTTCCATCGAAGTCGATGAAGCTGGTTCTTGTGATGGGAATATCACTGATGTTGGACAATGGCTTGCGTTGGTCGAGCGCATTGGGTTGAGTGGTCCGTCTAAGCAATTGGCTGCTCATGCCGCTTTTGTCTCTCATGAGGACAACGTCCTGCGTTTGGCGCTGGCTCCGGAGTTTGAATATCTGCAGTCGACACGTTCTGTGACGGATTTGATCCAAGCACTGACTCGGTTGCTGGGTCAGGCACCTAAAGTACAGATCGAAACCAGAAACATTCAAGTCGAAACCCTGCATGAGCGCACCCATCGTCAGAAGAGTGAGCGTCAGCGGGTGGCCGAAGAAGCTTTCATGAGCGATCATGTAGTGCAGCATCTGATCCATCAGCATGCTGCCAAGGTTGTTACCGATTCCATACGTCCTTACGATGAGTAGCTAATGATGCGAGGCAATATTGCCCAATTGATGCAGCAGGCACAGAAGATGCAGGAGAATCTGCAGCGTGCCCAAGAAGAACTAGCCAAGTTGGAGGTTACTGGCAGCGCAGGTGGTGGTATGGTGAGCGTGATCCTCAGCGGTACTAAAGAGTGTCGCAAAGTACGTATCGATCCCAGCATATTGGCCGATCACGAAATGATTGAAGATTTGATCACTGCCGCGTTCAATGATGCTTCCAACAAGGTGGATACTGAATCCAAGGCAAGAATGGGTTCAGCCACTCTTGGCATGTCGCTTCCGCCTGGCTTCAAGCTGCCGTTCTGAGCGTGCTTGACAGGATGACCACGCAGTGGATGGTGAATGAACCTACGGCGCAGATCCGTTGTCTCGGAAGGCATTGGACGATTTGTGACGTTGTATTGTGAACGGTGCATTGTACTTGACAGTGTTTGCCCGGTTGATTGTTGGCTTGATTGGCGAGGTATCAGGCTTGGTATCGTAGACACGTTATGCATACATATTTGCTTGAGCAATTAATCGGTGCCTTCCGCATCTTGCCAGGTGTCGGTCAGAAGACCGCCCAGCGTATGGCCTACCATGTGCTCGAGCGTGAACGTGAAGGCGGTCGTCACTTGGCCGATGTTTTGGGCCGTGCGATTGAGCAAATTGGTCATTGTACGGAGTGCCGTGACTTCAGTGAGACCAAGATCTGTGCGATCTGTGCTAGCTCCAGCCGTGATCGCCAGCAGCTATGCGTAGTCGAGTCGCCGGCTGACCGGCTGGCGATTGAGCACGCCACTGGCTATCGCGGGCTTTATTTTATTTTGCAGGGGCGGCTGTCTCCTCTGGATGGGATCGGCCCGCACGAACTTGGGCTGGACCGTTTAGGTCAACGTCTTGCCGCCGGTGAGGTCACCGAGCTGATCATTGCTACTAATGCGACGGTGGAAGGTGAGACGACAGCGCACTACTTGGCGCTCCTGGCACGTCAGCATGGCGTACGCCCCAGCCGGCTGGCGCAAGGCTTGCCGTTGGGTGGGGAACTGGAATACTTAGACCGTGGCACCCTTTCACATGCGTTTGGCACCCGTAATGAAGTGGTCTGAACAGTGATGCGGAACGCCAAACCAAAGCGTGCTGACCCGCTAAGCTTGGTGTATCCCCATTTCTGTGAGTGTGTGTATGTCTGCTGAGACTATCTTCGCTAAGATTATCAGTCGCGAAGTTCCTGCCACGATTGTCTACGAAGATGAGGAGGTACTGGGCTTTAAGGACATCATGCCGCGAGCCCCGGTGCATGTATTGTTTATTCCAAAGCGGGAGATGATCCCGACCCTGGACGATGTGCGGCCAGAGCAAGGTCCATTGATTGGCAAGCTCGTGTTAGCTGCAGCTGAATATGCCAGGCACGAAGGCTTTGCGCAGGATGGGTACCGTATCGTGATGAATTGTCGAGAGCATGGTGGGCAGACCGTGTTCCACATCCACCTGCACCTGCTTGCTGGCGCACCCTTGGGAATGTGGTGATGCTATTTGAAATATGCGCCGCCGCTTGACGGTCAGCGGCGCGTGCCTTACCTACAGAGTGGTAGCTCTCACCACCACCAGCGAGGATGACCCCAGCCCCATGGCCCCATCGGGCCCCATGGGCCATACGGATAGACGGGTACAACTTCAATTTCGCGTATCACTGGCCACAGATAGATGACGTCGGCGGCGACTTTGGGAAGCCTGTAATCGTATTCGCCGATGCGTGTGTTTTCGTAGCTCTCAATTTTTCCGATGAAAGTCACTTCACGGCCAGGCTCGAAGACCGCTGGATCGTAAAAGCCGTTACGGCAGGCGATGAAACGACCGTCGTTGGCGTCGCCGGTATCACTGTCCGGACGGCCCGATGGACTGAGCTGGCGTGACATCATCTCGAAGCAAGTCTGGCCATGGGTAGGTATGGTTTTGATAATCTTGCCACCCCAGCGCACTAGAGTGCCGATCTGGGCATTGGTGACGGAGTCACGTGGTGTGATTGTGCTGAACTGTCCTTGCAGTGGCTTTGGCACGGTCACACAGGCAGCCAACGCCAAAAGGGTGATCAGTGGAACAAGCAAACGTGTTCTCAATTTCAGGTGCTCCGGTATGCGGGCGATGTTGCAGCAAAGCATGGATGAGAGTGTGGTCCAAATGGTTGCAATTATAACGTGCATTGGTGAAACGCTGGCTGAGTGTATATAAGCCGATGCCAGGATACTGTTGTTCGACTCGTTTCGCCCAAACCAGTGCTGGTTCGTGCTGTTTACGTTCTAGACCAAGACGCGCATAGCGGCGACCGAGCCGACGCCAAGCGCGTAGTAGCGGATCGCGTTCTCGCTCGCCACGGGCCAGCCACCACGCCATCCAGCTCAGTGCAATTGATGCGAATGCGATAAACAATATGATCAGTTGAGATACATGCAGATGGTCGATGCCGAATGGGTGCAGCAATTGTTGTTGGCGTTTGGCGTCGAAGCTTAATACCAAGTCGTTCCAACTGCTTCGCAACCAGTCTCTCATGTCAGCTAATCGCCAATTGCCGTCTATGTTGGTGCCGATATTGTTCTGTCCCAAGCGATCTTCCAACGTATCGTGAATCCGTTCGGGTGCCACAGCTATAGTCGGGTCAACTCTTACCCAGCCACGTTGCGGTAGCCAGATCTCAGCCCAAGCGTGGGCGTCCATACGGCGTATCACCCAATAATGGCCCAAATGGTTGTAGACGCCACCGACATAGCCGGTTACCACGCGTGCAGGAATACCAGACGCACGCATCAGCACGACAAATGCAGAAGCGAAATGTTCGCAGAAGCCCGCTTTGTCGCGAAATAGAAACTCATCCACCGCGTGACGGCCTGGCGGTGCTGTGGCCAAAGTGTAAGTAAATTCGCTGCGTACCCACTTCAGTGCGCGCTGCACGATGGCTGCATCGTCATGACCGGCCTCCTGCCGCCATTGCCGACCCAACGCTACTGTGCGTGGATTAAAGTCAAGAGGAAGAGCGAGTGCGCGTTGATGCTGCGTTTCTGTGAGTGTTTCCTCGAAACTGGTCGGTGATGCTGATTGCAGTTGCCAGCGTGTGATTGCAGTCAGGGGACCCTCCGACAGTAAGCTACGTTCGGCGGTCAGGCGTGCGCCGACGGGTGCGGCCAGTGGCAGATCGAGTGCGACTAAGTAGTGGCGATCGGTTGGTTCGTAATCCATGCTGTAGTTGAAGTGTTGCGTACCTGACACTAAGGGTGTCGGCGGTGTTAAATCGACATGCGATGTCGCTTGCCAGCTACGCCCATCGAAGTCCCACATCACCGGTCCGCGCCAGTAACGCTGCTCCGGTGGTGGTGTTGGACCATTGAAACTTACGCGCAGTGCAGGGGTGTCGTCGCTCATCAGATCGACCCAGGTGTCGAGCGCCATCCTGTCTGACAATCCGGGACGTGCCAGTGTGCGCTCTGGAACACCCCATAGCGGTGCATCCAAGCGTGGCAGCAACCAAAATGCGGCCAGAGCCAGTGGCACTCCCAGCACAGTCAGTTTGCCGATGCTGAATAGTTGGGACCGCAGTAGAAGTGCCGGAACCTGACTTTGTTCTTGGGCTAAGTACTGCATTGACAGCAGTGCAGCAGGCACAACGAGCAATGCAAATATCATGGTTGCCGGTCCTTGGTCGAGTAGGAATGCGGCAAACGGTGAGAACAGAGCAAAACCGAGTAGGCTGCGTGCATCCCGCAGGCTGTGTAGTTCTGAGGTTTTAATAGCCAGCATTGCCGCCAGCACCGCACATCCGGTATCACGGTCAAAGCGTATCTCCGTTTGCCAAGACACCATGCCGAGCATCGTTATCACCAGCAGTATCCGCACAGGTGCCCAAAGCGCTTTACGCCAAGTGAGTGTGTCAACGGCCAGTGCCATCACCACGATGCCTAACGACAGAGGGCGCGGCATCTGTAGTAACAACGGTGTCAGTGCGATCCAGGCAGTGACCAGCACACAGGCACGGCTTGCGGGAGAAGGCGAATTTGGTTTAGGCATTTGGTAAAAGAGCCAGCATGCGCAAGCAACCGTGGTGGTGGTGGGCACCTTGGCCATAGCCCAATTCAGGATGGCCGGGAAGAGACAAACGGTAGCGCCAGCCTTCCCGCTCGGCTTCATTGACCCAACGTGTCAGGCGTGCGATGCGATGCTCATAGGGCAGGGTGTACAGTTGGTTCCAGTCCAGCAGTACTTCCGAGCCGACAGGCTGTTGATACTCACGTACCAAGAGTGCGCTGCGCCGTGCTGAGTGCTTCCAGGCGATGGTACGGGCGGCATCGCCAGGGCGATACGAGCGTAATTGGTGCATTTCTTCGTTCTGCACGCCGTGTCGCCAAGTGTGCGCTCTATGGCCATCGTTGATCGGAGGTGGTGGACCGCTTTGTTCCGCAGATGGATACACCAGCAGAGGCTGTTCCGGCCATACCCAGGACCAAGCCATGATCAACCCTAGTGGCTGCACAGTGGAGATCCGAATGCGTGACAATCTGCGCCAGCCACGGTGCGTACTAGTCACCTTCAGGTTGACTTCGACAGACACTCCTGGAGAAAGCGAGCAATACGTTTGTACGTCTTCATGCTTCAAGTGCAGCCCCGGACGAGGGCGAGGTTGGGCACTGTCCAGCAGGAGTCGCATCCGCAGCGGTTGTCCGGCGGCGACCGGTTTGGATGGGAGTATTTCCAAACAAAGCCCAGCGAGCTGTAGATGTGTGGCCAATGCACTGCCAATGCCAGCTCCGCTGAGCAGCAGTGCCAATAGGAGTGCCATGTTGTTGTTGTAGTTCAGTCCTCCTACTAGCATCGCTATCATTAAGATCGCAAAGAATAGGCCGAAAGGAGTGGGCAGCATGTAAATACGCTGCCGATCCAGTGTTACCGGCATAGATTCGGGGCCGTGCGGGCGTGCCAGCATCCCAGCACGTTGGATCCAGTGGCGTAGGAGTGTGCGCACGCTCAGTCCACGGGCACGCTGTACAGCAATGTCTTAGCCAGCTCTAGTCCGGTGGAAGCGGTTTCGGCTTCTGGCACCAGACGGTGTCCGGCGACTGCAACGAAGAGTGCTTGAATGTCCTCCGGTAGCACGTACTCACGACCTGAGAGCAGTGCGTAGGCTTTCGCTGCGCGCAGCAGGGCAATGCCAGCACGCGGAGACAAACCTACACGCACGCCAGTCTGCTGGCGACTTCGCAACAACAGTGCTTGCACGTAGTTAATCAGTGCATCGCTGACGTGTACTCGAAGCACTGTTTGGCGCAACAGGATCACCTCTGCCTCTTTCAGTCGTGGCACGGTGTTTGCAATAAGTTCTCGTCGATCCATGCCGGATAGCAGAGTACATTCAGCCTCGACGCTGGGGTAACCCAGGCTGAGTCTCAGCAAAAAGCGATCCAATTGCGAATCTGGCAGTGGGAAAGTGCCGTACAGGTCAACAGGGTTCTGAGTGGCAATCACTAAGAACGGTTCCGACAGCGGGCGAGTGACACCATCAAGGGTGACTTGTTGTTCAGCCATCGCTTCCAGGAGTGCACTTTGCGTGCGTGGTGGTGCTCGGTTGATCTCATCGGCCAGCAACACATGGGTGAATACTGGGCCTGGATGGAACTCAAACTGCTGATTCTGTGTGTTGTATACCGAGATCCCAAGCACATCGGCCGGCATCAGATCGGAGGTGAACTGCACACGGCGAAAGTGCAATCCCAGGCTCGAGGCTAATGCGTGCGCCAGGGTGGTTTTACCTAGACCGGGCAGGTCTTCCAGCAACAAATGACCGCCGGACAGCAATGCGACGAAGGCAAGACGCACTTCCTGCTGTTTACCAAGCAACATGGTATTGACTTGATGCTGCGCGTCCTCAAGCGAGTGGTATAGCGTATCGGTTAGCATTCCTTGAATCGATGGTAGGGGCATTACGATCCAGTGTCTAAAGAACGGGTGGAGGTCATCCAGGTAGATCAACGTGCCTATCGGGCATTTGTGATCCTGTGGGCCCTGGCGACTGCCGTCAAGTTAGTGATCGCGGCGCGGTTACCGCTGTTTGTTGACGAGGCATTCTACTGGCAGGAAGGCCAACATTGGGCATTGGCTTATTCGGATCTTCCAGGGATGACGGCATGGCTCACCAGACTGGGTGTCATGCTGGGTGGGCATCATTTGTTGGCGTTGCGCTTGCCATTTCTTGTAATCGCCGCGCTGCTGCCGTGGTTGGTCGCACATATTGCTACACGCTGGTTCGGTCCTTCGTTGGGTTGGCGTGCTGGCATGCTGACCCTGCTGATGCCGTTATCGGCCACGCTCGGTATTCTCGCTCTCCCGGATGTGCCGATGGCGTTGGCTGTGGTGTTTTGCCTGGACGCTGGGGCGCGTTTGTTGCGTGACATCGATGCGATCAGTGTTCTGGAATTGGCGACGGGTTTGTTGCTGGGTGCGTTGAGTCACTACCGTTTTATCGGTGTGATTGGGATCGGATTAATCGCGTTGTTGTGTATGCCGCAGGGACGTGCATTGCTGCGCGATCCGCGGCTATGGATTGCGCTTATTGTCGGTGCGTTGGGTTGGCTACCTCTGTTGCTATGGAACTTCGACAACCAGGAGGCTGGGCTGCGCTTCCAATTTATTGAACGTCACCCATGGAGTTTTCAAGTCAAAGGTGCGGTGTTTCTGTTGATTCAGACACTGCTAGTCACGCCGTTGCTCGCCTATGCAATGGTGCGGGTGGCTTGGCTCGCGGTGCGTGGCAGTGGGCGTGTACAGTGGCGTTACTTCGGTTTACTCGGCGGCATCTCCACTCTGGGGATCTTTTTGCTCGGGTTCTTTACCGATAATGAGCGAGTCAGCTTTCATTGGACACTTCCGGGTTATTTCGCTTTGCTGATCGTTGTCCCGCAGGTACTGATGAATTGGCCGCGACACTGGCGGCGTGGCGCCTGGGGACTGGCGGTCATTGGGACGCTCAGTGCTTACGGCTATTACTTGGCAGTATCGGTACCGGCGTTGCGGGAACGCAGTGCTGGAAGGAAGTATTACCCGCGCAATTTTGCTGGCTGGGATGCGCTCGCTGAGGCCGTACGTGCTGAACTGATGCTGCAGCCAGGTACACGCATCTTGGCGGGCAACTTTAAGGTTGGTGCTGAACTAGGTTTCCGGCTGCGTGACCCACGCATTGAGGTACTGGCCTCATCACTCAACGATCGCCACGGACGTACCGCACAAATGCGTCAGTGGGGGCTGTTGAATCAGAGTACACACGAAGGTAGACGTCTGTTGGTACTGTCGCCGAGTGACATGCGCTACCGTGACCTGTTACAGCATTATCATGAGGTCTGCGCGATGGTTGGCCCACTGCCACCCCCACAGATCGTTTCGACCGATCATGGTTACCAGCGTTTCTTGTTGTTCCGGTTGCCGGTACAGCGCACGTCCGGACAATGCGTAACACCAGCAATGGCTTGGATCGATCAGCCGTTGTCCGATGCGGTGGTATCTGATGCATTCCAGGTCACTGGATGGGCTTTTAAGGATGGTGTGGGTTTGGCGGGAGTGGATATCTTGCTTGATGGGCAAGTTGCGGCTCAGGCTGACTATGGTCTATTGCGGGACGTGCGTGATTACTGGCGTATCTCGACTGATCCCAGCCACCCACGGGTAGGTTTTCGTGGACAAGTGAACTTCCGCATGTTATCCCCGGGTCGGCATTGGCTCGGACTACGTCTCCATGGGCGTGATGGTAGTGTCGAAGATTGGACAGAGCAGCCGTTACGTATCTCCCGTTAATAATGGCATGTATCTGTGTTCCCTCCATCACGCTCAATGCATTCGACGGGATGAATCTTGCTTTGATTATCTCAGTATTCCTTCAAGAATATTATGATTTCGAAGAAATATACGTTTTTCTTTCGGTTTTCATATCATCCAGAGCATGTCCACAATGTCGAAAAAGATGAAAGTGATGCCGTTATTTTATTACCGGAATGGGAATTGATGATTTCGCTTACTACTCTGGCCAGAATAGAGAAGCAGTCCATATTTAATTCATACAATTTTTAAACGGTGTGTGGTTACAACATTTGTACAAGTCCATGATATTTAAGTCGAATGTTCCTACGCATATCAATATCACAGGAGTATCTCGTCATTGCCTGGGGCTAAAATTTGGCAGGTGTTATTGTTTATACCATCGCGCTAATTTTGCGCCAGTTTGCAGGTCAATGCTATCAATGGCTAGCGCCAGGATTGTTCTGATTTGACAATACTGGTCTCTATCCTTAGGATGCCGTAGCTTATGATTGAAAACGTCCCAGAATGGCTGGATACTTGGCGGATGGTCGCTGCCCGCGGGTGTTTTGGTGGGCGGATTCATCTAACCAAGATGAAGCGGTTGGGGGATGCGTTACTCGATACCGAAGGTGAGTGTACTTATGTGCTTGAGTTCGGTCATGACGAGGGACTGCAAATAGCTTATGTGGCATTGACCGTGGAGGCGCAGTTGCCGCTGGAATGCCAGCGCAGTTTGCAACGTTTTCTGTTGCCAGTGCGTGTTAGCCAGCGTATGGGCTTGATTCGCAATGAGGCTGAGGAGTCGGCACTCCCACCGGATTACGAGGTACTTCTGGTGCCCGCTAATGGCATGCTACGGCCTGTTGATCTTGTCGAGGATGAACTGTTGTTGGCGATCCCGCTGGTGCCAGTGGCGTTAGATACCGAAGCAGTGGAAACCAAATGGCCCCCTACTGATCAAGAAACGAATAAGACAAATCCGTTTGCAGTGCTCGCTTCGTTTAAGAGGCAATAGCCGCTGCTAAGGTTTAGGATAGAAAATGAATTTGAGACGTGTTTTGTCATATGCAACGAAACAATTCAAAGTTATCGCAATAAATCTGGAGTAATCCCATGGCTGTGCAAAAATCCCGAGTGACCCCTTCCCGTCGTGGTCAGCGTCGTTCTCACGACAGGTTGACCGCGAGAAAGTTGTCAATTGATCCAACGACCGGTGAGGTGCATGTGCGCCACCACGTGACTGCTGATGGTTACTACCGTGGCAAGAAGGTTATTGCGATTAAAACTTCGGTTGTCGAAGAAGATTGATTGGGGGATGTGGGATACAGAACCTTGCTTGCTTAGTGCATGTGCTTTGGAAGTCGCGTCTGTCCCGACGCGGCTTTTTTAAATTTAGGAATTCGATATGAGCAAGCGAATCTACGCCAGAATCGCAGGCACAGGCGGTTATTTGCCAGAGAAAGTGCTGACCAATGACGATCTGGCGCGGATCGTCGATACCAGCGACGAATGGATCCGCACTCGCACCGGTATCCGTGAGCGGCATATTGCTGCCGAAGGCGAAACGACCAGCGACTTGGCTTACGAGGCTGCGATTCGTGCACTTGAAGCTGCTAATGTGCGGTCCACTGATTTGGATTTGATTGTTGTCGGGACCACCACACCGGACTTGATCTTTCCGTCTACTGCTTGCCTGTTGCAGGCACGTCTTGGTGCTGTTGGCTGTGGTGCGTTCGACGTTAATGCTGCATGTTCCGGTTTCGTATATGCGTTGAGCGTGGCAGATAAATTTGTGTCTTCGGGCGACTCTAGAACAGTGTTAGTAGTCGGTGCGGATACCTTGACCCGAATCATAGACTGGAGTGATCGCACTACCTGCGTACTATTTGGGGATGGCGCTGGAGCCGTGGTGCTTAAGGCTGATGAAGACACAGGCATTCTCAGTACCCACCTGCATGCTGATGGCAGTAAAAAAGAATTGCTTTGGGACCCTATTGGTGTATCAGTTGGCTTTGGTGAAGGCAAAAATGGCGGCGCCCTGTTGATGAAGGGAAATGAGGTGTTTAAATACGCGGTTAAAGCCCTCGATAGCGTAGTTGACGAAACGCTAGAAGCTAATCATCTAGATAAACACGAACTGGATTGGTTAATTCCTCACCAAGCTAACCTGCGTATTATCGAAGCTACCGCAAGGCGTTTAGATATGTCGATGGATCAGGTGGTGGTCACTGTTGATCGTCACGGCAACACCTCCACGGCTTCGGTGCCACTCGCGCTTGACGAGGCTATCCGTTCTGGTCGTGTGCAGCGTGGTCAGTTACTGCTTCTGGAAGCGTTTGGTGGTGGTTTTACTTGGGGATCAGCGTTACTGCGTTACTGATCCAATCCGCCAGTGCTTTGGGGCGAGATCCTTACCATCTTGGCGTTACTCCTGTCATCCCAAATGTGTGGTGCATGCAGATAGCGTTTTTCCGTCATACGTCATCATTCAGCAGCATAGCGACTATCCTGATTTGTCAGCACAACAAGAAGTATGTCAATTCCAGAATCTAAAGCATTACCTCTCTGATCACTTAAGCAGCTCGTCGATGAAAATTTAAACAGGTGATCCAGTTGGTAATCACTTAAATGTTGTTGCGTAATGCAACACGTTGTTGATTTACCAACGTGTCACCATCCACCATTTCGATTACGGCACATCGAGCCTCGTGTTCATGTTGAGGTCTAGCTAGCCATAAAGGGTTAACGTGTTCCCAGATCAGCGGTGTCAGGGCAGTGTAGTCGCGCTGTGTGAACCTGCCTTGCCAGTGCGGTAGTGCCAGAATATTTTGATCATCAGGGTATTGACGTACGACCATGCAATTCTGGATCAGGTGCAGCGTTCGAGCATGCTGACCTCATGATCCGCGCAGAGCGGTTGCTGTGCCATTTCACTCCGACGGACAAAGAAAACGAAATCGATTGCACCATTTTTGCGAGTTGATCGCCTTCAACTATGGCAGCGACTGAAAACCCAGCAGTCGACAGAAGGCGAATGCGACTATAGCTTTGGCCATACGAATCGACATACTGACGATCACCTCTATCTCGGTACAGTCGTGGATCACGCCCTCAATTATCGACGCAATTTCCGACGACGACGGCGACTTGAGCTGAGAGTGGATGTACAGTGGATTACGCTCGACCTGTCAGTAGATCATGATGCCGCGATTGCGTGGTGAGGTTCTGATCCCAGGCACCGAAGTGTTTGGAGTCGGATGTGCAGGCTGTAGTGCCACGGCCCCAGATCACCGTATTACACGCCGTCGGCGACGCTGATGACTAAGCAGCGCATCACCTCTACGCCGATAGAGCGGCAGTGCACATAGACCAGGTCTTAGCTGTTGTGCCGGAATCCAGTCCGGCCATTCGTTGGTTAGGTGGCCGTTGGTTAGGTGGCATTGAGTTCGGTCTTGAGTGCAGTCAGGTTGGGTAGATCAGGGTGCGTGTCGAGCGGTGTCAATGTGATCTAATCGCCGCTCTTGCTGCTCAGCCTGACATAAGTGTTCTTCTTCAGGCTTATGTTGAAGGTGGAGAACGCATTCGTAAGTGACGCGATCTCGATCCCAACATGCGCCATCTGATTTCTCCGTCACGGCTTTGCACCATAGGCCACGTACGACGCCTTTGAGCGGCACTTTTTCGTTTGTTGGGAAAGTGTGTACCTTGGTGTGGACGAAATGCTTCACTAGAGCAGCCTCGTCCTGTGCGGTATCGTCTATGCCCGCTTTCTCTGGATCCAGCAAAGCATCCAAATGCTCGCGCGTTCGGACGACAGGCCACTCAAAGAGGCCATAATGGAAGTGGTTTACGTGAGTACACAAAGTGCTGCTGTCGACCTCAGGTGCAACCAGGCGATTAGCATATCGGCATCAGCTACCGTTGCTTCACGGCAGCCGGGAGGAAGGCTTCGCTGTCAATCGGCGCAGGCACGTCGAGTTGTTTGCTGAACACCGCAATGCCGTGCGCTTCAACACTTCGCTTTTGTCTCTGGGAAAACGGCCGCACTCGCGGAAGAAGGTCAGCAGGATGCGCGAAGCCAAGGCGGTTAGTACGATTCTTGGACATTACCAGTTCGTGCTCTGCCGGTACCAGTTGCCGTCTGCCATGCTACTACGTCTTCTTTTTTGAGGATGCGGACTAACCGACCCACCTTACATGCATTACGAAAATGTAGCTCCATGTCTAAACATACTGTTGTCCGTGCCCACATTGACGAGCACATCCAGTAACAGGCATCGACCGTGCTGGCAGCGATTTCAGGCGCGACTACAAGAGATCAAGGGGCAGCACCGCACCGCGCTCAATCTAGAACTGATGCCCGTTGTCAAAGCATTGGCGTACGACCAGCCACTAGAGCCACCTCATTCCGATCATGCACTGACTGGCAACTAGAAAGGCACCGGGACTGCCACGTCACACCTGAGCTGGTGTTGATATAGCAGCTCGTACGCCTCGGCTCTCATCGCGAGCTTGGCTTGTGACCAGGCTGCACAAGACAAGTATCGGCAGTTCCGTTCTGGCGTAAAGTCCCAGGATGAATCAAAAAATGCTTTGGCTACCAGCGCAACGATGTCTGTCATGGCGACGCCGAGCAGCATCATTTTAAGTATCTCAACTTTACGTTTAAGCGAACGAAGCGTGTAGAAGCGTTGGTCTACCCCACAGATGTGTCTCGTGTAAGCTGTCATGGTGCAAAGCGACACTTCTGTTTCCGGTCTGTGCAAGGGACTCAGGATAGAGGGTGAACTCAGGGATTACGAAAAGCGGGGCCTTGGTTTAGGCCCCTCCCACAAACGTCGCATTATCTTTGGACACGGCGTACTGCCGTCGTACCCGCTCCGGCGGCGGTGTGCCGCCGGAGTGGGAAAGACACCTCAATATGACCCACAGAAGCCGAATTCGGCCGTTGAATTCGGCATTCCACTCGGCGCCAGCGTCTTGTTCCAGTCCATACCAGAAGCGGTGAGCGTGGTACCGTTCTGTGACCACTGTGCATTCCAGAGGTTCTCGACCTTGCCCTTCATCGGAACCTGGACGGTCCAGGTATTGCGACTGTTTCCGGTATTAGTCACCTGGACACGTTGGCAATAACCCGTGCCCCAATCGGTATCCATGATGGTAGTAACATTAAAAGAGCCACTAGAGCTGGAACCACCAGAGCTGGAACCACCAGAGCTGGAACCACTGGAGCTGGAACCACCAGAGCTGGAACCACCAGAGCTGGAACTACTGGAGCTGGAACTACTGGAGCTGGAACTACTGGAGCTGGAACTACTGGAGCTGGAACTACTGGAGCTGGAACTACTGGAGCTGGAACTACTGGAGCTGGAACTACTGGAGCTGGAACTACTGGAGCTGGAACTACTGGAGCTGGAGCTACCAGAACTGGAGTCACCTGATTTGGAGTCTCCGGATTTGGAGTCTCCGGATTTGGAATCAGGAACACCAGAACTAGAACTTGAAGAACGTTCTATGGCGGGATAAGCATTGTTAATTAACATTACAAATTGATCATGAAACCAGGCACCAGCGATTGGAGCGTTAGGCAATGCACCTGTTAACGTGCCATCTGGTGTTACATAGGTAGGGTCACAGTACCGGTCAAAGCCTTTACCTTCATCATTCGGAATAAGTGAACTAGAACCATCAGATTCGCCTGGAGCTTTAACCCATACAAGAGCATCTAAATGACCACCTGGAGTTGCATTTGGAGGTAAACCGATACCTGCTCCGCTCTGATTACACCAGTTACCACGGTGAAGACGACGATCTATACGTCCAGAGTTTACATAAGTATTGACATCATTTCCGAAAGCGCCAGTGGGACGTTGAGATCCACCCCATCCGTCGCGCCCAGTATCAGTTAAAAATCCAATACTACGTGGCCAGCCTGCAGCGACAAAATCGTTATACAAAACTTCTACATAATCAACTTCATCAAAATAACGATTCCATTCGTAGAATTTTGCTGATCTAATAGGTTGTCCACCCACATTGAGATCAGAATTAGGGAGATTCGGTTCAATCAGCGGTGTGTAGTTTGCTGTATCGGTAACAAAACCATTTACACTAGCAAAGCCTGCTGTAGTACCTTGAATTAGCTTTGTGTACAAACCGATTGTTGGTATCCGGTTGTTATCCCATCCCAACCAGGCAGAGTGAGCGATATCCAAGTAATTGTATGCATTTGGAATCTCAGCAAGTTTGTTAAGCGCATATTTTATGCCTTCTTCATAAATTCCTGTAGAGCTTGCTTTAGCACAACTCGGAGTATTCATGTTAGTGACAAGGTTGGGCAAACTATCCGGTTCAATTACATTAACAATACGGATATCTTTATATTTTGGATTTGCAAAAATATTGGCAATTACATCAATGTATTCTGTTTTATAACGCTGCAAACCTGCTGGAGTTAAAGGCAGTTCGCCATTAGAAGCTAATGCGTGACAATCGCGCCCAGGTATATCATAAATAACAAAGAGTGCTGTAATAGGCGTATTTCCTTTTTTCTGTGCTAATGCAGCATCCAAATGACCTATTAGACCAAGACGGCCTCCATTTTTCACACCGCCGTCTATCGCAGCAATCCTATCAAGCCAGATCCCTGTAGGATAGGACTTCACGGTTTCCATTTTTGCTTTTAATGAAGCATCACTTACTTTCGCAATTGAAGTATCAACTGCTTTTGCATAATCTGGATTCACATAAGCAGTCGCGCCAACGAACGGGTTATCGACATGATCTTCAGCGTAAACAACTGGAGTTGATAATAGGCTTCCAGTGAGGAGTAAAACAGACGTCGTATATTTCAAGGTTTTCAAGATGCTTTGAGGGAATTTCAAATTATTCACCTTATTCCTCAGTAATTTTATGGATGGTCTTTAAACATGACGTTATCTTTATGATTGGCTTGCTTGTTCCCCTTATTAGTTAAAATAGAGAGTCGGGTTGAATTTCATTCAAAAAATAAATTTATAGTTGCTGAATATGCCATGCAGCTTTGAGGCTGGATTTTAAAATGACCTCATCTTATTTAATGTGAAATAAACCTAAGATGCGCTGAATTTAAGCCATCGTCATAATGGATAAAGTTATTCCCTCAAAAGTTAAGGAGTCAGATTGAATCTGCAATTCAACAAAACAATAAATTTATAGTTGCTGAATATGCCATGCAATTTTGAAGCTGAATTTAAAATAATCTCATCTTATTTGAATATAAAATAAACCTGCGGCACACTGAATTTAGGCCGTCATCGGGATGGATAAAGTTATTCCCTCAAAAGTTAAGGAGTCAGATTGAATCTGCAATTCAACAAAACAATAAATTTATAGTTGCTGAATATGCCATGCAATTTTGAAGCTGAATTTAAAATAATCTCATCTTATTTGAATATAAAATAAACCTGCGGCACACTGAATTTAGGCCGTCATCGGGATGGATAAAGTTATTCCCTCGAGAATATCAGATTCGAGAAACATTGTATTTACGCATAAAAAGCGTGCGGAGATTCTCAAAACAGGTTTCGCCGTTTTAATTCATCACAAATCAAAAGAAATATGCTAAACAGGATCAAATAGTGAAATGGTTAACAAAATAGGAGTATCAAAACAAGCAATGTCGAGTTACCACAAAGAAACACCATCATTGACACTCCGTGTATCACACTCAGATGGATTGCAATGTTTAGCAATCCCGAATCAGGACAGCTTCGCTAAACTGATCTGCCTGAGGTGACATGTAACATCAACGTCACCCTTCCAGTCCATCGTTTTTTCAGCAGCCGTTGAAAGTGCCGATCGCCCGCTTTCCAGGATGAAAAGTCGTTGTGTAGTGTGCGACCCAATGCAAAGTGTTAAACATTATCTTCAGTATCTGCATGGGTTACAGCGTCTGTTCATTCATCAGTACAGCAACGTCCATGTTTCATTGTTCATGTTGGGGTGGAGACAGATCACAGGAAATAATGCGTAGCCACCAGCACAAGTAGCCACCAGCACAACTGGATCACAATGCGTAACGCTTTCCAGAGAACCTAACCTCAAGCTTTCAATTCAGGCAGCAGAGTCTCAGCTGATGTCTGAAGTTCGATACTTCAGGGACAAGCCATGACCAGGATGTGCGGTGCGTCGAGTCAGGCCATTGCTGCGTCTTGTGTACTTTGTACATTAGCTGGTTTACGCAGCAAACGGTTGGCTACATCCAGCCAAGCGAGCGCACTGGCTTCGATAATGTCCTTGCTGGTACCGGTGCCTTCGTATGGAGTATCGTTGTGGCGCACACTGAGGTTGGCTTCACCACGTGCATCGGTACCGATACCGACACTGTGTACCTGATAGCTGTCCAACTCCAGTTTGACTCCGGTTGCTGCAGCGAGTGCTCCGAACAGTGCGTCTACTGGGCCGTTGCCTTGTGCAGTTTCGGCCACACGATGACCTTGGGGATCGGATAATTCCACCAGTGCGTTGGCTCGGTTACCGACATCGCTGATTGTCATTGATGCCAAGCGGTAGCCATTCTGCATGGTCGTATCTTGCATCAGCGCTTGCAGGTCGACATCGGTGACCAAACGCTGTTTCTCGCAAAGCTGTTTGAACTGCTCGAATACCAGCTTGAGCTCTTCTTCCTCCAGCAAGTAGCCCAGCGCACGTAGACGCTGTTCGACTGCAGCACGCCCGCTATGACGGCCGAGCACCATGTGCGAACACATCCAACCCACCTCTTGTGGACGCATGATCTCGTAGGTACCACGGTGGCGCAGCATACCGTGTTGGTGGATACCCGACTCATGTGCAAATGCATTGGCACCCACGACCGCCTTGTTGCGTTGCACCGGCATACCAACCAATCGTTGCAGCAATTGGGAGGTGGAGACGATATGTGATGTGTGGATTGCAGTATCAATGTTGTAAAACGCATTGCGTACTTTCAATACCATGGTGATTTCTTCTAGCGCACAGTTGCCAGCACGCTCGCCAATGCCGTTGATAGTGCATTCGATCTGACGTGCGCCACCCTGAATCGCTGCCAGCGAGTTGGCGACCGCCACCCCCAGATCGTTGTGGCAGTGCGCACTAAAGATCACATTGTCTGCATCTGTGACGCTCGCGATGATACGCGTAAACATGTTGCGGATTTCTTCCGGCGTGGCGAACCCAACGGTATCTGGCAGGTTGATCGTGGTTGCACCTGCAGCGATTGCTACACGGGTAACCTCGATCAGGAAGTCCTCCTCGGTGCGGGTCGCATCCTCGGCCGAGAATTCCACATCGTCGATGAAACGGCGACTGAGGCTCACGTGCTTGTGCACCGATTCCAGCACTTGTTCCTTGGTCATGCGCAGCTTGTGCTCGCGGTGTAGTGGGCTGGTTGACAGGAACACATGCAAGCGTGGTTTGGCGGCTGATTCCAATGCACGTGCTGAAGTCTCGATATCGGCTTGCAAACAACGTGACAGCACCGCTAGCGTTGGTCTGCGTAATTCGCGACCGATCAGCGTCATCGCTTCGTAATCAGATTGGGAACTGGCTGGGAAACCAGTTTCGATGATGTCCACGCCCAGTGCATCTAGCGCGCGTGCCATGATCAGTTTTTGTTGCGAATGCATACTGCAACCGGGAGATTGCTCACCGTCCCGTAGCGTGGTATCGAAAATTCGGATACGAGGGGGCTGGTTGGATATGCTCGTGTTCACCAGTGAATACTCCTCTACAGCAGTGCCATTGACAGGCGTGGATATGGAACGGAATCAGTTACGCGGGGCAGGGGCATTGCCGGAATTGTTAGGACGATCTGCACTACGTTTGCGCGGCTTACGAGGTGGCTGCGGACGTACTTCGGACAACAGTCTGGCCAGTACTGCAGCGTCGATGTTACCCCCGGAGACCACGGCGCACTTACGCTTACCTGCGACGCGGCGGCCAGCGGCCAGCGCTAGCGCGCCTGCCCCTTCGGCGATCAGGTGCTCTTCCAGTGCTAAGCGCACCAGTGTTTCACGCAATTCGGCTTCGCGCACAATCACCACGTCGTCCAACAAATTGGCACACAGACGCCGGGTAATGAAACCAGGAATTTTGACTTTCACCCCGTCCGCTAAGGTCGAAGCTGGAGCGATCTCGCGCGTGTCACCACGGATTGCACGTGCCATCGAATCGACGCCCTCGACTTGAGCCCCGATGACGCGTACTCCCTGTGAGCGGAGCACCAAAGCAACGCCGGAAGCAAGGCCGCCGCCGCCGATCGGCACGATCACCACGTCTGGGTCATGCGGGGTGATCTCTATACCAACGGTCCCTTGACCGGCGATCACGTCCGGATCATCGAACGCGGATAGAAAGCGATAATCGTTTTGCTCAGCTAACTCACATGCAAACGCATAGGCGTCGTCATAGCTTTGGCCGTGTTGGCGTACCGTGGCCCCCCAATGTGAGACACCGGCAATCTTCGTAGCCGGAGCGCCGTGAGGCATGACGGTGATTGCTTGCATACCTAGTCGGTAAGCTGCCCAAGCCACGCCTTGGGCATGGTTGCCGGCTGAGGCGCAAATGACTGTGCGGTCATCGCCGCGTTCCAGCGCAACCAACATCGCGTTCAGCGCGCCGCGTACCTTATAGGAACCGGTGCGTTGCAGATTCTCCAACTTCAACATCACTCCAAAACGCTCAGCATAGTGAATCGGTGTAGGTGTCAGATAACGACGTAAACGGGCTTGTGCGGCCAACACATCGGCCACACTCACGGTGTTACTGTCGCTTACATTGGATTGTTTAACGAAGGCATGACCCAAATCAGGTATATCCATGTAGCTATACACCCTGATGACCAGCAAACATCATTACGAGATGCCATGCTGGCTTATGCCTGCAAAGAAAATCTAGCGGCAGTATTGCGCGCGGTATAGCACTTAGTACCCTGCAATTCATGCCGCTTCCAGGGCGGTAATTGCTACTGATTCGCAGTCGTATACTTTCTCCAGTTGCAAGCGTAGCGTCTCTGGTGAGCGCGAGCCGTCTACGACCATTTGAAGGTGCCAGCGGCCTGCATCGTTAACGACAGTGCTGCCGTGGATCGCGCAGGCGCGGAAACCGCGGCGTTCAGTCATGCCAAGCACACGCAGTATTGCACCTTCGGCGGGCTTGAGGACCAGATCAAGCCGGTATTGCATGCGGTGCTTCCTTCTGGACATGGGCGGGGTTGCTTTCCAGCATGATGCTGTTGGCGGTGTTGGGTGGTACAAGAGGCCAGACGTTGGCGCGTGCATCGATCAATACGTGCAGCAACGCTGGACCTTGCTGGGCCAGCAAGTCAGTTAAGCCATCTTCGACATCGGCACGGATGGTGATGCGTTTTGCAGGAATCCCAAATACCTGCGCCAACGCGGTGAAATCGGGATTATCAGACAGATCAATTTCACTGTAACGCTCCGCGAAGAACAGCTCCTGCCATTGCCGAACCATGCCAAGCGAGCTGTTATCGAGCAGTACGATTTTCAGCGGTAGCTTGCAGCGTGCGATGGTGACCAGTTCTTGCACATTCATCATGAAGCTGCCATCGCCAGAAACCAGTACTACCATGCGCTCTGGATAGGCAAACTGTGCACCCATGGCTGCAGGTAAACCGAAACCCATTGTGCCTAGTGCGCCGCTGGTCAGGTGATTGCGCGGATCCTCGAATGCGCAGTGTTGCGCCACCCACATTTGATGTTGGCCGACGTCGCAAGCAACGATGGTATTAGCTGGCGCTAGTTCGCTCAGGCGTTTAAGCAGGGCTGGTGCGTAGATATCATTGCCTGGGGCATCGTAACGTACGCCAAAACGTTCACGGTTGCCTATGCAGTGCTTGTGCCATTCGGCTTGTGGTGTGCCCGCCCGTGGGTGGTGACCCGCCGCAGTGGATGGCAAGGCGGTGCTCAGTGCAGTGAGTGCTGTGACCAAGTGACCTGGCACGGCGATGTCTGCGTCCCGTAATTTATTGATTTCGTAGGGGTCTGCATCAAGGTGGATAACCCGAGCAAACGGCGCGAATTCGTTCAACTTTCCGGTTGCACGGTCGTCGAAACGGGCACCAACGACGAGCAGCAGGTCACATTCCTGGATTGCCATGTTGGCCGCGCGGGTGCCATGCATGCCCAGCATGCCTAGGTAATGGGCATGCGTGTGTGGCAGCGCACCTAAACCGCGTAGCGTCAACGTGGTCGGGATACCAGTAGTATCGACGAAGGTACGGAAGACGTTTACTGCATCGGCCAGAGCGATACCGCCGCCGCCATAGATCACTGGTTTCTCGGCTGCAGCGATTGCCGCTGCGGCTTTGATGATGATTTCCATTTCCGGTGGTGGCGGTGGGACCACGGGGGCCGGTACGTGGTCCTGCAGGTGCGAAGCATCAGCCATTTGCACGTCTTTAGGTAGGTCGATCAATACCGGACCCGGCCGGCCCTCCCGTGCGATGCGGAATGCGTCCCGCACCATGCCCGGAAGATCCTGTACCGAACGTGCCAGGAAGCTATGCTTGACAATCGGCATGGTCAGGCCAAACACGTCCAATTCCTGAAATGCATCGGTGCCCAGTAACGAGGTCACGACTTGGCCCGTCAAACACACCATGGGGACTGAATCCAGCATCGCGTCGGCAATGCCGGTGATCAGATTGGATGCACCTGGCCCGGATGTTGCTACACATACACCGACACGTCCGCTAGCGCGTGCATAGCCGTTGGCAGCCAAGGCTGCACCCTGCTCGTGGCGGACCAGGATGTGTGTGAGGCGAGAATCAACGAGTGCGTCATAAAACGGCATGATCGTGCCACCCGGATAGCCGAAGATCGTATCAACTCCTTCTGCTTCCAGAGCCTGCGTCAACCAGCGCGCACCATTGCGGGGTACGCCGTGTGCGGTTCTGTTCATGTGGTAGCGACCTTATGTGTTGCAGTGAGAGGAGGACGGAAGGCATTAAGCCACCTTCGAGCTCAGAGAAGTGGCATTATCAGTTGTCTCTTCGCTATTCAACCAGACCATCTTGGCACGCAGCTTCTTACCAACTTTCTCAATTGGGTGTTCCAGGTCAGCTTGCTTATACTTTTTGTAGTTCGGAAGGCCAGCCTCGTATTCGGCAATCCAATGTTTGGTAAAGGTGCCGTCTTGAATGTCCTTCAACACAGCTTTCATACGTTCCTTGGTGCTGGCGTCGATCACGCGTGGGCCACTAACATAATCACCATACTGTGCGGTCTCAGAGACAAACTCCAGCATGCGGGTAATGCCGCCTTCGTAGAACAGATCCACGATCAACTTCAATTCGTGCAGCACTTCGTAATAGGCGATCTCCGGCTGGTAACCGGCTTCAACCAGAGTTTCAAAGCCAGCCTGCACCAGCGAGGAAGCACCACCGCACAACACTGCTTGTTCACCGAATAAGTCGGTCTCAGTTTCTTCCTTGAAAGTGGTTTTGATGATGTTGGCACGAGCACCACCAAGGCCACCAGCGTAGGTCAACGCTAGCTGCTCAGCATGGCTGCTGGGATCTTGATGCACCGCATAGATACATGGCACCCCACGCCCAATTTCGTACTCACGGCGTACCAGCGCGCCGGGACCCTTGGGTGCAACCAGCACCACGTCCAGATCGGTCCGTGGGGTGATCATGCCGTAGTGCACGTTGAGACCATGCGCGAATAGCAGGCAGGTGCCCGGCTTCAGGTTCGGCTCCAAAACTTCTTCGTAGAGTTTCTTTTGGACCATGTCTGGGGTCAGCATTGAAACCAAGTCGGCATGCTTCGCCGCTTCGGCCGGAGACTGCACGGTGAAACCGTCGCTCTGAGCTTTAGCCTCGGTTGGACCTCCAGTACGCAGACCGACGATAACGTCGAAACCGGAGTCACGCAGGTTCAGAGCATGTGCGCGGCCCTGACTTCCATAACCGATGACTGCGATTCTCAGAGTGGAAGTTGTGTTTCTCATGAATGGGATCCTTGTAATGATCTTGGGTGGTTAGCCAACAGTGCATACGTTGGCTGTTTAGAAGGTTTATGAACGAGGTACGCAACGCATATAACCTGCAGCTTCCATGAGGCTTTTGCAGGTACGACAGACGATGCTTTAATCCGATCTGATGCTTTGGTTCATGTCATATCGAAATTTTCAGGCCCCATACAAAGACAAAACCCCGCAATGTTGCCAATGCGGGGTCTTATCGAAGCCTGGGTGTATGTTGTTTACACGCTGGCTTGTCCCGCACTGCTTGAGCAGGTAATAAGCACGGGTACAAGAAGAAAGTCTACCGCAAGAGCAGAATGAACAAGAAAGCTGGAAGAACGCAGGAAGGAAATCATGGAAGGCAGATAAACATTGTACGGCAGTCCTGTCAACCCTTAACTTCAATTGAAAAGATTGTGTTTACAGTGACTGAGAGTCGTTGCAATTGCCGTTTGTGCGGGATGCAGACATACTTTTTTGTTTCCTAATATAGGGTTACGCTTTGGCTCGGCTATAGCCGACCAGATAATCAAGTGTTTAGATATGTAACATGATGGGTTCTCGGCTCAAAGACCCCATACTCATATCCAGTGTTGGCATTGGCATCCACCCGCGTGATGGCCAACGTACCGAAGGTGTCCAATACGTGCTCATATCAGCGAAAGGTACGTTTAAGAAACGGTATGAGCAAATCTTATTGACTCTTCATTATTCTATGGACCTGAGTTGACGCCCAAGCTCTTATGGAACTGGAAACATCCAAATGGCCGGTGGTGGCAGGTGCCCTGGGTTAGGCTGGTATCACGAGTCTCTTTACAGACATCTCGACCACCCTGGTTTCGACGAACATCGGCATCTTTAGGGATACCGATGCTGGATGGCCGGTTGGTAAAGACAGAAAAGATGAGATGACGGGGTGACCTGCTTAAGAACCGCTATCTAGCCTAGCTGATCATCCAGGCCAGATGCCAGAAAATGAATCACTGCTGCTGATGGAGGGGCTGGGAATGCGCCATCGTTACACTCAACATTATCTGCAAATCCAATAAGCTGCCTTGCAGAAAACGTTGTGGCGTTGGTCGGTTTACCCAGCACCACTGGCAAAGCTCTGTGTATAGAAAGCAGAGCCAACGCTGTTCAATTGGCCCAATGTCCCGGTGCAGTGGACTGTAAAAGCACCTGTGCCGATAGTAACTGGTCATTCTCTAGCAGGTTGATCGTATCGGCCAGGATCGCAGCGGATTCATGCAATAACGGGTCGGGGCGCTTGTCGGCTAGCTTTTCACGTGCGGTGTCCTTGGCGATATCACGCTCGTTACCAATAAGTCCATCGTCATTATCCTCAGACAAAGGATCGAGCTGTAAACCAAGCTTTTTCCGAATAGTCTGGCGCTCTCTGTTCTGACTTTCTTGCTTTTTACGTTCTGCAAGGCGTTCGGCTTCGTTAAGTATGACGTACTTCTTTTCCTTTTCCAGACGGAAATTACGCACATCCTCTTTCCACCATTTAAATTCAATGTCATTGTCAGTACGGTTGAGATGCATTTTTTTCAGCTTTGTTAGTAGCGGAATGAAATTACCGTATTGGGTATGTTGGAGCGATGCAATCCTAGTCCAGGGTAAGGCATTATCATAAGTGCTCTCACCAAACTCAGTCGCACCTACGCTTGCTGGGAAAGCGATGTCTGGTACCACTCCTTTGTGCTGCGTGCTGGATCCGCTGATACGGAAGAATTGCGCGATGGTCAGTTTGACCTGGCCGAATCGCCGACTTTCGTTGGCCGGCCAGCGATCTAAGTCGACAATGTTCTGGACGGTACCTTTACCGAAGCTGGTCTCTCCAATCACCAAACCACGCCCATAGTCTTGGATGGCTCCGGCAAAGATCTCCGATGCCGAAGCGGATCCACGGTTAATCAATACTGCCAGTGGGCCGTCCCAGGTCACTTTGTCGTCGCGATCGCCGTTGACAGTCACACGGCCCCCGGCTTCGCGTACCTGCACCACAGGACCCTGTTCGATGAATAGACCAGTTAGCTCGATAGCCTCATCCAGCGAGCCCCCGCCGTTGTTACGCAGATCGAGTACCACACCATCGACTTTGTCAGCCTTGAAGTTGGTCAAGAGCTTAGCTACATCTCGTGTTGCAGACGTATAGTTGGTGACGTTACGGCGGCGTCCTTCGAAGTCTTGGTAGAACGTTGGCAGCTTGATGATGCCGATGCGACGCTGTGGCTCGCCGTTGCTGGCTCCTATGGTAATGGTTTCACTCTTCGCTGCTTGTTCAGCTAAGCGGACCTTCTGCCGTGTAAGAGTCACAATACGGTGTGCGCCGTCGATTCCAGACTCGGCAGGAATATATTCCAACCGTACCTGGGTGTCTTTCTTGCCGCGGATCTTGGACACAACATCGTCGATGCGTAAACCAATGACATCTTCGATTAGACCGTTTTTTCCCTGACCAACGCCGACGATGCGATCACCAGGTTTGAGCGTCCCATCCAAAGCAGTTGGGCCGCCGGGAATGACTTCACGGATGACCACCATGTCTTCCTGCTTTTGCAGCTGGGCGCCGATACCTTCCAGCGACAGTGACATCTGTTGGTTGAAAGCCTCAGCAGTACGTGGAGTGAAGTAGTCGGTATGCGGATCGATCGCATTAGTGTATGCATTGAGATACAACTGAAAGATGTCTTCACCCTTAAGCTCGTTGACCGTCTTAACAAGGTTGCCATAGCGTTTGTTAAGAGTTTTCCGGATGTCTTCGGGCTTCTTGCCGGCCAGCTTCAGACGTAGCCAATCGTTCATTGTCGATCGGCGCCAAAGGTTGTCGAGCTCTTGCGGGTTGGCTGGCCATGGCGCTTTGCTACGATCGTATTCGTACTTTTCCTGGCCGGAAAAGTCGAAGTTCTGCTTGAGTAACTGATTTGCATAGGAGACACGTTCAGCAACGCGCTTTTTATACACCGCAAATATGCTAAACGCCGGCTGGAGATTGCCGTTACGGATTGAATCCGGTATATCGGCTTGTAATGTTACGAAGCTGTCGATATCGGCTTGAGTAAAAAATTGCTTACTGCTGTCCAGGGCTTCCAAGTAGCGCTTGAAAATGTCTTTGGACATTGCTTCGTTAAGTGGGCGCAGCCGGTAAGCATAACGGCTGTCTGAAAGCAAACCATACACCAGCTTGGCCGCTGTACTTTGATCTGACGTAGCTGCTTGAGGAGGTGTGGGGTCCGATTTAGCCATCAACGCCGGAGCAGTAGTGATGGCCAGGGTTAGCAGGGCAGCTTTTAAGGAGTTAAGGATTCGGAAACTCATTAATTTACTCTAGAGGACGAGGCCGTTTTAGGTCAGGCAAGTTGCAAAACAGCCTAACGCTACGACTGCCGAAAAATATGAACGCGCACGTACACGCTGTAAATGCACGTCTCATGGATCAGTGCATTAGGTGCTTATCCTAAATACTGTGAAGGTTCTTATAAAAGAACCTCGCAAGTTTCTCCAATGAATTGATATATATAGAGTTAATGATCCTGTTGACAAAGTCACAACCGAAGAAGGCAAAGTTGTCACTGATGGAACTGATTGAAGCGTTGATCTAAGGAAAACCGAACGGCCATTTTCACGCGTGCTATCAAGCCGTTTCAACGGAAACGCCCGAGATGAGATTGCTGCCGTTGCAGTACGAATACATCGGGATGAGGACATTGCCGAGGTGATCCGAACTCAACCGCACAGCGATGTTCAACATCTATTGGCTACGTGATGCACTTGTGATGAACCCTATAATAAACCGATAGGATGAGTCGATGTAAAACAGAAGTTGCTAATAGATCACCGATTTCCTATCAAATGAATACCAAGATTGCTGAAAATGCTTGGCGTATTACGGACACGCATGACACATACAAATAGTGTCGCTGGGTACTGAGTTATCGTTGTGCACGTTGTGCTTGTACTCTGTATCCATTGCGTATCAGGTCGCAAAATGATTGCAAGCAGGGATCAAGGCGCGGCTTACCCTGTTTCTGCAGGAATCGCGCGACTCACTTATGCTGAACGAATCCTATATGCGTCTGTCGGTTGATATGTTTTCCAGAAATATCAATAAAAACCTTTGGTCAGCTTGTTCGCATGCATTTAGGTGGCCAATGGAAGATCAATTGTTCATATATGGGAATCTTCCGTGTAGGTGATGTAGGGTTCTCATCACGCATGGTTGGCACAACATCGTCAATCGCCTTCTTGTCCTTAAAGCCTTGATGAAAATAGGTGCTTCGTAATTGATCATCACGCTGACAATACCGTTGAAATCATCCCCAATCAGACAGCAAACGCACCAAACCCTCTTCGATAGACACACGTGGCACGTAGCCAAAGTCACGTTTGGCTGGCACCATGCTGTACCAATGTGGAGTAGACATCTGCTCAACGAGGAACCGTGTTAGCAATGGTTCGCCGGGAAGGGGCAGTAACGACCACAGCATCTCGCATAATGCACCAATGCGGTAACCCGCCTTGAATGACAGTGACTTGGTCACCTGTGGCGCGTTCACAGCGGCGAGCAGCTTATTGATCAATTCGCGCATCGGCAACGGCTCACCGTTGGAGATGAAATAAGCCTTGCCAGCACAAGCTGCTCCTGGCGTGAGATGGTCGAACACATCGAAATGTGCCTGTGCGGCATTGTCAATGTAGGTGCTATCTACCAAGTTACTACCATCGCCGATCAGACACAGTCGCCCAGCGCGCGCGCGCGCCACCAAGCGCGGCACCAAGTGCTGGTCACCTGGGCCCCATATCATGCGTGGGCGCAGTGCCACGGTGCTTAAGTCAGGACCGTTGGCTGCCAACACTGCCTGTTCAGCAATTGCCTTAGTCGCCGCGTATGGCACTTTGACGTCTTTGCTATATGGCACTTGGTCCGCATCCAAACCTCCAACCGGGTAAGTGAAACGATGAATCACACTCGGGCTAGAGGTATACACCAACTTACCGATGTTCTCAGCACGACAAGCATCCAGAACGTGTTGTGTGCCAACCACATTGACCTGGTGGTAATTGGTGTAGGAACCCCATGCACCTACCTTGGCAGCATTATGGAAAACTGCGTCCATACCACGGACTGCGTGCCGCACCGCGTGCAAATCGGTCAGATCTCCGCAAATCTGGACAACACCCAGCGCTTGTAGTGTGTGGTAGTAACCACGCTGGAAGCTGAGCACTTGATAGCCACGCTTGAGTAGCCCTCGGCACAGTGCTTGGCCCAGGAACCCGCCGCCGCCGGTAACGAGGATTTTCATAAAAATGTGACCATCATTACTGACTGGAGCAGTGACAGCGAGAAGATTAGTACGTTGCGACCTCCATTCACTCGCGACAATCCATGCCACCACAGGGTCTAAAGAAGCATGTCTCTGCCAAACGAAATCACCAATAGTTCACATAGCACCCACGGCAAAACAACACTGGGGGTAATAAAAGATGGGAAGTGGTGTCACAACTAACCTGCGATATACCAGCACCATTGCGCTGGTGTCTGGATTGAACTCGTTATGATAAAAAATCAGTCATCTTCAGATTGTGGCAATCCAGGGAGTACACAAGCGAGTATTGCTGATAACCCCCTGTTTTGCCGCCGCTGCCGTACAGCAATCTCCCCCTGCTTAGATGCACTCCGTCATCTGGGTTAGTCGATCAGAGTCAAAACGACGTCGATATTTCCACGAGTTGCATTGGAGTACGGACAAACTCGATGAGCCTTGTCAACCAAGGTCTGCAGCATGCTGCGCTCCATACCTGATACGGCAATGCGCAGTTCGACAACTAGCCCGAAACCATCAGGAATTTGACCAATGCCAACACGGCCTTCAATGCGTGGTTCGTCCGGTAAATTCACTTTCTCCTGGTTAGCAACAAACTTCAGAGCACCAATGAAACAGGCGGAATACCCCGCAGCAAACAGTTGCTCTGGATTGGTACCAGAGCCACCCGGGCCACCTAATTCCTGTGGAGCGGATAGTTTGACGTTTAACAAGTTGTCGGAAGATACGACGTTGCCATCACGGCCACCAGTTGCTGTAACAATGGCGGTGTAAAGAATCTTCTCGGGTGAAGCCATGGTAGTTGTCCTGTCAGATGAAGGCGTAATCGTGTCAGAAGAATTTCAATTTTTGCAATAGTTGTTGCGTGCGATATACCAACACTATGTCAACACTGATGCATTTCAGCGCAAGCGTCTCGTAGCACATCGAATGTGCTCTTAAGCCGTTTCAACTCCTCAAGGTCATAGGAACTGAAACACAGTACCCACTTTGGCACATTACTGAAAGGAACACGCAAAGTTCAGCCTCCATCGGTTAGAGCGGTGATCACCTAACGTACGGCTGCGGATTATTAAGCACATACTTTGTTAACGTTATTAATTACAAAAACATGATGCTTGCCGATCTCCGAAACAGTACGTCGATTCTCATAACGCACGATATCTATATAGTGTGTGCATCACTCTATATGCTTTATTGATGAGCCGATGAGAGAGCATGATGTCAAGATTTCTAGCCAGGAATGTGGCCCCATTAACTGACATGCAGCACCGTTGACAAACATAGCGGAGAGAAGATCAGGCACGATGTGCAGTGGCTAGATATTCAGCACTTTGCATCTCATTTAAGCGTGAGGCAGTACGTTCAAACGCCGTTGCTAAGCGGTCACCGTTATACAGTTGCAGCGGTGTACCGGATGCGGTGCAAATCAAGTTGACTTGGCGATCGTATAGTTCGTCAATCAGGTTGACGAAGCGTTGTGCCGCGTCCTCATTCAAAGGATTGAAGTGCGGAATGCCACCGATCAGCACCGTATTGAATTCACGTGCGATCTCAATGTAGTCAGTAGTACTGCGTGGCCCCTCACATAACACGGTGAAGTCAAGCCAAGCAATGCTTTTACCACGGGCACGCACTGGAATCTTGCGTCCGTCGATGACAATGTTGCCTGGATGAGGCGTAGCGCCTCCGCTCAGCTCGGCCCAACGCTGGGCCAACCAAGCATCGGCCTGCGTGTCCAACGGCGTACGGTACACAGGCGAAGCTGTTAATGCGCGCATACGATAGTCCTCAGTGCCTTCAGCATACAACTCCACGCAGTAATGCTTTAGCAAGTCAATCGCGGGCAGGAAGCTATCGCGCTGTAGACCGTTGCAATAAAGCTTCTCCGGCGCAGTGTTGGAGGTGGTCACCAGGATGACTCCCTCTGCAAACAGGTGCTCAAGCAGACGCGCAAGTAACATCGCATCGCCAATATCGGCAACGAAGAATTCGTCCAATACCAACACACGCAAGTTGCCACGCCATTCTTTTGCAATCTTGGCCAGAGGGTCACTTTGCCCGGTATGCACCCGCAAACGCTGATGTACACCACGCATGAAACGGTGGAAGTGAGTACGGTACTTACCGCCCCCGAAAGTAGCGGTTGAGATAGGGGATTTAGGCTCTTGAATATCCTCGCTCCACTGGCGTTCGGCGATAAATTTACTAAGGGGTAAGCCATCGTAGAACAGGTCTACCAAAAAAGTCTTACCGCGGCCTACACCACCCCAAAAGTACAAGCCTTGCACCAACTCGGGCTTTTTCCAGAACGTTGCAAGACGGTCCAACCAGCGGTTCTGCGGATTGTGAATGATTGCGTTATGGATACGATCCAACTCTGCCAAGGCTGCATGTTGGGCAAGATCGTCGTTCCAATTGCCATGTTCCACGCCGGCGGCATAGCGTTGCGAAGGGGTCATTTCGGTCATATCGGATTCTATGGCTGCAGTACGGGCGCAGCCTGCTTGTGGATCTATGGCAGCTGCGGTAACCAGCTACGCACACTGTCTTGGATAGCATCGCGTAAGTTAATCAACTTGCGATGGAAAAAGTGGCTGGTGTCAGGCATACGTATCAGCTTAGGCTGGCGCGGCAATGTGCGGATCCAATCATAGACAGCTTGAGGGTCAACAACTTCGTCAGCATCACCTTGGATCAGCAACCAACGTTCCGGAGGATGCACGTTACTGAGGTCCCAGCGCCCAGCTGGTGGTGCGATTGAAATCAGCGCTTGCGACTCCAATTCCTCAGCAACGTGCAACGATACGTAAGCACCGAAGCTGAAGCCGGCCAACCACAATGTACTGTCGGGGCGTTGCACACGCACCCAAGCGGCCACTGCACGCAAGTCCGCACGTTCACCGTTGCCATCATCAAACTTGCCATCTGAAGCGCCAACACTGCGGAAATTAAAGCGCACGGTCATCATGCCTAATTCGCGCAATGCACGTGCAGTCATTGTCACGACCTTGTTATGCATACTTCCTCCCTCGGTAGAGAGCGGATGGCAAACAATCGCAATCGCCGACTGCGCAGTGACATCGAACTCCGGAAAGTCGACTGCAACTTCGAGCGATCCAACGGGACCTTCTAAAAATAGAGTACCGGAGGTGTGGGGGAATACTGGATTCAGCATACCCATATCATAGCTGCCCTACGGCATGTATTCATCATGGATACAGCCCGAGTCACAGCGTCATATACTTTGCGACCCCTGGTGTCTCATGAACCACATCGCCAGAATGTGGATGACATACGTTTCGTTTTGGTGAACCTTTCAACGGAATTGATGCTGGTCATCATCATCATTGACTGACACCATCAATGCGGTTTTCCAGAGCGTAATATCGCGTTCAAGCGCATTGTCCTTAGTCATGACGACCACGGCACCACACACACTCAGCTCGGCCTCAGATTAGCGATTGCGACACGCGACAATCGCTTTAGGGATGCACCAGACGCTCGACGTAACATTCAGCGCTGCCATTGTGGGAATGGATCTGGCAGTGCGCTCCAATACATCGGCCCCATCCTTAGCTCTTCGTTGCTGAGCAAACAAGCATCCAATTCATGACGTGCAACATCCTCATCCATATCCAAACCAATGACCGCCAGTTCCTGGCGGCGGTCGCCCCATTGGGGATGCCACAGGCGCTGCATCGCCGCATATTCACCAGGATCGCTAACTTCATGCGGCGCAGGAAATGGTGCGTTCCAACAAGCACTCTGTTGACGTTGCCAACCCAGCTCGGTGTAGGGGAGGGGAGCAATGCCAATCTGTGGCGGCATATTTTCCTCATGTACGTCGACACGGTGCCGCGCAGCGTACCAAAAGCCGGCTGCCTGGGTGCGGGTGGCACTGCCAACACTGGACAATTCGCCAACCCAATCCATACGACTGGCTAACCAGAAGAAGCCTTTACTGCGAATCACACCAGGCAGACCATGACCAAGCAAATAGCTGAAGCGTAATGGGTGAAATGGGCGGCGTGCGCGGTAAACAAAACTAGTGATCCCGTACTCCTCGGTCTCAGGAGTGTGTTCGCCACGCAGCTCACGCATCCAACCCGGCGCAAGCTGGGCGCGGGTGAAATCGAAGCGCCCAGTACCAACCAGCTGCTGTAAGGGTACCTCGCCAAGGCGTGCTTCGATGATCTGCGCGTCGCGGTTAAGCCCCCGCACGACTGCACGGACGCGTGCAAGCTGCATAGTATCGATGAGGTCACACTTGCTGATGACGATGGTGTCAGCAAACTCGATCTGCTCGCCAAGCAGGTCGGCAAGGCTGCGAGTATCGTCGGAATTTGCTTGTTGGCCTAATTCAGCCAATGTAGCCACTGAGCTGAATAGCGTCGTAAATTGGCTGCCGTCAACAACTGTTGCCATGGTATCTAAACGTGCCACATCTGTAAGACAAAAGCCCTCGGCATCCCGCACAGCGAATGTTGCGGCGACTGGCATCGGCTCGCCAATGCCAGTAGATTCGATCAACAGGTAATCGTAGCGTTGCTCCAACGCAAGACGCTTAACCTCCTTCGACAAATCATCGCGCAGCGTGCAACAGATACAGCCGTTGCTGAATTCCACTAATGTCTCCTCGGTACGGCTGAGAGCAGCCCCTCCATCACGCACCAACTGCGCATCAATGTTGACCTCACTCATGTCGTTAACGATCACGGCCACGCGGAGACCATCACGGTTATGTAACAGGCGATTCAACAAAGTCGTCTTACCGGCACCAAGAAAACCTGACAAAACGGTAACAGGCAAGTGGAAATCGAAGGGATGTGTAAGCGTTGACATAGCAATCCACCACGTTAGTTATAAAGCTGTCGATTAAGCAGAGTGATCTTGCCGATACCTGAGATGCTTGGCGGATGAACCAAACAATTTGATACTTTATATCATTTTCTAAGCGGGTCTACCCGTATTGTTGCTTCAGAAAATAGAAAAAATCGTGCACTGAAGTGTGTGCCGAGGTGGGTAACCAGTGGTAAAGCGTGGGAATGAAACTGTTTTGGCTGATACTTTAAGCTTGTGGATAAGTTGCTGAGTCACTTTTCAACACGATCATCGGCACGGCCCATGAGGACGATTCGGTGGCCTGAGCCGCTTGAGCAACGGCAACTCGTCATTTTTCAGCACCTTGTGTACTTGTCCAGGCCGATAGAGAAAGTGATGAGCGCGTTGGTGTTTCATTTGTCGATAACGGGCGGACGATTTTGGAGGGTACATTGGTGCCGTCAGGATGTACCTTCAGACTGGTGCTAGCCTAGTTTTCGATCTGCAAGACCTGCCCTTGCTGGAGTCTCAATGCAGCACGCCAGATCGCCTCTTGGTTCATGCATGTGTAAATCATGTGCCAGTTGTTGAAGCGTTTGGGTAGGCCAAGCCATTTGTAACCATGTTCAGCAACATACAGAAGGGCGTTGAACATCTACTGATTTCTTGGATTGACGTTGCTGTGTTGCTTTGGCAGAGAATGTTCGACCTGCATAAATTAAGCGGCTGTAATCTTCATACACTCACCGCCTCAGTGACATCGTCTCAGTACCATGAGTGTTAACGGTCCCTAGAGGATCGTCCCCATGATGATGGCGCTACCCCATACCCAGACAGGACTGGGATTGTGAGCTGTTTGCTCAATCAAGGTGTAGCAATCTACCGTTTTCATCAGAAATGCCCCTAGGAGACGGACGGCGGAATATCATCTTTATCCACTAACCTAGCTGGCTCAAAGTGCGTAACGTGTTCTAGCGAAATACCACTGTCCGATGACCGTTAAGCAAGATTCGATGTTCAACATGGCGACTCACTGCACGCGCTAACACTAGCGATTCGATATCACTGCCTATGCGCACCAAGTCATGCGCAGTCATTGAGTGATCAACCCGTGCTACGTCCTGTTCGATGATGGGACCCTCGTCCAAATCACGGGTGACGTAGTGTGCAGTAGCACCGATGATCTTCACCCCGCGTGCGTGCGCTTGATGGTAGGGCTGGGCACCCTTGAAGCTCGGCAAGAAACTGTGATGGATATTGATCGCACGCCCAACCAGTGCTTCACACAGCGTCGGTGAAAGGATTTGCATGTAACGTGCCAACACTACCAAGTCGATGTGCTCACGCTCGACCAGTTGTAAGATCAGCGCTTCTTGCTCAGCGCGGTTGTCTGCATCCACCGGCAAGTACTGGAATGGCACGCCGTATGACGCTGTTAATGGAGCGAAGTCGTTGTGGTTGGAAACGACCGTGACGATCTCTGCACGCAGTTGCCGACTGTGGATGCGGAACAATAAATCGTTAAGGCAGTGACCTTGCTTACTGACCAGCACCAGCAGGCGGGTACGTCGGTGCGCATCGTGCAATTGCCAGTGCATTGCATAGGTGTTGGCAAGCATGTTGATCCGATCTTGCAGCGGTGCCAATGAAGTACTGTCAGCCACGTCGAAATGCACGCGCAGGAAAAAGCGATCACTCTCCTTGTCACCGAACTGTTGCGCATCAAGGATATTGCAGCCCGTCCGAAACAACGCTCCACTGATGCGATACACAAGGCCAGTACGGTCGGGACAGAATAGGGTAAGGATATAGTCGTGACGCATTCGTATGATGGTAGCCGAACACTACCGGAATCGCATGGTGATTCCTAAAACATTTGCTGGCTGGTCTATTGTTACAGCAGCACGCTAAGCATCTTCTTTAAACGGTGTACGCATAGTGCTGAATATGTCCTCGCATCAACATCATGTCTCTGTCACATATATTGAATAGTGGTTGTGTTAAGTAGCCTCTTAGAAAAAGACGCAACTGCTAATGTGCTCATCCCTCATTTTGGATAAAGATGCCAGTGTCGATCAGTATCCGAATAATTGAAGCTCCAACCACATCAATGCACCACCCACAGGGTTGTTGTATTGCTTCTTCGTTTTCCATTTCTCACTCTTTGGGCATCTTGAGGCTCACGCTATCCATGAGCTGTTCTCAAACATCGCTCTTGCCACGATAGGGTATGGCAACTTGCAAGTGCTTTTGGTACCGAGAAATCGTATTGAAATCGGGATCGAACCAATTCAGGCTTAGACTGCCGCTGTGTTATCCGTTGACCAATCCGTCGTTCGGTATTTCTTCTCTACCTGTTTCGGCATATTCACGACTGGCTCAGGCACAAACTTCCAACCCAGCAACACCGTGCAACAAAACCATTCCATGAGAAATAACACACAAATGATGAAGAAAAACGAAGCCCTTGGTTCATTCAGGTGTTGCTGTGTTGGTTGTCGTGCTTCTTGGTGATGCGCTGTCTCTTGGCAAGGATCAGGTAGTGCAAGTCCTTAGTCATGTTTTGTCGCAAGTGGGGCCACAAGATACAGCTTCATAACGGGTCACAGACAACAGATGCTTCCAGCCGCGTCCTTGTCCTTTTGCTGGTAGCACTTTGCAGTTTCTCCAATTTGATACTACCAAAATGAAAGTAACATTGATTGATGCAATGAAATGACGCAGGCACGGCTAGAATAGAGTCATGTCTTCCTCATTAATCCCTTCTTTTCTTAAACCTTTGGCCGCACGTGCCCTGGAGCTGGCATTAAATCGCCTCTTAGCTCTTGATCCGGACACCTATCAAGTCATGCGCATGCTTGATGGCCAGCGCATCGCACTGTACCTGGAGACACCACCCTTAGAATTACAGATTCGTGTTGAGGATGAACGTCTGCGCGTCGGCCCGATCGATTCAGAGCAAGAGGTGGACCTGAAAGTACAGGGGACGTTGGCCGGGTTTCTTGGACAATTGCCGTGGCTGGCACATATACGCCGCACTAGTACGGTGCAGACTGGGCGGCTACGTGTGGCTGGTGACGCTGAACTGGCGCAACGGTTACAACAGTTAGCCACACGTTTCGATCCTGATTGGCAACAACCTTTTGTTGCTGTGTTCGGTGAATTGCTTGGCGTACAGGTCGCTGGTGTGTTGCACATGACTTTGCGGCACATGCAACGCAGTGCAGTGGACTTGGCACATAGCACTGCGGAGTTCATTACCGAAGAATCCGGGAGCGTGGTGCCACGTGCTGAGTTAGAAGCGTTTTACGATGATGTTGATGTGCTACGTGATGATGTCGAGCGGCTAGCCACTCGACTGGTGAGGTTGTGTTCGGAAACGGCGGCATGAAGGCGTTGTTCCGAGCCCGTCGTATTGGCAAGGTGATGCTACGTTACCGGCTGGACACGTTGCTGGACGGTACTACAGCTGAGCGCTGGCTGCGTTTGGCTAAGCCTTTTGTACCCCGTATCAACGCTAAGATTGCTGAGCAGCCACGTGGGCGCCGCTTGCGATTAGCACTCCAAGAACTGGGACCTATTTTTGTCAAGTTTGGGCAGATTCTCTCTACCCGCCGAGACTTGGTACCACCGGATGTCGCCGATGAACTGGTCATGCTACAAGACCGCGTAGAGCCGTTCGACGGCCAGACTGCGCGTGCCATCATTGAAACTGCGCTGGGTCAGTCGGTCGAAACAGCATTTGCGCACTTCGATACTATGCCGCTGGCCAGCGCTTCAATCTCGCAAGTGCATGCGGCCACGCTGCACGACGGACGTGAAGTGGTGGTCAAAGTGCTGCGCCCTGATATTGAGCATCAGATCAATGGCGACATTGCCCTGCTTAAGTCACTAGCCGCGTTGGTTGAGCACACCCACCCGCATGCGGATAAAATCCGCCCGCGCGCGATTGTGGCGGAGATCGAGACTACGCTTGCAGCTGAGTTGGATTTGCAGCGTGAAGGTGCTAACGCCAGCGTGTTACGTCGCTTCTGGGAGGCGTCCGACGATCTATATGTGCCGGAAGTGATTTGGTCACACACGGCCGAACGGGTGCTGACTCTGGAACGTATGTATGGCATTCCGTCGGACGATATTGCTTGTCTTGATGCCTCCGGCATCGACCGTAAGGCCCTTTCGAGGAAGGGAGTACGCGTGTTTTACACTCAGGTGTTCCGCGATAATTTTTTCCATGCCGATGCGCACTCCGGAAACATTTGGGTCGACAGTGATCCGGCACGCAAATCCAATCCACGTTTTATTGCGCTTGATTTCGGCATCATGGGCCAGCTCTCGCAGAAGGATCAATACTACTTGGCCGAGAATTTCATGGCGATCTTTCATAAAGACTACCGGCGTATTGCCGAGTTGCATCTGGAAGCGGGCTGGATACCAGCACATGTCCGTATTGAGGAACTAGAGGCGGCAGCACGTTCGGTGTGTGAGCCATACTTTACAAGACCTTTATCACAGATCTCGTTGGCTGAAGTGCTGATCAAATTGTTCCATGTTGCCCAGCGTTACCAGCTTACGTTACAGCCGCAATTGATTTTGCTGCAAAAGACACTGCTCAATATTGAAGGCGTTGGTCGTCAACTCGATCCTGAATTAGATATTTGGGTAGTGGCGCGCCCAGTCCTTGAGCGAATTCTACGTGCCCGTTACAGCCCGCGTCATGTGCTTAAGGAGTTAAATAAACGCTTGCCTGAGATCATGACTCACGCTCCAGACACACCGCGCCTAATACATACGTGGCTAGTACAGCAGGTTGAAAGCCGGAAACAGAATGACGTTTATTTGCAACAATTACACAGGCTACCCCTAGCTTTACAAGGCTTGCAGCGTCGTGTGGTCAATGCGATTGTGGGGAGCAGCTTCTTGGTGGTGGCTGCTGTGTTGTATGGCCTACATCCGGATGGTTGGTACCTAGGCACGATTCCAGGGTGGAGCTTGATTAGCGGGTTTGCTGGTGCGGTAGCGTTGTTCAGTGCCTGGTGGCGAAGCTAATGACATAGAATTGCAGACAGCCGCTTACATCCGGATGGTTGGTACCTGGGAATGTGAATCTGGATTAAGTGGGTTACCCGATGTGAAACATTTGTTTATAGCGGCTGGTGATGAGGCGAATAGCGCCCTGTGATGGACATTTATCATGCGACGTGACGTTTCGCTTCTCCTGAACCCGTGATAGATATTCAATGTGATGCTCTCATCCCTGTAACCCTGGCAAAGAAATCGTAGATTCCTTGGTCACTCATTTTTCGCGCATTTGCCAGCTCTCCAGCCTTTGTAGTGTAGTGCACTTGGCCATCCGGGTTGACCACAACGACCGCGGGAATGCCATCCTGAATTGGGTCACCATAGGCCTGACTCAATTCAAGATTGCGATCAAAATTGCCCACATCGATCTTCACCACTTCAAAGTGCTTGGCGATCAATGCGGCGTTCTTCGGGTTATGCAGTGATTTATCGAGTGCTCGGCAGTCGGTGCACCAGTTAGCACCGAAAAATATGAGGGTCGATTTGTGCGTAAGTTTGCCAGCAGCCAAAGCTTTTGTGACTTGAGCCCAGGCGTCCGCATGTTCGTCGTAAGGAAGGTCCAGCGCTTGCGCAGGAAGTATCAACACAAGCAGTAGCAGTGGCAACCATCGCTTCATGGGGGGGAACTCCTGGAAGAGAATGTAGATTGCTCCCATCTTCTGATCTTGTCGGTTTGTTGGTCAAGCAGGTTGCAAGCATCGATTAGAACATTTGTAATAACAACGCTACATACAGCACAGCTAAGTATCGATTACGGCGACTCTGTTCTCAGAGTAAATACATGTTGTGTTAATGAACTTCTCGTGCTCATTCATAGTTCATGAGAGCAAGTGAGCACGTGTTAAGAAACAGGAGCATGGGTAAACAGAGGTGCGCCCGTGTTCCACAACCACATCAAACTTGGCGGATTACAATTCGATCACGTCGAAAGCAACTTCCGGATTGACATCAGCATCATAATCAACGTCTGCACGCTCGAAGCCGAACAGCTTGAGGAAATCTCGTTTGTAATTAGCATAGTCGGTCAATTGGAACAGATTTTCGGTGGTCACTTGCGCCCAGATCATTTTGCATGCAGCTTGCACATCTTCACGTAGTTCCCAATCGTCCAAACGCAGGCGATGCTCCTCGTCGACTGTAGCAGGCTGACCGTCTTCCCGGTACAGACGCTCACGCAGCAGACGATCCGCCTGTTCGATCGTCCCTTCGTGCAACCCCTTCTCTTTCATCACCTTGAACACAATCGCGATATATAGCGGTAGTGCAGGGATTGCTGCACTTGCCTGAGTCACCACTGATTTTAGTACTGCTACGTTTGCACCGCCGCCACGGACTTGCAAGCGTGCATCCAATCGTCGTGAGGTTGCATCAAGGTCAGCTTTTGCTTTACCCAACGCACCATGCCAATAGATTGGCCAAGTGATTTCGGTTCCGATATAACTAAAAGCTACGGTGCGTGCATGTGGTGCCAGTACATCTGCCTCCGCTAACGCATTGATCCACAATTCCCAGTCCTGGCCACCCATCACTGCAACTGTATCGGCGATTTCTTGCTCGGTGGCCGGTTCGACTGTGGCCTGGATGATCTGGTCCTTATTAGTGTCAATTGCGTTAGAGGTGTGAGTAGCCCCGATGGGTTTAAGTACCGAACGCTTTATTTCGCCGGTAGATGGCAGCTTGCGCAGTGGTGAGGCAAGCGAGTACACGACCAAATCAACCTGGCCTCCCATCTCGGTCGTGATCAGTTCGATCACTTTGGCACGCATTTCGTCGGAAAACGCGTCACCGTTGATCGAACGGCTGTAAAGACTCGCCTTCTTAGCGAATTTGTCGAATGCCGCAGCGTTGTACCATCCAGCGGTCCCAGGTTTTTTGGCGGCACCTGGCTTTTCAAAGAACACTCCAAGCGTATCTGCACCAAAGCCGAATGCAGCAGTAATTCTTGAGGCCAAGCCATAGCCGCTGGAAGCGCCAATCACCAGTACCTTCTTAGGGCCGTTACTGCGCACACCTCGTGCGCGGGTGGATTGAATCTGCTCCAGGACGTTGTACTCGCAACCCACTGGATGAGTGGTGGTGCAAATGAAACCGCGGACTTTGGGATGAATAATCAACTGAAGGACCTCATAGGGACACTGTAATTGCAGCATGTTATAGGTTATGGCACGCGTCACCCAGTCCATGCTCGACTGTATGTAAAATGTTGGCGTGTGTATTCTCTATTTTCAATTGTGAAGCTTCTTGAGAATCCAATGGGGACGAATTGCCAAAGGTTGAGACCGTAGCCATCCAGACACACTGACCATCCATTACCGTGGAACAGTAGCGTGTTTTGGAAATCGAATCCGATTGCAAGGTAGTAGATGTGTTTCATCTCACGGATATCATGAACATGCGTGAGGACACCTCATCTTGCAGATCAAGTGAATGTTGATGACTTTCAATCCGAGGACTTGATGTACTGTGCATCCATCTTGTCGTCGGTGCGATACCGGATCGCACGCTGCATGTGGTCTGTAAACATCAGTAAAAAGGAACCCGGTAAGCGCTGAGATGGCACGTTACTTTAGCTGCTGTGGCTGGGAGCCAGCTGCGAATAGCATCCGCCGCCTCTGTTAGTTTGGTGATGCTTTTAAACGATAAACACTGGTAAATAGCATCATGCCAGACGGGTTCTTCGTGACCATTAACCCATTAACGATGGCAGCATCAGCAACGAGAAACTAGATTTTGGCTTTCACTTGCACACGATATTTATGTACAGCTATTTACACAGTGCTTAAGGCTTCTGACGTCCATATTCATCGCACCTCTTAACACAAACGCATTCAAACCATCTTCGCGCATCAACTTGCCTCTGTGTGAGGCAGGTAGTCTTAAATACGCTATTGGCATGCTTAATGATTCAGGTCGCCTGCACCTTTTTCGGAGTGATCTAATTGGTCACTGCTTCATCGGTAAGCTGAATTCATAACACGCTCTCATATCATCCAGAACCTAGCTAAGCTAGAGGCAGGGATTGCCGTTTCTGAAATCCGGGTTATAGCTCTAATGCGAGTTAATACGATAACCGCTCCTTAGATCACGTAATGGGTGATCGATGATTGGCCGTCATAGTGGGGCATTGCCACGACCGAAGATCTGCGTTGCTATGTACATACTCAAGCATGGAAGGGACAAACATAGAAGCGTGAGAGGTAAACCTTGCTTGTTATGGGAAGAGAGCCATGGTCATCTCAAGGTCTCGCTGAGTACGTGATTTGCAGCTTCAACAGTTGGCACAAATGCCAGTGCCTCTTCTCGTGCTGAGCGCACAGTCCAGCCTATGCCTTCCTTATTAGGTTGGAAATGTACGAGCTCGCCAACCTTGAACCCCGTGGTGGGATTGTCTTGGCGTGCCGGCCAACGCAACTCTGCTTGGTTATCTGGGGTAACAGGATCCTGCAGTTTCACCTGGTATCCGCCACCCTGTTGAATTTCTATGGATTTCACCTGCATCGGCGGTGGCAGCTTGGGCTTGCTGTTGGCCTGATAGTGTTTGTGGGAACTGCTATGTTCCTGACTCAGTTGGGTTGCGGTCATTGATGCGCCTTTAACAAAAGCCCCAACAGAGATGAGCGGCATACTCACAACCAACATGGCACTGACCCCTGCAGCCTGTCCACTGGCTGAGATTGCATCTCCACTGGCTGATATAGCGTCACTGGCATGTACAGAGTTACTCGAAAAAATTACTCCGAATGATCCAAATGACAAGAGAGTACCCAGGAGGCGTGAATGATTCATGGTGAAGCTCCCATTCTTGCAGAGGAAGGAGGTTGATGTGCGATGGATTGATCTCCAAGCAGTACACCGCGTTCTAGTAAAAAGTTGAATACGGATTCCACTGTTGCGACTGAATAGTTACCCGAAATACGCTCTCCCCAAGGATGATCGGTTGTCGTTGCGTTCGTAACGATGAAACGCGCACCCAACCGTTGTCCCAAGGTGAGATGCAAGCGGCTAGGTTTGTAATGTGCGTTGCGTAACCACGCTTGGACTTGGCGGCGGCTATCCGGCAATGGTCCATCAGGAGCGGCAAGTGCTGCAGCGATGATCTCCAGTACCCATTGGTTGGAGTTCTGGTAGCCAACGGTAAAAGGGTAGGCCACCGCACTGTAGCGGGGCTCGTGCAAGCGCTGCATCAAGCTGTTTTGAGCAAGCAGCAATGGATACAAACGTTGCTGCAGTGATGGCGCGAGCACACCCAAGCGCAGATCCCCAGTTTGTGCACTTTCACCGACAAAGTTAGCCAACCCCTCACGGTACAATTGCGAATAACTACTTTTGCAGTGATTAAGCAAGTGGCGTACACGCCATTGACCATCAGCTTCGCGCACGACGAATGCCATGTGACTGTGACGTAAGCCGTAGCGGCTTAGATCCTGGCCAGAGCGGGCGATGATTGCTACCTGTGTGCCCGGTAATGCATCCAGTTGCCGGGCGGCACGATCGGCCACGGTCAACATGGCCTCGGTTGCAGTGGGTGATGGATAGCGTGGTTGGCAAACTGGCGTCGCTGCAATCGCTGCAGTCGTTACCAAACTTAGGGATAGCAGCAAAAGGCGGGCGCATAAAAATCCATTTTTCATTTGAACTTCGTCCTTAAATTGAAAGCTCTAATCTATTATTATCCCGAGCCGGGCACGTACTTCATTGGCGATGCGTTCGGTCTCTCGGAGAGGCTGCACGAGTGTATCAATATCGAGCAAATTATCAATGGTGCATAGGCGTGTACCTAAGGTGTCAATGAAACGGCGTATGCGACCACGGGCATGATCGGAGAAGGCGGCAGTCACTGGAACACGGGTGGCGCAGGCTTCGGATAGGAGGTTGACCGAATCAGCAGTGGCGATGATCGCATCCGCCCAGCCGAGGATACCTGGATAGGGGTTGGGACCTTCGTCAGCGTCGTTCCAAAACAGCCCTGGTATTGCGGCCAGGCGTGTGCGTAGTTGAGCTGCGAGTACTGGTGATGTGCGTCGTGAGGTGGTGGCCAGCAAACTGCCACGGTGGGACAATCGCCTCAGCAGAGTAGTGCATAACGCCTCCAATTTAGCTGGCTGCCAAGGTGCTTGGGTTGTTGGTGCCCCGACCAACAGCGCCACGCGCTGACCAGGCAAGTCCCCCAATTTCGGAAACTGGGCACGCCCCATTGCCAGCCAAACATCGTTCACTGGATGCAGACTACCAATTAGAGTCAGCACGTTATGGCCACGTATGTGATCGTGCTCAGGAACCACGAGCAGGTCCCAGTAACGTGCTGGTAGGCGCGGGTCCAGAATTTGAACGACGCCAGTGCTTTGCTTGCGCAGCAGGCGTGTGGCCAATGCGGCTTGGCGTCCGCAACCGATGGCCAGAAATGGGGGATGTCTTAATGCATGTAAGAATTCAGAGCCAAACGCGTGCTTGGCACCAAGCAGACAGTATGGTGCCGTCCAGCACCACGGTATACGCGGCTTGAGCAATTGAGTTGTGTAAGGGCTACCCACTAGGGTGTTGGCCAGTGCTTCTGCTTGACGTGCATTACCGGTGCGACCGTCGCTAATGGCCAAAACCCTGTCTGATTCTTTTACATACGACATTGGCGTGTTGCGAAAATAGACGCGTATTGCACGAATCGCATCACTTTATACTCTCCACCCTTACAGTTTTACCCACGATGATTTTCTTTCGAGTCTTCAATTTAAGGGATTGCTATGTCCGATGTACTCAACGATGCCGCGCTGAACCAGCTATTACGTACTGCACGCACATATAACTCATTTCTCGACAAGCCGGTGGACGAGCTCCTGCTACGCAAGCTTTATGAGTTGACGAAATGGGGGCCAACTTCAACCAACAGTGGGCCAGCACGTTTCGTGTTCGTCACCTCGGTGGAGGGCAAGGCCAAACTCAAACCGGCCCTCGCAGAGGGTAATCTGGCCAAGACTCTATCCGCACCGGTGACAGTCATCGTTGCCCATGATCAGGATTTCCATGAGAAGCTACCCTATCTGTTCCCGCATATCGATGCCAAAAGCCGGTTTGACGGCCCGCGTGAAATTCGTGCCGAAGCTGCATTCCGCAACGGCACTCTACAGGGTGCTTATATGATTTTAGCCGCACGTGCATTGGGCCTGGATGCTGGGCCGATGTCAGGATTCGACAACACCAAAGTTGATGAAGCGTTCTTTTCTGGGACCGCGATCAAGTCCAATTTTCTGATTAATTTGGGTTATGGTGATTCAACCAGTCTGTTTCCGCGCTTGCCACGCTTGAGTTTCGAGGAAGCTGCACACATTGTCTGAATTAGTTGATCTAGTTGTGCTTTCAGGCACTATCTCAATTTACATTTTAAGGAGTCGATTTTATGAACACCACTCAAAAACTGCTGCTGCCTTTCGCGTTGACTCTGTACATTACTGCGTGCTCCAAGCCCGCCAAGCAGCCGGAAGTTCCCTCTGTCCCGGGAGCAAACGAAGCTACTCCTGCTTCCCCGGTAATCCAGCCTCCAAGTACGACTGAACAGATCAAGCCGATTGAGGCTCAGTCTGGTACTTATAAGCTGGATCCAAGCCACACTGATGTATTGCTACAGTGGAATCACTTTGGATTCTCGAATCCGAGCGCACACTTTGGTAATGCCGAAGGTATCTTGGTCTACGACGCTACCGATGTGACTAAGTCGACGGTGCAAGTCACCCTACCGCTTTCCGGTCTGAACAGCTTTACCACTAAGTTAGATGAACACTTGAAGAGCGCCGATTTTTTTGATGCGGCCAAGTTTCCAAGCATCACCTTCAAGAGCACCAAGGTCGCGTCCAGCGGCACGAACAAACTGACTGTCACTGGTGATCTAACGGTTAAAGGCATTACCAAACCCGTCACTTTGGATGTAACGATCAATGGTGCTGGTGAACATCCGATGACAAAGAAGCAAGCGATTGGTTTCGATGCTAACACCACGCTTAAGCGTAGCGAGTTTGCTCTGAGTGCTTATGTTCCTAATGTCAGCGACGAAATCAAAGTGCGCATCACGGCAGAGGCACAACTGGAAGGCGCTGTTGCTGCACCCCATCAGTAATCAAGGTATTGCAGACGCATCACACTCTAGACACACATGCCTACAATTTTTTGGCCTGTGTGGGCCCTGAACGATGTAGATGTATATGGGTTTCTCATTGACCCTGTGCCTTAGCATCATCCATCAAGTGCAGCACACCAGTCTAAAGAAGGGGTAGAAACTCCAGTCACATTGGCGCCTTCCGGTCTAGGAAACCCGGTCAGGCGCCAATCAATGAAGTTAATGCGCCAGTACGCTGCGGCTGATAAGTATTAGCATCAGGTTTGTTTTAGGGTAACCAAGTCAGCAGGACCAGTCCCAATGTGATCCGGTAGTAAGCGAACGGCGCAAACGAATGAGCTTTGATATAGCCAAGTAACCAGTTCACTACGGCGAAGCCTGTGACCATCGCTGCCACAAACGCCACGCTTACTTCCAACCAGTTTTCGTGGCGTATCTCACCGCGTTTGAATAATTCCAGGAATGTATAGCTGCTGGCTGCAAACATCGTCGGAATACCAACTAAAAAAGAGAACTCCGCTGCTGCTGAACGTTTACTTAGACCTAGCAACATTGCCAAGAAGATGGTCGAAGCCGAGCGAGATGTTCCGGGGAACATACCAGCCACTACTTGTGCCAAACCAACTGCGATTGCTACTGTCCAGGTGACGCTCTCGCGCTCTGGTAAGTGTTTGGCCACATACTCGGCTATCAGAATCCATATACCGCCAATAATCAGTGCCCAGGCGACCGGCTGTATCGTCTCCGGTAGCTGCCAGCCGGCCTTGCGCACAGCCAAGCCAACCACTGCAGTAACCAGGAAAGCAGCAACAAGTTTCATCACATAATCACGGTTGGTGTACTTGCCCAAGCCGGTGGCAAGTGACCACAATCTTTTTCGGAACACCAAGGTAATAGCCAGAATCGAGCCGGTCTGAATCACGATGTTGAAGAAATCCGAGCGGGAACCGAGCCAATGTTCTGCAATCAGCAGGTGGCCTGTACTGGAGACAGGTAGAAATTCGGTGAGCCCTTCGAGAATGCCCAGCATAAGGGCAGCAAGCAGTTCGAACATGGGGGGAATGGTTGAGAGCCAAATGGAGAGATAGCATAATCGATGCATGAATGATCCATGTTGGTGGGATTTATTTTTTGGCTTTGCACTATGCTTATCCGAGAAAAACCAATGGATTGCAAGGCTGAACGCACTTGGTATACCAAGTGCTTTATATATTTCGACTGCTACCCCAATCCTAGAGGTTGCCTCTGATGTCAATGGAAAATGTTGAAAAGCTTGTCAAGGACAAAAAGATCGAATTCGTCGACTTGCGTTTTGTCGATATGCGCGGCGTGCAACAGCACGTCACCTTCCCGGTCAGCATCATCGAACCATCGCTGTTCGAGGATGGAAAGATGTTCGATGGCAGTTCGATTGCCGGTTGGAAGGGCATCAATGAGTCGGACATGGTGCTGTTACCTGATACCAACACTGCTTACCTGGATCCTTTTTACGCGGATCCAACTCTGGTCATGACGTGCGACATCCTCGATCCAGCGACGATGCAGAGTTATGTGCGTGACCCCCGTGGCATCGCTAAGCGTGCTGAAATTTACTTAAACTCTTCGGGTATTGCCGATCAAGCATTTTTCGGTCCGGAACCTGAATTTTTTATCTTCGATTCAGTACGTTTCGCTAATGACATGGGCCACACTTTCTTCCAAATCGGTTCGGAAGAGGCCGCCTGGAGCACCGGCGCTAAGCTTGAGGGGGGAAACGGTGGTTACCGTCCGGGTGTAAAGGGGGGATACTTCCCAGTCCCACCAACTGACTCACTACACGACTTGCGTACCGAGATGGTGAAGACTCTGGAGCAAGTGGGTATTGAGACTGAGGTACATCATCACGAAGTCGCCACGGCTGGGCAGTGCGAGATCGGCACTAAGTTCAACTCCTTGGTCAAAAAGGCCGATGAGCTGCTGACTATGAAGTACATCATTAAAAACGTTGCTTACCGCAACGGAAAGACTGCCACCTTCATGCCGAAACCGATCGTTGGTGACAACGGTTCTGGCATGCATGTGCATCAGTCGCTGTCTAAAGGAGGGGTCAACCTCTTCTCAGGTGACGGCTATGCTGGCCTGTCGCAACTGGCGATGTGGTATATCGGCGGTATTTTCAAGCACGCTCAAGCGATCAACGCGTTTTCCAATTCGGGCACAAATAGCTACAAGCGTTTGGTCCCTGGCTTTGAGGCACCGGTGATGCTGGCTTATTCGGCACGCAACCGTTCAGCCTCGTGCCGTATTCCGTGGGTTTCCAACTCAAAGGCACGTCGCATTGAAATGCGTTTCCCCGATCCATTGCAGTCTGGCTATCTGACTTTCACTGTGCTGATGATGGCTGGCCTGGATGGGATTAAAAACAAAATTGATCCAGGGTTGCCGAATGACAAAGATCTGTACGACCTGCCACCTGAAGAGGAAAAGTTAATCCCACAGGTCTGTTCCAGTTTGGATCAGGCTCTTGAAGCACTGGATAAAGATCGCGAGTTCCTGAAGGCAGGTGGTGTGATGAGTGACGATTTCATCGACGGTTATCTTGCCCTGAAGATGCAGGAAGTCACTCAATTCCGTGCGGCCACTCATCCGCTGGAATACCAGCTGTACTACGCTAACTAGGCAATTCCAGTGGCAGCGATGGTGGGTACTTCCTTTCCACCATCGCTATTTTCCATTTCACCAATGGCAGGGGAGGATCAGGTGTCAAGCGCTCATTGCTTAAGTGGGCATCCTGGAGGACTCCCTCTCCACCTTGGTTATGGACTTGAACTGTTAAAGATATCTCTGAACGTGTGTCCGTCTTCGTTTGGAGAGAACAGACGCTGCTTTAGTATCCAATCAACCTGACATCACTGGCTGGTGGATGCCAATCTATCCCTTCCACCATTGGGGTATGCGAATGAAACTGATCACCGCCATCATCCGTCCGTTCAAGCTTGACGAGGTGCGAGAAGCACTATCGCAAGCTGGCGTATCAGGTATTACCGTCACCGAGGTCAAGGGCTTTGGACGGCAAAAGGGTCATACTGAGTTGTATCGCGGCACTGAATATGTCATTGATTTCCTGCCCAAGATCAAGATCGAAACTGTCGTGACCGATGAACGCCTGGATGCTGTGATTGAGGCGATCCGGATTGCGGCTGGCACCGGCAGGATCGGTGATGGCAAGATTTTTGTCACCAAAATCGAACAGGTTGTACGAATTCGCACTGGCGAGATTGACATCGATGCACTCTAACTCTTGGAGTCATGCTCATATGAAGAATGGTCTTTTCACTATGTGGAAGAACCGATTTTATACGACCTGTATATTGATGGCGTTCACCCTGTTAGTAGGGGTCAACTCCATCGATAATCTGCAAGCCCAGGTACAAACCAATCCTCTGCCGAGCGAGCAAGTCACCACCGAATTGCTGACACCTCAAGTAGCGTCCGCCGAGGCGGTAGCGACCTCCAAAACCACTCCCATCCCTGTGGTAGACAAGGGTGATGTTGCATGGATGCTCACCTCCACGCTATTGGTGCTACTGATGGCGGTACCAGGCTTGGCACTGTTTTACGGCGGTATGTTGCGCTCTAAAAACGTGCTATCGATGATGATACAAATTGGCGTGGTGTTCTCTCTGATAGCAATTTTGTGGGTGCTATACGGCTATAGTCTTGCTTTTGCCGATGGTGACATGTTTATCGGCACATTGAACAAGGCATTGCTCCATGACGTGGACACCGCCACGTTGGCCGACACTTTCTCTAAAAGTTTCAAATTGCCTGAGTATGTATTTATTGCTTTTCAGTTGACTTTTGCTGGTATCACCGGTGCATTGATCATCGGTGCTTTTGCCGAACGTGTGAAGTTCGCTGCGGTGCTGTTGTTCATCGTCATCTGGTTCACCTTTGGCTATCTACCACTAGCGCACATGGTGTGGTCGGCACCAGGTTTTCTGTTTAACAAGGGGGCCTTGGATTTTGCAGGTGGCACCGTGGTGCATATCAATGCTGGCATCGCCGGATTGGTCGGTGCTTATTTTGTTGGCAAACGTATTGGTTTCGGTCAGATTGCAGTCAAGCCGCATAACGTCCCAATGACTTTCACTGGTGCTGCACTGTTATGGGTCGGTTGGTTCGGCTTCAACGCCGGTTCAGCGTTAGAAGCCAATACCATTGCTGCGTTGGCTTTCCTCAACACCATGCTTGCTACTGCGGCGGCGGTACTGGTTTGGTCGCTGCTCGAAAAGATGATTAAAGGCAAATCCTCGGCGCTTGGCGTTGCGTCAGGTATGGTTGCTGGTCTAGTTGGCGTCACCCCTGCGGCTGGTACCGTTGGCCCGTTTGGTGCAATCACAATCGGCGCTGTTGCTGCTGTGTTTTGCGTCTGGGGTGTGATTGGATTGAAAAAACTATTGAACGTAGACGATACCTTGGACGTATTCAGTGTGCATGGCATTGGTGGCATTGTCGGTGCGATCCTGACTGGAGTCTTTACCGATAAAGCGCTAGGTGGCCAGGGATACTCCGAGGGGATGACGATGAGCAATCAAGTCATGATTCAAGCCATGGGCGTGGGGATCAGTATCGTGTGGATTGGCATCGTTTCGTTTGTTGGTTTCCTAATCGTCAAGCTGGTGTTTGGCTTGCGTGTGCCCGAAGAAGCTGAGCGCGAAGGACTTGACATTACATCGCATGGCGAGTCAGCGTATGACTCCTGAGCGTGGTTCAGTTCATAGACCCGATATACCAGACTTGCCTTGATGTGGAATTGAATTGCCGTGGTGCGGCTGCCCGCGCACCACTAAGTCCATGGGGTGGAGGGCGCATCCAAGGTGTCAAGACGGCCTTCACATGCTGGCTTGGAGTCAGTGCAAGACGTCTAATAACAGCAAACACTGAAAGCACTGGAACAGCAGGGAGATGAACACAATGTACGGCGTTGCACGTGCAGACTAGCTTGTTCTGTGTGCTGGCCGAAAATGAATTCTTCCGGATTACGGCTATTCATCAAGACCTTGAGACATTAGGTCGAGCAGGGGTGTTTTCGTTCCGACCTGTTGCACCGTTTAGACGTGGTGCGCTTGCAACTACCATCGTTAGGTGAACAGCGTGATGACGTGGCACAGCGGGCCAAGAATTTTCTGGGGATGACTGGACACAACCTAGACATCTCAGCTAATGACATTGAGGCTGTGTTGACACATGGCAAGTGTAGGCATTGTGATGCTGAAAGCGATTGAGTTTCAGACGCAACGGTGTGTATGCCGAGACGGGCAAGCGCTTAGATCGAAAGCTGCCGGATGTAGCATTGCGTTTGACGCATGGTCGGTGCGCCGAAGCTGCTGCGCGTTTGGGCCTGGGCCGTAACACGCTGACCCGCAAATTTGGCCAAACCTACTCCCCCTCGACCCACTGTACCGATTGAGAAACAGATCTAAAGCACCTCTACACCAGTCGTCCTCATCAACTTCTTTACCGTCGCTGAAGCCGACATACCTTACGCTCATGGTCGTTTGGGAGTAAGGATACTAACTGGATGAAGTGCCAGTCATACTTCATCTCTACCCAGTTGCATCGCGCGATTGGTGGTAGTTGCATGTTGATGAACTACACCGTGTGAGACACGATTGAACATTTCCGAGCTGCGTTCACTCATTCCAATTTCATCAGTGCCTTAGACGCTTATCTCTCTAGCGCCACTGCGACGCCGCATGTGTTCAGTAAAGTCGCAGTACCCAACCTATGCACCTCCTAATTCGGTAGACCAGAAAGGATCAACACTATGTTAAAGCACGTTCACTTCATCGCGGGACTCCTTGCTCCGCTCTGCATGGCGACGTTCTTCATGTCCACCATCCTCGTCGAGTTGTTCGGCTCACACGTATCAGTGGCACAGCTTAAATCGCTCATCGTCACGCCAGGATTGTGGATTCTTATTCCAGCTATGGCTGCTACTGGAGGCAGCGGCATGTTCCTGTCCAAGTCACGGCACGGACGACTAGTCGATGCCAAGAAGAAGCGCATGCCCTTCATCGCAGCTAATGGACTGCTCGTGCTCGTGCCAAGCGCAATCTTCCTAAACCGATGGGCGAGCACAGGTACGTTCGACACGACCTTCTACGTAGTGCAGATCATTGAACTGATCGTCGGGGCGACAAACTTAATGCTGATGGGTTTAAACGCACGCGATGGCCTACGTATGACAGGCCGCCTTCGTGTTTCGCCTCGTGCGACACGTAAGTCCTGAGTAGCTCCACACAGGATTGCAGGAATTTGCACATAGAAAACGATATGGGTAGGTATCCATCCAGCAACTGACTGCGCTTTTATTTTCCGTTTTCTGAGACGATCCCTTATAAACTTGGCGATATAGCACTCTTAAAATCGAGGCCGATATCGAGGATGGGAGCACTGTGAGTCATCCAGCCGACAGATATCAGGTCGACACCAGACGCGGCAATTTCGATCGCTGTCTCTGGAGTAATGCGTCCAGATGCCTCGGTAATCGCCCGTCCTGCAACGATGTTAACCGCTTCTCGCAATTCGTCGGGCTGCATATTGTCCAACAAGATAGCGTCTACCCCTATTTGCATCGCTTCCTGGAGCTGCTCCAGCGTATCGACCTCAATCTCAATCTTTACCATATGACCAGCTGCAGCCTTTGCGTGACGCAGCGCTTCGCGGACACTACCTACAATTGCGATATGGTTGTCCTTGATCAATATCGCATCGTACAGAGCAAATCGATGGTTCATACCACCACCAGCCCTGACCGCATATTTCTCGAGTGTACGCAGTCCTGGGAGCGTCTTACGTGTGCAGGCAATCGCTGCTTTTGTTCCGGCAATTGCTGTGACGATCGACGCTGTCGCTGTTGCAATGCCAGAAAGATGGCTCAGGAAATTGAGTGCCGTACGCTCGGCAGTTAGCAATGCTCGTGAGAAACCGGTGATAGTGGCAATCACCTCGCCAGGCTCCACCCTCATACCATCCTTCACATGTCGCATCATCACGATCTCGGCATTGATTAGCTGGAATGCGAGCTCGGCTATATCTAGCCCCGCGACCACCCCCGATTGACGAGCCGCTATGACCGCTGTGGAACGGTGTTCCTCAGGGATAACCGCAGCTGAGGTAATGTCGCCTGCAAGCCCCAAATCTTCCACAAGCGCATTACGCACAATCGGTTCGATGATGATGCGTGGAAGGGAAACGAGGTTCATGTCAGAAGAACCTTATCTTTTGAAACACTGGAATGAGCGATCTCAAGAACGTCCGCAAGGGTCATTTTGCATCGCTGTGCCTTGTCATGTTTCAGAGGGAAATCGGTTCGCGCATGGGCACCACGTGATTCGGTGCGGAGACTTGCAAAGACAGCAATCAGCAACGCGACGATGGCAGGATCTGAAAATTCTTCTTCGCTTTCCACACACGGCAGCAGCGCAGTAATCGCGTCATACATACCCGTCGCGTGGCGCAGTACGCCGAGATACCGGGAGACAATTGGCCGAACAAGCGTGGTTTCAGGTTTTTTAGGCATGAAGGGGATTATCCCAAGAGCGTGTTGAATGTTGTGGGTTGCTATATCTCGGGCTGCACGCATTCCCATGACGACTGCCTCGAGCAACGAATTGCTAGCAAGCCGGTTTGCGCCATGTAAGCCTGTAGACGCTGCCTCACCCGCAACCCACAAGCCAGAAATGCTGCTGCGACCTTCACTATCGGTTGCGATACCGCCCATGTGGTAATGAGCAGCAGGACGTACGGGGATTGGCATGCGTGCTGGGTCAACGCCTATCTTGTGGCAGAGTGCAGTAATTGTTGGAAAGCGAGCACTGAAGCGTGGCCCCAATACCCTCCTGGCATCGAGAAAAACTAGGCCACCGCGGGTGATTTCAGCGCTGATCGCCTGTGCAACGACGTTGCGGGGCGCAAGTTCCGCACCAGGAATATCCGCCATAAAGCGTTCGCCGCGTTCGTTAATGAGCTGCGCGCCTTCGCCGCGGACAGCCTCGCTGACGAGTGCCAGTGGGCGATCATGGCAATGGAGTGCAGTCGGATGGAACTGCACGAACTCCATGTCGGCAAGTACGGCACCAGCACGTGCAGCCATCGCGATGCCCTGGCCAAAGTTGTTCACCGGATTGGTCGTTGCATCATAAAGCCCGCCGATGCCGCCCGTTGCCAGAAGAATTCTTGATGAAGGCAACACAATATCTGATACCAGATTGGAAAGTAGCAATCCACAGACTGCGTTGTCCGCCATCAGGATTTGCCGCGCTTCGACTCCCTCCATCACCGTGATCGATGGATCGTTGAGAACAGCAGCAGTCAATGCCTGGACAATCACTGCTCCCGACTTATCGCCCTCAACATGCACAATACGACGGCGGGAATGGGCTGCTTCCAGCCCAAGCGCCAGATTGCCGTTGCTATCTTGGTCGAATCGGACACCAAAGTGTTCCAGAACATTAAAAGCATGAACTGCTTCCGAAATGATGCTCTCTGCCGCCATTGCATCACAAAGACCATCACCAGCCGCTAGGGTATCGGCAAGATGCAAACTGGCATTGTCATCGGGTCCAAGGCTCACAGACATTCCCCCCTGGGCCCACGCGCTTGATGTTTCTGCGCCCAAGGTACTGCGCGTGACAAGAACTGATGGTTCAGGAGAAATCGTAAGCGCTGCGATCAGACCCGCAAGACCGCTACCAACGATGATCGGGCGGTCTGCAAGATGGTCCAATATCTCAGCCATATTGCTCCTCGGTCATATCGTCAGCATCCTTTCAACGGCTCGCCGCGCGGGGGCAGCAATCTCAGCATCCACCGTCACCTCATAACGGTTTTCTTCCAATGCGGCCCGGATATTGGCAAGTGTGATCCGTTTCATGTGCGGGCAGAGATTGCAGGAACGGATGAACTCAACATCTGGATGATGGACGGCAATGTTATCGCTCATCGAGCATTCTGTCAGAAGTACCACTCGCGCCGGCTTCTTAGCATCGACATAGTCGGACATCGCTGCAGTCGAGCCTGCGAAATCTGCCTCTGCCACCACATCGGGTGGACATTCGGGATGAGCGAGCACGGTGATACCTGGATGATCTTCGCGCAGCTGCAAGATATCGTTGGCCGAGAAAAGTTCATGTACTTCGCAATGACCATGCCAGGAGATGATTTCGACATCCGTTTCTTTGGCAATATTACGTGCTAAGTATTCGTCTGGAATCATCAGCACTTTGGGAACACCGAGTGCCTCTACCACCTTCCTGGCATTGCCCGACGTGCAACAGATATCTGAAGCCGCTTTCACGGCTGCTGAAGTATTCACATATGTGACGATAGGAACACCAGGATGCGCCTGACGCAATAATGCGACATCCTGTGGTGTAATCGACTCAGCCAAAGAACAGCCTGCCTCCATATCGGGGATCAAGACCGTTTTTTCCGGATTCAGGAGCTTTGCCGTCTCTGCCATGAAATGCACCCCGGCAAGGACAATGACATCGGCATCGACATCGATCGCCTTGCGGGCCAGTGCGAGACTGTCACCCACAATGTCGGCAACACCATGAAAGATCTCTGGGGTCTGGTAATTATGCGCAAGAATGACAGCATTTCGTTTACGTTTGAGTTCGAAGATCGCCTCAATGTCATTGTCAAACTTCATCCGGGCCGCTTTCGAGGCGAAACAGTCGCCGCATTTATCGAGACACGAAGATAAAACGGCGTGGTTCACTGCGATCTCCTTTATGCCAATTTCGAGCATATTATCGCTTCTTCCGAGAAACCTATAGGTTGACGTGTCTCTGAAACTCATTTACTGAATCAAAATAGGTCTACTGCCAAGCAAGGCTGCATTATGGTCAATCTCTGTGCGGAGGCGGTGGCATGTTATGGCCGTTAGTTCATGAAGAGTGATGTTCTGGTAAAAATCGAGAGGTGTGCACTCAACAGAGTATTTAATATTGGCGTTCATGGCCAATATGACCCCAAAAGATGCGATCGTTCATTGGGATCACCTTGAGAGATTCAACAGTTGAGTAGACATCGCTTGTGTTGCAAACACCATTTTCATCCTTCAAATATCATGATTGCGCAGTTCGTCCGCATCTCAGTATTCAAGAACTGATTAAGCTATAAGAGGTTTCATAGCAGAGATGCTTGGCATTATTCCAGATAATGCCTCATTCGATTTCGCATCAATAAATCAGATAGATTCAATAGTGTTCTAGATAATTTCTTGCAGCTCCCTTGTCATGACTTGGATAATCTCCGTCATTAGGAAGAAAGTGCGAGCCTGGGTAGAAAAGATATTATGTAAAATCAGGTTAAACACCGACGCAGCCGATAACATTATCGACCGCGTGGTGATTGTATAGCTGATTCAGACTAAAGATGGAGGACAACGCGCGCTCGGCCAGCTCATTTACGAGGCAATCCGTGTTCTTCAGTGTTGATGGTGGAGATGATGACTTAGGTTCCCCTCCTCCTTTTTTGCCACCTCGAACAAATAGTTGACATAGTTCCAGTTCACCACTGTCCACCATGCGTTCAGATAATCAGCACGCTTGTACTTGTACTTCAAATAGTAGGCATGCTCCCAGACATCCACCCCCAGCAATGGCTGACCGGGTACCTCAGCGACATCCATCAGTGGGTTGTCCTGATTGGGCGTTGAGGTGATCTGCAAACCGCTGCTGGTCAATATCATCCAAGCCCAACCTGAGCCAAAACGACTAGTTGCGGCCTTGTTAAAGCGCTCCTTGAAAGCATCCAATGAACCAAAGTCTTTTTTAATTTGTGCTTCGAGTGTGGCCGATGGTTTCCCTCCCTTGCCAACCGGAGCCATCATCTTCCAGAACTCACTGTGGTTCCAGTGGCCACCGGCATTGTTTCGTATCACTGGCGGCAACGTTGAGGCGATGGCAAGCAGTTGCTCCAAGGTCTTTCCGGATAGTGCAGGTACATCCTTGATTGCATTATTGAGGTTATCTACGTAGGTTCTGTGATGGAAATCGTGATGGAAAGTCATTGTCTCCGTGTCAATCGCCGGTTCCAGCGCGCTGACAGCGTAGGGGAGTGGCGGCAACGTGAACGGCGCAGTCTGTGACTGCGTGGCAGCAAAAGATATGAAAGGAGTGAACAATGCAATAATCAGGCAGAGCGCTAAGTGGCCTTGTCTCAAAAAAAACATGCTGTCTCTCCAAGGATCATGTCGTTGCGACGGAGTCCAGAATCTACCATCCCCTCAAGCAAAGTCCAGATGAAACAAACCATGTGGTCAGCTTCACGCAATTCTTGCAAAAGGGCAGGCTTGTATGAATCTCTCCAATCCAATCAAAGTTTGTTATCAAAACCAGGATCCATTGGAAGTTGCAGGAGCTTTATCCTTACAGCCTGGTATTGTTAGTAGTGTTAAATCAGATGCCGAGTCTTGTATAGAGGGTGATTGTAGTTCCACCTTGCACTGAGCGTTAAATTGGAGACAATTATTTAGACCATCCAGAATTGCCTCGTTGCACTGATTTTGTCTCTTAGGCCTAAAAGGCAGAAAATCGATAAATACACTAGATAACACTCGTGCGTAGCCTTCAACTCATAGTCTATGTGCGTCGCGTTACTTGCTTATTTGTTAGTACTAGACAGGCTGTGGCCAAAGCTCATGCTCCGATAGCCTGCCTATGTGCATTATGTTTACGGTCGACGATATGGGTTTATCGATGATGCCCACCCCAGCGACCTCGTCTTCTATATCTTAGAACCAGCACGCTACCCCACTTAACCATGAATAGCAGAAAGAACCAGAGCATGTCGTACAATTCCGCTGCTCTGTGTTCGAATTTTTATTTATCAGATGCAATTGATCGACATTGGCGCCAATCTCACCCATGAGTCGTTTGATCACGACCGCGATGCAGTCTTACAGCGCGCCTATGACGCAGGTGTAGTGCAGATGGTAGTTACTGGAACCAGCCGCACACATTCACCGCGTGCGGTGCTACTAGCTCAGCGTCATCCTCGCGTGCTATATGCCACTGCGGGGGTGCATCCGCACTATGCGGCTGAATACACCGACGAATGCGATGCTGAGATGCGGATACTGCATACATATAAGGAAGTAGTGGCGGTCGGTGAATGCGGCCTGGACTACTTTCGAGATTTTTCTCCACGCAGGACTCAACACCGGGCGTTCGAACGGCAATTGCAGTTGGCCAGTGAGAACGGGAAACCATTGTTTCTACATCAACGTGAAGCACATAACGACTTTATGGCGATGATGCGCGGCTTTGATGGTCGCCTCGGTCCAGTAGTTGTGCATTGCTTCACTGGTGCACGTGAGGAGCTGTTCGACTACCTGGATCATGATTGGCACATCGGTATCACTGGCTGGCTGTGCGATGAGCGCCGTGGTATGCATCTGCGCGAACTGGTGCGGCATATTCCAGAAAAACGCTTGATGATTGAGACGGATGCACCTTACTTGCTACCACGCACATTGCGACCGTTGCCTAAGAACCGTCGTAATGAGCCGGCGTTTCTGACTCATATCATTACGGAACTGGCACGCAACCGTGGGGAAGACACGATTGCGTGCGCCAATCGCAGTACAGCGGTCACGCGTGAATTCTTCCGTCTTCCGGAACCCAGTTCATTTGTATGAGCCTGGGTCATATTCTGGAATGCAACATTGATACCGGTAAATTCTTTCTATTATGGTTCCGTCCGAGTTTGTCCCATCATTTTTTGTAATTAAGGCGACTCATTCATGTTGTATCTTGTGACGGGTATTCCTGGTAATGGAAAGACCTTGTATGCGGTGGATTGGTTAATCAGGCAAATTGAAATTGATAAAGCCCTTGTGGCTAAAGGGGCTGTGCCTCGTACGTATTACACGGATATTGAGGGGTTTGATGTGGAGGCGGTGCGCCGTCTTACTGGCTATGTGGTTGAGTCTGCTCCGCAGGATTGGCGTACAACGCCTCATGGCAGCGTGATTGTGTATGACGAGGCTCACCGGCTTTTTGATGGGGTTGGCCGTCCTGGTCGTTCTGATGATCCACGGGTGCGTGATCTTGATACACATCGGCATGGTGGGTATGACATCATGTTTATTACGCAGTCTCCTACGAAGCTTCATCATGAGATCCGTCGGCTTGTGGGTGAGCATGTGCATTTGAGTCGTGCGATGGGATTACAGACGGCTGGTTTATTGCGCTGGCCGCGTGCCCAAGATGACCCTTACGACGTGAAGGAACGTGATAAGGCCGAGGAGGAGATTTGGAAGTTTCCTAAGGAGCGTTATGCGTTATATCGGTCTAGTACGCTGCATACGGTCAGTCACAAGTTCAGGATTCCCAAGAAGGTATGGAGTGCTCTATCAGTGATGGTGACTGTTGCGGTGATTGGGTTTGTCTTTTGGCGTCATTATGGTCATCCTACTGAAGGTCCTACTCTGGTTACTGCGGCCCCTGGGCAGGGGAGCTTGCTCCCCGCCCCTGGGCCGGTGCAGCGTGCGTTGATCTCTGGGATGCGTGCCTATGCGTCTGTGGGGACGGAGCCTGCGCCTTCTTTGGCTGGTTGTGTCTCTTCGGAGCGTTCGTGTCGTTGTTTCAATACCGATGGTTATCAGATTGATATGAGTGCGGCGGAGTGTCGTCGTTTACTGGCCGCTCCATTGCCTTTTAATGTGTACCATCAATATGTGGTGGCTGCTTCGTCTGGGGCGGTGGCTGCTGCTGCTTCGACGCCGACGGCTTCAGGTGCATCTTCTTCTCATTAAACCGGTTATTCATCATTCATGAATCATTGAGTGATGATTTATATTTCAGAAGAATTTGATCGCAACTGTAGCAGCAGCGGCTCCTGCAGCGACTAGACTGCTGCCTACGACTACTGGGTACCATTTTGATTCTGTCATTAGTTTGCGGGTATGGGCGTTCACTTCGTGGATTTCAGCTTGTAACTTGGCTGTTTCTGCGTTCAGCTTAGCAGTTTCGGTGATGATTCTTCCGATTTGCAATTCACGTTCATTTGCCATGTCTTTGTTTTCTTCATTTTGCGTCATTGTCGTTTCCTCGTTTTTGTTCTTGTCTAGTCTAGCCTTTTACTGATTAGGGGGTGTAGGGGGCTAGCCCCCTACGTTAACGCTTGTGTTGGCGTTGCATCAGTACTTGGCTGAGTAGGATGACCGATCCTATGTCCGTGTCTGGATATGTTCTGTTACGCAAACCCGTTTTTTGGGCGTCGTCAATGAGGCGTTGATGATCGCTCGCGGCAGGGCCGCCTTGTAATGGAACCGCTCGTGCGTGCTCCATCATTTTTTGCCATTCTCGTGCCAGTGTGCATGTGAGTGATAGCCATCGCAGTTGATACGGTTCGATGTATCGTCTTTCCGGTGTCACCAGATATCCGTTTCTGAATGCGAATCCCGTCCAGTTTTCATTGAGCACTTGATCGGCGATGGGATCTTCGATGACTACAGCCATGCTAGCGATGCTGGCGTTAGCATGGCTTTAACGTTATTCAGTTTCGTTTTCAATGCAGTTAACAGTTCTGGTGTGTACTGTGTCGATCTTCTTCTCCCATTTCGCATAATGCATAATCTGTCCACTTTGTGAATAATCTATTTTTCACATGATTCGACGCCTCTGATACGTTAGGGGAGGTAACGCCTAGCCCTATTATTCCTAGTGCGGCGGCTGTGCTGAGCCGTTCTAGCATTACTTTCCACATTGCACGTTCTGTTGGTGACTCTGCTCGTTCTGCATGGATTTTGGCTATCCAGGCTGGGCCGTCTAGTTTTGCCATTGCGCACAGTTGTGCGATTCGTTCATCTGATAGCTGCCCGCGTTCGTTTCGTGCTTGCCATAGCACTTGTCTTGTTACTCCCATTCGATCAGCTAGTGCTTTGTCTGATGGCAAGCTGCATTTTTCTATTAGAAGCTGAGGCCGAGGCGTGTAATTTCTGAATCATTGGGTATTGACCATGTTGAACGGAGTATAGGAGCAGGCTAGGTGCATCATCGATACTGAACGTGGCACTCGTATGGCAGTAGATATTGCTGATGTTTTTATATGTCAAATGGATTTCTGGTTTGGTCCACCATTCGTGCTGCAGCATTTGATCAGTTGTGTCATTGAGGACTGCATTATGTCAATAGCGATTGTTCTTATGATCTTCCCGTTTTTGTATTTGAATACCTATATCTGTCACACCGAAGTATTCCGATAATGAGAGCGGATGGGATACAGCGTAAAGAGTGTCTTGTGGCATTAGCTTGTTTGTTGAAACCTTCAGCATGCATTAGTTGCGGGATAGCTTGGAACGCTTGGGTAGCTGTGCCTTCAGAAAGGCCATTTGGTCAGTCAAAATATTACGATTTGATAATATAAGGTGTTCAATCCAGCTTGGTCGGTATGGCACCGCCAGCAACGGCATAGACGCTTGCTGTGGGGTGCGGTTAGCCTTGCGCGAATTGCAGTGAAAGCAGGCGGTGACTACATTTTCCCATATATCTAAGCCGCCTTTGGAAATCGGCACAACATGGTCCCGAGTCAGCTGCAGTCTGCTGAACTGTTGACCGCAATACAGGCACAGGTGGTCATCACGGGCAAACAGCGCTTGGTTGGTCAGTGCCGGGGTTGAAACCGGCACGCACGCACGTGCGTGACCGCGTGAAGCAATGATCGGATGCAACGCAATCACGCTGCGCTCGCCGGTCAAGCGCGAAATACCACCGTGGATTGACAGGCATGGATCCCCAAGAGTCCAAGACACGGCATCGCGTACGTACAAACAAGCAGCCTCTTGCCAACTGATCCAGTCGAGTACACGGCCACAAGCGTCTAACGACAGAAAACGTATTGAAACACTACTGGGAGATGGTAAGAAAGAAAAGATGCTTGGGACAGGAACCATATCAAATTCGGTGTCAATCAGACCGCATATCCGAGCGTCTGTCTCCATCGGAGAACTAGGTTATACTCGATTAGCGACCGTTTGTGTATCTCTGCTGAGATTTTGTTTATTGGAGTTTTTAAATTTCCTTCATGTCATGGTGAGTGAGGATACGGGGAGCTCAGTTACGTTGACTAACGTCGAACGGTCTCGCTTGGCTCAGCACTGCAATGATGAACAATTGCAAAATACTTTGGTTAACTTGAAATTTCCCCGCTATCAAACGCTCTAAAACTTTAGCGAAGGACGCCAGGCAAACCCGGAGTCATGTTGAGCATATTGTGCGTGTCAATCTCAAATTCGCGTGGGGTGCTATTGCCTTCCCGCGTCGCCCAGATCTTGCCCTTCAGCCTGTAGGGTAGCGAATGGTTGCTAGCCAGGGCAGCGGCGACGGCGATCTTCCCAAGCGAGCTTGGTTGCAGCTGAAGGTTGGTGACATCAGCGCTCTCCGGACCAATCGATAAGCTGATCATCACGTCTAAAGTACCGGCTACCTGGCCGTCGGTTTCCAGTGACAACATGGCACGTTGAAAGTGCATTGGCACACTGCTGTAATTCTGCAGGCGCAGATCTATCGACCAGACGTCTTTTTTCTCTACGCTCAACTGTTGGATGTTGGCAGTTGGCTCGGAAATACGGCGTACCGGCCCACATCCTGTCAGGAGCAGCCCGAACAGCATACTTACGATCAAATTAATGGTAAAGCGCATCGTATTAATTCCTAGGTAGCAATGATGTTAATTTGATGGATTACTCGGTACGGCTTGCGGTACCCGGTGCAGGTTGCTTAGCGTTGCAGTTGCTTCCGCTAAAACATCATGCTACGACAAAGATAGGTTCATTGTACTGGGACCTGTTGAGACTAACGTCTGTCAGTGTCAAAAATTTTTACAAGATTTTAGCTTGGCGCTGGCGCCCATCCTGAACCATTTTCGATTCCAATCAGATCTTTTGGTATCAACAAACAGCTTAACGCCTGCTTCTTAGTGTCTGTTTATGGATGCAGACTGCAGCATAGTTGGTGCAAGCACAAAGCATGTGCTCCTTTTCAAAGCCACTTGGCAACTGATATTCATGGATAAATTTCAGTACGATAATAATGTGACGGTCCTGGTTACCATGAAAAATAGTAACCAATCAAAAAATATTACTCTTCAGTTTTATGAGCTTTGAAAATTTCATGGCCCAAGCCATTTTATAGAACACAATCGTGAGCTATTAACACGTACAAACCATCATGGATCAATTCTCTTTCTGAGGTGTATTACCCATCAATCATTTCATGATCGATAGGAATCGAAGATATGTTTTCTATAATCGCTATCGCTAAGGATAAAATTTGCAATAGTCACGATACAATCTGGAGTACTCATACACCTTTTGACTCTTGTTGAGTTAAAGATAACATCGCACAATTTCTATCACGTTATCGTTTAGGGCCAAATTAAATTTTTCTGACATACAATCAAGAATCCACAAGACTTTTTATGGCCGCACGAAGTACAAGTCTACGGAGTGGTACCATGTCAGTCTGTTCAAGTGCGCATCTGCTCAATGTTAAGCTTTTTACGCCGCAAGAAGCCCCCGCCCCCGAACGCCATCAGCGACAACGAGCGGACCCAACATTACGACACTGAAGAACTGGCAGCCGCCTTCCCAAAGGCTCCCACACGGGATGTTGCACCAGACCAAGAGCTAATTAAGATTACCTCACTGCTATCTTCACCTCAGCAGAACCCCCTCACGAGCAACACTTCCTGCACCCTATCCACTTCACTTACAGACATAACAGCATCCACCAGGGACGACGGATCAGTGTTGAGCATCCCACCAATTTTGGTGGATAAGCCCAGTTGGCGTGAACGCCTACGTGGCAGTCTCTTTGCGCGCAACATCAATGCTTTATTCTCCAGCAACCCCCGTTTAGATGACAATCTTCTTGATGAGATTGAAACTGCACTGATTACGGCCGATGTAGGCGTGTCTACGACCAACGCTCTGGTCGAAGGTTTGCGTAAGCGTATGAAAGCACGTGAGTTCGCTGATATTCAAACGCTGTCAGCCGCATTACGTACCGAATTGATTTCGATACTGCGTCCCGTCTCTAAACCACTGATCATCAAACGCAGTGCACTTCCGTTCGTGCTTCTCATTGTGGGTGTTAATGGTGTTGGTAAGACTACAACAATCGGCAAGCTTGCGAAGTGGTTCAAGGACGATAGTTACAGCCTTATTTTGGCTGCAGGTGATACCTTCCGTGCTGCTGCGGTCACGCAGTTACAGACATGGGGTCAGCGTAATGGCATTACCGTGATCGCACAAAAAGGCCCGAATGCCGATGCTGCTTCGGTAATCTATGATGCGCTACAAGCAGCCAAGGCACGTGGTACCGAGGTGCTCATCGCCGATACCGCAGGCCGCCTGCACACCCAGACTGGTTTGATGAACGAATTGAGCAAGATCTGCCGCGTACTCGGCAAGCTCGATAACACCGCACCACACGAGGTACTGATGGTGATTGATGGTACCACTGGGCAAAATGCGCTTTCGCAATTGCGTCAATTTCACGCCGCCGTGAACGTCACTGGTCTTGTAGTCACCAAGCTAGATGGCACTGCAAAGGGGGGCGTGGTATTCACGTTGGCACGCGAATTTGGCATTCCAATTTACTTCATCAGCATAGGTGAGCAGCTAGAAGATATGCACGTTTTCGACCCTGAGACATTCGTAGATGCGCTACTGCCAAAAACGTTAGGGAGTGCTTAAGGCTCCCCAATTCTTACCTACGCCAGCTCATACCGTTTTAAGGTAATGCCATCGGGTGCATACTCGCTTGCCTACTCCCCGGCCAGCCGACATGCTTGCTCTCTACGCCCAACGTTTGCTGACATGGTTCGATCAATATGGACGCCATAATCTGCCTTGGCAACACCCCCGCACCCCTTACCGGGTATGGCTGTCGGAAATCATGCTGCAGCAAACCCAGGTCACCGTAGTAATTCCGTACTTTCTACGTTTCGTGGAACGCTTCCCAACTCTGCCCGATTTGGCAGCAGCGGATACTGACACAGTCATGGCACACTGGGCTGGTCTAGGTTACTACGCCCGCGCGCGTCATCTACATACTACAGCCAAGCGCTGCGTTGAGCTGCACGGCGGTGACTTACCACGTGACCAAGACGCTCTGCAAACACTACCCGGTATTGGTCGCAGTACTGCCGCTGCGATCCTGTCTCAAGCATGGAACGACCGTGCTCCGATCCTGGACGGCAACATCAAGCGTGTACTGGCACGCCTGCACGGCATCGTCGGCTGGCCAGGTCAATTGATGATCGAAAAACAGCTTTGGACACTGGCCGAAGGGTACGTACTTCAGGCACCAGCCGGACGTCTGGCCGACTATACCCAAGCACAGATGGATTTTGGTGCTACCGTATGCACCCGATTGCGGCCAGCATGTTTACTATGCCCATTGCAAGACGATTGCGTGGCCTGGCGTGAGGGCTTGACTGAAACTTTACCCACGCCCAAACCCAGTAAAGTCTTACCCGAGCGTGAAGCCGTTGTGCTGCTATTGCAGAACGATGATGACGCAATCCTATTACAACGGCGGCCCTCGAATGGAATTTGGGCTGCACTTTGGACTCTGCCACAAGCCGACACCGAGGCAGAGTTACGTACTTGGTGTACAGACCATACCGATGCAGACTATGACTTGGCCAAAGCTCTGAACCCAATTGTGCATACTTTCAGCCACTACCGTCTTTATCTGAAGCCACGCTACATGCGTAAAGTTGCCTTGCATCCAGTGTTGGAAAACACAGATGGTTTGTGCTGGGTAACACCGAATAATCTGGCCAAGTTTGGGTTACCCGCCCCAATCCGCAAATTGCTCAATGACCTATGATTCTTCATTAACAGTTACTGCCACACACTCTCACATGTCCCGCATCGTCTTCTGCGAATACGAACAACGCGATACCGAAGGCTTGGACTTCGTACCTTATCCTGGTGAGCTCGGCCAAAAGATTTTCGCCTGCATTGGCAAGGTTGGCTGGGCTGCTTGGTTGGCACATCAGACCATGCTAATCAACGAAAACAGGCTATCGCCACGTAATCCCAAGCACCGGGCATTCCTCGAAGAGGAGCTCCATAAATTCTTATTTGAACGCAGTGCAGCCAAGCCCGAAGGATACATTGAACCTGACGCTTGATACCTTAAATACGAATTCCACGTATACAGTGTTTTTAATAACCAGTTTATTAATTTATGCATCACATTTTGCATTTAAATTATTTGCATCTGTTTCATCTACGGGGAGTATCAGTGTAGATCCCTCCCTGACGCACTAAATCTAAATTAGATATCTATTTCTTCCCGTTGTTGAGACCGGGGTAAGTAGTATATGGATCTGTGCAGGAAATGTTTGCGTGGTAAAGATCATATCTGCTGGTTTATGTAATATTTATATGATAGATTTTCTGTGTCATTTATTCATAGGACGCGCAAGTGATAATCTTGTTTTTATTATTCTTCATATTATTAATATTCTTGTTTCTTCTTTTTAAGAAAAAATCTTCAGGCTCTTCAAAAAAAGACTCTTTATCTTCCACATGGCCTTTTTATCCTAAGCGCGTAATGACTGATCCTGAGCAGGTTTTATATTGGCGTTTAGTCGAAGCGTTGCCAGATCGTATCGTTTTATGTCAGGTTCAATTATCCAGATTTCTCGGTGTTCGCAGAGGACATCAACGGCATTGGTTTAATCGTATTAATCAAAAGAGTGCAGATTTTGTTGTGTGTGCCAAGGATTCTTCCGTTTTAGCTGTTATTGAATTGGATGATGCGACACATGTGAGAGAATCCCGTAGGAAGGCTGATCTTGATAAAAGTAAGGCTGTTGAAAATGCCGGATTGCTGTTAGTTCGATGGAATGTGAATTCTATCCCCTCTGTTCATCAGATTCGTGATGCTTTTGAAGTAACTTAGATTGATAGTGCAGGGTGGCTATCAAAGCCCCCCCTGTGATGAGGCTGTTTTCTGGTGTTGTATCCGCAACTACCTGAATATTTGCCACTACCCTTTATTAAACTGATGCTATGAATAAGCATCCATCAAATAGGGCTGCGATTAGAGCTTACTTAGAATAGCTTGGTTAATATGACTTCTCTAAGCCACCATAAAAGGGGCTGTTAACATGATCGCAAGCCATCCGAATTGGAACCAAGCGAATGCTCGGATCTGGAACAGATGCGGCGATAACCATTGATCCTGCGGCACAGGCGTTCGATCTCATTGCAGCTAGGGTCACTCTCGATACGCGTGCACAGCGATGGCACGATGGGAATGAAATTCAAGTCAAGCGTCAGCGGGCGAGTTTAGTCGCTCGATCCATGAGCACGTGCAACGAGCGATTTGGCGGGCAGAGTTGAGCAATAGCAACTCCTGGCCTTACAGCACATCCTGTGCTTTTCCAGGTGTTAGAGAGCAAGTAAGCGCGTGCGTCCACTCACCACGAAATTTACCGATAGTTTTTGGGGGTGTACCGCGTACATCTTTAGACTGATGCTGTCCAGCGACACGCCTTGGAAATTGAAGATTGATCTGCACGACCTGCACTGACTGGAGTGGCTCAAAGGTTCGATTCAGCTTCCAGGTTTCGTCGATCGATTCGTGAATACTTGGAATACTTGCAGATGCATCGGACTGACGTTACCTCGGCAGAGTGCTTAGGAAAACTAGTGTTCATTAGGCTGCTGCGATCTTCACAAGCATAAGCTTGGACTTGAGACTGACGTCAACGGATCCTACACAATTTTCCTGGGTGCTGTTCTGCTTCACCGATTTAAATCACTGCCACATGCAGAAACTGGTGGTCTACTGTCATGAGCGTAGTCTGTCGACACAGCGCCACAAACAGGAGGCGATCGAGCGGATACGCCAGCAATCTGGTTCCAACACAGCGAAAGCCAGCCCACACTTACGGCGCCGACACACGGGCCTTCTTCGAATGAGTTATCGGACCGCACTTCCATTTCACCATGCACCTGCAGCGATTCCGTCGCGCCAACGTACGCCGCTATCTGACCGACGGTAACTAGACGACCGAATGAATCGCCGAGCACGAGCAGCGTATGTGGTTTGGAGCCTGGACAGAAGCACACCCAAGCATCGGCACAACGACGAGATACTGATTTATGCATCTACCGCAGTGCATGGAGTGGCATGCACGAATGGATGATGGATAGGATGCGTCCATGCCGATAGGTGGCCTTGGTGCTACACCATGCGTTATGAAGGAAGTTGGTGTAGTAGTCCATGTGCAACCCGAGCCAGAAACGATCTTTTCTCCCGAAGAACTTCGACAGACGTAATGCCATATCGGTGGTGCCAGTGTGATTGTTGCTGACAATCTGACCAATACACTGCGGCGGCAACGCCGATTGACTTGGTGAGGCAGTATTGGGTAATACCAATGTACCCAAGGAACTCCTTGAGCAGGATGTCTCCTAGAGCGGGGTAGGGAACCGTTTGCATAGCAGCCTCTGAGTGATAGTTCACCACTTTGAGGTTTTCAGGCCCTTCGTCCTGGATTGGTGAAGCTGGCCTTCGATTCATTTATGCAACACAGTCCATACAAAAACAGCGATCCAGTCTTTTAGACTTTCACTCAAAGCATTTACAGAATAAAGAAATAGTTATGCCATGCTTTTAAAGAAATCTGATGCATTTGAACATTGCACTACTGAAGGTAGTCTTGTGGGAAATTGTAAAAACAGCACTGTGAGAGGCCGTTGGCAGTTCTTGTGCCTTCTGGATACTCGGGCAGCTATAATCGCACTCCCATTATCAATGCACTCCTGAAGGCCATGGGTAGAGGCCCCTCGATTGAAGCCCGTAAAAATGCTTCTGATGCCAAGCGCGGCAAAATTTTCACTAAGATCATCCGCCAAATTGGTGTCGCTGCTCGTGCCGGCGGCGGCGATCCATCGAATAATCCAAGTCTGCGTGTGGCGATAGACAAGGGATTGGCGTCAAATATGTCTAAGGACGTGATAGAGCGTGCAATAAAGAAGGCTATCGGTGAGTTGGAAGATGTCCAATACGAGGAAGTGCGTTACGAGGGTTATGCTCCCGGTGGAGTTGCAGTCATTGTTGACTGTCTGACTGACAACCGTGTGCGTACTGTGGCCGATGTGCGCCATGCTTTCTCCAAATGCGGCGGCAATATGGGGACTGAAGGCTCGGTCGCGTTTATGTTCAAGCGCTTGGGCGTGCTCAGCTACGCTTGCGCTACTGCCGATGAAGAGCGTATCACCGAGGCAGCCATTGATGCTGGTGCTGAAGATGTCATGGTTTACACAGAAGACGGTGGAATTGAAGTAATGACAACCCCAGAAGCTTTCTCTCATGTCAAGGAAGGGATGGCTGCGGCGAGTTTGATACCGGACCATGCTGAGATTACTTTCCGCGCCGATAGCGACATTGTGGTGGATGGTGATACTGCGTTACAGGTACGTAAGCTCCTGGACATGTTGGAAGACTTGGATGATGTTCAGGACGTGTATTCCAACGTTGATCAGGTTGCGTTAGACAAGGTCTGAGATGAACACGTACCAACGTTAATTAACCAGGATACGCTCCATCTTATGAATTGCGCTTCCACCATTCACCACTGCATCTTATCTCTTCCAATATCTCTTATCTGATGACGCGTATCCTCGGTATTGATCCTGGATCACAACGCACTGGAATTGGTGTCATCGACGTCGATAACGACGGAAGCAGCCACCATATCTACCATGCACCACTGGTACTGCTAGGTCAGAGCAGTTTCGCCGAACGGCTTAAGCAGTTGCTGTTGGGTCTGAACGCGGTGATCGAGGAGTACAGTCCAAAGGAAGTGGCAATTGAGCAGGTGTTTATGTCTAAGAATGCCGACTCGGCACTTAAGCTTGGTCAGGCGCGTGGTGCTGCAATCAGTGCAGTAGTGCTGCACAATTTACCTGTTCATGAGTACGCGGTTAGGGAAATTAAATTAGCCGTAGTTGGGCGCGGTGGTGCCGACAAGCAGCAGATCCAGCATATGGTTGGTGTCATGCTGAATCTGCAAGGTAGGTTACAGTCTGATGCCGCAGATGCGTTAGCAGTGGCCATCACGCATGCTCATGTGCGCGCCAGTGCACAGCGCTTGGGTGTCAACACGAAGCAGGCGTGGAGCCGGAAATGATTGAACGCCAACGTCAGTGTGTGATCTTGAACTTCAGTAGAGCGGTAACCTGCGATCAGCATACGGCTTTCCGTAAAGAGCATTACGTATGATTGGTCGCCTGCGAGGAGTCTTGGCTAGCAAAACGCCACCTTGGCTTGTGGTTGATGTGTGTGGAGTTGGCTACGAACTAGAGGCACCGATGAGTACCTTTTGCGACCTTCCGGATGTCGGTTACGAAGTCATTTTGTTTACTCACTATACGCAAAAGGAAGAGACTGCCGCGTTGTATGGCTTTCTGCATGAAAGTGAGCGGCGATTGTTCCGCAACCTGCAGCGGGTCAGTGGCATCGGTGCCAAGATCGCTTTGGCGGTCCTATCCAGTGTCAGCGTGGATGCATTTGCACGATTGATTCAGGCTGGCGACATAGCCGCGCTAACAGTGATCCCTGGGATTGGCAAGAAAACCGCCGAACGCATGCTAGTGGAGTTGCGTGATCGTGCCACGGACTTCAGCAGTAGCACCTCTGGTTCAGGCCAACTCCCTCCCGATGTTGTTTCTGAAGCTGCCTTGGCCTTGCAGCAATTGGGGTATAAGCCGGCTGAGGCTGTACGTATGGCACGCGATGCCAGTACTGAGAGCGGCGATGTCGCTAGTGTGATCAAGAAAGCGTTGCAAGCCGCGTTACGCTGATCCTGGTTTATTTCCTACATTTCCACGCCCCTACGCATTATTTGACTTAATTACTTATGTCTGCTCCCTCTTATTCAGGTGATTGCGCCGCAGTGTCCCCTAAGAACCATCGCGCCATCATACTTTCAGCGATCGGTGTCGTGTTCGGTGATATAGGTACTAGTCCTCTGTACACATTAAAGGAGGTGTTCTCACCTCACTATGGCTTGACCCCAAACCATGACACGATGTTAGGTATTCTGTCGTTAATCTTTTGGGCACTGATGTTAGTGGTCACAATTAAGTATGTCACCGTCATTATGCGTGTCGATAATGATGGCGAGGGCGGCATCATGGCGTTGACTGCACTGACTCAGCGCACGATGCCGTTTAGTACCCGTTCGATCTACGTAGTGGGCATTCTCGGTATCTTTGGTACTTCGTTGTTTTTTGGCGACGGAGTCATTACTCCGGCCATTTCGGTGTTGTCGGCAGTCGAAGGTTTGGAGGTGGCAGCGCCTCAAATGAAAGCGTTCGTAGTGCCGATTACTCTGGCAGTGTTGATCTTACTCTTCTTATGTCAGCGCTTTGGTACTGAACGGGTCGGTAAAACATTTGGGCCGATTACTTTGATTTGGTTCATTGCGCTTGGTGTGATCGGTGTATACAACATCGTGCAGGCACCAGAGGTACTACAGGCGCTCAATCCCTGGTGGGCCCTGCGTTTCTTTTTAGAGCACAACTGGCATGCCATGTTCGTGCTTGGCGCTGTTGTTCTCGCAGTGACTGGAGGGGAGGCACTTTATGCGGATATGGGCCATTTTGGCGCTAAAGCAATTCGCCACGCTTGGATCTTTTTTGTGCTACCGATGCTGACTCTTAATTACATGGGGCAGGGTGCATTAGTGCTGAGCAACCCTGCGGTCATCAGTAATCCTTTTTACCAGTCGGTGCCAGACTGGGGTTTGTATCCAATGATTGCGCTCGCTACTGCCGCTACCGTCATTGCTTCGCAAGCGTTGATCACAGGAGCCTATTCGCTTTCCAGCCAAGCGATGCAACTTGGCTATATACCGCGCATGCATGTTCGCCATACTTCCCAGTCCACGATTGGGCAAGTGTACGTGCCGGTGGTGAATTGGACTCTGCTGACAATGGTGATCTTAACAGTGATCGGTTTTGGCGACTCCACGTCAATGGCGAGTGCCTACGGCGTTTCAGTGACCGGCACAATGTTGATTACTACAATCTTAATGATCATCTATGCCCGAGCTAATCCTCGCGTGCCGCGTGTGATGCTCTGGATGATGGCAATTCTGTTTATCGCAGTAGATAGTGCGTTCTTCTATGCCAACATCATTAAGTTCATGGACGGTGCCTGGTTTCCGCTATTACTTGGCGTGGTGATATTCACCTTTATGCGTACTTGGCGTCGTGGCCGCAAGTTGCTATACGAGGAGATACGCAAAGACGGTATTAACTTAGACAACTTTCTGCCCGGATTGATGCTGGCCCCGCCGGTAAGGGTACCGGGCACCGCGGTATTCCTAACTGCCGATTCAACAGTAGTACCGCACGCATTGATGCACAATCTTAAGCACAACAAGGTGTTGCATGAGCGCAACGTGTTTTTGACCGTGAAAACGTTAAAAATACCCTATGCGACTAGCAGCGAACGGTTCAAGATCGATCCGATCAGCAACGGGTTTTATCGAGTCCATGTCCGCTTCGGATTTATGGAAACACCGGATGTGCCAATGGCGCTGATGTGTTCACGGGATAGTGCGGGAATTGACTTTGATCCGATGGACACGACGTTTTTCGTCAGCCGTGAAACCGTCATTCCTAGTGCTAATCGAGGCATGCCAATCTGGCGCGACAAGTTATTCGTATTGATGCACCGTAATGCAGCCCCAGCCAATGCATTCTTCAGAATCCCAGGGAATCGCTTGGTCGAACTTGGTGCACAAGTGGAAATCTGAGTGTGGCGCTCAGCTACGGTTCGCCACGTGGCACATGTATCTCAAGAGTTACTATTTGTTGTCTAGTGTTTCCGATTACCTATTCTCTTAACTTTGCTGCCTCTCTTCATGGATCGCATTATCGACACCGGAGTTACCCGCGAGGATGAAGCGGTCGACGCCAGTATCCGTCCCAAGCGTTTGGCTGACTACCTTGGTCAACAACCGGTGCGTGAGCAGCTGGATATCTATATCCAGGCCACCAAGGCCCGTGCTGAGGCACTGGATCATGTACTCATTTTCGGCCCACCTGGGTTGGGCAAAACCACGTTGAGCCATGTCATCGCCAATGAACTCGGGGTCAAACTGCGCGTGACTTCTGGGCCGGTTATTGAGAAGGCTGGAGATCTGGCCGCACTGCTTACCAATCTACAGCCTTACGATGTGCTGTTCATTGATGAGATTCATCGGCTATCCCCAGTCGTTGAGGAAGTGCTATATCCAGCAATGGAGGACTTCCAGATCGATATTATGATTGGCGAAGGTCCGGCTGCGCGGTCAATAAAGATCGACCTGCCGCCATTCACTCTGATCGGCGCTACCACTCGCACAGGGCTGCTAACTGCACCGCTGCGCGACCGCTTTGGTATTGTCCAGCGTCTGGAGTTCTATAGTCCCGAGGATCTGGCTAGGATTGTGCGGCGTTCAGCAGGCATCCTCAGTATCGACTGTACTACGGAAGGATCGGCTGAAATTGCGCGACGTGCACGCGGTACGCCTCGCATTGCTAACCGTTTATTGCGGAGGGTACGCGACTATGCCGAGGTTAAGGCGATGGGTCGAATTACAATGGAGGTGGCGCAGGCGGCGATGCAGATGCTCAAGGTCGATGCAGCGGGCTTTGATGAATTGGACCGACGCTTGCTTCACACCATCGTTGAGTATTTCGACGGTGGTCCTGTGGGGATCGAATCGCTCGCTGCTTCGTTGTCAGAGGAGCGTGGTACCCTTGAAGATGTCATTGAACCCTACCTAATTCAGCAAGGTTTCTTGGTGCGTACTGCGCGTGGACGTATGGCCACGGATAGAGCCTACCAGCATCTCGGTCTCCTGCCTCGCGAGCGAGTGTCGGCTCTTAATGATCCAGGAGACTTGTTTTGAAGTACTACCTTGCCAACAAATCTCCTATCAACACCACTGTTACTCCGGAGTTCAGTTGGCTGACACGCGTTTATTGGGAAGATACAGATGCTGGCGGCGTCGTCTACCATGCTCGCTACGTGGCTTTCATTGAACGAGCGCGGACTGAATGGATGCGAGCGATAGGATACGGACAAGAGCGTTTGCGCCAGGAGTACGATTTGGTGTTCGCGGTGCGTGCCATGCGTCTGGATTTTCTCCGCCCCGCACATCTTGATGATGCACTGGAAGTGTCTGTGGTGTTGGTCCGCTGTAAGCATGCTAGCTTGTTGTTTGCACAGTCGATTAAGTGCGACGGGAAGGTATTACTGGATGCGGAGGTTCAGCTTGCAGCGTTGTCGGCAGCACGTTTCCGTCCTTGCGCGATCAACAGTGTGCTATACGACCGATTCAAGTCTTTAGAAATCTCAGAATCTGAATTATCGAGGAACAACGGATGATGACATGGCTCCTGGCCTTACAGGATACGGTGGAAGCGTTGCCGCAAGACATCACCGGCGTAGCAACGCAAGCACTCGTTCGAACTGCTCATGGCGGGATCAATTATATGGATCTGATGCTAAAAGCCAGTATCCCCGTCAAAATTATTGTGCTGTTGTTGTTGCTTGGCTCATTTACTAGCTGGGTGATTATTTTTCGCAAGGCGCGAGTATTCAAGCAAGCCAATCGTGAAGCCGATCAGTTTGAAAATCGCTTCTGGTCTGGGACTGATCTCAGCAAACTGTATGCCTCCACGAGCAGTCGCAAACATATGGTCAGTGGTCTAGAAGCCATATTTGAGGGCGGCTTCCGCGAATTTACTCGCTTACGGGAGCGTCGTCGGCTTGATCCGCGTACTCAACTTGAAGGGGCTCAGCGTGTTATGCGTACTAACTTCATGCGTGAGGTGGATCAGCTCGAACGGAATTTGGAGCTACTGGCAAACATTGGCTCAACGGCACCTTACGTTGGCTTGGTCGGCACTGTGTTCGGCATCATAGTCACCATGCATGACATGATCAGTAGTGGCAATCAAGCTGGTATTGCTGCGGTCGCCCCTGGCATTTCAGAAGCGTTGTTTGCTACCGCGATTGGTTTGTTTGTTGCTATTCCGGCAGTGTGGGCTTACAACCGTTTCACTACCCGTGTCGAACGTCTTTCTGTAAGGTACGAAACTTTTGCAGAGGAGTTCAGCGCTATCCTGCAACGGCAGGCTAGTGTCGACGAATAACCGTATTCCATACGACGCAGGAGCCTGAAAGAGTGTTCAGCATTTCTCACCGTAAACGCCGCAAGCTCAAAGCAGAGATTAACGTTGTGCCGTATATCGACGTGATGCTGGTATTGCTAGTCATTTTTATGGTCACTGCACCGTTATTGACACTCAGCATCAATGTAGACCTGCCAGTTTCAAAAGCTAAGGCACTAGAAAGCAAACAGGATCCGATTGTGGTCATCGTGAACGGTGATGATACGTTCGGTTTACAGTTACCCAGAAATAAGTCGTTGGAGAAGATAGATAACGATAAATTACTGAGTAATAGGCTGGCTGCGATGGTGCTTCAGGACAAGAACGTGCGTGTCGTGGTTGCCGCTGGGAGAAGCGTTGCTTATAAGAATGTGATTACCGCAATGAATGCGATCCAGGATGCTAAGGTCGAGAAGGTCAGCTTGCTGACTAGACCACCAGGTACCAATGCACACTGACGTACAGCTTGGCCGTTCAAGGCGCCGTGAAGGGGTTGTGTTCCCAGTGTTGATGGCACTATTGCTACATGCCTTTGTTGCGGGTGTGTTTTTGCTTGCTTGGTTATGGTCGCCCAAACATGAAACGTCTTCTTCTGCTGCTGATTCACGTATCGAAGCAAGTTTGGATGTATCCGTCACTGATGCCCGCATTGCACGCCAAGCGATAAGTAATGAACCAGCTCAAACTCCTCAACTGATACAAGGGAAGATTCCACAACCAATTTTTGAATCACATCCGCAGAATGCGTTTACCTCACGTCAGACCGAAGCGCAGGAACGCATTACCCAACCTGACAAGGTTGATCAGGAACAAGTCAATGCTCTAGCCGAATCGCAAGAGAAGGCTAAACGGGAGCAGGAAGCCAAGCGTCGTCAGGAACAGATCGATCTCACTGAGGAACGCAAACGTCAGGAACAAGCCGAGCAGAAGTTGCGTTTGGCCCGTCAGCAAGAAGAAATCATACAGAAGCAAAAACAGATTGAGGAGCAGGCCCAGATCGATCGCCTGAAAAAGTTGACTGAACTCCGCAAACGTCGTGAGCAATTGGAAACGCAGATACAAAACGACGCTAAACAGGCCGAACTGGCTGAGCAAAAGCTGCGTCAGTTAGCTGCTGAACGTGCCCAACAGCCATCTCCGGTCAACAACACAGGCGGGTCGCAGACTCCTGGGCAGAACGGTGACAATAAAGGGCTGCGTGATAAGTACAAAGCAGCGATTCAACAGGCAGTGAGTGGGCAGTGGAGTCGTCCACCATCAGTCCCTCTCGGTCAGGAGTGCATGATCCACATTACTCAGTTACCTGGGGGACGTGTCCTTAGTGCTGAGGTCGCATCTGATTGCCCTTACGACGAGGCTGGACGGCGCTCCATTGAGAGTGCGGTGATGCGTGCGCAACCATTACCTTATCGTGGTTTTGAGCCAGTATTTGAGCGTGATGTGTATTTCAAATTTATTCCTGAAGACCACTGATTGAGCTTGAGGAACTGTAATGCTTGTCGCCCCTACAGTGTGCGATTTCGAACAGCACACGTGTGTGCAGAGGGGAGCTTGCTTTGTGTTGTCATGTTTTCATTCTTTGCATGATGCTGCCATCTAGCTAGATCAAAGTGAGCTCAGAAAGGGCATGTTATTTACGCGACAGGGTCGCCATCCTCTCAAACAATCAAATCTTCGGGCAAGTTGCTTCTGAAGGTAAAAGTATTGGCACCTGTCTGTCCTATCAAAAACGTAGTGCGATGAGACCGTATTTGAACGCATTCTGCATATACCTAGTGACTGAACTTTCATGTCTCCTTGTGCCGTTTGTACATCTCGGCCATCATTTCCACTGTTACATTCACGCTGTTGTTGTTAACGATTTCTAAAACATTCACTCTATGGGATCCGTTTTAAATTATTCATGCATTGTTTTTCTTCCAAGTTATCGAGTCACCCATGACGAAATTGCCACGCTGGCTGGCCGCATTGGCCGCCTTATTGCTTCCCTTATCAGCTCTGACGCAACAACAGGGGCTAACAATCGATATCGTTGGTGGTAACTCCGCAGCGACCCCTATTGCAATAGTGCCGATGCCTTATCATGACAGTGTAGGCGCTCCAGCTACGGATGTTTCGAGTGTTGTTGCTGCTGACTTGAACCGTTCCGGTCAGTTCCGCACGTTGCCACTGGCGCAAATCACTGAGCGCCCGACACATGGCAGCGAGATCCGATTTCCGACTTGGCAAGCACTGAAACAGGACTACATCGTGGTTGGTCGTGTTCTTGATGCGAGGCAAGGTACTTACCGTGTCGAGTACGAACTATTCGATGTTCGTAACGGCAAACGCCTGCTTGGCTTGGCGATGACTGCGCGCTCTAGTGCGATGCGCGACGTCGCACACCAAATGGCTGATGCAATCTACGAGAAGATTACCGGCACACGTGGCGCATTCTGGACCCGGATCGCCTATGTCACTGCCAGTGGTTCACATGGAGCAATGCGCTATGCACTGATGGTTGCTGACTCGGACGGCTATAATCCACAGACCATCGTACGCTCAGCTGAGCCACTGTTGTCACCTGATTGGAGCCCGGATGGTAAGAAACTGGCCTATGTTAGCTTCGAGAAAGGTGGTTCTTCAATCTACATTCAGGACATTGCTACCGGTTCTCGCGAATTGGTCTCTAGTTTCCGTGGTATCAATGCTGCTCCCTCGTTTGCTCCCGATGGTCGCCGGCTAGCCTTATCTTTGTCACGGAGTGGCAATCCTGAAATCTACGTAATGGACTTGGTTAGCAAACAGTTAATTCAGTTGACCAATAGCTTCGGTATTGATACTGAGCCGGTTTGGTCGTCAGATGGAAAATTTATTTATTTCACCTCTGATCGTGGTGGACGTCCACAGATATACAAAGTTGCAGCTTCGGGGGGGGGCGCTGCACGTGTGACATTTCAAGGCAATTACAATGCCACCGCCAGCGTTTCCTACGACGACAAGAAGATTGTAGTAGCACAAGGAAGCGGTAATACATACCGAATTGCAATGATGGATCAGAGTTCGGGGTCTACGGTATGGAACACTTTATCTACTGGCTCGTTGGACGAATCTCCAAGCTTTGCTCCGAACGCTAGTATGGTCATTTATGCGGCACGTGAAGGTGATCGTGGCGTACTTTATGCAGTATCCGCTGATGCGCGCGTGCGCCAGCGCCTAGTATCAGTATCGGCTGATAGTGATGTAAGAGAGCCTGCTTGGGGTCCTTACCGAAGCGTACACTAATAATGTTAATATTTTGATGTACTGAACCACTCATTGGCGAGGGAGCTACCATAGGTATCGTTATGAACAATTCCACACGTTTTCTCCTAGTGTCATTGCTTTCTACCAGCGCGCTTGTCGCATGTTCGAAGAAAGTTAAAGAACAGCCGCATGTGCCGGTTAAACCTGTTACACCGCCTGTTTCTACACCTATGACGCCCCCAACCCCAACCCATTCTTCTGGGCTTTACACAGTGGCTGATCTGGATACCGACGCTTGCCTGCGTCAGCGGGTCGTCTATTTCGACTTCGACAAAGATGATGTGAAACAAGAGTTTCAGACGGTCATGGCTTGCCATGCCAAATATCTACAAAACCGTCCCTCTGCACGTCTCACCTTGCAAGGTAACACTGACGAACGAGGCTCACGGGAGTATAATATAGCGCTAGGTGAACGACGTGCTAAGTCTGTGTCTTACGCATTACAAGCTAATGGTGCTTCATCGGGACAATTGAACGTTGTTAGCTACGGCGAAGAGCGTCCGGTTTGCACTGAAACAACAGAAAGTTGCTGGTCACGTAACCGTCGCGTTGAAATCGTCTACACAGCGAAGTAAACCATGCGCTTCTGGGGAGCTATATTTTGTGTCGTCGCGATGGCCTTGGGGACCGTCGCGCCGACTTTTGCCCAGATGTCCAGTTTGGCTGACCGTGTGACGGCATTAGAGCAGCGTGCTTCTGACCCGCAAGTTAACCTAGATCTTATTAATCAAATCAATGATTTGCGTTCGCAGATGCGTCAAATGCAAGGTGCACTCGAAGAGATACAGCATGGGTACGAGCAATTGAAGCAGCAATCAAAGGATCAGTATCTGGATTTAGACAGTCGCTTAAAACCCATTGAAGGTGGTTCAGTGAAAGTGCTACCTGACGCTCCAGTCAACCCAATCTCTCAGGTTTCCCCCTCTCACTATAAGCAACCAATTGTAACCAGCGAGCAATCGCCTAAAGTACATGGCGATCCAAGCGCATTGACCATCGGTAACGAGGAGCGCACTGCTTACAACGTTGCCTTTGAAGCTTTAAAAAACAGTAAATACGCCGACGCCGCCCAGCTATTCCTGAGTTTCCTACAGATCTACCCGAACGGAGTCTATACTCCTAATGCCCTATACTGGCTTGGGGAGAGTTACTATGCAATGCATGATTTCGTCTCTGCCGAAGCTCAGTTTCGCAGCTTACTCAGCCGTTATCCAACCCACGACAAAGCATCCGGGGGCTTGCTGAAACAGGCCTTATGCCAAGCTAATCAAGGGCACAATACCGATGCAGAGCAGTCATTGGAACAGGTTTTATCCCAATATCCTGGTACTGATGCGGCACGTCTAGCTCAGGAACGCTTACAGTCAATTAAGTTAAGTCAATCAATCCGTTCTGAGGAATTGTAGCTCTTGTCATCGCTTTGAATGGCCAGTGGTATAACAATCTCTTAATGAAGTCCACCAGATCCGGCGAGATCGCTGATTGCGCGCTGCCACAGCTAAAGATCTCCGAGATATTTTTATCTCTCCAGGGCGAAGCAAATAGTGTTGGCTGGCCAACAGTATTTGTACGCATGACTGGTTGTCCACTGCGCTGTCAGTACTGCGATACTGCTTATGCCTTCCACGGCGGTGAGTGGCGCAGTATCGACGATATCGTGACCGAGGTGCGTGGTTACTGCGTGCGTCACGTCTGTGTCACCGGCGGTGAACCACTGGCCCAAAAACGCTGCCTGCTGTTGCTGGAGAAATTATGTGATGCCAACTTTGAAGTTTCATTAGAAACTTCAGGTGCACTCGATATTGCCGCGGTTGATTCACGGGTGTCACGTGTAGTTGACATTAAAACCCCTGGATCTGGAGAAGTGCACCGCAACTACTGGCCCAATCTGACATTGTTAACCCCACACGACCAAGTCAAGTTTGTGCTATGCAACCGTGCCGATTATGAATGGGCGCGTGCCTGTGTTGCTAAGCATGATCTGGAACGACGTTGTATGGTCTGGTTCTCTCCAAGCAAACAAGATCTGGCGCCTACTGTGCTCGCTGATTGGATTATTTCTGACCGTCTAGGAGTACGTTTCCAGTTGCAATTGCACAAGTTGTTGTGGAACGACGAGCCTGGGCGCTAAGGCGATTCAATCCTCAAAGGAACAGACTGAATACATACCTATCACAGTTATTGATCGTAAAAATTACTCATTACTTTGCCTTGCCTTGGTTCGCTACCATTTCGGCGGCATGCTGAGCTACATCCGGATCACCCAGGTAACGGTAACTCACTACCTGTAGGGTATCGTTTAGTTCAAATAGGAGTGGGATCCCAGTAGGGATATTGACCTTTAGGATTCCCTCCTTGCTTTCTTGATTGAGGTACTTGTACAACGCACGCAATGAGTTGCCGTGGGCGCTAATAAGCACCGTCTTGCCGTCATTCAGTTGTGGTGCGATTACATCGCTCCAGTATGGCAGGACTCGCTCGAGTGTATTTTCTAACGATTCGGCAACAGGTAATACTTTGCGGTCCAGACCAGCGTAACGGCGATCTCGCATTGGATGATTTGGGTCATCCAGAGCAATCGGCGGTGGCGGTATGTCATAGGAGCGACGCCAAATATTGACTTGTTCTTCGCCATACTTAGCGGCAGTCTCTCCTTTATCCAACCCCTGTAGACCACCATAATGACGCTCATTGAGACGCCAGCTTTTATGAATCGGCAACCAATCCTGGTCCAGTCCTTTGAGTGCGTCATGTAGTGTGTGGATTGCACGCTTAAGCAAAGAAGTGTGAGAAAAATCAAATTGCAATCCTTCCTCCTTCATCAAATGACCGGCCATGATGGCTTCTTGATGACCTTGTTCGGTCAGATCTACATCAACCCATCCAGTAAAACGGTTATTTAAGTTCCATTGACTCTGTCCATGACGCAGCAATACGAGTTTACGAATCACGCAGTTCTCCTGAATGGGACGGACGTTTCAAATAGTGATTGTAACGTCAGGTTGAGATTACCCACATGCGGTCTGATACAGGCATGATGGTATTTATGAAGATTCCATCCATTGATTCTATCTTCGCCGGCTGGGATGGCAGTATTACCGAGGCTCGACGCTTGCAAGCCGCCATGGCAGAACGCGTTGTGCTTGAGGATGATTTTGATCTATTGCAGGTGCCAACATTGCTGGCTGGTTTTGACGTTGGCTTTGAGGACGAAGGACGCACCACACGTGCTGCTGCCGTTTTACTTAATGCATGCGATCTACGATTGCTAGAAACCCATGTTGTGCGTGTACCAACTTCGATGTCCTATGTCCCTGGCCTACTTAGCTTCCGCGAGCTACCTGCACTGCTGCAAGCACTGGCCCAATTGTCGCGAAGTCCAGAACTTGTATTTGTAGATGGACATGGGATTGCGCATCCACGTCGACTCGGGATCGCTGCACATTTCGGCGTAGTAACCAACCTACCTTGTATAGGTGTAGCTAAGAAGAGACTCGTCGGCAATTTTATCGAACCAGGTACCGCTATCGGCGAACACACCCCAATCCTATTGCATCGGGCCCAGGTCGGCTGGGCATTGCGCAGCAAAGTGCGTTGCAAACCGCTGATTATCTCACCTGGGCACAGAGTTTCACTTCACAGCGCGCTTACTTGGACCCAGCGCTGCCTCGCCGGCTACCGGCTACCAGAACCCACCCGGCAAGCGGATCGTCTGGCCTCACAACGTGGAAAAATAATCTTAAACAATGACTCACTGTCTCTGCTGTAACTACCATTAGTATCAAAAAACGTTCCATGTATTCACTATTTAACACTATCTCCTCACATGCTGCACTTGTGATTTGTAAAGACGCTGGTACTCACACCTGCAAAATAATTGCAGATGTGAGTACTCTGCGAAGCTAAGATAGTTGAATCATGTTTTATTCGACTATTTCACTCCATGCATCAGGCGATTAATCATAGGAGAGACTAGAAAAAGTAACATCCCGGCGCCAATGAGTGACCAGAAACCGAATGTATAGCCACTCAACGCTGAACTGACAGTCATCCCTTCCTCTCCACTAACCAAACTTGCGAAAATACCGGAAAGATTGTTACCTATTGCAGTCGATAAGAACCATCCGCCCATTGCAAAGCCGACCAAACGAATTGGCGCTAACTTAGTGACCATCGATAAACCGATGGGCGAAAGGCATAGTTCACCAACTGTTTGTACTACGTAGACTGCAATGAGTGGCCAGAGTGGGATCATGTTAGAGCCATTCAAGAGGTTAGATAACGCATAAATTAATATTAAGAATCCGAATCCGTTAAACATCAGACCAAGACCAAATTTACGTGGAATTGAAGGCTCCAGTCGGTGTTTATCAAGCAATGACCAGATAAGCGCAATGATCGGAGCAAGTAAAACAATGGCAATGGGATTGACTGACTGGAACCATCCCACAGGGAACTCCCAATCGCTTAATATTTGCCGATCCACAATATTTTTTGCAAGAAAATTGAAAGAACTTCCTGCTTGTTCAAAAAACATCCAGAACATTACATTAAAAATAAAAATAATGAGCATCGCGATGACACGATCTCTTTGGATTTTTCCATGACGCAAGGCATTTACCATTAATAATGCTGCTAGAGCAGCAAAAAGTAAGCCAAGAATCCATGCTAGCGCTGTAGCGCTCAATTTAGCTAATAAAAGATATGCCAATGGGATAGCGAGTAGCGCTCCCAAGATTATTAAAATAGTGCGAAATATGCTTTCTCCTCCTTTTGGTGGCAAGCCGATCCCTTTTAATTGCCGTTTGCCTATCCAGAACCACAATAGGCTTAAAAGCATACCTATTCCTGATGCGATGAACACCACTTTGTAGTTTTGCTGCATCGATGTACCTAATACATGCCCAGCAAGCCAACTCGTTAGTAGCGGTGAGATGAGAGAACCAGCATTGATCCCCATGTAAAAAATGGTAAAACCACGATCTCGACGTGTATCACCTTCAGCATACAGTTGACCAACCAACGACGAAATATTGGGTTTGAAAAGGCCGTTGCCGATCACGATAGTAGCTAAACCCATCTCGAACATGGCTCTACTTGGCACACTTATCAGGAACAGCCCGCAAGCCATGATAACGGCACCAATAAGAATTGATCGTTGATAGCCGATAATTCGGTCGGCTATATAGCCTCCAAAAATGGCACTGGCATAAACCAATGCTAAATAGGCGCCATATGTACGGTTTGCATCACCTTCGCCAATAGAATTGCCATCAAAGAATTGAGTGACAATGTACAGCGTAAGTGCCCAACGGATACCGTAGAAGGCAAATCGCTCCCAGAATTCCGCCATGAATAACATCCAAAGAGGCTTGGGATGGCCGAAAATAGTTTCAAATTCTAGAAACTGCGTTGGTGGTGTCGGAGGATGCACCGTGTTTTGCACGGTCGTGTCAACGCTCATTGAAGATCTCTCCTGTGTTCAGGATAAAAAGAAATGGTCCCTAATTAATGGAGATAAAATGTGAGCATCGCCGAAGCTAGGACTTAGGTCAAATCCCGTATGAGACTCATGCTCGATAAACAGCACTCAAGAAATACGTAGTTGAAGAAATTTTTATATTGAGTCTGTGTTTTCAACGAGATACTGTTTTCTTATATGAGTTACTGCACATCTAAATCCCTTAGCAACAGTACAAGATTTTTCAGTCAATAAACGTATTGATATCCCCTAGTTCAGCATGTATTAGCTGCTTTCAACCAGAAAGCTCGTAATGTCACTCATATCCTTGCAATGTACTTGGATTATCGTGTAGCTACTGATATGGACCTGCAGTTGCTTTGTCTCTGATGATTTCCTGGACATGAATTAACGGTTGGATTATGTTGACCCAACAGAAAAATGTTCAGAAAAAACAGAATTTAGAATGCTTGGCGGCTGTTGTGGTGACGGCATACTTGGGTAGAGTCAGAATAACTCAACCAGGACGCACACAAGCCGTCACATCTACCGTGGGATCAGTTCACTATGAGTAGCGTCTACACATTCGTTTTTACCCGTCTTGACGGACGGTCTCAAGCATTAGCAGATTGGCGTGGACAAGTGCTGTTACTGGTCAACGTGGCCTCGCGTTGCGGTTTCACTCCACAATACACTGGGTTGGAGATGTTATGGCAGCGGTACCGCGATGCAGGGTTGATTGTGGTCGGTTTCCCATGCGACCAATTCGGTGGTCAGGAACCTGGGGATGAAGCGCAGATCGCTGAGTTTTGCATGCTTAATTATGGCGTGGACTTTCCAATGGCGGCGAAGATCAAAGTCAATGGATCTGATGCACACCCACTTTGGCAATGGCTTAAACACCGCCGCCGTGGTTTGTTCGGCTCGGCAGCGATTAAGTGGAACTTCACTAAATTTCTGATCGGACGCAACGGCCAACCCATTGCCCGCTATTCGCCAACCAAGTCACCGGAACAATTGGAGGTGCATATCGTGCGTGCCTTAGGAGAGGGAGGGTAATACTCATTTATCAACGAAAGCACGCTCAAATACGTAATGACCGGGGCTGCCGATACGTGGTGAGGCATCAAAGCCCCGTGTATTCAACAAGGTACGTATATCAGTCAGCATTTGCGGGTTTCCACAGAGCATGAAGCGGTCATGGGCCGGATCGATTGCCGGTAGACCAATAGCGTATTGCATCACACCGCTTTCAATCAGTTGGGTTAAACGGCCGCGATTAGGGAAATCCTCGCGAGTCACCGCAGGGTAATATAGAAGCTTCTTGCGAATCGTCTCCCCAAGCAATTCATGCTGTGGTAGTCCCTTCTCTAAGTAGTCACGGTAAGCAAGATCCTTACTGTAGCGCACACCATGGGCCAGGATGACTTTGTCAAAGCGCTCATAGGTCTCTGGGTGCTTGATGATTGACAGCCATGGTGCAAGCCCAGTACCGGTGCCCAGTAAATACAGATGGCGGCCTGGATGCAAATCGTTAATCAACAGGGTACCAGTGGGCTTCTTGCCGACCAGGATTTTGTCTCCAGGTTCGATGTATTGTAGCCGTGAGGTCAGTAGGCCATCCTGTACCTTAATACTGAAAAATTCCAGTTGCTCCTCCCAGTTGGCACTGGCAATCGAGTAAGCACGTAGAAGCGGTCGTGCTTCGGTTTCCAACCCAATCATCACAAATTGGCCGTTCTCGAAGCGAAATCCAGAGTCACGGGTAGTGATGAAGCTAAAGTAGACATCGGTCCAATGATGAACATGGAGCACTGTTTCGGTGCCGAAGGCGGGAGACATAGCGTGCGCTCTTCGAGATAAATAGGGTAAGGAATTCTAGTGTAACGAACATCAATGAGAATGAATCTCATACATGCAAGTGACTGACACAGGAACAAACAAGTGTTCGTTCCAATGTCAGAGAAAAGGGAGTACTAGACGCTGTCGTTGGTATCCGTGTTTCCATCCGAAAGCTCGGTGGAGACATTTTCACGTACCTCCTGAGAGAGCTTCATTGAACAGAATTGCGGTCCGCACATTGAGCAGAATGCTGCTCGTTTATGCGCTTCTTTAGGAAGGCTCTCATCGTGCAGTGCCCTTGCTTTTTCTGGATCTAAGCTGAGATGGAACTGATCTTGCCAGCGGAATTCAAAACGTGCTTTCGACAGTGCATCGTCGCGTACCTGTGCCGCCGGATGCCCTTTGGCAAGATCAGCTGCATGTGCGGCAATTTTGTAGGCGATGATGCCATCATGGACATCTTGCAAATTAGGCAACCCAAGGTGCTCCTTCGGTGTCACGTAACATAACATCGCCGTCCCGTACCAGCCGATCATTGCCGCACCGATCGCGCTGGTAATGTGGTCGTAACCTGGTGCGATGTCTGTGGTTAATGGACCCAGCGTGTAGAACGGCGCTTCGCCACAGGTGGCTAGTTGCTTATCCATATTGGTCTTGATCAGATGCATTGGTACGTGTCCAGGACCTTCTACCATTACCTGTACTTGGTGATTCCAGGCAATACGGGTCAATTCGCCAAGAGTCTCTAATTCGGCGAATTGAGCTGCGTCATTCGCATCAGCGATGCAGCCTGGTCGCAGTCCATCGCCAAGAGAAAATGCCACGTCGTAGGCACGCATGATTCCACAGAGTTCGTCGAAATGTGTGTATAGGAAGTTTTCGTGGCGGTGTGCCTGACACCATTTGGCCATGATCGAGCCGCCGCGCGAGACGATGCCCGTTAAACGCGAGGCAGTAAGAGGTATAAAATCCCTGAGGACACCTGCATGCACAGTTACATAGTCCACACCTTGTTCGGCTTGTTCGATCAGAGTGTCACGGAACACCGCCCAACTCAGATCTTCAGCATGCCCGCCGACTTTCTCCAAAGCTTGATAAATTGGGACCGTACCCACAGGCACCGGTGAATTGCGCAGAATCCACTCGCGGGTAGCATGGATGTCACGGCCAGTGGACAGGTCCATGATTGTGTCTGCACCCCAACGGATCGCCCAAACAAGCTTCTCCACTTCTTCGGCAATGCTGGAGGACAGGGCTGAGGTACCGATATTGGCATTGATTTTTGTTAGAAAGTTGCGGCCAATGATCATTGGCTCGCTTTCTGGATGATTAATATTGCTAGGAAGAATCGCCCGACCACGTGCGATCTCCTCACGTACGAATTCAGGAGTGATAAACGTACCGATCGCTGCATCCCACGGGTAACCGACATGGCGCTGGCCGCGAAGGTTCTCTACAGCCAGTACACGGCGTTGTTGTTCACGGATAGCGACGAATTCCATCTCTGGAGTGACGATGCCACGTCGCGCGTATTCCAGTTGGGTTACCGCTACATGGTCGCGTGCACGTCGTGACCGTGGTGGTGCAGGGAAGTGCAGCGCTGATTCGGACACACTGCAATGCAACTCAGTTTCTACGGTATCGGCGCGTTCATCGATCCAGGCAGCGCGTAATCGCGGTAGACCACACGCCAAGTCAATCGTGGCTTGCGGGTCAGTGTAAAGTCCCGAAGTGTCATATAGCACCAGTGGCGGATTTTCGCCTCCGCCGTAGCGAGCTGAACTAGATGTGAGGGGAACCTCGCGCATCGGCACGCGTATATCTTGGCGTGATCCGATCACGTAAATTTTGCGTGCTCCTGGCAAAGGTGCAGTCGCCTTTGCCGATAGCATATGGGTGGGAAGGGGTAGGGCAGTGGTGATGTTCACGATGTTCGTCCAAGCAGTGGCGGGACGAAGCGGCGGCGCGGTACCTTACGCCCGGCTGAGTGGTCGTGCGGCGTGGTCCACGAAGCTTTCCTACGCCGGTATAAACCGGATCAGGTTCGAAGAGTGTGTCTCAACCGCATTTCGGCCACGGTACCCCCGCTTCGGGACAAATTAAAGCACAACCGAGAACACAACTGGATTAGGTTGAGCTAAATTACACGCCGAGTGAAAGTAAATACTTCATGCGACCGGCATAGCTAGATGTTATCTTCGGCCAGCTTTGCTCGGCAGCTCCAGCAAGCGCGAATCCCGTCACCTGTCTGCCATGGAGTGATTACTGATGCGTCTTAACCTGTTGTCGCTTTCCGTTGTAGCCATACTAATGGCTGTCGATTCCACTCACGCTGGTGAAGGCATGTGGGTTCCACAACAGCTACCAGAAATCGCTGGCCAACTAAAGCAGGCTGGCCTGCAACTGTCACCCGAACAATTAGCTAATTTGACTGGAGATCCTATGGGAGCGGTAGTCGCTCTCGGTGGCTGTACCGCGAGTCTGGTTTCACCAGAGGGGCTCGTGATCACTAACCATCACTGCGCCTATGGTGCGATTCAGTTGAACTCCACACCAAAGAAGAACTTGATCAAGGAAGGTTTCAACGCATTGACTCAGGCCGACGAAGTCAGTGCCGGTCCGAATGCACGTATTTATGTGCTTGACCAGATTACTGACGTCACCACACATGCCAAAGCCGCCTTGGCTACTGCTGGTCATGACCCACTCAAGCGTACGGTAGCGTTGGAGACATTCAGCAAACAACAAATCGCTAAATGCGAGGCCGAGCCGGGTTATCGCTGCCAACTCTTCAGCTTTGCCGGCGGCAATGCCTACAGGTTGTTTAAGAACTTGGAGATCAAGGACGTACGTTTGGTTTACGCGCCGCCGGGCAGTGTTGGCAAGTTTGGGGGCGACGTCGACAACTGGATGTGGCCACGCCACACCGGTGACTTTGCTTTCTACCGCGCCTACATCGGTAAAGACGGTAAACCGGCTAGATTCTCTAACGAGAACGTGCCTTACCGACCAAAACACTGGCTGAAGTTTAGCGATCAGCCCTTAAGTGAAGGTGACTTCGTGATGGTAGCTGGTTACCCAGGACGTACCAATCGCTATGCTCTGGTGGCCGAATTTGAGAATACTGCTCACTGGGCCTATCCAGTGGTCGGCCAGCATTTCAAGAACGTCATTGCTCTAATTGAGGCGGCCAGCAAGCAGAATCCAGACATCCAAGTGAAATACGCGAGCACTTCAGCGGCTTTGAATAACGTAGCCAAGAACTTTGATGGTCAATTGGAGGGCTTCCAACGCATTGATGCTATGGGGCAGAAACAGCGTGAGGAAACGGCAGTATTGGCTTGGTTGAAGCAGCAGGGTACACGCGGGCACGAGGCACTGGCTGCACATCAAACATTGGTTGATCTGACTGAACAATATAAAGCAAACCAGGATCGTGATTTCGTGCTGAGTCAGTTCAACAGCAGCGGCACCATTGGTGTGGCAGTGAACCTGTATCGCTTGGCAATTGAGCGCACCAAACCTGATACCAAACGTGAAGCGGGATATCAGGAGCGTGATTTGTCAACCATTGAAGGTAACCTGAAGCAGATGGAGCGACGCTACGTACCAGCAATGGACCGCCAGATGCAGCAGTACTGGCTGACCGAGTACACCAAGCTTCCTGTCAAGCAGCGTGTGGCTGCAATTGATGCTTGGTTGGGAGATAGCATTGCAGCAACTGTCAAGCGTTTGGATGACACTATATTGAGCAGTACCGAGAAACGGCTGCAGTGGTTTAAGGCCGAACGTGCGACGTTCGAAAGCAGTCAAGATCCAGCGATCCGCTATGCAGTGGCCATCATGCCGGCATTACTGGAAATTGAACGTCAGAACAAGATCCGTACTGGGGAGCTGCTCAAGGCACGCCCGATCTACCTGCAAGCGTTAGCTGACTACAAAAAGAATCAGGGAAAACTTGTTTACCCAGACGCCAACTCGTCGTTACGCATTACCTTCGGCCACGTAAAAGGTTATCCACCTAAGGATGGCGTCGAGTACACAGCCTTTACCACACTGCAGGGTATCACTGCAAAGAATACTGGCATTGATCCGTTCGATTCACCAAAGGCACTTATAGATGCAATAAAGACAAAGCGCTATGCTGGTTTGGCCGACCACCACCTTGGCACTGTACCTGTGAATTTTTTATCTGACTTGGACATTACCGGCGGCAATTCAGGGTCACCAGTCTTGGATGCACACGGCAAATTGGTCGGTTTAGCATTTGACGGTAATTGGGAGTCTATCAGTAGTAATTGGGTGTTTGATCCGGTGATGACTAGAATGATCGCAGTCGACAGCCGCTACGTGCAGTGGATCATGACCGAGGTCGCACCAGCACCACATCTGCTAAAGGAATTGAATCTGTATCGTTGAACTACTGCCTATCAAATAGCTTGTGCTGCAAGCAAAAATACATCCTGTATTTTTCCAGCTGCCGTCGTGACGTTGACTTTTCCCATAATGTGAGACTTTGTATAGCATGCGCATTTTGCTTGCTCGTCATGGAGAGACGCTTTGGAACGCTGAAGGCCGCTATCAGGGCCAAATCGATATCCCTCTTTCGTCTGTTGGTGAGGCTCAGGCTCGTGCACTCGGTGAGCGTCTACGAGATGTGGCAATTGCACGTGCAGTGGCGTCACCGCTGGCACGGGCTCAATACACCGCACAATTGGCGTTGGGCGAGAGTCGCGCAGCACAGCTACTTATTGAGCCGGATCTGAAAGAAATTGCCCACGGCGAATGGGAGGGGCTTCTTGACACTGAGATTCATGAGATGGATCCCACACGGCTGTACGCTTGGCGTAAAGCACCTGAGACAGTGAGAATGCCTAACGGCGAATCACTGCAGCAAGTCCTAGAACGCAGCTGGCGTGGCTTAACAAGCGCTACTGAAGGATTGGGCATCGACGACATCTTATTAGTAGTTGCGCATGATGCAGTCAACCGAGTGCTCCTATGTCGAGTGATGGGACTGCCGTTGGCCCATTTATGGCGCTTCCACCAAGCACCTACTACGCTGAATTTGCTCGAAGGAAAAGATCTTGACCAGCTACAAGTAGTACGCCTAAACGACTGCGCTCACCACACACCGTTCTTCGGTGAAGCTAGGCATCGTGCACTGTAGCATTGATTTTAGAGAGCAAGGTTCATAAGCCCATGCATAAATGGACATAATATGCATTATGCGAAATGAAATGTGAAAGAGCGACAAAGCGCGCAGACACACTGTTAAGTTGGCTACAAACCAAACTTAACACCCTCAAAGCCATGCTAACGCCAGCATCGCTAGCATGGCTGTAGTCATCGAAGATCCCATCACCGATCAAGTGCTCAATGAAAACTGGACGGGGTTTGCATTTAGAAACGGATATCTGGTAACACCGGAAAGACGGTACATCGAACCGTATCAACTGCGATGGCTATCACTCACATGCACACTGGCACGGGAATGGCAAAAAATGATGGAGCACGCACGAGCGGTTCCATTACAAGGCGGCCCTGCCGCGACCGATCATCAACGCCTCATTAACGACGCCCAAAAAACGGGTTTGCGTAACAGAAAGTGTCCTGACACGGACATAGGATCGGTCATCCTGCTTAGCCATGTACTGATGCAACGCCAACACAAGCGTTAACCGTAGGGGGTAAACCCCCTACACCCCCTACTCGGATACAAAGATTAAGGAAAAATCCTAAGCTAAACCGAGGATGCACATTCCAGCCAATTTTCGATCTTAAGGCCACGAATACGCTTAAACTCTTTAACATTATCCGTTACCAATGTCATCCCCAGTACATAAGCATGAGTACCTATCAATAGATCATTTAAGCCGATAGTTTGTCCTACTGACTCCAACTCTGCACGAATGCGACCATATTCAGCGTCGGTAGGAATATCCAAAGGCAGCACAGGAATTGTTTCAAGCATGAGCTTCACCTTCGCAAGCAACTTGGTCGATCCTTTCTTTGCACAACCATACCGCAACTCAGCAGCGACAACGATGCTAGTGCAAACCTCTTTTGGATCGACCTTTTCAATGCGACACGCAACTAGTCCAAACGGATTACGGATCATGTCGCTAATGATGTTCGTATCGAGCAAATATCCGCTCAAAATATGTCATCCGGCTTAGCAAGCATGTCCTCAATTTCAGGAAACTGATCTTCAAGTCCAAGCGGATCTTCCGTTTTCCACTGCGCTAACAATTCTATAATGTTGGTAGGCATGCTCACAGGCTCAATGATGAGCTTGCTACCCTCGCGATGAATCAATACTCGATCCCCCGGTAATTCAAACTCAACCGGAATTCTCACGGCCTGACTGCGATTGTTGCGGAACAGCTTAGCTTCCTTGAGTCTAGATGATGGCATAGAAATAGACATAGTATCGGCTCATTGTATATGCCATATTGTATATGTAAATATCGGAGCTGCGGTCGCTGCGACTATCATCAAATTCTTCTGACCAATACTTAAGGTAACGCCCCTGCCGCAGACACACTCACCTGCTTAGCCGTACTGCCCTGAACCAGTGAAGACGATACTTGCCCCTGTTGCATAGCACTATGCTCCTGCACACGCTCACGATACGGGTTATACACCGGACCCCGCCGCGCGATCGTTCGACACTCCAGCTGTGAAATGTCATACACCGTCCCCTGCTCGGTGTAACACGTGCAGGACGAACCCTTATACACCCCCTGAGCATCCAGACCCGCACCGCCAGACATACAGATCAATTGAGGATCTACCGTCGGGGAACGATGATCATAAATCGGAGCCGTCCACGGCATCGATGCAAAACGCGGTAAATGATCTTTGGCATAGGCTGTGACTGTCGGCCAACGTGGCCCCTCCCCACGGCTAGCTTCACCCGCTTTCGGGGACGCATCGCCGCCGGTACCCGGCGTGCTCCGCGTCCCCTCAATTGAGGAAGAAAACCCCGAAGGGATCAAGGAACGATAGGCATAAAAGACACAGGCCACAATGACAACAACCATTAACGGAATCAATACAAGCTGCCAAGGCAGACGCATCTTGATGGTATGCACTTCGGCTGATTTATACAGCTTATACACGTGCTTAGGTAGACGACGCACCGAATGCCGTGAAAACTGACGATTGGTAGAAGAATCAGTCTCTTCAACAAGCTGATCCCAGTCATACACATCTAGCCAGGACGTGCCAAAACGACGTTTCACAAAGGTATGACGGCCAATCAAACCACGCACAAAAGGATACAACTGCTTATGCGCCAATTGCGTCGTCCACACAAAATCTAACCCACGGTGGCGATGCTCAGCAAGCTCAAGGGCATGAGGCGGCGTCGGCTGATGGGACGCATTAAATGCACTGCCAAACCATTTCCACGCCTCATCTATAAAAATAATAGCTCCATGAGGCACAAGATACTCACCCTGATCATTTTTAGCATTCCACTGCCGAGGGTCCGCCAGATCCGCCGCAAGGCCAGGGGCTAATCCATCAATCCCCGCCGCAAAAATCGGACGCTGAGCACGCTCACTCTCAGCCAATAACATCTCCATCATTAAAGCCGTTTTCCCGCCTCCAGGCGTAGCCGTAATCACGTGAATAGGCATACACGCCCCCTGTCAAGAAACCGATGTGGGCGGCGTACCGCCATAACCGCGCTTAAATAAATACAACCGCCCATTCAATACCGCAAACCGGGCCACATACGCAGAAATAATCATCGACAACGCACGATCAACATTCAAAATACCCAACGCCCTCACCGCCAAATCGCCGAACTGACCACCGCTAGAACCCACACTATCCATATACGTATATAACTGATCCACAAGAGGCGATATCACAAAATGATAGGACCCCCAATTAATACCTAACCACACACACGCCGCCGCAATTAAATAACCTAACTTCGTCTTAAATAAATTAAACAGACCCATCAATACATTAGCTATAAAAATAGGCATGCTTACTCCTGAGAAGTACCGGCAATAATACGAACGCTCGACAGCGCTGCAAATAACAACACCAACTTACCACCCACCTGCAACCACTGGCACAGCGGAGTAAGATCAAAAGTAATCGTTTCTCCAAACACATCCACCATCATTGGCTCTAAACACGAACGAGAATAACCGCGCCCCTTATCATCAAGCTTGGATTGCGGATAGCCATCCTTCCCATAGCCGGACTCATCAGAAAAAACAGACGATGCTTTCCCCTCATCGCCCGTATCCACCACACCCTCCTTGCCGGTCAAAGCATTCTTAATCACCGCTACATCCGAAGAGACGCCATCCTTATCTCCCGATAAAGCCACACCTGTAGATTTCTCCAACGCACACGCCGTGCGCCACTGCATCAGCAACGAGGCATACTCCAGCGCATTACATTTCTCACCCGTACACACCGGCATCGCATCACACGCTCCCCCGGTCACCTTCACATCACGGCGCAAATTACACTCAATCCGCCATTGAATACGTACCTGACCGCACATCACCGGATCGCCTGAACAACTCGGAGCTACTTCACAACTGCCCTTCCAAGAAAAAGACGACTTGTCTTTGCCATCCTTATCTTTTGACTGCTCATCATCGGGCGTACCGTCATGATCGGCATCCGTCTTACACTGACCATCAGCACCGCGCGCCTGACCTGAAGGACAAGGATCTTTATCTCCTACGCAACTTCCATCAGGAGCGCGCACCTGACCGGTAGGACACGATTGATCCTTCGCAACACACTCATGGCTGGTCTGATCCTCAACCAAACCCGCAGGACAATCAGATACACACACCCCATTAACAAGCTTCTTATCTGAAGGACATTTTGAAGAAGGAGGAACACAATCACCATATCCATTCACCAACGAAGCCCCTGATCCAGCCCCACCTTCAAGATAGGTGTATCCCGGACGCGAAAGACAATCGTCCTTATAATTAAATACCTCACACACACTACCTGTATATGTCTCAATCACTGTCTTAGTTGCAGAATCAAAGTGCTTCACAACCTCACATGCACCCGTGCCTCCACTGTCTATATCCCAACCATCAAAACAAGAACGCGTACCATTAACGAAATGAGAAATAGCAGTAGAAGAAAGTTCTATACGCTTACTCGGCAAATCAGAGCAAGACGTATCATAAGTATAATAACCAATCACAGAAGAAGGATGATCAAGCACAGCAATATACTGTTTAACACCAGACACAATATGACCAGATGACTGACCATCATCAAAACAAAGCTGATAATTCAAAGAGCTCACAGCAGCAGAATAAGCCGCACCCTGATCATGAAAATTCTGAGATAACAAAATTCGACCAGAACATTTAGGACCAGCAAACACCAACGTAGGACACATCAAACATAATAGGCACAGGACAACACGCATTAATCATCGCCCCAAAAAATAATCAGGCCCGCCACACATAACGCACCTAAATAAATCCAGCCCGCCATCATGCCCACCTCGAAAAAAGGGGTGCCCGACCAAGACACCCCAAACACATCAAAATAACAATCGGCTCATAAAGCCCGTCTCACCCACTTATAGACCTTCAAAAGCACTGCAACCCCAAGCGCCGCTATACCAATCGCAGCAATAGGTGCATTGCCCTGCTTAATCGAATTCACCGCATCAGTCACATCAATTCCACCACCACCGGCAGCATCCGCCGCAAACGCCGACGCCGCAAACGCATAAGAAACCAAGCTGCCCCACGCCACAGGCCGCCTCAACACCCTCAACATTGCCTTCAACATCTTCCACCTCACTTGATTGATTTACGCAATAGCCTGAACACATACGCCACAGCCCATAAGCCCAAAATACAAGCGCCCATTAACTGTGCACCCTCAATCGTCAACTCAGGTAATATCGACGACTGCGGCACCCACATCACCGCCGCACATTGACCCGTGGCAACGTCCACATCCGCCTCACGGCACGCAGACACCAGCAACGTTGCCACAGGCATCACTACGCCACCTTAGACGCCGACACCGGCGGCACCGCACGGCCACTACTACTCACATTGGCATCCACTAGCGTCATGCGTCGAGCCAACCCAAGCCCATATTGACCCGGCACCAAATCCGTCACCACATCCCAATATTTAATCGCACCCACCGGATAACCGGCATTCAAACCATCCACATCTACATCAATTTGAAGCTTCATCAACTCCGATTCCAATACAGCGCGCTGACTATAAATCTGCATCTGTACGCCTTTACTCGTCGTCACAACACGCATATTCACACCAGACATAATCGTTACTTTAGGCATATCCATCAGTTAATCCTCTTGATCACTCGGTTCATTCATCATCTCGTTTCATCTTCATCTGTAATCTTTTCATCTTGCGTCGCCTACTCATCTTTCGTCTTTTCATCATCTTTTATCGCTTCGTCATCTTTGGTCGTTGCATCATTTCGGGCGGTACTGTGGGGTCAAGCTATGATCCCCCCTTACCCCCCAGCAGGAGACAAGGAAGAACCGCTTGAGTACCCACAGTGCGGGGCTTGCCACCTGCCACCGGGGGATTGGATGACGGACCAATCGCCGAATTACGTACTGCGGTCACCTGCAATCAAGGCGCACTGCTCAGGCCGCGGGGTATAGTCGAGCATCGGCGGGACCCAGGCCCCGAAATTACGCGATACATCCACCTCGCCCCCCTTGGCCACGTACTTAGAGAGATAACCGGTAATCTCCATCTGGCTACGTGGAGCCTCAATGCGATTACGGCCAAACTCGCGGTACCAAAACTCATGCCACTCATACCGATTAATTAAACGGTTAATATCCTCATCCGGGGCAGCGACCACCGCATGAAAATGTAAGCGTCCGTCGCGATGCCATTCTTGGCCCCTGGCCCATTGAATCCCGCGATGGGGACGCTTGGACCACACCCGACCATATAAGGACCGATTAATACAACTGACAAAATAACGGTACGCTTTATCAGCGGCTTCCGGATGCATACTGCCATTGCAACCGGAATTGGTCGGTCGAAACGTCAAGGTCCAAAACTGCTGCCAAGGGATGCGACGTAATAAATCGGCATACGCGGCTGACTGAAGGCGGACCCCGGATTGATTGAACTGGGTGTTTAATAATTGACATAACTGTTCATCACGTTCTGCAAGAGACATCACCCCTCATCAACGGAAAGATCACGGGCTCACGTATCCGTGGACATTGCCTACGGCACCGTGTGCACATCTCATTGACAGTGGTGCACGGCACAAAACGCCGCACACGCACTGACAACAAGATGCACACACTATGACCACCGATACGCGATGAGAGAATATCGACATTTCACTTTTAAACACCCACTACATGTATTTAGATAAAGATAAAACAGACATACAGCGCCAAGGTAAACCAAATAGCAAAACGAGGAAGAATCTCCTCCACAAAAAAACCAATCTTGTCTAGCCGAGAGGTACGACGCCACCAAAACTTATATGGAGTCAGCAAACGAGTCATCAAGTAATTCATAGAAAATTGTAAATCGCTAGATGTCTAAATACTCAATGATTAAAAAGGAAAGCATAGAGCCCAGGCAAAAATATAAAAAAAGTAGGGAACGGCCAAAAGAAAGGTGTTCAAATAATGTATAGACATAATGCTTGCCTCAATAAAGCACATTCATCCAACTGATCCAATGCCGCAATACGAACATGGGACCAAAACTCCAACTGATCTGGAATCACCTCAAATAAATCAAATTGCGATGATCGCAATGCCTGAATATCTGCAATCTCTAACGCCATACGAGCACCTCGCTCAGTATCGGTGATGCGCATACCCTACTCTCCTACTTCGTTTCATATGATCAATGCGCATATAAAAAACTAAGCAGCCGCTACGGAAAGAGATTCCTCTAAACGATGCGACAGGCGGGTCAGTAAATCAGAAAAATCATGAAGATCATCAACAATACTGTAAGCAAGCGAAGCAACAGATGGATGATCTAACTCATCAGCAATCAATGCGATCGCTGATAAACAAACGTAAGTATCATGGTTACAAATAAAAGAGCCGGCACTACGTAAATGGCAAATATGCTCAGTCAGCTGCTGCCGGGACATCCGATTAAAATCAACGGGAATGCGCATGATCTAATGCTCCGCTTCAGTTTTAGCATCTAACTTAAATCGCTCAATAGCCAAACGACAAAGATCAGGAACCTGAGACTGAGACAATTTCCCAGAAGGAATAAACAACACTAAAAGGTCAAACGTCATACCGTCAGCAGATACACCTTCTTTCACCTGCAACATCTCTACACTCCTACCCTGCCCTACCCTTTGCTTAGAACACCTCCTCACCCGGGTATGGCTTAATGAAGAGATGTGCAATCCAATACTCTTGGATTACAAATATGATTCAATACCCTTGGAGCATAAAAATCAAGAGGCTTGGTTCACAATGGATATAAATTTACTACTTGACAAAGCAAAAGAAATGTATTCCGTGAAACAGGACAAAGAACTAGCACAGAAGCTAAAAATCAAAGCAACAGCAATAAGCAATTACAGAAAAGGCATATCACTACCAGACGCAATAGCATGCTCAGCACTAGCAAATGCCACAGGACTACCACTAGCAAAAGTAATTGGAATCGTTGGAGAAGCGCGAGCAAAAAGCAAAGAGGAAAAAGCAGTCTGGCGGAAACTAGCAACAGCGGCCACGTTAGCATTAGGTGTAGGCGTTACCTCCCCTAACGTGTCAGAGGCGTCGAATCACGTGAAAAATAGATTATTCACAAAGTGGACAGATTATGCATTATGCGAAATGGGAGAAGAAGGTCGACACAGTACACACGAGAACTGTTAACTGCATTGAAAGCAAAACTGAATAACGTAAAAGCCATGCTAACGCCCGAATCGCTAGCATGGCTGTAGTTATCGAAGATCCCATCGCCGATCAAGTGCTCAATGAAAACTGGACGGGGTTTGCATTCAGAAACGGATATCTGGTGACACCGGAAAGACGGTACATCGAACCGTATCAACTGCGATGGCTATCACTCACATGCACACTGGCACGAGAATGGCAAAAAATGATGGAGCACGCGCGAGCGGTTCCATTACAAGGCGGCCCTGCCGCGAGCGATCATCAACGCCTCATTGACAACGCCCAAAAAACGGGTTTGCGTAACAGAAAGTGTCCTGACACGGACATAGGATCGGTCATCCTACTCAGCCAAGTACTGATACAACGCCAACACAAGCGTTAACGTAGGGGGTAAACCCCCTACACCCCACTCAATCATTAATCGTCGAACAAATCAGCATGACGACCAGTACGCTCAAAGCGCACCACATCACCATCAACCTTATAGATTAACAACCAATCCGGCTCAACATGAGCATCCCGGAAACTACGCCACTGCCCCTTAAGCGGATGATCCAAATACATCGCAGGCAACGGACTACCCTCAATCAGCAAAGTTATTAGAATCTTAAGTTTCTCTATGTCCTTACCGCGCTTCTGAGACACTCGCACATCACGCTTGAACTGCGAAGAATAAGCAGGACGGCGCATTAGATACCAAGATCTTTAAACATGGCATCAGCACTTTCAGCATAATGCACATCCTCACCACACTCACTTTTAACAAAAGTCTCAACCGTAAGCCTATTAGGTGAGTGCATCTCAAAAGGCAACATTTTTTCACGAGCCACTTTAGTCAAGGTGATACGTATAAGATCAGATACGGTAAGGCCCATCGTCGCAAGTACAGAAGCGGCCTCATCTTTAAGAGCCTCATCAACTCTGGCACGCACAAGTGCATTTGCAGCCATAAGTTTACGATCCTTCACTATTTAGCAGAAAGAAAAATGTAGCTCAAATGAGCTACATTGTCCATACGCAGCCACTATAATAATGAAATTAAGGCAGCGCCCCTGCCGCAGACACACTCACCTGCTTAGCCGTACTGCCCTGAACCAGTGAAGACGATACTTGCCCCTGTTGCATAGCACTATGCTCCTGCACACGCTCACGATACGGGTTATACACCGGACCCCGCCGCGCGATCGTTCGACACTCCAGCTGTGAAATGTCATACACCGTCCCCTGCTCGGTGTAACACGTGCAGGACGAACCCTTATACACCCCCTGAGCATCCAGACCCGCACCGCCAGACATACAGATCAATTGAGGATCTACCGTCGGGGAACGATGATCATAAATCGGAGCCGTCCACGGCATCGATGCAAAACGCGGTAAATGATCTTTGGCATAGGCTGTGACTGTCGGCCAACGTGGCCCCTCCCCACGGCTAGCTTCACCCGCTTTCGGGGACGCATCGCCGCCGGTACCCGGCGTGCTCCGCGTCCCCTCAATTGAGGAAGAAAACCCCGAAGGGATCAAGGAACGATAGGCATAAAAGACACAGGCCACAATGACAACAACCATTAACGGAATCAATACAAGCTGCCAAGGCAGACGCATCTTGATGGTATGCACTTCGGCTGATTTATACAGCTTATACACGTGCTTAGGTAGACGACGCACCGAATGCCGTGAAAACTGACGATTGGTAGAAGAATCAGTCTCTTCAACAAGCTGATCCCAGTCATACACATCTAGCCAGGACGTGCCAAAACGACGTTTCACAAAGGTATGACGGCCAATCAAACCACGCACAAAAGGATACAACTGCTTATGCGCCAATTGCGTCGTCCACACAAAATCTAACCCACGGTGGCGATGCTCAGCAAGCTCAAGGGCATGAGGCGGCGTCGGCTGATGGGACGCATTAAATGCACTGCCAAACCATTTCCACGCCTCATCTATAAAAATAATAGCTCCATGAGGCACAAGATACTCACCCTGATCATTTTTAGCATTCCACTGCCGAGGGTCCGCCAGATCCGCCGCAAGGCCAGGGGCTAATCCATCAATCCCCGCCGCAAAAATCGGACGCTGAGCACGCTCACTCTCAGCCAATAACATCTCCATCATTAAAGCCGTTTTCCCGCCTCCAGGCGTAGCCGTAATCACGTGAATAGGCATACACGCCCCCTGTCAAGAAACCGATGTGGGCGGCGTACCGCCATAACCGCGCTTAAATAAATACAACCGCCCATTCAATACCGCAAACCGGGCCACATACGCAGAAATAATCATCGACAACGCACGATCAACATTCAAAATACCCAACGCCCTCACCGCCAAATCGCCGAACTGACCACCGCTAGAACCCACACTATCCATATACGTATATAACTGATCCACAAGAGGCGATATCACAAAATGATAGGACCCCCAATTAATACCTAACCACACACACGCCGCCGCAATTAAATAACCTAACTTCGTCTTAAATAAATTAAACAGACCCATCAATACATTAGCTATAAAAATAGGCATGCTTACTCCTGAGAAGTACCGGCAATAATACGAACGCTCGACAGCGCTGCAAATAACAACACCAACTTACCACCCACCTGCAACCACTGGCACAGCGGAGTAAGATCAAAAGTAATCGTTTCTCCAAACACATCCACCATCATTGGCTCTAAACACGAACGAGAATAACCGCGCCCCTTATCATCAAGCTTGGATTGCGGATAGCCATCCTTCCCATAGCCGGACTCATCAGAAAAAACAGACGATGCTTTCCCCTCATCGCCCGTATCCACCACACCCTCCTTGCCGGTCAAAGCATTCTTAATCACCGCTACATCCGAAGAGACGCCATCCTTATCTCCCGATAAAGCCACACCTGTAGATTTCTCCAACGCACACGCCGTGCGCCACTGCATCAGCAACGAGGCATACTCCAGCGCATTACATTTCTCACCCGTACACACCGGCATCGCATCACACGCTCCCCCGGTCACCTTCACATCACGGCGCAAATTACACTCAATCCGCCATTGAATACGTACCTGACCGCACATCACCGGATCGCCTGAACAACTCGGAGCTACTTCACAACTGCCCTTCCAAGAAAAAGACGACTTGTCTTTGCCATCCTTATCTTTTGACTGCTCATCATCGGGCGTACCGTCATGATCGGCATCCGTCTTACACTGACCATCAGCACCGCGCGCCTGACCTGAAGGACAAGGATCTTTATCTCCTACGCAACTTCCATCAGGAGCGCGCACCTGACCGGTAGGACACGATTGATCCTTCGCAACACACTCATGGCTGGTCTGATCCTCAACCAAACCCGCAGGACAATCAGATACACACACCCCATTAACAAGCTTCTTATCTGAAGGACATTTTGAAGAAGGAGGAACACAATCACCATATCCATTCACCAACGAAGCCCCTGATCCAGCCCCACCTTCAAGATAGGTGTATCCCGGACGCGAAAGACAATCGTCCTTATAATTAAATACCTCACACACACTACCTGTATATGTCTCAATCACTGTCTTAGTTGCAGAATCAAAGTGCTTCACAACCTCACATGCACCCGTGCCTCCACTGTCTATATCCCAACCATCAAAACAAGAACGCGTACCATTAACGAAATGAGAAATAGCAGTAGAAGAAAGTTCTATACGCTTACTCGGCAAATCAGAGCAAGACGTATCATAAGTATAATAACCAATCACAGAAGAAGGATGATCAAGCACAGCAATATACTGTTTAACACCAGACACAATATGACCAGATGACTGACCATCATCAAAACAAAGCTGATAATTCAAAGAGCTCACAGCAGCAGAATAAGCCGCACCCTGATCATGAAAATTCTGAGATAACAAAATTCGACCAGAACATTTAGGACCAGCAAACACCAACGTAGGACACATCAAACATAATAGGCACAGGACAACACGCATTAATCATCGCCCCAAAAAATAATCAGGCCCGCCACACATAACGCACCTAAATAAATCCAGCCCGCCATCATGCCCACCTCGAAAAAAGGGGTGCCCGACCAAGACACCCCAAACACATCAAAATAACAATCGGCTCATAAAGCCCGTCTCACCCACTTATAGACCTTCAAAAGCACTGCAACCCCAAGCGCCGCTATACCAATCGCAGCAATAGGTGCATTGCCCTGCTTAATCGAATTCACCGCATCAGTCACATCAATTCCACCACCACCGGCAGCATCCGCCGCAAACGCCGACGCCGCAAACGCATAAGAAACCAAGCTGCCCCACGCCACAGGCCGCCTCAACACCCTCAACATTGCCTTCAACATCTTCCACCTCACTTGATTGATTTACGCAATAGCCTGAACACATACGCCACAGCCCATAAGCCCAAAATACAAGCGCCCATTAACTGTGCACCCTCAATCGTCAACTCAGGTAATATCGACGACTGCGGCACCCACATCACCGCCGCACATTGACCCGTGGCAACGTCCACATCCGCCTCACGGCACGCAGACACCAGCAACGTTGCCACAGGCATCACTACGCCACCTTAGACGCCGACACCGGCGGCACCGCACGGCCACTACTACTCACATTGGCATCCACTAGCGTCATGCGTCGAGCCAACCCAAGCCCATATTGACCCGGCACCAAATCCGTCACCACATCCCAATATTTAATCGCACCCACCGGATAACCGGCATTCAAACCATCCACATCTACATCAATTTGAAGCTTCATCAACTCCGATTCCAATACAGCGCGCTGACTATAAATCTGCATCTGTACGCCTTTACTCGTCGTCACAACACGCATATTCACACCAGACATAATCGTTACTTTAGGCATATCCATCAGTTAATCCTCTTGATCACTCGGTTCATTCATCATCTCGTTTCATCTTCATCTGTAATCTTTTCATCTTGCGTCGCCTACTCATCTTTCGTCTTTTCATCATCTTTTATCGCTTCGTCATCTTTGGTCGTTGCATCATTTCGGGCGGTACTGTGGGGTCAAGCTATGATCCCCCCTTACCCCCCAGCAGGAGACAAGGAAGAACCGCTTGAGTACCCACAGTGCGGGGCTTGCCACCTGCCACCGGGGGATTGGATGACGGACCAATCGCCGAATTACGTACTGCGGTCACCTGCAATCAAGGCGCACTGCTCAGGCCGCGGGGTATAGTCGAGCATCGGCGGGACCCAGGCCCCGAAATTACGCGATACATCCACCTCGCCCCCCTTGGCCACGTACTTAGAGAGATAACCGGTAATCTCCATCTGGCTACGTGGAGCCTCAATGCGATTACGGCCAAACTCGCGGTACCAAAACTCATGCCACTCATACCGATTAATTAAACGGTTAATATCCTCATCCGGGGCAGCGACCACCGCATGAAAATGTAAGCGTCCGTCGCGATGCCATTCTTGGCCCCTGGCCCATTGAATCCCGCGATGGGGACGCTTGGACCACACCCGACCATATAAGGACCGATTAATACAACTGACAAAATAACGGTACGCTTTATCAGCGGCTTCCGGATGCATACTGCCATTGCAACCGGAATTGGTCGGTCGAAACGTCAAGGTCCAAAACTGCTGCCAAGGGATGCGACGTAATAAATCGGCATACGCGGCTGACTGAAGGCGGACCCCGGATTGATTGAACTGGGTGTTTAATAATTGACATAACTGTTCATCACGTTCTGCAAGAGACATCACCCCTCATCAACGGAAAGATCACGGGCTCACGTATCCGTGGACATTGCCTACGGCACCGTGTGCACATCTCATTGACAGTGGTGCACGGCACAAAACGCCGCACACGCACTGACAACAAGATGCACACACTATGACCACCGATACGCGATGAGAGAATATCGACATTTCACTTTTAAACACCCACTACATGTATTTAGATAAAGATAAAACAGACATACAGCGCCAAGGTAAACCAAATAGCAAAACGAGGAAGAATCTCCTCCACAAAAAAACCAATCTTGTCTAGCCGAGAGGTACGACGCCACCAAAACTTATATGGAGTCAGCAAACGAGTCATCAAGTAATTCATAGAAAATTGTAAATCGCTAGATGTCTAAATACTCAATGATTAAAAAGGAAAGCATAGAGCCCAGGCAAAAATATAAAAAAAGTAGGGAACGGCCAAAAGAAAGGTGTTCAAATAATGTATAGACATAATGCTTGCCTCAATAAAGCACATTCATCCAACTGATCCAATGCCGCAATACGAACATGGGACCAAAACTCCAACTGATCTGGAATCACCTCAAATAAATCAAATTGCGATGATCGCAATGCCTGAATATCTGCAATCTCTAACGCCATACGAGCACCTCGCTCAGTATCGGTGATGCGCATACCCTACTCTCCTACTTCGTTTCATATGATCAATGCGCATATAAAAAACTAAGCAGCCGCTACGGAAAGAGATTCCTCTAAACGATGCGACAGGCGGGTCAGTAAATCAGAAAAATCATGAAGATCATCAACAATACTGTAAGCAAGCGAAGCAACAGATGGATGATCTAACTCATCAGCAATCAATGCGATCGCTGATAAACAAACGTAAGTATCGTGGTTACAAATAAAAGAGCCGGCACTACGTAAATGACAAATATGCTCAGTCAACTGCTGCCGGGACATCCGATTAAAATCAACGGGAATGCGCATGATCTAATACTCCGCTGGGGTTTTAGAGTCCGGCTTGGTTTGCTCAAGAACCAAACGACAAAGGTGTTGAACGTCGGATTCAGACACTTTCCCGGAAGGAATAAACAACATTAAAAGGTCAAACGTCATACCGTCAGCAGATACACCTTCTTTCACCTGCAACATCTCTACGCTCCTACGCGACCCTACGCTTTATCTAGATCACCTCCTCACCCGGGTAGGGATTAATGAGGAGGTGGTGTCATTCAATGAATGACAATGCATTGTGTAAACTAACCAATGACACTATTGTCAATAATCAAATGACATGAACACGCTAAATAAAATACTTGACAAAGCAAAAGAATCGTGCTTTAGAAAAAGTGATGCAGCAGTAGCAGAAGCGCTCAATGTATCGCGACAAACAATGATGCAATGGCGCAGAGACGCGATAAGAATCACCGACAAACATCTTATGGCAGCTATAAACCTAGCCAAAGAAGATCCGGCTCTAGCAGTACTGATACGTCAAGAAAGCGCAGAAAGTGAAACTGAAAAGAAAGGATGGAGCACACTGTGGCAAAGACTCAGCGCAGCCACAAACGTAGCAATGGCGGCTTCTGCGAACGAGGCAATGCGGGAAGAGATGTTGGTGGGCCGTGCTGGAATCGAACCAGCGACCAGCGGATTAAAAGTCCGGCAGTCGGAAGGAACACTAAAAACACTGTGGGAGAGACTCCGTAACAGCTTCTGCATAAGCAGAAAAATGACTGGGCGTCAAGTGAGCATAGCGGCGCACCATTGACTCGGACTGCCAGCCGCCAAGCTCCTGCAACACATAACAACGGAGTACCGGCCTGTGCATGCCACGACGCCCAGGTATGCCGTAAATCATGCCAACGAAAATCTTCTATACCAGCCCGCTGTAACGCACGACGCCATGCAAGAGTATTGACACTCTTCAAAGGCTGGCCACGATAGGTAAATACCCAATCACGATGCTGGCCATACTGCCGCTGAAGCACTCCCAACGCATGTGCCGGTAACGGAATACGGATCGCTTGACGGCCCTTGGCCTGATCAGCAGGAATACGCAGCACCTTACGAACGATATCGACCTGCTGCCAACGTAGCTTTAATACATTGGCCTGACGCAATCCGGTTGCCAAAGCAAACACCACAATATCGCGCTGATGCAATGGCAACTCCGCCAGCAGCGAGCGCACCTGAGCCGGGGTCAACCAACGCACGCGCTTGCTAGGCTCAGGAAAAAGTGCAATAGCAGGACACCTATCAATCCAGCGCCAAATATCACAGGCACGGCGCAAAATAGAACGAATGAGCGCTAAATAACGATTCGCAGTGGCCGGTGTTGTTTGATTGGCTTTCAACATGGCGACACGCAAAATGAAATCGCCATCAATATCAACCAATAATGTCCCTACAAAGTGTGGAGCCAGCCATCGCAGTTTGGCGGCATCCTCATGCGCCGTGGCTTTGTAAGATTTTTCCGCTAACCATCGGGTCGCAGCCTGCTCCCATACATAATTAAACATGACCCTCTCCTAGGTCCTTAAACATATACAGGCATGGCATGGCGGACATGTCGCAGGGCGGCTTTGCCCCGTCCGATGATCAGCGCCTGCCTAACGCGCCTATAAAAGCGGTTTTGCGGAAAATGGTTAGCGAGGGACGCGGAGACAGTATCGGATGCCTTGCTCCCCTCAGCGCTGACACAACGCTGGAAAAAAGCGTCACCGTAGGGGGGAACCCCCTACACCCCCTCTGTGGTTTCATGTATACCATCATGTAACTATGCATGTAACCAAAGGGAGCCTGTCATGGCATTCATTCACGAACCGACTAGCAAAGTAGCTCGCCACCGAAAGCAAATGCGCGCAGCGGGATTACGTCCTGTCCAGTTCTGGGTACCGGATACGCGCACACCGGAATTCGCCGCTGAAATTCGGAGCCAGTGCAGGAGCCTGAAGAACGACCCGGAAGAAGCTGACGCTTTGCGCTTCACCGAAGAAGCCATAACCCATATTGAAGGCTGGAAATGACTCAACGCGGCGACCTTGTAACGGTTTCCCTGCAAGGCGATTATGGCAAACCTAGACCGGCGTTAATCCTCCAATCAGACCTGCTGATGGAGCTAGATAGTGTCGTACTGTGTCCGGTCACAAGTGAGCTACGTAATGCGATATTTCGCATCACCGTTGAACCAAACATAGCCAATGGGCTACGGACGCTCTCGCAAATCATGGTAGACAAAATTTCAACACTGCCGCGTAGCAAAATCAGCAAACCTTTTGGACATCTCAATGACGAGAGGATAAAAGCAGTAGAAAAAGCACTGTTGCTCATCGTTGGTATCATCTAAAGGTTAAAAACCCACTAACATGAATCATCATTAAATAAATAATAGATAACTAGAATAGAGCCTGCCTTATTGACGAATCACTAAATAGTTGAACTAGAAATCATGGCAACACCCCCTGACCGTGCCCTGTTGCTAGGATGACATGCTCCCCACCAGCGCGCTGCATCGGCAATACCGGCCTGTGAGCCTGCTGCACCACCCCCTGCTCCTGACTGGGTTCACGATACGGGTTATACACCGGCCCCCGCCGCGCAATACGGCGGCACTCTCCATCGGCAATCTCGTACAAGGTGCCCTGCTCGGTGTAACACGTACACGACAGCCCCTTAAACACCCCCTGGGCATCCAGTCCTTCACCGCCAGACATACAGATCAATTGAGGATCCGTCGTCGGGGAACGATGATCATAAATCGGAGCCGTCCACGGCATCGACGCAAAACGCGGCAAATGATCTTTGGCATAGGCTGTGACCGTCTGCCACCGCGGACCCTCCCCCCGTTCACCTTCTACAAACCGCGGGGACGCCGTCGCGCCAGGCTTCGCAAGCTCAGCTGTTGGCCGCTCCTGCGCCCCCGTGACCACCGTAGAAAACGACGCGGGACGTAACGCGCGATAGGACACAACGATACACACGATGGCAACAACAACAACCCCAGGAAGCAAAAACACCTTGAAAGGTAACCGCGCCTTGATGGTGTGCACTTGGGCTGATCGATAAAACCCATACGCCTGTGAAGGAAGCCGACGCAATACATACTGAGCACGCTCACGACTGGAAGAGGATTTGACATTGTCAATCAGTTCCCCCCAGGTCCATACATCAATCCAGCCAGTGCCAAAGCGGCGTTTAACATGGGTATGCTGGCCAATCAAACCACGGACAAAAGGGTATAGCTGCCCGGTTTGCTGCGTGGTCCAGACAAAATCCAAACCACGGTGGCGATGCTCGGCAAGATCAAGCACATGAGGCGGGGTCGGCTGCCGGGAGGCATCGTGTAAATGACCAAACCATTTCCACGCCTCATCAATAAAAATAATGGCCCCAGCAGCAACAAGATAGTCCCCCTGGCTATCCTTGGCATTCCACTGCCGCGGGTCCCCTAACACACTGGCCAATCCTGGTTGTAAGCCATCAATACCGGCTGCAAAAATCGGACGTTCGGCACGCTTGGACTCGGCCAATAAAAGCTCCACCATTAACGCGGTTTTTCCATGACCAGGACTGCCCGTCAACAGATGAATTGGCATTACGCTACTCCTGAAGGTTTACCACCAAAACCACGCTTAAATAGATATAACCGGCCACTCAACACCGCAAACCGGGCCACATACGCAGAAATAATCATGGATACCGCCCGATCAAAATTAAGCACGCCAAGCCAATCAATCGCCGAGGCTCCCCAATCGCCCCCGGAAGACCCCACACCATCCATATAGATATATAACTGGTTAATCACAGGCGTCATCACAAAGTGATACGACCCCCAATTAATGCCGAGCCATGCAAACGCCACCATGACCAGATACCCCAATTTCGTTTTTAATAATCCTAATAGGCCCGTCAGCAACCGAGCGACAAACATTGGCATGACTCACCCCGCCCCATCCGAACGACCGCCTACAATCCGTAAACAGGCAAGCCCAGCAAATAACAGCACCAACTTGCCGCCTAACTGCATCCACTGACACAGCGGAGTAGCATCAAAAACAATCGGGTGCCCTAACACATTCACCGTGATAGACCGGGGACACGCTCGCGAATACCCGCGCCCTTTATCATCCAACTTGATGTTCGGATACCCCTCACGGCCATAGCCGGACTCATCGGAAAACACCCCCGAGGCATCACCTTCTTCTGCCCCCTCCACAGCCCCATCGGACCCAGTCAGCGCCTCTTTAATCGCGGCCACATTCGCAGCAGACGAATCGTCACCCTCACCTAGAACAACACCGCCACGGCTTTTTTCGAGCGCGCACGCCGTCCGCCACTGTAATAACAACGAGGCATATTCCATCGCATTACATTTTTCCCCTGTACATACGGGGGGCGTATCACATGCCCCACCGGTGATTTTCACATCACGGCGCAAATTACATTCAATGCGCCATTGAATACGCGCCTGACCGCACATCACCGGATCGCCTGAGCATCGCGGCGGCACATCGCACCGCTCACCCCCAGAAAATGATGACGGCTTATCTTTTTCCTTGTCCTTGTCTTTATCCTTAGCATCCGAATCTTGCTCATCGTCGGGGATGCCATCATGATCCTGATCGGCCTTACACTGACCATCGGCACCGCGCGCTTGTCCAGGCGGGCATTGATCCTTGTCTTGATCTCCTACGCAACTACCATCAGGCGCGCGCACTTGCCCGACAGGGCACGCTTCCTGCTCAGGCACACATGCTTGCGTGTGCTGATCCGTGATCGTGCCATGTGGACAGGCGTCAATACGTTCACACACACCATGTTCGGCCCGCTGTCCTTCAGGGCACGGCGGTTGCACGGGGTGACAGACATGCATCGCAGGAAAATAAACATAATTCCCTTGAGGACCTGACTTGGATTTACACACGTCCTCTAACCGATCGGTATCACATACCTCGCCGGTCGTACTCTCGGTTGAGGTTTCATCATCGCCATTACGGATAAAACTCACCAGACATCCCATATTACAGCCCAGAGAGCCGGTAAATGGATGACGCCGCGTTTGCCGTGATGGGCGTGACGCACAAGTATTATAATAAGAATACCCTCCCACAATAACCCAAGGGTTAAGCATGACAACAGTATAATGTCCGTATGAACTCCTGATCTCAGCCTTGTTGCGACCAGCAGACATACATTCTTGAAATCTCGCCGCTCTAACAGCCTCTCGATAAGCGTCTCCCTGATGATCATAGGTCCCTTGCTTACCATCCGGACCACAAGACTTACCCCAGGCATATAACGGGAATACGAATAAAATCAACATCAGAACGACACGCATTAATCATCGCCCCAAAAAAGAATGAGGCCCGCCACACATAACGCACCTAAATAGATCCACCCTTCCATCATGCCTCCTTAAATCGGGGTGCCTGTACAAAGACACCCCGTCCACATGAAAGAGATGAACTGACTCTCTTATAAAGATTGCCTGATCCATTTATAAATCTTGATCGCTACATGAATGCTCAACACGGCAGCACCAATCGCGGCAATCGGCACCAATCCGGCTTTGATTGATTCCAGCACTTCAGACACATCAATACCTGCGGCAAATGCGGGTGCCACAAACCCATAAGCAAGCAGACCACCCACAACACCAGGACGCCTCAACACCGTTAAACATCGTTTCAACATCTTCCACCTCACTTGATTAATTTACGCAATAACCTGAATACATACGCCACAGCCCATAAGCCTAAAATACCAGCGCCGATGAACTGTGCACCCTCAATCGTCAACTCAGGTAATATCGACGACTGCGGCACCCACATCACCGCCGCACATGTCCCCGTTGCTATATCTACGTCTGCCCCACGGCACGCAGGCACCAGCAACACGGCCACGGTCATCATTACGACGCCTTAGCATCCTTACCAACAATGTCTTTCAACGCGACAGACAACGGAATGAGAGAAATACGGTTAAATGCCAACTTTCCATATTTATCATTCGCGTAAGAATCCGGATGAATCAAATAATCACCCGGGGAATACGCGCCCCCAGAACCAAGGGCTATATTAAATACAGATTCATACCCCCCCCCCATTAAAAGACAAGCACGCTGCTCACGAAATGTCATTGGCCCCGTCTTGCCTGTAATCTGACGCTCGAGAACATGACTATCCTTTACCCTAACAACAGACATACATATCACCTCAATTAAGTTAGATAACAAAAACACCACGCACACTCACACCGCCACACTGGCCACACGAGCCGACAACGTCTCACGCAAATACGCAGGTAAATGCGCCTTCTTACACACCCCACGAAACCGCGACGGCAGCCCCTCACGCGACACATGCTCACCTATAAAACGTGGGAAAAGATCACCCAATGCTTCACGCAACACATGAATGGCCGGGCCGACCTGCCGACGCAGCCAACGCACCAACGCCTCACCGGTAACCTCGACATACTTCACAACCGCAGGAATACGCTCCCCCACCCCCGGCACCACCTTTAAAAATAACTGGTGCAAATAATCATAAGACCCACGCAAATAACGCATCGGATCTAACAACACCTCAAAAGGAATCACCGCGTGCTTGGCATACAAACGCACCTCGTAACGCACCCAGGCAGACTCAGCCACACCTAATTGCTTGCCCTTATCGTAGATACACAGTTGTTTGTGCCCCTTTTGCCCCACATACAACGTACAGCCAGAGCCGCCCCCATGATCATCTAAAAACCGGGTGCGTGGAGGAGTGCCGCCGGAAGCAAACAATAGGCAACCGCCGGCGGGCGCTAAGTGCTCACGAGCACGCGCCTCATGATCGCGCACAGTCCCCAATATGCCGTCATAATCATCATAAGCCACATCACAACGTGTAATACGCGCATCCAGCGACGTTAAAACACGACACGCTTTAGACCAATCATGAATATAACGGCATGCCGCACCCGTCAAACTAATACAGAACGAATCATTATTACCGTCCCACCCCACTTTACCGACCAGATCGCTATTGGAATCTAAAATAGAGGCGCTAGAAGCATAAAAATGCCAGCGTACCGAAGTATGTTTACCAATAGAAACCTCATCAGGATTTAAACCGAACAAAAGGTACAACAAAAACTTAGGCTCATTTAAATAACCAGCCTCCTGCAAACGATCACGGCTCATCACAACCGTCAAATAATCAACACAAACAGGGTAACCCTTTTGGCCCGTGTTACTGTGTGGGCCGCCCCCCTTTTCACCGGACGCAGCACGGAACACATAGGACGGATCGTGACGCTCACGGCGGGTCTCATACAAATGAGCAGCCTCCTCAAGCGCACGACGCTCACGAGACATAAAATCGGCACCATCAACACAGGCTTTACGAGCCATAAACTAACCACCCAAGAAAGTTTAAATTACTAGAGACACCAAACAATAAAAATGGAACGCGAGCAAAACAAAACCAACAACTAAAAGAATGCAATCAACCCAGACCACACGCAAACGAAACTTTGCTAAACGTAAAGAAAAAAGATGGTAGACAAAACAAAAAAGAAAAAACAAATAAGTTACACAGTGGAAAGAATATTCTGAGACAGACACATAGCCTCCCGCAATAAAGCACACTTATACAACTGATCTAATGCCGCAGTATGTATCATTAAAAATCTGTACGAGTAAGCGCCCTATATAGAAAAACAAAAGAAATCAAAATAACAAGCCACCCAAAATGATCAAGAAAGAGAATAAAATGAATGAGAAAAAAAGTAATTAATCTGAACGTGAAGTCATCCATAAACAACACTCGCTTGAAAAGTAGCTATAAACACAATACTTGCCTCAATAAAGCGCATTCATCCAACTGATCCAATGCCGCAACACGTATATCGGACCAAAACTCCAACTGATCTGGAATCACCTCAAATAAATCAAATTGCAATGCACGAATATCTGCAACCTCTAACGCCATACGAGCACCTCGCTCTGTATCGGTGATGCGCATATATCAAACACTCGTATTATCAAGAGCATGTCAATGCTCAATTAATGCCCTGCAAGCTACATAAGCAGAAAAAACAGTTGTTAAAAATTCATCAGCTAAACGAACCGAACGCGTACCATCCAATCCTGCCAAATCATCTAACGCGCAATCAGCCTTCAAAACAATCTCATCAAGACGATCTAAAACAAGGGTCAAAGATGAAATGTGATCACGTAAAAACATGCGATACGTAATCACACTAGGATGGTATGACATGCCCTTACACGGCTTACCGTCTCTAAAGATCAACACGCATCAGCTCCTACCCTGACCTACCCTCTGGTTAGAACACCTCACCTCCAAGGTAGGTCGAATGAGAAGGTGATTTATCAGTTACAAACTGACACAAGACATATGTAAACTGATAACTGATAGATTGTCAACCACAAACTAATATGATTACGACAAATAAACTTATTGACAAAGCTAAAGAAACATGCTCTCAAAACAGCGATAGAGCATTAGCGAAAAAAATAGGAGTTTCAGCGCAATCGCTACACGTATGGAGGCAGGGAGGAAAAATCAAAGATGAATATCTTGCATTGCTGATCGAAATAGCCAATGCAGACGCGAGCACGTTTGCAAAAGTACGTGAAGAAGAAGCAGACACACCAACACAACGCCGGATATGGCAATCGATAGTAGAACGGCTCAGCGCAGCCACAAACGTAGCAATGGCGGCTTCTGCGAACGAGGCAATGCGGGAAGAGATTTTGGTGGGCCGTGCTGGAATCGAACCAGCGACCAGCGGATTAAAAGTCCGATGCTCTGCCGACTGAGCTAACGGCCCAAAATCACAATCCCCCACACACATGACAGTGCGGCTGCATAGTCTACCGTAAGAGTAATGACCTGGGCGATTTTACTGCACATAGCGCGTAGGATCGGAGACACCAGCATCAGCGAATCCGGCCGCACGCAGCTTACAAGCGTCGCAGCGGCCGCAAGCGCGCCCGCCAACATCGGCACGATAACAAGACACGGTCAATGCAAAATCCACTCCCTGTCGCAAGCCTTCGTGAACGATGTTTGCCTTACTGAGAAACTGTAATGGGGCATGTACCTGCAACTTAGTACCCTCGACGCCGGCTTTGGTTGCCAGATTAGCCAGCGTTTCAAAGGCCGTGATGAACTGCGGGCGGCAATCGGGATAACCTGAATAATCAACTGCGTTAACCCCACAGAACAGATCGGCGGCACCGATGACTTCGGCCCAACTCAACGCGAGTGAAAGCATGATGGTGTTACGCGCTGGCACATAGGTGACCGGAATGCCCTCGCTACCCGCGTCTGGTATTTCGATGTCGTCAGTCAATGCCGAACCACCGATGCTGCGCAGATCCACGTCCACGACTTTGTGTGCAGCCACGTCCCGTGCCTTGGCTACGCGTGAGGCTGCGTCCAGCTCGGAAGTATGGCGCTGACCGTAACGTACACTTAAAGCATGCACCGTAAATCCCTGCGATTGGGCGATAGCGGTGACAACAGCAGAGTCCATACCTCCGGACAACAAGACAACAGCTTTCTTCATATGGAGACTTAGAGTCAGAGTTCGAAAAATCAGGAGAATATGAAATATCTAACAGCAGTTAGATGTTAGAAATCTCAAACTTTTGGGGATATCAGAACGAATGTCACTTACGCTGTTTCAACTCATTGACGTTATTTAACTATGGCAAGAACGCCAGACCTCAAGAATGACTGACTGAGTCTGACAGGTGGCAGCGGTCTATGTTAGCTCACTTCTCCAAGACGCCCGTCGCCATCCCACATGTAATGTTGAGTCGCTTGTATTTGCTGTATCAGCTTCATTTTTAAGGTTCACTCACTCAGATGCGAATGTTCGTCGCAATGAAAGATATCAACCACGCATCAACCTCATCTAGCACCTCATCTACGGTTAACTACAAAAGAATGAGTACAGCAAACTCACACCGGGAACAGTGCCAGATGGAAAATGACGTGATGCCAAAACTGATGTGCACTGAAACATCGCGTGCACTCTTCCAAGACGTAACCCAAACACGCCAAGTGATCTTGGCACCAAGGGTGTACTGAAAAGGCGAATTGTTTAATCATGGCGGTACTACATTGAAACAGACTGAAAGTCAAGGAGCTTCAAGTGATTTGTTCGAAGGACACCCTATGGTGTTATACGCACCCTCTATTAAGTAATTTTTAATATTCATAGCGTCCCCAAGACGGCATTAGATACATGGTGATGCCATTCCTCAACCTCTTTGTTGATCCTTAAGCCTATATTTCAAAGGCATGCATGTTTTGCACTCCAGACATCAGCCAGGATTTGCCGACGTTGAGCGCGAGCCGCAGAATGTGAAACTATCCGACTTCATTCTGAGTCGGTCGTTCCTTGGGGAGTTCTTGATGCGTACCCATTTCTGCGGCCTGATTGATGAAACATTGATCGGGCACACCGTGACCCTTGCCGGCTGGACCGATGTGGCTCGCAACCTCGGGGGAGTCTGCTTTATCGATTTGCGCGACCACGAAGGAATCGTGCAGGTGACTGTGGATCCGCATGCAATCGATGAGAACAGCCCAGAACTATTTAAGATCGCTACCAGCTTGAGCTACGAAGATGTACTGCAGGTCGAAGGCGTCGTACGCACACGTCATGCGGTCAACACCAAGATCAAGAGCGGCAAGGTCGAAGTGATTGCCACAAAGATTACGGTGCTCAATAAGGCTGCACCGCTACCGTTTCATGCTCACGAGAATCCAGGCGAGGATATCCGTCTCAAATACCGCTACCTGGATCTGCGCCGTCCAGAAATGCAGCGTATGCAACGCACGCGCATCAAGCTGGTACAAGCACTGCGCCGCCATCTGGACATGCACGGATTCCAAGACATCGAAACCCCAATCCTGACGAAAGCCACACCTGAAGGCGCCCGTGACTTTCTTGTTCCGGCGAGAATGCATCCCGGCGAATTCTACGCGTTACCGCAATCGCCGCAGCTATTCAAACAAATACTGATGGTGGCCGGTTTTGATCGCTACTATCAAATCGCACGCTGTTTCCGTGACGAAGCGTTGCGTGCGGATCGCCAGCTTGAATTTACTCAACTTGACATGGAGTTTGCCTTTGTACGCGAACGTGACGTACAGGACTTCGTTGAGGAGATGATCCGGACGGTATTCAAAGAGGTGGCCGGGATCGAGCTCGATACACCGTTTCCCCGCATGGCATGGGCTGAAGCAATGCGCCGTTTTGGCTCGGACAAACCAGATCTGCGCATTGATCTGGAACTGGTTGATGTTGCCGAACTGGTCGCTAACAGCACATTCACCGCATTTACTGATGCCGCTGCAGATCCAAACGGCCGCGTTGCCGCATTGCGTATCCCCGGGGGGGCAATACTGTCACGCAAGCAGATCGATGAATACGCTGCCCACACATCCAAGTATGGTGCCAAAGGGCTTGCTTACGCCAAGCTCGCCCCCACAGGCGAAATCACCTCGCCAATAGCCAAATTTTTCTCCGAAAATGCCTTCGCTGCGTTGCTGTCCCATGTCGGTGCGGATAAAGGCGACATCGTGTTTTTCGGTGCTGGAAGCTACAGCAAAGTTTCCGACTTCATGGGCGCATTACGCCTGAAAGCCGCCAAAGATTTTGCGCTGATCACCGCAGGCTGGCGCCCACTGTGGGTCACCGACTTTCCGATGTTCGAGTGGGATGAGGAGGCGCAGCGCTACATTGCCTTGCATCATCCATTCACTGCACCAGCAGCCATTGAAGATATTGCTGAATTACGTGCACACGCTAGAACTGCTGTGTCCCGTGGCTATGACATGGTGCTCAATGGCAACGAAATCGGTGGCGGTTCGATCCGTATTCACCGCCCAGACATGCAGCGTGCCGTCTTTGAACTGCTCGGTATTGCGGAAGATGAAGCACGTTCCAAATTTGGCTTTCTCCTCGACGCACTGAATTATGGCGCCCCGCCCCACGGAGGGATTGCTTTCGGTATCGACCGCATTGCCGCACTGATCGCCGGCACCGAATCAATCCGTGACGTCATTCCATTTCCGAAAACGACCAGCGCACAATGCCTGATGACCGATGCGCCGTCGCCCATCCCGGACGAACAACTCTCCGAGGTCCATGTGATGACCAGGAAACTCACACCGTGATGGCGGCAAAAACGACTTCATTAAATCAAGCAATGGATACGATTGGCATGAGCGTGCCATCGGACGCAATGCTGTCATCACCGCTTCATATTGTGTTTTTTAAGCCAAGGAATCTTTAGCCAATCCAGCCGATTGCATGGCTGGCTATTGGCAAACATCTGCAACACGAATGGATATGTCGAAACAAACAAACTAGATCCTGCGTTGCACCAACTCGATGCAACGGCAAAGAGAACGCACAGCCTGACTTGGGCTCATTGGAGTCACCTCAGAAAACGGAAAATAAAGCACGAAAGGACAGCGTGCCTCTTTCACAAACGTTTATTTCGGGGCGAGTTCACCGTACCAATAGGAAGAGGTAACCCCACCATCAATAAGGAAGTCACTACCCGTGATAAACGCACCATCTGGCCCCATGAGGAATGCCCCCAGCGTTCCGATTTCATCCGGTGTTCCCGCGCGGCCGGTTGGAGATAGCTCAATCATGCGTCGATAGCCCTCACCGCGAGGGCCTGTCAGTTCGTCCTTAGCCAGCGGCGTGATGACAATGCCTGGACTGATTGTATTGATCCGCGCCCCGCGTTTGCCCCACTTCACTGCTTCGGCCATGACCCGTAACGCATTACCACGCTTGGATATCTGGTAAGCATGTAGTGAATCTGTCACTTGGTCAGACTGGAGCATCGGAAGTGACAACAATGCATCGGCTGGCGTCATTGCCAGGGCATTGTTCTGCTCGGCCGTCAGTGCTGGCAAGCGATGTCCGGATTGGGAAGAGATGACAACCCCGGAACCTCCTGACGAAATCACGTGACCGAACTCTTCCAGAACGACAGCGGTCCCATACAGATCGACCTTGAGGATAACGGCTGGAGGTGCTTGAGACGGGGAAACGCCAGCTGCGTGAATCATGCAGGTGACGTTGCCAAGCGTTGTCGCTACTTGAACAAGAGCATGAACCGACTCGCGTGAAGCAACATCCACCGTAGCTGTACTTACCTCGAATCCGGCTTCACCAAGCACTTGCGCTGCGGCACCGGCGTTTTCTGGGCACAGATCTGCCAGTAAAACATGTTTGCCGGTGCTAACCCTCCGTGCGATTGCCTGACCGATAGATCCGGCACCAATAACGACCGTAATGCTTTTCATAATTGGCCTCTCCTGCGTGAAGAAACAATTGGAGTGTCAATTTGATATATCCCCTAATATCACACCAGAGGGGGTGTGACCGATTGACACGCACCCTAAGAGTAATAAATTTCACGCTGACACTTCACACTTTGTGGAGGCCGTTTGGCAGGTCAATGCATTGGTTATGTTCGGATCAGCAGCTTTGACCAGAACCCAGAACGGCACTTGGATGCTGTCCAGGGAGATCGTGTCTTTACCGATAAGACGTCGGTCAAGGACACCCATCGACCACAACTCGACACGCTACTGTCTTTCGTGCGCGATAGAGACATGGTGGTGGTGCACAGCATGGATCGCGTGGCGCGTAACCTGAGCTGAGCAAGCGCGGCGTCCGCATCGCCTTCCTCAAGGAAGGCTTGAGTTTCACCGGCGAGGACTCGCCGATGGCCAACCTGGGCGATCATCCGTGCCAACCGGTGTATCTACGATACCCAACACCACGCAGGCCCTGATCGACCAGATCGCGATGATCCTGCCGCATATGAAGATTACCGAATTGCTGCTCGCGCACCTGAAATCGGGCGACTTGGCAAAGACAAGCACCTAGTGCTAACCACGATTGTGGCCAACGCGATTCTCAGCACGACCTACACCAAGCTGGCTTGGCACATCCACGAGGAAACCTACGCGGTGGTGCTGGCCGAGCTGCTCAAGACACAGTTTCGGCATCCTTCCGCAGAGCACAGGGAAGACGGCACCTGTTTCATCCTCGGATGGCTAGAGCTTCCGTACTGACAACAAGGCTGAGAACAACCCGAAACAGCAGCTCTTCGCCGTTCCACACCAAGGTCGTGAACATCGGGGTGCGCGACTGGACCTACGTGCTCGACGGTCTGCTGTATTACGAATCCGATCTGCGGATCGAAGCGCACTACACCAACACGGCGAACTTCACTAATCACGTCTTCGGGCTCATGCACCTGCTGGGCTTCCACTTCACGCCGCACATTCGCAACCTGGGCGACACCACGCTCTATATTCCCAAGGGCGACGCCGCCTATGGCGCGCTCAAGCCGATAATCGGTGGCACGCTCAACATCAAACACGTCCGCGCCCATTGGGACGAAATCCTGCGGCTGGCCACCTCGATCAAGCAGGATAAGGTGACGGCCTCACTGATGCTCAGCAAGTTCAGCAACTCTCCGCGCCAGAGCGGTTTGGCCGTCGCCCTGTGCAAGCTGGGCCACATCGAGCGCACGCTGTTCATCCTGGACTGGCTGCAACGCGTCGAATTCGACACCGCGTGTACGCCGGGGGAGGCTCGCAACATGCTGGCCTGTACCTTGTGCTTCCACCACCTTAGCGAAATCCGCGACCGCAGTTTCGAGCAGCAGCACTACTGGGCCAGTAACCTCAACCTGGTGACGGCGGCCATCGTGTTATGGAACACGGTCTATCTGAAACGGCCTGGACATGCCCTGCGTAGCCGCAGCCAAACCGTCCATGATGCCCTGTTGCAGTACCTGTCGCCGCTTGGCTAGGAGCACATCAATCTGAATCGTGATGACCTGTGGCGCAGCAGCGCCAAGATCGGCGCCGGCAAGTTCAGGCCACTCCGGCCGCTGCAATCAGTTCAGCGTGCTTTATTTTCCGTTTTCTGAGGCGATCCCTCACTGTTCCATTGCTCCCAGCCTTGAGCCGTTCCTACTCCACAACAACCGGAATTCTGCCGATCCGGGCCCGCCACTCACGCGGCCCAGTTTTGTGTACAGACTCGCCACTGGCATCAACCGCCACTGTCACTGGCATCTCCTTGACCTCAAACTCATAAATTGCCTCCATGCCCAGGTCTTCAAAAGCTAGCATCCTGCTGGCCTTGATCGCCTTGGAGACCAGATAAGCCGAACCACCCACCGCCATCAAATACACGGCTTTGTTGTCACGGATTGCATCGATCGCTGCCGGGCCGCGCTCGGCCTTGCCCACCATACCGAGCAGCCCAGCCTGCTCCAGCATTTGACGCGTGAACTTATCCATGCGCGTGGCGGTGGTTGGACCCGCAGGGCCGACCACTTCATCACGCACCGGATCAACCGGACCCACGTAATAGATAAAGCGATTCGTGAAATCGACCGGCAATGTCTCCCCCTTGTTGAGCATGTCGACGATGCGCTTGTGCGCAGCATCGCGGCCCGTCAGCAACTTACCGCTGAGCAGCAACACCTCACCTGGTTTGAACTGAGCAACCTCATCCCTGGTAATAGTATTCAGATTCACCTGGCGTGCGCTTTGCGGGAGATAGCTCAACTTAGGCCAATCCTCCAATGACGGCGGCTCCAGCGCAACTGGACCGCTGCCGTCCAATGTGAAATGTGCATGGCGGGTGGCCGCACAATTGGGGATCATCGCTACCGGCAAATTGGCGGCATGTGTCGGATAATCCTTGACTTTGATATCCAGTACCGTCGTCAAACCACCCAACCCCTGAGCACCAATCCCCAAAGCATTGACCTTCTCGTACAGCTCCAAGCGTAATTCTTCGGCACGGTTGGAAGGGCCACGCAGCATTAAATCCTGGATGTTAATCGGTTCCATCAACGCCTCCTTGGCGAGCAGCATCGCTTTCTCAGCCGTACCGCCGATACCGATACCGAGCATCCCTGGCGGGCACCAGCCAGCCCCCATAGTCGGCACCGTGTTGAGCACCCAATCAACAATGGAATCTGATGGATTCAGCATTGTAAATTTGCTCTTAGCTTCCGAGCCGCCGCCCTTGGCAGCAACAATCACTTCAACATGTTCCCCAGAAACGACCTTGACGTTGACCACCGCTGGCGTATTGTCCCTCGTGTTCCGGCGCTTGCCGGCGGGATCGGCAAGCACTGACGCACGCAGCGTGTTATCCGGATGACGATAAGCACGGCGGACCCCCTCGTTCACCATGTCTTCCACATCCATCGTGACATCGTCCCAACGCACATGCATGCCGATCTTAAGGAACACCGTGACGATGCCCGTATCTTGGCAAATCGGGCGGCGACCCTCTGCACACATGCGTGAGTTAATCAAGATCTGTGCCATCGCATCTTTAGCAGCGGGCGACTCCTCGCGCTCGTAAGCCAAAGCAAGATTCTTGATGTAATCGACCGGATGGTAGTAGCTGATGTACTGCAATGCATCGGCGACGGATTGGATAAAGTCTTCTTGTTTAATCAATGACACCGGCTGGCTCTTAGTTGCTGACTAAAAAACGTTGCCATTGTAAGGCCCCTGAATACATCTCCGGACATGAAACTCTGAAAGAAACACCGGCAATGGAAGTGATCTCAAATAAAAATTGAGGATTAAAACCCAGGAACGCAGTGACACTGACTCCAGGGAACACCACAGTGATGCAACCATCGAGTGCTTTAACCTGACGCGGCCCAGATCGAAAACCGAGCAAAGCGATGTACTGAACACCCTTATCACCAAGCACATCATCGTTTTTTCTGACGCCCTGGTTCTGTAATGCTTAACACATTTCACACCTCATGCGGATTGTCAACATTCATCTAAATCGCAAATGTGTGGCAGTTGCCGTCCCAGCCACACTGAGCAGGATGACAATCAATCACCTGCAGCAGTGGATTCAACCTACCCCGCCTCAGCCTGATACTTGCCTGCATAAAATTCCACCTCATAACCACAGGGAAAAGACCACGGTCCGCCCTACTGAAACCGCTTGCCTCCCTACCCTGCCCTTGAATAGGAAGACATTACAGCTCCTCCTCACTGCCCCTCACCAAACCGGCATACTGCAAGATTGCCGTCCACTATCAGCACTTGGATCGGTAAAGATCAGAAAACCGCATTTATTGCAGTGGATTGCCGATTGTCACGCGGTTGACGTTATGCCAAGCCATCGCAACCAACACCACGCCCCGACCATTGACACCGTCAATCCCTTCCCTGCAAGCATTGCTGGACCAGCAGCCATCGGATCTAGTACTTAACTTGCTAGGCAAGAAAAACTCACATCATTTTCATAACGAAATTCAAATACCACCATACCGCAGATTTACTGATGCTCTATCAACTGGCACTCGTGCTGTCAGCTTCCTTTCTCTTTATTTTATTTTCAATATTATCAAGAATATTAAAAGAGCGAATATTGATCAACTCACTTTATTATTAGATTGTCATAAGTGATAAAACCACATCGGTAACACTGCTCTCCACTTCAAGCACACTCAATTTTTCAAATGCATCTTAATCATTTATGGGATTTAATTATATCCTGCATTTTCAAGAATAAAATAAAAAATCAAAATGCAGAGTAACTCTCTACCTTAGATTTAACCGCATCAAACTTAAGCGGATACTCCTATGAAGCAACCCAAAAATATCTTTATAATTTAAAGAAAAAATACCGCAACAAGAATAAAATAATCTCAAGCCTATCTGTAAACAGTGCTATTCGAACAACATCCGAATCGCAACCCCTTACTCCGACAAGAACATAACCGTATTCACTGATACAAAATCGTGCGCTCCAGATGGCTCAGTGTGATTGGCATTGACGCCCGGAAAGGTCGGTTAACGCGCATTCCAGCACTGGATCGCGATCAGCACGGACATCGCTTAAAGTTTTCCATTTTTTTACATCGGGGATGACGCCATCCCCCTCAAGCGGCTTCCCTCCCGGATCAAGTAAATTTGCATCCGGAATTTGTATATAAGAACCGTCAGTAAGTCTGAAAAAATGGGATACGAACACCTGCCCCGACGATTGGGCACCGTAAACACGGGCACGATGATAAAATTGCAGAGTTCTTGCCGCTATTTCAGCAGCACTTGCAGAGGCGAGACCAATTAAGACGGCCAGTGGCTTGTCAGTGGGAGGATATCCGGAAGGGATGTTTATTGCATTGGTTTTTTTGGCAGTTACTTCTGTTGCCATTCGGGTCCCTGATGGCAAAAATCCAGCCAGTAACTGCAATACGGCGATGCTTGAACCTCCGGTGTTGTAGCGCAAATCGAGCACAATGGCTGTTGCAGGTGTCTTTTGTATTTCTTTCAATACCCAGCGCGTGTTTTCATCGGTCATCTCATTGAATGTGAGGACAAGTGTTCGACCGACCAGCTGTGCTGAACGCTGTTCCCAAAAGTGACTCAATTGGGGAATTTCCTTATCAATGGAGAAAGTGACTTTCCTATCATCGGGTAGGATCATTTTATATGTTGAATTTGTTTTTATTACTTTTTTTCCGCCGATATTTTCAGGCCCTGCTTTAATGTTGGTACCCGCCCCCATGATGGAACCGATTTCAACGCCCGCCTTATCCGCCTCTGAATCTTTAATAATATCAATGACTTTGGTATTTGACAGGCGAGGCGGCGTCATCACGGTTCCTAAAGGAATATAATGCAACCGTGTCACCGATGAATTCCTATCTTCGATCACTGCTTTGAGCGCTTGGAGATCTGCCTGGTCTAAGCGCTCTAAGCGCAGCTCATGATCGACCGTGTTTACCGCCGTACGCCGAGCGCCAAGAAGCTTCGCCGGGAGGGTGAACTCAAATTCTTTTTTTGCCCCTGCTTTATTGATGTGATAACAATGGAACCGGGCCGCCTGATCGGCAGTATCTATACTTTCCAGAAAAATACGGTCGCCCACACGGACCCCATGCGCATACAGCGGGGACCAGGTCTCCAGAGACAGTACTCTTGAAGTCCGGAATAACATATCCTGCGCTAGCGCCATCCCTGATATATCACGCAATTCTGGGGAATAATTTGCCAACACGGCTCCCTTCTTTATGTCTTCTGAAACCATAAAAGCTGGCAAGTGCTTCAAATGGGACACCTCAAGAACTGACAGCATGTTGTTAATGATGGGAGAGGTCTTTTGCCCATCCCAATCGAACCACGGCAGCTCCTTTTTATACGTCGCCAGGACGGCTGGCCAGTCAAAGCCGCCAAACGTTCTGTCGTAATAGAATTCATCCACTTTTTTCCAGGCATACAATAGCCTGGAGTGCGGTAGCCTGGGATATAAAACATATACAGCCATCGCAAAGAATGACAATATCACAACAGACAGCATCAAGATGACTATTTTTTTTATTCCAGTATTTATCTTCATCCAATGTTCCTATATGTCCAGAAATAAACTTTTAACGTAACGATCGTTTACGAGCCTGCCATTCCAAATCCAATCACAGCATGTTACGGAGGTTTTGAGGCGTAAGTTTTTCGAATCAGCGTTCTGAATAAACTTGGAAAACAGCCTGCTCGCTACGGAGGCTATGGTGAATCTTACATTAATTGCATTATCAATCACCTTGCAGCTTATCGATATTCCATGAAGTAAATATCATCTCCGTTCAACCATCGCAATTTTATATTTCTCAGGATACTTGCCTCAAATGACCTGAGCGGTAAACCACTCAGGTCAAAAAGCTAAGGTTACTTCACCATGTTATTCTTTGGAATGCGGGAGTTTACACGTCACACTAATATACTCGCCTCCTATATTACCCGAAGCAAACCTGCCACCAATCGCACTCCCGGAAAATGATCCTGAAAATGTACTTGTTGAGAATGATCCACCGTGGCTTATACAAATTTCCGCGAGAGTTTCGTATGGGATAACACCTCTGTTGGGATTTATGGGATCTGGTACCGGCTCTGGTTTCGGCTCTATTCTATAGATCAGTCTCCTAGCACCAGCCACTAACGAAAGCTCTTCAACATTAAGATCACGCGTTGTTATCACTCCATCGTATTAAGGGTTTTTACCCGGGTCCGCCTGTCTGGTGAGCTGATGCGCCTCAGAGGCGCATTGGTACCAGTCGGGCACGCGGAATTAAATGGCATAAAATGTGATTTCAATGTGAAATAAAAGTGAAAATTAACGAATATTTCGCTCGGGCTGATTCATTGAACGGCCACCGCTTTTAGCGCGGAGCGTGCTGGATGAATGAAGGGATTGATTTGTCAGTATTTCTAGCATCTCTATGGGTGACGTCATGCATTGAGGATGCTGGTGTGGATGTGCGATGCGTTGCACCGTGCCCGTATGTCAAGCAACACCACGGCAAAAACATTGCGCGGTATCGCTTGGTGGCATGCCGGGAAGGAAGGGTTTTTCTGCGTTTCTATCAAGGTCTTAGTGCTGTGCGTGCCATCCTGGTAGTGCATTAGGAAGTGCGGCCACTCGGTCCGGTGCATTCAGTACATGGCCCTTTGATCCCTTGCTGAAGGGAGGGGTCATGTGTAACGACCTTGTCGCATGGACGCATTTTTTCAGGTGTGGGCTCAGGTGCGGCAAGCATGTTGCGGGACGTTTTTCTGCAATGACTTGAGTGATTGTTCGTCGTGCTAACACGCATGCACTGAAGTATCCCGCTTATGCTGCATGTGGTTTATCCAAACGTTGTTTGGCACGATCGAATACCCCTCGTGACGATTGGCCATCCACATAGCATCGGGCATCGGGCATCGGGCAGACACCAGACACCAGACACCAGACACCAGACACCAGACACCAGACACCAGAAAGGTTAAGTTTCCCTCTCAGCTGTAGGTATTGCAGGATCACCAAGCACTGCTGTCGAGAGGTCTGCACACAGGCAAACCTCATGAAATGTGGAATATCTTTTAAATAAAATCAATTAGTTAATATGACCATGCGTATTGCAAGTTGGAACGTGAATTCACTCAAGGTGCGCCTGCCTCATGTGCAGCAGTGGCTGGTGGATGCCGCACCGGATGTGCTCGGTCTCCAGGAAACGAAATTGGAAGACCATCAATTCCCAGAAGAAGCGCTAGCCGCACTGGGCTATGTCTGTGTGTATGCCGGACAAAAAACTTACAACGGTGTTGCACTTCTGGCGCGCACGGCGCTGGAGAGCGTGCAAATCGGGATCCCGGGGTTTGAAGATGCGCAGCAACGGGTGATCGCCGCCACAGTGCATGGAATACGCATCGTCAATCTGTATGTGGTCAACGGCCAAGACGTTGGCACCGAAAAGTACGCGTACAAACTCCGTTGGCTGGACGCGGTGTACGCCTGGTTGGCACAGGAGCTGCGGCACCATCCGCGGCTGGTGGTGCTGGGTGACTTCAACATTGCTCCTGACGCACGGGACGTATACGACGCGGCGGTATGGAACGATGAGCATATTCTTACTTCAACGGCGGAACGCGCCGGACTCAGTCAGTTGTTGGCACTGGGCCTGCATGATGGCTTGCGCCTGCACACTCAGGAGGCGGGGATGTTTAGTTGGTGGGACTACAGGCAAGCCAGCTTCCGCCGCAATTTAGGATTACGCATCGACCTCACGCTGATCTCCGAGGGCCTGCGGACGCAGGTCGCCGCCGCTGGGATCGACCGGGTCCCCAGAACCTGGGAACGGCCCAGTGATCACGCTCCGGCGTGGCTTGAATTAACTGCGGCGGTGTCTTAACCATGCGGTGTCCTGCATTCCCGGAAAACACCCCATGTCGGCCAGCCTCTTGAGCACGATGCTTGGTTCAATAGGTCGGTTCAATATCGCTGCCGGACAACCTGGCAGCGTCAGGCCGGCACTATCTCGGAGGAGACATGTCCGGAGACATCGTGAACGGGTGGTGCTGCTGACCAGCACACCAGGCCGCTTGATGATCAATGCAATGAGGCCTATCTCCATTGTTGACGTACCGCCCGCAGCATCTGGGTCCCAGCTCCATGCGTGGCAAGGCGAATGGGATCTGCGTGACCGACCACGCCTTGATTTCATGCAAGCCCGGTAAGAACCGTGGGTGAGCACACGTGGCAATGGGGCGCAGTGCAGGTATGGCTTCACGCGCACCAACGTGGTGAGCGCGGTGAGCCGCAAGCGCGTCTCGTCTTCGGTAAGGTGTTGGGGTGGGCGCCAGATGCACTGCCGTTACGTCGGGATGCGCGCGGCCGCCCACGGTTTACCTCTCCCCTGTCAGGCTGGGATATCAGTTGGAGTCATAGCGGCGACTATTTGCTGCTTGCCCTCGGTCATGGAGGATGTCTTGGTGTGGACTTGGAGCGTGAACGCTCACGGCCACAGTTGCTCGATCTGGCACAGCGTTTTTTCCATCCCAGCGAAACAGCGGTGCTACACACGCTGGATGTGCCAGCACAGCACGCGTTGTTCTTCCGCCTGTGGTGTGCCAAAGAAGCCATCCTGAAAGCGCACGGGGCTGGCATCGCCTTCGGCTTGCACCGCTTGCACTTAGCCGAACATAACGGACATCTGATTTTGGTCGAGTGCGACCCGGCGCTGGGCGCCGCCCCAGCTTGGACGTTATACGAATGGCAAGCCGCACCCGGTTATCGCGCGGCGTTAGCTTGGCATCCGTTTGCCACGGCAACCCCACGCAGCGATGTCTGATACGGATATCAATGTCTGCCTGAGCAGCGTATCGCAGGTTCCAGGGGCGGGATAACATGCCATCACGAGAAGCAAGCAGCATTGCAGGACACGGGAGTGACAGGATTCGGAACAGTTATCAATCGCCTGCTTAATAGCCTGCTGCTGGGTGCCCGATATAGGGCTCTCGATTTTTTACCGGGGCTTGTCCCGCAACGAAGCCAATTCACTGATGAACGATCCCTCTGTTTCTCCAGAAGTGACGGCCGATCTGGAATACGGTCTAGATGTTCTGGCACTGGACCGGGCCTGCACTGCGCCGCTGCTGGCTTATTTAGCACTGCTCATACGCTGGAACCGTACCTACAATCTGACCGCAATCCGCGATCCACGGGAAATGGTGGCGCGTCACCTGCTCGATTCGCTGGCGATACAGCGTTACGTGAGCGCGGCTCGCCTTGCCGACCTCGGCTCTGGACCTGGGCTACCTGGGATTCCGCTGGCCATCACTCGCCCGTCTCTACAGGTGACATTGGTAGAAAGTAACGGCAAAAAGGCACGCTTTCTGCGTGAGGTAGTGCATCAACTCGGTTTGAGCAATGCGCGCGTGTCTGAAGCGCGCGCTGAAGCATTGGACGAACCCATCATGTATGACCATCTCACGGCACGCGCCTTGGATACGTTAAACGGCATCATCGCGGTCGGTGGTCATCTCCTCAAGCCCGATGGGACCTTGCTGGCGATGAAGGGTGTCTATCCTCACGAGGAGATCGCCAGGTTGCCGGTTGGCTGGACTGTCGAAGCAGTACACCCTTTGCAGGTCCCCAAGCTCACCGGAACGCGGCACTTGGTGGTCGTGCGGAAGGGATAGCGCTTACCGCACATCCTCTGTTGATGTCGCCTTGTGTCTCAGCTGAAACTTGGCACGATGGCAGACACGTTTAAAGCGCCTTTGCGACTGCAACCACGTGTTCGGGTGTGATGTTGAAATGTTTGTACAACACATCGGCCGGGGCCGAGGCGCCAAACGTGTCGAGGCCAATCACGGCGCCATGCAACCCTACGTACTGCCACCAAAAACCAGTCACACCGGCTTCTATGGCCACACGTTTGTGGACTTGCGACGGTAGTACTGATTCACGGTAAGCGGCGTCCTGGCGGTTGAACACATTGGTCGAGGGCATCGACACCACCCGCGTCTTCAATCCCGCGGCATCAAGCATCTGCTTCGCTGCGACCGCGATGCTGACTTCCGAACCCGTCCCGATCAAGATGATGTCGGGGACGCTGTTTGCAGCATCGGCCAATACATAGCCGCCGCGTGCAATGTGCGCCACTTGCGCATCATGACGGGGCTGGTGCGGTAAGGTCTGACGGCTGAACACCAAGCAGCTCGGGCCGTTCTTGCGAGTGATCGCGGCCTTCCATGCCACTGCCGACTCAACCGCATCGCAGGGACGCCACACGTCATTGTTTGGGATATAACGCAACGCGGCCAAGTGTTCGACAGGCTGATGCGTTGGACCGTCCTCACCCAGTCCGATTGAATCGTGGGTGTAAACGTGAATCACATGGGCTGGGATCAATGCACTCATACGCACCGCGTTGCGTGCGTAATCACTAAACACGAGAAATGTAGCGTCAAAGGGGATGAAGCCACCATGCAACGCAAGTCCATTCGCGATCGCGCTCATGCCAAACTCACGCACGCCGTAGTAGGCATAGTTGGCGTTCGGGTTGTCGCCAACAACCGATTGACTCCCTTTCCACAACGTCAGATTAGAATGCGCCAAATCAGCCGAGCCTCCAATCAATTCAGGCAGCAGCGGTGCACATGTTTCGATGGCCATCTGGGATGCCTTACGGGAAGCAATGGACGGCCCCTCAGCTTGAATCTGAGTCATGTAGGCATCGAATTGGCTGAGAAAATCATCAGGCAATTCACCATGAGAACGCCGGGTCAATTCAATAGCTTCGTTCGGATATTGCCGAGCATATCTGTCGAACGCTTGCTCCCACTCTGCTTGACGTAGCATGCCAGCGCCGTTAGCACGCCAACCAGCGTAAATTTCGGAAGGAATCTCGAACGGACCGTATGGCCAATCCAACATCTTACGGGTGGCCTCCAGTTCCTCCTTGCCCAGTGGTGCACCGTGCGAAGCTTCTTTACCCGCTTTATTCGGCGAACCGAATCCGATCACCGTGCGGCAGCACAGCAACGAGGGCCTGCTCTCTTCGGCAAGGGCGGCTGCAATGGCGGCCTCGATTTGCTCCGCATCATGGCCATCGACATCGCGGACCACGTGCCAACCGTAAGCCTCAAATCGCGCCGGAGTGTCTTCGGTAAACCAACCCGCGGTATTGCCATCAATAGAAATCTGGTTGTTATCCCAGAAACAAATCAACTTACCTAAGTTCCAGGTACCTGCCAGCGCTGCAACCTCGTGTGAGATACCTTCCATGAGGCAGCCGTCGCCCATGAACACCCAAGTACGGTGATCGACAATGAGGTGTTCCGGACGGTTGTAGCGTTGCGCTAGAAGTTTTTCGGCCAGGGCAAAACCGACGGCGTTAGCAAACCCCTGACCAAGCGGGCCTGTCGTTGTTTCAACCCCTGGGGTCTCGCTACGCTCAGGATGACCAGCCGTCTTACTATGCAGCTGACGGAATCGCTTGAGTTCATCTAACGGCAGGTCATAGCCGCTTAAATGCAGCAACGCATACTGCAGCATCGAACCGTGACCGTTAGAGAGGACGAAGCGGTCGCGGTTAAACCAGTGCGGATTGTTCGGGTTATGGCGCAGGAAATCATTCCACAGCACTTCAGCAATATCAGCCATGCCCATCGGCATGCCGGGATGTCCAGAATGAGCGGCCTGCACCGCATCAGCGGCAAGGAAACGGATGGCGTTGGCCAACTGACGGCGTGTAGGTTGGGTCATGAGGCATCGGTGCTAAAGAAAGGGACATCGTGAAAATCGCACGATGTCCCGCTATTGTCCCACAGTGACATGATCGCGGATCAAGGCACACTGACTTGCATCAGACTAACGCTCGCCTTTGCACACCAACGTGGTCAACGCCAAATCGCCGGTCACATTCAATGCGGTACGGCACATGTCCAGGAAATGGTTTACTCCCAGGATCAGCCCAATCCCGATAGGATCAACGCCAACCATGGCACAGATCAGTGCCACCACCGGCAGCGAGCCGGACGGCACACCAGCGGTGCCGATGCCACCCAGGATACAGACGGCCATGACCATCGCTTGCTGAGTCAGGCTGAGGTCCACACCAAAAAATTGCGCCAGGAAGATCACGGTCACACCTTCGAACAACGCCGTACCGTTCTGATTGGCAGTCGCACCAACGGTCAGTACGAAGCGCGAAACCCGCTGTGGTAGACCCATCTCATCAGCGACGCGCAATGCGGTTGGCAAAGTGGCATTGCTGGAGGCGGTAGAGAACGCCATCAGTGTTGCTTCTTGAGTCTCGCGGAAAAAACGCAGCGGTGAACGCCCCGCCCACCATACTGCCAAACCATAGCTGACAAACATATGCAGCGCCAACGCCAGGACCACAACACCGACATAAGCCGCTAAGCGCATCAACAATTCGAAGCCGAATAGTGCTGTCAGATTGAACATAAAGCAGGCCACTGCATACGGTGCAAGACGGATCACTAACCCAATCAAGGTCATCGAAATCTCAAACACGCCCTCAATACCACGTTTGAGTGTCTCCACCTTGTCCTGCGGTGCCAGCACCATACCAACGCCAAACATAACCGCGAAGAACATCAGCGACAAAATGGCACCGTTGCTGGACGCTGCGGCGACCACGTTGTTCGGTACGATCGATAACAACATATCCATGCCATGGATCTGGGTGTCGGTGGAGGCGACGATCTCGCGGCTACGCTCCGCATTCTCGGTAAGCAACTGTTGCGCCAACTCCGGATCGACACCGATCCCTGGCTTAAGCACATTGACAAGCACCAGCCCCAGTAACACAGCCACGGATGACAGCACCACGGTATAACTCAGCGTGCGCCAACCGATACGGCCCAGTGCGCGGATGTCGCCCATTTCGGCTACACCAATCACCAGTGCCGAGAACAGCAAGGGCACAATCAGCATGAAGATCAGATTGAGGAACAACTTGGAAAACGGTGTGGTGAAATAATGGATGGCACGTTGTACCCAAATGGCATCAGCACCAGCCAAATAATGCGCAGCCAAGCCAATCAGCAGGCCACCAAGAAAACCTATGCTCATTTTCCAGTGCAGTGGCAAGCCGGAATGAGGAGAAGTAGCAAACGAAGTCATCAATTCTGGCCTCGGGGCAGATCAAAGCCAAGAGATTAGCAAACATTAACACCCCGACCATACTTGTGACCCCCATTCCAAATGGCAGAGTTATAAAAGCAGCTCGGCCATACGATAGACATCTCAGTGAACAAAGAACGCAGGACGCAACGCTAGCGGTCATGGTGCATAAATCGCGGTGGCTATCGCACAAGCTGCAGTGACGCAAAACAAGATCTGCCTACATCCAAATATTTCTTCTCACGGCGCAACACTGACTACTCAATGGCTGCCTCGTTTTACTCTACTATTCAATCAATTGAAACGCTGGTTGGCTGCGATCGACTAACGATCTCTCCGTATATACTCGCAAGATTGGATGCAGACCACCGCTGTCACCACACACCCTATCCCCAGAGCTAGCACAATCAAAGAAAAATTCAGAGCGTCAGCGGGCTAAGACGTCAGTCCTCTCTTCCAACACACTAACCGTCGCACTACTGTTCCAAGTGGTGTCCAGCCACTCAGACCTGCACGGCAATCGGACAACTCACTCCAGTGCCTCCCAAGCCGCAATAGCCGTTCGGATGTTTTGCAAGATATTGCTGGTGCTCATCCTCGGCATAGTAGAAAGGCGGTGCTGGATGGAGTATCTCTGTAGTAATCGCGTCGTAACCCGCCGCACTTAACTGTTGCTGGTAAACCTCTCGACTGGCTAATGCCGCAGTGTGTTGCTCAGACGTAGTGCAATAGATCACAGAACGGTACTGGGTACCAATGTCATTGCCCTGGCGCATCCCTTGGGTGGGATCATGGCATTCCCAAAATGCCTGCAACAAACGTTCAAATGAAATAACAGTGTGGTCATACACCACCAAGACCACCTCGGCATGACCCGTCTGCCCAGAACAGACTTCACGGTAAGTCGGATACGAGACTACACCGCCAGCATAACCAGCTGCTGTGCTGAATACTCCCGGCAATTGCCAGAACATACGCTCAGCACCCCAAAAACAACCCAATCCAAATTGGACCTGCGCCAAACCCAAGAAAACATCGCGTAGTGGATGGCCATTGACGTAATGGCGATTATGCAATGGCAGTGGTTCGGTACGTCCTGCCTGGGATCCATCAATGTGTGGTATACCCTGTTTGAAGGTTCCGATTTTCAGTATCACGGTACAACCTCCGATTGAATATGTTTCATGCTGCGAGGCGATGTCCAGGGACGCTTTCAAACCCGCTTAGACTTCAAGTTCAACGTTAGCCAGTACTCAGAGACTGAACTTAGAAGCATCCCCCCTCCGGCATTGTGGAACTGTGGTGATGAATGATTTTCCACTCTCCGGCACGCTTACTGTAAACGAAGGTGTAGCGTGCCTGGAGGTTACGTTTGCTGCCATCCTTGTTGGTTAAAGTGAAGGTATAGACGCCAGCATCCACGGCATTGTTCTCGTCAATCAGATGCGTTTTACGGTAGTTAACTTCTCCTTTTGGCTTAAGCTCCATGAACTTCTTAAAATAATCATAAATCTCAGCATGAGAGCTACGGACCTGATTAGATATCGTTGGCAACAGCACAGCATGTGGTGCGTACAACTCAACAACATTGCGTGGATTATCGGTGGCCAAGGCCGCATTCCAACGATCAAACAGCTGAGCAACTTCACGCACCTCACCGGCAGAAGGCAAGGGTGCGCTTCCTTTGTAGCACTTTGGATTACCTGCTAAAGCTGGTAATGCAAGGAATGAGAATAATAGAGAGAGCAAAATGCGATACACGGGAGACGACATCGATTATTTCTCCAAGTTAGAAAAAAGATTTAGCGTTCATCAAAGCGCTAAATCTATAGAAAATACATCAACGATCATTAGCACTCCAACTCAAGAATCATACACATGAAAAAATAAGAAACCCGTGTTCAATCTCAAACTATGATTTTCCAACACTCATGCTGCTTCGCATGAGCAATGCTGTAGTAAGTTTCAAGGAACAATGAACGTTAGATAGTATGATTCCAACTAAAGCGCATTACATAGCCAATGGGCCTTTCAATCCAGTAAAACCACTATTCCACACAAGGACACTTTGATAGAAGCAGTCTACTGTGCATTCACACATGCACTACGTCGTGACAATCCAGCACTACTAGCATCCTTATTCGCAGTGTTTCCAGATTGTGTCAATGAGTCTGCTGTGAAGTCGACACAAACTGATCTCTGTATCTCCCAAACATGTATGAAAAACACATGCTGGATTGCTACCACTTGGATTAACTAACCGAAATTGTACTTGCTGTGAAGTAAGTGATCATATCCAAACAGAAAATCTAAGCAGTGCCCGTGGTGACAACGACATGAGTAACTTGGCCTGTCACTGGAGGATTTGATTACCCACACACGATAGATCAGGAGGAGTAGCACGTTTTATGCCAGCAATCTATCCAGTATTAAACTTTAGAACATCAGTGCTGCATCAGCGATCTGCACTAAGGAATACGCAGACCAAAACAGGCGTACACCACAAAGGGCGAGCCAGCAAAGTCTGCTTCCCATTCCATTCAAAGATTACAATGCCCCATCATACCTTTATGAGGTGGTTGAACGCTTGCACCAACATATCAAAACCACAGTTCTTGGAAAGCGTTTCAAAGCAATCGCAGTACTCTTCTTCTATTCCCACAAAAATGAGTTGCAGATTCAATGTGGTGTTCGCAGTAACTTAATTAGCACTAGCACTAGCACTGTCACAACGACTCCGCAAATTGGCGACCAACACCAACCTATCACTCATGCACTCACCACGCACTTTGGATAGGTCGATCAGTACCTACTAAATATGATGAGCAAACTTCTATACGCTCACTACAATCCTTAGACATCGGTGGACTAAAAAATTGCATGACACGCCACTTGGTAGCTTTGACCATAGTAGCCAAAGGTGAATCGTGTTACAGCTGGGTGGAGTACCACGTCCCAATCGAACATCATACGTCGCCTATAAGGTGTTTCTGCGGAGTAAACTCGATAGCGGTAATGCAACTGAACCACTTCTAATGGATCGCATCGGTGGTGCTATCTTTGGACATACGCGGTTGCCAGCAATCGAACCTGCTGGATTTGTTACCCTTAAATCTATGTCTTTGCCTCGCACCTATTGGCTAACATCGACAGTTACCCTACATTGCGCTTGCCGACGGTGTCGGCAAGACCCAACCACCACTTGATTTATGGAACAGGACACCATGGCAAAAACCGCCAAGAATACGAGGGCTGCTCCGAAGAAAGCAGTGAAAAAACAAGCCGCTAAGCCGGCCACCATAAAACCGATCAAAGAAACATTGAGCAAATCTGCTTTGGTAACTCACTTAGCTGAATCCACAGCATTGGCGCCCAAGGACGTACGCACCTTGCTCGGAGCACTGGAGAATACCATTCACGCCTCATTGAATAAGAAGGGGATCGGCAGTTTCACCCTTCCTGGCCTGTTGAAGATCAGCACGGTCAATGTACCAGCCAAGCCAAAGCGCAAGGGAATCAACCCTTTTACCAAAGAAGAGCAATGGTTCGCCGCCAAGCCAGCTTCGGTGAAGATCAAGACCCGCCCTTTGAAAAAGCTTAAAGACGCAACACTTTGATGGCTCATCATCGATATCCGTAGTAAAACGATTGGGACGGCTGAGGTCGTCCCAATTTCATTAGCACGCTCCCCTGGCACTGCTATTTTTGTATATGAATTGTGCTCTAGTAGCCCCTGCGCGCCGCTAAACTATAGTCATTAGAGAAAGCTAAAAAAAACTTGATGCCAAGTTCAATATATACTGATCTATCCGAATATGGCTCATAAAATATAACAAGGCTAAATTACCTAACCACTTCATTGGATAGAATAAAACACATTAAATAGTGCGAGATTAAAAACCATATTTTTGACATCCTCTGGCATTGACATATTGTTTGTTGTATAAAAAACTCAGTATGCTCGGTACCGGTACGCTGCTAATGGATGAAGTACAGAAGTGGGTCGAATACGACTTGCCTCGCAAAATAATAGATCAAAGTTCGTTCATCCAGATAGAACGATGAATGGCCCGAACAGGTCATCCGTAGCGGGAACCTATCGACGGCATCGTATCGCTGGCACACCCGTTTGCATATGCGTTTCCCGATCGCGGCGAAACGAAGTCCGGCAAGGTCGACGAAGTCCAATACATCCTGATCGACTCTCAATGATCGTGCTCACGCACCAACAAGCACTTGAAGCATAAAAAATACCCGACCACAAACACTCGAACAGTTTGCAAGGTGGCTTAAGTATCAGGATGCCTTCTAAGAATGAATACGTATTACAGGCATTTGCAGTTGATCATTACCAAAGAAGAAGTCCTGGATATCTGGTGTATGCAGAATCGCATCACTCGACCTAGCTAAGCCGTTATTACTAAATGGCCAACAAGAACGATGTCCCCTTAAGTAGGGACGGTTAGATCCAACCCTACCAAGAGCATCATTGCACCACGCTTAAATCGAAAATGCATCAAAAATGTCGCTTGAGCAGCCACGCATGACCACAAAAAAATGTGAGTACATCTATAATTAATCAAGGTCTCTACAAAGGCGCTAGGAAACACATCAACCTTGAAAAGGTTGTAATGAGGATGAAAGAATCATATTTGCACGCATTCAAATTATGTAAAGTATCGATAAAGCATTCAAGCATCTCCTTGACTCGTATCCCCTTTATAGATCAGCTCCGAATCAAACTGCTATCGATCACTGATATCATGCAATCTCAACTTGCTTTGAATGTTTCCAGGTTTCAAAAAAAGATTGTGATTTTTTGAATGGACTTTCCGTAATGAGCTCACTAGTTGCAGCAAATACTATCTCGGCGATGATAAGTGGGCATCAACATAAATCATGCTGCCTTGACACCTTAGATAGATTACTTCAATTGAACATGACGCTCATGACAGCACCTTGTTAAACTTATCAGATGATTCCTCCACCCAATTATTCCTGGAGTTTTAAGTGATCTCGCGTACCGCCATTTTAGCTGCTGCCATTAGCTTGTCGCTTGCTGGCTGTTCTTCCAAAGAATCATCCACAATGCCCGAAAAAACTACCACCACACCCTCAGTGCCAGTCACCACCAATCCACTGCTAATTGTTAGTTCGTTACCGTTCCAGGCGCCACCTTTTGACAAGATCAAGGACAGCGATTATTTGCCCGCCTTCGAGGAGGGCATGAAGCAAGATCTGGCCGATGTCGTCAAGATTGCTGAAAACCTCGACAAACCGACCTTCGAGAACACCATCGAAGCGCTAGAGCGCAGCGGCACAACCTTGAATCGGGTCTCGAATATCTTCTTCGGTCTAGTACAAGCCGATACCAATGATGCGCGCCAAAAGATTCAGCAGGAAATCGCCCCCAAGTTGGCTGCACACCAAGATGAGATTTATTTGAATCCCAAGCTATTCAACCGAATCAAATCAGTTTATGACCAGCGTGACACGCTTAATTTGGATCCATTACAGAAACGCTTGGTCGAACGTGATTACGAAAAGTTCGTGCGCGCTGGGGCACAGTTGCCTGAAGCAGACAAAGCAACCTTGCGCAAACTCAACGTCGAAGAGAGCATGCTGTCTACACAGTTCCATACCAAGCTGGTCGCTGCCACAGCGAGCAGTGCTGTAGTGGTCGACGAAAAAAATAAGCTCGACGGACTGAGCGAAGGTGATATCGCTGCAGCGGCGGAAGCTGCCAAGGCACGTAAGTTCAACGACAAGTACGTGCTCGCATTGCAAAACACCACTCAACAACCTGTATTAGCTTCACTGAAGGACCGTGAGTTGCGTGCTCAGGTGCTACAAGCATCAGAAACCCGGACCGAGAAGGGCGACGCCAACGATACTCGCCAGATCGTGCAACGTCTGAGTCAGCTACGTGCGCAAAAAGCCAAATTACTAGGTTTCCCAAACTACGCTGCTTACAGCCTAGCCGATCAGATGGCAAAGACCCCTGATGCGGCAATGAAGCTACTGAACGATACAGTGCCCGCGGCGACTACGAAAGCACACAACGAAGCTGCCGAGATTCAGAAATTGATTGATACGCAACGCGTCAATACAAAAGAAAATCGCTTTAATTTCACCGCCTCTGACTGGAGCTTCTATGCGGAGCAGGTGCGCAAAGCAAAGTACAACCTGGACGAAGAGCAGATCAAACCATATTTTGAACTCGACAATGTGCTGCAAAACGGCGTGTTCTACGCGGCCAATCAACTATACGGACTCACTTTTAAAGAACGGAAAGATATACCCACTTACCATCCGGACATGAAGGTCTACGAGGTATTTGACCATGATGGCACCTCGTTGGCGCTGTTTTACACCGATTACTTCAAACGCGACAGTAAATCCGGTGGTGCGTGGATGGCCGAGTTAGTCGAACAAAATGGGCTTACCGGCACAAAACCTGTGGTCTACAACGTCTGCAACTTTACCAAACCGGCCCCAGGCCAGCCGGCGCTACTGAGCTTCAAAGACGTTATCACCCTCTTCCACGAATTCGGCCATGCACTGCACGGTATATTCTCGAAAGTGAAGTATCCTTCACTGGCAGGAACCTCACGCGACTTTGTCGAATTCCCGTCGCAATTCAACGAACATTGGGCCTCCGATCCAAAAGTGTTCGCACATTACGCCAAGCACTACCAAACCGGTGAGTCGATGCCACAGAGCTTGGTGGAAAGTATCCACAAGGCAAAAACGTTCAATCAGGGTTACATAACCACCGAGTACCTTTCAGCCGCGCTTCTCGACTTGGCTTGGCATACTCTGCCAGCAGATGTGCCACTACAGGATGTAGACAAATTCGAAGCCGACGCACTAAAGAAGTACAAGATCGATCTGAAAGAAGTGCCGCCACGCTATCGCACCAGCTATTTCGACCACATTTGGAGTGGCGGCTATTCGGGAAGCTACTACGCTTACTTCTGGTCTGAAGTGCTGAGTGACGACGCATTCGAGTGGTTTAAACAGCACGGTGGCCTAGACCGCAAGAACGGCGATATATTCCGCGACAAAATTCTCTCGCGTGGTAACAGCATCGAGCTGGGTGACTTGTATCGACAATTCCGAGGCCAGAATCCAAGTGTACAACCACTGTTGGAGAATCGTGGGTTGAAGTGAATGAACCTGTGTGTTCAGCAGAACGAGGTGGCATCGTCCATCTCGTTCTTATTTCTAATTTGCTCGGACGGTAAACTTGACCGCCTCAGTCAGAGTAAAAATGCGTAATGCTATAGTCTGAGTAAAAATGCATACCGCTATTAATCGCGCACTGGTAGGCAAACACTGAACCACGCGGAGTCATGGCTGGGAGATCATACATGTACGTAGTAAATCTGATATTTCCGTTTTTATACACCTGGTAGCGCATGAATTGCTGGATCGGTTTTCCATCATCGGAGACAGTAAAGTGTTCGTCCGAGAATGCCAATGTGCCATCGGCGGTGAGTCGATATGCTTGAATGTGTAAGCTACCACGCGTCTGACTAACCGGCGTCCCACTCTCTGGGATGCAGTTGGATAGTTTAATCGAAACTGAAACAGCATGACCAGTATCAAACGCTGCGAGAATTTCTGACTGCGTATTAAGGGATAACGGAAATGGCAGTGCCATGACCGAGGCTACAGGTACCAACGACAACAGCAATGTGCCAACAAAAGTAATGCGTATCATTGGGATACTTCCTCGAATTAAGTTGGACCGAGATAAAACAGACATCACGGATTTTAAAGAGTATATAAAACACATGATATTAGTATGTGAATTTTAAATTCATTATTTTTATTAATTAAAATGCATCACACTTCCGTTGTCATAAATATCTTTATTTTCTTAAAAAATAATAAAATATTATAATCTTAATGAAGAAAATACATTTCCATCACGATAGAAAATAAGCCATGCATTGGATGATGTTTATCTTTGATTGATGATCCGAGTCAAATAGTGAAAAAACATTCGGTAACAATGAACAATGATATCGACAAGTAAAGTACCAGCAAACCATCATTCATGAAGATACTGTTTGCTGAGGTCCAAGAACCATGTTTCTTATCTACTTGGCAAGACGTTCTCGTAGTTATGCAGCGACCAGCAACCTACCAGTCTCTTTGTCAGCCACATACACTGACTCCCCGTATAAAACACAGCGTATGGTTCATCGTCTTGCAGTTCAGTAATGAAGTAGTACACCGGAGGCAACCTCCAAATTATCGTCGACTAGAACTAAAAATAAGCATCGCTTTTAACCTTCTCGATTAATCGACAAATCATCGATGAATCATCACTAAAACTCTTCTCAAAGGATCATTAGACACACATCGAACTTTTGTCGCATGTGATAACTACCTACCTATTGCATTCTATCTCAATAATTATTATTTTCGATTTTTATATTTCTTTACTGTCGTTACACATTGCATGATAAACCTACGTTACTCGTAAGTCCTTGTGCTGGTGCAATGACACGATACGGTGCACCAAGCCAGGATGCGTACCAATTTAAAGAAAGAAAAATTGTGATTTGGAATGCAAAATAAAGTCAAACCAAACAACACTCATTCAAATACTCAGGATTCAGAGTTGCCAAAGGTCAGAGGCAATATAATAATTAAAGCTCTCTGGCTTACGTGTGGCTAGTGCTCATCATGACCGAACCCAAAACGCTTTCCGAATGGCTTACGTATATCGAGCAACAACATCCTCAGTCAATCTCGATGGGTCTGGAACGCGTGAGCGCAGTGGCTGAGTCCATGAGGTTGGGACGCCCAGCGCAGCATTGCATTGTAGTCGCCGGCACTAATGGCAAAGGGTCAACCGTGGCCTTCATTGAAGCGATCGCACGCGCAGCGGGCTGGAAAATCGGCGCCTACACCTCACCGCACCTGCTGCGCTACAACGAGCGAGTGCGTATTGATGGCAGAGAGGTGGACGATGCAATATTGGTAGAAGCTTTCTCTAGGATCGAAGCGGCGCGCAAGCAAACTGCACTGACCTCTTTTGAGTTTGGCACCCTGGCTGCCCTATGGTTATTTTCGCGCGTCGCGCTTGACTTGGCGATACTCGAAGTGGGATTAGGCGGACGCCAGGATGCAGTCAACTTAGTTGATGCTGATGTAGCTGTGATTACCACTGTGGACATCGACCATACCGATTGGCTCGGTAATGATCGCGAGACAATTGGTACAGAGAAGGCTGGCATTATTAGAAGTTGGAAGCCATTAGTGCTGGGTGAGGTCGACCCGCCATCGAGTGTGCTGCATCGCGCCTACTTACTTGGTGCCAATGCGATCCGCGCAGGCAGCGATTTTTTCTACGAACAGATCGATGAGCAGCATTGGCGCTGGCGGGATGTTTCGCTATGCATGGAGTTACCGTTGCCTACGCTGAGCGCACCGATACAGTTAGCCAATGCTGCCACCGCAATCGCTGCACTGCGCGCGCTCCCGCGGACCCTACCGCTTGTGGCCTGCGCCGACGGCGTAGTCGGAGCACAGATTGCCGGACGTCTGCAAGCATTCAAGATCGGGCCTATCGAGGTCCTGCTTGATGTCGGTCACAACCCACAAGCTGCAAGGGCACTCGCTTCGGCGCTGCGTACTCGGCTGATACCCAGTGGCGTTACGCATGCAGTCTATGCCGCTCTGGCCGACAAGGATGTGGTGGGAGTCGCTGCTGCATTGGCTGAGGTAGTGACACACTGGCACTTGGCTGGGCTGGACTGCGTACGTGGACAATCGGCTGAGTGTTTGGCCGGAAGGCTGGCACAGACATCTGTGGTACCGTCTAGCCTTTCTGGCAATGTTACCGAAGCATTACAGCATGCGTTACAAACTGCAGCCCCAGGTGATCGAGTGCTTGTATTCGGCTCGTTTTACACCGTAGCCGAAGCTTTGCTACTGCTTCATTCAGTTGACAAAAGTGCAGCATTGCCAGTGGACGTATAATCGGCAAGGCTTTCATTTTGGTGTGGTGCTCTCCAACAGTGGACATTGCTTTGAAACAGCGACTGATCGGTGCCATCATCCTGGTGGCACTCGCCGTAATATTCTTACCGTTGCTGGTCAACGGCCCCGCTCCTGACAGCGGTGTGGTCGATGTACCACTGAAAGCCCCCTCTGCACCCGACAACACCAAGTTCGAGACTCGAGAACTACCGTTACCTCCCACCACAAGCAATACCACGCCCATAGGGAACACACCGCTGCAACCACTGCCCAGCGCAGTAAAAGGGAGCCACGATGTTGCTGATACAGCAAACGTACTGCCACCTGCCGTAGCAGCAGGTAACTATGCGGTTAACTTTGGCGCCTACTCCAGCCCCATTGATGCTAATAAAGTGATTATGCGTCTTACGCAAGCACGGCTGCCGGGATTCAGTGAAAAGATTCAGATCAACGGGATCCCAGCTTGGCTCGTACGTATTGGGCCCTACGCTGAGCAAGCACAGGCCGAAGCAGTTCGCCTGGAGGCAATCAAGATACGCAGCGACGTTAACGCACGCGTGGTGATTTTAGACGCAAAGCTGGAAAGCCCAGTCACTAACCCCTTGGTGCCAAGTACACCTTCGCGAACTAAACCAACCACCACGGTACAAACTGAAACCTCTAAGCTACCGGTGAAACAAGTACCAAGCCCATCAAAACTCACTCAACCTCCTAGGGCTACCATCACTGCTGCCAAATCAGCCGCCTCAACGGCCAAGCCACCAGTAACACCTCCCGTAGTAGCACCGAAGGTACCAGCTGCCAGTAGCATCGGTTTCGCCGTGCAGCTAGGTGCATTCGGACGGCTCGAAGACGCTAATGTCTTGTGTGACCGAGTGCGTGCAGCTGGTTTCAGCGCCTTTGTCGAGCAAGTCAACACTGATAAAGGGTTGCTACACCGTGTCCGAGTTGGACCAGTACCTAAGCGCGAAACGGCAGATCAACTCAAAGCACAAGTCGCGGCCAAGATTGGCATTATCGGTATGGTCAGGTCACATCCCTGATTACTGTCTCTCCCTCTCCCCCCTGAAGGCACTCGCACATGAGCGGTTCCAACTCACCGCTATGGAAACTGTAACGATGATCGACCTGATCCTAGGCGTCATCATCTTAGTTTCAGCATTATTGGGATTATTACGCGGTTTTGTCAGCATTATGGTCGGTACTTCCTCCTGGCTACTGGCCAGCTGGGCGGCGTTTCAGTTCGGCGCCGCAGCTAGTCATTGGCTAGCAAGCCATCCCACACCATCAACTACTGAGACGTTCTGCGGTTATGCGTTAGTGTTCGTCGGAACTTTGATGACGGTTGGAGGAGGAGGCATGCTAATCCACGCTGGGATCGACGCAATACATTTAAACAACATAGATCGTATGTTCGGTTTTGCTTTGGGCACACTGCGCGGTGGTTTCATTGCCTGCGTACTGCTACTGCTGTTGGGTTACACTCCATTGACCCATGAGCCTGTTTGGCGTAACTCACGATTGATACCATTGCTGCAACCCGGAGTCTCATGGATGCACGCTAAGCTGCCAACGCAGCAATCGCACTTAATAAGGCCAATGATCAGTAATACGGATTTAAGCAGATTGCCAGTATCCGGTGATAATCGCTGATATCCAGTCCAAACTATGCTCTTTAGGCCAACATCGACCCATTGCAGGTGTACGCTGGAGAATACAATATCCTGCAAATTTAAAGTTCACGGCCCAGCATCCACAAACTCACAGTACAAGCTGCAGCGGAGAACACTCAATCATGTGCGGTATCCTCGGTATCGTTGGGAACCAAAATGTTGCTGGTCAACTCTATGACGGTCTGACCGTCTTGCAGCATCGTGGACAAGATGCTGCTGGCATTGCCACAGCCGCCGGCACTCGTTTGCGCGTTCAAAAGGCCAATGGTTTGGTACGCGACGTGTTCGACGAACAGCATATGGCGGTGCTTGATGGCCGTATGGGGATTGCTCATTGCCGTTATCCAACTGCTGGCTCTGAAGGTATGGACGAGGCACAGCCTTTTTACGTTAACTCACCATATGGCATCGCTTTAGCACATAATGGCAATCTGATCAATACAGAAGTACTACACCAGCAGGTGTTCGAAGCGGACAGACGTAACATCAATACCGACTCCGACAGCGAGGTGCTACTGAACGTATTTGCATACGAGTTAGATGCGCAACGTATGCTCACTCCAGAAGCGGCAATCCGTGCGGTGGCAGGAGTCCATCGCCGCTGTAAGGGTGGCTACGCAGTGGTCAGTGTGGTATTGGGACTGGGACTGGTTGCATTCCGTGATCCACACGGCATCCGTCCGTTGGTGCTTGGCAAGCGCGAACATACCGAAGGTGACGAATACATGGTCGCCTCTGAATCGGCGGCACTCGATATCCTAGGGTTTATACGTATGCGAGACGTGCGTCCGGGTGAAGCGGTGGTGATTACCGCACGTGGCGAGCTATTCTCCGAGATCTGCACCACGCCTACCAACCATGCTCCTTGCATCTTCGAGTACGTGTACTTCGCACGTCCCGATTCGATGATCGACAACATTTCAGTGCATAAGGCGCGTATGCGTATGGGTGTGAAATTAGGTGAAAAGATCCTGCGCTTGCGCCCAAATCACGATATCGACACCATCATTCCGATCCCGGACACCTCACGCGATGCAGCGTTGGAGATATCTAACGTACTCGGCGTCAAGTATCGCGAAGGTTTCGTTAAGAATCGCTACGTTGGCCGCACTTTTATCATGCCAGGGCAGGGGGAACGAGTTAAGTCCGTACGTCGTAAACTAAACCCAATTCATTTGGAATTCCGAAACCGCGTGGTGCTGTTGATCGACGATTCAATTGTTCGCGGCACCACCAGCCGCCAGATTGTCCAGATGGTACGTGATGCCGGCGCACGCAAGGTGTACTTGGCAAGTGCTGCACCACCAGTGCGTTATCCAAACGTGTATGGCATCGACATGCCAGCAGCAGATGAATTAATCGCGCATGATCGTACTGAACAGGAAATACAGTGCCTTCTTGGCTGCGACTGGTTGATTTACCAAGATTTAGAGGATCTAGAAAGCGCTGTGCGCGAGGGAAACCAAGAAATCAAGCAATTTGACTCATCGTGCTTCAATGGTAACTATATCACTGGAATTGAACGAGGCTATTTAGATCGGATCCGTCAAATACGCTCCGATGACCTCAAGCGAAAATAAGCCACTTAATATGAGCATCAACAATCAAGAGCAGCAAGAGCCTACAACGCGGACCAAATTAAACTCGAAAAAAGCATGTACTAAAAACTAATAAGCACCAAAAAAGCGGTGAACCCAGCCCCCCGGCATGGATCCACCGCAAAGGAAGTTTTATTTTATACATGGCACTCATTACTGCGATTGCAGAAAAAAGCACTGACCTTTAAAAACATGCTAAATAAGCATCATATAAATCTATATCGCAATAGAATATAGAACACAGAGATTATACGCAACTTCATGAAAGAATCAATAGTCCATCTCACCAACTCAAAACGTTAAATACACATTAACGTCCAATCATTAATTGGATCATAGTAAACCATCAGTCAGCTCATTGACGCTCTTAATTGTTTCTTTAGCAAGATCCTAACTATACGATCCATAAAGCTAAGACCGAATCATAGCTAGTCTAAAAATTCTTTTTATCTAGTAGGCAGTCTGGTCATTTAAGATGGTCGCAGAGAATGTAGGAAGAATGCCATACAACAAGTAGGAACGCCGCCATTGTTATGTGGTACGGGGCTTGAGCAAGATCTACTGGTCGATTTATTACACATAGGCACTCTCCATCTGCTGCACATTAATACGCTACCTACCCAGCTAAACTAAACTGTTAACGAGAAACTACATCTCTCTGATAAATGTTTTCAATTCCATGAAAATATCGAACAAACTCGTGGACATCTAAGGCATCCCCCCCATGTTAAATGTAGTTCCATCACTGTTGAGATTATGGACACAGGTAAGGCGCAAGGCATCCTCAATAGTGTCTAGATTCGGCAGTAGCGCTTGAGTCTCACTGAGCAGTACACGCATATGCACCCCCTGCGGCAATATCTCCTCAGACGCATCGGCAAGTAGACTATCACGTGACACCGAAATCAACTGTGGGAATGAACCTGTGAGTAAAGCAAAATACGGAAGATCAGCATGACAGCCAAGCGCCTTCATTAGGATCACTTTATTACTGTCGGCAGTCACCTCCTCATCCAGCCCGATAAAGCGAGCAAAGGAGACCAACGGTACCTTCCAACCATACCAAACAATTCTGCCAACCAACCAAGACGGAACATCAGTCAACGACTCGACTGACACACGCGACATCACCTCAGCCACCACTGCATTCGGCAATAATACTCGCTCGCTACCAGTCTGGATAAGAATTCCACGGATTTCGTCTTGGCTGATATAGCTCATTGAAGACAGTTTCCTTGCATCTCAATGTTTAGTTGGCCAACGTGCACTCAAGGCATGTGCTAACTGGGTAGGATTACCGGAAAATTGTCCATCCAGCTCCAGGAGCGACGCTGCTGCAGGATCATAACAACCGGCACTCGCCTGACCCGCGACCCAAGCACCTCGCTTGGCAAACGCTAATATATCTGGAACCAAGGCCGCGCTAGCACCACTAAGCAACAGCACCGCGCTATCCTTGGCCGATAACATTGCCACCAGGGCCGCTGGATCCTCTGAGGAGATACTGAACACCAATGCATCGTCGCCGAAGCGTATGCCCAGATCATCCCGAAGCACATAAACATGACCAGCCTGAACGCGCTGACCAGATTCAGCCAAATCAACTGGCAATGTCGAGACTCGTCCCATCTGCCGGACTAGATTACTGTATTGACCACCATCCAACCCATCCATCCGTATCAACACTGGATGTTTGAAACCAGCAGGTAATGCAGCCAGCAGACGCCGGATCGCATCCGGACCGCCGATACCAGCCAGCACTAGCACCGCACCGAATAAAGAGGATGTCGGCGCAGAGCTCAGAGCTAGACCAGGTGTGCCACAGGAGGGGTGATCAACTATGACCTCATCAATCAATTGCCAACCAAGCGTCCAAGATCCCAAAGGGGCCAATGGAGCAGCAGGCAATGGTGCCAGTACCGGTTCTATTGTTGGTAAAGCAGTCATCAATTTTTCAAGATTCGAGACCAACTCAGGGTCATCAGCTGGTACTTTCCGAGATATCTCCACGGGATCATCAACATGCGAATATTCCAGGTTCGGTGGTAAATCCATTTCAGGTCTCGCTTCAATATAAACACCTTCTGGCAATGCATTATCTTGATCTTGACCATGTAACTTCGCTACCAAATGTCGACTCCAACGTTGCGCCTCCCAACCCTGGCGACGAGCAATTAACTCGGCCTCATCAAAAATCACAGTCAAGCCAGGCTGAAGCAACACTACCTCCAGCGCCTCCAACGCCTCCTCGATAACGGGCTCAAGCGCGATCACCACAGCTTCTGGTGTGGCACCAAGCAGCATCCGTACGTCGAGAACACGAGGATCCTCCTCAAGCACAAGATCTACACCTGCTTGTATCAACACTTCACGCAAGCGCTCCCTTGCAGAGCCAGCACACCCCAGTAATGCAACGAGTTTGCCCTGGACGCTATTACTCCCGGACACGAACAACCCCTAGTAAATCATATACATTTCTCATCAGATCCAACTCTTGGTAGGGCTTCCCAAGATAGCGCTGTACACCGATCTCAAAGGCACGTTGACGATGCTTGTCACCGCTGCGGGAGGTAATCATCAGAATTGGTATGGTCTTAAAGCGATCATCAGTGCGCATAGCAGTGACTAATTCGTAACCATCCATACGTGGCATCTCGATGTCCAACAACATCAAGTCCGGGATACGTTCTTCAAGCAATTCCAGTGCTTCAACACCATCGCGAGCAAGACTAACACTGAGGTTGTGACGCTCCAGTACACGGCTAGTAACCTTACGCATGGTGAGCGAGTCATCGACCACCATCACCAACGGCATCTGGGCCTGAGTAACAGGTGCTTCTTCAACCTCCAAACGTATCGGCTGACTGAAATAACGACGCACCAACGGCGCTAAATCCAGAATGACAATCACACAACCGTCACCAGTGATAGTGGCCCCATAGATGCCTGGTACTGAAGCAATCTGCAATCCAACTGGCTTAACCACGATCTCACGGTTGCCAAGCACTTCGTCGACCGCTACAGCCACGCGCAAATCACCAGCACGCACCAGCAATAACGGCACCTGCTCGTGACGATCAGCATGCACTGCAGATTGACCAATCAGCAAACCGAGGTCATACAGTGCATATCTCTCTCCATCGTAATGGTAGCTGTCCCGATCAGATTTGTAGCGTTCATGTGCAATCCTTCCAATGCCACTGACTGAAGCCACCGGAACCGCAAAGGTGCTCTCACCAATCCGAACAAATACCGCCTGGGTGACTGCTAGCGTCTGCGGTAGACGCAGAGTGAAAGTCACTCCGTACCCGGATACTGAGTCAATGTTGACCGAGCCACCGAGCTGACACACTTCGCTACGTACCACATCCATACCCACGCCGCGACCAGCAAGCTGATTGACCTCATCATAAGTAGTGAAGCCAGAGGTGAAGATAAGTCCATCCAATTCGGCATCACTAAGATCGACATCAATCGGAATCAAACCACGCTGCTTAGCACGACGCTGAATTGCATCCCGATCCAAGCCAACCCCGTCGTCGGCAACCTTCAACACGATTTCAGAACCCTCGCGTTGCAGCTGAATCGTGATCATACCCTCATCAGCTTTTCCAGCAGCACGGCGTTGCTCAGGCAACTCAAGACCGTGTGCTACTGCATTGCGCAGCATGTGCTCTAATGGTGCGACCATACGATCTAGTACGTTACGATCAAGTTCACCATGAGTACCTTCCAGCACTAAATGCACCTGCTTGCCAGTGTCGGCTTCAGCTTGACGCACCACACGACGCAAACGCGGTACGATGCTATTGAAAGGCACCATGCGTGCACGCATCAGCCCATCCTGCAACTCTGAGTTAACTCGCGATTGTTGCTGCAGTAGGCCATCGTATTGACGTGCCAGCTCGTCGAGTACCCCCTGTAGACCGTTCAAATCAGCCGCAGATTCGTTCAACGCACGGCTGAGTTGCTGCAAAGTGGAAAAGCGATCCAACTCCAATGGATCGAAATCACGTGAAACCAAGTGTTGTTCGCGCTGGTAACGCGCCACAATCTGCGCTTCCGTTTCCAAATCCAGGCGGCGTAACTGATCACGCAGACGCGCGTTGGTACGACCCAGCTCAGACATCGCGTTCCGGAAAGCACCCAATCGCTGCTCCAACTGCGAGCGATAGATAGCAACCTCACCAGCATGGTTGACCAAACGGTCAAGAAGGTCAGCGCGTACGCGCACCTGCTCCTGCACCAAACGTTCCAGAGAACCGTCCTCGCCATGACCTTCCAACGGTATTGGCGACGACAATGGGGGCATTACACTGACAGGCGCAGGCGCATATGCGACCGAGTCAAAAACAGCATCATGAAGAGCCTGTGCTCCCTTGTCAGCGATAGCACTTGAAGCCACGTTATCCTGAACAGACGAAACATCAGTCGTCAACGAACGCCCGACAAACACAGCAAAATCTGACACGCCATGATGTGTGGTACCTTGTGTACGTGCTTTGAGCATCGTGATCAGATCGCTGGGCATCGCCACCGCACGATGTTGACGAGTATGTGTCAACATCTGATGCAAATGGTCAAAACTATACTCAAGCAGGCGCATATCATCACGACTAAGCATGATGTAATCAGCCATCACTGCTTCCAACATCGACTCAATACTATGACCCAGGTCGCCAATCGCGTTGATCCCAGCCATACGTGCTCCGCCCTTAAGCGTATGCAGGTCACGTTGTAAACCAACCAACAGCTCACGGTCCTGTGGTGCTTCATGCAGCTTCGCTAACAAATTGTCACAATGGTCAAGCAGGTCGCTACTCTCCTCAACAAAGATGTCAACCAACTCAAAAACAGGCTCATCAAAATCCAGCAGCCCCAGTTCCTCAGCAGGCGCTTGGGGGACAACTTCGGCGTTACCCGAAACAAGCGAGCGTGTGCCGGCCATCGCTGGGTCCGCTTTAGGATCATCCACTGTAGATGCAGCCACATCGTCGTATTGATACACAGCGTCCTGCGGAGGTGTATCAATCATTGGCCTCATTGGTTCGACTTCAGTACTTGATGCGTCCAACACATCCAAGTCAAAACTTGAATCGTATACATCAGTCAATACATCACTACTCAGCAACACATCATGCGTTTGCTCCGACACACTTTCAGGATGCTGTAGTTGACACTGCCTCTCCGGTATTGTTGCAACTAATTCACACAGGCATGTGACCAAAGACGCAAAAGAGGGAATTCGCGGGGATTCAGTTCGCAACGTGGCCACCGTATCGGCAATCGCTGTGGCCGTTGCCGACAATACAGCCACACCTTCAACGCTGGCTTGTTGGTTTTTAGTAATTAGACGCTTAATATAAAGTTCCGCAGACTGCATCACCTGGGTGATTTCTGGAATCTCAGTCATAGCGAACGCGCCATGCAATGTGTGTACAGCGCGCAACAGCGGCTCGTTGACAGAATGAGATTGGCCAGCAGCAGCATTTAACCAAGCGTTGATAGTATCCAAATGGGTAGCAACCTCAGCTTCAAGGATTTCACGCAGCACACTGTCCACGAAGACAGGCGCACCACCCTCGATCAGTTGAGGTGCCATGTTTGGTATGACCGATTCGCCAGCAACCCTGTCCGGCGACGCATAGAACGCATCTTCACCTGATGCAACCAGATCAATTTCCTCCTGAATTGCTTCAAGATCAGCGCTGATCGAAGCCTTACCATGCAAAGCGGCATTTATCTCTGGAAGCACCACTTCACAGGCGCGTTCGAGCAGCGCAACAACAGCCGGACTCGCTGAACGCGAACCATCAAGCACGCGGTTAAGCATGCTCTCGATCTTCCAAGCAAAATCACCCAGGATGAGCGCGCCAACCAATCGGCCACTACCCTTAAGCGTATGAAACACACGGCGGATCTGACGCAAACTATCCATGTTATCCGGTGCCTCACACCAGATCGTCAGCAGGCGACGCAGGTTACCCAGTTCTTCATCAAATTCCTCAAGGAATACATCGCGGATATCACTGTCGATTATCACCCCAACATCGTCTTTGAAACCTTCAGACAACAGCGGTGCAACAAAAGCAGACGTACCTTGGGCAACAGTCTCATCGTTTTTTAAGGGATACAGTGCCATAGCCTCACCATGCGGAGGCGGCACCAAAACAGGCGTGCATTCAACCGACAACTCCAGAGCGTTCCCCTGAGCCCCTTCGTATCTCTCAGTAACAATCGGCTGCACCAGTTCCCGCAACGATGAGCCGGGAATGTACGCACTTTCAGGCGCAACTAATTCAAGGGATTTGGCTGCAAAAACACCCATTTCATCTTCGATCAGAGTCAGTGCTGGTGGCACCTCTTTAGGTGACATAGATTTGACAGTAACAGCCGACAAAGCCAGCACATCTGTACTTTGTTGCGAACCAACGCTCTCACCATCCTTAGTAGCAAACGGCCAATAAGATAGTGACTCCAGGCTGTTACGTGTGATCTCGAGGATGTCCTCACGCCCCAGACGTCTCTCACGCAACGCTTCCAAGTAGTATTCTAAGCTGGCTATTGCATCCGCCAGAGTGTCTAGCTGACGGGCACCAGGCACACGACGCTTTGCGATTAGCTCACACTCGATATAACGGCGTACACCCTCCAGATAGCTTGCAGCCTGTGGCAACTCAAGAATTGACAACGCACCGCCAACTTCGCTGAGCAAACCGGGCACCTTCACCAAGCGCGCTTGGTCCCAATTGCTCTCGATGAAAGCAACAAAGCACTCACGGGCCGCAGCAAAGTTAGCAATCGCTTCATGCGCCAGCACATCCAACGTACGACGGGTCTCAACGTTTACCAGCGCCACATCCCCATCAGTATCTGCCCCCAAGCTAGCGACTTGGTTGTCCAAAGAAGCATCAACATGGAGCAATGCGCCAGCGATGTCTAGCAACAGCGCCTCATCAGCTTGCTCTCCAGATTCAACAATCCGCAATAGTGCATCACGCTGTTGCAGCACCAAGCTGCGAGCAATGCCCAAACCCATCATTGCCAAAGTATCAGCAACACTACTCAGCTCCACAATCTGTGTCCTTAAATCAGCGACATCGCCACCGATACGCAGATACAGATCCAACGCTTCCTTGACTCGGAGCAACTCTTCCTTCACTTCACTACCAACCGCATCCAACAGTTGGCGATTACACCCACTCAGACTGCTACGGGCATGATCAAGCTCAGCTTCAGTAGCGTTGCGCACCTCAGGATCGAAAGCAAACAACACATTCTCATTCAATCTTGGTTCGCCACGCGCAGCACGAATCTCGTTAAGCAGAGGTAGAAGAACAATTGGAATATCCCGATGGCCGTTCTGCAAGCGTTCCAAATAATCAGGCAGCAATAGAGTGCCGCGCATCAATACTGCACAGGCTTCCTCATGATCATCGACTCCATTGGCTTGCATCACCTTAGCTAGCCGTTCCATCTCCTCGGCCACCATCGCCGGAGCATACAATTCAAGCATGCGTAACGTACCCTGCACCTGATGCAGATAATCGGCACAAGAAAACATCCGGCTGGTGTCAGCAGGCTTCTCAACAAAGAACTCAATCTCCCGACGCGCCTGGCCCAAAACTTCATCCAGATCAGGCTTTATCCAACCAAGCGCAGCATGGCTCATCGCATCACGAAGTGCGTTCATGGAAGTTCACCTGCTACGTCACCACTCAAAGAACGACGCACCCACATATTCTGCTTTGATATCATGCTGCACTTCATCTGCTCATCCCTTACAAGCTGAGAAGCATTCAAGCTGGCAGTTTGAAGTTGGCTGCCGAGCGACGCAATTCAGCAGCCAACTCAGCCAAACGACCGATCGATTCAGCAGTCTTCCCGGCTCCTTGCGAGGTCTGAGCAGTGATTTGGCGAATTACACCCATCGTTTGAGTGATGTCTGTAGCAGCAGCAGCTTGTTGGTGCGCAGCAATGGAAATGTTCTTAATGAGATTGTTAAGCGCGTTGGACACGTGTTCAATCTCAATCAATGCAGTACCGGCATCTTCAGCCAAACGCGCGCCAGATACCACTTCAGCAGTAGTCTGCTCCATCGAGTTAACGGCCTCGTTAGTGTCCACTTGAATTGTTCGTACCAAACTCTCGATGCGACGGGTTGCGCCTGAGGTGCGTTCAGCCAAACGCTGCACTTCATCGGCAACGATGGCGAAACCCCTCCCTGCTTCGCCAGCCGAAGCAGCCTGTACCGCGGCATTAAGCGCCAAAATATTGGTCTGCTCGGAAATATCATTGATTAGCTCCACGATTGAACCAATCTCCTGGGACGACTCGCCCAGACGCTTGATGCGCTTTGAGGTTTCCTGGATCTGATCGCGGATTTGGTCCATGCCTTGGATAGTCTCTCGTACCACACCAGCCCCCTCTGCAGCGATCACTACAGAACGCTGCGCTACTTCGGCCGATTCTGTGGAGTTGCGTGACACCTGTTCGATGCTGGCAGCAATCTCGCTAATTCTCTCTGAGACAGTAGTGATTTGATTGGCTTGGTGACCTGCGGCCTCGGCCAAGCGCATCGCAGTGGACTGAGTCTCATTGGTCGATACCGCAACTTTAGCTGAAGTGGTATTGATCGTGGCCACCAATTGACGCAGTTCATCAACAGCGCAGTTGATCGCGTCGGCTATTGCCCCAGTCATTTCCTCGGTCACCGAAGCTTTCACGGTTAGATCACCTTCACCGATAGAAATAATTTCCTCCAGCAATCGCATAATTGCCTGCTGGTTACGGCTGTTAAATTCCACCTGAGCTTGGTAGCGTTGTTCTTGCTCGCGTGAGCGAGCAAGAACCGTACTCCAGACAAAGCCAATGATCGACACCAGCGATAGCACCCCAAATATCAGGGTTAGCCAGAAATTAGGGAAAAGGCGCATATCGCGTATCGAGCCAAATCCAAAGGTCGAAAACGCATGAAATAGTTTGTTACTGTCCTCCAATAACTTACCCGAGCCATTCACCAATGCATCGATAGAGGATTGTGCAACGAACAGCTGATGCGAGGTCGCCAGGATCGTATCAACGTCCTTTTTCATCGTCATCCACAGCGACTGCGACTTTGCCAGCGCTGCCAGCGTAGCATCATTGCGCACGGGAGAGATGCCCAGTTCCTGGTTACCGTTGCGTAAACCGTCCAGCATCCGCGTGAACATCACAGAGTCCCGCGCCAGCGCATCACCGGCTGCGACTGCTCCAGACCCGGAAGCACGCATCTCTGCCACACGCCTAGCCATAGTCCCAGCGACGACCACCTGCTGCAATGTGTTGTAGAACTGCGAGGGTGGGGCGCTACTGGCAGTCATCGCACGTACCACCTCGTTTAATTGCGCCTGAAGCTGAGGCACATTACCTACGAACCGATCAGCATTACTGGCTAAAACCAATGTTGCAGGTTCACTGGCAATCAACTGCTGTGCATTTTTACTCAGTGGTTCCCAAGTACTTTTGAGCTGAAGCAAAGCACCAGAAACCGAACTTTCATTACCATAGCGCGCCTCCAGCTCCCTGAGCGTTCCTTCAATTTTGCTTTTGATTTCCTTAAAATGAGCAAATGCCTTTGAATCTCCAGCTACCGCTTCGCGCCCCTGACTCACCAACTGCTGTGACAATACCTGCAAATTAGCCACATCAGCACTGGCTCCGGCCAGACGCCTCCCCTGCCAAGTCGCCACACCGATATTGGCGCTCAACACAATTATCGATAATAAGAGCAAACCCATCCAAAAGCTGGTACTCACGCTGCCAAGCTTTTTACTATTGCGGACACTCGGGGAGCTACTCATGTTCGACCTCAATCTAAATATGCAAGACGGGATAGCCGATCAAGCGGCAGCCTGTCTAAATTCGGGTGTCCGCGACAGCAGAGAAAGCGAAAATACGCACCAGGACTGCCCGTCAACCAAAAATACACGTTCAATAAAATGAGCATAACGCCCTTGCGCAAGATCGCCGATCTTGACCGTCTTACTCAATGAAAAACTACGCTGTCCATAGAGATCATCGATAACCAGTGCTGCATTATCCCTCCCTAAGCGCATGATTAAGACACGCTGGCCCTCCAGTAATACTGTACGTTGCCCCTCCAGAAACTGCTTGAGATCGATCACAGGCAACAGATTACCTCGCAAATTACCTACGCCCAACAACCAGGACTGAGACCCCGGCACTAATGTCACCGGAGGCATTGGCACAACCTGAACCACCTCACTAAAGTCAGAGACTAAGTGTCTGTTTCCAATGCGATAGCCAACACCGCGCCAAATATCGACCGAAAACTGCTTCTCAGGCAACTGCACGCTGTGTACGAGGCTACGCCGCTCGTAATCATCAAGAATATCGAAGGGAAAACGCATCAGATGGATAATCAGGTTAAACAGCTAATTTCAAAGGGGTAACATATCTACGAATCGCACTTAACAATTCCTCGCGTGTAAAAGGTTTGGTCAGATATTGTTCGGAACCGACCACACGGCCACGCGCCTTATCGAATAGGCCATCTTTAGAAGAAAGCATGATCACGGGCGTCGACTTAAACAAGGTATTGTTCTTGATCAACGCGCAGGTTTGATAACCATCCAGACGCGGCATCATAATATCGACAAAAATAATCTGCGACTTCTGGTCAGCAATTTTTGCTAAGGCTTCAAAGCCATCAGTAGCGGTAACCACCTCGCACCCCTCACGCTTGAGCAGTGTTTCGGCAGTACGCCTTATGGTTTTCGAGTCGTCGATGACCATCACCCTAAGACCTGCGAATTCCTTGCCACCAGCAACATTGTCAATCATTGCCAATATCCCCATGCGCACAGCGCTCTAATCTAAATACTGTGTACTGCACTGCAACCGCAAATGGTAACCCTGAATGAAAATGTGCCCGCAGTCAAGAAAAAGAACTGAAAACCGGCAAGCACTGGTCATTGCCATAGGTCATTGCCATAGAAAAAAAACGGCCCTAGCATCGCATGCATACACGGTACATGGCAAAACAGGCACACTATTGCTCTCCTAAACTCGCTAACATCGGCATCTCCGTTTCAAATCCAGGTTGACCCGTAATGCCGTTGGACGTCGTTGTTGTGATGGACCCCATCACCGGTATCAAAATCGCCAAAGACACCACCTTCGCCATGCTGCTAGAAGCACAGCGCCGCGGCCATCGTCTTCACTACGTACATCCCGGAAGCCTGAGCTTGCACGAGGGCCGTACGTTTGCACAAACCTCACCGCTAAAAGTACATGACGACAAGACAGACTGGTACACCTTAGCCGAATTCAGCGAGACCGCACTCGGCCAAGGACAAATAATCCTGATGCGCAAAGATCCTCCCGTCAATACTGAATTTATCTACGACACTCAGCTGCTCGGTATCGCCCAAGCTGCTGGCGCTCAAGTGATTAACCACCCACAGGGCCTACGCGACTTCAATGAGAAACTAGCTGCACAGCTATTCCCACAATGCTGTCCACCAACCCTGATTACCCGTGATATGAAAGCACTTAAGAGGTTTGTCCAAAAGCAGGGGCAAGCGATTCTCAAGCCACTAGATGGCATGGGAGGGCATTCGATATTCCGTAGTCATGACGGCGACCCTAACCTCAACGTGATCCTAGAAACTTTGACAGACGGTGGACGTAAGCTGGCCATAGCACAGCGCTACCTGCAACAAATTATCGACGGCGACAAGCGCATCCTACTGATCGACGGAGTACCTATAGACTATTGTTTAGCCAGAATCCCACAGGGAGACGAATTCCGCGGCAACATGGCTGCTGGAGGCCGGGGCGAGAGCCGTCCCCTCAACGAACGCGACCGTTGGATTGCCGCTCAAGTCGGACCAGAGATGCGATACCGTGGCATGCGTTTTGTCGGAATCGACGTGATCGGTGACTACTTGACTGAGATAAACGTCACAAGCCCGACCGGCTTACGTGAATTAGATGCACAGTGCGGCCTGAACATCGCTGGCCAATTGTTCGATGCAATCGAAGCTGGAGGCTGATATGGATGCGGTCAGCACAGCCCAAATTCGGGAACGCCAACGTCTGAACGCAACACTGGTGCTATCGATCCTCATACACCTTGTGTTGATCTTGGGAGTAGGCTTTGTGGTTACCGACAAAGCCCCCCTGGTACCAACCCTGGACGTCATCTTCAGCCAGACCAGTACCCCACTGACACCCAAGCAAGCCGATTTTCTGGCCCAAGCCAACCAGCAAGGCGGCGGTGACCAAGATAAAGCACAGCGCCCGCGCGACAGCCAACCCGGTGTGGTACCTCAAGAGCAGGTTGGACTCGCTCCACAGATACAACGCGCAACACAGGCACGCACACCAGAACCAACGCAACCGCACGTGATTACCAGCCGTCATGGCGAGCGACCGCTTCCGGTACAGCAAACACGTCTGGAAGATCCACATCTGCAACCGAACCCAAGCGATGCAACACGTGAACAACGGAATGCAGAGATGGCACGCTTAGCTGCCGAAGTACACCTACGCTCAGAAGAGTATGCCAAGCGCCCTACCCGCAAATTTATCTCAGCCAGCACACGCGAATACGCTTATGCCAACTACCTGCGCGCATGGGTCGATCGTGCCGAGCGAATCGGCAACCTAAACTATCCGGATGAGGCACGCCGACGTCGGCTCAGCGGCAGTGTAGTCATTACGGTTGGGATACGCCGCGACGGCAGTGTAGATAGCAGTAGAGTACTGATCTCCAGCGGCTCACCACTGCTAGACGCTACCGCGTTGCGTGTCGTCCAACTCGCACAGCCATTCCCACCACTTCCCAAGACTCAAGACAATGTTGACATCCTGCATGTGACCCGCACGTGGCTGTTCCTGCCCGCCGGCAGCTTGCACGACACTCACTGACAGAACGCACTCGCACGCATACATTTCATAACGATGCCTGACCATGCCATCTTTTGAACCTTTACAACCTCAACATGTGCCCATGACATGTCTGTAAATAACATTCTTGATACAGCGCTTCATTCATTACAGACATTTCAGAGCCCCAAGCCCCATGTATCATTAATAAGTGACGACGTTGAACCAAGTGAAAAATCGAGTCTTACAGAGATTCCTTAAGAAGTTTTTATATCCAACATCGATACCACTCAAACAGATTCGATTCTTTTCAAGAAAGATTTATTTTTAATAGCCATTACTCATAAAAATAAAATGACATTGAATCAAATAGTTTAATTGGCACATAGGTCAAGACAACACTTTATTTAGAAAGCAGACTGATCGTGGATTTTATAATTTTATTGACAGACAAAACGATAACGATACTGGCTCCTGTATTTTTATTTTTTAGTGCTGCCATCTACATCTACTGGAAATCAGATTCTCTCTACCCTATCAATATGCGGTTACTACGCTTCTTTATCAGTAAAAATGATATTGAAGATCAAACTATCCGCAAACATGTATCGGATCAAGCCGCTTTAATTACTTTTCGTGTAGCTTTTGGCGTTAAAGCGCATACGTTAAGTGATGCGAAGAAAGTAGCAAACTTTGCGGAAAATAGAAATATATCATTGAATCTCATTGGAAAAGCAGATAAAGCATTTAACCTGCGCACGTGCAGCATCGACAAGAAAGAAGTACCAAAGAGAATTTCATGTCATTTGTTGACAACATTTTCACTAATTCCAATCGTATTCATTGTTTTTTTTGCAGCATTAGCCACAACATTAGCCATAAGCAATCATCTTATTGTCATAATCAAAGAAACTGGCACCTGGGTTTATTTATCTCATAATGAAGCTAAAACAGCAAATCCATTTCGAGAACAAGAAACTATAAATATAGAAAATTGCAGCGCAAAAAAGATCGTGGCTGAAAAAAAATTCAACAAAAGAGATCATAAAATTCTTTGCGAAATATGGAAAAATCCATCCATGAAAGATATCATTTCAGAAAATATCGACGAGCAAAATAAAGCCTCCCTTATAATCATAATAGCATTACTTTTTGTCTCCACACCCCTAATAAACACAACAAGAAATGGATGGGCCACAATCAAACTGCATGAATTGATAGGCAATGATAAATAAAACCCCCTCAAGAACAATGATTCCCCATCAAAAAATAGGCATTATGACGCACATGCCATAGCCTCATGAATATCGTCTATTCCGAAGAAATAAAACCAGCGCATGGACCATCGGTAATGGAATAAGTGCTGATAAGCATTTCGGTATCCTGCATCAGGTCATACCTCGATTAATCCCCAATGCCACGCTGACTATCCTACTTACCATTTACATTACTGCCCACTCAAGACTTAAATACACTTTTCCTTAAGTGCCGAATCAATAGCTTCACCTCCCTGTTCCACTGCCACTCATCCACGAAGGAATGAACACCTGCAGGATACCTCCCTATCACGGGGGCTCGAGAAAACAGCTCAATCTGGTCATCAGCAATCATTATTCTTAGAAGTGATACCACCCCAAACTATCTTTGAGTAAAACAGGCGTAGTGATATACCCAGCCCTAAAGCATGGGCAGTCAAAGCGTGCAATACAAAAATTCTATATGGTTTTCCAAAATGGCTGCGCGCAAATGTCCAACACCATGCTCAACACCGTTTGAATCGCACAAAGTTCATCTGATTAAAATCAACAAATGCCCTCGTAAACAGTGAATCACGGCAATTTCTAGAGCACCAAACAGACACAAGGTTTGATACACAAACATCGTTTATAAACCTAAGGTAAGGTATACACACGTGTGATCCCAGAGGAGAAAGCTGACATTGTCATCAGCTGGACAAATGCTCAATTGCCGCGACACAGCCCAGGTGCTCACCTAATCGTTGCAGCAACGCTAACCGGTTAGCACGCAATTTCAGATCTGCATCGTTAACCATCACTTTGTCGAAAAACTCATCAATATGTGGCCGCAACCGTGCCAGGCACGTAAGGACACTGACATAGTTCTTGCAATCCAATGCACTGCGGGTATCGCTGATCACACCTTCCAACGCCACAACCAGCACCCTCTCGGCCGGTTCAAGGAGGAACACCGAATCGACTGAATCTGGGATCTTGATCTCCGCCTTACGCAGGATGTTACGGATACGTTTGTTGGCAACTGCCAGCGCCTCGGCCTCTGGCAGTGCCGCAAATCTGCCAATCGCATCAATGCGGCGATGGAAATCGTATAAAGATACCGGCTTGCGTTCAGCAACTGCATTAAAGTGCGTGGCCGGGATGCCCCTGTCAGCATAGTAACCGCGCAAACGTTCCACGATGAAATCGTAAAGTTCCTCGATCCTGACAGATTTCTCGTCACTGGCCTGGGGCACCGAATGCGTAACAGCCGCTTCCTTTTCTGATCCATGTGCATGACGCTCCTGCTCGATTGTCGTCGCAAACGCGGCCCAGTCCGACGCTTGATCCAGCAGCACTTTTAAATCCAGATCGAATCGACTCTCAATCATCGTCCTTGCCAATCCCAGCGCATTGCGACGCAACGCAAACGGATCCTTGTTACCCGTCGGCTTCAATCCCACGGCAAAACCACAGGCCAACGTATCGAGACGTTCAGCAAGTGCGAGCACCTTGCCCAGCGGCGAACGCGCAATGTCATCACCCGCAAAGCGAGGCCGATAGGCATCCTCGATCGCCATTGCGACCTCAGGCAATTCACCACTCACCAAGGCATAGTGATGACCCGCGATCCCCTGTAATTCCGGGAACTCATTGACCATACGAGACTGCAAGTCATTTTTACTGAGCAATGCAGCACGTCTGGCAAGCATTGGATCCACCCCAACCTGTGGTGCAATCGCTTCAGCTAGTACCAGAACACGTGCAACCTTGTCAGCCAGGGTACCCAACTTAGCCTGATAAGTGACTGTCCTCAGTCCCTCCCCCATCGCCTTCAATCCCTGCTTGAGATCCTCATCGAAGAAAAACTTGGCATCGGAAAAACGTGGGCGGATCACACGCTCATAGCCCTTTGCAACCTCAGCCACATCATTGGACTTGATATTGGCAATCCCGATGAACTTCTCGGTCAATTTGCCCAAGCCATCAAGTACAGGAAAGAATCTCTGATTAACCTCCATTGTTTCGATCAACGCTTCCTGCGGCACTTCAAGAAACACTCGCTCGAAGCTACATAACACCGCCGACGGCCATTCCACCAAGTTCACCACCTGTTCCAGATTATCTGCAGTGATCCGCGCCACTCCACCAGCCTGACGCGCTGCGGCCTCAATCTCAGCAACAATGCGAGCACGGCGTGCAGCAGGATCCACCAACACATAAGCAGCCTGAAGAACATCAATATAATCCTGCGGATCACTCAGCCACACCGGCTTGCCGTGTAAGAAGCGATGACCACGACTGATACGGTCAGCCTTCACCCCCATGACCTCGGCCTCAACCACATCCTGCCCAAAAAGCACTACCAGCCAATGCACTGGACGTGCAAACAGATAATTATGGGCACCCCAGCGCATCGGCTTGGGAATCGGCATACTCACAATTGCTTCGGTCAATATCTCTGGCAACAACGTATGAGTACGCTCACCGGGCACCACAACACGATGTACGAAACGCTCACCCTTGGCATCGCGGATCCGCTCCAATGCTGTCCAATTCACACCACATTTGGCAGCAAAACCCTCCAGCGCCTTGGTCGGCTTACCTGCATCATCGAACGCCACGTTCAGGTAAGGACCAAACAATTCACGGTACTGCTCTGGCTGTTCCGCTGCTACAGCCGTTAGTAACACGGCAAGCCGGCGTGGAGTGGACAGTGACTTAGCGTCACCATGATCGATCACAATGCCTCGCTTCTCCAAGCCAGTCAGCACACCCTCGAAGAATGCTTGGGACAACCCCGGCAACGCATTGATTGGCAGTTCCTCGGTACCCAGTTCGATCAGCAGTGGTTTTAGTTCAGTCATGGCAATAGGACCTTGATCTTCATTTCTCCCGCCAATGGCAACAAGCGGCACACCACACTTATCAAAACGGAAAACGGATAAAGGAGGCAGCTAGCGCTTCAAGTTCGGAAAACCTAGTTTCTCACGCTGCACGTAATAAGCCTGCGCCACTCCTTGTGCCAACGCACGTATCCTAAGAATGTAGCGCTGGCGCTCAGTGACAGAAATCGCGCGACGCGCATCAAGCAAGTTGAAGTTGTGGCTCGCCTTGATCACCTGCTCATAGGCCGGCAGCGGCAAACCAGCCTCGAACAGCGCTTTAGCCTCGCGCTCGCAAGCCTCGAAAGTGTGGAACAACGCAGCCACATTCGCGTGCTCAAAATTGTAACCGCTCTGCTCCACCTCGTTTTGGTGATAGACATCGCCATAAGTCACTGGGGCACCATCCGGACCATAGGTCCACACCAGATCGTAAACGTTATCGCAGTTCTGCAAATACATGCAGAGCCGTTCCATCCCGTAAGTGATCTCACCCAGAACAGGTTTGCATTCCAGGCCGCCCGCTTGCTGAAAATACGTAAACTGCGTCACCTCCATGCCATTGAGCCAGATCTCCCAGCCAAGACCCCAAGCGCCCAATGTCGGGGACTCCCAGTTGTCCTCGACAAAGCGCAAGTCGTGCACCAACGGATCGATCCCCAACGCCTGCAACGAACCCAGGTATAACTCCTGGATGTTGTCAGGGTTGGGTTTCATGACGACCTGATACTGATAGTAACGCTGCAAGCGATTCGGATTCTTCCCGTAACGACCATCAGTCGGGCGGCGACTGGGCTGCACATAGGCAGCATTCCAAGGTTCCGGGCCCAAAGCACGCAAAAAGGTAGCTGGATGAAAGGTGCCCGCCCCTACTTCCAGATCCAGCGACTGAATCAACACGCAACCCTGCTCTGCCCAGTACTGATTGAGGATCTGGATCAAACCCTGGAAGGTTGTGCTGGTGGAAGTAGACAGTACACCCCGAGAATCGGACATGCAGCAAACGCCTTGTGGAAACAGGACATTAGTATACCGACCGAACTGCTGCGCTTTATTTCAGTGTCAGGACACTCATGAGCCATTCTGGCTCACGCAGAGGTCGTTGTTGTACGGCATGGGCCCTAAAATTTCAAACAGATCACGCTACATCATCAATCACCGTGAAGTCTGAACTTCACTGAAGCAGCCTGCACCAGACTCAACGGCATCGTATACCCAGCAGAACCATTTACTTTGACCTCATGGACAACGCGCCGTTCTGTCAAAACGTGTCATGGCATGGCGACATCACACACTAGCCGCACCATCCAACAAGACAGACAACACCTATCTCTAGCCACGGTAACCATTCGTAATCGGATAGCGTCGCTCGCGTCCAAACGCACGCCGGGACACCTTCGGCCCCGGCGCAGCTTGATGACGCTTCCACTCGTTAATCCGTACCAAGTTCAGCACATGGTCAACGATCTCGGCAGCATAACCAGCAGCGATGATGTCCTCACGCGACTGTTCTTGATCCACGTAGAGAGACAGGATGCCGTCGAGCACCTCATAGGGAGGCAGCGAATCTTGATCGGTCTGATGAGCCCGCAATTCCGCCGAAGGCGGCCGATGGATCACTGCCGGAGGGATCGACGGTACATCGCTGACCGTATTACGCCACTTAGCCAACTCAAACACCTCAGTCTTATAAAGATCTTTCAGCGGCGCATACCCGCCACACATATCACCGTAAATCGTCGCGTAACCAACCGCGTATTCGCTTTTATTGCCGGTCGTCAACAACAGCCCACCGAACTTGTTGGCCAACGCCATCAGAATCACACCGCGACTGCGCGATTGCAGGTTCTCCTCAGTAGCATCTGCAACCGTCCCAGCAAACAACGGCCCCAACGCAGCTAACACCCCCTCAAATACAGGTTCGATCGTCACCGTTTCCAGCCTCACTCCCAAGATATGACACTGCTCTGCAGCCAAATCATTGGATACCTCAGCCGTATAGCGCGACGGTAACCGCACTGCAGTCACATTGTCGGCACCGAGCGCATCGACAGCGATGGCAAGCACCAACGCTGAGTCGATACCACCCGACAACCCTATCCAAACTCTGGAAAAACCGTTTTTATGACAATAGTCCTGCACCCCACGCACCACCGCACGCCACGCTAGCGCATTGATGCTCACATCACCCTCTTCCATCCACTGCACCGGAACGAAACGGCGCTCAGACGGCATATAGTCCACCACGAGCCACTGATCGAGGAAAGCCGCCGCCGCAGGATGCACATGGCCATCACCATCAACAACCACCGAAGCACCATCAAAGACCAGCGCATCCTGACCTCCAACCACGTTGAGATATGCGATTGCTGCTCTTGTCTCGCGAGCACGCTCGGCTAACAGCGCATCGCGCTGCGCGTGCTTGCCGCGTTCGTATGGCGAAGCATTAGGTACCAACACCAACTCGGCACCGTCGCACACGCTGTCAGCCAGTGGCTCAGAGAACCATAGATCTTCACAGATCAGCAATCCAAGCGGCACACCCTTTACTTTGAACACACAGCAACCGCCACTCAGATCGACTTCAAAATAACGGCGCTCGTCAAACACCGCATAGTTGGGCAGCTCACGCTTCCGGTAGGTCTGTTCGATCTGGCCGCCACGCAGCACACTAGCCACGTTGTACACCACACTCCCCGCGCTTTGCGGCCACCCAACCACGGCAACAATGCCCTGCGTGGCCGCCGCGATGCGTTCAATCGCTACCTGACAATGCGCCAGGAAACCTGGACGTAACAGCAAGTCTTCCGGCGGATAACCACTGAGCGCCAACTCCGGGAACAACACCACATCGGCACTGTGCTCATCTCGCGCCTGTTCAAGCAATGCAATGATGCGATCAGCGTTTTGCGCCACAGCCCCCACAGGGAAATCAAACTGAGCCATGGCGATGCGGAGAGATGCGGACATATCATCAGTGACCTTGTGTTTGCTCCTCTTGCACGCATGATAAGGATAGTGCAACCCCAATGGGTGCGTAGAGCATGCGCAAGCATCCCTCAGAGCCACCCGAGACTCACCAACACCACATCATTTCAGCAGCACACGCTGCGTAGCATGATCTGTATCAATCGCGCGGTACTATCCACCCAAACGAGCTATGGCCAATCTACTCTATGTGTCTTCATTGCCACGGCACATCAAGATCACCTCTCAGGCACAAACCTGATACTTCTTGGCAAGCTATCGCGCAGGTCGTAACCGAGGGACCGACACAGCAACACCAACAACGTGCATAACGCCTTTCATCTTAGCAACGCCTTCCTTGGTCACATCTCCAATGTCCCCATCATCATTACTATGCGTGTGGCCATCAGGCCAGCCTCGGCACTGAATGCCGGTGTTGTTGAGATGGGGCGCGTTACTGCGGCCTCCGGTTTACCACAGGCCATGAGCACCAGACAGCCCAGAAACCAATGAGAAGCTCTTAAAAAGACGCCGAGAACAACACGTGTTCATTGTGGGGATGTGTCCTGGGAAGTGGCATGCACACCGGCAACAATCGCTTGGCCGGTGAGGCGCTGGAGTTCGATAAGAGCACGCTGCGCTTGTATGGCTGTTTGCAACTGACAGTGCAACGCCACCATCCGCAGACGCTGCAACTGCGCCCATTCCAGGTAACTGATGGCCCCAGCACGCCAAGCGTGATCAGCCGCCTGTTCCGCACGTGCCAAGCGCGGGAGCACAGCGTCGCGCATCCGCGTCACTTCTAAGCATGCTGTGGTGTAGTCACCATAGGCTGCAACCAAAGTGGAATACAAACGAACCTGTAACGTCTCACGCTCGATTGCATTCAGCGTCAATGCCCCCTCAGTCGCATCAAGACCCGGCACCGCACCGCCTGCTGCCCCAAGCGGCAGGCTCAGCCCCAACATCACCACCATTGCGGAGATAACGTATCCCCACTTGCCATTGCACATCAGCACCGGCTTGGCTGCGCGCCAAGCGTAACTCCGCCTCACGTACCCGAGCCTCACCCGTCAACTGGGCCAACTCTGGAGTGCGCATCAAGTGGTGTTCCAACTGAGCCAGATCCTGTAACGCCGGCAACACCAGCGGATCACCACTCACTGCTGCGAAATCAGGACGGCGGCTCTTCCAGAGTGCCGCCAGATAACGGCATGCCGCATTCAATGTCAGCCCGCCATTGGAGGACACAGCAGAGGTACCAGAGGCGCACACGCACGCGCCAACGGAATACTGTCAGGACTGTCAGTCCCTTGGAGTAGCAACGGCGCCAGAACAACTCCCGGCAACACCACGCTCAAGTGACTACAGCCGTGCATACCATGCATGCTCATCCCGGCATCGTCAGTCGATATATAGAGTCGGAGCGTCATGCAAATGCACCGCATGGTCTCGGACCGCTTCATGCCAATCATCGATCCCTGTCAGTACCGGATTGACCTGCATCATCAACCACACCAACGCCAACACCGGAAGGCGTAACAAACGACACAGCGCCATCGAGAAGAGCACCTATGGCGCCGCATCGTAAAAAAACGTGTGCACGTTAAACCATTGCATTAACCAAACAGCGCACGGCATTCACCGTCACACTGCCGTTTTACTTGCACGCAGCAATGATTGCGTCAGAATGCTGCACCACTGACGCATACACACCACGAAAATCAGGATTTACATGGCGCATCCCTGTCTCTCTTGCGGTGCCTGCTGCGCCTATTTCCGCGTCAGCTTTCATTGGAGCGAGGCCGATCCGGCACTGGGCGGCACCGTCCCGATTGAACTCACTGAGCCACTGCGTAGCCACGAACGGGTCATGCGCGGCACCTCGCAGTCACATCCACGCTGCATCGCACTGGACGCCGAGATCGGCCGTCACAGCCGCTGTACGATCCACGCCCGGCGTCCATCCGTGTGCGCAGCCGTCCCCGCCTCGCTGGAATTCGGCGCACGCAGCCAGCAATGCGACACAGCGCGGCGCGCGCACGGACTGCACATCCTGACCGAAGCCGACTGGGCCGGCGTCACCAACACCGAACGCAACCCACTGCCACATGACTAAACCAGATCGTTTAATGCCCACATCAACACCGCAACACCGCCTCGCGCAGCCACGCCAGCAACACCTGCACGATGAGCCAATAAACCTCCTCTCGGGTGCTGCTTTTCAAAAGCAATAGCAACCAACATCAACGCCCGCATGCAGCGATGTCTTTCGATCCGAAAACGCCCACAAACGACAGCAAATCCCGCAAGTCCTTTAGCGAAACGCTCTGCCTACGCCCACCTCTTGAGGTAGGCGCATCATGTACTCACCACACGCTTCTTGAGGAAGATACAGTGCCGCCTTGCCCTGGGATCCCCACCTGATCACCGCCTCCCAGCAACTTGCAAGCACCTTGAGATCAATGCCAACAACAATTTCCTGAAAACAGCTATGAAAGCGATAGCTGGCATGACACAAGACAACCAGGACCGTCACCGGGATAGCCACTGTACCCACATCGCACCTGAAATGAGCACGCTGTTGACCGGGGGTTTCCCAGCGTGCGTTTTCGAGTCACTGCATGTTCATGCATCAACTTGATTGAACGTACAACGCCAGAGTGAACAACGGGATCACATGCAATATCACGTGGGTTGACACTCAAGCCATGCAGCAGCATGGCCCACAAACGCATAGCCCCCGCAACGCATGTATTCCTACGGATGCGCGTCGAGAAACGCGCGAATCGCCGGCACCAGAAGAGTGCGTTTATCTTCCAATACGTAGTGGCCAGCATCCTCGAAAGCATGGAGCTGCGCGCGCGGCAAAGCAGCACGGAATCTGTCCAGACAATGATGGTCGAACACAATATCCTGCAAGCCCCACCCGATGAACGCCGGGCGGTCAGCGAAGCCAGGTAGCGCCTTGGCGGCCGCCTCCAGCAACGGCCAAGCACGATCACCTGGGCCAAGCGGGATATCCTGCATAAAACGGATGATCGAGCGCCGCTGCGCCCAATTGTCATAGGGCGCTACATAGGCGCGACGCACCGCGCGCGGCAATGGCGTTTCCACCCCCATCCACGCCGCACCCACTGCAAAGGCGTTAAAACCACGGATGAGCCATTCGCCGATCCTCCAATCACGCCCCAATGCAATCTGCCACGGCAGCGTCTTGGCCGCGGGCATCGGGAACACCGCCGTGTTCATGATCACCAGCCGCCGTACTTGCACAGCGTGCGCGTGCGCCAGCGCCCAACCAAATCCGATCATGCCGCCCCAATCGTGCACGGCGAGCGTCACCGGCGTGACATTTCCAATGCCCACATGGCACAGCAATGCATCCAAGTCATCCACGCGCGATTGCAGTGTGTAATCGTAACGGGGCACCGCGCCGGGGGTGTCCTCCGGCTTATCCGACAAGCCCATACCGATGTGATCTGGAACGATACAGCGATAGCCATCCCGCAACGCCGTCACCAAGTGGCGCCAGTAGTAGCTCCAGGATGGATTGCCATGCAGCATGACGACCACCGCTGCATCGCGTGGACCTTCGTCGAGATAACGCAGCGTGATCCCCGGACGGACCTCGAAGCACTTCGGGATAAAGGGATAATCGGGATATCTCATACGTGACCCAACCGATCCAATGTAAATAGGCCGTCTGTCTCCAGACGATGCTCCAAGACCCGCAAGTGATGGAACACCCGCTCGCCGCGCCGCAGGCCCTCGATGAATACTCGACCATAGTCGGGGTGAGTCTCCGCCGCTTTCCCGATTTCCTTCGGCTCCCCCCACAGGTGAGCGCCCTTCACTTCCAACAAGGCGATACAGCCATGTGAATCACGCTGCATCATCGCCACAACACAATCGGGATAAAAGCCTTCCCCGTCGTCCCAACGATACAGCGCCACCGATTCGGGCTTGCGCACCGGATTGCGATGCCACCAATGCACCAACGGGCTGGCATCAAGTTGCCGCGCTACCGCGATTTCATCTTGATTGAGGCCCGGCGGAAATATGCCATACAGCCCGCGCTGCGCCCTCTCCAGAGGCACATCACTGTGCAACTCAGACAGGAGCGGCACCTCGACATCAGCCACCTGAGCATGGCGAAACCGCCGGTAGGCTAACCGCAGCAATTCAGGATGGCGGACCAACACCAACTCCAGCTGCTGCAACAACTGCTCATCATCCTCAGGAAGTGCATAACCGGCATGCTCAATGACCTGACGGAACTTCTCCAGCAAACGCACCTGCAACTCCCGGTCATTCGCCTCGGACAGACAGAGGCGCACCTGCTCGGCCTCTTCTGCCACCGCCGCCGGAGCCAGCGTCGCCCAAAGATCAGTACGGCATTCATCCGCAGCACGCTGAGGGCCGGAGAGCAGCGCTGACTCAACACGCATCACGCGTTCCCGGATGCGCAAACGGCTTGCCAGCACGGTGTCGTTAAAATCCACGAAATCCATCAACCGGGCTTCAAAATCAGCCGGCGGATTAGGCAAGCATTCGCTACGCAGCATGACAGGGGCATCAAAGACTCCCCTCATTTTTCAACATGAGGGCTGCTTGGCCCATCCTGGCATCACCACACCACTTCTGACATTGAGCAACTCAGCCCTGAACCAATGCCGAGCAAAGCAATGCGATCACCTTTCTTGAGACGGCCCAGTTCCTTGAGCTTGCTCAGCACAATCGGCACGGAAGCCGGACCAATGTTGCCGTACTCGCGGAAAATGGTCATGACCTTGGCCGGATCGATGCCGAATGACTTGATAAACGCCTCCGTGTGTGGGCGGCTGACCTGGTGGATCACAAACTGGTCCAGTTCCTCCACCGCCCAACCTAGTACTTGCTTCGCCACAACAAAGGTTTTCTCTGCCAGCTTGATGCCCTCGATCAGCATCAAGCGGGTGTCAGTGACCATGCGATCCAGATTGCCGCGACATAACGTGTTCCATTCGGTGGCCGAGCGGGTGACCCCCCCTTTGTATCGAGGTGCATCAGGGATCAGATCGGTACGCGCCAATACCATCGCCACAGCACCGCAACCGAGGGTTAACGCCGCCATCTCCTCGCGGAACTCATGCTCGGTCACACCAGGGGCACTCATCCGCTCAAGGGTCTTTTCGTAAACGCGGTTAGCGGTTTCGCCATTGACCACCAAGGCATAATCGATGTCCCCACGCTCCAGCATATGCCCTGCAATATCCATACCGTTGAGGAAGGCCAAGCAAGCATTGGCCACATCGAAGGTCATGCATTGCTCGCCAACACCAAGATTGCCACACACCATCGAAGCAGTGGACGGCTCCAGATAATCGCGACTCACCGAAGTGTTGACGACAAGGCCGATACGGCCCACCTCCACTCCGGCATCCTCCAGTGCTTTACGCGCTGCCATCGTTGCCACATCGGAAGTCTGCACGTCGGTATCCCACAGGCGGCGCGCGTCGATGCCGGCAATATCACCGAGCACATCGCTCTTAATCCCGAGCCGCTCTAACATCGGTTGCAACCGCGCGTTAATTTCCTGCGAAGTGAGTGTATATGGGGCGTCAATATGCGCCAGTCCCGCAATGGAGACATTCTTGAAAAACATAAATAAATAGCGCCAGAATCGGGCGAGAGGCGGTTATTCTAGCGATTGAATGCTTTTACCGCATCTTTAGCATTCCAGACTGGTGCCACTGCGCCGCGTTGTGGCGTCAGCGACCACCGCAATAGAACGCCACAAATCGCTGGTTGCCGTCGACGGGCGGACCCAGTGCCTGGACTGTATTGGCGTTGATTGAGGGTGCTTCATTACGTGCCAGGGTTTCTAATTCATCCTGGACGCGCAACGGATTCCGAGTATAAAACCCGACCTTATTCTTAACCGACACCATAATCTCACCCTGGGATTGGCAGTCATTCGGCACAGTCCCCCGGGGCAACACGCGCACTGTTTTTCCAACCGATTCAATCGGCACCCACGTGCAAGCAGAAATAACAGTAGCGACAAGCAAAGCAAGGATCAAAACACGCATAAGACTGTTCTACAATAAATGCAGCAATGCATCGAAGTATTCGATTGTGCCCCAATCGTGGAACTTGGCAATGGTGGTAGCGACTGGAGCCATCGCTCCAACCCGATTCATGAAGTGCAACAAAAGTCTTGCAACCACAACCGTACCCCAGGTCTATCCGTCTGGGGTGCTGACTAAGCAGCCTCGTTACCATCATCAATGCCTGGCGCATCTCGCTGCAACGATCCGAACTTGGTAAAACACGGTGTACCTCAAAGCTGGGGCTACACTGCCCTCATGCACATCTCTAGCTACGATGTCTTGCTGTACCAACCCGAAATCCCACCCAACACCGGCAATGTGATCCGCCTGTGCGCCAATACTGGTGCGCGTCTGCATTTGATCGAACCACTGGGTTTCGATCTCGACGATCGGCAACTCAAGCGCGCTGGATTGGACTATCACGAATACGCGCGGATGCAGGTACACCCCACCCTCACCAGTGCGCTCGCCGCAATCGCACCACGACGCCTGTTCGCACTCAGTACACGTGGCCAGGTGCGCTACGACACCCCAACGTTCAGCGCGGGAGACGCATTTCTTTTCGGCCCAGAAACCCGGGGCCTGCCCGACGTTGTGTTGGACGCCATCCCCGCATCGCAGCGCCTGTATTTACCGATGCAACCGCAGAACCGCAGCTTGAACCTCTCCAATGCCGTCGCCGTGATGGTGTTCGAGGCATGGCGGCAACAGGGCTTTGTAGGAGTCACCTGCCCCCCTTCCCTTGCGGATCGCTAACGCCCTTCAGTCACTAACGTTTATTCCTCAGAACGCTCCCTGCGGCGGCAAGCTCAACAACCTGCCTATTGGTATGGATACAGGCACACATCCTCCGGATGTCCTCCTGAAACATCACTGCTGACTCATGTCCAGCCACCTGCATCACTATCGATGTCTCTCTATGGGAAACATCATTCACTTGGAGAATGTTAAGCGTGAGTCACGACCAAGGATAAAACACACTCGACATTGATCCCGTTCCGCAACGGGACATCGCACCCATCGAGCCACCAGGGCAGACATTGTGCTGCACTGCGTATAGCAGCAATCCGAGCGCGCAACCTGGCAAGCAACGGAGCAACACTACCGTCCAGCCGGCGCGCAGTTTCTTGGTGCAACCCTTGTAGAGATGCATGCGGCACTTTGGTCGGCGCGGCAGTAAGCATGCATGTCAGCCACTCAAACACGCCTACTTCGACCCGTGCAGACACGTGAGCACATCGAGATCACGCGGCACCAGGGGAGATACGATAAGAATGCAGAACAATCTTGAACGGTCAATTGCAGCGCCATCCTTGCGAAACATCGAGCGTGATGCACCATGTGCATTTTTGACTTCGACAAGGAGCAGTAACCGTGCTGCGCGAGATCGCACCGTGACGCTTGGTGTCTGGCCTCTCGGCGAGTGCCTTGGGTGCGAGCTCAACTGCATGGCTTCCTGAAAAACGATCGCTTGACATTGTTTCACTGGCTCCCACCGCAGCAGACACACACTCGAAAGCTACGCTCACCCTCTGGGCCACCCTGTGCTGGATACGATGTGCAAGTGAATGCACCTGAGCACACTCCTAATTCGCCACTCAGCGTCAACGTGTCCGCCGCATGGGTCCCGTGCTGGTCTTGCTGCGTGTGCTGCCCTTCTTGCCAGCATGTGCGCCATCACTCATCGGGCACATGCAATACCTACGCTTTAGAATCACTGCGTTAAGCTGATCCAGCCCACCAGGAACAACGCGACAGGTGAGCAACGCTAGGAAGCGCCATCCAAACGTCAGACGTTGCACATCACTGCAACGCATCCGCACACCGTAGCACCTGCAGCATCCATCCCGAGCAGCACAGGCAAGGGATGAACAGGCATCCAGGCCCACCCGCCGCCTGGATCGCCAGGCACCGCCCCCCAGATCCCACACTGACACTGGAAGGACCTACAATGCCGCTTCACTCCGCGTCGACAGTGTGCCCCCATGACATCCGATTTTCTGCCCGTACGCCGGGCACTGTTGTCTGTTTCTAACAAAACAGGCGTGATCGAATTGGCGCGCGCGTTGGTGGCATGCAACGTTGAATTACTGTCCACCGGTGGCACGGCCAACATGATCCGCGAGGCTGGTCTGCCGGTGCAGGACGTAGCCGATGTGACTGGCTTCCCGGAAATGATGGATGGCCGCGTGAAAACGCTGCACCCCGTGGTCCACGGCGGCCTGCTCGGACGCACCGGTATCGACGATGCGGTGATGGCCGCACACGGCATCGCAGCGATCGATCTGCTGGTATTGAATCTGTACCCGTTCGAACAGATCACCGCCAAAAAAGATTGCACGCTGGCCGAGGCGGTAGACACCATCGATATCGGTGGCCCGGCGATGCTGCGCTCAGCGGCAAAGAATTTCGCGCGCGTGGCCGTGGCAACGTCACCGGATCAGTATCCCGAGCTGCTTGCTGAACTCAACGCACACCACGGCCAGCTTTCAGCCAACACCCGTTTTGCATTGGCCGTGACGGCGTTCAACCACGTTGCCCGGTACGATGCGGCCATCAGCAACTATCTTTCGAGCGTCTCCGACACGGAGATGGCGGTGCCGCTGCGGGATGAATTCCCGGCCCAGTTGAACCATACCTTCGTGAAAGTGACGGAGCTGCGTTACGGTGAAAACCCGCATCAACGGGGCGCGTTCTACCGCGATGTGCATTTGCAGCCCGGGACGCTGGCGACCTTCCAGCCACTCCAGGGCAAGACACTCAGCTACAACAACCTCGTCGACGCCGACGCCGCCTGGGAATGCATCCGTGAACTCGAAGCGCCAGCCTGCGTCATCGTCAAACATGCCAACCCCTGTGGCGTCGCGATCGGGATGACCTGCGGTGAGGCTTACGCAGCAGCGTATGCCACGGATCCAACCAGTGCGTTTGGCGGCATTATTGCTTTTAACCGCATGCTGGATGCGGTCACCATGCAAAGCATATTGGATCGTCAATTCGTCGAGGTGTTAATTGCACCGGATTACGCTGAGGATGCCCTTTCCTATGCAACCAAGAAGGCCAATGTGCGCGTGTTGCGTATCCCAGAAGGTCGCGGGATGAATCAGTACGATTTTAAGCGTATCGGCTCCGGACTGCTGGTCCAAAGCGCCGATACCATGCACATCCATTCCGATGTGCTCAGGACGGTAACCAAGCTTGCTCCCACCGATGCACAACAACGCGATCTGCTGTTTGCCTGGCACGTGGCCAAGTACGTCAAGTCCAACGCCATTGTTTACGCCAAGGACAATCGCACCATTGGCATCGGCGCCGGACAAATGAGTCGCGTGTATTCAGCGCGCATCGCTGGCATCAAGGCGGTCGACGCCCATCTGGCTGTCGCAGGCTCGGTGATGGCGAGCGATGCGTTCTTCCCATTCCGCGACGGCATTGATGCCGCCGCCGCCGCTGGCATCAATGCCGTGATTCAACCAGGCGGTTCGATGCGTGATAACGAGGTGATCGCGGCAGCCAACGAACATGGGATTGCGATGGTCTTCACCGGGGTGCGCCATTTCCGGCACTGAACGGAAATGCGTTATGGCTTGGATGGCTGCACATGGCACAGCCGCTTCAAAGGATGCGATGCAAATTAGGGAAACCAAGCAATGGTAGGTACCCCGCACATCAGCACGTTGAAGATTCGGAACGTCCATCCCATTGATTGCCAGTGTTGAAGAACATAACGCCACGCGCCCTCTGACTGACATCGTATGGTCACAGGACATCTCCTGTCTGTAACACGTTCACTTGCACAATAAATATTCCGATGTGGGCCGCTACCCACGATTCCTGCCTGGATTCAGGTGCGCCTATCACGTGTCGGCATGTGAATCAGCCAGGCTGGAAGACGACTTCCATAGGATCAAGATGCCCTGGGCAAACCACGACAATGCCAGGGGGAGCACCAGCAGACATAAGAATTAAAAACATGTACCAGCCATGCTGTGCTCATCATCAAGATCAACAACCAATGAATCGAGGATGCACGCATGCGCATGATTGGCCGGGAATCCATTGAGCAACACAATAACGTTCCCGAGGTGCTTGAAAAAGCGCGCCAGCGGCGTCACGGCAGAAACAGCACATTACTGCGTTGCAGTGTGAAAGTGTTGATACGATAGCGGGCATTGGCACCCCTTCGGAATGGCATCTCTGTAGAGGCATCAACGGAGGCGGATCGCACACACATCTTCTTGAACTTCGATGCAATCGAAAAAATCAAAGGTCTTTGAACAGGTCATGAAACAGCACCGCCGTTTCAATGAGGGCTGGCATCGCAAGCATCATAGGTAACATCCCCCATCAGTCAGCCACAGACCGCGACGCTTCCTTGCACTTTTTTAAATGACACCTCACAACGGCATTGATCTGAACGTCATGCTGAAATGCGCTTCCCTCTCCATTCATCCATGTAATGTCCTATGAAACTCCTTGTCATCGGTTCTGGCGGCCGTGAACATGCGCTGGCTTGGAAACTCGCCCAATCTCCGCGTGTCTCCGAAATCATCGTGGCTCCCGGCAACGCCGGCACCGCAACAGAGACTAAATGCCGTAATGCGCCTGTGCAGGTCACCGACCTGGACGGACTGCTGGCGTTGGCGCAGCGCGAAGCGGTGCATCTGACCGTGGTAGGCCCTGAAGTGCCGCTGGTCGCTGGCATTGTCGACTGCTTCCGCGCAGCTGGGATGCGTATTTTCGGGCCGACAGCCGCCGCCGCACGATTAGAAGGCAGTAAAGCCTATGCAAAAGACTTTCTGGCCCGCCACCGTATCCCCACCGCGCGCTACGCGGTGCATACCAATGTCGATGCTGCAATCACTTACGTACGCGAACAGGGCGCTCCGATTGTCATAAAAGCCGATGGTTTGGCGGCAGGCAAAGGAGTGATTGTGGCGATGACAGTGACCGAGGCCGAGGTGGCAATACGCGACATACTGTCCGGAAACGTGTTCGGTCATGCGGGCGCACGCGTGGTCATCGAGGACTATCTCAATGGAGAGGAAGCCAGTTTCATTTCGATGGTCGACGGTACACACGCGCTACCGATGGCCACGTCGCAAGATCACAAGCGCGTCGGTGACGGCGACATGGGCCCCAATACGGGGGGCATGGGCGCTTACTCACCCGCGCCGGTCATCACGGACGAGATCCATGCGCGGGTGATGCGCGAGATCGTCAACCCGACCGTGGCGGGCATGATCGCTGACGGTACGCCCTTCATGGGCTTTCTCTACGCTGGCCTGATGATTGATGCCAGTGGTGCGCCCAAAGTCATCGAGTTCAACGTGCGCTTCGGGGACCCGGAAACTCAACCGGTGATGGTGCGTTTGCAATCCGATCTGCTGGAACTGATCGAAGCCGCACTCGATGGTCGTCTTGATGAGGTGCCAGCACAGTGGGATCCGCGCCCATCACTGGGTGTGGTGATGGCAGCGCGCCCTTATCCCGAGGCACCCATCACCGGCGATATCATCTCCGGTCTGGAAGCACTCCCAGCCAACGTGAAGGTGTTTCATGCAGGGACTGCACTCGACGCAGCAGGCCGCATCGTCACGGCAGGCGGGCGCGTGCTGTGCGTCACCGCGCTCGGGAGCAACGTTTCCGAAGCACAGCGTAACGCCTACGCCGGTGTGGCATCGCTGCACTGGGCCAACGCCTTCCAGCGCAACGACATTGGCTGGCGCGCTATCATGCGCGAGCACGCTGCGTGACTCGCGGCCAGCATCGGCAGGCGCTCTATGGAGGCTGTTTGATCAGCTTGCCCATGAACGCGCAGTGCCTACCGGCACTGTGCTGACCGCGTGCACGTTGTTCACTTTGGCTGGTTTTCCTGACCATTGTCCCCAGGACTCATGACCACGCGGCCCTGGGCAAGTGCAATGGTTTCCGTGAAGTACTCGGCGTTGGCTGCGATCTCTATCACACTGCCATCCCGATTGAACTGAAATGCTACGAAGTCACGGATTGATTGCTGTGGCTTACATTGAAGCGACCCGCGATAATATTTCCACGCCGTAACCATGATGCCACCCCAGCGGCTCATTTTCTGGAACTGCACGTATGAAAATCGAGCCCATCATCCTGAAACATGTTCAGGGCTTCCGCAACGTTCATCTTAAAAACAGATCAGCATGTGTCGTGTTTGTTGTCGGGGTCACCCGCTCAGGCGAGCGGGCGTTTTTCACTCTGTCCGGTTTGCTTGACCCGGGTCTCCAAGACAATTGCCGCACTGCCCTGGATACGCACCACCACTGCTGTGAAGCCCGCAGCCCTGGCTGCAATCCGCATCACAACGCCGTCCTAATTGAATTGCAATACAGCATGGAAACGAGCGGGGTTAAGTGGACGATGTCGTATTCCGTCTCGCTCGCGAAGGACGCACCCATCCCGGCCGTGCAGCAGAAACAATTACGCTACAAACGCGGACTCCATGACCGCCCAGGCGTGTTTCTGGATGGATGTATCGGTCAGGGCTATGCAAGCAGCGCTGTGGAAGATGTGCATCCATCCGACAACGCACCGGACCGACAACATCAACAGGTTGCCCTGAATACGCTGGCCATTAAAGATCTGGGCGCATTTGAACGGTGTCAGTCCATCCGTACCTTCAAACACATCACAGGACACGGGCGTATCTCACATTCCCATATCGATACAGGGCATGGCTGCAACGTTGCGATCTTTCTCAATGGTCCAAAAGCAGGGACACACCGTGTGCCTGGTATCGCCTCGCCTGTACTCCGATCGATGGACAAGAACTCTCTCACTCTGCATTTACAAGATCGTTCGTTCAGATTGCTTTTCCCTGATCGTGACGTGTCTGACAGGGTTCTGCTGTACGATCCGGCTCCCGACCTGATGCCCTGCGTCGCAGCACCAGGGCATCATCGTGATCGGCAATTGCAATTAGTGATCGGGCAGCTAGAAACGTCCCCAAGATCCGCTGACAGCGGGAGACCGGACCGTGTTGCAAGACATTACGGGGGGCGTGGGTTGGTCAAGTACCGCGACGGCATCAGGCGGCATCGCAGACACGACAATCAGAACATCACCCCCCCTATCACGGGGGACGGTCAACGCGGCCATGGGTGGCAACCAATCTTCAAAAGGATTCATCCAGGATGAAAGCGCTGCGCTTGCTGCTGGAGGAAATATTGGCTCGCCGCCTACCGGGCCGTTTTCTGCAGTGCTTACGGGTACTGGTCAAAGGAATGGATCATCGATTGATCGCTTGCAACGATACGCAGGATCAGAAACAGCCATTGGAACGCCGTATTGCCAGCGACACACATTCCCATAGAAGGGTTATCGCGCAGTGCGATCAGGATCACCTGCCAAATGACTGGGGGATGCAGCAACATCTCATGCATGTTTGTCACACCTCCGGCACAGCGGCGTATGACATTGTTCATATCGCCTGGTGGGAATTGCAATCCTGCTATCCGGTGCTCTTCCAGTCGCTAGAGCACGCCTTAGAAATAGGCACACTAGCGCGACACCAGGGAAAACGCCGCTGCAGATCTTCCAACGCATTCATCAGGCCAAGCCGGACACTAAATATGCTCCCCCGGGACGATGACCAGAAAGTGACCTGTGCTCGACAGACTGGTCAATTTGCAGTGCTGGATCATCAGCATTGCAGTCATTTTTTCAACATGATCGCCAGTATCAAGCGATTTGAAGCAGAACTTCTGGAAAGACCTGTTTGACCAGCTCGAGTAAACATTGGATAGGGCACCTCACCTCCGAGCTCAATCGTCTATGGACGCATGAGAAAACGAGCTACGCCCTACGTGTGCTGATCACCCTCTCGGTCACCATCGCTGTCTGCTGGGAGACGGACCACCTTGATGCAGTAGCGAGCCTTTTCTTGGGAACAATTGCCAGTGCTATCGCAGAGACTGACGATAACTGGTTAGGTCGCAGCAAGGCGGTGCTGCTGTCGCTGCTGTGCTTTGCTGGTGCCGGGGCCAGCGTGGTCCTTTTATTTCCGCATCCAGCATTGTTTGTGCTGGGTATGGCGACCTCAACGTTCGCTCTGACCTTACTCGGTGCGCTCGGTGAGCGTTATGCCTTGATCGCTCAAGCCACTGTGGCTTTGGCCATCTATGCCATGATCGGCATTGACCACGGTGGAGAACAGCCATGGCAGGGTGTCGTGTTACTGATGATTGGTGCTGCCTGGTATGGGGCGCTGTCGATTCTATGGGTCCTGTTATTTGCCAACCGTCCAGTGCGCGAACGCCTGTCACGGCTGTTCGAAGAATTAGGCCATTACCTGCAACTTAAAGCCGATCTGCTGGAACCGGTGCGACAAAGTGACTTGTATGCCATACGCTTGGCGCTGTCCGAGCAGAACGCACGCGTGGTCACCGCACTTAACGATGTGAAAGACGTGATCATTGCGCGCTTCGGTCGCTCTGGCCGGCCTGGTATGCGCTCCGGGGTGTACTTCCGACTGTATTACATGGCTCAGGAGTTTCACGAACGCGCCAGTTCCTCACACTATCCATATGAGGCACTGACTGAGGCGTTCTTCCACAGCGATGTCCTCTATCGCTGCCAACGTCTGCTCAGCCTGCAAGGGTTGCTCTGCGCTGCGCTGGGGAAGGCTATCCAGCTAGGTCGGCCGTTTGTTTATAGTGAGGATACGAGTCTGGCCAGCGACGATTTATACAAGTCACTGAGCTTCTTAAAAAACCGTCCCAATGCCGCACAACGGCGCTTACTTGGCACGCTCGATCTGTTAGTGAGCAATCTACAAACAATTGAGCGGCGTCTCTTCGAGGCTGCGCAGTTGGATACCGCCACCGAGCAGATGGACATGCGCTTAAGCGATTCCTCGCCACACACGTTGCGAGAGATGGTGGCACGCCTGGGGGAGCAACTCACCCCCAATTCGATACTGTTCCGGCACGGTCTACGTATGGCCATCGCATTGAGTGCTGGCTATCTGCTGATACATTCGATCAATACCAATAATGGCTACTGGATTCTGTTAACGACTGCCTTCGTCTGCCGCCCCCATTACGACGCGACCCGGTTGCGCTTGATACAGCGGATTCTCGGCACGCTGCTTGGCTTGGTGATCGCCTGGGTATTGATGCAGTTGTTCTCCAATACCTTATTACAGCTGGTGTTCGCTCTGCTCAGTACGCTGATCTTCATCCTCACCCGCACCGAACGTTATATGGTGGCTACCACTGCGATTACAGCGATGGTGCTGTTCTGTTTCAATCTGATCGGCAATGGTTTTGTACTGATCTGGCCACGTCTGTTCGATACCTTAATTGGCTGTGCAATTGCCGCCGCCGCTGCGTTTTTGATTCTTCCTGATTGGCAGGGTCGACGGTTGCACAAGATCTGCGCTCATGTCATTGACACTTGTGCGAACTATCTGGACAAGGTGCTTGTGTATTATCGTGGTCAGCCTGTTGATGACCTGGACTATCGCATTGCGCGCCGCGACATGAATAACGCGGATGCAGGATTGTCAGCAGCGTTGGCACATATGTTGCGTGAGCCTGGTCGTTATCGGCGTAATCTTGATACTGGGTTCCGCTTCCTGGCACTGACCAACACGCTACTGGGCCATCTGTCGGCGCTGGGCGTACATCGTGCACCACTGGCGGATATCTCAAACACAACGGAATTAGAGGAAGCAGGGGCTTATATAGAACAGGAATTGGAAGCAATCTCACATGCATTGGCAGCACGTACGGCTCCCCCCATGCCTGAAGCGCAGATCGAACAACGATTGATCGATACACTGGAGGCAATCAAAGAATCCGACGACCGCACCCGTCACTTGCTCGCGACTCAGCTAACGTTGCTATTGCGATTGCTACCGCAACTGCGTGCCGCAGTCACTGCACTCATGCAGCCGGTGCCGGCTGAAGATATCCCGGAATTGGCCACGACATAGCCCACCTATTCAACACCTGATGTAGGTGCGATGTTCTTCAGCGCCGCTTGGAAGCAACCGCCTCGTTTTCCCAATGCAAGCTTGGCGGGCTGACTGGACGACACTCAACCAGGAACGCGCATCAATGACGATGGACATCGACATAGTGGGCGCGAGTCACATTCTCAGCGGCGCTGCTACTGCGCATGTAACACGCATGGCAAGCCACTCACATCGCCACTGCGAAGCTCAATCAAGTGGCAAGTGCCGCCAGGCTCAGACCTTGGCAACCGTCGGTGCTCCACGGTCAGACTGGCCGGTTTACTATTGTCATGCCCTCGGTATGATCCCAAAATCAATGCACGCTGTAGATGGAGAAAGCAATGCACGTGATCAGGAATACGATCAGAGTATCCAGATCACCGCGCGATGCTCATCTCATCGATACCAGAAACAGAGGCAAGTTTGATCCCTGACAGGCCTATGCCGCTATGCTCAGTCTGTGAGTGGTGTGAGTAAGTCGGCCAATCCGGGAAATATTCTTCCGCCTGATGGTTCTATACGGCCTAATCTTTACGCGAGCCGCGTGCAAACAATTCCAAGTAAGGTCCAGGGCTGCAAGACTCTAACGCAGTAAAACTCATCTGGCGTGCGGGAATGTTCCCGTTTGTGGGCTACCCAGTCGTTGATCTGCTGTGACGTTCGGGCGTTCTTACCACGCAGTCCAAACAGCAGCGGTTCCGTGACATGACGGAATTAGAAACCGACTCCTCGACTATCTGAACGGCCATCCTTACAGATCTTGTGCCGCACCACGTTGCTTGTGTAGATGAAGCCCTAGGCTTCCAGCACCTTGATACCTTCAGGCAGTAGAGCATTACAGACCCAGAAGTAAAGCATCGTTCACTGGCAAGGTCATGATTTCAGCAAGATCCGTCGTTCCATCACGGGACAGCCGGTGATGTTCCGTGCGACTTTTCCCGTCGGATTCTGAAACTGTGCAGGTAGATACGCCAGGATCGTTGCAAACGTCTAACTATCATGCAGTTTCAGCTTCGGAGTGATGCCGAATACCAGGACCGGACAACCACCATTACAGTCGTTTCTCCATCCACATCCTGCTAGCAGCGTACTTGTTGTGTACCGTTTTAGGTTGACCGGCTTGCTTCACGGTTTTGAACAGGTCTGGTTCACCGGTTCTGGTCAGTCGCGGTACTACTTCCAAAACAGCGTTTAGCGTCTCGCTACGTGTCACCATGGCACCTAAACTGATCAGACCGCACTCGTGGAATGCCCTCATCGCATATAGATCACGCTCGAAGGTCTGATCCTGCGAATACCATTCCAGATTAAAGGCAACACGACTCTTCACATCATTGATCTTGTGGCCGTCGATAAAGTGTTCAATCATCCGAGATGCGGAAGCACATCTCCTTGAATGCGGGCCTCGACTCATCTGACTGAATGGAATGCGCCGGAATACTTTTGCGGCATGTCCGACTCACCATGCACCCCAATGCCCCGCACAGTGATATGAAAATCGAGCAAGGCCGGCTCAATCTCAGTCAGCACTTCGGGCAAGGAAGTTCTAACTAAAATCGCCGCAGCCTGACGATAGAGGTACACGTAATTCTGCAATCCCACATAAAAACCAAGTTCGACTTACCCGTAGCAAGGTCAGTTTAAAGTCAACCTTGCTTGACCCGGAAAGTCGCAGCAACACAGACAATCTACTCAAGTGACCCAGCTAACAATGATCAGCAATACCAGCAGCGCTATCCACAGCAACAACACTCGCCACACCAGGTTCATTGCATCACGCAACTCAGGCAAATGTCGCCACACCGAAACTAGACCAGACTCGGTATAGTCAGTCGCTTCTTCACGCAGTTCGCCGCGCACGCTGGCACGCGCCACATCGCCGAGAAAAGCAAGCTCGAAGTTTAAACGGTTGCCACCTGCCTCACGCCAGGCACGAAACACGGTATCGAAGTTGCCTACAAGCGCCATCGACAGTGTCATCAGCTGTGCCACTGGCCATTCCATCATCGACAGAAAGCGACTCGCACCGCGCCTGTTAGCAGGCGGCAAATGTGCTGCTAAACGGCTCTCCACTGCCAGCGCAGTCAGTCGGTACAACACCGCACCAAACGGCCCTAGCAACAGAAACCAAAACAACAGTGCCAACCAACGCCGTAGTGCGTTAACCACCACAGCTTCAACCAACGAAGGGATATCGTCATACAGGCTACCACCGGCTGCCTGTAGTTGCCTGACTGCCAAGTGTCGAGCTGACGCATCGTCAGCATCAATCACTGCTTCAACGTCACGGTCCAAATCGCGGGGCCCCCAGGTCCAAATCACCACAGCCACACCGAACAGTAATGAAAACAGACCGTGCCAAACACCGTCCAACCACCATTGCAGCAAAGCCACGGTCAACAACAGTGGTCCCAATGCTAACCCCAAGCCATATGAGGTCTGCCACAGGTCACGCATTTGGACCAGACGACCCATCCAAGCCAGCCAGCGGCCGAACCAGTCGAAAGAACGCAATGTTGCTACCTGGGAAGGGAACAGATGTCCCAACGCGAGTGCAACAATCACGGCTATCAGTGTAATGAACATAATGGAGTTCCTCCTGCGATGATTCTAGCCGAGCCATCTACGACAACCATCTCACAGGATTCCTGGCTGTCTGCACATTCAGCCGGCCGTGCGCTACGCATGCATACCCGATCAGCACGCGCGATGACGATCGACAACAGTAACGTGATTGTCGAGGGCTCCCGTAACACTTTATCCAAGCTTCCGTTCAGAACATGAACCCACCGATCTTGGGAAGATTACAGCAAGCGGTCCTAACTCTCGTTCACAACTCACTCACACTACCTGCTGTCATCGCGTGCGCAGCGAAATCCCACATCTAATAAACAGTCAAATATCTCGGTCTATACGGCCAAGTAACAAGCAGATATCCATCAATCTTGCGATCTCTTTCCAGCCACTTAATGTATCGCGCCCTATGTGGCACGACACACGGAAAACGCGAGACAACGACTATCACTAAAAGCACATCAGGATCTGCCGAACAGATGCTAGAAAGCAATGCGTTCATCATCACTAGAGATGTTCATGCAACACCGTTCCTATCCAACAATGTCAAGCACCAAGCGATCATGCCGCAGAAGCCGATTGACACTTTCTGAATAGTAAGGATTCCAATCAACGCATCCCTCAACCATAGATGAAGATGACCGAGAAACACGATACAACATGCCTGACAGAGCTTCTCTAAACGAAGTCGATTTCACCGTTTCAGCCCAATCATGGCCACCAATCCGCCAAGGCTGACATCATTAAGGCTTGGCTTGACACCGAGCATGACTCACATGCAGCCGCATGTAGTTTTTTTAAATATGTCACCCGGGATTAGGTTCAGCCCAATCCTACAGAGGCGCAATCAAATCACACCAACGGGCACAGTACGACAACGGAGACCATGCACTACGGCACAACCCATACGATTTTTTGTGTTGCATGCATCTGAAAGTGGCTGATGTGTTTTATATCTATGGACTCACACGGTGCCATTGAGTTAGGACGAGGGAGCTTCCCTCGTCCTATGGTTTTCATTGCTGACAGCCTGTATTTACCACTGATAACCCACACCTGCACCTACGCCCACTTGACTGCGAGTATTAGCGCTACCACTGAATTTGAACACCCAACGCCCACTCTCAGAAACCGCTGAAACACCCACCGCAATGGCGGACTGCCCCTGGTAACTACTGACGCCTACGGAGGTCATGCCTCGTCCCGGAACATAAGCCTGCGGGAGGTTTGCCGTCGCAATTGCTGCCGCCACGCCTGCATTACTATTCCTACGAAGACTGCCTACGATTCCATCAGTGTACTGTTTGGCGGTGATCAACCCCTGATTGAGTTGACCCAGATTGACTGCATCAGTATCTGCCGTTGCGGCGGCCACATTCGTCACTTGCCTCTGAGAACCCGCCGAGCCTACCGAAACACTGTTGGCACGGTCGGCCACTGAATTGGCGCCAATGGCAACCGCATTGTCAGCAGACACATTGGCATGCTTACCCATCGCAACACTATCGGCACCCGAAGCCACAGCATTAGAACCAATGGCAATCGCACTTTCAGCAGATGCATTGGCATGCTGACCTACCACCAAGCTATCGGTACCCGAAGCTACGGCACCGACACCAATGGCTGTTGCGTCGACTCCGCTCGCACTGGGAGTGCTACTACTGCTGACATGGTTAACTTTAACGAAACTCTGTGCATCGCCAATGCTGTGTATCTTGTCATCAACATAACGATTGGCTTGCTGAGCGACGTAATCAAGCTGACGCAAGTTCACCGCGTCAGTCGCTTCCTTAGCATCAGCGACATTACTGATCGTGCGAGTGTCCCCCTTAGCAGCATCACCCACCGAAACGGTTCCCACTGTGTTGTTCTGTACACCTGAATATTTCCCGGTGTAACTCTCAGCACCACGCCCACCATCTTTCGCACCATCCCCCAACGCCACACTGCCATCAGCACTGGCACTTGCATTGCGGCCTATCGCCGCGGAGCCTTTTCCATTGCCCGCAGCACCAGCGCCTAGCGCTGTCGCGCCTTCACCCGATGCCTGCGTACCCACACCAGCCGCTACAGACCCAATGCCCGTCGCACCATCGCCATCATAGTTGCCTCCCTGGGTACCACCATCATTCGTACTGTAGTAACGAACTGGTTTGATGCCCGCGACCACACTATTGAGCTGGCTGACGTTAACGGCATCCGTGTCTGCCATACCCGCTGCAACTTGAGTGATCCTTTGGCTGCCGGCATTAATGCCCGTACTGGTGACCGAGGGGCCATCCGCAATCACCAATCCGGTTGAACCCAAGATCACGCCGCTGCCCACCTTCACACCATCGGTCGTCATGACCGTGTTGCCAGTGGTCACACTGTCTAGTTTGAAATCCTTGGACAGATTGAAAATCACATCATTGCTGTCGCTTGCTTTACTGATCAACAGGTTTCCGTCGGTATTCTTCAAGTCCACCGACTCACCCGGCGCCACATTACTGCTGTTGGCTCCGGAAGCCATCAAATTCCAACCCTTACTGGCCGTATCGCTCACTGACTGAAGCTGGCCAACGTTGACGGCATCCGTATCTGCCGTACCGGCTGCAACTTGAGTGATCCTTTGGCTACCAGCATTAATGCCCGTGCTGGTCACCGAGGGGCCATCCGCAATCAACAATCCAGTCGAACCCAACGTCACATCACTACCCACCCTCACGCCATGGGTGTTCATCACCGTGTCGCCAGTGATCACGTTCTCCAGTTTGAAATCTTTGGACAAATTGAAAATCACATCATTGCTGTTGCTTGCTTTACTGATCGACAGGTTTCCGTCGGTATTCCTCAGGTCCACCGACTCACCCGGCCCCACATTACTACTGTCGACTCCGGAAGCCATTAAATTCCAACCCCTGCTGGCTGTAGCGCTTACCAACTGAAGCTGGCCAACGTTGACGGCATCCGTGTCTGCCGTACCGGCTGCAACTTGAGTGATCCTTTGGCTACCGGCATTAATGCCTGCACTGGTGACCGATGGACCATCCATAATCACCAATCCAGTCGAACTCAACACCACGCCACTGCCCACTTTCACACCATCGGTGGTCATCACCGTATTGCCGGTGGTCACACTGTCCACTTTGACGTCGTTGGACAGATTGAAAAGCACATCATTGCTGTCGCTTGTTTTAGTGATCAACAAGTTCCCATCGGTATTCTTCAGGTCCACCGACGCACCCGGCACCACATTACTGCTGTTGGCCCCAGAAGCTGTCAAATTCCAACCCTTGTTGGCCGTATCGCTCACCGATTGAAGCTGGCTAAAGTTGACGGCATCCGTGTCTGCCGTACCGGCTGCAACTTGAGTGATCCTTTGGCTACCGGCATTAATGCCTGCACTGGTGACCGATGGACCATCCATAATCACCAATCCAGTCGAACTCAACACCACGCCACTGCCCACTTTCACACCATCGGTGGTCATCACCGTGTCGCCAGTGGTCACACTGTCCACTTTGACTTCGTTGGACAGATTGAAAAGCACATCATTGCTGTCGCTTGTTTTACTGACCAACAAGTTCCCATCGGTATTCTTCAGGTCCACCGACTCACCCGACCCCACATTACTGCTGTTGGCCCCAGAAGCTGTCAAATTCCAACCAGCATTGACAGATTCAGTAAGTGACTTAAGCTGGGCGACATTCACCGCATCCGTATCTGCCGTACCCGCTGCCAAACCTGTCATCTGGCGTGTCTTGGTGGTGTCAGAGGACACATTGCCGACACTGACTGCCGACAGCGTACTCCTCCACGTTGACGAGGAATCAGTCGAAGTACCCCTTGTCTTTGGATCATAGCCAGAGATACCCGCGCCGGTAGAAGCCAGTGAGCCTTGTCCCAGCGCCACGCCTCCATTTGCAACGGTCACACTGCTTGATGCGCCAATTGCCACCCCATTGGCGCCCGAAGTCGCTGCTAAATTGCCTATTGCTATCCCTAAATTACCTGTACCGGATGCGCCAGTCCCTAAAGCAATTGAATCAAGAGATTGCGCACGAGCCGTAGAACCAATGGCAATCGCACGCAGCCCGCTTGCAACAGTGGCGCCACTGGTCTTACCGTCAGTTTTCGAACCTTGCCCTGAACCGATAGCAATCGAGTCGATGCCAGCCGGTCCATTCACGGTGGCAACGCTCCCTAGACGCATAGAATAAGTTGCACCAGTGATATCAACTAAACCGAGTTTGCCCTCATTGACATATAAGGACCCGCCAAGAACAAGGTTTCTATAGTCGAAAAACAGGGAATACTCTGTTTGCGTCAAATCCGGCTCGCATTGCGATCCACTAAAATTCTGAATGATGGACTGCTGATTACTATCATCCAGTATTTGTACGCATGTTCCAGTAGAATTGGCATTCACGTAGACCTGAGCTGCTGCTTTCCCGGCATACCCCATCGACGCCGCAAGCACTGTTAAAAAGACACCTTGCAGCTGCCTCCTGTCCTGCACTTTACCACTGCGCTTAGCGACCATCGCCTTGTTGGAACGTCCGGATCCCGTGCCTTTTTTACCTGAAGACACTGAAGTCATAACCGCGTGTTGCAGCGGATGACCGATTCCATATTTCGGCATAAATGGATCAACACTTTTGATTCTACCCAACCGAACCATGGGCAGTGCAACGTCAGCTTGCATAACAATACTCCTTCACTTTGGCTCGGCAATGCCGAGCATTTGAGACTACGAATTACTGTGGATTAAAGAACTGCCAATAGAATCGATAGAATTGAGAAAATCTATTGAATTGATTTCCATCCCCTATAGATTTATCTCTAAACATTGCAATTGTACAAATAAATGTGACTAACATAAACATTTAAATGTGACAAATGGAAGAATTTTGCGGCGCGTTGTTAACGGTGACACCAAGGATCAAGCACTCAGCAATCGACCTGAAGCGGATGTACTCTTAACGCTTACCGGATCTACGTTAGATTGCTAGCTACGGAAGTTGGCTAAAAACGGCCATGCAGTGACCATTGCGTATCTATCAACTGATAAGGAATGGCGACTCATTTATGATGCACAACTTATCGAGAAGTAAACTTTAATCATTACGAAGAAAGCTTCGACACACCAACCAAAAAATAGACGATATCTTATTATTAAATATACTAATCAATATCAGCATCTTTTAAAATATAATCGCACCAACCAACGTCGAATATTGCATCATCAACACCAAGCTTGAAGTAATACCACTATGGATACGCATATATTAAGTATTGAATACATGCAAACGATCTATTACATTGAAATTTTCAAATTATTATTTTCCATGTTACATAACACGGCAACTGAATCACCGATTGGAACCATTCACGTAGATCACCTTCCTAAAATCAAGATAGATGCTTGTCAGATCGCTCACTGATGGCAATCCATCAGCCGTCTCGTGAATATTTGATTCATAGCCAAATTGATCAAAAAACTGCCGATTTCCCCGTATCCAATACCGAAAAACCATCTAGAACAGATGTTCTTCATTATTTAAATAGTCATTACAATAAAAATTGTATTGAAATATTATAAAAAGAAATGTTTAGACGCCAAGATATTCACTTGAATTTATCTATCATGGACACATCCTGTCACCGGTCATCAGTACTTCCAAAGTTCATTATTTAGCCCTATTTAACCTGCATTCTCCTTAGCCTTTCAAACATAGTGAGTTCAGGTACCATGCGTATCATCCATACTACTTCCTCATCTATGGACCACTCCAACCAACACACAGCCTCCATCACTCAAGCCCAGGCAGAAGAAGCTGTACGCACCCTGTTACGTTGGGCCGGTGAAGATCCCACCCGTGAAGGTTTGCTTGACACACCACGCCGTGTCGTTGAAGCGTACGGGGATTGGTTCAGCGGTTACCGCGAAGACCCCCATGCCTACCTGCAACGCACTTTCGAGGAAACCTCTGGCTACGACGAGCTGATTGTGTTGCGCAACATTACCTATGAAAGCCACTGTGAACACCACATGGCACCCATCATCGGTAAAGTTCACGTTGGCTACTTGCCAAACGGTAAAGTGGTCGGCATCAGCAAGCTGGCACGTGTGGTTGATGCCTATGCGCGCCGCTTCCAGGTACAGGAGAAAATGACTGCACAGATTGCAGCATGCATCCAGGACACATTGACCCCACGCGGCGTCGGTGTCGTGATCGAGGGTGCGCACGAATGCATGACCACCCGAGGTGTGCACAAGCGTGGTGTATCGATGGTCACCTCAAAGATGCTCGGTGCCTTCCGCCAAGACGCACGCACCCGCGCCGAATTCTTAAATTTCATCGAAGTAGGTGGTGAGAGTTGATTCACGTGATGGACTTATAAATGAACCCGCCCGCATCGCCGGCTACTGTTCCCTCCGCGACCCACCGCTCTGGAAGCTGCTTGCTACCGATCAGACACCAGAAATCATCGGATTGTTGTAGGACGTTTTACTCGTTACTCGGCAATGTGCACCGCCACTTGGCGCACTAAAAACGCCGCACAACTTTCCTTCACGTTGCCACGCACCAGACACTGCCCATGCCAACACAGACAAATCAAGCAAACAAATCACGGTCACCGGTCCCATTGAGCAACCAGTGACCCCAGCCACAGCGAACGCCCCAAGAACCAACACTGGCAAAGCCCCACCCACCCAACCTTTTGCAAGACAACGACTCGTGTGACTGATCGCTCCACACTGGACATCACCATTACATCCAAGCAATAGACCATATTCGACAACACATTCATGACAACAACGCCCCTACAACAGACGCATGTGTGAAGGCACCAGAGATAGCAGCAACACGGGCGATGACCTCATCTCCAGGATCGCATGTTACGAAAAGACCAGCCCGTACATTCAAACCGCAGTACAGCATTCGAAGAAAATACCGATACATCGCTGCCAGGGTGATCTCTCAGCACATCTAACAGCGCACTCGTGCACGCTATGATGCATCGCTGCGCCGCATCCACCTGGAGTGCTCATGAACCCGATCCGCCCATTCCTGGACAAGACACCGCAACTGGGTTGTGCCGTATACGTCGATCCAACCAGCACCGTCATTGGTGACGTCATCCTTGGCGATGACGTCTCGGTGTGGCCACAGACGGTCATCCGTGGCGATGTTAACCACATCCAAATTGGTGCCCGCAGCAACGTGCAGGACGGCACCATCATCCACGTCAGCCACCACAGCCCGTACAACACGACCGGACATCCAACGCTGATAGGCACAGACGTGACCATCGGACACGGCACCATCATCCACGCTTGCACCATCGAGAACCTATGTCTCATCGGAATGGGCGCCTGCATCCTGGATGGCGCCACCGTAAAAAAGTACGGCTTCATCGGTGCTGGCGCCGTTGTCAGCCCCAACAAAGTAGTGGGTGAGGCGGAACTATGGCTCGGCAATCCGGCACGCTTGGTACGCAAGCTCAGCGACAAAGAAATCGAAAGCCTGCACTATTCAGCACAACATTACGTGCAACTGAAAAACCGCTACTTAGGTTTGAGCACAAAAACCGCAAGCACACGTCTCTCTGGAACCAAAGCCACATAACACTCTCCACTGCTACAGCAGCGTCCCATCACCCCACAGCGTGGCCGCAGAGCCGTCAAGATCGCCTGCTTAACGCGCGTTGCACACCTTCCAGGTGCTGCCATCCATGCAACCCAACGAAAGGGACGACCCCCACGAATCCTCCTTGTCGCCTTGTGTCTGCGTCTTTCATCAGATGCGATTGACCTTCGCACGTGTCGACATGCTGCTTGTTACATCAACCCGTCAGGATGATTGGTATACAGCTGAATGACGATGTCTTCATGCAGAATGCAGGGAACATGCAGGACAAAACAGACCGCGAAGATCCAACAGCCGTCAACCACCACAGATTCCTCCACACCGCGTGATGGGTTACTTGCACACGCCCCGCGTCGCCGCCTCATTCGCTGGTAACAGTGGCCACTGGCACACCGTGTACATACAGTGTGACCACCCCTCGCGCTCGGAATGGCAGGCTAGGACCCACGCCCAACACGTCTTGCTCGACCTGACGACGGTATAGGCCACCGCTGCCTCAAAAACAGCACGATGTCAGTCTCAAGTGTGGTGTGCTTGGCAAGCCAGTGGGGTTGATCCTCACCGCACAACAAGCCAAGGCCATCTGCAATGCAAAGAAAAACATAGCCAAATGCTTGTGCAGTGTATTAAGCAGTTTTGTCAACTCTACATACGTGACAACAAGCACTCCAACAGCGATCGTGTGTCGGCCTCACTGAGGTGAGTTTTGAACATACGTGAAAAAGTGGAGTGAGCACTTTCCCTGAATCCCGACCCGTTTAAGACACCAGTAGCATGAGGATCGAAGTCCTGGTTACTGTCGTTGCGACAATGGAAATTCATTGAAAAATCGCAAATTGCATCCTTGACCGGGACAGCACAACGTCTCAACAAAATGCTAGCCGAACTCTTTCTGAAACGCCATCCGCTCAGATCAGTCAAACCCACTGCAATCACTCCAGCACACACAACCCCAGCTCAACCAGCCAGACCCTGCAATACGACACCCTCCTTAAGTACAGGCCATACGATCTCAATCACTGAACAGCCTTAAACCGGAGCACGCTGGCGGACGGCCTCAAAAAGCGTCACACCCGTCGCGACCGAGACATTCAAGCTCTCGATGCCGCCCGACATTGGAATGCGTGCAAGCACATCACAGTGCTCGCGGGTCAGTCGACGCAGCCCGTCAGCTTCTCCACCCACCACTAACGCCACGTTGCCACGCAGATCCAATGCATACAGCGAAGTCTCGGCCTCGCCCGCGAGCCCATAGATCCATACATCCTGCTTCTGCAATTCACGCAGAGAACGCGCCAGATTGACGACCGGAATGACCGGGAGACGATCCGCCGCACCCGCTGAGGTTTTACGTACCGTCGCATTGATACCAGCCGACTTGTCTTTGGGGATAATCACTGCTGTCACCCCAGCCGCCGCCGCACTGCGCAGGCAAGCGCCTAGGTTATGGGGATCTTGCACCCCATCCAGCACCAGCAGCAGTGCCTGACCTCCAGCCGTATCCACCAGTCCTTTTAGATCATTCTCGGCCCAGAGATAAGCCGCCACATAACGTGCGGCTACCCCCTGATGACGCACGCCACCGCCGACCCCATCCAGCGCCTGCGTGGTCACCCGGCGCACCTCAATCCCCTTGCGCCGCGCATTTCCCTCAATGTCAAGCAGCCGCTGATTCTTGCTGCCAATCTCGACCAGCACCTCACGCACGTGCTCAGCATCATTCTCGATAGAAGACACAACGGCGTTGATGCCAACAATCCACTGGTTTTGCTTATTCATGATCTAGATCTAAAAAAAGATCGAAACATGGTAGGCGCTGCTCTCCCCTGGGACCAACCACAACGAGCATATGCCGACCTTCGAAGTCCATCGCGAAGCAAAGACCGATACCCGTCGCACGGCATGTCACCGTCAGGCAGCACTGTTGATGTTTGCTTCGCTACAACCCACTGATCGCAAGTGCAAGGTATCCAAGCACGATGTCCCGGACAGCAATACATCGTACGTCGGGACTAATCAGGTACCACACCCCGACATCCACACGGCGTCATATACACCGAATCCTTCCATCTTCAAGCAACAGCTTCACCTGAAGATGGAAGCAGTCCCACCCGCTCGGCCACGCGATACCCAATAGGGAAAGCACTTGCACTTTCAGGTGATCACCGCGTCCTGACGACCTTCTTGCGCTTAGCAGACTTCCCACGTGGCACCCGGGGCGGCACATCCTGTGGAACCTGCTCACCCATTGAGCGCTCAACCAACCGGAAATCGATCTTACGCTCCTCCATGCTGGCTTTGAGCACCAGAACACGCAAACGATCACCAAGCCGGAACACACGACCACGGCGCTCACCTGCCAGCATCTTTCGAATCGGATCGAAGTAATAGTAATCCTGCGGTAATTGGGTCACATGAACCAACCCCGTGACCTTGGATTGCTCCAACTCTACGAACAGACCGAAGCTGGTCACACCACTGATCACACCATCGAACTCACTGCCGACGTGCCGTTCCATCCATGCGGCACGGTAGCGCTCATCCACCTCGCGCTCGGCCTCATCGGCGCGGCGCTCGCGGCTAGAACACTCCAATGCCAATGCAACCATGTTACGCGGCGTATACAGGAAACGCTCCGGTGGCGCACCACTGAGAGCATGTTTGATCGCACGGTGCACCAAAAGATCAGGATAGCGCCGGATCGGCGAAGTAAAGTGCGCGTAGGCATCCAGCGCTAAACCAAAATGACCGCGATTCTCAGCCGAATACACGGCTAGACTCTGGCTACGCAACAGCACTGACTCCAGCAGCACCGCATCTGGACGCTCCCGGACCTTGTTCAACAGCTTGGTAAAGTCGCCGGGCTGCACCTTCCCCCACGAGGGCAAGCTGAGCTTGAATTCTTTGAGAAATTCCAGCAAATCGGCGTATTTACTCTCCGGCGGTCGCTCGTGGATACGATACGGTGCTTGCACCGCCGCCTTGAGCAAAAAGTCTGCGGCCTGCACGTTGGCAGCAATCATGCATTCTTCGATCAGCTTATGCGCATCATTGCGCACCAACATCCCGGCCTGAGTCACCTCGCCGCGATTGTCCAGCACAAAACGGACTTCCGATGACTCGAATTCGATCGCCCCCCGCTGTGCCCGTGCCTTGGCCAACACGCGATACAGCTGATGCAATTGTTGCACCTGCGGCAATAACGCACCCAGGTGCGCCTGTGCCTCTGCATCGTCTTCACCCACGGCCCTCCACACCTGTGTGTAGGTCAAACGGGCATGCGAGTTCATCACCGCCTCGTAGAAGGACGAAGACTTCACCTTGCCCTTACGATCGATTTGCATGTCGCACACCAAGCACATCCTGTCGACCTTGGGCTTCAGTGAGCAAATGCCGTTGGACAAGGTCTCCGGCAACATCGGCACGACGAAGCCGGGAAAATACACCGAGGTGGCGCGTTTCATCGCCTCTTCATCCAGCGGCGTACCTGGACGCACGTAGTAAGAAACGTCTGCAATCGCCACCACTAAGCGGAAACCACCACGGTTGGGCTCGCAGTACACTGCATCGTCAAAATCTTTCGCATCCTCGCCATCAATCGTCACCAACGGCAGCCCACGCAGATCCACGCGTCGGCCAACCATACTTGACTCTACAGTCAACGGCACCGCCGCCGCCTCATCCAACACCATCTGTGGAAATACATGCGGTAACTGATGACCATGAATGGCCGTCTCAACGACCAGCGACGGAGTCAGTGCGTCACCAAGCACGGCCAGGATGCGACCGATCGCCGGACGGCGCGTGTCTGGGGGCACAACCAATTCACACACGACCAATTGGCCCTCGCAGGCACCGCCGATACGGTCCGGTGGGATCTGTACATTACGCTGTAAACGCTTGTCGTCCGGCTCGACATAAGCGATGCCCTGCTCATAGAAAAAGCGTCCGACCAGACGGGTCATCCGACGTTCCAAGACGCGGGCGATCTTCCCCTCGCGGCGGCCACGGCGGTCGATACCAGTGAGATTCACCAGCACCCGATCACCATGGATGACCTTGCGCATCTCGAACGGAGGTAAGAACAGGTCGTCCCCTCCCTCATCCGGCTTGAGGAAACCGAAGCCATCGGGATTGGCAATCACCGTACCAGCAATCAGGTTGACGTGCTGCACCGGAGCAAAACCGCCACGGCGGTTCTTGACCAATTGACCATCACGCACCATCGCACCGAGACGCCGCCCAAGGATGTCGATGCGATCGCCAAACCCGAACCGATCGGCAATCTCCTCAACCGTCTGTGGGCCATCGCACGCATCCAACAAATCGAGAATTGCCTCACGACTCGCAATAGGCTCAGCATAACGTTCGGCCTCACGTGCCGCATGCGGATCCTGAAAAGGCACTGCTGCCGCAGCCCGAGCTAGGCGTGGTGACGCTTTCCTAGAGGAAGACGCTGCGGGCGCATGTTTTAGGGGGGCTTTGCGTTGACGTAATCGCTTACCCGTCACGACTGCCGGCGGCGGCGGCGTGGCTGGGGACAACGTAGTGTGTCCCTGTTGTTTGCCGTCGGGACTCCGCTTCTTGTTCGATGTCACCTTAGATGGGGCCGAGACACGCTTTGCAGAAGAGATCGTGGTGGTACGTGCAGTCTGTGACGCCTGAGCGCCCTTGATAGTTTTTTTCTTCATGACCGCCCATGGTACCTCTGAGTACGCATCACGTCCGCTGAAACAGTCACCTTAGATAGATCCATCCAGCAAAAAATCATTAACAGTCTTATCTTGATCGTGGCGGTCACACCTGAGTCGGTCTCTCAGGCCGTGAAATTGATAGACGGTCCAGTGTCTAAAGACTCGCGAATAAATAAAGCTTTAGGCTATGTCTTCAGCATCTAATGGAATCCAAAACACTTCCACGCACTACTAGTGGCTGATGAAGACATAGGAAGGTTACGAATGGATATCGCACAGCAGCGTATGGACATGACATCGAAGTTTCAACATCCGAACGAGCTTTTTTCAACCACTTTAACGCGCGTTATGAACGCTGTAGAAAGAGACTGCGCTGCCGAACATCAGAAGGATGGAGACGACACAATGCAAATTTGCTAAGCGATCAGGCCATCGTTCTTTATCACCAACCAGTCGTCACCCAACGCTTCATGCATCCGCAGCTGCGCTGGCCTCCTCTTGGAAGGGATGGCAGCAGTACGAAGCCATGTCCAGCCTCAGCAAGGATGATGGCTGCAATGCCATCCCCTGCATCCTGTGCTAGAAAACCACTTTTACTCTTTGACCCGCGATGTGCTGCACATGCTGCATCTGCTGCATCCGCTAATACATTTGGGCGCACACCCGGCAACGCACAGGCATGATGCGTCCTGTCAGCAAGCAGGACAGCACGCTTACCACCCTCTCTGCTTTTACGTTTGCTCCTGCTCCAGCATCGCCCACCCGTGCGCCATGCCTAACAACAGATGACGACTTCCGGTCATCCAGAACCAGTGATGCTGGAGTACTCCGTTGTGCCCGGAGCAGCATGCAGGATCGAACTTGCGTTCTTAACCATCACTTCGCAGTAGCCGGACTGCAAGCCACTTTGAAAGTGCTAAGCGTGCTGACAGACCGTCTCATAAGGAACGAACTGTTTGATTCGCCTGTGCATGGTGGGTTGTCGCCCCAATCGGCGACCTGGTTTGCAATCCCAAGGTTCAATGCACATAGCGTCAGTGCGCGCGGCCTTCAGGCCGCCGATTCCTTAACTCGGTATTACAACCATGCACCGTCAACCTCCTTCAAATGCAGCACGTCATGTTAATGCGCATCAGAAGGGTACTCACATTGTGAGTACCATCAAAGTAAATCAATAACTTACGATAGTTTCCGAGAGCAGCCTATATCGCCTTGTCCTACGGAGCCGTAAGCCAGAGGCTATTGCCTTCTCGGATTGGGTGACAGATGAAGTTCTCCCCTCCATCCGCAAGACGGGCCGCTATACCGCTACCGGCACGATGGTAGATGACAATGTGCTCTACGCCATCCGTTTTCTGTCCGGACACTTCAAGGGGCTGCACGAGATGGCCCGCGTCAACAAGGTGTCGCAAGCGCTGGCTTGGCTTGGGGCTAAGCGGATCAGCGGTGAGCTTTACGACCGCCTGCTTGACGGGATGCATGGCGGTGTCGGTCCGATAGAAAAGGCCCTTGACCCGCACATGGAACAGGCCGCGCAACGGGTGCTTGGCGAGCTGTACAGACCACGCCGCACGGCTTGATACGTGTGGCAGCGTAGTGCGGCGTTGATACCGCCGCACTTTTCCCCCTAATCTACGCGCCTGAGTGGTGATCCCGCACATTTGTTTTTGCCGCCATCGCGCGATTTCCCCCAAGCCCTGTACACCCGCAGGGCTTTTTTTATTGAGCACAGACCGCCTCCGGGCGGTTTTTTGCGTTGCGGAGAACGGCTATGAACCTAGGAACCGAAGGCATCGCCCTCATCAAGTATTTTGAAGGGTGCAAGCTGACCTCGTACAAATGCCCGGGTGGCAAGTGGACCATTGGCTATGGTGATACCGGGCCTAGCGTGGTGCCTGGTTTGAAGATCACCCTAGAGGAAGCCGAAACGCGCTTTCACACCCGGATGTCTAAGGAATTCGTGCCGGGGGTGCGTCGGAGGCTGCGCGTGCCTGTCACCCAATATCAATTCGATGCGCTGGTCTCGCTGGCTTACAACATCGGCTTGGGGAATTTGGGGATCTCAACGTTGCTGCGCAAGCTCAATGCGGGAGATGTCACAGGCGCGGCGGAGCAGTTCCAGGTATGGAAGCACGCCGCTGGGCGTGTCTCTAGAGGCTTGATCATACGGCGGGCCGTAGAACGGGTGTTGTTTGAAGGTGGGGATTGGCGCGCCGCAGCCAAACGCTTACATGCCGAAGCAAGAAAGCGCCGTGATGCAGTGAAGGACCGGTGTGCTTGACCTGACCGACATGCCCCTGTGGAAGGAAGCCTTTTGCGTGGGCCTGGCGATGATGGCCGGAACGCTGGGCTATTGCATGCGCACGCTTGATGAAGGCGGGAAGCTGCTGTGTTCGCGGGTGTTGGTTGAAACCCTCAGCGCGGGGCTGGTGGGCTTATGTGTCATGTGGGGGTGCGACGCGCTCGATATGAGCCAGTCCATCACGTTCGCCACGGTCGGGGTGTCTGGGTTGATCGGTACCTCCAATAGTCTGGAGTTCATCCAACACGTCATCTCCCCAAAAATGAGTTCTAAAAAGAGACCCTCTGATGATCGTTAAACGGATACGCCGGATGCGTCAGCATCTGCCCAGTGTGCGGTTGCTGATCGAGTACACGATGATTGGGGCCTTAGTGGCGCTGATCGGTCATGCGGTGCTGGCGTGGTCTGAACGTAGCCAGTTAGCGCAGCGTGCCACGCACCTGGCGCAGCAACTGGCCCGTGTGGAAAGCACCTTGGAGCAGCAGATCGCGATTAACCGTGATCAGGATGAAGCGATTGCACGGCTGCGCTCCTTACGCGAGATCGACAGGCACGCCCTTGCGGGCCTGCATACGGATTTAAACCGGATCACCTCCCGGGACCGCGTTTTACGGCAGCGCATCACCCACCTGGAGCATTTGCACGATGAGGCTAAAACCTTTCTGGATACTGATGTGCCTGACGTGCTTGGGTGCCTGCTCGACGGGAGCACCTGTCAAGACGATCACGGTCGTCCAGAGCCGCGTTGAGGTGGCTGCCCCGCCACAGGAATTATTACGCCCTTGCGAGGAGCCAGTACTGCCGCGTGTGGCGACGGTGCGTGATGTGCTTGAGCATGCGCTGTCATGGCGTGTGGCCTATGCGCACTGCGCCGCTCAAGTGCGTTGTCTTGCGGCGTGGACCCAGGCGGCCAGCCGTGAGCAAGCCTGGCAGCCCGACGGGTGCGGCGCATTGGAGCCGGAGTGAACGCATGTTGGACGTGCATATATTGACCCTGCCGGACACGCCGGTGGCGTGGGTGCAGCAGCGTCGTGCTGCGATCGCGGCGGCGGTGGCCCAGGCCGGTTACCGGGTGGTCATTCACGAGTTGCCTGGAATCATCGGGCATATTGGCCGTGGCCGCGCCCGTGGCTACCGTCTGGGCACCCAACCCTATGTGACCTACATCGACGATGACGACGTGGTATTGCCTGGGGCGTTTACGGCCCTTGGGCCCGCACTGCACGCCGGACACGAGGCCATCGCCCCCGGAGAGACTACCGAGCAATCCGGCGTGCGGCGGCGCTGCCCCGGCCCGCATCATCTGATCTGCTATCAACGCTCCACGGCGTGCGGCTTTGATCACGCCGCCTGGCGGGTGTGCGGCGACCTGGCCTTCGCGCATACCACCCGGATGCACCCAGTCAACGACCACAGCTACGTCCATCGTCTGTATGAGAGTCCGGGCCGCCGCTTGCGCCGTACCCACTATCGCGAACTGATACAGGCCTGGGGACATGGCTAACTTACTGGCCGATCCATCCCTGTGGAAAAGCTGGCAGGGCATGTTCTGGGGCGGCTACGTGGGCCCCCCGGCGGAATACTGGGATGCGCGCACGTGCGCTTATTTCATGTATCCGGATGCCAGTGCGGGGGGCGTGTTGGAGATGCAGTTAGTGACTGCTCCGGCACCCGGGGATGTTGTGGCGGGCGAGTACGAACCGCTCACCGGCAATCCTGGCGGCGCAGTGCCGGTATTAGAGATGCACACCAACGGCAGCACAGCCACATTAAAAACCGTCACCTTCCCTAAGCCTTTCGGCAGCGCGCCGTACTTCATCAAAGCCAGTGTCACCGTGGTGCGCACCACCAATACCAGCCTGGTGGCCGAAAGTGTGAGTGGCGCATCGACGACCGCGGCCACGTTCAATTTTGTCACGGCTGACAGCAAAGAGAAAAACTCCGACGTGCTCACCTCTCCCATTCCGTTTCAGTGGTTGGCCTTCGGCAAGGTGCAATCATGAACACCGCGTTCGCGGCGCAACCACGTGTCGATCAGCCGGTGGTGGACAGCGCCGGACGGATCACCCCACCGTGGCGAAACTATCTGGCCCGGTTGAGTCTGACCCAGGACAGCGACGCTTTACGGGCGTTGTACGAAACCCTAGATAAGACGGTGACCCAGATCAAAAACGGGCAGGGCTTGCAACTATCGATCCTGGGCCGACAGTCCATCAATGCCGATGGGGTCGTGTCTAACGGCGTTGTGGTGCTTGCGCTGGTGGGCGATGAAGCGACCCCCGCCGCAGAGGCTTATTACGGTACAGACGCCACCGGCGAAAAAGGCTTCCACTCCCTTGGCTTCAAGTTGAACCGGCAGCGGGAGCCCAGCATCGCAGTGTGCGATGCTCACGCCACTGACACCCCTGCAATGTCGTTGCACGGCGGGGACGCAGGTGTACAGGCCCCGCCCGCATTGCAATTTCACCAGGGTGACGGTACGCACCTTCAGGCGCGCCCGGCGAGCGGGGGATCAAAGACCATCACCCTGCCAAACGCCTCTGGCGATCTGATCATTGATGCGCCTAGCGATAGGCAGCGTTACGTCCGGCAAGATGGCGGTTGGGTCGCTATCGAAACTGAGCCTGCGCCCGCATCCGATCCGCTGCCCGATGCAGTACGAGCACGGCGCGATCTGCTACTCAAAAACAGCAACCACTACATGCTGTTGGATGTCCCCCTCTCTGAAGCTAAGCGCACGGCATGGATGCAGTACCGCACCGCATTGCGCCAGATCACATCGCAACCTGGTTTCCCTTCCCAGGTGACATGGCCCGCTGCACCGCATCCGTAGGACATCCGCTGAAAGTCATACACGCTGTTACGGCATTCCCTGATTCCTTAATCCCCGCGGCAAAGGCATCTTCATCAGGCCGGACACGGGGCCATGAAGGCCGCTCAACCCGCGGGGCGTTAGGAGCAGCGCCTTTATCGGCACCTTAAGGAAACCCCATTATCGAAAACACACCGGCATCAGTCCCATTTCGGGACTAAAGTTACTCCATGAGGGTCATAGCCAAACATCATCTTGTCGATTACTGGACTAAACATTCAGATACTGAGCAACCGCTCAAGTCTTGGTACGACGAGGTATCCAAAGCTGAATGGAAAACCCCGCAGGACATCAAGCGACAGTACGCTAGTGCAAGTTTTGTGGCTAATAATCGCGTGGTGTTCAACATCAAAGGTAATACTTACAGGCTCATTGTGGCTGTGGCCTACCGATTTGGCGCGGTGTATATCCAGTTTGTTGGCACCCATCGGCAATATGACCAAGTAGATGCAGCCACTGTCGAAACGGAGTAAAGCATGAAACGCGCAATGGAACTCAAACCGATCAGAAACGAGGCCGAATACGAAAACGCACTGCGTGCCGTTTCGCCTTACTTCGACCATGAACCAGAATTGGGAACGGCAGAGGCTGATCAATTTGAAATGTTGCTTATCTTGATCGAGGCTTACGAGGCAAAACATCACTCCATCGCCCCACCCAATCCGATTGAGGCAATTAAATTTCGCATGGAACAGGCCGGGTTAACCCCCAAAGACTTGGAACCCATGATTGGGCGCCGGAATCGCGTTTACGAAATTCTGGCTGGCCGTCGCCCTTTGACCTTGGCCATGATCCGAAAACTGCATACAGGCTTGGGGATTCCGGCGGAAAGCCTTATCGGGCAGTAACCTTGATCGACCACGAAAAATCATCTCCGCATGTACTTTATAGGCTCTATAAAATCAATCAGTTATAAGCATGTCGCCAATACCGATTGCGGAAACAAATGTAAAATAACCATTTGATATTTAATGCTTTTCCGTGCCGTATTAAAGACAATGACGACCGCTGGCGCATCACTCACAGTGCTTCCATCGTTCACTTAGATATCAGATTCGCGTGGCAACCCGCCAAACAACGTCTGCTTGCACACTTCGAGCGGCGCTTGACGATCACAGTACCCATCGACGGGCTTGAAAAACGTCAGTCCATCCATCCTGGCTCGGACCTGGATGGACAACTATGAAGGCCCAAACATGACTTTAGGTGACATCACCACTCAAAGGCATATCAAAGGTTATCGCTCAGCTGCAAGCGCTGATTGGATCGCTACCAAAGAAAAAATGATCAGAAAAGATCAAATCAAGCACAAGATTGAGAAACAAAAATTACGAAAATGGAAGTCCACATTCGACAGGATCTCCCATAGCATTCAGGAAAAACCAATTATGTTCTTCAAGCATCGATACGAGATGGGCGGCACCCACAACACCCCCTTCATTGTCCTGCATCACCCTTGTTTGATGACACCTTATCAATGTCAATAGTGGTATAGAGAGCGAATGAATGAAAAGAAACGTCATGCTACTGCTTGTAACAATTGCAATGATGATCTTAACGGGATGTAAGAAAGAAAATTCCGGTAGGAAAGAAGAACCAGTGCGAACCGTGAAATGGTTCAAGAAACATAAAACAGAACGCAAAGCGCAGCTTGCTGAATGTAGATCGAACCCAAGCGAACTTGCTATCACGCCAAACTGCGCAAATGCCAGCGATGCCGACAACTAATGGCATCACTGGAAGCAAAAGAACGACATCTCATGGGCTCAGGTTTTTCATTTCATTAGAGAAAGAAACAACACAGAACACGCTCAACACCTTCTTAATACCAGTAACGACGCATTGTGCAAATCTTGATGATCACTGACATGACACTCTATATCGCGCTCACGGCCTAACATCATCATTTATTAGTTGGATCAAATTGCCCTTTTGGATTATTTTCCGGTTAATTTGTGATGTAAATAACAATAAAAAATTTTAAATATCCATGATCGATAGCTATTAAGTTTTTCTTCACAACATATAAAGACATGACTCTATGAAATATCAGGATGCAATCATGGAGCAAGATTCATAACTGCATCTCATCCCTTAGCGAGCCATGTTCCAAGGCATTTTCTGGCACTTCAGCTTGGTTCAGAAACATTAAAAAACAGATTTTCAACCTGGACGCCTACGATTCAAGAAAAAAATCGCAACCAAATTGACTACTTGATATCACACACCAACACCACAACCAACCCAAAGGCGATCACCAAATTGACTCCCAATATCAAACACACAACACACCCAATCACTCCTGATGACAACCTCGGAAACATTTTTAACGATAATTCCATCTTCCTAAATAAAGGAACTTCTCAGATTCCTATAAGCAGTGCATCTGAGTGTGTTTGCCTGCCTTTGTTGCCTTATTTAGCCTCTGTGAAATTTCGTTGTTTTATTAGTGCCATATTTGGAGAGCATACTTGTATTCGGATCAGTGCAGTATTTTTGAATTGCCAACTCGTTCAGACCTGTCTTAAGTAAAGCTGTGTATGGTAACGACCTCAAATTTAAAATCCGCAACGCTTAAGGTGACGCATGTCGATAGTCCTTTATGTCGGTGGAAGTAAAGATGGTGACAAAGGTGTTGTCCCATATGGTTTCAACAAAACCCGAACAATTACTGAAACAGGGCCTGAGGTATATGTGCAACGCACGTTATCACTCGCCGAGATCGGTACCGTCCGAGTGATGGCACTTGAATCTCTTCAGGAAGATATCCTGATCGAACGTGCTGCTGATCACTACGCAAGACGTGCAAGCTGAATCCACAAGCGCGCCGCCCACCTCCTACTCCTATAGTGGGCGGCGCTGTCAACGGGTTGCACAGCTTTGCAAGGCTGCCACAATGCTGGATTCCTGACAGACGGCCATCGCCGGATTCATGCAAAACAGCCCTCTCACCCAGCAAATTGCACAGATCATTGCCGCTGAGATCTCCGCTCAGCCTAACCAGGCCCGCGCAGCCATCACCTTGATTGATGAGGGCGCAAGCGTGCCCTTCATCGCACGCTACCGTAAGGAAGCCACGGGCGGCCTAGACGACACCCAATTACGCACCCTCGAAACCCGATTAACCTACCTGCGCGAACTAGAAGAACGCCGCTCAGCAATCCTCGCCAGCATTACCGAGCAAGGAAAACTGAGCGACGTCCTACGCGCTGAGATCATCGCTGCTGACACAAAATCACGTTTGGAAGACCTGTATCTCCCATATAAACCCAAACGCCGCACTCGCGCACAGATCGCACGTGAAGCCGGCCTGGAGCCACTCGCCGACAGCCTGTTGGCTGACCCCACACTCGTTCCGGAAACCTTTGCTGCCAACTTTATCGACGCTGAAAAAGGTGTCACTGACATCAAAACCGCGCTTGAAGGCGCACGTGCAATCCTGATAGAGCGTTGGGGAGAAGATGCCGCCCTGGTCGGTGAACTGCGCGACTGGCTCATCAACAATGGCGTGATTCATGCGCGCCTCAGCGAAGGCAAGGAAGACGCTGGGGCCAAGTACAGAGACTACTTCAACCATACCGAGCTGCTCTCCAAGATTCCCTCACACCGCCTGCTGGCGTTGTTCCGCGCACGCTCCGAAGAAGTGCTGCATTTAGACCTAGATCCCGGTCATGATGTTGAAACTGGCCATCAACACTGTGAAAGTCGAGTCACACGTGCCGCAGGTGTCGCTGACCAGGGACGCCCGGCGGACACGTGGTTGATGACCGCCTGCCGCCTGACATGGCGTGCCAAACTCCACATGCATTTGACGTTAGATCTCTTCAACCAGGCACGCGAAAAAGCGGAAGCGGAAGCAATCGCAGTATTTAGCAATAACCTCAAGGATCTCCTGCTGGCCGCACCGGCCGGACCTCGCGTAGTCTTGGGCATCGACCCAGGTATCCGCACTGGCTGCAAAATCGCTACCGTTGACACCACCGGCAAACTCATCGCCACAGAAACCATCTACCCGCACGAGCCGCGGCGCGAATGGGACAAATCACTACACACCCTAAAGACACTCTGCACGCAACATCACGTCACGCTGATTGCAATTGGTAATGGCACTGCAAGCCGCGAGACCGACAAGCTGGTGAGTGACCTAATCAAAGCGCATCCTGCATTAAAACTGCAAAAAATCGTGGTTAGCGAAGCAGGCGCCTCCGTCTATTCGGCCTCAGAATCCGCTGCTAAGGAATTCCCCGATCTAGACGTATCGTTGCGCGGTGCCGTCTCGATCGCACGCCGGCTCCAGGATCCTCTGGCCGAACTGGTCAAAATCGAGCCCAAAGCAATCGGAGTCGGCCAATACCAGCATGACGTCGACCAATTCCACCTCGCTAAAGCGCTGGACTCACGTGTAGAAGACTGCGTGAACGCCGTTGGAGTGTATGTCAACACAGCATCCGCTGCACTGTTGTCGCGCGTATCTGGCTTGTCTGCGGCCGTCGCTGAAAACATCATTCGCTATCGCGATGAACACGGATCGTTCAAACAACGCCAAGACCTATTGAAAGTACCAAGACTGGGCACAAAAACCTTTGAGCAATGCGCCGGCTTCCTGCGTATCGCTGACGGCAAAGAACCTCTGGACGCCTCTGCAGTACATCCAGAAGCCTACCCGGTCGTCGAACGCATCGTGCAAGCAACAGGCAAGCCGATCAAAACATTGATTGGCGATAGCCGCACCTTGCGCGTGCTCAAACCAGAACAATTCACTGACGCGAGTTTCGGAATACCGACCATACGCGACATCATCAAAGAACTGGAAAAACCAGGCCGCGACCCACGTCCGGAATTTAAAGCTGCGCAATTTACTGAAGGCGTAGAAAACATCAAAGACCTCAAGCCCGGCATGATCCTCGAAGGAGTCGTTAGTAACGTGGCCGCATTTGGTGCCTTCGTCGATATCGGGGTACACCAAGACGGATTAATTCACATCTCAGCGCTGTCGGACCGCTTCGTCAAAGACCCGCGTGACGTTGTCAAAGCGGGCGACATTGTCAAAGTCAAAGTCTTAGACATTGATGTGCCGCGCAAACGTATCGCACTGACGTGCCGCCTACATGAAGACCCCCCCCTCACCAGCCAATAAGGCTGGTCATGAACATGACACACGCAACAGCCCAGGTCCCATCGCCAGGAAAGTCAAATCCCCTCCTCCCCCAACCGATAACACACTCGCACAAGCCTTCGCACGTGCACGACTCAAATGAATGCCCCCAGGAGGGGCTCCGTTCCGGACACATTGGTCAGAATGCGCTGCCAACCGCTTACTCAGCTGCGTCGATATCGCCTTCTCACACTTTGAAGCACCTGAGTACCTGCCTAACACGTGTGACGCACATTGAAATCGGGCAAGGATGATTTCGCGTCCCATCTTTCCAACCGCCGTGTCCGATACGACATGAGCTATGGATTCAGGCAACACGATTCAATGGCCAACACACACCACACAGGAAGAAAGAACCATGCTGAAAGTGACAAGCTTATCAAAGCGCCCCAGCACCTCATACTACAGTTACGTCACCGAAAGACTGCTTCCGACAATGAACACACCATACTCGGATACGCTGGCAAGCCTGCCTATCTCCCTTTGCATCCTCCTGATATCCAACCTTGCAACACTGATAAACATACTAAACAACCAACATCATCCGGAATGTAGCATCGCCCTTCACGAATACACACACGGGATGAGCTGATATCTGATTTCGCTGAGACGATTCGGCGCAATGCCGGATTTCAAGGCTAGTGCAGAGACCAATCCAACATTAACAATGTCCTTTCGATGCGGCCAATTTCCCGCAGTACTTTTGCCAACCCGTTCTGCTTTAGATAACTGACTCACTTTTTCAACATGAGTGATGCGGTAACTATACCCTGCTTGATGGATGTGGCCAGACGCAGTAAGTCATTTCAGTGGGGATCTATTTTTTCAGGTTGAGACCCGTTGTGTAAATGAGCGCCTGATGGAAAGACTAAGATTAATACTATCAATAAGAATGGTTGTAAGAAAAAGTCGAATGCTCGAGTGAACCAGGTAATTTTTAAGACAATTGAAATACTTAGTAAACCAAGTATTTCCATCATTACAGGAGGCGGCAGTACATTCCATCATCTTTTCTAAAAAAAGAAATTTTTTGTAGTGTCATTCAAGAATTAACCAGTGATGCAACGCGTTGGGGTTGGCGGCCCCATGCCATACATGCTGACGGTAGCAATCTGCTTCATGCGTGGATCGATTTTCGCTGCGCTGATAGCAAAGCTACCACTGCCACAAAATACCGAGCAGACCAATACGATGACGGTCGACATCTGAACGTGTACCCAGATAATTCACTGCCGCACTGAAATCTTCCGCATAGATATCCGGAGAGACGGCGTTACGCGATTAACCCTCGCTTTCGCCCCAGAAAGAGAGATCAATAGCCAGTGTCACAAAGCCTTGTTCCGTGAGCCTATAGGCATATAAATCCGAGCTTTGTTCTTTGAGCGCCCCCATTGGATGGCCAAAGATAATCGCCTGTTTTTTTACATTCTGACTCATATCTTTAGGCATAAAAAGATGAGCAGTGACATTCATGTGATACTGACTTTTAAAGCTCACTTTTTCTTAGTGACCTTTTACTTTTTTAAAAATTATCTGTTACGTTAAACATATCGACTGCTGTTACAGCAGCAGAAAACAAGCTCATTAACAACCAAAACAACATATTAAATGCTCTCATTGAAGCACCCTAAGCGAGTTTAATTAGATATCTTTACGTGATGTCAATAAAACCAAGAAAGCAGCCATCACCAATAAAACGCCGCTGATGATGAAGGTGCTTTGATAACCACTGTGGTCAAACGCTAAGCCACCGACTGTGGAACCCAAGGCGATCGACAATTGCACTACAGCAACCATCAGGCCACCACCTTGCTCAGCATCATCAGGCATGGTTCTGGTGATCCAGATCCACCATCCGATAGGGGCTGCCGTTGCGATACATCCCCAAGAGCCGAGCAAAGGTACGACAACCCAGACGTTGCGACCAAATACAATCAACGCCACAGCAATCGCGGCCATGAGCAAAGGAATCGCTATCAACGTAGGGTAAAAACCAGATTTCAGAAACGTGCCAATAAACAATGTACCAATAAATCCCATCAGACCAATCGTTAGCAAAATGAAAGACAGCACACTGATATGCACCTGCGTGATCGTTTCCAGGAATGGACGCAGGTAGGTAAACAAAGAAAACTGACCCATAAAGAACAATCCGCAAGCCGCCAAACCAACCAACACAAGTGGGTTAGCGAAAAGGCGAAAAACAGTGCCAGTACGTTTATCGCTTTTACTCACTGTCATTGCTGGCAAACTGAACCACTGCCAGATGGAAGCAATCACCGCAACTGGAACGAGGCAAAAGCATGCGCCACGCCAGCCGATCACCGCACCCAGATAACTGCCTAGCGGTGGAGCAACAACGGTTGCCAAAGCATTACCGCCATTAAAAATGGCCAGTGCGCGAGGAACCTGATGTTGAGGAACCAAGCAAATGGCAGTGGCAGCAGACAGCGACCAGAATCCCCCGATAGAAACGCCGATCAGGGCACGTCCCGCCATATAGATCAGATAACTGGATGCCAACGCCATGACAATTCCGGAAAGTGCCATCAACGTGGTGATACTCAATAGCAAAATCTTACGATTGAGATTCCCGGCAAGCGTAGAGATAGAGAGACTCGTCAGTACTGCAAACACCCCAGACATCGTGATCCCCTGCCCTGCTAGACCTTCACTGATGCCTAAATCCATAGATAGGGGCGTAAGCAGGCTAACAGGCATAAATTCCGAAGCAACTAACGCAAAGACGCACAGCGTCATGGCGAATACACCACTCCAGTACACTTGATCTTTGTGGTGTGATGCGTCTCTCCGCAGAGTGAACATAAATACTTATCTCCGAATAAACCCCAGACCGTTTTCAAGCAAATCGGAAGCAGGCGTTATTTCTAGAAATAACGTCAAAAAGATTAATCATGTAGTAAACATAAAGGCAACAGCACTTAACGTGCCGAAATTTTACACATCCAGCATACATTTAATAACTAATGAATACTTAATTTTATTATAAGCTTTACTTATTAATATCAAGACGAATACCTGATGAAACGTAACCTTAACGATCTTTTTTATTTTGTCATGGTCGCACGTCAAGGCAGTTTTACCCGAGCAGCCGCTCACCTGAACGTGACTCAGTCTGCTCTCAGCCAAGCGATTTCGGCTCTGGAAGAACGTATGCACATTCGTCTGCTAACACGTACGACCCGTCGCGTGTCACTGACTGGCGCTGGAGAACGGCTCTTACAAGCGATCGGCACTCGAATTGATGAGATAGAAGCCGAGTTGAATACATTGACCGAACTACGCGATAAACCTGCAGGTACGGTACGTATCACCTGTGGGCCGCATATTCTGAAGACTACGCTGCTTCCAAAGCTGACACCGCTTTTGCGTCAGTACCCGGATATTAATATTGAATTCGACGCAAATCATGGTTTGCGTGACATTGTGGCAGACCGTTTTGATGCTGGTGTGCGACTTGGAGACACTATTGATAAAGATATGATTGCCGTGCCTATCGGACCAAAATTACGTATGGCGGCGGTGGCATCACCGAATTATTTTGCGCGTCATTCAATCCCGCAAATACCGCATGAACTGACACAACACCAGTGTATTAATCTACGAATGATCAGGTCTGGCGAACTGTATATCTTGGATTTTGATCAGGGTGGTGGCAATTTGAATGTACGCGTTAACGGGCAGCTCACGTTCAACACATCTGAACACGTTATCGATGCTGCACTGGCGGGGTTTGGAATCGCCTTTTTGCCCGAAGAAGAGTTTGGTACGCATATTGAAACAGGTCATCTGATTCGAATGTTGGAACCATGGTGCCATCCATTTCCAGGCTATTCGCTGTATTACCCGAGTCGTAAACATCCCTCTCCAGCATTTTCGCTGATAGTAGAAGCACTGCGGTTAAGTTAGGACACATAGACCAAGAATAAAAATATAGCTTTTTACTCTAAACGCTGATAACTCGAAAACTCATGAAATAAGCTAAACGTACAATCATTTCAGTTTTACAAGCTGCTCTCCGGATTGTTCCCATCCGATCGCTTGATCATCCATGATGCCTATGAAGGTCATCAAACACACTCATTGACGTTAGATATCTTTCAATGCAATCGAGATCTCTCCATCTCAGACGTGTTAACACGTCCTAAACCACTACAACGATTCCCATGCAACGCCAACCTGATCCAGGCCGAACGACGCCAAGCATGATTCAACAGCACATGCAACTTGTTGCACATCATCGTCAGCCCTCCCACGGCGCATCGCAGTCCACTCGAAACAGCAATGAGCCAATACATCAACAGCAGACGTTGTTACCGTGTGTCCGCTGTCGGAACCGGCCACCATCATGGCGCCGCCCATCACAATAATTAAACTTGACTCAGCGGCATCTGATTTTTTCCACTGAGACGTTTTCTTAAGTACTGGATAACCAAACAGCATGATGCCAACGACATCACGACGATTTGTCAGCAGCATAGTGCCGGACTTACTCCATTTGTTTGCACACATTGACCACTGCCCCCGAGTTCTCCATGCAAGACCAGATCATTGATGCCCTGCATCGTCAGGCACACACCGAAGCACTGACCCTGGCCCGCGCCTGGTGCGCATCTGCACCCGGTGAGGCGCAACCGCAACGCTGGCTGGCAGCGGCCCTGCAACAACATGGCGAGCACGAAGCGGCACTGGCTGCCAGCGAAGCCGCACTGGCACTAGCCCCCGAACTACCGGAACTACATCTGCAACACGGTCTCCTGTTAATCGCCCAACACGACCTCTCCGGCGCCGACGTAGCACTGTCTCGCAGTACCCGCTTAGATCCCAACCAGTTCAGCACTTATGTCATGCAAGCACACTTGGCAATCGCACGCGGCGCCCTGGACGAAGCCGAGCAACTCAGCCGCACTGCCGCACGCGTGATGCCGGATCACCCGCAACTGCTGGCCGTGAACGCCACCATCGCGCTGCATCGCGGGCAAAGCGACCAGGCACTGGCCATGCTCTCGCAAGCCGCCGAGCGGCTGCCTGATGAACCAGCGGTACTGTTCTCGCTTGGCTTCGCCTACCTTCAAAAAGGTCATATTGCGTTCGCCGAGCGCGCGTTTCAGCGTGTCATCGAACTCAACCCGCAGGTCATCCCGGTACGGACTCTTATCGCCCAACTGGCACAACGCCAAGGCCGACTCAATGACGCACTGACCATCCTGGAAGAAACACTGTCCTTACCTGGAGGCGACACCCCAGCGTTACGCCGGTTGGCTGGTGAATTTGAACTGCTGGCCGGACACCCGGATCGGGCACTCACACACCTGCGCCAGGTACTGACAACCTGGCCGGCAGACCGGCGTACCCTAGAAGCACTGCTGACTGCCTGGAAGCAATTGGATACAGACGATGACGCCCGCGTCACCCTGGACGCAGCGTTAGAGACCGCACCACACGCCCATGATCTATGGCTGGCACGCCTGGCCGTAGCACCCATCGGAAGCGAGGAAGCACGCACCGTGATCGAACGGTGGCTATTGGCCATGCCGGAGCATCTTCCAGCATTGGAAGCACTGATGGGCTTGCACGACATACAAAACGAACCTGAAGCCGCCGAGACCGTGGCACGGCAAATCGTGGCCATCGAGCCAGGCCGGCTCAGCGGCGAACAGCGGATTGTGGAAGCGCTGCTGCAACGCGACCCACCAGCCGCGGTCGCTTGTTTGCAACAACTCATCGAGAGCGTGCCCGAACATGAACGCACCGTACTACGACCGTGGCTGGGGCTCGTCCAAGATCGTGCCGGCCAGTTTGAGGCAGCGCTGGCAACCTGGCTGCAGTTCCAAGCCGAACAAGCTCAATACCGACTGCCACTGCCGCCACAAACCTGGCCCAACCCACGGCAATGGCCCGACTTGGCCGCAATCCCCGATGAAATAACGGCACGCCCACTGCTGATATGGGGGCCTCCCGGCAGCCACGTCGAGCGCGTCACCATGATGATGGCCTGGGCCAGCAGCATGCTGTGTACTGATCGCTATAGCGAGACACCGCCACCAGATCCACTGCAACGCTACGAAACGGTGTCCGAACTGGCATCCGGCACATTAGCACCGCAGGCCTTGGTCGATGCATGGCGGCAACACCTACCGGCACGCGGCATCGAAGACGGCAACGTAATCGATTGGTTGCTCTGGTGGGATAACAGCCTGTTATCGGCATTGCGTCCCCACTTACCGGAAGGTCGGCTGACCATTGTGCTGCGCGATCCGCGTGACATGCTGCTGGATTGGATCGCCTACGGCTCACCAATACCGCTTGCGTTGGAGTCACTGCAACAAGCGGCAAACTGGCTGGGAGACATCCTGAATCAAATCGCTACCCTGCACGAACTTGACCTGTATCCACACCACCTCATCCGCCTGGATGGGATCGAAGACAATCCACCGGCACTGGCCGCCACCCTGGAAGAGATCTTCGGCTATCCGTTTCCAGTACCACCATCGCTGGAGGCGCCACGCTTGGCCGCTGGCCGCTGGCGTGACTACCAAGAAACACTCAGAAACGCATTCGACGCGCTTATGTTGGCCGCCATGCGGCTGGGTTATCCCATTGACTAAAAACCTCACCGCAAGTTCTAAGATGTGATCTCTATCCTCCCCCAGCTTCCCAAACGGACCATCTAGCACTTACTCCGGAGACATTCCATGCGCTTAATGAGTGACGACTTCAAAAACGGCCAACCGATCCCGCTCGAATACGCGGCTAGCAAAGCGGACAGCTTCGCCCCCAACCGTAACCCGCACCTGACGTGGGACGATGTGCCAGGAAACACCCGTTCTTTCGCCCTGCTGTGCGTGGACCCAGACGCACCGAGCATTCCAGAGACTGTCGGTCGTACCGATCTGGATATCCCGGTGACACAACCACGTACCGACTTCGTACATTGGGTCATGGCTGACCTACCTGCCGCCCTGCGGGTGATCGCCTCCGGTAGTTGCAGCGATGGCTTTGTGGTACGCGGCAAACCCACGCCGCCTGGTCCGGCAGGCACACGCCAGGGATTGAACGACTACACGCACTGGTTTGCCAACAACCCGGAGATGAGCGGTGACTATTACGGCTATGACGGCCCGTATCCACCGTTCAACGACCTGCGTGTACACCGCTACTTCTTCCGTCTGTTCGCACTTGACCTGGAACGCTTGCCTCTTCCCGAGCGCTTTGACGGTCCCGCACTCCTACGCGCGATCCAGGGTCATGTATTGACCGAAGCCGCGCTGTACGGCACCTACACTCTCAATCCCAAGGCTCAAAGATGATGCAGCACTGTCTTCTGGCATCCCCCCAAACCATTGATCGTTGCATTGATGAGTCGAGCCCCATCTATGAAAAATCCACAGCGCAAGCGCCGTATAAGCGCAGCGCACCACATGCCAATCCACGCAGCCATGCATCGATTGAATTCCACCACCAACAGCCCCTATGACAAAAACTCGTGAGCGCCGCCTCTGGATTTAAAGCAACAAAAGCGACAACACCTCAAATGACTTCATGCCCCTTTGAAGCGTGCCTTCGGCAATACCGCATCCTTGTCAAAGACAAAAAAGCACCTGTCATTTCCCAGGAACGATCCACTTGACAGCCAATGACATAGACATATTCAACACCTGCAAGCGATATCCCTACTGAAATCCAAACGATAGTCCCACGGGAGATGACAACGCGATGTCACACAGGAGTTGCCGATTGACAAAACAATGACCGGAAAGATCTCTGATCCATTGAAGATGGAAAGATCGAAGATACCTGACACGTGACGGACGCACGCAACGATTAAGGCAACCAATCCCGCAATGCCTGAACATAGATCTGGAACTAACATGCCCGCTGCACACCGCAAAAACCGATGTAAAACATACGGTGCGCCGTAACTTGCGCCAATCAGTGTTTTGAAAAAATGCCCCATCAATCGCCACAACGCGCCACAACGAAGATGCCAAGATGCATGAGCCGATACGGAGCTCTACAACAAGATCCCCATCGTTCAAATGCACCACAGCGTACGTAAACAACAAACACCGCAATGCGCTGACAATGCTGATGCTTCCCCACAAGGACAACACACGTTAAACCTTCAGTTGTGCATACAACACTCCGCTTTTGAACGGATGCATACACAGGCGTATCGGTGGCTCCACACACAAGAGTGTCCCGTTGCTGGACAGCATTAGGAAAGCCAAACCCAGTCTCAGTTGCACAGCGTGCAGCAACACGTCTGGAGAGATCGAAAGTACTGTGTTGAGTACACCCTAATGCGCTATCCAAGGCGATTCCATTGCAATGATGCCAACTCAATCACCAGACAAAGCAATCTCCGCATCTCCCCTCCCATACCTGGACAGATTGAGAGCACACAAGATTCACCCTGGCAATACCACAACATAGCTCGATACAGATGTGCGCCACTGTAACGTCAACACCTCATGACCAAGCAGCGAGATGAAGCACACGGTGATACAGCGCTGGCCTAACGTGCTGAGTAGACAAGGCATCGGTCGCTTGACCGGGTTAACTTTGTAAACATCCCAACATATTGGTAAACAAAAGCCGCTGGGATGATGCAAGCAATACAATCACTAAGAAGCAATCAGCACCGCCATCGGTTTCACAGACAATGACAGTGACCACCGCTTTTATCGAGATGATGCTCCAGAAGCGACTCCATATGCCCCAATCGACTCCCCTTCGCCGAGACTCCAGATCATCACTCACATGATCAACCGTTGCGTTGGCATACAGAAAGACTTTGCAAGAAGGGCATAACGCTCATCACGTGACCCAGGTGGCTACATCAAGCGGAACGGCAGCACTGTAAAGATTGCCACGCCCTGCCGACATTCGCCGCAGCCCACTATGCTGCAACAATCGAAAGCGTAAAATCACTGCTCCTCTTTAACCTACACTCTGCCTCGGAGCGAACACGCATGGGCCTGGAACTGGTCAACGCCGGCAACAACCTACCTGAAGAAATCAACGTCGTCATCGAGATCCCCAAGGACTCCGAGCCAGTCAAATACGAAGTAGACAAAGCGAGCGGTGCAATTTTCGTTGACCGCATTCTATCCACCCCGATGCGCTATCCCTGCAACTACGGTTACGTTCCTAACACCCTGTGCGGCGACGGTGACCCCGTCGACGTGCTGGTGGTGCTGCCACTCCCGTTGGTACCCGGTTCGGTCGTGCGCTGCCGTCCGGTCGGCGTGCTGAACATGAAAGACGAAGCTGGAAATGATGAAAAACTGCTGGCGGTGCCGGTGAGCAAAATCTTTGCTGGCTACGCGCATATCGAGGACATCAACCAAGTCTCCGGTCACTGGCTGGAACGTATCGGCCATTTCTTTAATCATTACAAGGACTTGGAGAAAGGAAAATGGGTCAAGCTCGAGGGTTGGGACAACGCAATCGAAGCCAAACGGATCCTGACCGAGGCGGTACAACGGTACAGAGACAATATGCAGTAGGGCCCCGTACATACTCACCAGCCAGGCTCGAAAGCCCTTTCAAGGGATGCATTGCGTTTCAATCGTGATCTAGCACGGTGATAACGGTGTATGGAGGCAGGCAGGAACCACCTTCTTGGATCCGGTATGAATCCATCCGCATGTTTCCCTTGCGCCACTCAATCGGTTCAAGGGAAACGGCCGGGATGAGATCACTGCCACTACAGGCCGGGCCGGATAAAGAAGTCAGTACATCTAGTACGGTTGTGCAAAGCCAATCACACGCACGAGGAGACCACCAAGCTCACCGGGCTCAGCCCCACAGGGAACGGCAATATCCACAAACACTCAATCACTGCAAATCCAAAGAGTGATCCGACACATGCGAGGACAAGCACATCAGCAACAATCTCGTGTTCGTCTCACTTGTGGTCTATGCGCTCATCTGACGCCGCAGTGACTGATGACCCAGCCAGCCATCCAGAAAATACTTGCCCAAACAAGCGCTGGATGTCCCTCTCACATCCGCGGGTGTGCTGATTGACAGTGTCATGCCCAAAGCACACTGAATCTGTTGTTCCACCGTGATGCCGCGGCTCGTCGAGCATGCTCCGCTCATTGCAGCATTGAGACGTGATGGACGAACCAACCCAACAGACATGACCCCGCAGCGCAAACATGCAAGGTCACAACGATACGCCCATCCGTGAAACACGGGTGCACCATGCGAACAACACGTGCCACATGTACCAATCATCCGGACAGTACCTCACCCCAGGTCAAGATGTGCAAGCAGATGGTTCATGGCAAGCACAGCACCGCAATCCTGCACCGCTGCGTACAGCGATAGCGGGCATAGCAACCCCTGAAGGACAGATAGCTGTGGGTACAGCTACAAGGCTTTGCTGGAAGCATAATAAAATGCACATCGCCGTCTTTTCTCTATCGGTGAATCAGCAAACACGTCTCACCGCAGGAGATGCACCACACTGGCTTGAAACAGCCGCTCACCCACCCACACGAAGCAACCCCTCGTTCACGCCACGACCAGCACTGCATGCAGCATTCAGAGGCCAGCAAGCACTTCGAGAAAGATCCCAATGGGTATGCAGCGCGATACTCAATCCAATCATGGCGAGGCAATCACTCTCAATGCTGAGCCGTAGCAGCTGCACGCAAACAAGGGAAAACACGATGACACCCAAATCCATCTTCCAGAACGTTGGCCGCAAACCACCTGCATTCGAAACACCGTACAGTGCCTCAACACTGACAGGTACCCCACCTTCGTTCAGTTCAAGGACAACAGCAACGACAACACTTTACTTTCGAGCAAAACGACCAACAATCCACACAAAAGTCCACTGATTCACCATCGGAATCCGATGCCTTCCAAAACACCTCATCGCTTCAGTCAAACAATGCCAGCATGACGGGTACTGCAGAGCCCCCCACGCAAGAAAAGCCATGTTGCTTCAATACATGTCCAAACTAATGAACGCTGCTATCAGCACCACGCTATAAACGCATCCACACCTGGGATTGAGCCGCGTCATTCTCACGCTTACACGGCATCAATCTGAATGAAGCAGCCTGTGCCGCTTAACCACCAAGCACCCAAACATGGTGCCACGTTGCGATTTGTCGCACTGGCCGATGCTCGATCAATAGCAATCAGAACAACAATGCCGACATCTTGCGGCGGTAACGGCCCACCAAATCTTTGTCTTCGATCACCTGAAACGCATCAATCAAAGCTTTGCGTGGCAACCCGTCGTTAAAGTCGCGATTCTGACGCAGTATCTCCAAGAAATGCTCCAGTGCCGCTTCGCTCTGCCCATCGAGCAATAACCGCACACCAAGCAAGTGACGCTTGTTCAGATCCGAAGCATCGACAGCAAACGCCGCCTGGAGTACATCCAGACTCGGTGCATCATTCAATACACCAGCAAAGCGAAGCCGCGCTTTGGCGCGTAACACTCGATCGTCTGTTGCCAGCTTCGCCGGCAACGCATCAATGAGTACCGTGGCCTCATCGATCTCATTCGTCTTTAGCAGCGCCAAGGCCAGATCGAGCTTGAGATCGTTATTGTCCGGCTTAGCCGCAAGTGCTTGACGCAACCGCGCGACCTCAGCCTGTGGATCCAGTGGAATGGCAGGCGACACCTCTTCGGGTACTTCAGACTGAGCAGGAAAGATCCCGTGTTTAGCCAAAAACTCGCGCACCTGACCTTCAGGCTTCGCACCTGGAAAGCCATCGACCAATTGCCCACCTTTGACCAGGTACACCGTCGGCACCGAACGGATCTGGAACGCGGCAGCCACTTGCTGTTCCTGATCCACATCGACCTTAGCCAGCTCGAATGCCCCATGATACTCGGCAGCCAGTTTCTCCAGAATTGGGCTCAAGGAGCGGCAGGGACCACACCAAGGGGCCCAAAAGTCGACCAGTACCGGGGTCCGCAAAGATTTCTTCAAGACTGCAGTCTCAAAAGCTGCGTCGGTCACGTCGAATACGTGGGGTTTGTCGGACATGTCAAGGACTCTTCGATCAATGATGATTGCTCATTAAATGGTGACACACCAGAGCGATACAAGGTGAGGGGTTCACCTGATGAAGGGCAAGCATGACAATGCAGTTTAGGGGCGCGCCTGGACACAGGCCACCTTCCAGACCCAATAGTGGACGCCAGAAACAAAGGAAACAGCAATGCATATCGAAAAGATCTGGCGGAGTGCAGGAGCGATGGCAGCCATCATGTTCGCTGCATCGGTCACCGGCTTCGCGCTCACGTTGCCAGGGTACCGACACATGCTGCATCCCGTGGCCCTGCTCGGCGCGCAAGGCATGCCCCACGCCGGCTTGTTCAACGTATTCGGATTTTTGGTCCCTGGTTTGCTGGCAGCGACACTGGCCACCTGTCTGATGACACGCTCCCTCCAACATACCAGCTGGTCGTTGCGCATCGGCATGCAACTGGTAATGCTCTCAGGATTCGCGTTCGCTGCGATGGGATTGCTGCCACTGGATATGAACGAACTGGAGGGGCGCGCCACCCAGTACCACGCCTCTGTATGGCTACTGTGGGTGATCGCCTTTTCTGCGGCCACACTTCTCCTTGCTGTTGCACTGTTGCCTCGACCAGGCATGACAGCACTGGCGTGGGCCACGTGCATCGCTGGGTTGATCGTCGCAGCGAGTTCATTCGGGCCTGCCGAACGATTGCATCCTGCCTTCGCACAACGGATCGGTTTTTCCACGTGGCTCCTCTGGTTAATGCTGGCTGGCTGGCGTTGGCCCGCCGTGCCGCCCTGACTTGCCGCGCCAATCAAATATGGAGCCATCTGCCGCGCTGCGGTACGCTGTTCTGCTTTGCGCTGTTCCACATATCCGCTCTCATGTCCACCGAAGCCAACACCTACGACCCACAACAGATCGAATCCGCTGCACAGCATTATTGGGACTCCACACGCGCCTTTGAAGTCAACGAGCATTCTGACAAGCCCAAGTACTACTGCCTGTCGATGCTGCCGTATCCATCCGGCGCGTTGCACATGGGGCATGTGCGCAACTACACGATCGGGGACGTCATCAGCCGCTACAAGCGTATGACCGGCCACAACGTGCTGCAGCCGATGGGCTGGGATGCGTTTGGCCTGCCGGCCGAGAACGCAGCCATCAAAAACAAGGTCGCTCCAGCTCAATGGACCTATAAAAACATCGAACACATGCGTACCCAGCTCAAGTCTCTGGGCTACGCGATCGACTGGTCGCGGGAGTTCACCACCTGCCAACCCCACTATTACGTACACGAACAGCAGATGTTTACCCGGCTGATGCGCAAAGGTCTAGCCTACCGTCGTCATGCGCTCGTGAACTGGGATCCGGTGGATCAAACTGTATTAGCCAATGAGCAGGTCATTGATGGACGTGGCTGGCGTTCCGGAGCACGGGTGGAGAAACGTGAAATTCCACAATGGTTCCTGCGTATCACCGACTATGCTCAGGAACTGCTAGATGATCTGAACACACTGGATGGCTGGCCGGAACCGGTCAAAACTATGCAACGCAACTGGATCGGCCGTTCTGAGGGTCTGGAGATCCAATTCGAAGTACGCGATCCCGATAACAATGCGTTGGAAGCACTCCGCGTGTTCACGACACGCCCAGACACACTGCTTGGCGTCACCTTCGTCTCGATCGCTGCTGAACACCCACTCGCCCTGCATGCGGCGAAATCTAAGCCTGAATTGGCCACGCTGCTAGCTGAGATGAAGCAAGGTGGTCTCTCCGAAGTCGAGCTGAAAACCCAAGAAAAACGTGGCATGGACACCGGTCTGAAGGCGATCCATCCGATTACCAGCGAGCCATTACCCGTGTGGGTAGCCAATTTCGTGCTCATGGCTTACGGCACCGGCGCGGTGATGGGTGTGCCTGGCCACGACCAGCGTGACCAGGAATTTGCGAATAAGTACGGCTTACCGATCCACCAAGTGATCGCGCTCAAGGCACCCAAAAACCACGATGAGCGCACCTGGGAACCAAATGTCTGGCGTGATTGGTACGGTGATAAGACTCGCGAATTTGAGCTGGTCAACTCAGCCGAGTTCGATGGACTGGACTACCAGAGCGCATTCGAGGTGCTGGCTGAGCGTTTCGAACGTCAAGGACGTGGTCAGCGCCGAGTGAACTACCGCCTGCGCGACTGGGGTGTGAGCCGCCAGCGCTACTGGGGTTGTCCGATTCCAGTCATTTACTGCTCCACATGCGGCGCGGTACCTGTACCGGAAGACCAACTGCCGGTCATCCTGCCAGAAAATGTCGCATTCAGCAGTACTGGCTCACCGCTCAAAACGGATCCGGAATGGCGCAAAACGACCTGCCCGGAATGCGGCGGCCCTGCTGAGCGTGAGACAGATACTTTCGACACCTTCATGGAATCGAGCTGGTATTACGCGCGCTACACCTCTCCAGAGGCACGAGAGATGGTCGACAAGCGGGCCAACTACTGGCTGCCGGTAGACCAATACATTGGTGGCATCGAACACGCGATCCTGCACCTGATGTACTTCCGCTTCTACCACAAGCTCATGCGCGATGCGCGGCTGGTCGACAGCAACGAACCAGCGATCAACCTGCTTACACAAGGCATGGTGATCGCCGAGACCTTTTACCGACAAAACCCGGATGGTTCCAAAGATTGGATCAACCCAACCGATGTCAATGTGGAACGCGACGAGCGCGGCCGCATCACCGGCGCGATCCTCATCAGCGATGGCAAGCCCGTCATGATCGGCGCGACTGAAAAGATGTCGAAATCCAAAAACAATGGTGTGGATCCACAAGCGATGGTGAGCAAATATGGCGCAGACACCGTGCGCCTGTTCTCGATGTTCGCTGCACCACCAGAACAATCGTTGGAATGGAACGAAGCCGGAGTAGAAGGCATGGCGCGCTTCCTGCGTCGGTTGTGGGCCCAGGTGCATCACCACGCCGCTCATGGTCCGCCCACAGCCCTAGATATCACGACACTGGACGCCGCACAGAAGGCCATACGATGCAAGACCCACGAGACTATCGCGCGCGTCGCGGACGATTACAGCCGCCGTCGCAGCTTCAATACCGCGATTGCCGCGATCATGGAGCTGTCCAACACATTAGCCAGGTTCGATGACACCAACACACAGAGCCACGCTGTACGTCAAGAAGCACTTGAGACAATGGTGTTGCTGCTCAATCCGATCACTCCACACACCAGCCACGCACTGTGGCAGACCCTGGGTCACCCCGAAACGCTACTGGAAGATCAGCCATTCCCTAAGGTCGATAGCACTGCACTGGTGCGCGAGGCAGTCACCCTGGCTGTACAAGTCAACGGCAAGCTGCGTGGGACGATTGAGGTTGCCGCCGACGCAGCGCGCGAGAATATCGAAACCAACGCACGGGACGAGCCGAACACCGCCAAATTTCTGCAGGGACTGACGGTACTTAAAATCATCATTGTCCCAGGCAAAATAGTGAACATTGTTACTAGCTGAACCGATGGCATCTTAAGCACCGTTCACGCCGAATGCAGGAAGCTAGCTATCTGTTCCCATATCGGCGTCTCCTCCAAGAGGGTCTCTCAATGATCAAATTTCTTACTACTCTGGCTGCCGCCGCTCTGATCACTGGGCTAACTGGCTGTGACTTCCACCTGCGTAACAAGCTGAACCTGCCTCCCAGCCTACCCCAGCCCCCCAACCTGAATCTTCCCCCTAATGTGCCAGCGTTATTGATCCAGTCCAGTATCAAGTACAGCGAATTGGAAAAGTTCGTGCGGCGCGGCCTACATGCTTCAGGCGTCACCGTAGTTGAAGATCCAACCACCAGCGGCGTGGCACAGCTGAAGATCCTGTCCGAACGCTGGGGCGATTTACCCACCGCGATCGACATCCAGGGGCGCGCACAAGAGTACAGTCTGCGCTACGCAGCCATCTTCACTCTGGTCGCTGCTAATGGGGAGGTGATCGTGCCACAACAAGTCATCGAATTGTCCCGTGATTACCTATCTCCTCCGGTCGATGCAACAGGAACCACCACTGAACGCGAGATTTTGGCTAACGAGCTACGCCGTGATATGTCAGCCTCAATCCTACGCCGTATCGACAGTGTCGTACGTTCGCGTCTTGAAAAGAGCGAACTGTTGGAGCAAGCAAAACCGCCCTCGTCTGCGACGTCCGGTGCCTGATCGAGACATCATGGAACTTCGTCCAGAGCAGCTCGCCAACCTGCCGGCCAACCAACCGTTACAGCCAGCCTACCTGATCGCCGGCCCCGAAACGCTGCGCTTAGTAGAAGCTGTCGATGCGATACGTGCGCGGGCACGTACTGACGGCATCACCGAACGTGAAGTATTTGACGCCGAGAATCGCGATTTCGACTGGCAGCAACTTGCATCCAGCTTCAACGCCCCAAGTCTGTTCAGTTCCCGTCGCTTGATCGAAATACACCTGCCAGGCGGCAAGCCTGGTAAGGAAGGCAGTGAAGTCATCAGAGCCTTCTGTGCGGCCCCGCCGCCAGACGTTGTGTTACTGATCATCTGCAACGAATGGAATAAAACACACCATGGTAAGTGGACCGATGCAATCGCACGCATCGGTAAAATCGCAATCGCCTGGACCATCAAGCCTCACGAACTACCCGACTGGATTACACGCCGCCTGCATAGCAAAGGGCTACGCGCCACTGCGGATGTGGTGCAACAGTTAAGCACACGCCTGGAGGGCAATCTGCTCGCCGCCGCCCAGGAGATTGACAAATTGGCACTGTTAACCCAAGGCCCTCTCCTCGACCTGGAGACCATGGAATCCTGCGTTGCCGACACAGCCCGTTATGACGTATTCCGACTTGCCGAAGCGATGCTGTCTGGCCAACCAGCTGCAGCGGTACGCATGCTCGCCAAGCTACGTGCTGAAGGCGAAACGGTTGCAGCACTGCTGCCCATTCTGATCAAAGAACTGATCCGTGTTACTACGCTGGCATGGGTCCAGAATAGCAGCGGTAATTTAGCCGCAGAAATGAAAGCACAAGGCATCTGGGAGACACGTCAAGCACCGTTCAAGCGTGCGTTGCAGCGTCATCCCTCAGCATACCGTTGGGAGCACTTCGTTGCCGAAGCCGGGCGCATCGACCGCATCGCCAAAGGACGCAGTGACGGCAATGCGTGGCTGGCGCTGGAACGGCTGCTGGTCGCAGTGGCAGAAGCAGGTGCAGCGCGTCTGCTAGCATAACGGCCCCGTCCTGGAGACAAATGATGCTATGTCCAGCATGCACGTGTTTTATGGCGGAACTTTTGATCCCGTGCATACCGGCCACTTAACCATCGCGCGCGCAGCACGTGCAGCACTGGGAGCACCCGTAGCGCTGCTCCCATCCGCTGATCCGCCACATCGTCCGACACCCAGCGCATCAAGCATAGATCGCTTACGCATGTTGTGCTTAGCGGTCTCCGACGAACCAGGTTTGTCGGTGGATCCGCGTGAGTTGCAACGCGCGGCGCGGCAGACGCAGCCGTCCTACACCGTCGACACCTTGACCGAAGTACGCAGTGAACTCGGCCCCAAAACATCGATCATCTGGCTGCTGGGTGCTGACGCCTTCCTCAACCTGAGCAACTGGCAACGTTGGCAAACATTACCGGAACTCGCTCATCTGGTCGTCGCCAACCGACCAGGCGTCACACTACAAGCACCACTGCCGCCCAAGATGGCTGCCATCTTCAATGATCGCTGGGTCCAAGATCCTGCAACACTTCGCAGCACTGCGAACGGGCGTGTCTGGTTATTGAACCAACACCCGACCCCAAGCTCAGCAAGCAACGTGCGTGCCGCCATCGCTGCCGCCACCGACTGGGAGGCCGACCTCATACCAGCAGTTGCAGAATACATCCGCACCCATGGCCTATACGGCATCCATGACATCAATTAACCACCACGTTATCTATAATCCCCCCTCACCAACGTTCGCCTGAGTCCTCACGTTGACCAATCAAGCGCATCTCATCAAAACCACCATACCCACACCACCGCCATCGCTACCGATGCTGCTGTCGACCGTCTGCGAGGCCGTTGAAACACTCAAAGCCAAAGACATCGTAAAGATCGACGTACGTGGCAAATCCAGCGTCGCAGACTACTTGGTGATCGCTTCAGGCACCTCCACACGCCACGTGAAATCGATTGCTGAGGAGGTGGTCAAGTTTGTCAAGCGCCTGGACATCATGCCGTTGGGTGTGGAAGGCAAGCGCGAAGCTGAATGGGTATTGATCGATCTTGGTGACGTGATCGTCCATGTGATGCTACCGCGCATACGCGAGTTCTATGCATTAGAACGGCTATGGATCGTCGCTGACCAACTGACATCAAGCGACAACGCAAACTGAGCAGCCACCACACGTGCACAGCACCAGCTGCCGCCATGCCTATAAGATTCGCAGCACCTGTTGAATTCACAGGTGATCCAATCACTCAGACGGCCACGCCGCTCGAGCCATGGATTATGCATTGCACTTATAAACACCAATCACCTGGAATGGGGATCCGCATTCGTATTGTTCCCTCAGCGTGAATCCAGAGCGCATTACTTTAGATACATGCCCTCGTCTGCCTTAGGATCGACATCCGATTACCTACCTTTGTTGAATAACATGCCGATCCCCATTGCTACCAGCAATGCCGGCCACCACGTGGCAATCAACCGACCGAGACTAAGCTGAGTCCAACCTAAGTTATTCGCTAAAAACAGCAAACCAACCAGAATCAGAATCAGTGCGGTAACAACGTTAGATTTAGATTGCATACCAACAACAAGACAAAACGGGCGGCCATCTTAGCCGCTACACCCGTTGCGTGGCACGCTTTTTGAAAACAGCCGCACTGAAACAACCCAGCCAATCAGTTCCCCCAGAGTACTCCAGGCCAAGCCAAGTCGCCCCAATCACGTTGGAGCGGAATAAAACCCGCATCACAATCAAATCCCTTCATTTACTGGGTATCTGGCAAAACATTTCACCATTCACCTTGAAGCCTATTGCAGAACCCAAAGGTCGGGAAGATTGAAATAACCAGCAGATGCAGAAAACACACGAAGCTCAACTCATATCTCAACGACACTCAGCACCTTATCTCAGCGCATCACACCGCCCCAGTACCAGAACACGTCCACAAGATTGAAAAACGAACGATGCAAACATCTCATAGACGTTGCGCAGGAATCCGGTTGGAAATGCAGCACATTTGGAAGTCCCTATGTAGCAACGAGCCGTGGAAGTCGCCAGCACCACACCGCCATCCGAATACCTACCTCCAACGCAAGACGATCCATACGCCAGCATCCAAACACAGCGCCAAACTCATCACATCCAAAGCCTATGCGGATCGGCGGCATGACTCGACCTCATATCGAATCAAAGACTTTTAGAGAAAAAGGAAACCCAGGGCGCGAAGTACCAATTGTCATACCTTCAGTCTCATTTACGATGTGGTTTTCTCTAGAAAAACCATCGGACATTCAAAATCGAACTCGCCGAGCTTGACCGGAAACAAAAAACACCCTTTTATTAACCTATTTTTTATTTACTTTCCCTTATCGTTAATGAGTATGATTAAGCGCTTAATAACTTCCATACTGACTCTCGGCCTCGTCGCCTGTGCATCGCAACCCTCATCCAAGCGGCCAGCGAGTCCAACGCCAACAGAACCGACGAAAACGACAGAACCGCCCAAAGTCACAGAACCTCCACTGGATTTGTCCCCCGTTCCGTTTGAAATCGCTCGTACCAATTTCATACGCGATACCGCTACCAAGTACGGGTTGGACCCGCGATGGATCGAAGCAACCCTGGCTCAAGCTCAAATCAAAGATGGGATATTGGCAGCAATGTCGCGCCCAGCCGAGCAAGTCAAACCGTGGAGCGAATACCGGTTGATGTTCGTCAATCAGCAAAGGATCGATAGTGGACGTAAGTTCTTAGCCTCTCACAAGATGCAACTGAAACGCGTTGAGGCTGCTACTGGCGTGCCAATGGAGTTAATCGTCGCGATTATGGGTGTGGAAACCGACTACGGTACTAGTCGTGATAAATACCGGGTACTGGACGCGTTATACACACTCGCCTTTCGATACCCACGCAGCGGCGATCCAAACAAGCTCAAACGCGAAGTGCAACGTGAGTTGTTTTTCCGCGATGAACTCGGCCAGTTATTTGCACTCGGTAAGGAAGAAGGCCTGGATGTGACCACATTGATGGGCAGCTACGCCGGTGCCATGGGCATGGGTCAGTTCATGCCCTCCAACTATCGTGACTATGCAGTAGACGGTGACGGTGACGGCAAACGTGACCTGTTCACCAACAAGGAGGACGTATTCGCTTCCATCGCCAATTACTTCGTCAAAGAAAAGGGCGGTTGGGTGCGTGGCGGTCTGATCGCGGTACCAGCCACCCTCACTCCGGGTTACCAGGAATTTACTCCTCCCGACTGGATCCCACGTTACACCCTGACCGAGTTGGCCGCGCGTGGCTACCATGCCAATGCACCCGTGACGGACGGCACCACCGCCACCCCGATTAGTCTGGACGGCACCACCGGTAAACAATACTGGCTGTGCTTCCAGAATTACTACGCAATTACCCGATATAACCCCTCCAAAATGTATGCGATGGCAGTATTTCAACTCTCCGAAGCCATTGCCGGCCGCGCACTCCCCAAAACATGAACACACGTTGGTACTTCATAGCATTTGTTTTTGACCTGATGGCGTGCAGCACCACACCACACAAAGGTGGCACATACCCAGGTACACCCACGTCCAAGATCGCTGACAGAAAGCACTCGGAAACCGCAACTCTTTGCCCACCAACCTCTCCGTACGCACCGGCTAAAGAGCTACCCAGTACCCGCAACGGCTACACCAAAAATGGCCTGTATAAGCCTGGTATCAAAGATGGTGTGCCAGACGAGGTACCCGATGTCGCCTGTATCCCAGAGCCCCTTGTGACCGTCGAACCACGCTCGGTCATCGGCAACCAATCACCGTACGTGGTATTAGGTAAATCCTACCGAGTACTTGACGAAGCCAAAGGCTATGTGAAGCGAGGCATTGCCTCATATTACGGAACCAAATTCCATGGCCGGCTGACCTCCAACCGCGAGGTCTATGACATGTACGCCTTCACCGCCGCACACAAAACGCTACCACTCCCCAGCTTCGCCCTGATTACCAATTTGGACAATGGCCAATCGGTCGTGGTAAGAGTCAATGATCGCGGCCCGTTTCACGACGATCGATTGATCGATCTCAGCTACGCCGCAGCAGTGAAACTGGGCTTTACCGAAAACGGACTCGCAAATGTCGAAGTCCGTGTACTCAGCGAAGACGACAACCCAATGCTGCTGGCGCGGAATAACAGGCGTATCGCACCGACAACCGCAAGTGCCCTCGCCTCCACGGGTCCAACGACGACGGCACAAACACCAACCAACAGCATCTCAGCCACTGTCAAGCCTGATAACCCCATCAATCGCCTGCAATCACTACCGACCAGCAGCCCCTCGGTCACCACGCTCACTCCCATTGTGCCGGTGACGACCATCACCACCCGGCCACCTGAGGCTCCTATCATTGCAGCTGCAAGCGTCTCCAAAGCAACACCACCCAGTGAAACAACGCAAGCTCCTCTTACAGGGACCCTCCATGTTCCTGAGGTCGCCACCACCACGCTGGACAGCATCCTAGTGCAAGTGGCCAGCTTCGCAAGCCGTGAGAACGCCAACCGCGCACTGACCCAACTGACCTCCGCCGGCATTGTCGGAGCCAGCATCAGTGCTATCGTCAGCAGCGGACGCACTCTGTGGCGACTGCGCGTTGACGCACCAGACCATGACACCGCCTTAGAACTGATAAGACGCATTACTCCTCTCGGATTAGGCCGTCCACAAATCGTTGGCCTATGATCGATCGATACTGGATCGACATAGGCGCATGTCTATCCAGCTCCAAAACCCATGTTCGTTGACTCGCAGCAGCATACACCGAGCTTCGGAGTCAGCCTTGCTGACAATCCGTGAGTTAACGCCTCGGTGTTTGAGATGATCCAACACCACTCAATGTCATACGACACTGTTCGCACACCACTTCCAGCGAGCCTCACCACCATCCCGGTTCCCAGCGGTCGAACACAAAACATCCAACCCGCTCCTCAAACACCATCGCTTAGCGCGCAATAGCAATACCAAAAGGCAGATTTGGTATACACCACACCATACATACCAAGATCACTTTGGCATCACCACCCGCACAACAGCTGCTGTGAATGCATCGCCTAGGCACCTCTCAGTTGACAATCGCCACACGAAACTCAAAAAGAAAAATACACACCCATTACAAATCTGCCTGACATATTCCACCAACCAACACCTGACCTCGCCCCAAATCAAAACACCCAACACATGAATTCAGCCAAAGCGGGGCATACTCAACTGCATCAAAAATACCTGCAACAACTGCGGTTCCATACACAACATAAACACCACACCAAAAGCAGCACCAGAAAGATGTGCACTATGATTAATCCCATCACCGCCGCGGCGCCCCATCCAAATGCTATAACCCACATAAAAAACAGCGTAAAAAATCGCAGGCGTAGGGATAAAGAACACAACAATTGACGCCCAAGGCTGCAACAATACCGAAGCGAACAACACAGCAGACACAGCCCCTGAAGCGCCAAGACTCAGATATTGTGGATTTTTCTGGTTCTTGATATAGCTGGGCAGAATCGAAACCAACAGCGCCCCTAAATAAAACAAAGGGTAAGTCAATACGCTACCAGTGAGCTCACCCATTACTGCCTCAATCATGCGGCCAAAGAAATACAACGTCACCATGTTGAACACCAAATGCGAAACATCGGCATGCACAAAACCATAAGTGATCAACCGATCGTATTGGCGATCGCGGTCAACCGCCGGTGGCCAAAAAATCAACCGATCACGCAAACGGCCATTGTTGAAAGCCAACCAGAACACCAGCGCATTAATAGCGATCAAAATCAAAGTAATCATCAAACAGTCCGGAAATGGGGAAAATACCCGCGCAAGCACTCGCAACAACACGCCAGCAATGCTCAAACAAACCAATAATAGTCGACTATGCAGCAACCGACCGAACACCAACAACGCCAAACAGCGCCCAGCGGCGACGCGGCCTTGCTGAGTAGTGCCCACTCCGGCGTCCTTACATACCCCGGCGCGCATCTCATACCAGCGTTGCTACGGTTGTAGCCGTCGCCCAGACGGCGGTAACGGTGGGTGTCTTGGAAGGCCTTCAATACTGAGGTCACCACCAATGTCGACGATGGAGAGGTCTCAGAAAACGGAAAATAAAGCACGCTAAGCTGATTGCAACAGTCGTAGTGGCCTGAACTTGTCCGCACCGATCTTGGCTCTGCTGCGCCAGAGGTCATCGCCATTTAAATTGATGACTCCCAACCAAGCGGCAACAGATACTGCAACAGAGCGTCACCGTAGATCACGTGACTACGGAAATGCTCGAAACGACTACGAAAAAAATGGCCAACACAGAATGCACCAACCTGATAACAGTTAACGAGCCGCGAAACAAACCAACCACATAGCGAAATACACATACTCAACATGCGCGACAGCCTGCACGTGACCTGACCGTCGAAGCCTAGCTTCACCACCAAATCGGCGCAGCCTATGACGCGCTGAAAGCCGATCCCTCCAAAGCTGTCACCCCTGACCAAGTACGCGTACGCCTCGCCGCAGAACATGCGAAGCCACGATGAGCGACAAGATTGTTGTTTCGCCAGAGACCGAAAAGCAGCTTGGCGAGCTGTACCGCCACATTGCAACGGCGACTTCACCTGACGTTGCAACTCGCTACACCGAAGCAATCGTCTCTCCTGAAAGTCTAGACACGTTCCCCCTGCGCGGTACCATGCGCAATCTGGCGTGCGCATCTGGTTTCCATCATCGGCGTGTTCTAAGGCGGCCAAAATTACGAAACGATCCTGCACAATCACGATGACGCGAACTAGGACGTGATAAACCTCTTCGCCATTTAGAATCGCATACAAGCACCTGAAAGAAGACAACCCATTCCGTTTAATCATTCCACTGACGCCGCGTCACCCCAATCAAATCACCTCAGGTCCACTCGAAATAAAATTTTCCATTCTCCCCTTTAAGAATCCATACCGCTTCGCCGGGACACTCATCTGTAAAAAACCAGAGTCCTCCCCCGCCCAGATCAACCTCTTCATCTGAAGCGGGAAATGCTTTTCTAAATAGATCCACTAATTCTTCCTTGGTCCCCCTAACAAATTCATCTTTTTTGGCAAGTATCAGATCTCCATCATCAAGTAATTTCCGCAATAAAAACAGGAAATCATTTTTTCTTTCTCCAAATGAATCCTTATCTACTTGCGCAGGAGAAATTCCATGTACCTCCCCGATATTAAACCAAAGAAAACTTAAAGGATGTCCTGCATCCTCATAAATAAAATCTATTTGCTCCTGATTTAACATGTAATCACCTGAATTTAAGTTCGACAGATTTTCTATTTGCAACAGGGGTCAAAGAGGGACTATTTAAAATATAAATCGCCCACCTCGCTTTATTCCATTTTTTTGGAGAAGGAGTAAGAGCCCTCAAATGCAAAATGGTTCCATCATCACATTTAGCCGTATAAAGGCCATGCTTAACCTCCTTTAAAGGTGCATTTCCTGACAATTGCTGCGCATAGTTTTTAATTTGATCATCGGTTAACACCTGAGAATCAAAAACCCTGAGAGTATCACTCATATTGCTTTCTCCTGGAACAATGAACAATGTATGATTTGGTTGACTTGTACAACCACGCCTTCCTATCGGTTCGATTCAACGGCAACGCCTGCAGCAGTATCGCATGCAGAGTTTTTATTCAACAACATTTAAATAAAACCCCAAGATGGGTATTCACCGTCACACCCGCACTGGCACCGGCGCCGTCCCCCCTTGGGGATGCGGCACCGCTGCAGCAACACCGCTCACCTCAAGAGGCAGTGCAATTACTGAGGCATCATCAAAAACACCATCCGTAATAATCCTCACCCCCTTCTTCTCCTTCAAACAACCAGACTGCGACGAATGGACACTCCTCCATCACTAACCAAGTTCCTCTCTCTAGCGCTGCATCCGAGGCAGGAAAACATTGTCTGAACCGCTCCACTAGGTCCTCGGTGGAACCCTCCAGGATACGCTCGTCTTTTCTGTGACCAAGCTTCAGCTTGCCCTCATCAAGTAATTTCCCCACTAAAAAAAAGAAATCATTCTTTCTCTCTTCAAATGAATCCGGATCTATTTGCTGAGGCCCAATTCCATGAGCATCCCCTATATCAAACCAAAGAAAATGCAAAGGATGGATTAAATCCTCATAAATAAAATCTATTTGTTCTTGGGTTAACATAAAATTACCTATCACCTGAATTTAAGTTCAACTTTTTGTTGATTTACAACATCTTTCAAGGCCGGACTATTTCTTATATCAATCGTCCACCTCGCTTTAGTCGCTGCTTCTGAAGAAGACACAGACCTCAAATGTAAAACGGTTCCATCACTCAGGTCAGCTCTATAAACCCCTGGGCTCATTTGCTTAAAAGGTGCATTTCCTGCCAATTGCTGTGCATAGTCTCTGATGTTCTGATCAGTTAACTTCTGCGAATCCAACACCTTAGTCGTGCCGCTACTATTACTTCCCCCTTGCACTTTGGGGTCATACGGGGTGGCTTTGAACTCCACGCCTGAAATCACTAATTCATCCTTTGAGTTACGCTTGCCAAAGAAATCTTTGAACTCGTCAAATCGCTTTTTTTGCTGCTGCGCTAAAACACTGCCAGACGAATGGACACTCCTCAAACACTAACCACAGTCCTTTCTCTAGCGCTTCATCCGAATCAGGAAAACAGCTTCTAAACATCTCTACTAACTCCTTGGTAGGCCCCTCCATGATACGCTCGTCCTTTCTGTGACCAAGCTTAAGTTTGCCCTCATCAAGTAATTTGCCCACTAAAAAAAAGAAATCATTCTTTCTCTCTTCAAATGAATCTTTGTCTATTTGCACAGCAGAAATTCCATGTGCATGCCCTACATCAAACCAAAGGGAATCCAAAGCGCCACCTAAATCCTTACAAATAAAATCTATTTGTTCTTGAGTTAACATCCAATCACCTCTCACCTAAATTTAAGTTCAACTTTTTTATTTGTAATTTCTCTTAAAGAAGGATTATTGTCTATATCAATCGTCCATCTTGCTTTAGTCAATTCATTTGAAGAAGAAACAGACCTCAAAATCACCTGCGTTCCATCACTCAGTTCAGCATTATAAACACCTGGCCTTACCTGCTTTAAAGGCACATCTCCGGCCAATTGCTGCGCATAGTTTTTAATATCCTGATCAGTTAAGACCTGGGAATCAAATACCTTCACATGACCCGCTTTATTACTTCCCCCTTCGGAGCAGGGCGAGATATGTTTTAGATTGATACCAGAAATAAACTATTGATTATTTAGGCGACACCAATCAAAAACACTATAAATTTATTCAGCAACGCTTAAATAAAACACCAGGATAGACGGTAATACCCGCACCGGCACCGCCCCCTTGGGGATGCGGCACCGGTGCAGCAACGCCGCTCACCTCAAGAGGCAGTGCAGTCACGAAAGCATCATCAAAAACACCAATCGTAATCATCCTCATCAGGTTCTCCTTCTACTTCGGTTTTAAACAACCAGGCTGCGACGAATGGACACTCCTCCATCACTAACCAAAGTCCTTCCTTTAGCGCTTCATCCGAATCAGGAAAACATTGTCTGAACCGCTCCACTAGCTCCTCGGTGGAACCCTTCATGATACGCTCGTCTTTTCTGTTACCAAGCTTCAGCTTGCCCTCATCAAGTAATTTACCCACTAAAAAAAAGAAATCATTCATTCTTTCTTCAAAGGAGTCAGGATCTACTTGATCAATAGAAATTCCATGCGCATACCCCACTTTAAACCAAAGAAAATGAAAAGGATGAATTAAATCCTCATAAATAGTATCTATTTGCTCTTGACTTAACATAAAATCACCTGAATTTAATTTCAAAAGTTCTTTGATTTGCAATCTTCTGCAAAGATGGATTGTCTGTTATATCAATCGTCCACCTCGCTTTAGTCGCTGCTTCTGAAGAAGACACAGACCTCAAACGCACACTGGTTCCATCACTGAGTTTAGCCAGATAAACCCCTGGGCTGACCTGCTTTAAAGGGACATCTCCGGCCAATTGCTGTGCATAGTTTTTAATTTGATTATCAGTTAATGCCTGTGAATCAAACACCTTCACATTACCCATTCTATTACTTCCTCCTTCAGAGCCGCGCGGTGTGGCTTTGAACTCCACGCCTCCAACCACTAAGCCATCCTTTGCATTGCCCTTACCAATCACGCCTTTTACGTTATCCAGGCGCTTTATGCGCTGTTGCTCTAAAACACTGCCAATCGGCTTTGAGGTGAGATCAGGCCCTTTAGGATTGTGTGCAATTTGATCAAGGGCTTGTTTCTCGGCTTTGGCAATGTCATCGGCTTTGCCGGAGATCCAGCGACCGCCGATTTTGGCCGCTCTCACGCCGTATTTGGCCAGGTTGCCGATCATCACCGAGGCGATGTATTCCTCGCCTTTTTCTAGGGCCACTTGTTCTATGGTCTTTTCCCCTGAACGAATCGCTTTGATGTCTTGCCAGGCGTCATAGGCGGTCAGGCCTTTATCGGCTAACCAAAGGGCCCCAATAAGCACGGGGACGAAGACCGCGTTGTTTTCGGTTTCTAGGCGGGCTGCTGCACTGCTCACCGCCGCGTCGCCACCGGCGGCGGCGGTGATGCCGGCCACCAGGCTGGTGACGGTATCGGTGCGCTGTTGTTTTTCCGCGGCGCTCAGGCTGGCGACGTCGGCGCCGGTGGTGCGGTCTAGTAGGTTATTGATGACCACGGCCGCCGCCGCGCCAGTCGCGCCGGCGCCGCACCCTTGGCCTTGGGCGGCAGCACCAGCGCAGCCCAGCAGGCCTTGCAGGGCGGCACGGGCCGGTTCGCTGTCTAGTTGGTCGGCCAGTGTTTTGACTTGGCTGGCGCCTAGGCTTTGCAGGTAGTTAACCGCAGCGCCTTGAAGCATTTGGGTGGCGCTACCGGTCACGTGGCTGCCAGCGGCCAGGTTCAGGGCGGTCACAATCGTTCTGCCGGTGCCGCCTACGTCCCAGGTGGCGTTGTCTTGGAGGCGTTGGTGTAGGGCCGCTCAGGGCCGGGTCAGGCTACCGCCGCCCTACCCTTGGGCGGCAGCGCAGCTCAGATTTAGTTCTTTTACTCAATGCATGATTTTTCTAACGCACCTCACTTGGAATCTGCGTCTCTGGCTTGCGGTATGAATGCAGTTTTCTTTCAAATTCCCAGGGCTTTAAAGGCTTTAGTTCATCCTCCATTTCCATTTCTTTATAAACCCATTGTTGAGTTTTTTTAATAGCATCAAGAAATTCTTGATCTAATGTCCACGCCTTGGAGTGAATCACCCAGGGATTTTCTCGATATAAAGCAAGTGTGACGTCGAAGGACTGCTCTATAGTATCTTTACCTTCATACCGGGCGATGAGGCTGTCAATCTCTGGCAAAAAATAACACAGCGCTAATTCCTGTTCCGGCACCATCATCCGGGTGTCCGTATCAAGGGTTTGTCCATATGGCTCCTTCAGAAGCAGATCAACACCAATGACAAAAATGAAATGCTTTGATGAAAACTCGGCTTCTTTAAGTCTTCCCCTTGGATCTACAGGATAACTTTCAACAAAACCAAATTCAGCAAGCTTACGATAGCATTGAACTACTCTTAACCAGTCTTTTTCCACTGTTTCCACTGTGAGGGATTGCTTACTCATGGTTTCACCATTTTTCCTGTAGCTGCGTCATAAACATATCCATTCTTTTTGAGATACTCGATTTCACGGCCAAAGCCGGTCAGGGTTCCATCTGCTCTAAGCATATTTCCTGATATCTTTGGATTTGGATTAAAAGGGGCTTTGTTTGGCGTTGTTGCCAGCACAATGTCATCTCCTCTTTTTATAGCGGCATCAAGGAAGGGTTTATTGACCTGTTGCCAGAATTTCTCTGGGCCTAATGCGGCGTACAGACTATCTGGGGTATTCAGTAAATTAAACGAGCCAGGTTGTGTGGGGCCATCAATAATCATTCGGGCGACGCTAATTAACAACACACCCTATTTTATTCAACAGCCTTGAATAAAGGTATTCACCGTCATACTCGCACCGGCGCCGCCCCCTTTAGGGACGCGGCACCCGTGGATTAACACAGCTCACCTCAAGAGGCAGTGCAATTACTGAGGCATCATCAAAAACACCATCCGTAATCATCCTCATCAGGTTCTCCTTCTACTTCTCTTGTAAACAACCAGGCTGCAACGAATGGACAATCTGCAAAGAACCAAAGTCCTGCCTCTAGCGCTTCATCCGAAGCAGGAAAACATTGCCTGAACCGCTCCACCAATTCCTCGGTAGGACCCTCTATGATAACCTCGTCCTTTCTATGACCAAGCTTAAGCTTGCCCTCATCAAGTAATTTCCCCAATGCAAAGAAGAAATCGTTTCTTCTTTCCTCAAACGAGTTCGGATCTACATCCACAGAAGAAACTCCATGGGCATTCCCTATATAACTCCAAACCAAATGAAACCCCCCCCCTAAATCCTCATAAATAAAATCTATTTGCTCTTGGGTTAACATCAAATCACCTATCACCTGAATTTAAGTTCAACTGTTTCTTTTGTGATGTCTCTCAAAGAAGGATTATTGTCTATATCAATCGTCCACCTTGCTTTAGTCACGTCTTGTGAAGTAGAAACAGACCTCAAATGCACAATGGTTCCATCACTCAAATCGGCCCTATAAATGCCTGGCCTCATCTCCTTTAAAGGTACATTTCCTGCCAATTCCTGCGCATAGTTTTTAATTTGCTGCTCGGTTAAAGCCTGAGAATCAAATACCTTCGCATTACCCGCTTTATTACTTCCCCCTTGCACTTTAGGGTCATACGGTATGGCTTTGAACTCCACGCCTCCAACGACTAAGCCATCCTTTGCATTGCCCTTACCAATTACGCCTTTTACGTTATCTAAGTAATTTTGCTGCTGCGCTACAACATTCCCAATCGGCTTTTGGATTAAATGTTGAGCATCCTGCGCAATCGCCTCCGCGCGGCCCAGCTGATAGGCCTTAGACGCGGCCATGCCTTCCAAGACATCTTTACTCAGATTGATGCCTACGTTGGTAAGGGCCGCGCCGCCTTTGGCCACGCCGCCCACCCCCAAGACAACTGAACCAATATCCCAGACCAGGGTGCCAAGATCGCGACCGTATTGCTCGGCATGCTGATTACCTCCAACGGTCAGGGCCGTCTGCATGCGATCAATCTTGTGATCTATCTCCTGAAAAACGCTGTCGCTTAATTGCTGGCGTACTTCTGGGTTGGTGATCAGCTCCTTCAGGCCACGAAGGCCAGCCATGGGGTTGGAGAGAAATTGCACCAGTCCTTGAATATCGCTGAGGCCTGATTCGGCTAAGCCTTTGACTAATCCAACGCCCGTTAATCCTTCTTGTCTTGCATAAATGGAACCCCATTTGGCCGCCACTTGCAGTGATTCCAAGAGGCCATTGGCCGCTGCAAGCTCCTGATTCATTTGCGCGTTTTGCTGGGTGGCAAGCCAGTTGTTATCCAGCGCCGCAGTGGCTGCATGGGTGGCACTGGCTGCATGGGCATCGCCGGCGCTGGCAATGCCCGTGACCAGGGAAAGAATCAGGTTGCGTTTTGCTTCACGCTGCTGGGCGGTTTCATCGGGCGTGGTGGCGCTGAATAAACCGGTGAGTACGCTGGAGGCCGCCGCGCCCGTGGCCCCGCTGCCGCAGCCTTGCTGGCTGGCCGCGGCACCGGCGCACGCCACGATGGCATGCAAGGCCGCGTGTAAGGGCGTGCCTTCGGTGAGTTGCCCGTTGGCGACCAGGTGACCGATATAGGAGGCGCCTTGTTGCTGTACGTAGTTCACCAGCATGGTGTTAGCTACCTCGCGCGTGGCAGCGCTGGCATTGCCACTGATGCCGGCGGCTAAGGCGGTAGTGATTTGCCGATAGGTGCCGCCGGGGGCCCAAGTGGCGTTGTCTTGGAGGCGTTGGTGTAGGGCCGCGATTAGGGCCGGGTCACGTTGGTGTTCGGGTTTGGCGCGTTCGCTGTCTAGGGCCTGTTGGGTTTGGGTGGCTTCTTGAGCGCGGTTGTTAATAAAGGTGCCGACTTCGCGCTGTAGGCCGCTGACGACGTTTTATGACTTCCCGCTTTATATCCCGGCAGGGTTGATTTTAGATTTAAACCAAAAATAACCCATTGATGATTTAGGCGAGGCGACCCAAACACACCCTACTTTATTCAACAGCCTTGAATAAAACACCTTGATGGGTATTCACCGTCACACCCGCACCGGCACCGCCCCCTTGGGGACGCGGTACCGGTGCAGCAACACCACTCACCTCAAGAGGCAGTGCAATTACTGAGGCATCATCAAAAAGCCCACTCGTAATCATCCTCATCAGGTTCTCCTTCTATTTCGGTTTTAAACAACCAGGCTGCGACAAATGGACACTCCTCCATCACTAACCACAGTCCTTCCTTTAGTCCTTCATCCGACGCAGGAAAATATTGTCTGAACAGCTCCACTAGCTCCTCGGTGGGACCCTGCATAATACGCTCGTCCTTTCTATGACCAAGCTTGAAACGACCTCCATCAAGTAATTTCCTGATGATAAACAGGAAATCGTTTTTTCTTTCCTCAAATGAGTCCGGATCTACTTGATCAGCAAAAACTCCATGCGCCTCCGTTACATAATCCCAAAGGAAATGCAAAGGCTCTCCTTCACTGTCACAAATAAAATCTATCTGCTCTTGGGTTAACATCACATCACCTCTCACCTAAATTTAAGTTCAACTGTTTTATTTGTAATCTCCATCAAAGAAGGATTCTTCTCTATATCAATCGTCCACCTCGCTCCGGTTTCTTTTTGTGAAGAAGAAACGGACCTCAAACGCACACTGGTTCCATCACTGAGTTTAGCCAGATAAACCCCTGGGCTGACCTGCTTTAAAGGCACATCTCCGGCCAATTGCTGCGCATAGTTTTTAATATCCTGATCAGTTAAGGCCTCTGATTTAAACACCTTCACATGACCCGCTTTATTACTTCCCCCTCTCACTTTGGGGTCATACGGGGTGGCTTTGAACTCCACGCCTGCAATCACTCATTCATAATTAAGCTGATTTAACTAGCCGCTGGTAACATCATGTCATCAGCGGCCTTGATGCTCATCCAAACAAATTGCGCAAGGATTCATTAATCTCATCCCCGGTGATGACTTCATCGGACTCTTCGTAATCCTCGGGCTTGTTGTAGTCAAATTCGATATTGAACTTAACTTGACCGGATTCAGCATTGGGACGAATAGTACATGTCAAACCCCAGATACGATCTCCAGTGAACTTCATAAGTTCATCCCTAATATAAAAAACAGCATCGGCAGCACGACAACGAAAATCCTTAGACCCACCAATCCATTTCTCATCCACACGCCCGTCTTTTACTAACCACCATTCAGATGAAACCATTTTAGAAAAAACACCATATTTACCCACCACTTCATCCCAAGCGCGCTCGCCTGGAAATGCCATCACATCATCTGCAATGGCCTGATACGCTTCTTCGACATTTTGAAATTCAAATTCGCTATTCATTGATTAAATATCCTTACAAATTCTTTACCATCAATCGTTGCTTCAACGACAAACTTATTCGGTCTCACGCCACCAGTGGCCGGATAACCCAGATCGATTTTGACACTCACGGACTTACCGTCATGCAATGCTTGATGAAAATGATGTTCCATTTTTCTCCAATCGGTTCTGTTCAAAATCTGTGCTTGGGGCACGAGATTGATCCTATCACCGGCTCCGCCTAGGCTGGAGGCAATCAAATGCCCGCCTTCATCGCCCAGTTCGCCACACTTACCCATACAGCGTTGCTGGTAGGTATTGCGATCCATCTTTTTTGAAATCAAATCTGCTTGCACATTTTTTACTCGGCCTGCTGTGTCTGTCACATACCCATGACCGTTATCCAACACATAGGCTGTCTTAGGTTCCAGAGAACCATTGACCGCTTTATCCCAACCAGTGTTCTTGCTGCCTGTGGTGATTTGTTTGACCTGGCTGACATCGGCCCGCTTGGCTAACTGATCAGTCAATGCCTGACGCCGGGCGACAACATCGGTTGCACCGGAGATCCAGCGACCGCCGATTTTGGCCGCTCTCACGCCGTATTTGGCCAGGTTGCCGATCATCACCGAGGCGATGTATTCCTCGCCTTTTTCTAGGGCCACTTGTTCTATGGTCTTTTCCCCTGAACGAATCGCTTTGATGTCTTGCCAGGCGTCATAGGCGGTCAGGCCTTTATCGGCTAACCAAAGGGCACCAATGAGCACGGGGACGAAGACCGCGTTGTTTTCGGTTTCCAGCCGGGCTGCTGCACTGCTCACCGCCGCTTCGCCACCGGCGGCGGCGGTGATGCCGGCCACCAGGCTGGTGACGGTATCGGTGCGCTGTTGTTTTTCCGCGGCGCTCAGGCTGGCAACGTCGGCGCCGGTGGCGCGGTCTAGTAGGTTATTGATGACCACGGCCGCCGCCGCGCCAGTGGCGCCGGCGCCGCACCCTTGGCCTTGGGCGGCAGCACCAGCGCAGCCCAGCAGGCCTTGCAGGGCCGCACGGGCCGGTTCGCTGTCTAGTTGGTCGGCCAGTGTTTTGACTTGGCTGGCGCCTAGGCTTTGCAGGTAGTTAACCGCAGCGCCTTGAAGCATTTGGGTGGCGCTGCCGGTCACGTGGCTGCCTGCGGCCAGGTTCAGGGCGGTCACAATCGTTCTGCCGGTGCCGCCTACGTCCCAGGTGGCGTTGTCTTGGAGGCGCTGTTGTAGGGCCGCGATTAGGGCCGGGTCACGTTGGTGTTCGGGTTTGGCGCGTTCGCTGTCTAGGGCCTGTTGGGTTTGGGTGGCTTCTTGAGCGCGGTTGTTAATAAAGGTGCCGACTTCGCGCTGTAGGCCGCTGACGATGGTAAAGCCGGCTTTGATCTCTTGTTCGTTGAAGATCGGCTGCAGGGTGTGGCTGGTGTCTTGGCCGGTGAGCACGTCGTGGTTGAGGGCGGCGATGGTCTCGGCGGCGGTCTGCCCGGTGCGGGCCTGTTGGCCGGCTTGGTCACGGATGGTGATGGCGCCAGCGCTGATGCCGCTTTGGGTGGTGCTGTGGCTGGCGTCGCGGGCGTTGATGACGCCGGGGGGAGCCACGCTCACGCCGTGATAGCCCGGCAGTTGGGTGCCAGGCACCTGTTCTGCGGTGGCGGCGCGGCCTTGTTGGTCGGTCCCCACGCCGCCGGGGCCACGGCTGTAGCCGCCGCCTAGGCTCACGTGGCTGGCGCTGTAGGAGGCGTGGTTGTCCAGCGCTGTTTCGCTCAGGGTGGCGGTGTCCAGGGCGTTTAGGCCCGCTTGGGCGGCGGCGGCGCTGGAGGTGATCAGGCCACCCATCAGGGTGGTGTGCCCGCCCACGGTCACTTGAAAGCCCCCATCACCAGCCAGCAGGCCGCTTTGTTCGGTAACGCTGCTGTAGTCGCTGCGGATGGTGTGATGGTTGAGGTGGGCGCTGCCAGAAACACCAACCCCAGCGGTGAAGCTGCCGCCGATGCTTTGATCTTTGCTGCGGTACTGGTGGGTGTCTTGGAGGCTTTCGATGTCTAGGTTGCCGCCAATGGTGGCCATCAGCTGGGGGGCGCTGGCCACGGCGCCGCGTAGGATGGTGTTGCCCCCAGATTCCAGCACCAGCAAGCGACCGCCCTGCACGCGGGTGTTGGTCCAGGTGACATCGGTACTGGCGCCGCTGCCTTTGGAGGCGCTGCCCTGGACGGTGAGGCCGGCGCTGGCGCCGCCGGTGCCCAGGTTCACCGCCACTCCCACGCCGTGACCGCTGCCGCGGCTGTCGCGGGTCATCTGTTCGGTGTTTTTGGCCGCCGCCATGACAAGGTCGCCATCGGCTTTGAGGTGGGTGACGTTGCCAGCGCTGATCTGGGTGCCGCTCAGGGTCAGGGTGGACTGTTCACCGGCGCCAGTGGCGCTGATGGTGATGTTGCCGCCGGCGTGGAGGGTGGATGCAACGGCGCGGTCGCTGTGGGTGGTGGTGGTGCTGTGGTATTGGGTGGTGCCCAGGGTCGCCGTGAGGTTTACGCCGCCCAGGACCTTGGGGTCGCTGCCGATGGCATCTACGGCGTTTCTGGCGGCCAGGGCGGCGGTGATTCCCGCTAGGGCCTGGAGGCGGGGGGTGGAGGTCCGCCCGGCGGCCGCTGTCATGTGCTGGGTGGTTTGGAAGGCCGCAATCGCTGGATTGCTCAGGCTCGCGGTCAGGCCGCTTTGGCGAAACTTAGTTTCCTGAGTGGTGTGCTCGGTCTCACGGGCTTCGACAATGGCTACTTTTTTGCCGTGGATGTCAATGTTGCCTTCCGGGGCAATCAGGTCGATGCCAGGGGCCTGGACGGCGCCTTTGCTGGAGGAGATGAAGATGTTGCCATTGAGGGCGGCCACGGTGTTGCCCGACCCTAGGGCGGCGGTGTTGGTTTCGCCCACGGCCACGGTGGCCATGTCCATATCACTGTCATCGCCCGGCCTAAGGCATCACACCGGCGCTCACTGCTTTTGGATGACCACCGATTGCAAGATGCCGTCCATCAGCTTGCGGGCGCGTTGGTAATCCTCGGTGTTCTGTTGCCGCGCGGCTTCAATAAAGTTGAAGTTGACGGTGATGTAGTAGCCGCTGTCGCCAATGGGGGTCATCCAGGTTTCTACGCCATCGCCGACCGGCGTTGGGATACGTGCCCGGTACCAGGTCCAGGCGTTACCCCAGCGGGTTTCGGTCCGCGGGGCCTCCAAGAAAGCGCGATTGGACGGGCGACCCTGATAGGACTCATTGATCAAATCCGTCACCCTTTGAACCTTTGTCTGGATACTTTCGCTGGCCGTGCTACGGATCCCAAAGTTAATGTCGTTGCGCCCCGCAAACTCTGCATCGCACAACGCATTGAACTCCACCCCGGCGACTTGCTTTTTGACCGTGCCATCGGGCTGGGGGGTGCTTCTGTAATACGGGTAGCCGATGAAATGGGCATATTTTCTAGCAACCATTGGCGGACCATCTCCAATGCTGGCCACGATTCCTGGGACATCTTCTCCATTACTACGCCGCTCCATCACCATCTGGACATTGTCCGGCGGCGAGCTGGGGTAACAGCGGAAGATATTGATGCCCTTGATAAAGGCGTGTTTGACCGTGTATTGGCCTAAAAAATCCACCTTGAAGGATTCCAGGCTCAGGTCGCGGTTCTCCCAGGGGCCGGCCAGCATCGGTTTGCCGGTGCGGGAGTCGATACGGGGGCCGGGGCCGCTGCATGCCAGCAGTACGCTGCTGGCAAGTATCAGGACACCTAGCTTGATGCGGCGGTGCATGGACATTACCGCGCTCACTGTTTTTGGATGAGCACCGATTGCAAGATGCCGTCCATCAGCTTGCGGGCACGTTGGTAATCCTCGGTGTTCTGTTGCCGCGCGGCTTCGATAAAGTTGAAGTTGACGGTGATGTAATAGCCGCTGTCGCCAATGGGGGTCATCCAGGTTTCCACGCCATCGCCGACCGGCGTTGGGATACGTGCCCGGTACCAGGTCCAGGCGTTACCCCAGCGGGTTTCGGTGCGTGGGAGCTCCAAAAAATTCGAGTTGGAAGGGCGACCCTGATAGGACTCATTGATCAAATCCGTCACCCTTTGAACCTTTGTCTGGATACTTTCGCTGGCCGCGCTACGGATACCAAAGTTAATGTCGTTGCGCCCCGCAAACTCTGCATCGCACAACTCACTAAACCTCACTCCGGCGACTTGCTTTTTCACCGTGCCATCGGGCTGGGGGGTGCTTCTGTAATACGGGTAGCCGATGACATGGGCATATTTTCCAGCAACCATCGGTGGGCCACCTCCAATGCTGGCCACGATTCCTGGGTTACTGGAGCCATCTCGATATGACTTCATCACTACCTGCACATTGTCCGGCGGCGAGCCTTGGTAACAGCGGAAGATATTGATGCCATTGATAAAGGCGTGTTTGACCGTGTATTGGCCTAAAAAATCCACCTTAAAATATTCCAGGCTCAGGTCGCGGTTCTCCCAGGGGCCGGCCAGCATCGGTTTGCCGGTGCGGGAGTCGATGACGGGGCCGGGGCCGCTGCATGCCAGCAGCAGGCTGCTGGCAAGTATCAGGACACCTAGCTTGATGCATATGTGCATGGGGATTACCGAGCTCACTGTTTTTGGATGAGCATCGATTGCAAGATGCCGTCCATCAGCTTGCGGGCGCGTTGGTAATCCTCGGTGTTTTGTTGCCGCGCGGCTTCAATAAAGTTGAAGTTGACGGTGATGTAGTAGCCGCTGTCGCCAATGGGGGTCATCCAGGTTTCCACGCCATCACCCACCGGCGTTGGCATATACGCTCGGTACCAGGTCCAGGCGTTGCCCCAGCGGGTTTCGGTGCGTGGGGGCTCTAAAAAACGATTGGACTTGTAAGCACGATCAGGAGCACTGACCCGTGCAACCATTCTTTGGACATGCGTCTGGATACTTTCGCTGGCCGTGCTACGGATCCCAAAGTTAATGTCGTTGCGCCCCGCAAACTCTGCATCGCACAACGCATTGAACTCCACCCCGGCGACTTGCTTTTTCACCGTGCCATCGGGCTGGGGGGTGCTTCTGTAATACGGGTAGCCGATGAAATAGGCATATTTATCAGCAGGACGAGGAGGTCGTTTACCGTAACCGTCTGACACAATCCCCGGATTACTGGAACCATTGCGAAAAGACATCATCACTACCTGCACATTGTCCGGCGGCGAGCCGGGGTAACAGCGTTTGATATTGATGCCATTGATAAAGGCGTGTTTGACCGTGTATTGGCCTAAAAAATCCACCTTAAAATATTCCAGGCTCAGGTCGCGGTTCTCCCAGGGGCCGGCCAGCATCGGTTTGCCGGTGCGGGAATCGATGACGGGGCCGGGGCCGCTGCATGCCAGCAGTACGCTGCTGGCAAGTATCAGGACACCTAGCTTGATGCGGCTGTGCATGGGGATTACCGCGCTCACTGCTTTTGGATGACCACCGATTGCAAGATGCCGTCCATCAGCTTGCGGGCACGTTGGTAATCCTCGGTGTTCTGTTGCCGCGCGGCTTCAATAAAGTTGAAGTTGACGGTGATGTAATAGCCGCTGTCGCCAATGGGGGTCATCCAGGTTTCCACGCCATCACCCACCGGCGTTGGGATACGTGCCCGGTACCAGGTCCAGGCGTTACCCCAGCGGGTTTCGGTCCGCGGGGCCTCCAAAAAAGCGCGATTGGACGGGCGACCCTGATAGGACTCATTGATCAAATCCGTCACCCTTTGAACCTTTGTCTGGATACTTTCGCTGGCCGTGCTACGGATCCCAAAGTTAATGTCGTTGCGCCCCGCAAACTCTGCATCGCACAACGCATTGAACTCCACCCCGGCGACTTGCTTTTTCACCGTGCCATCGGGCTGGGGGGTGCTTCTGTAATACGGGTAGCCGATGAAATGGGCATACATTGGATATGCCTGAGGAGGCCGTTTACCGTAGCTGTCTGACACAATCGCCGGGACATCTTCGCCATTACTACGCCGATACATCACCACCTGCACATTGTCCGGCGGCGAGCCGGGGTAACAGCGGAAGATATTGATGCCATTGATAAAGGCGTGTTTGACCGTGTATTGGCCTAAAAAATCCACCTTGAAATATTCCAGGCTCAGGTCGCGGTTCTCCCAGGGGCCGGCCAGCATCGGTTTGCCGGTGCGGGAATCGATGACGGGGCCGGGGCCGCTGCATGCCAGCAGTACGCTGCTGGCAAGTATCAGGACACCTAGCTTGATGCGGCGGTGCATGGACATTACCGCGCTCACTGCTTTTGGATGAGCACCGATTGCAAGATGCCGTCCATCAGCTTGCGGGCACGTTGGTAATCCTCGGTGTTCTGTTGCCGCGCGGCTTCAATAAAGTTGAAGTTGACGGTGATGTAGTAGCCGCTGTCGCCGATGGGAGTCATCCAGGTTTCCACGCCATCACCCACCGGCGTTGGCATATACGCTCGGTACCAGGTCCAGGCGTTGCCCCAGCGGGTTTCGGTGCGTGGGGGCTCTAAAAAACGATTGGACTTGTAAGCACGATCAGGAGCACTGACCCGTGCAACCATTCTTTGGACATGCGTCTGGATACTTTCGCTGGCGGCGCTACGGATCCCAAAGTTAATGTCGTTGCGCCCCGCAAACTCTGCATCGCACAACTCACTAAACCTCACCCCGGCGACTTGCTTTTTCACCGTGCCATCGGGCTGGGGGGTGTTTCTGTAATACGGGTAGCCGATGAAATGGGCATATTTTCTAGCAACCATTGGCGGACCATCTCCAATGCTGGCCACGATTCCTGGGACATCTTCTCCATTACTACGCCGCTCCATCACCATCTGGACATTGTCCGGCGGCGAGCTGGGGTAACAGCGGAAGATATTGATGCCATTGATAAAGGCGTGTTTGACCGTGTATTGGCCTAAAAAATCCACCTTGAAGGATTCCAGGCTCAGGTCGCGGTTCTCCCAGGGGCCGGCCAGCATCGGTTTGCCGGTGCGGGAGTCGATACGGGGGCCGGGTCCGCTGCATGCCAGCAGTACGCTGCTGGCAAGTATCAGGACACCTATCTTGATGCGGCTGTGCATGGGGATTACTCCGCGGGGGTGAGCTGTTGGCGCAACTGCTGCAGTTGCTGTTGGCGGGAGGTGCCGGTTGGGGGCGATGCAGGGGTGAAGGGTGTCAGCATGCCTGGGGTGCCATCGAGCTGCTGTTGCCAGTAGGCCGATTGATCCAGGAGGCGTTGCAACTGGGCCAGTTGGGTGGCGACGGGGTCCTCCGGACGCCGCACCGCCTGCCATTGCTGCAGCGCTGCCATGGTCTGATCGTGACGCTTACGGTTCATCTCATCGATATCCAGGCCGGCATAGCTGAACACCCCTTCAGGATTGACGTTGTCCGGATGGCTGCCCAGGGCGGCGGTGCCGCCGCTGCTGTGCACCGAGTAGTTGGTCTCAAAGATCTCCCGCAGGTCCTTCAAACCCGCGGTCCCCGGATAGCCACCAATAATATGGGCGACAAAGTCATTGGGCGGTGACCAGAAGCCGGGTTTATTTTTAGTAACCTGCCCCGCGACCGCCGTCAGACGGCTCTCTTCAGCCGCGGGGTTGTTGACGAAGATCTTTAATTCATCGCTCTTCACCCCAAGTGCTGCGAGCACATTGAGCGCCCCGGTTTCAGTCATGGTGCCACGGCTATGACCCACAAAATTTACCGGGTTGGTGTACTGTTTATCCGCTTCGTTATACATCAACGTCTCCGCCACCTGGGCCTGGAGCCGTGAGGCCGGGCTGACCACGCGCCCATTGCTGACCTCCATCAGCTTCTCCAGGCCGGCCACGATCAGTTCCCCCACAGTATGGGTGGGCTGGGTATGCACCACGTAGGTGGTGTTAACGTAGGTTTCGCCGGTGTCCTGGATATTTCCCTTATTCCTGTCCCACGGCGTCATTTGCAAGCCTAGTTCCGCAGCGCGGCGCAACAAGTTGCTGATGCCGTTGCCGAACACGGTGCTGTTTTTCTTCTCTTCGTCCGCCAGGGCGCGCAGCGCATCCAAGGTCACCGGGATCGCTTGGATATTGGCTACGCCGCCGGTCAGGGCCCAGCGGCTTTGGTCGGTGAGCAGGTCATCGTTGGGGCCGCGGGTGCCGGCGATGAACTCGGCGACTTTGGTCGCGTCCAAGGTGCGGTTGGCGTCGTGGATGGTGTCTGTCAGGTCGTTGACGGCCTGCTCGCGGAGGCGTTTGTCCGACCAGCCCGGATGGGCTTGCCGCAGGGCGGCGGTGCGTTCTTCCACCAATGTGTTGTTGGCTGCATGGTCGTTGGTGCAGGGTTGGCTGACGCAGAACACCTTCTCAAGGGTCGGGCTGAGGATGTTGCTGAGGCCTTGGTCAATCAGGATGCGGCCGCTGTCGGCCAGTAAGGCGCCGGCCTGGCTGCGGTGCTGTACGTCAGCCTGCAAGGTGCCCAGGTCGGTGGCCGCCAGAGGGGTGTGGGCCCCATCCGGGTCACGGCGCAGGGTCGCCAGGGGGGCGGGATCGCCGCCGCGCAGCACGATGTTAGCCGCGCTCACCACCGCTTCGGTAGTGCTGCGGTCGTTGACCTGACGATCAGCGCTGCCCATGTGTTGACCAATCAGGGTTCTGCCGAGGCTGTAGATCGGAAGCTGGCTGTTGCCCTGGGAGAGGCCGCTGACCAGGTCGCTGCTCAGGGTGAAGCCGGAGGCACTCGCACCGGCATTGTGGTGGTTGTCCACGGTGCTGTGGCCCATGCTCTGGGTGGAGAGCTTTTGCAATGCCTGAGGGGCGCTGCTGACGATGGCGCCGCCGTCCAGTTGGGTATGGCCGCCCACGTGGATGGTGTAGCCGCCGGCGCCGGCAAATAGGCCGCTTTGGTCACGCACGCTGGCGTAGTCCTGGGTGGCGTGTTGATTGGCATGGCTGAAGGTGGCGTTGCTGCCAAGCCCGCTCATGACCAAGGTGGCGCCGGCGCTGTTTTGGCGCTGTTGGGAGCTGGCACGCAGGGTGTCCTGGCGGCTTTCGATGTCTAGGTTGCCGCCAATGGTGCCGTTGATGCTATCGGCTAAGACATGGGCGCCACGCAGTTGCGCGTTGCCACCGGCGTTGAGGGTGGCATTGCCACTGACCCGGATGGCGGTGTCCACCTGGGTGACAGACTGCTGACTGGACTGGCCTCTGCCCCGGGCGCCGCCGGCGTTGAGACTGGGGCTGGAGGAGCCCACGTTCCATTGGGCACCCACGCTGCTGCTGCTGTAGCGTTGGCTGGAGGTGTGCTCTTGGGTGCTCTGGGCGCTGTGCAGAATGAGGTCACCAGCCGCATTGAAGGCCAGGCTACCGCTGCTAATCTGGGCACCAACGGCGCTGAGTTGCCCGGTGCCCTCTTGGCGCTCGCCTTTTTCATTGTGGATGCCAAAGGCGGTGACGGAGACTTTGCCGCCGGCGCGTAGTTGGGCACCGCGGGCCGTGGTGGCGGTCATGCTGGTCTGGCTTTGGCTGGTGGTGCTGCCGAAAGAGACGCCGCCGCCGAAGGTGTGGGGTATGCCGCCTTCGCGCAGGGTCTTGATTTCGTCCAGGGCACGATCACCGGCACTGAAGGCGCTGTTGAGGGCGCGTACGCCGTACAGCGTGCTGAGTTGTCCCGTCGGGGCATGGCGGGCGTTTCTAATGTCGGCGGGCACGGCCTGGGCGAAGGTGCCCAGGGCGCTGCTGAAGCCAACGCTAAAGCCGCTGTGTTTGCTGGCCTGCTGCTGTTGAGCGCTGGCGGTGTCGTACACCGGGTCCATGGTGACGTTGACGCCGCTGACGTTGATGTTGCCGGCGGCAATCAGGTCGATGCCAGGGGCCTGGACGGCGCCTTTGCTGGAGTGGATGAGGATGTTGCCATTGAGGGCGGCCACGGTGTTGCCGGTCAAGTAGGTGGCGTGGTGGCTGCCTTGTTGGCTGGCTTTTTGGGAGCCCACGGTGAAGCCGGCGCCAGAACCGAACACGCCGCTGCGGCGCTGGGTGGTGCTGTAGCTGGAGCTGTGGGTGTTTTGGGCGCCGAACATGCCCACGCCGTGGGTGCCTTCAATGTGGGGGTTGCCATCGGCTATAAAGTCGGTGCCAACGCTGTAAACCTTGTCGCCTGTGACGGTGACCTTGGTGCCGCCCAGGACGCTGCCCAGGGCAATGGTGTCTTGGCTGCTGGCGGTGCTGTGGCTACGGCTGGAGCCCCATAGGCCGCTGCGCCGGCTGGTGCGTTCTTCTTGGCCGCTGCGCCGTTCTTGGCCGGCCACCAGGGCCACGGTGCCGTCAGCAGAACTGATGTTCAGCTTGCCTTGGCGGCTGTCCAGGGTCACGGCACGCCCGATGACGCCACCCTCGCCTTTGATGGTGACGTTGCCAGTGCCAGTAATACGGGTGCCTACTTCGCTGTCGCGGGTGCTGTGGATGCTGTTGCCCGGTCCTAGGGTGGCGGTGTTGGTTTCGCCCACGGCCACGGTGGCCATGTTGAGTTTGCCGGCGGCGGTGACGCTGCTGGTGCCGCCCGGGCCGGTGTTGCTGAAAGTGACGCCTTGCAGGGTCATGTCTTTGTCGGAAGTCACGTGCAGGGTGCCGCCGGGGCCGGTGACGCGAAAGGTCGATGGACGGTCGATTTCGGTGCGGCTGAAGTGACGTTGGCCTGAGGTACTGTAGCCGCGTGTGGTGCTGCGGGCTATCAGGCCGCCAGCGGCGGTGACATCCAGTGAACTGCGGGCGCTGAATGTGCCGCCAATGTCGGTGAGGGTGTCTTTGGTATGCACTTTGACGTGGTCGGCGTCCATCTGGCCGCCTTCTTGGTGGATGTTGTCCGCGTCAATCGTGAGGCGGTCGCGCCCGGTGAGGGTGCCGGTGTTGGTGAGGGTGCCCGATAGGTCCATGGTGAGGCGGGCACCGGCCATGAGGGCGCCGTCGGTCTTCAGGTCCCCGCGGCGCGGGCGTAGGTAGACACGGGGCACCAGGGCGGTGGTGCTGGTGCCGTTGGGCAGGGTGACGGGTTGTTCCACCAGCCAGACGATGTCGCTGGTGAGTTGGGCCATTTGGTCAGCGCTCAGGGCGATGCCGGGGCGTAGGCCGTAGTGCTGGGCAACGGTGACGCCGGCGTCCAGCAGGGCGCGGTATTGTTGGTCGTCGTTGGCGTAGCCGTCCAGCAAGCGCCGCCCGGTGAGTTGGGCGATTTGTTCGCGGATCAGGCGTTGTTCGTAAAAGCCGTCGCCAAGGCGTTTGTGCATGCTGGCCAGGGGGTCGTTCAGGGCCTGAAGTTGTCGGTCGGCGGTGGTCCGGTCGCTGCCGCCGCTAAAGTGTGGGTCGGTGACGATGAGGCTGGCGGCGTCGGGATGGACGGTAAACAGGCGGTTGTTGGGCAGGATCAGGGGGCCAGGAACGGTGGTCGCGGTGGCCCAGGACGGGGCAGCCACGCTGATCGGGGCGTTGTCGGTGTGCAGGGTCGGTAGGCGGGCGTCCGCCAGGTCCTGCAGGGTGGTGTCGGGGATGGTCAGCGGGAGCTGGCTCTCCACGGATAAGGCGGGCTCCTCGGCAGACTGGTCCGTGCTCGGAGCCGGGGTGAGCTCGGGCATCAGCGGCATCGGGGGGCTGGTGTGCAGGTCGCCCAGGGGCGGGTGTTCGACGTGGGTGGTGGTATGCAGGGATTGCAGGCGGTTGTTGACATCCACGGCGGCGATGTATTGGTGGCCGCCGCTGGTGATGCGCCCGCCAATTTGGCCGATGGTGTAGCGCTGGGACGGCATGGTCCAGGTCTCGGCGGCGCCGGCGTAGGTGTAGCTGATGTTGTTGAACTGCGTGGTGCGCGACAGTTCAGCAGTGAGGTTGTCGATGAGGCTGGCTTTGCTGTACTCCGGGGCTTTTTCGGGGTCCTTGGGCGGGTGTGGCGGCAGGCCAACGATGGTCTGGTCGCCACCGGCAAGGATGTCGGCGTAGTGGTTGGCCAGGCGGTCGACCTGGACGAACATGGCGCCGCCAGATTGGATCAGCGCCGCGGCGCCGACGCCCGGTTGCAGGATGTCGTCGACGGTGGTCTTGGTGGCGTGGCGGTACTGTTCGTTGGTTTTGACATCCGTGGGGCCGCGGCGCATGTGGGTCAGGGTGTGGTCCGGGTCGGTGTAGTCACGCCAGGTGATCAGCCGGACGCAGTCGGTACGGCAGGTGCCGTAGGCCGGGTCGTAGGTCAGGACTTCGTCTTGGTAGGTGATGTGGACGTCTTGTTGGCGTTCGTTTTTTTGGGGGGTGTCCAGGCCGGCCCAGGCGCTGCCCTGCCGGGCGGCGCTTTGGACTTGGTCGGGGTTGGGTTGTTGGTCTTGGCGGTCGGTGTAGTACAGCACGACGATGCCTTCGCGCTGGCTCAGGTCCAGGCGCTGGCGTTGGCCGCGGGCGGCATACAGGCCGCCGCGGGCATACAGGTAGGCGCTGGTCTGCGGGGTCAGGCGCACCACGGCGCGGTGGATGATGTAGCCGTCCGGGGTGGTATAGGGTTCGTCTTGGAGGATGTCGTTGGGGTTGAGGTAGTAGATCTCGTGGGCGTCGTAGTTGCTGGTGAGAGTGAAGTCCGCGTCATTGTTGCGTTGGTTGTCGCGCCAGGCCGGTTGGGACATGCGTACGGTGGTGCTCACGCCGGGCGCCTGGGTGAGGTGGACGTTGTCGCGGATGTTGTTGAGGGTGGTGGTGGTGATGTCCAAGGCGCCGTCCACGTCAATGGTGGCGCTGCGGTTGTCCAGCAGGGTGGCGCTGCCGGTGGCGTGGCGATCGCTATCCAAGGTGCCGCCAATGGCGGCATCGCCGGCGCTGTAGATCAGGGCGGCGCCGCTGTTACGCACGGTGGCCGCGCCAATGTCCAGGCGTTCGCGGGCGGCAATGGTGGCGGCGTGGGTCTGGCCGGCGGTGGATTCATCGCGGTTGGTGAGGGTCTGGGCCTGGAGGGCGAGGTGGTCGCCGTAGAGGCGCGCGGTGCCAATGTTGTCGAGGGTGGCGGCCTGGAGGTGGGTGGTGGCCGCATCAATCAGGCCGCGGTTGCTCAGGGTCGCAGTGGCGGTCAGTTGGGCCTGGCCGCTGGCGGTGATTTGGCCGGTGGCAGCGTTGTCAATGGTGCGGGCCTGCAGGGTCAGGTCGCCGGTGTGCAGCAGGCCGGCGTTGCTGAAGGTGTCCGCGGCGCTGAGCTGGGCTTGGCCGCTGGCAAGGATCTGGGCGGCGGCAGCGTTATCGATGCGCTGGGCGTGCAGGGTCAGGTCACGGCCCTGAAGCAGGCCGCTGTTGCTCAGGGTCGCGGTGGCGGTGAGTTGGGCTTGGCCGCTGGCAGCCATCTGCCCGGTGGCCACGTTATCGATGCGCTGGGCCTGCAGGGTCAGGTCACGGCCCTGAAGCAGGCCGCTGTTGCTCAGGGTCTCGGTCGCGGTGAGTTGGGCCTGGCCGCTGGCAGCCATCTGCCCGGTGGCCACGTTATCGATGTTCTGGGCGTGCAGGGTCAGGTCACGGCCCTGAAGCAGGCCGCTGTTGGTGAGGGTCTCGGTCGCGGTGAGTTGGGCTTGGCCGCTGGCAGTCATCTGCCCGGTGGCAGCGTTGTCAATGGTGCGGGCCTGCAGGGTCAGGTCGCCGGTGTGCAGCAGGCCAGCGTTGCTGAAGGTGTCCGCGGCGCTGAGCTGGGCTTGGCCGCTGGCAGCCATCTGCCCGGTGGCAGCGTTGTCAATGCGCTGGGCGTGCAGGGTCAGGTCGCCGGTGTGCAGCAGGCCGGCGTTGCTGAAGGTGTCCGCGGCGCTGAGCTGGGCTTGGCCGCTGGCAGCCATCTGCCCGGTGGCCACGTTATCGATGCGCTGGGCGTGCAGGGTCAGGTCCGCCGCCTGGATAAGGCCGCGGTTGTGCAGGGCCCCGGCGGTACGCACGGTGAGCAGGCCGGCGGCGCTGAGGGTGCCGCCGTTGTCCAGACCTTCCTGCAGGGCCAGGGTCAGGGCGGTGCCAGCATGCAGCAGGCCGGCGCCGCTGAAGGCGCTCAGGTGCAGGCTTTGGGCGCCGCCACTCAGCAGGGTGCCGGCTTGGTTGGTCAGTTGGGCGGCACTCAGCTGTAGGGTGCCGCCGGCAGTGAGGCGTCCGGCGGTGTTCTGCAGGGCGCCGCGTAGGGTCAGGGCGATGTCTTGGGCAGCGCTGAGGTGGCCATCGCGGTTATCCAGGGTGGTGCTGTCGATCTGCAGGTGGGTGGCGTGCAGGCCGGTGGCCGGGGCGGCGGTGTCACGGGGGCGGGAGCCAGGGTCCGGGGCCGCAGGGGTCGTTCGGTTGTCCAGGGTGGTGGTGGTGATCGCCAGGGCCCCGGCGGCGCTGATCAGGCCGTCGTGGTTGTCCAGGCGGTTGTCTAGGTGCAGGCGCGCATCCGCGCCGCTGTGCAGGCGTCCGCCGGTGTTGCTCAGGGTGTGGGCGTCGATCTGGAGACCGTTGGCGCCGCCAAGTTGGCCGCCAGCGGTGTTGTCAATGTGGGTGCTGTGCAGCTGGGTGGCGGCTTGGGAGAATACTTGGCCGCCGTGGTTGTTTAGGGTGGCGCTGCGCAGGTCGAGGGCGCCGCCAGCCAGTAGGGCGCCGCCGGCGCTGTTGTCCAGAAGGTGCGGGCCGGTGTCGATGCGCAGGGCAGTGGCCGCTTGCACCAGGCCGGCACGGTTGTCTAGGACGCCGCTGTGCAGGGTCACGGTGCCGCTGGTGCTGCCCAGGCGGCCACCGCGGTTGTCCAAGGGTTGGTTTTGGGTGTACAGGGTCACTTGGGCGCCGCTCAGGGTGCCGGCGCGGTTGGTCAGGCCGGCGCTGCTGAGCCAGAGGGCTTCGCGACTCTGCAGCAGGCCGGCGCTGTTGTCCAGCAGGCCGCTCAGGTGCAGCTGCGCTGCGCCGGCCGCGTCCAGGGTGCCGTGTTGGTTGAACACGGTGGCCGCGCTCAGGCGCAGGTCTTGGCCGCTGGACAGGGTGCCGTTGTCTTGGTTGTTGAGGGTGCCAGTAACGTGCAGGTCCAGCAGACCGGTGGCGGTGTGCAGGACGCCGCCGCGGTTGTCCAGGGTGCTGGCGTGCAGGGTGCCAGGGCCGCTGAGCAGCAGCTGGCCTTGGGTGTTGTCCCAGGTGCCGGTGGTCAGGGTGGCCGGGCCAGTGAGCAATAGATGGCCGCCGCGGTTGTCTAGGGCTTGGGTGGCCTCCAGGCGGCTGGCGCCGGGGCCGGTGCTGTGCAGGGTGCCGCCGCGGTTATCCAGGGTGGCGGTGTGTAGGTCCAGCACGCCGTTGGTGGCGATGCTGCCGCCACGGTTGTCCAGGCGGGTGCGGGCCTCCAGTTGGAGGGCTTGGTCTGACTGGGCGGTAAGTTGGCCGCCGGCGGTGCTGAGGACGCCGGTACGGATGCTCACGTGCTGGGCCCAGGTGGTGCCTTGGCTCAGGTCGGTCTGGGTGCCGGTGATGCTCAGGGCGCCTTGGCTGCTCAGGGTGCCGCCGGGGCCGAAAAGGGTGGCGGCGTCGATCTGCAGGGACCCCTGCCCGCTGTGCTGTACGGTGCCGCCGCTGTTATCCAGGGTGGTGGCGTTGAGGGTGAGGGCGCTGCCGGTGCTGGATAGGGTGCCAGTGGTGTTGTCTAGCAGGCCACCAATGCGCAGGTGGGCCGCCTGGGGGCCGGTGTGGAGGAGTTGGCCGCCACGGTTGTTGAGCTGGTGGGTCTGTAGGTCCAGGGCGCCGCTGGCCTGAAGTTGGCCGGCGTCATTAGTAAGTTGCCCGGTCTGCAGGGTCAGAGCGTTAGCCGCGCTGGCCAGCACGCCGTGTTGGTTGTCCAGTAGGCCATCAATGCGCAGGTGGGCCGCCTGGGGGCCGGTGTGGAGGAATTGGCCGCCACGGTTGCTGAACTGTTGGGTGTTCAGGGCCAGGGCGCCGCTGGCCTGAAGTTGGCCGGCGTCATTAGTAAGTTGCCCGGTCTGCAGGGTCAGAGCGTTAGCCGCGCTGGCCAGCACGCCGTGTTGGTTGTCCAGTAGGCCATCAATGCGCAGGTGGGCCGCCTGGGGGCCGGTGTGGAGGAATTGGCCGCCACGGTTGTTGAACTGTTGGGTGTTCAGGTCCAGGGCGCCGCTGGCTTGGAGTTGCCCAGCGGCGTTGTTGACCACTTGGCTGTGAATGAGGGCCTCTGCTGCAAGGTGCAGGATGCCGTGACGGTTATCCAACCCTTGGCCTTGCAGGGTCAGTTGGTTCAGGGCGGCGTGGCCGTGGCGGTTGTCCAGGCCGCTCAGGGTGGCGTTGATGGCGCCGCCAGCCGTGATGAGGCCGCCGCGGTTGTCAATGTCACTCTCTAGGGTCAGGCGACCGTCGGCCAGCAGGGAGATGGCAGGGGGGGACGCAGGCAGGGGGGAGGTGTCGTTGCCAGGAGGTTCAATGGCAACGGAAGGGGGGGGGGCTGCCAGGAGGCTCAACGGCGACGGGAGGGGCGCTGGGGCCGGTGGGCAGGTCCGTGGAGGGAGGCTGCCCGATAGACGGCCCCTCCACAGCTCCCAGGCGGCCTTGGGCTTGGTTGTCGAACTGCTGGGCTTGGATGGATAGGGGTTGGGCGCCGGTTTGTTCCAGGCGACCGCCGCGGTTGTCCAGGGTGGCGCCGCTCAGGTCCAGTCGAGCGGCGTTGAGGGTGCCGCTGCGGTTGTCAATGTCGGCCTGAGTGTGCAGGTGCAGGGTCTGGGCAGCACTGATCAGGCCGCTGTTGCCAACCCCCTGTGTCGCGTTCAGGTGCGTGTCTGTGGCCGCTTGCAGGCGACCACTGTTGTCTAGGCGGCCATCCACCGTGACCACCAGTTCACCGGACTGGGCCGTCATGGCGCCAGCATGACGGACGCCTAAGCCGTGTTCGGTGCCTATCAGGGTGATCTTGCCGGCGTACATCCCGCCCAGGGCCGATACATCCAGGGCAAAGGCCGGAGGCGCCGCCGCGCCAGGCAGGGAGACAGCCGCGCTACCGTCAGCCGGCACGGAGGCAGCGCCAATGCTCCCCTGCAGTTGCTGGGCCCATAGGCCAGCGTTGAGCTGTATGGAGCGGGTGATCAGGGCGGTGTAGTCAGCCGTGCGGCTGTCCAGGCCAGCGCCGTCCAGGCGAATAGCACCGCCTTGAACGCGGTAGCTCTCTAAGGCGCCGCCAGCATCAAACTCGGGAGCTCCCGTGCTCAGGGTGAAACGGCTGGCGTTGAGCACCCCGCAGCCGCTGCAGGTGATCCCAGAAGGGTTGGCAATGATCACTTGGGCGCGGGCGCCAGCCACTTCCACCATGCCATGCAATTGGCTGGGTTGGGCGCTGTTTACTTCGTTAAGAATCACCCGGGCGGTGCCGGTCGCCAGCCAGGGGTTGCCCGGTACCCAGCCGCCCAGGTGTGTTTGGGTTTGGGTGCGGGCGTTGTTGAGAATCGCGCCAGAGGCGCCCACGTCTAGCTGTTGGTAGGTGTTGCGCGATACTCCCGCCTGGCTGGGGGTTTGAATATTGATCAGGGCAACACCAGGGGACGCTTCCAAAATCGTGGGGCGCTGCGTCCCGGGGGCCTGGGGATCGGCCACCACTTGGGCGCCAGCCAGGCTGCACACCCCAACCCAACCCAGGCTCAACCATAATCCAAAGGACACTGCACGCACTTGCGCGGTCTGTCGGCGCGCTAGCTGCGGTGAGGTGCCCGCGGCGCTACCGCGTGGAACAGCCAGTTCTGAAGCCACTTGCCATAGGCGCAGGGCGCGGTTGTAGATCAGGCGGTACAGGTCCTTGTTCATCCATAGTCCTTGTGATGAGGGAGGATCCCGAACGCCCAGGTCAGGTGAGGGATGCTCCATGAGATAAGGTGATATTTATCACATTTTAATCCGGCCAGCGTAAAAATGTGCTAAGCCGTGCGCGGACATTCCACTCACGCCAACTTCAGAAAAACACTCAGGCTCAGTTCGAAAAGTACAGCACACACTCCACATCCACTCGAAACTACTACGGAAAAAAATGGCCAACACCACATGCCCCCCTGACAACAGCCAACGAGTCACCGAACAAGCCAACCATATAGCGGAATACACATGCTCCACAGAGATACATCCCAATGAGGAGTCATTTGCGCAAATCGGGTAAGGTTTTGGGATGGTGATAGGATTGAATCCTACTGAACCGATTGGAGGCCGGCATGCGAACCACTCAACAAATGAGCATCACTTTGCCAAATGACATGGCCAACGTGGTGAGAACGAAGGTGAAAACAGGAGAATACGCGAACGAAAGCGAGGTCATCCATGACGGCCTGCGCGCGCTTCTTGCACGTGACCTTGCCGTCGAAGCTTGGCTTCACAACCAAGCAGGTGCAGCGTATGACGCGCTGAAAGCCGATCCCGCCCGAGCTATCACCCCTGACCAAGTACGCACACGCCTCGCCGCAGAACATACGAAGGCCCGATGAGCTACAAGGTTGTTTTCTCACCTGAGACCGAAGAGCAGCTTGCCAAGCTATACCGCTACATCGCGGCAGCGGCCTCACCTGACATTGCAGCTCACTACACCGAAGCAATCGTCTCCTACTGTGAAAGTCTTGGCACGTTCCCCCTGCGCGGCACCATGCGCAACGATGTACGACCTGGCTTGCGCATCACGCACTACCGCAAGCGCGTCGTGATCGCCTTCGATGTGGTTGACAATCTGGTTTCCATCATAGGCGTGTTCTACGGCGGCCAGGATTACGAAACAATCCTGCACGATCACGATGACGCGGACGAATGATCCAAATTCTTGACCATTGTTGAATAAACCTCATATTTACCCACCACCGCGTGATAAGCCTCTTCCACATTTTGAAATTCATGATTCATTGGTTAAATGTCCTTGAAATTTTTTCCCCGTTAATCTCTCTGCTTTAACCACAAACTTATTCGGCCTCACGCCCCCATTGACTGGATAATACACATCAATGTTGACATTGACGGACTTACCGTCCTGCAAGGCTTGACGAAACATATTTTCCATTTCCTTCCAATCGCTTCGATTCAAAATCTTTGCTTGCGGCACGAGATTGATCTTATCACCGGCTCCGCCGAGGCTGGATGCAATCAAATGTCCGCCTTCATCGCCCGGTAGACCACTGTGACATCCAGTGAACCGCGGGCGCTGAATGTGCCGCCAATGTCGGTGAGGGTGTCTTTGGTATGCACTTTGACGTGGTCGGCGTCCATCTGGCCGCCTTCTTGGTGGATGTTGTCCGCGTCAATCGTGAGGCGGTCGCGCCCGGTGAGGGTGCCGGTGTTGCTGAGGGTGCCCGATAGGTCCATGGTGAGGCGGGCACCGGCCATGAGGGCGCCGTCGGTCTTCAGGTCCCCGCGGCGCGGGCGTAGGTAGACACGGGGTACCAGGGCGGTGGTGCTGGTGCCGTTGGGCAGGGTGTCTAGGGCCTGTTGGGTTTGGGTGGCTTCTTGAGCGCGGTTGTTAATAAAGGTGCCGACTTCGCGCTGCAGGCCGCTGCCGACGTTTTATGACTTCCCGCTTTATATTCGGATGAGGTTGGTTTTAGATTTAAACCAAAAATAACCCATTGATGATTTAGGCAATGCTACCCAAACACACCCTACTTTATTCAATAGCCTTTAAATAAAACACCACGATTTATATTAGCAATCATACCCGCACCGGCACCCCCCCTTTAGGGACGCGGCACCCGTGGATTAACACCACTCACCTCAAGAGGCAGTGCAATTACTGAGGCATCATCAAAAACACCAATCGTAATCATCCTCACCATGTTCTCCTACGCCTTTTAATACCCAGACGGCGACGAATGGACACTCCTCAAACACCAACCAAGTTCCTTTCTCTAGTGCTTCATCCGAAGCAGGAAAACAGCTTCTAAACATCTCCACCAACACCTCGGTGGAACCCTCCATGATAAGTCCGTCCTTTCTATTACCAAGCTTGAAACGACCCTCATCAAGGAATTTCCCGATGATAAACAGAAAATCGTTTTTTCTTTCTTCAAATGAATCCTGAGCTATCTGCTGAGGCCCAATTCCATGCGCCCTCCCTACATACCCCCAAAGAAAATGCAAAGGCTCCCCTGCCCTGTCAGGGTCACAAATAGAATCTATCTGCTCTTGGGTTAACATCCAATCACCTCTCACCTAAATTTAAGTTCAACTGTTTCTTTTGTAATGTCTCGCAAAGAAGGATTATTTTCTATATCAATCGTCCACCTCGCTCCGGTTTCTTTTTGTGAAGAAGAAACAGACCTCAAACGCACACTGGTTCCATCACTGAGTTTAGCCAGATAAATACCTGGGCTGACCTGCTTTAAAGGCACATCTCCGGCTAATTTTTGCGCATAGTTTTTAATATCTTGATCAGTTAAGGCCTCTGATTTAAACACCTTCACATGACCCGCTTTATTACTTCCCCCTTGCACTTTGGGATCATACGGGATGGCTTTGACATTGACATTGCTTCGATTCAACAGCGATGCTTGCAGCAACATCGCATGCAAGCACCTAAAAGAAGAAAATCCATCGCGTTTAATGATTTCACTGACGCAGTGTCAAGCCAATCAAACAACCTCACGTCCACTCATAATAATCTTCTCCATTTTCACCTTCTCCTTTAAACACCCATACCGCTCCAGCGGGACACTCATCCATAAAAAACCAGAGTCCTGCTCCTTCCATATCCACATCTTCATCCGAAACAGGAAACGATTTTCTAAATAGATCAACCAATTCTTCGGTCGTCCCCGTAATAAATTCACCTTTTTTGGCAAGCTTAAGCTTGCCCTCATCAAGTAATTTCTCCAATAAAAACAGAAAATCATTTTTTCTTTCTTCAAACGAATCATTATTTACTTTCCTAGTATCAATTCCATGTGCATCACATATGCCAAACCAAAGAAAATGCAAAGGATGGATTAAATCCTCACAAATAAAATCTATTTGTTCTTGCGTTAACATAAAATTACCTGAATTTAAGTTCAACTTTTTGTTGATTTACAACATCTTTCAAGGCCGGACTATTTCTTATATCAATCGTCCACCTCGCTCCAGTTTCTTTTTGTGAAGAAGAAACAGACCTAAAATTCAAAATAGTTCCATCACTGAGTTTAGCCAGATAAACCCCTGGGCTGACCTGCTTTAAAGGCACATCTCCGGCCAATTGCTGTGCATAGTTTTTAATATCCTGATCCGTTAAGACCTGGGAATCAAACACCTTCACATGACCCGCTTTATTACTTCCCCCTCTCACTTTGGGATCATACGGGATGGCTTTGACCTCCACGCCTGAAATCACTCATTCATGATTGAGCTTATTTAACTAGCCGCTGGCGGCACCATTATCACCAGCAGCCTTGATGCTCATCCAAACAAATTACGTAAAGATTGATTGGCCTCTTCGCCCGTGATGAACTCATCAGACTCATCGTAATCCTCGGGCTTGTTGTAGTCATATTCAATATTAAATTTAACTTTACAGAATTCATCACCAAGGTCACCGTTGGGACGAATAGTACACGTCAAACCCCATATTCGATCTCCACCTGACTTTATAAGATCATCTTTAAGATATAAAACAGCAGCGAAAGCACGAGAATGGAATTCATCAGAACCACCAATCCATTTCCTATCCACACACCCTTCTTTTACTAACCACCATCTACATGAAACCATTTTTGGATAAACCTCATATTTACCCACCACTTCATCCCAAGCGCGCTCGCCTGGAAATGCCATAAGATCTTCTGCAATGGCATGATACGCTTCTTCGACATTTTGAAATTCGAATTCGGTATTCATTGATAAAACTCCTTTAAAATCTTTTCCCCGTCAATCGTTGCTTCAACCACAAACTTATTCGGTCTCACGCCACCAGTGGCTGGATAACCCAGATCGATCTTGACACTGACGGACTTGCCGTCCTGTAACGCTTGATTAAACTGTTGTTCCATTTTTCTCCACCCGCTTCGGTTCAAAATCTCTGCTTGCGGCACGAGATTGATCCTATCACCAGCTCCACCGAGGCTGGAGGCAATCAAATGTCCGCCTTCATCGCCCAGTTCGCCACACTTACCCATACAACGTTGCTGGTAGGTGTTGCGGTCCATCTTTTTTAAAGTCAAATCCGCTTCGACACTTTTTACTAATCCTCTCGTGTCTGTCACATACCCATGACCGTTATCCAACACATAGGCTGTCTTAGGCTCCAGAGAACCATTGACCGCTTTATCCCAACCAGTGTTCTTGCTGCCTGTGGTGATTTGTTTGACCTGGCTGACATCGGCCCGCTTGGCTAACTGATCAGTCAATGCCTGACGCCGGGCGACAACATCGGTTGCACCGGAGATCCAGCGGCCACCAATTTTGGCCGCTCTCACGCCGTATTTGGCCAGGTTGCCGATCATCACCGAGGCGATGTATTCCTCGCCTTTTTCTAGGGCCACTTGTTCTATGGTCTTTTCCCCTGAACGAATCGCTTTGATGTCTTGCCAGGCGTCATAGGCGGTCAGGCCTTTATCGGCTAACCAAAGGGCACCAATGAGCACGGGGACGAAGACCGCGTTGTTTTCGGTTTCCAGCCGGGCTGCTGCACTGCTCACCGCCGCTTCGCCACCGGCGGCGGCGGTGATGCCGGCCACCAGGCTGGTGACGGTATCGGTGCGCTGTTGTTTTTCCGCGGCGCTCAGGCTGGCAACGTCGGCGCCGGTGGCGCGGTCTAGTAGGTTATTGATGACCACGGCCGCCGCCGCGCCAGTGGCGCCGGCGCCGCACCCTTGGCCTTGGGCGGCAGCACCAGCGCAGCCCAGCAGGCCTTGCAGGGCCGCACGGGCTGGTTCGCTGTCTAGTTGGTCGGCCAGTGTTTTGACTTGGCTGGCGCCTAGGCTTTGCAGGTAGTTGATCGCAGCGCCTTGAAGCATTTGGGTGGCGCTGCCGGTCACGTGGCTGCCGGCGGCCAGGTTCAGGGCGGTCACAATCGTTCTGCCGGTGCCGCCTACGTCCCAGGTGGCGTTGTCTTGGAGGCGTTGGTGTAGGGCCGCGATTAGGGCCGGGTCACGTTGGTGTTCGGGTTTGGCGCGTTCGCTGTCTAGGGCCTGTTGGGTTTGGGTGGCTTCTTGAGCGCGGTTGTTAATAAAGGTGCCGACTTCGCGCTGTAGGCCGCTGACGACGTTTTGTGACTTCCCGCTTTATATCCGGATAGGGTTGATTTTAGATTTAAACCAAAAATAATCCATTGATGATTTAGGCGACGCGACCCAAACACACCCTACTTTATTCAACAGCCTTGAATAAAACCCCAAGATGGGTATTCACCGTCACACCCGCACCGGCACCGCCCCCTTGGGGATGCGGCACCGGTGCAGCAACGCCGCTCACCTCAAGAGGCAGTGCAATTACTGAGGCATCATCAAAAACACCAATCGTAATAATCCTCACCATGTTCTCCTACTCCTTTCGATACCCAGACGGCGACGAATGGACAATCTGTAAAGAACCAGAGTCCTCCCACTTCCTGATCAATCTCTTCATCTGAAGCAGGAAAACATTGCCTGAATCGCTCCACTAGCTCCTCGATGGAACCCTCCAAGATACGCTCGTCCTTTCTATGACCAAGCTTAAGATGACCCTCATCCATTAATTTCCCGATGATAAACAGGAAATCGTTTTTTCTTTCCTCAAAGGAGTGCGGATCCGCTTGATCATGAGACAGTCCATGCGCATCCCCTATATAACTCCAAAGAAAATGCAAAGGATCCGCTAAATGCTCATAAAAATAATCTATCTGCTCTTGGGTTAACACAAAATCACCTATCATCTAAATTTAAGTTCAACTTTTTCATTTGTAACCTCCCTCAAAGAAGGATTCTTATCTATATCAATCGTCCACCTTGCTTTGGTCACGTTTTGTGAAGTAGAAACCGACCTCAACGTCACCTTCGTTCCATCAGTCAGCGTAGCTAGATAAACGCCTGGTTTCATTTCTTTTAAAGGGACATCTCCGGCCAATTGCTGTGCATAGTTTTTAATATCCTGATCAGTTAAGGCCTCTGATTTAAACACCTTCACATTACCTGCCTTATTACTTCCCCCTTTCACTTTGGGGTCATACGGGATGGCTTTGACATTGACATTGCTTCGATTCAACAGCGATGCTTGCAGCAACATCGCATGCAAGCACCTAAAAGAAGAAAATCCATCGCGTTTAATGATTTCACTGACGCAGTGTCAAGCCAATCAAACAACCTCACGTCCACTCATAATAATCTTCTCCATTTTCGCCTTCTCCTTTAAACACCCAGACTGCTAGGAATGGACACTCATTTATCAGAACAAACCAAAGTCCTACCGCTCCCAGATCCACTTCTTCATCGGAAGCAGGAAAAGATGTTCTGAACATCTCTACTAGTTCCTCAGTGGTACCCTCGATAAATTCTCCCTTTGTATTGCAAATTTTGAGCCGTCCCTCATCAAGTAATTTCCCGATGATCAACAAGAAATCGTTTTTTCTTTCCTCAAACGAGTCAGGATCCACTTCTCCAGCAGGAATTCCATAGGCATTCCCTATATCACTCCAAAGAAAATGAAACCCCCCCCCTAAATCCTTACAAATAAAATCTATTTGTTCTTGAGTTAACATCCAATCACCTCTCACCTAAATTTAAGTTCAACTTTTTTATTTGTAATTTCTCTTAAAGAAGGATTATTGTCTATATCAATCGTCCATCTTGCTTTAGTCAATTCATTTGAAGAAGAAGCAGACCTCAAGGTCACCTTCGTTCCATCACTCAGCGTAGCCAGATAAACCCCTGGCCTCACCTGGTTTAAAGGCACATCTCCGGCTAATTGCTGCGCATAGTTTTTAATATCCTGATCCGTTAAGGCCTCTGATTTAAACACCTTCACATGACCCGCTTTATTACTTCCCCCTTGCACTTTGGGGTCATACGGGATGGCTTTGAACTCCACGCCTCCAACCACTAAGCCATCCTTTGCATTGCCCTTCCCAATCACGCCTTTTACGTTATCCAGGCGCTTTATGCGCTGTTGCTCTAAAACACTGCCAATCGGCTTTGAGGTTAAATCAGGCCCTTTAGGATTGTGTGCAATTTGATCAAGGGCTTGTTTCTCGGCTTTGGCAATGTCATCGGCTTTGCCGGAGATCCAGCGGCCTCCGATTTTGGCCGCTCTCACACCGTATTTGGCCAGGTTGCCGATCATCACCGAGGCGATGTATTCCTCGCCTTTTTCTAGGGCCACTTGTTCTATGGTCTTTTCCCCTGAACGAATCGCTTTGATGTCTTGCCAGGCGTCATAGGCGGTCAGGCCTTTATCGGCTAACCAAAGGGCCCCAATGAGCACGGGGACGAAGACCGCGTTGTTTTCGGTTTCCAGCCGGGCTGCTGCACTGCTCACCGCCGCTTCGCCACCGGCGGCGGCGGTGATGCCGGCCACCAGGCTGGTGACGGTATCGGTGCGCTGTTGTTTTTCCGCGGCGCTCAGGCTGGCGACGTCGGCGCCGGTGGTGCGGTCTAGTAGGTTATTGATGACCACGGCCGCCGCCGCGCCAGTCGCGCCGGCGCCGCACCCTTGGCCTTGGGCGGCAGCACCAGCGCAGCCCAGCAGGCCTTGCAGGGCGGCACGGGCCGGTTCGCTGTCTAGTTGGTCGGCCAGTGTTTTGACTTGGCTGGCGCCTAGGCTTTGCAGGTAGTTGACCGCGGCGCCTTGAAGCATTTGGGTGGCGCTGCCGGTCACGTGGCTGCCGGCGGCCAGGTTCAGGGCGGTCACAATCGTTCTGCCGGTGCCGCCTACGTCCCAGGTGGCGTTGTCTTGGAGGCGCTGCTGGAGGGCCGCGATTAGGGCCGGGTCGCACTACCGCCGCCCTACCCTTGGGCGGCAGCGCAGCTCAGATTTAGTTCTTTTACTCAATGCATGATTTTTCTAACGCACCTCACTTGGAATCTGCGTCTCTGGCTTGCGGTATGAATGCAGTTTTCTTTCAAATTCCCATTGCTTTAAAGGATGCGTTTTACCATGCATTTCTTTATAAACCCATTGTTCGGTTTTTTTAATGGCATCAAGAAATTCTTGATCTAATGTCCACGCCTTAGAGTGAATCACCCAGGGATTTTCTCGATATAAAGCAACCGTGACGTCGAAGGACTGCTCTATAGTATCTTTACCCTCATACCGGGCGATGAGGCTGTCAATCTCTGGCAAAAAATAACACAGCGCTGATCCCAGTGTCGGCACCGTCATCCCTGTATCAGCATCAAGGGTTTGCCCAGATTGCTCATTCAGAAGCAGATCAATGCCAATGACAAAAATGAAATTCTTTGATGAGAAGCGCGCTTTTTTCAACCTTCCTCGCGGATCTACAGGATGACTTTCAACAAAGCCAAATTCAGCAAGCTTGCGATGGCATTCGACTACTCTTAACCACTCTTTTTCCACTGTGAGGGATTGCTTACTCATGGTTTCACCATTTTTCCTGTAGCTGCGTCATAAATATATCCATGTTTCTCGAGATAGGTTATTTCACGTCCAAAGCCGGTCAGGGTTCCATCTGCTCTAAGCATATTTCCTGATTCTTTTGAATTTAGAATAAAAGGTCCACTTTTTGGTGTTGTTGCCAGCACAATGTCATCTCCTCTTTTTATAGCGGCATCCAGGAAGGGTTTATTGACCTGTTGCCAGAATTTCTCTGGGCCTAATGCGGCGTACAGACTATCTGGGGTATTCAGTAAATTAAACGAGCCAGGTTGTATTGGGCCATCAATAATCATTGACTTGGGCAAGCCCAGTTCTAGATTGATGATGCGATCAGTGTCATCTAAAAAGGCTCCAAGCACCGTGGTGGTCTTATCAGGATTAGCCTTGATGACCACGCCACTGGTTGTTCTGATTTCTGCCGGCAAGAGGTAAGCGGCACCATCTCGATAGAAGTGCTGAGCTTGTTCCGCACTGGCAATCGCCTCCGCACGGCCCAGCTGATAGGCCTTAGACGCGGCCATGCCTTCCAAGACATCTTTACTCAGATTGATGCCTACGTTGGTAAGGGCCGCACCGCCTTTGGCCACGCCGCCCACCCCCAAGACAACTGAACCAATATCCCAGACCACGGTGCCAAGATCGCGACCGTATTGCTCGGCATGCTGATTACCTCCAACGGTCAGGGCCGTCTGCATGCGATCAATCTTGTGATCTATCTCCTGAAAAACGCTGTCGCCTAATTGCTGGCGTACTTCTCGGTTGGTGATCAGCTCCTTCAGGCCACGAAGGCCAGCCATGGGGTTGGAGAGAAATTGCACCAGTCCTTGAATATCGCTGAGGCCTGATTCGGCTAAGCCTTTGACTAATCCAACGCCCGTTAATCCTTCTTGTCTTGCATAAATGGAACCCCATTTGGCCGCCACTTGCAGCGATTCCAAGAGGCCATTGGCCGCTGCAAGCTCCTGATTCATTTGCGCGTTTTGCTGGGTGGCAAGCCAGTTGTTATCCAGCGCCGCAGTGGCTGCATGGGTGGCGCTGGCTGCATGGGCATCGCCGGCGCTGGCAATGCCGGTGACCAGGGAAAGAATCAGGTTGCGTTTTGCTTCACGCTGCTGGGCGGTTTCATCGGGCGTGGTGGCGCTGAATAAACCGGTGAGTACGCTGGAGGCCGCCGCGCCCGTGGCCCCGCTGCCGCAGCCTTGCTGGCTGGCCGCGGCACCGGCGCACGCCACGATGGCATGCAAGGCCGCGTGTAAGGGCGTGCCTTCGGTGAGTTGCCCGTTGGCGACCAGGTGACCGATATAGGAGGCCCCTTGTTGCTGTACGTAGTTCACCAGCATGGTGTTAGCTACCTCGCGCGTGGCGGCGCTGGCATTGCCACTGATGCCGGCGGCTAAGGCGGTAGTGATTTGCCGATAGGTGCCGCCGGGGGCCCAAGTGGCGTTGTCTTGGAGGCGCTGCTGGAGGGCCGCGATCAGGGCCGGGTCACGTTGGTGTTCGGGTTTGGCGCGTTCGCTGTCTAGGGCCTGTTGGGTTTGGGTGGCTTCTTGAGCGCGGTTGTTAATAAAGGTGCCGACTTCGCGCTGTAGGCCGCTGACGACGTTTTATGACTTCCCGCTTTATATTCGGATGAGGTTGGTTTTAGATTTAAACCAAAAATAACCCATTGATGATTTAGGCGAGGCGACCCAAACACACCCTGCTTTATTCAATAGCCTTTAAATAAAACACCACGATTTATATTAGCAATCATACCCGCACCGGCACCCCCCCTTGGGGACGCGGCACCCGTGCAGCAACACCACTCACCTCAAGAGGCAGTGCAATTACTGAGGCATCATCAAAAACACCATCCGTAATCATCCTCACCATGTTCTCCTAATCCTTTATATACCCAGACGGCGACGAATGGACACTCCTCAAACACTAACCAAAGTCCTTTCTCTAGCGCTTCATCCGAAGCAGGAAAACATTGTCTGAACGGCTCCAGCACCTCCTCGGTGGACCCCTGCATAATACGCTCCTCCTTTCTGTGACCAAGCTTGAAACGACCCTCATCCATTAATTTCCTCAGTACAAAGAAGAAATCGTTTTTTCTCTCTTCAAATGAATCCTTATCTATTTGCGTAGAAGAAATTCCATGTGCATCCCCTACATAACTCCAAAGAAAATGCAAAGGCTCGTCCGACCTGTCCGGGTCACAAATAGAATCTATCTGCTCTTGGGTTAACATCCAATCACCTCTCACCTAAATTTAAGTTCAACTTTTTCTTTTGTAATATTCATCAAAGAGGGGTTATCTTTGATATCAATCGTCCATCTTGCTTGAGTCACCTCTTGTGAAGTAGACACAGACCTCAACGTCACCTTCGTTCCATCACTCAGTTCAGCCAGATAAATACCTGGCTTCACCTGCTTTAAAGGCACATCTCCGGCCAATTGCTGTGCGTAGTTTTTAATATCCTGATCCGTTAACACCTGAGAATCAAACACCTTCGCATTACCCATTTTATTACTTCCCCCTTTCACTTTGGGGTCATACGGGATGGCTTTGAACTCCACGCCTCCAACCACTAAGCCATCCTTTGCATTGCCCTTCCCAATCACGCCTTTTACGTTATCCAGGCGCTTTATGCGCTGTTGCTCTAAAACACTGCCAATGGGCTTTGAGGTGAGATCAGGCCCTTTAGGATTGTGTGCAATTTGATCAAGGGCTTGTTTCTCGGCTTTGGCAATGTCATCGGCTTTGCCGGAGATCCAGCGACCGCCGATTTTGGCCGCTCTCACGCCGTATTTGGCCAGGTTGCCGATCATCACCGAGGCGATGTATTCCTCGCCTTTTTCTAGGGCCACTTGTTCTATGGTCTTTTCCCCTGAACGAATCGCTTTGATGTCTTGCCAGGCGTCATAGGCGGTCAGGCCTTTATCGGCTAACCAAAGGGCACCAATGAGCACGGGGACGAAGACCGCGTTGTTTTCGGTTTCCAGCCGGGCTGCTGCACTGCTCACCGCCGCTTCGCCACCGGCGGCAGCGGTGATGCCGGCCACCAGGCTGGTGACGGTATCGGTGCGCTGTTGTTTTTCCGCGGCGCTCAGGCTGGCGACGTCGGCGCCGGTGGCGCGGTCCAGTAGGTTATTGATGACCACGGCCGCCGCCGCGCCAGTCGCGCCGGCGCCGCACCCTTGGCCTTGGGCGGCAGCACCAGCGCAGCCCAGCAGGCCTTGCAGGGCCGCACGGGCCGGTTCGCTGTCTAGTTGGTCGGCCAGTGTTTTGACTTGGCTGGCGCCTAGGCTTTGCAGGTAGTTGACCGCGGCGCCTTGAAGCATTTGGGTGGCGCTGCCGGTCACGTGGCTGCCGGCGGCCAGGTTCAGGGCGGTCACAATCGTTCTGCCGGTGCCGCCTACGTCCCAGGTGGCGTTGTCTTGGAGGCGTTGGTGTAGGGCCGCGATTAGGGCCGGGTCACGTTGGTGTTCGGGTTTGGCGCGTTCGCTGTCTAGGGCCTGTTGGGTTTGGGTGGCTTCTTGAGCGCGGTTGTTAATAAAGGTGCCGACTTCGCGCTGTAGGCCGCTGACGATGGTAAAGCCGGCTTTGATCTCTTGTTCGTTGAAGATCGGCTGCAGGGTGTGGCTGGTGTCTTGGCCGGTGAGCACGTCGTGGTTGAGGGCGGCGATGGTCTCGGCGGCGGTCTGCCCGGTGCGGGCCTGTTGGCCGGCTTGGTCACGGATGGTGATGGCGCCAGCGCTGATGCCGCTTTGGGTGGTGCTGTGGCTGGCGTCGCGGGCGTTGATGACGCCGGGGGGAGCCACGCTCACGCCGTGATAGCCCGGCAGTTGGGTGCCAGGCACCTGTTCTGCGGTGGCGGCGCGGCCTTGTTGGTCGGTCCCCACGCCGCCGGGGCCGCGGCTGTAGCCGCCGCCTAGGCTCACGTGGCTGGCGCTGTAGGAGGCGTGGTTGTCCAGCGCTGTTTCGCTCAGGGTGGCGGTGTCCAGGACGTTCAGGCCCGCTTGGGCGGCGGCGGCGCTGGAGGTGATCAGGCCGCCCATCAGGGTGGTGTGCCCGCCCACGGTCACTTGAAAGCCCCCATCACCAGCCAGCAGGCCGCTTTGTTCGGTAACGCTGCTGTAGTCGCTGCGGATGGTGTGATGGTTGAGGTGGGCGCTGCCAGAAACACCAACCCCAGCGGTGAAGCTGCCGCCGATGCTTTGATCTTTGCTGCGGTACTGGTGGGTGTCTTGGAGGCTTTCGATGTCTAGGTTGCCGCCAATGGTGGCCATCAGCTGGGGGGCGCTGGCCACGGCGCCGCGTAGGATGGTGTTGCCCCCAGATTCCAGCACCAGCAAGCGACCGCCCTGCACGCGGGTGTTGGTCCAGGTGACATCGGTACTGGCGCCGCTGCCTTTGGAGGCGCTGCCCTGGACGGTGAAGCCGGCGCTGGCGCCGCCGGTGCCCAGGTTCACCGCCACTCCCACGCCGTGACCGCTGCCGCGGCTGTCGCGGGTCATCTGTTCGGTGTTTTTGGCCGCCGCCATGACAAGGTCGCCATCGGCTTTGAGGTGGGTGACGTTGCCAGCGCTGATCTGGGTGCCGCTCAGGGTCAGGGTGGACTGTTCACCGGCGCCGGTGGCGCTGATGGTGATGTTGCCGCCGGCGTGGAGGGTGGATGCAACGGCGCGGTCGCTGTGGGTGGTGGTGGTGCTGTGGTATTGGGTGGTGCCCAGGGTCGCCGTGAGGTTTACGCCGCCCAGGACCTTGGGGTCGCTGCCGATGGCATCTACGGCGTTTCTGGCGGCCAGGGCGGCGGTGATTCCCGCTAGGGCCTGGAGGCGGGGGGTGGAGGTCCGCCCGGCGGCCGCTGTCATGTGCTGGGTGGTTTGGAAGGCCGCAATCGCTGGATTGCTCAGGCTCGCGGTCAGGCCGCTTTGGCGAAACTTAGTTTCCTGAGTGGTGTGCTCGGTCTCACGGGCTTCGACAATGGCTACTTTTTTGCCGTGGATGTCAATGTTGCCTTCCGGGGCAATCAGGTCGATGCCAGGGGCCTGGACGGCGCCTTTGCTGGAGGAGATGAAGATGTTGCCATTGAGGGCGGCCACGGTGTTGCCGGTCAAGTAGGTGGCGTGGTGGCTGCCTTGTTGGCTGGCTTTTTGGGAGCCCACGGTGAAGCCGGCGCCAGAACCGAACACGCCGCTGCGGCGCTGGGTGGTGCTGTAGCTGGAGCTGTGGGTGTTTTGGGCGCCGAACATGCCCACGCCGTGGGTGCCTTCAATGTGGGGGTTGCCATCGGCTATAAAGTCGGTGCCAACGCTGTAAACCTTGTCGCCTGTGACGGTGACCTTGGTGCCGCCCAGGACGCTGCCCAGGGCAATGGTGTCTTGGCTGCTGGCGGTGCTGTGGCTACGGCTGGAGCCCCATAGGCCGCTGCGCCGGCTGGTGCGTTCTTCTTGGCCGCTGCGCCGTTCTTGGCCGGCCACCAGGGCCACGGTGCCGTCAGCAGAACTGATGTTCAGCTTGCCTTGGCGGCTGTCCAGGGTCACGGCACGCCCGATGACGCCACCCTCGCCTTTGATGGTGACGTTGCCAGTGCCAGTAATACGGGTGCCTACTTCGCTGTCGCGGGTGCTGTGGATGCTGTTGCCCGGTCCTAGGGTGGCGGTGTTGGTTTCGCCCACGGCCACGGTGGCCATGTTGAGTTTGCCGGCGGCGGTGACGCTGCTGGTGCCGCCCGGGCCGGTGTTGCTGAAAGTGACGCCTTGCAGGGTCATGTCTTTGTCGGAAGTCACGTGCAGGGTGCCGCCGGGGCCGGTGACGCGAAAGGTCGATGGACGGTCGATTTCGGTGCGGCTGAAGTGACGTTGGCCTGAGGTACTGTAGCCGCGTGTGGTGCTGCGGGCTATCAGGCCGCCAGCGGCGGTGACATCCAGTGAACTGCGGGCGCTGAATGTGCCGCCAATGTCGGTGAGGGTGTCTTTGGTATGCACTTTGACGTGGTCGGCGTCCATCTGGCCGCCTTCTTGGTGGATGTTGTCCGCGTCAATCGTGAGGCGGTCGCGCCCGGTGAGGGTGCCGGTGTTGGTGAGGGTGCCCGATAGGTCCATGGTGAGGCGGGCACCGGCCATGAGGGCGCCGTCGGTCTTCAGGTCCCCGCGGCGCGGGCGTAGGTAGACACGGGGCACCAGGGCGGTGGTGCTGGTGCCGTTGGGCAGGGTGACGGGTTGTTCCACCAGCCAGACGATGTCGCTGGTGAGTTGGGCCATTTGGTCAGCGCTCAGGGCGATGCCGGGGCGTAGGCCGTAGTGCTGGGCAACGGTGACGCCGGCGTCCAGCAGGGCGCGGTATTGTTGGTCGTCGTTGGCGTAGCCGTCCAGCAAGCGCCGCCCGGTGAGTTGGGCGATTTGTTCGCGGATCAGGCGTTGTTCGTAAAAGCCGTCGCCAAGGCGTTTGTGCATGCTGGCCAGGGGGTCGTTCAGGGCCTGAAGTTGTCGGTCGGCGGTGGTCCGGTCGCTGCCGCCGCTAAAGTGTGGGTCGGTGACGATGAGGCTGGCGGCGTCGGGATGGACGGTAAACAGGCGGTTGTTGGGCAGGATCAGGGGGCCAGGAACGGTGGTCGCGGTGGCCCAGGACGGGGCAGCCACGCTGATCGGGGCGTTGTCGGTGTGCAGGGTCGGTAGGCGGGCGTCCGCCAGGTCCTGCAGGGTGGTGTCGGGGATGGTCAGCGGGAGCTGGCTCTCCACGGATAAGGCGGGCTCCTCGGCAGACTGGTCCGTGCTCGGAGCCGGGGTGAGCTCGGGCATCAGCGGCATCGGGGGGCTGGTGTGCAGGTCGCCCAGGGGCGGGTGTTCGACGTGGGTGGTGGTATGCAGGGATTGCAGGCGGTTGTTGACATCCACGGCGGCGATGTATTGGTGGCCGCCGCTGGTGATGCGCCCGCCAATTTGGCCGATGGTGTAGCGCTGGGACGGCATGGTCCAGGTCTCGGCGGCGCCGGCGTAGGTGTAGCTGATGTTGTTGAACTGCGTGGTGCGCGACAGTTCAGCAGTGAGGTTGTCGATGAGGCTGGCTTTGCTGTACTCCGGGGCTTTTTCGGGGTCCTTGGGCGGGTGTGGCGGCAGGCCAACGATGGTCTGGTCGCCACCGGCAAGGATGTCGGCGTAGTGGTTGGCCAGGCGGTCGACCTGGACGAACATGGCGCCGCCAGATTGGATCAGCGCCGCGGCGCCGACGCCCGGTTGCAGGATGTCGTCGACGGTGGTCTTGGTGGCGTGGCGGTACTGTTCGTTGGTTTTGACATCCGTGGGGCCGCGGCGCATGTGGGTCAGGGTGTGGTCCGGGTCGGTGTAGTCACGCCAGGTGATCAGCCGGACGCAGTCGGTACGGCAGGTGCCGTAGGCCGGGTCGTAGGTCAGGACTTCGTCTTGGTAGGTGATGTGGACGTCTTGTTGGCGTTCGTTTTTTTGGGGGGTGTCCAGGCCGGCCCAGGCGCTGCCCTGCCGGGCGGCGCTTTGGACTTGGTCGGGGTTGGGTTGTTGGTCTTGGCGGTCGGTGTAGTACAGCACGACGATGCCTTCGCGCTGGCTCAGGTCCAGGCGCTGGCGTTGGCCGCGGGCGGCATACAGGCCGCCGCGGGCATACAGGTAGGCGCTGGTCTGCGGGGTCAGGCGCACCACGGCGCGGTGGATGATGTAGCCGTCCGGGGTGGTATAGGGTTCGTCTTGGAGGATGTCGTTGGGGTTGAGGTAGTAGATCTCGTGGGCGTCGTAGTTGCTGGTGAGAGTGAAGTCCGCGTCATTGTTGCGTTGGTTGTCGCGCCAGGCCGGTTGGGACATGCGTACGGTGGTGCTCACGCCGGGCGCCTGGGTGAGGTGGACGTTGTCGCGGATGTTGTTGAGGGTGGTGGTGGTGATGTCCAAGGCGCCGTCCACGTCAATGGTGGCGCTGCGGTTGTCCAGCAGGGTGGCGCTGCCGGTGGCGTGGCGATCGCTATCCAAGGTGCCGCCAATGGCGGCATCGCCGGCGCTGTAGATCAGGGCGGCGCCGCTGTTACGCACGGTGGCCGCGCCAATGTCCAGGCGTTCGCGGGCGGCAATGGTGGCGGCGTGGGTCTGGCCGGCGGTGGATTCATCGCGGTTGGTGAGGGTCTGGGCCTGGAGGGCGAGGTGGTCGCCGTAGAGGCGCGCGGTGCCAATGTTGTCGAGGGTGGCGGCCTGGAGGTGGGTGGTGGCCGCATCAATCAGGCCGCGGTTGCTCAGGGTCGCAGTGGCGGTCAGTTGGGCCTGGCCGCTGGCGGTGATTTGGCCGGTGGCAGCGTTGTCAATGGTGCGGGCCTGCAGGGTCAGGTCGCCGGTGTGCAGCAGGCCGGCGTTGCTGAAGGTGTCCGCGGCGCTGAGCTGGGCTTGGCCGCTGGCAAGGATCTGGGCGGCGGCAGCGTTATCGATGCGCTGGGCGTGCAGGGTCAGGTCACGGCCCTGAAGCAGGCCGCTGTTGCTCAGGGTCGCGGTGGCGGTGAGTTGGGCTTGGCCGCTGGCAGCCATCTGCCCGGTGGCCACGTTATCGATGCGCTGGGCCTGCAGGGTCAGGTCACGGCCCTGAAGCAGGCCGCTGTTGCTCAGGGTCTCGGTCGCGGTGAGTTGGGCCTGGCCGCTGGCAGCCATCTGCCCGGTGGCCACGTTATCGATGTTCTGGGCGTGCAGGGTCAGGTCACGGCCCTGAAGCAGGCCGCTGTTGGTGAGGGTCTCGGTCGCGGTGAGTTGGGCTTGGCCGCTGGCAGTCATCTGCCCGGTGGCAGCGTTGTCAATGGTGCGGGCCTGCAGGGTCAGGTCGCCGGTGTGCAGCAGGCCAGCGTTGCTGAAGGTGTCCGCGGCGCTGAGCTGGGCTTGGCCGCTGGCAGCCATCTGCCCGGTGGCAGCGTTGTCAATGCGCTGGGCGTGCAGGGTCAGGTCGCCGGTGTGCAGCAGGCCGGCGTTGCTGAAGGTGTCCGCGGCGCTGAGCTGGGCTTGGCCGCTGGCAGCCATCTGCCCGGTGGCCACGTTATCGATGCGCTGGGCGTGCAGGGTCAGGTCCGCCGCCTGGATAAGGCCGCGGTTGTGCAGGGCCCCGGCGGTACGCACGGTGAGCAGGCCGGCGGCGCTGAGGGTGCCGCCGTTGTCCAGACCTTCCTGCAGGGCCAGGGTCAGGGCGGTGCCAGCATGCAGCAGGCCGGCGCCGCTGAAGGCGCTCAGGTGCAGGCTTTGGGCGCCGCCACTCAGCAGGGTGCCGGCTTGGTTGGTCAGTTGGGCGGCACTCAGCTGTAGGGTGCCGCCGGCAGTGAGGCGTCCGGCGGTGTTCTGCAGGGCGCCGCGTAGGGTCAGGGCGATGTCTTGGGCAGCGCTGAGGTGGCCATCGCGGTTATCCAGGGTGGTGCTGTCGATCTGCAGGTGGGTGGCGTGCAGGCCGGTGGCCGGGGCGGCGGTGTCACGGGGGCGGGAGCCAGGGTCCGGGGCCGCAGGGGTCGTTCGGTTGTCCAGGGTGGTGGTGGTGATCGCCAGGGCCCCGGCGGCGCTGATCAGGCCGTCGTGGTTGTCCAGGCGGTTGTCTAGGTGCAGGCGCGCATCCGCGCCGCTGTGCAGGCGTCCGCCGGTGTTGCTCAGGGTGTGGGCGTCGATCTGGAGACCGTTGGCGCCGCCAAGTTGGCCGCCAGCGGTGTTGTCAATGTGGGTGCTGTGCAGCTGGGTGGCGGCTTGGGAGAATACTTGGCCGCCGTGGTTGTTTAGGGTGGCGCTGCGCAGGTCGAGGGCGCCGCCAGCCAGTAGGGCGCCGCCGGCGCTGTTGTCCAGAAGGTGCGGGCCGGTGTCGATGCGCAGGGCAGTGGCCGCTTGCACCAGGCCGGCACGGTTGTCTAGGACGCCGCTGTGCAGGGTCACGGTGCCGCTGGTGCTGCCCAGGCGGCCACCGCGGTTGTCCAAGGGTTGGTTTTGGGTGTACAGGGTCACTTGGGCGCCGCTCAGGGTGCCGGCGCGGTTGGTCAGGCCGGCGCTGCTGAGCCAGAGGGCTTCGCGACTCTGCAGCAGGCCGGCGCTGTTGTCCAGCAGGCCGCTCAGGTGCAGCTGCGCTGCGCCGGCCGCGTCCAGGGTGCCGTGTTGGTTGAACACGGTGGCCGCGCTCAGGCGCAGGTCTTGGCCGCTGGACAGGGTGCCGTTGTCTTGGTTGTTGAGGGTGCCAGTAACGTGCAGGTCCAGCAGACCGGTGGCGGTGTGCAGGACGCCGCCGCGGTTGTCCAGGGTGCTGGCGTGCAGGGTGCCAGGGCCGCTGAGCAGCAGCTGGCCTTGGGTGTTGTCCCAGGTGCCGGTGGTCAGGGTGGCCGGGCCAGTGAGCAATAGATGGCCGCCGCGGTTGTCTAGGGCTTGGGTGGCCTCCAGGCGGCTGGCGCCGGGGCCGGTGCTGTGCAGGGTGCCGCCGCGGTTATCCAGGGTGGCGGTGTGTAGGTCCAGCACGCCGTTGGTGGCGATGCTGCCGCCACGGTTGTCCAGGCGGGTGCGGGCCTCCAGTTGGAGGGCTTGGTCTGACTGGGCGGTAAGTTGGCCGCCGGCGGTGCTGAGGACGCCGGTACGGATGCTCACGTGCTGGGCCCAGGTGGTGCCTTGGCTCAGGTCGGTCTGGGTGCCGGTGATGCTCAGGGCGCCTTGGCTGCTCAGGGTGCCGCCGGGGCCGAAAAGGGTGGCGGCGTCGATCTGCAGGGACCCCTGCCCGCTGTGCTGTACGGTGCCGCCGCTGTTATCCAGGGTGGTGGCGTTGAGGGTGAGGGCGCTGCCGGTGCTGGATAGGGTGCCAGTGGTGTTGTCTAGCAGGCCACCAATGCGCAGGTGGGCCGCCTGGGGGCCGGTGTGGAGGAGTTGGCCGCCACGGTTGTTGAGCTGGTGGGTCTGTAGGTCCAGGGCGCCGCTGGCCTGAAGTTGGCCGGCGTCATTAGTAAGTTGCCCGGTCTGCAGGGTCAGAGCGTTAGCCGCGCTGGCCAGCACGCCGTGTTGGTTGTCCAGTAGGCCATCAATGCGCAGGTGGGCCGCCTGGGGGCCGGTGTGGAGGAATTGGCCGCCACGGTTGCTGAACTGTTGGGTGTTCAGGGCCAGGGCGCCGCTGGCCTGAAGTTGGCCGGCGTCATTAGTAAGTTGCCCGGTCTGCAGGGTCAGAGCGTTAGCCGCGCTGGCCAGCACGCCGTGTTGGTTGTCCAGTAGGCCATCAATGCGCAGGTGGGCCGCCTGGGGGCCGGTGTGGAGGAATTGGCCGCCACGGTTGTTGAACTGTTGGGTGTTCAGGTCCAGGGCGCCGCTGGCTTGGAGTTGCCCAGCGGCGTTGTTGACCACTTGGCTGTGAATGAGGGCCTCTGCTGCAAGGTGCAGGATGCCGTGACGGTTATCCAACCCTTGGCCTTGCAGGGTCAGTTGGTTCAGGGCGGCGTGGCCGTGGCGGTTGTCCAGGCCGCTCAGGGTGGCGTTGATGGCGCCGCCAGCCGTGATGAGGCCGCCGCGGTTGTCAATGTCACTCTCTAGGGTCAGGCGACCGTCGGCCAGCAGGGAGATGGCAGGGGGGGACGCAGGCAGGGGGGAGGTGTCGTTGCCAGGAGGTTCAATGGCAACGGAAGGGGGGGGGGCTGCCAGGAGGCTCAACGGCGACGGGAGGGGCGCTGGGGCCGGTGGGCAGGTCCGTGGAGGGAGGCTGCCCGATAGACGGCCCCTCCACAGCTCCCAGGCGGCCTTGGGCTTGGTTGTCGAACTGCTGGGCTTGGATGGATAGGGGTTGGGCGCCGGTTTGTTCCAGGCGACCGCCGCGGTTGTCCAGGGTGGCGCCGCTCAGGTCCAGTCGAGCGGCGTTGAGGGTGCCGCTGCGGTTGTCAATGTCGGCCTGAGTGTGCAGGTGCAGGGTCTGGGCAGCACTGATCAGGCCGCTGTTGCCAACCCCCTGTGTCGCGTTCAGGTGCGTGTCTGTGGCCGCTTGCAGGCGACCACTGTTGTCTAGGCGGCCATCCACCGTGACCACCAGTTCACCGGACTGGGCCGTCATGGCGCCAGCATGACGGACGCCTAAGCCGTGTTCGGTGCCTATCAGGGTGATCTTGCCGGCGTACATCCCGCCCAGGGCCGATACATCCAGGGCAAAGGCCGGAGGCGCCGCCGCGCCAGGCAGGGAGACAGCCGCGCTACCGTCAGCCGGCACGGAGGCAGCGCCAATGCTCCCCTGCAGTTGCTGGGCCCATAGGCCAGCGTTGAGCTGTATGGAGCGGGTGATCAGGGCGGTGTAGTCAGCCGTGCGGCTGTCCAGGCCAGCGCCGTCCAGGCGAATAGCACCGCCTTGAACGCGGTAGCTCTCTAAGGCGCCGCCAGCATCAAACTCGGGAGCTCCCGTGCTCAGGGTGAAACGGCTGGCGTTGAGCACCCCGCAGCCGCTGCAGGTGATCCCAGAAGGGTTGGCAATGATCACTTGGGCGCGGGCGCCAGCCACTTCCACCATGCCATGCAATTGGCTGGGTTGGGCGCTGTTTACTTCGTTAAGAATCACCCGGGCGGTGCCGGTCGCCAGCCAGGGGTTGCCCGGTACCCAGCCGCCCAGGTGTGTTTGGGTTTGGGTGCGGGCGTTGTTGAGAATCGCGCCAGAGGCGCCCACGTCTAGCTGTTGGTAGGTGTTGCGCGATACTCCCGCCTGGCTGGGGGTTTGAATATTGATCAGGGCAACACCAGGGGACGCTTCCAAAATCGTGGGGCGCTGCGTCCCGGGGGCCTGGGGATCGGCCACCACTTGGGCGCCAGCCAGGCTGCACACCCCAACCCAACCCAGGCTCAACCATAATCCAAAGGACACTGCACGCACTTGCGCGGTCTGTCGGCGCGCTAGCTGCGGTGAGGTGCCCGCGGCGCTACCGCGTGGAACAGCCAGTTCTGAAGCCACTTGCCATAGGCGCAGGGCGCGGTTGTAGATCAGGCGGTACAGGTCCTTGTTCATCCATAGTCCTTGTGATGAGGGAGGATCCCGAACGCCCAGGTCAGGTGAGGGATGCTCCATGAGATAAGGTGATATTTATCACATTTTAATCCGGCCAGCGTAAAAATGTGCTAAGCCGTGCGCGGACATTCCACTCACGCCAACTTCAGAAAAACACTCAGGCTCAGTTCGAAAAGTACAGCACACACTCCACATCCAAACTCTCCGCACCCGGCTTAAATACGCGGGGCGCTGGAGCTGTTGCTGGATGCATGGGATGTATTTGTGGGTACGTGGCCGGATCAGCTGTGCGGGGTGCCAACGATCAGTCAGCGCTACAGTACCGGCACGACGTGCGTACCCGTGGCCGGTGCTCGGCTGCTCGATAGTCGGCTGACTGTGGAGAACAGCAGCGACAATCGCAGCTCTCTGAGTATCTCTGGTCGCATCACAATAAGGCCGCTACCGCCCAAGCAGCGCAGCGGCGCTGGCACACTGGTTGGCCCAATTGGCCCGGCGCTATGGTGACAAGGCGTGATGTTGCCTGAATGTGGGCATTGCTTGGATGTCTCTCGGGACACTCCAACAGTTAGCCAAGACGACGTTGGGGTGCAGTCGGTCGCACCCGTTGATGCTTCTGGGGTCAAAGACCTTGAGGGCCTGCTTAAAACAGAGGACCGGCTGACTACACCACTCTGGCGTGAGGCCATTGCCGACATCATGGTAGTTGGCTTCTGGACGCTGGCCGTGCCTGGTGCTGCTCATGATCTGGTGACCAACCTTCGCCAAAATCGAGTTGATAACAAAGCAGGACACGACACACTCCACAGATGTGCTGGATTGATTGTGCTGATCGGGGAGCGGCCGTCATTCACCGCTGGGGGGACGATCAGCTGAGAAGCCAAGCCCCGTGCAAGCGGGGCACGGATCGCCCGTTGCGCCCGATCCCGCAGTGGGTCAGAAATTTCATCATCACTTATCCATCTCATGCGAAATAGTGGTAGCGACCACATAGAAGAAGAAAAGTGCTTACTACCTAGTCAACCGCCTGTATAAAGGATCTGATTCATGATGGACTTTTGGAATACCAAGGCCGATGCGCTCAAGGTTGCTATGACCGTTGATATGTCTGAGCGACTCGATGGTATGGAGGCCACTGGATTCTTTGGTGGAGGAGGATGCCGACGAGGATGAAATGTTGGAATGAATACTGTGATATAGGCTTTTTTTGATCTCACGGAGAACAGGAGTGATTTTGAAAAGCCACTGATTGATCGTGGCGCTGAGTTTTATTTTTCGATTCAATTCAATGAAGACGATTTTCCGAGTGATGCCCTTATGAAATTAATGCTTTATTGATTTGGCACGAAAAAATCACAGAAAAAACAGCCAAGAAGCTAAAAGAATGTAAAATAGCAGTTAGATTTGGCATTGGATATGACCAAGTTGACTATGAAGCAATTAGGAAGCATGGGGTTGAGTTTGCAAATAATCTTTCATATTGTATCGATGAAGTAGCTGATACAGCACTATCAATGATACTAGATGGATGTAGACAGGTATCAAGGCATAATTAATCTTGCCAAGAAATATAATGGCACATAGCAGGAAAATAACCTAAAAAAATTCTCCCGAAGCATAAGGTTATCGGATTCATTGGGTTAGGAAAGATAGGCCAAGCAACACTGGACAGGTGAAAGCTTTTAGTTTTGAAGAAATAATATCTTTTATTAGTCAATATATTCAGCCAAGTGAGGGTGACATCATATATACCTGGAGATCTAAGGGAGTAGGAAAACTGTCAAACAATGATAAAACAAATCTATATATTGATGGTAATTTAATTGCAGAGATCAATGTAAAATGAATCATCAGGTATTAACGTTTTTCATCGTTTCTCTTTTCTTGGTGATATCCCCAGGGCCAAACATGGCCCTCATCATTGATCATGCATCAAGATTAGGAAAGAAAAATTCATTCGCCAGCGTTGCCGGACTATGCACTGCAACATATGTTCATGGGGCTTTCTCTATACTAGGTGTATCAGCTATTGTCCTAAGTAATCATGCTCTCTTTCTTTTAGTTAAGTTGATGGGCGGTACTTATTTATTATACATGGGTGTGAAGTCTATAGCTTCAGGGATTAAAGGCTTTAAAAAAAATGAGATTGTATCAAGCGAAGAAAATCATTTAAAAAATAAAACAAAATTATCAACGAGTTATATGGATGGGTTCTTAACGCAAATATTAAATCCTAAAGTTTCTATATTCTATATCACTGTATTTCCAAAGTTTCTATCTTCTGGAGATAGCATAAAAAAAGGATTTGAACTCGTCACCATTCATTCATTCAATATATTCGCATGGTTTACTCTAATGACGATATTTATATCGTTTGCAAATGTAGCCCTAAAAAAACCAAAAGTCAGAAGCTATATCAATATAGCCACCGGGTCAGTCTTATCACTTTTTGCTTTTTTCATTTTTTTTGGATGACTTGAAATGATGGTATTAGGTCGTGCGACGGACAGATCACTCCCTGCATGGTTTTATCTGTGGCTCACTATCTGGAGCAATCTTGTTTATCAGATCTATGGGTTAGCCTTAGATATTCTTCAAGTGGCAACGTCAATACGTGTGTGGCGTTTCAGGCCAACCAGTGGGTGGATGCTTGCTAGCCGTCGCGGCGTGATAATTTCCCTTGCCAGTTTAGGTGTGGAAAGGCCCTCTCCCGCTGCGCTGTGGTGTGCCCTCTGTAGGGAGCGATGCGGCTGCAATGCGCTGCTGGGATGGGATGGTTGCACACCTCTAGGGGCTTGGGTGTCCATCCAGACACATGGAGAATGGGCGGTTTAAAGGGGATTTACTCATGCCGTTTCTAGAACTGACCTTGCACTGCACTGATACGACACAACCTCGCTATGAGCAGGTGTTGGAGACCTGCGGTGCGTTGGCCATCACCCTGCTAGATGCCGATGCCAACACGGGGCATGAGCGCGGGATCTTTGAGCCGGGGGTGGGCGAGACGGTGTTATGGGATGCGTTGGTCTTGAGTGCGCTGTTTCCGGTAGAGACCAATGCGCTGGGGTTGCTGGGGACGTTGCAAAAGTTCGATCCGGAACTGGAGTGGGCCGGGATACGTTTTGGTGTGGTCGAGGATCAGGACTGGGAACGGGTGTGCTTGGATCAGTTCCGCGCGATGCGTTTTGGGGCGCGTACGTTCATCGTGCCCTGGAATAAGGCGGTGCCTGAGGAGGCGTCCGGGATCGATGCGGCGGTGGTACGCCTGGATCCTGGGTTGGCTTTCGGCTCGGGGACGCATCCGACAACGGGGTTATGCCTGCGCTGGCTCGACACCTTGGGGGGGCAAGGGTTGTTAACGGGTCGCCAAATGCTCGATTTCGGCTGTGGTTCCGGCATTTTGGCGATGGCTGGTTTGAAGCTGGGAGCGGCCGGTGCGGTGGGGGTGGACAATGATCCGCAAGCGTTGCTGGCAAGCACGGAAAATGCGCGGCGCAATGGGGTGGTGGAACGGTTGGCGGTGTATCTGCCCTCTCAGGCACCTGCACGCACCTATCCGGTGGTGGTGGCCAATATCCTGGCTGCGACGTTGGTTTCGTTATCCGAGAGGTTATCTGCCTATGTTGCGCCCGGGGGACATCTTGCGCTGTCGGGGATTCTGCACGGGGAGGAGGCAGAGGTATTGCGCTGCTATGCCGCTTGGTTCGATCTGCTGCGTTGTGAGCGTGAGGAAGATTGGATACGGATCGAGGGGGTGCGGCGTTGCTGAAATGCGGTGCAATGGCGTTGGGGATGAGAAGACGCGGGATGTATCGGGCTGGTGGTATCGATCGCTCACAGGTATAGGTGTAGGAGCCGCGATCGGTGCAGCGGTGAGCGATACGTGCGGGCAAGGCATGGGTGACGCTTCAGGTCACTGCGGCAGCACATGTGAATCAGACGTCGTCCGCACTGGTGCAGGGCCTGCCTGGTGATCCGCCAGAGGTCATCGTTGTTTTGGGTCACGCCGCTTCAGCGTGTTTGCAGCCGTCACGGCGCTGGGTGCATGGCCAGTCGGCTGATCCTGCTGTTGACGCTAGGAACGCGCAGCACTGCCGATCCTGGTCAAGTGCCGTACAGCACGACAACGCCTATGCGGCCACGCAGCGTCAAGTGCGACGTTGTCCGAGATCGGGCCGGCACGGCGACTTTGTTATCACTCAAGCGGACGTGGGTGTATCTGATGCAACGCTAAGGTGGGCAAGCCGAATCGGCGGGTGCGTTTATGTCATTTGGGGCGGCAAGAGCATCTGGAGGGTCACCTGGGGCGTAGGGGATCTGCAGAGGTTCCAGTGGGCCACGCTCCGCTGGCACGGACCTGAACACGGCGGCAGAGCACTGGCAGCGCAGCGTCAATGCCGTTCAGATGACTGCGGCATGCAATCTTCGGGGTGGCACCTGGGTGATGCCACGCAGTGATACCAGGCTCCTTGGCATCGGCGGATGATCCGGAAAAACGCCGCTGCTGCCAGTAACCATTTACAACACCGTAGCTTTCCCTACCCTATCAAGCACACAATCATTTGTGACTGACTGAATACATAGGGTGATAGATGAGTGCAATCTTTTTGGCCGTTGCATTGGCCGCCGGGCCAGCGAAGAGCCCGCCTGTGGGTATCACTGAAAGCCAAGCTGAGGAGTCTGCGATGATGCTTGCAAACTGTGCTGGTGTCTGGGACTGGATGGCCAACCTAGAAAAGATCGCTGGAAAATCTTCCAACGCTGAGCAATTCCATAACAAGGCAAATGAGGCCGAAACGGCGGCGATGTGGGTGCTAGCTTCACAACACTATGTCGCGACGGGGAACACAGTCAGTAACACGCATTGGAAATCTCTGACGGACCCCAAACGTGAAGCTGGGCTCATCCACATGAATGCACTCGCAGAGCCGGGCAAGGAGCAAGCATCCGTGGCTGCCATCAAGGCATGTCAAGGGATGCTGAAGCATCAAGAAAACATTTTGCAGCTCATGCGGCGCAATAAGGCAAAGGAATGAACGGCAGTTTGGTTATTTTGCAAGGCGCTTGCAGAAGGCGTTTTGTTTGATTCCCATCTGATTCAGCATCCATTTAAAGCACCCGTTTTTTTGAATAAGACGTTGTTAACGCTGCCAATCGCATCTCAATGGGAGGCTCTTGTTCTGCAGCCAGTTCAAGGAAGTCATGTTCAGAGACGGGCGTGAAAGGTTTTTTGCATTTCACGTATTTGGAATATCGAAGAAGAACGGCCATCATGCGTGGTACTGAACGGTCGGCATGATGGCCTATCCGTTTGTTTGAGCAATGCGATGTCGCTCAGAGCGCGGTCGGCACGATGCAACGCAACGCTCCTATCAATGACGACCAACATGCACTACGGCGCCGATCACCGTCTGTAGGAAGGCAAGAGACTAGACAGATTAAGTGGCCAGCACAGCGCTCAGGGTGATGACGATTTTCCGGATAGCAGGCCACTTAAACAGGTTTCGACCTCTGCCTGACGTCGGCAACACTTGGCTCGATCACATCATGCAGTACGCCTCTCTTGCAGCGCATACAACCACACTACCTTGCAGAACGTGATCTACCTGCGACACCACATCCACCACCGACACGTGATTCCATGAAAGTCAGCGACATCAAAAAAGGCAGTATTGTCGAGTACAACAATGCCACCTACCAGATTAGAGATATCCAACGCAGTTCACCACAGGGACGGGGTGGTAATGTCCGCTTCCGCTTCATCATGTATAGCGTCCCCGGCGGTACCAAGTTAGACGCCAGTTTCGATGCCGAAGATACGCTGACCGAGGTGGAATTGCTGCGCCGCCAGGCCAGTTTCTCGTACAAGGACGGGGAGTCCTTCGTGTTCCTAGACGATGAGGATTACACCTTGTACACACTGGGCCTCGAAGCCATCGGTGATCAGGCCGGCTATATCAGCGAGGGGCTTTCCGGGTGCTACGTCCAGATCATTGATGCAGTGCCGGTCGCATTGCAGTTACCGCAACATGTGGTTCTTGAGGTGATCGAGACGCCTCCGGAACTGAAGGGAGGCACGGCCACCAAACGCCCCAAACCGGCGAAGCTCATGACGGGCATCGAGATTATGGTGCCGGAGTACATCACCACAGGCGAACGTATCCTGGTCAATACCACGACGGGCACGTTTGGCGGCCGTGCCGGCTGAACCGCGTTGCTGTCAGCCCCCCTTAAACACCATCGGGAAGGATCACCACGCGTTGCAACACACCACCAGCCCGGGTTTCTGGTGCCAGCCAGGCACCGCCGTTGTTTGGCTCTCATTGAACCACGGACGCTGACTTGGCTGTTCACGCATCGAACAATTTTCCTGGATTCAATAGCCACTTGGGATCGAAGGCACGCTTGACCTCACGCATCAATGCAATCTCAGCCGCGCTGCGAGTGCTGCCGAGGTAGGGTTTTTTGATCAGGCCGATGCCATGCTCTGCCGAGATACTGCCGCGGAAACGCTGCAACAGATCAGCGAGCAGCGCGGTCACCTGCTCGCACGTTGCGATGAAATCGACCTGGGCTAATGTATCCGGCTTGAGAACGTTAATGTGTATGTTGCCGTCGCCAATATGGCCAAACCAAAGGACCTCGAACTCTGGATAGGACTGACTCAGCAGCGCCTGTGCCTGTTCCAGAAACGCCGGCATCGCGGCAATTCGCACCGCAATATCGTTTTTGTACGGTGTATAACGCGCGACGCTCTCGGTGATGCCTTCGCGCAGGCGCCATAACTGTGTCGCCTGCGCTTCACTCTGGCTGATCACCCCGTCCAACGCCCAGTCTCGCTCCATGCAGGTCTCGAACACCGTCAGTGCGGCCGCTTCCTGCACCGCATCGCCGCAGGCGAACTCTGTCACCACGTAATACGGATAGAGGCGCTCGAACGGTGCTTGGGCGCCATGCGCCAAAACATGGCGCATGGCACGATCAGTAAAAAACTCGAACGCTTCAAGCGGTAATTGCCCACGAAACGCGGCAAACACGTGCATCAACACCTCAAACGAGGGCAATGCCAGCAACATCACTTTGCTTGGCGGCGGTGGATCGGTGAGGCGCAGTGTCGCCTCAACCACAATGCCCAAGGTGCCTTCCGAACCGATCATCAGATGACGGAAGTCATAGCCACTGGAATTCTTGACCAGCGCATGATTCAACTCCAGCAATTCACCGGTGCCGGTCACGACCTTGAGCCCCGCGATCCACGCTCGGGTATTGCCGTACCGAACCACGCGAATGCCACCGGCATTGGTCGCAATCGTGCCGCCGATCGAGCATGAGCCGCGCGCGGCAAAGTCCACCGGATACTGGAGCCCCTGCTGGCGCGCCGCCACCTGCACCGCCTCCAAGGGCATGCCAGCCTGCACGATCATGGTGCGATCCAGGGGATCGAACACCAGCATTTTGTGCATCCGCTCCAGGCTCAGTACCAGTTCGCCATTGGCCGCTACCGCACCACCGGATAGTCCGGTGCGCCCACCCGAGGGCACGATCGCAACCTCTGCAGCGTTGGCCCAACGCACAATCGCCTGTATCTCCTCGACACTGCCAGGGAGTGCGATGGCTAACGGTGCTGGTGTGAAACGCCGCGTCCAATCGCGGCCATAGTGTTGCAGATCGGCAGGATCGGTTTTCAGACGCAGCCCTGGGACGGACTGCTGCAACGCAGCGAGGCGGGAATCATTCATCGGATCACACGCGCAGAACTATTAAAGAGGATTCCGCAGCCTGCCAGCCGTACCAGCGCCCGTCCAGCACCACGCGGTGGATTCACCTGACACGCTGCCAGCACATCATCTGCACAATCTCCCCAAACACAGTGAATCATCTGGCATAGTCGCCGTTCCGTTGCACTGCCCTGTGTCCCGTTATGCCGCCGAAGCAAACCTCCTTTCCCAAACCAGACATCCGGATACTGCTACTGGAAGGGATCAGCCACACCGCCGTCGAAACACTCCGCGCAGCGGGCTATTCACACATCAAGCTCCATACAACATCGCTGCCGGAAGACGAACTCAAAGCAGACATTGCCGAAGCCCACATCATCGGCATCCGTTCGCGCACCCACCTCAGTGCAGAAGTACTGGCCCACGCCAAGCGGCTCATCGCAATAGGCTGCTTCTGCATCGGAACCAATCAAGTCGACCTGGATACGGCGGAACTGAGCGGCATCCCCGTCTTCAACGCTCCATACTCCAATACCCGCAGTGTGGCCGAGCTGATCATTGCCGAAGCCATTTTGCTGCTGCGCGGGATCCCGCAGAAAAATGCCGAATGCCATCGTGGGGGCTGGTCCAAATCCGCCACCCACAGCCATGAAGCGCGTGGCAAGGTACTGGGTATCGTCGGATACGGTCACATCGGTACCCAAGTCGGTGTGCTGGCCGAAGCGCTGGGGATGCGCGTGATTTTTTACGACATCGAGTCCAAGCTTTCTCTGGGCAACGCACGCCCCGCCGCAAACCTGGATGAATTACTCACCAGCGCTGACGTAGTCACGCTGCATGTGCCGGAAACCACGGCGACCAAGCACATGATTGGCAGTGCTCAACTGGCACGGATGAAGCCAGGCGCACATCTGATCAATGCCTCGCGTGGTACCGTCGTCGTCATCGATGCATTGGATGCAGCGCTGCGGTCCGGCCATCTCGGCGGCGCGGCAGTGGACGTGTTCCCAAGCGAACCCAAGGGTAATAGTGATCCGTTCATCTCGCCATTGACCGCACACGACAACGTGATCCTGACGCCGCATATCGGGGGCAGCACGCTGGAAGCACAGGACAACATCGGCATTGAAGTTGCAGCCAAGCTGATCCGTTACAGCGACAACGGCAGCACCCTGTCAGCCGTGAACTTCCCCGAGGTCACCCTGCCGGAGCATGCTGGCAGCATGCGCTTGCTGCATATTCACCGTAACGTGCCTGGGGTGCTGTCGCATATCAACGAGCTGTTTTCGCGCCACAACGTCAATATCGATGGTCAGTTCCTGCGTACCGATGCCAAGTTGGGCTATGTGGTCATCGATAGCGACGCCAGCGAAACACAGGCCAATGCACTGAAGGATGCCTTGACACAGATTCCAAGCACGCTGCGCACCCGCCTGCTGTACTGAACCAGCCCCAGACACTTGACCACCCTATTCACGGCAGGTCTCCCGGCAGCGGGAGCTGACACTTTTAAACTGCTCGCTATGGCAACCACTTCGCGAAGCTTTGCATCGGCAACGCCGCATTCGATTGCAGCACCGCACCCATGCGGCGCCACAACATTCAGCGGATGATGACGGATCCCGAATGGCTCGCAACATCGTGTCTGGCCAATCCCTTCCGCATAGCACCCCAATTCCGCCTCATTTTCGTGCGGCATAGGCATATGCACCAATCCTGCAAGTCAGGAGCTCAATCCGCTGGCATCACACGATTGACGTGCAATACCGCTTGTGTTGTTCCACGCCTATTGGCAAGGTAGGCGTTACGCTATTGGCACAGGGATAACGTTACACAACATTTGCTGCACATCCATCGATTCACTTTATGACTCAGCGACTATCTATCTAGGGGGAGGGGAACGTCGCATGCTCAAGAAACATTTATTCATCGTCAAACCAATCGCGCCGGCAAGTCACCCAGGGACCGGCCAACCAGCCGCAGGTGCACTCCACAGCGAAACGACACTCAAACGATCGCTGACCGCACGGCAGTTAGTAATGCTCGGCATCGGCGCCGTGATTGGTGCCGGTATTTTTGTGCTTAGCGGACACGCTGCTGCCGAATACGCCGGGCCAGCCGTGGTACTGAGCTACATCCTGGCCGGCATTGCCTGCGCCTTAGCTGGTCTGTGCTATGCGGAGTTCTCGGCCATGCTGCCGGTATCCGGTTCGGCTTACTCCTACGCCTACGCGACGCTCGGCGAATTCACTGCTTGGTTCATCGGTTGGAACCTGGTCCTGGAATATATGTTCTCTGCCTCCACCGTCGCGGTCGGCTGGTCCGGTTATCTCAACAGCTTCCTGAGTAGCTTCGGTTATGGGCTGCCGGCCTCGCTATCGAGCGCGCCACTGGATGTGATTGATGGCCGCCTGATTTATAGCGGTGGCCTGATCAATCTGCCGGCAGTCGCTATCGTGGCCGCCATCAGTGGACTGTGCTACGTCGGCATCACTCAATCGGCCTTCGTCAACTCCATCACCGTTGCGATCAAAGTCAGCGTCATCGTGCTGTTCATCGGCTTTGCGGCGCGCTACGTGAACCCGGACAACTGGGTGCCCTTTATCCCGGCCAACGTGGAATCGGGCAAGTACGGTATCGAGGGGGTGATCCGCGGTGCCGCCGTCGTGTTTTTCTCCTACATTGGCTTCGATGCAGTGTCTACCACCGCTGGTGAAGCGAAGAACCCGCAGCGTGACATGCCCATCGGCATCCTCGGCTCGCTGGCCATCTGCACCGTGATCTATATCTTCTTCTCCGGTGTCCTCACCGGCCTGCTGCCCTACCCGCAGTTGGACACGCCCAAACCCGTCGCCACCGCTCTGGAAGCCTACCCGACACTGGCATGGCTCAAGCATGTCGTCGAAATCGGTGCCATTGCGGGCCTGAGCTCCACCATGCTGATGATGCTGATGGCACAACCGCGGATTTTCTACACGATGTCGCAGGATGGCCTGTTGCCCAAGCTGCTGTCCAAAGTGCACCCGAAATTCCAGACGCCTCACATAGGCACGGTTATCGTCGGTGTCTGCGCCGCCGTTTTAGCCGGGCTGTTCCCCATCAGCTTGCTTGGCGATCTGGTCTCGATGGGCACGCTGCTGGCGTTCGCCACGGTCTGCATCGGCATCGTGGTGCTGCGCCGTACCCGCCCGGACCTGCCACGCCCCTTCCGGGTACCCGCTTACGCCGTGATTGCCCCAACAGGCGCAGCCGCCTGTCTATACCTGTTCTGGCAGCCGTTCACCGAGCACTGGCCGCTGATGGTCGGTTGGACGGTGCTCGGCTTGGTGATGTATTTCGCATACAGCTATCACCACAGCAAATTACGACGTGGCGCCTAAACGATCACACCTCAGGAGGCCGGCCAAGCGCCGGCCTCTTTACATTTCACTTTTGCATGTCCTGACTCTCTATGTTTAAGCAGCTCTGGGCCACGAAACTCTCTGAAGCCAATCAGGACACCGCCGCTGAGCTCGGCCTGCAACGCGCACTCGGAGTCTGGGGTTTGACTGCACTAGGGATTGGCGCGGTGATCGGCGGCGGTATTTTCGTCATTACTGGCCAGGCGGCAGCCAATCACGCTGGGCCAGCCATTATGCTGTCGTTCGCACTCGCGGCGGTCTGCTGCGCATTCTGTGCGCTCGCGTATGCCGAATTCGCGGCAATGGTGCCGGTCTCTGGGAGCGCCTACACCTACACCTACGCCACTTTCGGTGAATTGGCTGCCTGGTTCATCGGCTGGATGCTGGTGTTGGAATACGGGGTTTCCGCCGCCGCGGTCGCCGTCAGCTGGACCGGTTACTTCCTCAGCCTGCTACAGCATCTGGACATCCATCTGCCCGCGTCACTGGTCAATGCGCCACTCAACGGTACCCTGCACCCCACCGGTGCCATCGCCAATCTGCCAGCCGCCGCCATCGTGCTGTTGCTGACTTGGGTGTGCTACTTCGGCATCCGCAAGTCTTCGAAGATGAATATCGCTATGGTCGCACTCAAGAGCGCCCTCATCCTCCTGATCATCATTGCCGGCTGGAAATACGTGGATCCTGGTTACTGGCAACCGTTCATCCCTGCCAACCAGGGGCCGGGCAAGTACGGATGGGACGGTGTGCTGCATGGCGCGGCGATGGTGTTTTTCGCCTACATCGGCTTCGAAGCGGTGTCGGTCACCGCGCAGGAATCGCAGCGTCCACAACGCGATCTTCCTATCAGCATGATGGGCGCGTTGCTGATCTGCACTGTGCTGTACATCATGATGGCCGCTGTCATGACGGGCTTGGTGCCCTACACGCAACTCGGCACAGACGAGCCCGTGGTCACCGCCGTCACCGCGCACCCACAACTGAGTTGGCTGCGCGTAGTGATCGAGATCGGTGCACTCGTGGGATTGTCCTCGGTGGTGCTGGTGATGCTCATCGGCCAACCACGCATCTTTATGATCATGGCCCGCGACGGCCTGTTGCCACCGGTATTCACTAGGATCCACGCCCGGCACCACACCCCGCACATCAACACGGTGATCACCGGTATCGGTATCGCCTTGCTGGCGGCGCTGTTCCCACTGGATGTACTCGGCGAGCTCACTTCAATGGGAACCCTGATTGCCTTTGCCGCCGTCTGTGCCGGCGTGTTGATTCTGCGCCGTACTCGACCAAACCTGCCGCGTCCGTTCCGGATGCCAGCCGCCTGGCTGTTTTGCTCCGCCGGTGTACTCAGCTGCATCACCTTATTGTCAGCAATGACCATGCATAACTGGATGCTGATGAGCGTGTGGACGGCCATTGGCTTTGGGCTGTACTGCGGTTACGGCTATCGCCACAGCAAGTTGCGTCGATAAAACAGCATGACCAGACACAGGACGCTAGAATGAGGCGATGAGCACCGCCTCAACACCACCGCTCCCCTACGCTGCCACCCATCTGTGCGAGTTAGCGCATCTGTTGATCGGCACCATCCGTGAACTCGCTCATGCTGGGTGGACACCGGCCACCAGCAGCAATTTCTCGCACCGCCTGGACGAACATCACGTTGCAATCACCGTGTCAGGCCGCGATAAGAAATGCTTAGTGGCAGAGGACATCATGGTCGTCGACTTGGACGGCAACGCTGTTGGACAGCAGCACTCCCCCTCGGCAGAGACGCTGTTACACACCCAACTGTACCGGCGTTTCCCTGAAATCGGCTGTGTATTGCATACCCACTCGTTGACTCAAACCGTCGCCTCACGTCTGTACGCCGGAGCTGGCCACATCTGTCTGCAAGATTACGAACTGCTCAAGGCTTTCGAGGGTTACACCACCCACGAGACCACATTGGATGTGCCCGTATTCTCCAACACCCAAAACATGAACGTCCTTGCGGCCCAGGTTGACGCACTCTTAGACAAGCAACGGATGTGGGGGTATCTGATCGACGGACACGGGATGTACACCTGGGGCCGTACCCTCGCCACCGCGCGCCGCCACTTGGAAGCATTCGAATTTCTGCTGCACTGCGAGCTGGATCTGCTGAAATTACGTGGACATCTTTGAGTCCCACTTACTTGTCTATGGAACCACCCTTCAACATGAGCCGGCTACGCATCTTCCACGACCAAATCCCCGAGACCCCGTTCTTTGTCAGCAATGAAGAGGCACAGATCGCCGCAGAGCTGAGCAACATCGGCATCACCTTCGAACGCTGGCAAGCCGCTCAGCCGATTGAACCTGGTGCCACTCCAGAGCAGGTGATGGCCGCCTACCGTGACGATATCGACCGGCTGATTGCCAAGTATGGCTTCAAGACTGTGGACGTGGTCAGCATTGCCCCAGACGACCCCAAGCGTGAAGCGATGCGCGCCAAATTCCTGGATGAACATTTTCACAAAGAAGATGAAGTCCGCTTCTTCGTCGCTGGTTCAGGGTTATTCACAGTGCACACGGACGGCAACGTCTACGAAATCGAATGCGTCAAGAATGACCTGATCGCCATCCCCGATGGCACTCTGCACTGGTTCGACATGGGCGCCGCACCGTATTTCGTCGCCATCCGCTTCTTTACCGAACCAGACGGCTGGATTGGACATTTCACCGGCAGCACCATAGCGCAGCAATTCCCGCGCTATGTACCTGAAAACGGCCAACGAGTCCTCTGACAATGGACATGCCACACGCGATTGTCACGGACATCGAAGGGACCACAAGCAGTATCTCTTTCGTCAAGGATGTGTTGTTTGCGTACGCCCGCCGCGCACTTCCCGATTTTATCCACGAGCATCGTGGACACCCGGACGTGAAGCACTGGCTGAATCAGGTCATCCATGACAGTGGCCAAGAGATCTCAGAAGACGCTTTGGTGACAACCTTGCAGTCATGGATTGACGAGGATCGTAAGCACACCGCACTCAAAGCACTGCAAGGCATGATCTGGGCCTCGGGTTACCAGAAGGCCGATTTCACCGCGCCCATCTACCCGGATGCCGCCGAACGCCTGCGTGCCTGGCACGCGGCCAAAGTGCCGCTGTACGTGTATTCGTCCGGCTCAGTACCAGCGCAGCAGCTATTCTTCAGCCACAGCAATGCCGGTGACCTGAGTGGATTATTTTCAGGATGGTTCGATACCGAGACTGGCGGCAAGCGCGAGCACACCAGCTACCAGCGCATTGCCAAACACATTGGCATCGCGCCCGCCGGGATCCTGTTTCTATCCGATGTGATCGCAGAATTAGACGCCGCCGCATATGCCGGAATGAAGACGGTGTTGATCGACCGCCGTGAAGATTATCCGACGCCACGCAACGCCAAAGACGCCGGACGCCACATGCATCTGGAAAGCTTCGCACAACTGCCCTTCTAAACGGGCTCATTGCGGTCACAGCGATGCCGTCATCCCCGCACATCAATCCGCAACCACCGTCGTGGGAGCGGATCTGCACTTGCATTAGGCAACACGTGTAGCGCTACCCCGCTGCAGCCATTTCAATCTCACCGCGCATCAGCCATCGCCAAGCACATCGTCCATCAGAACAACGGCGCCGCTGGCCTGTTGCATCCTAATCATGCAATCAATCACAGGCAGCAGCCTCTGGAAACGCTGCATCGATCCCATCCAAAAGACCTCCGCGTCCTCATTCATTGTCCCAGTCGCCGCGTCCAGGAACGATCCACACGCAGACATGCACGGGCTGCTCAATCACATCCCTACACGTTCCAACGACGCAACGCTCTGCATCGTTCAGAATGCAGCTGACATGACTGTTCAAACCGCTTCATTGGTGGGTATACCGCTGCAACACCACAAGACCGTAGTGGACGCACCTACATTTACATTGACACGCGCGCCAGACATCCAGCGGCACAGGATGCTGCACCACTACGGTACCTGCCCCATCATGTATCTATAAAAGATGGGGTTAGCGTCCGCGCACATGGTGCTCGGTTGCCATCGCGGCCACACCGCGATCGAACAGCATCTACGTACGTGCCCCATCATGCATAGTGATATGCCTTCACATGTGCCACGTTCGGCCATGAAACGCGCCGCCTTAACCTAAGGCAACGCAAGTTGCGACTTCACTGCAGGTTTACCTTCTCCAGAGATCAGTTCAAACGTATCCTGCGACATACATGAGGTTGTCGCCTTCGCCGTCTTTGATATCGTCCAAGGTCACTGCACACCCTTCATTTCTCAAAATAATATTAAGCATAGCGATAAGATCGAGTTTCTCTCTGATGGCAGCCCAGGTTTCAAGCATCAATGGCCATGACACGATGTGTTTTTCATTCCTGAATTCACCTCACTTGCGAAGCTACTCGATAAAAGTCATCCATGCCGCCTACAACGCGGATCGCTTTTGGAGATGCTTCTGCATGGCTGTTTTCCCATGTGTTGCGCTATGCAGCCATTGGCGTTCTTCTGATTAACACGTTCACAACACACCACGACAGATGCGCTTGCGCGCCATCCCATATTAATGGCTCCACCTGCGGTGTTGCTCACCCTATCGCGCCCATGCTGCTCTGCACTGCCCCCACTCCAACACGGCTGCCACACCTCGTGCTCGCACTCGGGCTGGCGCTGCTCATCGGCTGTCACCAGGACATCGATGCCGCACAACACTCCCTCATGTCAGTAACGCGAGAAACAATTCTGGAGAATATCGATCCAGATGATCCGGTCGACAAAGCACAACTGCAGCGGACGCTAGCCACCTTGCATCCGCAGCGCCCGGGGGTCACCGATCTGTACGTGGTCGGTTTCGCCGGCGACGCCAGCGAGGACGTGTTTCGCAACGAGGCACTCTACCTACGCCAGTTATTCGAGCGCCGTTTTGGCACAACCGGACGTACCGTTGTCCTTGTCAACCATCCAGATAACCTTGGCAAGCAGCCGTATGCACCGCTTGCAACTTACGGCAATCTGTACGAAACGCTGGCACGTATCGGGGAATTGATGGATCCGCGTGAAGACGTACTCCTGCTGTTTTTGACCACGCATGGCACCAAAGAGCACACGCTATACGTGAACGTAGATAATGAGGAGGAAGATGCCATCACACCTAAAGACCTGCGTAAGGCGTTGGATGATGCCGGCATCCGCAACCGTGTCGTGGTGATCTCGGCGTGTTACTCCGGTGGTTTCATTGCACGATTGCACACCCCTGATACGCTGCTGCTCACCGCGACACGCGCCGACCGATCATCATTTGGCTGTGGCAATACCTCCAACGCGACCTACTTCGGGCAGGCGTGGCTCATCGACGGGATGAACCGCACCAACGACTTCGGCACCGCATTCGAGTTCGCACGCCAAGAAATCAGCGCACGCGAACACAACGACGGCAAATGGCCATCACTGCCGCAGCGCGCACAAGGCGCGCACATCGGTGCAGTCCTGGCGCATTGGCGTGCCGGGATTGTCCCAGGTCCTCCGATACCATATCCCTATCCCCCCGTCGCCGCAGCGCCCACCGCGCGCTGAACGTCATGTCACCATGACGGATGACTGATCACGATGCTGCAATCAACATACCGTCAGCCTGCAGACTGTCGCCAACCAGCTTTGATAGCGACGCGTGGTTAAATCCATCGGATACTTGGTTCACTGAACCCTTTGCATTGACGGGATTCTGATTGACGCCAACACTGCGCCAATCACACGGCCGGTGATGGATCCTCCGCACCTCAGCATGGAACTGACGCATCGGCCATACACTGCGGAGTAGATATCACGCCACCCCAGCACATGTCTGATAACGCCCCACATGCGCAAGCCAATCACACGTTTAAAACACCCACTTCCCTTTGCCCAGCCGAGAGAGATCAACCGACTCTGGATGCGGAGTCAGCATCACCTCTCACCAAACATTTGATTCAAAAGCATGGTTAAGGTGACAGAACGCTGTCCTGACACAAAGAGAGGCCACCTTGTGCGGTTCGCACACCCCAGCGCTACTTTCAGAGCCGACATCTTGATGGCCTCAAGCAGACGAGGAATGCACGCCCAACAACATCGGGTACGTCCTGAACAGCATCCTGCTCTGAAAAAATGCGGCAGGTGCTGCGTGACGGCAACCACATGATCTGCTGACACCCGTGACGCGATAACACCTCTGTGGGAATGAGATCGCCTCCATCAGACGCTACCGGCCACACTGTGCCGAATGAACCTGCTGGACTGTCACCGAGCAAGACCAGATACAGGCAATGGATCCGCAGAAGAGGTACACATCACTCCCTTAACAACCAGGACACCTTCGATAACAAGTAGCACCGGATCACCCGCAAACACTGCTTTTTCCTAGTCTTCCGCATGCTCAGGGAACATCGACACGACCTGAATCATCAGGTGATGCATGAGCAGCGATGCTTGGGCAACTCGAGTGGTTGCAGCGGCACATAGATCAGGCCGACGCCATCCGCCAACATCAAGAACATCACACATCCCTGGACCTATGCACACCTCGCGCCTACAGGCGTGGGACACAACGACAGGCGGCGCTGTTCTATCGGTCAACAGCGCAACGTGCTGATCTCTGGTTCGCCAACATGGGCCAAGTCGGCCTGCGCTTCAAACGCCGCATCGACACATGCAGACTCCTGCCAGTGTTGCCGGACTCCCTCAGCGCCGCTCAGCGTTAATGATCCGCATTGCAGTAGTTTTACTCATCGTGCCAAGAGCGCTCATTCACATTTAGAAGCATTGCGAACATACATCCCATCACATGCGAATCGCTGCAAGACACAACAACATCCCTGAAATTGGCACCACGCAGTTGCAAAGCGTGATGAATGCGCCAATGACAGACTGACGAGATCACCATCCAGGGTCATTGGCCCCATTCACATCGCAACCACGATGATCAATACCTCAATACCTCAATACCTCAATACCTCAATACCTCAATACCTCAATACCTCAATACCTCAATACCTCAATACCACGGTATGCCAAGCCACACCGTAGCCCAATGCAATGCTGGGCACAGACAGACACGGCTCAGCAGGCGCAGTGCTGCCACGCTGCATTGCACATAACATCCCTCTGTCCCACATCTATCGTGACTCCTGCAGCACAGCGGGAGATGCCGGGAAGCTATTCCAAAATCGCAAGCCATCCATCCGGCGCATGAAGCATCGCGGGCTTGGACTGCCTGCATCTGCATCAGGCGTACTGCAAACAACAGCCACAACCATCAGCCATATCACCAGCAAAAAACAGGCAACTTCAAAGGTTCGCACTGCGAGCAACCCGCCATCGACATTAACGATGCCGCGCCTCCAACACCGTGACCACATCGGCAAGCGACAGCCCGCGTGCGCGTAGCAGCACGATCAGGTGATACAGCAGGTCGGCAGATTCATCAAGGAGTGCATCATCCGCCTGTGCCACCGCAGCCAGTGCTGTCTCCACAGCTTCCTCACCCACCTTTTGCGCGATGCGGCGTATCCCCTTCTCGAACAACGCGGTGGTGTAACCGCCTTGTGGCCGGTCGCGCTCCCGCTCCGCCACCAGGGCATCCAGTGTCCCCAGGAACTGCCCCGGTGCCGACGGAAAGCAACTCGTCCGCCCAAGATGGCACGTCGGCCCATGGGGCCGGGCCTGCACTAATAACGTATCGGCATCGCAATCCGCATCAATCGCCACCAGATCCAGAACATGCCCGGAGCGTTCCCCTTTGGTCCATAAGCGTTGCTTACTGCGGCTGTAGAACGTCACGCGGCGGCTGCGTTGCGTCACCTCCAGCGCCTCCATGTTCATGTAGCCAAGCATCAGCACCCGCAGCGTATCGGCGTCCTGCACGATGGCTGGCAGCAATCCGTCGCCCTTCGCCCAATCCAGGCGAGGCAACCTTACATCGGTCATCGGACACTCATTGCACATCACGGACCTCGATCTGCCGTTCACGCAGAAACTGTTTCACATCAGGAATCGAAATCGCACCGCTGTGGAACACACTGGCCGCTAATGCGCCATCGACATCGGCCTGTGCAAACACATCAGCAAAGTGCTGCCTCTCCCCGGCGCCACCTGACGCCACCAACGGCACCTGACACAACGCCCGCGCCTGGCGTAACTGTGCAATATCGTAACCACGGCGCACCCCGTCGCTATCCATGCAATTAAGTACGATCTCACCCGCCCCCAAGCGCTGCGCCTCAACAATCCAGTCCAGCGTGCGCAGCGGCAACGCCTGGGTCTTGTCCGGATCCCCGGTGTTGCAACGCACTCGCCACTGACCGTCGGCCTCACGGATCGAATCGACACCAACCACGACGCATTGCACCCCAAAAGCCTCAGCCAACGCACTAATCAACGCTGGCCGGCGCAGGGCTGGTGAGTTGATCGAAATCTTATCGGCACCAGCCTGTAAGACCGCACGCGCAGTCTCGACCTCCCGGATGCCGCCGGCCACACAGAATGGAATGTCGATCAGACGCGCCACACGTTCCACCCAACGGTAATCCACCGAACGTCCTTCTGGACTGGCGCCGATGTCATAAAACACCAACTCATCGGCACCATGATCACGGTAACGCAGTGCCAGTTCGACGATATCGCCCATGTCCACGTGGTCGCGAAACCGCACCCCTTTCACCACCCGTCCATCGCGCACGTCCAAGCATGGAATGATGCGGCGGCTCAACATGACAGCGCCTGCCCATACCAGCAAAAACAACCCAGGTATTGTGTGCCGCCACCACACGGCCAGAGACGGCCATGCGGACATACCACACCTGGCGACCGCACCAGCCGCATCACACGGGTTTCTGACGACATACAGGCTCCTCTTGTTTCCCACCAGGCACGGTATCGCTGCTCTCGGCAACACCTTCATGCTGCAACGCCTCCTGTAATGCGAGGCGGCCCTCCAACAGGGCTTTACCAAGCACGATGCCCGCACAGCCAGCCATCTTGGCAGCCACGATATCCCCTACATCCCGGGCACCACCCGAGACTTGCACCCGCACTCCCGGCACCAACGCTCGCAGATACGCGTATAAGGCCATGTTTGGACCGGACAACATGCCATCACGGGCAATGTCCGTACACAACAGATGGCGCAAACCTGCCTCGGCATACTGCTGCGCCAACACGCCCAACGTGGCCTCGGCCATCTGGGTCCAACCATGCACCGGCAAGCGCCAGACGCCACTGGCATCCTGCCGCGTGTCCAAGGCCACGGTAATACGTTCAGGACCGAACGCATGCAACCAATCGATCACACGGGCCGTCTCGCGCACCGCCAGCGACCCGATCACCACACGCGCCGCGCCTGCGTCGAGGATGCGTGCCACGTCATCGCGTGAACGCACACCACCGCCGGTCTGAACCCGCAATCCCGTTTCGTGGGTGATCCGATCCAACAGAGGCGCCAAGGTATAACCGCCCGCCTTGGCAGCATCCAGGTCAACCAGATGCATCCAGGTTGCACCACTTTCGGCAAACGCTTGCGCGCGCGGCAGCACCTGATCGTCGTAGCGCGTCTCACGGGCGTAATCACCCTGCTGCAGGCGCACCACGCGGCCATCACGGATGTCCAGCGCTGGATAGACAATGAAACTCATGCAACTTCCATCTCAAGAAAATTACGCAAGATACGCGCCCCCGTCCCGGCAGAACGCTCCGGATGGAATTGGGCACCACAGCGCCATCCATGCTGCACCACAGCACTGAACATCCCACCGTGATCACACGCGGCCACCGCCGCCGCCGTCAACGGCACAGCATAGCTATGCACGAAATAGGCGCTGGCTCCCTCAGGCACCTCGGCCAGTAACGGCGCAGCACGCAGCGGTAACAACTGATTCCAGCCCATGTGCGGCACTCGGATGCCGGGAGCCGGCGTCAGGCGGCGCACGACACCGGGCAACAATCCCAAACACGCCACATCACCTTCCTCCGAATGTTCGAACAGCAACTGCATGCCCAGGCAGATACCCATGAGCGGCACCTGCAACCGACGCAGCGGCTCAATCCAGCCTTGATCACGCAGCCGCGCCATCGCTTCGGGTGCCGCCCCAACCCCTGGCAGAATCACCCGCTCGGCCCCCTCCAAACCGCTGGCATCACCCACCACGCGTGGCTCCACCCCCAAACGCTGGAGCGCGTAACGCACCGAACCGAGATTGGCACCACCCGCATCAATCAGGGCAACAACGGTCATAACTCCCCCTTGGTCGAAGGCAGCACCCGCCCTTGGCGATGCACCGCCTGACGCAAGGCGCGCGCCAGCGACTTGAAACAAGCTTCCACCTTGTGATGGTCGTTCTCGCCACGCACACTCAAGTGCAGGTTCATCCCGGAGGTATCACACAGCGAGCGGAAAAAGTGCGGCACCAGTTCGGTCGGCATGTCGCCAACCCGCTCACGCACAAATGAACCCTCAAAGACACAATACGGGCGCCCGCTGAAATCCAATACCGCGCTGGCCTGAGTTTCATCCATCGGCAAGGTAAAACCACCGTGTACCGCCGCACCGCTCACGTGCCACGGCATCTCTGGCGGATCGAACCCATAGCGCCCGATACCGCGTTTGTCCCCCAAGGCTTCACGCAGCGCCTGGCCCAGCACCAGCCCGGTATCTTCAATCGTATGGTGCTCGTCGATATGTAGATCCCCGGCAACGCTGATATCCAAGTAGACAGCCGCATGCTTAGCGATCTGTTCGAGCATATGATCGAAGAATGGCAACCCCGTCGCGATACGCGCCTGCGGTGCACCATCCAAGTCAATCTCGACACGGATGTTGGTTTCTTTTGTATGACGCTGCACGACCGCACGCCGCGGCGCATCGGCCAGTGCGTGCGCAATCGCGCCCCAATCCCACTCACCGCCGAACTGCGGCGTGCGCAATTGGAATCCGCGAATATTGAGGTTCTGCGCAAATTGGAGGTCGGTGGGGCGGTCGCCCACCATCGCTGAGCGTGCCCAATCAATGCGGCGATCCTGAAGGTACCCGACCATCAGACCAATACCTGGTTTACGGGTGGGCGCGTTGTCAGCCGGCCAACTGCGATCGATGAGCACATCCCGGAACACGATGCCCTGGCTAGCAAAAATGTGCAGCATCAGATCATGAGGACCATCAAAGCTGGCCTGCGGATAGGCGGCGCTGCCTAATCCATCCTGATTGGTGACGATCACAAACTGATAACCAGCATCGCGCAGCTGCAGCAATGCGGGGATTACTCCTGCGACAAAGCGCAGCTTCTCGTAAGCATCGATCTGAAAATCGGGCGGCTCTTCAAGCAGAGTCCCATCGCGGTCAATGAACACGATTGGTGTCATGCGGGCACCGCCTGCGTATCACGCAACACGGCCAGGACGCGGGCGTTCTGCGCGGGCGTTCCCACGGTCACGCGCAATGCATCATGCAACTGCGGCGCGGCGCGCTGGTCGCGCACCACCACGCCAGCACGATACAGCGCCTGAAACACGGCCTCAGCATCATCAAAGCGCACCAGCAAAAAGTTGCCCTGTGACGGATAGACCCGGCGCACGCCAGGCACAGAAGCGAGCGCGACACGCAGGCGCTCGCGCTCGGCACAGACCACGGCCACGCGCTGCGCCGTGACGTGTAACGCTGCTGCCGACAGCCCCTGCTCGGCAAGCCTTACGCATGGAGCCGGCAACGGATACGGTGCCTGGCAGCGACGTAACACGGCCACCACATCAGCATCGGCGATCAAGCTACCGATCCGCACGGCAGCCAGCGCATGCGCCTTGGACAAGGTACGCAGCACCACCAAATTTCGATATTGGGCCAGCAGCGGGACCACGGACGGCACCGCGGAGAACTCGCCATAGGCTTCATCGACCACCACGAGAGACGTACCAGCCAGCGCCTGCAGCACGGCCTCAATGTGGTGCACCGGGATCGCCGCGCCAACCGGGTTCGACGGTGAACACAAGAACACCAGCTTGGCACGAGACGCCTGCGCCGCCGCGATAATCGCAGGCACATCCGCGCGGAACCCATCCTCGCCATCGACCAGCGGCACTTCAACCAATGGCGCGTTCTGCAACTGTGCGGACACGGCATACATCCCGAACACCGGCGGGGTCACCACCACGGCATCGCGTCCAGGCTCGCACAGCGCCCGGACCAGCAAATCGATCCCCTCATCACTGCCGCGCCCCATCAGCAGTTGCTCGGGAACACAGCCGTAAAGTTCAGCCAGGATGCGGCGCAATGTGGCGGGCTGCGGCTCCGGATAACAGCGCATAGTGGCCTGCGGATCTGCCGGATTGGCCCAAGCCGATTCGTTAGCATTCAACCAGATGTCACCGGTCAACGCGGTACTGCGCGCCGAGGAATAGCCAGTAAAGGTGCGGAGCTCCTGACGCACCAGGTCAAGCACGGAAGCCGTCTGTGCCTTCATCCCGCCGCCCCCATCCGCAGCGCGACCGCATTGGCGTGCGCATCCAGCCCTTCGGCACGCGCAAGGGTCAATGCACAGTCGCCAATCCCGGCAATCCCCGCGCGACTGGCCGCTTGCACACTGATCATGTTCTGAAAGCTGGACACGCTCACGCCGCTATAGGCACGCGCGGCACCACCGGTGGGCAACACGTGGTTGGTACCGCTGCAGTAATCCCCTAGTGCCTCAGGGGTGTAATCACCAAGAAACACTGAACCGGCCGCTTCGATCCGGTCCAGCCAAGCACGCGGTTCGCGCAATGCCAGGATCAAATGTTCGGGGGCATAGCGGTTACTAATTTCGAAGGCCTCATCGAGCGTCGCCACCTTGATCAACCTCGACTGCGCCAACGCCTGACGCGCGATCGCCGCACGGGATAACTGCTCCACTTGGACGGCCAGTGCGGCCTGTACCGCTGCAAGCAGTGCATCATTCTCAGACAACAGCAACACTTGAGAATCCGGGCCGTGTTCCGCCTGCGACAGGAGGTCGGCAGCGATAAACGCAGGATCCGCTCCGGCATCAGCGATCACCAGTACCTCCGAAGGGCCCGCTGGCATGTCGATCGCGACCACGCCCGCCTGTGCGACCTGCTGCTTGGCCTCGGTCACAAAGCAATTCCCAGGCCCAAACAGCTTGTCACATGCGGGAACGCTCTCGGTCCCATACGCCATCGCCGCGATGGCCTGAGCACCACCCAGCTTAAATATCCGGGTCACCCCCGTCAGGCGCGCGGCCACCAGCACTGCCGGATCGGCACGGCCATCCTTGCCCGGTGGGGTACACAACACCACTTCACGGCAACCCGCCAGCCGCGCCGGCACACCCAGCATCAACGCAGTTGAAAATAACGGCGCACTGCCGGCCGGCACATACAAACCCACCCGACCGATCGGACGCACCAGACGCTCGCACACCACACCCGGCGCCGTCTCCACCGTATAGCCCTGTGGCAACCCGGCGCGATGGAAGACTTCGATGCGTGCCGCCGCCGCCTGCATCGCCTGCTGCAATGCCGGCGCGACGGCAGCCTCAGCAGCAGCTAATTCGGTGACACCAGCTTCGAACGTGGCCATGTCGACACCATCCAAGCGCGCGGTGATGGCACGCAACGCCACGTCGCCTCCGGTACGCACTTCGTCAAGCAACGCGGCCACTGCCTGGCGTGTCCGCGTCACGATCGTCTGTGCGGGACGGATCAGGGCCCGGGCTTGAGCCGCCGCATCGAGGCGGTTCCAATCAAGAATGTTCATGCCAGGGATCGCTCCACCGTCAACACCACCAATGCCTGAGCACCGGCGCGTTCCAATGCCTCCAAACGCTGCCAGGTGACAGCACCGTGACACATGGTCTGCAACCGCAGCGTTCCACTCCCATCATCGGGTAACTGCACCAGCGGATCGGCGTCGGGCAGTAACCGGGTCAACTCGGCCACGTGTTCTTGAAACGCACGGAACATCAACAATTTGCTGTCGCGTAGGGTGAGCACTCCATCAATGCGCCGCAGCAGCATCGCCAACAGTCCGGCACGGGCATCAGCAGGTGCGCGGATCATGCCCGCAAGTACGGCTTCGCTTTCCATCACTTGTACAACCGGTTTGAGCTGGTGGGCCGCCAATGTCGCACCGGAGGACACCAAATCACAGATCACGTCAGCCGTGCCGAGGCGTGGAGCGATCTCGACCGAGCCGGACAGTTCAACCACCTGTGCATCCACGCCATGCGTGTCCAGCCACTCAGCCAAGATCGCTGGGTAGCTGGTGGCAATGCGCTTACCGGTTAACTGCAACATCCCTTGCCACTCCCATTCCTCGGGCACCGCCAGCATCAGTCGGCACTGGCCGAAGTGCAATGCACGCAGCGCTTTGTACGGCACGTGCAGGCCGTTGCGGCGACGCGCAGCCGCCTGTTCATCCAGTTCATTGCGACCGACGATACCCAGGTCGCACACGCCGTCAGCAAGCAATCCAGGGATGTCGTCATCACGCACCAATAACAGATCCACCGGTAGCGATTCACCGTAACAAAACAGCTTGTCGCGGCTCTGGCGCCAGCTCAGTCCACAGGCCGTCAGCAGGCTGCGCGCTGGTTCGGTCAAACGCCCGCTCTTTTGAATGGCAATACGCAGCCGGTCACGTAACGGCACTGCCGTGGAAGCACTCATCGTGGTCTCTCAATGGGATCCGGCAGGAGGGGTGATCCGGGCACGCAGCACCGCCGCATAGCCGCCGGCACCGTGTTCAAGGCAACGCGCCACACGCCCGATGGTGGTCACGCTGATCCCGGTATGATCGTGAATCTCGCGGTAAGGCCGGCCTTCGAGCAGCAATGGCACCACGCGCCAGCGGTCGGCCAGCGCCTCCAACTCGGCTGGGGTACACAGGTCACGGAGAAAGGCAACGACTGCAGCGCTTTCTCCAAGACAGGCAAAAGCCTCGGCCAACGCCTGTAAAGCATCGCAGGTATCACCATGGGGGCGGGAAATTGGACGTGGCTTCATCGGGGAATCTTATAGCGAGCTATTACATTAATACAACCCTACAAGCGAGAAGCAGTCGCGTGAAACGCCATGATGCAGGCTGGATTAGCAGCAGACTGCAACGCATGCCATGACCTGTTTGCATTCAATCACCTTGGATGTGGCTTGCTTCAGACAATCAAGCGTGGCCATGCAAGAGCACGCCGCCGCCATAGACGCGGCTCAATGCCCCGCTGCATCGCTGCGCCGCCGGCCATACTGAGCACTTGTCTCACCTGGGCACCTTGCGGACACCTCCTATTGGGCCTGAAGCAACTCATTGATTCATCAGAATCTAAATACACTTCAGGTGACTGATTCAGATCAGCACACGGCCATCAGTAACACCTCAACAACGGACGTACCCGTTGTATATTCGGCACCTCTGTCTCTTTACATCTTGATTTAAGCCGGCAACGGCGCTTGACCGCATCTCACATGGACGCTGAGGATGGCCGTCTGCGGGGGGGACGGCCACTGTCCGAAGCAGGCCCGGGTGGAAGCATCAGAGGAACGCTCACCCAGCCCTTTTACGGGCTACCAGGGCAACCCAGACGCCCGGTGCTAATCGAAAGTCGACCAATCCACGCACGGCGTGCAACCCCGTCGGAAACATCAATCAAGAACGGCGGCGGGTCACCAACCACAGCAGCAACAGCAGGTGCTGTTGCATGCAGATGCGATCGCCTCAACCGCTCTCCCCTGAACACCGCTCCCCAGACATGACCGCGCCTTGTCTGGCACATGGAACGCCATTCCCACAGAGCGGACATGCTCACATGACCTTGGCCTGTTCCAGTTCGACTTGCAACGCACTCGCCAATTCCTCGCGGGCGACCTCAAACTGCTGTTCACGTTTCAGGTCCTTGACCGCCACCACCCCACGCGCGCGCTCATCCTCACCCGCCAACACCACGAAACGGATCCCAGCACGCGACGCATACTGAAATTGCTTGCTAACCTTCTTTGCTTCCATCTGTACTTCGGTATTGATGCCACCCATGCGCAACCGCCGGGCAATATCCAACGCATCATCCAGTCTGGCTTCATCCATCAATACAACCATCGCCTGCACACTGCTCTCGGCAATACCATCAATCAACCCAGCATCGCGCAGTTGCCAGAACAACCTGGTCAACCCGATCGAAATGCCCACGCCCGGCAATTTCGACTTGGTGTAATGATTCGCTAGGTTTTCGTAGCGACCACCCGAGCAGATCGAACCAATCTGTGGATGCTCAGTGAGCAAGGTCTCGTAAACAGTGCCGGTGTAGTAATCCAAACCGCGGGCAATCGAGAAGTTCAGGCAATACGCATCCTCGGGGACCCCGAGCGCCCTGACCAACTCCAGCACCTCACGCAGTTCAGCCACACCTTCGCGCAGTACATCGTGCGCACCCGGCCCCGACGTCCCGTCCAATGCATCCAGCCGGGCCAATGCATCCGCATGGCTGCGAGAACGCATGGCAACAAAGGCAAGGATCTTGTCGACCTGCACCGCAGGAATGCCGAAACCCGGCCCCATCAGCGTGTCTCTCACCGCAACGGCACCGCGTTTATCGAGCTTGTCGACCTCGCGCAACACCGCCAACTGCAGCTCGTTCTCAACCACACATTGGCTCTCAAGAAAGCCACGCAATAGCTTGCGGTTGTTCAACTGCACCTGGAAGTCACCAATCCCCAGCTCGGAAAACACCGCATGGATCACCGCCAGCACCTCGGCATCGTAGCGGATGCTGAGGGTATCTTTGCCAATCACATCAATGTCGCACTGATAAAACTCACGGAAGCGGCCGCGCTGAGCACGCTCGCCGCGATAGACGCGCTGCATCTGGTAGCGCCGGAACGGAAAGGTCAAGGCGTGCTCATATTCGGCCACATAGCGTGCCAGCGGTACGGTCAAATCGAAGCGCAACGCCAGCTCCGGCAGACGGTTATCTCCGGACTCAGCGGCATTGGCCAGAGTGCCGGTGGATTGCACGAAATAGACTTGACGCTCCGTCTCACCACCAGACTTGGTCAACAGGACATCAGACAGTTCAAACACGGGCGTCTCTACCGGCAAAAATCCGAAACGCTCATAGTTGCGGCGGATCACGTCCAGCATGCGCTGGAAAGCGATCTGTTCGCGGGGCAGCAGTTCCAAGACGCCAGGCGGCGTGCGAGGCTTGATCACGAACGAAACTCCAGGAAAAACAAAAACAGATAAAAGCAGGCAGCCATTTTACCGGCTGCGGTCCCTGCAGATGACATGGCATGCTCGGAAAATCCTAAAATTTTGCAGCATGTCCGCCGCAGCGCCCGGAGCAGGGGCCGATCTCATCCAACTGAGTGAAATACGCCTCAACATGGTCTGTAGACACACGGCCTGGGCAGCGCTGTCGCAGCGCAGGATGACGATACGGAACGAAGCAACGCATGCACAGTCTTAGGCCAGCCGGCAGCACGGCTACTAGACCGCAGTCCTCACTCTGACCCACTCAGCGAGATCAAGGATCAAAACCAGATCCCCACTGACTACCGGCACCACACTCCAACTTCACATCGCCAGCAGCCATTGCCGCAACGCCGCGTATTCCGGCGCCAACGGTTCGGCCCGCGTGGGGCGTTGCAGCAGCATCTCCAGCGGTGCCGGCACCGGCACCGCTGTACCAATCAAAGGCTCTACCACCTGCTCGAATTTAGCGGGATGCGCCGTCGCCACCACGGCCCAATCGCCATCCACCCCCTGCGCCCGCAACTGCTCAAGCACATACACCGCCGTGGCGGTATGCGGACAAAACACTTCACCGTAGCGGTGATGGCGCGCCATGATCGTCTCGCGGATCGCCGTATCATCCACTGCATGCGCGGCAAAAGCGGCACGTAACGCGGCATCATCGCCCCGATACAACCAACGCAATCGCTCGAAATTACTGGGCGCGCCAACATCCATCGCATTGGCCAACGTCGCAACACTCGGCTGCGGTCGGTAATGCTCTCCGGAGAAATAATCAGGTAGCACACGGTTAGCATTCGTCGCCAGCACGATCCGGCCTAAGGGCACCCCCAATGCACGCGCCAGCATCGCGGCCAAGGCATTGCCGAGATTGCCGGTCGGCACGACCAAGTTCAGCTCGCGACCACAGCTTGCACGGTGCATCAACGCCGCATGTGCGTAGTAGCTCATTTGCGGCAGCAACCGGCCCAGGCTGATGCTGTTAGCGGAGCTCAGCGGCACGGTTGCCTGGAGGCTGGGATCGTTGAGCGCCTGCTTGACCATCGCTTGACAGTCATCGAACACACCCGCCACACGCAAGGCCTGTACATTGTCGCCAAAACAACCCAGCTGGTGCGCCTGACGTGGCGATACACGCCCATCCGGGTAGAGCACGACCACACGCAGCCCCGGTTGGCGATGAAATGCAGCCGCCACCGCCGCCCCGGTATCACCGGATGTGGCGACCAGAATCGTCAACGGATAGCGCGCATCACGGCGCAGCCGAGTCAGACACGCGGCCAGAAAACGCGCGCCGAAGTCCTTGAAGGCGGCGGTGGGGCCATGAAACAACTCAAGTACATAGTCTCCAGATGTCGCCAAAGGCAGCAGCGGTGCGGGGACATTAAGCGCTTCCGTACAGATCACCGGCACATGCACGTCCAGCGCATCACCAGCAAAGAACGGGGCTAATAATGCGGTGGCGGTCTTAATGGGATCTGCGCCGTGATTCAAGTCACCAGGGGGTGGCAAGCACTCGGGGACGTACAACCCGCCGTCTGGTGCTAAGCCGGCAGCGATCGCCTGACTGAGGGTGACCACAGGGGCGGTGGTGCGGGTGGAAAGAAAGTTCATTGGGAATAGATCGTAGCAACGGAAAGGAAAAATCTTAAGGATGCAACGCACTCATAGCAGGCGCGCTCCTGGACTGGCCAGTGGCGTCACCCACGCCTGACTGGCCAGGCCGGCACCAGCGAAGCCGGCACACACGGCTGGCGCGGCGGCTTCTGCAACGCGCCGCGTCTCGAACCAGGCAAACACGCTGGGGCCAGCACCAGAAATACTCGCCCCCATCGCACCAGCTTCCAGTGCAGCCTGTTGGGCCGCAGCAAAACCGGCGATCAGCGGTGCACGGCGTGGCTCGATCAGCACATCACGCAGCCCAGCACGCACCAGCCCGGCATCACCGGCATGGCAACCCGCCAACACCAACGCTAAGTTGGCGCTCTGTGTGACAACATCGGCCAGCAGATAGGGGGCTTTCAGAACCTCGCGTGCACGGCGTGTTTCCAGCAACGCATCCGGATGGACAAGCAAACTGTGCCAGGCAGCGGGTACTGTCACCGGCACTAGCCGCTCCAAGGTACACAGTACGAGCCCACCGAGAAACATCGGCCCCAGGTTGTCGCCATGACGACTACCGCTGGCGACCGCCTCGCCATCCAGTGCATAGCGATACAGTTGCTCACGGGGCAACGGCTCATCCAGCAGTGCGTTGGCCGCCATCAGGGCAGCCACGCAAGAGGCCGCCGAACCGCCCATTCCGGAACTCAACGGGATCCCTTTTTCGATCTCCAGTTCAAAGCCAAAGGTCAAACTCAAGTCGCGGTGCATGGAAAGCAACGCTGCACCGGCTGTATTGCGTTCGACGTCCAATGGCAACGATTGCGGAATACCGCGGATTGCGACGATACGTACCTCCGGTGTATCAATGCGCCGCACGGCCACAGTATCGCCGACCCGATCCATGGCATAGCCAAGCAAGTCAAACCCAACGGCAACATTCGCCACCGACGCTGGTGCGAACGCACGCGCCTGACACACTCCGGGCACCGCTCGAGAGGCGCCCGTGGCCTCTTCCAAGATCCGATTCACAGGCGTGCACCCTCGCCAGCCGCAACCCGAAGCACATCGGCGAATACACCCGCTGCGGTCACCTCCGGACCGGCTCCCGGACCCTGTACCACCAGCGGGTTTTCAGAATAACGGCGCGTGGTGAATTGCACGACGTTGTCAGTGAGACGGAGATTGCCAAAGGCATGGCCAGGCGGCAATTCAACCAAACCGACACTAGGGACGTGCCCCGGGGACAACTGTGCGACGTAACGCAATACACAGCCGCGCTGCTTCGCGGCAGCCAAGCGCTGTGCGAAGGTAGCATCAACCTCACCGAGCCGTGTCATGAAATCCTCAACGTTGAGTTGACACAATGTCTCTGGCACCAAGCTTTCTACCGCAACATCCTCCAAGCTGATATCACGTCCAACCTCTCGCGCCAGAATCACCAGCTTACGCGCCACGTCGATTCCAGACAGGTCATCCCGCGGATCCGGCTCGGTATATCCCATCGCTCGCGCCTGCACGACCAACTGGGAGAACGGGACGCTACCGTCATATTTGTTGAACAGCCAGGCCAGCGTTCCGGAAAAAATACCTTCGATCGAGGTGACGCTATCACCGGTATCCATCAAATCGCGCAATGTCGTGATGACCGGCAACCCTGCGCCAACCGTGGCTTCGTAGCGGAAACGTGCACCGCTGGCATCTGCAGCAGTGCGAATCGCGCGGTAGCGCAACAAGGAACCGGAGCCGGCCTGCTTATTCGGGGTCACCACATGGATACCGGACGCCAGCCAGCCGGCATAGCGATCCGCCACCTCGGCACTGCCACTACAGTCAATGATCACCGCATGCGGCAGATGTGCTGCCTGTAAATGTGCGGTAAAGCGATCCAGATCGGCCACCTCCGGTGCGGTGGCGAAGGCCTCACGCCAGTCACCGCTCAGGCCACGTTCGTCCAATAACATACGCCGCCGTGAAACGATCGCGCGTAACCGCAAATCCAAATTCGCCTTGGACAGCAATTGCGGCTGTGCCGCACGTAACTGGTCCAACAGTGCCTCCCCAACGTGACCCGGGCCAATCACACCAATCGAAAATGTCTGCGGCGATAACCAAAAAGCAGCGTGGGCAGCACGCAGTGCCTTGGTCGCATGTTGACTGTCGATGGCCACCGAAATATTGCGCTCGGAAGAGCCTTGAGCAATGGCTAGAATGTTGACATGAGCGTGCCGCAACGATTCGAACAAGCGCGCCGCCACACCCAGGTGACCCGTCATGCCGTCACCCACCGCCGCTAACACGCTGATAGCGTTGGTGAGTTGCACACGCTGAACATGCCCTATCGCCAACTCGTGGGCGAAGGCATGCAACAGCGCATCACGTGCACGCTCGGCCTCAGTTTGGCGCACGACGCAGCAAATCGAATGCTCGGAAGAGCCCTGCGAGATCATCACGACAGACACACGTGCATTGCGCAACGCAGCAAACACACGTTCGGCGGTACCAGGGACACCGATCAGGCCCGTCCCCTCCACGTTCAGCACGGCCAGTCCTGGACTCAGGGTCAGGCCCTTGACCGGCCCACTGACCACGCTGTCAGAGGTGATCCGAGTCCCTGAATGGCCAGGTTGAAACGTGTTTCGAATGATGATCGGTATCCCCCGTTTCATCACTGGCGACATGGTCTGTGGATGCACCACTTTGGCACCAAAATAGGCCAACTCACACGCCTCGTCGTAACTCAGGGCGTCGAGTTGCACTGCTTCCGGTACCACCCTTGGGTCCGCCGACAGCACCCCATCCACATCGGTCCAGATGTGCAGTTCGTCAGCCTCGAACAACGCCGCGAAGATAGCCCCGGAATAATCACTCCCGTTGCGACCCAGTGTGATCGCGCGCCCGGCACGATCACACGCAACAAAACCGGTCGCCACCACACGCCGCTGCGGATGCTGCACACGCCAATGCGCAAGGCGCTGCGCACTCGTTGTCCAATCCACTTCCACACCAAATTCGCCGGGATTGACCACAAGCACTTCACGCGCATCCAGCACCACGCAATCCTCACCGAGCAACTGGAAATACTGCCCAAGCAGCTGCGCAGAGTACACCTCACCCAAGCCCTGCAAGCGGTCCAGCACTTCGCACGGCAACATTCCGATGACGGCCAATGCAGCCAACATCTCATGGAGTTCGTTAAAACGGGTATTCAACCACGCTTCCACCGTGCCGGCTTGCTCTCCAAGCAGTGCCACGGCTGCGTCGCAATGACGCGTGCGGGTTTGCTGCCACAGCGTCTTCCACTCGGGAGCATTCCTGGCGGCCTGTTCAGCCAGTTTGATCAACACATCGGTTACGCCCTTCATCGCAGAGACGACGGTCACCTGCACAGCCTCCTCACGCGCCAACAGCAAACGTGCCACATGACGATAGCAATCGGCATCGGCAACCGAGGTTCCTCCAAACTTGTGAACGACAGTACGCGGGACGTGGACCGGAGTTTCAACGGTGGACAGCCGGACAGCAGACGATGACATCGACAGACCTCATGATGGAGGCCCCATCCGCATCAGGCTGAGGGTTTCCCCCGCAACCTAAGTCGGGTGCGGGGCCGTGGTATTCGGAAGTTACGCGAAGACGACGGGCCGCACCGGGCACATAATGTTGGTGCGAGTCGTGGCAATCATGCCGACTATCCCAGCAACACCGATGCCCCGCCAAGCCGCAGGCATAGTAAAGATCAGATAACAGCCGGACTTAAACATGCCGTGAAGAAACCGCAGCAACCCTATGGCTGTCAAGAGGCCATCCACACTTGCACCACCTCGACCGCCAGCAGCAGCATAAACCATAATACGATCAAGGAATTAAACTCGCACTTGCAGGCATGATCGTTACAATAGGAATCAAAAACAGGCACAGACAACGGCACAGTTGCGCGAATGCGCGCTGCCGTCTGTGCTCACAAGGCCTACGGATTGAGCATCCATGCATTGCAAACGACGACACCGCATCATGCAGTCGCGCTCAGCCCAGCAAAGTCTCCAGCACCGCCATACGTACCATCACACCATTCCTAGCTTGGCGCAGGATCCATGACTGCGGACCATCAGCCACTTCATCGGTAATCTCTACACCGCGGTTCATTGGCCCCGGATGCAATACCACCGCATCCGGAGCAGCGCGCGCCAAACGTGCTGCAGTCAAACCGTATTTGGCATGGTACTCCTCGAACGACGGCACCAGCCCTTCCTGCATACGCTCGCGCTGCAGACGCAGCATCATCAGCACGTCCACGTCCTCTAGCATTGCGTCGAGGTCGTGACCAACCATACAACCAGAAAGGATGCCGTCACGGGGCATTAACGCGGTCGGACCGCAGACACGGATCTCACCGGCACCAAGCGTACGCAGCGCGTGCAGGTTCGAGCGTGCAACACGCGAATGTTTGATGTCACCGACAATAAGCAGCTTAAGTCTGGAAAAATCGTTGCCCTTGGCCTGACATAAGGTCAACATATCCAACAACGCCTGAGTCGGATGGGTACTACGGCCAGCACCTGCATTGATGAGCACAGTGCCCTCACCGACTACCGCAGCCAACTGTGCGATGACTACATCCTCAGGATGGCGCACTATAAAACCGCGCACCCCCATTGCCTCCAAGTTCTTTAATGTGTCGCGTGCGCTCTCACCCTTGCTCGTAGACGACATTGAGATATCAAAATTCAATACGTCCGCTCCCAAACGCTGCGCAGCCAAATGGAACGAGTTGCGGGTACGCGTGGATGGTTCAAAGAAGAGTGTGCATACCGCCATACCAGCCAGCACGTGACGCTTGCCCACATGGTCAACCGTGACAGCGCAGTTCTGGGCAGCACAGTCAAGTACCTGCAACAGTGTGGCACGCGGCAGTCCTTCCAAAGTGAGCAGATGACGCAAACGTCCATTTGAATCTAATTGCATAGGAGTAACCGCTCGAGGTTCGAAAAATCAAGGAAGCGACGTCGCCTGCGTGGGATCGGCAAACCAACGCTCAACGATGACTGCAGCCGCTATAGCATCCAATGTGTCAGCATCGCGGCGGCGCTTGTACCCTGCTGCACGCGCATCGGCGAAACGGTGTGCCGCCTCGACCGAACTGGAACGTTCGTCAACCAACACCACAGGCAATCGATAGCGCTCACGCAGCTGGCGAGCAAAAGCATGCACGTGTTTGCGCATCGGCTGGTCTTGGCCATCCATGGTCAACGGATCACCAACCACCAAACCAACCGGCCGCCAATTGCACTTCACACGATCCAGCGCATTCCAATCCACAGCAGCGCCATGCACGTCGATCACCGCCACCGCACGCGCGCCAACACCCCATCCACTGCCGACCGCTACGCCAATCCGACGTGTGCCGACATCAAACCCAAGCACAATACCGTCGGGGAATATGGGCGATGCCTCAGGCATGCCCTGTATAGTCCGTTAACCGAAATAAATCCACGCCAATGCGTCCCGCTGCACGCTGCCAACGCTGATCTATCGGGGTGTCGAACAGCAATGAGGCATCAGCCGGCACCATCAACCAATTGTTTTCGCCCAGCTCGAACTCCAGTTGCCCGGCCCCCCAACCCGCACAGCCAAGCGCGACCAACGCCCGGGGAAGACCACACCCTGCAGCCATTGCTTCGAGTATGTTGCGTGAGGTAGTCAGATACAGACCGTTGCCAATTGACAGACTTGGATTCCACGCGTGTTCGCTGTCATGAATGACGAAGCCGCGGTCCGGATGCACTGGGCCACCAGCCAACACAACCTGCCCACGCAGTGCCTCATAGGCGGTGTCAATCCCCATTTGAGACAACACCTCACCAAGCGTGTATTCAGATGGCCGATTAAGCACCACACCCATCGCTCCATTGCCATCGTGCTGACAAATCAACGCGACGCCACGTGCAAAATGTGGATCCGACAGCGACGGCAACGCAATCAGCAACTGATTGACCAGGGAAATAGTCGGCAGGGACATAACCACATTCTATCGTTCTCGCTGCACCCGCGCCTCAGAAAATAATCCCGCCGTCGTATCTGATCATCCACCTACGTCTCATCCTGTTCCATTGCTCTTGCAGCCACGCCGTCGCCGTCACGATGGTCGCCGGCTTCGCTGCGATAGCCACATGATCGACATGGGACAAACCATTGCGAGGTGCCAAGATCATGGCCCTACCGTCACTGCACATTCGATGATTTTGGACCTGTTCATTCCTGGCGCAGCGATCATGCTGGTTAGATTATTGACGGATCAAGGATCCAGCTCTGTTCAAATCATATTTAGCCATTGCCCCACTCTGACTACACTTGCTAAACAAAAGGCTCTAACAAACACAGTCGCCTATCAATCAGGGTTAAAACTTCTCATCTTCCGGACACACCATGAGCCACCGATACTGTGCCGAGAAAAAAGCCATTGGATCATTTTGATGCGCTGATCTGCTGGCACCAACGTCTCTCACCACACAGGTTACTTAAGCTCCCACCACATCCAGAAAGCGTCCCATAAGCGCTTTAAGAATCCCCCCTTCTCGACACCAGCCATTGCTACTAAAGGTGCCTGTGCGACGACCTTACCATCAAGCGTGACTTTCACCTTACCCACCGACTGCCCCGGTTTAATAGGTGCCTCAAGATTACGCGGCACCTCGATACTGGGTTTAAGATCGTTATAACGGCCACGCTGTACACTGACGAGTAGCGGACGCGCCACCCCCAACTGAACTTCGGCAACCTGCCCCTTCCATACCTTCTGTTTAATCACCACCTTGCCAGGCTCATAGAGGTTGTGAGTCTCGAAAAAGCGAAAGCCCCAGTTCAACAAGGCCAGACTATCCTCTGCACGCTTCTTCTCGGAAACATCACCCATCACCACGGTCAGGATGCGCTGATCACCACGCTTGGCCGAATTCATGATGCAATAGCCTGCCTCGGAAGTATGGCCTGTTTTGATGCCATCCACCGATGGATCACGCCACAGCAGCAAGTTACGGTTCGACTGTTTGATCCCGTTGACCACCAGCTCCTTCACTTTGTTATAGGCGTAGGTTTCTGGAAAATCTCGGATCAGCGCACGGCCAAGCAGCGCCATATCGTACGCAGTGGAGTAATGACCCTCAGCAATCAAGCCTGTGGCATCGACGAAGTGCGAATTCTTCATGCCAATGTGTTGGGCGTAGCTATTCATCAGCGAAACGAATGCCTGCTCGCTACCAGCCACATGCTCGGCCAGCGCGATCGCAGCATCATTCCCCGACTGCACAATCATGCCCTGCTCCATGTCCTCCAAACGCGCAGTCTTGTTGACAGGAAAGCCGCTATAACTGCCATCGGTCCCAGCGCCTCCGTTGCGCCAAGCATTCTCAGTCATCATCACCTGATCATCACGATGCACTTTGCCGTTCTTGATCTCAGCAGCGATCACATAGGAAGTCAGCACCTTGGTCATACTGGCCGGAGCCAGATGCACATGGATGTTCTCGCCGGCGAGCACTTGACCGGAAGCATAGTCCATCACAATCCATGCCTTGGCCACAGCAGGCGCTGGCGCCTTGGGAATCGGTATTGCGGGAGCGGGAGCAGGCTGTGGAGCCTGCGCAAAAACCAGGCTAACTGCAAACATGGAGGTAACAGCCGCCGAAAAAAGGAATTTCATCAAGGCATGCTCCCTGGGACACCCAACGGTGGTAACTGAAAAATCGTTATAGGCTTCACTTAATTTCTGAGACGTTTATTGAAAGAAGATGAATTCTTCTCGAAGATGTTTCCGCGAGCAAATCTAAAGCTGTCTAGACGCTGAATACTTAAGGAGGCGGGATTTCCATCACCTCCGATGATGTCATGCCATGTAGTCTGCATTCCATCTGATCTCCATACCATCGAAGTACTTCAAGACTCAGGATGTCACTGGCTGAATCACCGAATCGGCCTCCCTTCGTCATGGCTCGAATCCCTGAAACGCATCCCACACCTATAAGCAGACAACATCGCCTATATCGCAACATCCTAAAGACCACAGCTATCTGGCCGCCGTCATCAATCTGTACACAGCACATGTTTGACATGTGGTCGTTGCTCAGTCAATCCACTGCAACAGGTATTCACTCGATATTTGCTCGTTGCCTCGAAGCCAACATGACGGGCTGTTCATTACCAATCACATCAATCGATACGCCAGCAGCACCTCCATCGAAACAAGGGCTTCACCTGGATGTTGTACGAACATGAAACGAAAAGCGCATTGCCAGGGAAACACCCGAACCAAAAAGCTCTTCGCCATGCCAAGACACCCGCATTCAACGCTCGAATCGTGGGTCCATTGCAACGACGATGCTGAAGGCACATTGAAATTGACTGCCTGAGACCAGGGTCCTAGCGACATATTTCATGAAGCAATCTCACTTTCGAGAGGTGCCGCATAACATCCACGCCCTCCTTAACGCCAATGGCGCAAACGCTGTACGAGGGGAAACACTGCCAACAGCAGCTGCCATCCTGCCAAACTCAACTTGGATAGCCACTGATCCACACACTGAATGACAATGACACCAAGGCCAGTGCTGTTGTTTCACTCTGCACGCGAAACAACAAAAATCAGTGCGAACACTGTTGCCGTACTCATCAAGGACACCAGCCAATGGCCGTCATTGCACATCATCGGGAGTAAGCGTTCGGTGTACGCGATCGAGAACCGCGCACACCAGGGTCATCACACCAAATCGAAGCGATCCAGGTGCATCACTTTAGTCCAGGCCGCGACGAAGTCACGTACAAACTTCTCCTGAGCATCTGCCCCGGCATAGACTTCAGCTAACGCACGTAGCACTGCATTCGAGCCAAACACCAGATCAACACGGGTACCAGTCCATTTCAGCACACCGCTGGTGCGATCACGCCCTTCGAACACATCACGCCCTTCGGAAACGGGTACCCAATCCGTGCCCATGTCGAGCAAATTGATAAAGAAATCGTTGCTCAGCGTCCCAAGGCGATCTGTAAACACACCGTGCTTCACACCGCCAACATTGGCACCCAGCACGCGTAAACCGCCGATGAGCACGGTCATTTCCGGTGCAGTCAATGTGAGCAACTGAGCACGGTCGATCAACAGATGCTCGGACGGGACGACATAATCTCCCTTGAGATAATTGCGGAATCCATCCGCAACCGGCTCCAGAGGAGCAAATGAAGCGACGTCAGTCTGCTCCTGAGAAGCGTCGGTACGCCCGGGCACAAAGGGCACCTCCACCGCAATACCGGCACTCTTCGCCGCCTGCTCCACCCCTACACCACCGGCCAGAACAATTAAATCGGCCAAGGAAATTTGCTTGCCGCCCGCTTGCGCGTTGAATTCAGCCCGGACACGCTCCAACGTTTCCAGCACCACGCTAAGCTGCCGAGGCTGATTGACCTCCCACTCCCTTTGTGGAGCCAAGCGGATACGCGCTCCATTAGCGCCACCACGCTTATCCGAGCCGCGAAAAGTAGATGCCGACGCCCAAGCCGTCGAAACAAGCGGCGAAACTCCCAAGCCTGAAGCCAGAATTTTCTGTTTCAGCGCAGCAACGTCCTGCACATCAACTAACAGATGGTTGACCTCAGGAATCGAGTCCTGCCAAATCAACTTTTCAGCCGGCACTTCAGGACCAAGGTAACGCGCACGCGGCCCCATATCACGGTGCGTCAACTTGAACCAAGCACGGGCAAAAGCCTCGGCAAACTGGTCCGGATGCTTATGGAAACGCCGCGAGATCTTTGCGTAGACCGGATCAAAACGCAACGCCAAATCCGATGTCAGCATCATCGGCAATAATTTCTTTGATGGATTGTGGGCATGCGGGATGGTCGCTTCAGCATTCTTAGCCACCCATTGGTGGGCGCCCGCAGGACTCCTGGTCAATTCCCATTCGTAGCCGAACAAATTCCCGAAAAAACCGTTACTCCACTGTGTTGGAGTATTGGTCCAAGTGACTTCCAAACCACTGGTGATCGTATCCTCTCCCTTACCACTACCGAACCGATTGCGCCAGCCCAAACCCTGCTGTTCTAATTCCCCGGCTTCTGGTTCAACACCGACGTTGTCTGCAGGAGCAGCACCGTGAGTCTTGCCGAAGGTGTGGCCGCCAGCAATCAACGCAACGGTCTCCTCATCATTCATTGCCATGCGAGCGAAAGTTTCACGGATGTCTCGAGCAGAAGCGAGGGGATCCGGATGGCCATCAGGGCCTTCCGGATTGACATAGATCAACCCCATCTGTACAGCAGCCAGCGGATTTTCCAACACACGCGAGTCGATGTTCTGATCAGCCTTACCCATCGCTCCACCGTGTGCACCTGGATTTTGATAGCGAACATCGCCCCCCAACCAGGTCGTCTCCCGGCCCCAATACACGTCCTGATCAGGTTCCCAGGTATCCACACGACCACCAGCGAAACCGAAGGTTTTGAAACCCATCGATTCAAGCGCTACGTTGCCAGTGAGCACGATCAGATCGGCCCAGGAAATCTGCTGACCATACTTTTGCTTGACTGGCCAAAGCAAACGACGCGCCTTGTCCAGGCTGACATTATCCGGCCAGCTATTGAGCGGGGCAAAGCGCTGTTGGCCGCGACCAGCACCACCGCGACCATCGCCGATACGATAAGTACCAGCACTATGCCAAGCCATACGAATGAACAAACCGCCATAGTGACCGAAGTCAGCCGGCCACCAGTCCTGTGAGTCGGTCATCAATGCATGCAAATCACGCTTCAACGCAGCGTAATCGAGTTTCTGAAATTCTTTGGCGTAATCAAACGTTGTATCCAGTGGATTAGATCTGTTCGAATGCTGATGCAACAGGTCCACACGTAACTGATTCGGCCACCAATCTTTATTGTTCGTACCTTCAACCACTGCCTGATGGAAAGGACACTTAACGACAGAAGTGGTATCTGGAGATGATGCGCTCACTGCGGACAATCCTTGTAAAAGAAAATAAGCAATAGTTTATAAAAAAATAACGATATGTATAAATTAAATATATACAGCAATACGATAGTTATTAATTATTGAATTTATACCATGTCCAATCATCATCCCTCACTCAACAGCACACATGAATCGTATGATTTTTTCTTCAACTGCCACAAGAAAATGCAATAAAGAAACCTCGCTTCAACGCTTGCCAAGCCATTATTGATCTGCCAATACCATCTGAGTCCCCAAACCCTGTTTAACCCAACCGAATGCGTTAAAGAAAAAAGCCACAACCAATGAGTAGTGCAAACTCCCATAAGCATCGCAAAGCAAGCGTTTGCTAGATTCCTGCACTTTAAAAAACCCTAATATCGAGGTCAGTATTCTCCAAAGATCGCTTGAAGAACACGGCTGATACAATACGACACAGCCGAACCCCGATCCTCATTCAAAAATCGCACATGGCTGGTCTGTTCAAGCCTTTTCGCCAAACGCTTTCGCAAGCGCCCGGTATGCCTTGCGCTGCGTCTCGTTTGTAGCCAGCGGAGCCGTGATTTCCAACTCGACGATCTGGTCGCCTGGTGGATGACCCGGCAAACCACGACCTCGCAGACGCAACTTGCGCCCAGCATCGGAGTCCTGCGGCACCTTCAGCTCCACAGATCCGCCGAGAGTCGGCACGCTAATCGTGGTACCCAATGCGGCCTGCCATGGCGTCACCTGCACCGTGTGCAGGATATTGCGCCCATCGACCTCGAATTGTGGATGCGGCGCATATTCGATCTCTAACAAGAGATGACGACCATAGTTGCCCTGCCCGTTCAGCCGGATAACCTGACCAGGTTGAATGCCTTTAGGGACACGCACATCAAGTTGACGCCCATTGACCGTGATTCGTACGCTACTGCCGGTATAGATTGCCTCCAGTGGCGCCGTCAACTTGCTACGGGTGTCACCAGATGGTGACGCGCCGGCACCACCTCCACTGCGACTGCGGTCAGCACGTCCCCCAGCAAATAAGCTCTCAAAGAAATCGCTAAAATCACCACCCGACGCATTGGCAAACACCTCCTCGAACCTAAAGCCATGCGCACCACCAAAATTAGGTGGAGCATGGAATTCCTCGCCAGGCCGGTACCCTTGCGCGCGCAATTGATCGTAAGCTGCACGCTTCTGCGGGTCGCGTAATGCTTCATAGGCTTCGTTGACAGCTTTGAACCTCTCCTCGGCGCCCGACTCCTTACTGACGTCGGGATGATACTTACGCGCCAGCCGGCGGTAAGCGGTCTTGATCTCAGCCTCACCCGCACTCGGTTCAACACCCAGGGTCGCGTAATAATCCTTGAATTGCATCCGTCACCTCTCACACAAGGAAAAGCCCGTAGCATCGAAGCCACGGGCCCGCCCGATCCGTTCCGGGACACGCGCTGACACCAGTTTGCGGCAGCCAGCACATGTCCAACGAAGGCATGCATCTGCACGCACCCAAACGACATCGCAGTTATTACAACGAAGCGTCGCCAGAGACACCGTTACCAACCTGGATGCGCCGCGGTGTCGTTGCCGGTCGTTTCGGAATTCGGATCTCCAACACACCATGACTGCCACTGGCCGTAATGCCGTCAGCGTCAGCACTGTCAGGCAATGCAAAGCGGCGATGAAAACTCCCATAACGCCGCTCAATGCGTGAGAAACGTTCCGTTTCACTAGACGCCTCACTCTTACGCTCTCCCTGAATCGAGAGAATGCCCTTTTCCATTTGTACCTCTATATTAGCCGGGTCGATTCCAGGCAAATCAGCGTACAACACAAACTGGTTGGGCTCTTCCTTAATATCTACGCGCGGTACCCACTGCGCAGTCACCACTGCAGACTCATCGGTGTCGCCGTTGTGCTCGAAAAAGCGGTCAAACACCTGTCTGATCTCATTCTGCAACGCAGCCTGAGCAGGCCACGGAGTGTAACGGACAACGTTCATCGATAACCTCCGGACATGATTGATTGATGGACGGCTGCAGGCTTCTGATAAAAACACTGCGCCTTAGTCCCACAGATAGGCACAGTGACGTTATTTTCAAGCACCCAGATGCATTCTTTTTATCTGCTTCCATACTCCATTCATCTCAAAAAACAAACTGGGCATTCGTATCAATGACCCGTTACTCAGAATGGCACTCGACTCTCCGAACGCACACATAGTGTTCTTGAGCATTGACCTGCTGTTGGTACCACCGATTCTGCATGACTCCATTCCGGAAAAAATCCGCATGAGCAAGCACACACTCAACAGCACATTAAGACGCACACGCACCATTGCAAACACAGACAAACGCCACGTATTCACCTCACTCAACAATCATTAGATTTGTCGAATTAGGAAATTGAAAAAGTATTGAAGATGCACAACTGATATCTGGCGGAATCGCATTCAAAGTGTGCGCTAGTCAATTTGTAGCTGGAGCAAGCACATCTGCCGGGAAGCAAAACATGGACCCATCTGAAACCTGTCACGACACTCCCAGCAAGGGCTGCCGGAAAATGATCCGCTAACCCGCCACATGCAAACGTGAGTATCACTGAACGCCGACACGCTCAAAATCTTGCTTCTATCAACACACTTTGCACAGTACGTATTAACGGACAACGCGGAACTGTACACGGCTCCAGGCACCATCCTCAGCCAGCGCAGTCAGCACATACGTACCGGGGTCAAGGAAATCTCGCTGAAAGGTGCGACGCCCAACGGTTTGAGCAATCCAGCGCCCATTCAAGAGCCAGTCGATCCGCGCCTCGCTACCCAATGCACGCAATTGCAGGCGCACCGGCTGGGCACTACCAGGTGCACGCGCCAGTGTGGCACCTTCAACGAGACCATCGATGTACAGCACCCCGGCATCACCACGACCATCATCAGAGCAGTCTGGTGCCAGCGGAGGCAATTGCGCCGCGTCACGCTCGGCAGCATCAAGCCATGGGGTCACCAGTGCCGGCCAGCGTGCAATCTGGCGCTCCCTGACCACGTGTGACACACGACAGTTAGGCATCACACGCAAACCGCTACGCGCATCCACCTGGAACCGTTCCAGACCACTACGCCACAGCCGCGCATCACGTTCAGCCAATGTCGGCGGCACCACCCCATCCAATGCGTAAGCACTGTAGCGGCGCCGGCACAACTCCGGCGCAGTGTTGACAGCAGCCAAACCTAGCGGCCAACAGATATCAACCTGCTCCACACTGGCCGGCATCGGCTCCGGGACAGCATTGCCAGGCTCACGCGGCAACGCATCGATCACATCGAACATCAATGGCAACGCGGTGATCGCACCATACTGACCCGGCAACGGAGTACCGTCAGGACGTCCAACCCAGACGCCAACCGTGTAGCGGCGCGTCCCCCCCAGCGCCCAAGCATCACGAAAACCGTAGCTGGTCCCAGTCTTCCACGCCACGGAAGGACGCATCGCTGTATCGAAAGTACCCCTCCCATAACCAGGACGAGGGTTAGCAGCAAGAATTTCGCGCACAATCCAAGCCGCACCAGGCGAGATCAAGCGACGCTCAATACGCGGATCATTAGGGGTATAACGCACCCGTCCGGCAACGCCACCACGATTGAACGCAGAAAAGGCACCCACCAGCTCCTGCAACTGCGTACCTGTCCCCCCAAGGATCAACGCCAAATTCGGGGTGGTACCGCGTGAAAAACGCAACTGCACTCCAGCATGCGCCAAGCGCGCCACTAAGCGAGCCGGCCCAATCCGTTCCAATAAGTCGACTGCGGGCACGTTCAACGACTGTCGTAATGCACTGGCCGCACCAATTGGACCATTGAACACGGCATCAAAATTACCCGGGCGATAATCACCAAAACGCTGTGGCGCATCAACCAACAGACTTTCAGAATGGATCAGCCCCTGGTCCAGCGCCATCCCATACAGAAATGGTTTGAGCGTGGACCCCGGCGAACGCCAAGCCTGCACCATGTCCACCTGACCAAGCCGCTTGGCATCACCAAACGCCACCGAACCAACGTAGGCACGTGCTTCCAGACTTTGATTATCCATCACCAGCACCGCAGCAGAAGTGCGCTCAGGCAACGGCGAGAAGTAGGTACTCACTCGCTCCTCAAGCGTGCGCTGCAAATCAATGTCTAACGTGGTAACAATACGTGCAACCCGTGGCGATTGAGCACGCAGACGCTGCGCCAACAGCGCCGCGTACATCGGCGGTTGCAGTGCACGCGCGACTACCGGTTCAAGCCGCGCATCTTTCACATCTTCATCGGACCAGACACCAAGCACCGCCATGCGAGTGAGCACCTTGTCGCGTGCATACAAGGCTGCCTCCGGATTACGGTCTGGGCGAAACCGGCTCGGCGACTGCGGCAATACCGCTAACAGCGCCGCCTCAGCATGCGACAAGCGTGCGGCCGACTTACCAAGATAGGCCCAGCTAGCCGCCTCAACGCCCTGGATAGTCCCCCCATAAGGTGCACGTTCCAAATACAGCTGCAGAATCTGAGATTTACTCAGATGTACTTCTAACTGCACTGCACGCAACAACTGCCTGAGTTTGCCCCAAGGAGTACGGCCATGCGGCTCAAGAATACGTGCCACCTGCATCGTTAAGGTCGAGCCACCAGAAACAATACGACCATAGCGCAGCCAGTGCCCCCCAGCACGTAACAGTGCCCAAGGATTGATTCCCGGATGGTGCCAGAACATACGGTCCTCATAGGTCAACAGGGCCTGCACGTACAACGGCGACACCTGCGCCAACAGCGCCGGGTAGCGCCATACACCGCCAGCATCAGGGAAGGCACGCAGCGGAGTACCATCTCGCGCAACCACCAGCATGGCCATATCTTGCGAGGCTGGTAATGGCAGTGGGCAAACCAAGTCCAGCACGAGAAGAAGCGAAAGCAGTCCGGCACAACTCCAGCGCAGCCAGGTCAAGGCACGAGAGTCACGCAAACAGCCAAACATCAAGACCGAGAATGATGCAAACACGAACATACTCACTCCTGGACGGGATGGCTATTGTGCCTGCTCCACCAAGAGCTCATAAAATCAAAGCCTTACGACAAGTTAATGGGCGTCTATGAGGTAGAGCAGTCAATGGAACCCTCATTCGCCACCTGAGGATCAAGCGCTCTGCATGAGGAAACATCATTCTTCAGACAGATGATCTCAGCAGCCGAGAAGCCCGTCACAGCAACGGCTTCACCATGATGCGTTGGTCACGATCGGATGCAATCAACGATGCACCAGCGACGTACTCAGGCGTTGTCTTGTAAGCGATCTCCATCGGAAAGGTGAAGGTTCGTCGCATGCAAAGATGCCTTGAATCTTGCGAAGTCAGCAAAAATGCAATGCGACAAAATCGGCAGCAACTCAATACGGGCAGACAGCATCAACCTGTACAGCAACATATCGAAGCAACTGACTCATGGTGAATCATTTAGCATCACAACAGCGGCACGACATAGGCACCTTTCAATACGCGTTTCCAGGACAAAGTTATCTTCAGCAACGAAACCGCTACGGCACCAAACAGCCTTGATCTCTCTGTATTCTCCGTGACACTGGAAATCGGTACACCAGTACACGATGCTCGTACGACGACATATCAAGTCAACGCCTATCAAACGACATACGAGGGATTGTCAGTAAACGCCGCCCGTTATTTACCGCACTGAAGTGTCACCCCTTCTTGATCTGCACATCCGTCTGGATCAGGGATCAACAGTCTTAGCGAGCCAAAACCCAAGTCCCGTTCGCACAGTAGATCTTCCGGAATCCTCAAGCCGACCAGTTCTCCCAAGGTAACGTCACTGGCTGTATGAGGCACGCGGTCACCCGCATCTGTCGATGGCCTAGCTGCAACCACACTGGACTTAGCCCGGATACCAGAGCCAAGTGATATGCGTGCATTCACCTCCGATGCTCACCAGTCGCTCCTCCTTGCAATGACTTAAAAAAATCACGGAAACGGCTGGCGAAAACAATCACAACCTCACCGCTCCACGGAACGAACATACGATCTTAAAAACAAGCAGTGCTCATGGTGTGGTGGTGTCTTCTCTCATGCGATGCAGGGAGTAGAACAGGACGATCTGCAGGAACGTGCTTTCACCGTGGTTACTTTTCATGCAGAAGCAGCATGTCCTTCTGACTGGATACCATTTGATGCACTTCATATAACGAACTGAAAATAAGCAAAGGACAAAAAGATAACAAACACTCGAATGGCTGGAAGACACTGAGCACAACCAGCGCAGCCACTTCAAGCTGCAACGTAAACCACAGGATGAACCCTGAACTTTCTCCGTATATACGCCGATTCTCCCTACATTCGTGTCTACCCATACCGGCTCATCATGCTCTTTCATGAAAGGCATACTGGCGTGTCATCTGCTCTCATCTTTTCTGCGAGCATCGACACAACCATCGCTTCAGGCATTACATTTTCTTGAGCACAGCCATTGGCTTTTCAACACGCTCATCAGCCATCGTTGCCCAAGATCAATCCAATCACGTTTCGCCCTAGACGCTTGCTCTCTTCCAAGTGTCTCCAACATCGGAAAATTCAGAGAAACACACTTTCCACGGTCATGGAGTCATCATCGTTACCTGACTGCAGTAACACTGGGTATTTACAGGTTAACGCCCTCAATCCGTGCAAAACACGCCCCAATAAATTGAGCACCCCCTCTCATTCCACCGAGATCGTATTTCAGAGACCCTTATCTCATCCAATGACCTCGTATTTTTCTTGCTTCTTTATTTGTGTTAGTTAATCATTAAGATGGCGTGTTCGAAGTACTACATACTGCGTTCGTTGCCATCACTATCCCATATCTTCTGGCGGCTGCCAAAGAGCTCCGCTTGGCCGGTGTTTTCCACGGCTGATCAGGACGCTCTGCGACATTCAGAGAGAGTAAACAGAAATGAAATTTAGGCCCGACACTCCACATAAATCGATCGTCGTATCGCTCGCTATTGCGATGGCTACGTTCTCTATCCCCGCCACGGGTTTCGCCCAGGACCAGGAAAAGAATACGAGTACTGCTGCCGTACTGGATACGGTCAATGTGACTGGTACTCGGCTTAAGAGCCAGTCGATGACCGCTTCAAGTCCAGTGGCCGAGATTAATGCCGAGGAATTCCAATACAGCGGAGCAACCAAAGTTGAAGATCTGGTCAACCAATATCCGCAATTGTCCTTGAATTTCGATGGTTTTACCAACAACGGTGCGGATAGTTATGGCACCGTCGACCTGCGTGGCCTTGGAGCTAAGCGTACCCTGACCTTGGTCAATGGCAGGCGCATTCCCAAGGGCATCGGAGAGACGCCAGACATCACCATTATCCCAGCAGCACTTGTCAAACGTGTGGACTTGCTCACTGGCGGCGCATCAGCAGTATACGGTTCGGATGCGGTTGCTGGCGTGGTTAACTTCGTCCTCGACGATACGTTTCATGGCATCAGTGCCAACGTCGGCTACTCAGCATATCAGCACAACAATGACAACAGCTATATGCGCGGTCTGATGGACAAAGCCGGCTACTCTTATCCCAAAGGTGGATCCGGTTTCGACGGTATCTCACGCAATATCGACTTAGCGATCGGTGGCAACTTCGGAGAAAGTGGCCACGCCACTACGTGGCTCACCTGGCGCAAAAACGACGGCCTGTTACAAGGGCGGCGCGACTATTCCGCATGTGCACTCCGCCCAAGCGGTGGTGCCTGCGGCGGCTCGCTCACCGCTGACCCATCCAATTTCAACATCGTCGCACCAGCGGCCGGCACGTTTTACGTGCTGCCTTCAGCCAACGGGACTTGGTCTAAAACCAACACCCCAAACCTTTACAACTATGCTCCAGTAAATTACTACCAACGTCCGGATACCCGCTACACCGCTGGTACTAACATCCAGTATGAAATCAATAACCATTTCAAACCGTATGTTGAAGCGTTGTTCGTTAATCACCGCAGCTCAATCCAATCCGCACCATCGGGTACGTTTTTCACTGATTTAAGCGTGAACTGCAGCACCGCCGTTCTAGGCAGCCTGTGCCACGATGTTGGCATTACCGACAATGCATTCACTGTCTATGTTGCCAAGCGCAACGTCGAAGGCGGGCCACGCACTACCAACTACGACAGTAACAGCGGAAGCATTACCGCCGGTGCTGGCGGCAACCTCATCGGTAACTGGTCCTACGACGTTTCATTTACCTACAACCGCAGCTCTACGAAGGAAGAACGCTTCAAGGACTTTATAACCACTCGAGTACGCGACGCGTTATTGGGTTGCCCGGCCGGTTCATTTGAGGGGTGCGTTCCTTACAATGTTTGGGCAAATAACGTCAGCACAGCTGCTGCACAAGCACTCGAGGGTGTGGGGATTATCAATTACACCACCTCGATGAAAGTACTCAACGGCTACGTCACTGGCGACTTCGGTTATGCGCTGCCCTGGGCGAACAACAAGCCGATCAGCTTGGTCGCCGGTTACGAGTGGCGTACCGAAACCTACACACGTACCGCCGACAGCAATACACAGGCTGGCAATTTTACTGGTGCAGGCGGCCCCACCACCAACGTGAATAATAGTATTAGCGTGAAGGAGCTTTTTCTGGAGAGTGCAGTACCGGTGCTCGCTAATACCGGTCTACTGAAAGAACTTGATTTACAGTTCGGTTACCGCCGTTCCAACTACGATGTTTCTGGTAGCACCAACACTTACAAAGCGGGTTTCGGTGCCAGCTTTGCGGACGGCCAGTACCTGTTACGTGGTGGTTGGAACCGTGCAATCCGCGCACCAAGCATCACCGAGCTGTATGAAGCAAACACCATTGGACTGTGGGATGGTTCCGATCCCTGCGGCGGTGCCACTCCACTGTTCACTCAAGCGCAGTGTGCCAACACTGGCGTGACTGCAGCTCAGTACGGGAACATCACCGCGAACCCATCCGGCCAGTACAACGAGATCAGTGGCGGCAACCAGAACCTCAAGCCAGAAACCGCCGATACATGGACCCTTGGGTTCGCCGCCACACCGATCAAAAATCTTGATCTGAGCGTGGATTATTACAGTATCAAAATTAAGGATACGATCCGCACGATCGGCGCATCGAATATCCTGACTGCCTGTGGTCTGACAAACGATACCAATCTGTGCAGCCGCATCCGCCGTAATACCGCCACAGGCGACTTGTTCATGGGAAGCAATCCAGCCACTTCCGGTCTGGTGTTGAACTCGCTGGGCAACTTCGGTGCATTGCAGTTCCGCGGTATCGATTTGACCGCTTCGTATGCCTGGAACATCGGGCCCGGACGGTTGACCACCAGTATGATCGGCAACTACGTGCTCAAGCAGGACTATCAACCCGTACCCGGTATCAGTGCCAACAATTACAGTTGTGCTGGCATTGTCAATACCGCTTGCGGCAGCACTAACGGCGCTAAGGGAGGGAGCCCGAAGTGGCGACACATGTTGAACGTGCGCTACGGTTTCGACCGTTACACCGTGGGTGCGCGCTGGCGCTATATCGGAAAGATGGATTACGAAAACACGGATGGCACCCCAGGTTCCACCGACACATTACTGGTCAACCGTGGCAACCGGGTTTCGGCCTATCACTACTTGGACTTGAGCGGCTCAGTACAGTTGAGCGATGACATCACCTGGACGCTGGGACTTAACAATGTATTCGACCGTGAGCCTCCCCTGGTCGGCAGTTCGCTGAGCTACAACGGCAACGCGCTGAGTGGCTATGACCAGGCGGGACGCTATTTCTTCACCAGCATAGGATTGAAATTCTAGTTCCAACCTGGTTGTACCCATTGATACAAGCGGCGGCGGGACAACCCCGCCGCCTGCCATTTAGCACTCCGCTCAGATCAACGATGATGCGCCCCAATCAAGACGCCGCTGCAGGGCTTTCAAACGTTCAACCAGGATATCGACGCCAACGGTACGAATGTATTGGATTGGGCCGCGGCGGAACGGCACAAAGCCGGTACTGAAGATCACACCAACTCAAGCAGGTCTGTATCGGCCACCACACCTTCGTGGAGACAAGCCACGACTTCATTAAGTAACCTCAGGATCAGCGTATCCTTCAAGTCAGTCGGAACTTGGTACTGCTGCAACACCTGCGGCTTTTACGCACATCCTCTCTGCCAAACATAGCGCCTCTGGCCGTCCTTGTTGCCACGCCGATCCGGGACTGACCCCAGATGCCACTTCAAGATTCAGCGTATCGATCAGCTCGATTGCCCTCATCGGTATCCCAAATTTCACTGCCACCTCATCAATCACCGGACCTGGAAATCCCCTCCATGTAGGCGGTGACTGCTTCCAGAAGGTAGGGAAACAGCACGCAGTCAACGAGAAAATCCTGGGAACTAAACCAAGCACTGGTAATGGGAGCATTATCCAATGCCTTACATAACACCGCCAAACGATTTCTAGCAGCAGCATCTTTACTCCGTCAACGGGATCGACACAGCACTCACATCCGCTTTTAATTAACGCGCGTTTAGCTTCTGACTGCGCGACGATTGCCTCAATCACCACATCGGCCTTGAAAATACCGGTACCACCAACATCACAGTTGAACCGTTGATGCACTCCATGTGACTCGTTGCCACCCAGATCCTTGAACTGTTCAGTCAAGAAAAAGATGCGGATCAAATGACGCGCTATCGAGGTAGCAGCACACTTGATGACAACCTCACACTCTGCATCTAGACGTGCCTGAATATCACCCCCATGTAAACCCTGATCATGGCGTACGGAGCCGGGTAAGGGTCATAACGTGCCTGACGTACGATCTGTTTACACATCTGTCTAGCCAACAGCTTGGGAGCCAACCAGATATTTGTAATCCACACAATCATGTACCACTCTGAATCACAACGAGTACACCAATCAGCTACGGCAGCACGAGCTACCACCCCAACTCGGGAAAAGACCGAACTTTATCTCGGGCAAACCAATCAGGGTCCAGGCATTATCTGAAGCAATACAGTATCGACAGCACAGCGCGATCTCATACACAAACTGGGGATCGCCGCCACCGTTGGACAGGGCCATTCAACCACGCGCTGAACACGGCCTGGCCGCAGTGGATCACATCGTTGCTCCTTCCCTTGCGGTCGAACTCTTCGAACTCCTTAAGATCCGCACCAACAATGAAGCCCTTCGGTTTATTCGAGCGCATCACAACACCCTTGGGTACGTCCAACACCAGACGCTCGATCAGGTACCCAGCTCCAGTCACACACTCTGCGAGAGCAGATGAAGCCTGACATCCTGATAATCCACGCTCAGGATCACCACACCATCGTCACGCGGTTCTACCCACCAATGGCTGAATGGAAGACCATCAAAACCTGGGAGCATGAACCAACCATCAATTGTTTGCATATGGGAGGTGGTTATCATCCGGAGGCTGTTACCTTGACCTCAAATCCAACAGATGATCGACTACGGCCAACCTGACAGGAGAGGCGTTAACCTAAGTGCTGTTGCACACCAACGAAAAACGCTGAACTTTATTTCTCACACTGCATGGCTACAGCGGCCGATTTCGTTCGGCTCAATTAGGAGTACGGCCCGACATGGCCGAAACAAAACCACCTCAGTCTCTAGATATAGAATTGGTCCGACGCGTGCAGTGCGGCGAACACACTTCATTCGATACCTTAGTACGCAAATACCAGCATCGGGTCATCGCCCTGATCGGACGCTACATCGCTGATTGGAGCGAATGTCAAGACGTAGCGCAAGAGACCTTTGTACGCGCCTATCGTGCGATCGGCAGTTTTCGCGGCGACGCTCAGTTTTCGACCTGGTTACATCGCATCGCTGTGAATACCGCCAAGAACCACCTCGCCGCGCGCAAGCGCTCCCCCCCTACCGATGACATCGAGATCGGAGAGGCCGAGCAGTTTAATCACACCACACACTTAAGCGACACCAATACACCGGAACGAGAACTCATGCGGCAGGAGTTGGAACAAATCGTGATGAAAGCGGTCCAAGCACTGCCCGAAGAATTTAAGACTGCTCTTACTCTGTGTGAGGTGGAAGGATTGAGCTACGAAGAGATCGCCCAACGGATGGATTGCCCAATTGGAACGGTACGTTCACGTATTTTCCGGGCGCGCGAGGCCATCGACGTCGAGTTACGGCCTTTTCTAGAGATCAATAACATGACCCGCAAACAATATCGTGTATGAACAAACATCTGTCCGAGACTGCTGACAAGTTCGAACTCCACACCCGACTGCAATTGTCCCAACTGATCGATGGTGAACTGCCGCTGGACGCAGCTCGCTTCCTACTACGTCGGTTGCAACACAACGAAGAATTAGCCAACTGCCAGGAGCGTTGGCAACTGTATGGTGATGTGCTGCGTGGCGTTGTAGTGGCTCCTGCTCCTGCGGACTTTACCCTACGCGTGCAGGCAGCGGTGGCAGCCGAACCGGCACCCGTCACTCACACCGGGCCGCACCGCCGTTGGCGCTGGGGCGGTGGGGTGGCGCTGGCCGCCTCACTTGCCGCAGTCATCTTACTGACAGTGCGCGGGTGGCTAGCAATGGCACCACCGTTAACAACAACCGAACTGGTATTTGCAACGACCGCACAACTGCTCAAGCCCCCTGCATCGACTAAGATTGCCGCAATCCCCAAGTCAAAATACGCAGACAGTGGTACAACACAATGGGGCAAAACGACACACAACCGGCAGGTTGCGCCCGAACATACGCTCGCCACCATTCCCACAACAGCAGCCCCACATCGTCTGAATCCATTCACGCATTACAACACAATACAAACCAAACCCTGGCCGCGTACTGTTCTCCCTGCTGAGGCACCGTTCAACGCGAATTTCCCTGGTACCGCTGTACCACGTGTGTTCTATCCATTCGAACAGCGACTCCCCGAATCGCAGCCTACGTCCCCACAGGAGTAAGGCCACCACCTCACGCACTGCTCATGATGCTCCGCTTTGTATTTCTACTCACCGGTGTAGTTGCCCCGGTTTGGATCCCTTTGTTTCGCAATTAGGAGATTAACCTGATGAATTCACGTATCCATACACGATGCTGCGGCCTACTTGCCATCACCTTGCCGTTAGTTGCATGCGGCGCACAACAAAGTCCTCCCCCCCCTCATTCTGCACCATCCACACCCATTGTCACCCGCAATACCACCCCAGCACCGCAGCTCGTGGCTGGGTTACCCGATTTCACTCAGCTGGTCGACCAGGTGGGACCTGGCGTCGTTAACATTGAGACAGTCATTACCCGTAAGAGAGTCGGGCGACGTGGCAGCATACCGCTTGACAACGATATACCCGAGTTTTTCCGGCGTTTCTTTGGCCCAGATTTCCAGTTCCCGGACCAACCTCGTGGTGGCCAGGACGACGATGGGGGTATCGCTGGTCGGGGAATGGGCTCTGGCTTCATTATTTCGCAAGACGGCTACGTACTCACCAACCACCACGTCATCAATGGGGCGAGCGACGTCACGGTCAAATTAGCTGATCGCCGCGAGTTCAAGGCAAAAGTCATTGGCAGCGACGAACAGTACGATGTCGCTTTGCTCAAAATCGACGCCAAAAATCTTCCTACCGTGCGCACCGGCGACTCAAGTGCGCTTAAACCCGGTCAGTGGGTTGTCGCAATTGGTTCACCCTTCGGGTTGGACCACTCGGTGACTGCAGGTATTGTCAGTGCACTAGGGCGCAGCACCAGCGATGATCAACGCTATGTACCATTTATCCAAACCGACGTGCCGATTAACCAGGGCAATTCTGGTGGTCCATTGCTAAATACCCGAGGTGAGGTGGTTGGTATCAACTCACAGATCTTCTCCGCCTCCGGCGGTTACATGGGTATCAGCTTTGCTATTCCGATCAATTTAGCGATCAATGCTGCCGAACAAATCCGCAAAACAGGCAAGGTACAACGCAGCATGCTCGGTGTGGAAATCGGTCCTATCGATGCACTCAAGGCCCAGGGCTTAGGCTTGCCAGACAGCCGTGGCGCACTGGTCAATAACATTCCACCTCACAGTCCGGCAGCCAAAGCAGGTATCGAAATCGGTGACGTGATTCGCTCAGTCAACGGCAAAGCAATCGGTAACTTCAGCGATCTGCCCCCAATGATCGGCATGATGCCACCAGGCACCAAAGTCACCCTGGGTATTATGCGTGACGGCAAACCGCGCGAGATCGTCGTCACTCTTTCGGCACTCAATCAAGATGCAACAACCAGCGAAGATGAAGACAACATAGGACCTTCCAAGCCAGAAGCATCTGCCAGTGTTGACCTGCTCGGCCTGCAGGTCGAAAACCTGAGCGCTGCTGAGCGTGAACGCTTAGCTGCATCACAGTATGGAAAGGGAGGAGTACGTATCACAGCGGTCACAGCGCCGTGGGCACGCAACGCCAACCCGCCATTGGTGGAAGGTTTAGTGATCCTACGGATCGGACGTACTCCGGTCACCAATGTGACTGATCTGAATCGTGTCCTAGCAAATTATAAGAAGGGAGATGTGATCATGCTGCTGGTGACCGGCGGCCGTGGCACCTTCTACAGTGCGCTGAGGGCGGGCGGGTAAGCAGTGACGGCGGGCACACACCGCGTCCGCCAATGAGTCTGACACGTCCCGTCATGCCGAGCCGGCAGCGGGCGTCCAGGCCAGACATCATCATTACTCAAGCGTTCCTGAGTACGGCCACTTTGAACCATGCCATAATCCCATGTTATCCCGACGATGGTTCCGGCGCCGCACATCTCCATGTCATCTGATCCGATGCGGAACATTCGCAACTTCTCTATCATTGCCCACGTCGACCACGGCAAATCTACCCTGGCCGACCGCCTCATTCAGTTGTGCGGTGGTCTGGAGGCGCGTGAGATGGAAGCTCAAGTACTTGACTCCAACCCGATCGAACGGGAACGTGGCATCACGATCAAGGCCCAGTCCGTGTCGCTGTTATACAAAGCGCAGGACGGACAGAACTACCATCTGAACTTAATTGACACACCCGGACACGTCGATTTCTCCTACGAAGTCAGCCGCTCGTTAGCAGCCTGCGAAGGCGCATTGCTGGTCGTGGATGCTTCTCAGGGTGTGGAAGCGCAGTCCGTCGCCAACTGTTACACCGCCGTGGAACAAGGGCTGGAAGTAGTGCCAATTCTGAACAAAATCGACTTACCCACCGCCGATACCGAGCGTGCCAAGGCAGAAATCGAAGCAGTGATTGGTATTGAAGCCAGCGAAGCAGTGGCAGTGAGTGCCAAGACCGGCCTTTACGTGGAACAGGTACTGGAAGCCATCGTCCACCGCATCCCAGCACCGCGCCCGCGTGATACTGACAAGTTGCAGGCGCTGATCATCGACTCCTGGTTCGACAACTACCTGGGTGTGGTTTCACTGGTACGCCTGATGCAGGGTGAGATCGTACCTGGTGCCAAACTGTTAGTGATGTCCACAGGACGCAGCTACCAGGTGGACGCTGTTGGTGTATTCACACCTAAGCGCAAGGTACTGACAAAGCTGACTGCCGGTGAAGTGGGTTGGGTCACCGCATCGATCAAGGATGTACACGGTGCACCGGTCGGCGACACACTGACGCTTGCCAGCGATCCGGCAGCCAAAGCGCTGCCAGGTTTCCAGGAAATGCAACCACGCGTGTTTGCCGGCTTGTTTCCAGTCAATGCCGAAGACTATCCGAACCTACGCGAGGCACTGGAAAAGCTGCGCCTGAACGATGCCGCACTACGCTTCGAACCTGAGAATTCAGAGGCAATGGGCTTTGGTTTCCGTTGCGGCTTTCTAGGCATGCTGCACATGGAAATCGTACAAGAGCGTCTGGAACGCGAGTACGATCTGCACCTCATCACCACTGCGCCAACCGTGATCTATGAAGTACTTAAGACCGACGGCAATGTGATGGCCATGGACAACCCAGCAAAGATGCCTGCGATCAATCAAATCGACGAGATCCGCGAGCCGATTATCCGTTCCAATATCCTGACTCCACCAGACTATGTGGGCGCAGTGATCACACTGTGCGAGGAAAAGCGTGGCAACCAAATCGGTATCACCTACTTAGGAAGTCAAGTCCAGGTTGCCTACGAGCTGCCAATGGCCGAGGTTGTGTTGGATTTTTTCGATAAACTTAAGTCGGTCAGTCGTGGCTATGCCTCATTGGATTACCACTTCGTACGCTTCCAAGAAGGACCATTTGTTCGGGTGGACACACTGATCAATGGTGACCGAGTCGACGCACTGAGCATCATTGTGCATCGTCATCAGGCGGAGCGTCGGGGTCGCGAATTGTGCGAGAAGATGAAAGACTTGATCCCGCGGCAGATGTTTGACGTGGCAATCCAGGCCGCTATAGGGTCGCAAATCATTTCACGCTCGACAGTCAAGGCGATGCGAAAAAACGTGCTGGCTAAATGCTACGGTGGGGATGTCAGTCGTAAGAAAAAACTGCTCGAGAAGCAGAAAGAAGGCAAGAAGCGGATGAAACAAATCGGTCGGGTGGAGATCCCGCAAGAAGCATTTTTGGCCGTACTGCAGATAGACAACAAGTAAGCTGGGCCTGGATCAAGGGACCAAGCGGCGACGACATTACCAACCAACGTCGTTTCCGCCCCCTTGCACCATTCCCTATTCCCATCGTGTTAAGGAATGCGAATGAAATGGTTTGAAATCATCTTAGTAGTACTGACTCTGGGGACAGGCATCATCTCATTGCTGGACAAGCTATTCCTGGCTAAGCGCCGGGCCGCACGCGCCGGCTTGCTTGACACCGAACCACCGATCATCGACTACTCTCGTTCATTTTTTCCAGTACTGGCGGCCGTGCTGATCCTGCGCAGCTTCATCGCAGAGCCTTACAAGATCCCCTCAAGCTCAATGATGCCCAACTTGCTGATTGGCGACTTCATTTTGGTCAATAAGTTCGCTTACGGCCTCCGCATGCCAATCACCAACACCAAAATCATTCCGATCGGCAAGCCAAGCCGCGGCGACGTGGCGGTATTCAAGCCACCACACAAGCCTGACGAGAATTGGATCAAACGTGTGATCGGTCTACCAGGGGATCGCATCGGCTTCCATGGCGACACGCTGTACATCAACGGAGAAGCCGTTAGATATACGTTAAAAGGGCAGTACACAGGCAAAAATGCTGGCGTACCGGATCCGACTCTGCTCGTCGAGGAGCTACCAAACCGGCCACACACCATATTGGAATCAATCGGTCGTGGCCGCGAGGAAGGCGAGGGTGACTGGGTGGTACCACCGGGGCAGTACTTTGTGATGGGCGACAATCGTGACAATAGTGAGGACAGCAGATTCTGGACAAAGACCCATTTTCTTCCAGAACGGAGCCTACGCGGCAAAGCCTTCCTGATCTGGCTCAACTGCGAAAACTGGTTCTGTAAAGGAAGCTTTGATCCATCGAGAATCGGCACCGTGATTCATTGAATGAAAGTTGCTCCCTACCAGGGGAATTCTAGTGAGGCACGTGCAGTATGACCTGACACTGAGATCTGTCTTGATTGTGACGACTGTCTTCTTTTTTGCATTGCATATCGCTATAAATGTGTTTTCGATTTACCAGGAATACAACTCCATCAAGAATGCCATGAAGAGCTTGGCAGTAGCGATGCAGATCCCGCCACACTGGAAGAATTGTTGCTAAAGCGACTCAGTGTCGACTCTTCGCAAAATGTAAAGAAAGAAAACATCAAGTTTGAAAGAATCAAAGATGGCTGGAAGATGAAGGTCAACTATGGAATCGTCCGCAAGCGCATTGGAAATCTCCACGTAATCGGCACATTCGATACCGAGCAGGACTTGACATCAAGTGCTATCAAGTAAGACAAGCGACTACGAACATCGGATCGGCCATGTGTTTACCGATCCGTCTCTGTTTCTGCAAGCACTGCGTCACTGCAGCGCTGGTACCCCACACAATGAACGCCTGGAGTTCCTCGGCGACAGCGTGATTAATTTTCTGATCGCCGAGGCACTTTTCCAGCGCTGGCCACGTGCCGACGAGGGAGCACTGACTCGAGCTCGTGCCGAACTGGTACGTGAGACATCTTTGGCCTCGATTGCGCGCACCATACAGTTGGGCGAACAGCTCACACTTGGACCCGGAGAACTCAAATCTGGTGGACACCGCCGCGACTCAATCCTCGCCGACGCGGTGGAGGCAGTGATTGCAGCGATTTATCTCGACGCCGGGTTAGAAACTTGCCGTACTGTGGTGTTACCGTGGTTCGAGGCAGCACTCACGGCATTGCCCGTCGGCAAACCCGAGAAGGACCCAAAGACTCGGCTCCAGGAATGGTTGCAGGCACGCCAGTGGTCGTTACCAGTATATGAATTGACTTTCGAGAGCGGTGACCCTCACGCCAAGCACTTCCGGGTGAGTTGTACTCTGTGTGAGTTGGAGCTGCGCACCGAGGGTGAAGGCAGCTCACGCCGCCTTGCTGAACAAGACGCTGCCGCTCACGCCATCTACCAACTGGATTCAAACAAGTGACCCAGGCTTCTCCGTATCGTTGCGGCAGCATCGCTGTGATCGGCCGCCCCAACGTCGGCAAGTCCACACTCACCAACGCACTGGTCGGAACCAAAATCAGCATCGTCTCCAACCGCCCACAAACGACTCGGCACCGTTTGCTTGGCATCGCCACCTTTCCTGAAGGCCAAATCATGCTGGTCGACACACCGGGTTTACACTGCGAGCAAAAGCGTGCGATGAACCGGTTCATGAACAGAACCGCACGCGGTTCACTTGAGGACGTGGATGCAGCACTCCTGGTGACCGAACCCACTGACTGGAACGAGGAAGACACACTGGCTTACAACGTACTCAATGACACTGGTATCCCTGTCGTACTCGTCATCAACAAAGTCGACCGTCTCAAAGACAAGAGCGCATTGTTACCGTTCCTCACGCGTGTCAACGAGAACTACACGTTCACCGCAATACATCCGGTTTCAGCACTCAAACGCAAGGGCTTGGAAGCCCTGGTACGCGACCTGCTCAAACTGTTGCCCGAGGGCGAGCCAATGTTCAGCGAAGACGAGATCACCGACCGGAGTCAGCGCTTCCTGGCCAGCGAACTAGTTCGCGAGCAAATAATGCGCCAGCTTGGTGAGGAATTGCCCTACGCAACTACCGTAGAAATCGAATACTTCACCGAAAATGCTGGGTTGTTACGCATTGGTGCACTGATCTGGGTTGAACGCGAAAGTCAGAAAGCGATCGTCATCGGCAAAGGGGGTGCCCGACTGAAAGACATCGGCGCTAAAGCACGGCAACAGATGGAACGCTTATTCGAAGCCAAAGTATTCCTCGAAACCTGGGTGCGTGTACGTAAAGGCTGGTCCGACGACGAAGCAACACTAAAAACATTTGGCTACGAATAACCTCACTTCATCCGATCGAATCGCAAATGCCTGCCAATCCCATGCAAGCCACATCACAAGTTACGGTTTGAATCCACCCAATGTGGCCCATCTTTGCGTTCCGTTTTGCTCCACCCGGATAACGCCTGCTTACGCGCGGCGCATACGCGATGGCAGTGCTTACAATGCCCAAACAGGGTCGCAAGACGCTCATAACCGCTTGGGTATCCCCTTTCTCTTATGCTCATCGAAAATGAAGTCGCCTTCGTTCTGCACGTGCGCCCCTGGCGCGAGACTAGTTTGCTAGTCGAAGTACTGACCCAGGCCTATGGGCGCCTGGGTCTGATCGCACGTGGTGTACAGGGACTGAAAAAACAGGCACTGCGTGCAGCGTTGCAACCGTTACAGTGGATCCGATTCAGTGCGATGCAACGTGGCGAGCTTGGCCAGTTGCGCCAAGCCGAAGCGCTAGACACCGCCCCACGCCTGAAAGGCGAAGCCATGTTGGCCAGTTTCTACATTAACGAATTGCTATTGCGCTTGGTGCCTCGTCACGCTCCAGTCAGCGAGTTGTATCTGGCCTATGCGCAGACACGGGAACGCCTGCGCACCCATGACTCCTTAGCGTGGTCACTGCGCCGTTTCGAACACGACGTACTCGAAACACTGGGCGTCGGTTTCAACCTGGAATGCGATGCAGACGGTACACCTTTGGATCCCGCCGCCCGCTATTGGCTCGACCCATTGGAAGGACCACGCCGTTTGCTTAGCGAACGCAGTAACGCTGACCGACGCGACACTGCCACCGGACACGTACTCCTGGCATTGAGCCGGAACCAGATACCGAACAACGATGATTTGGCTGGTCTACGCCGCAGCATGCGTACAGTGCTGTTGCACCACCTGGGTGGCCGTGGCCTGAAATCCTGGGAAATGATCGATACATTCGGACGCATCACGGTAAATCTCGAATCGCCAAAGCCCTGAACAGGGCTCCACACGTGTACTCACACAACCACGCTGCGCAGCCATTCTGGATTGTTGGATACATGTGATCGTCCAGTGGCTCAATCCAGATATGAAACAGCACTGACCTCAACTTACCGCACTGAGTGGAGGCTGCTGCGCTACCAAATCAGGCCAGCGGCTTAGCAAGGCGGCATGCAAGCCAGTCGCATCAATACCAGCTTCAGCCAGCAAATCCTCACGACCAGCATGCTGCTGGAACGCATCGGGAAGCCCCAGATGCAAGATCGGCAGGGTGATGCTTGCAGCGTTGAGCAGTTCAGCGACCCCCGAACCAGCCCCACCAGCAACCACGTTGTCTTCGATCGTGACAAACCCTTCGTGGGTACGCGCCAGATCCAACAACAGCGTTCGATCCAGCGGTTTGATGAAACGCATATTGACCACAGTCAAGCCAAGTGTGCGCCCTACCTGTTCAGCAGGGGCAACGCACGCACCAAAACCGAGTAGCGCGATCCGCGCACCAAGGTGACGCACCTGCGCCACACCAATCGGCAACATATCCAACTCAGCCAACGGCATCACTCCAGGACCCGTACCACGCGGATAACGCACCGCCGCTGGTCCCGAATAGTACAAGCCAGTGGTTAACATCTGTCGGCACTCTGCCTCATCGGCGGGAGCCATCAACACCATGTTTGGCACACAACGCAGGAAACTGAGATCCAAATGACCTGCATGCGTCGCACCATCCGGGCCAACCACACCACCGCGATCCACTGCAAACAGCACATCCAACTTCTGCAACGCAACATCGTGGACCAATTGATCGTAACCACGTTGCAGAAAAGTCGAGTAAATCGCCACCACAGGCTTGGCGCCCTGAGTGGCCATCCCAGCCGCCAGTGTTATCGCGTGCTGCTCGGCAATCGCCACATCAAAATAGCGCTGCGGATACTCCTGACTGAAACGCACCAACCCCGATCCCTCACGCATGGCTGGCGTAATGCCAAGCAAGCGCGGTTCAACGGCGGCCATATCACACAACCACTCACTAAACACGTCCGTATACGTTGGCTTCTTTGTTCCCGCCTTGCTCAACCCCTTTTGCGGATCGAACGGACCGACAGCGTGATAACCAATCTGATCTCCCTCAGCCAGTTCGTAGCCCTTACCTTTGGTGGTGATCACATGCAATAGTTGTGGGCCCTTCAATGTACGTAGCGTCTTCAACGCACCCAAGAGCGCCGGCAAATCATGACCATCGATTGGGCCGGTATAGTGAAACCCCATCTCTTCGAACAGGGTGGACGGCACAAACATACCCTTCCAATGCTCCTCCCAGCGACGTAAAAAGCGCGCGGTCGCATTGGTTTTCTTGTCCCCCAGAATCTTCTTACCACCTTCACGGATTGCATTGAATGTCTTGCTGCCAGTCGCACGACCAAGCATCTTGGTAAGCCCACCAACCGCTTCGGAAATCGACATGCGGTTGTCATTGAGGATCACCAACACATTCGGTTCGGGAGTCATGCCACCGGCGTGATTCAGCGCTTCATAAGCCATCCCCGCGGTCATCGCACCATCACCGATGATGGCCACTACCTTGCGGTCATCACCATTACGCTGTGCCACGATCGCCATCCCAAGCGCAGCCGAGATCGAAGTTGAGGAGTGACCGACACCAAAGGTGTCATAGACGCTTTCCTCGCGCTTTGGAAACGGTGCCAAACCACCTTTCTGCTTGACTGTGCTGATCTGGTCACGGCGACCGGTCAATATCTTGTGTGGATAGGTTTGGTGACCCACATCCCAGATAAGTTGATCAACAGGAGTGTGGTACAGATAATGCAAGGCAATCGTCAATTCAATGACACCCAGGCCAGCAGCAAAATGACCGCCGCTGCGCCCTACTGATTCGATCAGATAATCCCGCAACTCATCGGCAACCGCACGTAACTCCGTCTCCTCGAACGTGCGGAGATCATCTGGAGTCTGGATACGCGACAAACGTGAATAACGGGCGGAATCAATCATCGTCTTGGTATTCCAGCGGAAACAATATTGTCCTCCCCATATGGAACCCGAGCAAGCAATGCCGTCAAGCATGAGAATGGCATTGATTGCTTCTTATTGCCGGACAACAGCGCTTTGAAAATAACCGTATCCCTATCCGCCACTATCCATGTTGAAAACCTTCCCACTTTCGACAAACCACTCTCTATCGGATCGATTCCATCAACTGAACATCACACCCACTCTGCCTAGTTTGGGTTTCTTGGAAAACCTTTCGAGAGCAAGTCCAGAGAAATCAATAAGAGACCAGCATATGACCCTCATGGCTTGAATATCCAAGAAACATCCCGGCAACAGTGGATATCACTCGACATGACTGACGCACTTTCAAAAGATGACAGCGTCAACAACATTATCTTGAGTTCTTCAATACCTTCCGCAAACAACTCACACTCTGTATCAGGAAATCGTGCAACCAAGCTTAGATATTGGATAGTGGGATATCACTGTTGCGAACTCATATAACGTACCGTTGGCAACCCCTTCGATACGTTCCAAGCAAGCATTGTGCCAAGGTGTTCGCAGGCTCATGGGATCATAACGAGATGTCCCTAGCATTGGCCGTCAATATGCATGCCCAAACCGGACGTTTAGACATCCAGTGACGACACCACATCGACATCCCCATAGTGCGCCTGCGGCACGTTCGACAGATGTGACGACCACTGCACTGCAACCACCACATCATCAAATCACGATAGACAGTGCACCTTACCCACACTGAAAATGCTTCAACCGATACCACTTAACAGTACACACCACCTGGGTACAAATCGCATTCGTACATGATGAATACATAAAGTTGCAGTCCTCTCTTATCCACGTCTGGACAGTTCACACTGAAAGTCTCTATGGATATCCACCGGCCTATCACCCCCACAGTGATGTCTACCCCACTGGCCTTCACCGACTTCATGGAACGCCTCTTCGACACTGACAATCACCACAAGGACATAGATAGATACCAATACTCACAGCGTCCAATGCGGCATGATCAGCAACACAGCAACATTGAATGATCAACTCATTGATGAGCATCGAGACATGCAACACACACTCCGTTTGCTGCAACTGTGGTTCCTCAATACTTCGGATATAACCAACGACTCGCATTGATCGATGCTTGTTGCTGACTCAAGTAATCAGTACCGAGGTCACCATCAATCCATTGGGCTCAACAGACAGCACAAAGCATGGCTTGCATCACAATTTCTGCATCGACATGCTTCGATGATCGCAGCGTTGCTCATTGCTCCACTTCAAATACCAAAACGCCGCACCTCGGCAACCGAGGGCGCGAACGTTCCATAGCCTCCCCCCTTTCAACGCGAAGATGACCAATGATTGGACGCTTTGGAAGCACCCAGCCCAGTCTCGGCACGCACCTGCTGCGCCTTGAACGCCGCACGCTCTCGAGCGGCACGGCCACTACGATCCAGCACCGAGAACAACCAAATACCGACAAATCCTATGACCACAGAAAACAACGCCGGCGAGGTGTACGGGAATAACACCGAATCCACTGGATGACCCAACGTATCCACCCACACCGGGGGCGATAACACGGTCAACACCAACGAGGAGATCAAACCGAGAAAGCCACCGATCACGGCACCCCACGTCGTACAATTTTTCCACAACAGCGACAGAAGCAGCACTGGGAAATTAGCCGACGCCGCGATCGCAAATGCTGATGACACCATGAATGCAACGTTCTGTTTCTGAAACACGATCCCGAGCAACACGGCCACCACACCCAGTACCACGGTCGTCGCACGTGAGATCCGTAATTCGGTATCCGAAGACGGGTTACCACGCTTGATCACCATCGCGTACAGATCGTGGGACACCGCCGATGCACCAGACAGGGCCAAACCTGCCACCACCGCCAGAATCGTGGCAAACGCCACCGCAGAGACAAACCCCATGAACACATCACCCCCCACTACTTTGCCAACAAGCACCGCGGCCATATTGGCAGCACCCTGCCCACCGTGGATGGTGCCAGTAGCGATATCGGCATACTGTGGATTGGTTAACACGAGCACAATCGCGCCGAAACCAATGATAAACATCAAGGTGTAGCAGTAGCCGATCCAGGTGATCGCCCACAACACCGATTTACGTGCCTGTCTAGCATCAGGCACGGTGAAGAAGCGCATTAGAATATGCGGTAACCCGGCAGTACCAAACACCAATGCGATGCCAAATGAAATCGCCGAAATCGGATCTTTAACGAAGCCCCCCGGTGCCATGATCGACCGCCCCACTGCTTGGGCCTCTTCCACAGACTGACCACCCGCCATCGCAATGTGGGTCTTGACCTCTACACCCTTGGCAAACAACGCCTCAAAACTAAAATCGAACCCCCGCATAATCATCGCCGCCATGAAAGTCGCAGCGCTGAGCAGTAGCACCGCCTTAATGATCTGTACCCAGGTCGTCGCAGCCATACCACCAAACAACACGTACACCATCATGAGCCCGCCGACCAAGGCCACTGCAACCCAATAATCCAAGCCAAACAGTAACTTGATGAGCGCACCGGCTCCGACCATCTGAGCAATCAGGTAACACAACACCACTACCAGCGTACTAACGGAAGCAAACAGACGGACCGGCGTGGCTGCGAAACGGTAAGCCACGACATCAGCAAACGTATATTTGCCAAGATTACGCAGCCGTTCAGCAATCAAAAGAATCAGAATGGGCCAACCAACCAAGAAACCGATCGCATAGATCATCCCATCATAGCCATTGGTCATCACCGCCGAAGTGATGCCCAAAAACGAAGCAGCGGACACATAGTCGCCAGCAATCGCCAAACCATTCTGGAAGCCGGTGATCGTACCGCCGGCAGTGTAGAAGTCCGCAGAAGATCGAGTCTTCTGCGCCGCCCACTTAGTGATCCACAACGTGATCAAGACAAAGACAGCGAACATTGCGATTGCCACCCAGTTGACCGGCTGCTTATCGACCAAAGTCATACCGTCTGCAGCCAATGCCAACTTCACCGGCAACAATCCAATCAACAACAACACAAGACGCGTGCCCATGTTCATTTGCAGGCATCCTCAAGAATGTTGTTACTCAATTTGTCGTAGACCATGTTGGCAAAAAGGACATAAATCGCAGTGACCACGATGGCAAACAGCATCACCCCAATCGCAATCGGGACACCACGTGTGGTGACGCCGCTGCCGAGCGGCACGGCAAGAAACGCCTTATTAAAAGCGATGAGACCGATAAAACCGAAATACACGAGCAACATCAGTACGGTCAGCACCCAACTCAGCACCTTGCGTTGCCGCTTCAATGCGTAATATTTGGGATCAGCATCAATCTTGATGATTAAATCGTCATGCGAAACATTCATGCATAGTCTCCCAGATGATGATGCTAGTTCGCCCTAAGCCAAGGATGGCGCTGCATACCAGCCTTTTAAAACTATTCGGAGCCAGGTACCAGCATCAAAATGTGTATTCGCTGACATATTGCACACACGCCATGACACCGCTGGCCCTACTTTTTATTTCGTACTGCCAATGATCCGTTCGACATCACCACCGAGCTTGAGCAACAGGGATTAAAACAAGAATCAAAAAGCAACCATTACATGCATGGCAGTCGTACTGACATTGTTCACCTTCAATTCGCCAAGCACCGTAAAGATACCGACGCCGCTTTAGCCTTCATTCGAGACATTGCAACATATTGAATCCAGCAATCTGCCGTTTCCATTGTCACCGGGAATACAATCCATAAATGATCGCACTTGGCAAATTGACGACTGCTTCGACCTTGCCACCTCCCCAAGTCACACGATCCATACATCAAAGAATTGGTATACGCACTCCAGCAAGGTCACACATGAGGGGTGACTCACCAGAATACTTCCCGGCGGACATCAATCACGTCTAGATTGAGTGGCCATCGCCACACAACTCATTCAACACATGGCAAGGCGCAGTCGGACAATGACGCCCATTGATCCTCGATTGATCAACTCACCACATGCACGAACACACGTTAAGCACAGCATTGGAATCCACGGAAAAGTCCAAAGTGAGGCAACGATACGGCACACTGGACACCTGCAAGCCGGCATCAAAACGCCAGCCCGTTCCCATCGAACTAACAACCCAAAAGTGCCATGGCTGATCTGTATCCCGTTGACCCGATGTTGGCTAAAGATGCGCACGTAAACCGTGCTGACTACGAAGCGCTTTACCAGCAATCCCTCGAACAACCGGAAGCATTCTGGAGCAAGGTCGCACAACGGCTAGAGTGGTTTAAAGTGCCAACCCGGATCAAGGACGTCAGCTACCGGCTAGAAGACTTTCACATCCGCTGGTTCGAAGACGGTGAACTGAATGCCAGCGTCAACTGTTTGGACCGCCACCTCACCTTGCGTGGCGACAAAACGGCGCTGCTGTTTGAACCTGACGCCCCGGACACCTCGTCCTACCGCATGACCTACCGTGAACTGTACGAACGCGTCTGCCAACTCGGTAACACACTGCGTCACCTCGGCATCGAAAAGGGCGACCGCGTTACCATCTATTTACCAATGATTCCGGATGCAGTCGTCGCCATGCTAGCTTGCGCACGCATTGGTGCCATCCACTGCGTCGTCTTCGGCGGCTTTGCAGCAAACTCCATTGCCGACCGCGTGATCGACTGTGGTAGCAAACTGATCATTACCGCAGACGAAGGCCTGCGCGGCGGCAGAAAAATTCCATTGAAAGCCAATGTCGACGCCGCATTAAAGATCACCGGAACTCAGAGCGTTGAAACCGTACTCGTGGTGCGCCACACCGGCGGCACGGTCAACATGCACCCTCCACGCGACCGCTGGTTCCACAACGTGGTCGACATCCAACCGACTGAATGCGCACCCGAGCGCATGAACGCCGAAGACCCGCTTTTCATCCTCTATACCTCCGGTTCCACAGGCAAACCCAAGGGGGTGCTGCACACGACCGGCGGCTATCTGGTGTACACCAGCTACACTCATGAAGCCGTATTCAACCTGCACGAAGACGATGTCTACTGGTGCACTGCCGACATCGGCTGGATCACCGGTCACAGCTACATCGTTTACGGTCCCCTGGCCAATGGCACCACCGTGTTGCTGTTCGAAGGCGTGCTCCACTACCCAACCGTGTCGCGCGTCTGGGAAGTGATCGATAAACATCACGTCACCCTGTTTTACACCGCACCGACCGCAATCCGTGCATTGATGCGCGAAGGCGAGATGCCGGTAAAACAAACCTCACGCCAAAGCTTGCGCTTGCTTGGTAGCGTCGGTGAACCCATCAACCCCGAGGCGTGGCACTGGTACTACAACGTCGTCGGCAACGGACGCTGTCCCATCGTCGATACCTGGTGGCAAACCGAGACGGGAGGAATTCTCATCACCCCACTCGTGGGTGCAATCGACCTTAAACCCGGATCAGTCACCCTCCCCTTCTTCGGCGTACGCCCCGCCTTGGTCAATGCCAACGGCCACATCCTGGATGGCGCCGCAGCAGGCAACCTGGTGCTGCTCGATTCCTGGCCGGGTCAAATGCGTACTGTCTACGGTGACCACCAACGTTTTATCGACACTTATTTTCGCACCTACCCCAATACCTACTTCACCGGTGACGGCTGCCGCCGCGATGCCAACGGCTACTACTGGATCACCGGGCGTGTGGACGACGTCATCAACGTCTCCGGCCACCGCATCGGCACCGCCGAAGTCGAAAGCACCCTGGTCGCTCACCCGAAAGTGGCTGAGGCCGCGGTCGTCGGTTTCCCTCACGAGATCAAAGGCCAAGGCATCTACGCGTACGTGACCTTGATTGCCGGCGAGGCACCCAGCGAAGCGCTGCGCAAAGAATTGATCACCTGGGTACGCAAGGACATCGGGGCAATCGCCACACCTGATCACGTGCAATGGGCCCCAAGCCTCCCCAAGACTCGCTCAGGAAAGATCATGCGCCGTATTCTGCGCAAAATTGCCGAAAATGCACCGGACCAGCTCGGTGACACCTCGACACTTGCCGATCCGTCTGTAGTCGATTTACTAGTGAACGAACGACTGAAACACTGACAAATCCACGGGACGGGATCCACGATCATGCCCTTAATCCCTGACAGGCATTTTTCCTCGCTCTCCTTCCGTTTTGCAGCGTCCCAAGCCGTACCACACACTCATGTCAACGCATGCTCTCCCTGACCAAACAACACAACGATGCCAATGTGCGACTGATAGACGTCAACGCATTCGGCACCTCAAACCTCTGGACACTGATACGTAGACACGCTGCACTTACAGCAGTCGACAATAGTGCTCCCAGGAACGGCCTTTGACACACGATACGATCGACCACGACAGATACAGACGCCTCTCCAAAACAACGCATTGAGACACGATCGGCCACACCATCGCTATCAGCATGAAAAACAAAACGCGAGCTTCATAGAAAGGCACAGCACTTGGTACCCCCATCACGATCGCGAAGCACACAAGATCAACCAACACTTGTCCAAAGACTCCACATCCATTTTATTCACTACGAATAACAGGTGCGAAACGTATCGACACGCGGATCGTCTAAGAACTTCACGTATCAAAGACCACACCATGCCACGCAACCGAGGCGCCACCATCTGAACCCAGATGTGACTACTCACCGGCACACTGCATCGAACCATACAGCGACCGGAAAATAAGAAGTGAATGAACGTGGAAACGTCGCATTCCCGTCACACTCACACCGCAGCCACACAAGCACGCTCATGCCACATGACCGCGTACTTTACTGAAACTGCTGTCATGCTTTGACATCAAATGCATAGCCTCGGCTATAAAAGCCAGATCAACCTTCGCATTTCATCGAAAGCATTGATGGCCACGATTGCACTGTTACACTGCATCTCCCTTGGGGAGTAGCCTGCTTCCACACATGCGGAAGCGCTCGCGTCAACAGACTCGGCATACGTACCGTGGCGCAGCAACCATCCTGGTTTGGCGAGACCAACGGCTCGTGTACGTCATGCTGGTTGGGCACGAACACGAACCGTTGCGCAGCGCCCGACCCACAAGGAGTTTGCATGTCCCCTGTTGCGATCCTGTTGATCGGCATTGCGATGTCCACTGATGCATTCGCCGCTGCGATAGGCAGGGGTGCCGCGATGGGTAAACCACGCCTGCGTGATGCACTGTATGTTGGTGTGATTTTTGGCGTGATCGAGACCTTGACTCCAATCGCAGGTTGGCTACTCGGCCAAATTGCATCGCAATATGTCACCACCTTCGATCACTGGATCGCATTCGGCCTGCTCAGCGGTCTGGGTATCCACATGATCGTTACGGGTTTCAAATACGACGCCAACACCAGCAAGAACAACACTAATACGCACCCCCACAAAGGAAGATGGCTGATCCTGGCCGCCACTGCCTTGGCAACCAGCATTGATGCAGCAGCGGTTGGCATCAGCCTAGCGTTCCTGGATGTACAGATTGGCGTCGTCGCCGCAGTGGTCGGCCTATGCACCCTCACCATGGTAACCGTCGGGGTGATGCTCGGTCGTGCATTAGGCACATTAGTAGGCAAACGTGCCGAGATCGTTGGCGGTATGATCCTGATCATCGTAGGCAGCACAATCTTATACGAACATCTGAGCAGCACCGGATGAGGTTTGCATGCAACACAGCAGCAACAACTGAACTCACGCTCTCACAAACACTCACATAGCACAACGCAGAAAAGACGGGGTACCAACATCCTGACCCACTTGATCCCCGTGGTCACACCCGGTCTACTCCGCGGATGAAGACATAAACTTGATGACTGAAGCTTTGTTTTAGGAGGTCTCTTAATTTTAATACCGCTTGAAGCATGAAATCGCTGTTGAATGCAATCAAAGTCTCTTTGCTTGACTCATCACTGTTGTGCATTATTTTCTTATAGACCTCAATTAACTTCTTACCACTATTAGTTTTGGTGAAGTTAAAGAACCTTTTTCTAACTCCATTGACGATATATTGAGGGTATGTTGTAGTTTTCATAATTACACAACTTCTTCTGTTGATTCCTTCACCGTAGCTTGTCACGTGGCAAGTTCAATACCTACAGTAATCACCATCTTGAAGAATTTTATAACCCGATTACATAAACATATTGAACAATTGGGTAACAAGTCATCCCTACTCATTCCATAGAAAGCATTCGCATATTCAGCAGCCTGGTAAGCACCAAGCAATGCAAATACTTTCTCAATAGCATCACAGATGTGTTCTCAAAAACTTGGCGCATAGCTGCTTGCCCAACATGTGATTTATAAAATCTAGCTACAGAAAAATTTCCATAAGGAACCAGTCTTACCAAGATGTTGATAGTTTTTTGTACTTTTTCTACTTTTATAAAAAATGTTGAGTTATTTCATGATTGAACACTCCTAATAATAAGTGATAGGCAGTTGTCGGGGAGTCACTTTTAAATTTATTTCTGCGTCTCTGTATTGTGGAATGGATTTACCCCGATGAAGAAAATCGTACAGACAGCAAAGCACAATGTGATTACCCAACGTCAAAGGCAAGTTCGTAAAAAAAGCACCCACAGGTGCTTTGTATTTTTTGAAGAAAATTTTCGCAGTTTCAATTTGTTATTTCATAAAAGTACTATTATTTTATTTCTAATCTTTTTCCTTCTTAGTCGCTCTACATGTAGAATCGGAAATAGTTAATCATTCCTAGATCGTGCATGCATCGTATTAACACAAATTTAAACTTAGTCACACCTATTAAGACTCTGAGTGTAGCTATGTTTAAAAACCCCATTCTTGCCTACTTAACTACTACTTTCTATGCTTCGTAGTTCGCTATTTGTTGCTTAATGCTTTTTCCAATTATCAATCTGATATTAAACAAAATTGAACATTTTTACCTGCGCCTGTTTTGAAATCATTCACATTAGCAACTTCCAGAATCGAAGGGCTTAACCGACGCATAAAAAATCAACTTACAAAAAATAAAAAAGCTGTCGCAATGACAGCTTTCTTATTAAATCAATCCATTTTCATTCAAGCAAATTTTTTCACTAAGGACCCATAAATCTGAAGCTAGTTTGGTGTCAAGTGCTTGTTGGGATGGTTTGATTGGACGACGTTTAGAAACATATTCACCTTGCAAAGCTAATGCTTCTTTAGAAGTGGCAAGCCAAATCAAAGAATCTGCACCTTTTTCTGGTGAAATTGCAAATGGCTTCGCAATAGCATAAACCAAGTTTATTAGACAACCTTGATCTGATCCAAATCCACCAAACTGAGTGTTAACCATTCCTGGTTCAAAACAATTGGCTACTGCCGTAGTTCCAGCTAATTTTTTCTGAAGTTCCTTGGTGAAGAGAATATTTGCAAGTTTTGATGTAGCGTAAGCCTTAGGTCCAGAAACATCAATAGCAGTGGAGATTTTATTTAAATCAATTTTCCCTAATGCTTGCATTGAACTTGAGGTTGAGACAACTCGTGCATTCGGTGTTTCGCGAATTAAGTCAAGTAACTCATGAGTCATCTGAAAATATGCTAGATGATTCAGTGTGAATGTAATCTCATATCCGTCATGCCCTAATGTTGGTTTTTTAAAGGTTGCACCAGCATTATTTACAAGAACATCAAGACGATCATGCTTTGCTTTGAACGCTTGTGCCGCTCTTTTCACATCTTTAATCTTTGCTAAATCACAAATAATGTAATCAAGATTTTTGTTGCCGGTAGATGCTTCAAGTTCTTTGATGACCTTGTCGGTCTTTTCTTTACTGCGTCCAACTAAAGTTATTGATGCGCCACGTTTTGCAAACTCAGTCGTGGCTGCTTTACCAATACCATCGGTTGCACCTGTAATAAGAATAATTTTTCCTTCTAGATCTTTCATTTTTAATTTCCTTTCGTGTGTGATTGCTTGTTAGTAGTAGCCAAGGTGATGTAAAAAAACACCCTGATTGTATTCCAAAATGCAGAAAAACCATTTAGTTTAATTTTTTCAGTATCATCTTTATTCGATTCCAAAGTTGCCATCATTGTTCCAAATACTACCTTAGAACATTGCAGATTCGGAAGGATTTCAACGGCATCGCTCAGAAACTTAAATGTTGTATTCCACCCTCTAAAATCTCTTAAGAGACTAAACAAGTCTCTTGGAGATGAAATCAACCAAGGAGCAATGTCAGAACAACATACATGCCGTATTGAACCAACATCCCCAACACCTCTAACCACCAATAACACACATCAACAGCACCACTTTCGAACTATTTGATTATCGACGTCAGCACACCCAGCACATCAACAATGGCATCAACATACAATGCCTCCTGGACACTGAAGAGCATCTTTAAAAGGCATCCTATAGATCTTACAGATCTAAAACGAAAAGGCATATAAGAAATGAAGCGCCCCTAATAGCATATCCTGCTATACATCCTAGCAATCTCATTCCATCTTATTTTCATCCTTTTACCATCAACATGAATTTCAATACTTCCATTCATTTAATTATTTTTAATCACGCATCCTATACACTGTTCAGATATCCAAACAACGTATCCGGATAATTTTTCTACCGCAAATAAAATTAAGGTAATGGCTATCATCTTGGAAACTCGATTGGAAAATCGTTAAAATAAAGTTATTTCAACCTCATTAATAGTTAGAAGACACAAACCGATTATGCTGTAAGCAGGTATAGGTACATCATTCATTTCGAGATCATCTCTCCAGATGAATAATTAAAAGGAATATGGAAATTATTTGAAGCACCTATCTTCACAAATTCTAATTAAAGCAAGAATCATGAAAAAACAATCTTCACTTAAAAGAAAAATTCCGATCATAATATTTTTTATTACGGCTATAATCTCCTATTTCATTATAATATCAGGCAAAACAAAAGTTGGCATCGACTATAGAATGGATGATATTTCAGGATCGGCTCTGCAGACACTCGTATCTATGTCATGGACGAAAGGAAAAGATTTTTCAATCAAAAACCTAAGCGACTCTTTGAGTCAACACATATTATCCAATAACTGCACATCAGAAAGATGCTTAGAAACATTCGGATTTAATAAATGCATTCATGCAGAAGAAAAAATTAAGTGTAAATATAAAGCAAAGATATTCTTAGCCGACAGTGATTATTCACATAGGAAGGAGAAGGAAAATGAAATCATTATAAATATTGAGTCCAGCCTTTCTGGAAATGAAATCACTTCGTCAATACATCATTATAAAGATGCACGACTTTTCAATTAATTTATAGAAACCTCACACCGAATGAAAAATTGATTTTTTATAGGATAGCTTAATAAATCACATCGCCATACTTAACAAAAACGGAAATTCATTCTATAAAATAACCCGTCTGGTTATTTTTAAAATAAATCCATGATTTATGAAAATAAAATCTTCACATTAAAGAAAACCTGAATGGATTTCTTAAAAATTAATGAAAAATAATTTTGAAATTCTAGAAATTAACGCGTTCCATTGAGATACTCGATGTTTATTATGCATTTATGAAAATAATACGCCAGCGATTACATGAAATAACTCCATAAATTAAAATTTCAATTTCTTAAAATTTATCCATTAATGCTAAACAAAACAACGTACTAGTACAGACATTCACGCACCTTCGGAAGAAACGACAGACATTACACGATCGTAGAGCAATATATTTCTGGAAACGAAATGACAATATTTTATTTGGAAAACAGAATCAAAACCCTTTAAATAGCGGTATGTCATTGCTACGATCAGCATGCCCTATCATCCCTCTCGGGGACGTTCCAAACTCCTTCGTTGTTATTGTTCCAAAAATCAAAGAGCGTCCTGACTGGACGTAGGGACTAAGCACTTCCTGATTACTCTCATAAAGAAACCAAGCAGAACCAACATGGCATGTGTATGAGCACATGGATAAACAAAGTGTCGCCCGTGAAGATAGGAGAATCATGCAGTAAAACACATCTTGGAATCGAAACATTTAATTAACAAGACATGGAAGTTTAAAAGTATTATCGTCTCCAAACGAAACCAGATGTAAGCAATTTTTTATAAAATATTTTCCATATCATACGATAGAAAAAAATAATAATTAATGTCTGAATTTATGATCTGGTCTCCATATTTTTCAATAGAAAAACCATGATGCGTGATTAAAAACACATATCATTTCTCAAATAATTTCACTATCCAAACTTGCACATAAACGCTACCGGATCTCCTGCTGGCATCCGGTCATTCTATCTGCCTATCTTGGCCTTACGGACACCGGGGGAATCCAACTTCAACCGATTGAACTATGGAACCTCAAATGAAAATACCAAGAAGCAACTTCAGACCAAGCCCTCTTGCTCTCGCGGTGTTACCAACTTTGCTCATCGGCCTATCGTCCCTCACTCCCCTGCTTGCTACGCAAAGGACTCTATCGAACCACGTCACCACCTCCCGCTTGGACACTACTTTTCCCACTTTTCCCACCCAAAACTCCTGGCCTAGTGCTGGTGGCGGCACCCTGAACAGCAATTTTCAACCGGACGGACCGCTGATCAATGCAACCACTGCCATACGCCTGCAAGTCCAATGGAGCCTCGCCACACCAGGTGGATTCCCAACTGCTCCAACTATCGAAAATCACTCCTTATACGTATCGAACTCGAACGGCACATTGAACAAGATCGATACCGAGCTGGGCAGCCTGCTCTGGTCGATCCCACTATCCGACTACACCGGCAACCTTCATTCAGTCTCACTCAACAGCACCGCGATCGCTCCCGAAGGTATCGTGGTCGGCGACCAGAGCAGCGGCACCTTACTAGCGTTGCACAAAACCACCGGCACACTGCTGTGGAAAACCACGATTCAACCCAGCCTGGATGCGAAAATCACCTCCCCACCGACCATCGACGAGGATAGTGTCTACGTCAGCGTATCTTCCGGAAAATCACCAAGCAGCGTGGCCGCGCTGGATATGAAGACTGGTAAGCTGCGCTGGCAGTCCTACGCTATTCCAGCCGACGCTTTAATTCGGGGCCCCTTAGCGCTTAACTCAGCAAAAAAACGTCTCTATGCCCTAACAAGCAGCAACGGCAAAGTATCATCCTTGACCAACACATTGCTGGTGTTGGACACGGAAAACGGCACATTGCTCTGGAGCCGGAACCTGGAAAAGCAGGCAAGTACTGTCACTGACAACGCCGACAACAACGGCGTCACTTTATTTACATTGCAGATCAATGGCACAACACGAGACGTCGTGGCTATTCCGGAAGCAAGAGGTCACTATCAAGTACTCGATGCCAATAACGGCACCATACTGTGGTCAATTGAGGTCAACCCCGGTAGTACAAATAGCATTGTTGGAACCTCATTTAATCCTTACAAATCGCACATCTATGTGGCATCCAATGCCACAGACCCCCAGATGCACAACGCGCATTACTTAACAGCGCTGGATGCAGCAACCGGCACAATGCTGTGGAATATAAAACTGCCAGAAAGCAGCCACATCAACACCAAGCACAATACAGGGGGTGGAATAGCATCATCACCGGATATCGTCTACACCAGCCTGCCCGGCGGCAAGATAACGATGGTTAATGCGAACACCGGAGAAATATTGTCGTCGTTCGATACCCAGGCATCAATCGTCAGCCCCCCTGTGATCGCCAATGACGCGCTGTACTTAGGTTTCGCTTTCACTGACAACACGGGCAAGCTGTACAAGTTCACGACACAAGAAAACGTGCAGATAAGTAACCTCCAGCGCAACCAGCAGCGATCTCTGATCAATCGCATGTCGGAACAAAACGACCATCATGACGAGCATGATGGCGATGGTAGCTGGAGCTACAGCGGAAGCGGAAGCTGGAGTGGTAGTGGTGGTTACGGCGGCGCTGGTGATTACAGCGGCGGCGGCGCTGGTGGTTACAGCGGTGGCGGCGCTGGTGGTTACAGCGGCAACGGCGCTGGTGGTTACAGTGGTGGCGGCGCTGGTGGTTACAGCGGCAACGGCGCTGGTGGTTACAACGGTGGCGGCGCTGGTGGTTACAGCGGCAGCGGCGCTGGTGGTTACAGCGGCAACGGCGCTGGTGGTTACAACGGTGGCGGCGCTGGTGGTTACAGCGGCAGCGGCGCTGGTGATTACAGCGGTGGCGGTGCTGGTGGTTACAGCGGCAACGGCGCTGGTGGTTACGGCGGTGGCAACTACAGTGGCGCTAGCAGACGGTAAACTCCGGCCACTGGAGGCAGGCTGTGCCTACCTCCAGTTGCACCAAACGTCCTTTCCAAACCCAATGCATGCTGCGTTAGAGCTCGTACATCACAGCACCCGATGGACAACGATAGACACACGAGGCAGACATCCCTGTCAGATCGCAGTTTTTTGCACACTGCAACGCCGACCACCACACCCTCTGGTCGCCTCAAGGGGCAGCATGCCAACCATTACGGATATTCCAACGGGATTGATCAAGCATCGCATCACCCGCGATGTCAACCCACCATGTAATCCGGGCACAAACAGCAGCACCACATCGACCAATAACAAGACAACAGCAACACGAAGAGCGGCACTCACCACATCCACCTCACCAGCAACCAGCGGCGCTCAGGAACAACGTGCCTGCGATGTCATACATACACTCCGATACCCAAGCCGCCGCTGCTACAAACACCCAACGAGGCCGTGCATGACATCGCACGCCTCGCGCAAGTCATGTCATTGACCGATGTACTTCTTAAGCCACGCGTTCACTGTGTCGTGCCATTGAATGCTGTTCTGAGATTTGAGCACCCAGTGATTCTCATCCGGGAAGTACAGAAACTTGGATTCAATACCCTTACGCTGCAACGCCCCGAACGCCGCTAACCCCTGCTCGACGGGAATGCGAAAATCCTGCTGGCCGTGAATCACCAACATCGGCACACGCCATTTGTCCACGTGCAACACCGGGTTGAATTGCTCATAACCAGCAGGATTCTGCCACGGCGTACCACCGTTCTCCCACTCACTGAACCACAATTCCTCGGTGGCATAGCCCATCATCCGATTATCGAATACACCATCATGGTCGACTAGGCATTTCCACGGCTGATTCCACTGGCCGGCCATCCAATACACCATATAGCCGCCATAGCTGGCACCTAAAGCACAGGCCTTGCCACCGTCGAGAAATGCGTACTGGTGCTGTGCTGCAATCCAGCCTTTTTGTAAATCTTCCAGCGGGCGATCTCCCCAGTGCTGACTGATGGCGTCGGTAAACGCCTGGCCATAGCCAGTGGATCCGTGGAAATCGATCATCACCACAGCATAGCCCTGACCAGCATAGGTTTGTGGATTCCAACGGTAGCTCCAGCCGTTGCCAAAACTGCCCTGTGGGCCGCCATGAATCAAGAATGCGACTGGATACTTCTTCCCCGGCCGGTAATCATGTGGCTTGACCACATAACCGTGCACCGTCTCATCGTTCCATCCTTTGAAGCTGAACTGCTCGAAATCACCGAAACGCACATCCTTAAGCACCTCGCCAGTCGCCGGAGTGATGGCACGCAGCGGTGCCCGCGCCGCCGCATCTGTCACGAAGATCTGGTCCGCACTCTTGAGCGAGTTACGCGTGAAAGCTAACGTCCCACCCGCCAGCACTGGAGCATGCACGCTGCCTTCGCCCACCCACTTCTCCACCTTGCCCGAAGCAATGTCGACCTTGAACAGAGGGTGCTCCCCATGATCGTCGGCATTGACATAGAGCGCCGTACCGTCGGTTGAAAGTGCGATCTCATCCGTAGAACGATCCCAATGCGGAGCAATCTCACGCACCTTGCCACTATGCATATCCATGACCATTAGCCCAAAACGGTCAGCCTCGAAACCCGGACGCTGCATCGCACGGTAATACAGCATTTTGCCGTCGGCACTGAATACCGGCGTCGCATCCCAAGCCGGATTGGCCCTGGTCAGATTGACCGGCGCCGCGTGGCCGGACACATCAAAACGATACAAATCAAAGTTTGTCGACCAAGGTTCTTCACGACCGGCCACACGGATGCTCGCCACCACACTATTTCCATCTGGTGACCAAGCGAAGTGACTGGCACCGCCAAACGGCTTAGACGGGACATCGCCATCAAGCATTGCACTCATCGCTGCCACATTGCTCACCGGCTTATCACCAGCAGCGGGCAACGACGCAACAAACAGCGTGTTGCGGCGACCGTCGTTCCAAGCATCCCAATGGCGCACAAACAGTCGCTCGAATACCACACCACTCGGCTTAGCGTTTTTCTTTTCATCCAACTTTCGCTTGGTACAGCCCAGATCCGCGCCACAGGCCTGAAACACTCCGGCACTGAACACAATGCGGTCGCCCTGCGGGGACAACTTATAACTGTCCATACCCACAGCCAGATTGGTTAACTGGCGCGGTGCACCACCACTCACCGGCAACACATACAACTGATTGCTTCCGGACTTGGCACTAAGAAAATAGACAGCCTTGCCATCACGGGAAAAAGTCGGTGCACTCACATCCCACCCCAATGGCGTAAGCCGAACGGGGTCAGCCGTAGCACCAGCATGCAACCGTTTCACCCACACACTGGTACTGGCCTTGATGTGCTTAGCATCCATCTGGCGTTTAGCAAATACCAGGACGGTGCCATCAGGACTCAGCTCTGGCGAGGACACCCGGTCTAACGCCACCATATCGCGCACATCGAAACCACGCGCTGCGGCAAGTGTGGGCAAGACGGACAGTAAACACAGCAGCAAAACACAACGAAACTTCATCAGGACTCTCGCAACGGAAAAGCAGCGATGGTAGTGCGATGTCTCATCAGGACGCAAAGACAGCAAGCCATCGGCATACCAACCGCATGAATGAACATGCCGACAATGGGAAGCAAAAGCGACACGGCGTCACCCAAACCCGAAAGCATGACAGGGCATTAAGCCTCTTTACGCTGTGTGGTGCGGCACTCGGATCATGATGCAGGCTGGTGAAGTCGATGCAGAAGATCCTCAGTGAAATACGCACACTCAATGCAGTGGAGAACGCCGTTGTATTCCACCACAGGGACGTTCTCTTCATCTGCACACATCCGAATACTCCCGCAACCAATACACTGAGAGAAACACAGGCAGTGCAACCATCACTGTTGAATACAAGCACTCCCCACTCTTTCTAGCAAAGCACAAGCATCAAGAAAAAATCCATTACGCCGTACGTGCACCATACTTGCTGACGCGATACAGCAGCCACCCCACGAACGCCAAGAGTGCCAACCCAACCCACTGGCTGTAATGAAAGGTCTCCGGCAATGCCAGTACGTCAGCACGGCCCGAAACCACGATCGGCACTGCAATCACGATGCCCATCAACGCCTCTCCGGTAATCAAACCCGCAGAAAACAGCACCCCAGGGCGATGCACCCGGTCGCGCTCTGCTTCGTCATCGCGACGGATCCTGTGAGCCCGTTCAACCAAATATGACAACACCCCGCCCACGAAAATCGGCACCATCAGCTCCAAAGGCAGGTAGATGCCAATCGCTGCGGCCAGTACCGGAATACGGAAACGCGCACCACGTCCCTTGAGCCACTCATCAACCCCAATGATCAGTGCACCAATCAATGCACCGGCACCGATCATCGTCCACGGCAACTGACCGCCAAACAGACCACGTGCCACCGACGCCATCAACGTTGCCTGCGGTGCGCTCAGCGCATTCGGGTGCTCCGGTGTCGCCGGACCAATGCCGTAAGCATGCGCTAACAGGTTCAGTACCGGCGCCATGATCAAGGCACACGAGAACGCACCAACCCCCATCATCACCTGCTGCTTCCACGGTGTGGCACCGACCAAATAGCCCGCCTTGAGATCCTGCAAATTATCGCCGCCCACCGCTGCCGCACAGCACACCACCGCACCAATCATAATCGCCGCCACAGCACCCAGCGGCGCACCACCGCTCCCGGTCGGCGCCAACCCGCTGCGCCCAAGCAACAAGACCAGCACCGCTGAAGCAAACAAGATCGTTGAGATCGTGATGCCTGACACTGGATTGTTTGACGAACCAATCATGCCAGCCAAGTACCCTGACACCGAAACAAACAAGAAACCAGCCACAATCATGATAATCGTCATCGGCACCGACACTTGCCATTGCTGCACGATCGTCTGATACAACGCCAGCAACGGCAACGTAAACACCACCAGCGCCACCAACATCCACTTCATCGGTAAATCACATTCAGTATGCGACACCACCTTGCCGCTTCCTTTGCGTGCCGCAGCGAAGCCGCTCTTGACGCCGCCGAGCAGTGACTTACGCAGCGAGAATAGCGTCCATACACCACCAATCAGCATCGCACCCACGCCCAGATAGCGAATCTTTTCCCCCCAGATGCCAAACGCCGCGTCAGCCGCCGCAGCCGTCGCCAGACGCTGCGCCAGATCTGGATCACTCCCCATCAAGAACTGCTGATATAGCGGAATGGCGACATGCCAGGACAGAATCGAACCTGACAAAACCACGATGCCTACATTCAAGCCGACAATGTAACCAACGCCCAACAGTGCCGGCGACAAGTTTGTGCCGATATAACCCACCACCTTGCTACTACCCAGATAGGCCGCCTGCGTCCAGGTGTCCGGAATCAGCTTGAAGCCACTGGCGGCGGCCAGCTTAACCAACGCACCGATCGCACCAGACAACGCCAAGATCTTCAGCCCTGGCCCGGGATTCTCACCCGCCTTCAGCACCTCAGCCGCGGCCTTGCCCTCAGGGAACGGCAGCGGGTCCTCAACGATCATTGAGCGCCGCAATGGCACCGAAAACAGTACCCCAAGCAACCCACCCAGGCCCGCAATGCCAAGCACCCACCAGTACTTGAAATCCGGCCAGTAGCCCATGATGACCAACGCCGGAATCGTGAAGATCACACCAGCAGCAATCGATGAGCCGGCCGAAGCACCCGTTTGGACGATATTGTTTTCCAAGATCGAACTGCCGCCGCACAGACGCAGCACCCCCATCGACACCACCGCCGCCGGGATCGCCGTAGCAATGGTCAAGCCGGCAAACAACCCCAGATAAGCGTTAGCCGCCGCCAGCACGACCGCCAGCACGACCGCCAGCACCGCGGCACGGAAAGTGAGCTGACGGGGAGAAATAGCGTTGTTCATCAAAAACCCACGTGATCCGCAAAAAACCGAGCCACGCTAGCGCTTCAGCCCAAGCAAGTCCAGCGACACGAATGCAGCAGTCAGCCCAAGCGCGCCCAAAATGACTGAATGCTCCCCATCCATCCCAAGACGCCTCCTGGAGTCCGGACGGTCACGCGTAAATGACAAGCAAACACCTCAAGAAAGCCTTTCAGGTTGCATTCCGACAACGGAAAAACATCCAACACCCAGACATCTTTAAAACATCCAACAAAGTGATCTGATTCAGACACCTTTTTTGGATGACAGGGCGATGTCCCAATGCAAAGTGCGTGAGTGTGTGATTCAAACACCCCACTGTACCCATCGCCGGACGCTCCTCCCAGATACACATGTCCTCAGACAAACGACGCACCCACCCGCAACGGCATTGGCATCTTTGCTACAGCCATATCCCCCGGGGGAATAGGCGCGACAGACCTGCAAGTAACAACTGCATCAGCACAAGCACCCAGAAAACATCGCATCTATCAACATCAACACCTGCTGACCGATCTGAGATGGAGCAACCCATTGAACTTCAACCGCGTTACCCATGTGAGACTCCCTCAGAAGCGTACGACCACACCCCCGGATATATACCACCGGAGTCACCTCACATCGCACACGACACCCCGCCTGCCATATCACCGAGATCAATCAACATCATGTGAGTCATGACCTGTGACCACTGCGCAACCCAGGCAACCACGGCGCCGACTAGACACGTTGCACACCAAGCAAACCGACGCGACATCCGAATTCGAAAAACACGCCTACTTGGCTCACTACCATCAGCAATCCGAGTATTCATTCCGAACCTTGGCCCTGTGATCGTTCCCGCGTGGCATCCTCTGATGTACGCCACACGTCACCACGAAAAACGCTGTCAGCCATTTAGAACTCAACAGACAGCCCCCCCGCTGACGCCTTCCCTGCCCGTTTCCAGAAAAACGTGCACGTCCTTCTCCCCCATGACGACCAGCACACACAGCATCGGGACTATTTCCCATCGCACCACCATCACCGTCTCCTGTCAGACCCTCTGCAACACCACGCCCAGAGCAACGTAAAGATCGCTAGTGCCGGTATGGCTGCATCCACACTCGCAGACAATCACGCCAAACCCAGGTTGGAATCATGGTGCAGCGCTCATGACGATGATGACATCATCACCAGGATACATTTTCATAACCTGTGAAAATGATCACACCAACGCGCCCGGTCGTGGGTGACAATAACTCGATTTCCTGCACATGCATGGATCGCATGCAACCAGACAATGACGCATACCAACAGCACCACCACAACAAACAATAGCAACCCAATGGTGTTGACACAGGCACTCAAGAGACACATCTTGCAGATTAAAAAATAAAACAGCCATGGCAGACATCACATCGCACACTCAGATCAACGAAGGACGCCCCGCAACGCCAGCACATGCAAGCTGACTATTCCACCCACTGAAAAAACGGTGGGCCGTCGCGTCGAACCAGCCGATCGAGTTACAGCACTTAGGATGCTCCGCACGCTGCACAACGTCTTCCTCCACTGCGGCTGTCCTCCTAACACCAGCTTGGCCGTTGGCATCGGCAATAACATTTATTCATTAAAAGCATTGATGTACGACCTTCAAAACAACACGCCTTCCTCAAGGCCAATGCCGCATGTTGCTGGCATACACGAAGCATCATTTTCCTAACGCATCACCCTCTACTCATGATGCGTCCCAAGATAAGCACCAGATAAGCACCCAGTTCGTATCACTAACCGAAGCAGACCCATGACCATTCATGATTTCGACCTACTGGTGGTCGGTGGCGGCATTAACGGTGCGGGCATCGCCCGTGATGCCGCCGGACGTCACTTGTCAGTCTGTCTATGCGAACAACACGATCTGGCCTCCCACACTTCCAGTGCCAGCACCAAGCTGATTCACGGTGGGCTGCGCTACCTGGAACATTACGAGTTTGCGTTGGTCAGCAAAGCATTGACCGAGCGCGAGGTACTACTGCGCCAAGCACCGCACATCGTCAGGCCACTGCACTTTATACTCCCGCACCAACCGCATCTGCGCCCAACCTGGATGATCCGCGCCGGCCTGCTGCTGTACGACTACCTCGGCCTTGGCCGACGCACCCTACCTGGGTCACGTCGCTTGAACTTGACCAAACACCCCGGCGGGGAACCCCTAAAGACGGAACTACACACCGGATTCATGTATTGCGACGCCCAGGTCCAGGACGCGCGGCTCGTCGTGCTGAATGCAATGGATGCAGCACGGCGTGGCGCACGCATCCTCACCCGAACCCGCTGCATGACGATGCGCCGTGATGGCACGCATTGGCTGGCTGAACTGGAAGACGCTCAAGGGACACACCACGTGGTGCGTACCCGGGCCGTCGTTAATGCCACCGGCCCGTGGGCAGTAGCGTTCCTGGATAACATCGCTCAACAGCCACATCGTCACTCGCTGCGTCTGGTCAAGGGCAGTCACATCGTCGTGCCACGTCTGTTTAAGCATGACCATGCTTATATCTTCCAGCAACCGGACCGGCGCATCGTATTTGCCATTCCTTATGAACAAGATTTCACGCTGATTGGCACCACCGACGTCGACGACCAAGCCGACCCAGTTCATCCACACATTGACGCGGCCGAAATGACCTACCTGTGCAATGCAGTCAATGCTTATTTCCGTGATCAGATCACACCGGAAGATATCGTCTGGAGCTACAGTGGAGTGCGCCCGCTCCTGAACGATGCACACAGCAACGCATCGAAAGTCACCCGTGACTACCAACTGGAAATGCTTGGGAATGACGCACCATTACTCAACGTGTTCGGCGGCAAGCTCACCACCTATCGCAAGCTCGCCGAAGAAGCCGTGAACCAGCTATGTCGGGTGTTGGGACACCCCTACCGCGCCTGGACCGGCCATGACTCACCTCTGCCTGGCGGCGAATGCCACGACATCCAGGCGCTAGAGCGCACCCTGTGCCAACGCCGCCCCTGGCTACCTGCCTCCACTGCACAACGCCTGATACGCAACTACGGCACCTGTGCCGAAATGGTGCTCGGCGATGCCACCAACCTGCACACCCTGGGTATCCACTTTGGTGCTGATCTGTACCAAGCCGAAGTCGATTACCTGCGCACCTACGAATGGGCATGTAGCGCCGAGGACATCCTCTGGCGCCGCAGCAAACTCGGTCTACGCTTAGACGCCGATGTCACCCAGCGTCTTGAAGACTATCTAAGCTGCTCCTCCCGTATACCGGAGGAAGCAAACACGACAACGGACTGATCCTGGCACCTCCAAAGGATCGATCACACCACCCACCATACACTGAGGTGTTTCAGCTACATGAATATCCCCCCGCAAGAGCACACCATGAGCCGAGCGCTGTTCGGCGAACTGATTTCCGAAGCAGTCGCGATGTTCATCATCATCGCTCTTGGTGAATCCGTGGCCGCAATGTACGTCCTTTATGCTCCCAGTCCTTATCAAAACGCCTACTGGGGCGTATGCATCTCCTGGGGCCTAGCGGTGACAATTGCAATCTACGTCACCGCTTCGGTTTCCGGAACCCATGCCAATCCGGCCGTCACCCTGGCCATGGCGCTATTCCGCCACTTCCCGTGGAAAAAAGTACTGCCGTACTGGGGAGCGCAAGTCGGCGGCGCCTTCCTCGGTGCAATGATTGTGTACCAGCTATACAGCCCCGTCATCGACCACTACAACCACATCCACCAACTAACGCGCGACACCGGCGGTGCCGCCAGCGTGTTTTTCACCTCGCCGGGGTTGGCCATCACACCCATGCACGCACTTAGCGATGAAGTGATCCTGACCGCATTCCTGGTCTTCGGCATTTTCGCAATCACCGAACGCTTCAACGAAGCAGCACCAACCGCCAACGCAGGGGCACTGATCATCGGTCTGTTGGTTGCGACGATCGGTGCCTGCACGGGCTATCTGGAAGGATGGGCCATCAACCCGGCGCGTGACTTCGGTCCACGTCTGTTCGCCTTTCTGGCTGGCTGGGGTGCAGCGGCGCTGCCCGGAAAAGATCACTACTGGTGGATTCCGATCGTCGGTCCCCTGATCGGTGGCGTGACGGGTGCAACCGCGTTCCAGTGTCTCATCTATCCATTCCTACCGACGCGGGTACGTGCCAAGCAACAAGCCATGATGCTGTTGAACAGGCAGCATCCCTGAAGCATTCCCCTTCCGAATATCGCGGGCGATGTCCGCATTGAAAAAACTGTCCTGATGCAAAAGCAATACATACTGGCCATCGACCAAGGCACCACCAGCTCGCGCGCGATCCTGTTTGACCACCAAGGCCGCATCGCCGGCATCGCACAACGGGAATTTACCCAGATATTCCCGCAGTCTGGCTGGGTCGAGCACAACCCACGTGAGATCATGACCAGTGTCTACACTACGATCACCGAGCTGCTCAACAACACCCAGATCGACGTGCATGCCATCGCCGGGATCGGCATCACCAACCAACGCGAGACAACCGTGGTCTGGGACCGTAAGACCGGCCAGCCAATCTACAACGCCATCGTTTGGCAATCGCGCCAAACCAAAGACATATGCGACCAACTCAAGGCGGCCGGGCACCAGGACCTCGTTCATTCCAGGACCGGCCTCCTGATCGACGCCTATTTTTCCGGCACCAAAGTAAAGTGGATCCTGGACCATGTCGAGAACGCACGGACGCGGGCTGCACGTGGGGAATTGGCGTTTGGCACCCTCGACAGCTGGCTCATCTGGAACCTGACCGGTGGCCAAGTCCATGTCACCGATTACAGCAATGCCTCACGTACCCTGATGTATGACATCCATGCACTGCGTTGGGACGAGGATCTGCTGACCATGCTCGACGTGCCAGCGGCGATGCTGCCGGACGTCCGCTCATCCAGTGAAATTTACGGCGTCACCCAAACCCCGTATTTCCACGGAAAACAAATACCGATTGCCGGAATCGCCGGTGATCAACAAGCTGCATTGTTCGGCCAGGCATGTTTCGAGCCTGGCATGGCGAAGAACACCTACGGCACCGGTTGTTTCATGCTGATGCACACCGGCAAGAAAGCGGTGAAATCCAAAAATGGTCTGCTGACGACGATCGCTTGGGGTATCAATGGGGACATTGAGTACGCACTAGAAGGCTCGATCTTCGTCGCCGGCTCCGTGGTGCAATGGCTACGTGATGGATTACGCATGCTCGGCAAGGCCCAGGATTCACAAGCCTACGCCGACCGTGTCGGCGACAACGGCGGAGTGTACTTCGTACCGGCCTTCGTTGGCCTGGGTGCACCTTACTGGCGCAGCGACGTCCGTGGTGCGGTGTTCGGGCTGACACGCAGTACCACCAAGGAACACTTCATCCGTGCAGCACTGGAATCGATGGCCTACCAAACCCGCGACGTACTGAGCGCCATGCAGGCAGACGCAGACATCGAACTCAAAGAACTACGCACTGACGGCGCGGCAATCACCAATAACTTCATGGCGCAGTTCCAGAGCGATATCCTCGCCGTGCCGGTGCTGCGCTCACAGATCACCGAGACCACAGCCCTGGGTGCGGCTTACCTGGCCGGACTTGCGACCGGATTCTGGTCCAGCCGCGAGGAAATTACGCAACACTGGGGGATGAATCGCTGCTTCAAGCCGGAGATGGACAAGGAGCGACGCGAGCAGTTGTACGCAGGCTGGAAACAAGCCGTCGAGGCAACACTAGGCTTCCATGTGACCTGAGATCGGCATCAACCTCGAGCCAGCACCACAAACACTCATGAATCCGCCTCAAGCCACCCTGCACCCATCGCATTGATGTCCACATAGGCAGACAACATCACCAGCAACGCACTGCATACAACGACTCTGCACAACGCTCGGGCAGGTCTGTGCTCTGACACAACAACGCAACCATGCCGGACGATATGGGCTGCAAGGTCGTGGCAGGTTATAACGGCATTCTCCCCTGCCAGCATCGGAACCGCCGAACGCAGCGACACCACAGACGGAAAATCGAACCATCACATCACGCTGCTTGCTATCCAGTTTTTCGAAATATTCAATATCGTCTTCATGAATAAATGATTGAACTTGCGGACTGCCTATATTCCTTGATCGCTAGTTCGATCAAGCACAGGGCTTTGCACTCTCCTGCATTGGCGTGCATCGGATTCACGTAACCACATATTGATGAAATATGCAGGGCCATGGCGCTACAGCACCTCGTCTATTTCTCAGGGACGTCTTTTGACTGCAAATGAGTGGTCGCGTTTCAGGGTGACCCAGGATTCGTGGAGCGTGAACTGAGCAACCTGCTGAATGCTATCGCTCTTCTCCAATAGGCTAGACGTGTGGCCTCTCAAGGCCACACGATCGACTTCGCATCGAATGGGAACACACGAAGGTCCGGTATTTCATTCCCTTTTCGACAACAGTGATCATGCGACCAACCGACTCACCACGCGCCCGTTGTCGAGAAACACGCGTGCCGTTCACCTCACAAGACCTGCGCCTGTGAGAAAAGTGCAGCGTACCGAAACATGTTTTCCCCGCACGGAGCATCGACAACGCTTTTAAATCGCCGCGGCAGCAAAGCCTCCATCGACCGGCAGGTTGACACCGTTGATCCAGCGCGCGGCATCGGACGCCAGGAACACCACCGCCTCAGCCACCTCATCCGCGTAAGCAGGCCGCTTCATCTTGGCCGCATCAGCCTGCACTCGCTCCGGACCGAGCATGGTCGCAAAATCACCCAGAATCGGCGTAAATACCGGGCCGGGCGCAACACTGTTGACCCGCACGGCATGCTCGGCAAACCAATCACGCGACCGCAGCATGGTCCAGACGATCAACGCTTCCTTAAAGTACTGATAACAGCTAGAAGCCGGCACCGGATGCGCCGCCAACCAATCCAGCCCGGCAGCGAAATCCGGGGTGGAAGCTAATTGCTTATGCAGTTCCAGCCGTTGCGGCCATTCCGCACCAAGAAGCGAAGTCATGTTGATCACACTGCCTCCCGGCGCGATGCGTGGCAGCAATGCATGACTCAAGTGACGCAACCCTAAATAATTGACCTTGGCAACGACATCAACCGGCGCAGTGCCTGGCACACCAGCAATGTTAGCCAGCACATCGACACGTTCGGGCAACTGCGCGATCAAGGTATCCATCGAAGCAGGATCACCAAGATCAGCGTGATGGAACCCATGCAAAGTCATGGTGACTGGCTGACAATCGATACCAATCACCGTAGCCCCTTGGAAACGCGCCAGCCGGGCCACCTCTGCGCCAATGCCAGACGCCACTCCGGTAATGAGCACTGTCTTATTGTGCAAATTCATGTATTAGGAACCCCGTAGGCAAAATAGCCATCGCTGCAATCCCGGCGAGCATACGTGGATGTGAAAATTTTATTAGCGACAGCATGCTCACTTCATATCGTCACCAAGCCGCACAGCCTGCAGCACATCGCCCTCATGGGGTGTCACAACGCCACCGTTCCCAGAAGCGATGACGGTAATCAACCTAAGATGCGTGTCTATACCCTTTTGGAGCACGTCGCATCATTCCCGCTTCCGGCGCATGCTTGGACCTGGACATATCCCCTTCACGATCTGGCCAACACCACCATCATTCAGCACAGCACTCTCAAGCAATTCCCGTATTCCCCTCTCTCCAGAAGGTGACCACGATGTTTGACATTCCCGGCATGAGCACAGGTGATTTTCATGGTTTCCCCGCACTGCTGATACACACCCCGTTCTCACGTGCCGTGATCAGTGTGTTTGGCGGACAGTTACTCTCCTTCGTACCGGCCGGTGGCGAGGAGGTCATGTGGCTCTCCCCATTGGCCCAGCAACCACCAACCCCGATCCGCGGCGGTATTCCAGTCTGTTGGCCTTACTTCGGCCACCAAGGACAACGCGACACTATGCCCGCACATGGGTTCGTACGCACTGTGCCATGGCAACGGGTGGAAAGCTGCCAAGAGACCGATGGAAGTCTGTTTCTCGTCCTGGTGCCGCCGCCATTCAAACAGGTGGGGTTACGTCTGCGGATGACACTGCGTATCGGCCGCACCCTGGAACAAGAGTTGGCCACCGAGAACCTCAGCCAAGTCCCGCTCAGCTTCACCCAAGCGCTGCACAACTATTTCAGGGTGAGCAACGCACTGGAAGTCACGGTCCAGGGACTGGACGGGTTGGAATACCTCGACAAATTCGAGGGCTATACCCAACGCCACCGCCAGCAGGGCGATTGGACCTTGCAGGATCCACGTGATCCGGGCCGTGCAGATCGTATCTATGTCGAAGCCGGCGGTCATTATGTACTGGTCGATCCACTGTTCGCCCGACGCATCGTGTTGACGACCCAGGGTAGCCGCAGTCTGGTGGTCTGGAATCCAGGTCAGGCCGGCGCAACCCACATGATCGATGTTGCCGAGGGCTGGCGCGACTATGTCTGCCTGGAACCAGCCAACGCAGGACCAGACGTGATCGAACTGCCTCCCGGAGCACGCCATGTGCTGCGCCAGACCATTGCCGTGGCACCGCTGTAGCACACATCCGATAGCCTCACCGACATCCGACACCCTGATCGGCACATCGCCAGAGTGCGTCAATCGCTGCCGAGAGACCATCTCGGGCCCGAGTCTATTGCCTCCCCAAGTACGCCTGTCACCCCAGAACGGATATCAAGACCGAAGTAACCACGCCACGATTGAAGTGCACTGATGCTTGACCTGGACATGCGCGGCACCTACGCTGCACATGCTGAGTCTTTCATCGCTACATCTCGATGAAGCGATGGAGTTGAAGGAAAGCCCGGTGAAGGATGCTTGCATCCCATTCCGGAGCGACTCAGCAAAGGTGAATGGAAACGACCCCCGTTATCCACCCTGGGCACCGGCGCGCCCCTGGAATATGACGGGTAGTAGGCTTTCCGTGTGCTCGCACGGCCTGTCCATACACCCCAATATCCATCTGGACCGTAGGATCACATGATCCTTGGTTTCAGCTTGGCGCTCCGCGGGAAGCGACCCGGCCCGCATTGAGCAGACATGCGTCCGCACGCTGCCCACTCCAACCGGTTCGCCGGCGAAGGAGAAGGCCGATGACATGACATCGGTAACGGGCAAGCTGCACAGTTGTTTCGTTCTTCATCGCCCTTCAAGTACTGAGAACACCCACTATGACAATCGTGACCAACCTGGGTTTCCCGCGCATCGGCGCACGACGCGAGCTCAAGCGCGCGCTGGAAAGCCACTGGCGTGGCGACACCGATGCCACGCAGCTGCAACACACCGCCTGCGAACTTCGTGCACGGCACTGGCGGCTACAACGCGAGGCGGGTGTAGACCTGCCACCGAGCAACGACTTCAGCCTATATGACCACGTCCTGGATACCGCATTCCTGGTCGACGCCATTCCACAGCGCTACCGCACCCTGGCAGATGCTGATCCGCTGGCCGGTTACTTCGCGATGGCGCGTGGTCGCCAAGCTGACGGGATTGACCTGCACGCTCTGGAGATGACCAAATGGTTCGATACCAATTACCACTATCTCGTCCCAGAACTGCACCGCGACCAGCATTTCGCGTTACGTGGCGACAAACCGGTCGCCGAGTTCAAAGAAGCACTGGCGCTGGGTATTCGTACCCGCCCGGTGCTGCTCGGACCGGTGAGCTTTCTCTTGCTGTCCAAGACAGTGGATGGCAGCAACTGGCTCGACCTGCTGGAGCGTTTGCTGCCGGTCTACACTCAATTGCTGAGCCAATTGCAAGCCGCCGGTGCGGAATGGGTACAACTAGACGAACCAACACTGGTGCTGGACCTGGACACACACACGCAGCAAGCATTCCGTGACGCCTACGCCACACTGACTCAGGGACCACGTCCAAAACTGCTGTTGACCAGCTACTTTGGTTCGCTCGGCGACAATCTCGGACTGGCGTTGCAACTCCCTGCCGATGGCATACACGTGGACTTGGTGCGTGGCACCGAACAGTTGGACGCCGTCCTCAAAGCATTGCCCGCGGGGCGGGTGCTCTCCGCTGGCCTGGTGAACGGACGCAATATATGGCGCACCGCACTGGACAACGCACTGACGCTGGCACGCTACGCGCAGGGCCACGTCGGTGCGGATCGGTTATGGCTGGCACCGTCATGCTCGCTACTGCACGTGCCGGTAGATCTGGAACAAGAAAAAAACCTGGATCCCGATGTACGTCACTGGCTTGCATTTGCCAAGCAAAAACTTGGCGAACTACATGTGCTGGCAGACGCACTGGACGGTAAGCCGACAGCCGAAACGGCACTGGCGCAAGCACGCCAGGCATTGGAGACACGGCGCCAATCACCGAAGGTCCACCGCCCCGAAGTGGCACAGCGCCTCGCCGCACTCAGACCAGAAACCACCCGGCGCAACACAGCCTACCCGCAGCGCCGTCAAGCACAGCAGCACGCACTCAACCTGCCTGCTTACCCGACCACCACGATTGGTTCATTCCCGCAGACGCTGGAGGTACGCGAGGCCCGCGCTCAATTCAAATCCGGCAAGTTGTCCGAAACCGACTATGAGGTGTTTCTGAAGGCAGAAACCGAGCGCTGCGTGCGTACCCAAGAAGAGATCGGACTGGACGTCTTAGTGCACGGCGAGTTCGAGCGCAACGACATGGTCGAATACTTCGGGGAACAGTTGGATGGCTTCATCTTCACCAAGTTCGGCTGGGTACAGAGTTACGGATCGCGCTGTGTCAAGCCTCCCATCATTTATGGCGATGTGGCGCGCCCGGCGCCGATGACCGTGGCTTGGTCTGCTTATGCACAATCACTCACCGCCAAACCGCTGAAAGGGATGCTCACTGGTCCAGTGACGATGCTGCAATGGTCGTTCGTACGCGATGATCAGGAACGCGCCCAGACATGCCGACAGATCGCACTGGCACTGCGCGACGAAGTCCAGGATTTAGAGGCGGCTGGAATCAGCGTGATTCAAATCGACGAACCAGCCATCCGTGAAGGTCTGCCACTACGCCGTGGCGAATGGGCGGACTATCTGAACTGGGCCGTGGACAGCTTCCGCATTGCCTCTTCGAATGTACGCGACACCACCCAGATCCATACTCACATGTGCTACTCGGAGTTCAACGACATCATCGAAGCCGTGGCTGCATTAGACGCGGACGTCATCTCGATCGAGACATCACGTTCACGCATGGAGTTGCTGGATGCATTCGTGAAGTTCCGCTATCCGAACGCTATCGGCCCTGGGGTGTACGATATTCACTCGCCGCGTGTACCACAGGAAGAGGAAATGGTGCAGCTATTGAAAAAGGCACGTGCGGTATTGGCGCCGGAACAATTGTGGGTCAATCCAGACTGCGGTCTAAAAACACGTGGCTGGAAGGAAACCCGGGCCGCACTACAAACGATGGTGCACGCCGCACAGCGGCTGCGCGCCGAATGAACGCAGGCTTATCTGAACACAGCCGGGGCGGGGAACCGTCCCGGCACGCACTGGAGCACGCTGTATGAGGTCCCATCCATCCCCCCCCGTTCGCCCGCCTCTGCAACTGCCACAAGGTGAGCGCCTGCTATTACATTCGTGCTGCGCTCCTTGCTCGGGCGAACTTATGGAAGCCTTTGTGGCATCCGGTATCGACTACACCATTTTCTTTTATAACCCCAACATCCATCCACTCAAAGAATACGAACTGCGTAAGCAGGAAAATATCCGTTTTGCCGAGAAACACGGCGTGCCGTTCATTGATGCCGATTACGACACCGATGCTTGGTTTGCGCGCGCCAAGGGGATGGAGAACGAACCCGAACGCGGCATCCGATGCACCATGTGTTTTGATATGCGCTTCGAACGCACCGCACTGTACGCCTACGAGCACGGCTTCCCAGTGATCACCAGTTCTCTAGGGATCTCGCGCTGGAAAAACATGCAGCAGATTAACGACTGTGGCCACCGCGCCGCTGCACCTTATCCCGGTCTGGTCTACTGGGATTACAACTGGCGCAAACACGGCGGTAGCCAACGCATGATCGAGATTAGCAAGCGGGAGCACTTCTACCAGCAGGAGTATTGCGGCTGCGTCTACTCGCTGCGGGACAGCAACCACCATCGCCGCGCCCAGGGCCGGGAACGGATCAAACTCGGCGTACTGTACTACGGCGACACACCTGAATCGGTAACTGACACGCCATCTCGTCAACCGCCTGAAGCAATCGATTAAAGGACCTTGGTTCCACTTCCATTGCACCCCGAAAACGTCGCGCTGATCGTGGTTGATCTGCAACCTGATTTCATACCCGGCGGGGCATTTGCGTGCGACCCAGGAGCGTCCATCGTGCCTGAAATCGCTGCACTCTGCGATGCACGCCGGATACCACACCATCGTTGCAACCCAGGACTGGCACCCGGCCGACCCAGCCTCGTTCACCTCGCGGCATCCCGCACACCATCCCTTTCAGCACGCCAACTGTTGTGCCGCCCACACCGCCAGGTGTTCACGTCCAATCTTGGCGTTATGACGGATATCGACCGGAAACCCGGGATGGCTTAGAACATCAGCAATAGCGACGGTGTGCAGAGACGCCCTTGCAGTGACACGCAAACGCTGCTCCAACGCAGCCGCATCCACGCCTGGCAGCGCCTCGTAGCACAACACCGGGCGCTGCGCGCCAAGCGCACCGATACCCACCAGCGCGGTACGGCGCACACCGTTGATGACATTGAAAACAGGCTCGACCTGCTCGGTATACAACGGTCCGTGCACTGTCTCCACGCGATGTGTCTTGCGCCCACAGAACCACAAGCGGCGCTGCGCATCAAAGTAACCGAGGTCTCCCATGCGATGCACAATACGCTCACTGCCATCGGCCAAACGCTCTCGAATCTTGGCGAGGCGCGTCGCTGCTGTACGGTTGCAGTAGGTATCAGTGGCGCTAGGGCCAACGACAGTAATCTCACCGATCTCCCCCAGGCCGACTTCACGCACTGCATCCCACGCTTCAATGACCGCATCGTCAATCGCAATGATACGTACCAGGTTTGGTGCCATCACATGACCAACGCACGTCCCAGCACCACGCTCAGTGGCAGCACGCGTGGTTTCCAATTCACGGCTCTCCACAACCGCGACCGGCAAACATTCGGTGGCCCCATAGGGCGTCCAGAATTGCGCGTCTTCGGGCAATAGCGCGCGTATCTGTGCCACCACTTCCGGGGGCACCGGAGCACCCGCCGAGGTCACGCAACGCAACGTTGGCAACGGCCTGCCGTACTCGGCCAAGACCCGCAGCAACGCAGGTGAACCAAACAAATGGCTCACATTGAAACGTGCGATTGCATCATGCAGCTTGCGTGGATCCGCCCGGGCCGGACATCTGGGATCCATATCCGGAATGATGCTGGTTAAACCCAGTGCTGGACTGAACAACGCAAACGGAGGAAAGGTTGGCAAGTCTACCCCTCCGGGCACAATGCCAAGCATGTCTCGCAACAAAGCAATCTGACCGAGAAAGTGACGGTGACGATACACCACTCCCTTAGGCACGCCTGTTGAGCCACTGGTGAACAGAATCGCTGCAATCTCATCAGCCGTCGTATCGGCCAGTTGGGCACCTGCGCCTACGCCAGCACGCTCCAGGCGCGCCAGCGTGGTGCCGCCACACGCCCACCGGGTATCGACGGTGACAATCCGTGTGACGGAAGGTGCCCAACGCAACAAACGCCGTGCCAGTTGTGCTAGCAAGATACCGATGAATGCCTGAGGTTCGGCCTCTTTCAAGCATTGTTTCAAGGCGGATCGATCGATCCCCGGATCCACGAGTACCGGTACCGCGCCAGCCTTGAACAGGGCAAACATCAGCAAGAAAAATTCCAGCGAAGGCCGCACCATAACCACGGTACGCACCCCGCGGCCGATGCCATAACCGCTAAAGCCAGCCGCGATCGCATCGCTGCGCATGTCTAATTCACGATAGCTGAGGGTCACGTCATAAGCCGCCATACCACCAGAAACATGACGCCCCGGACAGCGAATCGCAATTTGGTCGGGGCGTTCGCGTGCCAAACGCGGCAGCACTGCAGCGATGTTACAAGGCTCTATCATGTGTTGAATTATGGTCGATTACCTGCACGTGGCTTGTTTGCTTACACACAGACTCTCTGGCAAATAGCAACTCAACACGCACCGCACCATGTCACACGTGGCCCATGAACACTCAGTGGCACGCTCTATCAACACCGTGCACCAGGCAATATCGCCGGTATGCATTCTCGAATATTGAATGCACAAGACACCGATTTTATGTTCGACCATCCTGCCCTTCCACAGCCCATGCTCTACGATCACAGCAACAACGTTGTCATCATTAGCAAAAGATACCTGTTGTCAAACAGGCTGGTTCGCACACTGAAGTATATGTGCGAGCTGCTCCAAGCACAGCTAAACATAAGAATGGTTGCGCAATCGCGCGTGCTGGATTGTGCTGCGAACCCGCTGATCGAGCCTCGAGCCTACTCCTTGTCCACAACGCACGAAGTATGTGTGACTAAGCACTCGCAGGTGCACCGCTGCTCGCAGAGAGCCCACATCAACCAAGCACACATCTGTGAAATAAATTTACTCTGCCTGCAATGATGAGGAATCGGTCAAAATGGAAGCCGGCTTACACCACATCACACATGCGCTGGTATCTGTGTGATTGCAAGCTGACCTAGCCTCACAGGCAGCAATCTACTCAGTCCGGAATACGGAGTGGCTAGCATCCTGGGATACCACTGAAATGACGCAACACAGAAGTCATCCATACGTATACCTTAATAACGCGCCAAGCCCAGTGATGCTACCAGAGGCCGTTATACATCCGACTCATCCAATACGTAGCCATCCATGAGAGAGCTTCTAAGAAGTTGCAAGCGATCTTTCTATGAATCGTGGCGCTCCCAGAGTCCTCTTTGAACCGTACGACGCAACTGTCCTGACACAGACACACGTTGATGTGTAAGCATGACCTGAGTCGGTTTACTGAGCGAACCGCAGGATGACAGCCAAGTCTGCTCGTGTTGAATATGGAACAAGATCCTACTTCCAGCCTCGATGCTTGATGTCCAAATACAAGCTGTAGAACGCTGTGAATGCTGGTAACAAGTTCTGTAATACGCCTACCGAATCCCGCTTGGCTGAAAACATGAAGTAACTCAGTGTCATTAAGCTGCCGAGCACGCTCATGTACCAAAACAGACGTGGAATCACTGGCCTGCCAGCACGCTTCGAAGCCAAAAACTGGATGACCCAACGTCCACCAAACATCAAAGCACCGCTATAACCGATCAGCTTCCAACCGGTGACATGCAATCCGGTCCAAGCCAGCCACTGCAACTGCGCGTTCAACTCATCACTCCACACGTCAACATTCCTGAGCATCAATGCATGTGCTACGTGCCATCAACCATGCCACACCATACAGATCACGGATGCCTACCAAGGCACGATGGAGATTGTTGTACTTGGACACCCCAGAAACACGAGGACGGTGACTCACCGGGACATTGGCGGTTTCCCAGCCAGCGCGCTGCATCAACGCTGGCAGGAAACGATGCATATGATCGAAGTACGGGAGTTCCAAGAACGCCGCACGTTCGAACAGCTTGATACCGCAACCGGTATCCGGTGTGTCATCACGCAGCAGGCGTGCCCGGATCGTATTCGCCCATTTGCTCGCCCAGCGCTTGGAACTTGAATCTTGACGATAGAGGCGCCAACCGTTGAATAGCCTCACCAACGGTTCAGCCACTTCGCGTGCAGCCAATAGTTTGAGGATGTCGGACGGGTCGTTCTGGCCGTCACCATCCAGGGTGACCACCCAAGGCGCACGCGCAACCTTCACTCCGTTGCGTATCGCCGTGCTTTGCCCCGCTCGGGCAGCATGGTGGAACACGCGCAGTTCCGGAGTGGAGACCTTTAATCCTTGCAACACAGAGAGCGAGTCGTCTTTTGAATTGTCATCAACATATACAATCTCAAACGCCCTCACTCCGCGCAGTACACCAACGATCTCAGCAATCAGGGGCGCAACATTATCACGCTCATTAAATACCGGAACCACAACAGAAAGTTGCAAATCATTCATGGGACATCTATCGCTGCAAGCACTACGGAAGAAAAAAGCAATGCATTTTCGGCACACTTCAATCGATTGAAATCAGTACATTAGAAACGTGCACCAAAGTAGCGACGGCACCAATCCACCACCTGCGGCAAACCGATCTCAATCGGTGTGACCGGTTCGAATCCAAACGCGGTGCGTGCCGAGGCAATATCTGCCATTGTGGTGGTCATGTCACCCGGTTGCATTGGTTTGTAATGCTTATCAGCTTGCCTGCCAGCCGCCTGCTCGATCACCGCGATGAAATGCTCAAGTGGCACGGGAGTATGATTACCCAAGTTGAACAGACGGTGTGGCACCGCCCGCTCACCCGGATGATCAAGCGCACCAATAACACCAGTAATAATGTCATCAATAAAAGTGAAGTCGCGCTCCATGCGACCATGGTTGAATACTTCAATGGGGCGCCCTTCCAGTACAGCACGGCTAAAGATCAACGGCGCCATGTCCGGCCGTCCCCAGGGACCATAGACAGTAAAGAAACGCAGACCAGTGGCACGCAGCCCATAGAGTTGAGCGTAGCTATAGGCCATCAATTCGTTGGCAGCCTTTGTTGCGCCGTATAGGGAGCGTGGCTGATCCACGCGCTGCTCCTCCGAGAACGGCGGGGTCGCTGAGTCGCCATACACTGAACTGCTCGAAGCGTAAACCAAGTGCTGCACACGACAATGCCGACATAGCTCCAACACATTGATAAAACCGACAAGATTGCTATCTACGTAGGCATACGGGTTCTCAAGCGAGTAGCGCACCCCCACCTGCGCAGCCAGATGCACAACACATTCGGGCTGAACCTCGTCAAACAGTGCCGCCAATCTATCGCGGTCGATCAAATCAAGCCTACGGATATCAATATCCGGACATAGGGCTGTAACGCGGTCACGCTTCAGCTGCGGATCGTAGTAGGCATTGTAGTTATCCAATCCGACCACCTTAGCGTTGCATGCGGCCAACGCGCGACAAATATGGGCACCGATGAAGCCAGCCGCACCTGTCACCAACACCGTCATTGGGATCCTCCAGATAGGCTCCAGACTCGCAGATCCATCCAACCAGCCGCCGCACAGGCGCCCATGCTTTCCATAGCAATCACGAACCCTGCAACGTGTTCTTGCACGTGACTGCAAATACCTACCATGGCCGTGGTGGTCCTCCCGGGAGGCAATACACGATCAACGGTAAAAGATCGATCACACATCACCATGCCAGATCCACTCCAACCACTAGGCACAGCTGCACTTGGTGGCCATAGGTGTAGCCATCATGCAGATACACCGAGATCAGGCACTGATCCTACTCGCAGCCCAGATAACAGACGATGGTGACCTTTCTTCTTCATCTCCGTATACATGGCAGCAAAATTGGGGAAGCCATAGGGGCACCTAACCAGCAGCACGAGTACGTAACCTCTCCAAAACACCATCAAGGACGTCCAAGTCAGTGTAGTGGATCACTAACTTACCTTTACCAGCACGGCCATGATTGATCGCCACCTTGGTACCCAAGCGCTCAGACAACTCAATCTCCAACGAGGCGATGTCGGGTTGAGAAGAAATACTCGCGGCGGGCTTGGCCTTCTTGTCACGGACGTCTGGCACTTTTCCAGCGGCAAACTGCTGAGCACGGTGCTCAACCTCACGGACCGACCACCCTTGGTCAACCACTTCCTTGGCCAGCTTAGTCGCCAGTTCTGGCGCCAGGGTCAACAAGGCACGCGCGTGGCCCATCTCCAACTGACGTGACTCCAGCAACGTACGGATCCCCACCGGAAGTTCAAGTAAACGTAAGAGATTAGACACCGCCGCACGTGAGCGGCCGACAGCCTCAGCAGCTTCTGCATGAGTCAACGAGAACTCATCGATCAGCCGCTGCAGTGCCTGTGCTTCCTCCAGTGGATTAAGATCTTCGCGCTGGATGTTTTCGATCAGCGCCATAGCAATCACGGTACGATCATCCAACTCGCGAACGAGCACCGGTACTTCGCTCAACCCAGCCAATTGCGAGGCGCGCCAACGGCGCTCGCCAGCAACAATCTCGAACATATCCAAAGCCAGCTCGCGCACGATAATCGGCTGAATTACCCCCTGTGCCTTGATCGACTCAGCAAGCTCAGTCAGCTTGACATCATTCATCTCTCGTCGCGGTTGGTACTTACTGGGCTGTAACTGCGTGACTTGCAGCGTACGCAGTTCTTCGTCAGAGAACTGCTCCTCAGCAAGCGTCGGTGGCACGGAAGATCCACCCTTAGACCCAAGTAAGGCTTCAAGACCACGGCCAAGACCACGCTTCTTGAGAGGAGGGCTGGGTTTATTCATCAATTGGTCTCCACAACGTTAGCCTTTTTGCGGTTGTTCTGGCGGAGAATCACTTCGTTGGCCAGACCCAAATAAGCCACGCTACCACGCGAAGCGCCGTCATAACCGACGATGCTTTGCCCGTAACTTGGAGCCTCAGCCAAGCGCACATTACGCGGCACAATGGTCCGGAACACTTTGTCACCAAAGTGCTCGGTCAACTCAGCCGAAACGGCATTGGCCAGATTGTTTCGAATATCAAACATCGTGCGCAGAACGCCCTCAATCTCCAGCATCGGATTCAGGTTGGCGCGCAGCGCCTCGATCGTTTCTAGGAGCGCACTCAACCCTTCCAGCGCGTAATACTCGCACTGCATCGGCACAATCACCGAATCAGCTGCAGTCAGGGCATTCAATGTCAGCAGCGACAGCGCCGGCGGGCAGTCAATCAAGATAAAATCGTACTGATCACGAATCGGTACCAACGCACGCTTAAGCCGCTGCTCACGCTCGCTTTGCTCCATCAATTGAATGGCCGCTGCAGTCAAATCGATGTTGCCAGGCAGTAAATCGAAACCTTCCGGGGCCCTGGTCCGACTCTCGGCGACACTACTTTCACCCAGCAGAACCTCACAGGTGGACGAGATCACCTCGTTCTTATCCACACCGCTGCCCATCGTCGCATTGCCCTGCGAATCAAGGTCCACCAGCAGTACACGCTTGGATGAGCGTACCAAACCTGCCGCCAGATTAATCGCTGTCGTGGTCTTACCGACACCACCTTTTTGGTTGGCAATGGCGATGATCCTAGACATGAAAGGAGTTTTGATGAAAGGGGTCATTTGAACATTATGCGGGCTGGGAGGCCAATCAGGAAAATCCGGATGCCACTTCTACCAGACAGCAACTGGTTTGAGCTTTCAAGAAACAGCATTTCGAACGTCAAGTACAGTGAAGGGGAAGCCATCGCAAAACCTAAAAGACATGTCATCTCCCAGGCCACACGGCTCCAAAAGGAAGTCGCTCTATCGCGCTCTACCACAAATAATTGAGGCCATCATCACAATGAAGCACTGGATAATGTACGAATGAAAATGGATCGTGAGCATATATTGAAGCAATGTTCTGTAAAGTCCTTACCATCGTCCTGCAAGGATGGCGATGCATGCATCCTGTCAAGCGCTACCAGATTGTTCTGTCGTCTTACAACGTGCCCCAAACACTTCGATTTCATCCTTAAACTTCGATAAGGGTGCTTGTAAATCGATTCACGAGACTACGTTTCCGAACCTACGCGATGTTGAGTAGAGCTTCCAAGCCACTTCATTGAAAAGCCGTATCGTCTCCATTTTTCTGCCCTACACGCCTCTCCAAACTCCAATTGGGACGCTTGTCCGTAGAAACAGTAGTTACAACGCATTCACCAATATCCAGGAATGGATGTACTGCTTTCATGCTTTCTTTTTGAAGCTCCTTCATCCCAGCCACCAGCGAGGCACCGATGCAGCTCGATACTTTATAGAAAATGGCCTGGTGATGCGCAGCTCGGTACATCGCTTCCGGCACACCAAAACAGGAGCTGGTTGCAGTGAGTCGAAAGGTCTACGTAGAAATGCTTCTTAGAACCTTTTTACTTCTGGGCGCATTGGTTTTGTATGGGATGACGAGATCATCATCACCAACATGGATCTGACTATTGCCACTGGATATATCTCTCGACTGATTTCCTCGTTTCCTCGGCGGAAACGGGACTGAGCCAGTGTTTTCCTGTCGTTTCAACGGTACTGCTAACACTGTTGACCTTCATCACTGCTCTGGACAGCACAGAAGTTTGAGCGGCTCACTGCTTCGGTGACGCTCAACATAGACGTAATAGGCTTACTGATTGATGGATGCATGGGAGATCAACTCGGGCACCTCTGCAATCTGTCCCAAATTTAAGTCTTTGTGCCATGTCGCGGGATCCATTTAGAGATTGACTAGGAGATGCCTCTATCCCCCCGCCCAGGCTGCGCATGCCGATGATCTCTGAGCGGTGTTGTGCCCGAATTGGATTTTAGGTCAACCCATGTGATTAGGGTGAAGATCACCGTCAGTGACACTGAACGGTGGAACTGACCGGAAAGGCCATTCCACCTATGAAGCCACCCATTTCACTCAGGGCTTCGATGCAATGGTATTGATGGGGGTTATGACTAAAGTGAATCTATTCAGCGTTACAGCCACTCGAACCAACTCCACAGGACTGCTTCACGGCTTTATGTACTGCGATCGTAAGTTAAAAATACCGTCGCACTTATCACTCATCATCCGCAGTGATCGCCTGACGTTTTCAACTTTTCCGATCCACAAAATTAAGAGATTTTCTTCATGTGCATCATGCTAATGATCTCGTATCGATACAGCCTTCACACCTTCGGATATGAGCCCGCTCTTTCAACACATTGCTCACATCATTCAAATGAAGCGTGTGTTTTCAGATCGAACAACACAGCAAACAGTCAACCAATGAAAGATCAAACGAAGAATCGATCTTAGTGCCATACATCCTGCTCATCCGCCACCGCCAGGAGAGAACATATGATCCATCCGTCGAAAGTGCTGACAGTGCTGGAGGCGGCCTAAACAGCCGCCCTATCCGTCACATCACTTCCATTCCATCTCGCCCTTGGCCACCTTGGCACTGATCTCAAGCGATTTCTCGCCACCAAGTCCGGGATAACGTCGCTGCATCGCTGCGATCAGCGCAGCCGCATCCTTGGCTTTAGCGGTTTCCTCGTCAAAGGCACGGATATAATCGGCAGTGAACGTCACCGAGCGCCCGTCCAGCGACGCGCCAGGCAAAAAATGTCCTGGAACCACAACCTTCGGATCCAGTGATTTGATCCGATCCAGCATAGCCAGCCAATCCAGGTGCGACTGTGGAGTCTGTGTGTCAGCCATCCATACGTGCTGAGCATCCGTCACCAGGATACCGCCGGCGATTGTCCTAATTGAGGGAATCCACACAAAAGTATGGTCAGGCGTCGGACGATCCAGGCCTATAATCCTCAATGCCTGACCTTCAAGCATCAGCTGGTCTCCTTCCAATGCCTTTGGGATCAAGATTTGTTTCGGTGCGTTCTGCCCTAGTTGCGGCCCCCAGAGCTTCAACTTCGCATCCTTGGTAGCCTGGATATGCGCGATAGTTTGTGGAGTAGCAAGCAGCTGCGCCTCAGGGAACGCAGCATGCACAATATCTAAACCAAAATAATAGTCAGGATCACCATGACTGATATAGATCGTCATCAGACGCTTGCCAGATGCCTTGATTTTCTCGACAAGCTGACGCGCATCAGCGGCAGAGAACTGCGTATCAATCAGGACAGCATCTTTAGTACCTGTCACCAATACGGAGGAGACTGCAAAGGTCGAATGCTCGCCCAGGTTAAACACTTCAATATTTAACGGGACCTGTTCGGCATCTTTGTGTTCCAACACAACATGGGGCGGCTGGGACCGCTGAGTCGATTCGACAGGATGATCTGCAGGCTTACATCCGACCAATGTCGCCACGGCCATCAGCATGTACACAGAACACGCATATCTGATTTTATTTAATGTCCCCATTGCACTTCCCTTTTTAAAATTTTTGAAAATCAAAGAAAAAATCCAGATTCATCATGCTTAGCAAAAACACGAGCATGCCCTTTGGTTCCAATGCCCTCTGTACCATGAAGATATTTACGCGCTTAAAGATGGTAAAAACAGGGGAAACTCAAAGTCGTGCTTTGCTGATCTTAAGATGCAGCAACTCTATACCCTAGGCAGCGGATGACGTAGCCGATCATAGCAGCCAGCAGTACCTCCCAAAGCCACATCGCTGACCGGGGACACACATTATGGCAGCGGAGAGATCCTCCATAACGATTTTATGTTCGGTCACTGGCCCCGGAGCACATCATCATCGGCGTGCGTCCAATCTCTATCTCTATCGATGTATTCGATGATCTATTGATCAGAACAAAATGATTGATGCCAGGATTGACAATCAAGTTTATGTGGTGAAATCAAGGGAAACATGCCCCAGGCATTGAGCCCGAGCCAAGCGGCACATGATCGCCACCACACAACATTGGTAAATAGCAACAGAGAATCATTTATCCTCAACGCACGGCGTATCGCACCCTGTTTGCACAAAGATGAAGCCGCATCCCGTATCGGGGCACCGCGCAGAAAGACAACTCAGAAAGACAACTTTAAATAAAGCAAATAAAGCGGAAAATTTCTGCTCAGCAATCGGCACACTGGTGGAACATAAGAGGCGTTGGGTGGTGTTTCACCGGACAGATGGGCAGAACTCGATCCTTTCTGGAAGGCATTGTATTGCACTTCATTCTGTGAGCCCGGCCTGTACTCCAATCTCATCATCGGAGGGTCATGAAGTTTTACGTTAACCTCTAAATCATGCCTCCATTTTGCTATTGACAGCTTCAACACCCAGAGAGTCATTACCGTTTTTCATCAATCTAATGTCGTCGCAAATTTGCTAGCGATGAGGCGGCACTCATTTGGCAGGGCACGATACTCACCTGCATGGTTCTGACATGCCTTTACAGCGCACATAACAGTCCACAGCACCTTGCCACACTGTCGCTACATCCAGACTCAACCAATCCGAGTCAAGCCATTCATGTAAGGACGCAGCACCTCCGGCACCTCAATTGAACCATCAGCATTCTGGTAGTTCTCCATCACCGCAATCATCGCGCGGCCAACGGCGACGCCAGAACCGTTGAGAGTGTGTACCAATTCCGGCTTGCCGGTGACAGGATTACGCCAGCGGGCTTGCATACGCCTGGCTTGAAAATCGCCGCAGTTGGAGCACGATGAAATCTCGCGGTACATCCCCTGCGACGGCAACCAAACTTCCAAGTCATAGGTCTTGGTTGCAGCAAATCCCATATCACCAGTGCACAACAGCATCTTACGGTAAGGCAGCCCAAGGTTCTCCAGCACCATCTCTGCACAACGGGTCATACGCTGGTGCTCAATTTCACTCTCCTCGGGCCTGCATACGCTGACCAATTCGACCTTCTCAAACTGGTGCTGACGAATCATGCCACGCGTGTCGCGGCCACCACTGCCTGCCTCGGAACGGAAACACAATGAGTGTGCGGTCATACGCAGTGGCAGACGATCCGCCTCAATGATCTCGTTGCGTACCATATTAGTCAGCGAGATTTCCGAAGTCGAAATCAAATAGCGCCGATGCTCACCGAGTTGAGTACTGAACATATCTTCTTCGAATTTTGGTAGCTGACCGGTGCCGTACAGGCTGTCGGCATTGACAATGATCGGGACATTAATTTCTTCGTATCCGTGCTGGCAAACATGCAAGTCAAGCATGCACTGCGCAAGTGCACGATGCAGGCGTGCAATGGGGCCACGCAATACAGTGAAACGTGCGCCGGACAGCTTGGCTGCACTCTCGGCATCCAACCAACCATGACACGCACCCAATTCAACATGATCCTTGATCACAAAATCGAACGTACGTGGTACTCCCCAACGTGCCTGCTCTACGTTCTCACGCTCATCGGTACCGAGCGGCACATCCTCCTGCGGCACGTTGGGAATACCCAGCGCCAATGTCTCTAATTCGCTGCGGATATGCTCCAACGCAATCTCCGACATCTTCAGTTCATCACCAAAACCAGCAACCTCTGCCATCAGCACAGACACATCTTCGCCTCTGCTTCTGGCTTGGCCGATCGCCTTAGATTTGCTGTTACGCAAGCCTTGCAACGTTTGGGTACGTATCTGGATACGTTTACGTTCGCTTTCCAATGCTTCAAGGGCTGCAACATCAAGGGTGAAACCGCGTGCATTCCACAAGCGTTCAGCAAGTTTTGCGAGATGTTGACGCAGCAGGGCCGGATCGAGCATAGAAGCAGCACGGTGAAATGGATCGGGTCACGATTATCGCCTGTTATCGCTGCTTCTGCCTGTGGCACACATTCATCCGTACTGTGAAATAATTGCAGCATTCGCCCAGGCTTAGTCTCATGTACGCCCGCCGTATTTACGCCCAATCCGCGCCTCAGCTGCTCCCCCCGCATACATTCAAAATTGCTGGCATCGCATTCGGTATCGGTATTCTCCTATTTGGTGTTTTTTGGATGACAGGACGCAGTCAAGGCAGGGCAACCGACACTCAAGTGGCACCGGTGGCCGAAAGTACGCCAACGCTAGCTCCGTTACCGGCACCGTTGCCGGCTAAAGGCGATGTTGCCGCCAATATGCCCAAGGCACCATCCGACCCACTACCAGAGGACGGCCTGACGACAGAGAATGCACCAATAAACGACACGCTTCCCGAACCCATACCGTCATCCCCCACCGGCACGACACCAGCTAATATGCCGGCGCAGACGCCGACCACGGCAACATCGGCCCCAACTGCGGCAGCAACGACGCCAATCAACCAACCTACTCCTATACCTGGACAAATGCCCCCACCCGAGTATCCAGCCGATGCGGCAGCGCGTGGAGATCACGGTACAGTCACCGTGCGGGTGCTGGTGGATGCCGAAGGTGCTCCCAGCGGCGTGGAAATGGCCAAGAGTAGCGGCTCGCGCGAATTGGATAATGCCGCACTACAAACGGTACGCGGCTGGCGCTTCAAACCAGCGCGCAACAGCAACGATCAACCGGTACCAGGAAGCCTTGAAATCCCGTTTGAGTTCAATCTCGGGCAGTAAGTTCGATCTCTCTGCGTTGACGCCACATGGCAATGCATCGCCTGCTTATTCTGGTCACCAACCAAGCAGGCGAAGATTCCTCGCCCCTGCAACATGGCTGGCAAAGCAGGGGATGCACACAAGATCAACACATCTGTCTTGACCTGCACACATCGCTTGGGCGTTGCCCGCGATGACATTGCTCACAGGTTGTGTTTGTATTTTCACGCATCACCCAAACACAAAGACAAGTGAGACGAATACGAGAGAGCTTGCTGGCATGCTTGTCGTCACAGGTGAAAAATCGGCGAACAATGCTTGAGAAGCTTGAACGAACGGTGTCCTGTGCAACCACATGCCATAGGCTTGGCGGAAATGTGTACCCATCGTCATGAAACCATCTGGGAAACTCTCGAATAGTTGCTGCCGGTTGTTTTTGCGACTTGGTGGCTACTGGTACCCGTCCAATCATCGAGTCGACAAAAATATTTTGGATGTGTATCGCCCTTGCCAGACACCGCTTTGCCGTAACCAGGAAAAAAGCATGCACACCTGCATGCACAACTCAATTTCTTCTGTAAGCCCCCTATGAATGGACAACGCGAATCACCCATCATTAATTAAACAAAACTCGCCTTTCGAATATAGGTGGTAGTAGCACATCACCCAGCAGATGCTGACCGTTCACAAGGTAAATCGAAGAAGTAAGTCAGAAACACAAGCATGATTCAATGCTTGGAACACATGATGATCAGAAGCATATATCTTGGGCAGCCACCACATGGTTTACAGCGCGACTCAGGTATTGATGGAGTTCATTCCCAATGGATTACCGTACACTTCAAGACCGAAACCAGCGCTGCGCGCTAACGTCTCATAGCCTGGGAACGAAGTGGCAACATTGGTGACATCCTCAATACGTACTCCACTCACGGAAAGCTGCCCTGCAATTGAAAACGCCATGGCGATGCGATGATCGCCATGAGTGTTGATAGTGCCATGTTCGATTGCTCCCCCATGAATCGTCGCTCCGTCCGTGGTCTCATCCACCCGGACGCCGAGCACGCGCAAGCCTGCCGCCATCACAGCCAACCGGTCCGATTCCTTGACCCGTAGTTCAGCCGCACCACTGACCACAGTTTGACCCTTGGCCGCCGCTGCAGCGACAAACAATACCGGGAACTCGTCAATCATATCCGGCACCAGATCTTCAGGAATACATGTACCCTGGAGCGGCGCATAGCGCACACGCAGGTCGGCAACTAACTCACCACCATGCTCATGGTGATTGGATTCGGTAATATCTGCACCCATCAGCCGCAACACGGTTAGCAGACCGATACGACGCGGATTGAGCCCCACCGCTTGCAGTGTGATATCCGAGCCAGGAATGACGCTGGCTGCGACCAGATAAAACGCAGCCGAAGAAAAATCAGCGGGAACTGCAATATCGGCAGCACCCAAACGCTGTCCACCACGCAACCGCGCCTGACCTGGCGAAAAATCGATGTCCACACCGAACGCAGCGAGCATACGCTCGGTGTAATCACGAGTGGGGTGCGGTTCGCGTACTACAGTTTCGTTGCGCGCATACAGTCCAGCCAGTAACACTGCTGACTTGACCTGAGCGCTGGCCACTGGCGAGATGAAATCAATGCCACATAGCGTTTGACCACCAAAGATACGCAGCGGCGGAGTGCCATCGTCGCTGGTGTCGATACGTGCGCCCATCTGTGACAGCGGATCGGTCACACGCCGCATCGGTCGCTTTGACAGTGAGGCGTCTCCGATTAACACACTGTTGAAAGGCTGTGCTGCCAGCAGGCCGGCTAACAGGCGCATGCCGGTGCCGGCGTTGCCACAATCCAGGGGACTATACGGTGCCTTGAGTCCATCCACGCCGACACCATGCACGATGCGCTGGGAGAATGAGGGAATCTCGATACGCACGCCGAGCCTGGTCAAAATAGCCGCAGTGGAACGCGTGTCCTCCCCCTCAAGAAAGCCATCGATATGTGAAGTCCCGTCAGCAAGCGCAGCAAACATCACCGCACGATGGGACATTGATTTATCCCCGGGGAGACTCAGCACACCGTGCAGTGGCGTACCCTTACGTGCGATCCAGTAATCATGCGTACTATGGCTCATACTGGGTTTCTGCAAAAAACGGCGACCACAGCACAAACTGCCGATGCGGTGGTCACGTGTGCAGACATCGAACAGAAATAGGCACTAATCATGGAAGCGCGATGGGATAAGCCCCAAGGATCTTGACCTTCACCGCGGATTCCTCCAGTTCGGCCAGCGCCTGTTTCATCGATTCATCTTCGACGTGGCCGACCAGATCAATAAAAAAGACATACTCCCATCTGGCCTGATGCGACGGGCGCGATTCGATACGGCTCATGTTAATACCGTGACGTGCGAACGAGCCAAGCACTTCGAACAATGCACCAGGATTGTCGTGAATAAACACTAGAATCGAAGTACGGTCGCATCCTGAAGGTGGAAATATCCGACGACCAATGACAAGAAAGCGCGTGGTATTGTCCCGCTCATCCTCAATCGATTGCATGAGCACCTTGTTCAGAGCATACACACGTGTGGCGTTCTCGCTACCGATCGAGGCTGCATCGTTAGCATTGTAGGCACGACGCGCACCTTCTGCGTTGCTGGAAACAGGGATTTTCTCGGCATTAGGCAAGTTAGCACGCAGCCAACCGGCCGTCTGCGCGAAGGACTGCGGATGCGCATAGATCCGCTGGATGTCTTCAAGACGACCCGTACGGGACATTAGGTATTGGTGCACACGCAGCTCGATCTCGCCACAGATCTTCAATTTAGAAGTCAAGAACACATCCAACGTGACCTGGATTGTTCCATGGCCTGAATTCTCCACCGGCACTACTCCGAAATCGGTATTACCGGCTTCGACCTCCTGAAACACCTCCTCAATGCTAGCCATGGGCTCACCAAGCACAGAATGGCCAAAGTGTTTGAGCACTGCTTGTTGGCTAAAAGTGCCTTCCGGGCCAAGGTAACCAATCTTCAATGGTTCCTGCTGAGCTAGGCAAGCAGACATAATTTCACGGAACACCCGTACCAGAACCTCATCTGACAGCGGGCCTTCATTGCGTTCCACCACCATACGCAGCACCTGCGCTTCACGCTCGGGGCGGTAGTAATCCATTGCAGCGACAAGTTTGCTCTTGGCCTTACCAAGCTGCTGGGCATAACGCGCGCGCGCGGTAATCAATGTCTGAATGTCACAATCAATCTTATCGATTTTGGTACGGACATCGGTCAATGCCATGTCAGGCACTGCAACCATGTCAGCGGTCGTGTTAACCGACTTAGTCTTTTTGGAAGCTAGCTTGGTAGTCACGAGCAGAAATGCCTCATGGTCATTGCCGCTCAAACGGCGTGGTACGGGGACCCAAATCAACCGTAGCGCTGTTGGAAATCATGCATGAATGCAACCAATGCTTGTACACCAGTCAGTGGCATGGCGTTATAGAGGGAAGCTCGGATGCCACCAACCGCTTTATGCCCCTTCAATGCTAATAAACCAGCGGCCTTGGCCTCAGCTACAAAACGGGCATCTTGCTCAGCGCTCGGCAAAAAGAACGGAATATTCATCCGCGAACGCACTGCCGGAGCGACACCATTACGATAGAAACCGCCAGACTGATCAATCGCCTGATAAACCAGTTGTGCCTTGGCATGATTACGACGCGCGAACTCCTGCACTCCGCCCTCATCAAGCATCCATTTGACGGTGAGGCCAAGCAGATACCAGTTCCAGGTTGGCGGAGTATTGAGCATCGAATCACGTGCAGCGTGCAAGGCGTAAGTGAAAATATCCGCACGCGGCTGACCGATACGTTCAAGCAAAGCGCGGCGTACGATCACTACGCAAATGCCAACAGGACCAAGGTTCTTCTGCGCACCGGCATAAATTAAACCATACTTGGACACATCGATCAGATCCGCAGCAATCGAAGAGCTAAAATCGGCAAATAACGGTACATCGCCAACCTCCGGAATCTTACGGAACTCAACGCCGTGGATCGTCTCGTTAGCAGTAATGTGCACATAGGCCGCATCTTTGGATAAACGCCAACCAGCGGGGCTTGGAATATCGTGGAAGCCACCAGGCTCACCATCGGCCACCACGTTGATATTCACATAGGGTCTGGCTTGTTTAAGTGCGGTCTTACTCCAGTGACCGGTGACCACGTAATCGGCAGTCTGCCCTGATGCGGCAAAATTGAGCGGCAAGAGAGCTTGCTGAGTTGTCGCACCACCCGACAGGAACAGTACTGCATAGTCAGTTGGTATCCCAAGCAAGCAACGTAGGTCGCTCTCAATACCGGCAGCCAGCGCCATAAATTCAGCACTTCGGTGGCTTATCTCCATCACCGAAGCTCCCGCCTCGTTCCACTCAAGCATCTCAGCCTGTGCTTGACGCAAAACAGGTTCTGGTAATGCTGCTGGGCCGGGACTGAAGTTAAACACACGCATCATCATCCGCCTTTAGGGAACGATTTTATTCATTAAAGTAGTATGCAGCAGCCCTATAGCAACATCACACATTTTAAAATACTGACATGCATCACTGAATGAAATGCACGACACAGCTTGTTACTTGTTATCCGTCTCCGAAGTGCAATTGTCAATAAAATCACAAAATCGGTCTAGACAAATGACCTCGTTTCCATATCTTTAGCCGAATCAATTACGGTTGTCGGCTTATACGTGACAAATCATGACACTCTCAAGCATTCCAATCACCGTTTGACTGCCATGAATCCCTCTGTAAATACCATAGCATCTCAGCGACCCAATGCGATTAACCACAGATCTTTAGACTCACCCTATCTACTCTAAGGAACGCTTTGCAAGCAGTACGCATAAATCAAACGTCCAGTTCGACAGACGCCGGCAACAATCAATCACTGCGAGGGGAAAGGACTTTCAGCAAAGTAGGAATGCCAGACTATTGCTGTCGAATTTGAAAGGTAAACTCCTAACCGAGCTTTATATAACCTGTCTCTCAGGTATCAGCACGCGTCATGTCGAGGAAAAAACTGCATCCTCCTCATGATGAGAAATGCTAAATTTCGGTTTTTCGCCGCCCCCGCATGAGAACGCCCAGCACGACGTCTCACCGCATTAATACTCGCTCAATGAGGGAAATATGTTGCAACCGAAGATGAGCCGCACCGTACCATTGAGCGCACCAATACTGCTGTTACTAGCGATACTAGTGGCATGTTCCAAGCAAGACGATGAATCGGCTCCCACCACAGATCCACAAACCACACCCACTGTTCAAGGGACAACATCACAATCACAAAACATGGCGATGGATCAGTTACACGAGGCCGCGACTCAAGCACTACGCGATAATCGCATGTACGCACCAGCCGGCAACAACGCGGTAGAGTACTACTTGGCACTCCGTGAAAAGCAACCACAAGACCCCATCGTCAACAGCGCATTGACCGATTTATTGCCGTACACACTGATCGCCGCAGAACAGAGCATTAACCGAAAAGACTTCACTGAAGCCAGACGCTTGGTTGATCTGATCGAAAAGGTGGATCCCAACGCACCAGCGTTCCCACGTCTGAAGCAGGCGGTCATGGGCAAGATGCATACAAAGAAATCAGAATCGCAGGAAATCGGGGAAAATAATTACAAGAAGCAAACTAGTCAGCAAACACGCGAAAGCGTAGCTGAACAACGTGAAAGAGTGCATCAGGAAATAACCGAATTCGAACGCCCAGCCCCAACCAAACGTGAGGTTGAGCAACACACCACTCAAATTGGTGCGCCAGTGGCGGTACCGATACTGATACCGCCTTCGACGACAACACAAGGACCCACAACGGCACCAGTATCCACAACAGCACAAACACCTCCAACATCTATAACTGCACCTGCAACAGCACCTGCAACAGCACAGGGACCTGCACTAACACCAATACCGGTGAGGGCACCTGTAGTAGCAACCCTACACGCGATCAGTACACCAGCACCAAGCTATCCGACAGAGGCACTACGCGCCGGTATCTCGGGGGAAGTGGTGGTGGAAATCAAAGTAGGCACTGACGGCTCGGTCACTAATGCAAGGGTAGTGCAGTCCACACCACCTCGCGTATTCGATCGAGAGGCGCTGCATACGGTCAAAAGCTGGAAATTCGAGCCAGTTAAGGCCATGGTCACGACGCGCCGTACACTATCCTTTACCCCAGGCAACTGAAAGATTTGGCTTGGAATACTTTCCAGACCATGTAAAGGTTCGTAGCAGCGTTTGCATGCAACACGTAACAGATATGGCTCTTTCCTCCCACGGCACGCTTAATCGGAAATTGCTAGTTGCTCCTGATAGTAACGGCGTACTGCTGCCCACCATAGCAGTAGGGCCAAGCCAAAACCCATGGTTAGGTAAATCACCCATACCTCGATCCCAACCACTTCATTCCTGATCACTTTCTGCAATAACTGGTTTTGTGCCAAGAATGGAACCGCGAATTGCCATAGCTGACTTTTCAGTGGATAAGCCATCATGGCGTAGCTGGGCAGCATCGGTAGCAATAGTAACCATGCCATATGGGCTTGGGCTTCTTTCACGCTTTTAGCGGCAGCAGCCAAGAGGGTTAACAGCGCAGTCCCGATGAACAGCATCGGCAGAAGGATAAATAGCATCTGTAACATCGGTATTAACCCGACATTGAGCTGCTGACTAATATCGGCACTTGACAGCTGGGCGCTTAATTTAAATGCCAGCAACGTCAGTAGTAACGAGAGCAAACTAACTGTGCACGCTGCAGCAATCTTGCCACTGACAATGACGCAACGTGACACAGGTGTCGTTAACAGAGGCTCCAGAGACTGCCGCTCACGTTCACCGGCAGTGGCATCTAAAACCAACGAAGCACCGCCAATAAACGATGTAATGATCAACAACACCGGAAGTATGACCGACATCAACAGAGCACGTTTGGCATCGGGCGTTGCCAAATCTCGCATGCTTATTTCGATCGGGCGCGCCACTTGAGGATCGATACCCCTTGCCAGCAACCGCAGTATGCCAACCTGCTGACTGTAAGCATTCAAAGCCGACCTCAACCGTGTCGCGGGGATTTCGGCATCACGACGCGTAGTATCGTACAAAATCTCCACCAGGGCCGGACGTCCTTCGCGCCAAGCATCGGCATAGCTCGGATCAATACGCAACGCAATGTCAATCCGCTGTGTGTGAATCGCCGTGACCACATCACCCGAAGGGGCAACTGCATTCAGCCCCTGAGCTGCAAGAAACTTTACCAAGGTAGGTGCGTACTCGCGCCCGATCGTAGGCACATCCAGTAACTGATCAATTTGAGTCTTGATCCGCGATTCGCTAAGCATCCCCATACCGAGGATAAGCAAAGGATACAGCAGCGGTGTAAGCAGCAGCGACAGAGCAAGGGTACGTCGATCACGCAAGACGTCCCGCAACTCCTTGCGCATCACTGTCCATAAGGTAGGAAACGGGCTCATGCATGCAGTCCCTCGTCCGAACCGACCGCATCAACGAATGCATCCTCCAGATTGTCCTTTCCAGTTTGTGCGCGCAGTTCATCGCCACTACCGGCCGCCACTACCTTGCCCTTAGCAATAACAATGATGTGATCACACAACGCTGCCACTTCTTGCATGACATGGCTTGAGAAGATAATACAACGGCCTTCGGCACGTAGCTGGCGGAGAAAATCTCGTAACTTACGTGTGGTCATCACATCCAAGCCATTCGTCGGCTCATCTAAAATGACGTTACGTGGGTCATGCACCAATGCGCGTGCGATTGCGATCTTAGTGCGTTGACCATGGCTGAAGCCTGCAGCCTGACGGTCGAGAATGTCGTCCATATCCAACGCCTTCGACAGTATGGAGACACGCTCGGCGATGTATATACGCGACAAGCCATGCAGTTCACCGAAATAGGCAATGTTCTCGCGCGCAGTCAAGCGCTTATAAACACCACATGCATCTGGCAATACACCAAGTCCACGACGAACCGTCATCGGATCGCTCGCCGCATCCACGCCGTCCACGCTGATGCAGCCCTGATCTGGGACCAATAACGTATAGAGCATGCGCAACGTCGTCGTCTTTCCCGCGCCGTTGGGACCGAGCAACCCCATGATTCGACCATCTGGGGCGTGGAAACTGACGTCCTTTACCGCCTTGACCAGCCCTCCCTTGGTCTTGAAAGACTTATAAAGATGTTCAGCGGTAATCATGGTTCCCACCCGTTGAACGAGGTGAATACTGGCACGTTACCGAGATGCTGCACACAGCCTGCATCAAGCGAAGCAGCATCAGCACGATCGATAAACTGGCCAATCAACTTGGAGACACATCCCAAGCGGATGGTGCCATGGCCCTGGCCAGGTGCAACGATGTGACGACCGTAACGCAAGCCTTTAAGCAACTTTTCGGCGTAATTTGGTGGCGTCACAGGATCACGCTCACCTGATAGTAGCAACGTCGGGAGGTCGGAAACGAACGGCATCATGAAGTCAGCCGGACGGATACCAGTGGGCCAAACCTTGCAGGGGGCAAAAAACATCTGTGCAACCTTTGATCCAAGCAGGGTGCCTCCAACATTGGCAGTGGTTACGTAGCGGTCCGCATCCTCAGCACAAATCACAGACCACTGCAACGCACGGTTCACCTGATCATCCATGTCACGCTTAACAAGCTGAAACAGCGACATTAGCGGTGTGTAATGCCCTGAAGCGGCCTCGTTCAGGATCAATGGCAACAATGCAGCCAACTCTGGTACATATGAGAGACCAAAGGCCAAGCTAACCACGGTGTCGGCAGTGATACGACCACGGCGCATCTCACCAGTGCCAGGATCACGATATTCCACCTCGCTCCCCTGACGCAGACGCTTCATCAAGGTACGCAGCTGCTGCCGATTGTCGATCGGAAAACGCTTGCTGCAGGATGGATTCTTACGGCACTGTGTATCCTGCAACGCGATTGCATTCTCGAATGTGGTGGAGAATTCACCACCGATCACCAACTCATTCGGAACCACTCCGTCCATAGTCAAGGTACGGGTGTGGGCACGATAACGGCGCGCATATTGCTGCACCACACGGGTGCCGTAAGAGGTGCCGATCAGGTTGATTTTATCCACACTGAGTGCGGTACGTACCATGTCCAAATCGGTGACCGCTTCGGTAGTGGTGTAATAGCGAGGATCAGCACGACCCTGTAACGAAACAGCACAACGCTGTGCAAACGCGGCGTATTGCACTGGTATTGTGGCGTTCTCTGCTTCCGACTCAAGCACCCTACCCTGCGCATCTACACATGCGAGTGGATGCGAACCACCGGTGCCACGCTGATCAACGAAGAAGATGTCGCGCTTTTTACGTACCTCGTTCAGACTTGGCGCCATCGCAGCAACCACTCCAGTCGCTGCTTGACCCGGACCTCCAGCAATGAAAAACACCGGGTCTGGCGCAGGATGACTACCGTTGTCACGCTCCAGCCAAGCAATCTTCAGCGTAATCCTACGTCCTTCAGGTAAAGACGGATTCTCCAGCACCGGTAGTTGCGCGCACAACACCTGGATGTGTCCAGCACCGCGTGCACTCAGTGTGCATGGCTCAAAACGCAAACTTCCGTAGTAGCGGACCAGAGGTTGGATATCTGCAGATGATGACGCTTCAAACAACGAAGTAGCTACACTCCTTGGGCAATAGACAAAAACACTACCCACAGCAAGCACTAGAATCATCCAATATTTCTTCGACATCCGTGTGACTTCTCTTCGTATGATACGTCTATGACCCAAGGTCATAGCCAAGTGTGGTCAATACATAGAATCATTTAATCACAATCATACTTCTTCGATACTGTCACCAAACAATCAAAAGCAGGAAGACTCAAAAAGCTAGCATGGAATTGTATTTGCCGCTCTTTTACCAAATGTGTGGTTTGGAAGGCGAATCCTACAGTCGCTCAATCGGTCCACTCTATCATCAGAGTGGATCAGCATTATGGCGTACTTGCAGATGTGCAGCGCATATCCCGGCATATCGAGTAGCACGTTCGTACAAGTCAAACATGAAACCAGTTATCTGTTCAGCGTAACGCATGCCAGACCTTCAAGCACTCTGTACATCTACCTGACGACACTCTGCCTTGTCTGGCCAACCTCCACGTAGAAACGTGCGATCTTTATCCCTGCATCGGTGCCCTGTCCCCATGGATCGGCATCCCAGACACAGATACACGAAGCGACATTGCTTAAACTACATAACATGACAAGATCGTCGATTTCTTTAGCCATATTCATCTATCAAGCGTTAAAGCTGAATGACCCCATACGCTGTGTTGTATTGGCACTCAATGGTCTTGCTCAACACAGCATACGGAAACCAATACAGAGACTCCTTAAGCCGATAACGGAAACAACGATTTTATTTTCATTAAAAATGTCTGGCTCAACCAATGAGCAGCAGCAAGATCGATGTTCATCATTCATAACGACGGTTGTAGCAGAGACGGCATATCAAGCTGTTTTGCAATAACGAGACATAACTGTAGTGGTGCAGCGGACCATTCATAAACAATCGTCGATGGTATCTGACCATTCGGTTATCTCAGTAGCCTTATAGGGCTAGCAATTGATGTCAGTTCCAGTTGTTCAGTGTTCACCACATTTCGTAAAAAATCCCTTTAGCGATCTCAATAAACAACCGTGCAATGCCGATAGAACAAAAAATTGACTCCAAGATCAACGGGATATGAAATTTATCTAAGTCTGATTTGTGGAACAGGAAAAAGCGGCTGTAGAATCCAGCCAGTCACAAGTTATTGATTACTCGGGATGGCCATAATGAAGCAACAGGGCTGGTACCGGGGTTTGCGTCTCGTTGCAACTGGATTACTGGGCAGCTTAATGCCCTTCACCCTCAGTTCCACAGATCAGACTCCAGTCGTCGAGCCGCAGTCCTTGCCGCCAATCGCTACTGTAGACGATGCACAAGAGAAAGTGGCACTGCCAACGCACCGTTTCGATATCAAAGCAATCGAATCGATAGCCGAGCAACTTACCTATGGGCAAAAAGTCCCAGGGTTGGCAATGGCAATTGTCCAAGGTGGACATATCCTTAGTATGCGCGGCTATGGAATCAACGATGTCAGCAACCCACAGCCTGTGAATGCACACACCGTTTTCCGTCTTGCTTCACTTTCCAAAGCCTTTGCCAGCGCCATGGCCGGTTTGCTTGTCAACGACGGCATCCTAAGCTGGGATAGCAAGGTTGTGGATTACGTCCCCGGCTTCCACCTCAGCAACCCAACCGCCACCCGCAAGTTGACTGTCGCCGATGTGCTCAGCCATCGCGTCGGCCTAAGTCGCAATGCCTATGACGGCGAAATCGAATCAAATGCCGACTATTATTCACTGAATCGCAAGCTGGCTTATGCACCGCTGATCTGCGCCCCAGGTGATTGCTATTCCTACCAAAACGTGGCCTTCAGCCTTATCGGCGACGTGGTGTTTGCTGCCTCAGGCAATTTTTATGAGCAAGCGGTGGAACGCCGTATCTTTAAGCCACTGGGCATGAATGACGCCAGCCTTGGATTGGCTGGAATTCAGTCCAGTCAAAGTTGGGCACGACCACACACACACGGCAAAAGGGGATGGAACCCCGTCATGGTCAAACAGACTTACTACCACTTGGCACCGGCAGCAGGCGTTAACGCCAGTGCTAGCGATATGGCTCAATGGCTACTGGCACAAACAGGGCATCGACCGGAGGTGCTACCCGCACCATTGCTAGTCACACTACACACACCACTTATCAGCACACCAAGTGAAGTCCGCCCAGGCTGGCGCCGAGAACGTTTATTGTCAGCAAGCTACGCATTGGGCTGGCGCGTGTTCAACTACGATAAACACCAAATCGTGTTCCACGCTGGTGCGGTACAAGGCTATCGTGGTTTAGTCGCATTAGTACCAGAACGCGATTTTGGGGTAGCCATTTTATGGAATGGTGAAACCGGACTACCTTCCGGACTACTACTCACCATCCTAGACCGCGCACTCGGATTGCGGGGACAACACCGCCTGGACATCGAAGCCGATAGCGACTTCAGCAGCGAAAACATGCTAGCCAAGAAAACGGACGAATCGAATCCCCACAACGCTTTGGAAAACAAGCCACCACCGCGTTAGTTCCCCCTCCTTTAGTTACATCTACATCAGAGCGTTTTGCTGGTAGACAGTATGCCAAGAGTGTCAGATCTGGGCTGGTCGGAGCGTGATTTCGTCACGATTTCTCAGCACCAGAAGTGCTTGCAAGTTACCATCTCCTATATCGTGGCAAGAGCGGTGTTTTGGAACATATGCTGGATAGCACGAGTGTCAAGATGCCCGGTGAGCAGGAATGGAAAATGAAGAAGCATGATGCTGACTACTGTCGTCAGTGGCACAAGGTAGGTCTGGGATTTGACGCCCGTATCATGGAAATACGGGCCATTAAGGTCACCAGCAAAGGTGTGGGTGATCCACCGATTCGGTCGAAGCTGGCCAGGCCAGATGGCCTCGGCCATCACCATTGCCACGTAGCTGATTGAGAGGCTGACGACACCAAGATTTGCCATGCGGCCAGCAGCTATTGGGCGGCTCTGCACCTAATCCCTGTTACCATCACCACATCATAAATCCGCCCTTGATTGTCGATGTCTGACCTTCGCATGTATAGCACCACTGTTGCAGGATCAGCTAAAAACATGCTGCCAACACGCCTTCAAAACGATTAGGAGCTGGCCCTGAATCACAGGGACATCATTTCACTGTCAGCAACCATATCGATAGATTCAGCAAAACTTGCAATCTGAGGGAACCACAACAAACCTACCCCCAGATTTAGCTCTCAGCTCTTCAGAATCATTGATGCAGAAGGCCATTCGCTTCGTTATTTAAAGAGCGGCTGTACTCAAGCTACCAGTGCCAAGCGCGCGTCTTGCCCAGGTCCGACGCGGACATACGACACAATGACACCGTGTGCATCTAGCACTGCACAGAACTGCCGCTGTCGCGCCAGGAACTGCTGGTAAAGCACGGATAACCGCTCACATTCACTGCAATCTTGCTGGTAATACGCACACCAGCTGACCAGATCGAACAATGCCATTCGCACCTCACCGCTGATATAACGCAACAAGGGCTGTGGCGGTGCGTCTAACCACTCCTCAGTTCGCGGGGCCAGTAATGCCGCCTCTAAAAGCGGCCACAGTATCCCAAGGCCCTGGTTGTCATACTGTATTGACATCATCGCAACCAAATCATGGACCGTCATATAACGTGCATGTTCGATCTGTGCACTAAACACAGCCTGCGCCAACAAAGCGGTATTAGCCTGGACCATTCCCTGGGTCAGCAGCACCTCTTCCAAAACTTCAGCCACTGCATCAACCTGCTCGGGCACACCGCTGAGCAAAAACGGCAGCACACGCAGCCGCCCGCCATTCAAAGTAGAGTCGGCTCTGAACGGCAACGGTACTTCTCCGTTTACGTTAGCGCCGAAGGCCAACACACGCGGTCCTTGATGACATCGGGGTACTTGCGTCTGTAACTCTTCAAGATACCGATGCAGCGGCCACCCCGGACGCAATACCTCAGCCGGGTCAAAATGCGCCGCAGCGAAACTCAGTTCTAGAGCACTTACCTGCGGCACCCACTGCGCAAGGTCGCAGCCGACATGCTCAGCCAGCACCCCAGCCTGATCGGGTCGCAACGCCGCGTGAGCGGGCACAGTATCCCCGGCCAGTTCCAGCACCAATACCCCCATTGCGGAAGCTACGGGTTCAGTTCTGCTTATCATGCACGGTTGGTCTACCCATGAGTGGAAGCTACACCGCGGGGATTATGCCTGATGCCTGTACGTCCCCAGAGTCCCCCGATACCCACAGCAGCACGCGCCGTTGCCATCCTCGGTGGTGTACGCACTCCATATCTGCCGTCAAAACACGGCTTACACGGACAGTTGAACGCTTCTAGCTGGATGGTCAATGGTCAAACGTTGGGTGAAGTAACAATGGGAGCAGCAATCACACACTCCTCGGACTGGCACTTAGCATAGGAAGCCACACTGTCCTCTGGCTTGTCGTCACTGTCCCCTCGCATCACTCTGCAACGAGCATGCAGTACCAGCCTGGATTCAATCATTACTATTGCCAACTAAGATCACCCTGAGGCAGTCGAATCGAGGATCGACGGTCACTCGAACACTACCTCCGTTGTGCCTATCAGCTATAGCAAGAAAATGGGTACACGTCTTCTGGCAACCCATCGACTTAAACACACAGGCGAAAAAGCGATGGTACTCACACAGAGCTTCAAATTCTTCGCACTCAAGCCCGAGTTCCCGAACATAGTCGAATCACAACCGGTCAAAAGCATGTGGGATCACTGCGGAAACATGGACAAACAATGGCACACCGCACGCGAAACACAGGACACATGGACGGTCACATCACACCATAAGCTGGCCATTGCTTACGCGCGCGGTTTCTTCCCCGTGGTGTTGGCCACGATAACACCCTGCTCCTTAATACCTCGATTGAGAAACTTATCACGCTAAAATGCGTCTTCGATAAAACTTTTGGTCGCAGCACCTTGACTGCCGTCAATTTAAGTCCACTCACCGATGGCGTCGCTCCAGTGATTGCGCAGCGATGCGCGTACCAGCGCCCACAGCCATAGCACACCGCACTTAGGAGAGCAGCGATGACTGCTGTAACCGTTTAGGGCTTGATCCACCATTGGGACAGATCAATCCTGAAAAAAATCAATCTGCTTGGCTCCTCTCGGACCACCAGGCACCCCTTCACTGGCACTGGTGCGCAATCGTTGCCACTGCGGCAAAAGCACTGTAAGAGCGCGGCAACGATCACACATACATCTCGATCTGTACTGCCGGTGGTATAGGCGTAATTGCCATCATCGAACGCTAAACCGTACCGATTGCTCGTAGCTGCACGAAACCTCAGGACAAACCGCAATACAAATATTCATGCAGTTGGATCAACGATGTCCACATAAAATTCCGAGAAAAAAACAAATCTCACACTTTAATCATCATGTCTCCGATCTCGCGCGACTCCACGCTGCAGGGAGGCTCCATCTCAAGTGATCGCCTTGCTGCTGAGAGACCGCACAAGTGACCATTCCACCTGGCAATTCCCCTTGGATTCCAGGCTGTACCTGCTCATTCTGTTTGGGAGCCTGATCTACACGATCATCATCAATTATGTCTGATATATGGACAACAACAACGCTGAAAATTCATTACATTAAAAGCTGTTTCGATTGATATCTACAGATGCTTCATGACAGTATGTTGAATCGCGGAAAGCTGTTGCAGGTCATTTCAAAACATGATCCAAGACACACAATTATCATGCAAAAAGAACTTTTACTTACTAAATGAAATCCCACAACGCTGCTGACAAATCAATATCGATGTAGATGATCTTCCAACTGACCAACCACCCGGGACAACTCCTCGCCCAATCTGTCGAGGAATACCTGTATCACAATGGTTAAGCAACTACCTCAGCATTTCTACCATTGAAGATCATCGGCAAACAATTTCCCTAGAAGCCAAATGAGCGGGTCTCCAATACTAATGCGTCCGGTACTGTGACAACCGTTGCATCACCTTATGAAAACGTTCCATCACATTGGTGAATCAGCAGTCAAAGCACGATTGCCAAGATCAAACGCAATGCACAAATAATGTTCGCTATTGGATGAACTCATGAATGTCAGTCAACACGTTACCAACAGAGTGATACTGATCCCGATGAAGTAATCAAACGAATTGCTAAACGCCCAACCGCCAGCACAATGAGAAGGAACCCTACGACGATGCTCATCGGATCACTCCAACGATGTCCTCGGTTTGAATGACACGATACTCAACCAAAAACTTGGAATGATACTGGCCGTTCTGGCAATCACTTTAAAAGATATCCCACTATTCCGCCCCGCAAGTTGATCAACACTGGAGAGAGGCCCAGGACAACGGAAATACTGTCAAATGTGTGATGGTGTCGAATACAGTTGACCGCTTCCAATACTTATAAACATGATCATTCAATCATTCGAATCAGCAGCTGATACAAGCGTATGGTTAAATCTCACGATGACCCACGATACCTCTCAATCCCCTGTCCCAAACCGTACCACAGGGACCCGCAGCAACCGACTCACCGCTGACAACTGGATCCAAGCTGCACTAGATCTGATAGCCGAACAGGGCATCGACGCCGTCGCAGTCGAGCCACTTGCACGCCACCTCGGAGTGACCAAGGGTAGTTTTTACTGGCATTTCCCATCACGTGACGCCCTACTGCAAGCAGCACTGGAACGCTGGGAAACAATCGAACAAGAACAGGTGTTCAACAGCCTTAAAGACGTAACAGATCCCACTGCACGACTACGCGCATTGTTCCAACTGGTCGCCCATCAGATCAAGCCTCATGCCATCTATAATAAACTCCTCAAAACATTGGACCACCCATCAGTACGTCCAGTGGTCGATCGCGTCTCACGGCGTTGTCTGGACTATCTGGTTACCTCGTTCCGCCAAGTCGGCATGAGCTATACCCATGCACAACACCGCGCACGCTTAGCCTACACAGCCTATGTCGGATTCCTACAACTGTCGCTGCCACTACAACAACCCAAAGAAGCACGCGAAGAATTCGAAGCGTATGTTGAACACATCATCCAGACATTGATCCCCTACAATATTGGCTAATTGATTGATAAAAAAAGATGTGATTTATAGCGTTAGCATCTGTGCTTATAAAACAGCCGATACAATCTTCCGAACAGCAATATAAAGATAGCAAGATATCCTCTTGGTGATACCAGCTTGGAATATTTCCACTTTTTTAAAGGCTCTTACATCCCTCAATCCTGGAAAATTGGATCTCCATACAATTAATTGCAAGTATCTTGACTTGAATGATATTGGAATGACAGAAACTCGACAAAGCATTTTTTAGTAAAACAAGATTTTCATTTTCGATTGATATTCCACCAAAGATGTTGACGCATGTCTTATTAGGCAAACAATTATGGTCTACACAATAATAAGTAATGAAGTGTGAAAGCAGGTCGAAGGGGAGATGCATAATAAAGCAGTTAACCACCACTGACTTCTCCAGACAATGCAATGTACGTATACATCTTAAGTAGGTCGATTTTCATAGAAAATATCGTCCTTAGCACACCATGTACACGTCACGTTTCCCAATAATGGCAAAACGTCGTCGAGACGCACCTCCGACTTGCCACGGCAAACCAAACGGACATTCAACACGTCACGATCAACTGAACAATTGTGGAAGCAGGCCAGCATACAACTGGGATATCAAAACCGACTGAGCATTAACGTGCTTCTGGTCATCGACATTTCGGATAAGTCATTGTGATTTGCTCACCGCAGTACCGTCCTCAGGACATTTGGTATGCACAGAATCTCGCGACCCACCACCTGAAAAACCCTCATTGCCAACAAGAGTCAAGGCTCCACCGTCGGGGGATATATCACACGCACCATGTGATCGAACATTTATGAAACCACATCAAGCATTTTCTTAAAATCTTCATGAATGACGGCAACCGCGTTAACAGCGATCTTATATTCGCTTCACTTTCTTGTGGTTTTAAACCTATGAATGAAAATGTAAACACAACGTGGATTTCATCGTAATCAATGTACGAATCACATCAGACTTTAGCTTGGAACTGACCGAGCAATTGAATACAGAAATAACAAATGAAAGCGTGAAGACACTTGGCATATCCGATAAGACGTGCGCTCGAACGAAGTTCATCACACCATCCAGTGAGCGGATGAACAGATAGCCATGAAAAAAGCGACTTACATAAAAATCCGACTGATAAGGTCAACAATACTTCGGTATCTAGCGTGATCATCTCCTGAGTCATCCGTGACAACGCATCATGGATCATCTCTTGCTCTGAGACAACATTGACATCCAGTCACACTGCAGCAATGGACCAACGGTCAAACGGCAATGAGCAATGAGAAATGAGCAACGATTCAATAGAGCGATACGATTGACCCAGACGGACCGTGAAACGAAAATATCTATGTATCGCGATATAGACACATTTATGGACTTGGAAGACTGGTCGTCACGCATCAAGGTCTTCGCCGACGCCACCCGCGTCCGCCTGCTGACGCTCCTGGAACAAGAAGAATTGACTGTCGCCGAATTGTCAGCAATCACGCGACTGGCACAACCACGTGTCTCTACTCACTTGGCCAAACTTAAAGAGGCCGGTTTGGTCCGTGACCGCCGCGCGGGTGTATCCGCTTACTACCGCTTTGAAGAGTCTACGTTGGATGCAGCCCAACGCGCACTTTGGTATGCCTTAAGCACAGGCAGCAATGATCCACTGTTACGCCAAGACGCTGAAGGAGTCGCGAACGTGTTGGCAATGCGCGCCGCAGAACAAAACTGGGCCGATTCTGTCGCTGGCGACATGGAGCGCCACTATTCTCCAGGCCGCACCTGGGAAGCGCTGGCACGTACTGCACTGCCGCTGCTAGAAACCGGCGATGTACTGGACATTGCTTCCGGTGACGGCGTATTGGCCAAATTAATGGCACCGCACTCACGCCGTTACGTCTGCATCGATACCAGCGCGCGAGTGGTTGCCACCACAAGTGAGCGGCTGCGTAAGCTCGATAACGTCGAGGTACGCGAAGGTGACATGCACGCCCTGCCATTTTCTGACGCCAGCTTCGACCTGGTCGTACTAATGCATGCCCTCACCTACACGACTCAGCCAGCACAGGCAGTAGCTGAAGGTGCCCGCGTACTACGGAGTGGCGGACGGATGCTGCTTTGCTCACTGGCCAGCCACGAACATCATTCAGTGGTCAATGCCTATGGTCATGTCAATCTGGGTTTCAATGCCAAGGCACTGCGGAAGTTCGTTAAGAAAGCCGGGTTAACAGTCTCCAGCCTGGAGACTGTCACCCGTGAAAAACGTCCACCGCACTTCGAGGTGATCTCTCTGATCGCCCACCGCCCTTGAAAAATATCCAAGCATCATCCCTGCTGTGGTTGTCATCATATCCATCGATACCAGAAACGCTGCTGATCGAATGCTATAAACAGTGTCCAAACTACCACGCACAACACGGCACCAAAATAATTGGATACGTTGAGAATATTGCGGAACGTAAACAATCTATCGTTCTGTTTTTCGTGCAATTCGGATACTCAATACATTGACTCATTTCCAACAGCTTGAGAACCCACTTTAGCTACCTGACACCGCCACACACCTAGTGCTCAAAAACAACATGGCTTCCGACTCACGGGTACCGGCGTTACGAATCCAATGCTGATCAATGACACCAACAAGCATTTTCACCACTCTCCCAACATAGATGCAGAATCGCTCAAGGTATGCCTGCGAATGCGGAAATGGTTTCTGTCGCCCATCAGTAAAATCGCGTCCATATGACTGCTTACCAACCACCATTGTGACCAGAACTGTGTTCCTGACAACGTCATAGTCACCAGAATGGCACGAGGAACACTGGACAACAGCGCCTCAAGAACCTACGGAGATTTTCATTGAAAGTCATTGACACACCGATCCAACAAGTGGAACCAAGCCCCCCGTCCTTGCACAGATATTCCTGCATAGAAGAGACATCCAAAAAAGGAGCGCAAACAAGCCAACAACTACACCTGACAAATGTTGCTCTGCTCTTAAAATGACAGTGTTAACCTCACTTCGCCAAGACGACGTTGAGCACCTCATGACAAGCCCCCATCGTGTGATAATCGGTCTTGCCAGCCGGGCTCTTCTCGTCGCTGTACTTGCGATTGTCGGCATCAAGGATGCGATACCAAGCACCATAGCGATGATCAATCATGTGCTGCCAAGCATACGCCCACAATCTGTCGTACCACTGCCAGTAACGCGCTTCACCGGTACGCGTGGCCAACAACGCAGCAGCAGCTAACGACTCAGCCTGCACCCAGAAATACTTATCGTCATCGCAGATCGTACCGTCCGGAGCAAACCCATAACACAAGCCCCCACGTACAGCATCCCACGAACGCGCCACCGCAACATCAAATAAGTGCCGCGCCATCGAAACCAACCACTCAACCTGGGTATAGCGATCCAAGATCACCAGCAACTTAGCCCATTCGGTCTGGTGTCCTGGCTGGAATCCCCATGGACGGAATAAATGCTTGGGATTGTCACGGTTATAATCCCAATCCACTTCCCAGCGCATATTGTAATGCTCCCACACCAAGCCATCCGCTTTAGCCGCCTGACGGCGCGTCATACGATCAGCAAGCCCTAGCGCACGCTCCAGATAACGCTGCTCACCACTGGCCTCATAAGCCGCCAGCATCGCCTCGCACATATGCATGTTGGCATTCTGTCCACGATAACCGGTGAAATGCCACTGCGCATCAGCCTCATCCTTGTACAGGCCATACTCTGCATCCCAAAAATGCTGTTCCAACAGGCGCCACGTTTCATCCATCCATCCCCGCGCCTGCTCGATACCCACCTTCAGTCCGCAAGAATACGCCAGCATCACGAACGCCAGACCGTAGCAATGGTTCGTGTCGTCTTCAACCCGACCGTCGCAAAGCGTCCAAACATAACCACCAGTCACTGCATTGCGATGCACATCGCGCAAGTAAATCAAGCCATGATGGACCACATCCAGATACTCAGCGGTGCCAAATTCCAGATAAGCCATCGCGTAATTAAAAACGAAACGTGTACTACTGACCAAGTGACGATGACCAGCGTTATAGACACTGCCATCGTCGCGAAAATAGTGGAAAAAGCCCCCGGCCGGATCGATACAACGGGGGTGATAAAACGCCATCGTGTCGCTGATGTGGGTGCGTAGGAAATTCGCTGAACGGAAATCTGGAACAGGAGTTGCAGGTAATGGAGTCATGGTTGCTCTTGAATCAAGGAAAGAACCTCAGAAAGCATCGGCATCGCGGTGAAAGCCCCGTGACGTGTCACAGCAAGTGCACCCACTGCAGCAGCAAAACGCAGCGTGCTCGTAATCAACTCGGGAGCGTCGCAGAAATCAGCCAGCGCGGCAGCACCATCAAGCTGCTGTGCAAACTTGTACAACAGGCCTCCAACGAAAGCATCGCCAGCCGCATTACTGTCCTGTACCTGGACACGGAATGTCGGTACCTGACCGACTCGGGTACGCGTGTACCAATGCACCGGACCACCTGCATCAGTCACCAACAGTAACTGTGCCCTGCCCTGCCACAATCGCTGAATGACCGCATTGGCATCAGCAACGAGCGTACTTGCTAAGTAATCTAGTTCTTCACGCGAGAGCTTGACCACATCAGCTAAAGACAAACCTTCCCACAGCCGCGATGCCGGATTCTCCCCATCCGGCCATAGCATCGGACGCAAGTTAAGGTCAAAGCTGACGATTGCTCCGGCGACCTGTGCACGCCGCATCCCTTCGAAAGTAACCTCGGCAATGTCTGTATCAGTCATGCTGTTGGAACACACATGGAATATCAGTGCAGCAGAAAAACTCGCATCTTGAAAATGCTCAGCGCGGAATAATAAGTCAGCCGCTGGCGGCCTATAAAAACTGAAGCTACGTTCGCCATGCGTATCCAGCGCCACGAAGGCCAACGCAGTCTTCGCCGCGCCAGTACGGACAATGCCATCAGTCGCCACACCTGCCTTCGCCAAGCTATCAAATAAAAAGTCACCAAACATGTCGGTGCCAAGCATGCCAAGAAACTGTACCGCTCCTCCTAACTTAGCAACCGCAACCGCAACGTTAGCCGGTGCACCACCGGCGAATTGCAGAAAAGCACACGGCACATCCGCAATTTCCGGGGACTGCGCCAACATATCGATCAATGCTTCACCGAAACAAAGAATGGTGTTCTTTTTGGACATAGGAGTAGACCCGACGACACTCACGACCGACTCTCAGCCAGCACACCACGGATACGCGAACCCCATATCCCGTAGAACACGATGTAGAGATAGCAAAACAGCGGCAGCAAGAACGACACCTGCAAACCAACATGATCGGCCAACATGCCCTGCAAGTACGGCACCACCGCACCACCAACGATAGCCATAATCATCAAACTCGAGGCACGTCCCGTCAGCGACCCAAGACGCTCAATGCCCAAAGTAAAAATGGTTGGAAACATGATCGAGTTGAATAAACCGATAGCGACCAGCGTATATACCACCGTCATGCCGCTCATCGCTACGCTGGCACCAAGAATCCCTGCATTGATCAACGCAAACAACGCCAACAACCTACGTGGCTGGAACAACGCCAGCAAGGCAGAACCAGCGAAGCGGCCAACCATCGCCAATGTCCAGTAAACACTGACGTAGTGCGTAGCCTGCTGTTCGCTAAAACCACCAATGTGCGGCATCGAGAAGTAACTGACCATCAAGCTACCAATGGCCACCTCTGCACCGACATAACAAAAGATCGCCAATACACCAAACATCACGTGTGGATAACGCAATGCCTCAGCAAAAGTGTAGTGATGCCCCTGATCGTTTTGTTCGATAGATTCCTTTAAGGTGGGCAACCGGAACAGAAATACCATCACAGCCAACAGTGCCAGCACCAAAGTCAGCGCGAGGTAAGGCCCTTGCACTGATTGCGCTTCCTGAGCCCGATAGGCCAATTGCTCAACCGGAGACAACGTATTCAATTGATCTGCACTCTTCACCTTACTAGACAGAATCAGCCAGCCACCGAACAGCGGAGCGATTGCAGTCCCTAACGAATTAAACGCCTGAGCTAATGTCAACCTGGCAGACGCCGTACGCTGCGAACCCAGCAAAGAAACGAACGGATTAGCAGCGACTTGCAACACAGTGATACCAGTGGCCAGTACAAACAACGCACTGAGGAATGCCCCATACACACGCATTTCTGCTGCCGGCCAAAAACCGAACGTACCGATCGCAGCGATCAGCAAACCAGCAACGATGCCATTCTTGTAACCCAGCCGCGCCACTAGGTACTCAGCCGGTAATGACATCAAAAAATAAGCACCAAAGAAAGTGAACTGCACTAACATTGCTTGCGCAAAATTAAGCTCGAACACCGCCTTCAGGTGTGGGATCAAAATATCGTTGAGGCATGTCAAAAATCCCCACATAAAAAAAATCGTAGTAGCCACCACCATGGCAACATTGTTATTGACAGTCTTATTGGAAGTCATTGAGTGAAAGTAAGCTGGGGAGAAAGAGAGAAAAAGCACTCATGCGCTACAAACAGAGTGGACACACTGCTTAGGAAGTCAATCGACAACGACCGGCAACCGAAATACACGTTGCTCTGTAGAACATTCGGCTCGCACACGATAAAACAGCGGCAAACGCCACTTCCAGTACAACAGCCAACACCTATAGTCACTGCGTCTTCCGGTCTGCATATCAATGCAGCTCTATCGCAATCGAGACATGCCGTGATATGCATCCCATTATCTCCGGATGACCGGTGCCGACGAATGCAGACACAATACCAACTGAATCTCAGCCAGCACACGGATATCACCGACACGACGTTGGTAATAGGCAAGAAAATCGACATCGATATCGAAAAAGATACGGCAGGGCAGATAGGAGATGATGGTGTAAACGTCACGCTAATAACTCACCTTGGCATTGCCCCCAAGCCGATACGAAAACAACGACCCGCAAACAGCCACACAGCAAGAACCACACACTGTCATTCGACACATAACACGACCTGGAAGATGGCTGGCACATCATAGGTTCGTTACCCAACCAGAAAACATAAAGGAATCGGGACACCACATCATCACATCCGGCGCTATCAGCATGTCATCACTCTCATCAGGCCGATCACCCATCTGCTTTATATGACACACTGCACTATCTCCACCATTAAGATGTATTGACACCGAAACAACACCCGATGGAGACATTCGCACCGTTTTCTCTGAAACCTCAACACAGCCATGTGTCTATCGCTCATTCGAGATCACCGATCCCATGCGGTACATGAGGAGAATGGTTACACAGATGGGCGCCTCCCAAGGACTTAAGGAACTTACATACCGTCTCGCTTCTAAGCAACGGTACTTACAACATCTTTTTCCCAACAGGCATCACAATATGCACATCACGTGCATCAAGCAGACACAGCAAGAGCAGCGTCAAAACAACACAACGCTGTATCGCTGTATATGTTGCTGCCTATCTAACAAACACTGCCGCCTGACAATACAAAGCCTCCATCGTCCCAGCAGGGACAACACATCGCTTGGCCGCGCGCACTAGACAAGCTTCTCAATACCACACGCAGTAATGACGCGATCCCAGTGACCCCGTATCTTGGCATGCATACAACTGCCCACCGCATACAGAGGCACCTCCAAACCAACTTACTTTGGCGAGAAGCACTTCAACATCTCCGTATATATCAATGCCCACGAATCACCATAACAATGACTAGGATCCCGCATGGCGTGCCAGCCAATATGCTGGATACACCACATGAGAAACTGAGCATTGAGTATTGATGCGTCTCATCAACTCTCCATACGAAGAGGCTGAGCGACTCATACATATACAATATGGACAAAGGTTCAATGACTGCTGTTACTAAAATTGAACGAGATACAACACAACGTCCTGACGAACAAAGCGAAGACATCCAATGAAATGTGAAATCGTCATTATCTAAACAAGACAATATGAGTTAGTCAAAGTGGGCAAAGCAGCGCATTCGGTCTTAACACCGATTCCACTGAATAAGGAATTCAAAAATATACAACGCTGCGAAACAGTGTCCGCCATCAGACCACCAAGACTGACTTGCCAAGTCATAAGACATGACCGACAGACAATACTCATTGTGAAGTCAGAAACGACGAAAAACACGCCTGAACACCTGTGAAGCCATCAAGGATCTGAAGCATTATCCTTCACGGCATCTTCCGCATCCGTTGCTTGCCTGGATAAAGAAACGGGGTATCCAAAACGTTAAACGTAATACTTACCACACCAAGTCGTCAGGCACTTGGTATTTCGGATCGGCATAGGAATCTCCCTGTTCCGGCACATTCGGATCGATTTTCAATGCAATCGCAGGCGCAAACACCACCTCAACCTGCGCCAGCAACTCCGCAGTCACCAGCAAATAGCGGCCTTTAAGTTGAACCACGCCCAACTCACCCGCATTAAGCGCTTTGAGTTGATCAGCAGTCACGTAGATGCGCTTGATCTTGCCTCCATAAGAAAAATAACGGGCAATATCAGCCTCAGGGTGATTAAGCACCTTATCCTTGACCAACGCTTCAAACCTCGTCTTGGCCTCCCACCGTTGGCGCGCAGCATCCTGCTTCAAGCGTTCGATCTCCATCTGCTCTGCCTTCTCACGCTGGGCTCGGATCGCGTAAGCCTTGGCCAAGTCGATGTCCTCCTGAGAACGCAGCAAACGTCCTTGCGTCCGCTCACCGAAACTTGGCCTGTCGCTGGAACTTGGTTGTGGACGCGCACCATACACACTCCCTGAGTTGCGCGACTTGGCATGCACAGGACGTCCCTTTCCCCCGGGACTGGATTTACTTTCTGGTTTGGGAGATGGCTTGAAACCCAAACCCACCAACTGGTCTCGAAAACTATCGCTCATGATGGCAAGACAAAGGGAATTTAAGAAAAACCGACGATTAATAGTGCGGCGGTGGTTCGTCGATCGGATGCACGTACAGTGTATTGCGTACCTTGCCCAACTCCTCGAGCAGATGACGAATCAACTCAGCATTACGGGTCCCCTTCAAGCAAGTCTCCGCCAACACTTCGCTTATTTCAGCCAACGCCTGTTCTTGGAAAGAGAGACGCGTTTCCAGCTCGATCAAGCGCGCTTCAAACGCACAGTCACACGGTCCCGGTGCTTCTTCATGCATACAACGAACGACCTCGCCCAATCCCATAGTAGGCCAACCCAGCTGCTTCAATCTCCTGCGGATCATAAAGGTTGCGGCCATCAAACACGACAGCATCTCTCAAAGCATCTCGAATGCCAAAAAAATCCGGACTGCGGAATTGTGTCCACTCAGTCACTACAACCAACGCATCGGCTCGTTGCAACGCCGCATACGCGGTTTCACAAAATACCAAATCATCACGTTCACCGAATATCCTACGCGCCTCCTGCATAGCCTCCGGATCATAAGCGCGCACTTGGGCGCCAGCCTCCCACAACTGCATCAACAATCGGCGGCTGGAAGCCTCACGCATATCATCCGTATTAGGTTTGAACGCCAGTCCCCACACTGCGAAGGTTTTTCCAGCCAAGACCATGCTCTCACCGCTAGATCCATAGTGGCGCAGGATGAGTTCAAACAGATGCCCCTTCTGTGCATGATTGACCTCTTCCACCGCGTCAAGCAGTTTCGGCTCCACACCGTATTGCCGTGCAGTACGGGCCAACGCCCTTACATCCTTGGGGAAACACGAACCACCATAGCCAACTCCGGGATAGATAAAGTGCCAACCGATGCGTGGATCAGAACCGATGCCATTACGCACATATTCAATATCAGCCCCGACACGCTCAGCAATATTGGCCATCTCGTTCATAAAACTGATCTTAGTCGCCAACATTGCATTGGCCGCATATTTGGTCAGTTCGGCCGACCGTACGTCCATCTCGACAATACGATCATGGTTACGGTTGAAAGGCGCATACAGGCGACGTATTCGAGCCACTGCATCCGGATTTCTGGCGCCAATGACAATACGATCCGGACGCATACAGTCGGCAACCGCATCACCTTCCTTCAGGAACTCCGGATTGGACATCACCTCAAACTCAAAGTCCACGCCACGTCTATCCATCTCATGCTGGATTGCAGCACGCACCTGATCGGCAGTACCCACCGGCACCGTCGACTTATTGACCACAATCACCGGCCCGTCGATGCACTGGCCGATAGTACGTGCCACCGCTAACACGTACTGCAAGTCAGCAGCACCATCCTCATCCGGCGGTGTACCAACAGCGATAAAAATAATCTCACCATGGGCAATGGCAGCGGCTGCATCGGTAGTAAAGCGCAGTCGGCCAGTTGCATGGTTGGCCTTGACCATCGGCTCCAAGCCAGGCTCATAAATAGGGATAACTCCACGATTGAGACCATCAACCTTCACTTGGTTGATATCAACACAAAACACCTCATTTCCGACTTCAGCAAGGCAAGTTCCTGTGACGAGACCAACATAACCAGTACCGAAAATCGCAACATGCATAGAGATGACTCCTTAGGCGGGGATTAAGGAAGGATACCTAGGAGCTCTACATCAAAGGTCAACGTTGTATCAGGACCAATCGGACCACCCGGAGTCCCTTGCTCGCCATAGGCCAGATGAGGAGCAATCCAAAAACGGTACTTGGAACCGACAGCCATTAACGATACACCTTCGGACCAGCCTTTAATCACTTGGTCCAGGTTGAACTCAACCGGCTGACCACGCTGGTAAGAGCTATCAAACACCTGGCCGTTGAGTAGCTTGCCCTCATAGTTGACACGCACCTTGCTACTTGGGGTCGGGCGTGCGCCGCTACCTTGCCGCAATACCATGTACTGGAGACCCGAAGTGGTGGTGACCACGCCCTTCTCGTTCTTGTTCTTAGATAGAAAAGCCTTGCCATCATCGCGATTTTTTCCGGCAATCACGGCCTGTTTAGAAGCTGCGAACGATTGCATCGTTGTCGCCATTTCCTGTTCATTCATCAACGGTACACGCTTTGCGAAGCGAGTACGCAGTGCCTGCAGAAGGACGGGAAGATCAATATCGTCTTTGATCGCAAGCAGTGACGGACCGATCATATAGCCACCCAGCAATAGACCAACGTTCTCTTTAGATACAGCAGGCACTGTACTACCCGGCGTCTGCTGTTGCCCGGAACGAACAGCCAACACAGCACGGAGCGCCGTATCGGTCGCCTGAGCCACTTCTTCCGAGATCAAAGGCGGCCCTCCTTTGAACGCATTCTCGATGGCACGCTGTAGTGCAGAAACATCAATATCTTGGGCAATCAGCTCGAACAAATGCGCTCTCGCGATGTCCAAACCGATGGCATAACTCACTTTCTCCTTCTCGGTCTTCAACACCGTTTTTTCCTGATTGTTCACAACCGCGGCCAACTGTTGCGACATAGCGGGCAAGGAGGCCGACATTACTGCGACCAGTAGTGACACGACAGCATTGCGCATTTCCATCTTCATTCAGTGCTATTCCTGGAAGGATAAAATCATGAGGTAAGCCGCGACTGCAGCACTACTGCGTAGTGTCTCATGCACATAATGAATAAGCAGCTCAGGCATTCTCAATCTCAAGACCGATTGATACCGTCGTGACGGTAACAGAAATTCGGAGTTGGTCGAAACGGCCGAAATTACCAGACTTTATATAATTGTCGAGCAGTTTCAAATACCGCATTTTGGTTGCAACGGGGCATCACTGGTAGTCGCCCCTCATCGCCAGACCCAGACAATGGGTTGCCCGGATGATTCCTGATAGTTGATGGCCTGCATGGTCCCCAAGAGAATATGTCTTCCATCGCCCGGGATTTCTTACAGGCTTGGTTCTAATGACGGAGACTCCAATAGCAGCGATGGCCGCCGTGGCAATGGTTGATGGCCGAAACCCTCTGGTCTGAAAGTTTCGACCGCATCGGAGCATCACCCCACACGGTTACTGGCGGCCTTGATGGCTCGTATCTCCTATGATGTGGGGGTCAAGCCCCAGACGCACTGTGCTTTACTGACAACAGTAGTCAGCACCGCGCTGCTCCGTTTTCCATGATTCTTCACTGATCCTCTTGACACCCACAACAGTTCCCAAACATCACTTCTGCCACGATAGGATTGGCAGGCTGTAAGTGCTTCTGTCACCGAAAGATCGTGTTGAAATCCCGCTGCGCTCAATTCAGGCTTGGCAATCTCAGCAGACGGTTTGGCCGCCCAACTGCTTTGTGTCGTGGCAGGCCAAGCAAACAATTCAGCGAAAGACAACACTGATGCCGCAAAGACTGCCACAGGGATACAAACCGTTACTGCACGTGTGCCTACTCAGTGGGCTACCGGCACCGGCTTAGCCAACTCACGCTTAATCGCTTCCAGAAGTATTGGATCATCAGGTCGCGTGCGGCTATCAAACTGAGCCACAACCTGGCCGTCACGCGCGATGAGGTACTTATGGAAGTTCCAGCCCGGCGCCACACCAGTCATCTCCGTCAGGCGCTGGTACAGTGGCGTGACCTCATCGCCTGTTACGTGAACCTTCTGAAACATTGGAAACTTAACTCCATAAGTCAGCGTGCAGAATTTCTGAATTTGCTGTTCATCACCGGGCTCCTGCCCCTTGAAGTCGTTGGATGGAAAACCAAGTACAGCAAAGCCAAGTGGCGAAAATCTCTGGTGCAATGCCTCTAATCCTTCGTACTGGGGGGTAAAACCGCATTTGCTGGCAGTATTGACGACCAACAACACCTTGCCACTATAACGACGCTGCAGATTGATAGAGTCTCTACCAGCCAGTGGACGGTAATCCAAATCCAGCAGACTCTTCCCGTCCGCCAATACAACACTCGAAATCAAAGCCAAAGCCAACACAAGAAACCTCAACTTCTTGAGCACGTTCATCTATTCTCCTTCAGAGCAGGCAACATAAATTACGAAATTGCATCGCCACTGGTTGGACATAACAGGCACTTGCGCGCAGGTAATGCGACCATTTCCTACTTTCATCACAAATCACATAGAACCTAGTGTATAAAGGGCGAACTGCAAGTCACTCATCCGACCGTTCACACTGTTATTTCTCCTGCATCGCCTGACCTTCGCAGTCATCAGCTTTAAAATTTCCTCCTGTCAAATCATGGGCATGAACCATCGATTATGAGGCTTCAGGAATGGCACAAGGAAAGTCAAGCGCCCATACCAAGCGCCGAGATCAGCGGAACACCGAAGCACGTCACTGTCAATGCTCTATTTCATTCATTACACAGCTTCTGCTTTCACAGCGTTGATCCATAGCCAATATCACATGGGGCGAGGGTGCTCAAATCCACAGGCAATTGAAAGAACCTGTGATCACCATACTGTCAGAGACACTGACCAAACCGGACGATACTCTGCCCGCGATACCCCAAGTAGCGGACGAATCCCCGCTCAACCCCATCACAGTCTTGCGCACCTGCCAAGAATATCTGACGGCAACATGATCGGGAAACGCCCCAGGTTTGACCTGTTGATGACTAAGAAAGCAACACTCAAGCTAAGCAGTAGTAATCGCGAATACTTCCTCAAAAAGGGATGGCTTGCCGTACTAGAACACCTCCAGTGCCTGGAGCTGCACCTGGAATACCTGCTACCCGAAAGGAACCGAATCTCATGAACGCCACAGCAGACGATACTGTGATCGTCGCCAAGGGCTTGCTTAAGACCTATAAAAATACCGTAGCTCTTGCCGGTCTCTCGTTTCGCATTGGGCCTGGTCGCATCGTTGGCTTGATTGGCCCCAATGGCGCCGGTAAAACCACTGCACTGAAAGCAATCCTGGGCCTGACCAGCTACCAAGGTCAGTTACAAGTGCTAGGCATGGACCCATACCGGCAACGCAACACACTGATGAACGAAGTCTGCTTCATCGCCGATGTGGCGGTGCTGCCACGCTGGCTACGGGTCAATGAAGCAATCGACTTCGTGTCCGGGGTACATCCACGCTTTGACCGTACTAAGTGTGAGCGTCTCCTGGAACGCACCCAACTGCCCCGCCGAGCACGGGTGCGTGAGCTGTCCAAAGGCATGATTGTGCAATTGCATCTGGCGCTGGTGATGGCCATCGACGCACGCCTGCTGGTGCTGGACGAACCGACCTTGGGCCTGGACATCCTTTACCGTAAACAGTTCTACCGGCATTTGCAGGAATACTACTTCGACGAACGAAGAACCATCCTGATCACCACCCACCAAATCGAAGAGATCGAGCACATCCTCACCGATGTGATGTTCATCCGCGACGGCCAAATCGTACTCAATGCGGACGTAAAAAACGTAGCCAAGCGCTACACCGAAGTTTTAGTGGATAGCGACAAGCTCGACAACGCACGCGCACTGGGTCCCATCGACGAACATCACCGGTCATTGGAGAAGACAGTGATGCTGTTTGACGGCATCCCCAAAGATCAGCTCGTAGGTCTCGGTACGGCTAGTACCCCCAGCTTGGCTGACTTGTTTGTGGCCGTCATGAATGGAACCTACACATGAACGCTCTTATCCTGACTCAATTAAAAACCTTCGTATGGCTGCTCAAGCGGGAATATTGGGAACATCGCGGCGGCTTCTTCTGGGCGCCAGTCATCACTGGAGCGATTGCCGTATTTTTCGCCATACTCGGTACAGTGATCGGTGTGGTTAATACCCGCGGCCTCACAAACATCAGTCATCCGGAGAGTTACCAGCAGTTCCTCGGCATCACGGGCGACATCCTAATACTGAGCAGCATCGGTTTAACCAGTTTGGTACTCACCTTCTCCATGCTTTTCTATGCACTGGGCAGCCTGCACAGCGACCGCCATGACCGCACCATACTGTTCTGGAAGTCGCTGCCGATCTCCGACACCCAAACAGTGCTGTCTAAAGCCGCATGGGCTCTGCTGCCAGGGCCACTGATCTCCGTGGCCATTGGACTGGTGATCGGGCTGGCGCTACTCCTGGTGGCGACCGGCGGCCTGCTGGCCGTAGGGGAAACGTATCCATGGGCGATGATCACTCACTCGCATCCATTTCAGATTTTGTCGTCGCTGCTGAACATCATCCCGATACAGCTGCTGTGGTCGCTGCCGACAATAGGTTGGCTGATGTTCTGCTCAGCATGGGCCAGAACAAAACCGTTCTTGTGGGCATTCCTGCTACCGATACTGAGCTGCATAATGATCACCATCCTGGAAGCAATGCCGGGTGTCCGCCTGCCTTTGTTTAATATTTGGTACATGCTCGTCTACCGTGGGCTACTCAGCATCGTTCCCCTCAGCTGGTGGCCACAGAAAGTGAGTGAATACAACGCTTATCCCAAGCAGGACCCAGATAACTTCGTTAACTTGCTACTGCAACTGCAACCAGGCCACAACGTTCACATTTACAACAGCTCCGACCTATGGATCGGCGCATCCGTAGGTATAGCCCTCATCATCGCCGCTATCTATCTACGCCACCGCAACAACGAGCTCTGAACTTCTGTCTTAGTTGCATTCGGATCGCATAAGCGGCCTCACCCCGAGCGGCGGCTGTACCTCGGCCACATGTAAGAGGATCGACCTGGAAAAAGACAAGGCAGCGCTCGGCATGATCGGATGTCTATTCTCTTCTCAATCCTTGATGCATTAATGCCGTTGCTTATAACTGTAAAACCCCATCGAGTCACCCAAACAGGCACAGCACATCATTCCGGCGTTCGAGCATGTAACGGTGGATGGCTTGCAGGGCAGACTGCAACGCGATCAGCATGCAACCACCGGCTGACCTTGGCTGTTTCAGGATAGACAACATCACCGACCACGGTCCGGTGTAACTATCGACCATCAGGAACAGAGGCTGTTAAGCACTACTTTAAAAGTTGATGCGATGGCTGCAATACAACCTGACAATAAACATACGGCGGGCACTTGGTGAAGTTAATCCCGATACGCAGCGCGCCGCTCGCATGATCCTGCCAGACACTACACCAGCAAGCACCTTGCAGAGAACTGCTAAGTCAATACGTGCAAATGACCGACGCAGGAGTGATCAAGTAGAAAAGTTTATATCCCTGAAAACCTCAGGCGACATGGTGCAAGCGGTTTTGGAGGGGAAAGGAATGCCATCATTCCCTTAAGCGTTTCCACCCATACCGGTATCGCATTTGAGACTGTCTCCAGAGGAGAACATTCTGTTTGGAGATGCTCTTACAACATGACCTCGCCGTAAGCTTCATGCCGTTGTTTAAGTACATTCCCCATCCACAAGATATTCTTCCTACCCAGCAGTGCATTCACGCCACAGATCCCAGTCTCAATCCAAATCAGGTAGAACCCAGCGCTGCCTGTACATCGTCCTGCACCGGACCATATGCAGAGACCAACACCGACTTACAGCGCACCATCCAGCATGTGCTCTGTTCTGTCTATCGGCTCGCTCATCCTCCCCTTGCGGAAAGAGTAAAAACAATCGAACAGATACTCAGCAGCAAATCAGACGTATGTGACACTGAGCCAAGCCAGTATCAAATACTAAAGCCGCCAAAACCACTCACACGACGGTCTACAATGGCGTGCGCTTATCTGCCAAGGTACACATGAACAAGATAATGCTCCTGATACTGGCAATGCTTGCACTATCCGCCTGCGGCCAGCCAGCCACCTCACGCGCGGAACGCTCCAAACCACGCGTGGAAGTCACCAGCCAGGCCGTCATGCTACGCCGCGCACCCGCCGCCAACGCGCTCATCCTGCCAGACGGCACCCTGAAGATCGATGATATTGACTTACCACAATCACCCGCCACACGGCTCAAATTGCAGAAGCTGTTTGGACACCTGCAAATGCTGCGTCAGCAAGCGATGGAAATAACGCCACCAAACAATAGGCCAGAAACCATGCGGAACGCACTGACACTAAGTACCACACCAGAAATCGACGCACTGAAGACCGAGCTGCTACACGATATTCCATCGCTGCAACCCTACCAGGAAAGTTTCAGTACCCTGAAGGCATCGCAACGCTGAGCATCATCACAACAATCGTAAGAGGTAGCCCTTCATCGTTGCACGTCGAACCATGCTCCATCACATCTGCTGGACACACCGCCATTCACCACACATGAGATTGGATGCGTCCAGGTTAAAAGCACAGTGGCAGCAATCACCCAGCAGCCACAGCGAGACATCCTCGCAATGACACAGCCCCTGATCCATCGGAATCACCTGTCTATCAGCCGCCTCCACCGATGACATGAACCCCACCCTGAGTCAAAGCGGCCGGATCAAGTAAGCGCGCCAACTCCGCTGGATTCAGACCGCTCTCCTCGCATGCCACATCCAGCACCGGTCGATTTTCCTTGTAAGCACGCTTGGCGATCACCGCCGCCTTCTCATAGCCAATGATTGGATTCAGCGCCGTCACCAAAATCGGATTGCGCTCCAGCACCTCCTGCACTCGATCCTGACGCACCTTCAGACCAGCGATGGCTCTATCAGCCAACAGCATCACCACGTTGCCAAGCAACGTCGCCGACTCCAAAAGGTTGTAAGCGATCAGCGGCAAAGTCACATTCAACTGAAAGTTGCCACTCTGCCCAGCCACGGTCACGGCGGTATGATGGCCAATCACTTGCGAGGCCACCATCACCACGGCCTCTGGAATCACCGGATTCACCTTACCTGGCATGATCGAACTTCCCGGTTGCAATGCCGGCAGTTCGATCTCTCCCAGACCGGCAAGCGGCCCAGCGTTCATCCAGCGCAGATCGTTAGCAATCTTTATTAATGCCACGGCTAACGCGTTGAACTGACCAGATAATTCAACCGAATCGTCCTGCGTTGCCAATCCCTCAAACTTATTGGTTGCGCGCTCAAAGCGAATGTCCGTCAACGCTGACAGCACCTTCACCGCCTTGCCACCAAAGTGTGGATCGGTATTGATGCCGGTACCGATTGCGGTCCCTCCCAATGGCAGCCGACGCAACCGTTTCAGCGTGTCACCCAAACGCGCCTCCGCCGAAACAATCTGTGCCGACCACGCACTGAACTCCTGAGCGAACGTCAGCGGCATCGCATCCATCAGGTGGGTACGCCCGGTCTTCACCACGTTCTCCAAACCACGCGCACGCTTGTTAATCGTTTTGCGTAAATGCTTGAGCGCCGGCAATAACCGTTCCCGCACCGCTATCGTCGCCGAAATCCGAATCGCTGTTGGAACCACATCGTTGGAACTTTGGCCAAGGTTGACATGATCGTTAGGGTGTATGCGCTCCTTGATGGCACGTGTGGCCAGCATGGCAATCACCTCATTAGCATTCATGTTCGACGAGGTTCCCGAGCCAGTCTGGTAAACATCGACTGGAAAATGCGCGTCATAACGGCCCTCGGCCACATCCAATGCAGCCAGCTCGATCGCATGCGCCACTGACTTAGGTAACAACCCCAGCTCAGCGTTGACCTTTGCCGCAGCCGCCTTGATCAAACCCAGCGCGCGAATAAAACCGCGGGGCATTGGCCGCCCGGAAATCGGAAAATTCTCGATCGCACGCTGCGTCTGCGCACCCCACAACGCATCCGTAGGCACCTGTAGATCACCCATACTGTCGTGTTCGATTCTGTAACGCTTGCTTTTGCTCATCTGCATCTCCAGGGATCAGTGTTCCGCCTGATACGGAACCGAAAAGCGGCAAAAAACTGCACTCCAGAATTAACGGCACACCCGCAAGATACTCCCTTCATACCTTTAGACAACGTCTCTACTCCCATAGGCAGCCAACCCGGCATCCTCACGTCCTTCAGCGCCCCATCAAGCGCTATCGGCAAAACCGCGCACAGCAACCAACATGTGCACCACACGCCGCTTCGTCCCGGAGTCCGGGTGCTCTCCCTGGACTGGTGCATTCAAGGATTCTTGATAGCGCGGAGCATCCATCCCGTGAACCTCACCGTGCTGGAGCACTTTCACAACACCCTGATTGGCATGGTGTGTAGCCACTGCCACAGCGGCCCCTAAGCAGCATCACAGAACTAGAAATAGAGCATATTCCAACCAAGAACGCCAAGACAGGTGCAGCGTAGAATAGAGGTGCTCCCGCTTCCCTCAGCCACTGCCATGTCACATTTATCCCTACTTGCTTTGTCGCCACTTGATGGCCGCTATATGTCTAAAGTCGATGTATTGCGGCCCATTTTCTCCGAATACGGCTTGATCAAAGCCAGGGTGAAGGTCGAGATCGCATGGCTTCTGGCGCTGGCCGCAGAACCAAACATTGTCGAGCTGGCACCGTTCTCCGTTCCCGCACAGACACGTCTGCATGCGTTAGCCGACGGTTTGACGATTGAGCACGCCGCACGCGTGAAAGAGATTGAGCACACCACCAATCACGACGTGAAAGCAGTCGAATATTTCATCAAAGAGCAGCTTAAGGACGATGCTGAGCTCCGCCCTGGACTGGAATTCGTACATTTCGCCTGCACCAGTGAGGACATCAACAACCTGTCCTATAGCTTGATGCTGCAACAGGCCAGAGATGAGGTATTGCTCCCAACGCTGGACGGTATCACTGCACACCTGCGCAGGTTGGCCCACACTCAGGCCGCACAACCGATGCTCTCACGTACCCACGGGCAAACCGCCTCGCCCACCACACTGGGTAAGGAAATCGCCAACGTGGTGGCCCGCTTGGAACGCCAGCGCCAGCAGATCGCCGCGGTTGCGTTGAGCGGCAAGATCAACGGTGCCGTCGGCAACTACAACGCACACATGATTAGCTATCCGGAGATCCATTGGCCTGCATTCGCACAGCGTTTCGTCGAGAATCTGGGCTTGGTGTTCAACCCGTACACCACACAGATCGAACCGCACGACACCATCGCCGAGATCAGCGACGCTACTCGCCGGGCTAACACCATTCTGATCGACCTGGCACGCGATCTCTGGGGTTATATCTCATTGGGTTACTTCAAACAAAAACTGAAGGAAGGCGAAGTCGGCTCCTCAACCATGCCACACAAGGTCAACCCCATCGACTTCGAAAACGCCGAAGGTAATTTTGGCCTGGCCAACGCACTATTCGAGCATTTCTCGGCCAAGTTACCGATCAGCCGCTGGCAGCGTGACCTCACCGACTCCACCGTACTACGCGCGCTCGGCACCGCGTTCGGCCATACCCAGGTTGCTTTAGATTCTTTAAACAAAGGGCTGCACAAGCTCAGTGCGAATCCAGAACGCATCGACGCCGACCTCGACGCCGCATGGGAAGTACTGGCCGAAGCAGTACAGACAACGATGCGCCGTCACAGCCTATCCAACCCTTACGAGCAACTTAAAGCCCTGACTCGTGGTCAGGGCATCACCGCCAACTCGATGCGCGCTTTCATCGAAACACTGGATCTGCCCACCGCAGCCAAGCAGCGCCTGCATGATTTAACTCCTAAAGCTTATATCGGCCTGGCTAAGCAGCTGGCACTTAACATCTAAGTCATCTCCAGGAACGTGAACCCTGCTTCCGCCCCATTGATGCGTCCTTCGCCGACACATTGCAAAGTCAGCTTGGTCTGTACCAGAGAAAATCTGGTATGCAACATCATCTGGAACCACGTCGTCACATAGAGTCAATCCTTCTCAACCACAATCGAGGATGTTCTGGAGACGTCACCTGAAAGACAGTGAGCCCCATATTGATCAATGAAGTGAAACGGATTTTTTCAGAGTATTCTCGCCGCACATCACATATGTGCCCCATCCATCAATGATTAGAAAGCTGCAATGCGCCGAACACACCGCACAACATGCACAACACACTCTGATTTTTAAGCAGGTTGCCCAAAAAATTGGCGGACACACCCCAAGCACCTGGTCGACTGCACCGCTCCAAGTCACAGTCACAGCCACAACAGATCATCGACCGCAACGATGAGTGCACTCTTCCTACGATGGAGATGCTCAACAGCAGAACGAGCATCTCTGTACAACAACATAGACATCTTCACGGGGCACATCATTCCGCCGTCCCATTTCAAATCCAACACAGATGAAACGTTCCGCACCTTTATTTCCCTTTGAAATTCAAGCTACCGATCAATACCCGTTAGGGATACTGCCCGAGGATTTCCTGCACAACTATTGGCACAAACGCCCGCTCCTGATCCGCAACGCGTTTCCTGACTTCCACAACCCAGTGACCCCCGAGGATCTCGCCGGCCTCGCCTGTGAGGAAGATGTCCTGTCCCGTCTGATCCGCCACGACCGCAACACCGGCGCCTGGGAGGTGCGTAACGGACCTTTCCAGGAAGAGGAATTTCCCGGGCTACCCGACCATGACTGGACCCTGCTGGTCCAGGATGTCGATAAGTGGGACCCGGATGTGCACGCGCTCCTGGAACATTTCCGCTTTCTGCCACGCTGGCGCATTGATGACATCATGATCAGTTTCGCCACCACCAACGGCTCGGTCGGTGCCCATGTCGACCACTACGACGTCTTCCTGCTACAGGGCCAGGGACACCGCCGCTGGCAAATCGACGCCAGCGTGACCATGGGCCACAAGGCACCGCCGCTGGATTTTCGCAACGATGTAGATATCAAGCTACTGCGCCACTTTGACCCAACCCACGAATGGGTGCTGGCACCAGGTGACATGCTCTACCTGCCGCCACTAGTGCCACACCACGGGATCGCTGAGGATCCATGTTTGACGTACTCGGTAGGCATGCGTGCGCCATCCTCGGCCGAGCTGGTCAGCGACTGGCTGGACACGTTGATCAGCGATGCCGACGAAACGGTGCGTTACCACGACGCAGACCTCAAGCGACCCAATGACCCGTACGAAATCGACGCAGCGGCTATGCATCGTGCGATCACGGCCCTGAACGCCTTGAGGATGCACGACGACCCGGACCGGCTCGGCAGCTGGTTCGGTCGTTTCATCACCACTTACCGCACCTCCAACACCATCGCACCTTACACCACGACACCACACCGCGAGACGTTAGAACATGCCCTCGCCGCCGGTGGCGATCTGATACGCCACCCGTGGTCGCGTACAGCCTGGTGCCATGCCACACGTGGTGCCAAGTTATTCTGCAGCGGTCTGGAATTCACACTCACATGTCAGGATGCACAACGCTTAGCCGCAGCCGAACGGGTCGACATCCACACCTACACACAACTCTCCGATCGTGGCCGCACAGCATTACTCAACCTAGTGGCCCAGGGTCACTACCACATGGATGACAACACCCCGGACAAAGACGCAAACAACCAGGAGGCATCCTCCTCAACGCTCTGCCCCTAACCATCGTTTGTATCCCCATGCCACCCATTGTGCTGAGCCTGTCTCTGAACCACAGCGATGACCATTGCCATGATGCAACCACTGGCATGGTTGCACGGTCATACCCCGCTACATTTAGAGTCATGTATCCACACACAAGACACCTCATGTAGCATTAGCGCAATATGGTTTGCGCAAGCCGGCAAGGCTGATCCTCACCTTAAGAATCAGTCCACGATATCCGGGCATCGCGCTCTAACCACAGGTCAAACGTCACTGCAATGGATCATGTGCTATATGCGTCATCAGGCTCTCTTTATCTGATACTTGGCTATTAAAACAGGCTGGCATCTTCGTTCCCTGATACATTCCACCATCCGTTGGTTTGTATATCGCATTTCATCAACTGCTTCTGCATCAGGGGAACAATGCTGCGCAGATCATCGCAAACCCCTCCAATGGGGTAACCGTTGCTCTCAAAAAATCAGATCAAATTCAAACCATCCAAGGTATAGCGGCGCATTGAAACTCTCGATTTTTCCAAGTCATTAGGGCACTGGCGACGTAACGACACTGTCACATTGAAGATGGCTGTGTACTCGAACTCAGTCCAAACTTGGTATCCATTGATCGAATCATGATGCTCTTTCGATGGATATATTCGGATTTGATCCTGGCTAGGCCTAAAGTCATGTTACCTGCGTCTCTATATTGCTCCACTGTGAAAGCTTAAAGAATACGGCGTGAAAGGTGCCCCACATCAGTAGACTTCACACTGCAAGCTCAATGATCCGTCCGCCAATGCCCTGAGATCTCGCTATTGCATATGCAAGATACATACGATGCACAGTCTCAGCGGCAACATAAAGATGCAGTCCAACGCACCAACCTGCTGCATCAGAAAAACACTTAAGCCTCCGACGATCCCAAGCAACATGGGGCCAGTAAGTGACCGACCCCAAAAGCATCTGTAGGCTGGAACGTCCCACTGTGCTCCGGAAAACACAAGCAACCGCCAAGAAACAGGTAAGTCAACAACCTCGACAACCCACTGAAACGTATCCAGGGCAGTATCCTGACTTCATGATGAAGAGATCCGATTTCGATTGCTCGAACACCAGTTCTAGCACGTCAAAATAAACAGCCGATACCAAGTAAAAAGCATTGCGCAGCTGAATACCCTTTAGATGCGCGCTGCTCTATAAGCGGCTGACACACAGCATTAACGACAGGGAAGCAAAGCCTATGTGCACCTGAAACGCATTTAAATAGTGTCAGCAACAGCGTTGGAATCCGCACGCATACGGTGCCAAAGGCCGCCACAACCATTTGTTGTTGAGCAATGAGTCAGCCACACATGCAGCGTCGTACTGCTACACAGGGACTTTGTCCAAAACATCGCTAGAGACGGCACAATCGTATCGAAAATGTCACGCACTGCCGCTCATCACACCTAAATATCCCAACAAACCCGAGTACGTACACGTTGAACGTGTCCTGAGAAATTAAGTCAGGAACAAAATGCCTTGGCGGAACGTGTAAGTACACCTCCTTAAGGATTCATAGGGTTATAATTTCGACAATGACTCAAGGGCATCGCCCAGACATATCCGTGCATCGCGGACGTAGCCAACCCCATCGACCCGACTGACCATCGTGGACAATCTAATCAAGCAGTTTACCCAATCTTCCCCTCTCGCCGGCGGCAATGCCGCCTACATTGAAGATCTTTACGAGCAATACCTCGTCTCGCCCAATAGCGTCGATCCCAAGTGGAAAACTTACTTTGACGGCTTCAAAGGGCGCGATGCTGGTGACATCCCACACTCAGCGGTCATCGCTCACATCGCCGACACAGCCAAGCAAGCTGTCAAAACCGGGACCAGCCAGGGCCCGGATGACGAGCGTGAACGTAACATCGGTCGTCTCATCACCGCTTATCGCTCACGTGGCCATCTGGGTGCTCGAATCGATCCACTGGCTCTGACTCTGCCAATCAACCCGCCTGATCTGGATCTACCATTTCATGATCTGTCACAAGCCGATCTCAACAGTGAATTCAGCACTGGCGGCATCGGTGGCCAACCACGGATGAAGCTGCGGGATCTGCTCGCACACTTAAAAGCAACCTACACCGACACCATCGGCACAGAATTCATGCATATCCCTGAATTCGAGCAGCGCCAGTGGATCTATCGGCGCCTGGAAAATCTCGGTGGCAAGATTGCTGGTAACGCAGCCAGCCGCAAACGTACCCTAGAACGTCTGACTGCCGCAGAGGGCCTGGAACGTTATCTGCACACTAAGTATGTCGGCCAGAAACGCTTCTCACTCGAAGGCGGCGATGCATTGATTCCGCTGCTGGACGCGGTCGTACGTCAAGCTGGGCATAATGATGTCAAAGACATCGTGATCGGTATGGCCCACCGCGGCCGGTTGAACGTGCTGGTCAATACTTTAGGCAAGAATCCACGCAAACTGTTCGACGAATTTGAGGGCAAGTTCGAGCACGTCCATGACAACCGCGCTCACACCGGGGACGTGAAATACCACATGGGCTTCTCGGCCGACATCGCCGTCGGCGATGGCAAGCAGATACATTTGGCGCTCGCCTTCAATCCATCGCACCTTGAAATCGTTGATCCGGTCGTCGCCGGTTCGGTACGTTCGCGCCAGGAGCGCTTCGGCGACACCGAACGCAAAAGTGTGCTACCGATCTTGATCCATGGCGACGCTGCATTCGCCGGCCAAGGTGTGGTCATGGAACTATTCCAGATGTCGCAGGCACGTGGCTTCGCCGTCGGCGGCACTCTGCATGTGGTGATCAATAATCAAATCGGCTTCACGACCAGTGCGCGCGATGATGCCCGCTCCACCCTGTACTGCACCGATGTCGCCAAAATGATTGGTGCGCCGGTATTCCACGTCAACGGTGACGATCCAGACGCCGTCGTTTTCGTCGCGCAATTAGCCTATGAGTTCCGCCAGCAATTCAAGAAAGACGTCGTCATTGACCTAGTTTGCTACCGCCGTTGGGGACACAATGAAGCAGACGAGCCGGCCGCAACGCAACCAGTGATGTACCAGGCCATCCGGAAGCACCAAACCACCCGCGAGCTTTACGCAACCAAACTGGAGAGCGAAGGAGTCATTTCAGCAGACGAGGCCAAGGCAATGGTAGACAACTACCGCGCCAAACTGGACTCAGGGGAATTCACCACTGAACTTGCCAGCAAACACACTGATGAATTCGTGATCGACTGGTCCAAGTACTTGTCCGGCAAGCTGGACGACACCGTCAAGACAAATGTCAAGCGTCAGACGCTGAACCAGTTAGCCGCGCTCATCAATACCATCCCAACCGATGTGGAATTGCACCCGCGGGTCGCCAAGATCTATGAAGACCGCATGAAAATGGCTGTTGGTGAGCAGCCGTGCGACTGGGGCTTCGCCGAAAACTTGGCCTATGCCACGTTGCTGGTTGAAGGCCACAAGCTACGCTTGGTCGGCCAAGACGCTGGGCGCGGCACCTTCTTCCACCGCCATGCAATCCTGCACGATCAAAAAACCGACAGCTATTATCTGCCACTGCGCCAATTAGTCGACAACCCCGACGACGCCACGGTGATCGACTCGTTGCTCAGCGAAGAAGCCGTCATGGGGTTCGAGTATGGTTACTCGACCACCGATCCCAACGCGCTGTGTATCTGGGAAGCCCAGTTCGGCGATTTCGCCAACGGTGCCCAAGTCGTCATTGACCAATTCATTGCTGCCGGTGAGGCCAAATGGGGGCGCATCAGCGGCCTGTCGCTATTCTTACCACACGGTTATGAAGGCCAAGGTCCGGAGCACAGTTCCGCACGTTTAGAACGTTTCCTACAATTGTGTGCACTGGAAAATATGCTGGTCTGCGTACCCACCACTCCAGCACAGGCATTTCACATGATCCGTCGGCAAATGCGCATGTCCACGCGGAAACCGTTGGTTGTCATGACACCTAAATCACTGCTACGCCACAAGCTCGCGGTATCCACTTTGGACGAGCTGGCTCACGGTGAGTTCCAACACATGATCCCAGACCATGCGGCTGACCCCAAGCACGTCAAGCGCATCGTCGTATGTGCCGGCAAGGTCTATTACGACCTATTAGAAAACCAGCAAAAACGAAGCCAAAACGACGTAGCGATCGTACGTATCGAGCAGTTGTATCCGTTCCCGCGTGTGTTGCTGGCCAACGAACTGAAACGCTTCAACAAGGCTACCGACGTAGTGTGGTGCCAGGAAGAACCGCAAAACCAGGGCGCGTGGTATCAGATCAAGCATCACCTGCAAGCCGTACTGGCTGATGGCCAGGCGCTGCACTATGCCGGTCGTCCTCGTTCCCCATCTCCAGCCGCCGGGCACATGGCCGAACATATGCTCGAACAACAAAACCTGGTGGCCGATGCACTGTTGAATCCATTAAACGATCACGTCACTGAATAACCATTCTTCCGAGAACAAGAATCCTTAGGACACATCCCGAATGACCATCGAAGTTAAAGTCCCGGTATTACCTGAATCCGTTTCAGACGCCACCATTGCCAGCTGGCACAAGAAAGCCGGTGAGATGGTCAAACGCGATGAGAATATAGTCGATCTGGAAACCGACAAAGTTGTACTGGAAGTCCCTTCACCCGTCGACGGCGTGCTGAAGGAAATCAAGTTCGACACCGGCAGCACTGTCACCAGCAATCAGATTCTGGCCATCATTGAAGAAGGTCACACCGTTGCCGCACCACCTGCGATGCTCGATCAGAAACCGGTGACCCCATCCGCTCCGGCGGCTCAATCCAGCGTTACCAGTCTCCCTCCAGGCGCTCGTTTCTCAGCAATGACCGAAGGGATCGATCCAACACAGATCGAAGGGAGTGGACGCCGTGGTGCAGTCACCAAAGAAGACATCATCAATTTTGCTAAGCAAAGTGGAGTCGCCCGCACGAGTGGTACACGTGTAGAAGAGCGCGTCCCAATGACCCGTATCCGGCAACGCATCGCCGAACGCCTCATGCAGTCGAAGCACTCCACTGCAATGTTGACGACATTCAACGAAATCAACCTAGCCAAGGTCTCCGCCACCCGCAAAGAGTTGCAAGATGAATTCCAGAAAGCTCACGGTATCAAATTGGGCTTCATGAGCTTCTTCGTGAAAGCGGCCGCCAATGCACTGCAACGCTTCCCGTTGGTCAACGCCTCGATCGATGGTACAGACATCATCTACCACGGCTACAGCGATATTTCGATCGCGGTATCCACTGACAAGGGCTTAGTCACGCCGGTACTGCGCAACGTCGAACGGATGTCTTTCGCCGACATTGAGCATCGCATCGCTGATTACGCCAAGAAAGCCCGCGACGGCAAACTAAGCCTAGAAGAATTGCAGGGTGGCACCTTCACTGTGACCAACGGTGGCACCTTCGGCTCGCTGCTCTCGACCCCCATCGTTAACCCGCCACAAAGCGCGATTTTGGGGATGCATGCGATCAAGGAGCGCCCAATCGCTGAAAACGGCCAAATTGTGATTGCACCGATGATGTATGTGGCGCTGTCATATGACCACCGCATCATTGATGGCAAGGATTCGGTTCAGTTCTTAGTAGACATCAAAAATCAGTTGGAAACACCCGGACGGATGCTATTCGACTTATAAGGAAGGCACTAAAACATGGATGGAACATCGATCGCACTCATTAGTACTACAGTCATCGCAATAGCAACCGTCGTCGCCGCACTCATCAATACCTTTGGTCAAATCAAAGTCTCACGTGAAAGCGAAGCAAAGGAAAAATTGAGAGACGACCTTGATCGACTCAAGACCGAAAACGAATGTCTGTGAAAGAATCTGATGTACTCACTGCGTCAATGTGCCGGCTACCATCAGCTAGAAGACATATATTTCAAGCGGCTCCATCCTAATGAGACTGATAGAAAGAAATCTCTTTATCGCCAGGATGCAGAGGATCAATGTGGCATTTATCCGCGAATGAGTAGAAAAAAATGCAAAGAGTACGCAGACAACATAGAGAGCGGTCAAAGCTGTCTACTCATTGACGTTGCGATCACACAAGAACAGGAAAAAACCAATGAGTGAACACTACGACGTCATCGTTATCGGAGCCGGTCCGGCTGGCTATCATGCTGCAATCCGCGCAGCCCAACTGGGTATGAAGGTCGCTTGCGTCGATGCAGCACTCGGCAAGGACGGTAAACCCGCCCTAGGCGGCACCTGTCTGCGTGTGGGATGTATCCCGTCCAAAGCACTGCTCGACTCCTCCCGCCAATACTGGAACATGGGACATCTGTTCAACGAACATGGCATCAGTTTCAAAGATGCCAAAATCGATGTCGCAACGATGATTGCTCGCAAAGACAAAATCGTGAAACAGTTCACGGGCGGTATCGCAATGCTATTCAAAGCAAATAAGATCACTCCCTACTATGGATTTGCCCAATTGCAACCTGGCAACTTGGTCAAAGTGAAACAACATGAGGGTCATGAAGTCGAACTGAAAGGCGCCAACGTGATCCTGGCAGCCGGCTCAGATTCAATTGAGCTGCCATTTGCAAAGTTCGACGGTGAAACGATTGTGGACAATAGCGGTGCACTGGACTTCACCAAAGTCCCAAGGCGCTTGGCAGTGATCGGTGCCGGTGTGATCGGCCTGGAATTAGGTAGCGTATGGAAGCGCCTCGGTGCAGAAGTCACCATTCTTGAAGCACTGCCAAATTTTCTAGCCGCCGCTGACGCCGAGGTTGCCAAAACCGCCGCCAAAGAATTCAAGCAACAGGGGTTGGACATCAAGCTCGGCGCCAAGGTCTCCCGAACCGAAGTCACAAGTAAAAACAACAAAAAGGAAGTCATCGTTACCTACACCGATACCTCCGGCGAGCAGACACTCACTGTAGACAAACTGTTAGTGGCTGTAGGCCGCAAGGCCGCCACCAAAGGCTTGCTTGCAGATGGCACGGGTATACAGCTCAACGAGCGTGGCCAGATCGTGGTGGACGAACACTGTCACACCGGTATTGACGGTATCTGGGCCATTGGCGACTGCGTACGCGGCCCGATGTTGGCTCACAAGAGCTTCGATGAGGGTATCGCAGTCGCCGAATTGATCGCCGGCCTGCCAGGCCATGTAAACTTTGAGACCATCCCATGGGTGATCTATACCGAACCAGAAATTGCCTGGGTCGGTAAAACTGAACAGCAACTCAAAGCAGACAACATTCCGTACAAAACTGGCTCGTTCCCGTTCGCAGCGGTCGGACGAGCCGTCGCAATGGGAGAACCGTCCGGTTTTGTGAAAGTCCTGGCACATGCTGAAACCGACCGCGTGCTGGGTTTACATCTGATCGGTGTTAACGTCTCCGAATTAGTACACGAAGGGGTGTTGACTATGGAATTCAGCGGCTCGGCTGACGATCTAGCCCGCATCTGCCACGCCCATCCAACCTTATCGGAAGCAATTCACGACGCGGCCATGGCGGTCAGCAAACGCGCAATCCATAAAGCAAACTGATCTCCCCCAAGTATCTCCTCATCAGGCATCGCTCTACAGACTCCCGAGCGATGCCTTTTTGTTTTTATCTAACCCCTGTGCATCTGTGTCCCATAGCCTCCGATACTCCTAAGCTGTAAGGATGGAGCGCATCCTTCGGAGCGAAGCTGAAGAAATATAAATTAATAGTGATCGCTCAATAGATCCACTAAGACGCAATGCTGGGACTGCACGAACAAAAAATAGCCATCTCTGCTCAGCAAGAATGAGATCTACTGACTGCATTCAGCAGAGCTGGACGGGTATTTGGGCAACGGAATTGTACGGGAACGAGCAAGCACAAACGTCATGGATTGTTAGTGCTCGGGGATAGCTGCCATGCAACGAGATAGCTAAAGAGCCCCTGATCATTGAAGACAGCGCACGCGTGGGGCGACCTTTCCTGTTACTAAATTCAGACAACAAACCGCTGTTTATCAGTAATCACTCCATCCGACTGACGCACTACAGCGCACTGCAACAATCAAGCATTCTCAGTGCTACTAACAATGGCCACCCTGCTATCACTGGATACTATTTCAGCTCGGCAGCAATCACACTTACCATCCATGACAAGCAACGCAACAGAGATTCCCAAGATGGCTATGAAGGATAGAAAAGAACTAAAAAAAGAAATGTGTTAATGAATAGAATATCTGCCCGGCTACTCTGATAGTAAATACGAATTGCTCAGGCACCGTAAAGCAATAATCAGTACCCGAAAAAATAAATGCACGCCATGACTGGACAGCATTTCCAACAGTCCGATAACGACTCGCGTTCCTCAGAAAAAAAGCGCAATCATTAAAGGAGATTACTAGTTTAAACAACTTAACTTAAGAAGCACTACCAAGATTTCAAAAAACTGTTTTATATTCATATTCAAACAAACGCACTGTACGCCTCAGAAAATTTACTCAGTAAACTCTATTACATTGACACACAAAAATTAAATAAACGTGGATTCATAGCTACTCAGTAATACGCTGATTATTAATTGGCAGATTTTTTAAGCACGTTGAAATTGCTGTGCTTGGTAAAGCATCGTGGATCGTCCAACCTGATGTAGTAGATCCATGATTGGGTCCATCTTCGATTTCATTGCAATCAGCTTCCATCAACGTTTAATCCTTTTAAATGTTTTAGCTGGAAGTCATTTGAAATGTCTTCTGTACTCCGCAAATCCTGAACTGTGGGGTAATCCAGTGATACCTAGGACTTTAGTTACATTTTCGGTGAGAGTAACAAATCATTGCATCAACATCCTCTAAGAAATGACCTTCAGCCCTGCGACCTAGGGTATAGCAAGCTGCAAGTGCTTTTGTCACCACATGATCGTGTTGAAATCGGGTGCCGGCCAATCCTCGCTTGGCAATCTCGACAGACTGTCTGCCAACCCAATGCTCCGATGTCGTGGCAGGCGAAATAAACACTGTAGCGTAAAGACAACACTGGATTGCCATCGCTATGCAGTGGTGACCGGGCACGCTTGCTGCCACCGCCCGGTAAACCATGCGGGCCTCCTTGTCCAGCCAGAGACTCTGCGGGCTTCGGGATTCCGGTGCTATGTTATCCACTGAGCAGTGCGTCGTTCGGGACTGCTTCTCTGCCAGCTTTGGCATATTCAGATCTGTTCGAACACAAACTTCCCAGTCCAGTAATGCGTATACCCGATGGGTATAACCAAGGCCATCAACAGCTAAAACCCATTAAAACATTCCATATCCAAATGTATCAACCATCTATTTCAGACTTTATTTGGTGAACGATAACACTCATGGAAATTAATTATTTTTTATGAGCACTTTTTTCAAGAAAATCAGATAGCACAATGAACTAATCTAAAATGATCTAGATCACCAATTACCAGAAAATCAAAGCCGTAACCAAATGCAAACAGCCTACATGCTGGCATCCATGATCCACTATTTATATACATGGCCTAAAAACTGCTCCCTTAAGTACGTTCACTCCACCAAAAAGAAAGCCCTCTGCAGAGGGCTTTCCTTGAATTGTTTTAACACCGGGATCCCAATCTGCAAGCATCACCATAAATCATGCGAAAGAAGGAGCCTGAGCAGTCTTTGTGCATTAACGCAACACCACGCGACCGTTGAATACACGCACGTAAGACTTCTCAGTGACACCACCCAGATCGGCTTGGTTGATCACGATCACGCGGCCATCGTCCATGCGCACTTGGATATCATAGCTGTCTCCGGTGACGTTGTTCTGGATCGTGTTGCCCGCTAAGGCGCCGGCAGCAGCCCCGCCCAATGTGGACAGATTTTGGTTGCCCTTACTTCCCCCAGTCTTCTTGGAAATCTGGCGCCCAGCTACTGCGCCGACAACGCCACCGATCATGGCACCGATACCCGTCGGAGCAGTGCGGTTCGACTGCACCACACTGATTCGGGTGACAACACCACAATCATTGCAACGCTGTTGGTTGTAGCCGCCGCGATACCCAGTGCCGTAGCCAAAGCCAGCGGTGCTGCAGCCAGTCACCGTAACAGTGGCAATCAGAGCAAAGGTCAGGACACGTATGTTCATTGTCAGTTCTCCATATCAAATAAAACGGCCTAACCGCCCAACGATCCTCCCCACAGAAAGATGAACGGAATGTAAATCAGAACAAATGTGGATGGTGACGGTTAGGTGAAGTGGCGCAAGCATCTCGAGCACGTGTATTTGTCACGGTGGGTCGGTTCAGTCAAGCAGCGTGCGATTCGTGCATTACCTGTATCAGCAGTAGTGTAACGAGTATAACTGGCCCAGCACCACACGCGAAACAGAACGTGATATCGGTATGATTACATCGGGTACAACATTCTTTAGTCCCATACAGCACACCCTCAATACCTTTTTTTCGCATAGATAGTCATCTCTCCAGAAATATGGAGCAGGAAGATATAGCAAGCAGTCTTTGCAGGATTAAGCAGCAAGCTCATGCGGTGAATCGATAGATTGGCCGCTAAAACCAATATCCGAACACACAGATGTTCTCCAGAGTAGCGGAATCGATTGAGACTGCTCCGCAGAGGGTGTAGCTCTTGGTGGAGCGGAGACCAGCCAGACACCTTAACAACTACCATGCCAATCTCAGTGGCGAGACTGTATGCACATCCAAGGTCAGAAACACCGAATTGGTGGCTCAGCACATGCTAACGAACCATCAGTCCGGTGAGCAGGATATGCTGCGGGACGCTGTCTGTCCTGAGACATGATGAGCAGTGCTCGGATTTCACAGGACTATCAAATCATTCAAATATATGTAATCACCAAAAGCGCACTCCGGTAAGCAGGTACGCCATTTATCCCCAACGCTTGATCCGTAGGCGGTGACACATGCCAGAGCCATCAATACAGGACACTTCAAACGAACAAGAGATGAAGTGAACGGCACACATTGGCTGCAATTGGGATTGCTCTGTACACATTCGCCGAGATGTGAAGCTTTGTAGCAACGGCGTTGGGATACAACATGTGAGTCCTATGTTGTTCAAGACACTGATCGAACACAAGCAACCTCGGAATAAAAGTTCTCCATTCAGCACTAAGTCGTGACAGGCACCCACTTAGGGATGGAGTGCTGCTGCCGCAATAAAGGACCTGTGCAGTTCCAAAGACGCTTCATGCCAACAACTGAACTGGCCAGATTGCTCAGCTCCAAAAAAACCTAAAGCCAACATGGAAAGCGGTATCGAACGATACTATGTCGCCCGCTGGGATCAAATAAGCAAGTCATAAAAAAACGTTGAAATGAGGAAATATCTCAATAGACATGTATTAAAAACATTTAACGGGTTGGTTTGCAAAAATTTAATATCAGGATTCATAACACCCTTTAGAGGGGGAACCGAGTGGTAGATATACAGGACAGGGAAATAAATGATGCAATGGATAAACACTGGGGTGAGCGCTTCTCCGGTATTGATCGGCTATATGGCCTTGGCACGGTTGCAAGGCTGTCGAAGTGTCGTGTAGCAGTAATCGGCATGGGTGGAGTCGGTTCGTGGATCGTCGAGGCACTCGCACGCTCGGCTGTTGGCCACATGAATTTGATTGATGCGGACGATATCTGTATCTCCAATACCAATCGCCAGCTACCGGCACTGATAGGCCAGTACGGCCGAAACAAAGCGCATGCGATGGCTGAACGTTGCCGTGCAATTAATCCAATGATCAACGTGTCAGCAACGGAGGTATTTTTGACAGTGGCCAACATGGAAACACTGCTAGGGCAAGATTTCAATCTGATTATTGATGCTTCCGACAGCTTTCGGATCAAAGTTGAGGCCATCGCTTGGTGTCGGCACCATAAACGACCGTTGATCACCATTGGCGCCGCCGGAGGACGTACTGAACCGACTTTAGTGCGGGTACGCGACATTTCTCGAACGGAACACGACACGATGCTCGCTTTGATCCGCAAGAAGTTGCGTAGTGAGTTCAATTTCCCTAGGAATCCGAAACGATATTTTGGTGTGCCTGCAGTATATTCGCTGGAGAATGTGAAGTATCCGCAAGCTGACGGTAGTGTATGCGGAGTGCGTCCGCCATTAAGGGCCAACGCAGCACTGAAATTAGACTGCAACGCCAGCTTGGGCGCAGCGACTCACGTCACTGGTGCATTTGCCTTCGCTGCAACCGGCAAAGCAATTGAGATGTTGCTCAAGCTAAAGAAAATAAATGCGTAAGCTGAACAAGGCTCACATGCGGGCTGTAGCCAAAACATTCCACTCAGTTTAGTCATCAGGTTCTTGGAGATTATTGCCTACTAAAGAGTGATACAACCTCACTCCACAAAAGAAAACAACCATGCATTGCGCTACATTTACTGAGGCACACCAGCGAAAACTTCAATCTCTCCATGTATGAAGACGAACATAAAACACAATCAGTTCATCACAGAGCAGGTCATCCCGATAAAAACTCAGGCTTCACACGCCGAATCTTTCATTGCCTCAATACAACATGCATGCGTCGATGAATCACAGGGCCTCAGGAAAAACGGTGTTATTGAAAACTTCAACAACAAGTGGCGCAACCAATACCTCAATGAATACAGGTTCATATTGCTACTGCAGTTCTTCCAAATCATTGCCAAATGACAATACGATGAGAACAAAATCTGATCAAAATAAGTAGTGATCAAATGTTAACCAGCACCTGAATATGCCCCACTTTGATAGGTAATGAGCCACTTAGATTTGACACATCTGGATGGGATGCGGAGATCTGTAAGAACAAGAGATACAAGCTCTTTATTTATCCTTGATTCAAAAGCTCTCTGGATGGATCGGTAACAAAACACAAGTGCAATCAAGCCAAAATACACCGCCAGCAACACGACCGCATTGCAATGAGCCGATATCGACTCACTAAAACTCAAGAACGAAAAAGGTCGGCAGCACTACAGCACTACCGACAGTCCTAACTTCTTTGGAAAGCAACGCTGAAATGCAAGGCATTATTGCGGCTTAAGCTTGGCCGCCAGATCAACTTCAATACCCATTTCAATACAAATCACTCAATACATCCACACGCAACATACTATGCAAACCAAAGGTCTGACCAAGGTTGGTGGTTCCTTTCTCACTCACACTTTAATTTGGCCTGCACTACACAAAGCGATTGAAATCCAAGTTCAGAATGCACGCGAAAACTTATATTTACCAAGTCTGCCATGTAGCAGCAGATGTACACCTTGCCATCCAAACGGTGAAACTTGATGAACATTTTACTTTGCATCCAGAAATATAAAGGAGCCCAGGATTCATGCTGGACTCCTTTGAGGAATTGCACAATTACGATCTGAATAGCGCAACCCAGGCGCTGCCCATAAGAGCACTTGCCGTACCTACAGCCGCACCCAGCGGGCCAAAGAGTATATAGCCAACGGTCGCACCCGCAGTAACGCCAACAGCAACATTTTCAACAAACTCCATGTCGGCACCGTCGACAGATTCGATTTCGTGGATTTCAAGTTCACGCATTGGATTACTTAACTCCTTAATATTAATAGCAGTAAGCTGATAAATTAGAACAAATTCAGAATAACACCGGTGATGCCACCAACCACTGTACCTACAACAGCGCCTGGTACATTGCCAATAAGACCACCGGCATACCCACCAGCTGAGGCACCGGTCAAGAAGGCCGAAGTCCAGCCCTGACCATCCACTTCTACAGCTTCTTCAAACGTTAACTCTCTCATTTCTCCACTCCTTAAACATTGAAATGCACACCCCCCGTGTGCGAGGGCCGAGATATCCAACCACCGGCTTCTTGTTTCCTCACAATGCTGCAGTCATTGGCTGAATGCAGTTCCTTCTTCAAGAGACTTATTAATATCAGCTCTTTGCGTCAATTATGTGACAAATATCAATTAATTTTCGTGTCGAATTTCAAAATATATATTGCCACTTCCCCCATCGGGAATCATCTGCCTTCTTGCCATCATCTAATACGACATCGCATTCATGATCCGATTTTCGCCATAAAAGTCAGCGTCAGAATAACCCCAAGGTGTCTGTATCTGATGATCCCGCTCTCCCTTTGGGTCACTTCGATAAGCGCTGTAGCATTCACAAACGACCATGCCCCTATCGTATCCATCCAAAAATGCAGTTTATTGGATATAAAAACAGCATGATTCCAATTTCTGCAGCGACTGGCCAAGTGATTTGTACTAGGAGGATCTATGTCACGTAAAGCATCCCCCTGTAAGGCAAGGGAATAGCTACGTTCAAACGGCGCAGCATAATAACCCCACAGAAGGATGAGTCAGTCCTCAAATGCCGATGCGCACAATTTATATGTGCTACTGAGATAGCCATACGTTTGGATGATGCTCGATCTGAGCATCACATGTACGTGTTGCAAGACATTAACTGAAGCAATTAAGTCAAAATAAGTGGGATCGGCAAAATAAGATTAAAGATACAGACAGTAATGCTGGAAAAGGCCATAGGGTTATTACCTGCCGTTGCAAAAGCATGGTTCTTGATCCCCGCTACAAAGTTCAATGTATATTCCGACTGATTTTTATCGATGAAGTCATATACAACTACTGACAGATAAGTTGGCCGATCGATCAATGGGAACCATCTATAGGTTGCCTGCACGGTGCTGAGTGTCGCCCAGCACTGTGCACACAATGGGATTTGAGTCAGCGCGTTCCGTACAGAACGACGGTTTTGCCACGCGCATGCAACAGCCCATCCGCTTGCAACTTCTTCAGCACACGTCCAGCCATCTCACGCGAGCACCCAACCAGACGCGCCAGTTCCTGGCGTGATACCCGCAACTGAGTCCCCTGAGGATGACTCATTGCCTCCGGATCGCGAGCCAGATCATGTAAGGTGCGCAAGATCCGATCGCCCACATCCAAGAAGGCCAGACGACTGGCCTTGCGAGTAGTAAGCAATAAACGCTTGGACAATTGCATGCCTATCGCATACAAAATCCGCGGCGCATCACTCACTAGGCTTCCCTGCAACAGTTGGTGCAAACGCTCATAACTCACCTCAGCCAATTCACACTGAGTCCGGGTACGCAAGATGACTTCACGAGCATCCGATTCAATGAACAAACCCATCTCACCCACAAACTCGCCTGCTCCGAAATAGCCAAGGACCAACTCTCGATGATTGTCTTCCTCCGCAATGATACTGATCGACCCACTGATGACGTAGTAAAGCGTTCCAGCAGGGTCACCCGGGCGGAACACATCCGTTCGGTTGGGGTAGCGGCGTCGATGACTGTGAGCCAAGAAGCGCTCGATCGCCGCATTGTCGAGAGCTAAAGGCGGAGTAGCGTTACGTACCGTTGTCACACTCGTAGTGTTCCCTATAGTCATATTAGGTCCGCATTCCAATCCGGATAAGCTTAGCGGTCTTTCTTGCCATGCGTAAACCATCGCTGGCAATGGCATTTCGCTGCTGAGAACTTTGCCGCATAATTTCTTCATTCTCTAGTCTCTCATCTGGGATAGACCACCGTGGTCAAGCCATTGCCTCGTCTGAGGTTGCAAGGATTCAACAACCTCACCAAGGCGCTGAGCTTCAACATCTACGACGTGTGCTATGCACGCACTGAAGAGGAGCGCCAGCGTTACATCGATTATATTGACGAACGCTATGACGCTGACCGTCTGACTCAGATCTTAACCGACGTGGCCGAGATTATCGGGGCTAATATCCTCAATATCGCCCGACAAGACTACGACCCCCAGGGAGCCTCAGTGACCATTCTGATCTCCGAAGAGCCTGTGATCGATAAAAAGCAAGCCGGCAAAGAGTTGATCTCCGATGCAGTGGTCGCACACATGGATAAGAGTCATATCACGGTTCATACCTATCCCGAGACCCATCCACAGGAGGGAATCGCGACTTTTCGTGCGGATATCGACGTAGCAACCTGCGGGGTCATCTCCCCACTCAAAGCCCTCAACTACTTGATCGAAAGCTTGGAATCGGACATCGTGATCATGGATTACCGTGTGCGTGGCTTCACGCGTGACGTGAAGGGAAAGAAGCATTTCATTGACCACAAGATCAATTCGATCCAAAACTTTCTTTCCAAAAACATCAAGTCACGCTACGAAATGTTCGATGTGAACGTCTACCAGGAGAATATCTTTCACACGAAAATGCATTTGAAAGACTTCGATCTGGATCAATATCTGTTTGAAGAAAAGGCCAGAAATCTTTCATTCAAGGAACGCATGAAAATCGAAGCATTGCTCAAACGTGAGATTGAGGAACTATTTCACGGACGCAATTTAGTCGAATAAGTGTTTGAAGACTTCGTGACAACCGTGACGAAACTTACTCGGCATATAAGCTATACAAAGAAGCTTTTAACCTGTGGAAGAGGTAAATCATCGAGTCAATGCGAAGCGCATCGGTACCCTCCTACGTCCATCTACGAGACCTATCGAACATAAGGGGGAACAAGATTAAGTCGCTTCATTAAGCTGAAAGAGCTTTAACCAATATATGATCAAGCGGAAAAAGACTAATGTGCATACCAGTCACGATCCAAACTCAAATTCGGTAAGCGACGATTCTCATAAAATGTGCGGCCCACGCCATTGCCACTGGAATCGGTGACGGCAACAAGCGTGCACCGGCTTGTTCAGCTTGTTCAGCATGGCGAGCCTCATCAGCCTTCATTACCCGGAGGATCTCACGACTACGAGTATCGACATCTGGGAAAGTCTGCAAGTGCTTATCCAAATGCGCCTCGACTTGACGCTCTGTCTCGACCACAAAGCCCAAACTCCACGGATCACCAACCAATCCAGCAAAAACACCCAACACATAGCTGCCAGCGTACCAGAGTGGATTGAACAAGCTTGGTCTGCTTTCCAATTCCTGCAATCGATCTGAGCACCAAGCCAAATGATCCGTTTCCTCCTGAGCCGCTTTCAGCAAGTGCTGACGCAATTCCTCCTTGCGTGCCACCGCAACCTGACCAAAGTACAGCCCCTGGGCACAGACCTCGCCGACATGGTTGATTCGCATTAGTCCAGCAGCATGTCGACGATCCTTGGGGGACAGTAACGGATTAGGGAGAGCATTGGCAGGACTGGGACGCTGCGCAACCGGATGACCGAAGACAACCTCCAACACACGCTGAGTCTCTATCAACAACGAGTCCAGATGGATGTGGCAGCGTGTCGAAAGATTAGTGTCCATGGCCAACATTGTCACAGCATCACTATTGTCTTGCCAACACGGTTAAAGGCACTTGCACATACACCAAGACTCAAGTAGGATTCGTGCACTAATTTTAACAACGCGTGGCAGAGTTCCCTCAAGTCCATCAGATGGAATGCGCTCGACAACCAATAAAAAGTTTTCTCAATGATTACGTTCACTGCCAAGAACGAGACTATCCAGCGGGACTGGTATCTCGTTGATGCCGAAGGCAAGACGCTCGGGCGTCTTGCGACACAATTGGCCCGCCGCCTACTGGGCAAGAACAAACCTGTCTACACTCCTCATGTTGATACTGGGGATTACTTGGTTGTGATTAATGCCGAGAAAATCGTTGTTACCGGTAAGAAACTCACCGATAAGCATTACCACCGTTTCACTGGCTATATAGGCAATCTTAAAAGTGAGAGCCTCGGTCAGGCGCTTCAACGCCATCCGGAGCGAGTGATTGAGATTGCCGTCAAAGGTATGCTTCCGAAGGGACCGCTGGGCCGCGCTATGTACCGCAAGCTTAAAGTCTACGCAGGTTCGGAGCATCCACACGCCGCACAGCAGCCGCAAGTTCTGGACATATAAATAATGCCTATCACGCAAAGCTACGGTACTGGTCGCCGTAAATCCTCCTCTGCACGCGTGTTTCTACGCAAAGGGTCCGGGCGCATCAGCGTCAATGGTCGTTCTCTGGATGAGTTCTTCGGGCGGGAAACCGCACGCATGATAGTCCGCCAGCCGCTTGAGTTAACCAAAAATACCGGAAACTTCGATATTTTAATCACTGCCACTGGGGGAGGTACCACTGGCCAAGCAGGTGCGATTCGTCTTGGTATTGCACGTGCATTAGTCGAGTATGATGCGTCTCTAAAACCTGAGTTACGCAAGGCTGGCTTCATGACTCGTGATGCCCGTGAAGTCGAACGCAAGAAAGTCGGTCTCCACAAAGCCCGCCGCGCCACGCAGTTTTCTAAGCGTTGATGCCATCGCCACAGTCGATCTGAACGGCTCTCTGTTTTCTGCAACGCTTATTCAGGTGAAGAATAAAAGCGGCACCTCACCTTATTTGAGGTGCCTTTTGAGGCGACTTAGTTTTAACCTCTATCATCTGAGAAGCACAGCTGAAGAACTTCTTTGACTGGGATCTTTGTAGTTACGCTCCCCATAACCTGTATATATTTGGCGTGGGCGGCTGATTTTCATCTCCGGGTCAACCTGCTGCTCTAGCCAATGCGAAACCCAGCCTGCGGTACGTGCAATGGCAAACATCACTGTAAACATTTCCAACGGAATGTTGAGAGCTTTGTAGATGATGCCCGAATAAAAATCAACGTTGGGGTACAGCTTGCGTTCCACGAAGTAATCGTCTTTCAGCACAGCCTCTTCCAACTTCAATGCTACTTCCAGTAGTGGATCGTGAACACCCAGCTCACTAAGGACCTTGTGAGTCATCTCACGAATGATTTTTGCACGCGGATCAAAATGTTTGTAGACACGATGGCCGAAACCCATCAAACGGAACGGAGAGTTCTTGTCCTTGGTTTTTGCTTTGGCAACAATAGAATCAACGTTCTTGGCATTTCCAATCTCCTCTAACATCTTTAACACGGCCTCGTTAGCACCACCGTGTGCTGGACCCCAGAGTGCGGCGATACCCGCAGCAACCGAGGCATAAGGATTAGCACCAGTCGAACCCACTAAGCGGACCGTTGATGTCGAAGCGTTCTGCTCATGGTCGGCATGCAAAATGAACAGCAACTCCAGAGCTTTGGCCACGACTGGATTCAGCTGCAGCGGTTCACTCGGCACTTCGAACATCATATGTAAAAAGCGCTCGACATAACCAAGATTGTTTCGTGGATAACGGATCGGCCAGCCGATCGAGTAGCGGTGGGCTGCTGCTGCGAGGGTTGGCACTTTGGCGATCAGACGAACTGCAGCTTGGCGACGTTGCTCAAGATCGTTCAAATCAAGGGTATCGTGGTAGAACGCCGACAGCGAAGCAACCGAAGCAGCCAACATAGCCATTGGATGCGCATCATAATGAAAACCGCCAAGAAAGTTCTTCAACGACTCGTGCATCATTGTGTGATGCGTGATTTCATGGTCAAACTTGGCAAATTCGTCTTTGCTCGGCAACTCACCGTTCATCAGCAAATAGGCTACCTCCAAAAAGTCGGAGTACTCGGCCAACTGCTCAATCGGATAACCACGGTACAACAGCACACCTTTGTCACCATCGATGTAAGTGATGGCCGATTTACAGCTTGCCGTTGCTGTAAAACCGGAGTCGTAAGTGAACAGTCCTGTTTCCTTTGTTAACTTCGCAATATCGACGCAACCATTACCTAACGTGGGTTTCAACACCGGCAAAACGAGAGAAGTCTCACCAGCATTGAGGGTGACCTTATCAAGATCGGACACAGAGTGGGCTCCTTACAATGGAAAGACGCCCACACGGCAAACCGTACGGGCGGTTGTTAGATATTCAAGAATAGTTCACTGGAGCTATGAGAAACATCCATCAAGGAGATTGATGCAAACACAGCACCTTAGTAGTTGAGCGCTTATAGATCTGCGTCTTGGCTTATCCTTAAAACGTTTACGCAACCTGCACAATCGAAAAACGACATGACCAAAACTGGTTAACTCAACGTGCGTAACGCTTTTTAAACTTATCGATACGACCACTTGTATCGACAATTTTATGCTTACCTGTATAAAACGGATGCGAGGCCGAAGATATTTCAACCTTGATCAACGGGTATTCCCGCCCGTCTTCCCACAAAATAGTTTCCTTAGTATTCATGGTGGAACGGGTGAGAAACTTGAAATTGGAAGTCACATCATGAAAGACGACTTCACGATAAATTGGATGGATGTCGGGCTTCATAGCTCACACCGTATAGAGCTGCTGAACAAGCTTGGAAGTGTAGGCATGCAAACATCAGAAATGCAAGTAAGAGTAGCGCTACTTGCAGCAGCGAGAAGCTTTGCGCTGACGATAACACCTTAATTATTAACTATGTTTTAGGAACAAAGTAAGAGGTTTCAAATCTCAGTACTCGCAACTCGCCACTGTGGTACCTCACAGTGCAACACACCATATGGCCAATACGGCTTTAACGCGCTGAGGTTGAACACGATTACGCAGTTTCTGATCTCGCCCCATGCGCTCAACCTGATGAAGCGTAATACAGACGCCCCCCCCCCCACAAACAGCTACCAACAGAATACCCCCGTGGTTTTGGTAAGCAGCAAACATCTGCAATCAATCAGCTCATATAGTTCCAATTCCGTTGCTACAGCACACCCACGGAAAATAGTTAAGCCACTACCACGAGCCAAGTGAAGCATTCTTAACTCATCCGCGTGTTTTCCTATGTTTGGTCACAGAGTCTGATATCACGAAAACACAGGCGGAAGAACGATAAAGTTGCAGCTAAAAATCTCAGCTTGAACAGCAATTTGTTTCATGAAGTAGCAGACTCCGAACACACTGAACGGGAATACTACTGTAATCATCAACAACGAGAGGAGAGGCCACTGCTGTGACAATACGGACATCCTTCCCCAAATTGTTTATGTCTCACTCAGCCAGACACCTGCGTAGCACGCTGCTGATTCAGGGTAAGAGCAACGTTGTTACGCAAATAGACTGGCTCCACTGCTTCTGGAGCAAGACCCTCGCCACGTATCAACGCAGGTATGGCCAAGTCCAAGATATCAACCGCGTGTGGCATAGCAAGCGCATCGGCAGCTGCCAACCGCGACGCCAGCCGCTGCTTTAGCAAGCCATGGCTAGCACCAAGGCCAGTGCCGACTGCATGCCAATCATGATCGTTCCCCAACAATACGATGCTATCCGGTGCGCAAACACTCTCTGGACCACTCGGCACTAATATGCCGTCACATCGCACGAAAATTGCGGAATACACTTCACCCATGCGAGCATCAATGCTCGCCAGCACACGCGGCGCCTCAGGTGCGGCACGCATGGCAAGCACTTGCAGAGTAGAGACCGGCAATAACGGACGATCCAAAGCCAACGCTATTCCCTGGGCCAGACTGATTGCCAGACGCACCCCAGTGAAGGCACCGGGACCACATCCAAGTGCAATCGCATCAAGCTGTCGGCGGCTGATGCCCGCCTCAGCTAAGAGTTGCTCAGCCCATGGCAACACGAGTTCAGAGTGGCGGCGAGGTGCAACCTCAAAGCGCTCCAGAACACACCCATCAACCTGCACGGCCACCGAACATGCCTCAGTGGACGTTTCGAAGGCAAGCAGCTTCATGAGAAACACGACACCTTAACTAATCATGTAAGCTTAACATCAACGTCCAAGTATCCCAGGGTCTAAAAGCAGAACAGCACAAGAAGTCAAAAACTCCAATCAGTGGCTTGTTTTAACTTTAAGTAGTGAACCACCCTCCCCCAAGTCGAACCCAACAATGTCATCATTCACTGGAACTGGTGATGTAACGACTGCCGCCGCCGCCCACACACAGCAATGGCAGCTAGCCTTCTCCCACAGTCAACTCTTTAGCTCCCCCACCCGCACAACTAGAAAAGTTACCCCCCCTTATACAGCACTACAGTCTCAGGCAAATCAAACAACTCCTTCGGCAACTCCTTGAACATGCTCGCGAACCTCTCCAAAAATGTAGTCATCGCCGAGCTACGTCGCCACACCATCGCGATTCGCCGGCTCGGCTGTTTGTCCAAGGGGAAATTAATCAGACGCATACTGTCAGAACATACTACAGGTGGTTTGACTGAGAGCAATGGCAGCAGCGTGATGCCAACATTAGCAACTACCATCTGTCGCAAAGTCTCCAAGCTGGTAGCCTGGAACTCCGACTTCTCCGATGCACCAGTCATATTGCACACATCTAACGCCTGCTCACGCAGACAGTGGCCATCTTGCAGCAGCAGCAACCGTTCATCGGCTAACTCATCCAGGGTCATCAAGCGACGCGTAGCCAGCGGATGCCCCTCCGGGACTGCCAACACGAATGGTTCCTCAAACAAAAACTCGGTGTGCAATTGCTCATCATTTAACGGCAGTGCTAGCAATGCTGCATCCAACTTACCCTCACGCAACCGTATCAGCAACTCGTCACTTTTCTCCTCGATCAGCAACAGTTCCAATTGTGGAAAACGATACCTGATACTCGGCACTACATGTGGCAACAAATACGGACCGAGCGTTGGGAAAATACCCAAACGCACAGCACCGGCCTCCGGATCACGGCTGCGCCGCGCCGCTTCCTTCATCTCCTCTACCTCAGCAACAATATTACGCGCACGGATCGCCGCTTCATGCCCAGCCGGAGTCATCATGACCTTACGTGGCGCACGCTCGACTAACGACACGCCGAGCTCGTCCTCCAACTTCTTGATTTGGGTAGATAACGTCGGCTGACTGACAAAACATGCAGTTGCAGCACGGCCAAAGTGCTTGTAATCGGCCAGAGCAATCAGATATTTCAAGTCACGCAGGTTCATAAAGCCAAACCTCGCGGCAAGGGAGCGAATTTAAGTCCACACTTGGTATTTCAACAACACTTAAGACTACGCAAAATAAAGTTAAGCCGCTGTACTGCATTGGCTCAAGCTGCCTGAGCAATCCCCGTAGTCCCAACCACATTGGTACGGATCAGATAATCGAAAGCACTCAACGCGGCTTTGGATCCCTCGCCCATCGCAATGACAATCTGCTTATACGGCACCGTAGTAGCGTCACCAGCAGCGAATACACCCGGCATGCTGGTCTGACCACGTTCATCAATCACGATTTCGCCACGGAGAGACAACTCCACCGCACCCTTCAACCACTCGGTATTCGGTAACAAACCGATCTGCACAAACACGCCTTCCAATGTCAATGTAAAGCTCCCACCAGTGCTGCGATCAACGTAGACCAAGCCAGTGACCTTCTTTCCATCACCAGACACCGCGGTGGTCTGGGCACCCGTAATAATTTCCACATTCGACATGCTGCGTAACTTACGTTGCAATACTTCGTCGGCACGCAGCTTGGTATCGAACTCAAGCAACGTGACATAGGCGGCAATCCCAGCCAAATCGATCGCCGCCTCCACTCCCGAATTACCACCACCAATCACCGCGACTCGCTTACCCTTAAACAACGGTCCATCGCAATGCGGACAATAAGCCACTCCCTTGTTGCGGTATTCATCCTCACCAGGCACGTTCATCTGCCGCCAGCGTGCACCCGTGCAAAGAATCACGGTGCGGCTGCTCAGCGAAACACCACTGGCCAATCCAACCTCAATAAGGCCGTTTTCTCCAGCCGGCACCAATGTCTCGGCATGCTGCAAGTTCATGATATCGACCTCATACTGGCGCACGTGCTGCTCCAAGGCCACGGCCATTCTCGGGCCATCGGTTTCCGGCACAGATATGAAGTTCTCGATCGTCATGGTATCCAGCACTTGTCCACCAAAGCGCTCAGCAACCAAACCAGTCCGGATTCCCTTACGCGCAGCATACACCGCCGCTGCCGCACCAGCCGGGCCGCCACCAACCACCAGTACGTCGAAGGCAGCCTTAGCTTGGATAGTCTCGGCTTCGCGCTTGGCCGCACCAATATCAAGCTTGGCGACAATCTGTTCCAATGTCATACGCCCCTGATCAAACAGCTCACCATTCAAGTACACCGTTGGCACCGACATAATCTGGCGTGCCTCGACCTCGTCCTGGAACAGTGCGCCGTCAATAGCTACATGCTCGATCCGCGGGTTCAATACCGCAGCCATATTCAGTGCCTGCACCACATCCGGACAACTCTGACAAGACACTGAAAAATAGGTCTCAAAGCAATAATGACCATCCAGGCTGCGCACCCGCTCGATTAGATCGTCCGTGACTTTAGGAGGATGCCCACCAACCTGCAGCAATCCAAGCACCAATGAAGCAAACTCGTGCCCCATCGGTAAACCAGCAAAGCGCATCGAAATGTCCTCACCTGGCGTACCCAACGCAAAGGAGGGCTTACGTTGATCATCGTCACGCTGCACCTCCAAAACGACCTTGTCCGAGAGCAGTACAATATTTTCGAGTAGCTCGAGCATCTCACGTGACTTCTGGCTCTCGTCAACAGAGGCATGAATATGGATGGGACGAATCACCCGATCCAAATAGGCTTTAAGCTGGGTCTTTAAACTTTCATCAAACATAACTATCTCCTGGTGAGGAGGATTAAAAGCGAACAGCATCGCTGCGCTGCACATCGCCGAGCGGCGTAAAAAAAGGAATGCAATAGCCAATACGTACCTGGACGTAAGACTGTGACGAAACAAGCAAGCAGGAGTAACTTTTTTAATTCACCCCCGGCCTGATTATGGGCCGAGGATGCCTATCGGTTCAGATCTTACCGACCAGATCTAGCGACGGCGCTAGGGTTTTTTCGCCTTCTTGCCACTTGGCTGGGCAGACTTCACCCGGATGGTTGGCGACATAGATCGCGGCTTTGACCTTGCGCAAAAGTTCCTTTGCATCACGGCCGATACCCTCAGCGGTAATCTCCACTGACTGAATCACGCCCTGCGGATCAATGATAAAGGTACCACGGTCAGCCAAACCACTTGGACGCAACACATTAAAATTCCGGCTGATTTCATGCGTCGGATCGCCAATCATCGGATACTTGATCTTACCAATCGCCGGCGAAATATCGTGCCAAGCCTTATGCGAGAAATGGGTATCTGTCGAAACCGAATAGATCTCAACACCCTGCTTCTGGAATTCCTCGTAATGATCAGCCAAATCTTCCAGTTCAGTCGGACAGACAAAAGTAAAGTCCGCAGGATAAAACACAAGCACAGACCACTTGCCCTTGAGGATAGCATCTGAGACTTCAATGAACTGGCCATTTTTGTAAGCAGTCGACTTGAATGAAAGTATTTCAGTGTTAAGAACAGACATTTAATGTTTCCTCTTGCTAAGCGGAAGCCATAGAACTCAGAAGGACGTGTAGCTTAAGCATCCTTTAATGATTCATCAAATCAATTAATTAAATTAAATTGATAGATTTAAAAAAATAAATTTAACCGTCTACACCACCTTAATGCCTTGTGTTACCCACTCCCCGGGTACACACAAGCATCGATCCATACCTAGGCAAATAACCTGATCGCACAGCGAATCACCGAGTAACAAGCCGAGATTCCTCCTTAATGAAATCTCGGCTTTTGTTGCCCTTACTTAGCAATGACCTCGTGCACATCTAAAAACCCAGTTGCCAAGATGCAAACATTGCGCAACCTAAACAATCGCATTGATGCGGCCATATCACCAAACCACAGTGCTATACAATTGATTAAAACTCCCGTATGCACGGCCACAGGTAGTAGAGGGAACCGCTCCCCACACCCCAAGGAGCTACACTCACCACTGATAACCCACCCCCGCACCTACGCCCGCTTGACTACGGGTATTCGTGGTACCACTGAACTTGAACACCCAATGCCCGCTATCAGAAACCGCTGAAACACCCACCGCAATGGCCGACTGTCCCTGGTAACTACTAACGCCCAGAGAAGCCATGCCTCGTCCCGGAACATAAGCCTGCGGGAGGTTTGCCGTCGCAATCGCTGCCGCCACGCCCCCATTACCATCCCTACGAAGATTCCCCACCATTCCATCAGTGTACTGTTTGGCGGTGATGACCCCCTGATTGAGTTGGCCCAGATTGACTGCATCAGTTTCAGTAGTTGCCGGAGCCACATTTGTCACCTGCCTCTGAGAACCCGCCGATCCCATCGAAACAGTGTTTGGACGGTCAGCCACTGAATTGGCACCAATTGCAACCGCATTGTTAGCAGACACGTTGGCATTGTTACCCATCGCAACACCATCGACACCCGAAGCTGTGGCATCGGTGCCAATTGCCATTGCATTGAGCGCAATCCCTTTAGAACTTGAACTTTTGCTGTTGTTGATCTTAAAGACATTCTGAATATCACTGAGACCTTGCATCTTGTCATCCGTGTAATGATTGACCTGCTGGGCCACGTAATCCAGCTGACGCAAGTTCACCGCATCCGTCGCTTCCTTAGCATCAGCGACATTGCTGATCGTGCGAGTTTCCCCCTTGGTAGCATCACCCAGCGAAACGGTTCCCACCGTCTTGTTCTCTACACCTGAATATTTCCCGATGTAATTCTCCGCGCCACGCCCGCCATCCTTCGCACCAGTACCCAACACCACGCTGCCATCAGCACTGGCACTCGCATTACGACCCATCGCCACGGAGCCTTTTCCACTGCCCATAGCACCAGCCCCCACTACTACCGCGCCTTCACCCGATGCCTGCGTACCCACACCAGCCGCTACAGACCCAATGCCCGTCGCACCATCGCCATCGTAGTTGCCTCCCGGAGTACCTCCATCATTCGTACTGTAATAGTGGGCTGGCTTGACACTCACATTCGCTACTGCATGCTTCAGTTGGGCAAAGTTGACCGCATCCGTGTCTGCCATAGCCGCTGCAACATTAATGATCTTTTGATTACCGGCATTAATGCCCGTATTGGTAACCGATGGACCACCCATAATCACTAATCCCGTCAAACCCAGCGCCACGTCACTCCCGACCTTCACGCCATCGTTGTTCATCACGGTGTTACCCGCCGTCACCCCATCCACCTTGAAGTCCTTAGACAGGTTGAACACCACATCGTTGCTGTCACTGGACTTGCTGATCGTCAGGTTCCCATCGGTGTTCTTCAGATCCACCGTCGCGCCCGCCGCCACCTTGCTTGCGTTGGCACCGGACACCGTCAGGTTCCAACCTTTGCCGACGCTCTCGCTGATCGACTTCAACTGACTAAAGTTGACCGCATCCGTCTCTTCTGTCCCTGCCGCAACATGGGTGATCTTTTGGCTACCAGCATCGATACCGGTAAGTGTGATTGACGGCCCACCAACAATCTCTAACCCAACGGCATTAAGAACAACAGCATCACCAATCTTCACACCATCGCCATTAACGATAGTCCTGGTAACCGTACTCTCACCATCCGCTAAGGTCTTTATCGATGAACTCGATGAACGGCCAGTAATCACTAACCCCGTCGAATCCAACGACAAACCAGTGCCCACCTTCACACCATCATCGTTCACCACTGTGCTACCCACCGTCACACTGTTCTCTTTAAGATCCTTGGACAGGTTGAACACCACATCATTGCTGTCACTGGTTTTGCTGATCGTCAGGTTCCCATCGGTGTTCTTCAGGTCCACCGTCGCACCAGACACCACCTTGCTCGTATTAGCACCGGCAGCCGTCAGATTCCAACCTTTGTCGACACTCTCACTGATCGACTTCAACTGACCCATATTCGGCACATCCGTCTCTGCCGTACCGGGCGCCACACCACTGATCTTGCCGCCATCGTTGATCTGCACCTTGCCAAATTGCGGGGACTCCGCCAGCTGAAGGTGTAACGTCCCTGTCGCCGCATCCACCACGCTCTTCAGGTTCGCCCCCGAATAGCTCCCAGCGGTACTGCTCTCCCCACTGATCGCCAAAGTCTGACCCAGGGTCCGCGCCACCGAACCTTCGTTCCCAGTGAACGTCATCGGCTGATTGGCTTGCGCTTGAACAGCACTCAGCTGCGATCCGTTGACCGCCTCCGTCGAGGTCGCAGATACCTCGCCCGCGGCCACATGGCTAATCACCTTGCCGCCAGCATCAATCCCGCTGCCCGTCACTGAAGGACCATTGGCAATCGTCAGCCCCGTCTTACCTAGCGCCACATCGCTGCCTACCTGCACTCCATCGTTGTTCACTACCGTGGTCCCCGCCGTCACTCCATCCACTTTGAAGTCTTTGGACAGGTTGAACACCACATCATTGCTGTCACTGGTTTTGCTGATCGTCAGGTTCCCATCGGTGTTCTTCAGGTCCACCGTCGCACCAGACACCACCTTGCTCGTATTAGCACCGGCAGCCGTCAGATTCCAACCTTTGTCGACACTCTCACTGATCGACTTCAACTGACCCATATTCGGCACATCCGTCTCTGCCGTACCGGGCGCCACACCACTGATCTTGCCACCATCGTTGATCTGCACCTTGCCAAATTGCGGGGACTCCGCCAGCTGAAGGTGTAACGTCCCTGTCGCCGCATCCACCACGCTCTTCAGGTTCGCCCCCGAATAGCTCCCAGCGGTACTGCTCTCCCCACTGATCGCCAAAGTCTGACCCAGGGTCCGCGCCACCGAACCTTCGTTCCCGGCGAACGTCATCGGCTGATTGGCTTGCGCTTGAACAGCACTCAGCTGCGATCCGTTGACCGCCTCCGTCGAGGTCGCAGATACCTCGCCCGCGGCCACATGGCTAATCACCTTGCCGCCAGCATCAATCCCGCTGCCCGTCACTGAAGGACCATTGGCAATCGTCAGCCCCGTCTTACCTAGCGCCACATCGCTGCCTACCTGCACTCCATCGTTGTTCACTACCGTGGTCCCCGCCGTCACTCCATCCACTTTGAAGTCTTTGGACAGGTTGAACACCACATCATTGCTGTCACTGGTTTTGCTGATCGTCAGGTTCCCATCGGTGTTCTTCAGGTCCACCGTCGCACCAGACACCACCTTGCTCGTATTAGCACCGGCAGCCGTCAGATTCCAACCTTTGTCGACACTCTCACTGATCGACTTCAACTGACCCATATTCGGCACATCCGTCTCTGCCGTACCGGGCGCCACACCACTGATCTTGCCACCATCGTTGATCTGCACCTTGCCAAATTGCGGGGACTCCGCCAGCTGAAGGTGTAACGTCCCTGTCGCCGCATCCACCACGCTCTTCAGGTTCGCCCCCGAATAGCTCCCAGCGGTACTGCTCTCCCCACTGATCGCCAAAGTCTGACCCAGGGTCCGCGCCACCGAACCTTCGTTCCCAGTGAACGTCATCGGCTGATTGGCTTGCGCTTGAACAGCACTCAGCTGCGATCCGTTGACCGCCTCCGTCGAGGTCGCAGATACCTCGCCCGCGGCCACATGGCTAATCACCTTGCCGCCAGCATCAATCCCGCTGCCCGTCACTGAAGGACCATTGGCAATCGTCAGCCCCGTCTTACCTAGCGCCACATCGCTGCCTACCTGCACTCCATCGTTGTTCACTACCGTGGTCCCCGCCGTCACTCCATCCACTTTGAAGTCTTTGGACAGGTTGAACACCACATCATTGCTGTCACTGGTTTTGCTGATCGTCAGGTTCCCATCGGTGTTCTTCAGGTCCACCGTCGCACCAGACACCACCTTGCTCGTATTAGCACCGGCAGCCGTCAGATTCCAACCTTTGTCGACACTCTCACTGATCGACTTCAACTGACCCATATTCGGCACATCCGTCTCTGCCGTACCGGGCGCCACACCACTGATCTTGCCACCATCGTTGATCTGCACCTTGCCAAATTGCGGGGACTCCGCCAGCTGAAGGTGTAACGTCCCTGTCGCCGCATCCACCACGCTCTTCAGGTTCGCCCCCGAATAGCTCCCAGCGGTACTGCTCTCCCCACTGATCGCCAAAGTCTGACCCAGGGTCCGCGCCACCGAACCTTCGTTCCCGGCGAACGTCATCGGCTGATTGGCTTGCGCTTGAACAGCACTCAGCTGCGATCCGTTGACCGCCTCCGTCGAGGTCGCAGATACCTCGCCCGCGGCCACATGGCTAATCACCTTGCCGCCAGCATCAATCCCGCTGCCCGTCACTGAAGGACCATTGGCAATCGTCAGCCCCGTCTTACCTAGCGCCACATCGCTGCCTACCTGCACTCCATCGTTGTTCACTACCGTGGTCCCCGCCGTCACTCCATCCACTTTGAAGTCTTTGGACAGGTTGAACACCACATCATTGCTGTCACTGGTTTTGCTGATCGTCAGGTTCCCATCGGTGTTCTTCAGGTCCACCGTCGCACCAGACACCACCTTGCTCGTATTAGCACCGGCAGCCGTCAGATTCCAACCTTTGTCGACACTCTCACTGATCGACTTCAACTGACCCATATTCGGCACATCCGTCTCTGCCGTACCGGGCGCCACACCACTGATCTTGCCGCCATCGTTGATCTGCACCTTGCCAAATTGCGGGGACTCCGCCAGCTGAAGGTGTAACGTCCCTGTCGCCGCATCCACCACGCTCTTCAGGTTCGCCCCCGAATAGCTCCCAGCGGTACTGCTCTCCCCACTGATCGCCAAAGTCTGACCCAGGGTCCGCGCCACCGAACCTTCGTTCCCGGTGAACGTCATCGGCTGATTGGCTTGCGCTTGAACAGCACTCAACTGCGATCCGTTGACCGCCTCCGTCGAGGTCGCAGATACCTCGCCCGCGGCCACATGGCTAATCACCTTGCCGCCAGCATCAATCCCGCTGCCCGTCACTGAAGGACCATTGGCAATCGTCAGCCCCGTCTTACCTAGCGCCACATCGCTGCCTACCTGCACTCCATCGTTGTTCACTACCGTGGTCCCCGCCGTCACTCCATCCACTTTGAAGTCTTTGGACAGGTTGAACACCACATCATTGCTGTCACTGGTTTTGCTGATCGTCAGGTTCCCATCGGTGTTCTTCAGGTCCACCGTCGCACCAGACACCACCTTGCTCGTATTAGCACCGGCAGCCGTCAGATTCCAACCTTTGTCGACACTCTCACTGATCGACTTCAACTGACCCATATTCGGCACATCCGTCTCTGCCGTACCGGGCGCCACACCACTGATCTTGCCGCCATCGTTGATCTGCACCTTGCCAAATTGCGGGGACTCCGCCAGCTGAAGGTGTAACGTCCCTGTCGCCGCATCCACCACGCTCTTCAGGTTCGCCCCCGAATAGCTCCCAGCGGTACTGCTCTCCCCACTGATCGCCAAAGTCTGACCCAGGGTCCGCGCCACCGAACCTTCGTTCCCGGTGAACGTCATCGGCTGATTGGCTTGCGCTTGAACAGCACTCAACTGCGATCCGTTGACCGCCTCCGTCGAGGTCGCAGATACCTCGCCCGCGGCCACATGGCTAATCACCTTGCCGCCAGCATCAATCCCGCTGCCCGTCACTGAAGGACCATTGGCAATCGTCAGCCCCGTCTTACCTAGCGCCACATCGCTGCCTACCTGCACTCCATCGTTGTTCACTACCGTGGTCCCCGCCGTCACTCCATCCACTTTGAAGTCTTTGGACAGGTTGAACACCACATCATTGCTGTCACTGGTTTTGCTGATCGTCAGGTTCCCATCGGTGTTCTTCAGGTCCACCGTCGCCCCCGCCGCCACCTTGCTGGTGTTAGCACCAGACGCCGCCAGGTTCCAACCTTTGTCAACAGTCTCGCTGATCGACTTCAGCTGACTAAAATTGACCGCATCCGTCTCTTCTGTACCTGCCGCAACATGGGTGATCTTTTGACTGCCAGCATCAATCCCGCTGCCCGTCACCGAGGGGCCATTGGCAATCGTCAGCCCCGTCTTACCTAGCGCCACATCGCTGCCTACCTGCACTCCATCGTTGTTCACTACCGTGGTCCCCGCCGTCACTCCATCCACTTTGAAGTCTTTGGACAGGTTGAACACCACATCATTGCTGTCACTGGTTTTGCTGATCGTCAGGTTCCCATCGGTGTTCTTCAGGTCCACCGTCGCGCCCGCCGCCACCTTGCTGGTGTTAGCACCAGACGCCGTCAGGTTCCAACCTTTGTCAACAGTCTCGCTGATCGACTTCAACTGACCCATATTCGGCACATCCGTCTCTGCCGTACCGGGCGCCACACCACTGATCTTGCCGCCATCGTTGATCTGCACCTTGCCAAATTGCGGGGACTCCGCCAGCTGAAGGTGTAACGTCCCTGTCGCCGCATCCACCACGCTCTTCAGGTTCGCCCCCGAATAGCTCCCAGCGGTACTGCTCTCCCCACTGATCACCAAAGTCTGACCCAGGGTCCGCGCCACCGAACCTTCGTTCCCAGTGAACGTCATCGGCTGATTGGCTTGCGCTTGAACAGCACTCAGCTGCGATCCGTTGACCGCCTCCGTCGAGGTCGCAGATACCTCGCCCGCGGCCACATGGCTAATCACCTTGCCGCCAGCATCAATCCCGCTGCCCGTCACTGAAGGGCCATTGGCAATCGCTAGCCCTATCTCATCTAGCGTCACATTGCTGCCGAACGCCATCCCATCCGTGTTAAGCAAAGTATTACCAACGGTCAGGGTTCCAATCTTGACATCTTTGGCCAAATTGAACGCCACATCATTACTTCCGATCGCTTTGGTAATCGTCAGGTTCTTATCGGTGTTCTTCAGGTCCACCGAACTTCCTGGAGCCACTTTGCCACTATTGACACCAGAAGCCGTGAGGTTCCAGCCTTTACTGGCAATCTCGTCAACGACTTTAAGCTGGGCGACATTCACTGCATCGGTCATTGATGTGCCTGCTGCCAGACCTGAAAGCTGACGTGTCTTAATAGTGGTACCAGACACATCACCGATGCTGACTGCTGACAGTGTGCTTTTCCACGTGGCGGAAACATCCGTTGAGGTCGTTTTTGTTCCTGGGTCGTACCCTGCAAGACCCTTGCCAGTAGAAGCAACCGAGTTCAGCCCCAATGCCACCGCTCCATCTGTCACAGTAACAAGACTACCTCCACCTACCGCAACGCCACCATTTACCGCCGATGTGTTAGCGCCGATGGCAACCGAAAAAGAACCCGTATTCGCCGTTGCCCCAGAACCTACGGCAACGGCGTCCACGGCACTCGCCGTCGTCTTCGCACCAATCGCGATCGCACGTGCACCACTGGCCTGGGTTGCCAAGCTCGCTTTTGTTGCGTCAGCCGCACTGCTCTGCGACGAGCCAATGGCAATTGCGTTTGCTCCCACCGCAGCATTCATTGTTGCCACACTGCCCATACGGAGGGAATACGTTTTATTTAAAACATCATTGATGCCGACCTGACCTCCATTTACATATAAAACCCCACCAAGCACAAGACTTCTCGATGCTCCTCCCTGGTCGCCAGCAGCTGTCGAAGAACCGAAGAAACGAGTGTAAAGCGTCACGTTCCACGGGTCTTCATTACACTGGCTAGAAACTTTCGCCTCAATACTTGAGCCTCCGGTATCAACGATCCTCTGGCATGCCCCATCAAGGCCATCATTGATATAAACTTGTGCGGTGGCTTTTTCGGCATATGGAATTGCCAGCGTAAGCGCTGTAAATAAAATGCTCCGCAGTGGTCCCTTCACATGTTCTTTAGCACTATACCGAGCTATCACCGCCATCCTCCATCCTCGATCATCGGCTGCTTGACCTGGATTTCCTAAATAAGGCAATAGTTGGCTGGCTGTGTATTTTGATCCTAATGGAACAACACTCTTAGTTTTATCAAGAGGGACATGAGCGGACAGCGGAATGGTGACTCGCATAGCGACTCTCCTTAATAATATTAAAGAAGAAAATTGGCAGTGGCAGTAACTAATATCAGGCATTACCCATTGAATGCCTTGAAGATTCTGGTTCGTCGATAACCTTGCTACACTACCGCCACGAATAAAATATTCGTGGCGAAACTACAATTTAAGATTGCATCTGAGAATATTACTGATCAGCGCAAGCCGACGCCTATAGAGTCATCGGTAAATGCTCAATTTCATGCCATTGAATTACCTCAGTAACATAATGAGCCAATGCACTTGTGCTGACCCACTGATGCAACAGACAACGCAATAATAACTTGTATAAGAACTCTCTTTAACTTTTAAAACAACGTCTAGAATTAAACATGGTCAATATCGAATAGATCAATGATTGCAATTCATTAATAACATCATGACCGTGATGCTGCTGATACGAATCAACATTATTTGATATATTGATCACAAAAATGCGATTGATTATTTGAATATCTGCAATATAACGCTCTCAAACACAAATCAATCATGAAAAAACAATTCCATAACATTATATTGTGATCAAGCTATACCAACCTGCCCAATAAGGAAATAGCCGGATTTATTAGCATCCAAACTTGTTGGGAAACATAGAGCACCAGCACCACACCCGAACATCAAGCTCATTTGGTGTGCAATCCCTGCAATGGCTCCATTGCCTCGAATTTCTGACTGTATTCATCAGTGAGATTGCGCGCTTCCTTAGGATTACGCACGATTTCGGGAGTCAGCAAAACAATGATTTCTCGCCGGTTATTATTCTGCGCCTTAGCACCAAACAAGCCACCCACTACCGGCAACTTACTCAAGAATGGGACACCGTTGCTACCATCGCTAATACTATTGTCGATCAGGCCAGCGAGCATGATCGTATCGCCGCTCTGCACCGCCGCCTCGGTCTTAACCCTGCGTGTGTTGATCTGGACGTTGCACGCGGCACTGTTGATCAGCGTCGAGCTGGCCGAACTGCACGCCGCCGGCAGTGAACCAGGGGTGCTGACCTCCTGCACGATGTCTAAAAACACCATCCCGTCTTTGGTGACGCGCGGACGCACCTTCAGAATCACGCCGGTATCGATGTACTGCACTGACGAATAGGTGCTGTTATTACCAAGGCCCGTGTTGATCGAGGTGGAGTTGATTGGAATACGCGCGCCCACGTTGAGCGTGGCCTCAGCATTGTTACGCACGAATACCGAAGGTGTCTGTAGCAGACGTACCTTGGTGACCTGGTCCAATGCATTGATGATCGCCGCGGCGTTTTTTCCCAGAAACGTCCATGCCAACCCATTACTGGTCATTTTACCGGCGATATCCCCCCAAATCCGGCGCCCAGCAGCACTAGGTAGGCCCGCACCTACGCCAATACCAGTACCGTTAGCAGCCCCATTATCCGCCGCCCCACTTGCAGCGTTTACAGAATTCTCGAAAAACCAGTTCACGCCATAGCTGAGCTCGTTAGTAAGGTTGACCTCAGCCACCTGAGCTTCGATATGCACCTGCATCGGCATCACGTCGAGCTTCTCGATCACGTCGCGTATCGATTTCCAAGCTTGCGGCGTGGCACGGACCAGCAACGCATTAATCTCCTCCACCGCCGACACACCGACAGTATCCCCCTGCACCTGCAGGGTCACATTGCCATTGCCTTGGGTACGTGGCGACAACTGCAGCACGCTGCCGCCCGAACCGCCGTTAGCACCGGCAACGTCATTCCCCCCTGCGTTGCCGGGAACATTCGCGGAAGCAGAAAGGCTGCCGCTACCACCAGCACTTGCAGCGCTTGGTACACTACTGCCAAGGTTGACATCGCGATTGCCTCCACTTCCCAGGATGCCAAGCTGCGCACCTGGAGCCAGCGACACATTACTCTCTCCACGCCCGCTACCAGCCCCAAACACTTCCGCCAGGCGATTAGCCAAATCATTGGCTTTGATGTACTTCAACTCGTAAGAAAACAAGCTCACAGCGCCTCCGGCGCTGTCGATGCGATCCAACCATTTCTGAATCTGATCTAGATAGCTAGCCTGCGGGGTGATCACCAGAACAGCGTTAGCATTCTCCAGCGGCATAAAACGGAACATACCGGCGCTAGGCGTTTTACCGTTATCGCCAAACACTTTTTCCAAATCAGCAGCGACCTTCTCTGCCTTACCTGATTGAATTGGAAACACGCCCACCGACATACCAGACAACCAATCAACATCGAAAATTTCAACAGTGCGCAGATAGTTCTCCAGCTCAACACGGGTACCTGCAAGGGTAATCAGGTTGCGCGTTGTATCAATGCTGACAATCGCGTTAGGACGTGCATATGGATCAAGCACTTTTTTCATCTCGCTTGCCGAAATGTACTTCAGTGGTACCACCCGGACTCCAAAGCCACGCGTAGCCGCCGGCGGTGCAGTGCTCGGCGCAACCGCACCAGCCAGCGCTTGGTCGGCCTGGACAATGCTGTAACGACCGTTGTTATAAACCATCCGTGCGTTGTTCCAACCCAATACCATTTCCAAGAGACTCAGCGCCTGCGCCGGCGAGACAGGCTTAGGTGTGGCCAGAGTCACGGTCCCCTGCACGCCCGATGCAATAAAATAGTTTTGCCCAAGCATGTCACCAAGAATGGCTTTGACCACAGCGTGCAACGACTCTCCCTCGAAGTTAAAAGTGGCGCTACCATTGCCAGCCATACCCATTGAGGGTAGTGGAGTTGCAGCGACAGTTTTGTTAATGACTCTCCCATTACCACGACGAATCACTGGGCCCGGACCATTATCGTCAGGGGGTTGCTTAGCCGGCACCTCTTTGCCTCCGGGATGTTGATCCAGAACAGCATTGCGCCTAAGAAGCGGTGATGGGTGGGGAACACAAGCACCCAACAGGGCAGTCACTATCGAAACAGTTAACAGGCGCGAAATCATGCATTCACTCTTATGGGTGCTGGTCAGAAAGAACCGCCATCCTATTGCTTGTGTTGCTCTTGTTGTTGCTGGAGTTGACCTCGGCGCGCCTCAATACGCTCACGGATGGCACGTATCTGTGCCTCAATGGGCTGTGACATGTGCATCGTATTAGCTTGCGGCACTGTCACTGCAGCCGGTTGCTGCCCTCCCGGAACCCTGCCACTTTGTGAAGCAGACACACTAGGCTGTACTGAAGCTGCAGAGGAGGCCTCAGATGGGGCGGACGCAACATGATTCTCACCAGTCGTCGTCACGTTATTCCCAGGAAGATTGGATGTAGGCGTCACGTTATTCGCATTTCTACTGGACATCGGCGGTTGCCCACTCTGGCCGTTGAACAGTTTTAACTTCAACACGCGGGTACCGCTAGGGCCTTCAATCGTAGCACTACGTGGCTGCAAACCAACCAGACGCCACCCATTGACTGCATCTCCACCCAAACGTATCCGTACTGACTGGTTTTGCTCAGTGGTCAACGTTGCCATTTCAAAGTGAGGAGTGATCAGTACACCCGTCAAATGCACGTCGCTGTCAACACTGGTGTTTTCAGCTGCCACCAACAGGAACGGATGTGGTTGGCGGTCCTCGGCAAACACTGAACGTGCAGTAATCTCCCCATAGCGGGCGAATGGACCAAAGTGCTCGGCTACTAAAGCAGGCAATAGTGGCAAACGCTGCCGGATTAATTGCGGATCGTCCCGCAGTAGTTGTACGCGCCTTCCCATGCCTACCAGCGCCAGCATACAGATTAAGGCAGCCCAGCCCGCAACCGTGGCAAACAACCAAGTCCATATTGAAAAGGCATCAATCCGCATTACTGCTCCCTTGCGGCAACGAAGCGGGCTTCTGCTCACTGCCGGGACGTAGAAAACCAGCCAATTCGAAAGCTACATCCAGTCCATGACCACTCTCATTAGGTGAGAGCGGATAACGCTGCGCCATGACATTAAGATTGTTCACGAACAAACGTGGGCTGCCACTTTCCAAGCTATACAACACTAACGCCAGCTCCGGTGTGCCGCAGCGCAGACGTACCTGCACCGCCACGCGCACAAAACGGTCGTGCGTATCCGGCTGCATTGGCGAGCGGTTGATAATGACACAGCTGCGGTTACCCGGGCTGGCATCGTTCACGACCCCCTCCAGTCGCTGCACCAAACCAGCCGAAGCAAGCTCAGCCGATGGCTCGGGCAGGAAACCCGGACGCGACTGCAATACCATCTGAATACGACGCAATTGCTCGTCCACCTTCGGGCCCTGTTGCAGCTGCGAACGCACCTTCAATTCGCGGTCACGCAGCGCCTGGATCTGTTGCTGTATGATCAACATCGGTCGAGTAAACCAAGGATGGACCAGCAACATGTAGAGCACAGACAACATTAGAAACAGCAGACCAAGCGCCCACCAACGATCGGGATTAACGTTGTGCATGGCCATCAGCAGCCTCCTTCATCGGAACCACGCCAGTCAATTCTGCGGTGATGACGAAACGGTCTACACTGCTTCCCACATTACTCTGCAGCACACTGGTCAATGAGGGCGTGCGCCATAATCTGCAACCTTCCAGGCGACGCACCAACGAGGATGCCTCATTACTCATGCCCATCAGATGCAATTGTCCGTCCTCAATCGCAAATTTTTCCAAATAGGTGCCGTTCGGCAGGCGTCGGCTCAATTCGTCCCAGATTTCGATTGCTCTCGGGCGCGCAGCGCGGCGTTCATCAAGGAAGCGCATACCGTCAACCAGCGCGATCAACTGCTGACGTTCAGCCGCAACGCGCCGTGCACTGGCGGTATGAGTCTGCACATGCATGTGCAGCTCCTCAGCCACACGAATGCGATTATTCAACAACAGTGCCCCGGCAGTAGCAGTCCACAACAGCGCAACTGCGACCAAAACCAGATTCCAACGTCGCATCGGGTCAAGGAACCGCCGCCGCTGCACGGGCGGCAACAAATTCACATCCAACGGTTGGCCCTGGACATCAGCCACATCGATACCCGCCAGAGTGACGCCCCATTCCGTAGGCACACCGTCAGGACCGTCAACCAAACGCCGTGGCACCACAACCAACTCCGTTTCCAATTGAGCATCGTCATGCTTTTGCAATAGACGCACATCGTAATAGACCTGCTCGGCGTGGAAAGGCGTTTGACGATCGATCTCGAAGCGCACCACGTCATGCAGACGCTGCGCCGCCGCGACAGGTAAACGCAACGATCGACGCAGCGCACTGGCCGCAGGCAGCAACCAGTGCCGCGGTAGTATCTTCAACTTCGGTAATAACACCCCGGTCAGTTCCTGAGGGGTGATCGGCCACGGCACCTGTACCAGCGGTTCAAGTACATCGCCAGACTGACGTACCAAGTGCAAGCCATCTGCCTGTAGAGAAAGCAGGAGACGCTCTGGCACCAGCCCCATCTGCACACGGCAGCGCACTGGCAACCAAGCCAACAGCGACTGCCGCCACCATTGCCAGAATCCATCAACGCCGGGGGCAATATTTACCCCGAACCACCTCAGACTCCCCCACCATGTGCTCATTGCCATACCACTCTCTCTTTCCAACGCAAAATGGTGTAGGTCATTACCGGTATGCGAACACTACCCATACGGAAGACCGCGCTTAACATGGCTTCGCGTCCCTGAACCAAGCGTACCTTGCTCTCAATACTATAGGTGCCACTGCCCGTCTGTTTGCTCGCATCTGATGCAAAAAACTGCTGACGCTGGGCCAGCACCGGTGCTGGCGCACAACGTACATCTGGCTTCAAGTTCCCACTGTAGATGGTGACGTTAGGCAGCATCCGCCGATACAGATCCGTATCCATCTCTCACACCAAACGCAATTGATACTCTACGAAAGGATTGTCCTTCGCTCCATCGCAACAAAATCTGAATACGGCACAATTGCTCGGCCACCTTCAGGCCCTGTTGCAGCTGCGAACGCACTATCAATTCACGGTCACGCAGCACCTGAAACAGCAACCCCTTTTATCGGACTCACCCCAATCTAATTCTGCGGTGATGACGAAACGGTTCACACTGCTTCCCACATTACTCTGCAGCACACTGGTCAATGACGGCGTGCGTCATAAAAGAAAGCAGTAGACGCTCTGACACCAGCCCCATCTGCACACCACAGCGCACTAATAACCAAGCCACCAACGACTGCCGCCACCATTGCCAGAATCCAGCAACGCCGGGGGGTAATATTCACACCGAACCACCTCAGACTGCCCCACCATGTGCTCATTGCAATGCCACTCCCTCTTCCCAACGCAAAATGGTGTAGGTCATTCCCGGTATGCGAGCACTGCCCATGCGGACGACTGCGCGTAACATGGCTCCGCGTCCCTGAGCCAATCGTACCTTGCTCTCAATACTGTAGGTGCCACTGCCCTTCTGTTTGCTCGCATCTGACGCAAAAAACTGCTGACGCTGGGCCAGCACCGCCCCAACGTCCTGCCCCAATGCGGTCAGCACCGGGGCAGGCGCACAACGTACATCTGGCTTCAAGTTCCCACTGTAGATGGTGACGTTAGGCAACATCCGCCGATACAGATCCGTATCCATACCTAATACCAAACGCAATTCACCGATGCTCTCGAAAGGACTGTCCTTCGCTCCATAGGGCAGACCAGCCGCAGCATAATCTGGATCTTCAGCACCACCAGGCGACACCAAGTGATCGGTATCGCGCCAATCAATGATTGCTCCAGCCAGCCGCGCAGCACGCTCAACGTCAACACCCAATGCACGAATCAAAGCGGTTAACAGTTGCAGATCAGCAACGTTCAAATCGACCTTACCGCTCTCATCACTCATCCGCATCTGCAGCGTGGCATCGGCGTAACGCCAATCGTAGGAGCGTCCATCAAGGATCCAAGGCACCTGGGTCGGATTGCTGCCCTGCAGCCGAGACACCGCGTATTCCAGCCCGGCGCGTGCGACTTCCTGGGCCTGCGCACCACTCACCAGAACCGAACCCTGCAGGTGTTCGATCCGGGCTGAGAGTGCGAACACACCAATCATGGCCGTCAACAGCGCTACCAGCCATAACACCACGATCAATGCAGCGCCGCGAGCGCGCATCACTAGTTCACTCCCTCGGCTCCAGACTGCATCAGCGCCACAACCAGTGTTGGCCACAACGCAATATCATCTTTGATCTGCACAGCAACTAAAACTGGCAATTGATCCGGAGATGGCCAAGTAGACAGCCAAGGGCCAAGTTGATGACGCTCCTGATCCCAACCGCGATAGCGGAAATGCACTTCGTGCAGGCCATCAACAAGCAGTTCCGGCGGCAAGGACACATCATCCTGAACAGTCTTAGCGGGTTGCAACATGGTCAGTGCGATACGCAGTTGGCGCTGCGCCCCACTCTCGGCCACATTAATATCGTGTAAGTAAGGACCACCACGGCCGAGATAATCCGGTACATCAGCGACAAAACGCATCCGCTGCGCCTCCCCCATGAACAACAACGGCACCTGCCGCTCCTTATCTTCCGCCATCGCCAACGGTAATGCGCTCATCAAACGCCGCCGCAAAAACAACTCCACTGCCCGCATACGCTCGTTGCGGGAAGCGAGCGCCTCATTGCGTCGGCTCACTATGCTGACCGAGTGCAACGTAACAAAAGCCAACGTAAGACCGCTCGCCAGTAGTACTGTCGCCAAAAGCACTTCAATCAGGCTGAAACCACGCATCCGCCTCATGGTTCGTCCCCACGGGATTGCAGACGCACAAAACGCAATGTCCGCCACTGCAAAGATTGATCAGGACCATCGCCCCAGCGCACTGAAAGGATCAATTCCAGCAATCGGGCACCATCAGATGAAGGTGGTGAATTGTCATAGGGTCGAGTCTCTAACATCCAACGAAAACGGCCGTTTTCAAACTCGCCCTCCTGGTGTTGTAAACGCAGCGGCACAGCGATCCCTTGTTGGGCGAGCAACGACTGCGCGTACAACGTCGCATGCGAGGCCAAATCAGCACGATGCACCTGGCGGGTTGCACTTGTCAGTGTGCCGAGCAGGAAGCTCAGCGCCAACGCGAGAATCGCAAACGCCAGGATCACTTCCAGCAAACTGTAACCACGCTGACACTTCATAATGCTGCAGACGTTCGCAGCGGACCGGAACGCACCTCGCCTGTGATCCAGCCCACATCAATACGCCAATACGCCCCCTTGATCTCCAGATCGATACGTCCACCGCTGGAAGCACCATCGTCGAAGAACTGAATCACGCCCTCGCCCGATGGCGTTTGCAACTGGTGCGCACCAATGAAACGAATCTGCAATTCACCAGGCAGTTCGCCGCGATGGCCATTCGGTGCCTGCCATCGCCGTCGCTGTGGATCGATCGTAAAGCGCTGCGCGGTCCCCGTAGCCAACGCCAGGGTACGTGTATAACGCAGCTGCGCAGCGAGTTGCTTGCCACTGCTGCGCAGCTGAACACCGTCCATGCCACCCGCCAACACCGCAACAGCAAGCACACTGATCAGCGCGATCAAACCAATCACCAGTAGCATTTCCAACAATGAAACACCATGTGCATACATCGCCGCACATCGAGACTGCTGACAACGCAATGGAACAGAGCGAGACAACATGCCGCTTATTCGTACTTGATGTCGGCATCGTAGCTAGATCCTCCAGGTTTACCATCCTTGCCCAGGCTGATTAGATCAAATGGCCGACCCTCACCAGGCACATGGTACTGAATCGCATGCCCCCAGGGATCGTTCAATTCAGCAGGTTTAGCATAGGGACCGAGCCAATTGCTCACACCACCAGGGGGAATCACTAAATCGTTCAACCCGCCTGGCAACTTACCCGTGTCGAGCTGATAGTTCTCAATTTTTCCCGCCAAGGTTTGAATCTGCGACTTGACCAGATTGGCCTTGCCACGATCAGCACCACCAAGCACACGACTGCCAACAAATGCGATCACCCCACCGATCAATACAATGACGATGATGATCTCCAGCAGACTCATACCAGCTTGGCGCATCTGCGCTGGACTACACGTGATAGAGCGTCGGTTTACCATCGCTGCAACCTCAAGAAAGATAATAAGAAATAGATGCAGAACGCACCCGTATCATGTTAAGAAACGGAGCTGATTGGCAGTCAAGGTACTCGCCAACAAACAATGACAGAACATCCAAGGTACGAAACAACGCAACGCACGTGAAGCACACACTCAGCGTCATATCAGCCAATTGAATTGGTCAGGTCGTACAACGGCACCAGGACCGACAGAATCACCACAGCGATGATCATCGCCATCACCAGCGTAATGGCTGGCACCAGCGCGGCGAGCAAGCGATCAATCATCACCGTGGTCTCCTGCTCAAAGGCGCTTGCCGCCTTGAGCAGCATCGTATCCAGTGTACCGGACTCCTCACCAACCTGGATCATCTGCACCGCCAAGCGTGGGAAACGCTTACCACGCGCCAACGCTCCTGCCAATCCCAGCCCGTTTTTCACATCTTCAGCAACGATACCGAGATCATCAACCAACGCCGCATTAGACAACACGTTGCGGGAAATCCCCAACGCACTTAGCAAAGGCACACCGTTACGCAGCAACGTGCCCAATGTACGTGCCAACCGAGCAGTCTCCAACTTGGCAATGAGCGTACCCAATAGACGTTGACGCAGTAACCACGTATCGAACCTCGCACGGAATGCAACATCCCGTCGCTTACGCTCAACAAGAATCACCCCTGTGCAAATCGCCACTAACAGTAAGAACCACCAAGCACCAATGAAGTGGCCCAATCCCAAGACCCCCCGTGTAAACCACGGTAGCACCACATCTAAACTCTCATACATCGCACCAAATTGCGGGACAACATAGCCAAGTAGAAAGGCAAGCGCGCCGCCAACCACAAAAATCAGGATCACTGGGTAAATCAACGCATTGATCACTTTGGCACGCACCACCTGATTGCGCTCCAGATAGTCAGCCAGCCGCTGCAGGGTCTCGTGCATATTGCCGCCACTCTCACCAGCGCGTGCCATCGTCACATACAATCTCGAAAACACACCATGCTGGCGTTCCAGTGCAATGGACAACGGAGTACCGCCACGCACGATGTCGTAAATGTCGCCAATAATACGGCGGCTTTTCTCATTATCCGGAAGATCGGTCAAGATCGAGAGCGCACGATCCAGGGGCTGACCAGCGCCAAGCAACGTCGCCAACTGTTGAGTAAAGTGGATCAGGCCGAGACCAGAGAACGGCTTCTCACTCAGCAGATTACGCAATAACGGTCTTCCCACCTCCCCGGTAGACAAACGCGTCTCAACAGGCAAATGTCCCTGTTCCTGCAGCCACGCAGCCACCTCGGCTTCGCTGACTGCTTCCATCTGGCCTTCCAAGACATCACCACGCACGTCCAGCGCCTTATAGCGATACAACGGCATGCGTTATACCTCAACGTCCACTGGCAACCACACCTTCAACCTTCCTCCGTCACGCGTAACACTTCCTCAATCGTGGTCTCACCACACAGGGCTTTGATCAGACCGTCCTCGTACATGGTACGCATGCCTGCCTGACGCGCGATCTCCTCTAACTCGCCTATACCAGCGCGGCGTATCACCGCGCGGCGCAGCGTGTCATCCATGATCAGAAATTCGACAATCGCCGTGCGACCCAGATACCCTGTTGGCGCCAGTGTTGAGGTGCGCGGCCGGTACAGATAAATATCGCCCTCTGGCTGTAGACGGCGCAAATCGAAACGCGCGATCTGTTCTGGCGAGGCAAGGTAACGCTCAGCATGCGTAGGCTCCAAGCGACGCACCAGACGCTGGGCCAAAACACCATTGATGGTGGAAGTCAACAAGTAATCCTCCACACCCATGTCAAGCAATCGGGTAAGACCGCCGGCAGCATTATTAGTGTGCAAGGTAGACAGGACCAAGTGACCAGTCAACGCAGACTGGATCGCAATGCGCGCAGTTTCCAGATCTCGCATTTCACCAATCATGATGATGTCTGGGTCCTGGCGCACAATGCTGCGTAATGCGCCAGCAAAGTCCAGGCCGATCTGCGGTTTGGCCTGGATCTGATTGATGCCTTCGATCTGGTATTCAACCGGGTCCTCAACCGTAATAATCTTGACGCCCGTGGTATTGAGGCGATTTAACACGGTATACAGTGTGGTGGTCTTGCCAGATCCAGTCGGACCAGTGACCAACAAGATGCCATGAGGCATCTCTAGCACACGACGAAATTTGGTGAATAACTCGTCGGCAAAACCAAGCTTCTGAAAATCGAATACCACCGTCTCACGGTCGAGCAGGCGCATGACCACGCTCTCACCATGTGCAGTCGGGACGACACTCACTCGGAGATCCAGCTCTTTGCCCTGAACACGCAACATGATTCGCCCATCCTGGGGTAAGCGGCGTTCGGCAATGTTAAGTTTAGCCATGATCTTCACACGCGAAATCACCGCAGCAGCCAGCTTGGATGGCGGACTCTCCGCATCAATCAACACGCCATCGACGCGATAGCGCACCTTCAGCCGATTCTCGAATGGTTCGATGTGGATATCGGAAGCACGCAGTTCGACCGCGCGCTGGATCACCAAGTTCACCAGCCGAATCACCGGTGCTTCAGAGGCAAGATCGCGCAAAGTCTCGATATCATCTGCGGGCGCAGCATCGCCATCAGTAGCCTCCACAATCATTCCCATGACGCTACGGCCCTGGCCATACCAGCGCTCGACCAAGTCGTCAATTTCGGAACGTAGACCGATGCACAGTTGCAATGATGCCCCCGTGGCAAGGCGCAGCGCCTCGATCGCGTACGTATTAAATGGATCGGCGACGCACAGTTCCAGCACGCCACCATGCTCAGCAAGTGGGCATAGATGGAACTGTTTGAGAAAGCGAATGGACAGTGCCTGTACTTCCGTCGAGAGATCCGGTGGCGTATCGGGCAATTGTCGTACCTCAATCAACAACAAGCCCATCACCGCGGCACACACTTCAGCGTGATCGCGTTCAGAAACCAAGCCAAGACGACCAAGTAAAGGCAACAATCCAACACCAGATTCAGCCTGCAATTGACGTGCGCGGTACAGATCGCTGTCTTTCAAGCAGCGACGCTGCAACAACGCATCAATGATGGATGCCTCCACACTCACATTTTCGACAGCAACCTGCATCAATGTATTCACGCAACTCTAAAAATGTGTCGTCGTTATCTCGACGCATCACGACATCATAAAAAAAACGGCTTATTCATATCTTTAAGAATAATAAACACCAATAAATGATGAGTATTACTCATACAGAATCATATCGTCCCTGGCATCGCCATGCTCTTGCGGTACCAACCGACTCCATCCCGAGAGCGGAAAATTCAGGCCCCAGTGATTACCGCAAAAAACGGCCCTTGCGCCAATGACATTACAAACCCAATAAGACAATTGGACTCGGAAAGTGAACCAACAATACAGAAAAAACGCGGGCAGCACAGTCGCTGCCCGCGCATACACATCACCAGCCAAAACCCGCGCCAACACCCACCGAGGTATCACTGCTACTGAACGCGCCACCAATAGTGAAATTACTATTGTCACTGAACGCATGCTGGTAACCAATCGACAGTGCTGACTGACCATTCTGGAAACCAACACCAGCACCAAGCCTATTTGGGGTACGGATTCCAGCGGCACTGGTCGCCATGTTCAACATCGCTGCACTCATCGCTCCCTGCCGATTGATCCGACGATCCTGCCGGCGCATCTGCCAATTCAAATCACCACGCAAGCTCTGGAAACTATCGTTCAACGCCGAGATACGCGCGTCTGTGTAGCTATTGGCCGCCGAGATACCACTATCCAATTGCGCTTTATTCACTCCGTCGGTTGGCAACGTCGCTGCGGCCATCGTGACGATCTGCCGCGCATTGCCCACGCTGCCCATCGAACTCAGCTGCACCTCATCACTACTCTGGGTGTTATTCTCCGAAGCCGCGGGGGTTACACCATTTCCTTTCGACAACGTCAGTGCATTGGTACCAGCACTCGAATCAGACACTGTAGCACCAGAAGCAACTTTATTATTTCTAGCAACCACCGCACTAGAAGTTAATGCCGCTGTGGAAACACTGGCCGTGCCCGCAGAAGCACTCCCCGCAACACTGTGATTAACATCACCACGCCCAGCAACACGATTATCCAGATCGGTGACCTTACCATCCAGCGCCTTTAACGCCGCACCCACAGTACTGTAACTACTCCCCTGTATTTGATAGGCCGGCGCAATCAACATCCCTTGCGCCCCCACCGCCGCACCACCACCCAAAATACTTGCCACGCTACTTATGGCTTGGAAGAACTGCCCGCCATTCACCGCCTCAGTGCTCCCCAACGATACATTGCCGGGACTGAGATTAACAATACGGCGTGTCGCCGGACCACCGAGGCCGTTACCGCTACCAAGCGAGAGCACCTCGGCTTCATAAGTACGCGAACCGTGACCCAACGAGATGGAATCTTTTCCCGACACACCGGCATCGGTACCCAGGGCAACACCGTACTCACCACTCTGACGAACGAAACTGTTGAAACCCACTGCCACGCTGCGATCACCGAGAGTATTGGTCTGGCGCCCAACTGCCGTACTGCTGATCCCTGTGGCACGACTATCCACACCCAACGCAGTGGTACCAAAAGCGTTAGCCCTGGAACGGGCTCCCACTGCAACACTTCTGCTACCAATGGCCTGCGCATCGGAACCAATCGCAGCACTGTCCTCACCAACCGCACTCGCCGCACCGTTTCCAGTGATTTGGCTCAAACGGTTGATGTTCTTCACCGATGACACGACGTCATTTACCGTTGACGCCACACTATCCAACTGTGACTTGTTGACTGCATCCTTACTGCTAACAGCATCGCCCACATTCACGATGCGCCGCACCACCGGACCAGACCCTTCACCACCACTCCCCACAGAAACCACCTCGGAATCGGTAGCAACCGAACCAGAACCCAGCGCAACCGAATTGACACCTAATACGCTGCTGTTGCTTCCAAGGGCTACACCGTTAAGTGCACTCTGCCCAACAAAACTGTTGTAACCCAACGACGCACTGTTTTCGCTTATAGCACTGCTTTGCAGTCCCAGCGCTGTACTGTTCATACCAAAAGCATGACTATCCACACCCAGCGCAGTGGTACCAACAACGTTAGCCCTGGAACGGGCTCCCACTGCAACACTGCTATCAACGGCCTGCGCATCGGAACCAATCGCAACACTGTCCTGAGTACCAGCACTCGCCGCACCGTTTCCAGTGATTTGGCTCAAACGGTTGATGTTCTTCACCGATGACGCGACGTCATTTACCGTTGACGCCACACCATTCACTGATGACACCACACTATCCAACTGTGACTTGTTGACTGCATCCTTACTGCTAACAGCATCGCCCACATTCACGATGCGCCGCACCGCCGGACCAGACCCTTCACCACCACTCCCCACAGAAACCACCTCGGAATCGGTAGCAACCGAACCAGAACCCAGCGCAACCGAATTGACACCTAATACGCTGCTGTTGCTTCCAAGGGCTACACCGTTAAGTGCACTCTGCCCAACAAAACTGTTGTAACCCAACGACGCACTGTTTTCGCTTATAGCACTGCTTTGCAGTCCCAGCGCTGTACTGTTCATACCAAAAGCATGACTATCCACACCCAGCGCAGTGGTACCAACAACGTTAGCCCTGGAACGGGCTCCCACTGCAACACTGCTATCAACGGCCTGCGCATCGGAACCAATCGCAACACTGTCCTGAGTACCAGCACTCGCCGCACCGTTTCCAGTGATTTGGCTCAAACGGTTGATGTTCTTCACCGATGACGCGACGTCATTTACCGTTGACGCCACACCATTCACTGATGACACCACACTATCCAACTGTGACTTGTTGACTGCATCCTTACTGCTAACAGCATCGCCCACATTCACGATGCGCCGCACCACCGGACCAGACCCTTCACCACCACTCCCCACAGAAACCACCTCGGAATCGGTAGCAACCGAACCAGAACCCAGCGCAACCGAATTGACACCTAATACGCTGCTGTTGCTTCCAAGGGCTACACCGTTAAGTGCACTCTGCCCAACAAAACTGTTGTAACCCAACGACGCACTGTTTTCGCTTATAGCACTGCTTTGCAGTCCCAGCGCTGTACTGTTCATACCAAAAGCATGACTATCCACACCCAGCGCAGTGGTACCAACAACGTTAGCCCTGGAACGGGCTCCCACTGCAACACTGCTATCAACGGCCTGCGCATCGGAACCAATCGCAACACTGTCCTGAGTACCAGCACTCGCCGCACCGTTTCCAGTGATTTGGCTCAAACGGTTGATGTTCTTCACCGATGACGCGACGTCATTTACCGTTGACGCCACACCATTCACTGATGACGCCACACTATCCAACTGTGACTTGTTGACTGCATCCTTACTGCTAACAGCATCGCCCACATTCACGATGCGCCGCACCGCCGGACCAATCGGGCTATCACCACTCCCCACAGAAACCACCTCGGGATCGGTAGCAACCGAACCAGAACCCAGCGCAACCGAGTTGACTCCATTTAGTAATACGAGGCTATTGCTCCCTAGAGCTACACCGTTAAGTGCATTCTGCCCAACAAAACTGTTGTAACCCACAGACACGCCGCGTTCGGCTATGACACCGCTTCCAAGCCCCAGCGCTATACTGTCGATCCCCAGCGCATCGCTATTAAAACCTAATGAAGTAGAACCAACAGCCTTAGCCCTGGAATGTGCTCCCACTGCAACACTGCTATCAACGGCCTGCGCATCGGAACCAATCGCAACACTGTCCTGAGTACCAGCACTCGCCGCACCGTTTCCAGTGATTTGGCTCAAACGGTTGATGTTCTTCACCGATGACGCGACGTCATTTACCGTTGACGCCACACCATTCACTGATGACGCCACACTATCCAACTGTGACTTGTTGACTGCATCCTTACTGCTAACAGCATCGCCCACATTCACGATGCGCCGCACCACCGGACCAGACCCATCAGCACCACTCCCCACAGAAACCACCTCGGAATCGGTAGCAACCGAACCAGAACCCAGCGCAACCGAATTGACACCTAATACGCTGCTGTTGCTTCCAAGGGCTACACCGTTAAGTGCACTCTGCCCAACAAAACTGTTGTAACCCAACGACGCACTGTTTTCGCTTATAGCACTGCTTTGCAGTCCCAGCGCTGTACTGTTCATACCAAAAGCATGACTATCCACACCCAGCGCAGTGGTACCAACAACGTTAGCCCTGGAACGGGCTCCCACTGCAACACTGCTATCAACGGCCTGCGCATCGGAACCAATCGCAACACTGTCCTGAGTACCAGCACTCGCCGCACCGTTTCCAGTGATTTGGCTCAAACGGTTGATGTTCTTCACCGATGACGCGACGTCATTTACCGTTGACGCCACACCATTCACTGATGACGCCACACTATCCAACTGTGACTTGTTGACTGCATCCTTACTGCTAACAGCATCGCCCACATTCACGATGCGCCGCACCACCGGACCAGACCCATCAGCACCACTCCCCACAGAAACCACCTCGGAATCGGTAGCAACCGAACCAGAACCCAGCGCAACCGAATTGACACCTAATACGCTGCTGTTGCTTCCAAGGGCTACACCGTTAAGTGCACTCTGCCCAACAAAACTGTTGTAACCCAACGACGCACTGTTTTCGCTTATAGCACTGCTTTGCAGTCCCAGCGCTGTACTGTTCATACCAAAAGCATGACTATCCACACCCAGCGCAGTGGTACCAACAACGTTAGCCCTGGAACGGGCTCCCACTGCAACACTGCTATCAACGGCCTGCGCATCGGAACCAATCGCAACACTGTCCTGAGTACCAGCACTCGCCGCACCGTTTCCAGTGATTTGGCTCAAACGGTTGATGTTCTTCACCGATGACGCGACGTCATTTACCGTTGACGCCACACCATTCACTGATGACGCCACACTATCCAACTGTGACTTGTTGACTGCATCCTTACTGCTAACAGCATCGCCCACATTCACGATGCGCCGCACCACCGGACCAGACCCATCAGCACCACTCCCCACAGAAACCACCTCGGAATCGGTAGCAACCGAACCAGAACCCAGCGCAACCGAATTGACACCTAATACGCTGCTGTTGCTTCCAAGGGCTACACCGTTAAGTGCACTCTGCCCAACAAAACTGTTGTAACCCAACGACGCACTGTTTTCGCTTATAGCACTGCTTTGCAGTCCCAGCGCTGTACTGTTCATACCAAAAGCATGACTATCCACACCCAGCGCAGTGGTACCAACAACGTTAGCCCTGGAACGGGCTCCCACTGCAACACTGCTATCAACGGCCTGCGCATCGGAACCAATCGCAACACTGTCCTGAGTACCAGCACTCGCCGCACCGTTTCCAGTGATTTGGCTCAAACGGTTGATGTTCTTCACCGATGACGCGACGTCATTTACCGTTGACGCCACACCATTCACTGATGACACCACACTATCCAACTGTGACTTGTTGACTGCATCCTTACTGCTAACAGCATCGCCCACATTCACGATGCGCCGCACCACCGGACCAGACCCTTCACCACCACTCCCCACAGAAACCACCTCGGAATCGGTAGCAACCGAACCAGAACCCAGCGCAACCGAATTGACACCTAATACGCTGCTGTTGCTTCCAAGGGCTACACCGTTAAGTGCACTCTGCCCAACAAAACTGTTGTAACCCAACGACGCACTGTTTTCGCTTATAGCACTGCTTTGCAGTCCCAGCGCTGTACTGTTCATACCAAAAGCATGACTATCCACACCCAGCGCAGTGGTACCAACAACGTTAGCCCTGGAACGGGCTCCCACTGCAACACTGCTATCAACGGCCTGCGCATCGGAACCAATCGCAACACTGTCCTGAGTACCAGCACTCGCCGCACCGTTTCCAGTGATTTGGCTCAAACGGTTGATGTTCTTCACCGATGACGCGACGTCATTTACCGTTGACGCCACACCATTCACTGATGACGCCACACTATCCAACTGTGACTTGTTGACTGCATCCTTACTGCTAACAGCATCGCCCACATTCACGATGCGCCGCACCGCCGGACCAATCGGGCTATCACCACTCCCCACAGAAACCACCTCGGGATCGGTAGCAACCGAACCAGAACCCAGCGCAACCGAGTTGACACCTAATACGCTGCTGTTGCTTCCAAGGGCTACACCGTTAAGTGCACTCTGCCCAACAAAACTGTTGTAACCAAGCGCTATAGCGTTCAGCGCCAAAGCCTTAGAGGAGTAACCAACCGCAACGCTGTTAGTACCGTAAGCCGTGGCTTTCCAACCTACCGGAGTACGGGTCAAGAAGTCCCAGAAACCGTCCGCAGACCCTCTAAAAACATCTTTGGCAACAACATTAAAAACGTTATCAGCCTTACTACTAACACCAAGTGATACGCCTTGCTGCACATTAGCCACTATGGTGTTACCCCCAGTGACCATCGCAACGCCTTCAACGGATTTGGCCTGTGCGACGCTTGCGAGCACAAGACCAATTGCCAGCACTAAGCCACGGCTTTGTTTGGCTGAACGACATAAAACAACATCACTCCGACCTCTATTAGTCAACTCCGAGTCTACACTCCACGGACCCAACAAGGGGTTCCAGAACTTATTGTAAATCTGATTCTTTTTCATTGACTGCTACTCCTGGTAAATAGCCACGGAATGTTTTTTTATCCTGGAAAAAACACATATTGACCATGATGAAATGCACAAAAACGGCAATCACTCAAGCTTCCTAACTCACGGTCACAACAAAACAACGAAACGACTCACACTGTTTGCTTCAACATCTGTAATAGACGATACCTAACCTTCTCGCGTATTAGCTAACACCTACCAATGAATAAAAACAATTTCTTTAAATTATTTTTTTAGATATTGAGATTGATATCACCTAATATCGAAAAGAATTAATATTGAGATTCGTATCACTTTAATATTGATAACAATCAATATTCGAACAACTGAAGGTGATTTTTTCGACATGCTCACGCAATACAACATGACAAGCAACCCGAAAATCAATGTCACCAAGATTAATTACAAAACCTCCCCGCTCCCAGGATCCGCAATCACACTCTCCAATCAATTTGATATGCAAATGCGGCCAACATAGCCCATTGCGGGGATTCACTTTGAAGCGGCTTTGCTTTCAGGATTAACCCCTCATTCCTTCAACATGGCAAAAATTACTAACCATCGTCGCAGTTCTGTACAAATAGCGTGCTGTCTCCAGATCTATCCCGAGGTCTTACCACTGCTCCCCTTTACACTAGCCCAACCTGAATTCAGCCGCTCAATCGCACTGCTGTTTCATACTTAAGAGTTAAGAACGATTTCCGTATGGGCAGGGATGAATACGCTGCTCGTTCTTATGACCACTTATCGGAACGTTCGATATATGGCAATCTCACACCAGCGAAGCTGGATAACCTCGCCCGTAACCGTTACAGAAAAAATCACAGATCACTCAGACTACAGCCAATTTCAGCGCAATCTCACCGACCCTAAATCTCAACCAGACAGACTGGTCACCCACACGATTGCCAAAGGAACTGTCACAATAGCCAGAAACGTGCTTACCATGACAGAACAAGCCGCTTTCTCAGGATATACATTCAGATTGTTTGCAATCACAACCGTATTGGCAGCCATAGGTGTCGCTAACATCGTGACAATGACTGCAAGTGTTTCGATAGAAACAGGAGTTATAAAGTAGAAAACAAATATTCCAACAACAGGATAGATCACATGTTTCCAAGCAAGAGCAGCCATTAAAAACTCCCAGTCAATCCGGATCTTTTGGTAAGACGCCAGCGTAACTCCTATCATCATCATTCCAAAAACACTATAAGCTCCTTTAAAGTTGGACATGGCAGATAGCAATGTTGCTCCCACATCAATTTGCAACTTCTTAAAGATTATTCCAAGGATAATGGCATAAAGTATGGGAAGCCGAATCATCCTTTTCAAACTCTCTGTTGTTTTGAATGCTCCCTTTGCGGTGATGAAATATCCAACGGTAAATTCATAGATATTGACACCAATGATGATAAAGACCGCAATAGCAATTTGTCGCTCATTAAAGAGTGCAAAAGCAAGAGGCAATGCAAAATACCCTGTATTACCTGTCCCTGCTGCAAATGAAAAAAGATTGACTCTGCCATCTTTCCATATCATTCGCGCCAGGCAGTATGCAAGCAAAGCAGCGGTGGATGCTGTCAGCAATGCGACCAATGAATATCTAAAATATGTCCAATCCGCAGGAGATTGTAATATAGAAAGGAAGATCACAAATGGCGATATGACATAGATCAACAGGGACGATATATCTCTTGAACTTAATTTCAGAATATATCCAGCACCCCACCCAAGTGCAGCGGTAAATATTAAGAAAAATACCCTTATAAACACTTCGACAATCATTGATCACCCTAAAATCATCATGACTGATTCAATTGAAAAACTGTCCCAGACGGAAAAACATAGGAACCATAACATCGTTGCAACCAGCGTTCCCCCTTGATTTCTCCACGCCCATGCATACAACGCAGGTTACTGAAGATAACGATGTCTGCAGGTTTCCACCGTTTGACGATCGAAACACACTGCAACGCACTACGTAGTGAATTCAATGCATTGGATGCGAGCGGAGTGATTCCATGGGAATGATGCAATGCCGCTTTGACTTCATACATACCATCCACTTTATCCAATACGGATGATCGACGCTTGGACACTTGGACATGGAAGGTTTCTGGAGGGAGGTGATAATAATCATCACACATTAATGCATCGATCTCTTCTGTCCTCAGTAATTGCAATGCTTCTTGCAGAGAAGCAAGCCGTGTGCCCGTCTCTGATGTATCTACTAAACAAAGCAAAGATAAAGTATGAGGACGGATATGGCGTTCAAGATATGCGCCATCGGTATGAAAGTCAAAACTGATAACACCATTGCTAGAAACGCTTGTTTTGTTTCCTGAAATCGGGGCAATGTCATGCACCAAGGCCCCACGTTTTTCTTCCTGATAGGAGAAAGGATTCAAACCGAGCGCGTATGTGACTCCAAGTAAGCACAGTTCCGAAATATGGCTTTTATCAGGATGGGGGAAACCATCAGAGGGTGGCGCTGGGATTGTTCTGTCAATTGGCACATTGGATATTTCGATATAACCTTTCTCAGAATTTATTTCATTCCTCATAAAATCAATATCTGGAAGGTATTTTTTCGCAATGTTGGCACTTCTCTGGATACTGTCTTTATTCATTACTCCGTTAACTGCAATGTCCATCAAGTCTTCAATCCAGTGTTTCAATGTAGAAAAAGGTATTTCCACCATTTACTTTCCTTTATAGATCCCCTAAAAACTTAGAAAATACTATCACAATGTTATATAAATCAAAGTATGTATGAGTTGCTGTGCCAACGTATTTATAGCAGTCAAGCACGCCCAAACTCACCACATTTTGATCACCGATGTCGATCCCAATTTGAGTCATTCATGCCATCCATAACATAACAACGCACCGTTTACGCATGGAGATAAATGAAACCAGACACGGAGCGATTTAGCCTTACCGAGATGAAGCAGTCATTGCAAAAAATCGGTTTAAAAAAGTTTTTTATCACTGTGACTCCTTAAGGCAATAGAGACACTTGCAATAGAATATCCCCACGCCTATTAGCAATCGGCGAACATTTTCGCAAAGCACCAGGCGTGGCAATCAGCAGAAAAGCAGCGTGCGCAGATTTAAGCATGTATGAAATGTGTGTTTTAAGTCATGAAATGGAACTGCTATTTCAGGGCTATCGCTGTCGCCGTCTTCATTTTCTATATTTCTTGAGCGATGCCGTTATGGGAACGAGCACCGATAATAAGCAGCCCGCCTCGCTCCAGAGTCCAGTCAATGCAATCACCGATAGCCCTGCTTGCCGCCGCCACTGAACGCATTGAGCGAGTCGATGCAGAAGCATTGCTGTTGCACGTACTCGACTGCAATCGGGCTTGGCTGTTCACGCATGGGCACGCATCACTGGGAGCTGCATCCACTAAAACATTTCAAGCCCTCGTGGAGCAACGTGCTAACGGCATCCCTGTGGCTTACCTGATTGGCCGGCGTGGATTTTGGACGCTTGATTTAGTGGTGTCGCCGGCAACTCTGATTCCTCGTGCAGAAACAGAAACTTTGGTCGAACAGGCACTGGAGCGGCTCGACCGTGCTCCAAACCGATGCGTGGCAGACCTGGGTACCGGTAGCGGTGCAATTGCGCTGGCCATCGCTTCCGAACGCCCACAGGCGCATGTGTTAGCAAGCGATACCAGTGCAGCCGCACTCACCGTTGCCGCAACCAATGCCGCCGCACATGGACTGAATAACGTGGTCTTTCGCCTAGGCGACTGGTATGCGCCGCTCATTGGGGAACGCTTCGACCTGATTGTCAGCAATCCACCATACATCGCCGCCACTGATCCACACTTAACACAGGGGGACCTACGCTTCGAACCGCAATCGGCATTGGTCTCTGGTGCCGACGGACTGGACGCACTGCGCACACTCGCCGCAGGCGCGCCAGCACACCTGCGACCAGGCGGCTGGTTACTGCTAGAGCACGGATGGGAACAAGGTGCCACCATGCGAGTATTGCTACGTGCAGCGGGACTAGTGACAGTGACAACCTTACAAGATCTGGAGGCACGTGACCGTATCACCGTGGGGCGCTCTCCATATTCCTAAGACGGCAATAGCACGCACGCACACTCGAATCGATACAATGCACGCCATTTTCAAGCCGACGCTCAGTCCGGCTGCCCCCACCCCCCCCCGAGAACCTCCCGTGCCAATCCAAGATGAACAGGTCCGCCATTATCCGTTCCTCAGTGAAATGTACGCGGACCCTTATTTCCCGAACGGTCTGGTTGACCGCGCACGCGGAATTCTCATAAGGTTGTGCGAACAGATCGAGGCACAACGTCCAGCAGACTTGGACGGGCTGTATGTGCTCACTCACGAAGCCACCGAAGAATTTAACGCGCTAACCCTGGTATTCGAACAACATGGTAGTGCGATTGAAACCGTAGCGCGCAACTGCATCGCCGCTGACTTCGCTTTCATCGCCAAGGCCTACGGTTACCAAGCAGAAACCGAGGCAATGATCGAAAACAGTGATTGGTAATGCATCCCCTAAATTTCCTAACCAGATATCGTCTATGCGTACGCTGTACCCTGAGGTAAGCCCTTTCGAGCACGGCATGTTGTGTGTCGACGACCGTCACATGCTCTACTACGAGCAGTGCGGCAATCCGCATGGCAAGCCAGTGGTGATCCTTCATGGTGGCCCTGGCAGCGGCTGCAATACCAAAATGCGGCGTTTCCATGATCCAAGCAAATATCGCATCGTCCTGTTCGACCAACGCGGTGCCGGACGTTCGACGCCACATGCCAACCTAGTCAACAACACCACCTGGGATCTGGTCGCCGACATCGAGAAACTACGCATCGCATTAGGGATTACGCGTTGGCAAGTGTTCGGAGGCAGTTGGGGATCAACTCTGGCGCTGGCTTACGCCCAAACCCATCCTGAGCAAACGACAGAACTGGTGTTGCGCGGCATCTTCATGCTGCGCCGCTGGGAACTGGAATGGTTCTATCAAGAGGGAGCCAGTCGTCTGTTTCCAGACGCCTGGGAACGCTACCTTGCAGCGATCCCGCCCGTGGAACGCCACGACTTGATCTCGGCCTTCCATCGCCGTCTGACCAGTAGCGATGAAGCCGTGCGCTTGGCTGCAGCTCAGGCATGGAGCCTCTGGGAAGGGGCAACCAGCTTTTTATACATGGACCACGATTTCATTGCCAGCCACGAAAATCCGCACTTTGCACTGGCATTCGCCAGGATTGAGAACCACTATTTTGTGAATGGCGGCTTTTTTGAGGTCGAAGACCAATTGTTACGCGATGCACACCGCATTGCCAACATTCCGGGTGTCATCGTGCATGGTCGCTACGACGTCGTCTGCCCCCTTCAGAATGCATGGGACCTGCACAAAGCTTGGCCGAAAGCCAGTTTGAAGATCACTCCAGCTGCAGGTCATTCCGCATTTGAACCTGAAAATATCGACGCATTGGTATGCGCGACCGACTACTTCGTCTGAGATCGACAGCATACAAGGGCAAATCACGATGGTCCCTCTTCCACGTTGTTCACCAGAACCTCAGCCTCGGTAACACCATGTCAATGCCCAGCATTGACCCAGCGGCGTACGTACTGACGATGTTCATCGGACACCGTCAGGAAGCGGAAGCCAGCCCATAGCTGCCCAAACCCGCGTGCTGGCCTGGACCATAGCAGATGCACGCCAACGTCTATCTGTAGCAGCCGCCCTTGCAGGTCAGACAGTTGAAAACGCAACTGGTACAACGCATTGTCAACCAAAGACGCAGGGGACAAGAGAAGCATGCCATTTTCGGAAATATTGCTGAGCTGGCCGATCATTTGCTCAGCAACCATATCGAGCACGTTGATGCCCTCGGATACTTGACGACGCAACGTTCGGCGGGATTCATGAATCATGCAGGGACTTCTTCGAGAGTATCTCGCACACCAACTAGTTGACGCAGCGTGCGCAGGGTTGCACTCCACGCACGGTCAATAAGCCGCTCATCCTCTTCAGTGACGATACGTATCTGACCGTTTGCGAACAGCCGTGCTAGCGTGTCCAGCGTATGTTCGCTAGTCTTTTGCCCACGCGGGTTGACGAGCAACGCGTGGTCTGTGACTGGGCTGTACCAACACAAGCGCTGGCGACGCACGTCGCCTTGCTGGTTAATCACAAATTCAAACCAGGTACCAAACGGCAGTGTGCGTAACTGTGCATAACACGTCTCCTCAACAGTGTTGCGGGGCGGCATAGTGTCCTGCAAGGGTGCTGGTTCAACCTGCTCACCAAGCCTAGTGTGACGCTTCAGTCGAGCGGTCAATTCGGTGCGGGAGATCAATTCGTCCTCACCGCCTGGTGTAGATAAACGGCGTGCGATCGCACTGGCCTCCTCATTGCGATAACCGACTTGGCGCAACGCGTGCTCGATGTGCTCGCCCAACACCACATCACTTGCACCGCCGGCTGGGGTGCGAGTGATCGCACAGATCCGCTCGGTCAATGCTTCACGTTCCTGCCATTGCGGCGACTCCTCTCCTTGGCGCAACAAGCTCAGTGTCAATACGTCTAACCATGCCTGACGCAACAGAGTCATCACAAAACGGGGCGGCGGAGCGAGGGCACACAACCGATCAATGGTTTCAGTGGCACGGCGCTTAGCCAGCTCCAACCGCTCTTTACCACGTGCGGCCTCGATATAGCGACGCTCAGTGACCTCTGCCTTACGCGCCTGTGCACGATAGCCGGCCTGGATGTCCTGGTACGCTTGAACGAACACCGCTTCGTCGCCCTGATATTCATGCAGCACCTTGTCCACGGCGCTTTTGAGCCGTTGCAGCAATTGCGGATCGACCTCTTCCTCGCCGAGCCAAGTGGCACCGGATTCGGCAACAGCATTGAGGAGCTCGCGTGCTGGATGCTGATCGCGGACGAAGAACCTGGGATCCTGCAATGCCGCACGCACTACGGGCACCTGCAACCGGGTCAGCAAATCCGCAGCAGGGCTGCTGCCACGTACCTCGCGTTCAATCTCGCTGTACAGCACGTCAATCAGTTCGAAAACATTCTCATCCTGTGCCGACAACGCAGCCTCCGGCCCATATTGGGCACGCAGGCTGGTCAGCACTTGCTGACGTAGCTCACTCAAACTGCGCCAAGCAGCGCCTCGCGGAGGAGTGGCAGACGTACGAGTCTGTAACGCGCTGAGCAACTGATTCAAGTTCGTGTTTGGCAGATGCGATGCAGACAAGGGCAGCGGTGTCCGGGCCTGAGACGCACCTGAATATCTCATGTCTGTGCCAGACGGAAACGTGACGACATGGCTACTCGTGTACCCATGAAAAGCACTCGACATCGCACTACACTGCCGGTTGAGATGAATCCCTGGTGGAAGAGGTACGAAAGTCGGCATATGGGCCTGTAACGCATCAGACCTCTGGTTCAGATCAATGCCCACTGGGAATGCTGTATCGGTCCCCACTTCAATATCGACACCAGATCCATTCGTGATATTGGAAACCCCGGGTCCAGCTGGCAGCGGGACCTGCTGATCGGCAAATATAGGCAGCGGTGCGAAACTTACGTGCTGCGGGGTGACCTGGCTCCAACTTGGAGTCATCGTCGCGGTGGGCCAGTCAGTCGAGAACGTCACCGTGCTGGCAGGATTGCCGGACACATGGCGTGAACGCGCCATGTAGGGCAGATAAACCAATCCGGGCAAGATACCAGCTTGATCAAGCAAACGGTTAGCACACTCAAGCACGTGACCGTAGCTTTCCATGCCCTTACATTCGAAAGCGCGGTACAGTGTCAATTGTGCGTTCAGGTTCAATCCCAACGTCTCTCCACAGTCGCGCAAGATTCGGCATAGCACATGTGGTCCCAAGGGCATCTGCTCGGGCTTGAATGCCGGCATTGCTGCCAATACCGCCAAACGCTGGCCAAGCAGCTGGAGTGCATCCACGTGGCGTACGCTCTCGCGGCGCGCAATGTCATGTAGCAAGATATCCCTGTCAATGTCGCTGTTTTCAACTAGGGTCAGCGCAGGAGTCGCCATAGGCGGCGGTACTACCATATCTTCACGTGGCATTTTCAGTTCGACAAAGGCACGCACCAACCCTTCGCAGAAGCAAGGCACGAAGCTTTCTCTACGGTCACGCAGGCGTTTCATCTCAGCATACAGCTCAACCTGTTCTTGAGTACTGCGCGCGCGCTCAGCAAGCTGGAACAAATCCTGCTCTAGCTCGATTAAAGTGTTCATCAATGCTGAACCCAAACCATCCAGGCAGCAATTCAGCACACCCTGCAACAGCACATGAGCACGGGGGGACAACGCCATATTGGCGTGTAAGCTGGAAGTTTTGCTGAGCGATTCTGCCAACATCCGAGGCAATTAAGTTGATGAAACGCACATTTCTAGCACGTTTCCGACAAAGAGGCCACGCACCGCTCATTACATTAATGGAATAAGTTGATGACATCGTTGGCAAAGCGCAATCCCAACTCGGTCGGGATGACTTGTTCAAGCTCACATCGCAACCAACCGCGCGCAGCGGCCTCAACCAACGGCGCATTAATTGCTGCAACCGTGAGTCCGGTGCGTACAGCAAAATCCCGCATTTGAAACCCTTCGCGCAGGCGTAACAGATTGAGCATATATTCGAAAGGAAGGCGCGCAGTGGGAACAATCTCATCACCACCGATCGCAGAGATAGTGCCAGCGCTGTCCAAATAGGTATGCGGATGCTTACATTTCCAGCGTCGCAATACATGCTGCGCCACTCCAGAACTGATCTTGCCATAGGCACCAGCACCGATACCGAGGTAGTCGCCAAAGCGCCAGTAGTTCAGATTGTGCCTGCACTGCCAGCCCTCACGTGCGTAAGCGCTGATCTCGTAATGATGGTAACCCGCTTCAGCAAGCAAACACTGGCCATGTTCCTGCATCTCCCACGCCGCATCTTCGTCGGGAATGCCCTGCGGCGGGCGAGCGTAGAAAGCGGTATTGGGTTCAAGCGTGAGCTGATAATGCGAGAGGTGGGTAGGAGCCAGGGCGAATGCACGCTGCAGGTCGTGCTCGACCTCAGCCAAGGTCTGCTCTGGCAGCGCGTACATCAAATCCAGGTTGATGTTAGTAAAACCGGCATCCTGTGCCAGCTTCACCACGTGCTCAGCCTGGGCACTGTCATGAATCCGGCCCAATCGCCGCAGTGCAGCATCGTCAAAGCTCTGGATACCGAAGCTCAACCGATTCACTCCGGCCGCAAGATAGCGATCGAAACAACCATATTCGGCAGTCCCTGGGTTGGTTTCCAGAGTGATTTCAGCATCCGGAGCAAAACAAAGCAGCGCCGCGGCCGTCTGCAGAAAACGGTCAATCGCATCTGGCGGGAAGAGGCTGGGCGTGCCGCCACCGAAGAACACACTGTGCACAACACGCCCCCAAACCAGAGGTAAGTCGTACTCCAGGTCACGAATCAATGCATTGACATAAGCGTCGAATGGTAAGGCCCCCTTGACCTGGTGAGAGTTGAAATCACAGTAAGGACACTTACGCACGCACCAAGGCAAGTGCACATACAGCGAAAGTGGCGGCGGGATCAGCATGGGCAACAATGGGATGGCGATGAGGAAACGAAGCAAACGCCCAACAAAAGCAGGGCCAAGGGTTTAGAGAGTTGGCAGCACGAAAGACCAGCCGGAAAAGACAATATAGACAAGCAGGTCCTTCTGCACTCCATCACAACGGCAGCGAGACGACGCATACCAAGCCCGTGTGCAAGGAGAAGCAATCCGCTGGTCACCCCTCTGTGGCATACGGCATTGATCAAGCCATCATTTTATGCAAACGCTCACGCAACTGCTCCAGCGCACGGGCACGATGGCTGATCTGGTTTTTTAATTCCGCATCCATTTCTGCCGCAGTCACGCCGTATAACGGATCGAAAAAGACCGGGTTATAGCCGAATCCCCCGCTACCACGCGGCTCAAACGCGATCTCTCCCTCCCAACAGCCCTCAGCAATCAGTGGCTGCGGATCCTCAGCATGGCGCAACAATACAATCACCGCATAAAAACGCGCACAGCGCCTGCCAGCGGGAACATCACGCAGCCTATCTAGCAACTTGGCATTGTTGGCAGCCGCATCCGTCGGACTGCCGGCATAGCGCGCACTGTACAACCCGGGTGCACCACCCAACGCATCGACAATCAGCCCCGAATCATCCGCTAATGCTGGGAAACCAGTGATCACACAAGCGTGACGCGCCTTGATCAGTGCATTCTCGACGAAGGTCAAACCGGTCTCCGGCACATCCTGGACGCCACACTCACCCTGTGCCTTGATCTGCAACGATACTCCGGCCAGCATTGAACGTAATTCCTCCAACTTGCCAGCGTTGCCACTGGCAAGTACCAGTCGTTTCATCATCTTCGGTTCCAACAGTTTTCATTCAGTGCCCGTTGATGGCATTGTCGTCGGTCACCACGGTGATGAGTTTGGTGCCAACATGCGGATCTGCAATTCTATCGGGCTAGCGCCTCACGCTGAGCGGCAAACAGCATCGCGGTGCCGCGCTCAGCCAACGCCAACAACATGTCTAGTTCACCGCGGCGGAACGCTTGCCCCTCAGCGGTCCCCTGCAACTCGATAAAACCACCCTCATCGTTCATCACCACGTTCATATCAGTATCGCAGTCACTGTCCTCAGGATAATCCAGATCCAAGACTGGCGTACCACGGTAAATGCCAACTGAGACCGCAGCCACGGCACCAAGCAGTGGTGACTTCTTCAATTGACCACGCTGTTCCAAGCAATGCACCGCATCGACCAACGCGACATAAGCACCAGTGATCGCCGCAGTACGGGTGCCACCATCCGCCTGTAACACATCGCAATCTAAGGTAATGGTGCGCTCGCCGAGTGCAGTACGATCCACACAAGTGCGCAGCGCACGCCCAATCAGACGCTGAATCTCCAACGTACGTCCTCCCTGTTTGCCGCGGGCAGCCTCCCGCTCGGAACGAGTATGGGTGGAACGTGGAAGCATTCCATACTCGGCAGTGACCCACCCTTCCCCCTTATTGCGCAGAAACACTGGCACTTTGGCCTCCACACTTGCAGTGCACAGGACCAATGTGTTGCCAAAACTTACCAGCACAGAACCCTCAGCATGGCAGGTGAAGGCACGCTCGATACGTACCGGTCGCAACTCATCGGCTTGACGACCACTGGGACGTGAAAAATTCATATCGGATTTTTCTTATTAGTAATGAGTGAATGAAGCGTTGAGCCGCAGAGAGAGCCCCACATGGGCGCGCTAGGGTACCATCCGTATTTTGAGAGCAATGGATTCCCATATGATCCATAGCATGACTGCGTTCGCCGCAGACGAGCACCTGACACCATGGGGCCTGCTGGGCTGCGAACTGCGTTCAGTCAACCACCGCTTCCTGGATATCGTCATACGCCTCCCCGAAGAACTGCGCACCCTGGAACCACAACTACGCGAGCGTGTTACCACACGGGTCAGCCGCGGCAAGCTCGATTTGACCCTGCGCCTATCACCGCAGGAGATCGGAACTGGGCTTGCAGTGAACGAGTCACTGTTATCCCAGCTTAGTGCCCTGGCACTGCGCCTGTCGGCACAGTTCCCAGCATTACGCGTCACATTTACAGAATTGCTACAGATACCTGGTGTCCTGAAAGGTGAACAGATCGACACGGCCACGCTACAGGCGCACTCCTTAGCACTGCTGGATAAAGTACTGGACAACTTCATTGCCACGCGCGAACGCGAAGGCGTCAAGCTGAGAGCAATGATCACCCAACGTGCCACTGCAATTGAAAGAATCGTCAGCGAGATTCGCAGCCTGATTCCCAGCATACGTGAAGGCCAACACAGCAAACTGACCACTCGCCTGAGCAACTTACCATATCCCGTCGATCCTGGCCGCATCGAGCAAGAGCTAGTGCTATGGCTACAAAAGCTAGACGTCGATGAAGAACTGGATCGGCTCAACAGCCACATCAGCGAACTAAACCGCGTACTCCACCAGCGCGAACCAGTCGGACGGCGCCTGGATTTTCTATTGCAAGAATTCAACCGCGAAGCCAACACTCTCGGTTCAAAATCGGTGGACAGCCGTACCTCCAATGCCACAATCGAGCTGAAGGTACTAATCGACCAGATCCGCGAGCAGGTGCAGAACCTCGAATAACCGAAATAGCTTCTCAAACGGAGTGACATTCCCCCACCGCATACTTGGTCACTGCCAGTACCAACCTGATTCCATTTTCCACTTGCCAATCCTTATCCTATGCGCGGCACCCTCTACATCGTTGCAGCCCCTTCAGGCGCTGGTAAAAGCACTATCGTCAACGCAACCCTGGAACGCGATAAGCAAATTACTCTATCAATCTCCTTCACCTCACGTCAGCCCAGGCCAGGTGAACGCCATGCAAAGCACTACCATTTCGTCTCAGCCGATGAATTTCAGCGCATGATCGAGGCAGGTGATTTTTTTGAGTACGCGCTGGTACACGGTGATTGGAAAGGCACTGCACACCAATCGGTCGAACCACAGCTGGCCGCAGGTCACGATGTACTGCTGGAAATCGACTGGCAGGGTGCACGCCAAGTACGCAGCAAGATACTTGATGCAGTCAGCATATTTATCTTGCCGCCTTCACGCGCCGCATTAGAAGAACGCATGCGTAAACGTGGCCAGGACAGTGAAGAGGTGATCACCCGGCGCTTAGCTGCCGCTCACGAGGAAATGGCTCACTATGACGAATTCGACTATACGATTATCAATGAGCATTTCGGAACTGCGGTCTCAGAAATGAGCGCTATCTTCACCGCCAGCCGGCTGCGTCAGCAAGCGCAAAAAGTACGACATGCCAATCTGATCAAGACACTATTGACCAAATAACGCATGTTGGCGTTTTTTCTTACCATGCATGTAGGCACCACACGAACAAAGCTTCATTGAGATTAGTAAGCAGGAAAATTATTCGAAGGCAAATCAGAACAGACTCTTCACCGCTACCGCGAGTGCATCATTTACGGAAACATTAAATAGGCGCATCTTGCCACTGCTTGGAGTGCAGCCTACAATTACCGTTTAAGGCAGTTACTCTGGAGTGGAGTCCTCATGGCGCGTATCACCGTTGAAGATTGCCTGGACGTTGTTAACAACCGTTTCGAGCTTGTGATGATGGCCTCCAAGCGAGCGCGTCAGCTCGCTAATGGTGTGCCACCGCTCATTGAAAATACCAATAGAGAGGATAAGCCCACTGTGCTGGCACTGCGTGAAATTGCTGCACGCAAGATCGACAGCAAGCTGATCGAAGAGATCGAAAAGGCAGAACGCGAGCGAGCTGAACGCGAAGCGCTGGAGTGGGCCGCTGCTGAAGTTGTCGCAGACGAGGATATGTCTAAAAACGAGGATTGACCGTCCCTTGGACAGCAGTGGTGCAATGTATCACTATGCAAAAAGCTGCTCTCTATTCATCGTAGACCGCGATGTGCGATGAAATCTTTAAACATTGCTTCCAATACCACAGCAACATTCAAACCAGCATGGCAGCAAGCTGCACTCGCAGATAGAGACAGCTAGTAATGCATTACGGGGAGTATTGTCGTCAAACTCCCCTTAGTTGTCGTGTAAACCACCCAAAACTTTTTGCAGTACAGCCGCTGGCGTAGTATCTCCCCCAGTTTCATATTCAATAGCAAATCAATCCAATTCCGCATGGCATCACACCACCCCATCAAGGGGTATACACCAATTGCCAGAAACATCACCTCGCACACCACGCTTCCTAGCTGGACCAGCTTGGCATCAGCGAAGTAGAAGAGAGCATTGGCTATCATTTCTAGAAATTCCTATTTGGCTTTCCCTTTACACATACCCATCTGATGGATGGTTTTAAGTAGCAAATTCGCCCTGTCATCTTTCAGACTGTGTAGCCACGCCATTAAACAAAAAGCAGCCATTCAGATAAAGCGCATAACGACACGATATATCGGAACGGCCATGTGATAAGCAACCGTTAGCAAGATCACTGGGAACCGCCACATCAAGCCAAAACTCGTATTGATCTATTCAATGTCCAATTACGAAGTATTACAGCTCGCGCACATCGGCTCGGACGAGAAATTTAGCCTGTGACGCAAACTACCCATAATTATTAAATTAAAGAATCAGGTATGGAAGCCCGTACCATTCGATGCTGAATGGACCACACTGTTCGCAAGCTGCATCCTCTAATAATTACGGACAGCAACGAAGAATTGTGCGATCAAGTGTAACCGCCCCGATCAAACTGAAGGGCGATCTGGACAAACAGATCAGCACATACCATCAAAGTATGGCTGGTACTGGTAAAGAGCCTATTCAAAACATACCAATTGGCCATTATCAACGACAAAGCGATGCCCACTCGTTCCTCATATCGCATGCCGACGAAATCGCCGCTTGCCCGTCCAGCCAAGTACCAACCCTCTAAGGGATGGAATCAACTCCCGATCCACACTCACCAGATGAAAGCATCTGATACCTGTTTCAACCAATTTACGTTACGCAGAAGCACCTACCTGTGATCATCAAAGACATGTCAGACCTCGGTACCACTTAACCTACGTTCCCTCTTCGGTAGCGACCACATCAGGTCACACCGCTAAACCGAACTAAACAGAATGTTGCCTGCACCAGAGCTGTCGGTATACCCAAGCAGCTTTACTACAGTCACACATAAACACGAACCCCTATCAACTCTCATCCATCTCTAGCAACGACAACACCTGGGCTGCCAGTTCCTCTGGAGTCCCTTGGTCGGCACGCAGGTGCAGCTCCGGATGATCCGGCGGCTCATAAGGGGAATCAATCCCGGTAAAATTGGAGATCAAGCCGGCACGCGCTTTAGCATACAAGCCCTTCACATCGCGCGCCTCAGCCACCGCCAAGGGCACATCGACAAACACCTCTACAAACTCATCGGAGGCGAAGCGCTCGCGGGCTAATTGTCGCTCGGCCCGGAACGGGGAAATGAAACTAACCAGGACAATCAAACCAGCATCAGCCATCAGCCTGGCCACTTCGGTGACACGGCGAATGTTCTCAACCCTATCTTCTACTGTGAAACCTAAATCACGGCTCAAACCGTGGCGCATATTATCGCCGTCCAAAATAAACGTGTGGTAACCCAACGTATGCAAACGCTTGTCAACAATGTTGGCAATTGCCGACTTACCAGCCCCGGATAGTCCGGTAAACCACAGCACCCTAGGTGTCTGCCCCTTAATCCTGGCACGCGCGACATTGTCAATGTCCAGATGCTGCCAATGCAGATTACCGGTACGACACAACCCAAAGTCCAAAGTACCGGCACCCACTGTGGCATTGGACTGACGATCAATCAGAATAAAACTGCCAAGTACACGGTTGTGCACATATGGCACACACGCCACGGGCACATCCAACGACAGATTGCAGTATCCCACCTCATTCAGCCGCAAACGTCGCGCAGCCAGCTTTTCCTGTGTGTTGACATCAACCCGGTGCTTGATCTCACTCACGCTGGCCGCGACCAGAGACGTCGCTAACTTTAACCAATAACGCCGCCCGGGCAGCAACGCCGTGTCGCTCATCCACAACACGTAAGCAGCCAATTGATCGGCAACCTCAGGTGGATCATCAAGAGCGGCAATGACATCACCACGACTGATGTCAAGCTCGTCAGCCAAGGTCAGGGTCACTGCCTGGCCGGCAACCGCCTCGTGCACGTCGCTATCGCCATTAAAGACGCGTACCACCCGGGAACAACAACCCGAGGGCAACACCACGACAGCATCTCCAGGTCGCACGCGACCGGCGGCCAAAGTACCCGTGAAGCCGCGAAACTGCGAATCCGGACGATTGACCCACTGCACTGGCAAACACATGCCACTGGCGAGATCGACAGTGGCCGGCTCCAACGCTTCCAGATACGCAAGCAAACTGGGACCGGTGTACCAAGGCATCCGAGCCGAGCGTTTGGAGAGATTGTCGCCCTCCAACGCCGACAACGGAATGCACTGCACATCTTTGATCCCCAGATCGGCAGCCAGCGCCCGGTAATCGGCAGCAATCACTTCAAACGTCCCCTGATCGTAGCCAACTAGATCCATCTTATTCACCGCCAGCACTACATGGCGGATACCCAACAACGCAACGATGTAACTGTGCCTGCGAGTTTGAGCAAGTAACCCCTTGCGCACATCCACGAGTACCACCGCCGCATCGGCAGTAGAGGCACCCGTGGCCATGTTCCGCGTGTATTGGGCATGTCCAGGACAATCGGCAACGATGAATTTGCGCTGATCAGTATCAAAATAACGGTAGGCCACATCGATCGTAATACCCTGTTCACGTTCTGCTGCCAAACCATCCAATAGCAATGCGTAATCGATACCCTCACCCTGGGTCCCGTAACGCCGGCTGTCCGCCATGAGCTCAGCCAACTGATCTTCAGCTAAGCGCTTACTGTCATACAGCAGGTGCCCAATCAGGGTGCTTTTACCATCATCGACGCTGCCACACGTGATGAAGCGCAGTAGCGGCTTTACCTCCTGCTGCTTCAAGTAAGCGGCCACAGACTGCATCCGTACATCGGTATGGGTGACGATCTCCGTAACCGACAACGCATCCCCACTCGTGCCCGCCTCTGACCAATCAAGCACGCGTTTCGCGTTTTCAATCCGAGTGATCATCAGAAATACCCCTCTACCTTTTTGCTTTCCATCGACGCACCAGGCACATAGTCGATCATCCGCCCCTGACGCTCCGAAAAAGGAGTCACCAACATCTCAGCAATGATGTCTTCCAACGTCGCAGCGCGAGACTCAACCGCACCAGTCAAGGGATAGCAGCCCAACGTACGGAAACGCACCCAACGCAACTGCGGCACTTCACCAGAACACAGCGGAAAACGGTCATCGTCAACCAGAATCAACATGCGATCGCGCTCAACCACCGGGCGTGGCGCAGCGAAATATAAGGGCACCACCGGAATCTGCTCACGATAGATGTACAACCACACATCTAATTCGGTCCAATTGGACAGCGGAAATACCCGCACGCTCTCGCCAGGATGAATGCGTGCGTTATACACATTCCACAACTCAGGACGTTGAGTTCTTGGATCCCATCGGTGACGCACGTTGCGAAACGAGAATATGCGCTCCTTGGCACGCGACTTTTCTTCGTCACGGCGTGCCCCACCGATCGCCGCGTCAAACTGCCACTGCTCCAACGCCTGCCTCAAACCCTGTGTTTTCATCACATCCGTATGCACCGCTGCACCGTGGGTGATCGGGCTAATATCCCGAGCCTCTCCCTCAGGATTAATGTACACACGCAACTCCACCCCTGTTTCAGCAACCCAGCGATCACGGAAGGCGATCATCTCGCGAAACTTCCAACGCGTATCGACATGCAGTAGAGGAATCGGCGGCAGTGCCGGAGCAAAAGCCTTGAGCAACAGGTGCAACAGTACTGAACTATCCTTACCTACCGAATACAGCAGCACCGGATTACGAAATTCGGCCACGACCTCACGCAATATATGGATACTTTCGGCCTCAAGCCGATCAAGATGGGACAAAGATGGTGAAGCCATCGGAATTAACAATGCAGGATAGGGAAGATGGGCACCTCAGCAAGCCGCCTCGGCAGCCGGCGCAGTCAACCGGCAACGTGCAGTGTGTCGCGAAACCCATCATGTTCTGAAATAAGCACGGAGCATAAGTGAATAACCTTCCTTCCTTTCTGCACGATTTCGCGCCTCCCTAACATCTATTCGCTTGCTCCGGCTCCATAACAGGCATGACCGCCCTGAACCCCTCGCTTGCCCTACCCCCCCTTTCAGAGGACCGTAAGTCCCTGCTCATGAATCTGGTCAAAGGCCTGGATGCGCCCTCGCTGTGGTGGCTATCCGGCTATGCGGCCGGGCTGGCACAAAGCCAACTAACATCCGCCTTGGCAGCAGTACCAGAGGATGACTCCGGTGCCCAAACCAGCCAACGCCTAACCGTGCTCTACGGTAGCCAGACTGGTAACGCACGCCGTGTTGCCGAACAACTTGCCACCGAGGCGGAGGCCGCAGGACTGGCGGTACGCCTCGTCCGGGCCGATAGCTACGCAACCCGCGAACTGGCTGCCGAGCGGCTGCTGTACATCGTCATCAGTACTCAAGGAGAAGGCGACCCACCAGACGACGCAATCGACCTTGTGGAATTCCTGAATGGGCGGCGCGCGCCCAAGTTACCCGAACTGAAATATGCCGTGCTTGGCTTGGGAGACTCCAGCTACGCTGACTTCTGCGGCATCGCCCGCCGTCTCGACGCACGACTGGCAGCACTCGGTGCGCAACGGCTGCAGCCATTAGGCGAGGCCGACGTGGATATCGATACAGTGGCCACACCATGGCGCAAAGAAGCGCTGCACCATGCCGGCGAGCAGCTTAAAAACGTGATCGCCCCACTGACCAATGTCACCCCACTACGCGGCAGTGTGCCTCTCACGGGACCCACAGAGACCTTCCAAGCTGAACTGTTCAAAAACCAACTGATCAGCGGACGCGACTTTAAAGGTCCAGCATTCCGAACACATGGCCGGGCTTCTAAACGGGTCCTCCACCTAGAACTGTCGCTGGAAGGCAGCGGATTACACTACGAACCAGGCGACGCACTCGGCGTGCGTCACCGCAATCCCAATACACTTGTCGAAGCTGTACTTACAACACTTAAACTTTCAGCTCACATCCAAGTAACACAAGATAAGGAAACCTTGCCGCTGTCCGAGTGGCTCGCCACCCGACGCGAAGTGACCAGGCTGTCGCGGCCATTCTTGGCTGCACATGCCGAGCGATCCGGTGCTGAGGAACTGCGCGCGCTACTCACCCCAACCCAGACTGCCGGACTGGCGGCGCTGCTCAACGATCATCAACTGATCGACCTGTTGCGACGCTGGCCGGCGGATTGGGACCATACCGCACTGGTCGCAGCGTTGCGTCCCCTCACACCACGACTGTATTCAATTGCTTCCAGCCGTAAGCGCGTCGGTGACGAAGTCCACCTCACTGTCGATGAACTGCACTATCAAGCCCACGGTCACGACCACCTTGGCGCGGCAAGCGGCTTCCTCGCTGGTGTGGCTGAAGGAGACACGCTACCTGTCTACGTCGAACCAAACGAACGCTTCCGCTTACCGGCAGATTCGACGCGTGACATCATCATGATCGGCCCCGGAACTGGAGTAGCGCCATTCCGCGCTTTCGTCCAAGAACGCGCAGAAATCGGCGCAACCGGACGCAACTGGCTGTTCTTCGGCGCACAACACTTCAATTGTGACTTCTTGTATCAAACCGAATGGCAACAAGCGTTGCAGCGCGGTGAACTGCACGCGCTGGATCTCGCATTCTCCCGTGACCAAGCTGAAAAAATGTACGTGCAACACCGCTTGTTAGCACAGGGCCATGAAGTTTATGCCTGGCTTCAAAATGGCGCGCATCTGTATGTTTGCGGCTCAATCAACATGAGCAAAGACGTACACACGGCGCTGCTACAGATTCTCATCAAACACGGCAACCTTACTGAAGAAGCCGCCACAGAGACACTGACCGACCTGCAACGCGAGAGACGCTATGCACGCGATGTCTACTAAACAACCGGAACAGCAGTCTTATCCGGATCATAACCATGCATGGCCGCGATCCCAGCGACACATCGCGACGATTTCACCAGAGCATCGCGTTCCTTCCCCCTCCATCCGATACACCCTACACACATGAGCTCTCCCTCCATCGAAGACATCAAGGGCGAGAGCGGCCGCTTGCGGGGCTCACTCCTGGAGAGCCTCGCAGACCCAACCACCGGCGCGCTCCGCGAAAGCGACCAAACGCTGATCAAGTACCACGGCAGCTACCAGCAGGACGATCGCGACCTGCGCGAAGAGCGCCGCCGGCAAAAACTCGAACCAGCTTACCAATTCATGATTCGCACCCGGACGCCTGGTGGTGTCATCACGCCGCAGCAGTGGCTGCAGTTGGATACGATCGCCACGCGCTACGCCAACCACTCATTGCGTGTGACGACACGCCAAGCATTCCAGTTCCACGGGGTGATCAAACGTGAACTGAAGGCGACAATGCAGGCAATCAACGCTGCATTGATCGATACACTTGCAGCCTGCGGCGACGTCAATCGCAACGTGCAGGTTGCTGCCAATCCACTGCTCTCGCGTGCCCATGCAGACCTTTACGCCGACGCAGCGTACCTATCTGAGCATCTGCTACCTAACACCCGTGCTTACTACGAAATCTGGCTGGATGAGAAAAAGGTCGCTGGTGCTGGCGAGGAGGACGAACCGATCTACGGCCCACGGTATCTGCCACGTAAGTTTAAAATCGGTTTCGCCGCACCGCCGATCAACGATGTGGATGTATTCGCCAACGACTTGGGTTTTATCGCAGTGATCGTTGACGGCAGATTGCTTGGCTACAACGTCGCTATCGGCGGCGGGATGGGAACGACCCATGGCGACCCAGACACGTGGCCTCGTGTCGGCAACATCATCGGCTTCATCGCCCGCGCCGATCTGATCGCAATCGGCACGGCGGTCGTGACCACGCAACGCGACTTGGGCAACCGCACACTACGCAAGCGCGCCCGCTTCAAATACACCATCGACGACCGCGGACTGGACTTCGTAACCGACGAGATCCAGCGGCGTGCCGGCGTTGCACTGCAACCAGCGCAGCCGTTTAGTTTCGAACATAACGGCGATCGTTACGGGTGGATCGAAGGTGAGAACGGACACTGGCATCTGACCCTATCGCTGCCAGCCGGACGCATCGCTGATACTGAAGGAAGCTCCCTGCTCAGTGGCTTCCGTGCAATCGCCACACTCAGCATCGGGGAATTCCGCATGACACCTAATCAGAATGTCGTGATTGCTGGCATCTCCGCCACACGCCGCGCCGAAATCGACGCACTGGTGACCCACTACGGTCTGGATATCGGTAACCGTGCGCCCACTGCCCTGGCACGTACCGCCATGGCTTGTGTCGCATTCCCAACCTGCGGCCTGGCGATGGCCGAGGCCGAACGCTATCTGCCGGACTTTAACGCGAAACTACAACCCATGCTGGAGAAATATGGGCTCGCTGAGACACCGATCCTGCTGCGCATTTCCGGCTGCCCCAACGGCTGCTCGCGCCCCTATCTGGCCGAAATTGCGCTGGTCGGTAAGGCCTATGGCCGCTACAACCTCATGCTCGGGGGCGACCAACGCGGCCAACGCCTCAACACCCTCTATCGCGAAAACATCACCGAAACCGAGATTCTTGCTGCGCTGGAACCGCTGCTGGGCCGCTATCAACAGGAACGCCTCCCGAGCGAAGGCTTTGGCGATTTCCTACATCGCACCGGCATCGTCGCACTTCCCTCCTATCCCACCCACCGACACGTTATTTCCTCAGATCTGCAAGCATGACCGCACTCCCCGTCTTCTCTCCTACCACCGCCTTATCAGCACTGGATGATCTGGAAAGGCTCAATCTCCACCTGGAAACGCTTGGTGCTGAAGATCGTGTGCGCTGGGCGCTGGAGCACGGTCCGGACCGTCCAGCCCTCTCTTCCAGCTTCGGTGCACAATCGGCAGTCATGCTGCATCTGCTGACCCGGTTTGCACCGGATATCCCGGTGATTTTGGTCGACACCGGCTATCTGTTCCCAGAAACCTACCGTTTCGCCGACAGGCTCACCGAGCGACTCAAGCTCAACCTGAAGGTATACCAGCCGCTGCTCAGCGGCGCCTGGAGAGAAGCTCGTCATGGCCAACTATGGGAACAGGGTATCGCCGGAATCAATCAATACAACAACCTGCACAAGGTCGAGCCGATGCGCCGCGCATTAGAGGAATTGCAAGTCGGCACCTGGTTCACCGGCCTACGTCGCGGACAATCCAGTACCCGTGTCCAGACCTCCATCGTGCAACGGCGTGACGAGCGCTACAAAATCAGCCCGATCGCCGACTGGACCGACCGTGACATTTGGCAGTACATGACACGCTATGAACTGCCCTACCACCCGCTATGGGAACAGGGCTACGTTTCAATCGGCGATATTCACACTACACGCCACTGGGAACCAGGTATGCGGGAGGAAGACACGCGCTTCTTCGGACTCAAGCGTGAGTGCGGGATTCACGAGAACATCTAAGGCTGGCACACGTACCACTACAGTGCTGATGTGTAGCACCCTGCTTTAGGTACTCCATCCAAATGAGGGCCTGCCAACATGATGATCGCAAGCCATACGCACTCGGAAGCAAGCAGATAAAGACAATGAACAGGACATCAAACTTCTCGTATCTGGAGAAAACGCGTAGATAGCTCTTAAGTCTGCGAAATAGGCGTTCAACCTCATTGCAGCGTTTGCATATGTTGCGGTCGCATTCTTAAGGCTCAATGCGCGTACGCAGCGGCAGTGCGACGTGGATGAAGACCGAATCAAGCGTCAGTGGGTGGGTCTGATGACACGCTCCATGAGCACGTACAACGGGCAATTCGGCAAGCCGAGACAGCCACTCGCCACCTTCCGGCACATCGTGTACTTGTCCAGGCGATAGAAAGTAAGGTGATGGGGCGCGCGTCTGCCGCAAGAAGGGGATGCTTGGTATTCCACCCGTTATGGGTTTCCCGATAGCCGGCGGAGCATATTTTGAGGATGCGTCAGTGCCGTCCAGATCCACCTTCACACTAAGTGCTGTCCAGTGACGCGGTAAACAGTATTCGAGCTGCACAAATGAGCCTGTTGCGATCTCCGCGGGGATATCGCCTCAGCGCCATGCATGAATGTTAACAAGCCTTAATCCGTATCTTTGAAGATTGATTAGAAAGGGAGTCCCGTTTCGAGGACCGGCCCAATAACCTATACCAGTAGCATTGATGAGGGAAACAGCAAAGCACCGAACATCAGCAATGCAGTCACCACCTGCAGCGTGCGAAGGTCGTTTGGCAGGGGCGGACACACCCAGATCACTCTGCGGACGCCGCTTGCACCACATCACTACCGCACTCAGACACAGCGAGACAATACCCAGGCAAACGGCATCTGATCCATCTTCACCAACACCACGGATGCCCCATGACTGACACAGTTCAAAGTCCAAATGCGATGTCTCGGACCGGGATGATTCACCGACTGATGTGTGTGCTGAACTGCACCATCATCTCTGTTCTGAATAAGCCTGGCACTTTGATCGAAGTACGGCAACTACACCTTACCTATAGCGACCAAGGCGATGCCATCACACCCACCAACCGATGCACTGATATTGGCACCTGCATCCGCACACCACCCGAATGCCCGTAAACATCGCCGTTCACCTACTGATTGATCTTTGCCACCCAAACCAAAGCTCATGGCTATCAAAAGCTCACGGTCCAGCTTAGGTAAAGTGCACGACCGTCGCCAGGTGAATAGCCGGAAAAACCGCTGTCATACCATGCGTAGACGTAGAAGCGATTGGCGATGTTCTTCAGTTGCAATGCCAATTCACTCCTGTTCGGAAGCTCGTAAGTCGCACTGAGGTTGCCAAGCAAATAACCGCCGTAACGCCCAAGCGTGTTACTGCGCTCGACATAATAGTCTCCCTGGCCATTCCCCCAAGCACTAAGCTTGAGCTTGGGTAACACGTGCCACTCCACTCCAACATTGGCGAGCCAACGCGGCACGTTCTCGATCTCTTTGCCACGTGTGGCAGGCGCACTCGGATCTGGAGTAACAATCTCGGCTTTCTGGCGGGAATATGCCAGCCATACACGCCACTGTTCGCCCGGCTGCAAGTTAAGCTGTGCATCCCACCCCTTGCGTAGCGTCTTGCCAACATTACCAACCTCGTTAGTGGCAACAGTGCCATTCACACCCAAGATGCTGGCAACCTCACCGGAGGCGCGTTGCTGCCAGTACGCCAGGCGTGCATTGGCCCAAGACCACGGCTTAAAAGTAAATCCAGTTTCCCAGCCATCGTTGATCGACGGTGCCAGATTGTCAGCCTGAATGCGATAGGCTCCATTACCGCTACCGATCTGGAAAGTACGCCCCCAGTTGGCATAGGCAGTCACGTCATGGCTCACATCATAGGACACGCTGAACTTGGGCTGTTGGATCGTGCCGTAGCCGTAAACCGGGTAGCGCACACTAGCAGCGATGTCCCTGAACCAACCAAAAACATGATCGATACGGTAGGCTGGCACCAACTTCAGGAGCTCATTAACACGGATGACCGCTTGTAAGTAGGCACCGTACGTGTCCAGATTGAAGTCCCAGTCACGCAACACCGTGCTGCGCTGGCCATCGAAAATACGATAGCGACGTGACACATTGCTTTGCCATTGCGCCTCAAGACCACCTTCGAGGGAAAATTCCTGCGTCCAGTCCACTCGAGGTTGCCAGATCGCATTAGCCAGCATGCCGCGGTGGGTTTCGTCGGTGTAGCGCTCCTGACGTACACTGGCAGCGGTGAACTTCACCACACGGTCATTGGTATAGCGGTTGACATAAGCCTTGGCACTCCAATGCCATGTTTCACTCACACTCCGGTCCAAATGCAAAGCAGTCTGTATGGTTTGGCGCTGGCTGTAGTCCTGTCCAGAATACGCTGGTGAACTTCGCGGATAGGCAACCGCATCGCTATAAGTCAGGTAACCGGATTCCTGAGCATCGTTATGAAAGTAACGCATACTCAAACCAGCACGCCATATATCGCTGGGATCAGCATAGCCCCATTTACCTGAGAAAGAACGTTTGATTGCGCGCGCATGATCCCGGTATCCATCCGAATCACGCCAGCTGGCAACATAGTTCTGGCTCCACACGCCGCGCTCGATGCCCTTGGTCAGCTGCACCTCGCGAGTACCAAAGCTACCTGTAGTCACACTGAGCAAACCATCGTTACCACCACTGCGGGTCATCACGTCGACATGGCCTGCGATCGCGTTGAGTCCATAGCGTGGATCATTAGTACCGCGCGCAATCTGGATCGCGGTAATACCCAAAGGGGATAACGCATCAAGGTACGGCATCCCACCTGCATTATCGTTGCTGGGGATACCATCGATTAGCAATTTGATCGCGTTAACACGGCCTTCGCCATTGAATCCCCTGAACGAGACACGGCCAGCATCGGTACCCATTTTGAACTGAGTGACCTGCACACCCGGCGCACGCATGAACAATTCCCAGGTGTAGTCGACGTGCTGGTCTTGCAGCAAGTCCTGACCAAGGATATCGACCGAAGACAGTACGCTGCCGATCGGCAGCGTACTGTCATTGGTACCGTAAACCTGAACCTTGCCAAGAGTCAGTGTCGGCAAGGCATCATCTATGCTGGTAACAGCAGCGGCATGAACGCCGGATACAACGCTATACAAAACAAGGCCAAACAGCGACACGGCCGGAAAACATGGGAATGACAACATGAAAGATATGCTCCAACCACATCCGAAAAGTTCAGGTTCATGGTGGTGTATCAAATCGGCCAGATCGACAAAATTTACTCTTCCAGCCTGAGCCAAGTGGTCGTCGCTGCACAGGACACGGCGTTAAACAACGGGGGGAAACCAATGCTGAAACTACACCAACGGCCAACCCGTTAACTCTAGCCAATGCCTCACTGTTCCCAGTGAAACTAACGCGCTGTCACCACCACCCACCGCACAAGGCTCACTTTTCAAAACTAGCCATTGTGTGGGGGAGCACCCACATGGCAAGGGATCACGCACGAGCAGGGCTACTGCCAACGACCACAGCACCTCCAAAACCGTGCACCTATCCTGACATACAGATGCCGGCAACCGTTAATATCACTTGAACATCTTGTAGATTTAGTGCACCGGCAAACCAAGAATCCCAATGCATAGCAAGCTCATAGATAACAAAATTAGGTCAGAAGACGTTGCAGAACAGAACATGCTTGCTAACAGATGGGAGCGTTTTTTAAGAAAAGCACATGAAGGCGCATGCGCTACTCGTGTCTATCAATCAAGTGACTACTAGTTAAAGGCACATTAAAGGCACACTGCCAGGAGACAGGGCATGAAATGCATCTTGAACCGACCAAAGCATCCGGAGAAACGCCTGGAAGTACACCATCAACGTGTCTCATGCAATCTTGGAAACCACTAAACAATCACACTCCGATATATCTAATTAATCTACACAAAACATTTTTTGCAGATTTAACCTAGCAATTATGCTAGAAACTCGGTTTTCCCATTCAAGCTGGAAGCAGGATACGATTATCCGTGTCACCACCGATGCTGTGGCTGACCGCCATATTCATTCAGCTTGATAAAAAGTACGCTACCCTCCTTAGTTCAACCTTAATCTACAGCTTTGTCATGTTGCTATTCCGTACTCTGACCGCTCTCTCCCTGTTCCTAGCCAGCAGCTACGCCAGAGCGGATGGACGTTGGGTCAATCTCGGCGGTCAGCGCTACCAAGTCGAACTAGCACAGACTGAGGAAAGCCGCGCCCACGGGCTGATGTTTCGAACAAAAATGGCAGCAGATCACGGTATGTTGTTCATCCACGACCGTCAGGAGCCGCAAGCATATTGGATGAAGAATACCAAGATCCCACTAGACATCTTGTATTTCGATGAGCAAGGCAAGTTGGTGAGCCAGCAACGCAACGTGCCGCCGTGCTCAGCAGGTGATGCTTGCCCACCCTACCCAAGCCGTGTACCGGCGCGCTACGTACTGGAACTCAATGCTGGTCAGGCAGCACGCCTTGATCTGAAAGACGGTACCGAACTGGTATTCGGACCAGACATTCCCAAGCCCTGATCAATCAGGTTTACCATAGATAGGTGTATATCACTTTCAGAAAATACTGGGCTTGAATAAAGAGGGACTTGGCTCCACCCTGTGTTCCATGGCCGAACAATTGCTACTGCCCGGCTGGAACAGCCTCGCCACCGTCGACGATCAAACGCTGCCGTTGATGTCCACAGCGTTACTGATCGCCAGTGACGAATATCCAGACCTGAGCGCTGAGCTCTACGACACGCTGGTGCAGAGCTACGTCGAGTACCTGCGCTCAGAAGTCGAAGCAATTTCTCTGTGGCCGCTAAAGATGGCTGCAGTCAATCGGTACCTGTTCCAAGAATTAGGATATTCAGGAAATCACGATGAGTATTACGATCCACGCAACAGTTATCTCAATCAGGTATTCGAACGCCGTCTTGGTAACCCAATCTCCCTGGCAGTGGTGCAAATAGAGGTTGCACGACGCCTGGGTATTCCGCTAGACGGTGTATCGTTCCCTGGACACTTCTTAGTACGGTTACCTGTCGACGACGGTATACTGGTTATGGATCCATTCAACGGTGGCCGACCATTGGACGTAGAAGAGTTGCGGGAGCGCGCACGCCCACATCTGGGTGGTGAGGCGCCGGATGATCACGCGTTAGCTCAAATCCTCAATCCCGCACCACACCGTACAATCCTCATTCGTATCTTACGCAACCTGCACGGCGTTTACGCTAACACTGATCGATGGGATCGCGCTGCGCGCTGCGCCGATCGCATCCTCAAGCTAGTGCCGAACCAACCTGAAGCACTACGCGACCGCGGCTTAGCATACCTGCAACTTGGACATCGCAGCGGTGCGCGACAAGACTTGATGCGCTACATGCAACTGTATCCATCCACGCACAACGTTGACATGGTTCGTAGCCATCTAGTAGAGCTGAGCAATGAACGTATACAAACGCATTGAAATCGATACATGATAATGACCACACGTATTGTTGAGGTGAGTGATCCTGGCTTCCAACGCTAAGGACTCGATCAGTTATACAACAACTGAATAACCAAACTGAGTTTCTCACCTACACACGCTGGACATGGAGTGCATCGGCGATGGCAAAGCATGCCAACTTCATAGCCGGGGATCTGGTTGTGAGAACACGAAATTACCCCACCTCATCCTCTGCCTTAACAGGTAATACCCCAGATAATGATCCGTAGGCCTTAGCGACTATCCAAGAGATCAGTGGAATGCAAGTAGCCCACGTTGGGGTAACGCGATCTGAAACAATGGCAATGATTCTAGGCTATGTAAAGGCATGGCAATGAAACGGATATCGTAATTTATGTTGATCCAAAGGGAAGCTAAGCCAATGGACTACATCCCTATTACCTTAACAACGGGCAAAAATAACCCGTCCCCAAGTACTGTACTGTCTTTGTTGTAACCAGATCCAATCAATTCACTATTAGTTAATTTTTCAAGTCATGGTAATGAAACGCAAAATGCTCAATGTAAAAAAGAGTATAAAACCATGGTGCATACACTCAGACCTTCATTAACTTGACCCTATAGCAGATCATCAATTAAAGAAATAGGCCATATTTATCTTTGATCTAAATTTAAGTTTATAAATAGCTGCAACAGCCTTCCAAAATCAACAATAAATATTCATCGAACCGTTGTTGTCAAACTCCAAGCACTATATCAAGGCAACCATAGACAATGAGTACCTTTTGTCGAAAAAGTGCAGTGTCACTATATCTCCGATATCATCCTGTAGGAGTTTTCATAAATGCATCACCGATGCAAAGGACAACCATACACCTCTTTCGCACTTGAGAAAACGAATGCTCTAGACCGCTAGACTGTATACCAGCAAAGAAGCTCTATCACAAAAAGCAGACAACACTGGCTCAATGATCGATCCAACCATGGTGCAGATGCATCAACACAAAAATCAAGACGAACTAATGCGAAGCTGTCAAACACATCAATGACAGGCTGATCAGCAAACTTCACAACATAATTGATGAACTGAGTAACCTGATCGAAACTCATCTCAACCTTAAGCAAATGCCTACAACCTAACTGATAAATAACGAATAGATATGATAACCCAAAGGTGATCACCAATCGTGCCTATAGGACGAGATTGCCACAGGCGAAGCTAAGAAGACCCGTAACTCTAACAGGGTCATTTACCAAGTGGTTACCGTCGCCTGGCTGGATTGATGACACCTCCTAGAAAAGTGATTCTTTAAAATTTATTTAGAAACCCTAAGGGCAGCAACCCAAACCATACAAACGACGGCAATCAAAAGATATGCGAAAAGCTATCCGAGGGTTATACATTGGATATAAGGGTTCCGTCAGTACCTAAGCAACTTCCCCACAAAAGCTTATATGAAGCCTGCTTCAGCCCGGAAATGCCGGAAACCTCTCATTAGGATGATTAGACTTCCATTCCTTGTAAGCAGCAGTACCTTCCCATGCAGCAAATGAACTCGGGAGACGCCCACGACCAGTCCAAGTCTCGCCACTGTGGGGCAAGCAGTATTTCGGCACAACTACACGACGCGCGTCAGCAGACGAGGCCTTCCTAACCTTAGGCTTTTCATCGTTTACCATTATCAAAGCCGCAATCTCAGTTTTTTGCTTGGCACTGAAGTGCTTACCAAAATCATTCAATAGAGCGATCACCCGGGTAAACATTTCAGCTGCTTGCTGCTGTAGTAACTGAACTTCCTGTTCTTCAAGCCTGCGCAATTCTTCGGTCAATTTCACCTTGGCTTTAGCAATGGCATCCAGATTCAAAACGTTGTTGTCAATCATGAAATTCTATCTTCATATGGAGGATGTATAACGGATACTGCTAAGGATACATTGTTAACTGTTCGTGGATATCAAGCAATACTCTATTTGTTGATAAAGCATCCCAATCTTTAACCGTCCCCATAGATACAAAACTAATGGATCCAGATTTCCTGGAGCCATATTGCTTTAAGCGAGAGATTCCACCTTCAGCTAAAGATTACTACAACGATAATTTCGTTTCACTATACGATACGTCCCATCAATCTCCTCGTTTTAGTAAGAGTCATCAATTCAACCAAACAACGTTAACTACCTTGCACTGGACTAGCAGAAAATAGTTCCTCTTATGATAACCCTTGGGAATCACCCGCTTGCCCGCATCATAAACAACCTTAGACGGTCAGCCCCAAGAGCAACACCTTCATCCTATCCAAGTCGTGAATGTCGCCCAACCTAAAGTAAAATCCTCCAGATTAGGTCAAGACACCAGTCGCAACATGAATCTTGGCGGTCACACTGCCACAGATGCGTTTCTGCTCTTCACTCCAGTATTATCCTTGCACACCCAAACAATAGTTAAATCTGATCATCGCTCCAACATTGTTCTTCCTGTTGCAACGCACAATGAAACAGATGTCGATATACCTAAACAGTTACAGGAAGTCGCATATGAAGAATCCGAAAACTAACTAAACGAAGCATTCTAGTCAGCGAATCGTACCAACGAATGCCAGCAAAATAGCACTCTATAACCTTTTCAATGAATTAGAAATTATCCCCTATGATCGCTCAGATATGACCTCTCACGACACAATCAAGAATGACCCTCAGATATATTATCTCAAAAAAATATTACAACTCTTTATAAACAACTTATCAATTCTGAAAAGAGTGACATAAATCAATTTTCCATCTATTTGATGACACACCTCAGGAAAAACAGTTCTTTCAATATTTTCTTCTCGATACTAGAGAAAGTAATAACATCAAACTGCCTTTGATCTTGACAAACATCATGTTTTTATTAGTCAACGTTAATTGAAACTGAAAAAATCTCAAAAAATTGAGGTTCAATCGATACGATACCCACTAATGCAAAAAACTAGAGGGTTTAACTTCCAATCACAGCACCTCAAACTGTGAAGATACCCGAGAAACTGAATAATCCCCCTCTTTTCCAAGGGTCACTAGCCCTGCACTATCAACAGCAAACTACAATCCAATCACATTTTAATGACCAGCAATGCTTTCTCAGATTAGCAACCACAAACAGATGTACTTGTCGAACATCAAACGCATCAAAGCTCATCCATTCAGAAGTTTAATTCATCTCCTTTTAATCTTTTACTCAGTTCAAAAATTAAAGCTTGGAATCACGAAATGGTTACAAAATAGACAATAACAGAGTAGCAAGTCTACAGCGAAGCGCTACTCACTATTAATAATACTCCCAGTATCCAGGTATCCCACATGCACTCAGAAGTGCGTAACCCCAAGATGAGTTGATGCGTTCATCACTACATACATTAGTACTGCGTTTCCTCTGTCCAGTTATTTGATAGAACCAGCATACAGTCACCATGTAGAACTCTCAGCTTGCCGATGAGTAGCATACGTCACCTTTCAAGAGACGTATTGGGAACCAACCGCACCTTTACTATCGCCTAAAATTAGTTTCTAAAAGAACATCGGTTCGTTGAATCCTTACGACAAATCTTGGCGATCATCATCATTTTGCAATACAGCAACACACATCACCCTGATCCTCTGTTGTTCATCAAGCATTATGCTTTGCACCTCTCAAAAAGAATACAACATAAACAGCCGAATCTCGACCATCCACACGATCGATGATTATTTGACGCACTATTCTGAAAACTACCACCATCCGTTCAACCAGTACATCCAAATAATCGCAATACCAGCAATCCTGTGTGATCAGTGGTGACATTACTGTGGTGCATTCTAGCCTCAAGCACATAGTTTTCCAGCGAGATATGAGCCTCGCTGAGCCTATTCATAACCTGGTCGTTCTACAACAAACTGTCATGCCTACTAAAACTTGAAATGCTGACACTGTTTTTCTTCTACAGCTATTTCTTTAAAGATTCATTGAGCCACAACTGAGCCTGAATGCACTGATGCAAACTCGGGATCATGGTATTCGTGACCTCCTAAATTTCGAAATACATCGGGCCAAATTCAAAAGGTAAAAACCCAACTTTACAACCAACATTCTTTACTTGTTGCAATCCAATCTGAGGCATAGCTAAGATTTATCGCATTCTTGACTGGTATTACTAGAAACAACGAGCAAGAATAAAAATCGATGAAAAATCATACCGACAACAACAGATTCAATATCCACCAGCCAGTGTCGCCCCACATCCAGATCGATTTAACTAGTCTAAGCAGCACCTAATGCATCCAGGTCAATCAACATACATCGTAATATCCCGTCTGGATATATCAGGACACGGCCTTGTTCATATTCTTTGACATGTTTTAAAACCTTTACTCGAGAATCCAAGATTACACATGCATACCCCCACATTCCTCGTTCTCCTCCTGGTATTGCCATTCGTCATGACCACCATGAGTGACTCGTTCTAGCCGCATTTCGTATTGGGTCATGACTTGGCTGCCCAATGCCACGCCGCTACTCGGGCTGACACTCATCACATGGATTACTTCAACGCTTCTGTCCGGTTAAATCTGTGCGGATACTACTTCTTACCGCCTCAAATCAGCGTAAAAGTCCGATACTACAGCTGAATGAGCCATCCCGGATGTTCACGCTACTGGTATGAACGGTCGACGGAGTGATCAATGTATAAGTGCACCGCAACCTCAACGAAGGCGACAATAACCCACACTGTTACACCCACTTGCTGCTGTTCAGAGATGTGATACTGGTCTTGGCGCTGTCTCGGCATCTATTGCCGACAACAATGTTCTTAACATTGGCCACCATCCGTTCATGAGGTTCCATTAGCACTCGCAGATATTGACATATTGCTTCTTGGACGAATAAAGCAGAATGATGAGTAGGCAACGTAGCGATGCAATGGAATATGGAAAAAGGCCAATTGACTGGACGATTGTGGATAAAGCGCGGGCAGGCCGCAAACACTCCGGCATGCCCAAGGTAACTCACTCACAAGCTGGCTCTGGCAGCGTTTAGCGTTTGGTCATGATCGCAGGACAGACCTAGAACATTTGGTGTGCAAAGGAACTGGTCGACCATCTACCTTCCAAAGCGGTCATTGCCAACACGGATGACAACGTCCACCTGTGTAGAGTCGATTCGATCCGAGGATACCGAAGTACTGTCATCAGGTGGTGCTTGCTGTTCCATCTACCACGGAATGTAGCGATAGCCAACGAATCGTCTTAGGGAGATGCACCTTCACACTGGTTGCTGTCCAGCGACACAGCTTGACTCTTAATCTACACAACTTGCGCTTGTTGGAGTGGCTCGAAGGCGCGATCCAGCATGCCCAGCTTCGTCCATCGGTTCATATGGATGTGATTGTATGCCAGTTGCCGAAGCACTTGGGCAGGTCATGCTCAGCGACATACAGAATGGAGTTGAGCACTTGCAGATTCGTGGGACTGACGTTACCGCCTGCCTCGGCAAACAGTGTTCGACTTGCACAAATCAGCGTGCTGCGATCTACATACGCTCACTGTTAAAAGAACATCGCCTCTAAACCATAGTAGTCCCGCCACTGCATTTTCGCGTTGAAAGCATCAAAACGAATGAAGCAGCCCCTCTAACCTCTCAGGGAAAGCGATAACGATCCTCGATAAAGATCGGCACAAAATAAAGACAACCGATAACTGTCCCAGCCTCGACGCACCATAGCAGGATCCATCAAATCTTATACACAGGCTAGGAATGTTGTCATGGAGTCACAGAAAACTGAAGACAGTCTGTACCACAAACCAACACAAAGAGAAGATCAAAAAATCCAAATGCCAACTGACCACGCACCTCGCTCGGCAAAGTCAGCACGATAGAAATACCACAGCTGGAACCATCGGAACTAATCCGACCAAGTAAATATACTGATACAGACAAAGACTGGCTCGCTCAATCACGCAGTTACGATCCCAAGGAATGACTCCAAAATGAAACGGTTGATTTAGTCATCAATGCGAAGCCGCTCTCTACTTACTCGTACAAAACCCACAACATTCAACAATGATTTTGTTTAACAAAACGATCCCAGCAACGAGAAGCTATCGTAGCCCTGTTACCTGAAACATACGATACAACTGGCTGCAACCAGATACCGGAAAGGTGTGCCAAACAAAGTTTCAGCACTAACCCTTGGAGCATAGCATGCACTGCACGACTGACAGAGACTCGATGACACAACCTTTTGTCACAAATGGCCATTGAATCGACGAATGATTGAGCCAACAAAATGGAAAATCACATCATCGGACCCACAATAATCAGGAGAGCATCAAAGATTTGTGGTTTCATATGAAATCGGAATCAAGGTGTAACACAGCATGAACAAATCTATTACCACACCTCATACGATCCATATCAACCTGGAACAATTCTTGCCGTTCCGCATCAGCGTGCTATCCAAACACATAAACAACAACATCGCTAGAATTTACGAGAACAGATACAGCATGGCTGCCACAGAATGGCGCGTCATTACGATCCTGGCACTGTATCCTGGTTCCTCAGCCAGTAAAGTCTCTGAGCACAGTGCAATGGACAAGGTGGCAGTGAGCCGCGCAGTGGCACGCCTACTGAAGCAACGCTTCATCCAACGCGAAACTCACGGGGACGACCGACGTCGCTCGATGCTGACTCTCTCTCCTACTGGCCATCAAGTCTACGAGACTGTGGCACCGTTGATTAATAAGATGGAAAACCAACTTATGTCGGTCCTTTCCGAAAATGAGCGCCAATTGCTAGATCATCTGATTGATCGGCTGACAAAAGAGGGATTACCGCGAATGATATTAAAAGGCTAGAAAGTCTTCACATTTCATGAGTTTCTTAGTGATAAACATCCAGTAACTCAAGGTATCAAATATTGCATCATACTTGTGAAAACTTATATTTATACAAACTTCCAACTCACTTGGAATTGATCTGCAACATGCCATAGCAACTAGCAATAGCTCAATGTCTACAATACCCCAAAAAAAGTGCTAATACACCTCCATCACACATAATTTCTTGATATCACTGGATTTAGCTGTAGGTTTCAGGTAACGCATTGTGTTTGTAAAACAATGGGAAAAAATCGAAGGTGTTGCTCAATTTTTTGAAGACACCGATTGCCGCAAGAACGCAAAAAATTTCCTACGGTCGTAGCTCTTACCTTTCTGAAAATCAGCAGGGAACTGCGAACTCAGCAATTTGGCATCAGCGTCGAGCACGAACAAGTGAGGATAAATCTTCACTTTTGGGAAATGAGCCAGAAACATCTCATTTTTATTTTCAGCGCTAACGTTAACCTTCATCCAAATAAAATGAGCGTCACGAAAACTTCGCATCTCAGCATCGCCACCGATAAACTCATCCAGCACACGGCACCAGGAACACCTCTCGCTACCGAGGTTCAGTATGATTCGCTTACCACCACGTTTAGCTTCGACCTTCGCGGTCGCTAAGTCTGCTACTGCATCACGACCCGGATCAAACTGAGCATTAAGAGCCGCCGCCGCAGCGATGTCTGCAGCCGTTGGTGTATTGCCCGAAGCCACTGGTTGAGTCGGATCAGCGACCGGCGGCTTCTGCATCGTGGTATCCACGGGATGAGGCGTCGCAGAATCCGATAAAGATCCATAACAAGCAGTGATGAGAACCATCAAGGCAACAAGAAAGATCCTTAATATCGAACCTAACAAAACCGCGTTCATACTCGTCATCCACATCACATATGTCTCATCATTCATGGTCCAATCGGTTACAAAACCCACCGTCCAAAAGCAACTCTTTAGAGCAGGTCAACGTGAATTTTAATTTAAATCGTGCAGCACCTTAGAATGGTTAACGAAATTCAGCGTAAATTTCAAAAAATAACCGTTCATCCTTTTCGTATCGACATATCGCTGTTCGATAAGAATATCAGCCACTCTTAAAAGGCCCAACCCATAAACCAAGAAAATTCGGATATCAAAAAGCGATTTCCCAACAAAAAAAGAATCAACTTGAGGTGTCATCGATCCCAAGCAATTTGACTCACCCACAACTGCAACAATATGCGCATAGCATTACAATAAATCACCGCGATGGGAGTACATCAACTTGCATTGTTATGCCCCACCACCTATACGTACTGCAACCTGAAATCCTGTCACTAGGCTACTTACGCAGTCTGACACTCAGATTGTATTTTTCACAGGCATTCAACTTGACACACATTGAACTACATACAAAAACTATTGTATCGACATATATTTTCAATGGTGCATACATTTAAAGATATATGGAACGTGATATCAACGCGACATGCAGACCTGCAAAAATCTAAGAACAGCAAACGAAACAACCCAAAACTACATCCCATTGTTGGACAACACTCTCAGCCCTCCTTCCTAGAGGCTTTAGCTGCCTGTACAACTTCCTCTCTCGCCAAGATACCCTCCACCGAGGCGATAGTGATCGGATGGTAACGTGGTTTAAATTTTGCAAAAATTTGCTTAGCGAAATTCAATCCCTCATGGGTCTTCGACAACTCAGCGTAGATCGGTAAGATCAGCTTGAGCCGACCAACGCGCCCGATGAAGGTACCGGCCTCCAGCCAAGCAGCGGTATAACCACTGCGGATCGCCAATGGATACCAGCGCATCGCAACCTCGCCATTTGGCGTACCGGTGAAGTGGTAGGCTTCGTCCAGCTGCTTGAGCTGCTCAGGCTTGAGTGTGTCACCCATTCTGCTGAGAAAGTAAACCCACTGCTGGGTCCCCCAACCATCAGTCACCTGTCTATTCGGCAATACGCCACTACCGCTCCAGGCAATACGCGCACTATCCACATTTACGAAGCTAAGCGAATGCACCTTCTGCGCAACTGCCGGGATACCAGGCGCGTTAAGCCAACTGCCTAATTCCTCAGCAGTGATCGCATTGGGATCTTGGGATAATAAATGCTGCTGCAGATAAAGGACAAAATCTTCGCTGGTCACACTCTGGAAAGCATGGCTGTCAAACCAACCACGCAGAAATGGATCAAACACCTCGCGCCCAACACGTTGCTCCAGAAACTGCAAGAACCATGCCCCTTTAACATAAGCAACCGGGCTCAGCGCATCATCTGGATCACGCTTGGTCAACGCCGATAACACCAACATTTGATCGGCCTTGGGGATATCCTTCAACACTGCAAAAATATCCATTTGATCGACCTCACGCTCCATGTCGGCCATCTCCTGACCGTACAGTGCCTCAGTAATGCGTGATTGCACATAGGTCGTGAATCCTTCATTGAGCCAAATATCCTTCCACGAAGCATTGGTCACCAAGTTACCAGACCAACTATGCGCTAACTCGTGTGCGATCAACGAAACCAGCGATTTATCGCCAACGATCACCGTTGGAGTGACGAAGGTCAGACGTGGATTCTCCATACCACCAAATGGAAATGACGACGGCAAAACCAGCATGTCGTAACGTCCCCAACGATACTGACCATATAGAGCCTCGGCGGTACCGATCATTTTTTCGGTATCCTCAAACTCCTTTGCCGCCTTATCTACCATGATCGGCTCGGCCCAAACCCCAGAACGCCTAGAGATTGGCTTAAAAACCAGATCACCTGCAGCAATCGCCAGCAGATAGGAGGGTATCGGCTCAGCCATTTTGAAGTGGTAATCACCACCGCGTACTGCGTTCGGATCGTTGTCGGCGCTCATCAACACCATCACATCTGGACGCGAAACGATGTGGGCCGTGTAGGTAAAACGCACACCTGGGGTGTCCTGGAGCGGCACCCAACTGCGGGCATGGATCGCCTGAGATTGACTGAACATGAAAGGCAACCGTTTACCCTCGGTCATCGCCGGCTCCAGCCATTGCAAGCCAGAGGCGCCCGGAGCTGTGCGGTAGGTGACACAGATCCGGGCAGGCTGGGAGGGGGCCTCTATGGTCAGCTTGCTACCCAGCATCTTGTTGGCTGGGAATAGAGCAAACTTAAGCTGAGTCAGTTGCCCTAGGCCACCATCAGCTTCAACTTTCTCAATGGTCAGTTCACGGGTGTCAAGCACTAGTTGCTTCGCATCCTTGTCCTTCCACTCAAGCGAATAAGTCGCGGTACCAGCCAATACCTTCTTATCGAAATCCAACTTCAGGTCTAGCGCCAAATGCTTAATGACGACCTTGTCTGATTCGGCGTAAGAGCTTTCATCATGACGGCGACTATCAGCTTTCCCAGCAACAGCGACATGAGCCGACTTCGGGAACGGCACCACAGACATGGATTTATTTGAGCAACCCACCAGAACGATTGCTGCAACCCAAAACAAGCGCAGGCACATGATCAAAGGACACATGAACGGCACCAACACAGGGAACAGCAGCGATTCTACTCGAGCAACTTAGCGCGCGTGTTCAGGGCAAGTCAAAGTGACGCAGCGCAGGCCTTGGCAAAATCGTAAAGAAGACCGCCTCATGGATGACCCCATCAGTGGCACTGACAAGTCTCTAGAATCCAGAGACAGATAATACGTTCCGCTCAACCGCAAACACGCATCTACACCAATGACATGCATTCATCACTCATAACCAGATTGACCTTGCGACAATGGCCGTCACGAGGCAACAATCAGTACTTATATCCGGAATGAATCGCAACAATGCCGCCGGTCAAGTTCTTGTAGCGACAACGCCCAAACCCAGCCGCCACCATCATCGCCTTCAACTCTTCCTGCGGCGGATGCTTCCGGATGCTCTCAGCAAGGTAACGATAGCTGTCAGCATCACTGGCAAACAAGCGCCCCAAACGCGGTAACACCTGGAATGAGTGAAAATCATAAATTGGCTTGAACCACTCGGCAGTCACCGCAGAGAATTCCAACACCCGTGCCTGCCCGCCGACCTTCATCACCCGGAACATCTCGCGCAGCGCTGTATCCTTGTCAGTGACATTACGTAAACCAAAAGACATCGTCACCAAGTCGAAGCATTTATCCTGAAACGGCAGTGCTTCAGCGTTGCATTGCACATAGTCCAGACCAGCCACGACGCCGCGATCAATGAGCCGATCGCGTCCAACGGACAGCATACTGGCGTTGATATCACCAAGTACGATGCCCCCCTCTGCACCGACCCGATCCTTCAACAGCATTGCGATATCACCGGTGCCACCTGCAAGGTCAAGCACACAGTCGCCTGACTTAACCTGAGCAGTAGCGACGAAGTAACGCTTCCAGGCACGGTGAATACCCAGGCTCATCAGATCGTTCATCAAGTCGTAGCGACGTGCAACCGAAGTAAACACCTCAGCAACCAGCGTCTTCTTGTCCTTGGCAGCAATCTCTCGGAAACCAAAATGAGTAGTGCCGGTTTTATAGGGAGATTCACTCATATCGACCCCGATTATCGCACCGTCACAATCAACCTGAGAAGATCATGCATAGGTTTCCAGATACAGCAATCTGCGTCGACGCCAGGACAATAGTGATCTAATGAGTACAGCCACAACCATTACATAACCTCAAAAGTGGTATCAAGAGGATCAATCTGCAAAACCAGTCCTGCATCAATCTCCCCAGCAAGTTCATTTAAAGTTTCGTAAAGAACATCTGCAAAATGTCAGGAGCACCCCCACTATCAATATTCGTTGCATCTGGAAGTTAAAACACGTCTACTACCGCTGGAACACCGAACGACACCATCACAGCCATCGGTTAACGCACTAGCACCACAATGCGTCATTCACTCGATGACCACAGCAATGTATAAGGTTGATACCTCCCTAATGTCATCCGAGGATGCTCGCGATGCTCCCCCGCATAAGTGGCTTTCTACTCATTGGTCTTCCCCTCATCAGCCACGCAACTGCAATGACCCAGCGCGCGTCCTGGGTGATTTCACACATTCGCGACTATAACCATCCCTACGCTACCTCGAAAACCGAACTAGACACCAAGATGGCAAAGATGGCTGAAAGTGCCTATGCCTTCTACCGTGGCACTGTCCACCTGTTCTACCAGGACATGAAAACCTGGCCATCCTCACAATGGAGCACTCCCAAAACGGGTTTCACATGGCTCAACGGCGACCCCCACCTGGGCAACTTCGATGCAGAACGCAACAGCAAGGGCAAGGTCGTGTTCAAGGTGGCTGACTTCGACGAAGGTCACCTCGGCCAGTACATCTGGGATCTACGCCGACTGGCCGTAAGCATGGTTCTTGCTGGCCGCGACAACGGTCTGAGCAATGCCGACATCGAAAAAGCGATCGAAACAATGGTCCGTGCATACCTAAAAAAAATTGCCACATTCAGTAAAGGCAACGCGGAAAAACATTTCCTGCTAGACGCCGATAATACCAGCGGTGTCGTTGCGAAAACGATCAAAGCTGCCGATGCTAAATCGCGCAGCCAACTGCTTGCGAAATACACCACACTCAACGGCAACGAACGCGTCCTGTTGGACTTGCCGAACCTTGTCAACGTGGATGCAAAGACCCGTACCGGCGTGACGGCAGCAATGGACAGCTACCTTGCCTCCATTCCTCCATCCAAGCGCTATGCTGCCAACTACTACACGATCAAAGATGTGCGGCAGAAACTCGGATCGGGCACAAACAGCCTAGGTAAGCACCGTCTATACGTACTGATCGAAGGCCCAAGCACAGCCACTGACGACGACGTGATCCTGGAATGGAAGCAGGAAGTTACCAGTTCGATTACCATCGCTGCACCAACACAGATGCCCGCCTCCATCTATCACAACCACGAGGGTGAACGCGTAGCACGCACAGCCAAAGCTCAGACCCTCCATGCCGACACGCTCATTGGCTATACGAGCATCGGCGACACACCATACTACGTGCATGAGAAATCACCGTATCAGGAAGATCTAGAACCAACGGCACTGGATAGCGCTGGCAAACTGACCGCCGCCGCCGTCTATCTCGGTCAGGCGCTGGCCTCAGCACATGCACTGGCCGACCAGGACAACGATCTGAATGTAGTCGGCTACAACATCGACAAGCAAATCCACCACACCGTCAGTAACAAGAGACAACTGGAAGAGGAACTGCGCCAGTTCGCGTTCGACTACACTGCACAAGTACTGCTGGACTGGCAGAGCTTCGTTACGGCCTATCGTGCTGGCACGCCGCTGTACTGACCACCACATGCAGACCCCAGCGTTGCATTGCGCTTTGGATATGCCTGCCTAATGCCATCCATGGCAGCGGCTGACATCAGCATGTGCCGAATACCAAACACCACGGAGTAGCAATACACCTGACCGCCAGCAAAGAATTAAGTTCACACAATGCCTTGCACCACCATGAAGACACCGTGTACCTGACATCGCATTTACAAAATGTAACGGCTCAAATCTGGATCCTTCACTAACTCCCCCAGGTGCGCATTCACATAAGCCGCATCAATAGTCACACGCTGGCCATCACGATCCGGAGCCTCATAACTCAGCGTTTCCAACAATCTTTCCAGGACCGTATGCAAACGCCGCGCACCAATGTTCTCCTGACGCTCGTTGACCAAATAGGCAATCTCGGCTAGGCGGTCAATCGCATCATCTGTAAAATCAAGCAACACACCTTCCGTTTTCAGTAATTCCTGGTATTGCTTGGTCAGCGCTGCCTTGGGCTCTGTCAGGATACGGATAAAATCAGCTTTACTCAGCGCATCCAACTCGACCCGAATCGGGAAACGGCCTTGCAGCTCCGGAATCAAATCGCTTGGTTTGGTGAGGTGGAATGCACCAGAAGCAATGAACAAAATGTGATTGGTCCTGATCGTCCCGTACTTAGTCGACACATTCGAGCCCTCTACCAATGGAAGCAGGTCGCGCTGCACACCTTCGCGACTCACATCACCACCACCAACGGTATCACCACGTTTAACGACCTTATCAATCTCATCAATAAAGACAATGCCGTTCTGTTCACAAGCATCAATCGCTGCAGCACGGATTTCGTCTTCGTTGACCAGCTTGGCTGCCTCTTCTTCGATTAATAACGGGCGTGCTGCCTTAATCATCAGCTTGCGCTTCTGAGACTTGCCCCCCCCAAGGTTGGAGAACATCTGACGCAGCTGCTGACCCATTTCCTCCATGCCAGGAGGAGTCATAATGTCCATACTCACATTAACAGCCACGTCCAACTCGATCTCGCGCTCGTCCAGCTCGCCGCTGCGCAGCATACGACGGAACTTTGCTCTGGTCTCGGTCTCATGCTCAGAGGGTTCTTGGCGTACGGTATCGGCATCGAAACCGATACCAACGCTGCGGCGCGGCAACAGCGCGTCAAGGATACGCTCCTCAGCGTACTCCTCAGCTTGAGTGCGTACACGCACCTTAGCCTGCTCACGATAAAGCTTGACTGCGGTATCGACCAAATCACGCCCAATTTGCTCCACATCCTTGCCGACGTAGCCAACCTCAGTGAAACACGTCGCCTCGACTTTGACGAACGGCGCGTTGGCCAGCGTCGCCAAACGGCGTGCAATCTCAGTCTTACCCACACCAGTCGGACCGATCATCAAAATGTTCTTGGGCATCACCTCATTACGCAGATCTTCAGGCAACTGCATACGGCGCCAACGATTACGCAGCGCAATCGCAACCGCCCGCTTCGCTGCATGCTGACCGACAATATGGCGATCAAGCTCCTGCACGATCTCGCGTGGTGTCATGGTTGAGGAAGTGACATCTGGCTTAGAAGACATAGATAAACTCTAGATTGCGGCCGCAGCCATGCTGAATAACAAAGTAGAAGAACGAAGCATCCATACTTATAACTCGTCGACCACCACGTTACGATTGGTATAGATACAGATATTGCCAGCGATGCCAATCGCCTCGGTCGCGATAGTTCTGGCATCCAGCGCAGTATGTGCCATCAGCGCACGCGCCGCGGAAAGCGCATAGCTGCCACCGGAGCCGATCGCAACGATGCCATCTTCCGGCTCGATCACATCACCAGTACCACTGATCACCAGTGAGGTTTCCCTATCGGCCACCACCAACAGCGCCTCAAGCTTGCCCAGGCGACGCTCGGTACGCCAGTCCTTGGCCAGTTCCACTGCCGCACGGCTCAACTGACCATGTTTTTCCAACTTGCCCTCAAACAGCTCAAACAACGTGAATGCATCAGCCGCTGCACCAGCGAAGCCAGCCAGGACCTGGCCCTCACGCCCTAAACGACGCACCTTACGCGCATTGCTCTTCATCACCGTGTGACCCAACGTGACTTGACCATCGCCAGCAATAGCGACCTTATCGCCACGACGTATGCAAACGATCGTGGTGGCATGAAAAACGTTAGGTATCTGACTAGGTTCCATGGAATCTCCAAAGGGTTTCTTGAAAGTGGGGACGCCTCCCGACGCTTCAAGCCAAACGGCTGCAACGATTCAGCACATACCACAATTGATGCCAACAGACTGCGTGCATACTTGGTTTCCACCTCGTTTCACACTGCCATGCATACCCCCTGACTGTAACGGAATCGACGCATCACGCCAGAATGCAGCTTCATCCACTCAGTTTTGACGACTATTCAGCGCGATCCTGACGCGGCGCTGACATATGACGACATCGCCTGACAATGCTCTACACAAATTGTGTTGTGTAGAAAACAGGACTCCAAACATACCGGAATGTAATGTTCAACCATACCAACCACCGTATTTGGCACGTTGCTGGGCTGCTTTCCAATAGCTTTAATGACACCTGGACACACTCAATAACATAATTTCGACTCATCTTCCTTTCTCACCCGTTACATCTGGAGCAGCATAAATAATGCACGCAACTGCGCCATGTACTTTGCAAAACCACATGTCACGCGGATTAACAAGCTAAGAAATAAAGACTCCGCCTTGGACTGGATAACGATCTTGATATGTTCCACCTGGTCGGCCAGGTCACCTACCAACTCGACCTACCCCAATATCTTGACCTTTGTCGGGTTGTATCACACATGTCCCAGCGCACCTCGGTCCTAGCGGCATTGGACCTCTTATCGCCCCATGGTATTCACGCATCACCCTAAGGCTGGTTCACCTGCCCACGCAACACACTGTCGATCTGAATCATGCCGCTCACGTTGCCGTCAGTACCGCGCATCGTATGCATTCACCAGGGATAGGCATTCCCACCAGTATGCACTTTCATGCTGAGATAACACCTCCACCTTTTCCTGGATGAGATGACTAAACAGCGACACGTTGTATCGTGCTTCTTCTTGCATGGAGTCAATGTGCAATATCACCGTAACGTCCAAGCGAGCAGCCTGATTTTGGCCCTGGCAGGCAAGGCGACACGTGTCTGGAACAATCCGACAATGACACCATGGTACGAATGTTGATCGTATACAGGCCTTCCGCCAATACACTCATCCCATATAGCTGTAAGCGAATAAAAGCATCCATACCAGACACGGCTCGTTATGGCAGCACCACCTCAATCACTTTTCCGGATAAACATCCGAACGTTGCCATGAGAATCAATCCAGCGAAGACCACAGCAGCATCCATAAGGTTCAGATCGGAGTTGCCAAACACCCTGGAATACAGCCCCTGATACATCCACCAATACAGCCAGGGAACGTCTGTCCAACATCGCTTCCAAATACAGGCACACACGTGCCGCTAAAACGTACTGGAACTGAAACAGCAATCGATGCTGTCTCCATTGCTTGCCAAGAATGAGATTACGGATTAGTCCGTTATCAATGCCCATCGCGATCATGTTGCGCCAATCGCGGAGCAACGCCAAGCAATTTGACATCCACCATAAACAACACATCGCGCTACCAGATAGCCCTTTTGTGTTCATATTTGGCACGTTGACAGATGTCGAACTTCGTCAGAACCTCAACCAGCGTCTTTCCCATCCGCTCAACGATAAAAGGTTTTCCATTGCGTCAATAAATAACCAGGAATTCAGTCGCCGCATTCACGTACTGAATCATCGTTCTCAAGGGATATGTAACACCATCAAACCAACGTACTTCGCAAGCGCAACGGTCAACACCATATGGCACAAGCAGATTTTGCGTGGTGTGCCTTCAACAGCAAACACACACCCCTCTGAGGTGGAGACGCAAAGAAAGATCATGGGTGTCATTTCCCTTCCCATAACCGATAACAGGGAGAAACACGCAACACGTGATTTCACTGAGCTGATAGTACCTTGCAACAACAACTTTTCCAGAACCAGTAGCAATCCATTTATTCATTAAAGCAACTATTCTCCATACCACCACAAGACGAATAGTGATTGAGAACAACCACGAGTAGGATCTTAGACATTGAATTCAAGTCGGAAAATAGGCTCACATTGATTATGAAATATCTGTTTTCCACCACACACGCGTTTGAAATGAGTACCAGACAACAAGCACTTCAACCTACTTCGCAAAACGAAACTTGGTGCATCCTGCACTAATTATTAGAAACATCACACTGCTTAAGCCATATCTTCTAAGGATCGTCTGCATACACCTCTAACAATGATGTTTTTTAGGATACGGGGTAGAACCGACCAAGCAACACCACGTATCAATCTCAATCCATAGTACCTAACGCCTGCAAACACCCTTACCTTCAGAATACCGACATAAACAACGACAGGAACATCAGGACTGAGTGGATCGCCTGAACCACATTCAACACAAGGTCTACGAAACACAGTACATGCCCACACGCTCAGCGCAGCTTACGCCGCGCACGCGGGTGCGCGGCATCATAAACCTTGGAAAGGTGCTGAAAATCCAGATGAGTATAAATCTGGGTGGTGGTGATGTTGGCATGGCCTAACAATTCCTGCACACCGCGCAAGTCGCCCGAAGATTCAAGGAGATGGCTGGCAAAACTGTGGCGCAACATGTGCGGATGCACGTGCTTGGCCATCCCCTGACGCTGGGCCAGCTGTTTAATCCGTATCTGAACAGCACGCGTCGAGATCGGGCCACCGTTACGTCCAGGGAACACCGGCTGTTGAGCTACACCACCACTGTTGGCACGCCACTCACGAAGCGCACACAACGCATATGAACCGACAGGCACCACACGCTGGCGACTACCCTTACCCAACACGCTCACCAGACCAGCATCCAGATCCAAACCATCCCAACGCAATCCGCATAATTCACTCAAGCGCAAGCCAGAGGAATAAAACAACTCCAGTAGCGCACGATCACGCAATCCGAGCGGCACATCTGTCGAAATCTGAACAAAAGAGACCGCCTCATCGGCATCCAACACCCGCGGTAACTTGCGCAGCGCCTTCGGAGCGCGCAGCGTAGCAGCTGGGCTAGCAGCAATGTGGCCACGTTTGACGAGCCATGCATAGAAACTACGGCACGCCGACAAACGCCGCTGCAGACTCTTGGCCGACAACCCACGGCGGTGCTCAGCGGCAACGAAAGCATGCAACTGCGCCCCATTCAGTGCAACGATCTCACCAGCCGCCTGTTGCGATGCCCAAGTGATGAGTGCAGCAATATCGCGCCGGTAAGCATCCAAGGTATGCGCTGACATACAGCGCTCCACATGCAAGCAAGTCAAAAAATCCTCAACCAACCTATTCATTGTCTCTCGCCAGCGCCGTGGCCATGTCAGACCTGGAAGCGCTTGAGCGCATCAAACAGCGCCTCACCCATCATACGCAGAAACAGCGTACCCATCCCTGGGTAAAAGCGGTTGGAATCGTAACTGCCGATTGCGATCACACCCAGCCCCGACAACGGCAATAACGCACTGGATTGCACCTCGCTTGCCTCTTCAGCATACAACAGCACCTGCTTATCGGTGTTGAGCCGACCGCAGATCGGCTCTCCATCACGCAAGCAATCACGGAACGGTGCAAGACGCGCATCATCGAGCTCAATCACCTGCAGCCAAGCCGCTTGTAGCGCTGCGACTGGTCGCAACAATATCAAGCGAACAAGATCACCATTAAAATCCTCAGCTAACGAAGCGACCAGTGCCCGTAACGTGTCCGCGGCACTCGGCTGGCGCATCAACGCCAATGTCAATTGATGGGTACGCATCGCGAGCTGTTCGTTCGCCTGGGCATTGCTCGTCAATTCGGCAAGTCGGCGTGATAACGCACGATTTTTATCACGCAGCACCTCCACCTGGTAACTAGCCAGCGACGCCGTCGATGCATTTTCACGAGGCACCACTAAAGTCAATGCCAAATCAGGAAACTGTTTAAGAAAAGCAGGATGCCGACGCAGCCAAGCAGCCACCTCGTAGGCACCCATCTTATCCTTGGCCTCACTCATCCGTACCACACTCCATCAAACACAAACATGGCCGGACCAGACAACGTCACTGGCCCAGCAGGCACCGGCCACTGCACGCGCAATGTGCCCCCCGGCAGCACAACGTGCACATCACGTCCGACTCTACCGCGCTGCATCAGCACTACCGCCGCCGCACAAGCACCACTGCCACACGCCAAGGTTTCTCCAGAACCACGCTCGTACACCCGCAACCGTACCAAACCAGGATCGATCACCTGGACAAAGCCAACGTTCACTGACTCCGGAAACGCAGCATGCTGCTGAAGGAGCGGTCCGATTCGTTCGACCGGTGCCGCATCGATCAAATCGACCTCAATCACGGCGTGCGGATTACCCATCGATACCACACCGCAGCACAGGGCCTCACCCTGTAGCGACAACAAATACTCTCCACTGAAATGGGAAAAGCCCGCCAGCGGAATACGCTCAGGTTCGAATATGGGGACACCCATCTCCACCGCATACTCATCTTTACCTATACAGTGAACCAAATGCTCCTGTACCGGACTGTCGATCAAAAAGTGTGCACCCTCAACGGAACCATCACGTACCAACCAAGCAGCCACGCAACGCGCACCGTTACCACACTGCTGTGCTTGAGATCCGTCCGCATTCCAGATGCGGTAGGCGGCAACCACTCCGACACTGCGTGGCGACTCAATCGTCAAAATCTGGTCACAGCCAACACCAAAGTGGCGATCAGCCAGGCAAGCAACCAACGCCGCGTCCGGCAGCGGCGTCCCATCACGCAAATCCAAGATGACGAAGTCATTACCGGCACCATGCATCTTGGTGAAATGCAAAGGACAGCGCACACTCTCAATCCCCATCATCTTAAGTCATCGGTGCTGAGCCGGCTTGGCAATCGCCGGCTGGCTGGCTTCCTTATCATCCTGAGATTTAGCCTCAGTCGGCGGCAGCGGCTGCACTGGCACGTCGATCGGTTTTTGCGGCATGACCAACGCTCCCTTGTTGCCACATGCGACAAGCAAAACAAGACAAGCACCAATCAGAATGCAACGGAAAAAATCAATAGGCATTGTACTCATCGTGCAAGTATATCTGCGGAGACCACACTTAACCCGTGGGTCACCACAGTACAATAGATACGAAGCATCGCAAGAGCACCATCCCTCGCTTCACTTCACCCCAAGCTGGTTTAGCACAAAGGCATAAGATTCAGCCAATTCCTGATAACGCCTGAAACGCCCAGACTTCCCACCATGGCCAGCATCCATGTTGACCCTGAATACAATCGGAAGCGTCCCCGTATTCTCATCGCGCAGTTTGGCCACCCATTTGGCCGGCTCCCAATACTGCACCTGCGAATCCCATAGCCCGGTGCCGACAAACAACGCCGGATACGCCTGACGCAGAACGTTGTCGTAAGGGGAATACGTCAGCATGTAATCGTAATAGGTTTTCTGTTCAGGATTACCCCATTCATCGTACTCGTTGGTGGTCAACGGGATACTCGGGTCCAGCATCGTGGTCACCACGTCAACGAATGGCACCTGCGCCACCATCACCCGGTAATCCGACGGCGCCTGATTAGCCACCACACCCATCAACAAGCCACCAGCACTGCCGCCAGCCGCGGCCACGCGTTCCTTGGCAGCATAACCCTCTGCAACAAGTGAGCGGGTCACATCGATAAAGTCATTGAACGTGTTCTGCTTATGCAGCAACTTGCCATCGTCATACCACTGCCGACCCATCTCCTGGCCACCACGGATGTGGGCAATGACGTAGACAACACCACGATCAAGCAGGCTGATGACCGGCAAGTTAAAACTCGGATCTGTCGAAATACCGTAACTGCCATAGGCATACTGATACAGCGCGGCAGTGCCGTCTTTCTTAAACCCTTTGCGGTAGACCAGCGACACTGGCACCTTCACCCCATCCCGCGCAGTCACCCACAGACGCTCGGTCACGTACTGCGACGGATCGTAGCCGATCACAGGCTGCTGCTTGAGCTGACGACGCTCACCAGTACGCATGTTGAGCTCATACGTCGTCGCCGGAGTCGTCAACGAAGTGTAGGTATAACGCAACCATGGGCTGTCCGACTCGGGATTGTCCGATAGTTCCATCGCGTATGCCGGCTCATCCGCACCGACATAGCTGTGTTGGCCATCAACCTTGAGCAAACGCACCCGCTCCAAGCCCTGAGAACGCTCTTGGATCGCAGTAAAACCATCAAACAGCTCGAAACCCTCAATAAAGACTGCTGGATCGTGCGCGACCCAGTCCCGCCACTGGCTGCGCAAAGTAGCATCGCTAGGCGCAGTGACCAATTTGTAGTTCTTAGCATTATCGGCATTGGTGCGGATGACCCAACGACCGCCGAAATGGTCTGCCGAGTACTCTACATCACGCTCACGCGGAGCCAACACGGTAAAGTCCTTCGGCATGGCCGCAGGTGCGTAGCGCATTTCTGAAGAAACCGTGCTTTCCATGGAAAGCACAATGTAATCCTCATCACGAGTACGTCCGATGCTCATATAGAAGCTATCGTCGTGCTCCTCATAAACCAGTACATCGGTATTGACCGGGGTACCAAGCACATGCTTTTTAACACGCTTAGTCAGCAGCGTTGCCGGATCATTCTCGATATAGAACAACGTTTTATTATCATCAGCCCAAACCACGTTAGGCGACACACCATTGATTTCATCCGGGTAAAACGACCCAGTATCCAGATTTTTGAAGCGGACCGTGTACTGACGCCGGCCTACGCTGTCCTCGGCCCAGGCAAGCAGATGATTATTAGGACTTACCTGAGCATCCCCGACACTGAAGTAGCTCTTGCCCGCGGCCAATGCGTTAACGTCCAGTAACACTTGTTCACCGGTGAAGTCGCCGGACGCATTCGCCGCAAGGATCGCGGCAGCATCAAGACCAGGACCGGCTTTGCGACGCGCATGAATCGGATAGTCCTTACCGGATTCGAACCTGGCATAGTAAAACCAGCCACGTTTGCGGTACGGCACACTGGCATCATCCTGTTTGATGCGCGCAACGATCTCCTTATACAACGTGTCCTTTAGCGGCTTGAGCGGTTCTAGCACCTTGTCGGCATAAGCATTTTCAGCGTTCAGATAATTCAGCACTGCCGTGTTCGTACGCGTATCATCACGCAACCAATAATAATTATCGTTACGGATTGCGCCAAATGGCGCTTTGATCGCATGCGGATGTTGGGCAATGTCAGGAGGGATAGGAGCGCTTGAATCAGCAGCAACAGCAGTCACGTTCATCAGGCTGAGAAATAAGAGGGGAAGTTTGATCATCATAGAATGAACCAGGAACAATGAGGAGATTGCAATGTATTGCTGAAGTTTCGATGGACTTCACTCTATCCCGCAAGATGGAACAACCAAGTACTCCTATTCCAGTGGGCTATTATCGGTCGGATGGAGTCGCTCCCTTCACAATCACGGAGTAGGCACTATCAACATCACTTTTCCATATCTGAACAAAGCACTTTCCCATAAACAAGTACTCTCTTAATTCAGACTGAATTTAAGAATAGACGTTTAACTATTACAGAAAGAATACAAGCATTTACCTCTGCCTTAACAAGACAGTTTCGGCTTAATCGAACAACCATAGAATGCAACACCGTAATTAAATTTACAGATGCTATTGAAATGGGGCACTCTCAAATCAAGCAACACGCTTGGTAAGCTGAATTTTAACTCCACTCTCCTTTTCCACTTATTTCACTGTCTGCAAGACAATATAAAAAATAAAAGAAGAGACAACATTTGAACCACTGCTAAAGACACTTAATCACAAACGGCATCCTATGGAGTGCCATCATCCTTAATAAATCCAGCAAACCACGGCTTCCTGGAGTATCACTTAATCAATATGCCTATCAGCAAAGGATAGTCTCAAATCAGTATTTCCTTATTTTCAAAACAACAGTGTGCAGCAACATGGGAAAGCGAACTTATTCACCGCGACACTGACTTAGTCTGACAACGCATTACCAGCGCAACCATGAACAACAGTAGGACAAGCCCACCAACGCTATCGATTCATAAAGAAAGCACCCACCATAAAAGCCTTAAAAATACGACCCCGAAGAGGAAGACGAAGACACGATTGAAGAAAAGCACATTCAGCCAAAGACAACTTGTGACAATCCTAAAGTAAAAATGCGACTGACCCGACATGACCCCATTGCACTGCACTAACAGCACTCCCAACTGCACTTGTGAAGCACAAATACACCAGGATGCCTGGTCAACACATTGACCCCAATAGACGCGCTCCACACCGGGCACAAACACATGTATGCCCAAAGGCACTCCAATACGCGGCATGGACTGACTCACAACCGCTACACCTCAACGGCATCCTGTTGAATCACCATAAGAGTGAGTACGCGCACCGCAATAACATCGAACGCATCCATCCCCCACATACCCTATCCATCCATGATGTCGCTCCCATCAAGTTAGATGTGATTCCACACAAATACACGATTCATGCATTGCACCACCACACCCAAAACTTTGGACAAGCATTTAGCCTCATTACGGATTAAGCTGGAACTCCAGCAAAACCGACAGCCTTATCCTTCACCCATGTGTGCGTCGCACATGCAGACACGAAGTATTCAAAAATTTGAAGACGCGCATCAACGCAGACTGATAACAACGCTCGTTAGTCACCCTCACAACCACGTCCGTCCTTCGTGCCCCCTCAACGCTTGGGCTGAAGCATGGTGTGGGTACAGTTATTCGCACCACACAAACACGCCCAAATCTTCTTCAACCGTGCCGTATGGCGCTCAGCCAACACAATCCCATAGTTATACGTCAGTTCTTCCCCAGAGCAGATATCGCGGATCGCCTCAATAAAGATCCTATCTTTACGTCGGTTCCCACCCATATCCTCCTCAAGCACCGCCTCGCAATTTGGGGAACAACTGTGATTGATCCAACGCGAGATGTTACCGGCCTCATTAGCATCAATCACATAATCGTCGTTCAATGTAAACAGGAAGGTATGACCACTCTCAATATCACCATGACTATCAGCGTCAACTGCAGCATGCGTACGAATGCGCCCCTTGTATTCAATAATGCGCTCCCCTTGACGGATCGGTACCACAGCAAACACACCGTTGCCATGGATACGAGACTTACGCGCGACGATGTTGCGGGGCATCAATACCTCCCTTTAGAAAATGTCTGCATTGTGGCTTGAGCATATCGGCAGGCCAACCCTAGTACCCAGGGCACATCGATACAACACACACACAGAAAGTCGGTTGGCCCGTGCGCCCGAAAAGCGTACAATTTTTGTCCGCTTTAAACCTAATCCGCCATCTCATGCTGCGCGTTACCAAACTGACCGACTACGCAAGCGTCGTACTGACCGTACTAGCCGCACACCCGGGTGCGGTGCTCAGTGCCAACGAGCTGGCCGAGCACGCTGGTCTGGAACCGCCAACCGTAAGCAAAATTCTCAAACCTCTGTCGCAAGCGGGCCTTGTCGAAGGACTACGCGGCGCGTACGGCGGCTATCGGCTGGCACGCAGCGCCGGGGACATCACCCTCATCGAGATTGTTGAAGCCATCGAAGGGCCATTGGCCATTACCGAATGCAGCCAAGACCACAGCCAATGCAGTATCGCCCACCAGTGTGGCATCCGCTCAAACTGGCAACTGATCAACAACGTGATAGCCAACGCATTACGCAGTATCACCCTGGCGCAAATGCTTGTTCCTCTATCCCCCTTTCCTACTCACGGCCAGCCGCGCACCATCGCCGCCAGCATCACGACCACCTGACACAGTAAACGACAGATCCATGGCTACTGACATCGCCCCTCCGCAAAATGCCGAGATTCTCGAACGCCTGGGCCAGCGCTACGCAGCCGGCTTCGTGACCGAGATCGAATCCGACTCGCTGCCGCCAGGCCTCAACGAAGACATTATCCGCGCCCTATCGGCCAAGAAACACGAACCAGACTGGATGACCGAATGGCGCCTAGCCGCCTACCGTCACTGGCTGAAAATGCCGATGCCAGAATGGGCCAAGCTACACATTGCAGCCATCGATTTTCAAACACTCAGCTACTACTCCGCTCCCAAAGGCCCAAAGTACGCCTCCTTTGACGAAGTTCCCCAGGAACTGTTGGATACCTACGACAAACTCGGCGTGCCACTGCACGAGCGCGCCAGACTGGCCGGCGTCGCCGTGGATGCAGTATTCGATTCGGTCTCGGTCGGCACTACCTTCCGCAAAGAATTAGCCGAAAAAGGCATCATTTTCTGCTCAATCTCCGAGGCCATCCAAGAACACCCGGATCTGATACGCCAATATCTTGGCAGCGTCGTACCCGTTCGCGACAACTACTTCGCTGCACTAAACTCGGCCGTTTTCTCCGACGGCAGCTTCGTTTTTATCCCCAAGGGCGTCCGCTGCCCGATGGAATTAAGCACCTACTTCCGCATCAATGCTGGCCACACCGGACAGTTCGAACGCACCCTGATCGTGTGCGAAGAACACGCCTACGTCTCTTATCTGGAAGGCTGCACTGCCCCAATACGTGACGAAAATCAACTTCATGCTGCCGTCGTCGAACTGGTCGCCCAGGAAAATGCAGAGATTAAATACTCCACCGTGCAGAACTGGTACCCCGGCGACGAAACAGGCCGTGGCGGCATTTACAATTTCGTCACCAAACGCGCCGAGTGCCGCGGTGCACGCAGCAAAGTCACCTGGATCCAAGTTGAAACTGGCTCAGCGATCACCTGGAAGTACCCATCCTGCGTATTGCTCGGCAACGATTCAACCGGTGAATTCCACTCGGTTGCACTGACCCGCCACCATCAGCAAGCCGACACCGGCACCAAGATGATCCACATTGGCAAACGCACCAAAAGCAAGATCGTCAGCAAAGGGATCAGCGCTGGACACGGACAAAATACCTATCGCGGTCTCGTCAAAATCGACCGCAATGCCGAGGGTGCACGCAACCACACCCAATGCGATTCACTCCTCATCGGCAAACAATGCGGCGCCCACACCTTCCCCTACATCGAAGTCAAGCACCCGGATGCCACCGTCGAACACGAAGCCACCACATCTAAGATCAGCGACGACCAACTCTTCTACTGCCGCGCACGCGGCATTGCCGAAGAGGATGCCGTATCGATGATCGTCGACGGCTTCTGCAAACAAGTGTTCCGCGAGCTACCAATGGAATTCGCCGTCGAAGCCAAAAAACTACTCGACATCTCATTGGAAGGTGCTGTGGGCTGAATCGACACCAGTGATGGGCATGTATGGGCCTCGAACGCCCAGAGAATGCCTCCACTCAAACAATGGACCCCAAGCCGCCCCAAAAGACTCATCGGCGGACACAAGCCCCACCCTATAGAAACAATGACTATGCTGAAGATCGACACTCTCCATGCCTCCGTCGCCGGCAAGGAAATCCTGAAGGGCCTTTCGCTGGACATCGCACCTGGCCAAGTCCACGCCATCATGGGCCCCAACGGCGCCGGAAAATCCACCCTGGGCAACATCCTCGCTGGCCGCGACGGCTACGACGTCACCGCCGGTCACGTCACCTTCGACAATCGCGCCCTGCTCACCCTCGAACCAGAAGAACGCGCCGCTGCTGGTCTGTTCCTGGCATTTCAATACCCAGTAGAAATTCCTGGAGTGAACAACACCTATTTCCTGCGCTCCGCACTCAACGCACAACGTAAAGCACGCGGCGAAGAAGAACTGGACTCAATACAGTTTCTCAAACGTGTCCGAGAAAAACTGGCTGTATTGCACCTGAAAGACGAACTGTTGCACCGGGGCCTCAACGAAGGGTTTTCCGGCGGCGAGAAAAAACGCAATGAAATCTTCCAACTCGCCGTACTCGAACCCAAACTGGCCATCCTGGATGAGACCGACTCGGGCCTAGACATCGACGCACTGAAAACCGTCGCCGATGGCGTCAACGCGCTGCGCTCTCCGGAACGCTCATTCCTAGTGATCACGCACTACCAACGCCTGCTCGACTACATCAAGCCGGACGTGGTGCATGTGCTTGCCGAAGGACGCATCGTACAAACCGGCGGCCCTGAACTGGCACTGGAGTTAGAGCGGCATGGCTACACCTGGTTAAAAGATCGCGTCATGCCAACCAGCGCAACACTGCCTCTGGTACCCCATGATCCGCAAACCAACACAGCCACACCGACGGTCCCAGCACCCCGGGAAGGTGTTCGATGAGCACCCTGCTGGACTCACTGGCTTCCGCCTTCCACAACGACAGCCACAGCACCCGCCGTCAAGCACTCGACGACGCACGTCGCGACGGTCTGCCCGACCTACACAGCGAAACTTGGAAATACACATCACTACTTGCACTGGAGCGCCGCCACTTTGCCCCAGCACCCGCTACCGCAGCAGCGATTGACACCACATGGCTAAACACCATCCCGACACCACGGCTGGTCTTCGTCAACGGCCGCCATAGTCCCATCCTGTCCAATCTATCCGGCCTGCCACAGGGAATCACGATACAACCGCTGTCAGTCACCCTGGCTGATGAGGACGCGAGACTGCGCTTCATTGGCGGCCGGTTCAAACACAGGGATGAGACATTTGCCCGGCTCAACACAGCACTCGCCGACGAAGGCATGCTCCTGCGTGTCGATCAAGACATCACCGTCAACACACCCGTACACCTGATCTGCATCACTCCCGCCGGCGAAACTAACTACGCTTGGCACCTGCGCCATCAGATCGAACTGCACCGTGGTGCTTCCCTGCAACTCGTCGAACACCAACTGCATACCGGCCATGCTGCCCATCTCGGCAACGTACTCACCCGCGTGCATCTCGCACCGGGTGCATACCTGGAACATGCCCGTATGCAAAACGACGCCCCCGGCACGACCTCACTCCTGCGGACCGACGCCGTACTGGCACACGAGGCCAAATATCGCCGCGTAGACATGGAACTCGGAGCAAGCCTGTCACGCCATGAACTCAACGTACGCCTGGAAGGCGAGAACGCCCGCCTGATCGCCAACGGCATCCTGTTAGGTAACCTCACACGCCATCTGGATACACGTCTGCACATCGAGCACATCGCCCGCCATACTGCATGCGAACTCCTATGGCGCGGCATCGGCACCGACCGCAGCCGTGTGGTATTTCATGGCGGCATCCACATCCATGAAGGTGCTGACGGCGCCGATGCCCGTCTGTCAAACAAGAACCTACTGCTATCGGCCAACGCAGAAATCGATACACAACCCGTCTTGGTGATCAACGCAGACGAAGTTCAGGCCGCACACGGCGCCACCGTCGGCCAACTCGACCAACAGGCCCTGTTCTACCTACGCACCCGCGGTATTCCTCAAGCCACAGCTCAACAGCTGCTCAGCACAGCGTTCTGCCACGAACCACTCACCATGTTGGACAGCACCCTGGCCAACATGCTGCTGACACCACTGAATCACGCACTGGACACGACATGGATGGCATGAACACTTCGACAGTGACTACTTCTCCCCCAGATTGGGGACGCCTGCGTGCTGACTTCCCCCTGCTGCAACGCCAAGTGCACGGGAAGCCGCTGATCTATTTCGACAATGCAAATACCGCACAAAAACCCCAGGCAGTGATCACAGCAACCGATACGTTCTATCGGCTCCACAACGCCAACGTCAGCCGCGCCGTACACGCACTAGGCACCGAAGCCACCGAAGCCTACGAAGCCGCGCGTGCAGCATTGGCACAACTGCTGAACACACCCACTCACGAACTGGTGCTATGCAGCGGTACCACCTTCGCCATCAATCTAGTGGCCTATTCGTGGGCGCTGCCGCGATTACGCGCTGGCGACGTGATCCTGATCTCACGGATGGAACACCATGCCAACATCGTCCCCTGGCAATTGATCGCCGAACGTACCGGTGCACGCATCCGGGTGGCTGACATCCTGCCCAACGGCACCTTGGATCTAGATGCACTGCCTACCCTGATGACACCAGACGTCAAACTGCTCGCCATCACACACGTTTCCAACGTACTCGGCACGGTCAACCCCGTGCACGACATCTGCCGCAAGGCACGTCAACGCGGCATTGTCACCGTGGTCGACGGCTCCCAGGCAGTGCCACACCGGCACGTCGACATCCCGGCCATTGGCTGCGACTTCTACGCGATTACCGGTCACAAGCTGTATGGTCCCACCGGGACCGGAGCGCTATGGGCACGCCGCGAGCACCTGCAAGCCATGCCACCATTTCTAGGCGGTGGAGAGATGATTAAAGAAGTCAGTTTTGACGGCACCCTTTTTAACACCCCTCCGCATAAATTTGAGGCGGGCACCCCCAACATCGCCGGCTTCATCGGCCTAAGCGCGGCAGTAGATTACCTACGTAGTATCGGGCTCGATCAAATCGAGACACACGAAACAGAACTGCTGGCACATCTCAACGAGGAACTACAGAACATCGACGGTCTGCGCCTCTTCGGCACCGCCCCAAACAAAGCCGCCGTGGTGTCTTTCATGATCGAAGGCACACATGCACACGATCTGGCCACCCTGCTTGACCTCGAAGGCGTGGCCGTACGCTCAGGGCAACACTGCGCACACCCGCTATTAAAGTACTACGGTGTGACCGCAACCTGCCGCGCCTCACTGGCGTTCTACAACACCCACGAAGAAATCGAACGCTTCATCGCCGCCCTGCTCAAGGTGCGTAAGCGACTGGGCTGAACCCGCACTCCAGTGAAAAACACGTACACCTGCTGCGTCATGCCAACACGGGGAAAAGACACGTGGGCACCGCCTCATGGCACCACCGCAATCACACTGCAGCTCTGCCAAGAACCACCCCCCCATTGAACACAACACTGATGCGTATCCCCATGATCAGCCCCAGCAGATACATCGATCACGGTCTATCAGCACCGCAATCACTTCCATATTGGCAGCCGCACATCCAACCCTTACGCTTCACAAGCACTTCAACATGACACGGCACTGCAACCCTTATATGAATGCCGTGGAAAAATCTATTGGAAACCACACATGAGCGAAACTTGGACTTTCGTATGCCCTAGCGCCGAACTGCTGCCCGGCGAGATGAAAACCGTCTGTGACGACATCACCGGCACCCCTATCGTCGTGTTCAACCTTGATGGCGAACTCTACGCACTGGGAGACCGCTGCAGCCACGAAGATTACCCCCTGTCGTCTGGCTACTTTGACCCAACCACCGGCAGCATTGAGTGCCCACTGCACAGCGCGTGCTTCGACGTGCGGAACGGCCACCCACTGTGCGCTCCAGCCTACACCCCAGTACTTCAGTTCCCAGTCAAACACGAACAGGCCACTATCTGGACCCGCGACAACCGCTGATCCGGGATACACCGCTCTCCTTCGATCACACGGTCTGATAGAGATTACGCACAGCACACTCAAGCTCAGTCACCCGCTACTGAAAAAGCATCATGCGCAGCAAATCGCACCCAAACAGGCCTCCCAACGTCTCCACAGTCCGAAAACAAAGCACTCCTGCCCATTAAGACCAACACCATCCGTGCTGAAACGGCGCTGGCCATATTGTGGACAACCACATCCAGCCACCGCACAGACACACCGGTCAAGCGCACCGCCGGGCCAAAACATATACACCCACCCAGTGACTCAGCAAGCCTGCCCATCCCGGTGCAGCGTTCCTCAACACTCATGTACAACGGCATATCAGACTCGGCATGCAGCGACAATTGCACCCCGCACCCGAACGCAACGGCTGCCCCGTGGTGTCGCAGAGACCGTCCTAGGATGACAGGAAGATCGTGGATTAAAGACAGGATCAAGGTGCTAAAGCAGAGCTTGTCGGCGGGTCAACGTGCAACAGATCAATATGCAGCGACAGCAACATACAACAGCGATGTATCCCGCCTGGGCATGTCATCACTGCATTTCTGGACGTTCTCCAGCTTCAAGTATGTTGGTCAGCATCAATCAACGAGCAAACACACACCCCAAAACACAACGAACCTGCCATCACACTGACAAGGATGGATAAAGAAAGAGACCCACTCAGGATAAACTGCAGTAACGGCTCTTCTTCAACGAACCCGGCACACTCCCAATTACCATTAGCCCCACACACATGGACGTTCTTCTCTATCTGCTTCAGCGACCACCTGATCCTGATCCCTGCCCTGCTAGAAAAATGCTGGCTGCGTCCCCCACTCCACATTCCGTGCCGTCTCTTCGATGACACCACATCCTTTGAAAATCCTGCATACCGAAGCCGCAACCGGCTTCGGAGGCCAGGAGATTTACATTTATCGTCATATGTTGTCTATGCAGGCATACGGCCACCACATGGCCCTGCTCTGCCAACCCGGCGCCCCTCTATCAGACATGGCGCGTGCCGCTGGGCTGCCGGTCTACCACATCAACATGGATGGCCTTTGGCGCCTGCTCGCCGGCATACGCAGCGTACAGCAACTGCTACAACGCGAGAGATTCGATGTGGTGAATACCACCAGCCACGGCGATACATTGATCGCCGCTGCCGGTGCGCGCCTGGCGCGCACGCGTCTGATTGTCCGCTCCCGGCACCTGATGAGCCCGATCAAATCACAACTCACCTACACACGGCTGCCGCACCGGGTCATCACCGTCAGCCAGCATGTGCGCGATCTGTTGGTCAAACAAGGTATCCAAGACACACGCATCGGTGTCGTCCCACCGATCGCCGCGCCTGCGCCGTGGATCGATCATGATCCGGAACAATCTTGGCAACGCCTGCAACAGATCCGGCGTGAGGTGCGTGCAGCACTTGGATTCAATGACGACGACATCGTTGTAGGCTGCGTAGCAGTATTGCGCGAAGCCAAAGGACACCGTGAATTGCTGGAAGCCATCGCACCGTTATGCCACGCCAACCCACGCCTGCATCTGGTGATCGCCGGAGACGGTGAGCCAGTGATGCAACATGTGCTGACACGCCGCAAGGCGCTGGCACTCGAAGCGCAAATCCATTTACTGGGTTATCGGTACGACGCAACGCGGCTGATGAGCGGTTTTGACGTGTTCGCACTGGCCACTCAAAAAGAAGCCGCAGGCACCGTGTTTCTGGAAGCTGCCCAAGCCGGGGTCCCCATCATCGCCACGCGCGTTGGCGGAGTACCAGAGATGCTCCAGGAAGGCAGCAATGCCATCCTGGTGACACCCGGCAACCAAACAGCACTGACAAAGGCGCTGCACACCCTGCTCACCGACAATCAACAGCGCCAATGTATGGGCCGCGCCGGCTGGGAATGGATCCGCAACAATCCTGTGTTCAGCACCCAAGGACACGCAAAAACCACCGAATACTACTATCTGCAGTGGTTGCGGGAGCTTGGCAGATGAGGTGTGCGACATCTGTCCCTGTCCTGATGCACCATCACGTTTCACCAGCAACAGGCATGATCACCGTCTCGCCGGAACATTTTGAGAGTCAGATTGCATGGCTGGCTCGTGACGGCTGGACTTCACTCACACTGGAGCAATACGCAGGCTTTCTCGCCGGTCAACCAGTCCCACGTAAATCGATCGTGATGACCTTCGACGACGGCTATTTGGACAACTGGGTCTACGCGCATCCGATCTTACAGAAATACAACATGCACGCCGTGGTTTTCATTGTCAGTAGCTGGATAAGCGATGGCCCGCCGCGTCCTCATGCTGGGCAATCCGGCGCGATACTACCAACGACGCCAGACCACCATGCTTGCGAGACGGCCATCCTGCACGAGGGCCGCGCCGACGCAGTGATGCTGCGCTGGAGCGAGGTGCAAGCGATGCTCGCCGCAGGCACCTTCGAGGTGCATTGCCATACTCACACGCATACGCGCTGGCTGACACTCACCCTCACGCGCGAACAACGCCGCGAAGGTCTCGACCAGGACCTCAGCACCGCACGCGCGGTACTGCAACAGCGCTTGGGCAGGGTCTCGGACACACTGTGCTGGCCATATGGCGATTTCGATGCAGACCACATCGAAATCGCACGTGCACATGGCTTTCGCTATCTGCACACCACACACCCATTCGGACGCAACGTCGTAGGTGGTAATCCAGAACACATCTACCGCTTCGCGATCCGCAACCGCCCGGCACAGTGGCTACGCAAACGCATCACGCTAAGCTACCACCCGCTCATTGCACCGTTGTTCAATCGCTTCAAAAGCCATCAAAAAGGCATGCAACCGGGCCCATGAGAAACAGTACTCCAGCCATGATCGACAAAGTACGGCTGAAGACAGCACGTGCTTCAGGCGACAACACATTCAACAAGAAATAAAACGCGGCGGCCTCGCCTGCTACAACAAACACAGCAATCACGCCGCGTCGCGCACCACCCCAGCAAGCCTGTCAAGCGTCTGCTGCATCAGTACTGCATCATCGGCTTCGACAGTGATGCGCACCACCGGCTCGGTACCGGAGGGACGCATCAACACACGTCCCCGGCCCTGCACCGCAGCTTGTGCTTCAATCAATGCTTGACGTACTTCCGGCATCTCGACCGCGGCCCTGGCTGGACCAGCCCAACACACGTTGACCGTCTTCTGCGGCACCTTATGCAACCCTAGCAGTGCCTGATTCAGAGTCAGCCCCTCATGACGCAGGACTTCCAACACCTGCAGTGCACTGACGATGCCATCACCCGTGGTCGCGCGATCCAGGCATAACAAGTGACCGGATGCTTCACCCCCTAGCACGCCCCCGCTCTCAACCAATGTCTGATGCACATAACGGTCACCCACCTTAGCGCGCATAAAAGGGATGCCCAGTGTCCCCAACGCCTGCTCCAAACCATAGTTGCTCATCAACGTACCGACCACGGTGCCCTTCAAACGACCACTCGCCCGCCAAGCGCGCGCCAGCACGTACAACAGGTCGTCACCGTCCACAGGCGTCCCCTGGGTATCCGTCATCAGCACGCGGTCACCGTCACCATCGAAAGCAATGCCCAGATCAGCCCCTGTGTCACGCACTGTGGCAGCGAGAGTATCGAGATGGGTAGAGCCAACACCGGCATTGATGTTCAAACCATCCGGATTGGCACCGATCGCCACCACATCCGCACCCAGTTCGCGAAACAGCATCGGTGCGATGTGGTAAGTCGCACCGTGCGCACAATCCAGCACCAACTTCAACCCACGCAGCGTGAAACCACGCGGCACACTTGCCTTGCTGAATTCGATGTAGCGGCCGATGGCATCACGGGTACGCTTGACCTTTCCTAAGCATTCAGAATCAACTGTCAGGAATGGGGCGTCGATCGCGGCCTCGATCGCAGCCTCGGTCGCATCATCAAGCTTTTCACCACTGGCAGAAAAGAACTTGATGCCATTGTCGTAATGCGGATTGTGGGACGCACTGATGACCACACCAGCGTCAGCACGCAGCGTATTAGTCAGGAAGGCAATCGCAGGTGTCGGCATCGGGCCGATCAGCTGCACATCGGCACCAGCGGCGACCAAACCCGCCTCAAGCGCGGATTCAAACATATAACCAGAGATACGCGTGTCCTTGCCAATCAACACCATTGGACGAGTATCACGGCCCTGAGCAAGCACTCGGCCAAGCGCATTCCCCAGACGCAATACAAAATCGGCTGAAATCAGCCCGTGCCCCACCCGACCGCGGATGCCATCGGTGCCAAAATACCTAAGCACTCTCACAGCACCCTCACGTCCTTCGAGGTGCGATCCGGCCTGGGGCGGGACATCAATAACGCCGTGAGATCAACCAAGCGGTCGCGTAATTCACGACGATCACAAATCTGGTCGATAGTTCCATGCGCAAGCAGAAATTCTGAGCGCTGGAAGCCTTCAGGCAACTTTTCACGTACCGTCTGTTCGATCACACGAGGACCGGCAAAGCCAATCAATGCATGCGGCTCGGCAATGTTAATGTCGCCCAGCATGGCGAATGAAGCCGACACTCCTCCAGTCGTCGGATGCGTCAGCACCGAAATGTAAGGCAACCTGGCTTCGCGCAAGCGACCTAACACGGCGGACGTTTTAGCCATCTGCATCAGCGAAAAAAGGCCCTCTTGCATGCGCGCACCGCCACTGGCGGAAAAGCATACAAACGGACACACGTGCTCGATCGCCACCTCCACAGCACGGGCAAAACGCTCGCCCACTACCGATCCCATCGATCCTCCCATGAAAGCAAAATCGAATGCGGCAGCCACTAACGGGTTCCCCTTGAGCAGACCACGCATCGCGATCAAGGCATCATATTCGCCACTGCTCTTCTGAGTCGCCTTGATGCGCTCTGCATACTTTTTCTGATCTTTAAACTTAAGCACATCAGTCGGGCCCAGGCGCGCGCCAATCTCGGTTGTCGAACATGGGTCAAACAAGGCGGATAGGCGCACACGGGCACGGATCGGCATGTGATGGCCACACTTCGGGCATACCTGAAGATATCCTTCCAACTCTGGACGATACAACGCAATGCCACAGCCGCTGCATTTTTCCCAAAGCCCTTCGGGAACGCCGCGCTTTTTGTTCGCAGTATTTTCGGTACGAATGCCAGAAGGCATCAATTTGCTGAGCCAACTCATACGTGCAGGACAATCCATTCATGGCGGCCACCAGGCCGCAGAAGGGTCACAGTCTAGCTCACCCCCCAGCACGGTGCAGCACGCCTCAGACGTTTGTTGATCTATCAAACAGCATCGAGTGAGTTTCACTTAAAGCTGTAAGCTCCTCCACACGTTCGAACACGATACTCACATGCGCGTCAAGGCCTATGACTGAACCCACCATGATGATACGCGAGCACCGGATCAATCCCTCCCCACGCTACATACGACACGGTGAATCTGGCCGCAAAAAATATTGAAAATGACCGGGATAAAAATAGGACAACGGGACAGAAAAAACATATACGTCATCGTTGTTGAATAGCGTTTTTCTTGAAAATAAATGCTCAAGAAATGGTGAAACCATTTCAGTACCAGAAATAGCCCATCAGATACTTGAAAATCAACCCGCACACGCTGGGGTATAGCTTCCAGATATCCGAACTCATATCGGCAAGCAATGGATTCATCAGCAAACCATCCAAAGATGGCAGCCATGACATCAATCAATACAAAACCGACTCTGTTGTTTCATTGCACATTGCAGTGCTCATGAAATTTAAAATCGATTCCAGCATTGCGCGGCATGCAACCCTGATGTTGCCGTTGAGAAACGAGCAAGCATCATCCCTATCGAGGGCATCACGGTGTACCTCATGCACTTGATGGCGCATCACGCTACGCCAAAACACCATCGTGGAGAAACCACAGAAATGCGCCATGCATTGCTTTTTTTCGGCCATCCATGCCCCACGTGGATGATTTCGAGAATAGTCACTCAGCCGAATCTGTATCGGGCACCCTGCTTTACCCAATGTTCTGGCATGAGCTCATTCAGCCGATCACTACGTTGCTTAACCCGGGCCATCCACTGAAAGAATCAAGCAAGACTGACTCTAAGGTGCCGATCGATCATCCATCCATGACACCGTACGCCTGATGAGACTTCAGTGGGAACACATGGAAATCCTACTTTGCGATAGCAGCGATCTTGTCATAGCAAGCACATGCGAGCAGCGGGTGTCCATCAAAACAATGCCGTATGACTACTGCGTCAGTATCTCTCGACGTCGCCAAGGCGGATCCACACACTACCGAAAAAAGCATTACGAGGCATCAGGCAAAACCGCAATAGTCTTAGCACCAAGCGTCAAATCGCAATTCGCTTAAAACCCGCGAGAATCATCTTCACTCATCGCTTGGATGCAATACAACAAGTGACCATGCTGTTAGTGTGCGATTACAACGGCACCCGGTGCTCAAACCAAGAATGTAATCAAGCCATGCTGCGCACCGCTCAAAGCAATACGCGCGACTACCACAGGACAAACAGAAAAAGATCACCCGCAACATCATCGAATGCAATTCACCTGACATCTTCCATCGTTTAATTAAATGCATGAGAGCCTCTCGTCCGACAATCCAAAGTGCATCCTCGAAAAGGATCACAGCACGATAGATCTGCCCGCCTGCCCGTGGCTGTGGCTGTGGCTGTGGCTGTGGCTGTGGCTGTGGCTGTGGCTGTGGCTGTGGCTGTGGCTGTGGCTGTGGCTGTGGCTGTGGCTGTGGCTGTGGCTCTCATGCGCAGAGTACGCAGTGACAGTAGTGAATAGAACACACATCAAACATCGTCCCGCTGGAGTACCGAATGAGCATGGCGCTCGCTCAATGTAAGCATCACCACACGCATACTCAATCGCGCACACCAGCAATCCACGTACCCTGTACATGCACATCGTCATCAATCCACACCAAATCGGCTTGGTAACCAGGCGCAATCCGCCCCAGACGGTCCCCTAACCCGATGCACTGTGCCGGATAGGTCGACGCCATACGCGCCGCCTCAGCCAAATCAACGCCCAACACATGCACTGTGTTGCGCACCGCCGTGGCCATATCCAACGCCGCGCCGGCCAGCGCACCAGCCGCATTACGGACCACACCGTCAATCACGGTGATGGTTTCACCATAGAGATCGTAGTGGACACTGTCGCTACCTACCGGCGGCATCGCATCGGTCACAAGCAGCAACTTACCGCGTGGTTTGGCGGCTAACGCCACACGCAGGTTCGCCGGATGCACGTGCACACCATCAACGATGATCCCGCACCAGGTGTCCGGATCTTCCAGTGCAGCACCCACCACGTTCGGCTCGCGTCCGATCAACGGCGACATTGCGTTGTACAGGTGAGTAAAACCCGTCACACCCGCTGCGATACCGGCCCGCACTTGGTCATAAGTCGCTGCGGTGTGCCCAGCAAAGACGATCGCACCGCGCTCGACAAAAACACGGATCATCTCGACCGGCACCCGCTCAGGTGCCAGGGTGACCAGAGTCACGCCGTTATCCAAAGAAGTACCCATCGCGATCTCGTGCAAATCCGGTACCCGGAACTGAGTCTCGTCATGGGCCCCTTTTCGCATCGGATTGAGATAAGGCCCTTCCAGGTGGATACCGAGGATGCCTGGCACACCCTGGGCAATCGCGGTACGCGTGGCAGCAATGGCCTCGGCCATCACCTCGGCAGTATCACTAATCAATGTGGGCAACAGCCCCGTGGTACCGTAGCGACGGTGCGCACGCGCGATCGCCGCTAAGGCCTGTACATCGCGCGCGCTATTAAATAGCACACCGCCACCGCCATTGACCTGGAGGTCGATAAACCCAGGCAGCAACATGCCTCCCCGCAAGTCCACCCGCTGCGCAACCCTCGTTACACGCGGATCGTCATACGGCACCAGTGCTTGAATGCGCCCCTCAGCCAACAGCACCGCCAGATCGTCACGGAATCCGGTGTCGGTCAGGATGCCACCATTGAGCAACGCAGTTATCTCAGAAGAGACGCTCATCAAACCGTTTCCGTCACCTTGTTCAAATGTGGCGGCAAATCAGGATCGTACCCTCGACATAACGCCAGCACATTAATCGCGCGATAAAAACTCTGGATCAACAATAACGGTGCGCACGCCGGGTGTGCAGCCAACCACACTGGGAGATCGCCATCTGGTGCAGCCAGCCACACCAGTGAACCGCGACTGCGAAATTCATCGGCCAATGCACGCACTCCGGCCTCGGTCCCGTCCGACTGGGCAAACACCAGCACCGGGAACCCTGAACCAACCAGCGCCATTGGTCCATGCTTGACCTCCGCCGCGCTGTACGCTTCAGCATGCAGGCCGCAGGTCTCCTTGAACTTGAGTGCCGCTTCCTGAGCAGCCGCAAAGCCAAAGCCGCGACCCAGCACGAACAGATTGCGAGCATCGACGAGGCCGTCGATTAACGGTGACCAATCACACTCCCAGGCACCATGCAGCGCGTCAGACAAACCATCCAGCGCCGCCAACAACTCTGGTTCGGCCCTCCACAGCGCCACTAACTGCAAAATCGCCGCTAACGAGGCCAGGTAGCTTTTAGTCGCAGCAACACTCTGCTCCGGACCAGCGCAGAGTGGCAACACCGTGTCGGCCAGGGATGCCAAGGGCGAGTCTTCAACATTGACCAAAGCCACCACACGTGCACCCGCCGCCTTGGCCGCCTCAGCATTGCGCAACAGATCCGGACTCTTACCCGACTGCGAAATCACCAGATATAACGCACCACGCAGCTGTAGCGACGCTGCATAGACTGAGCCCACTGACAACGAGGCCGAAGCCGTCACCAACCCCAACTGCGTTTCCAGCAAATACTTGGCGTAAGTGGCCGCATGATCAGAGCTGCCACGAGCACATGTCACCACGAATGGAGGTGGGTCGGTACGCAACTCCCGTACCAGTGCGGCAATTGTTGCCATGTTGCGTCCAAACTGTGTGGCAATCACTTCGGCAGCCTGTGCCGCCTCGCAAAACATCTGTGTTTGTTTTCGTTCAAGCAAAGGCATCGGCAGGATCATGGCACATCCAGAGAAGGGGTCTTGATAAAGGAAGTCTGTCGCACTGCTGCGGTGGAACCGTGCACCACCCACTGCGGCACAAAGCCGCGATTTTGCAACGGCATGCTCTGCGCATCGCAGGTATCGATGTGCAACTGGCCAATCAGCAAGTGTGCGGTGTGGCACGCGATCTCGTCCGCCGCCTGCCTGGCCGTGATCAGCACCGGCCAGGATTGAGATGAGAACGGACGATCCTCGAAACCAGCGATGGAAAGATGCTGCGGCACGTGAATACCAACCGCCTTGGCCGCAGCCAGCATACCGGCAGCGATTTCATCGTTACTGCCAAAGATCGCAGTCAGCTGATCACGCAACACCAACAGCTGACACGCGCCACGAAAATCATCGTCGCAGGTGTCGTCACCTAGCACGACTAAGGGCTTGTCGAGATCGCTACCGTCGTCTTTCAGTGCCACCTCGTCACCCGTGTCACATTCACCACTGCAACGATGCCGAAACCCACCCCACAGGAAACCGATCCACTGGTGACCCAGCTGAATCAGATGTTCGGTGATCTCGTAAGCCGCGTTGCAGTCGACAATATAGACACACGCCGCGTCGCCCGGATCCGCGGTGACACCCATGATACGCACGCACTTGATGCCACAGGCGATCAGCTCTGGGCACTCAAACATCGGCGCAGTCAGTACCAAACCAGCCTGACGCAAACGCTGCACCCACTCAGCCAGTGCGTCCACCAGCATGGGCGCAGTCAAGTCGCAGGGGTGGATCTGCAAGCCGAACTCTGTCTCACGGCACGCTGCGAGCACACCATTATGAATATTGAGGATGTGGTGAGGATTCGGGGTGTCGTACACCAATCCGATGACGAACAAAGTACCACTACACAGGTTGCGTGCAGCTGGGTCCGGCGCGTAGTTCAGGTCGGCAATCATACGCAGTACGCGCGCGTTGCCTGCATCACTGAGGGTTCGTTATTGATCACCCGTGAGACTGTTGGCAACGAGACATCAGCCCTTTTTCCGCAACATCTTTGATGGTCGGTTGGCGCATATGTCATGCCTGAGGCTCTAGACGTCGCACCATGCGGCCATTGAGCACCCGAGCGATCCAGGAATAGAACAAAATGTACAAGTAACAAGGGACCATCAACACAGCGAACACCAGTTGGAAGTCAACGTGCTGTTTCAGATACGCGAAAAGCTGTGGAATGATCGCACCACCAGCAATGCCCATAATCAGCAATGCCGAACCTGTCTCGGTAAAGCGCCCCAATCCCTTGATCGCTAATGGGAAAATCGCCGGCCACATCATCGCGTTGGCGAAGCCCAGCGCAGCAACGAAAGCCACCGATACATACCCATGGGTCAGCGCCGCACCGATCGACAACAGGACACCCAACACCGCCGATAGACTCAGATAGCGTTCCTGTGAGATCACATTCGGAATCACCGCCAAGCCAGTCATATAACCAAGCAACATCGCCCCTAACGTTGCTGAGGTGAACAGTTTGGTATGGTCCAAAGGCAAGCCGAGTGCGTGACCGTAGGTGCCGATGGCATCACCCGCCATCACCTCCACACCAACATAGACGAACATGCATAACACCCCAAGCCACAGGTGCGCAAACTGAAAGATGCTGGTCTTCTGCGTGGCACCACCGGATGGAACACGATTGACCTCAGCCGCCTGCAACTCTGGCAAGGGAGAAAACAACACACCAACTGCAAGCACAGCCAACAAACCCGCCATGATCAGATACGGTGTATGAATCTTGGCAGCGAAGGCAGCGAGCAGCTGTTGCTTCGTCGCCGGGTCGGCAGTGGCAACCTGCATGGACAAATCACCGACACCATGCAGCACGAGGGAACCAATCGCCAACGGTGCCAAGATACCGGCAGCCTTGTTACAAATGCCCATCACCGCGATACGTCGTGCGGCACTCTCTATCGGGCCTAGAATGCTGATGTAAGGATTGACCGCCGTCTGCTGCAACGCTAGCCCGCTACCAATCACAAACAAGCCGGCCAGTGCACCTGCGTAGTCACGTTGCGTGGAACATTCACCAAACCCCGCCGCACCTGCTGCCATCAATAGCAGGCTCAACGCCACCCCCTTTTTCAACCCCGTGAACTTGAGAATCCACGAAGAAGGTAAGGCGAGAAAGAAGTAAGACAGATAGAACACCATCAGCACCAGGAAGGCATCGACCTCATGCAGATCGAAAACAAGATGCACGAAAGTAATCAGCGGTCCATTGATCCAGGTCAGAAAGCCGATAATGAAGAACAGCACGCCGACGATAGCGATCGAAACAGTAGAACTAGAAAACCGGGCTGGCATCATGGGAAAACAGGTTCTGAGGGGGGAACGGGGAAAGCCAACAGTCATCAACGCCGCAGCTCGGCCACAAAGTCACCCGCGAAATGTGCAAGCACTGGCACAGATGACGTTCAGCCGGCAACGCCTCGCCAGCACACCAGCGCCCGGCGCGAATACCCTTACTGAGCTTGCTGACCAGCTGCAGATAAAGCGGAGTAGATGCAGGACTATCCAGCAGCAGTTCGTTCATACGCGGGTCTGCTCTCCACTCGGATGTGCTTTGGACATGCCGACTGCTCCAGCAGGTACAAAGTTGTTATATCCAATATATTACCAATTTAGGAAGACTTACACGTCTACCACCTCTCAATCCGTGATCATCCGCAACGGTAAGGCGAACAACCATCGGCAACGCTGTACAGTGACGCGCTCATACTCAACCAAGTGCGATGACACGGGGCAAATCATGCAAACAGTAACACTCACCCCCAACACGGGTATGCAGGCCATTATGAGTCACACTCAAGAAACACCCTGACTCACGATCAAATAGGCCCAGTGCGGGGTCTCATTGCTATCGTTGTCATATATTCACGAAAATCAATATCTCGTGTCCGCGCGCTGCGCTCTGCCCTGGGATTGCTAGTGACCTCCATCATTCCAAACACTGCTCGGCATGCATCAAGTATTTCGTCCTTTCTTGCCGCCGATGTCGGTGGTACTCACGTGCGCGTCGGTCTGATCGAATCCAACCTCAAGTATTCCATTCCACCGCACCTGCTGAACGTACGCACATACCGCTGCGCCGAATATCCAAGCCTAGGCGCAATCCTGACCGACTTCCTTGGCGAAAGATCACCAATGCGTGACTGCGTCATCGCCAGTGCCGGTTTTCAACTGAGTGACGGTACGGTCATCACGACCAACCTGCCGTGGCCACTATCACTACACCAGCTACGCGCAGATCTAAATCTGACCGAGGTATATCTGGTCAACGACTTTGAAGCACTGGCCTACGCCACAGAGGATATGGAGGCTGCCCAACTGCTGCATCTGACCGGTCCAACCGAGACGCCGGATGGACCACGTCTGTTGCTCGGTCCGGGCACCGGCCTGGGCGCGGCACTCTGGATCCCGAATGACGGCCGTCCCATCGTCCTACCCACTGAAGCCGGTCAAGCGGCATTGCCAAGCACGACCGAACTTGAGATGCAACTGGTACGACACATGCTCGGCAACCGCGCGCACGTGCCAATCGAACATGCTCTGTCTGGACCCGGGATACTCAATCTGTACCACGCACTGGGCGCGATACAGGACGTCCCCCGTACCTACACTAGCCCAGATGCGATTAGCCGTGCCGCGTCAGCAAGCACCGACATGCTGTCATCACAGACTCTAGAGGTGTTCTGCAACCTGCTCGGCAGCGTGGTCGGTGACCTGGTCATGCTGTACGGTGCACAGGGTGGTGTCTATCTGGCCGGCGGGATCCTGCCGCAGCTATGTGAGCCGCTGCTGCGCAGTCACTTTGTCGAGCGCTTCCTCAATAAAGGCCCGATGCGCGAGGCACTACAGCGAGTTCCGGTGCGACTGATCGAGCATGGTCAACTCGGTATCATCGGTGCTGCACGCTGGTACCTGAGTAAAAAGGCAACCTAAGAAAATAGTGTTCCCAACGCTCATCAAGGTGAACTAAACAGAGAGGCGTCAAGCCGGACCAATACGGCACCCAACGGCGTCAGACGCATCAACAAACCCAACACCACACCCACCATGTTGGCTAACGCATCAGCAGCATCAGCGATGCGATCAATAGTAAACGCCGCCTGAGCGAACTCTATCCCAATGCCCAACAGCACCAGCCCCGCTCCCACAGCCAATACGATGAGGGGCCGCGCAAACAACGCTGCCGCCCACCAAGCCAGGAGAAAATAGCTGAGTAGGTGTTCAACCTTGTCGACTCCAGCAGGTACCTGTGGCAGATCCTGCTGCGGCAACAAGCTGGCAATGATCACGGCCAGGATTGCGGTGATCCACAAGCAAAGCCACAGCATCGGTCGCGAACGCGGTCTCCATAAAACGCTCATAGCCGCCATCTCAGGTCTCCTATCAAGAACGCACGATCGAACTCTACGTCACGGACGAAGCCCATCACCTGAAAGCGCTCTCCCATCTCGGTTGGTAAAGTCAAACGCTTTACTTGGTTACGCAACTGCAGCTTACCAATTTCATCGACACGTGCCTCAGCAGTAGCAAGCAACTGATCCAACCCATTACTGAGCAAAAAGCTGGCCTGGGTACAATAACCAACCAAATCGAAGCCGGCACAAGTGCCGGCTTCAGCCAACGCGGTGAAATCCACCGAAGCAGTTAAATCCTGTAGTCCTGGCCAGCGGTACCAGTCGTCATGGACGTGATGGCGGTAAAACGCCCGCAACGTGCCATCTTCACGCTGCGGGCGGTAATACTCAGTACGTGGATAACCGTAATCCACAAAAAGCAGCACTCCACGCTTGAGTCCACCGGCCACCGCCTGCACCCAATACGGCAGCTGCGGTAACACCTCTGAACAATAACCGTCGGCAAAGCACGCCGACAAATTACGTTCGATGTGGCGCACTGCCTCCGTCAACAACGGATCAGCCGGCTGCTGGCCGCATGCGAAACTTCGCTGTGCATCCAACACCACCGTCTCCTCGTAAACTTCGCCATCCCGCACGGTGAAACGCGACACAGGTAAGGCATCGATCACCTCGTTGGCAAACACCACTCCATGCCACTCATCCGAAAAGGGACCATCCACCCACTCAACTAAGGCAAAAAGGGATGGACTCAATGCGCGTTCCAAGTGTGCCTGCTGCCGCTGCCGCAGCTCAGCACTGGGTTCGAGGATCGCATAGCGCCGCGGCAACATCTTCAGTTCCATCAGACGTTTGAGCAGAATTTCAGCGAATTTGCCGCTCCCCCCTCCAAGTTCGAGCACACACGCCAATGCACCGAGTTGCTGCAACACCGGCACCAGTGCATCCGCTACCGTTGTCGCAAATAGCGGTCCCAATTCCGGGGCAGTGATAAAATCGCCAGCCTCACCAAATTTACTCGCACCGGCACTGTAATAACCCAATCCAGGTGCATACAACGCAAGCTCCATGAAACGAGAGAATGGGATCGCCCCACCATCTTGAATCATCTGGTGGCGTATATAGGCGGCCAGTTGTTCACTGTGCGCGAGCGCTTCAGGAAGGGGCACCAGGAGATCAGCACACATGCATTCATCGAGCTCAGGAAGCAATTAACAACAATAGTCTAAGGAACAAGATCAATCTCTCCAGGTAAAGTCCATATGTCAGATTCATCTAAAGTTGCCCTGATCAGTGGCGACGCACGCCGGATCGACAAAGCTATCGTGCACCACTTGCATGCACATTGTTATCGCGTCTCCGTCCACGCACACCGTTCTGGCGACGAAGTGCATGCATTTCTAACCGAACTAGAATGCACACGTCCATCCAGCACACTCGCCTTGGTCGGGAACCTGCACGAAAACACAGTACCCGAGGCACTCGTCGCACGCTGCGGTGCGTACTTCGGACGGTTAGACGCACTGATCAACAACGCCTCCAATTTCTACCCAACCCCACTGGGCGAAGTCACCCCAGCACAATGGGACAACTTGTTCGCAATCAACGCCAAGGCGCCTTTTTTCGTCGCTCAAGCAGCCACACCACTACTGCGCAAACACAGCGGCGCAATCGTCAATCTGACAGACCTGCATGGCACTCAGCCACTGCCCCAGCATCCAGTCTATACCGCCGCCAAAGGGGCTCTGTAGATGTTGACCCGATCACTAGCACTGGAACTAGCGCCACAGATTCGGGTCAACGCCATCGCACCCGGCGCGATCCTATGGCACCTCAGAAGCAGCTAAGCAAGGATTGCTGGCACGCGCCCCATTAGCGCGCACTGCACCTCGGAAGAGATCGCCGCAGCGGTGCTGTGGCTGCTCGAACACGCCAATTTTGTCACTGGGCATACCCTCCGTCTGGATAGCGGCCGCACGCTGACCTGAACATATCTATTCTATATCGTCACCGGGGGCTTCCAGATCCACCACCGTGAAGCATTCATCAGCGTGCGGATGTATAGCCCACAGCTGCGCCAACGTGGACCCACTCGCAGGATCAACGAAATCCGGCGCAATATCCACTAATGGTTCCAGTTGGTCCTCTCACGATCAAATCACCATATAACACCACAGCCAGCGTAAGGTTACCAAAGCGCGGCACGGCACGATCGCGGCCATAGCGTTCCTCCAACGCACTGCCGGTGTGCAGTAAGTAGGGGAGAACAACACTTCGCCAAAACAGGCACGCAGCTCAGCTTCCGCCTTGCGCAAATAATACCTGGGACGCACATTACTACCTAAACTCAGAAGCACGATGGTCATGCAGTATTCGCGCCTGTAAGCAGCGACAACGTCAATCTCCGTCATGACCACGCTTGCAGGCACTGTCGTCGCTGACCTCCTGCTCGAGGCTAAGTATTCTCTAAAAAGCCACGCCTCTCACCTACCTCATATTTATGTCAACGCATACGCCACAGCTCGGAACACACGCCCCATCTCTAACGGTTTTCGCAACATATGGACCGCCAAGTCCTTCGGAAAATGCTCACGCCGCAAAGACTGCCCGGCATCCTCCAGTACGATAGCCGGACCCATGTAGCCCAACTCCTGCATCGTCGGCAGCAAACAAACCGCCGAGAGTAACAGGATGTCACTGTCGATAATGACCAAATCCGGCTCTGCATGGTGACGCAATAGCTTTAGTGCAGCACCGCCATCGGGAGCTAACTGCGGCTGATAGCCCTGACTGGCCAACGCATTTCCGAGCAACGAAAGACGAGTCGCCTCCCCATCGACTATCAGGATACGCTGACCCTGACCAAGCACTGCAGGCGCATTTTCCTCTGACACATTCGAAGCAGGTGCACGTGCCGGCAAGATCAGATCGAAACGTGTACCTACTCCCAACTCACTGTTCACCTGAATCCAGCCACCGTAACTCTCAGCAATACGCTTGCAAGAAATCAATCCCAAACCGGTACCATCAGACTTGGTAGTGAAGAATGGACTGAACAGACGTGCCCGGGTCTCTTCACTCATGCCAATACCGGTGTCAGCCACGCTCATGCAAATACGGTCACCATCATGGCGCTGTGCAACCAAGGTCAAGCTACCACCGGCTGGCATGGCGTGGATGGCATTCAATGCCAAATTAAGTAAGCACTGCTGTAACTCGGTGTGATTGGCCTCCACGCTGAGATCTTCCTCACACTCTCCCATGCGCAGAGCAATGCAATCAGGCACGCTACTACGCAATAGCAACTGCACTGTCTGGAATAGATCCGCCAACAAAACCCGCTCACGCGGTTTGTTGGAACCTCTGACAAAAGAAAGCATCGATTCGGCCATCTCGTGACCGCGCCGTCCGCACTCGGCAACGATGCTCACCAACTGGCGCAACTGTGGATCATCGGTCCGCCCAGCCAGCAGATCCGGCACAATGAGCAACGGTTGCAAAATATTACGCAGGTCGTGACTGAAACCAGCTGCCAACATCGCCAAGCTCTCCAGCCGCTGCGCACGCATCAGTTCCGATTCTACGTGCTGGCGCTCCAGCTCAGCACGCGACTCACGCACCGCGCGTGTGACCGCACTTGGCAAACGCACCAAATTTTGTTTGATGATGTAATCGTTGGCACCTTCCTGCAACGCCTCGACTGCAATATCCTCACCCATCTTGCTGGAGACGAAGATAAACGGCGTACTGCCCACCTCACGCACCACGCGCAAGGCTTGATACCCAGGTAAACCAGGCATGCTCAAGTCGGAAAGCACAATGTCAGGTCTGAAAAGATGCAGCGCCTCACGCAACGCTGACTCGCTGTCCACACGCTCAAAACTCCCATCCAAACCTGCCTCAAGCAAGTTGTTGAACAGTCGCTTGGCATCCTCCGGCGAATCCTCGATGAGCAGAATCTTCAACGAACCGAGTTTTTCAACCTGTTGCGACATGGATTATTCCCAAGTAGTGTCCGGACGCATGGCCAACAAACACAGGATATATGCCAAATATCTCGACAGCATTTAGGAACCAATCCGCATACCAGTAAGCGCTCAAGGTCCAACAGCACGCCAAGTTGCTCTTAGCATGCATAGGAGAAGATCACTCATCCCACTTCACGACCTTTCCGGAGTTAGACACCGTTTGCAGCTGCAGCGGCAATATCCCATCGACTGCAAACATAACGATCACAAGCAGAAACAGGTATAAACCGTTTTAATACATCGTCTTCAATCATCATTCGGATTGGATTTCGCGTTTCCACGTGCCTAAAAAGTTCGCCGCCTTCTGGCATCCATCGCACAATAAAGCGTATCTATCTATACAAAACTGTGACATCACTGAATTGAGTGCATCATACGTTGAGTCAACGTGAAAATGGCGCAAAGATCCAATTCAACCGAGTGTCCTCCACACGAGCAGTACATGAACACAGGAGTCCATGAAACCTAATAATCGTCATTGCACATGACTTTTCATACAGCTATCAGCACTCCCATGACCATCCCACACGGTACACGCATAAACAGGGGTCAGTATGCAGCACGCTCTATCCCCAACACACCTTGATCACCAATAACTAACGGCATACCCAGCAGATACATCTGTTCATAAAAATGCCAAATGCCATCCTCAGCACACACCAATACTTGGCGTGACTTCACTGCGTTACACACTTCCAGGACTGTTACAAACACTACAAGACTGTAGCGAATCTTCTAATGCAAAGAATTTAAATCGATAAAATAAAACAACACCGAAATATCCCCCAGGTTGGATCAACCTACACTCTGATGCTCACTGGATGACAACCGGTCACAGATATGCGATCTGTTTGTCCATCTATCGATCAATCTACTTAATCACTGGCCTCGTCGCATTACATGAATTTACTGCATAAAGACAGAGAGCACATATTTCATGGTGACAGGACAGCAGCGCCTCTCAACCAACGACTAGGCCATCACTTCAAGCGCAAAACCAACTAAGGAATAGAGAACACACCACCGTCATTCAGCACTTATGACACATCTAACACACACAGCCTTTCCTCTCAATCGTACCGTCAAACATCACATAGCCCCCCTGACTCTACACGTTGGCCCAGTAGTCGTATTGGCCTCATCAAGTATCCCCTCATTACTCAAGTGACCAGAATTCAACAATATTTAGCAGGCACACGGCTATATACACAACTCCAACAGCAACTCAGTAGCGCCTAGATTCATCGCAACTAAGAGATGTTGCCTGCAATGCAATCACAGCTGCAAGCAACCCATCACACAACATTGACACACTCTACTAAACGAGGCCCTCATGCTGTTGCGCGGCTCGCTCGGTAGACCGTGGTGACCACATACCATTCCCAATGGTCCATTAGGCGGGCCCCTTTGGCACAGCAATAGCACAGTCGAAACGGTTGACACAGTTCTCGACCGACCGACTGCAAACCACACCAGAAACGCTTCTTCCTCTAAAAAATATAGACGACACACAATCGCTGGCCAAACACATTGCAATACACCCAATAAGCGCAGCTCGGCCATACATCAACAACATGATCACCCAGATTCTGTTGACATTCGCAAGCATTGACGTACTGCGTGTTGCACGAACAACTCAAATCAAGATCGTCGTTACCCTGCTGAATAAAGGCGGTATGCTTCGCAAAGCAGGCAATCTGTGGTCCAACAACAGTCAGCGGTCGCGGGTTTCCCACAAGCATCCGTGGTGAGATGTGCCACAAGAATCAAGTCACTGGCACGCCGTGTGCATACACGTTTCCCGATAACAGCAACATGATGTTTAGGAGGATGTCGCGCTCGGGATAACAAGCCAGAAGCAAGTCCAAGACATCCCAATCGACCCAACGATCATACGTACACACCAGCATACCGAGGCCTCAAAAATAACCGTCCACGTCAGGGCTCAGACAGTTTAAGTCCCAGGCTGCCTCTGGTAGTAGACACTTTATGAATGCCGATACGCTTGACCGTTACCGCAGGACAGGGTTGACACAACAGGCATACAAATGCAATCACGATCGAGCCCTTATTCAACCGTATCAAACATTTCCGTTGAGTCCCCACACATGATGCAAAACTCGCCAGCAGTCATCCATCTTGTGTTACCTCATCTACCTGTGCATTTGGACCATGCGTAAAAATGTGAACCAGACGCAGAAGACTGAACGAAATGATCGCACATATCAGCATGCACCAAGGCTCCATGCCACGCCAACGCTCAAAGATCACACCGTGGTAGACGAAGCTACAACAGATGCACCCAGCCGTGCACCTAAAAACACCAGCAACAAACCAAACAGTAGAGTGATGCACAAATAAAGACCGACCATCAGCGAGCGGTCGGAACGGACAAACACTAAACACTCCATCATCAGAGACGAGAACGTTGTTAGCCCACCAATCAGGCCAACGATCAGCAACATCCGCCAGGGCCAACTCGCCGATCCCCGTGCATCCAACCATATCAGCAGGAAGCCTGCGACGAACGAACCAATCAGGTTCACTGCTAGAGTTCCCCAAGGGAATCCAGCACCAAAGCGCTGTAGTAAAGAGCTACCAATAACAAAACGCAGCCCGGCACCGAACGCACCACCCACCATCGCAAGCAACAGCGACTGCCACCACACAACAGTATTCATGCCGCACCTCGCACGCCTGCCGCAACAATGCGGAGGAAGATGATGGCAATTTCCAGCATCACATTCTCCAATTGGACATAATCCCGGGGAAAGGACAGGAAGAAACAAACACAATCAGCACGCAACCTAGCCACAAACGGTTTGAGGAGGGATGCCATCTTCTAGGCACGCGGCGGCTGTAGCTTATCCGCTTGAGCCTGGGCACGCGCTGCACGCAGCCTGTCTAACTTCTCCTTAAGCTTGATCTCCAGACCGCGGGGTACCGGTTGGTAGTAAACCCGCTCTCCCAGAGCATCGGGGAAACAGGTCTGGTCCAACGCAACACCGCTCTCAGCATCATGATCATACTGATACTCGATACCGTACCCGAGACTTTTCATTAGTCCGGTTGGTGCGTTGCGCAGATGTAGTGGAACATCCTGGGTCCCCGTCTGACGAACCTCTGCTTTGGCCACATTGAACGCAACATAGCCAGCATTAGATTTTGCAGTGCTTGCCAAGTAAAGCACCAATTGCGCGAACGCCAGCTCGCCCTCCGGGCTACCCAACCGCTCATAGATCTCCCAAGCTTCCAAAGCCATCGACTGTGCACGCGGATCAGCCAAACCGATATCCTCGATCGCCATGCGAGTCAATCGCCGCGCCAAGTAGATAGGATCACAACCACCATCCAGCATACGCATCAACCAATACAACGCCGCATCCGGGTTGGAATTGCGCACGCTCTTGTGCAACGCGGAAATCTGGTCATAAAACTGGTCCCCCCGTTTGTCGAAGCGCCGGGTACGGTCGGCAAGCACCTGCGAAAGCACGTCAGCGGTCATCTGCCCATCCTCGTCCTGGACAAGCTCAACAGCAATCTCCAACAAGGTGAGAGCACGACGCACGTCGCCATCGGCAGCCTTGGCAATCTCCAACAGAGAAGCTTCTGAAACTTCGATCCGCTGCCCACCCAAACCTCGCTCCGTATCCTGCAGCGCCCGCTGCAATGCCTCGACGATATCCTGTGACGACACTGCTTCCAACACGTGTACGCGGCAACGTGACAGTAACGCCGAGTTCAATTCGAACGATGGATTCTCTGTAGTGGCGCCAACGAAAATAATGGTGCCACGCTCGATATACGGCAGGAACGCATCCTGCTGCATCTTGTTAAAACGATGCACCTCGTCCACGAACAAGACGGTGCGACGTCCTTCGGAAAAACGCTGGGTAGCCTCAGCCAACATCTGACGCACCTCCAGCAATCCCGAAAGAACGGCCGAGACTGCATGAAATTCTGCATCAATGTACTGCGCTAACAGCAGTGACAACGTCGTCTTGCCGCACCCCGGCGGTCCCCACAGAATCATGGAATACACATGTCCAGAAGCCAGTGCTCGATACAACGCACGATCCGGAGCAAGCAAACGCTTCTGTCCTACCATCTCATTCAGAGTACGAGGACGCATACGCTCGGCCAGTGGCTGCAAGAGATGAGCCACACTGAGCAGATCAGCCTGAAGAGTCGTGGAGCGATGTCGTGTCACTCCTCATTGTATCGTGAGCAAGACGAAGGTCGGCACGTACAGGCGAATATCAAAACGGCTGCCAACGGACCTTGCTCTCAGTCAACCTTTCCCTCTTGAGAATCCAGCAAATAGGCATCCGATCACCGATCACCGATCACCGATCACCGATCACCGATCACCGATCACCGATCACCGATCACATCAACATTCTTACCTGGTGTGAAACGAAACGTGTCAACAGCCAGCACAGGATTACGCTGCCAGCCACTGAACGCAATGACGGTACGCTGCCCAAGGGTGTCGACAACTTCCATTCTCACCAACTCGGCCTGAGTAAAACCAAACGAAGCACTCTGGAAGCTGGCCTCGGTACCCGCTCGTGGGGTCAACGACAACCATCGCAAGCCATCGCGCAAGGTAACCTCCTCGCTCACATCGTACTTGCGATCTAGTTGAGTCGGATCGATTAATGCGATCAGCGGGCTATTGCGCTCCTCATCCCCCTGAAAACGCACACTGGCCTGGTTCAGATCGGGATCGAATAGCCAAACACGCTTACCATCAGCCACGACCAGTTGTTTGTAGGGCGTATTACATTCCCAACGGAGCAAATTGGGTAACGACAAAGCAACGGTACCGATGGAGTGCTCCTTGACTTTGCCCTGAGTATCAATGACTTCCTGAGAGAAGTGGCCCTGCAAGGTCTTCAATCCACGAGTAAAGGCGCTCAAATCACCACGGGCCCCCGCACACACAGGACCTGAAACCAACGCGACAGCAAAAACAACATAACGGAAATGAGAAAACATCGGCATCATCCAGGAATGGAAAGCTTGGATTGTGACGGCTCCTGGATAAATTAGGCGAATACTCATGTTGCGGCTCGCTCCACTCCATGTACCCTTTGCAACGCTCGGTTCCACCAACCGCCGCCCTGAGCCTGAAACAACGTAGTAGCATCGGGCAAGCACACGACCTGTGCCACGCATACCTGCTGCCAAATCAGTTCGCTGGCTGTGAGCGTCCCCTGATCCACATCGCCCAGCGCCAGCAACGGCGAGGGCTTACGAGCAGATTCGATGCCTGTAAACGTATCGGCAACGCTCCGTAACATAACCAAAACTCCGCAGTACCGTGTCGTAACCTGACGGTACGGGGCCTCTGCAGCGTGCTGCCGAGGTTTCAACGGAAAAGTGCTGCAGTGCGGCTGGAGACCAGACTCCAGAAACCACTCCCGTGCCACCACAGTCCACAGCACTATCAAACAAGGTACTCATGGCGATGTTCGGCAAGCGTGCCACTTCTACAACAGCGACTGCAACACCGGCCACAGTAGTTCAACATCAGCGATACGCACATCCGGCCACTGTGCGAGCAGCAGCACCGAAAAACTCAACAACAGTGCCCGCGACAAACGCAGCACCTCCCCAATAACCCGTCACTCAGCCAGTAGCAGCGGCGCATGTCCAATCAATACCACAACAATCAGACTTTGTTCTCGAATCAATTAACAGCGCCGTGCCAGCAGCTCCTGATGGTTTTTCTCACACTGGGTAAGCTGCACCGCCACTTCGGTCAGTAGAACATCCCACAACATTTGGTACTGACACCACGTATCCAACAATGGTTGCTATAAAGCGACAATCCGCCCGGTGACATCCATCTGTACATGCAGTGCGGCTTAAGTCACCACTGCATCAACCAACTTGGTGTGGCCAGGATCAGCCGTACCACCTCGCCTTGGAAGCGCTGCGTGTCGATCCATACCAACAACATGTTGACCTGGCATTGATTGCCTCACCAGAGAACCACAACACCGTTCGCATTCATTTGTAATGCTGTACAAGGTGGCATACAACGCCGCACCACTCGCAACAACGTCAGTAAGAAGGGAGGAATCATGGAGTAACCGTCGTATACGCTCGGCTATACAGTGCATCACATCAGCGACGCACGCTTCTTAAGCCAGGATTGCAAACGCAAGAACGATGACGATGACGAAGGCGAAACTGGATAACCGATTGGGCGTTGTTTAAACGCTCCACAGATACTGAAATAAACATTGATATCGCCCCTCCTCACATCACCAAGATGCAGATGCGTAGCCAATCCAAACCCTGAAATCAAGCTTCAATGCGCTGCGGTCTGTACCCGCCGCAAATCACCATATAGGACCTGCTCACGGAAACCACGGCGTACCTGCTGGTAAAGCTGGCGAAACGCCTGATAGTCCCCCGGTAAACAGAGCTTCTCAGGACCATGCAACGCCACATGGCGCAACCGGTGCATCGCCGTGATAGTCTGCCCGTCACGATGCCATTCCACGTTGTACTCCCCGGCACGATTGCGAAAACGGTGGCTCCCAGGGATCGCAATGATCGGTACGTCCGCCGGAAAACGCAGTACATAAGTCTCCTCATGCAAACTTTCATTGCAATAAAACGGCGTCAGATTGGTCTCAGCTGGCGTGTTGGTATAGATATTACGCATCGAGTCAGCACCCGGCATGTACGGCAGCGCCAAACCTCCGGCCATCGAAAAATCAATATAATCCCGCGCCCAAAAGCGATAGCGGTAACTGAATGGGGACTGCAGATCCTGTGACATACCCAGTAACTCCAGCATGCCATCGCCATCAAAACCAGACTGAGCCAGGATGTTCTCCTCAATGCGTCGCCGATTCTGTGCATTGAGCTCGACAAACATCGCGCGGGTAGCAATTTCTCCATCCGGACCCAGATCCAGCATCGTCTCTCCATTCAAACTGCCATCCTGCGCAAAACGGTATTCAGTGCGCACCACGTAGGTATTAGCCCACACATCATGGGGAGGTGTGCGAGTCACATGGCCGTCGGCGGTATGCACTACCGGTACCCCAAGGTCACTCGCCGGCAACTGACCGAAGCGCGCGTAAGGATTTGTCGAGTCGAGGTAGAGCTTAAATTCCGGTACATAGGTGATGGCATGGTTGAAACGACCGAGTACCGCAATCGGTGGCAGTGTCGGTCCGCCATCGGCACCGATCAGCACAGGTGTACTTTGGATACCTTTAGCTGCGAGCAGTGCCTCAAGAATGACTGCATGATCCTTGCAATCACCGTAATGCTGCTCGAGGATGACATTAGCCCTATTTGGCTCTAAACCGCCGTTACCAAGGTAAACCGCAACGTAACGGATGTTACGCGCTACCCAGTTGTACAGTGCAGCTGCCTGTGCGCGGCGCTCGGGAATGCCGGCAGTAATCTGATCAGCCAAAGCACGCACCCGCGGCGTGACCGCAGCCGCTTTACCTGCTTTGACATCGTAAGCATGGCCCAACTGCGACCAATCCTTGAAGGTGCTCACCATGACCGTCGGGCTGAATTCCCACAGGGCGGCACTCCAAGTCTGACTCTGCAACGGAACATTACGCCGGTAACGCCACTCCCACCGAGCTTGGTCACCCTGAAGACGCGGGCGGGTGGACCCATGCACACCCCGCACCCAGACGTGCATCGGCAACTTGCGCGGCGCACGTAACGTCACCACTGCATCGTCATACCGCGTAAACACACTGAAGGTTTCCCAAAATCCGAAATAATCTGGAAAGTACGGCGTCAGTTGGGTCCGCCGGACGCGATACACCACGTGCGCACCCGGCGCCAAATTGGGGAATACCACGACTTTGACTTTATAGTCGGCGTACATTGCCGCAGAGGCACTGGAATAGCTCTCCTGGGTGTAGATCTTTGCCGCAGCCACATCCTGGCGGATGCCCGCCGCAGTGATCGTATATGCTTCCAAGATCTCTAACTTCTGCATCTTCTCACTGTAGCCGAGGCGCACTTGGCTAAATTGCTCGACCGCAGCTTGGGTGTTGAGCCGGATATCGTAGTCGTTGGTCTCCACGCTGCCCGCATCGGCCCGCACTTCGTAATCGGCACGGTAACGCAGGTAGCTAAAGTTACCGTCAGTTTGAGCAGCAGGGGGTACGTTCCTCGCATAAGCAACCGTCACAGTGCACATGAGACTCAGCAGAAAAACAAACAACAGACGCATCATGATTGGCAATCCGATTCAAGCAGTAGGGACGGTGCTGCCACTCAGATGAGATCAGCACCCACTGAAAGATCCTCATGAACAAATCCCACAAGGGTGCCATAAACACCTGATTTAATGGAAACCCAGGTGAGAATTAAATAACTTGTTATGAGACCCCTTAGCGCGGTGGTGGAGACAACACGGTGCGATCACCATTATGCTCAGGCGGGCTGACTACGCCTGCGGCTTCCATCGCTTCAATCAGGCGTGCAGCTCGGTTGTAACCGATCCTCAGTCGCCGCTGCACGCTGGAGATGGAAGCACGACGCGTCTCGGTAACGATACGCAAGGCTTCATCGTACAACGGATCGGTCTCATCACCTCCTCCGCTGCCTCCCTCCGGCAGACCAGCAGGACCAATCACCGCGCCATCATCCATGGTCTGGATCTCGTCAAGCACGCCGTCTACATATTGGACTGGAGCACTAGCCTTTAAGTACTCAACCACACGGTGTACCTCGTCATCGCTGACGAAAGCACCATGCACGCGATCCGGCATTGCTGTACCAGGCGGCAGATACAGCATGTCACCATGGCCAAGCAAAGTCTCGGCACCAGACTGATCCAGGATCGTGCGCGAGTCGATCTTCGAGCTGACCTGAAACGCAATACGTGTTGGGATGTTAGCCTTAATCAAACCGGTAATCACATCTACCGAGGGGCGCTGAGTGGCAAGAATCAGATGGATACCAGCCGCACGCGCCTTCTGCGCTAAGCGCGCGATCAACTCCTCGACCTTCTTACCGACAATCATCATCATGTCGGCAAATTCATCAATGAAAATGACGATAAACGGCAACCTCTCCAGTGGCCGCGGTACCTCACTCAGGTCCGAGTTGGGCTTAAAGAGTGGGTCCATCAATGGCTGACCAGCCTCTTCGGCATCCTTAACCTTCTTGTTGAAGCCGGCCAGATTACGTACGCCAACCACGCTCATCAACTTATAACGGCGCTCCATTTCAGCCACACACCAGCGCAAGCCGTTAGCAGCCTCCTTCATGTCGGTCACTACTGGTGCCAGTAGATGCGGGATGCCTTGATAGACACTCAGCTCAAGCATTTTGGGATCGATCATCAACATCCGCAGATCGTTGTGCGAAGCTTTGAACAACAGGCTCAACACCATCGCATTGACAGCCACCGATTTACCTGAGCCCGTGGTACCAGCAACTAATAGGTGCGGCATCCGCGCTAAGTCGGCGACCGTCGGTCGACCAGCAATGTTCTTACCCAACGCCAGCGTCAACGGACTCGGCGACTTGTCGTATTCCTTGGAACGTAGCAGCTCAGATAGGAAGATCATTTCGCGGCTGACGTTGGGGATCTCCAGTCCAATCACTGATTTTCCGGGGATCACGTCAACCACACGTACCGACTTGACAGATAACCCGCGTGCAATGTCCTTATCCAGCGAGCTGATCTGGCTCACCTTAACACCTCGTGCCGGCTCAATCTCGAAGCGGGTAATCACTGGCCCCGGATAGGCGCCCACCACCTGCACATCAATGCGAAAATCCTTGAACTTCAATTCGATCTGACGGGATAGCGTCTCCAGCGTCTCCTCGGAATAACCCTTGATCTGCGGCTTGGGATTATCCAGCAATGCCAGTGACGGCAAGTTAGAACCATTCTTATTGACCCCGAGGAACATCGGTATCTGAGTATCGCGCTTGGCGCGCTCGCTCTTCTCCACTATAGGTTCCGAAGGTAATTCGATCTTCATCGGATCACGCTTGGCACGCTGTATCGCATCAACTTTGCGCCCTTCTTCACGCTCCTCGCGCAACGCACGCGCCTGTTGCCATTCGTCGGCATGGCGCTTGCTCTTCTGCAGTAGCGGTGGAACTGCAAGTGCAGCGCGACCAATTCGCTCCATCACTGCAAACCAAGACAATCCGGTAGCCAACGTCACCGAAACTAACAGCAACATCAAGATGAACAGGTTAGTCCCGAACGCGCCAAAGCCTGCTTGCAGTGAATTGCACACCTGCCTGCCAAGAATGCCTCCAGCACGCGCCACATCACTCTGAAACAAGTGCAGATGCAGTAAACCAGTGGCTGCAATCAAAAAACCAACGATGCCAATCAAACGCAGCGCAGGCTCCAAGTCCCCCTCTACTTGATCCTCTCGGTCACTGCCAAACAGTGCGATCCAAGTAACAACGCCCAATGCCAGTGGTAGCAAAAAAGCAACGAAACCACATAATTGGAACAGGACGTCCGCAATCCAGGCGCCTGCTCTTCCACCTACGTTGTGTACGATCACGCTACCGCTCTGCGACCAAGCCGGATCATCCTTGGAGTAGGTAAACAAACTCGCCATGAGGTACAACAGTATCGGTGCGATCATGATCAACGCCAGATCCCGCCAGAGTTTCTGTCGCTTCAGTCTATGACCATCCACACTCCATGCCTTGCGTACGGAAGGTTTACTCACAGTGGGCTTGCTGCGCTCGGGAACTTGTTTTGCCACCTGTTGCCAAACCTTAGGAGTGCCGCATTAGTAATTGATAATAAATGACATTGAATTTGGTTTCAGCTGCATGCATATAGATGCGCAACCGGGTATAGTCACGGGGTTCGTGATCAGCTGAAGCTGACCATGCACACAGAGTCTTGCACTTCTAGCACTTCTAGCAACTCGGCTTGATTCGCCGACAAAAGGGCACCACTCTATGGCGAGAACCAAAGCTGGCAATCCACGGCGATCTTCTCTGCCAATGATCCTTAATTAAGCAAGTATACATGAGCGATTCTTCTGCCTCTGCCAAACACTCACGCCTATGCATCCTGGGCTCTGGCCCAGCTGGCTGGACCGCCGCTGTCTACGCGGCCCGTGCAAACCTGCAGCCGGTATTAATCACCGGCCTACAACAGGGTGGTCAACTGATGACCACCACCGAAGTCGATAACTGGCCCGGTGACACGCACGGTCTGATGGGACCAGACCTGATGGCACGGATGCAGGCCCATGCCGAACGCTTCGACACCGAAGTCATTTTCGACCACATTCATAAAGCCGACCTCTCCAAACGTCCGTTCACCCTTTTCGGCGACAGCGGCGTCTATACCTGCGATGGGCTGATCATCGCCACAGGCGCCACCGCCAAATACCTAGGCATACCGTCCGAGGAAGCATTCAAAGGTCGAGGGGTGTCGGCCTGTGCCACGTGTGACGGCTTTTTCTACCGCGACCAGGACGTGGCGGTGATAGGTGGTGGTAACACCGCCGTCGAGGAGACGTTATATCTGTCTAATATCGCCCGTAAGGTTTACTTAATCCATCGCCGTGACAGCCTACGGGCCGAAAAGATCATGCAGAACAAATTGTTCGTGAAGGCTGCAACCGGCAAGATAGAATTGGTCTGGAACTACACGGTCGAGGAGGTACTCGGCAACGATACTGGTGTCACTGGGATACGGATCCGATCCACACAGGACAGCAGCACCCGAGACATCGACGCACGTGGCCTCTTCGTGGCCATCGGGCACCATCCCAACACTGATCTGTTCAAAGGTCAACTTAGGATGAACAACGGCTACCTACAGATTCATTCAGGTATAGAAGGCAACGTCACCCAAACTTCGGTAGCGGGAGTATTCGCTGCAGGTGACGTTGCTGACCAACACTACCGCCAAGCAATCACCTCTGCTGGATTTGGCTGCATGGCCGCTCTGGACGCGGAGCGGTTCCTTGATAAAAGCACCTGACCCGCTCGAGTACAACCTGAGCAATGCAGGTAAAAACAACTGAGGCCCATGACCATTTCATACTGGAAACGCCATGCGGAATAGGTCACCGATAACTCCACGTAGCACTGTCCTTCCCCCATTTAGGTAGCAGCAACACACCACCGACCTCAAATAAAATCACCAACCAAGGCTGCAGCGGCTCAGTCGGCCACCCTCGCGATATCCGCAACACTTCAACGCAGGCACGGGCTGCCCCTTAATCACTGGCCTTGATCATAATGGACTATAGCTCATCTACCCACGACACCACATCACATGCGACTTGGCGATCGATCCAGGACTGTGCAGGGGAGCTCTCCGTTCATTAGCATGTTTTTGTTCTCGGTCATCGACCTAATCACGCTGGGTATCAACTTCTACAATAACGGCATCCAAACGATGTTGTTCACCGCCGGAACATGATGACGAACTTGGAGGTACGCTGGCTCAATGCGCTGGACCAGGTTGCAGCCAATACTTGGGACTCACTGCACGACCACACCAACCCCTTTCTAACACATGCCTTCCTATGCGGTCTGGAGCAGTATGGCTGCCTACGTCCATCCTGGGGTTGGCAACCACTCCACCTCACCCTCTGGGACAACAGCACCCTAGTCGCCGCCGCACCAGGCTATCTGAAGCACAACTCACACGGTGAGTTTATGTTCGATCATGCCTGGGCAAATGCCTATGCGCTTCAAAAACAAGCCTACTACCCGAAGTGGTTGTGCGGTATACCTTATTGTCCAGTCACCGGCCCCCGCTTATTAACACGCGATACGGCGAAGCGTCAGGCTCTACTCACAGCAATACAGGCTCGGGTCACACAAGACAATCTTTCCTCAGCTCATATCAATTTTCATACCGCTGAGGAGGAGGCCGCATTTGGAGCCACCAATGACAGTTGGCTGGCCCGAAGCAACGTGCAGTACCATTGGTGCAACAGTGCAGACTGGGCCGATTTCGACACATTCCTAGCCACGATGGACCACAAGCACCGCAAGAACATCCGACAGGAACGAGCAAAAATCGCACGCACCGGAGTGCACGTCCACTGCATACATGGCGACGAAGCAACCCCTATCGAGCTGCAAGCGATGCATCGCTTCTATTTGAATACCTTCCATCAATACGGCAATGCACCAGCCTTGACCCTGCAATTCCTTACGCATCTAGCAAAGACGATACCGCGGCAGCTGGTGCTGTTCATGGCCAAACTTAACGGCAAGCTGATCGGCGGTGCGCTGTGCTTGCGCGGTGCAAAGACGCTGTACGGTCGTCATTGGGGTGGCGCAGCATTGCCGGGGCTGCACTTCGAGACTTGCTACTACCAGGGCATTGATTACTGCCTACGCGAGGGGTTGACCCGCTTCGAGCCAGGTGCCCAAGGCACGCACAAGATCGCACGCGGCTTTCTACCAACCGAGGTGCATAGCCGACATTGGATCGCCGATCCTCGCTTCCGAACGCCACTGGCAGACTGGTGTGCGCAGGAACGCATCGCAGTCACACGCCAGATACGCGAACTGGTTGCACATTCACCGTTCCGTAGAGACTGAACGATCACTCGTGCATCTATACCCCTATCTGCTCTCCCCCTCACCAGATACACCATTCCCACCGGCCGAACACGCCCTGCGCGAACCAAACGGGCTACTTGCAGTCGGCGGTGACCTGACCCCCCAACGTTTGCTCGCCGCTTATGGAGGCGGGATCTTTCCTTGGTTCACCGAAGAACAACCACTGCTGTGGTGGTCGCCCGATCCTCGCACCGTGTTTCGTAGTGACAGCATACATTTGAGCAGACGCTTCCGCCGCAGCCTACGCACTTCAACCTGGACAGTGCGCGCTGACAGTATGTTCGCCGCGGTGATCGACGCCTGTGCATGTACTTCACGCCGAGGCCAAGATGGTACTTGGATCACTGCGAATATGCGTGAAGCCTACCTGACGTTACACCGACTTGGGTATGCTCATTCGGTTGAAGTATTTGATGGCATCATGCTCGTTGGCGGCCTTTATGGCGTGGCGCTTGGACACATGTTTTTTGGCGAAAGTATGTTCAGTACTCGCAACGGTGCTTCCAAGATCGCTCTCGCCAGCCTTGCAAATTTCTTACACACACACAACATGCCACTCATTGATGCCCAAGTGGAGAACCAGCACTTGCTGAACCTGGGTGCCGAACGCTGGCCACGCAATGACTTTCTGGCACATGTGCGCCGCTTGGTCACAGAAACCGGATTACCTACCTGTTGGAATACGCTGTTCGGCGAGCACTTAAGTAGAGATCTCGCATGAGCCCCCTACTTCACTCATCACGTTAAACGAAATCTTTTGCGCCGTGTCGAGATAGCGCGTAGGATATTTGCCCTTGGCGGCCCGCCGGGCCGCATGTGGATTGCACACAGGACTACATGTCGAAAGACGATTGCATCGAATTTGAGGGCACTGTCAGCGAGACACTGCCGAATACTACTTTTCGGGTCAAGTTAGAAAACGGGCACGAAATTACCGCTCATATTTCCGGACGCATGCGCAAAAACTACATTCGCATCCTGACCGGCGACCGCGTTAAAATCGAGATGACTGCATACGATCTAACTAAGGGACGCATCATCTATCGTATGAAATAACCCTGTCAGCAGCATAACCCGCAAGGTCCAATACATCTTTTGTCGGCAGGCAGCGAAAGCTAGCGGATTTTGGAATTGCGGGTGGTTGCCTTTGCTCAGTTTTTTCGATTACTTTGCTTATTACCGGCTTTTTATGTCTCAGGAAGTGGATCCCCTGAACTAAAAGTCTTTCTGGAGGCTTCACGCGCCTACATGCGTATCCAGCTGAGTTCGCGTGTTGCCCAACCGCGCACTCACCGCTCCAATGCCTTCAAACAACCCTGAAGAACACGAATCAGATGCAATGGGAAAAATTAAAGACTTACTCCACCACCCTTAAGTTGAGCAATATCACTCCACGGTCGCCGGCAATAACCGCTCTGGTTCCGAATAAGCCTCCACAATCAACTCGTCGTCACGCACATCAATGCCAACCCGGCCACCGCTGAGCAGCTTACCAAACAATAATTCGTCTGCGAGTGGGCGTTTAATTTTTTCTTGAATCACACGCGCCATCGGACGGGCACCCATCAGAGGATCGAACCCATGCTGAGCTAGCCAGTCGCGAGCGATTGGTGTAGCCGACAAGGCAACACGTTTCTCTTGGAGCAACATCTCCAGCTCAATGATGAACTTGTCGACGACCCGCAGAATATGACTGAAACCCAGTGGTTGGAACTGCACAATCGCATCAAGACGATTGCGGAACTCCGGACTGAAACTGCGGCAAATCACCTCCATCGCATCGCTGGAATGATCCTGCTTGGTGAAACCAATCGTGCGACGTGAAGACTGGGCTGCACCTGCATTGGTAGTCATTACCAGAATCACATTCTTAAAGCTCGCCTCACGCCCATTGGTGTCTGTTAACACACCGCGGTCCATGACCTGTAGCAGAATATTGAAGATATCCATATGCGCTTTCTCCACCTCGTCCAACAGCAGAACGCAGTGTGGAGTTTTAACGATCTTCTCGGTCAGTAACCCTCCCTGGTCAAAACCAACATAGCCGGGAGGCGCACCAATCAAACGACTCACCGAATGCGGTTCCATGTACTCAGACATGTCAAAGCGCACCAACTCGATCCCGAGGTGTAGCGCTAATTGTTTAGTCACCTCAGTTTTACCAACACCCGTTGGGCCAGCAAACAAGAAGTTGCCGATCGGTTTATCCGGGTTACCCAGACCACTGCGGGCCAACTTAATTGCCGAGGACAGCATCTCAATCGCTGGCTCCTGGCCAAAGATCACCATCTTCAAGTTGCGCTCGAGGTGCTTCAGAACGTCCTTGTCGCTCACACTCACCTGTTTAGCAGGGACCCTAGCCATCTTAGTGACGATGGTCTCAATCTCCTCAATATCGATCAACTCCTTGCGCTCTTTCTCCGGTAACAAACGCTGACGTGCACCTGCCTCATCAATCACATCGATCGCCTTATCCGGCAGCAATCGGTCACCAATGTGTTTGACTGATAGATCGACTGCAGCGCGTAATGCGCCGTCCGCATAGGTAACACCATGATGTGCCTCGTACTTAGGCTTGAGCCCTTGCAGAATCTCGAAAGTTTCACCTGCGGTGGGTTCGACGATATCGATCTTCTGAAAACGCCTCGCTAAGGCACGATCCTTTTCGAAGATACCGCGGTACTCTTGAAACGTGGTCGAACCAATGCAGCGTAACTCACCTGAAGCTAAAGCTGGTTTGATCAGATTAGACGCATCCATCGTGCCGCCCGAAGCAGAACCAGCACCAATGATGGTGTGGATTTCATCAATAAAGAGCACTGCGTTAGGGATTTTCCTCAACGCACTTAACACACTCTTCAGGCGTTTTTCAAAGTCACCACGATATTTGGTGCCAGCCACCAGGGCCCCAAGATCCAACGAGTAAATCACCGCATCGGCAAGCACTTCCGGCACACTTCGATCAACAATACGCTTGGCCAAACCCTCAGCGATTGCAGTCTTACCCACACCAGCTTCACCTACATATAGTGGGTTATTCTTGCGACGTCGGCATAACACCTGGATTGTACGTTCAATCTCATCTTTACGCCCAACCAATGGATCAATGCGTCCATTGCGTGCCTGTTCATTCAAGTTGAGAGCATATTCAGCGAGAGCGTCACCTTTATTAGACTCACCCTCACCCTTGGCTTCATTCTCAGCGGCCTGTCCGATGTCGCTCTCCTCACCCATACGGGTAATGCCGTGCGATAAGTAGTTGACGATATCCAGTCGGGTGATGTCCTGCTGATTCAGGAAATAGACGGCATGCGAATCCTTTTCACCAAAGATCGCCACTAGTACGTTAGCCCCGGTCACCTCTTTCTTACCAGAAGACTGCACATGGTAGACGGCTCGCTGCAGCACCCGTTGAAAACCAAGCGTCGGCTGAGTATCACGAGCGTCATCGGCATCCAGGCGGGTAATTGATGCCTCAATGGCTTGCTCAAGATCACGCTTCAACCTTGTAACATCCGCACCACACGCCTTCAGCACAGCGTGTGCCAACGGATTGTCCAACAATGAAAGAAGCAAGTGCTCGACGGTCATGAACTCATGACATGCCTCACGAGTTCGCTTGTAGCACTGGCCAATGGTTTGCTCGAGGTCTTTGCTGAACATGGGTGACTCCAACAGCTGTTACACACAATATGAGGCATGAGCGGGGATTTTCCACAGCCCTACTAAATAAGAGCATTCAGACACCGTTAGCACCAACCATGCAATCCAAGTAGATTGGAATTAGGGATTTATGCCTGTTTCATCGTGCATAGCAGTGGATGCTGATGTATCCGAGAAAACTCGTTAACCTGCGCAACCTTCGATTCGGCCACCTCACGAGTATAGAACCCACAGACACCACGACCGCGAGTATGTACATGCAACATGATCTGAGTTGCCTTCTTCAGATCCATCGCAAAGAATTGCTGCAACACCACGATAACAAAATCCATTGGGGTGTAATCGTCATTCAGGAGCAACACCTGATACCGTGGTGGTGGAGCGACCCCGGCATTGCCGGTCTCCAGCAGTAATGCATTATCCTGATCGTGTACGGTCTTTTGTGACATTTGAGAAATTATACGGCGGAGAACATGTCAGATTGAACGATCAAAAGGCTACGGTTCACAATTCTTCCCCTCATTCAGATTCTCCCGCGTCAAGCCTTTTAACGATGGACAGGTTCCCAGCCACCGCCGTCTTACTCAAATCTTACCAACTCATGCAGTGTACTTCGCGCGCGACGCTGTATCCGGATTAGTCATACACAGATGACCCTAACACAAGAACACTGGCAACCAAACGTGACCGTAGCCACTGTGGTAGCACGGAACGGACACCTGCTACTTATCGAAGAAACCATTGATGGTGTACTGATGCTGAATCAACCTGCCGGCCATTTGGAACTCGGCGAAAGTCTACTCCAGGCTGCGCTGCGCGAAACTCTGGAAGAAACCGGCTGGAAAGTGCGTTTGACTGGCCTGATCGACAGTTACCTGTGGACCCCTCCAACCGGCTGTAGCTACCTGAGGTTCGCTTTCGCTGCAGAACCATTGACCTACTATCCCCAGCATCCGCTGGATATCGGCATCGTGCGTGCTCTTTGGCTGACTCCATCAGAGCTGCAAGCAGCCACAGTACCCCTACGCAGCCCGCTGGTATGGCGGGTAGTAACCGACTATCTTTCAGGGCAACATGCCCCACTGGACTTGGTTCAATACTTACCATGAATGCGCCCCGAATCATCGTAGGCATGTCCGGCGGGGTGGATTCATCGGTCGCAGCTTGGCGCTTGAGCAGTCAACAGCAAGCCATAGCCGGATTGTTCATGCAAAATTGGACTGACGACGGCAACGGTAAGTGCCATGCCGAAGACGATCGATGCGACGCCGTAGCAGTGTGCGGCATACTGGACATTGCTTTCTACTTCCGTGATTTCTCACGCGAGTACTGGCAAGAGGTATTCACGCATTTCCTGGTCGAATACGCAAATGGGCGCACGCCTAATCCAGACGTACTTTGTAACCGTGAAATCAAATTCAAGCATTTCTTGGATACAGCACGCGAACTTGGAGCCGAACGCATCGCCACCGGCCACTACGCCAGGATTGAGCGTTCTCCCCAAAGTTGGCACCTGTTAAGGGGCGCCGACCGCAGCAAAGACCAAAGCTACTTCCTGCACCAACTTGGTCAGGAGCAATTAGCGGCCACGCTGTTCCCAATCGGCGATCTGGAGAAATCTCAGCTACGCCGCCTGGCACACCAAGCAGGTCTCCCTACCCATGCCAAAAAAGACTCCACCGGGATCTGCTTCATCGGCGAACGCAACTTCCGAGACTTCCTCAAGCAGTACCTACCAGCACAGCCAGGCGAAATCCGTGATCCACAAGGACAGCGGATTGCCGAGCATCCTGGGGTGTTCTATTTTACTCTGGGTCAACGTAAGGGTCTTAATATCGGAGGAGTGCGCAACCGCACCGCTTCACCCTGGTACGTCATCGGCAAAGACTTGGCAACCAACGTACTGTACGTAGATCAAAATCGTGACAGCCCCTTCCTGCAATCACGCTGGCTACGCTCGGAACCCGCACACTGGGTGTCCGGATCACCGCCAACGCACACCTTCACCTGCACCGCACAGACACGCTACCGCCAAGCTGATGAGCCTTGCAAAGTAACGGTACACAACGACGGAAGCCTGGACGTACATTTCACACGAACACAATGGGCAGTCACTCCGGGGCAATCACTGGTACTGTACGACGGCGATGAATGTCTAGGTGGGGCAGTTATCGCCACTACAGACGCGCCGTTAGAACGCAAGCTGGCGTGTAATCTTTTCAAAACTTGAGAATGTGCTGCAATGAATGCTCTGATAGATAACCGGGTACTGGCGTTGGCTGGCGTAGTACAAGCACTGCAACAAGTACGGCAAATCGCAGAAACCGGACAATCCGAAACCTCAGCAGTACGTACAGCCATGAACAGCGTATTCCGTATTGACGCCGAATCACCAGAAGCAGTCTACGGTAAGATATGTGATCTTACTCAAGGGCTGCACCTGCTGCGCGACTACTTCGGTAACCAAGTCCGCGACCAATTACTTCCGCGCCTAACGCTAGCGGTATTGCAATTGGAGCGCCGCTTCATGCGAGACACCTCTATCGTAGTCGCCGTTTCAATCGGGATTACCCAAGCAGCGCATCAGGCCGAACAAACCGGCGACAGTGCCCACCCGGAAGTACTATCCACGCTCGGTGCCTTATACGCCAACACAATCAGTCATCTGCGTCCCAGAATCATCGTGCAGGGCAACCCACACTACCTCGGTCAAGCCGGAGTGGTCGCCGAGATTCGCGCCATGCTATTGGCCGCACTCCGCTCAGCAGTGTTGTGGCGCCAACTAAACGGCAACTTATGGGATTTCATGCTTTCAAAACGAGCTATGGCAGCCGCCGCAGAACGTGCCCTGCGCTGAACCAAAACGCGAGACACATCTGTCACGCACTCAGCTTTAATACAACGTAACCTCAAGACAAACTGCACAGGTCACTAAAGAAAGCAGCCCAAATACTGAACAAGAAATCGCCGCTGTCATGGTTGCTTTAAACCATGCATACACTCGAATAAATATCTTGCAAGATACTCAAACCACCTAGGGTAGGATCACCCTTTGCTTACAATACGCGGTAACGCTTACACGAAACTGGGGTTATCCGCCCCCCTAAGACCTGAATCACTTACCTATCTGGCAATGCGACTGCATCGTGATCCAATACTCGTCGCCAGATTGCATCATAGCAATCCCCTCAAATGCAGTGATTTTCAACAAGCCCTAACATCAACAGGATACTTTTTTATTAATCCTACCTTCCACATAACCTCAATTTGAATACTTAACAATTGATGTCTATATTGTTCGGTTAAGCTGAGTCAACATGCATCATCTTTGTCCATGATTCAGAAATTCCAGATTATTTAGATAAAGTGTTATGCGCTTTCATCCAATCAGACGATCGAACTCTGATGACTTTCGGTATTACATCTCCACCTGACATCTCCGATGAAGCATGGACGTTTGTGCCCCCTACATTACTCCTGATGGGCGACCACGCGCAGATGACGCAAGACACAGATACATTAAAAAATCTGTTCAACGCACATTACATTGAATGGCACGCACCGACGCCGTTAACAACTTCACGTTTCCTTGAGGGTGCGACACCTTTGGATACAGACCATCTACTGAGAAGCGATGCACCAGAACCTGTATTTAATCCCACCAATCGCACTAGCCACATCAGGCAAATCCTGTGATCCTGGATGAGTGGACGTTGAATCCAACCGTAAGTAAACACAACGCACAAACTGCCGATAATAGCGACAACACAAATAAAGGCAGCACGTACCCCATGATGATGGACACGTGACGCTCCTTAAGTTTTTACTACCCACCAACAAGCAAGAACACGTTAAGACGCATTACTACACGCCTACGCCAACAGCTAGGAACAACACGAACTGCGTCACATGATGACTTGCAATTTCATGACTTCTCACCACATTGCTTACATTGGTAGCTAGGCTATCCCCCCCCCTCCACGAAAGTCACTGTTACCCTCTGGTCCATCAAGGACTGAACTTACTGGCCAAGCGAACATATGAATCAAACTTTCATCTGCAATGACACAACATCGTTACTCGGAAATACACATCAACTCACAACAACAGAAAGCAAGACATCCGCAAAGTGAAGGCATAGGGAAACTAAAGTCGAACACTTGAAGATGACCCGAAAGCCGATTTGGCATCAGCAAGCTGACGCCCTCGTTTATGCGAAACAATTTCCTGACCTTGACTTATGTCAAGGAAAAGTTTTGACGCAATCGAACAACCAAACTGTATGACATCTCAAGCAAACCGGATCAGTCACAACGCAATTAACACAAAATGCATTGAGGTATAACGATCTCCATACTCACCGCCAAATGATCGGAGAACGCAGCCGGTATTGCTTCAGTCTTGCAAATATGCAAGCCTTGGCTCACCAAAATGTGGTCGATCGCACGCTGTGGACGCCAACTCGGGAACGTTGGGATCACAGCATCCGGTGGTTGCAACCGAGTACGGCGGTACAACACCTGCATCTCAGGACGATCAGCCATGCAATTGAAGTCCCCCATCAAGATTGTGTTGGGATGTTCAGCGAGCAAATCAGCGATGAAAGCCAACTGCGCCATACGCGAGTGCACACCCAACGACAGGTGAGCCACCGCCACCACTAAGCTATCAAGGTCATCGCCGAACTTAGCCAAAAGAACACCGCGACCACCCATCCGACCAGGTAACGCATGATCCTGTACTTCGCGCGGTTTCAGCCGACTTAGCAGGCCGTTGGCACTGGAAGCGACCCCAGCCATGCGCCGATTAGGTTGATGATTCCAGTAACAAAAACCGGCACGCTGGGCTAGGTAGTGAGTCTGGTTGGTGAAGCCCGAACGTAAACTGCCAGGATCACTCTCCTGGAGCCCGACGATGTCACGCTCAGCGACCAATTGTGCAATTGCATCCAGAGTAATACGCTTGCGACCGATCGGTAACGCATGCGACCAGCTTCGGGTCACGTAGTCGCTATAGCGGCGAGTACTCGAAGCGGCCTGAATGTTGACAGTCAACACCCGCAGTATACGTCGATCAGAATCGCTCACTTAGCCGAGCTGGTCTTACTTGCCCAGTGCCTTACGCTCACCTTCGATCAGGTGATCGGCAATCCGCAGTATGTCGTCGTAAGTACGGCCCTTGACCAAGTATTTGCCGTTTATAACCAACGAAGGCGTACCTGTGATTTGGCTACGCTTAGCGAACTGCTTGGCACGATTAACTTTTGCCGAGATACCGAAGCTGGCCATAGTATTAGCAAACTGCTCCGGGTTGACGCCGAACTTGGCGTAGAAGTTAGCAATATCCTGCACCGTGTCGCGACCACGCTCCCCCTTCAAAGTCTGCTCAACATGGATCGCTTGATACAGAGCTCTATGAGTCTTCTCCTGCAAACTTAATGTCTCAGCAGCGTAAAACGCGCGCGCATAATCGTCCCAAGTACCACCGAATACTGCTGGCACGTAGACAAAATGCACATCCGAAGGAAGGCCAGCCTTCCATGGCTCGATCTTTGGCTGGAATTGGAAGCATGCCGGGCAAACGTAGCCAAACACCTCAGCAACCTCAATCTTGCCAGCAACAGGCTGAAACGGTTGACCACCCTGGATCACAATGTAATCAGTATCAGCCACTGGTTCTGGTCCAGATGGCACACGTGCAGCTTGAACCGGAGGTGAGATCGGAGTGGCCGCAGTGGAGGGGGGGGGAATGGACTGCACGCTCGGAGCTGGAATGGCAGACGGTACGGTATCCGCGGTGCCATCCTTAGCTTGGCAAGCCACCAGAACCGGCAACAACGCCATCAACGTCATGGCGAAACGGTTTTTCATAAACTCTCTCTCCAACAGGGAAGCGGGTCTGGCCAAAGCCAGCTTGACGGTGATCATGATACGAGCCACACAGCCTAACCTCAGTCAGACTTACCGCTACGTGCAGCAACGCGTGCGCGACTCACCAGATAATCGGTAATGCGCAGCGTGTCGTCGAAATCGTGACCAGACACCATGTAACGGCCATTCACTACGATCGTCGGCGTCCCCGAGGGATGCACCTTCAACGCATAGTCACGCGCCGCCTGTAAGCGCTTCTCGACCTCCGGGCCATTGAAGGTAGCAACGAAATGGTCCGGCTGCACCCCGTATCCGGCGTAGAACACCGCCAGCTCCTCTGGTGCCACGTTCTGAATCGGCACACTGCCCTTCTCGTGGATCGCCTCGAACATCGCCGCATGGCTGCGCTGAGCTACACCGAGAATGTCCGCGGCTAAATACGCACGCGCGAACGAATCCCAAATTCCACCGAACACCGCAGGTACCAAGGTAAAACGCACATCCTTAGCCTGACGCGTGTTCCATACTTGCAACTTGGATTCAAAATGCGCGCAATGCACGCAGGTATAACCGAAAATTTCGACGACCTCGATCTTACCAGCCAACGGCGCAAATGGTTGTCCATCAGAAATTTCAACATAATCCTGGCCAACGACCGGAGGATGATTGACAGCAGCCCATGCACTTAAGGGTACAAGAGCAAGCAATAAAGACAATAAACGTCCAAACACAGACATTGGCATAGAAACTCCGGAACACGGCTCCTTTGGAATTAAGAAATAATGCCGGCCATAGGATCAACTCGTAAATGGTAACAACAGTCCAACTACGTAGCACCCCTAACCTACAGAATTCAGCACATGTTCATCTTTATATGGGCATGGGCTGAATTGCAACATCATCAGCAACATAGTCATGCAAGTTCTGGAGGTAGTGTGTCAGGGCTTGGCTCTACTGGTCACTTAATGGTTTAACAATATCTGCCATGATGACGATAGTGACGTGTTTCTTCATGCCTGCTAGCACCATGACAGTAAGCAAACAATCTGCAAACAACCGCAATGTAGTCGACATAGTGGCCACCAATGCGTGATTAGAGCACACCAGGATCGTCAGCTCCGGTCCGTCCGTAGCAGGCCATGCAAACGGGGATATCACGCACCAAATCACCACCACGGTATAACTGCTGACCGATCTCCAATCATTTCTTCCTCTGAAAGCGCGAAATTGCTGGCGCAGTCTCATCGGCAACACTAGCTACACCGGACTGACTGGCAAACCCAAGCCCAAGATCGCGCATATCCTGTGGCCCAAACGCTTGTACAAACAGTCGCATCGGTGCAGCCGTTTCGCTACGTCGCTGACCGCTGGAATCAGCCCAGCCCACTCGGTCATGTAACGCTCCCCTGCGCAGCCACGTGCGGATACACGGACCAGTACTGGCTCATTGCCATCAGGACCGTGACAGACCATGCAGACCGTCGCCTTGGCCTGCCCAGCTTCAAAATTTCTCCAATGTAGTGTTAGATCAAGTCAGTCTGCCGCTGCAGAGCCGCACCAACCTGGGATAGGAGCATCACCATAAGGACCGGAACGGCGACAACAGCAAAAGCAAGCACATCAAAGCAACGTATGACCGAAGCTCCATTTTTGTTTGCCCCTCAGGCTATCAATGCCACCGAACGCACAGCACAGCCCGTAGACATGCGATCCTAAGCAAATGTCGTCACCACTTGAATGTGCCCGATACCTCCTCTCGGCCCACACTGCTTATCAACTACCGACCGATGACGGAAGCGAAGTTGTCTTTGCCGGCCGTTCCAATGCTGGAAAATCCAGCGTGCTGAACACGTTAACCCGTCAAAACGCGCTCGCTCGCGTCTCCAAAACTCCAGGCCGCACTCAGCAACTGGTCTACTTCACCGTGACACCACAACGCTATCTGGTCGACCTACCCGGTTACGGCTATGCCAAAGTCCCCAAAGAACTGCAAGTACACTGGCAAGCGTTTATTGACACCTACTTCCGTAACCGTCAAGCCCTCCGTGGACTGGTGGTCGTGATGGACATTCGCCACCCACTGAAGGAATACGATCTGCAAATGCTGAGCTACGCGACACAACGCGGCCTGCCCGTACAGGCACTGCTGACTAAAGCAGACAAGCTCGGCAGAGGCCAACAGGCACAAACACTGCAAAAAGTGCGCAAAGAATTTACCAAACACTTCGCCGACCACATCAATGTACAAACCTTCTCCAGCAAATCGCGCCAAGGTGTGGAGGAATTGCACGCAGTGATCGAAACTTGGTTAGGCTTAGCAAGACCCGTCTGAGCAAGCGCACAAGCTCATCTCAACCCATTGATTTACATAAAATAAAGTGATCCTTAAGCAATTTACTCATACCTTTAGAAAACTCAAAGATCATCGGTATCAATCATTCCAGAGGCGCACTGCGGTTATAGTGCCGCCCTGCGGTGCCTAGGAAACCGTCCTCGCATCGCTCCGTCCTATATTTCCTGCGAGTCCCACCCTTGTCGAGCCCGAGTCACATTGCCGAGACCCCAATCACCCAACGCGCGCAGCTAGTCGAGGTACTCGCATCCGGCGAAAAACCGGCCGTCCAGTGGCGCATTGGCACCGAACACGAAAAGTTCGGTTTCAGTTTCGACGATCTACATCCGCCAACATTCGATGGTGAACGCGGTATTGAGGCATTGTTGACCGGCATGACTCGCTTTGACTGGAAACCAGTACAAGAACGTGGCCACACCATCGCCCTATTACGCGACAATACCTCTATCACTCTCGAACCTGCCGGCCAGCTCGAACTGGCCGGTGCGCCATTAGAAAACATCCATCAAACCTACGTCGAGACTGACACACACCTGCGCGAAGTGAGCCAAGTCGCCAACACGCTGCGGCTCGGATTCCTAGGCATGGGTTTCCAACCCAAATGGACACGTGCCGAGATGCCGTGGATGCCGAAAGGCCGCTACGCAATCATGCGCGCCTATATGCCTAAAGTTGGCCAACTCGGCTTAGACATGATGACCCGCACTTGCACCGTACAAGTCAACCTCGACTACGCCAGCGAAGCGGATATGGTGAAAAAGTTTCGCGTTTCGCTGGCACTGCAACCAATCGCCACTGCACTGTTCGCAAATTCACCCTTCACCGAAGGCAGGCCCAACGGTTACTTGAGCTACCGCTCGCACGTGTGGACCGACACCGATGCTGATCGCACCGGCATGCTTGACTTCGTGTTTGAGGACGGCTTTGGCTACGAACGCTACGTGGACTACTTACTTGACGTCCCGATGTACTTCTCTTACCGCGCTGGCATCTACCACGACGCGAGCGGGCAGAGCTTCCGCGACTTTCTGCAAGGACGCCTACCAGCGCTTCCTGGCACCTTACCGACCCTACGGGATTGGTCCGATCACATGACAACCGCATTCCCGGAAGTGCGCCTGAAGAAGTACCTGGAGATGCGTGGTGCCGATGCAGGCCCTCTGACAATGCTGTGCGCGCTGCCCGCCTTCTGGGTCGGCCTACTGTACGACGACACAGCACTCGATGCAGCGTGGGACCTGATTAAAGACTTGAGCGTTGCAGAACGCCACACCCTGCGCGACGGCGCGCCCCAACATGCCCTGGCACTGCCATTCCGCCGCCGCACCGTGCGTACACTAGCGCTGCAGGTGCTGGAGATCTCACGCGCTGGCTTACGTCGCCGCGCACAGCACAACACCGATGGTCAGGACGAAACCGTTTTCCTCAATGTGCTTGATGAGATCGCTCACAGTGGTCAGACACCAGCACAACACAAGCTGCAACTGTATTACGACACCTGGAATGGCGACATCAATCGTATCTTCACTGAATACGCCTATTGAGGCACGTAAAGACGCTCCCCCACATTCCATGCCACTTTGCTGACCCACGCGAGCGCAACATGACAGCCCTCCTACGTAGTACGGGCCTCCAATGCACTCTGCCATCTTTCCCTTCGTACCATCATCTACCGGCATTATTTCCAATCCACGTGATATCTGCATGACCAGATGCCCCTTCTCAATCAATCACAGCCGAACCATTTTCGGATGCGTTCTACACAACATGCAGACTTCCTGAAATGTTTAGGTAAAGTCTGCCGCTTGCCCCTTATTCTTTTTGTACACATAACCGATTCAGCGTTGCATCCACGCACGCCACCAGGCGCTATCGGCAATCATCTCACCGCAAAACGCTCCCAGCTGCAGCACATAAACCACGATAAACACATCATCAGCCGCTGCAACCACAGTGACCAAACCTCCCTTACACATGATTGGTATCAGCTACGGGAACGTGACAAGTAGTCAGCCAGAGCCGCACGCAAACGGACCAAACCATCAGCAAGCTCCGCGTCGCTCACATTCAGCGCCGGCACAAAACGCAGCACATCAGGGCCAGCCTGTAACATCAACAGACCGTGCTCACTTGCCACCTCGAGAATCGCACCGGCCTGTCCTGCATGCATCGGTGTTAACACCGCACCAAGCATCAGACCGCAACCGCGCACCTGCGTAAACACCCCACCGAACGCCTCGCTGATCTGTTGCAACCCAGCGCGCAGCGCTGCCGATTGGCGCTGCACATTGGCCGCAATCTCCGTCGAAGCCAACTTACGCAACGCGACTCGTGCCACAGCAGCAGCCAGAGGATTCCCTCCAAAGGTTGTCCCATGCGCACCGAATTGCATCACCTCGGCCACCTTGGGACCAGCCAACATGGCACCGATTGGAAAACCGCCCCCAAGCGCCTTGGCCAACGTCACGATGTCCGGCACCACATCTTCCTGCCAATATGCGAACAACGTTCCAGTACGCCCCATACCGCACTGAATCTCATCCAAAACCAACAGTGCTCCGTAGCGATCACATAACGCACGTACCTGTGCCAAATAACCTGGCACCACCGGCATGACCCCACCTTCCCCTTGAATCGGCTCTAACATCACCGCAGCGACATCACCACCGATCATGGCCGCTTCCAACACCTCGACATTATTGAAATCGACATAGCGAAACCCTCCGGGCAACGGTTCGTAACCTTCCTGGTATTGAGGCTGCGCCGTCGCGGTGACTGCACCCAGGGTACGCCCGTGGAAACTGCCACGGAAACTCACGATAGTACGCTGCTCCGGTAAGCGCCCCTGAGCGGCAGCCCACTTGCGTACCAGCTTGATGGCGGCTTCATTCGCTTCAGTGCCGGAATTGCAAAGAAACACCCGCTCGGCGAACCGTGAAGCATCCACCAATTCCTGCGCCAAGCGCAGCGACGGTTCGCTATAAAACACATTGCTGGTATGCCACAGCCTGCCAGCCTGCTCAACCAGTGCGGCGACCAGATCTGGATCACAATGGCCCAAACCGCACACAGCAATTCCCGCAGCTAGATCAACATAATCACGTCCCTGCTCATCCCATACACGGCTACCGCGGCCACGAGCCAACACCATTTGACGTGGGCGATATACCGGCAGGTAATAGTGAGACAGAGATAACAGAGACTCGGACACAGCGTTCATTGACGTCTTATCGATGATGTGAACATTACATTCTCGTGTATTTGGACCATTAAGACACAATGCCCACATGTCCCCACTTTTCGATTCACACATGACTCCAGCCACCGACAGCGGTTGGCGTCGCAACTGCTTCGATATCATCTATCGTCACGACACCCGTCCGTCGCGGAACTTCGATCTGCTACTGATGTTAGCGATCCTGGGCAGCGTACTAGTGGTCATGCTCGACAGCGTGTTAGTACTGCAAGCACACTGGACGTATTGGCTGTACGGGCTGGAATGGCTCTTTACCATCGTGTTCACCGCCGATTATCTGATCCGCCTGATGGTGGTGCGGCAACCGTTACGTTACGCACTGAGTATCTGGGGAATCATCGATCTGCTATCGATCCTGCCCACCTACCTATCGTTCTTCATGCCCGGCACACAGAGCCTACTGGTCGTGCGTGTGCTACGCCTGCTGCGCCTGTTCCGTATCCTTAAAATGACCCGCTATGTCGAAGAAAGCGGAGAGCTGCTGCAAGCGCTTTGGCGCAGCCGGCGCAAAGTCATGGTGTTCATCTGCACAGTGCTGACCATCGCTATGATTGCCGGTGCCGCGATGTATGTGATCGAAGGTCCACAGAACGGCTTCACAAGTATTCCCACCGGGATGTACTGGGCCGTGGTGACAATGACCACCGTCGGATTCGGTGACATTGCACCGCATAGCACACTGGGCCGTTTTGTAACCTCTGCGCTCATCCTGATTGGATATAGCATCATCGCCGTCCCGACCGGCATCTACACCGCCGAATTGACGCAAGGTCTACTCCGCACCGAAGAAGAACACCGCCACGACACGCGCACCTGCCCTCATTGTGGGCTGGAAGGACACAATCGCGACGCACACTATTGTCGCAACTGCGGCGGCACGCTGCTGAAAACGATGCGTGAACGTGATGACCATCCACAGCGGTCATGATCAGCATGGCGTCAGATACAGCACACAGCACAATGACACCGTGCTCCGCGACATCCACCCAGTCATCCCCCATCTCACTTTTGGTCATCCGTGACCAGGAAAACCGCAAACCAAATCCAAAAGCACACGTGCACGATGCACTTGCAATCATTCCATTCGAAGCAATGATTGATGGATGCTGCAAACAGCACGACCGATGTGCAAAATCAATTCAGATCAATAGACTACGAAAAATACACGACACACCCTAAGCTTGACGGATGACCCTCCGCACCACCAACCAACGCCGCCAATTGGCCAGGCACCAACCACCACTGTCAACCGAAGATGCAACAGCTATCACGCAATGCCTCGACGCGCTCTGGATCAAACATGGGCTATCACCGCAGACCCTGAACAGTTACCGACGCGACCTGGAAGGCCTGGCCCGCTGGAACGATGGCCGCGCCGGGCGTTTGGTCACGTTAGCAGAACCCGTACTATTCGATTACCTCACATGGCGCGCCCAGCAACACTATTCACCACTCAGCAATGCACGCTTACTGTCGGTGCTGCGCACCTTCTTCTGTCATGCGGTGGCATGCGGTTGGCGCAACGACAACCCAAGCACACTGCTGGCCCGTCCGCTCTTACCACATCCATTGCCGAAGGCACTGACTGAAAGTCAGATAACAGCACTCTTAGCAGCACCGGCCATAGAAACACCAGAAGGGCTACGCAACCGTGCGATGCTGGAATTGATGTATGCAGCCGGTCTGCGTGTTAGCGAATTGGTCAAGTTGCCCGTAGCGATGGTGAACCTGCGTCAAGGCGTGCTGCGCATCACCGGCAAAGGTGGCAAGGAGCGGCTCGTACCACTGGGCGAGGAATCTCAACACTGGCTGCAACGCTATTTGGAGCAAGCACGGCCACAGTTGGCGGCTGGCAAACCCATCCCAGCCGACTCGGACGGAGAGGTTCCATTGTTCATCAACACGAACCTGAAACGTCTCAGCCGCCAGCAATTTTGGACACGGGTCAAAGGGTATGCCACCTTGGCCGGCATAGACGCAAGCAAAGTCAGCCCACATGTGCTGCGTCACAGCTTCGCAACGCACTTACTGAACCACGGCGCAGACCTACGTGCATTGCAGCTGCTGCTAGGCCACAGCTCCATTGCAACGACGCAGATCTACACCCTCGTCGCACGTCAACACCTACAGCAGTTGCACGCCCAACACCACCCACGTGGTTGATAAAGGGGGTGCGGCAATAAGAACAAGTCTGAAGACAATGAATACACACCTATCTCACCGCACCGTGGGGATCATGATGCAGCATCCAGCTTGTGAGACAATTTCTTTTAATGTTCCATTTGGATGTTTGAATGCGCCGTCTTATCGCTGCCTTGTTGCTGGGTGTGGTTAACCTGTCTGCCTGCGCCCAGCCCTCTCAACCCGCCCCCAACAAAACGAGCACACTGCAGTCCAACGCCACACCGGCCGATGTACAGCAACGTGTGACGACTGCGTTAAACACTCTAGAGCCAGATTTCAAGCCGGACTACATCGGTGCTGCACCCTTCCTTGGTTTCCGTGAGGTTGTGGTTGGCGGCCAAATTCTGTACGTCAGCGACGACGGCCACTACCTGATGCAAGCGCAACCCTACGACATCCGCAACAAGAAATTCGCTGTCAGCGAAGGGTTGCTTGCATACCGCCGTGCACAATTGGCCACGGTGCCCCAATCGCAGCGCATCGTGTTCGCACCGCGGAACCCGCAGTACACCATCAGCGTGTTCACCGACATTGAATGCGGCTATTGCCGCAAACTGCACAGCGAAATCGCCGAACTGAACAAGCGAGGCATCGCCGTTGAATACCTCGCCTTCCCACGTATGGGTTTAGGGAGCCAAGATTACAAGGACATGGTCTCAGTCTGGTGCGCCGCCGAGCGTAAGCAAGCACTCACCGAAGCCAAGGCCGGCAAACCGATCCCGAATAAAAATTGCAATAACCCTGTCGCCTTGGAATACACCCTGGGTCAGCGTATGGGCGTCAACGGTACCCCGGCCATCTTCGCCCCGGACGGCACCCAGCTTGGCGGCTATCTACCGCCGGAAAAACTACGTGCACTATTGGACAAACTCGCCACTGCAACAGCCAAAGGAGGCTGACACGTTCAGCCAAAAGCACACGCCTCCCCGCCCCCTCTTCCACACTATCCATACCTGACGCTCACGTGTCGCTGGGACCTCGCGTGAGCCAAAGCACTTCCCTAGATCAATCTCCTGATTGCCGTTCCCAACGCCGACGCCACGAATGCGTGCGGGTACAATGCTTGGCTCGCTTCTTCAATACGGTTCCTCGGACATGATCGTCCTCAAGGGTGCCTCCGCCCTGTCACCGTTTCGCCTTACTCGACTTGAATCCCGCCTGCAAACCGCCGTGCCTGCGCTGCACATTGCCGGCACATGGCATCTCTACGTCATTCAGATGAAGTCCGGTCATACACCCGATATGCCGACCCTGCACCGGATCCTGCAAGCCGAAACAGTACCCGAACCACACGCCGAAAACGTGGTGTCACGCTACGTGATGCCGCGTCTCGGAACCCGGTCCCCATGGTCAAGCAAAGCCACTGAACTGCTGCATGGCGCCGGCCAACCCATCGCACGGATAGAACGCGGCACCCGTATCGACCTATTAGGCTGGTCAACCGAGGCCGCTACATGTGCCGCCATTGCCAAACACCTCTACGATCCAATGACCCAGTCGCTGCTGGCGTCAGAGGCCGAGATCAAGACGCTGTTTAACGTGCCCACACCACGGTCACTGGAACGCATTCCGTTAATCGACTTAGAACACGCCAATACACGCCTGGGACTGGCATTGACTGCCGACGAAATCGACTACCTGCGCGCACGTTATACCGAGCTGAACCGTATCCCATCCGACGTCGAATTGATGATGTTCGCGCAGGCTAACTCCGAGCACTGCCGACACAAAATATTCAACGCCACTTGGACCATCGACGACGCAGAGCAACAGCGCTCCTTGTTTGAGATGATCAAACACACTCACCAGCAAGCCCCGCAGTACACGCTCAGCGCATACTCCGACAACGCCGCCGTCATCCAAGGTCACACGACAGCACGTTACCGCCCAGACCCAATCACCGGAGAATATCGCCGTGAAGCGGTAGTCCCTAGCGCGTTCCAAATCAAGGTCGAAACTCACAACCACCCGACCGCGATTGCACCATTCCCTGGTGCATCCACAGGCGCAGGAGGCGAGATCCGCGATGAAGGTGCTACTGGTCGCGGCGGCAAACCTAAAGCCGGGTTGAGCGGTTTCTCGGTCTCGCACCTACGCATTCCAAGGCTGCCCCAGCCATGGGAAACGCCACGTGCCATGAACCCACGCATGGCCTCAGCACTGGACATCATGCTCGACGGCCCACTCGGCAGTGCCGCGTTCAACAACGAATTTGGGCGACCGAATCTACTTGGCTACTTCCGCAGCTTTGAGCTTTCCACACACAAGACACTCACCCGAGCCTATGACAAGCCAATCATGCTGGCCGGCGGCCTGGGCATGATCGACCGCATACACATCGAGAAACTCCGGCTCCAGCCTGGCGATGTGGTCATCGTGCTGGGCGGCCCGGCGATGCTCATCGGGCTGGGCGGCGGCGCGGCAAGCTCAGTCGCTGCTGGAACAAGCACAGAGGCGCTGGATTTCGCGAGCGTACAACGTGATAACCCAGAGATGCAGAGGCGCTGCCAAGAAGTCATCGACCACTGCACGGCACTAGGTACAAACAATCCGATCCGGTGGTTCCACGACGTGGGTGCCGGTGGTTTATCCAACGCAATCCCCGAGCTGCTGCACGACTCGGGGGTGGGCGGCGTCATCGACCTCGCCAAAATACCGAGTGACGACCCATCACTCTCCCCACTGGAACTGTGGTGCAACGAATCGCAAGAACGCTACGTCCTCGGCATATCGGCGGCACATCTGGAAGTATTCGCAGCGATCTGTACGCGCGAGCGCTGCCCGTTCGCCGCGGTTGGCGTGGCCACTGCAGAACAACAGCTGATTGTGGGATATGGGGCAACAACCGCCTCCCTTCCCCACGCGGCAAGAAAAGATATCCAAAAAACAGATAGCACTGAGACGGCAACAAGCGTCCCTGCATCCCACGCCCCGAGGCACATCGGACAAGAAGCGTTTGCAATCGATTTACCCATGGATGTGCTGTTCGGCAAGCCACCGAAGATGCACCGCAACACGGCGCACCCACCGCCGCCGCAGTGGCCAGTACTAGACACCACGCGACTGAACCTGCACCAAGCAGGGTTACGCGTGCTCGCACACCCCACCGTAGCCGCTAAGAACTTCCTGGTTACCATCGGTGACCGCAGCATTGGTGGCCTCACCGCACGCGAGCAAATGATCGGCCCATGGCAATTGCCACTGGCTGACTGCGCTATGACCCTTGCCGGCTTCGACACCGATGCCGGCGAGGCGCTCGCGATTGGCGAACGGACTCCACTGGCACTGCTGGATTCAGCCGCCGCCGCACGTATGGCTGTCGGCGAGGCCATCACTAACCTATGCGCCGCTCCAGTGCAGTCGCTAGACATGGTGAAGCTCTCAGCAAACTGGATGGCGGCCGCTGAGCATCCCGGCGAAGACGCGCTGCTATATGACGCCGTCAAAGCAGTAGGGATAGCACTTTGCCCAGCACTGGACATCAGCATTCCAGTGGGCAAGGACTCGCTATCGATGCAGACCCAATGGCAAGCCGATGGCACCACACACACCGCGGTCTCGCCCGTCTCACTGGTGATCTCCGCGTTTGCGCCCGTGGCTGACGTACGCCTGCAATTAACTCCCCTGCTACGTAATGAAACCAATAGCGAACTCTGGTTGATTGGTCTGGATAGCGGCAAGCAACGCCTCGGCGGCGCGGTGCTGGCACAGGTCCATGCTGGTATGGAAGGACTCCCCGCTTTCGGTGGCGAGCCTCCAGATCTGGACACACCAGAATCCCTGCGCGCGTTCTTCGCATTGATCAGAGATGCGCGTCACGCAAACCTGCTGCTGGCCTATCACGACCGCAGCGATGGCGGCGCCTTCGCCGCATTGTGCGAGATGGCATTCGTTTCACATGTGGGCTTGGACATCACGTGCGACACCCACAACAGCGATGTCTTCCGTAGCCTTTTCAACGAAGAACTGGGCGCCATTGTGCAAGTCGCCAACGATGACCACGCTGCCTTCGCCGATCTGGTTGAACAACATGGGTTGACGGCCTGCACGCAGCGCATCGCACACCCCACGACGACACCGTATATCCGTGTTGTGCACAGCGGTCAATGCCTCGCCCAATGGCCTTGGGAGACACTGTTCGAAGCTTGGTGGTCAGTGACTCATGCCATACAACGGCTACGCGATAACCCAGAGTGCGCTGATGAGGAGCGCGACGTGGCGCGAACGTTCACCGCACCCGGTCTGAAACCGAAGCTGAGCTTCGATCCAGCGGAAGACGTCGCTATGCCGTTTATCGCGACCGGCATCCGGCCCAAAGTGGCCATTCTTCGCGAACAAGGCATCAATGGTCACATCGAGATGGCGTTCAGCTTCGAGCGCGCCGGTTTTCAAAGTGTCGACATCCATATGAGCGACTTGATCACCGGCCGTGTACAGCTGAGTGAGTTCGTCGGTTTGGCCGCCTGTGGTGGCTTCAGCTATGGCGACGTGCTTGGTGCCGGGCGCGGCTGGGCCACCTCGATTCTGGAACGTGCCGTGTTACGGGACCAGTTCGCCGCATTCTTCACCCGCTCTGATCGTTTCGCGCTTGGTGTATGCAACGGCTGCCAGATGCTGAGCCAGCTCAAATCAATGATTCCTGGTGCCGAGCACTGGCCGCGTTTCGTACGCAATCGCAGCGAACAATTCGAAGCGCGTACTGCACTGCTGGAAGTGATCGAGTCTCCCTCGATTTTTTTGAGTGGCATGGCCGGCTCACGGCTCCCCGTAGCGGTGGCACACGGGGAGGGCTATGCCATGTTCGACAACACCGTGGATCAAGCCGCTGCACACGTGGTGCTGCGCTATATCGACGGACATGGGCAAGCAGCCAAGCAATATCCGCTCAACCCAAACGGCTCTCCGAACGGCATCACCGGACTGACGACCAACGACGGACGCATCACCATCTTAATGCCGCACCCGGAACGCACTCCACGCAACATCAACCTAAGCTGGTCACCGGTTGACTGGGGAGAAGAAGCACCTTGGCTACGCCTATTTCGCAATGCACGGGTCTGGGTGGGCTGAGTTCAGAAGCGAAGGTATCGCACCAGCACCAAGGTGATGACAAAGACACCCGTTTTGCAAGCTGCACGTGCTGAATAAAGGGGGGAAACTAAAAGAACAATCCACTTGCCTACAGCAATGCGACCGCTTCTTCCTGGGGCCGCACTCGCAGATGCTCACCACCTGTGCAGCAGTCATTTTCGCAATGCAGTGCTTGGACACGCACTCAGAAACGTCAAACGTCATATGTGCCAGCACACTCAGGCAACGAGATCTCAACATTCGAGCACGGGCGACATATCGCGCAAAACATATCTCGCCGACATCCAGCACAAACAATTCAAACAGATGCGCCCACTCTTGAAGCAAGCACCAAACACACCAAACCACGGATGATGAATTGTGCACGCAGTACTGCCACTGCTATGCACAGGCCACCAGTGACTTACTCAAATAACGCGCGGTGTATTGCCCCTTTACAAAAAGCATCACACCGCAAGCAGCAGCCATGAACCTGCTGAAATAAATATCTAAACCAGATTGACGCACTCAGTACGCTGCACACGGAACATTGATCGTGTGCAGTGGGTTATTGATCGTGAGCCCATAAAGCATGAAGGAACACAGACACAGCAGCCCTAAAAGACAATGAAGCGCGCAAGAAAGTATCTACGGCATCAAGCGATTAGATTGCAGTGCATCCCGACACGAAGGCTGCGATGGTGGATCATCCGGGAGTATTGCTGGAATTCAAACGTGGCATGCCTCCTCATATTGACGCTGGCCAAGATGCAACGAGTCTCAGGACGTCATACAACGCTTTTGCACACCAAGACTGCTCTCCCAGACGCATTCCAGACATCAAAAGACAACCACATCCGCAGCATATACACCCCACCAACCAGCACGATCAGACACAGCACTCAATGGCTGGAGTCTGTTTTAAACACCGTACGGCAATCGACGCGGATTTGTTCCCCACTGCGGCGCCAGTAATAGGTCACGCACTGACGTTGGTTATCTTGACTGCGTGTGACCGCCACCGCGTAGAACGCCTGCATAATCTCCTGGCGTGAGACCGTTCCATCACCATTCCAATCCATATCCTGGAGCTGCACACCCGCAGCGATAGCCAAACCAACGTATCGGCTGTACCCCAACCAGCATAGAAACACCAACATGACAGCCCACAGGATCTTCCGCCGACGGCTGAAGCGACTTTGCAAGATCATGCGATACGCCGGATCGAGGCACCCAGCGCTCCAAGTTTCCCCTCGATGTTTTCGTAACCACGGTCCAGGTGGTAAATACGATCGATGGTCGTGTCTCCCTCTGCGACCAAACCAGCCAGAATCAATGAGGCCGACGCGCGCAGGTCGGTCGCCATCACCGGTGCACCGCTCAATCGCTCGACACCCTGCACGATCGCGGTATGGCCCTCGATCTGAATTTTGGCACCGAGCCGCAACAGCTCATCGACGTGCATGAAACGGTTCTCAAAGATCGTTTCTTTGATCACACCCACACCCTCTGCGACACAATTAAGCGCCATAAACTGGGCCTGCATGTCAGTCGGAAACCCAGGGTAAGGCGCGGTTGTCAGGTTGACAGAACACGGACGCCGGCCTTGCATATCCAAATGGATACTGTCTGTGCCTGTCTCGATGCACGCTCCAGCCTCAGTCAGCTTGCCCAGCACCGCATCCAAAGTCTGCGGGCGCACCTGCTGCATGCTGATCCGACCACCCGTCATCGCTGTGGCCACCAAAAAAGTACCTGTCTCGATGCGGTCCGGTAACACGGTATAGTGCCCGCCTTTTAACCTTTCCACCCCTTCGACCACGATACGTGGAGTACCAGCACCTTCCACATGAGCACCAAGGGCGATCAGACATTCGGCCAAATCGACAACCTCCGGCTCCATCGCAGCGTTCTCAATCACGCTTGTCCCCTTCGCCACTGTTGCAGCCATCAGCAGATTCTCAGTACCGGTGACACTTACCACATCGAACACGAAACGACCGCCCTTTAGCCGCCCCTGACTGACAGAAGCCTTGATGTAGCCGTTCTCAACCGTGATCTCCGCACCGAGTGATTGCAATCCCCTGATATGCTGATCGACTGGGCGTGAACCAATCGCACACCCCCCAGGAAGCGCAACTTCAGCGGCGCCGTAGCACGCCAGTAATGGACCCAGCACCAATACAGAAGCACGCATGGTCTTCACCAAGTCATACGGCACCATGTGCTGGTGCACCCTGCGCGGATCGACTGTGATCGAACGCCCTTGCACCGCGATTTCTTCATTCATGGTGACACCCGCACCCAGTTCACCAAGCAAATTAATCATGGTGAGCACATCATGTAGATAGGGCACGTTGTGGATCTCCACCGATGCATCAGCAAGTAGCGTGGCACACAGGATAGGGAGCACCGCGTTCTTGGCCCCGGAAATCCGAACATCACCGCAGAGCGGGGTACCACCGGTCACAACAATTTTTGACATGAATTCATCAGAACCATAAGTGGATAGGTGAAGGAAGCACACCAGTCACGGATGCTCTCACTCCTCATCAGGAGTCAACGTCTTGAGCTGCAGCGCGTGGATCGCTCCTCCCATCAAATGACCGATAGACGCATACACCATACGGTGACGGGCCAACGCTCCTTTACCACGAAAAGCCTCGCAAATCACCGTAGCCTCGAAGTGAACGCCATCCTCACCATGCACATCAGCACGGGCCTGCGGCAAACCAGACTCAATCAGTTTACGAATAGTTTCAGCGTCCAAGAGACACGTCTCTAAATCTAATAAAATGGAGGTTCATTTTACTCCTGCACTGAACACATGTATGGACGTCTCCTCCCTCCAGCGCGATCACCTCAGCGACACAGCGCTGATCACCAGCGCCCGGCGCGTGATCGAGATTGAGCGTGATGCGCTGACGTTACTCAACGAACGGATCGGCGCACCCTTTGTAGCCGCATGCCGGCTGATTTTGGGTTCGCACGGCCGTGTGATCAGCACTGGCATGGGCAAATCCGGACACATTGCGCGCAAGATCGCCGCTACCTTAGCCTCAACGGGTACACCCGCATTCTTCGTGCATCCCGGTGAGGCTGGGCATGGTGACCTTGGCATGATCACTCACAACGACGTGATACTGGTGTTGTCCTACTCAGGCGAATCAGACGAAGTACGGATGCTGCTTCCAGTACTCAAACGCCAGGGCAATCCAATCATCGCGATGACCGGCCGCGTGCAATCGACACTGGCTCAGGTTGCCGATGTGCATCTGGATGTCAGCGTGACCACCGAAGCCTGCCCACTCGATCTGGCACCCACCTCCAGCACGACCACTTCGCTAGTGATCGGCGACGCACTCGCAGTCGCACTCCTGGATGCACGCGGCTTTACTGCTGAAGATTTCGCCCGCTCGCACCCGGCTGGTCACCTGGGCCGACGCTTGCTACTGCACATTACCGACGTGATGCATAGCGGCGATGACCTGCCAGCAGTGCATGAGGAGGCCACACTAAGCGAGGCATTACTCGAGATGAGTCGCAAGCGCCTGGGCATGACTGCGATCATTGACAACGAGGGCCGACTCCAGGGAGTGTTCACTGATGGCGACTTGCGCCGTGCACTGGACAGCGACATCGACGTGAGAAACGCACGCATCAACACCGTCATGACCCGCCATCCTAAAACGATCCACGCCGACCAGCTCGCTGCTGAAGCTGCACGATTGATGGAAGCCAATAAGATCAACGGTTTGATTGTGGTCGATGCGCAACAGCGTGCGGTCGGCGCGCTGAACATTCACGACCTACTGCACGCCAAAATCGTTTAATGCTCTAGAAAAAGTACCGATGCCCTATTCTCCGCTGCATACCCTACCCATCGCTCTGATTGAGCGTGCAAAACGCATCCGTTTAGCCTGCTTCGACGTGGACGGCACACTCACTGATGGGCGTCTGTACTACGACCAAGCCGGGCATGAAAGTAAGGCGTTCCATGTGCTCGACGGCCAGGGTTTAAAGCAATTGGAACAATGTGGCATCCGCGTCGCTCTGATCACCGCACTGAATAGCTTGGCCGCTAAAAAGCGTGCCGCAGATCTGGGACTCCACATCCAGATCGGCGTGCAAGACAAACGTTTAGCGGTGCAGACGCTAGCGATGGAATCAGGGATCGGCATGGATGCTGTGTTATTTATGGGCGATGATCTGGCCGATTTACCGGCCCTACTCGCCGTCGGTCTGCCGGTGGCCCCGGCTAACGCCCACCCGTGGATCACAGAGCGGGTCACTTGGCACACATGCGCCCGGGGTGGCGAGGGAGCCGCACGGGAAGTCTGCGATGTACTCCTGGCAGCACAAGACAAAGTCGACGCCCTACTGCGAAAATTCGTGCGATGAGTTGGCGCAGCATTCTCAACATCATGCTATTGATCGCTGCGATTGTCAGCGGCTGGTCAGCTTGGCATCAACGCAAACACATGCAAGCCACGCCACCACAGGACATCACAACTGACTACACACTCCACGATTTTAAAATGGTCGCTCTGGATAAACAGACTGGCAAAGAATCGCTAACCCTGCACGCGCCGCAAATGCAACACAATCACACCGACAGTACTGCCGAGGTGACCACCCCGCTCTTCATGATCCCCGACAAGTCCGGGCAACACTGGACGTTGCATGCACAAACAGGCTGGCTCAACAAAGATGGAACACTGCTACGGCTTCGCGAGGACGTCAAAGGCGACAGCCCAACTGACCCAGGACAGGTTCCAACCACGTTCCGTACCCAAAGCCTGGACGTCTACCCAAACCATCGCTTGGCAAAGACGGCCGATACAGTAACGATCACCCATCAGGGTATCATTCAGACCGGCGTTGGGTTCGAAGTAAATACACAGACCCAGCAGTACAAGCTCCTTTCTAAGGTCAACACCCGTTATGAACCGAGCGCCGCTCGTTAACTTGTTCCTGTTCCCACTGCTGTTTGCACCGTTCTCCGTAGCAACTAAAACCAGCGACCGCAACCAACCGATGACAATCGACTCTGCTGCACAAGAAGGCAGCATGCTCGGTGCTAATGGTAAGGCGCACTACTCAGGGAACGTCGTGATCCAACAAGGCACCCTTGAGGCCCATGCCGACACCGCTGATATATTTCTCAAAAACGGGGACATGGACCGTATCCTACTCATCGGCAAACAAGCCAGCCTCAAGCAAGAGATGGATGACGGCTCGACAGTACATGGCCAAGCCGACAATATCGATTACAAGATCAAAGAGGGCATTGTCATCCTCACCGGCAACTATAAAGTCGAGTCGCCTAAGGGCAATAACACTGGCCAGCGCATGATCTACAACACCCAAACAGGTGACATGCGAAGTGGTAACGACGGTACCCGCGTGCGCACCACGATCCAACCGAAGAACGTCACACAAGGCACCCTGCCTGCCGCCAAGCAGGAGAAAATATAATGCTTGTCGCCAGCGGCCTGCGTAAGCGCTATAAGCACCGTGAGGTCGTGCGTGAGTTCGGACTAACGCTCCAAGCTGGTGAAGTCGTAGGTCTGCTCGGTCCCAATGGCGCTGGTAAAACGACCTGCTTCTACATGATCGTCGGCCTGGTGAACGCCGATGCCGGCCGCATCGAATTGGACGGACGCGACATCACTGCTGAGCCGATGCACGCGCGTGCACGGCTGGGCGTCGGCTACCTCCCGCAAGAACCATCCGTGTTTCGTAAATTGACCGTCACCGACAACATCCGCCTCGTGCTGGAATTACGTCAGGACTTGAAAACCAACCAAGCGCGTCAGCAGGAATTAGACTCACTACTCAACGAACTCCAGATCTCCCATGTGGCCAACCAGCTCGGTGCCAGCCTGTCCGGCGGGGAGCGACGCCGCTGTGAGATCGCTCGTGCCCTCGCCGCACAACCGCGCATGATGCTGCTGGACGAACCGTTCGCAGGTGTGGATCCGATCTCAGTCGGTGAGATCCAACGCATCATTACCCATCTTAAGGAACGCGGTATTGGCGTGCTGATTACCGACCATAATGTCCGTGAAACCTTGGGGATCTGCAACCGCGCCTACATTCTCGCCGAGGGTGGCGTGCTCGCGCAGGGAACGCCAGACGCACTGTTGACTAATCCGGATGTACGCCGCGTGTACCTTGGAGAGACTTTTCACCTCTGATCGGCATGCAACGCTGATTATAGTTAGTATTACTAACGATATGACATTGAAAGCAACGCTGCGAACATCCATGGGACAACAGCTGGTCATGACACCCCAGCTACACCAAGCCATACGCCTGTTGCAAATGTCAAGCACCGAATTGGAACTGGAAATTACGGCTGCGATAGAGAGCAATCCACTGCTGGACTGGGCCGAGAACCAATCACCGGAGACCAAGCCAGACGCTGAAACTGAAACTGAAGACTGGCATGCCAAGGAATCAACCTGGAATATCAACGGCAGCAAAGACAACGGGAATGACGACGACAACCCTATTGAGCGTCTAGCCGCCGGGAATAGTCTGACTGATCACCTGATGTGGCAACTGCACCTATCCCCACTATCGGCACGTGATTATCAAATAGGTACCACCTTGATTGATGCGTTGGAAGAAGACGGTTACCTGCGTGAACCTCTTTCCACGGTCGCTTCGACCCTAGCCCCGTTATCTGTGGATGAAACCGAACTGCTACCAGTATTACGATATATTCAATCCTTCGACCCGACGGGCGTGGCTGCACGCTCCCTGGGCGAGTGTTTGGCGCTGCAGCTAAAATCATTGAAAAAGGAGGTACCCGGACACACACTTGCACTTCAAATTGTCGAGAGCCCACTGCTACAACAATTGCCGCGCAGCGGTGTAGCCGGGCTGGCACGCGAGTTAAAACTGCCTTCACAAGAAGTCGAACAAGCAGTGCAATTGATCCGTAGATTGGACCCCCGCCCAGGCAAGAAAATTGGTGACTTGGAAGTCGGCACCTACATTATTCCGGACTGCGTGATCTGGCGCCAACGTGGACTCTGGCACGCCGCTCTGTCAGAACGTGCACTACCACAAGTGGTCATCCACCACGGCTACGAGCAGCTCATCAACCGCTGTGATGGCGCCAATGCTGGCTACCTGCGCAGCCAACTGCAACAAGCCCGTTGGCTGCTCAAGAGTCTAGAGGCACGAGGTGCAACCTTGTTAAAAGTGGTCAACAGCTTGCTACGTCACCAAACAGGGTTTTTGGAATTCGGTGAACAAGCGTTACGTCCACTGACTATCCGCGAATTAGCCATCGAACTTGGCCTGCACGAGTCCACGGTATCCCGTGCGATTGCCGGCAAATATGTACGCACCCCACGCGGTACCTTACCACTACGCGCGTTCTTCGCTTCGGGAATCGGGACCCACAGCGGTGAAGAGACCTCCAACTGTGCCATTCAAGCAATGATCAGACGTCTGATTGAAACTGAAAACCCCCGTAAACCGCTGTCTGACGCCAAGCTGGCTGAACTGCTGAAGACCTCTGGTATTTCAGTGGCGCGGCGCACCATAGCGAAGTATCGTGATGCCATGAACATCTCCGCATCTCACGAACGCGTCCGGGTCCTCTGATCCGTCTATCATCGGCGTCGCAACGCCAGACAGGTGGATCAAGCAAGCGGGCGCTTCCTTAGGAGCGGAATGATTGATTGACCCAAGAACCAAGGGAGGTATCCGATGCACATCGAAACTTATGGGCAGCAGATCGAAGTCACTCCTGCGCTGCAGGGGTATCTGGAAACTAAGCTAAAGCGCCTCCAACGCCACTTCAACCACCACTGCGAAGTCCGCGCCCAACTGGGCATGCGCAAACTCGACCATCATGTTATCGCTACAATCAATATCCCAGGCCGTACTCTGAATGCCAACGCCAGCGCATCAACCATGTACGCAGCCATCGATCTGGTCGCCGACAAACTCGATCGATTGATACTCAAACACAAGGAAAAAAAATGCGACCACCATGCAAGGGAGGTACGCGATCATCCAGAATGATTGTCGCCTGCATTTTTCCATGCTCCTGATCGATCTGACGGTAACAGCGCTCCCCAAGGTATCCGCATGGCTGACCGTGAAAGCGTACTGACCGTAGCCTGCACGAGCTCAAATGATTCAGCAACGCAACATCACAGCCGCACATGCATCGCGCCATGCGCAAGTTGCCATAAGACCGTCAAACAAGCAGGTAATAGCGCTGCTGCGTTGGCCCCATCAATAGTAGACTTTACTATCCAACGCAGCGGCTGAAATGCTACGCCCCTGCTGCGCTATACCGATCCTGTAAAAACAAAAGCTGAATGAATACCAGCATCACCGCCCGCGAGCTATTCGACCTGCAACGCGACCGCCTTTCCCTACGCTGGATTGCGGGACAACAGGGTGAGCACCGCCAGATTGATGCCGGCGATACCCGCGCACGACGTCCCTCTCTAGCCGGTTACCTTAATACGATCTACCCTAACAAAGTGCAGATCCTCGGTACCGAAGAACTGACTTGGTTGGACTCTCTGGAAGCAAGCCAACGTAAAGAAACCATTGAAAAGATCATCCAATTCCAACCGCTGGCGCTGGTGATCAGCAAAAACCAATCCTGTCCGGAAGACATGCGCACCACCGCAGACAGCAGCCAGATCCCCTTATGGGCCTCTCCCAAGCGGGGCCACGAACTTCTCAACCACCTTTCCTACCACCTCGCACGCACACTAGCGCCACGCGCCACGCTACACGGGGTGTTCATGGAGATCTACTCAATTGGTGTGCTCATCACTGGAGAAGCCGGCTCAGGCAAGAGCGAGCTGGCGCTGGAGCTCCTCAGTCGTGGTCATCGTCTCGTTGCTGACGATGCTCCAGAATTCACCCAAATCGCTCCGGACGTGCTCGACGGTACCTGCCCTGAAGTGCTGCAAGACTTACTGGAGGTGCGCGGCCTGGGCGTATTGAACATACGCCACATGTTCGGCGATACCGCGATAAAGAAGAACAAATATCTACGCCTGATCGTGCACTTAACCAAGCCAATGACCGAACACACACCTTCCGGGTACGAACGCCTGACTGGGGATTCCGGCACACGCCACGTACTAGATTTAGATGTCCCATTAATTACTTTGCCAGTGATGCCTGGTCGCAATCTCGCAGTGTTGACGGAAGCAGCCACGCGCCTGCACATTCTACGTACCAAGGGCATCGACCCAGCAGCAATGTTTATCGCCCGCCACAGCAACTTGCTAGAACGGCGTCCCCCATGAAACCACCAGGACACAGCCTGATTATCATCAGCGGCCTATCTGGCTCTGGTAAATCCGTCGCTCTAAAAACCTTTGAGGATCTTGATTACTACTGCTCGGACAATCTACCGGTAGAACTGATACCACACTTCTTGCGCTGTCGCCTTCGCGTTGCCGAACTGAGCGATCAACGCATCGCGATAGGCATTGACATACGCAGCGGCAGTAATCTCTCCGAACTAGACCAATGGCGCCACACAACCAGGCAGCACAGCATCAAAGCACACCTGCTGTTCTTCGACGCCAGCGACGAAGCTTTGCTCAAACGATACGCCGATACTCGCCGCCGCCATCCGCTCAGCCATTTAGGTCTATCGCTACCAGAAGCAATTGCGCTGGAACGCAAGTTGACCGCACCACTGCGCGAGGCTGCCGACGCAGTCATCGACACCAGCACACTCAACGTGCACCAATTACGCCGGCACTTAGTCACTGAATTCGCACTAGCACACAGCGACAAACTGTCGCTGTTATTCGAATCATTCGCATACAAACGCGGGGTGCCAGCAGAAGCAGACTTCGTATTCGACGCACGCATACTACCGAATCCACATTGGGAACCAAATCTACGCCCGCTCACCGGGCGTGATAGCAGCGTACGCGACTACATGGAACAACAACAAGAAGTGACCCTCTACCTGACACAGGTCACTGAATTTCTTGACACTTGGCTGCCCCGACTGCATAACAACACGCGAAGCTACGTCACCGTAGCGTTCGGCTGCACCGGTGGCAAACACCGTTCGGTATACCTGGCCGAGCAAATGGCCAGACACGCACGCGAAAAGGGGTGGCCCGAAGTAACCATTTTTCACCGCGAGCTGGAGTAACCTTAAATTCTCCCACACGAAACGCATCTTTAAAGACGAGTAAAGATGCAAAGAGATGCTTTCCAGGCATCAAGAGCCTTCTAGATTCATCTCTGTATCCGCAAGGCACCGTTCGCATGCATGACCACATCCACTCCTACACGATATTGTTCTACCGCATCGTCTAATAGTGCAACATCAATAATATGCACTCGCCACACACACTGGAAGACACACTCATGACCTAACGAGCTTCATCACCCAGCTCACTCGGAGTGCCCACACAACATTGCTCGCCAAGATGGCTCAGCTATTACCCAAAGTCCGCGAAGTACTGGAACATCTATGCTGTGCATCCTGAAGCAGTGGCCGCTCCAAGAGTCAGGTGGCGAATGCGTTCAATCTGTGCTTCATGGAGAAAATGTGCGCATCGTCCGATGCTCAAACAACATTCCAGTACAACACTCTATTAAGGAAAATCCCTCAAAGTATTTCAGCACCCCTGAAAATAATACACATGAAACTGACTGTTTCGCCCACCAGTCCATCTCACATAACCCCTGCGACGAAATCAAGAAAATGGCCTAACACATCCTCCAGAAATGCCCCTTCTCCTGGACAGCTTTCCCCCACCATCCCCGACAGGATCAAACCTCCCATTCGATATTTCTGAGCAGCACTAACGAGCACATGCGATTATGCATATTGAAGCAACAGGTACCGTGTTGCTAAACATCAAGCATCAAGATAGTGAAAACAACGAAACACCAGCACCCTAAGAAGTTTTGCGGTCGTTCATCATCACGGCCACATAGCGTGGAAAGTTCGTTCCATACGCAGCGGCACTCGACTCAAAACACTATGACAACAGCACCAAACACTTTCCAACCTAAGCATGTGCAATCCCTGCCTGTACCATATACACCCGAAACAACCCCGCACACACATCGGCGCATACGCCACCAACGCCTATGGTCAAGCAACACCGCCCTGTTAACGTTCCCCTATGGCCTGTGGCATTCTTTTAATCACTCATCCCGGCATCGGCCACGCCTTGTTACGTGTGGCTACCGCATTATTACAACAGTTACCTCTCAAAACCGAAGCGTTCGAAGTGCCGCTAGATGCTGACCTGGATACGTTGCTGCCACAAGCATCGGCAGCGATGCATCGAGTCAACGACGGCGAGGGTGTGTTAGTGATGACCGACCTGTATGGCGCCAGTCCGAGCAACCTCGCACACCGCCTAGCACAGCTAGACACACCCGTGCGTCGGATCTCAGCACTGAGCCTGCCGATGCTGCTACGCGTGATGAACCACCCAGAACAGAGCCTACAAGACCTGCCCGCCACAGCAGCAGCCGCAACCCGGAACGGAGCAATCATTGACGATGCTTGAACACGAACTAATCGTACCCAACAAACTAGGGCTCCACGCCCGAGCCACAGCCAAACTGGTACAAACAATGTCGCACTTTCAGAGCAACGCGACATTGTCGACGAAAGGACGCGAGGTCAACGCCAAAAGCATCATGGGGGTCATGCTGCTCGCCGCCAGCCAAGGCACTGTGATACGGGTAAGGATCGACGGTGAAGATGAACATGCAGCAATGCAAGCGCTGATAGAACTGTTCGAAAACCGCTTCAACGAGGACAGATAAACATGCTCGGCTCAGTCCATCACACACACTGGATACACAGGTGAATCTGCGTATCCAGGGCCACGGCGCCGCACGAGGCACTGCACTGGGACGCGCCTGGGTGCGTCAGATGAACGTGATGGAGATCAAGGAAAAGTACATCACTGACACTGATGCCGAATTACAGAGCCTCTACCAAGCCATGAACGCAGCACGTCAGGAAATACACCTGCTGCGCGAACATCTGCATGGCACTTTGTCGCACGAGGTCAGCGAGTTTCTCGACCTGCACACACTGTTGATCGACGACCCGGAGCTACTACGGAGCCTGCACGAACTGATCTGTACGCACAGCTACAGTGCCGAATACGCCTTGAAGGTGCAGCGCGACCGCCTGAACACAGCATTCGAGGCCATGGAAGACCACTACCTGAAGAGCCGCATGGACGACCTGAATCACGTGATCGGACGCATCCTCGCCTTCCTGCAAAAACACTCCCCCGAACCCAAAAGTGTGGCAGGCGAGATTCTGATCTGCAGCAACGTCGCCGCATCCGAATTAGTCCAACTACAAGCGCAAGGCATTATTGGCATCGTCATCGCGGCTGGCAATACACTCTCGCACAGCGCCATCCTGGCGCATAGCTTGTACCTGCCACTGATCGTTGGTGCTGGAGACACGTTGCTACAGAAGATCACGAACGGCGACATGTTGATCATAGACGGCAGCAGTGGTGAAGTCATCGTCAATCCATCGCCGCACGACCTGCGCAACTACCGTAGCCGGCTGCGCGAACGCGCCAAAGAACAACGCGAGCTGGAACAACTACGCTCCAAACTCAGCCGCACCCGCGACAACGTCGACATTTTGGTGCAGGCTAACGCCGAATCACTGGACGACATCTCCCAAGCGTACGTGCTGGGTGCGGCTGGTGTGGGCCTATACCGCACCGAATTCCTGTTCCTGCAACGCAGCAAGTTGCCGGATGAAGAAGAGCAGTTCCAAACATACCGCGACACAGTGCTACGTATGAACGGACGTCCCGTCACGATCCGCACATTGGATTTGGGCGCAGATAAAACCGACTGTATCGGCCTGACCATCAGTAACGAAGACAACCCAGCAATGGGCTTGCGTGGGATACGCCTGTCGCTAGCACGTCCAGCAGTCGCCAAAACACAACTACGAGCAATACTGCGCGCTTCCAACTACGGGCCGGTACGTATCCTGATACCGATGGTGAGCTGCCGGGAAGAGATCATCCTCCTGCGACAGCAAATCAAAGCCCTCAGCATAGAATTGCGAGCCGAAGGCCACGACATTGCAGAACAGATCCCACTAGGCGCGATGATCGAGGTACCGGCCGCAGCCATCGCACTGAACAGCTTTATCAAGGAAGTCGACTTCCTATCGATCGGTACCAACGATTTGGTCCAATACCTGCTGGCTGCCGACCGCAACAATGCAGCCATCAGAGAAATGTACTCGCCACTACACCCGGGCGTGTTGGCAGTGCTCGCTCAGATCATCGTCACCGCACGTACACATGCCACCCCGGTAACCATATGTGGTGAAATCGCTGGTGATCCATATTACGTGCCAATGCTGCTAGCACTCGGTCTCACAGAATTCAGTCTTCATCCGGCCACATTGCTTGAAGTACGCCGCACGATCCGCGCCAGCGACCTGGGCGTACTGAAAACAAACGCAACTAAACTACTCCGCGCCCACAACCGGAAGACCATCGAAAAGTGGCTGACGGCCTATGCCAACACGACGCCGGAATAATGTCAGTACTGATGCTGGTTTCGTCATCATATTGACAGAGCATAATCAAGACTGATTGAGTCCCGCCCTATCCTGTAGGAACACTCTCTCTCCTCTGCCGGGAACCGCGCATGGCCGAAACCGTCCACCACGACAAGACCGCACGCCAGCTGCGCCTGCTGTCCAACGCCCTGGACAGCGGTCGTTTCGGCCCAATACGTCGCTTAATTAATACTCTCAGTCCAGCAGAGATCGGTAACCTGCTCGAATCGCTGCCCCCAGGAAAACGTGAGGTCGTATGGGGCATGGTTGATCAGGAGGACGATGGCGAAGTCCTCCTGCACGTCGGTGACGAGGTACGTGAGAGCTTACTCGCGGCAATGGACACAGACGAAATCATCGCCGCAGTCGAGGACCTGGACATCGACGACTTGGCAGACCTGGTCGATGACCTGCCCAACACGGTCATCGACCAGGTACTCAAGTCAATGGACCGTGAAAACCGCACACGGCTCGAGCAAGCACTCTCCTATCCTGAGGACAGTGCCGGGCGCCTGATGAACCCCGACACAGTCACAGTACGTGCCGACGTCAATGTCGATATGGTGCTACGTTATCTACGCCTGCGTGGCGAGCTCCCCGACCACACCGACCACCTATACGTGGTCAGCCGCCACCACCAGTACCTCGGCCGCGTTTCACTGGCAACGCTGGTAACCCATGAGCCCGACACACCGATTAACCGCTTAATCGACAACGAACAACCAGCCATCAGCATCGAAGAACAGGCTCAAGAGGTTGCACGTCAATTTTCTTATCACGACTGGCTCTCTGCCCCAGTCGTCAACGAAAACAACATCCTTCTCGGCCGCATCACGATCGACGACGTCGTTGACATCATCCGCGAACAAGCCGAACACCAAGCAATGAGCGCAGCGGGGCTCAGCGATGACCAGGACATGTTCAGCCCGGCACGACGTGCATTCCGGCGCCGCTTACTGTGGTTGGGTATCAACCTATGCACTGCATTCATCGCCGCCAATGTTGTCAGCGAATTTGAATACACCATCGAAAAACTGGTAGCACTGGCCGCGCTCATGCCGATCGTTGCCGGCATGGGAGGCAATGCTGGCACCCAAGTCCTGGCACTGATGATACGTGGCCTGGCACTGGGCCAGATCAGCACTTCTAACGTGTTACCGCTACTCAAGAAGGAAATGACTGTTGCCTTGATCAACGGCATCTGCCTGGGCGTGAGTTTGGGCATGATCGTGTTGCTTTGGCTCAAACAGCCACTGTTATCGCTAGTGATCGGCTCGGCATTGACGATCAACTTATGTACCGCCGCATTAGGCGGCGTCATCATCCCCATGACACTCAAGCGCTTGGGCTTCGACCCGGCACTAGCGGGAGGCGTCATTCTGACCACCCTGACCGATGTGATCGGCTTCCTAAGCTTTCTCGGTTTGGCGACGCTCATCCTGCTTCACTGAACACCAGTACAGCATGACATCAACAACCTCAAAAGAAGACCGCGTCCCCAAACAGAGATAGCAATACGCCACCCTTACGCATCAGTCATGCTAACCGCCTCCACACCCACAACACATCGTTCTGTTCCTGCTTATCACCTCTCATATCGGCACCTCATCGGAACACTGAAAGATCGTTCTCACGAACTCATTCAGAAAAAAAGATGGAAGCAGGCACACCCGGAAACAGCAAACACACCACAATGCAAAACGTAAAAACAGCAAGATCCCACACATCTTCCGGCTTCACAGACGACCAAGAATCACCAGAGATATTCTTGAAAAGGGCAGCAAACTTGACTTAAAGCATTCACGCATTGCAGTCACACGCATCTAGATGTGAGTGATTAAGCGATTCATTCAACACATACAGCATTCAAATATCCTAATAACTCATTATTTAGAACGATTTAGCACACCTACGCTCACCGGAAACACACCCACTTTTTCCGCAAGAAACTTCCAATGCACCCCAAAAACTTCCAAGATCAGCTCAAGACCATGCCACAACCGGCGAACGAAACTCGAGGCTTCGTGTTCAACCACACCATGCTGCGAGTCAAAAACATCACCACATCTCTCGATTTCTATACTCGTATCCTCGGCTTCCGCCTGATCGATACACGCCATTTCCCCGAAGCACAGTTCAGCCTGTACTTCCTTGCACTGTTACCAGATACGGTACACGTCTCTGACAATGACACCCAACGCCGACTATGGATGTCCAGTATTCCTGGGGTACTTGAATTGACCCACAACCACGGCACCGAAACCCAACAAGGCCAGATCTACCACGACGGTAACAGCGATCCGCGCGGCTTCGGCCACATCTGCATTTCTGTGCCACATCTCCACAACGCCTGCGCCCGTTTCGATGCGCTGCAAGTGCCTTATCAAAAACGCCTGACCGATGGCCGTATGCAAGACATCGCCTTCATCAAAGATCCGGATGGCTACTGGATAGAAATCATCTCCAACACACCACTGCCATAATCACATCGTACCCAACCACACTGGCAGGATTGACAGCCGTACACCCGCGCTCATCCCAAACATCGCACCAGACACGCCCTCACCTGCCCTTCTAACGTTCATCCAACCAAAGAGGCTCGCTGAATTCCCAGGGCACCTCAGCCCTTTGCTAACCCCTTGATGGACCCATCCACGATGCGGAACTCACCACGTGCAATCGTGCTCATACTTTTATTTTTTGCAGTGACGGTCTCACTACAAACCGTATCTGCACTGACAGACAATAATGCAACACATGGTACTTAGCATGCCGTTTGGCAGCGTCGCATCCATACGAAGACCTGTACCAAATCACACCTAGCATAGCTTTCATGGATCAGCACATCACGGAGCTGGATCTGTTGAGGAATCGGATAAAAACACCACCCTCCCGATGACATCACCTTCTGGCATCGCTACACCCAACCATCACATAAACAACACTCATCACATCGCTATCATCCTTGCCCATACTTCAAGTCCAACGACAACACAGCGCCTCGAAATCTAGGCGCATGTGTCATTTATCCCAAGCCAGGCAAGTTCAGGGTTGGGATGCTTTGATCAAGAGGCAACGTATGGTGTTCTACCAGTTGCACGATGGCATACCCGGCTTACCCGCCCACGCACGCTTGCCATTCAAACCACACGGACCAGCATGAGATCAACCCCCCATACCGGATGACGGCCATGCCGCCCGCGGCGGCTGATCCCCAGACTGTGAAGGCTCAATTGGCGTCGGCAACACGCGGAAAATCAACGATGGCAACAATGTCGTAAACGCTGCATACAACAGCAACGCCCCAAACAATACCTCTGGAATCGCAAAACGATCACGCAAAATACCAGCTAATACCAATGTAAAGATCAGTGTCGGTACCAATGCCAAAGACACTCGTAAACTGGAGCGGAAGTCCTCACCGAACATGACGCGCCGTTGCACCCAGATCACCGCAATACGCAGCGGTAACACCACCATTGTGATCAAGATACCCAGCCCCAATGCCTCAAAACTCAGTGCATCGGGCGACACATTGGTGCCGGCCCTGAAAAAATAGAATGGTACGAAGAATGAAGCAAACAGGCGCACCGCATTCAAATTTTCCTCCGAAGCCAAATGCGGCATACGCTGATGCAGCAAACGCGCAATCAACCCAGTAATGAATGCACCCACCAAGTAATAAACACCAATTTTGTAGGTTGCATAAGCCGCGATCATGCCAACCATGACCAGCAACGAAAACTCCGAGCCTGGCGCTTGCGGCACCACCCAGCGATCCAAAGCCACAAACAACAACGGCAAACCAACCAACAACACCGCCAACACACCGCTGGACAACGCCATTTGCCATGGGTCGGAGGCCTGCAGAACGAAGAACAACACTGTCAAAGCCAGCAGCTCGCTGGCAATGGCCTTGTTCACCACCCAGAAACGCTCGTGCTCGTTCAAGCCCAAACGCCCGATTGAATCGATGATAAAACCAGGCGATGGGGTCAACAGCGCTAACGCCAGCAACCCAGCGACCTGCCAGGTCAACCCCACGTAGCGCCACACCAACCAGCCCAAACAGAACAGCACCACGCTATAAATCAGCAAATGCGCCACCAACGGCCATAGCCCGCGCCGCAATGCCTGCAGATCCACCTCCAACCCGGCAAACAAAAACAACGAAGAAATCCCCAGTGTACTCAGCAGGACGATCACATCATCATGTGGCCGCCCCCCCATGACCAGCATCGTGCCAACTCCAAACAACAGGCACGTCAGCGGCGCAGGAATCTTAAAGCGCTGCAATGCACGCGGGATCACCAACAGGGCAAAAATCAAGATTAAATAGATCAATTCACGGTTCATCGGTAACGTCATGTTCGTCAGCATCCAAAGTAGGTATCACCGATGAGTCATCGGTACTGCGCCCTCATGGCACCATCCATAAAACCTCAATCGCACATCGGCATAGGCTTGAATAAGCGCAGCAACATGATCCTGGGTCCCAGTCCTGGAAAACGGATTCTAAAGAAAAATATAAATAACCACAGCAAATGCATTTGACACTTTTTATTTATTTATTTTTTATTTCTTTATTGATGTTCCGGTAAATCAGGCAACCACCATATACGGTAGGGATATCGCGCAATCAAAGTACCCGTCGGCGAAAAAAGACCTTCAGCAATCCCAATCCACATTAATTTCCTCCTTGCAGATATCGGACACAAGCCAGCATCAAAATAACCAATACGAGCGATTACGCACGATGACAACATCCCCAAGCTGCAACAATCCATGACGCTATCAACGTGACAGATGAACGTCTCTGCGCAACCACGGCGAATACCGCATCGTGATGTATCGTCCACCGACACAACACATATTGCGGCAGCAACACGACATCACGATGCAGGGACATACTGTCCAAACACAGCAACTCGAAACTAACATTTCACTTGGCATGACCGATTCAAGCCGTGCTAGCCCCTCACCACTGGCACCGCCGCAGATGTACGCCGATCTCACACACACAATCAAAGTACCGTAAACATCACCATCACATTGGACTCGTCAAAGAAGAACGACTCCATCACACCGCATCTTGACCGCCGTGCTTGTATCCCCGGTTCTCTTGTTGCCTACCTACTCCATGAAGTACTTACTGACTGCACCTACGCATACACCTGAGCGGACCTCTACTCGCTGGGAATCCTGACTCCACCCACGTCACACAGGAACCAAGCGATCCGCCGCCGCACATCCATTGATGTCATCAATGATTGAGTGTGCGGACAGCATCGCCATTGCGTGCATCCCACTCACAGGTCGATTGCAACATCTCCTCCTCCAGCATCACTGCACTCGCATGACCTATCCGGGACAATACCCAGAATCGGACGCAACGCCTGACCCGCCGTTATCCAGCAACCAACCTGAAGCACGACAAAGACTCATGCAACACGCCCCGGGGACCACAAACACCATGACACACCACACGCATACGGCCATGACCCGATATCGGTCACAGACACAAATGCCCTTGTGCCATGCCCCGGCAGAACACCATGCAAATTGATAGCACCCGGCTCATCAAACATAGCAAGACGTCGAACGCTTACGCATCACGATGAGAAAGTAATCGCCCATATCGCGCAGCAATGGCCACGTGCCAATCCGATCATCCAACCACCCCAAGGACTTACCCAAAACGGGATAGTGCTGGTACACATCCACTAAATAAGGAGGCGGCAAAAACACACTCAGTGGACGGTAATACTCCAAGGAGAAATAAGCCGCGAACGCCTGATAAAACTCACGCGGCAGATACCGCCGAATCCAGAGCGTATTAGCGTTCACATGCATCGCCGTCGCACCGCACGCAAGACGCATACCGGCACGCATGAGACGACCACGCAGCGTAGCGTCGCTCATCTCCCAGGGGCAAATACGGCCGATCACCGCAAACACCAGACAACCATCGCTGCGCAACAAACGTGCACATTCGACAGCAACCGCCGGCAAATTCGCACTATGGTTCAGCGATCCGAAATTGGAATAGATACCATCGAACTCGCCACGCAGCTGGTCGATATGCTCAATCCCGACAGCGACGGCGCGTAACCGAGCGTCTAAACCGGCTTCCTGCGCACGCTGGCGGGTGCGTGCGACCATCGCAGCAGACCCATCGGTCGCCAACACGCGATAACCGTGTTGTGCAAACGCCTGTGCATCCAAACCGGTACCACACCCCAAGTCAATGAGGCGTGCGCCGACTGACAACTCAACAGCAACAGCCTCCCTCAGTGAGGCACGCATGCGCTGGATCAGCACATTGTGACCGCACGACCCATCCTCCTTGGCCGCCACACTGTCAAAAGTACGCTGAACCTGGAATGGCAATGCCGGATCGAACGCCGCAGCCGTACTGCACGCGGTGAAATCTGGCAACGCTGCATCGCGGCGCTCACATTCACCCTGTCCATCCATGTCGATGATGTCCATTTGTACCAACACTCCCGGGATGCATCCCGTCTTGGATCACTACGTAAGTACCAATCCAAACACGGTTGGTTAAACAGATAACATCCCAGCGTTCGAAAAAACTGATTCACCTCACGCTGCAACTGCCTTGGAGCTGCACTGAAATTGTCTTACAGACAGCACCTCGACCCCACTCATCTCGTACAACATTCAAACGCACCGTATGCGCCGTTCGACACAGCGCTAGTTCTGCTTGCTTTCTTGACGACCGCAAGCAACAACGCTTTGATGAATCAATCAAATGAGGATAACCATGACGAGAAAAAACACCCCACAATGCAAGCTGACAGCTCTCAAAGGATTACCGGAAGTGGTGAAGTAAACGCTACAACAAGCGCCTTCAATGGAGCCACTGAGCTCGGTATCGACAACATGACGAGGATACGTACTGTTATCTTGGCGCTTAGCACTGCTAACATTTACAAGTGCATACCACGCCATGCAGACCATCATGTTGCACAGGACGTATACCGTAAAAGACAGCCACCAAGGATCAGATGTACCTGAAACTCACCATCATCCATTGGACACAGCAGTAGTGCCACTGCGATATCAAAATGAAAAATGCGACCTGTAAATTCAGATCATACGTGAGTTCATCAAACACTCTGTTTTACGAATATCATCTCGACCACTTACCAATTCCTTTCCCATCACTTACAACCTGTTTGGCTTTTTAATATGATCACGCTGTATCTGCAAAAGGATGCCATTGCATTGATGCGTGCTGCATATTATGTCACTCACCATCTGCAAGACGAGTACTCCATCTTCCAGATGGCACATCAAAAGATATTATTTTATATAAGAGTTATTCTTTACTGTATTTAAAACATCAGAAACATTATTATCAAATAAAGGCTTTACTCACTAGGTATGAGTAGTACCCTCATGAAAATGAAATGAATTCAGGCCAAGCAGGGGATGTTCGTTTTCAATCCTAACCAGCCAGGGCCCCTCGATTTGCAACAACAAAATCATCATCTCTACACATGACTCTCAACACCTCCAATGAGCCAGCCACCGAAGATTGCTTTGCAGGATGTTCCTGAATTTTTAAACCTCTCCTTCCCACGAATACGCGGAGCAAAAGTAACATGAGTACGCCAATATCCTTGTAGATTCATCAAGCAGTGGACCGCTGTCATCAACACTTGATTGCTGGTAACACTTTGAGCCGTGGAAGCATCATCTTTGTGGGAATCGGCATCTTCCATCCAGAAAGGACGCAGGAACGCCGGCTGTAGTATTCATGGCTGGAAAAGAGTCACCCTCATTCTCTCCATCCATATTAGGAAATGCTTCTGTGACTATTGATTTTTGTTTTTTGTTATTCCGCAGAGCACTTTTGAATTTTTCTTCAGCTTGGATTCTGGATCATTGCTCTTCCGATATGATTGACCCGGGCATCGGTGTAGCAGCACGCATTCTTTCATCAGTCCAATACTCTTCAGCAGCTTCGCTCTCAGCAACACAATAGGGGCCATCGATAGCAATGGGTATGAAAAAATAATGAAAGTGAGGTTAATTTGATAACATTCACAATTCTATACTCCATTGCATTTGAAGATGCACCAAAGATCATGAATGAACCCTATGACTTAAATGTGAAATAAATATATCAATCGATGAATATGAGACAGCATCGCAACAGCTACTGTGATATTCAAAAAAACATCCGATTTGAGACATCGTATTTACTCGTAAAAATCGTGCAATAGCATTGAGACGCCCTCCAAATCATATCCTTCGTTTTCACTCCCCATGATGACTTCACCGCCACACTTGGCGATGCCTGTATTTTCCTGGCCAAGCAAAGCGTGACCACGTACGCTCCATTGAAACGCACCCGATCAAGATACAGGCCATATGGTTGCCCCAGATTCAAAAAGAAAGCTGGCCAGCACAGAAATCATCCAACACGCTGAGTAAAGTGAAGCACTCATCGGCCACAGCACCTCCTGGCGTGGTGGTCGCATGCCAATACAACCTTCCACTGGGATCACGTCACATACGCATGGCCTACTCGATCAAGCCGCACCCGACACACCTTACTGGAACAGTCGCAACGATCGCCGTGACACACGAGTGATGACGTTATATTGACATGACACGTTAAAACATACGCGCCCCCGCACAGCCGTACACCATGGCGTTTAGCCCGCCCCCCGGCGCCATGACTCAGGAGCAGCCAAGCAGCAGTGCGACACCCCCCAAGGCATCTGACTGCAGTGTATTGGCTGACCGCGCTCCACCTGGTCCTGGTGACCGGGTTGATCCTGAGAGAATTAAAGAGATAGACGGCCGCGCGGTCCGTTAAGGCTGATCAAGGGGCGTGACATCGGTGCCGCTGTCCCTGAATCGCCTACACCCCTGCGAGGCACCGATCCTGGAACTCAAGCAATCAAGCACATCCAGCTTCCCATATCGTGCTGTACACATTAATAGCGTTCATGCCGCTGCTTGGCTGAGATCTGAACAATGCATGCGACAAAACCGTACGCCGGTACAAGCTTTTCCATAATTTGTACCGGTCACGCTGGCCTTCGGCCTGACTGACAGTTTGAGCACAATGCACATCGATACCACCCGCGATCCTGGTTGATCTGAGGTCGCTGTATGTTGCAGCAACGCTTTGGCACCGCGCACCGTTCCCAGCAGCCACCCCACCTTTTTCCATACGTGCTGCCTGACACACAGATCATCGTGAGCAACCCACACACTCAAGCAATGTCGACCTGGGCCAAGGCCTGCCTACCCATTGCCAGACATCAAAAACATATCTTGCCGCCGGGTAGCGTCAACATCCGCACCCGCCATCGCTACATCATTCACCTACCAACACGCTTGGACTAAACACAGCAGATCGATCTGCGACCACGGCTTGCACCCAAAGGAGGCATCCCACCCAATGCACCCTATCCCGCATCGGATTTCAGACATGAGGAGCCTCTCGATCAACCTGTACCCGGTATCACTCTGTCAAGAAGAGCGTTGGACATCGATTGTCAACATACATCTGTCTGCAATCTGATTTCGTTCCATACATTCGATGGTTGCACCGACGACGTGTCCGGTAACCGTCCATTCACAAATACAGGTGACATCAACCAAATGCTAAGCCTATACAACAGAGCTCGTATGACTGCATGTTCATGAGCAAAGCACCCTGAAGCTGGAACCTTCCTCAAGTACCTGTCACAGAAGGCGATGCATGGCATGAACATGGAATACAGCAACCTGCTCCATCATCTCCTTAGACCCGATGCATGTGACACCGCCATCCAGGGTACGGTCACCGACATAAGGTTACTTTTACAACCTAAGTGGCGTGAAAGAACTCCTTTTCTGTATACAAAATCCGTTGCTAGACTGCAATCACCCGTCCAAGGATCAGGATAAGTCCGCCCACAGATAACTACACATCACACAGATCCTGACCTCCTCATATTCTCCAACGACTTTGCACATTCGTCCTGCCACCGTTGTGGATCCGACTACCGTTACGACCTTTACCCATGCACACTTTTTCTGGTATTGGCTACGCGGTGCCAGACACGGGATGACCCGCATACACGCTGGCTCCCGCCTCGCAATGCGCTCCATGTCCCGCTGCATCAGATGGACATTAAGCATCCCCCTGTTGATGACCTGGCAGGCATGGGCAGCAAACATCAGTGGCGAGCTCGGTCTCACCACCCAAGTCATCGACCGGGGCATTCCGAGCACGCTTCACACTCCCATTCTACAAAGCAATCTGACTTGGTTACCTACCCCCGGCTGGGCATTGAGCGCATCCAGCAGCATCCTGGTACGCCAACCGGACCATTTGGCCCTCATCAACGCTGAACTGACACGCTATTGGTCACCCACAGATGATTGGCAACTGCAAACCAGCGTTCTCTATTACGGCTATCCGGGCAACCGCTTCTTCAAACGCTTCAACCGCATTGAAACCAGTGCTGGGATCAGCTACCGCGACATCGTCACCTTCAGCGTGGCCGCATTTCGTCTCACCGAAAAAAACAAGGGCACCTGGTATGCAGCCGCCGACCTTAGTCTGCGCCAGCCGCTATCGGCCAGCGTCTCTCTGACCACCGGCATTGGTGTCAGCCAAAGACCAACCACGTTCTATTTCGGCGATACTTGGACACCACCACACCCTTATTACTACGGTCACGCCGGCCTGATATGGACTCATAACACATGGACCATTCAGTTCACGCACTTGTTGAGCAGCACCAACTCGCCTGCTCACCAAAGAAATGCTGCAATCTCTCCATGGATCGCGACTCTGTCACACAGTTTCTGAGCCACGACAACCTTTCATATCCTCATCCGGCACTTATCGTAGTCCCCCACGCTGCTTTCTTATCCCATGACCACAACTCCCCTGGATGACGTGACCGATCGCATGTTGCTCCGGCGCATGACGTCTGGCGATCGTGACGCACTGGCCACGCTTTATCGCAGCTACCACGGTCGGCTTTGCCGCTTCCTATCGCGCGTGACCCGGCGCCCGGATGTCATCGAAGAAACGATCAATGACTGTTTCTGGATCGTTTGGCAGAAAGCCAGTGACTTTCGCGGCGACTCACGGGTCTCAACTTGGATCATGGGCATCGCGTACCGCTGCACTTTGAAAACGCTACGTCAGCATGGCCCTCTTCCTGTCGAGGACGAGGTCTTTAAAGAATCGCTCAGCGCCAGCGTCGATCCGGACGAAGATCGAGAACTGCGTGACTGGCTCGGCAAGGGCTTGGCACGGCTATCACCAGACCAACGCTTGGTGGTTGAACTGGTATACGGGCTAGGACACAAACTTGAAGAAGCAGCCGTCATCATGCAGTGCCCGTTGGGCACGATCAAAGCCCGGCTGTTCCACGCACGTATCAAACTACGCAACATACTGCCACCACTGGCAGGACATAGGTACACCTTCAAGGAGAATGCGTCATGAAGACATTCTCGACGGAGCCCGGCCAGGATTGCCTGAAAGCCTGGGCGCTCATGCCGACAATGCTACAAAATAGAATCACCGAAGCAGAAAAGAATTGGCTGACAACACATCTTGCCCAATGCGAGTCATGCAATGCTGATTTCGAGCAGCAACACCGATTACACCTGGCGTTGTCTCTCCCCACAGATGTCCAGATCGATGCTGAAGCCGGACTGCACTCCCTGATGCAACGGATCGACATGCTACCCACTGATCTGAAACAGGCACGCCAAAACTCGGGAGGTTGGACGATTCAGGCACTCGCAGCCGTCATCGTCATCCAGGCCATGGGTTTGGGTATGCTCGGGTTACACCTGTTCTCGCAGGAGCAAACACCCGACAGATACCGCACCCTCAGCGACGCACCAGTGGCTACTCAGGCAGCGGTCAGCGGGACGATCAAAGTCCTCCCCGACGCGCACATAACTCTCGCTGACTGGGACACGCTTTTGCACAGTCTGCAACTTCGTACGGTCAACGGTCCCAACAACGTCGGGGCCTACACCGTCGCTCCAAGGGACACCACATACCAAGGCACACTCCAGCAAACAGTACAGACACTACGCACCAAACCGGGCATCCGCTTGGCAGAACCTGCATCCACACCATGAAATTCACCTTCGCCTGTGTCCTGACCGTCCTGCTCGCCCTAAGCGCTTGCGTGCATCAGATGCCATTATCCGCATCGGCGGAACATGTTCCAACAGCAGACACCATGCCGGACAGTGCCAACCTGGACAGTCAGCGCGACATCATTCTGGCGGTGGCTAATCCAGTGACATCGCCATCACGGCACGCCGCGTCCAACCTGATAGGTTACAGCGGCGCGGTACGTTATGGTGTTGGACAGTACGCCGCCGCCACCATAGACGCACTGAAGCAACACTATGGTCTTCATGAACTCGCCGCATGGCCGATCAACACATTGAGACTGTACTGTGCGGTACTGGAACCGTCACCAGGCATCTCCCGCACACACCTTCTGGAAACCTTGGCGGCGGACAAGCGAGTGGTGCTGGCACAGCCACTACAAGATTTTTCGGTGTACGCCACAGATAAACACACGTCCACGACAGCGAAGGCTGCCACAGCAGGAGTGCATTACAACGACCCCTACGTGGACCTGCAACACGGTTTTGTCGGCACAGATGCAGCCATCGCACAGATGGATACCCAGGGTCAGGGCATGAACATCGCTATCGTCGACACCAATGTGGACACCTCACATCCAGAACTACAAGGTCGCATCCGCGAGATCCACAACATGGTTGGTGCCACGCCAACCGCCATAGCACCCGGGGCTCACGGCACTGAAATCGCAGGCATCATTGCGGCCAACGGCAACAACTACCAAGGGTTCGTCGGCATGGCACCCAAGGCCATGCTCAGTGTGTACACATCCTGCTGGTATCCGCCAATGCCACAAGCAACAGCGCACTGTAATTCATTCACTCTGGCCAAGGCGTTAGCCGCCATCCACGACAGTTCCGCGCGCATTATCAACCTCAGTCTCGGCGGTCCGGCCGATCCACTGTTATACAAGATGCTCAGCCAATTGCTGAGCGAAAATCGTATTGTGCTCGCCGCAATGCCTCCGAACGGGCACATGGACGGTTTCCCAAGCAATACTCCGGGCGTGATCGTGGTCCGCAGCAGCAACAGCACCCCAGCACCACCGGGCGTCATCAGTGCGCCGGGCAATGACATCCTGACCACCCAACCCAAAGGCGGTTACGACTTTGTCTCCGGTTCTTCGATGGCCGCAGCGCATGTCAGCGGCATTGTTGCGCTGCTGATGTCACTGTCGCCACATCTGAGCACGCACGCACTCCAAGACCTGCTGCTACGTACCAGCCGCGTCTCCGACGGTATGCTACAAGTCAATGCCGCAGCAGCCATTAACGCCATCGCTCCCTCAAAGAACGCACGCTCATCCCCAACGGTCAAGTAAATTCTCCCATCATTTGCAAATACTGAACACACTGCCGAAACGCTACCATGCTGGCAGCGCGCACCCTGAACATGGCTGCACAGCCTGGATACTGGACCGCTGTTGGAGATATCGGACGACCGGGCAAGATGGCATCTACCACATCCCTGTTCATCGACGTGCTTCATGCCCAGATGCATGATGGTTATCTACGGCATGATGAGTACACCTTTCTCATCAACCAAGTTTGACAAATCACTTAAAACTTAAGGTACTGGTCCGGTGCTCTTGTCGCGAACCTATGCACTTGGCGACTATCGTCGTTTATCTGGATGGATGAGACGCACTCAACATTTGACCCGGCAGGCCCAATGTCCAGTGACATCACTCACATACCGCACTTAAAAAGCAACACGCAACCTCACACCTATCCCGCACTTCTACCACCAACACACGCAATCTCCCTTCACATACCCTCTCCTGACTCTAAATGTGTAGTCACTCAAGGTAAAACCGCGGTACTCCTGCAATGTGATCGGTAAAGCGGGTGCAATCACACCAGCAACGATGATTAAGCACGCATCAATGGAAACGCTTACCGAGCGTGCACATGCATTCTCAGAACAAGCGCAACACACCGATGACACACACTCAATGTGCATTAATCCCAGCGCCCTTACGGTTAAGCACTCTCAGATCACTTGAGTTCATAGCATCCTTCAAAAAGGAATATCGTCGTCAGCGAAATCGTCTATCGGCGGTGGCGCAGATTGCGGCGACGGCGGTGGCTGACGACGTGGGGCGTACTCCTGACGCTGGGATGCTTGGCGCGGCGGGCGCTCACTGCCCATGCCCCCACCACCATCACCACGGCCACCCAGCATTTGCATCTCGTCAGCAACGATCTCGGTGATGTAGCGCTCCTGGCCGTCCTGGCCAGTGAACTTGTCGTACCGAATGCTACCCTCGATATAGCACTGCGACCCCTTACGCAGATATTCCCCGGCAATGTCGCCAAGTTTTCCGAAAAACTTGACCCGGTGCCACTCGGTCCGTTCCTGGGTATTGCCATCCCTATCCTTGCGCACACTGGTTGTCGCCAAGCTGATGGTGGTGACCGTCATACCACCTTGGGTGTATTTGGTATCCGGATCATTACCGAGGTTACCGACGAGGATCACTTTGTTGATGCCACGGGCCATTGAATATTCCACTGTCGTTTACCCGCCCTAAAGCGGCCGGGCAAATTTTTTTAAAGGGATAGCACGGATTCTACACCCCCTGACAACGTCGGATATCTGGAAGTACATGACGAGCCACAAGTAAAAGCATCGCCTATCTATCAGGAAACTCACCCACAAGTAAATCTCAACAGATGTAATACCACTTTCCGAGCGGATCACGTAGAGCCGCCTATAATTCGTGCAACACGCACCTCCTATTCCACAATGAGCATTGCCACCACTCTCCGTACTGCCTTGAACCTTCCCCAGATTCAATCCTTCGCAGCACCAGACATGGCTGCAATTGATGCGCTGATCCGCGACCGCCTTGCCTCGGACATTGTCCTGATCAACCAAATCGCCGATCACATTATCTCTGCAGGTGGCAAACGCCTACGTCCGATGTTGGTGATGTTGGCCGGCCACGCCATCGGCGACACAGGTCCTCACCACCATCAGCTGGCAGTCATCATTGAATTCATCCACACCGCCACCCTGCTGCATGACGACGTCGTTGACGAATCAGAACTACGCCGCGGTCGCAGTACCGCAAACGCACTGTGGGGCAACGCACCAAGCATTTTGGTTGGGGATTTTCTATATTCGCGCAGCTTCCAACTGATGGCCGAGTTGGCCAACCTGGACGTGATGCAGATATTGGCTGAAACCACCAACCGCATCTCCGAAGGGGAGGTGCTGCAGTTGTTGCATGTACACAACCCGGATACCGACGAAATCACCTACCTACACGTGGTTGAACGCAAGACCGCGGTATTGTTCGCTGCCGCAGCACGGCTCGGAGCACTCGCATCCCATGCCGATACGGATACGCAGGCACGACTTTACAAATACGGCTTGCAATTAGGCTACGCATTTCAAATCACCGACGATGTGCTCGACTACACCGCCGACGATCGCTATCTGGGTAAGCATCTCGGTGACGACCTTGCCGAGGGCAAAGCCACATTGCCAGTGATCCATGCGATGACACACTCAGACGCAGTCACACGCGAACGTTTACGCATGATCATCAGCAAAGGTGATAACAATGCAATGCCAGAGATACTGAGCGCAATCCGCGCCACTGGCAGTTTAGACTACAGTCGGCAACGCGCCGGTGCATATGCCGACGCCGCCGAACGCGCGCTGGACGGCCTACCCGAGACCACTGGAGTTGCCGCGTTACGCGGCTTGGCCCGCTACGCCATCGAACGGACCTACTGAGGCACTTCTACTGATAACACTGGATTGGGGTCACTCACACAAAAAGAGGCATATATCGCGTTTTCAAAGAAGAAATATTCGACTTGGCCAGATACTTTTAAATGCGGGCCGTTTGCCTCCCACGTCAGGTCACCGTTAAAAATGTATGCTGCCATGAATCCGGTTTTCGTTCTCAATACAAGCATTCACATCTCATCCTGAACAAAGTGCAGGAAGCACTCTCATCCTGCAACACCCTGGCCATCGGCCATTGACGACTGCAACCATCTGCTGCCGCAACGTAATACCGAATGCAAGACGCTGGTGAATTCACACCTAAAAAACCCACCCTGCGGATCGTCAAGACAGTGCATAGGAGATAGAGCGATGCAGCTGTGCTGCCACGGCCACCCAGCTCAGACGACTGGTTCCTCAATCGAGTTTTGGCTCAAGTCCTCGCCTTGCCTTGACTCGCACCAACGATCACCACGGGTCATTGCAACCGACGATCTTTATAAGTGCCGTCCTGGAACGAGGTTCCCGCGAGCGTTCGTATTACAGCCATACTGGCAAAACACACGCACGCACGGTGCCGACGCCCTCCATGAACGACTCCAACAGGTGATCCGTGCCCGTTTCACAACCATGCGTTCCAACACAGACTGACCACAGCCCAAGCAACCCAACCCGGCAGCGACGCACTCCACAGCTGCGACGCCATGTCGCAGCCAACCAACAACAATTTTGGCTTCAGATCATGATACGCAGCTTTCTCTGGAGCGCCGCAAAGCATAGAATTCGTGATGCCGATCCGAGTCCGATCCCACTGCAGGTCATACCGCAGACTGCCATGTGAGCAGGTCCAAATCGCACTCCGGGCTGCAATCGACGCTTCCTCGCCATTGGATTGACCGATGATTTCCTCGAAACAGACGGGACAGTTACTCCACCTAGGGCTGCTGTTGCCGCTCCTACTGATGCTGACGGGTTGCGACTGGGCCATCCTGAACCCCAAGGGCCAGATTGGCCAGGACCAAAAGACGCTGCTGATAACGGCCGTAGTACTGATGCTACTGGTCGTCCTCCCAGTGATCGTGATGACCTTCACCTTCGCCTGGAAATACCGCGCTTCCAATACCAAAGCGCGCTACGAACCCGAATGGGCACACTCCACGGCAATCGAGGTGGTGGTGTGGTCGATTCCATGCTTGATCATCCTGGTACTGGCCGTACTGACCTGGCGCTCCTCGCATGCACTGGATCCCTACAAACCACTGCAATCCGATGTTAAGCCGCTCACCATCGAAGTCGTGGCGATGGATTGGAAGTGGGGGATGATCTATCCGCAGCAGGATATCGCCACGGTCAATGAGATCGCGATTCCAGTCAACACCCCTGTGAATTTCAAAATTACCTCCGATACGGTGATGAACTCGTTTTTCATCCCGCAATTGGGTTCACAGATTTACGCGATGGCCGGCATGCAAACCAAGCTGCATCTCATCGCCAATGAAACAGGAACATTCCGCGGCATCTCCGCCAACTACAGTGGCCACGGTTTCTCTAAAATGAACTTTGTGGTCCATGTGCTCCCCGACCAGGCCGCATTCGACGCCTGGGTGGCCAAGGTCAAAACCTCGCCGCGACGGCTGCAGCAGGACGAATACCAAGCACTGGCAGACGATCGCAACGACAAAAGCAATTATCCGGTCACCTACTACTCGTCAGTAGAGAACGGCCTGTTCAAGTCACTGCTCGATAAACACATGATGGGCCATGGCCACCATGCCGACGGTGAGGATAAACCACCGTTATCGATGGAAGATCCGATGGCCATGCGCACTTCTGGAGACAAATAATGTTAGGCAAGCTTTCATGGGAGGCGATCCCACACGATCCAATCATTTTGACTGCAGTCGGGGGGGGCAGCCTCGCCATCCTGGCCGTGATGGGTGCGATCACCTATTTCAAAAAATGGGGCTACTTGTGGCACGAATGGCTGACCTCGGTCGACCACAAAAAAATCGGTGTGATGTATATCGTGGTGGCGCTGGTGATGTTGTTGCGCGGCTTCGCCGACGCGATATTCATGCGTACCCAGTTGGCCATCGCACATAGCGGTCATGAAGGTATTTTTCCACCGCACCACTACGACCAGATATTTACCGCACACGGCGTGATCATGATCTTCTTCATGGCCATGCCATTTATGACCGGCCTCCTCAATCTGATCGTACCGCTGCAAATTGGTGCACGCGACGTCGCCTACCCGTTTCTTAACTCTCTCAGCTTCTGGCTGTTTGTAGCCGGCGCCGCACTCATCAACATTTCACTGGCAGTCGGTGAATTTGCACAGACGGGCTGGCTGGCTTATCCGCCACTGTCAGGATTGGAATATAGCCCTGGCGTTGGCGTGGACTACTACATCTGGGCGCTGCAAATTTCCGGGTTGGGTACTTTGCTGACCGGCATCAATTTCCTGGTCACCATCATGAGGATGCGCGCTCCAGGTATGACGCTGATGCGTATGCCGGTCTTTACCTGGACCGCACTCATCACGAACATCCTGATTATTGCCGCATTCCCGGTGTTGACCGTCACGTTGGCATTATTGGGTGCTGACCGTTACCTCGGTACACACTTTTTCACCAACGACGGCGGCGGCAACGCCATGATGTATGTCAACCTGATCTGGATCTGGGGCCACCCCGAGGTGTACATCCTGGTCCTGCCAGCATTCGGCATCTTCTCCGAATTGGTCGCCACCTACTGCCGCAAGAAGCTGTTTGGCTACACTTCAATGGTCTACGCAACCGCAGCCATCGGCGTGTTGTCATTTATTGTCTGGCTTCACCACTTTTTTACGATGGGTTCTGGCGCGAACGTCAATGCCTTCTTCGGCATCACGACGATGATCATCTCGATTCCAACCGGCGTGAAGATGTTCAATTGGCTGTTCACGATGTTTCGTGGCCGGGTGCACTTCAGTGCGCCAATCTACTGGACCATTGGTTTCATGATCACCTTCAGCATCGGTGGTATGACAGGTGTCATGTTGGCCATCCCGGCGGTGGACTTCGTGCTGCATAACAGCCTGTTCTTGATTGCGCATTTCCATAACACCATCATCGGCGGTGTCGTGTTCGGTTACTTGGCCGGACTGACGTATTGGTTCCCGAAAGCATTTGGCTTCAAACTCAACGAAGCACTGGGCAAGGCATCTTTTGCCTGCTGGATCGTCGGTTTCTTCATCGCTTTCATGCCGCTCTATGCACTCGGTTTCATGGGCATGACCCGTCGTCTGAACAGCTACAACAACCCGCAGTGGGAGCCTTGGCTGCTGGTGGCGCTTGGCGGTGCCGTGATTATCGGTATCGGTATTTTCTTGAATCTGCTGCAACTCGGTTACAGCGTCTGGACGCACAAGCAGAACCGTGACTTGACCGGCGACCCATGGGACGGACGCACGTTGGAGTGGTCAACCTCCTCGCCACCGCCGTTCTACAACTTTGCCCACGTGCCCCATGTGGACAGCCTGGATCAGTTCTGGGAAGACAAACGACGTGGCAAAGCCTGGATAAAACCAGACAAATACGAGGATATCCACATGCCACGCAACACCGCAGCGGGCTTCTGGATAGGTGCCTTCAGCATCGTGCTGGGCTTCGGTCTGACTTGGCATATCTGGTGGATGGCGATGATCGGTCTACTTGGCATGATCGGCAGCTTCCTTGCCCGCACATTCGATAACGACATCGATTACTGGGTGCCTGCTGCGGAAGTTGCGCGTATCGAGAACGAACGCTTCGCCCTGCTGGAAACACAACAGACAGCACACGCTGCGAAGGCTGTATAACGATGACCATGTCCACAAAGATCGATACACATCGCGCCGTTCACGCAGGTCATCACAGCGATCACGCGCACCACGACAGTGGAGGCAACACCGTCTTCGGGTTTTGGGTATACCTGATGAGCGACTGCCTCATCTTTGCCGGCTTGTTCGCCACCTACGCGGTGCTGGTCGGTGCAACGGTGGATGGGCCGACAGCCAAAGAACTGTTCGATCTGAAGTTCGTGCTGGTGGAAACCTTCCTGCTGCTGTTCAGCAGCCTGACATTCGGCTTGGCCATGATCGCGGCGCATAAACGCCACATGCCTGCGCTATATGGCTGGCTCATGATCACAGCCCTGTTCGGCCTTGGCTTCCTCGGCATGGAACTCTATGAGTTTCACCATCTGATCCAAGAGGGAGCAGGCCCAGGACGCAGCGCCTTCCTATCAGCATTTTTTACCCTGGTCGGTACCCACGGCCTACACGTCGCTACAGGCTTGCTATGGATGCTGGTGCTCGTGATCCAGATTGTTAAAAACGGGCTGACCGCACGCAACAGTACTCGCTTGGCATGTTTGAGCCTGTTCTGGCACTTCCTGGATATCATCTGGATCGGTGTCTTTACCATCGTCTATCTGCTAGGAGCGCTGTAATGTCTCATCACCCCGATCACTCCAGCGAACATGCCACACCAAGCAATAGCACGCACCTGAAGCCCTACCTCATCGGCTTTGTGCTAGCAGTGATTTTGACTGCCATTCCATTCGCGATAGTGATGAATGGCGTGTTCTCTAAGGGCATGACTGTCACTGTGATTTCAGTCTTGGCGGCGGCGCAAATGCTGGTGCATCTCGTGTACTTTCTACACATGGACCGTTCACAGGAACAACGCTCTAACGTCCAAGTGGCTCTGTTCTCAGTGCTGATCATTGGCATCGTTGTCATCGGTTCACTGTGGGTGATGCACAACCTCAACGTGCACATGATGTATTGAACCTCACGTACCACATACTAAAAGGCCGCAGGTGATCCGCGGCCTTTTTTTCGGTTGTCTGCATCATTCCTGGGAGACTGATGCCATCATCGATGGTGATGTCACCCGTTCAAACGGCTATTCTGAATCCCCAAGGGTCATGGCCTCACCGTGTCCTGTGCCCTTGCACGTTGAAATGCTTCCATATCACCAAAATACATTGCATCGTCATACCCACAGAAAGTTAGCCTGATCTCCCCCCTACCGCACTACATTGTCTTTGATTCGCCAGCTCCAATGATTCACCAAGAGCACGCGCACGGCATCACATCATCTATACGATCAGCTGCGATCAGGCCCACATCATGGATCTGGGACAAAAGATAATTGCGCCACACCTTGCAAGGCCACGCACTTGGCTGACTCCAGTGCTGAAAAGAGGATGTCATCGTTCATGGCTCATAGACTGTAGGTACAACACCTGTGTCAGGGATGAGCACTCAGTCTGATCGATTATCCAACCAATGCTGAAATAGCATTAGCAATATCGTCGGCATGACCGCTTTTTATGGAGTCTTTCTTCAGATTTGCTGTGAGCCTGATAGTTTCCTTGAAACAGACGCACTGTCACAGCAGACAACACCGTGATCACGCCGTTTTTCAGTGGCATCATTTGCATTTTCAATCGTCATGAAGTGGTAGCGGATATGCAATGTGACAAATTGCCACATTAAGCAACGCCATACAGGCTAACGTCCCAGTCATCTGAAACCGCGACTCCCGCTCAACGGACCTGAACTCCAACACCAGTGACTGATCACCCACCAATGACGTCAAAAGAGCGCAACACGTTGCTCCATCCGCTGCGTCTTGGCATCAATGCACAGACCGTCAGGTTCACGATACAAAATGTGCCCAGGATAGGGATCATGACAACCATGCCCCAAGACAACACAACGCATTTTCATTGATACCAGCCCGGTTCAGATTCAAAAACGGGGCGCTTCCTCAATGATGTCATCTCCCATGACATGGGCTTAGGTTGCAGAATCTTCTTGGTACGCATCCACTGGAATACAAGCACACATCACGTTCTTATCGCCGTAAACGTTGTCCACACGCGCCACCGGAGGCCAGTACTTGGCCTGTTTCAATGAGGGCAATGGGAACGCAGCCAACTCACGTGAATAGGCATGCGCCCATTCCGAAGCCATGACCTGTATCGCCGGGTGTGGCGCATGCTTGAGCGGATTGTCCTCGGGATCAAGACGCCCCTGCTCAATCGCCGCAATCTCCTCACGGATCTGAATCATTGCATCGACGAAACGATCCAACTCTTGCTGCGATTCGCTCTCGGTCGGCTCCACCATCAGCGTGCCCGCCACTGGGAAACTCAACGTCGGCGCATGGAAACCAAAATCGATCAAACGTTTAGCGATGTCCTCCGCGCTGATACCACTGACCTTCTCCAGCGGACGCACATCAAGGATGCACTCATGTGCCACCAGACCATTGCGACCGGTGTACAACGTCTTATAGTGGGGTGCCAAGCGCTTAGCAATGTAATTGGCATTGAGCAACGCGACCTGGGTCGCCTTACGTAGCCCGGCCGCCCCCATCATGGTGATATACATCCAACTGACCGGCAGGATCGACGCTGAACCGAAACGAGCCGCACTCACCATGCCAACCTTGCCTGCATCGCCAGACAATAGCTTTTGCGTATCCGGCGTCCGCACGACTCCCCCCTCTCCTGGCAATGTCAGCGTCTTGGGTAAAAACGGAGCCAAGTGCGCTTTCACTGCACAGGGACCTACGCCCGGGCCACCGCCGCCATGCGGGATACAGAAGGTCTTGTGAAGATTCAGGTGCGAAACGTCCGAACCCCACCGACCCGGTTTCGCCACACCCACCAGCGCATTCATATTGGCGCCGTCCGTGTACACCTGGCCACCATGCACATGGACAATCTCGCACATGTCCATGATCGCTTCCTCAAACACGCCATGCGTGGATGGATAGGTGATCATGAGCGCTGCAAGACTGTCTGAATATTTCTCCGCCTTCATCTGCAAATCAGCGACATCAACGTTACCATTTTTGTCGCACTTGACGATCACCACCTGCATTCCACACATCTGCGCCGACGCCGGGTTGGTCCCGTGTGCCGACTCAGGGATCAGGCAAATGGTGCGGCGCCCCTCACCACGGGCGCGGTGATAGGCACGGATCGCTAACAGGCCGGCATATTCACCCTGTGCACCAGAGTTCGGCTGCAAGCTCACGGCGTCGTAGCCGGTGCATTCTGCCAACATCGCTTCCAACTCATCGATCAACTGGCGGTAGCCGCTCCATTGTGCAGCCGGCGCCAATGGATGAATGCAAGCGAACTCTGGCCAAGTGACGGGAATCATCTCAGCCGTCGCATTGAGCTTCATCGTGCACGAGCCCAACGGGATCATGGTGCGGTCCATGGCCAAATCCTTATCGGCCAACGTGCGCAAGTAACGTAGCAACTCATGCTCACTGTGATGAGTATTGAACACGGGATGGGTCAAGAATGCGCTGGTGCGCAGCAGAGCCGCTGGTAACGCGTCGGCAGTAACAACATCAAGCGCGTCCACATCAATCTGCACACCAAACACATGACCTAACGCCACCAAGTCGGCACGCGTCACTGTCTCGTCCAGACTGATACCAAGCTGCGCACTATCGATCATGCGCAGGTTAATACCAGCCGCCGCTGCCATACGATGGATCGCCACAGCGTCAATACCGATGATGTGGAGCGTATCGAAAAAACATTCACCAACCGTCAAACCAGCACCGCGCAACGCCGCCGCCAGAATCGCCGCCATGCGGTGGGTGCGGCGCGCAATACGGATCAACCCATTGGGGCCATGATAGACCGCATACATGGAGGCCATCACCGCCAGCAACACTTGCGCGGTACAGATGTTGGAGGTTGCCTTCTCGCGGCGAATATGCTGCTCCCGGGTCTGAAGAGCCAGGCGGTACGCAGGATTGCCAACAGCATCGACCGATACACCAATCAAACGACCCGGCATCGAGCGCTTATAAACATCGCGACAAGCCATGAACGCAGCATGCGGGCCACCAAAGCCAAACGGCACTCCAAAGCGCTGACTATTGCCAACGACGATGTCGGCCCCCCATTCGCCTGGCGCCGCAATCAACGTCAGCGCCAACAAATCGCTGGCCACCGCAACCACACCACCCCGGGCATGTACAGCATCGGCCAACATCCTGTGATCACCAATGCGGCCGAAGGTGTCCGGATATTGCAGCAATATGCCGAAAACATCGGCATGCAATGCTTCCTCCGGCGTACCCACACGCAACACAATGCCCAACGGTTCAGCACGAGTACGCAGCACTTCCAAGGTCTGTGGATGCACCGCATCGTGCACAAAAAATAGATCCGAGCTGGATTTGGCCGAACGCTTGGCCAAGCTCATCGCTTCGGCCGCAGCAGTCGCCTCATCCAATAGGGAAGCATTGGCAATCTCCATCCCGGTGAGATCGGCACACATGGTCTGAAAGTTGATCAACGCTTCCATACGGCCCTGCGAAATCTCCGCCTGGTATGGGGTGTACGCGGTGTACCAGGCTGGGCTCTCAAGAATGTTGCGCAAAATCACCTGTGGCGTATGAGTGCCGTAGTAGCCTTGGCCAATGAAGCTGCGCAACACTCGATTTTTATCGGCAATCACGCGAATCTTGGCGAGAGCCTCTTCTTCAGTAACCCCTTCAGGCAGATCCAACGCAACGGTCGACCTGATCTTCTCCGGAACAATGGCATCAGTCAGCGACTCCAGCGAATCGTAGCCAACAACACGCAACATCTGCGTGATCTCGACATCGTTGGGGCCAATATGGCGCTCAACAAACGCGCCGGCATATTCGAGATCACGCAAAGAAGACAGGCTATTGGACATCGTTAACTTCCTGAGCAGGAATGGGAGACTGAAAACACGTGAACACCTTGTCATGGCACACGCACGCCACATTGACGGACCGTACCGCGGCAATCTTCATGTCCCTACTGTCCTTATTGCCTGAGCGTTTGAAACCAAGCCAGCACCAGCCTACCGACGTCTCGCACCCCTGCGACGCAGGATGGAAGCCGTCTGTTCTAAATAGAGATGTGTTGCAGATGGGATCAAGTCTTAGCAATGACGGACATTGCGCCTTGGCAGCGGCAGTGCCGCTGCTCAGACCACGAAGCCGGTCATTATATCCTTCAGCCACACGCCCAACCCGGATTAAACCGGACCATTTTCAGCGCTCCCAACGCACTCACCTGGAATGAATGGGCCATCACAAAAAGCATCACACCCCATGGCAAAGCATCACACCCCATGGCAACGTATCGAAGCACTGAAGAATACGTTGCAAACTGATTTCATACGCTTGTGGCAAGGTGAGCTTACCTCGCTACCGAACAACCATAGATGCCTGCCATGCAACACCAAGCCCACTCTCTCGCTCTCACCCTGCTACTGGCCGGCACGGCTACAGCGACACCTCCGATCTCTGATCCAACCATCTGTGACAACGCACACCATACTGCAGCCGCTGACGCGCTGGTCTGCTATCACGATGCAGTGGAACGGCAGCCACTCGACTACACCGCCACCGGCAGCGAGCACATCGCCGGCGTCACCCAAAAACGCTACCAACTGAATGCACAATCTTGGTCGCCAGAACACCTGGTAACACCCTTGCAATGGCAACACAACGTCGTGCTGCACGTACCCGATGATGTGCTGCCGCAGCAAGCACTGGTCATCGCCAGCAACGGTACCCGATATGCCGGTAACGGCGGCATGGCGGCGCGCCCGCCCGATGATCTTTCCGAGATACTGGGCGAGATCGCACGGCGTACCCACATCACGATCGTAGAGGTCAGCGACATCCCCAACCAGTATCTGACCTATGCCGATGATGGCCACGCACGCCGTGAAGACGAGAGTGTTGCACACGGCTGGTCACTCTTCATGCAATCACCAGACACTCGTCAAACACTGCCCTTACATGTACCGATGGCGATCGCCATCACGCGCGCAATGGACCTGGCACAACGCGAGCTACCACAGCTGTCCTTAAAACACTTTGCGGTGACCGGGTCATCCAAGCGTGGCTGGGCAGCTTGGCTGACGGCGATCGCAGATGACCGCGTGAACGCAATCATTCCGTCAGTAACCGACATCTTAAACACGCGGCAAGTACTGAATCATATCTATCGCACTTACGGTAACCACTGGCCCATTGGATTAGCCCCCTACTACGCCGCAGGCATCACTGATCGCTTAAACACTCCACAATTTAATCAGTTGATGCGTATTGAGGACCCACTCAGTTATTTAAAAACACGCTATTTCCGCCGCTTAGCGCTCACCAAATATATCTTGAGTGCCAGCGGTGACGATTTATTCCCGCCCGATAGCAGCCATTATTATTACGATCGCCTCCCCGGTACAAAAGCACTGCGCATCGTACCTAACAGTCCACATAACATCCCCCCCGCTGCCATCAGCGAGGGCCTGACCAGCTTCCTTGGACGTCTGCAACAAGACCGTCCGTTACCCATGCTCAGCGAGCACTTGAAACAACACGGTGCAGAGGCGACGCTGTATCTAAAGTCGAACGAGCAACCCATCCGCTGGACACTGTGGACGGCCCAAAACACACAGGCACGCGACTTCCGCTACGCCTGCGGCATCCGTTATGCGTCCACATCACTGCCGGAACAGGGTAAATCGGTGCGCGTGGCGCTCCCCATTCCAGCCCAGGGCTGGAATAGCTCCTTCGTCGAGGCCACCTACGCTGATGGCTTCATCGCTACCAGCAAAGCCTATGTCCTTGGTCAAAATAAGTATCCCGACACAGCACCGCCCTCAACCAGTCCTGCCTGCAGCACCTTGCCTGGACACCCGAAAGCACCTTAGCCGCCCCTCAGCGCAGCCAACCGCTGCGCTAATTTCTTAGCCGAAATCCCGGTGCGTGCGCCCAATTCCTGCGCAAAGAGTGACACCCGCAACTCCTCCAAATCCCAACGCAACGCCTGCCACTCCGGTTGCCCGGAGACACCCTGTGCCATCGCCACCTCCAACGCATCCACGAATGGCTTGAGTTCAAGCATTCGGGCTTGATCGCGCGACGGATCGCGCTTGGCGCGCTCACTCCGCAGCAGCATCGCTTTCAGATAGCGCGGGTAGTGCGTCAGTACCTCGGCGGGTGTCTGGCGCAAGAAACCCGGATACACCAACTGGGCCAACTGCCGTTCCATGTCATCCAGATTGCCACGCGCCCACCCCATCAACGGCGCTTCCAGCAGTGGCTTAAGCTCGGCCACGGCGACCAGGATCGCCTCGGCCAGATTCAGCCGCACCATCATCTCAGGGAACAGCTGCTGCGCCGCCGTATCGCGGCACTGCGCAAACACGACAGGATCACGGATCGACTCCAACGCATTCGCTAATACCGCATTCAACGCCGCCTCAACCAGGTCGTCACGCAAGCATTCCTTTGACTCAATGGCCGCATATAACAGTCCACTCTTCGAGGACACCGGCAACTGCTTACGCACCTGTTTGATCTTGTTGGCCAACGCGATCTCCAATAGCCGCCGTACGCCATGCGGATGTACCTGTGCGGCCTCACTAGAATCAGCGAAGACCCGCAACGCCACCATCTCACCCTCGTCCACCAACGCCGGGTACATCGGAACCCCAGCCTCACCGGTGAGCTGGACCGGAATCGACATAGCAGGAAACTCACGCAGCCCCTCCATGATGAATGTGCGTCCGGAACGGGCCACGAACGCTTGCCCGGAGTGTGTGCCAAAACGAGCACGCAACGCATCAAGATCCCGCGACTCGGCCAAGACATGACCGCTCTCATCACGCAGACGCAGACGCATATGCAAATACGGCTCCAATAACTGTTCATCGAAGTCGATCGCCGCCGCCCGCACACCGGTAATACGAGACAAAAAGCGCGCCAACTCGCCGCGTAGATCATCCGCCGCAGGCTGTGGAAAGGCTTGAGAAAACGCACGCCCAAAATCAGGTGCCGGTACATAGCTGCGACGTAGTGCCTTCGGCAACGAACGGATCAGCGCAGATGCTTTATCGGCGACAAAGCCAGGCACCAGCCACGACAGCCGTACTGGATCCAGCGCGTTGAGCAGATGCAAAGGCACCTCCAAGGTGACGCCATCATCCACTGCACCTGGATCAAACGAATAGTGCAACGGCAACCTCGCATCGCCGAGTGCAAAATATTTCGGGTAGCGATCTTCCTCACTGCCTTCACCAGGCAGCAAGTCGATCAATGACCAATACAGGCCATGCCGCTTGTTCACTGGCAGATCTTTCCACCATGCATCCAGTGCATCTGTCGAATCAATGTCATGCGGCACCCGATCGAGATACCAGCGTGCCTGCCAATCCTCGTCGGCCACAATACCGGCACGACGCAGCTTCGCCTCCTCCTGGTGCGCCTGCTCCAACACCTTGAGATTGTCGGCAACAAAACCAGCACGCGTGTTGATCTCGCCGGTCACCAATGCTTGGCGCACAAAGAGATCGTGCGCCGCTATCGGATCGATACGGCCATAGTGCACCGGCTTCTTCGGCGCCAACACCAACCCAAACAAACTGATTTGCTCAGAGACCAGCACTCGGCCCTGGGCACGTGACCAATGTGGATTGAAATGCTTGCGCAGCAACAGATGCGGCAACTCAGCAATCACCCAATCCGGCTCGATGGCAGCATTCGTCAAGCCCCAGACCTTCTGTGTGTCCAGCAGAGTCGCGGTCAGCACCCACGGTGGCGGCTGCTTCGCCAACACCGAACCAGGAAACAACAGAAAGCGGCGCTGGCGGGGCGCCTGGAAATCGCCCTTCTCGGTACGATGGCCAATGTGGATCGGCAAACCGGCCAGCAACGCACGATGCAACGCTTGATAGGCAGCCGCACGCGCACGCTCGCTGATAGGCGGTGCATCATTGAGTAACTCACCCGGTGTGCTGATCCCAGGCGTCACCGCAGACGGTGTATGCATATCGGCATTCGCGCCGTGAACTGTACGAGTGACGTTGCGCACTGCGCTACGCTCGCGCGCCAAGCGCGCGGCACGATGCAGCTCTCCACGACTCGGCTTATGACCACGACGCTCGCTCTCGCTGGACGTCCCCTGCCCCGCTAAAAGAGCCCGCAACAATGTCGCACTCGACAGTAACGCGTCCGCCTGAGGCACTAAGCCCAGCGCTCCCAACCCAGATTCTGACTTTGAGCGAGGAGACAGCCTTGCTCCCTTCTTCAGAAGCGCTTCCGACGATCGTACGTTGCGCAGATCGTCCTCCTGCTCCCCCTCGCACAATAGACACAATTGCCGCTGCAACTCGCACCACTCACGCATGTGCAGCACACTAAGAAAATGGCGCTGGCACCACTCACGCAACTTGGACTGGGTCGAGTACTCGCGGACCTGCCAGTAAGCCTGCCATAGACGCAAGATGCCGACGAAATCCGAACGTGCATCAGCAAACTTCGCATGCGCATTGTCAGCCGCCTCACGCGCCTCCGGGGGGCGCTCACGCGGATCCTGGATCCCCAGGAAGGCAACAATCACCGTCATCTCGTACACACAACCGTGCTGTTGCGCAGCAACCAGCATGCGCGCCAGCTTCACGTCCACCGGCAACCGTGCCATCTTGCGCCCAATGGCTGTCAGCGCTTGCTGGCTATCTACCGCACCCAATTCAACCAATTGTTGCCAACCATCGGCGACTGCCCGTTCGTCAGGGGGCTCGAGAAACGAGAAATTTTCAATGATCTGGGAGGTGCGCTGCTGCTCCGACCCAGATACACGTTCACTCAAGGAAGAGACGTGCTCCGCGATCCGACCCAGGTCCAATTGCAACATGCGCAGAATCACCCCAGCCAAGGACGAGCGTCTGATCTCAGGATCAGTGAATGCTGGCCGTGCGAGGAAGTCTGCCTCAGTGTAGAGCCGGTAACAGACACCATCGGCAATGCGGCCGCAACGGCCGGCACGCTGGTTGGCACTCGCCTGACTGATCGGCTCAATGTAGAGGCGATCCAACTTCTGCCGCGCACTGTAACGCTTCACACGCGCATACCCCGGATCGACCACATAGCGGATCCGCGGCACCGTCAATGACGTCTCAGCAACGTTGGTCGTCAGTACCAGCCGACGCCCGGATCCAGGGTTAAACACCCGATCCTGATCACCAGCCGACAAGCGCGCGTACAGCGGCAGCACTTCAGTCTCGCGATACTTGCGCCGCTCCAGCGCACGGCAAAGATCGCGAATCTCGCGCTCACCCGGTAGGAACACCAGCACATCACCGTGCGGGTCCTCACGGGTGATCTCGTCGATCACCGCCACAATCGCATCGTTCACGGTGCGCTGCTCCTCTTGAGGCGTCGCCACTGCCCTCTTGGGCACAGCAACTTCACCTCCAGATCTTCGCGCACCACCATGCATCGACGGATACTCAGTACCACCGTGAGCCTCTTCAAGGCGATCACCAGCACATCCCACCTCAGCCAACGGACGGTAACGCACCTCCACCGGGTAAGTACGGCCCTCCACATTGATCACCGGCGCAGCGTCGAAATGCTTAGAAAAGCGTGCTGTGTCGATCGTCGCTGACGTCACGATCAGCTTCAAATCACTACGTTTTTTCAGTAACTGTTTGAGATAACCCAGCAAAAAATCAATATTGAGGCTGCGCTCATGTGCTTCATCGACAATGATCGTGTCATACGCCGACAACCAGCGGTCACTGGCAATCTCCGCCAGCAAAATACCGTCGGTCATGAACTTGATCCGTGAGGCATCACTCACTTTATCGGTGAAACGCACCTGGAAGCCCACCACCATCCCCAAGGGTGTCTGTAGTTCCTCAGCGACCCGCATCGCCACCGCACGCGCCGCGATACGACGTGGCTGCGTACACCCGATCGTACCGGCAATGCCACGCCCGGCAGACAAGCACAACTTCGGCAATTGCGTGGTCTTTCCCGAACCGGTTTCACCAGCAATGACCACCACCTGATGCGCCCGGATCAGCGCAACGATGTGCTCTGCTTCGTGTGCGATAGGCAATCGAGGGTCCACTGTGACCACTGGTTGACTATTCGCACGCACCTGACGCTGTGCCCGTGATGCGGATAACACCCGCTGGAAGTTAGCACGCGCCTCATGATCACGAGGCTGACGCTGCCAATGCGACCATAGCCCCAGTAATCGCCCACGGTCGCGGCTCATCGCATCGTCGATCGCGCGACGATGCTTACGCAATTGGCCCCAGATGTTCTGTTCGATAACACTCATCAATCGTAAATTGCAGAAGATTGCATGACAGTACATGCTTTAGGTTGTTTATTGTGACAACCGTTACTAAGGAGGATATTTCTATGGCAAAGAAACAACAGAACAGCAAATCCGAGAATAAAACCATGCTGGCATCCGCCATCTCAATGCCAGAGGTGAATATCGGAATCAAAACCAGCGACCGCAAGACCATCGCCGAGGGTCTGTCCCACTACATGGCGGACGCTTTCACGCTGTACTTGAAGACCCACACCTTCCACTGGAACGTCACTGGGCCCATGTTCAACTCGCTGCACACCATGTTCGAAACGCAATACACAGAACAATGGGCCGCACTGGACGAGATCGCAGAACGTATCCGTGCTCTCGGCTATAACGCACCGGGTTCCTACAAAGAATATCTGGCACTGACCTCAATCGAGGAAGAACCAGGCTTGAGTGACAACACCGACTGGCGCGAGATGGTTCGCCAATTGGTCATCGGTAACGAGGCGGTATGCCGTACCGCACGCAAAGTACTCAGCACCGCTGAAGATGCCAGCGACGACCCAACCGCTGACTTGTTGACCCAACGCCTACAGATCCATGAGAAATACGCGTGGATGTTACGTTCACTTTTGCAATAATCAAGACGCAACGCGGAGCAGGCTAGCCTCACATTTAAGCAACACACCATTCCGCACGAACAACCATCCACTTACTCAGAGTGTGCAGCACCCAGCGCCGTACACTCTGCTGTGGTCACTTTGCCGCACCCGTGCAGATCCGTGGAGATTCAGCCTCCCCCAATCACCGGGAAGCCGAATGCCAGCCGCGATATTCTAATGAGCATGTCTTCCGCCACTCATGCAGTTCTACAGCGCGTCTTCGGCTACGACACCTTCCGCGGCCCTCAGCAGGCCATCATCGAACACGTCGCTGCCGGCTACGACGCCTTGGTACTGATGCCCACTGGGGGCGGCAAGTCACTGTGCTACCAAGTGCCTTCGCTGCTGCGCAACGGCATCGGCTTGGTCATCTCACCACTGATTGCACTGATGCAAGACCAAGTCGAGACCCTGCGTCAGCTTGGCATACGCGCCGAATATCTCAACTCGACCCTGGATGCCACGGAAGCCAAGCGGATCGAGCACGCCCTGCTCACCGGGGAGCTGGACCTGCTGTATATCGCTCCGGAACGGTTACTCACTGGACATTTTTTATCGCTGCTAGAACGTAGCCACATCGCCCTGTTCGCAATCGACGAGGCCCATTGCGTCTCACAGTGGGGCCACGATTTCCGTCCCGAATACCGTCAACTCACCGTGCTTCACGAGCGCTGGCCACACGTACCGCGGATTGCACTGACGGCCACCGCCGCCCCACCCACCCAACGCGAGATTGCTGAACGCCTCGACCTGAGTCACGCGCATCACTTCATCAGTTCATTCGACCGCCCCAACATCCGCTACACGGTCGTGCAGAAAAACAATATGCGCCGCCAACTGCAGGAATTCCTGGACCGCCATCGCAACGCAGCCGGCATTGTCTACACCATGTCACGACGCAAGGCCGAAGAGATCGCCGCATACCTGCGTACCCAAGGCTACAACGCGCTGCCTTATCATGCCGGCTTGCCAGCCGAAATGCGTGCCAAGCACCAACGCTGCTTTCTGCATGAAGACGGTATTGTGATGTGTGCCACCATTGCCTTCGGCATGGGCATCAACAAACCTGATGTACGCTTTGTCGCTCACATCGACCTTCCCAAGTCAATGGAGGGTTACTACCAAGAAACCGGCCGTGCCGGCCGCGATGGCGAAGCCGCAGAAGCATGGATGTGCTACGGCCTGGGAGACGTCGTACTGCTCAAACAAATGATCGAGCAAGGCGAAGCCAGCGAAGCACGCAAGTGTGTGGAACGCGCCAAGCTTGATCACCTACTGGGCTACTGCGAGTCAATGCAGTGCCGCCGCCAAATGCTACTGGCTAGCTTCGGCGAAACCTATCCACAGCCTTGTGGCAACTGCGACAACTGTCTGACCCCAGACATCGCCTGGGATGCCAGCGTTCTCTCGCAAAAGGCGTTGAGTTGCGTCTACCGGACTGGGCAGCGCTTCGGCGCCGGACACTTGATCGACATCCTGCGTGGGAGTAAGAGCGAAAAAGTCTTGCAACTCGGCCATGACCAACTCAGCACCTACGGCATCGGCCGCAACGTGAATGAACGCAGTTGGCGCAGTGTATTTCGCCAGCTCATCGCCGCAAGCCTGCTGGAGGTTGATAACGAAGGCCATGGCGGCTTGCGTCTGACCGAGACAAGCCGTGCAGTCCTCAAAGGCGAACGCCAAGTGATGATGCGTCGCGATCAGGCCATACGGGAACGCGACCGCGCCGGGCAACGCAGCGGACTGTCAGTCCTCCCGGAAGATCTGGCACTGTTCAATGCCCTGCATGGCTTACGTGCACAGCTGGCCAAAGAACAAAACGTGCCAGCATTCGTCATCTTCCATGACAGCACCTTGCGTCATATTGCTGAACAACGCCCTACCAGCCTCAATGCACTGGCCCAAGTCAGCGGTATCGGCAGCAGCAAACTGGCACGCTATGGCCATCAGTTAATCGAACTCGTGCTTGCGCAGGGTTGAGTCAATCTATGGATCCCTGCTTTCAGAAATATCCAGAACACTCATGGCTGACATTCAAGCTTCGATGGCCAGCTTAGATACACTCCTCGACAGGAATCGCCCTGTTCTACCAGAACCCGACAGCAATGAAAGCCCACCCCATCCTTCTCTTCAGTCTGCTCTCCAGCGGGTCCGTCCTGGCCCAATCCGGAACGACCGTCACGGCTCAACACACCAACGGAGCTTCGAGCCTCAACCTGAGCCTGCCGCAGACACCCATCCAATACCGCTCTGACTCCAGCAGCAACACAAATCCTCCTGGAACCTACTATGGCGACACCAGCGGCATACCTGCCGCAACCACTGATAAAAGAAACAGTGTCTTCATCCGTCAACCCACCTGCGAAGGTCAACTGTCCGGTGCAGTCACTACCGGCGTGGGCTATTCCAACCACGGCGGCACCAGCAACTGGCAGGCCGTCAACCTCAACACATGCAAAACTTATTACAACGATGAAGGCACGCCCCACAAGATCGGGATCAGTATCACGCTTGGTCAAAGTAAAGGCCCGCATTACAACCCCGGCCTCCACAGACTGCATCCAGTGTGGTAGCTGTGCTTGCCGGTATGGACAGCTCACGGCCACTCATAGCGCTTAGAGCCTGTGATCAACGTTCATGAGGCTGATGGATCCGCCACACCGCGGCAATCCACTTGGAATGACTGATCACATTGGCTTATTACAGTGTAGTCAGTCCCATGAGTCATGGCGCATATCACCACGACGTAACGACGGACAGTGGAGGCAACGCCGAAGTAAACAGTGCCATCATCCCATCCATGCAAGTGCTGTTGCTGGTAGGAAGATATTGGTTCCACACAAACGTCAGCACGGCCCGTTTTCTGATTGCTGCGGCCATCGCTTCAGAGTCGATGCTGTCATTGCACGCCGTTCCAACTCCATGAGCAACGCTCACATCAGAGACTCTCTGGCAACCAGCAGGTACCTCGGTCATCCCGACACACCAAGCACCCAATGAATCGGCACTGCAAGCAACGGCTGGCATCGCTGCAATGACCTTCAGCACTTCAAAACACTCCACACCGCAGCTGTTCGTCTCTGCTTTCGGAATCATGGCCAACATCGTTCAGAAATTCACGCCACAACGGTTCCATCACACCCCAAAAAAAGTTTTAAAGACAATAGATTTAGATGAAGACACAACAGAGCGTTGCCAAACAGAAACTGCTGCTGTAGTTGCCGTATGCATCAAAAAGGACGATGGCACATCGCAATAATCGCAATACATGTCTCAGACGTGAAAGCATCAGACAGATGCGGCCTGCAATGCAGGAATGACATATTCGCCAAATAAACGGCAAGAGGTGCGCACCGCGTCAGGATCGTGGCGATGACCAGCGAAGAAACCGACGATATTTGCAGCACCAGTGCGTCCAAGTTGCAACAGAATCTGCTCAGTCACCTGCGCCGGTGTACCAACGACGATGTCATCGTCCAGAATTGATGGCATCTGTGCCTGGGCAGCCCTGGCATGTTCGCGTGCGCGTCCTTCAGTCTTGGCAACAAAGATGCAACGGCGAATCGCCAATCGTTCTGCGGTGTACCTGTGCCCTGTCATCTCACGATAAACATCGAACAAACGCACCACGGCATCCGTGTCCAAAAAACCGGTACACAAGCGGTGTCCACGCTTTGCGGCTTCTGCCGCCGCTTCAGTACTACGCACAGTCGCCCAAATCGGCGGGGAAGGATGTTGCAATGGCCGTGGCACCATACCAAGCTGCTCGAATGACCAGTAGCGGCCACGGTACGACAAACAGGGGTTCAGCCAAGCCTGCTCGAGGATGTCCAGTGCCTCACAGTACATCGGCACGATGTCGACCTCAGCAATACCAACCGCAGCCGCCTCCTGCACAGACGAACCACGAGCGACCCCTATCTCAACGCGCCCTTGACTGAGCTGATCAAGGACACCCACCTGTTCAAGAAAACGCCACGGTTGCCATAGCGGCAAGACCCAGCCGAGCACGCCGATACGCAGATGCTGGCTACGCGCCGCCACCCACGCCGCAAACAAGCTTGGCGCGGGACAAGCACGTAAACCACTGAAATGGTGCTCGCTGAAAAAGATGCCATGAAACCCCAGCGCCTCGGCCTGCGCCCATAATTCGCTGCGCCAGGCATATTCTTTAGAGCACGCTAATGCATCAAAGTGCACCGGATCTGCATCATCTGAGATATTGAGCTGCTCGAATATCCAGGATTTAATCATTGAAAAAATCCTTGTTTTTGAAGTAACTCCATTATTAAGAACCCATATATCTTGACAAATCAAGAGAAAAAATCGCTCGCATTTCCTGAAATTTTTAGAAATTAATCAGGCAATCAGCGATGATTTAATCCACATAACAAGTGTGCCCACGCCAGCCGATGCGGCGTACCGATTGATGAGGAAGAACGGATGGCCAAAAGCACCACAAGCAAAGCCAGGATCGCCTACGTCTGCACCGAATGCGGCGCCGAATACAGCAAATGGCAGGGACAGTGCACCGAATGCGGCACGTGGAATCGCTTAAGCCAAATCACCTTGGGAAACACAGGATCAGTCAAGCATCCAGCCATGCAGCACAGCAACTGGACCGGCAAGATCGACCCACCCAAGATCACGGCATTGCAGGACATTCAGCACAGCGAGCAAGTACGGGTGTCTACCGGCATCGGTGAGTTCGATCGTGTCCTCGGCGGCGGCCTGGTTGAAGGCGCAGTGGTGTTGATTGGCGGCGATCCTGGCATCGGCAAGTCGACGCTCCTGCTGCAAGCATTAGCACGGATGGCCGGCACACTGCCGACACTGTATGTGACCGGCGAGGAATCGCTGGCGCAAGTCGCCGGTCGTGCGGTACGCCTGGATCTACCCTTAGAAGGTTTAAACGCGCTCGCCGAGACCGGGATCGAATCGATCCTACAGCACGCCAGCACAGCACGACCACGACTGATCGTCGCCGATTCAGTGCAAACCCTGTGGACCGAAACACTGACCGCCGCACCCGGTTCGGTCAGCCAAGTACGCGAAAGCGCCGCGCAGTTGGTGCGCTACGCCAAAGAAACCGGCACGACCGTGTTCCTGGTCGGCCATGTCACCAAAGAGGGCGGGATCGCCGGCCCTCGCGTGCTCGAACACATGGTCGACGCGGTGCTGTATTTCGAGGGTGAAAGCGGTAGCCGCTTCCGCCTACTGCGGGCGTTCAAAAACCGCTTCGGAGCAGTCAACGAACTAGGCGTGTTTGCGATGGGCGAGAAAGGCTTGAAAGAAGTCTCCAATCCATCAGCCATGTTCTTATCCGGCAGAAACAGCCACCAACCAGGTAGCTGTGTGATGGTGACACGTGAGGGCACCCGCCCCTTGATGGTCGAGGTACAAGCCCTGGTCGATCCCTCCCCCCTGTCCAATCCACGCCGGGTCACCGTGGGGCTAGAACAAAACCGGCTGGCGATGCTGTTGGCCGTGTTGCACCGTCACGGCAACGTCGTCATCGGCGACCAAGACGTATTCATCAACATCGTCGGCGGAATCCGCGTACAAGAGACAGCCGCAGATCTCCCGGTACTGCTGGCGGTACGGTCTTCGTTATGCAACCGGGCGCTGCCCGAAAAGACCATCGCCTTTGGTGAAGTGGGCTTGTCCGGTGAAATCCGCCCGGTGCCTAACGGCGAAGAACGCCTCAGGGAAGCAGCGACGCACGGCTTCAAACGCGCGATCGTGCCGAAAGCCAATGCCCCCAAAGCAAGTGCCATGAAGGACATGGAGGTCATCGCCGTAGAACGACTGGATCAGGCGCTGGAAGCAACTGATTGAACATCGGGCATCTCTGAGTACTGTCATGCCGTCAATGCATCCCAGCGGCGGGGATCGGGAAACGCGGTACGTCTCCATATGACAGACCAACATCGGTCCCAATGAAAACATGTCGACCAACTCCAGAAAGGCCGCTGCACCATCAACCATCGGGATCATGAAAACCACGCAATGCCGCCCCTGCCAAGAGGAATACAGCGACTGGTTCGTTATCTCAGTGGACGTGCTGCAAGCCGTTGCCCCATCTGACGCTGTACTACCCTTAGCGCATCATGCGGCATCCGATGGACAAAGCTGATCTAAACAACGACATCACCCAGAATAACCCTAGCGATAGTGACGCTCGTTAGTATATTTCTCACAGGCCAAGCAGGTCTGATCGGGGTCGTAAGGAATGGGCTTGCCCCCCATATCCAACGGCCCACCACAACGTGGACATATGACTCCATAGCCCTGTTGGATCTGCCATAGTCGATGTCGGGCCTGTCGTTGTTGATACTTAGCGAAAAAGAGATACATCAGCGCCGACAAAAACCAGACATAAGGCACCCAACGCAGGATATAAAATATGCCAGCAAATGAAGGGTCGTCTTGCATCCTTGGAATGACGAACATCCCAAGTATCGAGACGATCATAACGACAGTCACTCGATAGTAAACAATAAACATTTTTCGAGCCAATCCATGAGTACGTTCCTGGTTACCAGGAGAGTCTGCCGACTCAAGCATCAACGTTCAAGACGTTAAAGCGCCGCGGAGCGGGAAACGGCGTGCTGCAACTCCCCCAGAGTGATGATAATGACTCAAAGGCCCCGGCAATGTGGCAGCCACACCTGCCGCATTGGCATCCCAGCACACGACATTGCCTGCCATAGGATGTCGTCTTCACTGTACCGCCTGTACCGAGTCCCTACATACCACACAAAGATGGAGGGCAAAACGTCATCCACGTCTACTCACCCGAATGCTGCGACACTGATCACGCATTCCGGAACATCCGCGGCCATTGCGGCCACAGGTGATATCGCATGAGTAAAGATGACATACCCATCTCCGCTCCCGTCAGCCCCCAAAGCAAACGCAACGGACACCTCGTCCGAAACCGGCACTGTACGCTCAGCAAGTCTGGACAAGAAACAATAAAGGGCCCTATTGGCCCGACAGTGACACTGATCTAAAGCACGTGTATCCCACCCTACGCATCTCAAAGGAAGGAAACCAACATCACCGCATCAAGTGACGCAAGGATGCTATCTGACAAGCATGGATCACATTGCTTAAAGTGCTGGGATATCACGCTGACCTGCATCACTGCTGGATCACGCCAGCGGACGATGCACATGACTTACGCGTTACGCGCTCCCAATAGACGCAGACCGAGCAAAGCCCCAGACAAACAGCACTCCGCATGGATGCTGACCAACCTCCAGGCTGGGAATGGCATCCAACCGTACCCGGATTGAGGCCAACGACCTACTTCACCACATCCAACGCCTGACGCAACGGTGCCAAAAACGTTTCGGCACGCTCGCATGCGATGCACACGTCCGGAGCATCACTCAAGACCGTCACCAATGCACTGCCAACCACCACTCCGTCAGCATCCACCGCCATCGTTGCAGCACTGGCCGCGTCCTTGATGCCAAAGCCGGCGACCACAGGAATTTGAGTCTGGGCACGCAATTGACGCAGACGCTCACTGGCTGAGTGGGCATCGAGCCGGTCAGCACCGGTCACGCCAGCAAAGCTCACGTAGTACAAGTACCCCCGAGCCACCTCGCTCAGCATGGCTAAACGGGGTGCAGGGGTCGTCGGAGACGCCAACACGATCAGTGCCAAACCAGCCGCCGAGAAGATTGTCCGGATTTCGTCCGCCTCTTCCGGAGGAAGATCCACGAGCAGCACCCCATCGACCCCAGAAGCCACCGCACGCTGTGCGAAACGCACGATGCCATAGATTTCCAACGGATTGAGGTAGCCCATCAAGACCACCGGCGTCACTGCATCGTTCTGACGGAACACGTGGACTGTCTGCAACACGTAGGTCAACCCAACACCACGCTGCAACGCACGTTCGGAACTGTGCTGAATCACGGGACCATCGGCCATCGGATCCGAAAACGGCACGCCCAACTCGATCACATCGGCCCCAGCGCGCACCAGCGCATGCATGACCGGAACAGCCGCCTCCAAGGATGGATCACCCGCTGTGATGAAAGGAATCAACGCCTTGCGTGATTGCGTCCTTAAGCGGCGGAAGGTTTCGTCTATACGATGCATCGAAGTCTCGGGACATTTGGAAATTCAAACAAGTCATTAATAGCGCGGCATCATCATCCGGTATCCACCAGGTAATAGGTCCGATGCCATCACCTAGCCCCCCCGCATTGACGCATACCCAACACATCTCAGACACGTACACCTTCACGCGCGGCGATGGTGTGTACATCCTTATCACCACGACCGGACAAGTTACACAGCACCAAGGCGTCCTTCGGAAGATCACGTGCCAGCGTGATGGCCTGGGCCACGGCGTGACTGGATTCCAATGCAGCAAGGATGCCTTCGGTATGTGCAAGCAGATGGAATGCAGTCAACGCCTCATCGTCGGTAATGCCGACATACTGCGCACGGCCGCTGTCAGCCAGGAAGGCATGCTCAGGACCGACACCCGGATAATCCAAGCCGGCCGACACCGAATGCGTTTCGATGATTTGACCATCATCGTCGCAGATGACATAGGTGCGATTACCATGCAACACGCCCGGACGACCAGCAACGATCGAGGCCGCGTGGCGACCCGTCGCGATACCGTCTCCAGCCGCCTCAGCGCCGTAGATACTCACCGAAGCGTCGTTGAGGAAAGCATGGAACAAGCCAATCGCATTACTGCCACCGCCAACGCAAGCGGTGATTGCATCCGGTAAGCGGCCATAATCTTCGATCATTTGCGCACGTGCTTCGCGGCCAACGATGGCGTTGAAGTCACGCACCATACGCGGATACGGATCCGGGCCAGCAACGGTACCAATGATATAAAACGTGTGCTCCACATTACTGACCCAGTCACGCATCGCTTCGTTGAGTGCATCCTTAAGCGTGGCCGAGCCGGAGGTCACCGGTACCACCGTCGCACCCAGCAATTGCATCCGATACACGTTGATCTTCTGCCGCTCGATATCCGTGGCCCCCATATACACCACGCACTCCAAGCCTAAACGCGCCGCGACAGTGGCACTGGCGACGCCATGCTGACCGGCACCCGTCTCGGCAATGATGCGGGTCTTGCCCATGCGTGCTGCCAGCAACGCCTGGCCAATGGTGTTGTTGATTTTGTGCGCGCCGGTGTGATTCAGATCCTCACGCTTCAGCAGAATCTGCGCACCACCCACCTTACGACTCAGCCGTTCGGCATGGTAGATCGGACTGGGTCGGCCCACGTAATCCTTGAGATCCTTGTCATAGGCAGCGATGAAATTTGGGTCATGACGCGCAGCATCGTAGGCCTTGGCAAGTTCCTGCAACGGTCCGATCAAGGTTTCAGCAACAAAACGGCCGCCGTAACGCCCAAAATGGCCGCAAGCGTCAGGGAAAGCATGATAGTCAACAGTAACGTCAGACATGAGCGGCACCAGCAGAAACAGGCCGTCACTGTAACGCACGTGAGTGTCTGAAAAATCGATATTCTTCGCGCCGACCGGTTCAGAGAAACACCCATGCCCTTACTGAACCCGTGATGCGTCTTTGAGGCAGTCATGCAGTAGGCACACTTGCAGACCGGTGATTCCTCATCCATCACGCAGCCAACCGCCAACGCTACCTGGTTAAGGATGAGACGAGATTTCCCGTCATCAGGCTGCCGTGCGCAACTGGACCTGGACACACTGTACCAGCGCATCGCATGCGTGCACCTGTACTCCTTGGCTTGGATTGGCATTGATGATCGCAACGTCCCCCTAATGACCAACGCCACCTGGCCGCTTCATGACGTTCCGGCGCAACCGACCATCAAAACTGTGTCATCACATGACGAAACGTAAATGCGGTATCCCCAGCAGGCCACTCAAAACAGCGTACGGTAGTCGGCGCGACGCACTGCTTCGACAAAGTGACGCATCTTGTCGCCGTCCTTGATGCCCGGCTCCAATTCGATACCACTGGAAACGTCTACGCCCCAAGGCACCTTAGCAACGATGGCGTCGAACACGTTTTCCGGGGTGATGCCGCCGGCAAGCAGAAAGGGATGGTGCAGATCAGCAGGGACACGCGACCAGTCGAACGTTTGACCGGTGCCACCGGTGCCACCCTTAACATGACTGTCGAAAATGAAGCCAGCCGCATTCGGGTACTTCAAGTACAAGGCCCGCGTGCGGATGCGCTTTGCCTCGTCACCCGCCATCGGGATGGCCTTTAGGTACGGCACGTTGAAAGTGCGACAGAATGCGTCTTCCTCCTCGCCGTGAAACTGAAGCAACGTTGGACGCACCGAGCGCACAACGGCGTGGATCTCATCGGCACTGTTATTTCGGAAGAGCGCAACCACATCGACCAGCGGCGCAATCGTTTGGCGTATCGCAGATGCCTGCGCAACTGTCAGCCGACGAGAGCTACCAGATGCGAAGATGAGTCCCACCGCATCGACGCCAAGCTCACTGGCTAAACGCACATCTCCAACGCGGGTCATGCCGCAAAACTTGATACGGGTACGGTAAGAGAGGCGATTCATAAACTCACCTCGGTAGGCAAGCACCACTTTGCCGGATACAAGGGCCCGACAAAAACCAAACCTTGCGGTGAGGCGGTCGGTCCGGCCATGGTCCGGTCACGCCCTGCAAGCAATGTTGCAATCCATTCCATCGGACGTTCGCCAGTCCCAACCAGAATCAACGATCCCACGATATTGCGCACCATATGATGCAGAAAGGCATTGGCCTGGACACATACCTCGATCACCTCGTCATCGCGTCGTACCGAAATCGCCTGAAGCTCACGGCGTGCGTGCAGCGCCTGACACTGCGCACTGCGAAACGCACTGAAGTCGTTTTCGCCAAGCAGCATCTGCGCAGCAGCATGCATCGCCCACGCATCCAGCGGGCGCCGCTCCCAGCTCAAGAATTGACGCTGCAACGCCGGCCGCACCTGACGGTTTAACAGCCGATAGCGATAACGGCGTGCACAAGCGGAGAAACGCGCATGGAAATCATCGGACATCGGCACACACCAGCGTACTGCCACCGAAGACGGCAGCCGTGCAGTAGCACCCAGCATCCAGCCGCGTGAAGGGCGGGCAACCGCACTGTCGAAATGCACAACCTGACACTGGCCATGGACACCAGCATCCGTACGACCGGCACACACCACCCGTACCGGCACATCGGCCACTGAAGCCAGGGCCTCCTGCAATGTCGCCTGTACGCTAGGCCCCCTCTCACCCAACTGTTGCCAGCCCAAAAACTCACTGCCGTCGTACTCTACGCCCAACGCGTAACGCATCATCGTATCCTGCCACGGGACCTCAACCGACAGGCATCGCCTGTTTATGCAATTTGGTTGAGTAACGCTGCTGCTTCGGCACGGGCAACATCGTCTCCGGTGACCACCACTTCACGCAGGAGACTGCGCGCGGTCTCCTTATCCCCCAAATCAAGATAGGCAACCGCCAATTCCAGACGATCGCGCACCCCTGCCGGAAGCCCAGGCTGCCCCGCCTGTTGCCCGGCGAAGTTGGCGGCATGCGCCTGGACGAATGTCTGAGGCTGAATAGGCTGATTGGCAGCAGCATACATACCAACCAAGGTACGATCGGGACCGAGGTCTGGAGTGTGTATGCGTTCACCCTCACGCACCACCTGATCAGGCATATCAAAAAAATCACTCCGTGACACGGCAGCAGAATTTTCAGGCAACGCTACAACCAATGCCTCCGAGTCCAACCCACGCGACGGTAACTGAGGCAACGGCGAAGGCTTGGGACGACGGGAAACCCACCACAACACCATGCAGATAAACAGCAGAGCGGCGCCGCCGAACAGCCAAATCGAGCCCCCCCCCCACCTGCTATGCGCCTGGGTTTTGGGCAAATGCTGTTGCGCTGCCGCCAGCTCGCTATCCTTCAACGCGATCAATTGCTGCTGTTTTTTACGCAGCTGTTCCAAGTCGATGAGTCGGGAACGCAGCTCTTGAATCTCAGCGTCGCGACTGGCAATGTCTTCGCGTGCCTGTTGCAATTGCTCCCCACCCGGCATATCGCCCTCTCTTGCATTACTGGTACCACTCATAGTGCCAGCCTTCTTCGTATCACCGGGTACGGCCGGCGCGATTTCGAGTCGATCGGTCGCTGTATCGGGACCGGCAACGGCGCGCGACTGTGACCCTGGGCCAGATTCGGCTGGCTGCGGGATGCTTGCACGTGCTTGACGCCACTGCGCCGCCTGCTCACGCACCATTGCCTTTGCTTCGGCGGCACCGAGCTCGCTCAACGCCTCCTGCGTGGGCGTGCGGAGCACCACACCCTGTTTAAGCAAGTTGATGTTGCCACCAATGAAGGCACTCGGATTGGTACGCAACAGCGCCAGCATGGTTTGGTCGAGGGTACGCCCACTCTGGCGCGCCAACTGCAAAGCGATTTTCGATAAAGTTTGGCCGCGTTGCACGGTGACCAGTTCGGCATCGGATTCCGGCGCAACGCCCGCTGTACCTACATCCGATTTCGCTCCCCACACGTCAGCTGACTCTGACGTTGTATCCAGCGCATCGTCCGCATCGAGTGTGGCAGGGGCAGGCACAGGTACGGCAAGGGGGGGAGGACGTACACTGACGCTGGGAACCTGTGGACGCACAATGATATTGGTAGGAGCCACCTGAGGCGCCTCGATCGCCGGCTCGGCAATTGCTGCGGCAGTATTAGGAGCATCAACCAGAGCCGAGTATTCACGTACTAACCGCCCTTGTCTCCACTCCACTTCAATCAGAAAATTGATTGCCTTCTGCTGCACCGTCTGCCTGCTGGTCACCCGAACAACCGCGCGACCGCGGCCATCCTTGGCGAATTGAAACTGCAAATCGTCGAGGAAACCGTTGGGTCGCTCCAATCCAACCCGGGCGAAGGTCTCTGGGGAAGCTAGCGCCACGCGCACATCATCAAGCTCGCCGGCCTCGTTAGAAATAACCGGGATCTCTGCTACCAGCGGCTGACCTGGCTTGGAAAGCACACGAATATCACCCAGCCCTAGCGCCAACGCAGCATTGCTGCACAGCGCTAAAAACAAGGCAGCCAAGCCATATACCGGGCTTAATACGCCCTTGCCCATAGGTTTCATGAACACCAATATAACCGGTGTAGCCGGAATTCTGAATCCAACGAGCACAATACGATCAGTATGGCCGCTCGCGCAAACGACAACGGGCAATAGCCACCCAATCGCCGCCACCTGTATACCGTTCCACTAAGGTCGAATCGTACCATGCTCAAATGGACTCGCTCGTCACTAGTTCAGCAAGCTGTATTGCATTAAGCGCGGCCCCCTTACGAATGTTGTCGGCCACCACCCACAGGTTCAAGCCGCGTGGATGCGAGAAATCCTCCCGAATGCGACCAACAAACACCGGGTCTTTACCGGAAGCGTGGGTGACAGGGGTCGGATAACCACCCGGCTCCCACTCATCGACAACTTCAACACCTGGCGCACTGGCCAGCAACGCACGCGCCTGCTCCGGAGTGACTTTCTTTTGCGTTTCGATATTGACCGCTTCGGAGTGACCAAAGAACACGGGGACACGCACCGCTGTTGGATTCACCTGAATGTTGCTGTCCTCAAGGATCTTCTGCGTCTCCCAAACCAACTTCATCTCCTCTTTGGTATAGCCGTTGGATTGAAAATCGTCGATATGTGGAATCAAGTTGAAAGCGATCTGTACCGGAAAGCGTTGTGGGTTGATCTCTTGAAACGCCAACAACTGTGCAGTCTGCTGTCCCAACTCCTCCAGCGCCGAGCGACCGCCACCAGACACGGATTGATAGGTGGCGACATTGATACGCTCAATGCGATATTCCCTGTGGATAGGTGCCAAGACCGGCATCAGCTGCATCGTCGAACAATTCGGATTGGCGATGATGCCACGTGGCCGCCGCTTCAACGCATGTGGGTTCACCTCGGATACAACTAACGGCACATCCTCCTCGTAACGAAACGCGGAAGAATTGTCGATCACCACCACGCCGGCAGCAGCAAACTTCGGTGCATACTCTTTAGATACGCTTCCGCCAGCCGAAAACAGCGCAATATCCACACCGAGCGGGTCAAAGCTCTCCAAGTCCAGCACGTTGATCTTCTCGCCCTTGAAAGTGATCTGAACACCCGTCGAGCGCGCCGAAGCAAGAGGAATCAGCTTCGCAACCGGGAAATCACGCTCTTCCAGGATAGAAAGCATGACCTCGCCAACTGCACCGGTCGCACCAACGATGGCAATGTTGAAATAACGATTGGATTTGGATGAGGACATAAACATCGTTCCTTCAAAAAAAGATAAAACAAAAGAAACAGAAACACCGTGATCTCAGGGTTTGAGAAATCGACTAGGGCACACTGAGATTCCCTATCGTTTGATGCTGTCAGCTTTGTCTGTATCCAGAGATCGTCCCACACATCAACTCACCTCCCACCCTCATGTCACTTTGGCACGGTCAGATCGCAGCCAACCAGGACATGAACCAACACCCATACACCAACAAGATTACCGGAGATCATGATTTTTCCCCGACCATCATGATGATGCGTTGACTCCGCCGCATGTACAGTAACACCAAGCCCCAATCATCATTGGGTGCAATCGGAGCAATGCAGCAAACGTCCCGTATGCAGCCCACACCTCAAGGACACCCAGCCAGGTTGCATGTGTGCCAATGGAATACATGCTCACCGATACCAAACGCGACACTGACAAATAGCTGTGGAACATAGGTCATTACAGCAGCAAGGATGTATCCGTTGCGGCCGAGCATAACCATAAACCCAGTCCAATGACGCACATTTCGCTGCCAATGATTGCGGCACGACCTGAAAGCCATGTCGGTGAGATCAGTGGAAATCGTCAGCAGCACATCCAGCGACATCCGGACATCGTCGGACAGCAGCTGCCTGCCCCATCCGTGTAAACGGTACTCAATCATCGGCACTCCAGACACTCACCCCCCCTGGAATCCGCGGACACATCTCACCCACATCAGCGCACTGGGCACGGTGGCGCAGCGCCTGGTCCATCAGTACCAACGCAACCATCGCTTCGGCAATCGGAGGGACCCGGATCCCCACACAGGGATCGTGACGCCCCGTAGTGATCACCTGAACCGGATCACCATCCACATCCACCGTCTCACCAGGCACACGCAGGCTGGAAGTCGGTTTGAGAGCAATCGAGGCAATCATCGGCTGACCGGTGGTAATGCCACCGAGGATGCCGCCAGCATGGTTGCTGAGAAACCCCAAAGGAGTCATCAAATCACGGTGCTGCGTTCCTTTTTGTACCGTGCTGGCGAAACCATCACCGATCTCCACACCTTTGACTGCATTGATACTCATCAACGCGGCAGCCAGTTCACCATCAAGTTTGCCGTAAATCGGCTCACCCCAACCCGGCGGCACGCCTTCGGCGACCACATCCACACGCGCACCGACCGAATCACCAGATTTGCGCAGCGCGTCCATGTAGGCTTCCAGCGCCGGCACCTGAGCGGCATGCGGCCAGAAAAACGGATTATCCTCGACCACATCCCAAGCAAAGCCTTCCGGGCGTATTTCGCCAAGCTGAGATAGAAAACCGCGCACCGTCACACCATAACGCTGCTTCAACCACTTCTTGGCAACCACCCCGGCAGCCACGCGCATGGTTGTCTCGCGCGCTGAAGAGCGCCCTCCGCCACGTGGATCACGGATACCGTACTTCTGCCAATAAGTGTAATCGGCATGGCCCGGACGGAACTGGCGGGCAATCGCCACATAATCCTTACTACGCTGGTCGATATTGCGGATCAACAGTGCAATCGGAGTGCCCGTGGTACGGCCTTCATAAACACCGGAAAGAATCTCAACGTGATCGGCCTCACGGCGTGCCGAAGTATGACGGCTCCTGCCGGTCGCACGGCGTTGCAAGTCGTGGGCAAATTCCTCGGCTGCAAGCTCCAATCCTGGAGGGCAGCCGTCAACAACACAGCCAATCGCCGGACCATGTGATTCACCAAAGGTCGTCACCGCCAGCAGCTTTCCAAACGTGTTCGCCCCCATGCACAAGCACCCTCAACGTTCGGCAGCCAACGCAGCGATACGGTCATGGTGGACCATCAACTCACGGCATTCAACCGCAAAGACACCCATCTGGCCGACTTTGAATTCGATCCAAGCGAAGTCGACATTCGGCAACCGCTGCACCAAATGTTGCTCGGACTCACCAACCTCACAGATCAACAAGCCATCCTCATCTAAGTGTGCCGGGGCATCACGCAAGATCTTCAGCACCAGATTCAGTCCATCCGGGCCGGCACGCAAACCCAACACTGGCTCATAACCATACTCCCGAGGCAGTGCATCGGTCTCGGCATCAGTCACGTAAGGCGGGTTGCTGACAATCAACTGATAGCGGCGCCCAACCAGACCAACAAACAGGTCTGACTTAATCAACTCGACGTTATGCGCCAACAGGAGCGCCTTGTTTTCCAAAGCTAACCCCAGCGCATCATCACTGATGTCGGCACCGTCCACCCTCCAATGCGGATTGTAGTGGCCCATCGCAATCGCAATGCATCCCGAGCCCGTGCATAAGTCGAGCGCATGGTGTACTTCGCGCCCTGCCAACCACGGCTCAAAGCCAACCTGGATCAACTCAGCAATCGGCGAGCGCGGCACCAGTGCGCGCGCATCGCTCTTGAAGTTCAGCCCAGCAAACCAAGCATCACCCGTCAGATAAGCCACCGGCACGCGCTCGGCGACACGCCGCTCAAACAGCGCTAGCACGCGCTCCTTCTCAGTACGCAGCAACCGCGCCTGACCATAGGCGGGGCCAAGATCGGGCGGCAGATGCAAGGTGTGCAACACCAGTTGAGTCGCCTCATCTAACGCATTGTCGTAACTGTGGCCAAAAGTCAAACCAGCCTCGTTAAAACGGCTGGCACCATAGCGGATCAAGTCGACAATCGTGTAAAGCTCATCGGCTGCGGCAGCAGTCATAGCAACAGCCAAAATCAGATCGGCCCAGGATTATAGAGGCACAGGCCGTATCATTGAGCATCCATTGCAGTGGAAACCACCAGGTTCGACCACAGTACCCATGCTGGTCTTACTGACCGCTGGCGTGGAGCTGCGCATCGGGCAAACATGGCTGGTCAGAGCCCCTCATCCAGCATGGCCACACACGCAGGCAGTACGCTGGTATGCGATACCCAATATCGACTTGCACGCATCCGGCGACATTCACTGATTTCACATACTCTGCAGGGACATGAGACCCCGGTGTTTTTGGGCTTCACCTTCTACCCGGACGTATGCCCGATCACGTTAGCCACACTGGCGCAGGCGCAGCAACAGCATGAGCCACTTCCGGAAGCACTACACCCACAGGTACTGCTCGTTTCGATCGATCCAGATCACGATTCACCAGTACGGCTGAATGAATAGGCCCGCCTCTTTCACAAAAACACCATTTTATGAACAAACCCCCCACTACTCATGTTTCAAAGCACACCTCCTAGAAGCCATACCAAAAGGCCCCGCATCTGCGGGGCCTCCCAGTACACAACACACCCTCAGACAATCGAACTCGCCGCCAGCAAGTGATGCGCATTGATGTCACGCACGGTCGCCTGTGTCGTCGTCACCGCAGGCGTCATCGCCATCGCAGCAATCAAACGCTCCACCTCACTGGACAGCACCGTCCCATCCTGGAACGCGAAAGATTCCACCTGATGAGCCGATCCACGGAACCAGTCCGCCACGGTCACCCGGTCGTCACCGTTATTGAAGAGGATGGAAAGATCGTCTCCTGACCTCCTAAACAGGGCCTCTTCACGATGCAGCCCCTCACCAAACACGAGCTTGTCGGAACCGCCCCGCTCCACGATGGTGTCGTGGCCGTCTCCTTTCTCGAACAAATACGTGTCAGCATTACTACTGCCGTACAGAATGTCGTCACCCGTACCGCCGATCAGCACGTTGTTATTGGCATACCAGGCCACCTTCAGCACATCGTTGCCGGCGCCGCCTTCCAAGCGGTTGCTGCCGCCACCGCCATCCAGCACGTCATCGCCATCGCCCCCTAGCATCAGATCGTTTCCTTCCCAGCCCTGCAGCGTGTCATTGCCAGAAGTGCCCACCGTCAGCCAGTCCAGGCTGCTCAGGGTATCTCCAGTCCAGATCGTGCCATCAGCAAAAATAATCTGCTCAATGTCAGCACTGCGGTTACGGTTACCGTTAGACGTCAGCCAGTCCTTCAAGCGGATGCTGTCGTGGCCATTGCCCAAATCCAGCACCACGTCTTGACCTTCACGCCGTATCCGCACATCGCTGGCAGCAATCCCCTCACCAAACACGAGCTTGTCGGAACCGCCCCGCTCCACGATGGTGTCGTGGCCGTCTCCTTTCTCGAACAAATACGTGTCAGCATTACTACTGCCGTACAGAATGTCGTCACCCGTACCGCCGATCAGCACGTTGTTATTGGCATACCAGGCCACTTTCAGCACATCGTTGCCGGCGCCGCCTTCCAGGCGGTTGCTGCCGCCACCACCATCCAGCACGTCATCGCCATCGCCGCCTAGCAGCAGATCGTTTCCTTCTCCTCCGTAAAGGGTGTCATTGCCCGCATCGCCGCGGAGAATGTCGTTGCCATCTCCCCCATACAGTGTGTCGTCTCCGGCGCCACCGAACAGCACATCGTCACCAGCGCCGCCCCGCAGGATATTGGCGCCTGCATCACCAAACATCATGTCCGCTGCCGCGCTGCCTTCGGCCTCTCCAGAAACTAAGGAAATCCAAGCATCCGCCAGGGCCTGCATCCCATCGGCGGTCGCCGCGGTCCGGTCGATCATGTCACGTAAGGCATCCAACGGATCCCAGCCGCTGCCAGCCACGGCGTCGCTGCCGTAGCGGTACAGGTCCATGACATCTTGAAGGGCCTGGGCTTTGTTGTGCTGCCAGGTGTGATCCAACTTGGCCTGCAACCCAGAAGCATCCCATCCCAGGGCGCCGTTGTTCTCTGTCGCGATGATCCCCGACAGGTAATCGCTGATCCGGGGGCCGAGGATCAGGCGGGCATAGGCGGATTCTTTCAGGCTGTCATAGGCTTTCATCAAATCGTCGATCTGCTCCGGCTGCAGCAAAATGCGCATTACCTCTTCGCGGTGTCCGTCGGGATGCACCACGCGGTTCCAAGTGAAGAACTGCCCACCCGTGGATATCTGGCCGTTTTGATCGCTGACCAGGCTGGAGCCGTTGAACTTCTCCAACATGGCGATGATCGGCCCAAGCCGGGCGTGCTGCTGCTGGGTCCAGGCCAGCACGGCCTGCTGCCCCTGGGCAGTGACGGACGCAGGCACGGCGCCGTGGTAATACACGGTGCGGGGCACCTCCCCGGAGGTTTCCAGGCGTTGCTCGGTGCTGGGCATGGCCGAGGTATCGGCCCACAAGGCCATGACCGGATCCAGCGCGGCACGCAGGGTGCCCTGGGTAGACCCGGACACCAGGGCCTGAAGGGCGGTCAATAAGGCGGGTGACAGGCTGGCGGCCTCTTGCAAATCGCGCACCGCACCGCTGCCTGTCAAGTACGGCAACACCGCCGCCGCGTCCGTCACGATCACCTGGTCATGGGCACCGCTGTAATCACGGTAGAAGTGGTTGAGGCCTAATTGCAGGTCGCCGACCAGGCCGGTGGTGCCATCGGTGCGGGTGTAGGTGCCGCGGTTGTCGATGAGGTTGCCGTTGCCCAGGTCCAGATCCTGGGTGTCGGTGGGGGTCAAGGTAATCGAGGCAATCCCCAGGCTGGAGAGGGTGAACAGCTCGTTGTCTTGGGAGCGGCCATCCTGGTTGAGATCGCGCCACACGCGCACATCTGCAAAGCGAGTGTCGGCAGCATCAAAGACACCATCGCCATTGGTGTCCAGATCGCGCAGCGCCTCAAAGCCGGAGGTAGCCTTCTGGCCGTTGCTCAGCACCGTATCGGCGCCGAACAGTTCGCTGCCATCATCAATGCGTCCGTTGCCGTTGCGGTCCAGCACCAGAAAGCCGTCATCGGGTTTCACCCAGCCGCTAGCATGTTTGACACCGTCGCCGTCGTGATCGAACAGGATGTGCTTACCCGCCGCCACGGTTTCGATGCCGTCGCCGTCCAGGTCCAGCACCAGCGGGTCGATGCGGGGGGTGAAGTTTCTTGCCTCATGGAAAGATTCATACGCCCTATGCGATAACTCAGATATAGACCAATCATTAAATATAAAAGGGATCTTTTCTATATTATTCAGAAGATATTGACTGTATGGATTCCACTGTAAAGCTGCAGTAGAAGGTAATATGATACCAGCAGAAATAAACGCTGCGGCTTGCCAAGTAGTACAATTATAAGTACCTCTACCCCCAAAACCAAGAACAAAATAATTTTGACCTCGACGAGTGGCTTCGATAAATCTCATTAACGCATTATACTGATCCACACTAATACTATACTTCAAACTACTTCATTGATACTCATGTGGTTTTTTTCCCGTGTTTGATCCAGTTTCAAACACCGTCCCAGGTCCACGTAGATTTCCTGGTTTGGCTGGTCCATATCCATACTCACGTTCAGTCCCATCGGGCAAGGTAATCACAATAAAAGTATGTGGGATGCCATCTACGCCGCCAATGTCATGTCTGACCTGAACAGATATATTATTACTCATTACAACTCCTTACGGTAATATGGAGATACAAAAATCATGTTATATATCACGCCATTTTCCAATAGCTCAGCTTTAGTTTTATTGTAAAACGATATCCTCACTTTTGTACGCATACCAATCTCTTCTTTTTTTCTTGAAATTGCCTTTTCGATCAACGATGGATCAATCTTCTTTGAGCCAAAATAAAAATTAATATAAAATATCTTCTCATTTCCATCCCAAAATACAAGTTGTTTCTTATTACAATCTATCTTGCTGGAGCACATCCCACTCTCAACAAAAACATCATCAATTGCACTGAATATTTCATCTGAACCTTCTACCGAAGTCCCGCCACATCCTGAAAGCCCAATGACTCCTGAGGCAAGAATAAATAAAAAAACACTTTTTCTTAAGAGTCGAAAAAACATCATAGAACCTCCATTAAAAATTTAATGTTTTTCATATTCCTGCATAAAGGTGAAGGTCCCAGTTCTCACCGCTTCACCCAATTGATCAGAAATCCTGGAATCGATTTGGTTGGATTTTGATTTCCTTTCAACATTATTACTCATTACGATATTGCTCCATTAAAGTCTATTCAGAATTAAACACAAACTTAAATATAATATGTAATACCAAAGTGCAACACACATCAAAACAATAAACGCATATATCATACAGAAGCCAAAATGCCACCTCCCTAAGAAAAGAAAATCCACAACGTCAAATCTAGTTGACAAGTAAGAAACAGACGCTCGAGGAGCAACAGACACTCCTTTGAAAACGATCACCCCTAAAAGAATTGATATCAACCATGCTACAGGAACCATCATGATCGCTTTTTTCAAAGGCATGCTTTGGTAGGTCCATCGTGAATGAATTAACAAAAATAAAAGAGGCGACATCACCCAATACATCACCACAGTGAACGAATACCCCTCGGCCCCGCCAAATGCCTCTCGATAAGAGGTTTCCCAGCCCGAAACAAAACCAATATCCGTCGCACCCATCAATATCGCACATTTACTGATGATCATCGGGACGAAGAAAAACACCACAAGAATATAAAGGCTATGATCCGCAATAAATTCTTTGAATTCATTGAATTTGATTTTCAAGACACTCTCCCAGATGCAGCCTGCTCCATCAAAGATGGGCAACAGAATACACTTGATGCCATGTAAATAAAAATATCAGTAAACTCCTTCAAGTTTAAATAGTCCCTCATCAAAGCAATGATTTGCTGTAGCTGCACGATGGGGTGCCGTTGTCATCGCGGTAGAAGCGGCTGAAGCCTTATTGCAGGTGGTTGGCATTGGGATCATTAAGCAATCTTTTACCAATCTCACTCCATAAATTCATTGTTAGTCCGGTTCATCTGCTCAGATGCAAGCGACTGTCCTTGTTTGTTCCCACGCCACTCGTGAAAATTCAGTGCTGCACGAGCGTAACGCTCACCCCGAATACGGGTTAACTGCACCGAAAGTAAAAGATGTCTGTATGCATCCGTAGGACCATCCTCACGCCCAGGAAGCTTTGAGTGTATTGATTCATTGATTGCAGCATTAGCAACTTTACCCGTGAAAATGTTACTCAAGCTCCAAGAAGCATTTTTACGCATATAGTATTTAGTCATAGTCCGTCTCATCAAGGTTATCACACCCGCAACTAGCATCTTTTGAAATACCTTTATAACCGAATATCAAAAGACATCTCTTTATTTCTTCATCAGGCATTTTAAGATGGCAGCTAACAGAGGCTACATTTCCATTCTCCTCAATTATTTTTAAAGTTACTTTATTCACTTTTCTTGATGTAAATACACCATGCTCAAATATCCAATTAATTTTAAGAGGGGGGACAATAAACTCTTTCAATTCCACTGACTGATTATCCACCAGCACATCCTTCACATGAATAGAATCATTCGTTCTATTTTCAATGCTAAGATGATATTCATCCCCCTTCAATTTTGAGTAGATCAAAAATGGGGCGAGAAGTAATGCTGGAAGAGCAACCAATAATGCAAAGAGGATTAATGAAGCTCTCAGTTTCGTCATACGCATGACAGTCATCTCTCTTTTACAGATATCGCATTTTACATCATGTTGAATATCGACTGCGGACATCAATTATTCAATTAATTGAATGTGGGCTGCTTGCTGGTCCGTATTCCGAATTAGTATGGAATACTGTTTGTTGTATTCTTGCCCAAAGGCGAAGACCCCAGTGGTATATGCTGAGCGCACATCATCGAAATTGCTGTCATCACTCTGATTGGATGTTGATGTCCCTGTCGCATTATCACGCATTACGATAATACTCCATTAAAGTCTATTCAAAATTAAACGCAAACTCAAATATAATGTCCCATACCAAATTAAAGCAGAAACCCAAACAAAACTCGCATATATCATACAGAAACCAAAATGCCACCTCCCTAATGAAAAAAATTGTCCACCTGCAAATCTTCTTCCAATAAAAGAAACATGCGTTCCGTCAAGAGGGGTAACAAACACTCCTTTAAAAAGGAATACTCCAAAAAAAATTGACAACAACCATATCGCAGGAATCATAATGATTGCTTTTTTCAAGGACATGCCTTGATAATTCACTTTTGAATGTACCCATAAAAACGCAAGAGGCGACATCACCCAATACATCACCACAGTGAGCGAATACCCCTCGGCCCCGCCGAATGCCTCTCGATAAGAGGTTTCCCAACCCGAAACAAAACCAATATCCGTCGCACCCATCAATATCGCACATTGACTGATGATCATCGGGACGAAGAAAAACACCGCAAGAATATAGCGGCCATGATCAGCAATGAATTCTTTTAATTCATTGAATTTGATCTTCAAGATACTCCTCCATGATGCAGCGTTCACCATCAAAGACGTTCACAGAATACACTTGATGTTATGCAATTAAAAATATCAGCGAACTTCTTCAAGTTTAAATAGTCCCTCATCAAAGCAATGATTTGCTGTAGCTGCACGATGGAGCGCTGTTGTCATCGTGGTAAAAGCGGCTGAGGCCTCATGGCAGGTGGTTGGCATTGGGATCATTACCCAGTCTTTTGCCAATCGCAATTCCCAACTCATTATTATGTTGGTCCATCCTATAAGATGCAGACGACTGTCCTAGTCTGTTTCCATCCCACTCATGAAAATTTAGTAATGCACGAGCATAAGAATCACCATAAATACGGGTTAACTCCGCCGAAAGTAAAAGATGTCTGTATGCATCCGCAGGACCATCCTCACGCCCAGGAAGATATGACCAGGTTGATTCATAGATTACATCACCAGGAACACGACCATCAATTTTATCCCTCAAGCTCCAAGAAGCATTTTTACGCATATAATATTTAGTCATAGTCCGTCTCATCAAGGTTATCACACCCGCAACTAGCATCTTTTGATACTCCCTTGTAGGAGAACTTCAAAAGACATGTCTTTATTCCATCATAAGGCATTTTAAGATGGCAGCTAACAGAGGCTACATTTCCATTCTCCTCAATTATCTTTAAAGTTACTTTATTCACTTTTCTTGATTTAAATAAACCATGATTAGGGTGCCAATAGATTTTCGTGGGGGCAACAATAAATTCTTTCAATCCCACTGACTGATTATCTACTAGCACATCCTTTACATAAATGGAATCATTCGTTCTATTTGAGATACTCAGATAATATTCATCCCCCTTCAATTTTGAGTAGATTAAAAAAGGGGCGAGAAGTAAGGCTGGAAGAGCAACTAATAGTGCAAAGAGGATTAATGAAGCTCTCAGTTTCGTCATACGCATGACAGTCATCTCTCTTTTACAGATATCGCATTTTACATCATGTTGAATATCGACTGCAGACGTCAATTATTCAATTAATTGAATGTGGGCTGCTTGCTGGTCCGTATTCCGAATTAGTATGGAATACTGTTTGTTGTATTCTTGCCCAAAGGCGAAGACCCCAGTGGCATATGCTGAGCGCACATCATCGAAATTGCTGTCATCACTCTGATTGGATGTTGATGTCCCTGTCGCATTATTACGCATAATACTATCACTCCTTTTTAAGTCTATTTGAAATTAAACGAAACGTTAAATATGATGCTATATAAATCGTGAAACAAAAAGTATAAAAAATTCCCCCATATAATATACAAAAACCAAGATGCCACTTCCCAAATATTAAAATCCCTAATAACCGTGTGGATGGATGTTGAAGGGTAGAAGCAGGCCCTACATCATAAACAATGATCCCACAAGCAATTGACAACAACCATATTGCAGGGATGACAATGATCGCTTTTTTCAAGGACATGCCTTGATCATTCGCTTTTGAATGTATCCATAAAAACACAAGAGGCGACATCACCCAATACATCACCACAGTGAACGAATACCCCTCGGCCCCGCCAAATGCCTCTCGATACGACGTTTCCCATGGCGAAACAAAACCAATATCCGTTACACCGATCCATATCGCACATTGACTAATGATCATCGGGACAAAGAAAAACACCGCAAGAATATAGCGGCCATGATCAGCAATGAATTCTTTTAATTCATTGAATTTGATCTTCAAGATACTCCTCCATGATGCAGCGTTCACCATCAAAGACACGCAACAAAATACGCTGCATCTCATGCAAATAAAAAAATATAGACGGACTCCTTTTTACATGGTCACTCATCAAGGCAATGCTTCGATGCGGCTGCACGATGGGGCGCCGTTGTACTCGCGGTATCAGGAGGTGAGGCTTCATTGCCAGATCGCCGGCTAGGCTGGTGCGAGTGTCGCTGCCACGGGTATCAATGAGGTGACCGTTGTCCAGGTTAAGCGGCTGGGTGTCCTTGGATTCCATTAGGGTGACCGACATCCTGATCCCATATTCCTGATCCATTGATTTAGCCACTTGTATCACATTGCATTGTCTGCCGTGCCTGCTGGCCGCGGTGCAGGTCCGTAAGGCAACACGGTTGAACAGCAGGATGGCCGTGAGATAGCGATCCAAGATTGATCAGACCGAATTAACGAAAATCCAAGACCACGCCTCAGTGAGCGCGTTCTACAGCCACGCGCGCCAGCGCCGCCAGCGGCGCAGCAGGTTCACCGTAAGGGTGCAATTGGGCGTAGAGGCGTTCGGCCAATTGCACCAGATAAGACTTAGCCCCCTCTACGCTGAGCAAGGCGGGGAAGGTAGATTTTTCCTGTACGGCATCTTTGCCGGCCGTCTTACCGAGTTGTTCGGAACTGGATTCGATATCCAAGATGTCATCACGTACTTGGAATGCTAATCCAAGCGTGGCCGCAAAGGTGTCCAGGGCGTGTAGATCCTGCGCTGAAGCGTTCCCGGCCAGTGCGCCCATTCTTACTGCGGCACGCATCAATGCACCTGTTTTCAAGGCATGTATGGCTTCCAGCGCTTGGAGCGATTGCCATTGACCGGTAGCGTCAATATCCAGTGCCTGACCACCACACATCCCCGCACTTCCTGCCGCGTGGGTCAATGTCTGTAGCCAGGCGATACGGAGCGCAGCGTCGGCTGGCGCATCCGCCAGCCATTCAAACGCAAGGGTCTGCAGCGCGTCGCCAGTGAGGATGGCCGTGGCTTCGTCAAAAGCGATATGTACGGTGGGACGCCCCCGGCGTAACAGGTCGTCATCCATCGCGGGGAGATCGTCATGCACCAGCGAATACGCATGGATCAGTTCTACCGCCGCCGCCGGTACGTCGAGTACGGATGCATCGACATGAAACAGGGACCCGGCAGCGTAGACCAGCAAGGGACGCATACGTTTACCACCGCCGAGCACTGTGTGCCGCATCGCGGCGTGCAGCCGCTGTGGTGCCTGTGTCGGGGCGGGCAAACATCGTTCCAAGTAGCTATCGGTGCGTTCGCGCCAGTGCGTGAACAGCGCTTGGCTCACGGCGATACACCCACTACGCCGGGATCGAACGGCTCGCCGTCATCCGGGTGCATTGGATCGCTCAACAGCCGCACCCGCAATTCTGCCTGTTCCAGCGCCTGCTGGCATTCACGATACAGGCCAATGCCGCGTTCGTAAGCGCCAAGGGACTGTTCCAAGCTGAGTTCGCCCGTCTCCATCTTCTGTACCAGTTGCTCCAATTCCTGAAGCGACTGTTCGAAGCGGGCCACCGGCGCCGTGTCTGTCGGGGAATGTTTTGGCATTGCGAAAGTGTGCGGGGTGTGACGGGGCTGGTCAAATCAACGTGTTGTTGTTGGATTCCCAACGCAGCTTCAAGCCGTGAGTGTGCAACCAGGTGAGCAGTGGTGCGGCCAACAGGCGATCACCGGCAGCGAGAATCTGTTCGCCTTCGCACAGCAGCGGCATTGATGCGCGCCGCCAGGGGGGGATACCAGCCGCTTGCAATAGATGTTTGAGCAGATGCGAGTGGGTGCGTCCAGGCAACACCAGGCGTTCACCGCCACGGCGGGCACGCACGCACAGGGGGCGTGCGAAACCGGGCACTACAGTCTGATGGGGGCTCTCCAATCGGAGTTGGCCGCCATCGGGCAGGATCAGCGGTGCGGTGCCGCTCCAAACAGTCTGCCAGCCAGGCGGCCATGCCGGTTGTGGACGATGCAGATACAAGCGCAGACGCCAGCGCCGGATCTCGGTACGACACCAGACGAAGCACGCGGCGGAATCGTGTCCGGCGGGCAGCAGATCACGCTCGATCATCTGCACACCTCGCTCGGGGAGCGGCGGTACGCCAGCGCGCGCGCACCAGGCGCGCAGCAGCCGTGCGCGCCGTGCGGGTGGCTGGACGTACAGGCCGATGATGTCCAATGCGCCGTCAGGGTCCAGCAGGTCAGGCAGCAATACCGCATCCTCGGCATCAAGCAGGTCGCCGTTCGCCGCCGCCAGGGCCGCATTGCGTGCCAATACCGCGGCCGCCTGCGGCCAACGCTGATGCAGCAAGGGCAACACGTGCAGACGCAGGAAATTGCGGTCGTGGCGCGGATCGGCATTACTCGGATCTTCAATCCAATCCAGAGCATGCTGCCGTGCATAGTCCAATAACTGCGCCCGAGATAGGGCCAGCAGCGGGCGCCAGAGTTGCCCCGCGGCAAATGGGGTCAATGGACGCATCGCCGCCAGTCCATCGCCGGAGCCACGTAAGGCGCGTAGCAACCAGGTCTCAGCTTGGTCATCGCGATGATGCGCCAACGCTAAGTACTGGCCCTGCTGCAAGAGCTGGGCGAACGCTGCGCGTCGTGCCGCGCGTGCCGCGGCCTCCAAACCACGCCCGCTGTTGTGGCATACCTGCACACGCACCACGTGCAGGGGGATGTCCCGTGGTGCGCAAAACGCGGCGCAATGTGCGCTCCAGGCATCCGCATGCTCATGCAGCCCATGATGTACGTGGATCGCCTCCAGGCCGTGGAGATGCTGTGCCGGTGCATTGGCTAACCAATGCAGTAGCACGGTTGAATCCAGTCCACCGCTAAAACCGACCAGCACAGGAACGCCGGTATCTGGAACGCAGGGAAAGGCAACAGACACGGTCGATGCAGGCGGGTGGAACGGGGACGCAGTATCACTGCTAGCGCGAATCACCGCCAGCGATTCTGAGTAGGGACGTCCCCTCCGGTGCATTCCAGCATCTAAGCACAGGGACAAGGATGTATAAGGCCAGAAACGAATACCAGATCACTCCTCCAGTGCAAATTACCGATCCATACATCGATCTGTTTGGCGTGTATCAACGAAAGACATTGATCGGAGCCATGACCGAACATACATCTGGACTGTCATGCCAGATGTATTGGTGCTGACAACGTGGGCCATTGCAGCGCCGCGCTGGCCACACCGACGGGGTGCTGTCTTAGCGATGATGTGTTGTGGCTAAAGCGCTGCCCAGACTGAGCGTGGTGTTTATCGCTGCGGCATTGTGGGAGAGGTTCACGGCACGGTCCGGTCCTTGCGTTCGAAATTGGCCACCTTTGGCAACTCAACTGGCACGCCATCTGTGTTGCAGGTGCCTGCCGCACACCGGCGCTGGCGTAGCGCCGGTGTCGCTTGGACGATGAGATGGTAGATCACGTGTTGTTCGAGCACGCCGCGGAACGCCGCACTGCCCGGGCCAGTGGCCCAGATGCCTACGTCTTCGCCGCTGTGGCTCTCAGACTGCAATGGCAATGGCACCAGCACTTCTTGTAGATAATGCGGCGACTCGGTATCGATATTGGTTAGATCCGGGCGGCCATGCAGCAACGCATCAGTACGCGGTTCATGACCCAAGTGCTTGGCTCCGGCGGGCTGGAGATTGCTAGCGGCGGTGTGACCAGGACCATTGGCGTAGGTCAGTGTGGTATAGGGCAAGGCATTTAAGTCACGGGCGTACTGAGTGCGGTTTCCTGCCTCGCCACTGGTACCACGCACCTTCCCCAATATTGGGTTGCCGCGTACCGGGTAGCCAACAAAGTGGAGGGTATGGGAATGGTCAGCCGTGATCACAATTAAGGTGTCTTCAGGCGCCGGCTGCACCGCCTCACGTACCGCATCTGACAATGCGATGGTCTCGTCCAGTGCTCTGAATGCGTTACCGGCATGATGTGCGTGATCGATGCGGCCGCCCTCAACCATCAGCACAAAACCATGCGGATCGCGGGACAATGCGCGGGACAATGACTGGATCGCCACACGCGTCATCTCGGCCAGACTAGGCTCGCCATTGGGATGACGGTCGCGGTCGTGTTCGAGCGGCAATCTTCAACCTTGGCTGCTTCAGGCAGGTCGGCATCGCTCTCCCAGTTGCGTTCCGGGGGGTGTGCGTAGAGCGCTGCCGGAGTGGCGTGGGTGATACGGATGATCGTGACGATGCCGGTCGCCATACCGGCGCTGTCAGCCGGTGCTAACCAGCTAAGCAGATCTTTGCCGAGGCTACCGGCACAGTCGTTACGTTGGCCGGCACTGACGCCGATCGCCCCCATTCCCCATGTGGGTTTTCACTCCAGAAGTAATCGTGGTCATCGCGCCTGCTGAGTCTGCGGTCTGCGCATCGGTGTTGTAGGTCTTGCTCAGTGCGGTCGCAGGGAAGTTCCCCCAAGACAATACGTTCTCTTCGCCACTGGCGCCGTTGCGCTGGCCTTCCAGGATGGGTGCAGCGGCGACTGTGGTGAAACTCATGCCGTCGCCAAGGAATAAGATGACGTTCCTGGCTTTGCCAGCCATTGCACCGTTAGCCGCAGCCCGCGCTGCGCCGCTCCGGTACCACCATGGCGGGGTCTCACCGTCAGGATGGGCAACACGGGGCACTGTCATCGGAGTGGGTGCTGCACCGGGAGCCGCAAACGATGCAAAGGAAACAGCAGCGGTAAACGGTAGTGCAGAAAGAACGAGGCAAGGAGCAAAAGGTCGGAACATGGGGTGATCGAAGGCGCGTGAAATAGAGAATGAATGAGATTATGTGCCGTGAATCAAATCACATGGATGACACTGTTTCAGCCATGGTTTCATATGTGAATAGCACAAGGGCTATTGTCTGCTCCCCATTTTGGATGATCTTTATGAAGTTGATTTCGGCTTGGTTACGTATTCCGTTCTGGCAGCGTGTGGTCGGGGGGTTTGTGCTCGGTGCACTGGTCGGTTGGGTGATGGGACCAGCTGCCAAGACTTGGTTTGGGCCGTTCGGCACGCTGTATGTCTCCTTGATCAAGATGATCGCGGTACCGCTGGTGTTCTTCGCAGTGATCAACGCGATCTCGGCGCTGCACGGGCAGCAGTCGGTCGCCGTGTTGGGCGGACGCACCTTCCTGTGGTTTATTGTCACCGCCGCATTAGCCGTCTGTGTGGGGCTGGGTGTGGGCACAGTATTGAAACCCGGTGCTGGTCACTTAGATGTGAGTGTGGAGGCAACGTGGGCACCGCCAGATGTGCCGAGTCCGGTACAGGTATTGCTGGATGTGGTGCCATCCAACCCGTTTTATGCATTGACCGGTATCGGCACCCGAACCAATAACGTCGGCGAAAAGACTTTGGCGGCTGGACGTGGCTCGATTCTGCCGGTGATCTTTTTCGCTGGGTTGCTGGGCTTGGCCATCGTCAAGCTTGGCGAACGTGTGACCGAGATACGCAAGCTGATCGGGCAGATGAGTGAGATCATGATCCAGGTCACCCGCTTTGTGCTCGAAGTAACGCCGCTGGGCACCTTTGGATTAATCGCCGCTTTAGTCGGCAGCTATGGTTTCCAGAAGCTGCTGCCGTTTGGCCACTTCGTGTTGGCACTTTACTTGGCCTGTGCCCTCCACATCGTGGTGGTATACAGCGCGCTTCTGCTGGCACATGGTCTGCATCCATTGAAGTTTTTCAAAGGTGTAGCGTCAGGGATGCAGGTCGCTTTCGTCAGTTCTTCCAGTTTTGCTGCCATGCCAGTGGCATTACGCGCGATCACCCATCATTTGGGGGTGAACAAGGACTACGCCGCATTTGCTGTGCCGCTCGGTGCCAGCATCAAGATGGACGGTTGCGGCGCGATCTTTCCAGCGTTATGTGCAGTCTTCATCGCTCAGTACACCGGTGTATCACTGACCTCGAATCAATACTTTGTGATTCTTATTGCGTCGGTGCTCGGCAGTTTTGGTACGGCCGGTGTGCCGGGTACGGCGGTGGTGATGGCGACAGTCGTGCTGAGTGCGGCTCATTTGCCGCTGGAGGTCATCGGTTATCTGTATGCCATCGACCGTGTGTTAGACATGATGCGCACGATGACCAACGTCACCGGACAGATGTTGGTGCCGGTACTGGTGGCAAAAGAAACGGGATTGCTGGATACAGCGGTGTACGAGGCTGCTTCCAGTAAGGTTGGGATCAAGAAATCCTGATTAACTCCGGCAAAGTAAGTTGCATGACGGGAGGATGGTGGTCAGTGAGGCTCCGCTGCACCGGGGCAGTGCATACAACACGGGGACTCATTGATCGCATGGTGGTCCGGCATGGGCTGAGATGCCACCCGTCGGAACGCTATTGTCTGGAGACAGACCGACGGTGTATTGACGCCCAAGTACACGTGTTGCCCAGCCCCGTGGCGCATGCCCTGCTCAACAGACGTGCATACCTCTTCTTTGAGATGGACCAGACGACGGACCAGTAACGCCATTGTCCACTCGAACGGGAATACCTTAATTCATCGACATCATGATCCATGCATACTCGCTGGCAGATTCACCACATCAAGAGATGAAAGCTCCAGCGAGCATGGCAGAGGCTTGCCCTCATTCACTTATAGAGAAAAAGTGCATTCAAGATGCTCACTCTCCCTCAATCGGACGAAATCTCATGTCGCTGAATCATTCAAAGCACGCGACGCGCCTGGATGAATTTATGACTCCAGTAACCGCTTGCAAATGAATCCATACGAACATCCTTACCCGTTCTTGGAGCATGCAGAAATAATCCGTTATCCAAAACAATCCCTACATGGGTAATACGACCCGCCTTACCAAAGAACACTAAGTCACCGGTACGGACCTCTTTACGATCCTTAATCAGCTCACCACCAGAGTGACGCGCCATATCCCGCGAGACACGTGGCAACTCGATCCCAAGTGCAGTACGGAACACATAATTGACCAAGCCACTGCAATCAAAGCCGCGAAGACTAGTGCCACCCCAGCGGTAAGGCGTACCAAGCAAGTGCATCGCATGTCTAAGGACGACTTGGGTCTTTTTGTCGGTGACTGCTTTCTCGGCCGCAGCGAGGGTGCTCTGGGATACGTCGTAACCGGTTAACGCTCGATTGAGGTCACCAGCGAACATTGCAGAACGATCCATCAACGGAATCGTATCGTTGTTGGCCAGATGCGGCAGCAGTGCGGCCAAGGCAACAGTGGCAGCCGCATCAGCGCGGTTACGCGGCGGAACAGCCGCAGGAGAGACAACCGCAGGAGAGGAAGTCTCAGTAACATCAGGAGTGACATGCACGGCAGCAGCAGCAACGGGGAGTTGCACGATGTCCTGAGCCAAGTCCTGAGCCAAGGCCGGTACAGCGCCCATTAGCAGCGTTGTAGAACACAACAGATAAAACGGTTTCTGAAATGGATGGACAGCGGGGTTAGATTTAAACTGTTCGTCTTTGATCTTCACGCGAGCATCACACTGTTCGAAAGTAAGGGAGCATAATGCCCCGGTCCAGGCTGTATAAGGTTTAAAAAAAGTTAAATTTTCGTTTTATGCGGGGTGATGATTGTTACAATTCAGTGCAAAACACGTTTCGCACCGGTGTAACGATCCCTCCAGTAAGGGGTATCAAGGCGATCCAAACGCACGGTGCCACCACTGCTAGGCGCATGTACGAAGCGGCCTTCACTGAGATAGATGCCAACGTGAGTGACACTGCGACCACTCCCAAAGAACACCAAATCACCAGTGGCCAGTTGTTCAGTATCGATCTTGGGGCCCTGTACTGCCGCCAGTTCGTAGGAAGTCCGTGGTAACCGCAGGTCGAGCACATCTCGGTATACGTAGCTGACTAAACCGCTGCAATCGAATCCACCCTCCGGGGTGTTGCCACCAAAGCGGTACGGAGTACCCACCAAGCTTAAGGCGCGCATCACGACTTCATTGGCTGCATCCGGATTAGCTGGGATTGTGAGGGGCCATACTTTGACTGGAGCGGGTTGACGCTCAGTTTTGACCGGCACGCGACTGCAACCCACCAGCATGGCTGAGAAGGTCAGGACGATCGAACCGATGGCCCGCTTCCACGAAACGGTGAGAACTGGCTTGTTACACATGGAGCCAGGATAATCGCACGTATTCGAGTGTCCACCATCATCAAGGTGCACACCGCCGTGGACAAGCCATCCCTAACATGGCTGCCACCGTACAGTCCCGTCAACGAGTTTAGACATGAAGATCGAAAAAGACCGCGTTGTCCGCTTTCACTACACTGTTTCCGAGGTCGGTCAAGCGCCGATCGAAAGCTCCAAGGAACGCGAGCCGTTAGCAATCCTCATTGGTCACGGCAACATCATTCCGGGATTGGAGAACGCGATGCTGGACAAACACGCTGGGGACAGTTTCAGCGTTGACGTCAAGGCCGCCGATGCCTACGGCGAGCATCGCGAAGGGCTGATCCAAAGGATACCGAAGAAGAAATTTGGAAATACCCGTGTCGTCTCAGGCATGCAGGTTGTGTTGCAAACCAACACCGGCGCACAAGCGGTCACTGTGCAGAAAGTTGGAATGACCGTAGTCGATGTCGATTTGAATCACCCGATGGCCGGCAAGGATCTGCACTTCGACGTGGAGATCATTGGGGTGCGCGAGGCGACTCAGGAAGAAATTGAGCACGGCCACGTGCACGGCAACGGTGGCCACCAGCACTGACGCTTAGCGTATACAGCCTTCTGCAGCTTATCCGCCTTGGCGCTCCATCCCAAGGCGCCACGTCATCAGGATTGTGTATGTCCGCTGCCATGTCCCCGCTGCATCCCATGACCCAGAACGAACGCATCGCCATACTCGACATACTGCGTGGCTGTGCGTTGCTGGGAATTTTGCTCATGAACATCGAATGTTTCGTGGGACCGATCGATGTCGGTATCACCGGTATCGATCCGCAGTTGACCGGAGCTGACCGCTTCAGCGACGCACTAATCTACGTACTGGTCCAAGGTAAGTTCTACACGCTGTTCTCACTCCTGTTCGGCATGGGGTTTGCAGTGATGAACAAGCGCGCTACGGACGCCGGTCACGCATTCATGCCGTTCTACTTACGACGCAGCTTAGGATTGTTGGCGATTGGACTCATCCACGCGGTATTGATCTGGTCCGGGGACATCTTGGTGCTGTACGCACTCATGGCGTTGCCGCTGTTCATGTCACGCACGTTACCCACCTCAGCATTGCCGCTCACCGGAGTGTTGCTCTATCTGGTGCCTGCGGTACTGGTGGCGGCGTGCATCCTGTTTCATTTCATGATCATGGCAAGTCCCGAGAACGCAATGAACAGGGAATGGCAAACAGCCTCGGTGCAGATCGGCACCGAAGCAGCACAAGCCATACACGAACAGCGCCAAGCCTACGGTGCTGGCACCTATGCTCAGGCCACCGCACAGCGCTTACACGATTTACAAAATCGCCTGGAAGTACTCATCATCAACGGCACGCATGTATTAGGCATGTTTGTGTTGGGTACTTGGTTTGTACGCAGCGGTGCGATTCTGCAACCAGAACGGTATACGCGTTTGTTCGCTTGGCTGCGTTGGGGTGCTTGGCCATTAGGATTAACGGCAATGCTGCTCAGCGTGCATCTAGCCTCTTGGCAGGATCCGAGCCGGATCGACGTGCAGGCATCCAGTGCATATGTGTTGAGCGTGATCGCTGACTTGTTGATGTGCCTGGGTTACCTGGCTTGGGGGATACGCGCCGCATTTGCTTTGACTTGGGCCGCACCAGCCGGGCGCATGGCGTTGAGCAATTACTTGCTACAGTCCGTGGTCTGTACCCTGATCTTTTATGGTTATGGTCTGGGCTTGTTTGAGCGCTTGCCGCGGGTGTGGCAGCTCCCATTTGCAATTGTGCTGTTCATCTTTCAGGTCGCATTGAGCCAGTGGTGGCTACAACGCTTTCGCTTCGGTCCGTGTGAATGGCTGTGGCGCAGCTTTACCTACCTGCACTGGGCACCGTTACGCACGGTCGCCACGACTAGACACTGAATGACAATACCACCTGGCTTCTCTTTGATCATTGAGATCATCCGATGCCCCGCCAGCGGATGCGTTCCATGCAGATGTCTGTAAGCAGACTATCATCCAGGTCATGCAGAACATTGGATACAACTTTCAAACAGCGCTTGGCACCGATGGTTAGATGGTTAGATGGTTAGATGGTTAGAAACCCCAAGCTTAAGTGCATACCCGCACTGCATTGACATAGAGATAGCCGATATTACTGTGCGCTATCGCTAGGTAAACAAATGCCAAGCCAGCCAAGGATGAGTCGCTCGCTTTCATTCAAACAGCACGCAATCCACACGCTGGAATGGAAACATCGGCTGTACTAAGGAGGAAAAGGATGTCTCACGCAACACAACAGAACATGCGATGGATCGCACGTCCTTGGTGAAGGGGTGGTGCTTGGTGTTCCTCCCACCACGGGATGTGCCGAGATAGCCAGCGAACCGTTTTTTGAGGTGTACCAGTACTCTCCGGAGGAACCTTCACACGCATACTGTCCAGCAACATAGTTTGGCTATCGATCTGTACGACCTGTGCTTGCTGGAGTGGCTCGAAGGGTTGATTCAGCACGGCTGGCTTCACCCATCGGTTCATGCCTGTATAGATCGTCTGCCAGTGGTCAAAGCGCTTAGGCAAGTCACCCCATGTACAGTCGTACTCAGCAAGGTACAGGATGGCGTCGAGCACCTGTAGATGCGTCGGACTGACGTTACCGCATTGCTTCAGCAGAATGTCTAAAAAACAGTGTTCGACCTGCACTGCGATCTCCAGACGCTCACTACCGCAGGGGCATTGCTTCGGCACCATCAGTGTTAACAGGCCGTGGTCCACCAACACTTGGTCAAGACAATAGCCTGACTTGGCAATCAGGTTTACATAGATCGCGACCAAGCAGCACTTTCGGTTAAACACGTAGTGCCGATACACCGACCGACACCGTCACTGTATCGATACAGCAACATAGCGGCACCACTATTCCGAGCATATTTTTGTTATACAGTTCCGTGTACAGCATGTTGCAACATCCCGCTATATAGAGGCGTACGCGCCACCCCGTGCTCCGAAGTTACTTTGACCTATCGTCACCAAGGACCTACCGCTCACCAACGCCATCATTTCTCCGCTATACGGCGATTCCATAGCAGGCCAGGTTGCTGTCCCTGCCAAGTATGCACATCTGCACAAGCTAATACGGCAGCGACGCTATGCATTACCAGAAAACTAGAAACTGAAACGCACCCTCTATGTGTAACGTGCTCCGACAAGCGCAACACCACCTCTACGGAAGGAACCGACTGGTACGAACAGTACGTTAATAGACAACGGGGAAAGCACCGCCTGACCCGCTATCCAGCATCTGCTGGCAATTTAAATACCACGATGTTGGGCGCTTCATAACAGGCTAGTTATGATGGCGGCAATTTCTGGGGGGAACCTTCTATGTTTGCGAGATTACCTACCGTCACCAAAGGTCTACTGCTCACCAACGTCGTCATTTTCCTATTGCAACTGATGTTGGGCAAAAACACCTTCGCAGCGCTGATGCTGTGGCCGCTGGACGGTGATAGCTTCGACGCATTTGCACTAGGTTCCAGCTTCATGCCTTGGCAGCTGCTGACCTACGGATTTCTGCATGGCGGTTTCGAGCACCTGTTCTTCAACATGCTCGCAATATTCATGTTCGGTGCCCCACTGGAGCAAACCTGGGGTGAGAAGCGTTTTTTGACTTATTACTTGGTGTGTGTCGCCGGTGCTGGTGTATGCCAGCTATCGGTCAGTTGGCTGCTGGACAGCGGTGCAGCAGTGCTTGGTGCTTCCGGCGGCGTGTTCGGTTTATTGATGGCCTACGGGATGCTGTTTCCGAACCAGCGCATCTTGCTGCTTTTTCCGCCGATTCCCATGAAAGCAAGGACCTTTGTGGTGTTGTTCGGTGTCATTGAACTGCTGATGGGCATCACCGGTTCGCAACCCAACGTGGCACATTTCGTACATCTAGGCGGCATGCTGTTTGGCTGGTTACTGATCCGTTACTGGCGTGGGCAGCCCCCGTTCGGCGGTAGTGGGCGTAAACCCAAGCCACCCTATCTCCGTCGGGTGCAATGATCATGAATGAGCAGAAAGTACGTTGCATTGCGGCTCCAGCTGGGTAGAGTATTGTGATCCACATGCACGCTGGGTGACGCCCAACTGACGTCACAACTCGCCTATTGATTCGGCGGCGGGTCTTCGACTTCCAGCACCGCTATCAACGTTGCTGAATGCAATAAGCTGTCGCGGATGGTCTCTGGCATAGGCTCAATGCCAGACGCGATCTAGTCTGTATCCGCACGTGACCCATCTGCCTACCCAAGCGGTGCAGAAGGCTTACTGACTGGTTTGGCCACTGGCAGACGATCTACACACGTATCAACAGATGGGCGAAGCCGGGCGTGCAGCTCGAGAGCCCGGCTGTGTCGCTGAACAGTATGAGTGTGAAGGTCCCTCCGGAGGGTACTGGTACACCTCAAAAAACGGTTCGCTGGCTATCTCGGCACATCCCGTGATGGGTGGAACACCAAGCATCCCCTTCCCGCAACAGAAACGCACGCCACTACATTCCATTTATCGTCCGGACAAACACTCGATGCGCCGCAGGTGACAAATGGCTCAAGCGGTTCGAATCACCGAATCGTCCATTGCACGTACTGATGGAATGCCTCTATGCAGGCCACCAAGCCCACCCGGCTAGTGCTTGACTTGAGCTGCATCCCTGTCATGCCGCCGCTACGTACGCGCATTGAGCCTTGGGAATAAGCACAGCACCGTGATGAAGTCGAGCGTCTGTTGCACACACTCAAAGGTTATCGCCGTATTTGCTCCAGATACGAGAAGCACGATGTCATGCTTATTGTCTTTGATCTGCTTGGCTCTGATAACGGATGGCCTGGGATGGTGTTGACAGCCTTTCATCCACTGATCGGCGATGCGTGCACCGTAGACGCCGTAGCACGCAGCAGTGCTGTTACCACCTTGGGAACCACGGTGCTGGCAACACCGCGGTAGTCACGATGAGGAGGTGATGGATCACGTCATCGGGTAAGAGAGATTGCTGCAGCAATATCGCCCTTATCAATGCGCTTCCTGGACAGCGTTGACGACACTCGCTAGCGCCATTTTGATTCGCAACACGGAAGCAGCCTCGGCTGCGAGGCAATCGCTGCAAGTACGAGTCAACGTGAGCATCTGCTTCACGTAGTGACGCCCCTCACATCCGTGTAAGTGCAACGGTGTCGGCATCGGTACGGGTGTAAACCCGGGATCGGGCAGGCCCAACCACCCTGCATGTTCAATTCGATATCAGCACCACAGTGGCATGTCACCAGGATTCCAGTGTGGTGCAACGCCGTGATCACCGTGGAGACATCCTTGGATGTCTAGATTGCGTCGCTACGTGAGATCGACGGTAGGATCAGTGCGATGCCGCCCGCCTCCACTGCAACATCGTCCAGCCCGCTGGACTAGAAGTCACCAAGCAACGTCTGGATACTGTTTTGTGGCACTTGCATCCGCCGTGTCCAGCAATCCGCGCTGTTGCTGTCAAACACGATCAGACAGTTCACCTAACACCGTGATTGCACCGATGTGTGGTACCGGATGGTTCTTTAGACACGCAGCATTGACGAAACTGTAAAAATTACTGCAAGCCACAGCGATTGAAGAGGCTTGGGTCTTAGACAATTTTTTACGCGCCACATCAACATAGGGAGCGGACAACAGAGCAGCCAAAGCCAAACCCGAGGCAGCGTATTGCCAACATCCCAAAGTGACCAAGAAGCAGAAGCACTGCGGGGGTGTAATAACCCAGATCTATGCCTGGATTGACATGACGTCATGCCTATGAGGAAGCATGGAGTCATGCAATCTGACGCCAATGGCTTATCAATTGGCATCGTTGGGTCGCTCATCCTCACTGAAGCATTCTCGAATCAAAAGCGCTCCAACGGATTTAATTAAAGGCGAGCCACGAGAATAAACATCCCTAAGTTTTTTCCCTATGTGTATTCGTTAATGCCTCCAGAAACACGGAAACACAGTGTCACTGCTGCTGGTACGAGGCCAATACATCTTTGGATTCGCGCAGCTGCCAGTCCTGCAAGCAAGGTAAAGTCTATCTTGCCCGGTGGCCCGCAGCGGTATTCAGAACACGCAATACACTCCAATTGCAGTCTTTAAACGTAAAGCATTACGAACATTGCCAGTGGCGAGCTATCGACACATTAATCCACTGCATACCAATGGTTTAAAGCGACTTGAATAGCACTCCCTAACCCGCTGGCGTCTTGTCCTTGTAGCGACATAGATCAGCAATCACACACTGTGGACAGTTCGGTTTGCGTGCCTTGCAAACGTAACGTCCGTGCAGAATCAACCAGTGATGTGCATCCTTCAGAAACTCCTGCGGGATGCACTTGAGCAGTGTGTCCTCAACGGCCCGCACGTTCTTGCCGAGTGCCAACCCAGTGCGGTTGGCGACACGGAAGATATGGGTGTCTACCGCCATGGTGGGTTGGCCAAAGGCCGTGTTGAGCACGACATTGGCCGTCTTACGCCCGACACCGGGTAATGCTTCCAGCATGGCACGATCTTGTGGAACTTGACCGCCGTACTTCTCGACCAGGATCTGGCAAGTAGCAATCACGTTCCTGGCCTTGGCGTTAAACAGGCCAATCGTGGAGATAAAGCGCTTCAGGGCATCCTCGCCTAAGTCGAGCATTGCCTGCGGCGTGTTGGCAAGCGGATACAGCCGCCGCGTCGCCTTGTTCACCCCCACGTCGGTGGCTTGTGCAGACAGGATCACGGCAATCAACAGTTCGAATGGGGTGGTGTATTTCAGTTCGGTGGTTGGATGTGGATTGATCTCTTGTAACCGCACAAATGCTTCCCGGATCTCGGCGGGGGTCATTGTGCTGCCACGACGAACAACAGGGTTGTCAGTCGGTCCAGTCATCATATGTCGTGATGTCCGGCAGCCTTGGCCTTGGCCTTGGCACGGTTCAGGATCTCCGCGGCCAAAGGCGGTAGTGCGGAGGAGGTCCGCGTGAAGGACGCAGATGTAGGAGTAACACGACGCGTTTCACGTGCAGCAGCAATACGTTGTAACCGGACGGCGCGCGCGCGATGGCGTTCACGTGCCGCCCACGCCTGACGTAAACGTCTTTGCGCGGCGAGCAGCTGTGTGGGCAAGTCCGGATACATTGGATCAAGTGTTGTGTCGCCGGAAGCAGGCTCATACTCCATCAGCCCCAATGTCAGGGCCCGGTCCAGATCTTGGTCGAGCACGCAACGCAATAAGAGTATGGCAGGATGGTCGGTAGACATTGCGCTCTCAAATAGATTGCCGAACTATACCGGGTCATGCTCCGGGAATATCCGGGGGCTCCCACATCATGTTCTCAATAACGAACAACAGGCTGAACTTGGTAAGCATTAAACTGCTTTCTTAAATCACGTCGACCAAGCCCAAGCCCAAGCCCAAGGCATGCGGTGCATCGTTTGACTTGCCAAGTCAATACAGCCCCCACAGAACACGATGCCCATACAACGCAGTCAGTGCCCAGGGGCCGTCAACACCAGTAACCCATCCAAGCCTGATAACGACTGCCCTGACCGCAGGCACTCGCACGCGATGGCCGATCACCGCTGAAACCCGTCGCCCGAAATACATCTGTTCATCAAGGCGGTCATCGGCTTGAGCAGGGATACCCTGCAACAATCAAGCACAATACACGTCGGCAGAGCCGTTGCATTCACGTTCTTTAAACATCAAAAGAACATCCCTGCTCCGCGATGTTTGGACCCCACTTGGAACACTTGAAAACGAAGCCGCCGAACACTATCAAGCGTACCGTTAAGGTTCAAGGCGGCCATGATCACCATGTCTTGCGTTTTGAAGACATCGCAATGCAAGACGTTACGTTTATCTCACCCGCTCGCGGTAGAGACCCTACCTAACCACAGCAATACCCGAAATCGATCCTGAGTGAACAAAAACCGGAACTTGTACCAACCATTGTCTGTCTTAAGCTAAGCATCGCAAGTGGCGGAACGCAATATCGCCCGCTATTCTAGCGCCTCACTCAGGCGGAAGATCCGTCCTGTGCCACCATCATTTGGAGAATTTTTGATGAAGTTGCGTCTGATCGCAGTCGCTGTTGCGACCCTGGCCCTGACGGGCAATGCATTGGCCCAGGACACCACGTCCGAAAAGGGCAAAGTAAGCTACTACTTGGGCTATCAACAAGGCAGCGGTTTAAACGAGTTAACCGCGCGTGGAGAACAATTGGATATTAATTCCGTGGTCAAAGGTCTGGAGGACGGCTACAACAAGAAGCAACCGTCCGTTACTGTTGAACAGTTACGCCCAGCACTTGAGGCATTCCAAAAACGGGAACAGGCCCGCGCACAGCAGGCTAAAGCCGAGTACGAAAAAGCTGCCGCCGAGAACAAGACTAAAAGTGAGCAGTTCATGGCCAAAAACAAGAGCGCCCCAGGTGTAAAATTGCTTCCTAATGGCGTGCAATACAAGGTCATGGAAGCTGGCAAGGGTCCCAAACCAACCCAGGCCAGTACCGTGCAGTTAGAAGTAAACGGCCCGTTCCCATGGGGCCAACGTCCACAGCAGCCGCACCCGTCACAGCAAATCCAAGCAATCAAGGTCAGTGCTGTTGACATCAGAGCCATGCGCGAAGCCCTGACGAATATGCCAGCTGGTTCGAAGTGGGAAATCACCCTGCCATATGACGCTTACGGTGCAGATCCACGTAACATGCTCCCGCCAAACGCCGCTGTTCAGTTTGAAGTCAAACTGGTGGGTGTCAAGTAAGCACCGCCTCTTACACGCATGACGACGCCGGTTCCATGCAGAACCGACGCCGTCGTATGTAGCTCCAAGCCTTTACATCGCCACATCTTCATCTCCAGCTAAGATCATTGCCCCGTAAGGCAATGTTACTGCTGCCCAATCTTCTCAATCGGTTACATCGTTACACGGGTGTATGTTCGAAGGCATACCAATCAATATTGAGCAAAGGCTGCGGATATATTCTAAGAACACGAGCCCTGGAGCAGCATAAATGCATGGTCATGGTCAGCGAACGCGTTTCCCGCAGCAATGCTCGCATGAGGGTGCATTGGCCGCTGCGGGCTTCGCCCATCGATTATCCGAGCGCAAGCACCTGCTGCACACACTGCATCCGCTGCATGCCCCACCTGAAGGACCCAGTTGGAACCATCACAATCTGACCTCTCATTCGACGTCAACCAGTCCCTCAAGCGAAGCCGCAGTACTGGTTGGCCTAATACCACACACCGACGGCACCCGGGTGCTATTGACTCGGCGTACTGATACTTTGCGCCACCACCCTGGTCAGATCAGCTTCCCCGGCGGACGGCTTGAACCAGGCGATGCCGATACCGCCGCCACCGCACTGCGAGAAAGTAACGAGGAAATCGGACTCATTGCAATACAGGTATACATGCTCGGTTATCTGGATCCGCTCATAACTTCCAGTGGGTTTCGAGTGACACCGCTGGTCGCAGCGATCGACCCTGCCTTTGTACCGACACTACAGCCCGACGAAGTAGCCGAAGTGTTTGAAGTTCCACTGGCATTCCTTATGAATCCGTCCAACCTGCTTCGTGTTGAAATCGGACACCACGCCCAGTCGCGTCTGGCATTCGAGTACCAATGGTCTGGAAGACGCATTTGGGGAATCACCGCAGCAATCCTCGTCAATCTACGGCATCGACTGAAGGAGTGCACCGCCCACACACCATAGATTGGACCACACGCCGACCTGCACGTTTACCGCCATGCTCAGATGAGGATAGCCGAGTCCCACGCTGTCCGCGAAATCATTGACCAGCTCAGCGCAGAACTATGTGGTCCGGTGCAAGTTACCGTGCTGGTTTCCCTGGCACAGCATGCATTGCTCAAACTCTTACCGGAATTCCTGACAAAGTGCGGTGGCACTGAACATCAGCAACCAACACATGAATTTGATTAACGCAGCATATGAAGTGGCATGACGCGTCCGCTCACGCTTAAACAATGACGGCAATGGATGATGCGTCACTTCGGTGAGGTGCGGGAATCGCTTATTGCCAATCCCCATTGCCTGGATCAGGCCAACCTAAAGCTCCAGATGACATGGCTTCACCATGTACTACAAGTATCCATGAGAATGAAACGCATCAGCGTTACGATATGCACGTGCCGAACAGTGAATGACACCGCATCGACTTGACACTAAGGTCAGCATTCAGTGGTGACCAGGGACGGCCGAATTGATGCGAGAGTTGAATCAACCAGCACGGAGCATGTGATAATAGCAACTCCTGTCTGAGTACCCTAGGCAAGGCGGACAAAAGGCGACTACCGCCACCGCCCAGATAGCCTGAGTACTTCGACGGAGAATAAAGACACAAACGTAGAATAAGTGTCGCGGAACAATCCCTTGCGCCAGTCTTGAAATTTGTTGGAGTTAGGGTTACGGAGGTGTGGCAGAGTGGTCGATTGCACTGGTCTTGAAAACCAGCAACGGGCAACCGTTCGTGAGTTCGAATCTCACCGCCTCCGCCAATAAAAACAAGCATTTAGCGCAGTTCTGCGCGATACCCAACAAGCAAAAGCAAGCTCCATAACCGACCCATGCAGGGCTGAAATCAGGAGCCATCAGCATCACGACCAAAGTAAGCGGTAAGGCACAGAGTCATTACCGAAAGAAAAAACACGAACACGCTATCGAGAATCGCCACTGTGGGTACTTACCGACTCCTCCTTGCCATATGTGTATTGCTGTCTCATGTAGGCATTCAGTTCTTTGGGCACAACCAAGGCGTTAGTGCTGTTATTTCCTTCTTCTTGCTCAGCGGCTTTGTCATGACGGCCTTGATTCGCAGAAATTATGACAGTAAAGGGAAAATCAAAAAATTCTATTTAGATCGCGTTTTACGACTATTTCCACAATTTATATTCTATTTAGTAGCAACGCTCATTTTTGTAGCAATCACCAACTACAAAGATCCATTTCTGGAAGAACTATCGGCGCTTAAGATTGTAATGAATGCGCTCATGCTTCCACTTTCGCTCTACATGCTCGGTCTCGAAAAATCATTATTAATTCCTCCGACTTGGTCCCTTGGATTGGAACTGACATTCTATATATCAATTCCATTCCTATTACTGTATCGAGTAGAGCGTTATGCCTTTTTGTTGTCTTTATGTGTCTTTGGACTTGCATACTTCGGAGTCATCAACACAGACTTCTTTGGCTATCGACTGTTGCCCGGAACCTTATTTATATTTCTTCTGGGCAGCTTTCTCTACGAAAGCAAAAGCACTGAGCGGATTTCTTTTCTCATAACAACCTACGTTATTTCACTCATAGCTTTTCTTTGGGTGCTGCACGACAGCACCTTTATGCGGCCTTACAGTTTCGAAGTATTGCTCGGCATTTTGGTCGGATTGCCTATAGTTGCTGGGTTGATCCGATTGCCTAGTGGCAAGATAGACGCAGTGCTTGGAAATATCAGTTACGGGGTCTTTTTGAATCACTTCCCGCTCATGTGGATTTTCCAGGCATTGAAAATAGGTTTTGATACCACAGGAGCGATTGCGGCACTCATTGCCACATCGATAGCACTTGGTTGGCTGACATATCACTTGGTTGAGAAACCAGTTTTGATTGTTCGGCGAAGTCTTAGATTGGGCCAAAATTAGGCCAAGTTTGCAGGGCGTACAGCAGCTCTGTGCAGCAGAGTGGTTGAAGTTTGGTTTTCATCACTGAGACAACAGCTGGCAAAGTAGCAGTGCTTAGCAGACCTTGCAGCTCCGCGCCAATACTCGCTGCTACCGTCCACTCATCCGGCCCAGCGTGCCGAGGTCGCACAGGCAACGTTTGGTGTGTCCTCAAATACGGTTGTGATGTTCAAAGCAGTCCACGTGATAAATGAACCGTATTGCTGCCGCATGATTGGTCAGTCAAAAACAAACCCGCCACGGTGGATGGGTTTGCGGTCGGTGTTGCTTGTGGTCACCGGCTGACGCTGTGCTCCTGCCTCACAGCAGCACAGCGGACTGACCGTTACGCACTGCGGCGAGGTTGGCTTTGTTCAGTTCCTCCCACACCAACTGCCCAGTCTTCACAGGGTCGGACGTGGTGATGGTGATGTTCGGGACAGTCACGGTCGTATTGTTGGCATTGCTGACCGTGCTACCACCAACGCTGAGCAGGGCGGTAGCGTAGCCAAGTGGGCCATTACTGACTCTAAGGTATTGGGTATTGACTCCCATGCATGCACCGCCTGTAGCACCTGCATACGCCCCGCTACCCTGTGTGTGTTGGCCGTAATCTGCGCCGAACCACGCCCCATTACCTTGCCCACCCAATCCACGACGGATTTCATGCTACCGACGACCAAATCAATCTTGTTGGCAATCCAGTCAAAGACCGACACAAAGCCGCACTTGATCGCGTCCCATGCAGCAGCGAACAGACCGACAAGGACGGTGCACGCGGAGGCGATGCCGTTGACCACACCAGCGAACGCATCCACCAACCATGTGATGATCTTTGCCGGCCTCTCAATCTCAGATGCCATGCATGACCCATGCGACGATCTGAAGGATGATCATGATGCTTGGGCACGAGATATTCGACCCGGAACTGATCGTCGCCGGTAGCAAGATAACGAAATAAGCGAGGAACTGACTCAGCAACAAGCTGGACGCAACACAGCGTTCGCAGGTCATGTTCATGGACATGGAGGACATCCTCAACCTGTTCATCGTGACGAAGCTGCCGGTGCCAAAGGGCGCGTTGCCACCCAAGAAGGCAGTTGATCCATGCGACGATGACATTCCTTTCTAGCTAACGCTGCTCCCAATAGGCCAGAGCACCGCAAGCTCCACCGACCTAACCACAAGGGGCAGCAATCAGTTAGCAGGCTTGCCCACCTCATTAGGTGTTGGGCGTTCCCGGCCTTGTGGTAAACGCGCCGCTACAAGCCGCGCTACGGTGGCCGCCAATACCGTAGTAATCGCAGCTTGTGCCACTCGCGCAGCCACGCAAACGACAACGAGTGCAAACGGCACCCGTTACTCAAGGGAAAGAGTGGCTCCGTTCCTGACTGCGTCCATTTGTCTTACATCCAACGGTTCACGATGGACCGGGGCAACTTCTCCGAAACTGTGCACCACTTGCTCTGTGACGACTGGAACAGGGCGAGAGCTTTTCAGATACCGTCGTCGTCATTCGTCGTTCTGCATCCCAGGTGCACCCCGTTCCAAGCACAGAAACACAACCGCTGCACGTCTTCGCTGCAGAATGGGCGACCGCAGCACATCTACTTCCGCCAGCCGACATAGCACAAGATACGGTGAAGATCAGAGTTCGCGGCGCCTAACATCGTCCTGCAGCCACACGCGCGTCTCAACGCATCCTTGGAAATTCGGCCTCACTGCAACGTCCCCCAGCCAACAGCCCCGGCACGTACGGTGCCGTCGCTGATCCAGTTCAGTAGACAGTGCAGCACCACGGGGCCATCAGCGGGGCACATGCAACCGTCAGCCACGGCAGCACCGCAAGTGCAGCACCGCAAGTGTGGTCAACCCAGTCGCGCATCTCGTCAGTCGTACCGTGCGAGCGTGCACCAGTGTGAGTAGGCCCCATGTGTCCACCATGTGGTCACTCCTTCAGTTCGCGCAACGCCTCGCCTAGCTTCACCGTGCACAGCAGGTTCAAGCCGGTCAGCCTCTAAGATGATAAGAGCAGAAGAATGTTGGATAACGTTACCTTCTGTAAGTGTTATCCCACTCGTTTTTCTTGAGTGTTGTAGCCTACACGCAGCGTTGATGAGTAGTCCCTAAACGTCGCCAACATTGCTTCAACACCGTCACCAATCGATACGTTCGCTTGCTGCTCAAACATCACAGCAATCCATGCACATACGTCACCATCTGAGACGAGTCCGTTCTGCACTGATGCCAGTCAGGGTACCTCAGTTCAAATCTCCTCCATTGAAACACCGATGTTGACTTACTGACCAACGACATTAGTAATGAATAGAAGGGACCGTACACCCTACATCTAGAGAGATCATCAGCAACACTAAAAGCGCGCCTATTCTTCAGTCCTGACCGACTAGGATCTCTGTACTCTGATGTAATCCCGCATAGACTGGATCTGTATCCGGGCGCCGACCGTGCCAGAGGGTGAAACTTTCAGCCGCTTGTTCGACCAACATCCCTAACCCATCGATCGCGTAGCGAGTCTCAGCAGCATGCGCCCAGGCCAGGAAAGGGATTGCTGCGTTACCGTAATTCAGGTCTACCGCCGCGGTCATGCTGTCCAACAACGAACGTGGTAGAACAAAGGTCTGCGCATCGGACCTGTTCCCGATCGAGGTCGCGTTAACGATCAACTCAAAGCTTCCCAGGTCACCCAGGTCATCCCAGTAGCGTGCACTGACCCGGCCCGGCTCGCCAAGCGCATCGCACAGCATGTCGGCACGCTCAGGGGAGCGGTTGACGATCACCATCTCGGTAATACCAGCATCCAGTAACGCAGGGGCCACACCACGTGCAGCACCACCAGCACCAAGCAGCAAGGTACGGCGGCCACGCAAGTCCAAGCGATACCGCTCGGTCAAGTTACGTACCAAACCTGTGCCATCGGTATTCTCGCCATACCAAGCACCGTCGACGCGAGACAGCGTATTGACCGCACCGGCACGACGCGCCCGCGTGCTTAACGTTGTGGACACTGCGAATGCAACCTCCTTGTGTGGTAGGGTCACGTTTGCGCCACATCCACCCTCCGCAGCAAAACGTTCCAACGCAGCGCTGAAAGCATCTGGCGTGACATCACATGCAACGTAGTGCAGCGCGATACCCATCTGACGGCCAAACTCGGTATGGATACGCGGTGACAGTGAGTGGGTGACGGGATGACCAAACACAGCAAAACGAGACACAGGCATGAAACACTCTCCATATGGCTAGGCTGTTCGCCGGTCTATGAGGACCGATGAAAAATACGAATCCAACGTCCCCGACTGACGCATGGCAACGAGTGTACTCCGTGTCTCTTTGGAAGGGTGACTCTGACAAAACTCGCTATCGAAAGCATGGATGTCATCTCGATCCCCCCATGCACATCGCTCAACCAAGTCACACATCCTGTGAACCAACAAAGCACTGACCGATGGACTTCTTTAATATCCAAACGTAGAAGCTTTGCTCACCGACATCGACGAATGTCACCTCCAAAAACCAGTTGGCACTCCATTGCCAGACACCATCCAATCTGAAGCATTGCCGCTGGCTTGGCACACCGTTGTCCCAGATATCGGATCACGCCACCTGTCATCATCGAGGTACCCCGGGCAGCGACCTGGCAATACACGGATCACATAACGTAAGTGAGTTTCCTTTGGACACCGAACACTGCTGCATACTAATAGCCATGCACTACCAGGTCTCAACAACGGTTGCAGCGCTTTGCCAAAGACAACATGAAGCCCAGCAGTGACATTCACTTACAGGTCCTGCTCTTGTGATTCCACCATGACGACACAACTCAATCACTGAGTCCAGGGATTGGCAACAATCCTGCAACACAGAACATCCATTGATGGAAACAAAAACCAACACCGCACTGCCCAGCATCCCTCAGCACTGAGCAATCGTAACGGCTATGAAGGTGCAATCACACTGGCTGTATGAAACTGCGTTTGTAGGAACATTAGAACGCGCCTTCTGCACATTTGCATTAACTAAACGATCACTATGTGATGCAATTCACATTAATAGATTGGATAATAGATTATACTAATTAATCACGCATATTTAAGTCTCATTTGGCCGCCGCATGGCGGCCTTTTTTATTTCCTCACCAAACTTCTGGTCACTCAATACAAACCCTGCCAGATCAATGTGATTTACGCACATAAAAATAAAAGAATTACGGATACTTTACGTGACGTGGTTTATATATTTAAATCCTGTTACGTCTATGGCGCTTTATAGGTACTGCATCGCAAGCCTTAAACAGCCCATACCACACACACACGTGGACAAGCAATCAAACCTCTTGATTCATCCGTTCTTATCTAACATATTCAATCAATGACTGTCTTTAACCTCTGTGCTTATTTCAACCACGCTTGGATCCAGATTCTATTTCCGGATAGGTCCGATTTCGCCCTGCCGGTTTGAGTCTGCTTCATTGACATGACTATTCACTCAGTAATGCGGTGACTCTCCTTCATTTTGATCTTCTCAGCACTTTTAGACAGATCAATGAAAGTCCTAAAGATGGTAAGCAATTGCAAGAATATCCTTGCGTGACTCAGCATCAGCATAATGAATATAACTCTTCTAACGAATCAAACTACCGTTTGTTATTACACACCCGTTGCTGACAAAGGATCATCCACCCCGACTCCCAACGGCGTGGCAATCACACCAAACCCTTTTTCTACTCGGCATACGTGATCATCTCCAGTGCAATCGCTGCTTTCTGCAGCACCTGTGCTGGCACTTGGTCTGTGGCCTCCCGACTCCACAAAAACCGCTTTCACAGTCTTACCTGTAGCGTGCAATTCCTGCAACACCCAATGAATGCCTCTGGACGTGCCCCTGTTCACTGCAAACATGATGCACAACTGGCATGGAGTCCAATGTGTCCACCCCATGCATCCATTGCGACCGTGCTGACATATGCCTATGCCCCATCCTCGCCAACCCATGCACCACATTCACAGATGTATTGCTGACGTCCCACCATCCAGGCTCACTGCACTGAGGGAACATTGCCCGCCCGGAGCAACACACAAGATCGAATGCAAGTCTTTGACAAACGATCCGCAGCAATCGACCTGCAACCCACGTTCAGTAAGAGTTAGGACGCAATAAACACCTCCTCTTCATCAGAAATGTCAGCCAGACGTCATCCACGTACCGCTCACCAGTTGATTCAACATCCATCACATGCTCTCAACCACGCCCTCTACCGAGAGAACAAATCATGCGACGTGTACCCCACTGAATCACCAATGCAGCAACATGCACGATATCTAACGCCCATTGCACAATCACCACATGAACATCCCCAACATCGTCTCCGCACTCACCATCGCTGGCTCAGACACAGGCGGCGGCGCAGGCATCCAAGCCGATCTGAAAACGTTCGCCGCACATCATGTACACGGACTATCGGTGATCGCCGTGCTGACCGCGCAGCACACCCGTGGGGTTAATGCAGTCCATATACCGCCGCTGGAATTCATCGCAACACAGATCGACACCTGCTTCTCCGACTTCAATGTACACGCCGTCAAACTCGGCATGCTCGCCAATACCGAGATCATTGCACTGGTCGCCGAAGCGCTTCAGCGACATCAGCCTCCTTGCATCGTCCTAGATCCCGTCATGGTCGCCACCAGCGGCAGCACACTTCTTGAAGACAATGCGCTGGACGCTGTACGCACCCGTCTACTGCCATTAGCCACCTTGGTCACGCCTAACATTCCAGAAGCCGAGCGGCTGCTGAATCGTCACATCCACACCAGCAGCGACGCCGACACCGCAGCGGCAGCATTACTGAAGCTCGGCGCTCAAACGGTACTGCTTAAGGGCGGACATCTGAACGAAGGCAGCAATGTGATTGATCGTTTTGACAACGGCACAGTGCGCGAGCGCTTTAGCACCCCACGGTTAGCACTAGATGCTCACGGCACCGGCTGCACTCTATCCTCAGCGATTACCGCTCAGCAGTGTCTTGGACTGAAACTCAATGAAGCCTGCAGAGCAGGGATTGACTACGTCGCACGCGGACTGCGTGCAGGCTACCGACCCGGACGCGGCAACGTCACCGTACTTAACCACATACTTGCCAAACATACCGAATAAACAAACAGGGATTGATACTCAAGAGTACCAACACCCATGAGCATTGACTGCTGTCACTGCAGATTTAGACATCACGAACCACGCACTGTCATTGCCTCAAAAACCAGAAATGACTCCAAGCGAAGCAACGCAGCCGTTTCGGCTGTTTTACAGAACATCAAACATCACCGCAAAAGATGGATCACCCATGTCCGCGCCACTGTCGATGTATTGGCCCCTTTACCCATTGTCTCATCACGCCAAGATAGGCCGATGATATGGGACATGGTGCACTCTGATCTTGCGGCAAGAGACAGGCGTCATAGCAAATACACTTGCGACATAAGCAACAGGCTTACCAATCAAGTGTGCCTCTTCGCAATTTAACTGGAAAGATGCATCGTAACCACAACCGTAGCCTTTACAAGGTCAGGCATCTGATCGCATCTCCTCTTTTCAGGCAATTTCAGCAATACCACATCATTACCATCAGCGATGACCAAATCGTTCAGAGCCATCGATAGCACCACCTCATACATGGATGCGAACACAGCACCCATTTCGGTAATCATGCAGTCGTTGCCTCTTCATCCAGTGAATGTCATGAGAGAGCAAACGTTGCTATTTAAATGTCCATCCAAACAGCGATATGGAAAGCGCATACATGCGCTTTTACGTCACCTATCAAAAGAGATCAGGTCGTATGTACATTTTCACGCATTGTCAAAATACACAGACCAGTGACCTGAACACGAGAACGGTGCCAGCGTGCTTGCCATCAGACACGGACAAGCGACGAACACACATTGATACGCTCAAGGGTGCGCTCGCCTCCATTGTGGACACAGTATCCACTCAACTATCGTGACGTTTTGCCTTGTTGTTAGAGCACGGCGCAATCACCTTCTTAGCGACGCTGAATCACTCGCGCTACACAAGCATCGACATGCTTAATGCTTACTCTTGCGAGCAATCACGGCTTTCTGTGCCAATTTAGATAAGTAATGACTCGCCTCTATCCGTCATGAGAGCTGTGGCAAGTTAGATCATCAACCTAATCTTGTAAGCCCCATGATGTTCTGGACTTGTGTTGCGATGACCATCAACCAGATCGAATTATCCAAGGCATCTATCAACAGATAGCAGGTTGGTCATGCAACCATGTCAGGCATATGCACAACCTGAGGTGCAAGCGTTTTTGAGATCACAATGGCATGCAAACACATATGCACGATCGCAGGATTGATCAAGCATTTCCTGGATATGCGCCTGGCCTGTCATCCCATGTACAACATCCAGCCAAACACCGTTTCACTGCCATCGGAAAACGTGCTTGTACAACGGTGTGCATGCAGCCTCATCGCTTCAGAAAATCCCCACACGCACGGTTTGGAGGAACCCATGTCAGTCGATCGCTGTTGGATCCTACTCCCCTTCTCCGTCCGGCAAGCCCTTTTGGCAATGCTTCCACATTGCATCATTTATCTAAAAAGCAAAATTTCAACGCCAGTGAACGTCAAAAGAAACCAAGGACAGTGATTGAAGAAAGCGATACAAAAAGTAAGCCTCCCAGACAAGGAGAAAGCAGACACCACACCCTTTCCATAAGGTTTTTCTTCACAAGGTCATAGCATCTGAATTGAGGCGTGATACTCCACCAGCCTCTGACTCACCTACCGGACCCTTCTGCTGGAAGATCTGCTGTACCGTGTGACTGACTTTATCTCCAGCAAGGACAGCACACGGATGCCAGCCCAATGATCGCTCCGCTTTACTGCGCTCAACATATTGAACGGTTCCTCACATTCCTGTTTCTACTTCAGCAACGACTTCACCACCCTGGAATACATCCTCCACCGTATCACTTTCAACCAACGGCATCGCTGCTTCTTTCGCTATCCCCCTCTCTGTGAGATTTATCAACATTGGATCTTCTGCCTGCTCAATGGGGACCTTGTTGTTTTCACACATGCAATGCCTTTATCGGTCTCCTACAGGTCTTTGCGCTGTTGCTTGTACTTCTCTAGTACCTCAGCCTGTTTTTCCTTGAGCATGTGCTTCATCCTGTATTCGGCTTCCTCGACTCCTTACTGGTTCTCTAGTAGCCACATCTGGAACGAATCATTGGTCTTGTTCAATGCAAGTTTCATTTGGATGATCTCTAGCACCAATCTCTGGCTTCCACTACGCCATTCAATATTCAACACCTTCATCCATTGCATTGACACATCATGCTCTCCTGTTGACAAGAAACACCTCATCAGAAAATAGAGTTTGGCCATCAAGAGATATCTCTACTGTTGAGGCAGCAGATCTTGCTTGAAATCAACAGTGGTGTAGAAACCAGTCTAGTCTTCTAAAGCAATACAGAAAACATTGCGTCGAGAAACTCCGAAAATCAATAAAAATCCACGCATAAGAGAACGGATGCTCTTCACCACACGTCTTATATAGCGGTGGCACTCCGAACATATCGGAATGCAATCGTTCAACGGTACCCAGACCTGTTGGAGAATCATGTTCCAATGCCTTTGCAGAAACCTTGGCCGGCTCCCAGGGAGATTCATATCCACTTCCAAGCACATCGCTTGCAGTAACACCGATTGACCAGCACGAACTTTAAGTCCCCCAACCGTCATCTGAGTACAAGGCATGAGGAAGTCAACAAAAATCAAGATACTGGTTTTAATACGTTTTATCTGGGCGGCAAGGTGATCAAAAAGCCTCTCCTTGTCGTATTGCTTGTATACCTCGCGCTGCATCGTGATGTGGCAGCACACATCAGCCGAACTCATAAACAATGCGATTCGGACTGCCCATCAATTCCAGGACCTTCAATGACGACGAGCACTTCGTCATGTCAGTCACCGCAGATCAACATCGACACCCGGCTAACCACTTTACGGGCATGACACCAGAATAGGATCAGAGGCACATTGGATATTTAACGTGCAGCGCGCAGCAAAGCGTCCTCCACGACATCCTTGGTCAACACGTTGGGGAGCACGTTTGGTGGTGCGCCCGGGCCGTAGACCACATACAGCGGTACACCTACTGCCAGGTGCTGTTTTAGAAACGTAGTGATCTTGGCATCTCCATTGGTCCAGTCACCTTTCATATAAACAGCATCGATCCGATGCATCATGTCGTGAAAAGCATCGCTAGAGAGCACATTGCGTTCATTCGCCTTGCAAGTCACACACCAATCCGCAGTCACGTTGACGAAAACAACACGGTTATCGGCACGCAGACGGTCCAGAAGCAGCGGCGAGTAAACCACCTCGTCGCTACTGACATTCTGCGTGATCAAATGTGGCACCTTCAGTTGTGTCACACCCCAAAGCGGCAGCAAGGCCAACAACAGTAATGCACTGGATAACCCAAGGCCCAGACGATGACCATTCCAACGGCTGCGTTCAAACCAATACAATCCCATCGCCAGCAATACCACGCCAACTAGCAGTAACGACTGTGCGTCCACACCGCGCTGCTTGCCGAGGACCCACAATAACCAGACCGCAGTCAAATACATTGGCAATGCCAAGACGTGTTTCAGTGTCTGCATCCATGGACCTGGCACCGGCAACCGGTGTGTCAACGATGGCACAAAACCAATCAGCAGAAACGGTAATGCCAAACCAAAGCCCAGTGTGAGGAACACTAACATTGCCAACAATGGCGGTGCGGTGAAGGCATAGACCAGAGCAGGGCCCATGAACGGACCGATGCAGGCGCTAGACACTACACAAGCCAACACGCCAGCGAAGAAATCGCCTAGTGGCCCACTGCGAGCCATCAGAGACTGACCTATCCCACCAAACTTGGTGCTGCTCATGGTGAACACCCCTGACAAACTCAGGCCAACGGCAAACATCAAGTAAACCAACGCACCAACAAAGCCAGGCTGCTGAAGCTGAAAGCCCCATAGTATCTGGGCCATAATCGCGATACCACCGACGACGCCAAATGAGAGCAACACACCGACTGTGTACCAAGTTGCATGGCGGCGCGCATAAGCACGGCTCTCACTACTTTTAACCAGAGCCAAGACCTTCAGCGACAAAACCGGCAATACGCATGGCAGCAAATTCAACAGCAAACCGCCGGCTAACGCCAGAGACAGTGCCATGAACAATTTACTCACACTGTGCGACGGGTGGTTTTCCAGAACATTGCCAACCACAACGGCTGGCTTACTGACCGTGCCAGGCAGCGCGTCGGGACCGGACCAACGCAATGATGTCTGGGACGGCATGTGGTTACCTGGCAACGGTGAGACCATCAGCGGCACAGCATTAGCGCGATTCGGGGAGGAAACCTTTCCAGACGGCAAGGACAACCGCACTCGACGGGTCATCGGCGGATAGCAAATGCCATCAATTTGGCACCCCTGGAAAGTCGCTACCAGAGTCGCATTAGCGACAGGTCCTGAATAATCGCGCTGTAGCGGCAGCATCACTTCAATCTGATTGAAGTAGACCACCACATCACCGAAATGCTCGTCGTGGTACTTACTGCCCTGTGGCCAATGCGCCACATCCGTATGAACGCTCTTCACTCCTTCCAACGCCAGAGAGGTGCGGTCACGGTATAGGTAGTAACCCTTGGCTGGGGTAAAACGCAAAAGCAAATGGTTGCCATCGCCAACAATCGCCTCAAAACCGAACGCTTGCTCGGCTGGAAGCGGCAACGCATGGATCCCTGGAGCCACTTCGCTAAGCAATGGCCGAGTGTCGAAGCGACTACTCCCCCCAACCTGCTTATCAACCTTAGCACTTATATCCAAATCATTAGCATAGGTCGGCAACGCGACCTGCAGCGTGCGCACCTGTGGTGGGTAACAGACACCTGCATCCGCGCACCCCTGGTAATGCACTTGCAGCGCAAGTTTACGCACGCCTTTGGCGGCCAACATGCTGCGCACCGCGGTCAAGCTTCCCCGGTAAATTTCAACGTCTCCCAAATACGAGTCGTGCTTCTTGTAACCATTTGGCAAGTTCAGCTTAGGATCGCTTTTGAAATCGCCATCATTCAAGATCCGCACCGCAATCCTGTGTCGATAAAGATAATAGCCATCCGCGATCTTCCAATGCACCAGCACATGATGGCGATCAGGAGCTGTAACGCCGACCACAAAAGCCTGTTCCACCGGAAGCAGGTCAGTTTCAGTCATGGCAACTACGGGGAAAGAAATCATTGCCAACACACAGAGTGCGGCTAAACGATGTAAGAGCGTCATGGTGGGGAGCGTTCCTCGTCAATCTCTGTATCGATCCAAGCCAAGTAATCAGGTAATCCTGCGCTGACCTGGACCGCGACTGCCTCCGGCAGTTGATAAGGATGCAGTGCGCACAAACGCGCGATCGCCGCGTTCACGTGCACAGCGTTCGTCTTAATCAGTAACTGGATCTCTTTCGTAGTCTCGATCTTCCCCTGCCAACGATAGATTGAGACCGCGCCCGGCCATTGGGTGACACAAGCTGCCAACCGCTCCTGTACCAACACACGAGAAATGAGCTCAGCGCTGGGCAAATCAGGGCAGGTACTGAAAATTAGGTGTACGTGAGAGGGCATAAGCTCACAGTGTAAAGCCTGAACGATGCCCTGATATCGGGGGCTAGCAGATTTGTGAGATTAGTGTGAAGAACGACATACTTGATAACCCATTTAGGGATGCTCTGGACAAACTATGGACACCCCTTAATCATGTTTTTATGAGGTAAATGTCTGTAAAGTCCACTCAGACGACCATCCAAACTGTCTGACGCAGCCACTCACCAAAAAAGCTCATCAGGTCAAGCGCTGGCAAACGATCGAACCAAGTCTAGCAACCTGAAACAACACACACGGTTTACCCAGCTTGCCACGTGATACCCGTCCTCAAGCTAAAGCGTGTAGGGTTGGCTGAGTAACGCTATTACAGCCTTCAGAGTAAGTTGACCACCTCAACACACCGATCAAGGGCTCGCCGCATATGGATAAGGTTAAGAGAAGATTTTCACGAAAAATCCTCTAACGTCTCTTGAAAGCCCCACGCCGAGCCACATATAAGCTTAGTCCCGAGATGATCGGGCTTTTTGTACTTACAGTGTTAGCACTCATCACACAAGAGTGCTAGCGCGCCTTATACGATCTATATCAATCAATCACTTAAAGAGGGTCTTTATGAGCATCAAACCGCTTCACGACCGCATAGTGGTCAAGCCAATCGAAGCCGATGAAATTTCCCCTGGCGGCATCGTGATTCCAGACTCCGCCAAGGAAAAATCCACCAAAGGTGAAGTCGTCGCTGTCGGCACCGGAAAGCCACTAGACAACGGCAACGTCCGTACCCCATGCGTCAAAGCTGGTGACAAAGTGATTTATGGACAATACGCGGGCAGCACCTACAAGGCTGAAGGCGTCGAATACAAAGTATTACGCGAGGACGACATCTTGGCGGTCATCAATTAATTCAACCAAGCCTGAAACCGTAAATGCATCCGGCATATCACGGCACCAGCGGGCACATTATTCCATCCATCCCTAAATGTTCTAATCGCAAATCCTGGAGTAAAGACATAATGGCTGCCAAAGACATCCGTTTCGGTGAAGACGCGCGTTCACGTATGGTGCGCGGGGTCAACATCCTTGCCAATGCAGTAAAGGCCACCTTGGGTCCCAAAGGCCGCAACGTGGTGATTGACAAGAGCTTCGGCTCACCAACGATTACTAAAGACGGCGTCTCTGTTGCCAAAGAGATTGAGCTGGCCGACAAATTTGAAAACATGGGCGCACAAATGCTTAAAGAAGTCGCGTCCAAGACCAACGACAGCGCCGGTGACGGCACCACCACTGCCACCGTGCTAGCCCAAGCATTGATCCGCGAAGGCACCAAGGCAGTGGCTGCTGGTATGAATCCGATGGATCTCAAGCGCGGCATCGGCAAAGCAGTTATTGCCGCAGTGGCCGAACTGAAGAAAATCTCCAAGCCAACCAGCGACGACAAAGCCATTGCTCAAGTCGCCACGATCTCCGCTAACTCAGACGAGTCCATCGGCAACATTATCGCCGAAGCAATGAAGAAGGTCGGTAAGGAAGGCGTAATTACCGTTGAAGACGGTTCAGGCTTGGAAAACGAATTGGACGTGGTCGAAGGTATGCAGTTTGACCGTGGCTATTTGTCACCATACTTCATTAACAACCAACAGTCGCAGACGGTCGAACTTGATAATCCGCACATCCTGCTCCACGACAAGAAAATTTCCAATGTGCGCGATTTACTCTCTGTGCTTGAAGCCGTCGCTAAAGATGGCAAACCGTTGCTGATTGTCGCTGAGGAAGTAGAGGGCGAAGCTTTGGCGACCCTGGTGGTTAACAACATCCGTGGCATCGTCAAAGTCTGCGCGGTCAAGGCTCCTGGTTTCGGTGATCGTCGCAAAGCCATGCTGGAAGACATGGCTGTACTCACAGGCGCCACAGTGATCTCCGAAGAAGTAGGTCTATCCCTGGAAAAGGCGACGACCGATCATCTAGGTAAAGCCAAGAAAGTGAGAATCTCTAAAGAAAACACCACAATTATCGACGGCGCTGGCGATAACGGTGCTATTCATGGCCGCATCAAGCAAATCAAGACCCAAGTCGAAGAAACCACGTCCGATTACGATCGCGAGAAATTGCAGGAACGTGTAGCCAAGCTCGCAGGTGGTGTAGCAGTCATCAAAGTCGGTGCTGCAACTGAAGTGGAAATGAAGGAAAAGAAAGCACGTGTTGAAGATGCTCTGCATGCCACTCGTGCAGCTGTCGAAGAAGGTGTCGTTCCAGGTGGCGGCGTAGCACTAATACGTGCACTCGCTGCGATCAGCAATCTGAAGGGAGCCAATGAAGACCAGACACACGGTATCCAAATCGCATTGCGCGCTATGGAAGCACCGTTGCGCGAGATTGTTGCCAACGCCGGCGAAGAGCCATCCGTCATCTTAAACAAAGTGAAAGAAGGCAAGGACAACTTCGGCTACAACGCCGCTACTGGCGAGTTTGGTGATGTGGTCAGCTGCGGCATCTTGGATCCCACCAAAGTAACTCGTTTAGCATTGCAAAACGCTGCTTCAATCGCTTCCCTGATGATCACCACAGAGGCAATGGTCACCGAAGCTCCAAAGAAAGATGACCCAACCCCACCTGCCTCTGGTGGTATGGGTGGTATGGGTGGTATGGATTTCTAAGATAATAAACTGACGTTGTATTTATCGAAAAAGCCCTGCTGACGCGGGGCTTTTTTTCTTTATGCAATCCTTCACTATGCAATGGTGACACAACGATAGCTTCTCGGTACGTTGGTTATACAATTTCTTCAGTATTTCTAAGGCATTTCATGCAGCCATCTTCTTTACTCGGAGTCCTGGCTAGCTCTGGCTAACAAGTATTTCGGATACATATTGATATACATAGAAATTCAAATGCAATTTTTCTCGCGATTCACAGATATGAAAAATATTTTTTAGGAAAGATACTTCACCTACATCCGCATCCATGCAGAAATAAATCCAGATCAGATCAGGATTACTATATTTACACCAGAGCTTAATAAAATAGAAATACTTGCTAACCGATTAAATTACAACTAAAAAGACAAATGAAATGAAATTTTTAATGGGCTTGACTATGAACCCAGTGTCATCAGCGTTTTTTTCTAATTCTACATAAATGTTTCTGGAAACAATAACTTCATGAACTTGAAAAAAACTTTTTGAACCCGACCACCACTGCTCTCAAGATTTATTTTTTCCGAAAGTACCACATAAAAAGGATGCTTGAAATGCTTAGAAAGCAAAAATATCATTGTCGTTTCCTCGTACAAACGTACACGGAAAACTCAACTCCAAACGACTACCTTTAAGGTACTGAAAATAAAAAAGAACTTAAAATAAAAAACATCAAGATTAAAAACATCTAACAAAAATATCTTACTCCGGGAGGTTTAATTTGGAATACCAAAGACAAAGAAAAATAATATATTATTCAAATCGATCCAATTTATGCCCCCAAAATCAAAGTTCTTTCTTGAAAAGTGTGTCATTGTATCGTGCTGTATACGCAAACATTTTCTGAGAAAATACTGCAAAAATTAAGCAGTGAGGCCATATAACCTGCATGTCATGTTAAAAATAGCTAAAACTTCCATCAAAATTATGGGATCATCTTACATCACGAAGAGCATACACTACACTGAAAAAATTGACCGTTTCAGTCAAACAAATTAGAGTGCAATCAATATCGATATTTTCTGAGATAGACGCATTCAACTTAATTTATAACGATAAACAACTGAGTGCTAATCTCTTTGCACCATGATGTCGCTTCAAATGTTTGCAATAGGTTCATTTAAATGAAAAATTTTTCATTTTCTCTTTATTCATAATAACTCCCCTTGAGCAATAAACATCCCTTGATTATGCAACCAAACACGTCCCTCCAAAACCAAAGAAACACTAAGTATCAAATCAGCACTTTCATCAGCATTAACTAGGAAGCGAATATATCGCTGAGTCCCGCGCTTAATATCCTCTCCTTGAGGTAAATCAATACGAGGTACCCAAGCCTCGGTTTTAGGAGGAGTCCCTTTCGCATGCACTTGCCAAGATAATCGCAGCGGATGCTCAGTAGGTGATACAAGCAAAGGATACTCACTCTGATTATCTATCTTAACTTGGACTTCCCAACGTCCATCATTCAGTTTTTTTACATCTACGATTCCAAGCTTGATACGCTGTATCTGCTGGTTTGGAATTTCACGCCAATCTCTATTGGAACAATTCGGAATATCCAATGCAACGAAGTATTTGAAAATACTTATATCCAAATCCTTCCTAAGGCGCTCAGAATAAAAACGCCGTGCTGATTCAATGCGCGAAAGAGCCTGTAAGCACATCGGTTGATTTGGATCATGAACGGAATAACCATCAGGAAAATTTCCAGAGTATCCGTTCAACGTCTTCAATCCACGTTCCTGAGCAAGCAACATACCATCCAATTCAGTCATAAAGAATGGCTCGGATTTATTGACAGGAACAAAAATCACGGCAGAAGAATTCAAATGTGCAGGCAATTTTTCATCGATTTTTGCAGCACGCATCTTCGCTTCAGAAATATCGTAGAACCTACCTTTCACTGAAACAGATTCAATCATGAGCACTACGCATAGTAAAGCAGCCAATACAAGCCATCTTCCACCTTCTAATCGTGCTGCATCTATTCCAGAGGCAATCAGAATCGCAAGTGGAATCATCAGTATCAAAATGATACGAGATACAGCGCGAATCGAATTAATTCCAGGAAGATCTGCAAATAAAAGGTAGAATGACTGATTTTTAATACTTAATGTAAATAATATCAATAATACCAAGGATATAATAGCAACATATACCATTGGCGATCTATTCAAAGTTAACGCAAGCACAACCAAAAGAAACACACCTAAACCCACAAACATCTGATGCTCATGACGCATAGGCAAATTCTTACCTATATGGTCACTGAGGGTATTCCATATAGTCGAAGCATCAGAAATAAAATAGCTTCGGATACGCGGCAACATTGAAGAGATTTCATGGGAATCACGTGAAAAACTATATAATTTTGAATACAAAACATAGGGGTACATTAAAATTAATAAGCTGGCCACCACTAAACCTAGCAATACAAAAAGGAACAAAGCATCGCGCCTATTATAATTCACCCAAGAGCCAAAACCGGAAAACCACATTAAAGGCGATGTCCTTTCAACCCAGCACTGTGCACCGACCCAGGCAAGCAACAACAATGACAAGAAATACCCAAGATAAATAGAGATATAAAACTGCAGTGCAATGGCCAAGGCACCCCACCCCAACCATAGTGGAGAACCTGACTGGCGAAAGCGCTGCCAACACAAGAGCGCCAAAGGCGCCGGAAAACAGTACATCAATTGAGCATGACCCACATGCGCAACCGTTGGCATACCAAAAGCAAAGAAAAACGCCCCCCAGGAAGCAGCAACAACAGAATAGCCCAATTTCCGAAGCACAAGGTGCATGGATGCGAAATTCAGAAGATAACCAGTCAAATACCAGAGATCATAAGCAACGTACCGATCGAACCCTAATATGCGATAGATCGAATAAATCCACGCAGTTCCCCAATGGTTGTCGCTGAATGCAAGGACACCAGGCATCGGATAAAAAAACCCAGGATTCAATAGCGATTCGTTACCACCACTCGCCCATCGATAAAAGTACTCAAGAATAATGCCATTGAAACGAGCATCGCCCAGATCGCCAGGCACGCCTCGAAAGTAATTAACTTGTGTTACCAGTACTAAGAAAAAACCTAAAGCAAACAACACAATAGGTATCAGCAGATGCCATTGCCGGAATGGCGCAGCATCCTGCTGGTAAATAGTCGTTACTTTAAGCATATGGTATTTTTTAACCTGTCATTTATTGACAACGATAATCTGACTTCACCCGACTTTCACGGAAAGGATCTGTCAATGTATCTGTATAATTCCCCATCAACAACCGATGCTTGGGAAGAAGGTTTTTACGGTAAAAACGACTGAATGAAGCCAACCGCTCACCGCGATCAGTCAGCTTAACGCAGCCGTTATGAATATAAATTGTCCCTGACTGAAGTTGCTCGGTCAAGCGAACTTCTATTAAATGATGTTCACGCATATACTCATCCGTGAATACCTGCTGCAAAGCATCTTCGCGAATACCACCACCTCGTTGCTGTAGTTTCTCGAGGATATAGAAAGAAAGCGAACGATCAAGAACTGTTGGAATCGAAATCGCAAACAAATACGCTCCAAGAAGCCATATCACCAGTAACTGAACCATTTCCAGTGGAGAGAAATTGCTGAAAAAACGAAATACCCAAAATAATAGGCCCACTAACGCAGCAGCCAGCATACCATCCAGCAGGCTCGCATAGAAAACGACATTAACCTTAAAATAACGAATATGTACATAATAAAAAGCCAGCATTACTACGATAAAAACCAATGTAGCCAAAGCTGTCTTAAAAAACACGTTCATTTAAAAACCATGAATTTGTTAGAAATAAAGCTAAACACTACCTGCACAGCAGTAGCAACCAGAAAACCCAGGGTGTAATTTAAACTGTAAACATCAGTCCAAAAATACAAGATGCATGTATGTATGAAAGCGATACAAACATACATTAACATAAAGAGTAATGCCTGTTTGGCCAGCTTCCCTTGTACTATACGGAAGACAAAATAACGGTTGCCAATAAAAGACACGGTGATTCCGAACACAGCCGCGATACCATTCGCCAGTCCCGCTGAATGTAAGTCCAAGACTTCCATGTTGAATCGCAAGATAGTGTAATGAACAGCAGTCGCAACCAGCCCATTAAGCAGATACCGAAGCAATTGACCGCGTAGTGCGCTGTTATTTCTATTACTTCCGGTAGGCATACAGGATCTCTTCGAGAAAATCCTTGTAAGTCTCTGGAGGCAATACACCACTACTACGGATGATTCCAGACATCATCAGAAGGAGTAACGTCAACGCCGCAGTCTGAAGAAAAACAAGCAGCAGGATACCGTTAACCAGAGAAAACCAACCGGGGGTCGCATAACCAAACATCTTCAGCAAGAGTGCCAATCCACCACCAAAGATCGAAGAACCGGCAATCACAGTGCATGCAATACCAACCCGTACCAAAACATCTTCAGCAAAAACCATCAATGCACGAAAGCCATGCAGCGCCAAACTAACGAAATTCATCTTGCTACGCCCCGCATAACGTATGCCCCGATCAAGAGCATAGGTCGAAACGCGCAGCTTAGAATTGAGCACACACGCGGCTACATGGATCCACAATTCTTGCATTGCAACAAGCCTGCGCACCGCCGGCATCTTAGCTACCATAAAATTGCCGAAACTGATTTTGCGCCCGCTAAGCAACGAGAACAAACACTTGTAGATGACATAAAAGGTGCGGAACTTCCTAGTTTCTACCCGACTCTTGCGAGTGGCAACGACCACATCAATCTGCGTCGAATCCAGACTGTCAACCAACTCAGAGATACTTTCAGGAGTATCCTCACCGTCAGAATCCATGACCACCACGTAATGCGTGTCACCGAAATGCTCAACGACATAGCTCAATCCAATTGCAATTGCACGTTGGTGACCAACATTGCGGCGCAACTTAATCACCACCCCTTCCAATCCAGCACCACTGATAACCGCAGGATCAAGCGGTTGACGCACGGAACCATCGTCAACAGCAACGATATAGGCACCAGTCCCCTGGTATCTGGCAAGCTCCTGCAATAACCGACTTGAAGCTTCGACGTCTTCAAAGACCGGTATCACGATAACGAGCGGAGAGGCTAAAGCAGACATTGTTAAAAACACTTGCGGAAATAGGCGATGGTTTCCTTGAGGCCGTCCTCAAGCGAGACCTTGGGTTCCCAAGCAAGTTGGGATTTAGCCAAGCTGATGTCCGGCTGACGCTGTTTTGGATCATCGGAGGGCAGCGGCTGAAACACGATTTTTGAAATGCCACCCACCAGCTTGAGGACCATTTCAGCCAGCTGCAGCATAGTAAACTCGCTGGGGTTACCAATGTTCACTGGTCCATTAAAGTCCTTAGGACTCTCCATCATTCGCAACATGCCATCGATCAGATCATCGACATAGCAAAAACTGCGCGTTTGGGTACCATCTCCGTATATAGTGATCGGGTCACCACGCAGCGCCTGCACAATGAAGTTACTCACCACCCGACCATCGTTAGGATGCATGCGTGGGCCATAGGTATTAAAAATGCGCATGACCTTGATCTCCAAGTTGTGCTGGCGCCAATAATCAAAAAATAGTGTCTCCGCACAACGCTTGCCTTCGTCATAGCAGCTACGAATGCCAATCGGATTCACCCGTCCCCAATAGGTTTCGACTTGTGGATGAACTTCTGGGTCGCCGTAGACCTCACTCGTGCTGGCCTGAAGAATCCGTGCCCCGACCCGCTTGGCCAGCCCTAACATGTTGATCGCACCATGCACACTGGTCTTGGTAGTCTGCACTGGATCATGCTGGTAATGCACCGGCGACGCGGGGCAAGCAAGATTGTAAATGCGGTCGACTTCGACATATAGCGGGAAGGTGACATCATGGCGCATCAACTCGAACTTCGGATGACCAATCAGGTCAATAAGACTGTCCTTGGTACCCGTATAAAAATTATCAACACATAATACGTCGTGACCAGAAGTAACCAACTTTTCGCACAGATGCGATCCTAGAAAGCCGGCACCTCCAGTGACCAGCACTCTGTTGTTATTTCCAGACATACCCACCTTCAGAAGAGCAATCGGATTCAGTTACGGTCCATCACACGACAAACACAAGCTATTACACATATGATTGTAATGAAGTCAAAAAACATTGTAGGAAAATATCGCGGCAATCCTGCAACTTGACAGAACCCAAGTCTGGATTTCGCAAGACACAATGGATTCCTTTAGCCAACTAGTTCATCAAGGAGAGGCTTCCAACATCCACTCCAATGTTTCCCTCAACGGCGGAGAACTCCAAGAGCCAATCAATTGCCGCAACAGAGAGTGATTTCCACGGAGAACCAGCACCTCATTGGCACGCATAAAAGCCGGGTTGACACGAACCCCGATTGTATGTCCAGTAATATCTCTGCACAAGTCAATAATATCGCGCAGCGAATAAGCAACACCAGAACATACGTTGACTGTTTTGCCAACCGCGTTTACGGTCTCGATCAAACGCCGATATGCCTGAACTACTGCACGCACGTCACTAAAATCACGCTGCACATCAAGATTGCCAAGTTCGATGTGTGGGGAACGACGGCAAAAATGCGCAGCAATTTTAGGGATAAGAAAGTTATCTGCCTGCCCAATCCCTGTATAGTTAAACGGACGGGTAACCACCAACGGTAGACGGTCACGCCACAGGTTAGCGGCATACTCCATAGAAAGTTTGCTGACCGAATAATCGTTGATTGGTGCCGGCACTGTAGACTCGTCAAGTACCCCTTCGGACACATTGCCATAAACGTTCGCGCTGCTGGCCAGCAGCACACAATATGGCGTTGCATCGCCGTGCGTTAAAGCAGTCAACAGGTTACGCGTACCGATCAAATTGACATGGTAGAAATCGTTTGCAGTGCCATGCGCGACAAAAGTCAACGCAGCCAGATGGATCACGACATCCGGGCGTACATTAGCCACGCCACGGATAAGCGCGTCCAGATCACACAGATCAGCTTGCAACCAACGCACCGAATCATCTTGTATCTCAGGAAGAGACTTACCAAGCGCAATCACCTCGTAACCATGGTTCAGAAGTTCGGCCAACATATATCGACCGGTAAAACCACTGCTACCTGTCAATAGAACACGCTTACCAGAAGAACTCATTAGAACGAGAAATCACGTTCGCTGCGACGTAAATCCGCTTCCATCATCATGCAGCACAGATCCTCAAGTGTGGTCCTTGGTTCCCAACCCAGCTTTGTCTTGGCTTTGACAGGATTTCCGATCAACAAATCCACCTCCGCCGGTCGATAAAATTTAGGATTGACGATGATCAAAGTCTTTCCAGAAGCGACGTCAACACCACATTCCTGTTCAGCCTGTCCCTTCCACTCCAACTCGATACCGACAGCACTTGCAGCTAGGCTGACAAAATCACGCACACTTTTAGTTCGATTGGTTGCCAACACAAAAGTATCTGGCTCATCGGCTTGAAGCATGCGCCACATACCCTCAACGTATTCCTTCGCAAAACCCCAATCACGTTTGGCGTCTAAATTACCAAGCTCCAATACATCCAACTTCCCTAATTTAATCCTGGCAATCGCATGAGTGATCTTACGAGTCACGAAGTCACGCGCACGTAGCGGCGATTCGTGATTGAACAAAATACCACTGGCAGCAAAAATGCCATACGACTCACGATAATTGACCGTCATCCAATGAGCATACAGCTTAGCGATACCGTATGGGCTACGCGGATAGAACGGCGTTTCCTCGGCCTGTGGAGTCTGCTGCACTTTGCCGAACATCTCCGAAGTCGATGCCTGATAGAAACGAATCTTAGGATTGACAATCCGGATCGCTTCAAGAAGATTAACCGCACCCACGCCAGTAATATCAGTAGTTGTCAATGGCTGGTCGAAAGAGACACCAACGAAGCTCTGTGCTGCAAGATTGTAGATCTCGTCAGGAGCGGCCAATTGCAACAGTCGGATGCTAGAAGAGAGATCGGTCAAATCATATTCGACAAGATGCAAGTTAGGATGCTGTGCAATCCCAAGTTCATGAATACGCCAGAAATTCACCGAGCTAGAACGGCGATACGTACCATAGACCACATAACCCATTTCGAGGAGCAACTGCGCTAGATAAGCACCATCTTGTCCTGTAATACCCGTAATAACCGCGCTTTTATTACTCATTAGTGTTTTTTCAAAACATGATTGAAAAGGAAATCCATGTCGACCATCCAGGACTAACTTACCGCAAAAAAGAGATTATAGTCACATTGAATCACATACCCATCCCCTCTTTGACGAAATGCTGGTGTGCAACAAAGCTTTGGGCATCTTCAAACAACACAACAGCCAAATCAGTCGCACTCTCCCGCCAAGTCAGCCAGGACATTACATCACTACGCGGATGACGCTGCTCCCGATACAACCCGATCCAAGCCAGAATCGCATCACGTGCATCCTCGGGAGCCGTTCCTGAAAAATAAGCCGCATATTCACCTGCCACTTCCCGGAAGACGGGAATATCACGTGCAATCACCGGTAGCTGACGCTGTGCCGCTTCGATCAATGGTAATCCAAACCCCTCTCCTTCAGATGCAGCAATCAAGCAACTGCATGCAGAATATAGTCGTTCCAACGATTCATCACTGGCACCCACCAACCAGAACAAACGGCGATTCAACTCCGAATGACACTCCAATTGCTTGCATAATTTGTCTACCAACCATCCGACCTTACCGACAATTACAAGCGTCACCTCGTGGTTTGCAGCCCACAATTGCTCAAAGGCACGAAGAATCTGGGCGTAGCCCTTACGCGGCTCTAAGGTGCCGACCATAAGAAAACTAACTCGGCCATTCAATTGATCAAGCACGCTTTGCTCATGCTCCAATACACCCTGGCTTGGCAAGCTACTCTGGATATCAGCTCCGAGATGGAACCAACGTACATCCGGTCGTATCTGCAACTCCTGTTCGTCCATCCACGCAAGTACATCGTCAGCAGTCGCACGGGAGATGCAAAGCAACGCATCAGAAATACCCACCACACCCCGTAACCAACGCTCATGATGACATCCACCATGACCTGGCCACCAATGGGGATTACGCACCGGCAGGAGGTCGTAAACCAAGAATGCGATCCGGACACCAGCATTGCGGAAGTACTGGAACCAATTTGGCAACAACACGATACAGTCGCCCACTAAATCAAGCCCAAGAAAGACATCCCCGGAATGACAAACAAGCGGCGTGTCCTCAACCACCGTGCGTGTGTTGGTGAACTCAGCAGCATAGACGTTGGCGCACACATAGGTGCGGGATTCGCGATCCATTCTCACCAATTGGATGACATAACCGTCAGGTGGTTGGCGGTGCCATTCCGAAACAATCGCACGAGTGACACGTTGAATGCCTGTTCTGGAATCAAGCAACGCCAGTTCGGTAACATCGATCATAATCTTAGGAACTGGAGGAGGTACCGATCGGTCAATTGCATCGGCCAAAGCAAGCAAATCCGGACTGCTTTCACCACTTAGTTCAACCAGACGATGTTCAAGCGAACGTAACAGCACATCGTGCTCTGGAATGTCCGGACACACGGCACACTTGCCCACCTGTTCGCACACTTCAAGAAAACGGAGTGCAACTGTATCCCAAGAGAATTCCCCGGCACGTCCAAAGCAATACCTGCGCAGTTTCTCCAGATCAGCATCGTGATCGAGAAAATGTGCCATATGGTCACGGATAGAATCCACGTCTAATGGATCAAACAGCGCATCTGAGTAATGGACAATCTCAGAGATGCTGGAGACATTCGAAGCAAGTACTGCAGCACCGCAGGACATCGCTTCTAGTACTGGAAGACCAAATCCCTCATGCCAGGATGGAAAGACGAAGAAGCGGCAAAGATTGTAGAGCGCAACCAAATCATGGTCGGAAATATAACCTGTAAAAACGACCTCTCCTGATTTCAGACCAGCCGTAGCAGCACGCTCGAGCAGATCTTTCACACACTGATCAGGCATTCGCCCAGCAAGTACCAATCTACATCGCAGGCGCTGATAGTACTCCAGACGGGCGTAGGCATCGATAAGACGTTGCAAATTCTTACGCTCGTCGGAACCCCCAGAATAAAGGATAAAATGGCTATCAAGCCCAAACTTCTCCAGAACCATGTGCAGCGCAGGGGAATTGGGCGGCATTGATACGAACATTGGATCGCACGCTGCGGAGATATTGAACACCCGCTTGGCATCGTAGCGCATCACGTTAACAGCCTCAGCACAGGCGCTCTCTGAAATCGCCACCAATGCATCAGCGCAACGCATCTGAGTGAGCTTGCGTTCGTAGTGCTTACGATAAATAGGCACCGGATCCAAGTAGATATTGCTGTTAATCCACGGGATCATGTCGTAGAACGTCACCACGGTTGGTATCTGGACGAACTGTCCAATGCTGGTGACTGCATTGTCTCCGTAACCCTCGAACATACTCGACACATGCACCACATCAGGAGCCAATGCGGCAATAGCCGCCTCTCTGATTTGCTCAGCATGAGCAATCATGCTTGCATTCGCCTCGTCCATCTCTTTGACTGGCAAAGGGACGTGAAAAACGTGGATATTGGCCTGTGGCAGCAGTCCCTCAAAAGCCTGTCGGATCACCGGGACTTCTTCTGCAAAAGCACCATTAAGCATCAGATGAATATCGTGACCACGATTATTGCGCACTACAGCCATAGCTAACGACAAACTGTAACGGCCAATGCCACGATAGCGGCTTTCAGATTGCGCACCCTGCAGATCGATGACAATACGCATCAATCATTCTCCCTTATTTATCTGACCTATCATGCGTGCGTAAATCGCCCGTCCACGACTTGACAATAAACGCTTGCCCTGGTGTTCATCGCATTCTAAAAAACGCGACGTTTGGTCCAGCGCCTGCGGCACAGATACCGGTACATCCGCACTATCAAGTGCACGTACCACCAAACCTTCCCGTTCAGCCAGTGAACGCAAGCGTCTATGTAATACAGGCACACGCTTTACCACACCATTTAATAACGCACGTATGGACGAATGGTGTAGCAACGGACGCATTGTCAGGATGAGACATTGACGCATCACATGCCTGGGCGAACAACACAGCAATCTGGCCATCCTAGAAAAAGCCCGCAGCGGACGAGTCACACGCCAAGAATGGCTACGATGGATGTCATCCAACATGGTATGCAGCGCATCGACCTCTGTAATAAGATGCTCCGATTTCGCACAATGCGCCTCAATGACCTGCTGCAAAGCGGCTTTGGATGCCTTTAGCACACCGACTTCCATGTAGGCCGCAACCGCATTCTCACGATGCATTTCAATGACCTGCCGCAACACGGCCTCGGATGCCTTCAATGCATCAACTTCTGCACGCATCGCAACCGCATCGGAGTGACTTGTTGCTAGCATCTTCTGGCAATCGTCACGGTATCCCTCAAACTGACGCCGCGCCACTACGCACCAATCGCTTTCCAAAGCAAACCCAAAGCCATCAAAAACATTAGGCGGACACGAAAACGCAGCGATCAACTCCGGATGGCGTTCACTCACGTAGAATCGATTTAAACCATCGAAGTAAGCGAACATGTAACCTTTGTCCAAGACATCACCCTCCCACTGCACATGAGTCGGCTCAATCGTCATTGGTCGAGTCGCCTCGATCACCAATATCCAAGGGCGTACTGGCGAAACCACCCAGCTGCGCAGCACCCGAGCTTCGCTGCCTTCCACATCAATCTTCAACCAATGGACTTCACGCCCAGACAGATGCTCCAACAGCGCATCCAACGTGATGGCCACTACAGTGACGTCACGCACCACAAATCCATTGGCCCGATGAGCATCAGCAATATCAGATTCGGCAGTACTCAAACCGCTATCGGCAATATCGAAGAACGGCAATACACCTCGCAAATCGCTCACTGCAACTTGCAGTACCAGTTCATCTGGCCGACGCATACGCAACGCGTCAGCATACATTTGAAGAGGCTCGATATGTATACCGCGCCAGCCACGCTCGTAGAACAATTTGCTAATCGAATGAATATCTGGACTATGCGCTCCAATATCAATATAGCATCCTCGGTCAACATGCTTGAGGGCACGCCAGAGCATGATGTCTTCAAAGTTTTGTGCATAAGAAATCAAGTCTGGCATTAGTCATTCATCCTAAAAACACTTGTAATTTGGCCAGCGCAAAAGCGCAAATAAATAACTAAATAACTAAATAATTTTTTAAAATAAATTTATCCCATTGATATAACTCTTCAACATCTCCGATCAAGTTAATTACTGTCGGACCTGATGAGTAAGCTGTGCCCAAAAACCCTAGGATTTTACTGATCTCTAGTAAACAAATTGTGTTTCAGTAAAATTAAGGCTTAGCGATCAGCGGTGCCGTCAGAGCTCAAACTGATTCAAATGTCATTGCACGCGGCGACGTAGGTAATTCAACAAGTCAATGCGTGTAATCAGTCCCAAGAACTGAGCACCGTCCATAACGATGGCAACTTGGCCACGGTCAAACACGGGTAGCAAGGCCTCGATCGGCGACTTCACATCCAATCGGTCAAGTTTACTGACCATTGCAGTGGAAACAGGATCGCAGAACCGAGTTTCATCACCATAGACGTGGAGCAGCACATCGCTTTCGTCAACGATACCGACCAGCTGGCTGTCCTCGATCACTGGCAACTGTGAAACATCGTATAGCTTCATGCGCTGGTAAGCCACAGTCAGCAAGTCCTTGGGATTAGCCACAACCGTATTACGCTGGGTGTACGGACGCAGGATTAGATCGCGCAAATCACCGTAATGTGGCCTTTCGAGAAAGCCGTTATCCAGCATCCAATCGTCGTTATACATGTTTAATAAGTACTTGTTACCAGTGTCGCAAACGAACACCAGTACACGCTTTTGCTCAGTCTGCTCACGACAATACTTCAACGCCGCGGCCAATAGGGTACCTGTTGAAGAGCCGCCCAGAATGCCCTCTTTACTCAACAACTCACGTGCGGTGTGAAAGCTTTCCGCGTCACTGATCGCATAGGCTTTTTTGATCTGGCTGAAGTCGGAAATTGGCGGCAAACAGTCACTCCCAATCCCTTCCACCAACCAGTGACCAGACGTGTTACTGAGTGTGCCCTCATTGATGTACCGGGTCAGGATTGAACCAATCGGATCGGCCAAAATTAACTCGATGCCAGACGCAATTGAGTCAAATGCTCGCGACAAGCCCGTTACGGTGCCAGCACTATCACAACCCAACACAATCGCATCCAGATGACCACCCATCTGCCTCAGAATCTCAGGGCCAGTACCGAACTCATGCGCGGCTGGATTATCCGGATTGCCAAACTGATTAATGAAGTAGGCACCTGGTGTCTCGGCAGCTAGCTTGGCAGCCAGATTCTGGTAGTGCTCCGGATGACCCTTGATGACATCTGAGCGGGTTAACACCACTTCCGCACCCATCGTCTTGAGATTAGAAATCTTTTCTCGGCTCATTTTGTCCGGTACCACAAGTATCAGGCGATACCCCTTCTGCCGAGCTACAAAAGCCAAACCCAGACTAGTGCTGCCAGCCGTTCCATCAACCAAGGTAACCCCCGGTTTAATGTGACCGCGCCGCTCAGCCGCTTCGATCATCGACAAGCCGATACGATCCTTGATCGAACCCCCAGGATTAGTATTTTCAAGTTTCAGAAATAAGTCACAGAGACCAGTGTCAAGGCGCTGCGCCTTGACAATGGGCGTATTACCAATCAATTCAAGTACGGAAGAATGGATGACCATGTACTCTCAATCATTGCACTTGCAAGGGGATCGCACATTATTCATCGAAGTAGCGAAACACAAACAACGAGCGGCGAGAAAAGCCAAAGGAGAAAGCAATTCACCGCTCGCTGCAAGATGGTTGGTATTTCACTGGTAAAAGATTCTAGTGCGAGCGTTGCTCGTACAACCTTGTGAGTTTAATCTTCGCAAGAAGCTTCTCTCGTTTCATCTTGCTCAACGCCACATCACCGATAGGGAGAACCCCCAACTCGGCATCCATGCATTTCTTATCGAGCAGCCTGTGGCGCTGATATAATTCTTTAAACTCTGAGTTAGCCTTGATCAAAGCATCGATTTCTGACTGCGGTTGCCCTTCAAACATCGCTTGGACTCCTTCATGCTAGAAAACAAAAACGCCCCAGATCCAGATAAAAAGAAGCAGAAGGCGTTGCTTGAAAACCAAGAGTAACACGGGTATTCAAGATTGGACCTGTAACAAGAAAAAACCTGAAAGGCGCGCCTGCCTATTGCGATTCGCACGCTTGCCAAATAGCGGACTTGGCCTCCCGCATTCTGGCAATATCACTGGGCACCTACGAATCAAACGCTACACCTGGTCCGTGGGCAGAGTAATAGTGCAGTAACGGGACAGCACTGACCGGTGTATTCAGTCAAGAAAGCCCATATACACCTCACCCTGCCCTGCACATTCAGGGCAGCACCATCACTTCAGCCGCCTTGGTCTTGACGCCACTCTTACCATTACCGCTATTGATTTTGAATCGATTGGCAGATATGCCGGCGGCAACCAAAGCATCAAGTAAGATTTCAGCACGCTTCTGGCCCGCCGCCGCGTCACTGCCATAACCGACGATCTCCACACCGCCTCTTTTAACGATTTTCAAGTACTGAGCCAACGCCTGAATTTGAGCATGTGCACTGGCGGAAAGCCTCGTCTTACTACTACCGTAAGCATCCGTGCCCAAAGTAAAAACCTCAATGCGCTCCTCGAAACGTGAAGGCGGCAACTTAGCACCGGCAAGTAATTCGGCCTCCTCACGAGCTAACTGCGCAGCTTTCTGCTGAGCAGCGCTGAGCTTTGCCTGCTGCTTGTCAGCGACGCTGCTAAGCGCCTGCTCAGCATTTTGGCGGGCTATAGCTTCAGCTTCAGCAGTCTGACGCGCACGCTCAGCTTCCTCAGTTTGGATTTGCGACTGGATGCGCAACTGCTCGGCCTCATGGCGAGCCCGAGCAGCCTCGCGACGGCTTTCCTCAATGAGCAGATCGCTGCGGGTACCCGCTAACTGGTCCAGTTGGCGCCTAAGCAATGCGGCGCGGGCGGTGGTTTCGGCAATCTCCACACGCCGATCAGCCAAATAAAGCCACTGGTCACGCTCCTTACGCTTGGCATCAACCAACGCCGCCACCGCCTGCTGTGCCAGCAACTGCTCGTAACGAGTGACATCAGCGATCTCAGAATTAGCACGTAGCGCATTCAAGCGAGCGTTAAACGCGTCAACCTCTGGATCTACCTTGGCAGCCAACGCTACGACAGGAATCAAGACCAAGACCAGGGCGCAACACAACAACGTCGGTTTGATCAGCATCATTATTTGGCCTCCCCGGTGCCCAGAGTATTCTGAAGTTGCATGACCTCAGCCTTACGTTGTTCAACCTGAGCCTGAAGCATGGCTACTTGACTGCGTGCGGTCGCCAAATCCGCATCCGCGGCTGCACGCTGTGCAATCAGTGGCCCCTGTTTACGCTGATCACGATCCAACAGCGCGTGCTGAGCTTGCATCAATAATTGACGTGCTTGATTGATCAGGTTCGGCGCGTATTGGTCAGCATCCACCTGGGTAGCACGCTGAATCGCCTGCTCAGCAACCTCCAGTTCAGACGAGGTCCCCTGAGCCAGAACTGGCACGGAAAACACGAAGACACAGCTAAGAGCAAAGGCCACATATAGGGATCGGCGCATTTGCGCGAAACTAATCATCATTGGGAAACCATGAGCAAGAGAGCTTAAACCCCACATTGTCGGAAGCCGACAGCACGCTTGCAACGGTGATGTATCCACTTCATAGAAAATTCACTGTTAACAAAAAATCACCTTGGAGCACGCTGCAAAACTGTCTTAAATGTTTGATCATTGAACATTTTAACTCGCAGATCACGCCACATCTAAAGTCCGTAGTGTCTTAATCCTTACCTTTAAAGTTAAAGAGTCTCAATTACTATTGAAAGTCATTCTCTTTTGAGACAAGATTAATCCAAAAGCGACATGAAATGCTTCCTGTCCGCCATCGGCCCCGACCTCCGGGTTTCCTTGTTTTATAGATAGATCAAGATCGTCACCATGCCACAGCGACACATCAGGCAGCGCCGATCACAGTTCACTCAGACCTCCCATGCCATTCATTAAGAGTCGTAAACACCTGATCGCAGCAACGGCCAGCAACCGCCACTTCACTGCTGTAGCCCTACTGTCCTCTTTCTCTCTTGTTTCTCAGGCGCAAGCTATCCAAACCACCACGCTCGACAAAATCAACGTACAAGGTGAACAACTCAAACGTTATTCCGCAGACAAACCTGCCTCTGGCAAGTACACCCAACCGCTGATCGACACCACCCAAACCATTAACATCATCGGCAAAGATCTGCTCAACGAACAAGGCGCCACCTCGCTGAGCGAAGCACTACGCAACAGCCCGGGCGTGGGCACGTTCTACGTCGGCGAGAACGGCACCACCGCAACAGGTGACGCCACCTATATGCGCGGCTTCGACAGTTCCAGCAGCATCTATGTCGATGGCATCCGTGATCTCGGCTCAATCACCCGTGACGTCTTCAATCTGGAGCAAATTGAAGTCACCAAGGGTCCTTCCAGCTCAGACTACGGGCGTACTTCGCCCACTGGCGCGATTAACCTGATCACCAAGCAGCCATTCCTGCGCAATACCAGCACTGCAAACATCTCCTATGGCACAGCCTCGCAACGCCGCTTTACCAGCGACCTTAATCTGATCACCAGCCCTGATTCGGCATTCCGCTTAAACGTCATGGGGCAAGACAGCGGTGTTCCAGGACGCAACGATGTCAAAAACAAACGCTGGGGGTTTGCCCCATCAGCAGCATTCGGCTTAGAGACCAGCACCCGCGTATTCGTCAACCTGCAATACATCAACCAAGAAAACATTCCAGACGGCGGCGTGCTCACCATTGGCTTGCCCGGCTACAGCACGCCAGACAGCGCACGGACGCAGATCAGCACCGCACCACGCGTGGACAGCAAGAACTTCTATGGCACCCGCTCGGATTTCGAACACGTGAAATCGTCTATGGCCACCGTGCGCATTGAGCACGATATCGGCAACCAAACGAAACTGCAAAATACCTTGCGCTGGGGACGTAACGAACAGCGTTACCTGCTGACCTCCTACCGCGGCAATTCAGAGAACCTAGTGACACCCAACCTGGCCGATCCTTCGACCTGGACATTGAACCGTGAAATACCGACGTTCAAGGATCAAATCAACACGATCTTGACTAACCAAACCAACCTCAATCTGACCTTGAAAACCAGCTCGATCGAACACAACATCGCCACTGGTGTAGAACTGACTCGTGAACGGATGCAAGGCTATGGCATCAGCAGCAGCGGTCGCTGGCCAGCAGCCAACCTGTACCATCCGAACCCGGACGTCAGCGGGCTGAGCTGGGCAGCCAATGGCGCCTATGCCCACGGACAAACTGACACCACCGCATTCTACCTATTCGATACACTCAAGTTCAGTCGCCGTTGGTACGTCAACGGCGGCCTGCGCTGGGACCGCTACAACACCGACTATTCGGCACTGCTGTGCGACCCCGTACGCGGCCGCATCTACTGCAACACAACGACTACCATACTCGATCAGTTCAAGGGCAACGCTTCTGGGACTCTGTTCGGCTGGAAAACGGGCGTGCTATTCAAACCCACCGAACACAGCAGCCTGTACATCAACTACGCAGTTTCCCAACAACCACCCGGTGGTGCTTCACTGGAACTAAGCGCCAAACCCCAGAATTCCAATAACCCGAACTACCGACCACAAACCGCACGCACTGCCGAAACGGGCGTGAAGTGGAACTCATCTCAAGAACGTCTGCAACTGACCGCCGCGATATACAACACCGAGGTCAAGAACGACGTAGTACAGGACCCAATCGACCTACAGTATTACCAAAATGGCGAGAAACGGGTGCGCGGCGTTGAACTCAGCGCAGTTGGCCAAGTGACCGACGCCTGGTCGATGTCGGCAGGGTTCACGACGATGGACGCCAAAGTCAAGCAGGGGCCTGCGGTCTCAGCCGACGGTTCACTCGGACTCGCCTACACCCCCAATCAAGCATTCACCGCCTGGACCACATACACTTTTCCGTTTGGCCTGACGATTGGTGGTGGCGCACGCTACGCCGGCGAGATGAAACGCGACAGCAAAAGCGCGATCGGCACTCCAACTGATATTGAGAGCTACTGGGTCATAGACATGGTACTCAGCTACCGCCTCAGCGAACACCTGGATCTACGGCTGAACAGTTACAACCTGTTAGACAAGGACTACGTCGCAGCGATCAACAAGAGTGGCTACCGGTATGCTCCAGGGACTCCACGTGCATTTTTACTGACAGCAAACTTGCGCTTCTGAGCAACACGAGCACGGCATGAACACCTAGCTCCAAGAGTCGACGATGCTTTTACACATCCCCTACATCCTCAATCGCACCCAAGCGACCTCAATGCATGAACGCTTAGCGGCAGCCAACTGGACCGACGGACGCGAGACCGTCGGTCCCCAAGGTGCGCAGGTTAAACATAATCTGCAACTGCCCGAAACATCGCCACTGCGTCAGGAACTCGGCCGCGAGATCCTTGATGCACTGGCACGCAGCCCACTTTACTTTGCTGCAACATTACCGCTACGCACATTGCCACCACGTTTCAACCGCTACCAGAAAAACCACCAATACGGATTTCACGTCGACGGCGCGGTGCTGTCGCTCCCGGTCGCCCACGGCCATACTCCAGTCAGCCTGCGCAGCGACGTCTCTTGCACCTTGTTTCTCAACGACCCGGACGAATACGACGGGGGTGAGCTGATCATCACTGACACCTACGGCGAACATGAAGTCAAATTGCCAGCAGGCGACCTTGTCATTTACCCCTCGACCAGTCTGCACCGGGTCGCACCGGTCACCCACGGCACGCGGATCGCCTCCTTCTTTTGGGTACAAAGCCTAGTACGCCAAGCCACACGTCGCCACCAGTTACTCGAGCTGGACACCGCGATCCAATCACTGACTGACTCCAACACTGACCGCAACACGATCCTGCGACTCACCAACGTCTATCACAACCTGCTGCGGGAATGGTCAGAGACCTGAACACATCGATGTCCACCACATCCTCGTCCACTGCCGCCGATCCAGGCGTACATCGACAACGCCGCAGCTTCTGGCTGCGCACATTACACCAATGGCACTGGATCAGTTCGGCCATCTGCCTGGTCGGCATGCTACTGTTCGCAGCCACCGGATTGACCCTGAACCACGCCGCACGGATTGAGACCACACCAAACGTGGTACACCGCACCACAACACTGCCGCCAGCACTGCACGCCGCACTCGCGACATCAAAAAACAGCAGTGGGCCTCTACCTCCAGTAATCGCCGTGTGGCTCAGCACATACACCGGGCAAGCACTGGCCGGACGTAAGGCAGAATGGTCGCCCGAAGAGATCTATCTATCGCTCCCCGGCCCCGGTACCGATGCTTGGCTCAGCCTGAACCGCACCGATGGCACGGTGGAGTACGAGCACACCGACCGGGGTTGGATCGCCTACTTCAATGACCTCCACAAAGGCCGTAACGCAGGCCCGGTCTGGGGCTGGTTCATTGACCTGCTTGCGGTCGCCTGTCTCGTGTTCTGCCTCACCGGCCTATGCCTTCTCTACCTGCACGCGCGCCAGCGGCGCCTGACTTGGCCGCTCGTCGGTTTTGGTTTGATCGTGCCACTACTGATCGCACTACTCCTGATCCACTGAACCTCCAGGGAAACATTCAATGCGCATTACTTTGACGATCGCCCTCAGCGGCCTGCTGGCCATGCCCGCCTATGCGACCACACTCAACATCACCGTCGAGATACCCACACTCAACGTCGCCGAATACCACCGCCCCTATATCGCCATCTGGATCGAAGATGCCGATCAAAAAGTCGCACGCAACTTGGCACTCTGGTACCAACAACGTGGTGGCGCTGAAGCACACGGCACCAAGTGGTTACCGGAACTACGCCAGTGGTGGCGCAAAAGTGGCCGTACGGTACAGCTACCTGTAGACGGTGTCACCGGGCCAACTCGCCCAGCTGGGCGACACACGCTTTCCTTGGATGAGCAACAACAACTCAAACATCTGCCGCCAGGCCAGTACACCCTGGTTGTCGAAGCCACACGTGAAGTCGGCGGGCGCGAACTACTGAAGATCCCATTTACCTGGCCGGCAACAACCGCGGAGACAGGTCAAGCCCTGGGTAAGACTGAACTAGGCAACGTCACCCTGGCTGCCCACCCCTAAGTCCCATTGAGCATCTCCGTTACAAGGAACCGATATGAAGCATTCCCTCCTATTGATCGCGACACTAGCTGTGCTCCCCTTCACTGCACAGGCACACAAAGCCTGGCTGCTCCCCTCACAGACCGTGATCACCGGCCAATCAGCGTGGATCACTGTCGACGCAGCCGTGTCAAACGATCTGTTCTATTTCAACCACGTGCCACTGCGCCTGGACACACTGGTCATCACCGCACCAAACGGCAACCATGAGCAACCACAGAACCCCACCACCAGCAAGTACCGTAGCGTATTCGACGTGGAGCTGAGTCAGCAGGGCACCTACCGCCTCAGTGTCGTCAACAACGGACTGTCTGCCACCTGGACAGAGAACGGCCAGATCAAACGCTGGCGGGGAGATACCGCACGCTTCGCCACAGAGGTACCAAAAAACAACCAGAACCTTAAGGTAACGCAATCACTCGCCAGGATCGAAACCTTCATCACCAATGGAAACCCGAACCAGACCGCACTCGAACCAAACGGCCACGGTCTGGAATTAGTACCCATCACTCATCCGAACGATCTGTTCGCTAACGAAGCGGCGCAGTTCTCACTACACATTGACGGAAAACCAGCCACCGGACTGGAAGTGCACATCATCCGTGGTGCTACTCGGTACCGTAACTCACAAGATGAAATCAAGGTGACTACCGATACTCAGGGAGGTTTCTCTGTCATTTGGCCCCAGGCCGGCATGTATTTACTGGAAGTCACCACAGAAGACACCAAGGTCAACATGCCACCCGCCAAGCAACGCCGGCTGAGTTACACGGCCACACTGGAAGTGCTACCGCAGTAAGTCCGTAGCCATGACGTACCAATAGCCTCCACGGCAACTGTCTCATCGCCTACTGTCACAACGACATGAACATATCCGACCTCGACCTTGCCACACTGGGCGGCTACACCATGGGCACTACCTGGAGCGTGAAATTGGTGGCGCCACGACAACTCGACCTACACCCACTACACACTGCAATCCAAGCACGGCTCGACCAGATTGTCGCAGCAATGAGCACATGGGAACCGAACAGCACCATCAGTCGTTTCAACCACGCACCCGCTGGTTCATGGCATGTCCTGCCAAACGATTTCGACTTGGTACTACGTACAGCTCTGGAAATCGCGACCATCAGCAACGGTGCCTTTGATCCAACCGTTGGCCCGTTGGTGACTCTGTGGGGCTTCGGCGCCCATGGCGGCAATCACCAGCAAATACCAACGCCTGAAGCAATCGCTCTTGCAACAGCACGTGTAGGCTGGCAGCACCTAGTGCGCACCACTGACGGACGCTGGCTGCAACCCGGCGGAACCGAGCTGGACTTATCAGCAATCGCCAAGGGATATGGCGTGGACGCCGTCACCGCCACACTACACACGCAAGGTGTGAAACATGCATTGGTAGACATTGGTGGCGAGTTATATGGCTATGGACACAAACCTGACGGCACACCTTGGAGTGTGCTGGTAGAACCGGATCTCACAGACAAGGTTAACAATGTACTGCCGCCATGCATCCTTGAACTGAATGGACTTGCAGTCGCCACTTCTGGCGACCGTTGGCACCACTTCGAACACGAAGGCCAACGTTACACACACACTATCGACCCTCAGCAAGGCACACCCCTCCCTCGCGCGCCCGCGATGGTCACCATGATCGCAGTCAGTGCAATGCACGCTGATGCCTGGACGACTGCTCTAAGTGCGCTGGGCCGGGAAGCCGGCTTAGCACTGGCCGAAGCGCTCGGATTGGCGGTTCGCTATCTAGAACACGATAATGGGACACTAACCGCTTACTACAGTCCAGCCTTCAATCGCTTGTTGCACAAGCCATGAACAGCATGAACCAGGTTGGGCTGAGCCAAATACTGACTGGCATCCTACTTGCAACCGTAGCACTAGTACTCCTAGACCTACATACCGGCCCGTGGTGGCTTGGCATGCCAAGCACGCTCCGAATATCAATCGCCAGCGTGTGCCTAGCAACTTACCTGGTCGTTTGTCTGCGGTGTTTGCGCCCACAAGAGCACTTACACATCCAGAAAGATGCCGTACTGTTTGCCTGGGCAAGCCAAACAGGCTTTGCCAAAACACTCGCGGAACGCAGCGCAGCAGCCCTGCAACAGGCTGGATGCAACGTGCAGACGCTCCCTTTGGAATGGCTAGACAACAAAACACTGCACAAGGCCACCTGCGTGTTGTTCGTCATCAGTACTACCGGTGAGGGCGACCCACCAGATCACGCTCAACCCTTTGTTCATGTTCTGGCGACCTCTCTCCCACTCCCTCAATTGCGCTACGGTCTGATAGCACTCGGTGATCGCCGTTACAAAACGTTCTGCGCCTTCGGGCGACGTCTAGATCATTGGTTGACGGATCAGGGAGCCGAGGCACTATTCGAGCGGATCGAAGTTGACAACGGTGATCCGCAAGCGCTGCGAAAATGGCAACAGCAACTCACCAATCACATCGGAGACGTCCCGATCGTTTGGAGACCACAGACATCTGCAACATGGCGCCTGCAAGCACGTCAACATTGCAATCCAGACAGTCCAGGTGGCGCAGTCTACCGACTGCGCCTCGTCCCCGACGATGGTCACCTCCCTTTTTGGCAAGCTGGTGACATCGCTGAAGTCATACCATGCCATCCGCCATGCCGAGTACAAACGTGGCTGGAACAACATACGTTGGACGGTGATGTGTTGGTGGACGGACGTCCATTACGTGATTGGCTAGCAACATCACAATTACCAGAAACCGTCCCAACTCATCTATGGCCCGCTACCCTGGTCGCAGGGCTCACCCCACTGTCTGCTCGTGCTTACTCGATCGCCTCGATTCCAGAGGAAGGTCACATTGCGCTGCTGTTACGGTACCAATCAGGTCCTAACGGCACTCCCGGCCTGGGTAGCACTTGGCTGTGCAAGCACGCACCACTGGAGGGAAAGATTGCACTGCGGATCCGAACCAATCCAAGCTTTCATGGACCGCCTGCAGATCACTCATTGATCTTAATTGGCAACGGTACCGGTATTGCTGGTTTACGCGCCCACCTACGCGCACGCATCGAAGCCGGCGCGCGCGCCAACTGGCTGTTGTTCGGCGAACGCAGCGCCATTCATGATCATCACTACGCCGAAGACATTCATGCCTGGCAGCGCGACGGCTGGCTCACACGTGTCGACCTCGCCTTCTCAAGGAACGGTAAGCCGCATCGTTGCTACGTCCAGCATTTGCTGGAAACCGCTGCAGACATGCTACGCACCTGGGTTGCCAACGGTGCCAGTCTCTATATCTGTGGCAGCCTACACGGAATGGCACAGGAAGTAGACGCTACGATCGAACGAATCTTGGGGCCCGATCTACGCCAACACCTGCAGCAACAGGGTCGTTATAGGCGCGATGTTTACTAACACCATGGACAGGTTCAAGTGTTCAACATCAGCAAAAATATACATAAAGCTGAATCTAGCCCATCACACACCTTCACATCATGCCAAGAAAGGTCAACAACACAGAAAATGCGAAGGCACGGTTGCTTTTTGAGGGGCTGACGATCAAAAGGGATGATTAGCAACCGAACTTAGGACACGGGCAAGCACGAATGATCGAACATCTATATATAGTCACACTCAAAGGCCTTGAGGTTCCCTCTCAGGTCAGGCCAATCAACAAAGGTGCAACGCAACTTAAAGGCTGATCCAGACAAGACTCAGCTATTCGACCGAGCAATCCGTTGCGTGACTTAAACAATACCAAACAATTGCTATATCTCTAATAGATACTAAGACAATATCTCTTACAGCTTCCTTTTCTGAAGGCGTTATCCAATGCTCATCAATCGCTATGGTTTGACGAAATGCAATCCATTTCCAGATTCAATGACTCACTAAGAAACTAGAAAATATATCAACAGTGCTATTAAACGAGTATCGAGCCCCCTGGAGAACCAATCGATTAAGACAACATAGCTATTCACTTAATGACATGCATAAACAGCTTTTTGTGCGATGAACATACCGCTTCATCACATCTATTTCAGCAGGACATTCCTATACACATCACAGCAACGGAAAGTCCCAACATGATTGACCTGACAAAAACATCCACTGTCTGAACCTATCCAACGAAAACGCCCGGCTGCCCATCCAAGTGCAACACCGGACGACTTTACATTCCATGTCGGCATCTTGCCTCCTCAAGGCATCTTGCCTAGCAAGGTAACGGCCACACATCATGCATCGCACCGTACCACAACACTCCCTCTCTTACCGCCTTCCCACCGACTTCAGCTCTGTTCCCTTGGCAGGTTTAGCGGGTGCCATCCTGGCACCAACTTCCATCAGGTCGCGATTCCGTTCAACTGTCTTCATTCCGATTCCATTGACCAGGGCTAACTCCTCAACGCTCTTAAAGGGACCGTTTTCCTGACGGTACTTGACGATAGCAGAAGCCTTGGAGGGACCAATATTCACCAACACTCTATCCATTTCTTCCGCTGAAGCTGTGTTGATATCGACCTTGTCAGCCGCATGTGCTGTGAAAGCAAGGGCTAATAACAACAACAAAGACTTCAGGCTCATGGCGAAAGACTTCATGGCAACGCTCCTTAAGAATGGCTTAGTGTTTAGAGTTCGTGCCAGCATTCCTACCAGCTAATCCAGTATTCCGTACCGCCCGAAAACAGATTATCGTCAAGCCACGTCCTATGTTGTCAGCGAAAACCACAGAAACATGTAGGTAAAACCCTAACCCAAGCAAAGCAACCTGGAACCGGAATGTAGAAATCGCCAGTCACACTCTTCACACCACACAATTACTTGGCAAAGAACGCGAAGAGTCGATCAATCATCGATAACATGACAAGTAAGATCATGAAAACATCTCACAATTGATAGATGACATGCGCAACCCCAAGAAACATCATTAATGTTCGACACAGACTGCACCTTACATAGCAACCTGAATTAGGAAAAAACATCGATATATCGTAAAGCCCGAGGTAAAAAATACGAAGAATACAGGTCGGAGCTGTTTGCAAGCATGGTTCACATATCATTGATTTTCATGAGAGATCCAATCCATTCACAGGCAATTCAATGCCGCTAAGCACAACCGCACAGATACTCGAAAAAGCAATCAAAAACATGCATCCCTAGAAACCTTATGGCAGCTGGTGCTGCGCTATAACTTCAAAGCGCAAAAACACGGCAACGCTGACAACAGCTACTTAATCTTCAAAACTCTCACTACATCACTCATACCGCATCAACAGAACATCACGTACACATGCTCTCTGATACTGATCTCAATATGCGGAGAATTCAGTCACAAAGCACTATCCCGCCTACATCAACTATCTGTCTATGCGGATCGACGAACTGTCGCTGGTGTTCTTGTTGAATTCTGGTTATTTCCACCACACACAAATGCAATGCACCACCTTGCTGCACATCCTGACCAACAACACACCAACACTGAAAACACGTGCAATCCAGCAACCACTTCAGACATGGCACTATCCAGCTTCCATCTGCTGCACCAACTACTGTCAGGAACTGAGGAAAAGAGAACGGGTTACATCTAAGAACTAAAGGCATTCACATAAGAATCCCTCGGCAATACTTACCTCCGGCAAGCACGGCATAGAGGTAGTTGATACCGCGGTCTTCTACAAGCACACGTTGATCAACAGGCTGCACCAATACATTCTCAACCGCACGAGACAACAAGGAACAGGGATACCGCACTACCAGATTCACTCGGCGATGTGTGCCCGCTAGACAATCATCAAGCTGATGCTACGCATGCCCATAACTACCAATCACAAACGCCGTATCAAGTTGCTGAAGGAAATGCCAACAAAGCATCAAGAAATACGATAAAAAGAGCCAGTAAAGGCGGTGACCAGCTGAAACGTGCCAACAATGGCTCCATGCTTGGAACAAGCAATTGACACACAGTCAATCGAACGTTCTCCAGTAAAGCCAGTCATGTACATGGGCGAAAGCGATTCAATTACTCTTATAAGCATGCTCGGTAAGAAACTCCAAGACGTGCAATCCATGACCACAGACCTGCTGGGCCCACATTCCAACCATTACAGACTTAAAGAGTTATCACACATCACCATGAGATAAGCATGCCAACCAAATACATGCCGCAAGCAATCAAGGCGTATTCCTAAGTTCTTCTCCCTTCAAGACAAGCAGCTCAGCACCAGCATGATTAAAAGAGCAACCCGGCGCGGTATACCCGTTTTAAACTGTTTTAAGCTCCTTGATCAACACTCGCAATGTACTTGGCATCCACTGGCTCATTTGCTGCAGGACTGATACGCACCCAGCCAGCCAACCGGGTTACTCAACGCTGCCGCACTCTTGATGCTGGCGTAAGTGTTCAATCACAAGCGTTGAGCAAACCTACAAAGCCTTCTTAATATCTAGTATTGACTCACTACCAGTCGGCCATTCATTCATGCTGTGTATGATCTCATCCGATTTCCCTGATACGACACGTGCAATACAACGCCTGCAATGGCTCCGTACCACCCTGGCAGACTCAACAGCAACGCTACAGCGCGCTTCCACCGACGCCGGATTCCGCAGTTACTGGCGCAGCACCAGCAACGGCATGAGCCATATTCTGATGGACGTCCCACCAAGTCTAGAGAATCCACACCAATGGCTACGTATGCATGCACTATTAACCGACGGCGGTGTACGTGTCCCACATGTGCTAGCACAAGATCTTGACGCTGGCTTCTTGCTGCTAGAAGACCTTGGCATACCAACACTGGCCCAAAGCCTGAACACCGGCAACGCCGACACCCTGTTCGAAGCCGCTCTGGAACAACTGATCACGTTACAGCGCATTGTCCCGCCGAGCGACCTTACCCAGTTCAACGAGGCACTGCTACAACGTGATGCCAGCCTGTTCGAAGACTGGTTCCTGTACCACCATCTGAATCTAAGGCTGAATTCAACCGACCTAAACGCCCTGAAGCAAATACAGCACCACCTGATGAACAACGCACTAGCACAGCCACGTGTACTTGTGCATCGTGACTTTATGCCACGCAACCTCATGCCGGTGGCTGATGGACCAGCGGTGCTAGATTTTCAGGACTGTACAGTGGGCCCAGTCGCCTACGATCCAGTGAGCCTATTCAAAGATACCTCAACAAGTTGGCCACTCACACGTGTGGATGGTTGGCTGACGCACTACCACACGCGCGCCAATGCAGCCAAAATTCCAGTGCCTCCCCTAGCACGCTTCCTACGCGATGCAGATTGGATGGGGGTACAACGACACTTGAAAAATCTAGGTATCTTCGCCCGACTTCATTACCGTGACGGTAAGTCCTGGTATTTGGACAACGTACCGCGTTTTATCAGCTATCTCGACGAAGTACTACCACGTCACCCAACATTGGCACCACTGGCCGAGCTGATTGAGCACCGCATCAAACCAGCATTAACAGAACGAACAGCGATGGAGTCAATATGAAAGCGCTGATCTTCGCTGCTGGTATAGGTGAGCGTATGCGCCCACTGACAAACCATACCCCCAAGCCGCTATTATGTGCTGGTGGTGAGCCATTGATCGTCTGGCACCTGCGCAAACTCGCTGCATTGGGCATCCGTGAAGTGGTGATCAACACAGCGTGGCTAGGCGAGCAATTCCCAGAGACACTCGGCGACGGTCAACGTTTCGACTTACACTTGGTCTACAGCTACGAAGGGCTCCCACCACTGGAAACCGGCGGCGGCATGTTACACGCATTACCGCTCCTGGGCACTGCACCATTCCTCGCTGTCAATGGCGACATCTGGACCGATGCCGACTTCACACGCCTACCGACGGAACCCGTAGGTGATGCACATCTGATGCTAGTCGACAACCCGGAGTACCATCCACAGGGCGACTTCGCATTGCAACCGGATGGAAAGGTGCTCGACCGCGGACCTGGGATTCCTACGTTGACTTTTGCCGGTCTTGGCATCTACAGATCACAGCTACTCACCGACTGGCAGACAACAATCGGCAATACGCCCGACACCCAAGCACAACCACCACGCTTCAAACTTGCACCACTATTGCGTGCAGCCATACAGCGCAGCCGCATCCACGGCACCCACCACCGTGGTCAGTGGACCGACGTTGGTACACCGCAGCGTCTGCACACACTGGATACATGGCTACGGTCACAAGCCGCCTCCTAGACAGATTACAAAATGTTCGTCATTTACTAATCCTGAAATGTACAAATCGCTCTAATGGATTGACCTTGGTTGGAGCGACATCTACAAAGCTTTAACGCTTTAATCGCAATATGACGACCGCACACTGGCTTTATTGGATTGAGAAGCCGTACTTCCAACAGGTTGACACTTTAAAACAACTGGCACCCCACCATCTGCGAGCACATGACGCAAGAACGGCATGGTGACGCGCCGCTTGGCAGCCAGCGATTCACGATCGAGTCTGTCGAGCAACATAAGCAACCTGCCTAAATCACGATCACCATGACTCAGCAGCCACTCAATCGCAGCCTCATCCAGCACGAGACCACGACGTTGAGCACGCTCACGCAACACTGCTGCACGGCCGACATCATCGAGCGTGGGCAACGCAATGCGGATGCATTGCGCCACCCGTGAACGTAAATCCGGCAACGTCAACCCAAGACCATCAGGCATGGCACGTGCCGTATACAGCAACGTGATACCGGCCGCCCGCGCACGATTGTGAAAGTCGAATAACGCAATCTCGTCCTCACGCATGCCAGCGATCGCCTCCAAACCATCCAGGACAACCAGCACACAGCCCTGCAGCGCTTCCAATGCATCGCGCAGATGCCCTGCAGCAACCTGTAGCGGCAAGTAGGCCACTGACTGTCCAACCTGTTCGGCAGCCGCACACAACGCCAATGCCAAATGAGTCTTACCACTGCCAGAGACACCCACAAGATAGACCCAATCCCGCAACCGCTCATCGACCACAGCCCTTAGTTGCGCAATCAGCCCGGAGGGGGCTTGCAGATAAGTATCCAAACGCTGATCAGAAGAATAGCGCAAGGCCAGTGGCAGCTGCGAAACACTCACACCGAACCCTTCCCACCATCACGGTTTTCATCGCGTTTATGCTGATCCAACACGCCCCCCAAACACTCACCTCTATAAAACTCACCTTGGATATAACGCTCGTGCGCGTAACGTAACAACACATTAACCACAGCAGAGACAGGCAACGCCAGCAACATACCAACGAAACCGAACAACTGCCCGCCAGCCATCACCGAGAAAATGACCGCCACTGGATGCAAACCGATTTTGTCACCAACGATGCGCGGAGTCAGCACGTAGCTCTCCAGAAGTTGGCCAACCACGAATACTCCACCGACCAAAACCAACAACTTCAAATCCAACCCATGCACCTGCACGATGACAGCAATGAGTGCCAGTACCACACCAGTGATCGCACCTAAATACGGGATAAAACTGATCAGGCCAGCAATCAGGCCAATCAGCAAACCAAGCTTGAGTCCGACCAGCGACAAGCCAACAGCATAGATCACACCTAAGGCCAGCATGACCAGGAACTGACCACGGATGAAAGCACCAAGCACCTCATTTACCTCGGTCACCAACCGACTGACGGTACCGGTATAGGGGCGCGGAATGGCGGTTGCAACACGCTCAACCCACTTGTCCCAGTCACGCAAAAAATAGAAGCTCAAGATCGGCAACAATACCAAGTTGATGACCCACGTCACCATGACGAAACCGGAACGCGACACATAACCGAAAAGCCCCCGGGCCACGCCCCCAGCCTGCTCCCAATTACTGTGCATCCATTGGATCAGTTGCTCCGGATCTAACCAATTTCTCAGCTGCGACCCGGTTTTTTGCTCGATCCAGGGAATCGCGATACGAATCACCCAATCATGCATCTGTGGCAGCGTATTGATCAGAGTCATCACTTGGCGCTCGATCAAAGGCACAAAAATCATCAGTATCAGCACCAGCACCAGCAGTATCAGCAAAAATACCGAGGTAACAGCCATACCACGCGAAACACCAGCCCGCTCAATCCTGTCCACCAGCGGATCCCCCAACCATCCCAGGAAAACCGACAGAGCGAATGGGATAAGCACTGGAGTGAGCAACCAAGCCATCCAAAGGATACCCGCCGCTAACACATACCACTTCAATCGACGTAGGAACCTGGCGATTTCGGCTTCGGGCGAAAGCGTCATTTCAGAAGATACTCCACAGGCTCGCCTTCCATCTGTCGCGGCTCCAGCAGCGGCGCAGCAACCGGTTGCAACGGATTATCGCCGCCAAGCATCCGATTTAGGCCGGTGATACCTGTCATCAAATCCAGATACACCTCTAGACGTTCAGCACTTGCCTTCACCGGGAGGATGCTTCGTACCACAGGAACTCTCTGCAATGCAGCAGACACGCGCAAGTAATCGTCGGCACTATGGATGCCGTTAATTCCGACCCGGTAGACTCCGGGTGTACCCGTCAGCGGCACCTTGGCATAGTGCTTGACCAAAGCGTCAGCAGCACCGTCAGCGCCATCCGCCATCACACGCAGAGCATCCCCATTGCTGCTGGACCAACTCGCCACTCGCTCACCACCATCCACAAAAATCCAGTCTGCAGCCCAACCACTCCCTGAACGGTACAATTTGCCAACCAACTGCATCGGAGGTGCATAGCGAACTGAAGCAGCCACTACCGCATTGACATCGCGCCGCCAAATGGCAGCAACCAACGCTTGCTCTTCCGTCAGGCCAGCTGGCAAACCTAAGCTATAGCCACGCTCAATTGCACGATTGAGCACACTGCGCACCGCATTGGACTGCTGTACCCCAACTAAACGCGGACCACTGCCGTCATCAATCGCCAGCCACAGCACTGGCTTGGGCCTAGGTTGCGGCCATATTGACAATCCCAGTGCGCCCGCCAAGGCATCGACTTCATCCGGACGAAAGCGCACCATCAGCATGGTACGTGAAATCGGCGCTCCACCGGGCGAAGTTGCCTGAGCTTGACGATAGTCATAGCTGTCGACCAAAGCAGCCGCATCGCGCAATGCTTGGGACACCTCGGGGCGTAACTTCTCGTTGCGATTACCGGTGAGTTTGCCAAGAACAATCGACAGCGCCCGCGCTATGCCAGCTTTCCGGTCAACATCACTCTGACTATTCACCAGCACCTGGGTCTCGTAAATACCTTGATCCTTGGCCACATCGCCCTCGGTATGCAGAGTACGTTGGGCCAAAGCCGGAACGACTGGCACCGCGGTACACAAAGCAATCAACAGGAAAAGACTGTGGCGCATCGATAGTTCCATGGCATGGGATATCTGAAGTGGGGATTGTTGCCCGAATAAGGCATTGCAGCCAAATCCAGCCTGTTAACATTGCAAGGATTCCCTATCAAGCTCCCGCTTCCCGTGACAACTCCAATTTCCCCAAGCCCCACACCACTGACCTATCGCGATGCTGGGGTCGACATCGACGCTGGTCATGCACTCGTCGAACGGATCAAGCCGTTGGTTAAACGCAGCTTCCGACCCGAGGTCATGAGTGGACTGGGTGGTTTCGGTGCATTGTTCAACCTGGCCGGCAAATATAAGGAGCCTGTGTTGGTCTCCGGCACGGACGGTGTCGGCACCAAACTGAAATTGGCACAGCAATTGAACCGACACAATACTATCGGAATTGATTTGGTGGCGATGTGTGTTAACGACGTACTGGTACAGGGCGCTGAGCCGTTGTTCTTCCTGGACTACTTTGCGACCAGCAAGCTGGATATAGACACCGCTACAGCAGTGATCGGCGGTATCGCACTTGGCTGCGAGCAATCCGGCTGCGCACTGATCGGCGGCGAAACCGCCGAAATGCCAGATATGTATCTACCCGGTGAATACGATCTGGCGGGTTTCTGTGTCGCTGCTGTCGAGAAGTCGCAACTGCTGGATGGCAGCCAAGTACGCGAAGGGGATGTACTCATTGGTATCGCTTCCTCAGGGCCGCACTCAAATGGCTACTCATTAATACGTCGCATCTATGAGCGCGCCGGATCACCTGATGATCTGGATATCGGAGGAACTCGCCTGATCGACGCATTAATGGCGCCCACCACGCTGTACGTCAAACCGGTACTGGCACTCCTGCAAACACGAAGTGAGGCGATCCACGCAATGGCCCACATCACCGGAGGTGGACTGACCGAGAACATCATCCGCGTCATCCCTCCCAGCCTGGGCTTGGACCTCGACACCAGCGCTTGGCCACAGCCGCCAGTGTTCCAGTGGCTGCAGCACGAAGGCACCGTAACCGATACGGAGATGTGGCGCACTTTCAACTGCGGTATCGGCTTCGTACTAGTAACCGCAGCCAACCAGGTCTCCTCCCTGCGACAGGCACTGGACCACCAAGGCTTGGCACATTGGCGAATAGGCCAGGTAATCACTCATGCCGGCAATGAGCGTGTACGCATCAGCTGAAGCGACAGCAACATATATATCCACCACATCAGCTGCCACTGTGCTTGGCTATTTTTTCCCCTTCATCCTTACTTAGGAAATCTACTGCTTGAGACCATCCTCCCCTCCGTTACGCCTCGCCGTCCTGGGTTCAGGACGTGGCAGTAATCTGCAGGCCATACTTGATGCCATCGCTACCGGCCGGCTGCATGCCGAGGTGGTTGGAGTATTTTCCAATCGTCCCGACGCACCGGCACTCACCAAAGTGTCACCCTCACAACGCTGGAGTGCTGATCCACGCGACTACCCTGATCGCACTACCTTCGACGCGACGCTAAGCGCGGCGATCGCCACCGCAACACCGGACTGGGTGGTGTGCGCCGGCTACATGCGCATCCTCAGCGCAACATTTATAGAACGCTTCCCCAACCGAATCCTTAACATCCATCCCTCACTGTTACCCAAATACCGAGGCTTACACACTCATGCACGCGCACTGGCAGCAGGCGAGGCTGAACACGGTGCCAGCGTCCATCTTGTTGTACCAGAACTAGACGCTGGAACAGTACTGGCCCAGGCGGTAGTGCCCATCCTTACCAACGACACAGCGGAAACGCTAGCCGAGCGCGTACTGGTACACGAGCACCTACTGCTCGTCGCCACCTTAGAGCTGCTTGCAAACAGTCGCTTGACGATCACCGGACCAACACCACAATTGGACACTCAGTACCTGTTTACGCCACTGCGCCTAGATTCACAGGGATATCTCACCCATTGAACATGGACACATCATCAGGACCCTCACTGGAGCACCCTTTTCTTACCACCGGACTGTGCCACGTATGAATCGCCTCCTGTCGTCAGTGCCCCTGTCCCTGGCCACACTACTAATCGCCGTCACACCGGTCATAACGCAATCGGCACCGAATAGATCAGTACCACTGGTCAAAGACATGCCGACACCAACCGCTACGCTGCCCCAAGAATCCACATCCCCCACCACCTCACCCACGCCGGTAACATTGCCTGCCGCTGAATGGAACGCACCGCCACTGCTGCCATTCGTAGCGACCTATCGGGCCTTCTACCATGGTGAGGAAGCCGGCGACGCAACCATGCAGGTCAGCCACAGCAACAACAACCAGTGGCAGGTGAAGCTGATAATACGTGGGCGACGCGGCTTCGCCAGCGTGCTTGGTTTGAACATCGAGCAGAGCACAATGTTCGAGATTCACAATAGTGTCTACGTGCCCCTCACCCAAAGCACGGTGAAAAAGGCATTGTTATTCGGCAAAAAAGTTAACGGGATCTACGACTGGAATGCCGGCACAGCTCAGTGGACTGGCGACTTGAAGAAAGAACAGCACCAACCGATCCAACTTCTACCTGGCGACCAAAGCATACTGCTACTGAACCTATCGTTGATACGCGACGCCATGCCCAACCGCACGCTTAGCTACCGCTGTATCGACATCGGCAAAATACGACACTATGACTACCGTACCGCCAACACCACTGAACCATTGCAAGTCGGTGACCTAAGTTACGATGCACTGCGCATCCATCAGATTAACAGTGGCAAGAACCAGACCATCCTGTGGATCGCCAACGGCGTACCGACCCCAATACGCATCCTGCAACGCAAAAATGGCGAGGACGAGATTGACTTGCGCCTCATCGATTACCAAGGAGCTTGAACCATGACAATGTCCCGGATCCTATGCACCCTCGCCACTGTCAGTCTGGCCCTGACCAGCTTGCCAGGACTGGCAATGCAACCATTCAACCTCGAATACCAAGCCAAGTACATGGGCATGCAGGCCAACAGCACAATGATCCTGACGATGATCGGCACTAACCAGTGGCGCTATACCCTGCACATCCAGAATCAACTGGTCGACTTGACCCAGAGCACCGTATTCGATGAAAACAATAGCCAATTGCGCCCACTCAGCAATGATGATGTTTCGACGCTAGTCGTCAAAAAGCGCAAGATACAAGCACAGTACGACTGGGATAACCTCCAAGCAACGTGGAGCGGCGATATCAAACCGGACCGACGCGGCCCAGTGATGCTCAAGGAAGGCGATATGGACGGACTCCTGATCAACCTAGCAATCGTGCGCGATGTACAGGCCGGTAAACAACTGTTGAGCTACCGCATGGTTGATGCGGGAAAAATCAAGCCAATGACCTACACTGTAGTCGGCAAAGAAAACATGACCGTTAACGGTCAGACGCAGCAAGCAACCAAGGTCTCCCGCACTGACGGCAATAATGAAATCAGCGCCTGGATTGTCCCCGGTCTCCCGATACCAGCACGCTTACTGCAAAAAGAGAACGGCCAGAACGCATTAGAACTAATCATCAAATCACTGGATTGATCCTCACATCTCTGCTGCAACATGCGCCCCCCCCTGCAAACCACCGACACTCAATACTCACAATCAACGACTTCAGCAACGTCCAATAATAGATATCGTTTTTTTATACGTACGCTCAATCCAAACAAAAGAGACCACCTTACCCGGCAGACACCACATGGTGCCAGCAACCATGCAAGCAAGCAGATGTTTGACGCTACACACTGGCAACTGTAGATAGGCCAATCATGCCCCCTCATTCACGGATCAGCTTTAGGGCCACGCCACATTGTTTGCAGCAGCTTGTCGAAAACACTACGACACCACCGAGCATTAGCCTCACCGGCTTCTTCTTTTGCGGCTGTTCCTGCACATCCCCGATATAGCAACGGCTCATGTCCAGTTGCACGTAGCAGTTTTACTTATGACACACGCATGTTCTCAGGGAACTGATCCGCCCCACAACACTTTAGAGAATGTCATTCCATTTCCGCAGCCATTGATATGTATAAGGTGTTGATACGCTCATCGGACTACGCACAATATCCCTCATGCGTTGTTTATTAAGAACAATGATCTAAGTTCATCACACCCCCCAGCCCGCAACACGCTCCAACACCACCGCACCGGATGTACCAAGACGCGCGCGCAACACCTCCGTCACCCATGCCAGTGCAGTGCACAAGACCGTTTGGGCATTGGACGTCGCATCGATCACTCGTTTAGCTGGCAATTCCAGTGCTAGGAAAATGTCACGACAACGTGCCAGATTTTCCATGGTTTCGAAGTGATTTGGCGTGTTGCCACGTTCCCAGATACGCTGTAAACCGATCGCTGGCGGTACATCAAGCAGCAACAGAAGGTGCGGACGTGGAGCAAACGCATTGGCCTCAAGTAAAGCATCCACTGGCAACCCGGCTGCTCCCTGGTAAGCCACCATCGACGGGAAATAGCGGTCCAAGATCACGACCGAACCACGGGCGAGAACAGGAATAATGAGGTCTTCGACATGCTGGCGGCGGTCGCGCAACAACAAATCGACCTCATGCTCCGGGGAAAAACGCCCGGTAGAAGCCGACTGTCGCAACAGAGTGCCCCATGGGCCGTTGGTCGGCTCCTTACTGATCACCGTTTCGAACCCGGCACGCCGCAACGTCACCGCTAAGGTCTGGGCTAAGGTGGTCTTCCCAGCACCATCGATCCCCTCAATGGCGACGAGCATTCCACCTGGAATAATCTGATCATGCATCGGCCTACTTTAACCGACCACTATGCATCCTAATAAGCCTCGTGCCATGACCAGCCATTCCACTCGCCGCACACCTGCCCGTCTGCAACAAACACCGCACAAACGTGAGCACCTGGAAACCTCTCCCCACATCGTAAACAAGACCACATCACAGCAAAGCTGTGCTATTTGAATCAGCCCTACTACCTGTACAAAACGCCCCTCCAAGGGATGCACCATTTGTACGGCGCCTTAGGCAATCCAGCGCAGCTCCAGTTACCAATCACTCCAGAAACACACATACGAGATGTAATACATCGACCGTCAGATCATCGCAACTACCGAGCCCAACACTGACAACAATCGCTACAGATCGATACGTCCAACACACACAAGCACCGCGTGCCGCAACGACCTGCAAGACACAGCCTGTACGATGAATCACACCATCGAAACACAGAAACAGATGTACAGAAACCCAATCTCTGGCGGATTGCCAGCAATTCATTGAGCCAGACTCAGTCACTCTCAACCTCGAAGACATCAAACGGCTGGATCGTCAACAAACATACCCAGAACACACGACCGGTACCGATCAATACCAAACACGCTGCCAAATGGTGCAATGACGATCACGACTCACCAACGCACAACGCAACTCAAAGAGAAAAATCGTCAACACAAGCGCGGGATACCAACTATCCCACCCATCGTTCGAAATATGGGGGGACATCGACAAAAAAGAGACAGCCTGCAAGGACTACTACATGTGAACATACAAAAATCACTGTACGCCCTAGTGGAACCTTAAACGTCGTCACACATTGCCAGCGTGACACATCGCATCCGTAATGTTTACAGTTCTTCTGTTTAATCTCACTACAAGACCATCTCCCTTGCCATTGGAACTTTTGGAATGCCACATACATATCGATGGTTACCTCTATGCCTCTCTGTCGCTGTCACCCTTGCAAGTTGCAACCGTGACACACAAGCGCCGGCGCCCGTCCCCACACCAAAACCAACGCCCAAGACAAAGAACACCGACCTAGATCTCACCACACTACCGCCCGTCGCACGTTTCGTCACGTCGGATCTGGATCATACCGGTAACCCATGTAATGACCTGCACACCTATGTCAATGGCAACTGGCTGAAAGCCAATCCTGTACCGAGCGACCGCACCAGCTGGGGCGCATTCGAAATGCTGGACGAACGTTCCAATGCAATCCAGCACCAACTGGTCGAACGCGCCGCCGCCGACCCCAAGAGTAGCGGCATCGAGAAAATCCTCAGCGACCTATGGAACACGGGCATGGACGAAGCCAAGATCGAAGCCCAAGGGATAGACCCGCTGAAGGCGGAGCTGGCTGCAATCGACGCCATCACCGACCGGAACAACTTGGTGAACTACCTACGCAGCACAGCGGCCAAGGGCAGAGGTGAACTATTCGCGTTCAGTGCCTCCCCCGACTTCCGCGACTCCACCCGCAACATCGCCTACGTCAGCCAGAGCGGGCTAGGCCTGCCTGATCCGGAGTACTACACCAAACCGGCCAACAAAAACAAACTCCAAGCCTACCAAGCGCATATCGCCAAGGTATTGGAATTATCCGGAACAGCCGCCACTGATGCCGCCAAGCAAGCCGAGCAGGTGATCGCGTTTGAAACTCGCCTGGCCAAGGTCTCCAAAACCAGCGAACAACTCGCACGTGACACAGCCCTGCAATACAACCCGGTCACCCCAGCCCAGGCAGACAAATTGACCCCACACTGGTCATGGAGTGAAACGTTCAAGACCCAAGGCGTGCCGCTGCCAGAAATGTTCTCCCTCGCAATTCCAGCCTTCCACAAGGAAGTGGATCGGATGCTGACTGATACCGACCCCGCAATATGGCGCGCCTACCTGCGCTTCCACACCGTCGACAGTGCCTCACCGTACCTGAGCCGGCCATTCGTGGACGAACACTTCGCGTTCTGGAACAACACCATGCGTGGGCAGAAGGAAATCAAACCACGCTGGAAGCGAGTGTTGAACACAATCAATGGCCAAACTGGTGAAGCACTAGGGCAGCTTTATGTCAAAGCTGCCTTCCCGGCTGAATCCAAAGTTAAGATGGAAGCACTGGTTGACCATTTGCGTACCGCGCTTAAGGCACGCATCGAAAAACTGGACTGGATGAGCCCGGCCACTAAATCCAAAGCATTGAAAAAGTGGGAAAGCTTCACAGCCAAGATCGGCTATCCAGACAAATGGCGCTCCTGGGATGGCCTGCAAACCAACCGCGACAGTTACCTGGGCAACGTACTGAGTGCACAGCAATTCAACTACGCATGGAACCTCTCTAAGATCGGCAAACCTGTGGACAAGACCGAATGGGACATGCCGCCACAAATGGTGAATGCCTACTACAACCCGCAGCAGAACGAAATCGTGTTTCCAGCCGCTATCCTGCAACCGCCGTTCTTCGATCCGGATGCACCACCGGAAAGCAACTACGGCGGCATCGGTGCAGTGATCGGCCATGAAATGACCCATGGCTACGATGACCAAGGCAGTCGCTTTGGACCAACAGGCAACTTCGAGCAATGGTGGACCAAGACCGATGCCAAAGCCTTCTCAACACGTACCGCGAAGTTGGTGACCCAGTTCAACGGCTACCGTACTGAGGATGGAAGCCAAGTCAACGGCTCACTGACCTTGGGCGAGAACATTGCCGACTTGGGTGGAATAAACACAGCCTACGACGCTATGAAGACCGCTACTGCTGGACAAGCGGACCCGAAAACCGACGGAATTACCCGTGACCAACGTTTCTTCTATAACTGGGCAACAGTGTGGCGCAGCCAACAAACCCCAGAAGAACAGGCAATGCGACTGAAAACCGATCCACATGCCCCGTCACGTTTCCGTGCGATCGGTGCGCCATCGAATATGCCAAGCTTCGCCGAAGCATTCAGCTGCAAACCAAGCGACGCGATGGTTCGCCGTGGTGATCAGCAAGTCGTCATCTGGTGAGAACCATGATCCGCCCTGCATCACGCAGGGCGGGCAAGTGCAGCTGATCTAAACCATCCCAGCAACCCAGCAAACAGCCTCTGGAATTTCACAGACCATCCCCATTTTTTTATGCGTCCGACCTATTGAGTCTTCAATCACAAAAATGACAAACAGAAGTTGTCTAGATCACACCACAGCCACGATGTTCCCTAAGCGACTGATCTTCGGATCAGCATCATTGCCGCACACGCGGCGCCGCTGCAATCAACAACAGCATCACTGGGCCAACACAGCCATGACACCCCATTCTGGATTTTGCCCTCGTTGGCATCGACCCCATTGCTTGGGGCACCTTTCAATCGAAAGGAAGGAATACATCTTTCTGACTCCTCCATCTGACGAAGTGGCCAAGCCAAGTACACATCAGCAACATAAATATCCATCTGCAAGACAACATCAAGGACCTGATGCACTGTACATTCCGCACAGTTCTCAGCGATGCACGTCTCCACCATCTGGCGCAGACTCCACAATCAACCGGCAATAACGCGCTCACCGGGCGAACAGAGCAACGGCGCAAAGCAGGGATAGAACTCACTGATAGTGACAACAACGACATTGCCACGAGAAACATGGATTACAGCATTCCTCTCACCCGATAACAAAGCCGGTGCATACCGGAACATCGGAATACCGCCGGGAGCAACACTGCAAGGATGACGCTCCTGCACATTCAACATCTTGCATCTACATTAAAGACATGTTGTGTAGAGCGCTCATACAGACACAACCATTCAACTCCACTCAACCACTTCACAACTTGACACAGTGCGATCGAATGTCGAATCCACTCCCCGCACCTGTAACCCTGTAACAACACACGTTCCTTAACGCTCAAGCCAAACGATTCCCACCTGCCACGTTACAGTCCAAGCACGCATCGTCATGTTTGATTGCATCAGCATTGCTCAGGTACGCTTACTGCCCTTTATGGGCTAGACGCAGGAATTTTGATGTCCCGGCAACATGCGTATTCACGCGACGAACTGCTGGCAACCGCCCGTGGCGAACTTTTCAGCCACAGCAACGCCCGCCTGCCGAATGATCCGATGCTGATGTTTGACCGGATCACCGAAATTTATGCCGACGGCGGTGCCCACGGCAAAGGTCTAGTCAATGCGGAACTTGATATTCGACCAGACCTGTGGTTCTTCGGCTGTCATTTCCTTAGTGACCCAGTCATGCCGGGCTGCCTCGGTCTGGACGCGATGTGGCAACTGACTGGTTTTTTTCTAACATGGAGTGGTGCAACCCCAGGATACGGCCGTGCATTGGGCTGTGGCGAAGTTAAGTTCACAGGTCAAGTGCTGCCAAAAGCAAAGTTGGTACGTTACGAAGTGGAGATCACCAAGATTATCAACCGCACACTGGTCATTGGTCAGTCCAACGCCCGGATGTTGGTAGATGGCCGTGAAATCTATGTTGCCAAAGACCTCCGCGTGGGTATGTTTAACAGCACAGAGTCTTTTTAATACACCGTGTTTTAGCACCTGGATGAAATCCGAATTGCCGCCCCATCTCCTCTCCGGGCGGCGTACCTCCCTTAGCATAAACACAGCGTTACCAACCTAATACATGCACCTCTGTGCATCGCCCATCAGCAACACAGTGATGCTGGTCATTGCTAGACAATGAACAACACCGTTTCACACGTACATCTTCATACATACGCCTGTTTAGCTATACCAATATAAGCCAGCCGTCTCACACTAACCGCCAAAAAGTCGATCACACGTGCGAAATTGAGTGATGAGGATATGTTTTAGACGGGCAAGCAGCGCGCGAAAATGAAAAAGAACGCGCACCGAGGCAGCACCTGATGGCACCAAAAGTTTTCAGCAAGGAACGCCTCCACGCTTGCCCAAAGTAACCATTGCCCGTTGCAGCCTCACTGATGAACGATTGTGAAAATCCTATATGTTCAGTGATGTCCCGCTGAGTCAGTTGTACCTCTCTGGGTGCCTTACGGACATGATGGACACAGATCAGCCGTTCCGCAGGAACGCTTCCTTTTGTATTGCATTACCGGGATATCAATTGTTCGGTACCTGAGCGACTGCGACTCCCCTTTACCAAACACGCTGCTACTTCCTGAAGGCCACAATCGCTAGGACCAGTGTCGCAAGCGGACAACGATCATCTGGGATACTTTGCGACAGTAACCCAGCTCTCAAAGTGCCTAACGACATACCTGTCAAAAATAAGCACGGCGCGAACACCTGGATAACAACAGCGGAAATGCGTGCCAGCCGCATACAGAGCCGCACATCGCTCTTGTTGGCACTCATTATCCGTTCTGCAAGCTTCGCGAACACGGCACCACCCTGCTTTCGGTGTTTTTAAACTGGGTTTGCTAACGAACACCATTAGAACTGCGTCCAGCACGCTTGAAGCTTGCGTGGCAGCAGGCGCATGGAGCGGAAATCGAGCCAGCACTGTGACCACACGCCACGTCATTCGCTATCACGCTTGTGTCGGTGTTTTTCTTGCTGACATAGATCACCTCCTGCTGCACACTGGCCGTGTTGTTTACACGCTTGTAATGTCACTGACCAGAAAGACCGTGAGGGCCGTCATAGCAATGATGAATGGCAAGTGATTGACACGGAGCACTGTGCTTTCAGGCTTAGAGTCGGGCGAAGCGTCAGGCGATGTTAGATCGTTTTCGGCCATTGCCATGACAGCTTACGAACCCATCACATCATGATGCCTGCAGATCAGGCAAATCATTGCAGTATCTTGGACAGCTTCACCCGGCATCAGCCAGGAATACTCGCAGTCACATCGCCCTCTGTGGAACCTGCACCCTATATTCGATACAGGTAACGGAACAAACGACTCCGCCTCGCCAATCGATACAACACCTGTACACCCGCTTGTATGCAGACACATCGAACACGGCTTTGCCACTGCAACGCACACGCCCAACGACATGCACTCACCGTCCACATGGAAAATAACTGCACAGCAGCCATACGTGAGCGTGCTTACCGAGGCCAGCTACAATGATGGCCCTATGAATGCCGTCTTACCTTTGCCATCTCACCTCAACGTCCCCATGGGGCCTACTCCAGACAAGGAGCACCGTGAGCAATGCAAGCTTGCCAAGCGCCTGCGCCGTCAAGTGGGCCAAGCCATCGCTAACTTTGGCATGATTGAAGCCAACGACAAGGTTATGGTTTGCTTGTCGGGCGGCAAAGACAGCTACACCTTGCTGGACATTCTGTTACGGCTGCGCGCAAAGGCACCGGTGCCGTTCGAGCTGACCGCCGTCAATTTGGATCAAAAGCAACCCGGCTTTCCCAAACACGTGCTGCCAGAGTACTTGACCAGTATCGGCGTGCCATACCACATCATTGAGCAAGACACCTATTCGGTAGTCACCCGTGTCGTCCCCGAAGGTAAAACCCTATGCGCGCTCTGCTCGCGGATGCGCCGCGGAGCACTGTACGCCTATGCCGAGGCACAAGGCTTCACCAAGATCGCGCTGGGCCACCATCGCGATGATATGGTCGCGACGTTCTTTATGAATCTGTTTCACCACGCCAAACTATCAGGGATGCCACCGAAGCTGCGCAGCGACAATGGCAAACATGTGGTGATTCGCCCACTGGCCTACGTCACCGAAGCCGACATCGTTGCTTACGCCAATACACGCCGCTTCCCCATCATTCCTTGCAATTTATGTGGCAACCAAGAAAACCTGCAACGCAAGCAGGTGGGGCTGATGCTCAAAACGTGGGAGAAGGAACACCCAGGCCGAACCGAACAGATCGCACGTGCATTGGGCAACATTTGCCCCTCACAATTAGCCGACCGTTCGCTGTTCGACTTCATGTCATTGGGTCGACACAGCAACGACATGTTGCCTGACGCACACGCCTGGCTGGCAAGCGACCTGATCGGCGATACGGCCTCATAAGGCAATGGCCTTCCCTTCCCATTTCCATCGGATCCTCAATGTTCTTTCGCAATCTGACGTTGTTTCGCTTCCCAACTTCGCTGGATTTCTCACACATCGATACCGTGTTGCCCAACGCACGGTTGCGTCCGGTCGGCCCTTTGGAGATGACATCGCGTGGGTTTATCTCACCCTTTGGGCGTGAAGAGCAGGAGGTACTCAACCAACGCCAGGGCGACTTCCTGTGGCTGACCGTCGGTAGTGAGGACAAGATCCTGCCTGCTTCGGTCGTCAACGACCTGCTAGCTCGCAAATGCGCCGAGATTGAGGAAAAGAAAGGTCAACCTCCAGGCGGGCGTGAGCGCAAGCGGATGAAAGACGATCTGATCCACGAACTGCTGCCTCGTGCCTTCATCAAAAACTCCCGCATCGATACGATGCTGGATCTGCGTCACGGCTACGTCGCCGTAGACACCGCAAGCCGTAAAACCGCTGAAACTGTCATCAGCGAGATCCGTGGCTTGCTCGGCAGCTTTCCGGCGCTGCCGCTCAACGCCGAAATCTCAATACGCTCAATGCTGACGAGCTGGATTGCTGGCGAGCCACTGCCCGAACACCTGAACCTGGGTGATGAGTGCGAAATGAAGGATTCCACTGAAGGCGGCGCGGTGATCAAGTGCCAGCACCAAGAGCTGCGCTGCGACGAGATCGACAAACACTTAGAAGTTGGCAAACAGGCGAGCAAGCTGGCACTCATCCTCGACGACCACGTCTCATTTGTACTCGGTGACGACCTCGTGATCCGCAAACTCAAATTCCTCGACGGCATGTTGGACCAGCTTGAACACAGCGAAGCCGACGGGATACGTGCTGAATTGGATGCGCGCTTCGCGTTGATGAGTGCTGAAGTACGACGTCTCTTTCTCTTGTTAGAAACTTCGCTGAAGTTGAGCAAAGCAGAAATCTAAGCGCGATAACGTCCAACACCTGAGCAACGTTATGCTTGGACCACCCTGTCCAGACTCACACACTGTCTGATGCCCCCCCTTCGAAAGCAACTGAAACACGACAGCATCCAATTGCAGACAAACGAGTGCAAGATTAATGTGCTGTGCGTGCGTAATCCGCGTGCGCGTCGGATCAAACTGAGCGTCGACGAGCGCGGTGTGCGCCTGACCCTGCCACCATGTGCCAGTCTGGACGCTGGCACCCGTTTTCTGCTTGAACAGCGCGCCTGGATCGAGACACAAATGGCTCGCTATGCCAGCGATGCGGCAGCGATACCGCTGCGTCGCGGCGAAACCGCCGTACTACCACTGCGTGATAAGCAGTTACCACTCCATTGGCGCGAGGGCCGCTACACACGACTGGAATTGGATGCGCATGGTTTACAGTTTCATATACCAACACACACCAACGACAGCGCATTACGACGCACACTCAAGGAGTTTTACGAGATACAGGGACATGCGGACATCAGTCGCTGGCTGCGGAAATACCTACCTGGCCTGCCACGTCCACCGACCCGGGTACGCCTGAAGCCCATGTCCTCACAATGGGGATCGCTTGCCCCGGACGGCCACATGGCACTGGATCTGGCGTTGGTGCTCGGTCGCCCCTCCGCATTCGAGTATGTGGTGGTGCATGAGTTGTGCCACCTGATCCAAGCTAACCACTCACCAGCGTTCTGGCACGAAGTCGAATGCCGCTTCCCCCTCTGGCGGCAGGAACGGCACTATTTTCATACCAGGGGGCGGATACTAAAAGCACAACTGCGCCGACTGTTGCAAGCCGAGTGAAGGACACGTGCCCGACGGCCCCCTCAGGACACAATCGTCACCTTTCCATATACCTTAATGCAATTGCTTGACTCGCCACCTCTGCACGCGAACCCAGCCCGCCACACCGAGGCAACCTGGGTCTATTTCGATTCCTTTGATACACCAGCATCAGCCAAAGCACTGTTCCTTCTGCTCATACAGTCAATGGAACGATCTTCCACAGTGCTTTATCTATGATCGGATCACTCCATAAACACAGTGATCCGTCGCAACACCAATGTGCTGAAAAGTAAACATTGCCTACAATGCACTGCACCAAACTCCAATGTGTAGAAAACAATGATGCACTTACATCACCGCACGTTGCGCCAGTCCAGCCAGCACCTGTACATGTGCCGGGTCATCATTGAGACAAGGAATGTAGTGCATCGTTGCACCACGCGCTGCCAGAGTTTCTGCAAAACCCAACGCCACCTCCTCCAGTGTCTCCAAGCAATCGACAGCAAAACCCGGGCAGACGAGATCGAAGCTACGTACACCAGACTCGGCAAGCGCCCACAACGTTGGCTCAGCATATGGTTGCAACCAACGTTCAGCGCCAAAGCGTGACTGATAACCGAGCAGCCACTCACTTGCACTCAAATCCAACGCTGAGGCAATCAAGGACGCACTGACCTGGCAGCGCTGCGGATAGGGATCACCGTCGTCAGCCACGCGCTGTGGCAGTCCATGGAAAGAGAACATCAGCTTCTCACTGCGACCGTGCGCTTGCCAATGCCTGCGAATCGAAGCAGCCACCGCGGCAACCCAAGTTGGCTCCTCGGCATAGTCTCGAATGAATTCGACCTGTACCTGCGGAGTACGCTTACACCAAACTTCAACCAAGTCCTGCACCGAGGCCGTGGTAGTGGTCGAATACTGAGGATACAGCGGTAATACCACGATCCGGCGTACATGCTGCGCATGCAGCGCATCTAGCGCCTTGGTGAAGGCAGGGACACCGTAGCGCATCGCCCAGACCACACGCCAATCAGGCAGATGTTGCATGAGCCCCTCGGCAAGGCGACGAGTATACACACTCAGCGGAGACCCTTCCTGCAACCAAACTTTGGCGTACTTCTTGGCTGAGCGCGGGCTGCGAATCGGCAAGATCACCATGTGCAGTAATGGCTTCCAAAACAACGGTGGAATCGAGACCACACGGCGATCACTTAGGAATTCGGCCAGATAGCGGCGCACCCCCGACGCAGTGGCCGCTTCCGGGGTACCGAGATTGACAATCAACAGAGCAGTATCGGAAGTGTGATTCATACGTGTTATTGTGACTAAATGGAACCTCGCTTCCGGATGCAAATGAGCTGATCATACCGATAAAGGGAGCACAGCCGCACTCATTACCGATTCACCATACTCATAACAGTTTGAGTTGCAATTAAGGGTTGACAATTCGCGCCCGAACCACTTCTGGAGTCTGCTACCATGCCTCGCTTGCCATACTTAACCATGTTGCTGTCGCTTGCTCTTGCTGCTGGCCACGCATTCGCCGGACCTGAAGAAGACCAGCGCGCCCGCAATGCGCAACGCGTGCTGAGCGAGCTTCAGAAGATCCCAGAGCAAACGATTCCCGACAAACTGCTCGAAGAAGCACGTGCGATCGTTATCATCCCCGATATGCTCAAGGTGGGCTTTGTCATTGGCGGGCGCTACGGCCAAGGCCTGATGTCAATCAAGACTCCGCAAAACACGTGGTCTCAACCGGTGTTCGTGAAAATGACCGGCGGCAGCATCGGCTTTCAAGCCGGTGTGCAATCTTCGGACGTAGTCCTCGTGTTCCGCAATGACCGTACCCTGGATAACATCGTCAACGGCAAATTTACTCTGGGTGCAGATGCCAGCGTGGCCGCTGGTCCCGTTGGACGTAACGCGTTAGCAGCCACCGATAGCCAACTTAAAGCCGAAATCTACTCTTGGTCAGTTGCTCGCGGCTTGTTTGCTGGCATCGCTCTGGATGGAGCCGCACTGCAGATCGACGACAATGCCAACCTTGAGGTCTATGGCAACGGTGCCACTCCACGCATGATTTTCGAAGCCAGGACCGCCGAACCCCCATCCAGTGACGTGATCGCGTTCCGCGATCGCCTGGAGGAAGCCACTTATATTGCACGCAACAACCGCAATAAGACCACGAAACCCAGGACATCACACCGCGCCACGACGACCAAGCCCAGTGCACCAGTGGTAGTGACACCATCGGTCCAAGAAGCCACGACCACACCGATTAAATCCGAAGCAACCGCCTCGATCCCCGTACAGCAAGGCTTCCAGCCCGTGTCCGAAGATGACATCCAGACCGAACCTCTCAACCACCATTGAACGCCAATCCGTACAGGTATCGATATGGTTCAGGTATGCTGAAGCCCCCTTTATAAAGTCATAGTGAGTAAATCATGGGCAGCTTCAGCTTCTGGCACTGGCTGGTCGTGCTGGTCATCGTACTGTTGGTGTTCGGCACCAAGCGGCTGACCAATGGTGCCAGAGATATCGGGAACGCCATTAATGAATTTAAAAAAGGCCTACGCGAAGACGAAAAACCGACCGATCAGCTCAGCGACACCCCACAGAGCCCAGTCTCTGGGCCCCACCAGGATCGCGGTAAACACTGAAACGCAGGCCGTTTGCCGTGTTCGATATCGGTTTTAGCGAACTACTGCTGATCGCAGTGGTCGCCCTGGTTGTTTTAGGTCCAGAACGTCTACCCAAGGCAGCCCGCTTTGCTGGTTTGTGGATGCGCCGTGCACGCGCGCAATGGGAATCAGTCAAGCAAGAGTTGGAACGGGAATTGGAAGCCGAAGAACTGAAACGCAGCCTGCAAAATGCACAGCAGACACTACACGAAGCCCCAGCGCAGTTGCACCGGAACCAGCAAGATATGGAAATACAGGACTCCATACTGCACGAGCAGCCAAGTCGCGACATTCATATTGATCACAACACCAACACAGTGGAACCAACCACGACCGCCCCCCATAACGTCCATGCCATTCCTCCACCACCGCCAGGCATCAGCAAGCATGGCAACTATGGTCAAGAAAAATCGCCGTGACCTCGTCGGAGCATTTACAGAGCGAAAGCAGCCTCACCGAGCATTTGATCGAGCTACGTGCACGATTGATACGGATGTTGATCGGTCTTGGTCTGGTGGTAAGCGCACTGCTGCCATTTTCAAAAGTCCTTTACAGTTGGCTGGTCACACCGATGCTCTCGCAATTACCGGCTGGACAGAGCGTGATCTCCACCCAACCTGCGGGGGTGGTGTTAGCACCATTGAAACTAACTTTCTTCCTAGGCCTGTTCATCGCCATGCCCTGGGTGTTGTACCAGGCATGGGCGTTTATCGCGCCTGGTTTGTATCAGCGCGAGAAACGGCTAGCACTCCCCTTGCTAGTCTCAGCAGTGATCCTGTTTTACATCGGTTGTGCATTCGCTTACTTCCTGGTGTTGCCCGCAGTATTCCATTTTCTAACCACGTTCAAACCAGACGTCATCCAACTTACGCCCGACGCTGGAGCTTACCTGGACTTTGTGCTGGCGATCTTCTTCGCCTTCGGTGCCAGCTTCGAACTTCCAGTGGCCATGGTGATTCTGACAGTACTGAGTTGGGTCAAACCAACGCAACTGCGTGAAAGCCGCGGTTATGCGATCGTTGCCATCTTCATCTTGGCAGCGGTACTGACACCACCGGATGTCGTCTCGCAACTTATGCTGGCGGTACCGATGTGCCTACTCTACGAGCTTGGCATTCTTGCCGCATGGGCAGTAACGGACTCGAAAACGGCTTGAAGCATCGCCCCACCATTTCGGACAAGAAAAGGCAAATCCCATCGGCTCCCACAATGCACTGACTTAAGCGGCAAAGACGTCCTCGCGCAGCGACGGCAATCGCACGTGTGCAAACATCTGTTTCCAAGCCTCGTACACTGCACCGGTAAACGCCGGCATCAGCACAGTCACCAAAAACACCTGCAACAAGACTATGGTCATCAACTCGCCAAGCAATTGCCTGATCAATAACGCCACAATCATCAAGGCAAAATAAACTGCAAAAAGCGCGATAAAGGCCAGGAGGAAGAACACCAACAACGCTGAAAAATTACGCAAGCCAGCACGCAGACTCATGTTTAAAGCATGTAAACCGTCGGCTCCGTCGAACATCACCTGCGGTAGCATCACAAACAACGCCAAACTCATCGCAACGAAAACCAATAACACCAAGACCACCCACAGCAGAAAACGTACCGCAGGAAAACCAACAAGTAATTGCTGGATGTCATCCGGACCAAGCTGCACACCAGCCTGGTTTATCCCAAACAACTTGAATAACTGTTCCAAGCCGCTAGAACCCAGCATCACCCATAGAAGCACCCCCATGAGAGCCCCTGCGACCAATTGCGGCAGCAGTGACACCAGCAGATGCGGCGCCCGGCCATCTTGGAACCCATGGAATAAATGTCCCAGACGTGCAGTGCGGCCCTCATCAACCTCGCGTACCGCCCACAACAATCCCCCCATCAGTATCGGTCCAACCAGGATCATCAGAAACTGCAAAGCGTTGCTTAAGCTTGGCCACTTGAAACCAAGCATCACTAGCAACGAGGAAATCGCACCCCATAACATGCCAATCCCACCCAGTTGCAACGGCGCACGCCGCAGTAATGCAAAGCCAGCCAACAACCATTGTGCACCGGACGCCGCCGGGACCTTGCGAATTTCGCTCATTAACTTCGGTTCCAATACCATGCCATAAAGATGCAGCACCCTGGAGCAATTATCACCATTTTCAAAGTGACAAGGATATAGACGGCTTCGGAATACGAACATTTTGCCGACACCAGCCACCCCTGGACGCTAGCAACACACTTCAAGACTGCCATAAACCAAAGACGGAACATATAGACACCTGAAGATACTAGGGAAGCCGTAAAGTCAGGAAACACAACAGCGTCATAGCACGGCCAGATTCCGTCTTAAACGGTGCACTGCGCATGACGCACGAAGCGGCGTAACAACTGGCGAGCCACCGGCGCAGCACTGACTTGGCGCGCAATGCTACGCGGACACTGGCCATGGCGCTGTAAACACTGAGCACGTGCAGCGACATAGCCACGCATATGATGCGTGGCGAATTCCGGATGGAACTGCACACCCCAACTATTCTGCCTCCACCGGAATGCATGGCACCGATCCTGAACTGAACGTGCCAACACAACCGCTCCCTCAGGCACACGCAATACAGTCTGCAGATGAGTCGCATGCGCTGCAAACTGCACAGGCAAATCGGCAAACAGCGGATCGTCAAACGCAGCAGGATACAATTCCAGCCGAATCGTCCCGGATTCACGCCCGGCGGGGTTATATGCAACCTCTCCGCCAAGCGCATGTGCTAGTAATTGGTGTCCATAACAAATGCCGAGTAACGGCATCCCCGCATAAGCGGCTTCACATAACCAATCGGCGGTACGCTCGCTCCAGTCAGCACGGTCAGTGACAAAGGCCCCCGAACCACTGATCATCACCCCAACGAACCCTTCACGTGTCGGCAACGTCTCACCCGCTTCGACATTAACCACCACCGTTTGCGACTCAGCCAAACCAGAAGCAACGCGAATCCAGTGTGGGAAGCGCCCATAACGCCTCACCGTTGGCAAGGGCTGGCCAGTTTCGATAATTAAAAAAGGTGCTGCAGACATTGTCATGCGTAAGCAGTAAAAGATTCATCAAGTTAGACAACAGCAGTCCGGCTTTTTCAAGCAACGTGCATCAGCAGCCGGCACCAAAGAATATTAAAACTCACCGTTCCCACGCTACTGAGCGCAGCACTCCTGCAATTTCCAACCATAAGCCCCCACTCTCCTGCGATCCAGATACCCTCTCCCCTGTCATTACCCAGTTGCCCGCTCACACACCTCATCATCCGGATATCACCTTGGAGCAATCCTAAGCAGTCCTCAGAATATGCCTATCGATTCGATGGAATAACGGCCATTGCCATGCAAGTGTCACTCAAGAAATAACAGGCCCTTAAACATCCTCACAGGCTCGAACGATACCCGGATAAGAACTATGTTTGGATGATCTGAAAATCACCACAGCACAAGCAAAGCAAGCATCATATTTTTTACACCCTGCCTACACCTTGACCACTTCATAGCGACTATTAACGACCATCTCTCGCTCTGCTGTACAGCATCAGCACCGCTTGAGCTCAGTTTCACAGACGCATCAAATCACTCAATGTTTTATCAATCATCAGCGCCGCTGCTACGCTCCTGACTCGTGGAAATGCGACGCACAATGCTGCATATGTACACCCAATGTTCTGGGCTGATGCTGCGACGAGGATCAACTGCGTACCCCTTTGTCTGAAACATCCCACTCCTTCCACCGGAAACAACTCGGTATTGAAAACACCTTTAAAAGCTCCGAGCATGTAGAATTGGCAATTTTTGAATCTCCGGTTGCATGCGGCGATACCCTCACGATCATACAGACGCTCCGTAGATATTGAACTTCCGACTTTCGTTGCACCGCATCACGAAGCGCATCCCGACACCGACACTGTTCGACCATGATCGGGGAAAGCCCATGCACACGGTACCCCAACGACGCAACGCCCTAGAGCACATCACGTTACGCATGACCTGTACGATGTATCCATTGCTTCATCGACACCATATCCTGATGTCCGCCTTGTCAGGCATCTCCCCTGCGTCCTACTGCATCTTGCATCATCTAGCAGCATACCGGCTCACGCCACAAGCAGTTGTCAATCCCGGTGAATGTCAACAGCACTTAAGACGGACAACACGCATCGCTCAGAACGACAATAGTGACTGGTAGCTACAAGCATTACCAATTCAATCGAGTGGGTTTCAGTCTGATTATTTCACCGTTTCCGGTTACAAACAGCTGTCGCTATCGGAACAACCAGCAGACACCTACAATCCCCATAGTCTTGATCCCATGACACCTTAGGAAGCGCCGCTTTGAAACGGTTACTCAACACCGTCTTGACCGCCATGTTGCTCAGCAGCTCACCTGCCCTCTGGGCCGAAACGTGTGCAGTGACTATTTCTGCAAACGATCAGATGAGGTTCGACCAAAACACCATCAAAATCGCACCGCAATGCACCCAGGTTAACCTCACACTCAAACACACCGGCAAGATGGCCGCACGCGTCATGGGTCACAATTGGGTACTGACCAAAACCACCGACATGCAGGCCGTCGCACTGGCCGGATTACGCACCACACTGGCAGACAGCTATCTCCCCAAGGCCGACCCGCGCGTCATCGCCTATACCAAGATCATCGGCAGCGGTGAGAGCACGACCATCACCTTCCCGACCAGTAAGCTCAGCAAAAACGTGTCATACACCTTTTTCTGCTCATTTCCCGGTCACTGGGCACTGATGCAGGGAACCCTGAGTTTTGGCCAATAAAAAACAAGTGTTCGCATGCCCGTCGCAGCAAGGAGAACAAGGTGATGGAAATACCATCCTCATTGATAACGGCACTCTGACAACGTCACTTCCATACCATTGGTGCTTCAGACACATATAGAAAGGATAGAAGTGCAATAAAACATCCCATGTCTTGATAAACACATCAGGCGCGTCGCTTTACTGCTCATTGGAATCCCAGAAAGAAAATGACCACAACACTGGCAAGACACGAGCAGATCCGAGCAACAACGTTTGCAACACCTGAAGTACGAAGCCACCCACAGCAGACCATACACAGCCTCTTCTGAAGCCTGTACAGCGCATTTTGGGACAAAAAGCATTCGCATCCGATCACACCATTAAGACTCATGGGTCGGTTACATCAACGCATCTCACCAGTGCTGCACACCGAGCCAATTCACAGTCCCACCAGGACACTGTCAAACGCCTTCAAGTATTCAAGGAGGAACCATCACGACACCATACGCATTCAGCAAGATATAGGCGTGCAACCGTACTTAGCGCACCTCGAACACATCCGTGCAACCCACATGGACCTGTGTGGTACTCAAAAGATCTGCACGCAATATACCCATGGCGTCATCACTGATCCATTGATAGCTATCCTGGAAGAACCAAAGCATCTGAACGAACTCATTTCCGCGCATGCATCACCAACGACGACCACCCACCATCGACGCGCACTCACCCGTCCATACTAGACTTGATGCATATCAACGGAACGCTACAAAAATTAAAACAATTCAACCTGAATTCGAAGGAACGTCAGGGAGGACAACGTCCTCAATAGCGCCGTGAAATCAGTCTGGCTGCTGCCCCAACAATCTCACCATGCAGTTTCAGGTAGTTACGCAGACGGGTCGGATCCAACGTTCCACACGCAATCGCCGCACGCACCGCACACCCTGGCTCAGCCTGATGCGCACAATCGCGAAAACGACACTGCGACGCCAGCGACTCAACGTCGGCAAACTCTTCGACGAGGTCCTCCTCACCAGTCAGCTTGAGCTCACGCATCCCTGGGGTATCAATCAAACACGCCCCGGACGGCAACGCCAATAACGCCCGATGGGTCGTCGTATGTCGACCACGCGAATCTCTCTGACGCACCGCTGCAACCCTCATACGCTGCTCGCCAAGCAGCGTGTTCATCAACGTCGACTTGCCCGCACCCGATGAGCCGACCAACGCCACCGTACGCCCCGGCAATAGCCACGGACGCAGCGCCGCAACAGGCGCTGCTTCACGCGCATCAACAGGCACCACCGCCTGCAGAGAATGCTCCCGCAGCACAGCCACCGCCGCTCCTACATCGGCACACCTATCGACCTTCGTGAGGACCACTACCGGCTCAACGCCACCACTGCCAATCAACACGCAGTAACGCTCAATCCGGCGCGGATTAAAATCACCATCCAGTCCGCAGACGATAAATGCAGTATCCAGATTAGCGGCAATCATCTGTTGCCGGTAATGTTCACCCGCTGCCAAGCGCTTGATCACTGTGCGCCGCGGCAATAACGCCACGATGCGACGGTCATCCAACAACACCCAATCGCCCACCACAGCTCGCTCATGGTTTGGGCAAGATCGCCGCTGCCACGCGGGCGGCGACTCAACCTTCATCCGGAGCTCTGGCGCTTCAGCTACGACATAACCAGATCGATGCTGCTCAATCACCCGCGCTGGACGCCTCTGTGGATGCGCTGCACAGACCGCCCGCCACGCTGCATCAGCAGGCGGCCCCGGCCAGGGCCAACCAATCGCTTGAAGCATCTGATACTCAAAAACAGGCTCAATCATGCATCGATTCTAACGTGCACACGTATTGCCTTTTTCCGAAATGCTGCGCTGTGGCGCCCAACCCATGATCGCATTGATCATCACGTCCCTATAACCGGATTCTTACCACAACACCTTGAACACGTATCCGCATCTCCAAACATGAAAAATACCTATGTCACCAAGCCAACCACAGCCATCTCGAACCAATCGCACCAGGAAGATTGGTAGCCATTCAACACCGCCCCAGCATGGCACTTACGGGGCGGCTGTGGAAAATGCGATCTGTTGCTACACCTTGATTCCTCAAACGACATAACACGCTCCTCATGGGAAACGTGCCGATCAAGACCAAAGCGAGATACAAGCATCGCTGCTTGTTTAATCAATGCTGCATCGCAACAGCACCAAGCATCTCAACAGTCATCCAGGCGAAACGCATCACGGATCCAATGCAGCTGCAACGGCCTGCCTGCCCCCTCAACCACGTCGAAGCGGCACGGCACCTGCGCTAACAGCGGGTGGCGCTGTAAAAACAACTGCGCCGCCATGACGAGCTTGCGGCGTTTACGCTGATCCACACTCTGTGCAGCGCTCCCATGACTATCTTGCTGACGGTAACGGACCTCGACGAACACAACACTCATCACATCATGCATCACCAAATCCAATTCGCCGCCACGGAAATGCACGTTACTGGCCAACCAACGCAAACCAGCCTGTTCCAGATACCGGCGTGCAGCCACTTCGACGGCTACACCGCACTCGCGCCGGTTCAACATCACTCAGAGCATCTCCACCGGAATGCTCTGACCATTCCTGAAAGTCGCCCAGATCGGCGTACGTATGACGTTACCGGAATCATCCAAATGCAAAGTCCCTGTGGCCCCGCGCAGGCCGCCACCGTCAACAGCACCAGAAAGTCTCTCCAGATAGACAGACAAGGTCCAGGCATCGACACCAAATGCGAACAGACGCAAGGCCGCCCCCCGCATATTTGGCAAACGCACAGCCACGTCCGCCGCGGTTGGTAATGACTTCATGCCCTGCACAATCCAAGGTTCAGCCGGATACACAATCCCATCCAACAAGGCATCTTCCTCAGGCTTACCCGTGCCCAACACCAGTTGCGAAGTGCCCACATGGGGCTTGCTCGATAACCCCGCCAGCGCCAGCTGCGGCACCACCGCACGCGCGGTGGGACCACGCACTGCAAGAAACACTGCATCAGCACGATCGGAGTCACGCAGCCTGGGGCCCAGATCACCGGGGAGATCAGCGATGTCCAGCACCGCCAACACTTGGCCACCACGCTCCCGGAAGCGCTCAATGAATGCCTGCGCACTCCGCCGGCCAATGTCATCATGACTGCTGATCACCATCACGTTGCGCCGCTCTTGAGCTAACAAGTATTCGGCAGCCATCACGCCATCATCCTCAGGGGCCAACGAGAAACTCACGCTCCCTGGCAACGACGCCACCCGCTTGTCGCTCGAACGATTCAATGCCAGCAGCGGTACGCTCAGTGACTCCTCACCCAACAACACGCTCACCTCGTCGCGACCGAGGGGACCGATCACAAAGTCGGCACCGGCCGCCACCGCCTTGGCGTACGCGGCCTTGGCTCCAGCTGGAGTGCTACCAGTATCGAAGAAATCCAGTTCCGGGCGACGCCGAGTTTCAGCATAGTAACCAGTGAGCAAACCATCACGGACTGGGGCAGCCGCTGTGGCCAGACTGCCGGTCAATGGCAGCAGGACCGCCAACTTCAACGGCGGGCGATACCCATCGGAGTCGGCCGGTGGGCGCTTGCTGATGTCCACACCCCGCTGCTCGCTACGCTCGAACGGACGCGGGAGTGCTTGACCGCGGCGCAGTAAGGCGCGTCCAGCAAAGTTGTACAACGGATCACCCACTGGCAGCGCTGCCGTGCGGGTGCTTAATACAGCGTCATCTAAACCAGCAAGCAGGCGCACGAGCGCGCGCTGATTTTCATCGCGTGCATTGCCAGTCAATGCTAAATCGGCGCGCGCGCGCTGCTGCGCCGCACCAAAAGCGTCACCGTTGGCCTCCAACGCCGCCGCACGCCCCAACCACCAACGTGTCTGCAGTTGCGGAGGCAACCCATCCGGTGATTCACCCAAATACTGCAACGCCTGTACCGGCTGCTGATTGGCTACCGCCAGTTCTCCCAGTAACAGCGCAAAGCGCGCCTTACTGTCACCAGTGAGCTGCTGCACGCTCACCTGTGCGACCAGCGTCTGTGCACGTGCGGTATCTCCAGCATCGCGCCAAGCGAAGGCAGCATCGGCCAGCAACCGCATGCGTTCGCTGCCCCTGGCCTGGCTGGCCTCGGCTTCGAGCTGCTGCGCCGCCTCGCGCGGTTTGTCCTGCTCCAGCAATACCAGCCCGGCACTTTGGCGGGGCAAGAACACTTGAGTGGATGTAGTCACACAACCGGCAACCAATAGCGTTGCCAGCAACAGCATGGATATTTTTGCAAAACGCTGGTTCATTCAAGACCCATACGACGGGGCCCACCGAAGCGGGCAAGTGAAAAACGCTACGATTTTACTCTCCCACAAGAATCTCCGCCGATGTCCACACCAGGCACGCTCCATATCGTCGCAACCCCCATCGGCAACCTGGGCGATCTGTCGCCACGTGCGCAACACATCCTACGCACCGTCGCCATGATATGCGCCGAAGACACTCGGCATACCCGGCAACTGCTGGCACACTTCGCGATTGAACGCCCGCTGCTGGCGCTGCACGCGCACAACGAGGACACGCTGGCTGAGCGGATAGTGACGCGACTGACCGGAGGCGAATCACTGGCCCTGGTCAGCGATGCCGGCACACCGCTGATCAGCGACCCGGGCTTTCTTCTGGTCCGTGCTGCACGTGCGGCGGGAATTCGGGTGACCCCGGTGCCAGGACCAAGCGCATTGATCGCCGCACTCAGTGTCTGCGGCCTGCCGAGTGACCGCTTTACCTTCGAAGGCTTTCTGCCAGCCAAACCAGCGGCACGGCGCGAACGTCTGACACAACTGGCGCATGAACCCAGAACCCTTATCTTTTACGAGGCATCGCACCGCATCGCCGCGTGTCTGACGGACCTAGCAACCATCTTCGGCGGCATGCGTGCAGCGGTGATTGCACGCGAACTCACCAAGGTATTCGAGACCGTGCTTGACGGCACCCTGGACACATTGCAAACACAGGTGGCCAACGACGATCACCAGCGTAAAGGGGAATTTGTGGTCATTGTGCAAGGTGCCGCCGATCAGGCCACCGCCAGGATCGCGGAGGGCCGCCGTGTCTACACACTACTTAAAGCACACCTGCCCCCTTCAGGTGCCGCCAAACTGGCCGCCGAGATCACGGGTGCTCCACGCAAGGCGTTGTACGGCGGCTGACGTCACATCGTTTTTCTTCGATTCTGCGTCATTCCTGAACACATCGGTTCTGATCCGTCAGGCTTCACTCGTAAAGCACTGCGCATGATATGTCAGGGCACCAGAAACGCTCGCCTATCGACGGCTGGTGAACTGTCATGGCGATAGACAATGTTTCAGTAAGACATTGATACGGAACATGTTGCTGTTGCCGGCAATGACGATGCAGCATCCTTGCTGCTTGGCATGTCATCAGCGTTTGGGAAGCGATAACCACAACATGCTCGGGAACAGTTCTCCTATCTCCAGCGCTTCAGTTGGGTAACGACGCACATGATGCGCGCCGATGAGCAGCTCGCATACAACAACATCACATGGGGTACGAGTAAATACAGCACAAGAAGCCCTTGAAGCAGGCAAGCAAGCGAACGGATGCATGACTTCTTTCCATTGCCGATCGCTGCGGCGCTGGATCGATTGGCACCAGGATGGGAACCAGCAGCGTGTACTTCTTGCAACGAGAACATCACAAGCAGTTGCCGATCAGATGCACGATATACATGTGCATCGCAGAGACCGCCAGCAACGTCGCCAACACCTTCCATTAAACGGCACAGGAAAACAGGGGAACTGGCACGCTCGCTTCAATCATCGGACACTGCATCCATACAATCTTTGACAAGTTCCTGAATCTCACTTAACTGAAATTTGTTATTGTGGCAAACACGGGAACAAAAGTACCCCCTACCTTATGACCTGACGCCGTGTGCTTTTTAGGCTTCTCAAAATCAAGTGGCGACACAAACACTCAGACTTCAGCTTCGTTCTGCTTGCGCTTAAGGATGACCTTGATTCCCCGTTTCCCCCCAAAACTCAGACCTGCGCACCACAATTGTGTTGGCACGCGACGTATACGAATTGCAATAAAAATTGCAATAAAAAAAGCAACGTTGCATCGCGTTCCAATCGCATTGATGAGTAATTGATGAGTAACAGTGGCATTAGTACTTCGTTATAGTTTCGTTATGCGGATATTTCCAGCACTCACCTCGACACGCATCCATACGACTCTTTTTTAATATAGGGAACAGCAAAATGAAGACACTCAGCAGATACGCGCCGGCGTTGAACCATTTGACACTGGCACTGGCGTCAACACTGCTGCTGGTCGCCTATGCAGCCAACACAACGGCCGCCGAACCACAGCACCTCACGAACGCAGACAGCACGTCTGCACCCCACGATAGCAAAGCCACCGATCTGGACCGCGTCGTCGTCACCGGCTCACGCATTCCACGCGCCGGCTTCGACACACTGGAACCAGCCACTGTCGTCAACCGGCAGTATCTTGAAGGTTTCGGCTTCACTAATGTTGCCGATGCGCTGTTCTCCCAGCCTGGCTTCGACAGAAGCGCCGAGGTGCGTGGTGATCAAGCAGGTTTCGGTGCCGGCGTCAGCTTCCTTGGCCGCTTCGGGCTCGGTTCCAACCGTCAACTCGTTCTGGTCAACGGACGCCGTTTGGTGACCTCTAATCCACCGACCATCTTTGGCCCGGACGACGGCGGTACCCAAGTCGATCTGAATGTGATCCCGACCTCGTTGATCGAACGGACCGAAACCATCGGCGTCGGTGGCGCACCAACTTATGGCTCGGATGCCATCTCCGGGGTCACCAACCTGATTCTGAAAAAAAACTACGAAGGCGCAGAAGTCAAAATTGGCTATGGCCTGACCGAGCGTGGCGACAACGCGCGCTACACCTACTCGGCACTGCTGGGCAGCAACTTTGCCAATAGCCGGGGCAACCTGACCATTGCTCTGGACGCGGACGATAACGCAGGCGTGCTTGGTTCCGCACGCCGCTATTACCGCAACAGCTACTCAATGCAACCCAATCCAAACGCCGCAGCCATCGCACAGTTTCAGCCTGGGCGCGACTCCGCGACCGACGGCCGGGTGCACACCACTATCCCGTTCGACACCAGTGCCACTGACGGCATCCCTGGCCGGGTACTCATCCGTGACCGCCGGCTTAACAACACGACCTTGGGCGGCCTGCTTTTCCCCATCACTGACCGTTTCACCCGTAACGCCAGCGGGCAGCCACGCGGCTTCGGCCCGGGTCAGGATCAGTTCCTGCAATTCGACAAACAAGGCAACTTGGTCAGCTACAATCCGGGCGTCAATTTCGGTAACTACTCCTCCTCCGGAGGCGATGGGCTGGACCTCAATCAAACAGTACAAGTGACCTCACAGTTAGACCGCAAGTCGGTGTTCATGCTCGGCAACTACGACATCACCGATAGCATCACCAGCTTCTTCGAGGGGTCATACTACAGCTCAAAAGCACTCGAACTGACCGATCAGAGCATCTACAACGCCGTCGGTGGCGGAATCGGCAACGTTGACGGCAGCGGCGATCAAGACGGCACGCTGAACTTTAACATCGACAATCCGTTTCTCTCCGAGCAAAACCGGCAAGCGCTGCGCCGCTTGGGGATCACCGATTTCCAACTGTCACGCGCCTCACGCGATCTGGTAATCGGAAACTCCAGCACCGACACCCGCCTATGGCGTGCGGTTGCCGGCCTCAACGGTCACTTCGACGCAAGCGGACACTTGTTCGACTGGGAAACCAGCATCAACCATGGCGAAGGCAACTTCGACTATTACCGCACCGGCCTGATCCAGCAACATTTCATCAATGCCATCAACGTGATACGCAACAGTGCCGGCGAGATCGTTTGCAACCCAAGCGCGCCAGGCACCACCGCTGATCCGAACTGCGTGCCGCTCAACCTCTTTGGCGAGGGCGTCGCCTCACCAGCGGCACGCAATTACGTCACCACACCGACACACGCCACCGCACAGATGAAGCAGACCGTGTTCAATGCGAACCTGTCCGGCAGCCTCATTGACCTGCCTGGGGGCAAGCTCGGCTTCAACGTCGGCTACGAGCGCCGTAAGGAAGAAGGCCGTTTTACCCCGGACGAGTCTCAGCGTCTGGGTTTAGGCCGCACGGTGCCGACCACAGGCTCACGCGGCGCATTCACCACCAATGAGTACTTCGCCGAGATCCTAGCCCCACTGGTCAATCCAGAAGCGGGCCTCCCCGGTCTGCATCGCCTCGATCTGACCGGCAAACTCCGCCGCGTCAACAACACCGTCAACGGGTGGTTCACTGCCTACACGTATGGTCTCCAATACGAACCGTTGCAGGGCATCCAACTGCGCGGCAACAAGACCCGCTCCTTCCGTGCGCCCGCCATCGTTGAGCTGTACACCAGTCAACAACCAAGCTACTCCTTCATCTCGGAACCCTGCACCCCGGCGGATATCAACGCAGGTAAGCGCCCCGAGGTGCGGCAGCGCAACTGCCAAGCGTTTTTCGGTTACTACTCCAATGTCAATCCGTCAACTTTCGAAGCCGCACCAACCAATCAACTCGGCTCAGTGAGCGGCAATCCCCACCTGGAAAACGAGCTCGCCAAATCTTGGACGGCCGGGATCGTATTCCAACCAGACTGGGCACGCGGTCTACGCATGGCCGCGGACTGGTACGACATCAAGCTCAGTAATGTGATCACCGTGTTATCGCCCGACGACATCACCTCCGGGTGCTTCGACAACGACACGTTCAATACCAGCGATATACCCAACGCCAACCACTTCTGTAGCCTGATCACCCGCGATCCACGCACTGGCGTGGCCAGCAGTATCCGGAGGGAATATACCAACGGCCCGTACATTCACTTCCGCGGCTGGACCGCCGAGGTCAACTACCGCTTCGACCTGAGACATCTACGCTGGGGGGGCCTGCTTGACCTCAGCCTCAACGGCTACTTCCCGAAGAACCTGAATTACGCAGCCACTCTGGACATCCCGCCTACCGAATCGGTCGGGACAATCGATCATTCCAAGCGTCAACTCCAATGGAATGCCCGCTACCTGACCGGCCCGTGGAATCTTGGCGTCAGCGCAAATTACAAAAGTGCTGCGGTGTACGACCTGACCAATACGGTGGAGACACGCGATTACCTGGGCATCCCCAGCTACACCAGTTACGACGCCAATATCGGCTACACGTTCGACAAGCACAGCAACCTCAATCTGGCGGTACTGAACGTGACCGACAAGATGGTCGCATTTCCATACGTGTACGACGCATTGGGACGCCGCTACATGCTGACGTTCAACTACAAGTTTTATTGATGATCGCAGCACCTTGGCATACACCAGGGGCCGGCTTGCCGGCCCTTGTCTTTGGGGAGGCACGATGACAACACACGGCGATGACACAGACTGATGCGCGAGCACGAAGTGCCTGGATCGATCACTGGGCATGCGATACTCGTCGGTCCCCTGGTACCGCCTGCGTTCATGACCACTGCACTTGTCACCACCGCCCTGCCTTATGCCAACGGTCCGCTGCACCTCGGCCATCTGGTCGGCTACATTCAAGCTGACATCTGGGTACGCGCGCGGCGCCTGGGGGGGCACACTACTTGGTTCGTCTGCGCCGACGACACTCACGGCACGCCCATCATGCTGGCCGCAGAAAAGGCGGACATGCGACCAGAAGCGTTTATCGCCACGATCCAAGCCAGCCATGAACGCGATTTTGCAGCGTTCAACGTCGCTTTCGACCACTACGACTCCACGCATTCCCCCGTCAACCGCACCCTGACCGAGCAGTTGTATCTCACACTCAAACAGGCCGGACATATCACATGCCGTTCCGTCGCTCAATTCTACGACCCGACCAAAGGCATGTTCCTCCCTGACCGCTACGTCAAAGGAACCTGCCCAAACTGCGGTGCGACCGACCAATATGGCGACAACTGCGAAGTCTGTGGCGCCACCTATACGCCCACAGAACTCAACAATCCGTATTCGGTGATCTCCGGCGCAACACCGGAACTTCGTGACTCGGAACACTTCTTCTTTGAAGTGGCTCACTTCGACACCTTCCTACGACATTGGCTGAGCGGCGATGTCGCCCTGCCCAGTGTCAAAAACAAACTCAAGGAATGGCTGGATGCCACAAGCGGCCTGCGTGCCTGGGACATCTCCCGCGATGCGCCTTACTTCGGCTTCGAGATCCCCGACCAACCAGGCAAGTATTTCTACGTTTGGCTGGATGCACCGATCGGCTACTTATGCAGCTTCAAGACATGGTGCGCACGCACCGGCGAAGACTTCGACGCCCATCTACGCACTGGCACCGCGACAGAGTTGCATCACTTTATTGGGAAAGACATCGTCAACTTCCACGGTCTGTTCTGGCCGGCGGTCCTGCACGGTACCGGCCACTGCGCCCCAACCCGGCTCCATGTCAACGGCTATCTGACTGTGGATGGTGCCAAGATGTCCAAATCGCGCGGCACCTTCATCATGGCGCGCACCTACCTCGACACTGGCCTGGAACCAGACGCACTACGCTACTACTTTGCTGCTAAAGCTTCCGGAGACGTGGACGACCTGGACCTTAACCTGGGTGACTTCGTCGCACGTGTCAACGCCGACCTGGTCGGCAAATTCGTCAATCTGGCCAGCCGCTGTGCAAGTTTCATTGGCACACGTTTCAACGGCCAGCTCGCCGACACGCTGCCAGACCGCATGCAATACAATCGATTCGTCGCTGCACTGGTCCCCATCCATGAAGCTTACGAACGCAACGACACCGCGAGCGCAATTCGTCAAACCATGCAGCTGGCCGACGAGGCCAACAGATACATTGACGAGACCAAACCCTGGGTCATCGCCAAACAAAACCACGTCCACGCCCACACGCAGTTGCAAGCCGTATGCACCCAAGGGTTGAATCTGTTTCGCGTCCTGGTCACTGCACTCAAACCAATCCTGCCGCACATCACCACCCAAGCCGAGGCATTCCTCGCCGCACCAGTGACGCTATGGCAGGACCTCGAGCAACCACTGACAGGTGGTCACACCATCCGGCCCTATGCGCCCCTATTCACCCGCATCGACAAAAAAGTGATCGGCATCATGATCAACGCTTCCAAAGACACGCTCGCCACTCCTATCCCCACCCCTGCTCCCGTCAAGCAACAGACCGCCTCCATGTCAAGCACAGCAACAACTGCAGAAGAGCAGGAAACAGCCATCCCCACCATCGGTATCGACGACTTCGCCAAGCTCGATCTGCGCATCGGCAAGGTGCTGGCATGCGAATACGTTGCAGGATCAGACAAACTGCTGCGCTTTGAATTGGATGCTGGCACGCTAGGCAAACGCCAGATTTTCTCGGGGATACGAGCCAGTTACAGCGAGCCAGACAAGCTGATTGGCCGCAACGTGGTGTTCATCGCTAACCTGGCACCGCGCAAAATGCGCTTCGGTGTTAGCCAGGGGATGATCCTCTCAGCCGGCTTCGACGGCGGTACGCTAGCACTGCTGGATGCTGACAGCAGCGCTCAGCCAGGGATGCCGGTGCGTTAACCCTACCCCGCACATCCTGCATAGCAGCGCAAAGAACAGCAGCATCAGGACGTGTCTCGCCATCAACGTCAGCTCTGCCCCTCTCGGATGTCTGCTTCCCCGCATCCATCCGTGTTCGACACCGCATCCCAACGGACTGTCGCTCCGCTGCCCAACTCCAAAGCACCGCACCAAAGCATGATGTGACTGAAAATACCTGCGCATGCCCGGCCATCCACCCGCATAAAACACGTGATACAGCCATTAAGCGGCACATAGGACAACGTCACGAAAGGCCAAGGCTTCACCTCATTCCAGTGCTCCCGCGATCTGGACAACAACACGGTTCGCTCCTGGTGCACCCGCTACGATGCAAAACACACTCACCCACGCGACATTGGCAGGCTGGCCAATACCCGGACAGCAACACATCCACCAGATAAAAGACGGGCACCGTGACCGCAGCGCGAGAACACATTCCCGCTAAAAAACAGCAGCGCACTGCGTCAGCGACCTGAAGTGATCCAACGCATGATCGACCTGTGGCAACAGCATCTAGCTATCTCCGCTTCTGGGCGTACCCTGCGCGGGCAGTGTACATCCTACGTCACACATGGCCAGCACTGCGCCAGGCATCCATAGCCAGCAATAGAAAGTCTGACACCTACCAGCGGGCCACTACTGAGAGTGGTACTTCATGACGCACCACTGCCTCAAGGCACGCAAAAAGCGCACCTGTTTGCCAACCATCGGCGCGCTGGCAGCAGCCAACATCATGCGATTTAAATGCTGCAACGCGTCACTTGGCGGCTGACTTCACCTATATCCACAGCAAACCTGACTGACTGTCTTTCACCACCGTATTTACTTGTACTCACACATCCCCAAAGCGTTACACAACGCTGCCACGCCGGCCCGTCGCACGCGGGACACCGTCTTAGCAATGCGCATTGCCCTGCATCAGCCCCAATCCAGCCTGATCATGCATACCGACCACAGCACTCAGAACGCCGCTCTAGGCGATCGCCATACACTGGACCACCCCTGATCACACGTATGTCCCCCCAACCCACTGCCATTGGAACAGCCCCTCATGAGACGGTGACGGCGGAGTGAAAAACGGGACAGAATGTGACAGCAATGCACTACTCTCCAGATGAAAGCATCACCAACATGCTCCACTCGATCGTCGGCTGCTCCTCACATCGGCTCCATGCCTCGCTAAGCGATCGCTGCGAGAAGACCCGCTGCTAATACATCTCCCATCTTGGAAGTCATCAAAACGCAACCGCAACAGCACCACCACTCCGGCCCAACGAAAAGAACAGGCTGCTCGGCTATCCGCTCTACATTGCTTTTCACGTCATACCACGCAGCCTAACATCACACCATGTCTAACACCGCCACCCTCAACCTGGTCGAACGCCTTGATCGCTTACTGCCACAAACGCAGTGTGGCCAATGCGGCTTTAAAGGCTGCCTGCCGTACGCCGAAGCGATGGCACGCGGCGAAGCTGGCATCGACCGCTGTCCTCCCGGCGGTGACGCCGGTGCACGCGCACTCGCACACATCCTTGATGTGCCAGCGCGCCCCTACGATCGCAGCCGCGGCATCCAACAGCGACCACAGGTCGCCTGGATTGTCGAAGCGGACTGTATCGGGTGTACAAAATGCATCCAGGCATGTCCCGTCGACGCAATCATCGGGGGGGCTAAGCACATGCATACGGTGATTGCTGCGCTTTGCACCGGCTGTGAATTGTGCGTGCCCGTTTGCCCAGTGGATTGCATCGAACTACATCCCATCTAAACAGATCAACCTCAACAGCATTGATTGGCAATAAACCCAACACCCGCAGCACGCTTGGAGGAGCGATTCAAAGAGGATCCAGCATCCGAAAGCCACATCACTCTATGGATACCCCCCGTTCGACATGCCATGTGCATGAGCGTTCTGGACGCGACACAAACATTCGATCCGAAGACGGCCACGACGCTCTGCATCTGCTCACTGATCGCAAGCCGGCTCGCTCACGGACAGACACACATGGAGGGGATCGATTGTCTACGTACACCCACCACGGTCACGCTGGATGGTTTAGGGATCCAAGCTGCCTTGTAACGCAAGGTTCTATTCCGAAATCGCAAGCAAGATACGCACGCTAGGCAACGCTTCCTTGGCAGGTCATCGTAAAACTTCACATCATTCTCTCAGGTCTGGAAGAGACCAGCCGCCTTGCGCAACCGTTGCGCTTCATTCCGAACCCCTGTTACCGTCACCACGTCATCAATCCATCATATGTGCAACAACGCCGAACAGATCGCTACATGATCAGTGCATAGTGGCCAGTATCTGTTTTTAAATCACATGGCTCATGACTGACCGAATCATTCATTGCAGAACATGTGGTTGTGATTCACAGGTGCTTACTCCATGTACATCCAGCAGGCTCATTTCATGATGGTGAAGAGGATTCCGATGTCTGCGGTGACGCAGGCAATACATTCTTGATTGGAAAACAAGCCGCAAACCGTCTCCCTGATGGCCACCTCACCTATTGGATGCGCTGCCCACATAAGACGCATCAACGAAACTTTAATTCACCCAGGACACAACAATTGCACAGTGGTGACCGCACCGGCCGAGAAGGACTCAGATAATGGCTGCGGCTGATACATCGCTCATAGCAGAAGCAGTGAGAAAACTTACTTGATTCAAGCCAAATCATGACAAGGCATCGTGCTGTCAGCTCACACAAATGAGCATCTTATTCATCAAAAACGCGAAACGAATCTTAGTGGTAGTGAGCCAGAAACCAGTCTCCATCATAAATTTTTCTTACCTAACTGGCATACGGCAAGCAGATGTACTCATCTGTACGTATGAAAGACCTCACTGACGATGGTATCCACTGCCGACCGTATACATCTGGAAAATATGGACGGATGACAAGAGTGACATGATCGATGAGCTACACCGTGTTGTTGATGAAGGTAAGAAACTCTGACCTCGTTCAGATCACGCCCCGGTTCGAAAACGCCTCCAAGGACGCCATGAGTGGTATGTGCATCCTAATGGTGCGCATTACGCGATAAGGCTGCGGCTGGAGTAAAAGACCTCCGACGTCTTTATTTACCAGCTCAAGCAAGTTCCGACGTAGCAAGCAGCGGCAAGGCTTAGAAACGACTCACTCACACCGCATCTAGCATCGCTACGAACATGATCGAAGGAAGCCAAAGACAGTTAAGCGCTGCAAATAGTAGGCACGCTTACCAAGCGACTATCGGCTTAAATCTTCATTGTTCCTGGCATCCTAAGTTGGACGCAAAGCAACGCCACACTGATGAACGGTCAAGCCAAATGACCGTGTGTAGCAAGGAGTTCAGACCATGTTGTTTCCCGGTGGCATCCTGAGGAACCATTGTGGCGCTTCGGCTCAATCTGCAATTTTCTCGGTCATGTTGTCCGGTGATTTCGTTAAGTGAGCAGCTACCAACCATCCTTCGCCTATTGAACTAGCGCTGCAAACGATCAATTGAAACCACGGTATCCATGGCTTGTTCTTCCTTGCGCAGGATCACCCCGTCAGCCGTGTCACGCCGTTGCAGCGACAGCTCAACTACATCAGCCTTCTTGGTCGTCAATTGACTAAAAGCAAGTCCAAGGAGGCGCTCCACAGCACGCGCGGCTAGTCCCAACACGGCAGGTAAAACATCAGCGCTGACAAGGCCCTGATCGACTAACAATTCCATCGTGCGCTTCAATAGCCGTGGCTTCTCCAGCATACGGTCGTGGTCGTTGGGTTCTTGGCGGCTTCCCCATTTGGCCGAGCGCAATTTAATCAGGCGCGAATAGTCATTGTCATCCATCATGCCGAACGCTTGAAGTTGCATCTTCATGGCTGTTACCGAAACACCTCAGCTCTTCTTTCCTCGAAAAGAACACGCCTTGAAGTGAGATTGGCGATGCGACTGGAGCACTGAAACCGCGCGTAGGTCGCAAAAATGCACCAGCGAAGTGCTGTGCTTGCTGCTCCGTCAACATGTGAGTTGCTGCCTCGCCAGATACTTCTATGTATCGGTGCAGCACTAGATGAGCAAGCGCGTCGCCATGTGCCGTAGCGCTTCCGTACAGTACACGCCGCTACGGCACATGGATCCGCAGCGGTGGCTAAGAGAGTTTGGTCTCCGCAATACGTTGCACGCATGGATGGCTTTCAAAACCATACGCCGCCACCCCACCACTTTCAGCTTCGATGCGTGTGGCACCAGAACCTACGAAAAGATCAAGCACTGTGCAGCCCTTGCCGCTGTATTCACTCATGACGGTCTCGACCCATTCTGAAGAGAAATCTACTGAGTAACGCAACTAGCGATAAACTGAGCACTGTATGTTGTCGGTAAAAGTGCCCAACCGGACAATGTGGAAAAGCTTGGTCTGGTGGGGAATGGATGAAACATCGAGTAGCAAAGGAAGCCCCGAGTGGGTGCGCACAATGTAGGTAGTAGCGTTGCAAGCACCACAGCACCCACGACTTGCCACCACATGGCATGTGGGCAACGCACCAGGACACTCCAGCAACCAAGCGGCCTGCACACGCGGTCGGGTTGTGCGCTAGCAGGGCAGCGTACCGCAGCCAAGAATGAAAAAACCCCGCATCGCTGCGAGGCCTGCTTTTAAGCTGTTTTACTCTGGCACCCGAAGTTGGACTGGAGCCAATACTCCCTGATTAACAGTCGCCGCATTCAAAGCACATGAGGCGCCTGAAGTTAAGCCGTTTTTCTCCGTTAGCCTCGTCTAATACAAAACGAATGAGTCAGGCACAACACATTGATTTTCAATCTACCAGTCCGACCATATTAGACAGCCAATCGACGACTGAAGTGGTTTGCAGAATTCGTAATCTTCCATGAGATACCTGGAACGGCGGAAATTCGGGCTGATTCCACCGATCCGTCGTCTAACGCAGCATTGATGGAAATATTGTGTAATACATTAGATGATGCCGCTCACCTTCCGGATTGATCAGGCGCTGCAAGCCGAGTTTTCTATGACTGCGAAGGCGCCCATGACCGTACCGGCGCATAACTCCTGTGCGCATTCATCCGGGACTAGGTGAAACAACAGCAGGAAAGCACCGGAATATGATGCTTGGCTGTGCACTAAGGTCGAGCGGTCACGATCCTCCGCCAACGCCGGTAACCTGGTGCCCACCGCCGCAGTTGATGCCAAATTCGCAGCTCGCCGAGCTGCGACACGTCGCCGGATTGAAGCGCTGCAGTAATGGAATTGTTTTGGACACTAGAGGCAATACAAGACCGCGACGACATTTACGACTGTATCGAGACCGACAACCCGACCACCACGCTAGCCTTCGATGAATTGTTAGAGGAAAAAGCGACGTTGTTGGTCAGGTACCCAGCTCTCAGACAGATTGGCAGAGTTCCAGATACACGTGAGTTCGTTGTACATCGGAATTACATCTTTATTTATGGAGTAGTTGACGACTTGGTGCGCGTGCTGAACCTGGTACACATAGCTCGTCAGTGGCCGTCGATGAGTTGAGTAAGTAGAACAGATTAATCTTCCAAAGCGTAAGGGGCCAAAGGCCCCCTACACCCTCACTCAGAATACTAACGTTGCTTATCAAGCAATTGGTGACGAACCGCAATGATGCAACTCTCCAGACTGGCCAAGTGCGCAACCAGACCATCGTTAGCATCTTTGTTTCTAGGCTTTCCTGCGTCAACGTCCAACACAGAGACCTGTTTACTACCACGTCTCTGGAAAGAGATCATCGCAGCGACGGCATTCTGCAATGGAATAAGGGAATCATTGCTAGAACCGCACAGCAGGGTCGGAGCCTGTGGCGCCCAACGCAACAAATTGTTACGTACTAGATCCAAACGAAATGGATTTCCCGGATTATAGAAATCTCTATAAAAACCAGGCTGGAAATACGTCTTGATCTGGTCAGGCTTAGGAAAGTCATCAAGTGTCAGCTTCTTATCACCAGGAAACCACACTTCAACCTCATCTGCCCAAGGCTCCTGAAAAACGTCTATGGGGGAGAAATAGATATTGTGGTAGGTACGGTTCATGCCGATAATCAGAGCGGTGGCCAACGGGATAAGGTCAAGAGCGTCACTACGGCCATACCAACTATCAAGGATCGTTTGGCTAAGCGCATACGGCCCAGAAATCGGCGCACTCGCAACAAGCGAAAACTCATTTGACAGGTGTGCTTCAATCTCACGCTGGGTAGCCAGTGCACTATGGCCACCTTGCGAAAAGCCAGACGCCATCACTTTGTCCGACAGTGGCGTCTTTAAACCCCGCAGTACAGTACGAGCGGCACGCATCGCATCAATCGTAGCACTGGCCTCTGAAGACGCCTGTAGATAAGCATGGAAGGGGTAGTCAGAGTTACCTAATCCAAGATAATCAACGCCAACAACCACATAGCCCTGGCTAGCTAAACGTGTGACCAATGGAGTATTGCCCTTAGCGTTAAAGATAGCCTTAGCCTGTCCAGCATGACGCAGCGCGCTGATCATCGGACCCCAAGAGAGCATAGGATAGGGAGCCGGGCAATACGAACCATCTGGGATGAGCAGTACCCCCGACGCCGTCGTCGGTTCACCGGACACACCAACCGTTGCATAATTCAACTCAACAACATGAACGTCGCATTTGGGTTGTTCGGACGCAGGCTCCTTGGTGAGAAAGGCAGCAATCTCATCTCTTTTATAGCTGGCAAGGAGATTGCTCTCAATCACCGTACCACGTTGAGGCCAAGCTGCTGCGACCACAGGAAAAACAACGCTAGTCATAATAAGCAGGCGAAGACCTGGAAGTATCGGTTTTTTTCTGAAATAAAGCATGAGATTAGACTCACTTGAACGAGTTATAATATTTATATGATCGCCAGCTAAATACCAAGACAATTGTCTCAAAAAATATTTTTTATATAAGAAAGAATTTATGCGATCAATTCATATAATAAATTCTAAGCCATTATAAAGTATTACCTATAGAGAGATTTAACGTTATTTCTAAAAAATATTAATATTTTTTAATAATCTATCTATATATCAAATGAAATTATATAATCCACGCACTCAAATTAAGCCAGCAATATAGCCTCACGTTCTGAGGCTATAGACATCACTGCCGACATGACTCGTAGAAGAAAACAGTTGTGTCCACCGTAGCTCGGACCATTTACTCAAGACGTCGTTGAGGATAACGTTTTGGTCAGCATCGAAGGCAAGGACAAAGCGCACATGCCATCACTGAAGATGGTGACGGCAACACGTGGAGTTTTGAAGCCACTGGGGAATTGGCTAAGGACTTGGCTCACCACTTGTTCGGAAAGCCTGTTCGGCTAAAGGGCAGTGTCCGTTTGCCTAGAGATGCAGCAGGGTAATGGCAATACAGCAGTCTCAAAGCAGTTGAATTTCGACCGCTAAACAACGATACCTTGGCTGAAACGGTTTGCAGAATTCGTGATCTCCCATTAGATACCTGGAAACAAGATATTGACCCCGTTGCAATGCTTAAATCGCTTCGCGATGAAGATTGCCTCCCACATCGTTGCTCAGGTCAAAAACAGAATGATTAAGGCTGCTTGGCTGGCTGTGGTGGCGGCTGCAATGCTTGAACCGGAACCTGAATGATGATTGGGGCAGACTGAGTTGGCAACGCTTGAGAAGTGACCTTCACACTACTGGCAACGAAGCCGCCAACGCCAAGAATGCCTGCGAAAAGGGCTAATACCGTCGCGAGCATCCATGTTCGATTTTCTTTTTGAGCCTTCTCGAAATCGGTGTGCAACTCCCCCACTGACTTGTCTAAATCGGCACGCAACTCCCCAACCGACTTGTTTAAATCAGCACGCAACTCCCCCACCGACTTGTTTAAATCAGCGCGCAAGCCTTCAAAATCGGCCTTGGTGGCAAGTGTGGGGATGATGGTTTCAAGTTGGACTATACGTGCTTCCATACCGTCATCATGTGGCAAATCGCTGGCAACGTCCAGCGGGGTGAGGCAGTAAGGTGCAAGGAAACGGCGCTGTTCATTTTATAGGTGGATCTCCGCTTGTTCCGCGTAGCGAAGCCGCATCGCTTTCGAGCAGCATCCGCACATAGCGCGTGTATGGCACACCTTTCGTTTTGGCCTTAGCTTTCAACGCTTCCAGTAGTTGGGTGGGTAATCGCATATTCAATACGGCTGTTTTGGGTTCGATCTCAAAGTGCATCGGCTTAAACCCGGAAAGATCATAGAGCAACAGGTCGGCCTTAGCGACGAATTCATCAGCCGCTACGTCGCTACGCAGCGATGGCATGGGCTTAGATTTGACCTTCATACATAATGATTAATCTCTTTCTGGTGCATATAACGGGGGCTGATAGGACGTCGCTTGATACGGCCTTCAGTCTCTTTAAGCATGAATACAAGGCATACGTAATGTCCTGCTGGGGGTTGTGAAAGGGAACCATCTGAAATTTCGGGACGCCTGTTACTGTTAAGACAGGCTAGAAGTTATCGCTGAGATAACGGCTAATAAAAATAGCTGCTCTTTTGGTGACTATGGGGAGAGCAGCTATCTCTAAAGTTTCATTTTTACTGTGCGCCCCAGTTCCCCACGGACCTAAACCATCAATGCTGGCAGAAACATCTTGTGCAATATAAGAAATATCCGCTCCTCCACGTTCAGCCGCTGGCGCTGCCTGCAATGGTTCTCCACCCAATGCCGTACTGATAGTGCTGAATTGGACTAAAAGTTGCTTGTTGGCATCAGTCTCCGGCATAACCGGGATGATATCTTTGAATATCAATTGACTGGAGGTGAGCGGTAATGGAGTCACCGTAATGTCACGCATCTTTTGTTCTGCGAGGCTTTTCTGTGCATTGGATAAAAAGCGCAAATCGCCATGCACTAATGTTTGTGCTGCAATAATGGTTTTCTGCCCGCTAGCATGACCGATACCTTGCTGTACATCTTCACTCACGGTCTGTCCACCAAGAATAATCCCTGGATTAAGGGTTAAACCGGACGTATCCGAAAGAGTGGTGCGAAACATATTCAGCACCCGTGCAATTTCATAAATAGCACCAAAACCAGCACCAGACTCAAATATTGTGGATGAATGTCGTGATGTACCACTGCTGGAAAGATACCATTCACTTAATCCTCTTCTATTGGTCACCAGCTGGTTGGTGGTCAGAGAGAACTCAAACCCCAGTGCAATATCACTGCCCTGAGCGGCTTCACGTAGTGTTTTACGCGATATTTCGGTTGGCTTTGCCGCCTGCTCCTCATCGCCGGTAAGTACGACCGTGATATTGGCATTCTTTAGTTTATCTACCTGATCCAGCGCCTTGAGAGCATATAAGAGCGTGACTATGCCACCTTTATCATCAATGACACCCGGCCCTGTTGCTGATTTTTTATCCGAGGAAAGCACGAACGACTGAAAAGGACTGTCAGCAGGAAAAACCGTATCTAGATGACCAATCAACAAGATCCGCTTCCCCACTCCGTGATGGGTAGCCACTAAACTGCCGGCATGTTTCATTGATGGAGGGAGGTCGACCCATTGTGTTTTGAAGCCCATACTTTCAAACTGTGGGCGAATCAGTTCACCAACTTTTTTGACACCCTCGTTGTTTGCTGTGCCGCTATTGATATTGACCAGACGCTCTAATAACTCGAGTTGATTTTTTTTATTTTCATCAATGTGATTTATTAAAACGGTTTCATCTGGATTTAACGTTGCATTGGCAATAGGGATATCGTTGACACCTAATAAAACCAATATCAGAAAAAATATTCTTTCTTTCATGTTTATCCTCATATAGCCGTTAACCTCCACGTTACAGGTACAGACGGCCTAGGGCCTGCCCAACCCACATCCTGATCGCATTGAGCCCACGGTCGACCAACTTCTGCGGCCAGTATCGACCTTAGCATCATACGATCACCCAAAGTAGGCGGACCTGGAGCATCTCGATGATGTCCCCGATGCTATACCATGACCGAACTTCTTTTCACTGCGCGCTGAGCACGTGCCAACAGAGCGCCAAACGCCGCGCCGAGCAGATGCGCAACCCACGCCACGCTGCCAAAGTCGAGCACGCGTGCAGCAAACACCACCTGCAGAGCAATTAACTGGCGAACGCAGTGCAGTCATGCAGGAACAGCGCCAGCCAGCCCTCGTCGAGCGCAAATACGACGGCGCTGGCACCGATCACAGGCCAGTCGATCAGCACCACCGCCGCACCGTTGGTCAACTCGCCGGTACTATGGACGCAGGTCATGCTGATGGCACGTGCGATACACGGGCCGAACATCACCAGGCCGGTAAGATTGCCGGATAAATGTGCAATGCTGGTGTGGAGCAAGACCGTCATCATCGTGACGCAATCCCTAGTGCAATGGTCACCTTGAAATTTCCAGAAGTCGTGGTATTCGGCCACATATCCAGGACAGGCGTGGCCAGATTTGGACTCACCAGCACCGCGACGGCGACAAGCAAGCGTAAATCCCTCGTCGTCGCCAGCGATTGAATCTGCCAGCCAGCGGACACATTAGCGGTGACTGTTGACGTGATATTGATGTTCAGCATGGCTGCTGCAAGCATGTCATCACTCATGGCCACCAGCGCACCAAGAGACGGAACCGCCACTTTGGTAACCGTCGTTATTTGTCCACGATGCCAACGTACCCGTATCCGCAACAGACGCACTCGTAAGGCAGGGCTATCAGATGTGCGCCTGCATGACATGAGAGCCCAAGACGGGAAGGAAACGGGAAACGGTCGAAGAGGCATCGCAAGTATTAGGTCATTCCGATACACAAGTAATGCAGCGGCGCTACCGACGGAGGATGACAACCCGGTGATTATTAGACAACTCAGCGTTTATTAGACACGCGGAAAAACAACAAGGGCCTTCATCTCTGAAAACCCTTGCATTTAAAGCAATTCATGGCGCCCGAAGTTGGACTCGAACCAACGACCCCCTGATTAACAGTCAAGTGCTCTAACCGGCTGAGCTATTCGGGCAATCTTAGGATTGTAACCAGCCACTCATGGGTGAATCAACATTATTTCCAAAGCATTTTCTGGAACATCGCGACGCTTTCAGCTAAAAGCAATTCCTGAGTGCTTTACCAGCACTCGGATAATTGGCCTTGACTATTCGTCTTGACTCCAGCCTGGTTGATAAAGAGGGTACCGCACTTATCGTCTTGCTGGGCTCCTTGTGGCACGGCACTGACAGTAAACGCAGAGAGGGTGGGATCGCCAACAAACTCTACACCATAAAAGGCAACCCCCTGGCGTGGGGATTGGGTAATCGGGTTGGTGGCAGGGAATCCAACATAAGTATTGTTCACAGTACGGAAACGCTCCGCTAACTGGGCAATTTCTACCAAATCAGCCTTAGCCTGATCTCGATGCCCCTTGCGAATGTAATTCCGGTAGGACGGGTACGCAATGGCCGACAAGATAGCAATGATGGCAACCACAGCCATTAACTCGATCAGGTTAAATCCGTATGATCGATGCAGCGCACCCATCCGCATTGACCTGCTGGCGCTCTCATCCTTTAGGATCACAATCATCGCAACTGCCTCCACGATTGTCGTCCACATGCTCTGAGCACTGAAATGGACTTGGTTGGATCATTTGGATCAATGATGACCTCGCTGCATCGGGTATCCACAGGCCCGGCAGGTTTCTCAGGCACCAAAGGACAATCATCTTCACCTGGATTGCAGAAAACCGGTTGCTTAGGCATCGGCCGGGTCACGGCAATACTCTGAATTGGAGCGTCGCCACCCGTCGAAACCGCACCGGTGTCACTATTACCAACGCTAGACCTGGAACTACGAGACGGTACATTGACCTGACCAAGCGCAGCACCACCTGTAGTAGCATCTAATGCATAAAGCCAATTGCTACCGCCTGGAGCGCAGTTCACACTCACCCCCGGCACGTAGGTTGAGAAGAAGACACGTCCACCCTGCAACAATGGCGCGGCAATGGAACGCTCACCCTGTGGATCCTGTCCCTGTACCACTAAATCGACATACCAACCACGCTTGGTCATATAACTCAGCTGGTTACGGGTCACAATGCGGGTATCTGGCGAGGTCGGGTTGTCGCTGGCCTGGATCATTTGAGCTGATAAGGCTGCACGCCCCGCAGTGACAGGGCTCCCGCTATCCCAGATGCCATACAACGTACTGAGGTCTTTGCTGCTGTTGTCACTGACAACAAAGTAGCGGCCACTGCCAAAATAGATCATATAACCAGCGTTCGGCCCCACCGCCACCTCCAGACCTCCCGTAATCGATTGGCGATAGCCTTTGGCATCACGGGCAACAAATAGCGGCATTGGATTGTTCAACCCATCCTTGTAAGCGATACCCCAGTTTTCTGGATCTTTGCCCATGAGGTTGAACTTCCAAAGATTACCGTGCAAATCAGCGCCGTACACCATATCGACCAACCCGTCGCCATCGGTATCCAACACCGCTAAATTGCCCAGACCGTTATATCCCATGTTCGCAGGATCAGTGCCATCGGGATCAATCCCGTCACGCGCCTCAATCTTGCGGATAAGCTGGCCAGTAGCCAGATTCACGATGAAGAGCACCGCCCGGCCATTACTGCTGTTGTAACCGTTTCCGAAGATTGCCGCCCAACTGCCATCCTGTAACGGCACGATGTAGGGCTTGCCCATGGTGTACCCCATATCATCGTCATTCTGGCTGTTAATTTCCCACAACACATTCGACTCCGCGAAAGTGGTTGGGCTACTTACATCCAAGGCAAACATCGAACGGCCGCCAGCTCCAGTGCCAGCAACCAGCACAGTCTTCCAGCCTCCCCCCAAATAGGCATCGCTCAATGTCAATTTGCCATCAACATAGTAGCGATGTTGATAGTCCCGGTTAGCCAGGTAACCCAGTTGGTGAAGCACACTGTTGGGCACATACGCAAAACGTTCTGTCCCCTTATCGTCAAAGGCATGCAGCATGCCGTCGTTCGCACCAACAAAGATATGCTCAGCGGCCGTTGAGTCCCGGCGAGCCTTAATAAAAGCAGAGTAGCTGTCGCGCTGCACCTGCGGTAACCCACTCGCAGTGGCCCACCCATAATTCGCACGACGCGTCGCGACAACAGGAATCGAATTAATAATGTCACCCAGCGGAGCGAAACGACGGCGGAACGGTGCGCTATTGAGTGTTACACCCTCCATGCTCTTATCACCACGCAAATAATTCACTAATTGGTTGGGCGTGACAGAACTACCGAAGTCATCAATGACACCACGTGCTGTATACCCAAGGTGGCCGAAGACCTCTGCGGCATCAGTAGCTGCATCACCGCTACTACTCTGGACCAGCTTTTCGGCGACGAAAGGACGCACCACAGAGGAGCGGTTGGTTTCGTTTACATTGCTCAACGCCGTATAGATCAGACGCTTCGATATCCCATTGATACCACTCGGCACACCAGCGCTTGCCAACCACAGCACATCGCCTACCATGCCATTGGGATTGATCCGATAAGCAGTCATCTCGCCCGTCCAATCTTTACCATCATTGGTGCTCGAGTAACTAGGGATCACTGCGAACGATGTACTAGAAACACTTGTCCCAACAACCGCAACCGAACCACTGCTACCCGCCTGATTCTGGATGGCCGCAAACGCTTTAGCCACCTGCTTACGCAAATAGAGCGGATTGTTCACTGGAAAATAATCAGCCAGAGCACCATTACTATCGAGGATGACGCCCTGATCATGACCATACTTGGCCGCATACCACAGTGGATCTTTTAACAACACCGCATTCGTGCCTTGAGAAGCAACAGCAAATGTTCGCGTCGCAACAGGTGGCAAGCCATTACAATCCCCAGGCATCGGAATAGCATTGCAATAACCCGGTGGATGATCAGGAGGAGTATTTAGTTTGTAGGCTTGTTGTCCCGCACAGCTACTGCGCGTACCGTCATTACTGTGGCCATCAGCAAGATCGCACACTTCCAGGTACACACCGTCCTGTGTGGTCCCAGAGATGACATAACCCATATGCTGGTCCATGGTACCAGCAGAATATTCAGTTTTGAGTGTCACCACGAGTTGATTCTTGGCATCGACGGAAATCGTGTAAAGCACGATTACGTCCATGTCATGATCAGCGCCTTGTTCCACATCCTCGTAATTGATGCGGAACTCTGCATAGGGGCGGCCACCATTGACGGTTGCATCGTAGTCCATCCCAGAGGAGCCGGCCATATTAGCGATACGCTGCACATAGAAATCGACGATCTGGTTGGTAGGCTGGAAATTACCAGTCGGAGAAATACCGGCACCACGCACAGATTTGGCGAACGGTACTAGACTCACTCGACCATTGCCAACAGGAAATTCAAACTTCGGAAGCGGTGAGGCCAGTGCAACAGCATAGGTTCGTACGAATTTGCTGCCGCCGATCTTGTGGTTGGCACCGTAGCGGGCAACCGCAGCCGAATAATAAGTGCCACGCTTGCTGGGTTCCTCAGGAGCTAACCCGCGCACTGTGGATAAGTTGCTCACCACTTTCGGTGTTGGCGCATTATCGGAGTTGTTATTGGATTCGCCGATAAAAACCAGTTTGCTACCGCCACCCTCATCTGCCCAGATTCGATCAGCCTCTGCGGAAACGTCCAAATTGCGCAGCGAAGCAGGATCAGCCGATGCATTGAAATTGGACCAGCGCGAACCGGGCAACTTGTAATCATAAGAGGGGTTGATATCGCTGAACACCGTCATTGTCGGCTGCGCACAGAGCGAATAACCGCCGCCTCCCTGATCGACAGACGTATACGGCGGCTTCCAACTGGGGTGCGAGAGCTGCAACGTGGCGATGTCCTGTGAACTGTCATTAATGTCGTACTCAATACGTGGCGCCGTCGCTCCTCCGAAGTAACGTAATGTTTCGTACATCATCTCAGCGATGGGATTGCCCCACATCCAACACTCGCCCTCACTCACGGGGCGCGTCGTGATCCATCCGCACCCATATGTATGGTTCTTATAGCTGAAATCCAGCATACGGAAACTACTGATCGTATGTACGATTCCTTTGACGTCTTTCCCACTGCCGCAGTTGCCATTCAAGCAAAACTGCCCAGTCACCTGATTAACCTCACGAGAGAAACTGGATACATTGCTGTGCAAGACACCACCAGTGATGTTCTTCTGGTATGAACCGGTCAGTAGACCAAAGTACATGCGATCGTTCTCCCCATAATCATGCAAGATTCCGGTCGGCTTATAGGACGTGTTGTTCTGATAGAGCTTACAGTTGCTCTCGCGCAGTTCCTCAGCAACAGAGCAGGTCTCAACCCGTAACGGGTAATCACTGATACCTGTGGAACCCCCACTCATACAACTGACACGCTGATTTTGGGGAGTAAAGCAATCGCTACCAGCCACTGGCTGCTCGATCGACACCCAATTCCAAACACGGAACGTGGTATCAGCAAGTACACGTAATTGTGGAATGCCATTATCACTGAGCGTCGTCACCGCAAACAAATGGTAATGGCCACCGCTAGGTGCACTCAGCGGAGCATACTCAGAGATGTCATAGCCATCATGCGGTACGCCGGCGTACTCCTTCCCCCAGCTATGCGCGTCTTGTGGAGTAAATGAAGCACGCAAAATAGTCTGCGTCGGCGTGTCGACTTCGCGATAACCGCCAAACAACACCTTGCGCAACGCATCCATGCGCGAAGTCGTTAAATAATTCAGGAAATCACCACTCCAGGTCCCTGCACACTTTTTTCCGTTGCTCCCTTGGGCAACAGAAACAGGCTGAAACATATCTCCGGTCGCGCGATAGCACACATTAGAGTTGTAATACCCGTAATAAGTAATCTTATCTGGCTTGTAACCAACATCCAGTACGCCATCACCGTCCAGGTCGGATGCATCGTTGTAGGCCTCGTAGTACAACTTATGATCGCGCCCCATCACTAACATATTGAGTGGTGGAACCACATTGCGGGTGAACAACGGTGCCTGTGCGATATCCAGCGGGCCAGGCGCAGTGATACCACGCCGTACAAGGAAACCGATGCCAAGCAACGTGGCACACAGCAGAACGTACTTAAGAACGTTGGTTTTCATGGTTCAAGGTCTAATAAAAATAGTGTCGATCGATGACAAGGAACTTGAAGCATCAACGGAATTACGATCCCGACTGAATACAGTGATGCGGAACATGTTGCAGCCACTCTCGGATCGATCAACACTGGCACTGGCACTGCACTGTTGCATGCAAACACTGATGTTACGCACCAGCGCCTCAGCAACCACGTCATTGCCGACACTATTCACCCAAGCAACAGGATCATAGGGAACCGAGCAGTTCTGGTAGTCATACTCGGTTCCCGTGTTGATCACGGACTCCTGATAACGCACCAACGACTCAGCCCCCTGAAAAGCCATGTTAGCCGCGAGATAATTCGCAGACATGCGCTCCTGCATGGTTGCAATCTGCATGCCGACTATTCCAACCAACGCCAACACCACCAACACAATCAGCGCAACGTATAGAACAGCTCCTTGCTGCGAACAGCGGCGACTTTGAAGATGCGAATCGACAAATTCTTGTGGCTTCATCATCAGTTTCCAAATAACCGGTTGCGCAAAGCCACCGTCGTCTCGTAAACCGCACGATAGTGATCATCAGACGGTGGAGTGACATGAACCGATAGCACTGTCGGATTGACTGCCGCCTTCAGCGCATTGGCACGTTCTTGCCCACCACCACGCACCAATAATCCGATCTGCACCGCACCAACCCGGCGCCAACGCAGCACGTTACTCGCATCACCAATGATGCTTGCCGGATTCGTATGATCGATGTAGCCACTTGATGTCGCTTTGTTCAACGCTGCGGAATCTTCACCATAAAGAAATTGCAAGGATTCCACTCCCTCGACCAACTCCTCGACGTTCGTGGACAGTTCAATCCCGGCAGGCACCGAAGTCCAATGGGCACGATACAGTGCTGGAACCCCACGGTCGTTCAAGCCGATGTAATAAGCAATCGATTCGGCACGAAACAACGTTAAATTCCCTGGGAAAAACGAGAGCGCATGATCGTAAGTACCAACGAAATCAAGTGTGGTCTTGTTCAGACCGCTGGCACTGACATTCATCCCTGTCGCAGTCGGTGCAGTACTGGACTGGAAGACACTGGCCCCATTGCAATCGGCAATGGCATACAAGCCGCTGCCACCGGTCGCGACTTTACTGCTCCCCTGAACCGACTCATCAGCATAAGAGATGGTAGGACTGGACGCTGGATTGAAATCCTTCAGTATGTTTCCCTCAGGGGAAAGATAACGTAGTACTAGAACATCGCTTCCCTTGAGCGGTTTTAGAACTGCAAGTTCAGCCGGCAATACTGGATTCCAATCAGACGCATTACCGACGACCGGGACAGCATCAAGCGACAGTGCACTGCCTCTCCCTGTACCAACCGCATCGAATCCCTCAATAGCAATGTCAAAACGCAGCGGGAATGGTTGATTGGCAACGTTGTTGGCATTGCGATCGGTCGCATTGAGAAACAACGAACGGATATTTCCTCCATTCGGGTGGCCGTTATCATCAGCAGACAGCAGCCCTTGATCATTGATACACCCCACATGACCAGCCATGCGGATATCACGTGTCAGAAAATCCAGTGCAAAACGGCCATTCTCCTGGTTGCGTGCGATACCTTGTGAAAGTTTGTACGCAGTCCATGAGGCAACAAACACCTGGATCACCCCGACAATCAGTATTGAACCGATCAACAGTGCGATCATCAGTTCGATTAACGACAGCCCCCTGGTACGGAGACGGGCAAAGGCGGAGGAATAGATCGTCATAATCGGCTGCTCAGACTGAAAGTGCTGACTTGCTTGTTCACATCAGTCTCCCAATTTTGATCCCCCCAACGCATCGTCACGGTGACTTTCCCATTAGTCGCCAACTTTACTTCTGCACGGCCATCAGGGAGCGCGCTCACCACTTCACAACGCCAACGTGCCATGTTGGCAACTGGGGTAGCGTTTTCAGAACGATTGCAATCGGTGCCGTCGACACCATCGAAACTTTTATAGGTGATGGCCGCGTAATAGCCAACCACACTGCGCTGGCTACGCATGATGTCTATCAACTCGTAAGCCAAGTTACTGGCAATCGTCCGCTGCTGGGCACTTTTAGTGAAACGCACATTCATGGTTTGCAGAAGCGCGAAACCCAGCAGACCTATGCCAAGGACGAGCAACGCGATGAGCACTTCGATCAACGAAACTCCAAGCGGACGCACAGACCACTGCCAACAACGGTTTGAGCGCCCTCTCATTGGCACACACCCTTGTCCACCTTCGCTTGACCGGTCGCGGTGATAGTGACGGTACGCTGTAATGGTTGGCCTTCGCAGTCATCAGGACGGAGCGTCACCACTTGATTGTTCGATCCACGCCGCAACCCATGAGCATCAAAAGCAATAGGCAACGCATTGAGCGCTGATACTGACAATTGAGGACTGCCCTGAACGTAGCGCAAGACCGCCTCGCCCTTGTCGAAAATGCCATTACCGTTGGCATCATTCCAAACCAACCAACCCTGACTCCATTGATCACCGCACGTATCGCCATTAGCACTTGGACACACACCACCACCATGCGCGCTGCACACCGCCTCACTGCGTGCCAACGCGATAGAACTTATCAGTTCATTGGTCCTGGACGAAACTCGAGTCGAGCGGATGAGACTGTGGAAACTGGGAAACGCCATCGCCGCCAAAACAGCGACGACAACAACCGCGATCATTAGCTCCATTATCGTGAAGCCGCGCACATCGTGTGGCATCTGAATGCTCCACAGCGTTAATGTCTAAAACTATCGCTGTAAAGCAGACACTGTCAGCACATTACAGAGCAAACACTGTCGGACAAACGGTCAGTGGCAACCGACAAACGTTAAACAACTGCTACTTCAATCGCTTTCCAGTCCTCAGGCCAAGACTTGGTAACAAGGCTTATACTCTCCGGCAAGCTTCATCCGACGCTGTTCGACAAACGCGAACAGCAGCGCATCCAACGCTTGCATCATTGACGGATCGCCATGAATCCGGAATGGGCCAAACTGTTCGATCTGACGGATACCATCTTCCTTGACGTTACCAGCCACGATGCTGGAGAACGCCCGGCGCAAGTCTGCCGCTAACGCGTGCGCCGGACGGCCATGATGCAAGTCCAACGCAGCGACAGCCTCATGGGTGGGCACGAACGGCTGCTGAAACTCGAACGGGATATGTAACGACCAATTGAAATAATAAGCATCCTTACGTTCCTTACGGAATTCGCGTACCTGGCGGATGCCATCGCTCATCTTGCGTGCCACAGTAATCGGGTCGCCGATCACGATCTGATATCGCGACAGCGCTTCATCGCCCAAAGTCAAGCGAATGAAGCGGTCAATCTGCTCAAAATACGGCACGGCGGTGGCCGGACCTGTCAGGATCAACGGAAACGGTAGCTCGCGGTTTTCATCACGCAACAGCAAGCCCAGCAAGTACAAAATCTCTTCGGCAGTGCCCACGCCACCGGGGAACACAATGATGCCGTGGCCAATGCGGACAAAAGCCTCCAGGCGCTTCTCGATATCCGGCATGATCACCAAATGATTGACAATCGGGTTTGGCGATTCGGCTGCGATGATGCCGGGCTCGGTAATGCCGATGTAGCGAGTGTCATGGCGACGCTGCTTAGCGTGCGCGATCGTGGCGCCCTTCATCGGTCCCTTCATCGCACCGGGACCGCACCCTGTGCAGATGTTCAAGCCACGCAAGCCAAGCGCATAGCCAACCTGCTTGGTGTACAGATATTCATTGCGCGAGATCGAGTGACCTCCCCAGCACACGACCAAATTGGGTTCTGCAGACGCCTGCAAAATGCGAGCATTGCGCAACTGCGCGAACACCGCATTGGTGATGCCATTCCCAGTCCCCAGGTCAGCGGCATCACTCGATGCGAGATCAACCGCTATATAGGTCAAGTCGCGAACAACCGCAAACAGCAGATCAGCCACACCACAGATGATCTCATCATCTACAAATGCGATTGCGGGCGCATGGCTGAGCTCAATACACACACCACGATCGCGCTGTATCACATGAATGTCGAAATCCGGATATAGATCGCGGATGGCGCGTGGATCATCCGAAGCGCTACCACTGGTCAGGACCGCCAATGCGCAACGGCGCAACAACTCGTGTATCCCCCCGCTGGAAACATCGCGCAGCCGTGCCACCTCCACTCGCGACAACAGATCCAAACCGCTACCTGGGTAGATCCTGGCATCCACCACTGTGCGCTCGCGCACCATCACCTCACTGCCGTGTTTCATGCATCACCTGTGCTGTCCTACCAAATGGCAACAATGTAGCGCACTCCTCAGCATACCCAACACAGACCAGCAGATGTCACACAACGTCAACAATGGCGATCAACGTTGTGAAGGGCTATGCACCTCATTGACCTGCAGGGTCGTCGGCAAGTACACACCATTTTCGGCGTACACACTGATCACAGAGATCCCTTAGACGTACTTGCCATGAGATGCACCAACCACAGATGCGGCAACATGATCACTGGGATAGTGCGGTTCCACGAAAATCTCCACAGAGACGCGAATCACTCTGCACCCAGTTAAAACGCTTGACGGATGACAGGACACGAAGAACGCTGCCGCTGTCATCCAGCCGTGATTACGCGATATATCTGCCTGTGTTGCTGCGGACAAGCAACTAGCTCCACGGATCGACACGTTGCCCTCTGAATACATTCCAAGGCGCTCCGTACGCCTCAAACGATGCCGTGCGGCCCAGACAAATTTCGTAACTGCTGCCCATGATGGTTTGCAAGGGATGGTGTCTGCTTCAAACCTAAACATAAGTCGTCATCAAGCAAGACAAGATAGGCACCGTACTGGCACGTCGTCATTGGCCACTGCAACTGCCATGCGGAATTTTGCTGCTGGAGCGCCAGTGAACTCATGACCTACGGCCAACCTCCATATCAATATCTGTTCTGTCATGCCTGTGCTTATATCCGCCTTGTATCACTCTTCACCTGATCAAAAGTACACCCGACAGCACACCAGTCACCACTGTACGGTGATGGGCGAATAGACCAAGTATCGATCCGATCCTGGATCGTTGCAGAACATTACATGCATCACGCCCAAAATCGCCTGTTGAACAAGACTGAATTGCAAGCCTGCAACGCACCATTGGATGGACCGCATCCGCGATACGCCCTACGCCCTACGCCCTACGCCCTGCATGCAGTGCATTGTTACAACAGTTAGACTGATGCACTGCACATCGCCGTGCACTGTTATTCCTGAGCGCATCCGCGCAATGGACGTTGTGGTATCGGTGTAGATGACGGATGTCATGTTCTTGATCGTCTCTAAGGTATTAAAGAACATGGAGCGGCGATACACGCTCAGTACGATTGGATCAGCGATCCCTGGGTCAAATGACAACACCTATGCATCAAACGCCGTCGCAACCGATAACCAGCGGCGCAAGATACATCGCTTCAAACACCATCTCTATACACCATATACGTGGGATGGACTATGACATCCGTGACAGATGTTTGCACCTGTTCCTAGAAGAACGTTGCACGCCGTTTTACCTCACGGCGTGCATGACAACCAGGTTCACAAGACTAGCCCAGTACGGCACTCATTTGGCCTCGTGATCTGACGAGATGTGTAGCTCTCGCTACCCAAGCGACTCTGGTCCATCCCAGCCACACGTCAACTTCAAGAATCCGACCTCTTGCCCAAGGGGCGCTACAGCAAGCACCACGTACCTCAGCAACCGGGTTGCATACTGCGATTGCGAGCAAGATAGTCAGCAAATCCGGGGGCGCTTAATGGACGTGAGAACAACCAACCTTGAGCCATATCCACACCACGCGCACGCAGATAAACGAGTTGTTCCTCACGCTCAACACCTTCAGCAATCGTACGCATGCCCAATTCCTTCGCTATGTCGATAATGTGCGAAGCAACCGCTGTGTTATTGGCATCACGCCCGACCGTGTCGATGAACGATTTGTCAATCTTCAGCACGTCCAAGGGGAGTTGCTGCAGATACTGCAAACTTGAATAACCGGTACCGAAGTCGTCGATCACCACGGCATATCCAGCCTCGCGCAGGCGAACAATATGCTCGCGTGCGGCACACGCATCCATGAAACTGCGCTCCGTTGCTTCGATCCATATTTGTTCGCTGCATACACCACTGCCTTGTAAAGCAAGCTTCAACACCTCCAGCACGCGTCCTGATTCGATGTCCCTGACTGAAACATTGATCGCCACGTGCAGCGAACGATCGGCCACCAGTAATGGCCCCAATTCACGCATGGACTCTGCAACGACTTGATCGGTGATTGGAAGAATTAAACCGCTCCGCTCGGCCAGTGGAATGAACTGGTCCGGCAAGATCAACGTACCGTCGTGCTGGCGCCAGCGCACCAATGCTTCTGCACCGACACAACGATTCTCGCTCAGTGAGACGATCGGTTGATAGCAAACCAAGAATTCACATCGCTGCACCGCCTGACGTAACCGAGTCAACGGAGAACGCCGCCGGCGCACATACAAGATCGCGAAGCCACACAAGCTCAATGAAACCAATAAAGCAAGCGGGATTGCTCGCCACTCTTTGCGATGGACCGCACCTACCAACTGTTGTATTGGTTCAATGACGGCGATCTGCCAATCATGATCACGATTCTGGATGCGGGCCGCTACCAAGCCATGCAAAGTATCGCCCGCACGTTTACCAAACAGTGCCTTCACATGAGCACCGGTGCTCTGTAGCAGTACCCCATTCATGGTGGCCACTGCCAATTCAACACCCGGTGGAATTGAAAAATCAGTAATGGTGCTGAGCTTCATCAGCGCATGGTAGTTACCATGGTGCAGACCCAGCAGACGCTGCTCAGGGTTCACCTTTGAAGGTACCCGCTTCACCAGTTCAAGGCCATCGTCTCTGGCATAGTTGGCCGGCGGCTCTTTGCGCGCAACATCAAACAGTCCCCACGATGTGCAGCGCAGCTTCTGTGCCGGAACATAGTCGAGTTCTGTGATGTAGTGGGTAGACAGCACCAATGCACGCATCCGCGTGATGTGCTCTGGAGAACACGGGGTCAGCTGCGAATGCTCTATGTCTGACAGTACCAACAATGATTCAACAACAATTTGATCCACTCGCTGGCCCAATTGCTGAGCCAAGTCACGTAGGCGCTGCTGCTCGTGACGCTGGGTCGTGAACCAAGCATAGTAATCAGCCAAGGCCACTGAAACGGCAAGACACGCTATGCAAAGCGTGGCACCAACGATACGAGCCCAACGACGTTTCAAGGGAGGGTCACAAAGTCACAGCAATGACAGCCAAGAGATTCGAAATACTGGAGTGCACACTGCATCTGAATAACGCCACGGTATATCCAACACAATTGTTAGCCACTTAAATCTGGAGAATTTATATTACTTAAGTAATATTTTCCATTTTATTTCTACATGGGATCACAACAGGCGGAATCACCTGCGCTGACTGGTGGGTGCCGGAGACTTCTCCAGCACTCCTGTAGAAAGACAGCCATCTTACTGAAAGATCTACAGCCGTGCCGCACTGAGCAGCACCATTCATCATCCTCTGGAACCCCCTCTGAACAGCATGCATTGCCTCCAATCTACACATCTGCACAGCAGCTGCATACAACACGCTGATCGGAAGCAGTCGCAACAACTGCACACTTTAATAAAAATATTCGCTCCACACACTGGCCTGTGAATCATGCAGTCATGCTCCAAATCTTAAAGCGTGTTGATCGCACATCTCGGACTGCAACACACACCACTTAAACCCTTTTGTTTAGTTAACAATACTCTCCTGGCTGCAAGACAAATGCGTATTTAACCGTATCGCGTATGTGCCTCAAGATCTGTACTCCACTAGCCACAATGATCTATTTGCAGTGAGGATACGAATACAACGCTGACACGGTATGACCTCGCCTGCATCCGACACGACTGCCTGGCTACTCAGCAAACCAAGCTGAATGATGCGGGCACCGACTTCATCGACCAGGACAACTGCAGCAACAATCCGTACTGAATCACCGGCACCACCACCCTTGCTCTCCGACCTGCTGCGCGACCGGGATCGATCGGCATCACTCAGCAACGTTTTGATAACACGACCTGTCACCCCTGAACAGCCAAAGGTTACCGTGACGCTGGTGGGATGAGACCCATGCAGAAAAGATTGATACCTCATCGAACGTTGCAGCTGCACTCCATGCATTCTCATTAAACGCATGGCGTGTAACGATCAACTGGATCAGGATGGTCGGTGACATTTCTCAAACTTATTGCAACTGTCCAGTTCATATGCTGCGGACCAACAAGGGCGGAAACCACAAAACCGCGGCAACTCATGACAGGAAAAAATTCAAGCAATCGCATTTTCTTCTACAACGATGTACCTGAATTCTCTCGATGCTTGCCGTCTATTCCAAGACAATCAGGTCTCAAACGACACAATGTCTCCGGCATACCGTCCACCACCCAGGGTGGAGACTCACAGGTGATGTGCTTTGCATCCGTGCTGGCATGGAACTGTCACGTCCTACTGAAATAGGGACAACAATGTCATGCACTGGAATCCCGCACTGATCTAACTGCATCTGGGCAGCGGCTTTAACAGCTATGTACTAGGTGTGATCATCAAGCCTGTCATGTGGTCGTATCACCGGACATCCGCATCGACCTGTTCATGGATACAAAGTACCTGCTTGCCACTGTCAAAGGTTGGTCAATACCTTCCCGAAGCCCGTCATGGATCACCCTTGCAGTTCTGAAGATGCGTTTTTCGAATCAGATCGCACAGACACCGCTACTAAGCTAGCGGTGGTATCTGGACGTGCAGCATGGACACACCCGCCCACCAGCATTGCGGTCACACTGCACCTCCGTGAGCGCTCCAAGCTGGCAGAAGTCCGCGTCCACAACGCTGATTGCGAAGTACTTCGAGGGCCGACATGGCAACCAAACCTGCGCTGTTCATTCGGCGCAGGAGCACATCGACCTGGAGGGAGTGTCTGCTGAAAATCGATGAGAGCCCCTCCTGCAAGCAACACGAACACAGGCAACCTGTGCTGGTATCGGCAAATAGTCTCTTCACTGTGCGCTGCGCTTTGGTGCGCATATCTCAGGCTGAAATCGCTCATTTTCCACCGCATGTCGCTTCTGGTGTCCGGCCAGATGAACTGACACCTGTGCGGAACGGAACATGCTGGGCAAAATGGGCGATGTGCTGTGCTGCGAAGGTGGCATTCCAGTTCCACTCCAGTCTTGCGGAAGCGCCACAAACAAACGTCGCACCTCTCAACAGACGAGACACCGTGCAAGCCCTCGAATCCTTCACAGCACTCCATCGGCTGGTAAGCAGTGTCTCAATACAACAAACATTCAAAGGACACGTCGCCGCATGTGCATCCAGAGTGTCATTGGCTGTGCCGCAAGACGCCTGCGAATGCGCATCGGACATTGATGGTTTAAGGAAGGGATTTTTGCACTGAGCATGGCGCATCAGGCGGCGCGATTGGTCCGAAGTGTCCTTGGAAGCGAACCGTCTGGATGGCGTATACAACTTGCATGCCGTGAAGGAGCTCAGCAGTGACTCCAGCCAAGCACTGTTGTGGTTGGGAGCCTGGCAGAGTAGGTCCTTGATGTCCCCATAGATGGCTTGGGAAATGGAAGGGGGGGAACGCCAGGCAACACTGGGCCTGTGAAATGGGGAGTGCTTGACACGCCGTGGTTCGGAATGACGCAGTGGCGGGGTCGCATGTTTCGCCATCCTGGACCCTGGAGGTCAGGCCAATCAGCCACCGATACTGCTGAAGCGCGGGGGCTTGTGCACCACGCCGGGAAGCAGAAGGGAAGACCTGCCACACCCCTTAGCACACGCACTTCGGGTGGTAGCAGGCTTGGTATAGGCTTCGCACTCGACGGAGGAATCATCAAGGCATTCGACAACAGCTATGCCACTGGCCTATTGCTTTGGATGCTAAGCAAAATTGCCTTTCCAACTTGATCGTTGTAGATGCGCTTCATGCGAGGCTTCCCGAAGCACACATCATCGCACTGCAACAAAAATTCGCCATCTCACAGCGATTGAATACGAGCGTTTACAAGAAGCCTGGATGATTGGCCCTTGTGCCAGACATCAGGAGCAAGCCAATGGCCGACGGTGTCCGTTACATGTTGCTCAACGACAGCTGTGCTGTCCCTATCACCTGGAGGGTGGGTAAACGCATTGCTGATGCATCGACCACGTCACTGATGGAGCGTGCAGCATCAGCAATCTTTTATAAGCATGCAAAGGCACAGCGCTCCAGCAAGCGCACCAACACGCATTGGTTCTGTTGCATAAAAGGATGGATCACTCAATGGCTGCAACCCCAGAGGCATTGCAAGCAATCACACCGACACCAGTTGAGAGGCAGAGGTCCACTACATTCACTAGAAAACAGGCTGCCGGAAATGAAGAAGGAAGTGATGGCTGCTGAGACATTGGAGTACATCATCAGGCTACCCAAAGTGATCGAAACAGCGACGTTCTCTGAACCGTCTAGCCACCGCATGATGAAGGGGGAGAGATTCCCACAACTGCATCGCGTCAGGGGCTAAAAATCGGCTGGCTTGCATTGGACATTGGCGTTTTGATTCACCACAGGGGACAGCGCTCAGTGAATCCAGGTGCTGCGCCCACTCAGACTGCGTCTCGATGCACTTAAATCTAAGCATCCAACGTGATGATAGGGCGCTCCGCTCTGGTCCATTTTGGTGTGTGCGCACTGAAATGCGGCGCTCACCGATCAGCGTGCGGATGCAATCACCTGGACATCATGCCCAGATACACGATGTATATCCGTATTTGCAAGCCGCATTCACTACCTCTGGCAACATGTAACACACAGGACGTTCGGAACAAGAGGCTGCCCTCGCCCTATCATGGTCTGCAACTTTCGCCCCATGTTCATGCTCGACGCTCCGATGTTGAACATCGAAACTCCCAGTCCACGTTGTAGCCCGCAACGCTTTTTTAAAGCCGCAGGTGTGCAAAAAGTTCAACCACGATCGCCGGTGATGCGATGACCAGCGTACTTGGAAGGAGCACTCAAATACACTGGCGTTGTTTGGCGGTAGCGCCGTTATGTTTCGTCCCATAACATCGTTGACATCAAGCCACACCTTGCAGCCAAATCATTGAAATTGAGCACCAGTAACCCACACAGCATCCTTAACATCCAAAACACTGACGCCGCCAGAAACCGCAACACATCAACGGCGCATGTGGATTACTAGACAATGCGACCATGAGCATGACTGAACTCACACCGCATCAAGCGTGGTCTCTCATCGCCCGTGGTGCCGCTTTCATTGACGTACGCCAACCCTATGAGCGGGTGAGCGGCCAAGCCGAAGGTGCACTCGGAATCGACCAGGACACACTCGAAGCCAATGCCAGCACACATCTACCCGATACAAACGCGGAGATCGTACTGATCTGTCAGTCCGGTCAGCGCTCCCGGTACACCGGCGAGCGACTGCAAGCGGCCGGCTATCGGCGGTTGTACTCGGTCGCTGGCGGAACGGATGCATGGCGCGAGGCTGGGCTGCGATTGCTACGCCCTACCCTGACCACTGACGAGCAGGACTTCATGGAGCGTTACGCGCACCACTTACGCTTGCCTCAGATCGGGCCACATGGACAGCAGCGCCTGACAGAAGCACGTGTGCTGCTGATTGGTGCCGGTGGCCTGGGATCACCCGCCGCGTTCTACTTGACTGCCGCCGGCGTCGGCCATCTGCGCATCGCCGACAATGACACGGTTGAACGTAGCAACCTGCAACGACAGATTCTGCACGTGGATGCGGAATTGGGGGCTCCCAAGGCCGCATCGGCAGCACGGCGCCTGACGGCTCTGAATCCACACGTCCAGATCGAGGCAATGCAGGTACGAGCGAATTCCAGCAACATCGAAGCGCTGTTGCAGGACGTCGACGTAGCCATCGACGGTGCCGACAATTTCCCAGCGCGATACCTGCTCAACGACGCTTGCGTCAAGCTGGGCATACCTCTGGTCTACGGTGCAGTACACCAGTTTGAGGGCCAAGTCAGTGTCTTCGATGCCGGCCGCCTACGTGGACAGGCGCCGTGTTATCGCTGTCTGTTCCCGGAGCCACCGCTGCCAGAATTCACCCCCAGTTGCACCGAAGCCGGGGTGCTCGGTGTGTTGCCTGGTGTCATCGGGATGCTCCAAGCCACCGAAGCACTCAAGCTGCTGCTGGGTATTGGCAAGCCCCTACGCGGACGTGTGCTCTGTTTCGATGCGCTGGCCATGCACTTTCGGGAAATACGTCTGGCCCCGGATCCGGAGTGTCCACTTTGTGCGCCAGGACGGGCGTTCCCCGGGTACATTGACTATGCCGCATTCTGCCGCAATCCACTCTAAGCAGTATGCTCAGCCCAGCCGATAAACCAACACATGGCACTGCTCTCACCAGCAACCAAAGCAGATGTGCCTTTCATCGGTAAAATCGAAATATGCAGCACATCCACCCTCGATATCGACCAGAATTTAACTGGATCACTGCAGAAATAGAGCCAGCCTCCTTAAAGGCAAGAGGCGTTACGATTCTCCCGAGGCATACATGGGGCTGGCACAATCGGCCTCATTGCTTGCGCTTCACATGGCGGATCAAACGGCGTCTACGCTGGATCTGGCGTTCGCTCAACACGTTCTTCCTACCTTCATAAGGATTGTCACCCTCTCTGAACAGGAAACGTACCGGGGTGCCAACCAGTTTGAAATGCTTACGGAAGAAATTTTCTAGGTAACGCTTGTACGTATCCGGCAACATTTTCAGGCGGGTTCCATGAACGATGAAGGTTGGCGGGTTACTGCCAGCCGGATGTACATAACGCAACTTAGACACATGACCACGTATGCTCGGCGGCGGAGTGGTTTGGTAAGCAATTTCCAGCGCTTTATTGACTTCGCTGGTGGTGAACTGACGCACCGCCGCCGCATGAGCACGGTGAATCGCGCTGAATAGCTCACGTAACCCAGAGCCGTGTTTGGCAGAGAGTCGCACCACCTCGGCCCAATTGACGAAGCTGAATTTACGTGAGAGTAAGCCCTCGGTTTGTTCTCTCTGGTAAGTGCTGAGGCCATCCCATTTATTAATAGCCACTACCAGCGCCTTACCAGCGTCCAAGATGGCAGCAAGCACGGTGGCATCCTGGTCAGTCACACCCTCACCGGCATCCAACAGCAACACTGCAACCTGGCATTGCTCGATCGCCTGCAATGTCTTAAAAGCACTGAATTTTTCCACCGCCTCTTCAACCTTGGACTTGCGTCGTAAGCCCGCGGTATCGATCAAACGGTACTGGTACTCGTCACGCTCCAAATCAACCGCGATCGAATCACGGGTTGTGCCAGGCAACTCCGAGGCAATCATCCGCTCCTCGCCAAGCAGGCGGTTAACCAATGTCGATTTACCGACATTCGGCCGACCAACAAAAGCAATATGGATACGCCCTGAATCCTCATCCAGAATTTTGCCAATCCCGCGTTCAGGCAGCCACGCAAGCACCTGTTCGACAAGGTCATCCAAGCCTTGACGATGCACAGCAGAGATCGGCACTACATCGGAAAAACCGTAGTGAGCAAACTCCGAATGCACCGTAGCATCACTAACACCATCAATCTTGTTGATCACCAGCAACGTAGGCTGCGATCGCTTGCGTAACCAAGCAAGGATATCGTCGTCAAGCACAGACGCACCCTCACGCGCGTTGACCACAAACAGCACCACATCAGCCTCAGCCGCAGCAACGCGCGCCTGACGCGCAGTGGCGCCGGCCAAGCCATCTTCTTTACCAACGATGCCTCCAGTATCGACGACAACAAACGAGGGCTGCCCCTCAAGGCGGCAAACCCCATAGTGACGATCACGGGTGACACCGGGTTGGTCATGTACCAGTGCATCACGCGTGAGCGTCAACGCATTGAACAAGGTCGACTTACCAACGTTCGGCCGTCCAACCAGGGCGACCAAAGGGAGCATCGCATCAAAATCCGTAATTATTGCATCAGACGAAAAGCAGCAAGCTTTCCGTTGGCACTTTGAACCAGAAGCACACTGTCGGCAACAACAGGTTGGCCAACGATAGCGGCATTCCCAGAGCGTTCGCGAGCAGCGAGCGCACCGTCACTAAGACGCAACCAGTGCACATAGCCTTCGTAGTCACCCACCACGGCGTAGTCTCCCTGGATCGCCACGCCTGTCAAGGAGCGGCGCGCCAAGGCAGGTTGAGACCAGGAGGCACTGCCGGTCGGCTTGTCCAATCCCCATACGGTGCCAGCATTATCAGCCACCACGACATAACCGGAAGAAACACCGACACCACCAGCTCCACCGTGTTCACGATTCCAAAGCATACGACCGCTCGACCTATCAATCGCAACGGTCTCATTCTTATAGCTGGTTGCATACAAGGTGTTTGCTTCCAGGACAGGCACGCCGTCGACGTCAGCCATGCGTTCCAATTCACTGCGACCTTCCGGTATAGCAACGGACTGTACCCACAGGGAACGGCCGTCATGCATCGCTAATGCGCTGATGGTACCGTCGTCGTTGCCGACGAACAACAGATCCGGCCCAGGGATCACTGGTGCATTACCACGAACGGTCAAGGTGGGTGACTCTCGTTCACTAAACCAGCGACGTTTACCAGTAGCAACGTCAAATGCGGTCACGCGACCGTCGTTACTGCGCACGAAGACCAGATTCTGCGCCACAGCCGGCGCTGCAATCACCTCGTTGGGTACATTGGCACGCCACTTCTCGCTACCATCGCTCTGGTTCAAAGCGATCACTTGACCATCCAACGTACCAATCACCACCAAGCCATCCCCGACACCGGGACCGCCAGCAAGACGCGGCATGGATTTCTTATTGTCTTTCGCGTTACGTCCTTGACTCGCAACATACTTCCACAACATCTTTCCGGTGTGTAAATCCAGTGCAAACACACCACCACTGATTGCCGCTGCGTATACCTTGCCATCGACCACAGCCGGGTGTTGACGCACAGCGATACGGCCCTCACCTTTCCCCAGATCCACAGACCAAAGCTTGCCAACCTTCATTGTCGGAGTAAAACCCACCAGATCAGCGGGCTCTTGAGCCTTTTTAGCATCGGCGTCCTTGCCGCGAAAAACACTTTTCACACTGCCACATCCGACCAAAAGCGTCGCCAACAATGCAGCGGTGACAAATTGCGTGAACTTCATAACATCTCTCATTTAAATCGGATCCACAGGCCCGGGCACCAGGCCTCCCACATCCATCAACTTGATTTCTAGAATGCGGCGCTGCGGCGCAGCTATATCGACCATAGAGAGCGCTTTAGCGTAGCGCTCACGTGCCTGTTCCGGCTTGCCAAGCACCAACAACGCGTCACCTTGAATCTCAAAGCTGACCTCATCCTTGTGGGTAGCCAACAGTTTGTTCGCCTCATCGGCCTTGCCAGTAGCGACCAGCAAACGAGCCAAACGTTGATCGGCAATCAATCTAAATTGGCTATCAACCGGCAGCGTGCGCAGGATCCTGAGTGCCTCGCCAGTGTTGCCGGCCTCGGACTGAGCCTTAGCGAGCTGCAATGCGCCAAGCTCGACATACAATCGAGCCTTAGCACCGTCAAGCTTAGCCAGCGCCTGGGCAGCCTTGTCTAACTCCTTAGCCTGGAGCAATTTACCGAAAACAGCGAACTGCTGCGCAGCAAAGGTGAGCTGGTCGACCTGCTTCACCTTTCTCCAGTGCCAACCTCCAATGACAGCAACACCGAGGAACACACCCAATAACAATCCAACGCCGTTCTTACGCAACCAAGTGCGAATGCGTTCGCCATGTTCCTGCTCATCGTGCAAATCGCCGATCGCCATCGATATCCTCAAACCCACCGTTCCAGTGGGACCTATTTAATTTAAAAACGGAAAACGCAATGCTGTGGGCTGTGATTTATTTTGAAACTGGAACCACAGAACCATCGGAGGATACCGCAAAACGCGCCACATTAGCGCGCTTGTAGCGTGTCAGATCGACAATATTTCCAGATTCTTGGACTTCCACCGCAGCGGCATTACCCAGTACTACACGACCTACTTGGCCAAGCACATAATGCCGTATCTCCCCCGCAGGGATTAACGCTTTCTCCATCGGGCTTCCATCGGAGGCGATCACCTCTATCCAACTATCCCCCTTGAAGTTCAGGGTCAGACTACCAGCCTGCTCCGCAGGCATCGAATCGTTACGCGGCACCGGTGCAATCGAAGCGATGAACGGCGCAGACCTATCAGAACTACGCTCCGAGTCAGGTAGCGTGCCACCAAGGACCTCAGACTTTGATTGCTCAGGTACCATCTCCAACGAAGCAGTACGTAGCGCGTGGGGCTCGAAATTGCTGCGCATGGCATACCATACCGGCACAGCAAACACACCAGTGATCACCACATACATCGCCTTACGGGTGACCCCCTCGAGAAGGTGTCGCGCTCGTTGCATATGGGCATAACTCACCAATTCGGCTGGCTCGATTTCGGTCAAGAACGCCTGTTCAAACAATGGATCAAGATCGATATTGAGCAACCGCGCATAACCACGTAACTGACCACGGACGAATACCGGTGCCCCTAGACGTTGCCAGTTCTCCTCCTCTAATGAAAGCACGACCTGTACCGGCATGCGCAAGCTAGTTGCTACATCCTCAATGGTCAATCCAACCGCCATCCGCGCATCACGTAAACGTTGCCCACATCCTTTCGCATGTTCAAAAAGGTTAGGATTCGAATCATGCTCGAAAGGGTTAGGATTGGAATCGCTGATCACAATACATTAGCCCCTGGGTTCCGCGGCTACATTTTCGGGAAACTCCTTGATTAACCGCTGTTGATATCGGCTAGCAGCAGCCTTGTCGCCTAGCCCTTGCTCGATTTGAATCGCGAGTTTTAACACTGAAGCCGTTGCAGGCGCAGTTGCCAAGCGCCGTTCGCTGAAGGCGCGCGCCTCGAAATAACGATGTTTGTCGTACTCACTTCGCGCCATTGATTCCAACGCGTAAGCATTGCCTGGATCCAACTCCAACGCCCTACGCAAATCGTGCTCGGCACGGTCGCGCTGCCCAGACTGAAGCGCACAACCACCGGCATTGGCCAGAGTACCAGGTTGCTCACCATAAGCCGGATCAGTCATCGCACGTTCGAACCAAACCAATGCCTCGGTTGGATACCCATTCGCACACAACCAAGCGCCGTAGTTATTGAGCACATCACCACGCTGCGGTGCCAACTCGGCAGCCTTGCGGTAGTACTCACCGGAACGAACCACATCGCCACGCCTACTGTAGATCGCCGCACGCAGCGTCCACGCATCAATTGATGAGGGATCCTGCCTCAACACATCTTGTATCAGCCGTTCCGCAGCCGCGTCATCACCAGCATTAAATTGGTTATAGGCGCGTCCAAGATTCTGAGTCAACGCAACACGACGGCGAGTTTTGGCATCATCATGGAAGTTATAAACAGGGGCAAGATTCTGAACTGACTTAATACGTGTCTCTTTCTTATCAGGCATGGCTACGCAGCCAGATAAGATCAGCACAGCAGCAAACACTAACATCAGACATGTATCACGCAGCAACATCTCGACCAACCCGATCTTCTAGAGTGTGGCGAAACCTGGCTTGGCGGTGAGTACGATCCACGACTTGACCCTTCAACTGCCCGCACGCCGCATCAATGTCGTCTCCACGGGTACGACGTACTATCGTCAAAATCCGTGCATCCAACATGATCTTTTGGAAGGCGCGTATATCGGCTTCTGTCGAACGTTCATAACGAGTGCCTGGAAATGGGTTGAACGGAATCAGATTAACCTTCGCTGCACCCTTAACCTGCATCGCACACTCAAACTGTTGCATCAGTTTGACCAATTGATGCGCATGCTCTTGCTGGTCGTTAACGCCCTTTATCAAGGTGTATTCGAACGTGACGGACTCACGTTTACGATTAACAGACAAATAACGCTCACAGGATGCCATCAGTTCAGCAATTGGGTACTTTCTATTCAACGGAACCAGCTGCTCACGCAGTAAGTCATTCGGAGCATGCAGTGATACAGCCAGCGACACATCACTTTCGCTCGAGAGGCGATCGATCATTGGCACCAAGCCGGAAGTCGACAGAGTCACACGTTTGTTGGACAAACCGTAGCCTAAATCATCGCGCATCACGCTCATCGCACGCACAACGTTATCGAAATTCATTAACGGCTCGCCCATGCCCATCATCACCACGTTGGTGAGACGACGCTGCTGGTGCGGCACATTACCAAGGTCACGGGCGGCAACCCAAAGCTGACCGATAATCTCGGCTGTCGTCAGGTTTCGGTTAAAGCCTTGAGTGGCAGTCGAGCAAAAAGTACAGTTCAAACCACAGCCGATTTGCGAAGACACACACAACGTACCACGCCCCTTGTCCGGGATATAAACAGTCTCAATCGCATTTTTACTGTCAGTGCCCATCGCGAGCAACCACTTGCGTGTGCCATCGGCTGAGTGCTTGTCCAACACAATACGAGGAACTCGCACCTCAGCACATGTCTGTAACCTGACACGCAACGCCTTGCCAATATCCGTCATCTGCTCGAAGTCAGCGATATAACGGTGGTGGATCCACTTCATGACCTGGTGGGCACGGTAGCGTTTCTCACCGAGAACATCCTCGAAGAAGCGTTCCAACCCATCGCGGTCAAGTTCCAGCAGATTTTGTTTTTGGACAACATCGCCAGCAATGGGCTCACCACTGGTGGTTGTCACACTGGGAATCACCACAAACCCATTCATGCCTACGACCTCATCGCAAAATAATTTCGGTAGCGGCAAAAAAGTAAGCCATCTCAATCGCAGCATTCTCGACCGAATCCGAACCATGGGCAGCATTGGCTTCAATTGACTCGGCAAAATCGGCCCGGATCGTACCTGGAACGGCATCCTTCGGATTAGTCGCTCCTAACAATTCACGATGGCGAACCACAGCATTATCACCTTCCAACACCTGAATCATCACTGGCCCTGAGATCATAAATTCAACCAATGGGTTGAAAAACGGGCGGTCACGATGCACAGCGTAAAAACCCTCGGCCTCACAACGCGACAGCTGCTTATACTTAGCAGCAACGATCTTAAGACCAGCTTTCTCAAAACGGCTATAGATATCACCAATCACGTTCTTCGCGACAGCATCAGGCTTGATAATCGAAAGAGTACGCTCGAGCGCCATGCACAGGATCTCCTGTTGGGCGGGCCACTGATAGCCCGAAAGTCTACATGAAAAAAACCCGCGTCTGAACGCGGGCTTAGCCTATAGTTTTACAAGGGTGAATTCTAGCTGGTCGCAACCCGCTTTGCACACTGCTCACGTAGGCATTCCTGAACCATAAAGTGCAAATATATAATCTCTAGCGATTCGTTTGATTCTTGATTTTGCTTGCTCAGACCTCGAGCAAGGAACATACCCAAGATAACGACTGCACCAGAAAACCCCGCCGTACCGAGCAACCAGCGATGCTAGCATCACATCGGTGAATTTTTAAAAATTCATTATCAATATTTCCAATGATAATTACTGGATTCAATGCGTTTTTTCTGCGCCGTACATTGCAATAGAGAATACTGAACTCATACCACAATTGCAGATCGTATTACGCCAACATTCTAATAACGCAAGTGCAGTTCTAGGAGCGTTCGCCAAGCTAACGCATTAGCTGCTATAGATGAACGTTGGTACCTTTGTGCAGATCTTTCTCCCCGCTTCCCTTAGAACAACAAAAACTTCGGCAAATTTACGTCTGACCATTTTCCCCTCACGTACTACCTAGATTTAACAAAGTGTCCCCCCGTACCAATCGCGATTTCGCCGGTCGGGTAATCTGCCAACCCCAAGAAACATTTTCAAACAGCACCAACTTGACCGACCTTCTAGTCAAAGGCTGCATCGCTTTTCTGCCAACCGGTAATCCTCCTCTCAGGATAATGACACTGCGCACGGTACAGGGCAGACAACGTATTTACAGAACTTAAAGCAAGATATTCAAGGCCATTAGGATAGATAAAGTCGCACCCTCAGCAATTAAAACGTAAGAGACCTGGGTCTAAGGCAAAGTGATATTCAACGCACACCGCCTATACTTAATACTTAGCTAAGGCTGAAGGAGTCACCATGACAGGAAAACCTATCGTGCATCACTTCGATCTCAGCACATCCCCATGATCTATAACATCGTTATCGTTACGTTAAAATGATGTTGATCAACATACAGACTATTCGATGAGGTAAGCACAACATCGAAATCATCAGTATCTTATGCGGCAGAAATGTCAAGTACAGATTCGAAAGAGCGACCGCTCTAACTCGAACCCGAAGATTTCGCCAATGCTTACGCAACAGAACCAATCGCACAGCATCGCAACTCTGTCGTTCTGTACCGACCGGTTTACCCTCAGCATGACACCAGAGTTCCAAGAATCTGGAGCGATTCCAATCACGAAGTAGATCCAAGGCGCTCAGATCATCGCTACCATCCAACCTTCAGGCGACAAGGCGACACCAAAGCATGTTCTTTCATACCCACCCAAACGGCATACTGCCCCGCGTACTCAAAGCATTGATTTCACAGATACCTGACATCGATATCAACACATTGACGGCACCATCATCGGCGACGTAATGCCCCAAGGTGACCCAAGAATGAACTCCGCGCGTATCGGTGTGTTACTCGCCAGCATGTCAAACACCTTGACCGAACAGTCCATCAATCCTTTTCTCTTCCGGCCTGCAGTCCATAGCACCAGTGGCCAATCAGAGCCAGCTGAACAACACCGAGCGGATACTGGCCAGTGAGAGCAAGTCGATATTGATGCTGCTGATCACTGGGTAATCAAGAGCGTGCTCTTACCGAACATATTTGCTAACAACCATGTGGTCATCATCTCCTGTACAGGTATCCTCGCGGAGAAAACAACCACAGGTACGGAGCAGGGGTGTTTGCACTCGCCTGTCACCAGATAAACATTGATCGCAATCGCCACCAGTGAGTTCAAAGATAAAATATCCCGATACGAGGCTTTGACTCACCTATCGATTCAGCCGCCAAGCCCTATTCATACTCACTGGTATTGACATACCTGCTTTTTAAGCGCTTTTACGCGAACAAATCAGAATAGTCGTTACGCTGCTGGATGAAGTATGGAAACCCAGAGAAGGGAGTGTGAAGGTCAAGGCAAACGACAAAAATTAAAAAGCAGTCAATCACAGCAGTGACTCAACACAGTAAGCTGCATCGCTCGTACAGACTACACGGGACATGACTTACAGAAAAAATTGCGCCCCTGGCAACCGTGTACATGCACGTTTCCGGATCGCGACGAAACGGTGTCTGGAAGCCCACAAATTTACGATGGTAAGCCAGATTGAGGTCGAACATATCCTGTGAAGGCGCACACTAGCATGCCGAAGGGGCCTCAAAAATAATCGATCCCAAGGACTCGAGCCTTCCCAACACGGTTTCAATGCCAAACTATCTCTAGCAGTGGGTGCTTCCTGTAATTGATCCTAATCTCAACACAAGCCCAGGGCGTCCAGCAAGCACGGTTCGTTGAGTGTCCATGCGTGACGATACATTCACCAGCAACACTCTTGTGTTCATCTCACTGACCTTGCATTCAAAGCCATGTGTTTGAATTTAAATTTAAACACGACCCAGTCGGCAGCTAAGCAACACGGTGAAACCGCTGCCCCATACAGCGATCAGGTTCCGAAACTGACAGCACACACTTCAACTCACTAAAATAATAATGCCCCTCCAAAATCCAATCGTATTGGTTGTAGGCGAACAACTTCCAGCAACCTTTCTTCGATCGCTATTTTCGATAAAAAATCAGCTTTACCGCACTCTAAGCAATCTTGATGGATAAGCAATCTCTGCAAGCCATATATCCATAAGGCGGAGTAACCCTAACGTTGGTTGCAAGGTGATCGTGTCGAAATAAGGGGCAAGATCTCTATTCATACTCACCCTCAGCAAAAAGCAAGAGCAGCCCAATACAATAATTCTGGATAATCAGAGGTTTCAGTGCAGGTTTACAGAGTGCAGTGCACAGACCAACGATGGTAGATAAGGAAGCAAAAAAGAAACCAAGGAAAGATAACTATGGATAGGCAGCCAACCTCTGTTAGCCGGGCAAGTCAGATCCACCTATGCGTAGGAACGCACCCGCGTGTGTTCGCTGATACAACACATCGCTAGCACCGCAATGAAGTAAAAGGGAAAACATGCGCAGCTTTCTTTACTGCAACGCTCATCATTAACAACATATTTACGCACTTCGATCCTACATTTGACCAGCGGAGCATCCAACCTAGTACACAACCACCGTATGGCAACAGGTCGATGCCTCATCGCAGGCGCTGCTAGAATAGCGGTTCTTCTCCACTCACTGCCCCGCCGGGGCCGTCAGGAATTCGTGAACATGGCAATCAAGGTCGGTATCAATGGTTTCGGTCGTATTGGACGCAACATATTGCGCTCGGCAGTGCAAAACTTCGGTAGCAACATCGATATCGTGGCCATCAATGATCTGCTCGAGCCAGATTATTTGGCATACATGCTGCAATACGACTCGGTGCATGGACGCTTCAAAGGAGAGATCGCAATTGAGGGCAATGACCTCATCCTCAACGGCAGAAAGATACGCCTGACTGCCGAACGTGACCCGGCCAATCTTAAATGGGCTGATGTTGGTGCCGAAATAGTTATCGAATCCACCGGACTATTCCTAACCCAGGAAAGTGCCGGAAAGCATGTGGCCGCTGGTGCCAAGAAAGTCATTATGTCAGCACCTTCCAAGGACGACACGCCTATGTTCGTGTACGGCGTCAATCACAACAGCTACAATGGCGAGCAAATTATATCGAATGCTTCATGCACTACCAACTGCTTAGCGCCATTAGCAAAAGTGATCCACGATAAATGGGGCATTAAGCGCGGTTTAATGACCACCGTACATGCCGCCACTGCTACACAAAAGACAGTCGACGGGCCGTCCAATAAAGACTGGCGCGGTGGCCGCGGTATTCTTGAGAACATCATCCCATCTTCGACTGGCGCAGCAAAGGCTGTTGGAAAAGTGATACCGTCACTCAACGGAAAACTAACCGGCATGAGTTTCCGCGTACCAACCTCAGATGTTTCTGTGGTGGACTTGACTGTCCAGTTAGACAACCCAGCTACCTACGAAGCAATCTGTACAGAGGTGAAGGAGCAAAGTGAGGGTCCGCTGAAAGGCATCCTGAGCTATACCGAACACAAAGTGGTTGCCACCGACTTCCGTGGTGAAACCTGTACCTGTGTATTCGATGCCGAAGCTGGGATTGCACTAGATCCGACCTTTGTCAAACTCATCGCTTGGTACGACAACGAATGGGGTTACTCAAACAAATGCTTGGAAATCGCCAAGGTCATTGCGGCTAAATAAGTTGGAAATCTCAACCAAGAACACTGGAAATCAAATAAACCGATATGGTTTGCCCGTTTACTCCAACCATCGGGATACTGTGGCATTGCTACTTGAAATCCTCCTCATTAAATTGCTACCAACTTTCTATTGCCCGTTTTTTTCTAAAGCGTAAGCAGGGTTTCAATCTTGCAACACGAAATTCTTATATACACTTTAATCTAGAAATCCTTATATTCACCTGAAACATACCTACCTGGCTATATACCATGTGCTTGCAGCGCTTTCCTGGGTAGTTTCCGGACACAATCCGAAGGAACCAAACCACCTCCCGATTTAATTAAAATAACCAGCCATCCAGGGATGGGGATCCTCCCGCTATTCTGGCTGCCAGGGAATACTCGCGCATTGATCAACACAGGCAGCTTAGTCGAGTTTTTGTAGCGGCAATCAGTTGCAGAAAAATCGCCGCACTTGCGTTTACAGTACAAACGTGTTCGAGACATCCGTCTTAAGCGACAAATACCTATTTAATCTCAAAAGCTGCACTGCTGCAGCTTGACGAAGAACAGCTACCATCATGAAGTGAAATGATAAACATGATACGCAAGCCACAATCCATCGTTTGGAGATGGCAGAGAAGATTCTTCGGCAAATTATCCCAGAAGGATGTATTTTAGTTGCAGTCCCCAATGTTCCCTTACAGCGCAGGCAAGCATATACGGCACGCAAAACCGATCTGAATATACCCACCCATTCGCTATGGAATCACTGTTCGGCTTGTTCAGAAAATCATTAAACATTCCCCGAACAAGCCCCTCAAACCCGCCGTAAACATATGCCCCATCATCGATATCGAGCCAAACACGCTCTCAAGTGAACCCCAGGATCTTAAATCCCTAAAAATCAAGCAAAAGGATCTTGCAACATAATCGTATGCTCACGATCCGGGCCGGTGCTCACAATACCAATCGGACAACCAGCGAGCTCTTCCAATGCACGCAGGTAAGCACGGGCCGCTGGAGGAAGTTTGTCCCACGCAGTAATGCCATGAGTGTTCTCGTTCCAGCCTGGGAATTCCAAGTACACCGGGGTGCATTCCTCCCAACCCTGTACATCTAACGGAGCGTATTCACTACGTTTATCGTGGTACTCATAGGCAATACAGACCTTAAGCTTATCCATTCCATCCAGAACATCCAGTTTGGTGATACACAAACCGGTAATACCATTGATGGCAACCGCACGCTTGAGTGCAACAATGTCCATCCAACCACAGCGGCGCGGACGACCGGTAGAAGCACCGTACTCGACCCCACGATCTCGGATACCCTGGCCGATCTCATCATCCAACTCGGTAGGAAATGGCCCCCCACCGACACGAGTGGCATAAGCCTTAGCAATGCCCAACACATAGTCAATACCCTGCACACCAACACCAGCGCCATTGAGGGCACCACCAACCGTCGTGTTGGAGCTGGTCACGTACGGATAGGTGCCGTGATCAATGTCCAGCAATGTGCCCTGAGCACCCTCAAAAAGCACACGCTTGCCTTGCTTGCGCAGGTCATGGAGGATGCCCGCAACATCCGACTTCATCGGCTCGACGTATTCCCCAAACAATAACACCTCGTCATAGATCCGCTGAAAGTCCACCGCATCCACACCGAAATATTTAGTCAACACAAAATTGTGATAGTCCAGCGCAGCACGTAGCTTCTGCTCCAATTGATCTGGGTAATGAAGATCAGCCACACGAATACCACGGCGACCGATCTTGTCCTCGTACGCCGGCCCAATACCGCGACCGGTAGTACCAATCGCCCTGCCACCAGCAGCCTTCTCACGTGCTTGATCCAGGGCAATGTGATATTCCATGATCAACGGCGCAGCGGGCGAAATCTTCAAACGGGAGCATACCTCCAAACCGGTCTCTTCCAGCCCCTCGATCTCCTCTCGCAATGCGGCTGGCGAGATGACTACACCGTTACCAATCAGGCATAGCACACCCTCTCGCAGGATTCCAGATGGAATAAGATGCAAAACAGTCTTCTTACCGTTGATAACTAAAGTGTGACCAGCATTGTGACCTCCCTGAAAGCGCACAACCGCGCCAATTTCCTCGGTGAGAAGGTCGACGATCTTGCCCTTACCTTCATCGCCCCACTGGGCACCGAGCACGACAACTGACTGACCCATGACGGGTAACTCCTCAGATTTTTCTGGCACCGATCAGGACCACAGAATAGAACATACACGTATCTGTTAGTCGCCTTTGGGGGAAGCATCATCAAAACACCTCAGACACCGCGATGATCGCGATGTCTGGGAAGTAACATTAGCCATACCTGATGCATTATCCGGGTTTCGGGTGACCCAGGGGCACACTCTGGCTCCTAAGAAACCCGACTGACACCACCCTTTAGTGACGTAACCACCACAACACAAGTAATCCGATACTAAGTACGAACACGCCGGACAGTCGCAACTGAACCAAAGGGAGATCCAACAACTGCGTGGCCAGACGTTTCCACAAACCGGGCGCGGCAAACAAGAACAAACCTTCCAAAACAGCAACAAGACTCAAGGCAACAAACAGGTCGTACATAAAAACACGGATGTGGTTAGAAACCATGGGATGCAACGTTCTTGGTTGCTCCTACTCTCACGCAAAACAGAAAGAAGATGAAACCGCTGCCTGTCATAGCTTGGCAGTCTGTCTCTCACATACGCGAAGGCATAAGAGCAACGGAACACCTGCCACTCAATGATCGTTCTTGAAGTACTGCAAGAACGGATCGTTCTTGTCGAGTACGATGACACCATTGCCATCAGCCATACCGTTTCGGTAAGCCTCCAGACTGCGGTAAAACCCGTAGAATGCAGGGTCAGCAGCACCAGCGTGACCGTAGACACGCGCAGCCTCGGCATCACCTTCACCGCGCAACTTCTGGGCATCGCGCTCGGCATCAGCGATCAACACAGTGGACTCCCGATCGGCCTGGGCACGAATGCTCAATGACCGCTCCTCACCCTCAGCACGCAGCTTGGCAGCCTCTTGCTTACGCTGGGCACGCATACGTTCGTAGACGTCGCTGATCACCTGACTGTCAACTGGCAACTCAATCTGCTTGATGCGGAGGTCAACAATATGCACACCTAAACCTTTAGTGGCTGCATTAATGCTTTTCAATTGACCAGCAATCAACTCGCTACGATCGCCAGAAACCAACTCCTGCAAGGTGCGCGAGTTAATTTGGTTACGCAGTGAGTCAGTGATGATAGGTGCCAAACGGGCGGTCGCCTGAGACTCGTCGCCACCGGTCGCACGGTAAAAGGAACGCACATCATCAATGTAGCCAATCGCGAAGAAATCGACACTGACATCCTTCTGTTCAGCGGTGAAGTAACGTGCGGGCTCAGTGGCCATCACCTTGAAACGACGATCAAACACGCGCACCGACTCAACCAGCGGGATTTTGAAATGTAAACCTGGCTCCAAGTCATAACGCACCACACGACCGAGATTGATGACCATCGCAGTCTGATCCTCGCGCACCACAAAGGTCGAGCTGAACAAACCAAGAAAGAACACAACCGTAACAACAATCCATAAGGAATTCTTCATAGGGCAGCTCCTTCACGGCCTGCAGGACGCGCAATGCGCTGCGGATTACGGATGTTCTCATTAGACGGCTTGTTAAGAGAGTCGGGGATCAGTACATCCTGCGAAACCGGCGGCGTATTGCCCCCGCCCCCCTGAAGCGTGGCAGCCGGTAAGCGCGGCAGATCCGGCGATATCGGCACATAAATCAACTGACGGCCATCGGCACCGATCACCTTACGATTCTGTGTCAGCACCTGTTGCACTGTCTCCAGCCACAGACGTTTACGGGTAACCTCAGGGGCGTTCTTGTACTGAGCCTGCAGAAGAGTGAAACGGTCAGCATCTCCCTGTGCACGTGCAATCACAGCCTGCTTATATCCATCAGCCGCCGTGCGAGTACTGGCTGCGCGGCCACGGGCCTCAGGCACAACCTTGGCGGCATAGGCCTGAGCCTCATCAATAAGGCGCTCACGCACCTGCTGAGCACCATTAACCTCATCGAAAGCCGACTTCACTTCCTCCGGTGGGCGTGCGTCTGGCAAGGTCAAACCAGTGACCAACAGACCAGTACGGTAAGCATCCAGTGATGCCTGCAGACGCTCTTTGGAGGCAGTAGACAAGGGACCACGATTATTGAGTACCGAGTTGAGATCGGATCGGCCCACTTGTTCACGGACCGCGCTTTGGGCAGCCTGCACCAGCACTTCGTTAGCATTACGCGAACCATACAAGTATAAGTGCGGGTCACTGATCTGGTACTGCACATTGAGCGTGACGTTCACAATGTTCTCGTCACGAGTCAACACCGGCACCTGCTTACCGAAGGTCTTAATTTCGGTGGCGTTGACCTTATGCACCGACTCCAAAGGCCACGGCCACTTGAGGCTCAATCCCGGCTGCAACACCCTCACAAACTGACCAAAGCGTAACACCACACCACGCTGCTGCTCGCCAATTAACTGGACACTAGAGAAGAGCACGATTAAAACCACCCCAATCAGCACCCAACTCAGGATACCCACCTCAAGTAAATCCTTAAGTGGCCCAGGTATCTTCCCAAAAACACCGCCATTGCCGCCGCCACGTAATGGCCCTGAGCCGCGATGTTGCGACTCCGAAGCATCTTTACCCTTGCTGCCAGGTATGTTCCAAGACATGCATACTCCATGATGGAAGGGCGGAGCGGGTACTCCCACATTGCCGCCATAATGAATGAATTCTAGAATTGTACAAACGTATGGGGTAGATCGACAGTTTTAAAAGGTCTATCGTGGTACGGTCCGGTTTATGCCAATCGCCGCAATATCCATCCCCGCCAAGTTCACCGCCTTCCGGATCCACCAAGACGATGCCGGCCATCGTGCTGGATTGGAAGCAACGGCCTTGGATCTGTTAACTCCAGGCGAAGTGGTAGTTCGCGCGTTATGGTCTTCTGTCAATTATAAAGACGCCCTAGCTGGTACCGGGCGAAGTAGGATCCTACACCGATTTCCGCTCACTGGGGGGATTGACGTGGCTGGATATGTGATCGCATCCACCGACCCAACCTTCAATGAAGGCGACGCTGTGATCGCCACCGGCTGTGGCCTGAGCGAGACCCTGGATGGTGGCTACAGCCAGTACGTACGATTGAAATCACAGACATTACTTCCACTCCCAGCCGGGCTGAGCCTACGTGAAGCAATGGTGATAGGTACTGCCGGCTTCACCGCAGCACTGGTACTTCTACGCCTCACTGAAAACCATCAGACACCAGCATTAGGTCCTCTCGTGGTCACCGGAGCCACCGGCGGGGTTGGCATGTTGGCTTTGGACATCTTCAGTGGTGCTGGTTTTGAGGTGTACGCAGTCAGTAGCAAGGTCAAGCACGCAGCATTCCTGCGCGAAATCGGCGCCACGCAAGTACTTCCCCGAGAAGTACTATTGACCGACAAACCGCTAGCCTCAGCGCACTATGGCGGCGGTCTAGACAACGTTGGCGGGCCACTACTCGCCGGATTACTGGCGCAAACCGTACCGTACGGCAACATCGCTACGGTTGGGCTCGCAGCAAGCCCAACGCTAAACACGACAGTAATGCCCTTTATCCTACGCGGTGTATCTCTACTAGGAATCGGAGCGTCAGGCACCGCACGCAATATCCGCGAGCAAATCTGGGGAAGGTTAGCCGGCATATGGCGCCCACGTCACCTTGAGCAGATCTGCACACAGGAAGTTGGGCTGGATGGGTTGACACAGGTGTTCGAGACGATGCTGGCAGGCGGATCGTTCGGACGTACTGTGGTACGTATCGAATAGGATAATCCTTGCCATGTGCCCGCCAGTATGCGCCACCCTTCCAGGTACCCCTATGTACGCACTACACTGCTGAGGCAGACATGGGGAAAAGTATGGCACGCATTTTGATCGTCGACGATTCACCGTCACAACTACTCAGCATTCAAAGAATCGTCGAAAAGCTAGGACACGAGACCATTACCGCAACCGATGGCACCACCGGGGTAGAGGCCGCTAAAGCGCACTTACCAGATCTGGTACTGATGGACGTGGTCATGCCTAAAATTAATGGGTTTCAAGCCACACGTACACTCAAGCGCGAGCCGACAACCCAACATGTACCAGTGGTCCTCGTGACCACCAAGGACCAAGACACTGATCGGCTATGGGGCATACGCCAAGGCGCGCGAGCCTACATCACTAAGCCTTTCTCAGAGAACGAATTGCTAGAAGTAATGGAAAGGATATTCAGCCAACAGAAAGCAAAAGCTACCGAGTAAGGCAACAAGCATGACTAAAAACAGGACCAGCAGCATAATTGTGGCTATCCTCTGCCTCCCGTCGACAACTAAAGAATTTTTCTGTCATACCTTAGCCTCAGGTAGCGCGACTGAGTTTATGAGCCAGCGCCAATGTGACTAAAACAGGATGAGAAACTTAATGGAATTAATCACACGACAAACGTAATGAATGGTCCTACCCCGGATCAGTTCAGCCCATTTTATAGAAACAAACCCCACTACATGCAAAATCATAACGACCAATGCCTCTAAAGTTTTCGAAAGCGTTACAGGCGCAATCCCACATCACATCGTAGAGTGAGCGAAGCCCGCGCATAACGCTCAGCCTCTCTCCAGCCTTTGGGCTATCCAGCTGCGAAGTGGAATCTCACACTGGAAACTCAGCAACAACGGCCGTTGCATGAATCCTAATACTCAAATCCACCCTAAAGTTGGGTCTGATAAGCGGCAGGACCCCCTTAATCACTATGCGTATCCGCCCGGACAGATGGGCAAATCAATCATCGCATCCGTATGATCTAACTCTTGATGCAACATCTGATCAATTTCTATACGCCAGAGAAATTCCAGCACGAGAATCATTTGCCTAAATGCTCTGGAAAATCACCTCAGAGGATGCCAGCACCGCTTCAACGAACGGCCCATTGTCATGTGCAATCACAACACCATGACTGCGACTCTCAAAAACACGGGACACCAGAACATTGGTCGATCATCCACCTGAGAGAACGTTGCCTGCTGCAACATGACCTAACGCAATATAAGCACGTCACAACCACCCCAAAAACTCATCGCTACGATCACAATCCAGGCACACGGGCCGGGTGCGATTCACACGGCTCTACTACTCTAGTCATCTTCCATAAAGCACTAGACCGCTTCCGGATCATCACTGTGCAAGTTCACATATACAGAAATATTAATGTCAGCAAGGCTATCGACCACCGAACCAGTCAAACATAGCTGGAATATCTCAAACAATTCCATCGCAGGAAGCGAGCTTCGTTGCCCCAACGTAAATTCTCGACACTCGCTGACACGCACGCTATGCGCCCTCAACATCACGGCAACGAAGCATCATCGGAATATCAATCCTGTTCGCAACATTAAACTTAGCATAGCGAAAATCACGAATGCTGCTTTCGACCATGACACAAGCAACTTCGTGCATGAGCCAATATAGGCGTTCGCGAGTCCAATACTCAAGGTACTGACAGACGCGATGGATAACCCAGGCTACCCTATACAAATACCTAGGGAGACTGTACAGCAATTCGATGCAAGAACAACAAACCGCCAAGCGGCATCACAACATCACTCTCTGAACATCAACAGGGCCGCAATCAGAATAAGGCTAAAGGCAGCCCAGTGATTCCAACGCAGCGGTTGACCCAAATAAAACGTCGAGAAACCAGCAAATACCAATAGAGTAATCACCTCCTGCATACCCTTCAGCTGTGCGGGCGAATAAACAGCACTGCCAAGGCGGTTACCCGGCACCTGAAGACAGTATTCAAAGAAAGCGATACCCCAACTCACAAAAATTACGGTAACCAACGAAACGCTCTTGTACTTGAGATGACCATACCAAGCGAAAGTCATAAAGACGTTACTAGCGATCAACAATAGCACTGGATATAGATAAACAGTGAAGGGAGTCAACATGACATATAAAGATGCAAAGTTAAAGTACACAAAGTAGGACATGCTCTGAAAGCACGTTCAACGTTTCTGGAACAGCATCATACCAATGAGTCACTCAAATATTTAAAACACTCCACTCAGGACAACCATCGAGCCTGAAAAATCTCAATGGACCTGCAAATCATTGTGGCCATGAAAACATATCAACCAAATCACCTTACCTGGAAGAGCATCTGAACATCAGTTCTGCGACAACCTGAAGCCATCTAAGAAAATATGATCAACAGGGCATCCGATCCCACACAACCGTTTTTCTCATGGTAATCATAGGCCATTTCGCATGTTTGGATAATGACCTTAAAAAAACCAATTCATGATCTTCGAAAAACTCTGAAAACAAGCTGCACCAAGAGATAAAAATAAAGAGATCAACATACCTAGTAGCTAAATAACACACTTGCCTATGGATACTCGATGTATGCATCCGATAACACAACAGCAATTTACATGACTGAATCTGTTTCGGAGATAGTTGGCAAAGACTACCCATGAACGCAACTAAACGGAGCACACCGGAATATCCCCGATAGAAAAACAACGTCCCGCATCCACCACCACACCCCAAACAAGCATCACGATGAAAATATAAGCAAAGCGAAGATCTTGGCAGCACCCACCCTTTCATAGAATTTTTACAGTGGAATCACATGAACCAAGCAATTACAACGTCGAAGCATAACCTGACAACTCCATTACATAATGACGATTATGAAGCTTGGACATCGGGCTCAAAAACTAAACCGAATGCAGCATTGTATACATAGAAAATCAAGTACTTCACCTGAGAACAATGGCATTCAATACACACCAAACAAAGAAAGAATGTAGATCCAATTATCAAATACGCGAAAGAAACACTGAATACCACAGAACGTGCTTGATTCGAAAGAATCTTAAATCAATGTTTTTTTAATGGTATATGGGAAAATCTCCCCATTAATGAAGCTGGCTAATCGCCGATACGTATCAACAGTTCTCTCATATCCGTTAACACATCACATGAACTATAGAAGACACTCCGAATGGTCTCCAAGGTGACCCCTATGGATCGCCAAAGGAGGAAGCAAAAGACCTATGAGGATATGAAATCGATAATATCTCTACTGAATTTCTGCTTGTACGCACACCTAACAAAAGTAATTACTATCTCCAGCATTTGGCAAAGAATCTTTGATTTATCCAAAAAGCATTAAAAACCTGAGAAACCATCACCTTTTTTTGATTAAGAAATCCTCAACCTTTTTTCCGGAAGCAACCAACTCCGTCAACCAACGCGGCCGCTTACCACGCCCAACCCAAATCTCATTTTTATTTGATGGATTACGATACTTTGCTGAAACTTTGGCAAGCTTACGTTCTTCCGTCTTCGGCAACTTCTTAGTGGTGCTCACCTTCCGGCTACGGCCACTCGGCGCCTTAGCAAACAACTCCTCAATGGTATAACCGTTGACCTTAGCAGCCTTGATCAGCGCTGTACGAACCTTATCAATTGAAGCGCGTTTAGTAACAACACTGTGCTGTTTCTGAGCAGCTTTAATCAAAATGCTCAATTGTTTGGCCGATAGGTCAGTAAGATCAATGGACATCTCGACTCCGAAAAAATAATATAGGATTTTTTTAAGCAAAAAAATTTATGTGCTTAACATCCAGGTCATTATAATCACTCGGTTTGAAACTGACAAACACACAACAAAACTTACAATGGAACGTTCATATTTCAATAACACAAATCAATCAGGGTTTTATTCGCGCCAACAATGTCGCCTTGTCTAAATTCTCAACCATTGCAGCGCGGCGTGCGCGATATTCATAAGTCCCAGCAGCCAATCCACGCTCAGAAACCACGATGCGGTGAGGAATACCGATTAATTCAATGTCCGCGAACATCACGCCAGGACGCAAACCACGATCATCCAATACTGTATCAACATCGGCAAACTGCAACTCGGTAAGGAGCGCCTCTGCGGCAGTGGCGATCACCGGATCTTTTTTCGGATTAATCACACAGATCGCCACCTGCCATGGTGCCATCGGAACTGGCCAAATGATGCCAGAGACATCATGGTTCTGTTCGATTGCGGCAGCAACGATCCGTGACACACCGATGCCATAACAACCCATCGTCATGGTTGCAGCTTTACCATGTTCATCCAACACAGTCGCGTTCATTGCTTCAGCATACTTACGGCCAAGCTGGAACACGTGACCAACTTCGATACCACGAGCAATACAGATCTTCCCACCATCGACAGCACGATCCCCTTCGATGACATTGCGAATGTCAGCCACAGTCTCCGGCTCAGGTAAGTCTCGGCCCCAATTAACCCCAACCAAATGAAAGCCAGCCTCGTTAGCACCGACCACGAAATCGACCATCACTGCGACCTCACAATCGGCAATGATGCGGATCGGCATGCAGGGGTCAACCGGACCAAGAAACCCGGGCTCACTGCCCAGATGCATGGCAATCTCGACCTCATTAGCCAAACGAAAATTGAGCAGACCTGGTAGCTTGCTCAGCTTGATATCGTTGAGCGTATGATCACCACGCAACAAGACCAACACAAAACCGCTCTCGGTCATCACCGCGATTGACTTCACCATACGCTGCAGTGGAAGCTCCAATAGTGCAGCCACATCCTCGCAACGTTTCTGAGTCGGAGTGCTGACTTTGTGCAACGTTTCCTTTGCGGCCAAGCGCGGACCAGGCGCAGCAGCGATTGCAGCCTCAACATTGGCTGCATAATCCGATCCTGTGGAGAAGGCCAGTATATCTTCTCCAGAATCGGCAATCACGTGAAACTCCTGCGAGGCATCACCGCCAATCGAACCAGAATCGGCCTGTACTGCACGGAACTCCAGACCCAAACGGGTAAAAATACGTGTATAAGCGGCCTTCATATTTTCGTACTCGTGTACCAAATCGACATCGTGCAGATGGAATGAATAGGCATCTTTCATCACAAATTCGCGCGCACGCATCACACCGAAGCGGGGCCTAATCTCATCACGGAATTTAGTCTGGATTTGGTAAAGATTGACGGGTAGCTGTTTATAACTGGTCAATTCCTGTCGTACGTAATCAGTCACTGCCTCTTCTGCCGTGGGGCTGTAACAGTAGTCGGCCTGTTTACGATCCTTGATCTTGAGCAACTGGCCACCGAACTTCTCCCAGCGTCCGGATTCTTCCCACAATTCGCGGGGCTGGATTGTCGGTAATAACATTTCTACCGCCCCGGCACGATCCATCTCCTCACGCACGATTGCTTCCACTTTACGTAGAACACGCAACCCCAACGGCGACCATGTATATAGACCAGAAGCCAGCTTGCGAATCATACCGGCACGCAGCATCAGCCGGTGACTGACCAACTCAGCATCAGCGGGGATTTCCCTTGTGGTATGCAGATGAAACTCAGACAAACGCATCGAAAAGCTTCCCAAGAAGCAGAAATCCCATATTCTGCCAGCCCTTCCTAAGCAGCAGGCAAACCAAGTCACATAATAGGGAGTACTCAGTGCTACAACACAGCCGTGCAATTAGCCTTAATCGCAGCCTCGGCCACAGCCTTCTGAGCCGCACGCTGAGTATCGTCCAGCGGAGTATCTGGCTTGCCATCACCGTTTGAATCCAGCATCAACTTACCACTACCACTGAGCAATTCCAGATTCTTACGTGCGTTAATGCAGGCCGAACTCTCAACTGAAGCCGCTTGGCTGGTGAGAGCTGTGTCGCCACGATTACTAACATGCATGGTTTCGAAAGACTGCCCCTGTTGCGGGGGAGTCCCCGAATAATGGGAAACCCCATTGCGGTCCTTCCATTTATACAATGTGCCAGCACTGACACTTATACTGACGAGTAACAGACAGCAGACGGCAAGTCGTTTCATTACCTTGGTCTCCATAAACATCTAGGGTGGGATTGCAGCACTTGCAAGCATGGCTGGCAAGTCATCGCCGTGGAGCGCCGTGATCTGTCAAATGTTTACGAGAAAAGTACGGCGTACCGACAGCTTACCCTCAGGATGACACACGCCCTACACTGTGCATATGAACAAGATACGATCTATAGCGGGTTCACGCACGATCTACCTGCTACCTAACCTACTTACCACCGTCGGTTTATTTTCCGGATTTTACGCAATCATTGCTGCAACCAACGGCCAGTTCGCCGACGCCAGCATCGCCGTATTTATTGCGGCATTAATGGACGGCTTGGACGGCCGCGTCGCACGCATGACTGGCACAAGCAGCGAATTCGGCGTGCAGTACGACTCTCTCGCCGACCTGGTCAGCTTCGGCATAGCACCTGCACTGGTGATGTACCACTGGTCGCTATCAACACTGAAACTCGACAGCAACGTGATGGGCCGGGTTGGTTGGGCAGCCGCATTTCTGTATACAGCCTGCGCGGCACTACGTTTAGCACGCTTCAATACCCAGGTCGAAATGGTCGACAAGCGTTGGTTCGTCGGCCTCGCCAGCCCAGCTGCGGCTGGATTGATGATGTCCTTTATCTTTGCATTTTCCGACGGCAAGTTGGGCTGGAGCGGAGAGGATCTGCGCTACATCACACTCAGCGTGACTATCGTCGCAGCACTACTGATGGTCAGTCGAATCCTGTTTTGGAGCTTCAAGGGGAATGCAAGTGATCCGCGATCAAACAATATCCCGTTCCTGGCACTGGCCCCCATCTTACTGGCATTGATGATGATCGACCCACAACGGGTGTTACTGACAATCGTTGTGCTATACACACTGTCCGGGCCAATACTGTGGCTGTGGCGACGCCGATACAAGAAGAGAGCCGAAACGAAATGATCGGCACGATGACCTCAACACCATGGTCAGCCCAGCAGCTATCCTGGTTGCAAGCGATGGGTTATACCGTCTATCTGGATCGTAAAACGTTTCCCAAGCCAGCGAGCACGGACAAAACGCCATGCACCATGCCTGAAAACGGCTCAATGCATGAACGACAAGACACTACGCATCCGCTGGAAACATTGACTATGGCACACAGTAGGACAGACGCCATACCTGTACCACAACGCCGGGGGCATATCGGTATACCCGACAGACTCCAAATCGCACTGCTACGCGCCTGTACCGGCAACCCATCAGATCCACAGGTACAACAAATAATGGCAACCTGGCCGCTGGCACAGCTACGCGCCGACCCGGATGCTAAGCGCGCACTGTGGCCGCAACTGCGCGCCATACGCCGTCGGGCAAGCAAGTAAATGAACACGCTAAAGACCTCACCATTACCGGTACGGTTCTGCACACTGCGCGAATCGAACTTGGACAAAGTGATGGACATCGAACACCGTGTCTACCGATTCCCATGGACACGCACCATCTTTTGCAACTGCCTGCAATCCGGGTATCTTTCTCTACTGATGAAGCAAGGCCGCAACATGGTCGGGTACGGCATAGTAAGCATCACTGGAAAAGAGGCACACCTACTCAACGTCTGTATCGCTCCGGAACAACAATCACACGGCCTCGGGCGCACCCTGCTACGCACATTAGTGAAACTATCACGCAACCGCGGTGCACAACGCATGTTTCTCGAAGTGCGCCCGTCTAACACCGCAGCAATTGCGCTATACCACTCCGAAGGGTTCAATGAGATTGACCGCCATCCACACTACTACCCCGCACACAACGGACACGAAGACGCTTTAGTCATGGGCATGGAATTCCCATGAATCGCATCACGTCGAATTTCTGAAAGCCACATTCATTGCAACGCTGTGTTTAATGCCGCACTGGAGAGGATCTAATCCCGATGACAGCTTCCCACCTTAGGCTCCACCACCCCAAGTGAGACTACCGGGATGCTCTGCGTCGAAAAGGCACAAAAACTCGCGCCTGCTATCCGATAGAACTCCAAATGACCACCACTGGCTAACCGAATACCAAACGCACGGGCGAACAGCAAATACCGATATCCCGAGATACGGGACAGCCATCATTGCATACATTCACCAGGGATCCGCGTCTAACCCCAATATTGCAATAACACTCATATTGCCATGCAAATATCCAGCCTGCGCACATGCTTCTACAACCAACGTTCAAGGTCCACTGCAAGCAGGCAGGTTTAAAGCAACAACTAGGACCACATACTACGACATGCATGTCCCGCCACTGTGCGAAAAAAATAATACGGTGAGAAACCCTGCATAGACCATCTCCACGCCAGTTGCACAACGTGCAGCACTAGGCACCAGCAATCATACTTAAGCAGTCATCAACTGGTTCATTTTCAACACATTGCACTACCCCACCTACATCACCATCACTGAAATGAACGCAAGCCTGCTATGTAGCATTGAATATTCCGCTCAAAATTCCCTAAACACCGCGAACACCATCAGACACCATCAGACACCATCAGACACCATCAGACACCATCAGACACCATCAGACACCATCAGACACCATCATGCAAACACCGAAAGACCCTAGCCACATTAATGGTTATTGAGTGACTGCTCGATTCAGCGCAACGGCCTGTCATTCAAAATAATCCGATTCATATCGCATCACATAACCTGTCAGGCCAAATGGTTGCTATTTCCATTGCTACCGCACTATCAAACTAAATACGAATAAGCACAGCACAACTCAGCCTGCAAAACAGTACTAAGGACAAAACGTGCGGCACACTTCAACCTGTGTTATCCGCAATAAACACATGGAACTACGCGGCACTGACACTCCAAACCACCCAAGATGACACACATAAAATGTTCGAGAATCCTGTCAAATGAACTGTTCGACAGATGTAACAGCCATCGGAACTCAAGCATTACGTCTCCTATCGCTTGCCCAGAAAAAGTCTACACCGCATCGTTCTTCCTATGTCTCAAACAAAAATGGGACTCAGAGATCATGATCAGGACGCCCTATTAATCTCGCCGTCTCTCAAGCAATCACCCAACTCGACCGATGCTGACAGGTCGCACTCCCTGTACGGGTACTGTCGTTGGCCACAACGACCACATAGACGGCACCTGTAGCCTTGTCGTCATCGGCACAGCACAGCCCCCCCCCTCCGCTGGCCAGCATAGACGTTCCGATCGATACACGGATGGGAAACCAAGCCAGTACCCTCTGCCATCCATTCTTGGCTGCAATCTTCGTGTCGGCACTCCTCAATTCACCTACGACATACATCTGCGACCACCACCCGGACAGCATCCCTATCATTACGTTGTTACTACCAAATAGAATCGTGACTTCGGCCAATGGGATTGGATGGCTACACACCACATACGATCCCTCAATGGTAAAAGCGACTGCATTGGATATGAGATAGGCCATTTTTCAGCGTCATTTCCACAGGACTAAACCGATCTCAGACACACCCATACCTGGTCTCCAGCACGTTGCCTTGTACCAGCCACGACTTCACGGACAGGAACAACCTGTACAGACATATGGCGTGCTTTAACGAACTCAGCTTGCACACCTTGAGATACCCAAACTAGCGCTCAGTCATTCCCGAATGCGCCTCGGCCTAAGCCAAAATACTAGTCTTGATGCATCCTGGTGAATCGAAAGTCATCAGGGCACCCTGATCTTGCCCCGCTTGTTACGTTTTCCAGTTGATATCGCAATACTACAAATATAGAACCAGCATTGACATCGAATCGCTCATCATTCCCGTGATGAGCCAATACCACTCCACACTTGAATTTCCTGAGCATGCTGCAGATTCCCTGCCTCGACCACGTCGGCGTTTGTACAAAACAGAATATGTAACCGTCCGGAGCAAGCGCCCACACCGGCAGGCACTTTCATGCCGAAAGACCACGACTGCACTTTTATTCCGTGGTATATCTAAAAATCACCCTGTCTGCTGGCATTATTCTCCTCACTCAGCACAGCGATCAGTGTGATATCGACCACCACACCACACGTATGAACAGGCAACTCGCCGCAGCCGACATCAACTTGAACCACTGCCATACACAATGGATGCACAGCATCTTCCATGATGTGCATGGCAGATAACACTACGTCATCCTCAAACAGAAACACCACCAGAGCGGGCACAGTGCCAAGCGCATCCTCGGATTGAAAAACTCGCGCTAAAGTGTGCACTTTACAACGCTCTCCCCCACCCAATTACTTCATGGCCAAAATCGTCTCGGTATTTCAAAATCCCGCAAAATACAAGGGGCAGCAATTTATTGAAATGTTATTTAGCCATACAGTAAATCAGGCCCTCCCCTAGAACCTAGGCATCAATCCAACATAGCGTGCTCGTAACTTCAACCGTTTGGTTGCATTGCCGATCAAGCAGGTGCAAGCAATTCAAACTGCATCGCCTCGCCGCTTTGCGCGTTTGCACACACCCATAGATCGAAGCAACCAGGCTCAGTACCATACACACCTTGCGGATTGGTAAAAGCCAACGCATGGCGGTCCAAAGTAAAACACACCTCCACACTTTCCCCTGGTGCGATGTAGACCTTACGAAAAGCCTTCAGCTCACGTATCGGTCGCACGCGACTGGCAACACGATCATGCACGTACAACTGCACCACCTCCTCACCAGCAACCATGCCAGTGTTAGTGACACAGGTAGTCACCAGCAACGTCTGATCCCATGCCAGACACACCGTACTTAATCGCGGCGCAGAATAGGCGAAACAGGTATAGCTCAACCCATGACCGAACGCATACAGCGGCGCATTCGGAACCTCACGCCAGCGCGCCTTGAACTCAGACATGGTCGGCAACTCAGGGCGGCCAGTACGTGGATGATTATAAAAATACGGCTGCTGTCCCGTCATATAAGGGAAACTCACCGGCAAGCGCCCAGACGGGTTGTAGTCCCCAAACAGCACGTCAGCCACAGCCGTGCCCGTCTGCGTCCCAAGAAACCAAGTGACCAGGATTGCCTGCGCGTCACGCACCGCTCCCCTGAGCGCCAGCGCGCGACCGTTACGTAACAACACCACAATTGGCTTACCCGTCGCAGCCACTGCCTCAGCCAGTGCCTGCTGCACCGCAGGCAACACGATGTCGGTACGCGACTGCGCTTCACCGCTGTAACGCTGCGGCTCACCCAACGCCAGCACCACCACGTCCGCCGCTTGTGCGGCCTGCACCGCATCGGAGATACCACCAGAAATCGGTTCCTCCATAGTGCAACCTGGGACCACCGTAAGCATCTGCGTGTCGACCACTGCACGCACGCCCTGCTCCAAACTCACATAACGGTGCCTATCACCGAACAGAGTCCAGCATCCCTCAATGTTGTCACGATCCCGCACAAACGGACCAATCAGCGCGATACGTTGCCCTTGCTTGCACAACGGCAATAACGGCCCCTCGTTTTTCAGTAATACGATAGAACGCCGGGCCGCATCACGCGACAGCGCATCATGCACCGGAATGTACGAGACATCGGCTTCGCGCACTGGATCCAAAGACCGGTACGGGTTGTCGAACAAACCAATGACTTCCTTGATCTGCAACATACGCCGCACACTCGCATCAAGCATCGCCATCGGCACCTCGCCACTCGCCACTAACGCAGGCAAATGCTCGGCATAAAAACCGCTCTGCATACTCAAATCCATCCCAGCCAGGAACGCTTTCTTAGTCGCGTCACGTGCATCAGCAGCATAGCCATGTGCGATCAACTCCATATCAGCGGTGTAATCGGAAATCACCAGACCAGGGAAACACCATTCACCACGCAGAATATCGGTGAGCAGCTCGCGATTTGCGCTGGCCGGTACCCCATTGATGTCGTTGAATGCCGTCATCACCGTCAATGCACCGCCAGCAAACGCCGCTTGAAACGGTGGTAAATGCACATCCCGCAGCGTCTGCAACGCAATCTCCACATTCCCATAATCCATCCCAGCAGCCACCGCACCGTAAGCAGCAAAGTGCTTTGGTGTGGCCATCAATGCATCGGGCGCCTTCAAGTCAGGACCCTGAAAACCACGCACACGGGCTGCTGCAAACGCACAACCCAGCACTGTATCCTCACCCGCCCCCTCAGCAACACGGCCCCAGCGCTGGTCGCGAGCAATATCCACTGCCGGCGCGTAAGTCCAATGAATACCCGTCGCCGTGGCCTCAATTGCAGTCGCCCGCGCGGTACGTTCGGCGAGCTCGGGCTCGAAGGTGGCCGCTTCACCCAACGGAATCGGGAACACAGTACGCATCCCATGAATCACATCCGCAGCCAAAATCACCGGAATTCCGAGGCGACTCTCCTCTACCGCAACCTGTTGAATCCTAAGACCCAGTTCAACCCCAACGCCATTGAACAACGAGCCAACCCGGCCCGCACGCACCTGAGCCAACAGCTCTTCAGCGTTACGCACATTGGCCTCAGGATTCACATCCGGCGCGAATGGCCGCACCATGTCAGCAAAAACACCTAACTGACCCACTTTTTCCTCTACGGTCATACAGGCAAGCAGGGATTCGATGCGATCGGAAGCAATCATGAAGTCCTTGATAAAACGTTTATTTAGCCGTGGAATTTAGTCATCGGGGCCACTTGACACGTGTACCTGAAAACACACTGCCTGCCACAGACATAGAAAAAAGTGCTCATCTACATACTTATAACCAACCACACCGCAGAAAAATCATGAAGATCAACTGCCTACACACAGTGCTCCAACAAGATGATAAGACCAACACACGACACACCGTCGATGACCCACACAATGAATAGAGCTTCCTAGATAACAATGTAATGTGCATTACACACATCACTAACAAAGATAAACAGATCAAACACCTGTATGTCTCGCTGCACTCTGGGCTCGGCAAGGATCGCCTTGCTGAATATCGATAAGTAAGAAAATTAAATCGGGCGGACATGTATGCCGATCACATCCCAACGTCAGGTCATCCCTGGATTGGACAGGGAGACTTCGACACACCGTTGCACTACATCGGCGCGTTATAGATCACGATCATCGAGCCGCTCTGTCATCCATCGTGACATGCTCCTTACTGCATGTCGTGCACATACAAACGAACGCAACAGCAGGCGTCAAACCTCAGACTCCACTAACACAGAGGATATAACACTGCCACGTTGAGCAGTTTCCAGCAGCATCGTGTCGCTGGAACTCTGAAAAACCCTCAATCCAAAGTGCGGCAACAACGCCAACAGATGATCAAATATGTCCGACTGAATTTGCTCGTACGCCGCCCAACCCGTGTCGTTTGCAAAACAGTAGATCTCCAAAGGCAATCCAAGGGCAGTGGGCTGCAATTGCCGTACCAACAGCGTCATGTCCTGATGCACATGCGGACTAGCACGCAAGTAATGCTCCACATAGGCGCGAAATGTCCCGAGGTTGGTAATACGACGCGCATTGACTGCAGGCACACCCTGGCGTGACAGCGCTATGTTCCACTCAGCCAAAGTGACGCACTTCGCATCAATGTAATCACGCAATACGTTGAACTCGCGCATCCGTGCAATCTCTGGCTCGTTAAGAAAGCGCACACTGTGCTGATCCAACAACAACGAGCGCTTGATGCGGCGCCCACCACTCTCCTCCATTCCACGCCAGTTCTTGAACGAATCGCTGATCAATCGCTTGATCGGAATCGCACTGATGGTCTTGTCCCAGTTCTGGATTTTGACCGTATGCAAGGCAATATCGACCACAGTCCCATCGGTGCCCTGCTGCGGCATTTCGATCCAATCGCCCACCCGCACCATATCGTTGGAATTAATCGTCACACTGGCGACCAACGACAACAGAGTGTCCTGAAATACCAAAATCAGCACGGCCATCATCGCACCCAGACCAGAAAGAAGGATCAACGGTGACTTGTCAACCAATACTGAAATCATCAGCACGGCTGTAAACAGACCAAGTACAATTTTCAGCAACTGTACATAACCCTTGATCGGCTTGTGCTGCGCATCGGGACCGCGCTCATACACTTGATTCGCCAAATCCAGCAGGCGAGCCAGTGCCAGTGCCACGGTCAAAACAATAAAGGCCGTACAAATGTTACGCACCACTGCAACCGCCACCTGTGGCACATCCGGCACCGCAGCCACACCCAGAGCCAGCACCAACGCCGGGACCACATTAGCCAAGCGCGGGATGACACCCAAACGCATGCCGTAACCACCCTCCTCACCAGCAAGCACACTACTGCGCAGCACACGCCGCAGGCCACGCAGCAAGACCCGCTTCGTCACCCAATTAGCAAACCAAGCAGCCAGCAACAATATGATTGTCACCAATACACGGTAGATCCAGGGATACGGTGCCAAAGCATCCTGCAAATGGACCCAGGCAACAGTAATGGTGGCATTGAACATCGTCACTCCAAAATCACAGCATCATCAATGTACAGCATGGCCCACCCGTGCATCCCGGCTTTTGAAGTGAGCCAAGACACGAAAACCCTCAATGGCGGCATCCACTTGTCTTACCACCACACACTATCCAGACTGGGGCACGCCTGCGAAGACGAGGATATCGCCTCTCATATTTCACGACGGACCACTGCACTGGATTGCAGCAACGTCAGCATCCAAGATGCTCACCACACTTAAGCGGCCTTGGTACGGTGGCGCTCAATGATCACGCCCACTGCCTGCGCACCATGCACCGCGCCCGGTTTGCTCAGTTTCAGACGCAGCCACTGCATGTCGAATTCAGTAAGCAATACCGCGGCACAATGCTCGGCCAACGTCTCGACCAAACCGTAGTCAGACTGCTGCACCACTTCGATCAAACGCTTGCTGATCGCCTTATAGTCTAATGCGTCAACGATATCGTCGCTGGCTGCCGGAGGGCGATTGTCGAACCCCATTTCAAGATCAAAACACAGCATCTGACGAACCCGCCGCTCCCAGTCGTAAATACCGATCAATGCGTCGACCTCGAGACCTTCGATAAACACTTTGTCCATAGGAAGTTTTGTTAGGAAAAATAAAACACTCAGAGTGCAGAAAACGGTTTCACGCGGACACCGCAAGATGGAATTACGCACTCATCGGCGGCACAACGACAGATGTCAATGGCGGCAATGTCGCCATATCCCAACGCGGCGTTACACGCACAGCAGCATCGCTCTGCTGACCTGCTTGCAAACGCAACGCCCCAGCAAAAGCAATCATCGCACCATTGTCAGTACACAATGCTGGACGCGGGAAACAAGCACGCCCGCCGCGCTGTAGGCACATTGCTTGTAATCGTGCACGCAGGCGCTTGTTGGCACCAACCCCCCCAGCCACCACCAGCGTCTGGCAAGCAACCGTATCCAAGGCACGCTCGCACTTGATCGCCAAGGTATCCACCACCGCATCCTCAAAACCACGTGCGACGTCAACACGGGTTGCTTCGGACTGATCACTGTTGCGCCAAGCCAGCAATACCTGAGTCTTTAATCCGGAAAAGCTAAAATCCAACCCTGGACGATCAACCATTGGACGAGCGAAACAGAATCGACCAGGAATCCCCTGTTCGGCCAACGCAGCCAACTGCGGCCCTCCCGGGTACGACAGGCCCATTAGCTTGGCAACCTTGTCAAAAGCCTCGCCAGCAGCATCGTCCAGCGTTTCACCAAGCAACCGGTAATGGCCGATCGCCTCGACTGCAACCAACTGGGTATGCCCCCCAGAGACCAGCAGCGCTAAAAACGGCACCTCAGGGGGATCATCCTCCATCAACGGTGACAACAGATGGCCTTCCATGTGATGCACCCCAATCGCCGGCACCTCAAGTGCCCAAGCCAACGCACGCGCTACCCCAGCACCCACCAGCAGCGCACCGACGAGACCAGGCCCGGCCGTGTAGGCCACTCCATCCAAGTCCTCAACCGAAAGCCTGGCCTCAGCCAGCGTCTGGCGCAGCAACGGCAGCAACTTGCGCACATGATCACGGCTTGCCAATTCCGGGACCACACCACCGTACTCAGCATGCAAAGCAACCTGGCTATACACATGATGAGCACGCAAGGCAGCAGCACCACTTAACGCCGTGTCATACACTGCAACGCCAGTCTCGTCGCAGGACGATTCAATACCGAGGATTTTCACACATAACCTGTTATTTTCGCTTGCATCGGCCTACACGCCAATTCGCATAAGGCTTGCACACGCATTCTAAGCCTTTATAATGCCCTGTTTTCTGGGGCCGCAGATCCACGTTTGTGCGAGCCTGCTCGCAAAACCCACGCCCCTAGCCGTCAGTCCATCTATGGAGAATGCATGCCAAGCGTTAAAGTCCGCGAAAACGAGCCTTTCGAATTTGCGCTGCGTCGTTTTAAGCGCACTTGCGAGAAAGCGGGCATCTTAGCCGAGACCCGAAAGCGCGAGTTCTACGAAAAGCCAACCCAAGAACGTAAGCGGAAGGCTGCTGCTGCTGTGAAGCGCCAGATGCGCCGTACCTCGCGGGACGTCACCAAGCGCAAACGCCTGTACTGAATTCTGGTACACGTACGACACGCCTCTCGGTCTGTGTTTTGGTCCGCGCAAGCAGCGCGACCATCTCGGGGCGTTCCGCGATAGCCGGCACGCGCAATCGTGACCGGTTTTTTTGTGTTGCCCCCTCCTCACACCTCATTTAAATCCAGCAGACTTCCCTACTCCCGGCCAGTTTCCTCATTCACGGAGACACACATGAGCCTCAAACAACACATCACCGATGACATGAAGGTCGCCATGAAGAGCGGCGACAAACACAGCCTAGGGGTGATCCGACTCATCAACGCCGCTATCAAGCAGAAAGAAATCGACGAACGCATCACGTTGGATGATGAAAGTGTACTCACGGTGTTGCACAAAATGGTCAAGCAACGCAGGGATTCACTAAAACAATACAGCGATGCCGGCCGCGAGGACCTTGCTCAGATAGAACGCGACGAAATCATAGTGATCGAACGCTACCTACCAGCCAGACTCAGCGAAGCAGAGATTGTTACTGCAATCCAAACAACGATTGCAGAAACTGGCGCCTCAAGTTCAGCCGATATGGGAAAACTGATGGGAGCGCTCAAATCTAAGTTGGCCGGCCAAGCCGACATGGGACAAATCTCTGCACTGGTGAAAAAACACCTGTCTCACTAAGCCCTACAAGCTGCTGGCAAACACGCTTCAAGCCCACAAACGGTCGCTTCTATGCTGCTGGGTGGATCACGTTGCCAGCCATTATCTAGCCCAGCATCCATTCCAAATCATCCGCCCATCAGGCATCCATCATGCCGCCATTCACCTGCCTTTGCCATCCCATCTGCTAGAAACGCAACGCCACCGATGGCGCACGCACAGCACCCCCCATACCCAACCCCATCGTGCGAACGACGCTGGCAGCACAGTATGTAATGAAAGCGAACAACACTATGGCGGAGCATCTCCTTTCACCCAAACGACTAAATAAACACCTGCAACGCTTGCAACAGAGCCTACCGATGGCGCTGGTCAACCGTTTCACCGAGATCGACGTACTGACTCAAGCCGCCTCACTGTCGTTCTACGCACTGTTATCGCTGGCACCACTACTGGTACTGCTACTGTGGCTGACCGCCTCGCTGTATCCAACCGCACAAGAAGCGCTGATCACACAGATTGACCAGTTAGCCGGCAACAGTGCAGCCACCGTTGCCAAAACGATCTTACAGAACGCCACCGCACAACCTACTTTCGGCACGCTGGCAGGACTGTGGAGCACCTTGCTATTACTCATCGGGGCGACAGCGGTATTCGCACAATTACAAAACGCGCTGAACCTCATCTTCCACACCGATCAACAACGCATGGACGGGATGCAAGCATGGCTGAAAAAGCGGGTATTTTCGTTCGGTGTTGTGTTGGCACTGGGCTTCCTGCTGATCATCTCCATGATCGCCACAACCGCACTGCAAGTCGTGTTTGCACACTTGCCTTCCATGCTGCCAACGATAGGCTACCTGACCACGTTGGTGTTATACACGTTGGCCTTTGCGTTTTTGTACCGCTATCTACCCGACCGGGTCGTCAACTGGCGCCAAGCCTGCATTGGCGGTGCGATCACCGCTTGCTTATTTACTCTGGGCCGCTATGCCATCGGACTGTACATTAGCACCGCCGCACCGGGAAGCGCCTACGGCTCAATGGGTGCATTGGTCATTATGCTGGTATGGATGTACTACACATCCGTCGTGTTCTTCATCGGCGCACTGCTGACTGCCGTCATCGACGAGCGATTGCGCGACCACCACAGCATACGCACCTCCAAGCGTCACACTCGCCGCCGGACCTCATCGGACACCTAAATCACCCCGTATCACACTCTTTGCACAGCCCCCGCACCTGCGATGCCAACAAACATCACGGACCGCGTTCCTGAACCAAACATCAGACTGAAGAAATACCAGAAGCACATCCGTCGCTTCGTCTAACAAATGCCTCTCAGTCACATCACCCACCTTGCACGCCTCATGGCGATCCCAATACAACCCCAGTACTTGACAGACGGCCTACACTACTGAAATGGCCCGCATCCCTGATGCATTCATTGATGAACTGCTCGCTCGCACCGATATCGTCGAGGTGGTAGGCAGCCGCTTACCGCTTAAACGTCAAGGCAAGGAATATGCATCGCGCTGCCCATTCCACGACGAGCGCTCCGCCTCGTTCTATGTCTCCCCGGCCAAACAGTTCTACCACTGCTTCGGTTGTGGCGCACATGGCACCGCAATCAGTTTTTTAATGAACTACGACCGCCTCGAATTCCTCGACGCCGTCGACGAACTCGCCAAACACGCCGGGATGGAAGTCCCGCGCGAAACCCAGCCGAACCAAGCACAGCAAGACGACAGCCGCGCCCTGTACGCCGCACTGGAAGCCGCATCGCACTTCTTCCAAAAACACCTGGAAAGCAGCCCCAAAGTCCAGGCATACCTAAACGAACGCGGCGTCGATAGCAGCACCCGCACGCGCTTCCAGATTGGTTACGCACCAGACGGTTATAGCGCACTCAAAGACACCTTGGGGACCGACCAGCGGCGCATCGCACTATTAGACCGCGCAGGCATGTTCTCCAAAAACGACCGTGACCACGTCTACGACAAATTCCGCGACCGGGTGATGTTCCCGATCTTTGACCGGCGCGGCCGGGTCATTGCCTTTGGCGGCCGGGTGCTCGACAAGGACAAAAGTCCGAAATACCTCAACTCGCCGGAAACTGCCTTGTTTCACAAAGGCCGCGAACTGTACGGCCTGTGGCAGGTCCGTCAGGCACACCAGAACATCGAGCGGTTAATCGTTGTCGAAGGCTACATGGACGTGATCTCACTGTTCCAGTTTGGCGTCACCCAAGCCGTCGCCACACTCGGCACGGCAACCACTGTGGAACACGCGGAACTGCTCTTTCGCAACGCCCCGGACGTGTACTTCTGCTTCGACGGCGACAACGCCGGGCGGAAAGCCGGTTGGCGTGCACTCGAATCGGTGCTGCCACGCATGAAGGAAGGACGACAAGCCTTCTTCCTGTTCCTGCCCGATGGCGAGGATCCAGACACAATCGTACGTAAAGAAGGCAAAGATGCGTTCAACGAACGGCTGAAACAGGCCATACCACTGTCGCAATTCTTCTTCGACGCCCTGTCCCGCGACATCACTCTCAGCACTCTGGACGGCAAAGCACGCCTGGCCGAACGCGCCCGCCCACTATTAATGCAGATCCCCGACGGCGCATTCAACGATCTGATGCGACAACACCTGGCACACCTCACCGGTGTCAATGTCGCACACCCCGTATCAGCACCAACCGCCACATCACGGCCACCGGCACACATCCCCACACAGAAACGCAACCTGGTCCACGCAACAATCGCAATCGTTCTACAGCAACCCTCGCTAGTGATGACCCTGGACAACCAATCCCCGCTTGCCATTACCGGCCTGCGGCAGCCGGGCATCGACCTACTCCTGGAATTACTCGACCTAGTGCGGCAACGCCCGGAAATCACCACAGGCACACTACTGGAACACTTCACAGAACGCGAAGAACACGTCCTACTGCGCACCCTGGCCACACAAGCCATACCAGGCGACGCCAGCACCTGGACCCAGGAGTTACACGGCGCGATCACACAAATGGAGAAACAACTCCTTCAGCAACGCCTGGACGAGCTACAAGCCAAACAACGCACCCAGCGCCTGGACGAAACTGATAAGTACGAACTGCGTGAACTTCTGAAAGCGCGCGCCACGCTGCGGTGAAACACCCCACAACCGTATTGCATCCGCGTGCAACAACACTAAACCGATTGCCAAACCCATGTGATAGAACCACCCTCATCACCAATCAGGAAAAGCAACCTCCCGATCTCAACCCATCATCTCGATCTCTACAACGCCTGATCGAAGCCACTCGAACAGCCGCTCCGCCACCAACATCACACCACCGTGGCCGCATTGAAAACACCCCAGCGTCCACCATCCCAATGCCACACCATGCGGTGAGGCGCTCAGCAGAGACATGCACCGCATCCATTCACCCTTTGCAATACCCTCTCCACCCTCGCCGCATTGCTACCAACCCCTGGATCATAGAACGACCAACCATTCAGACGGCTACCAGGTGCATGACATCGCGCACCTTGCACGCCACTTGACCATGACGTACCGTCATAACGCACCTAAGCGTGCCGCCGCTCAGCAATACACCCATCAAAAACACCGCACCGCAGGCACCTTTTCCACTTCGACAATGGGATCAGAAACGCCGGCTCTTCTCCTGGAAATCAGCGATCCATCCTGGAACACCAAACACCTGCTCCACTGCTACGCTCACACCGAATCTGGACACACGCTCAGCAATCCCATACCACCATCCACAGACGTCTACACAGACCTCTCTCCCATTCAACCAACCTCACGCAGCGTGCGCAGCGCAGCGAGCACAGCAACAGGATCAGCCACCGGTTCCAACATCGGAGAGACCAGCGTCTCGACCAACACCGCCTGCTTCAGCATCGACATCCACTGACCGGCCTCTTGCGGTGAAGAAAATCCCGTGCTCTGCACCAGCACCCCCCCCTGTCCATCGATCAACTTGAAGTAGAAACGCCCATCCTGCGCGCGGTATTGCTTAAATGCCGGCAACGCTGCTTTCTCTCGCGGCACCGGCGCGGCCGCGGCAGTGTGATGCGACAACGTGCGCAAGCCCACCGCCTCACGCAAGCGCGCCACCAGCGGTATCGCATCGCGCTCCCGCAAACGCACCGCGCTGTCACGCAACATCGCTTCGATATCCGCCGGACGCCTCATGAAATCTGCATAACGTTCCCGCAGCGGCGCAATCTCGGCATCGATACGCTCGAACAAACACTGCTTCGCCTCCCCCCACCCCATACCATCAGCCAATGCCTGCGCGAACCCCGCACTCTCTGCAACACCAGCAAACGCCTGATACAACTGAAACACAGCCGCACCAGCCGCCTCCTTGGGCTCCCCTGGCGCACGGGAATCGGTGACGATCGAGAACACCTGCTTCTGCAAACCTTCACGCGTGGAGAAAAGCGGGATTGTATTGCCATAGCTTTTACTCATCTTGCGCCCATCCAAACCCGGCAAGGTCGCCACCTGCATATCGATCACCGCCTCTGGGAGCACAAAATACTCCCCCGCGTACACATGGTTAAAACGCTGCGCGAAATCACGCGCCATCTCAATATGCTGAATCTGATCGCGCCCCACCGGGACCTGATGCGCATTGAACAGAAGGATGTCCGCCGCCATCAACACCGGATACATAAACAGACCGGCAGTGACCCCAGCATCATCATCCTCACCCTCACTACGGTTCTTATCCACCACCGCCTTATAGGCATGCGCACGGTTGAGAATGCCCTTGGCTGCAACACACGTCAGCAACCACAGCAACTCTGTAGTTTCCGGCACATCACTCTGCCGATACAGCCACACTTTCTCCGGATCCAGACCACACGCCAGCCAACTCGCTGCAATTTCCAGCGTCGAACGCTGCGTACGCTCTGGATCCTGCGCTTTGATCAAGCTGTGCAGATCGGCCAAGAAATAAAAACTTTCAGTTCCAGGCGCACCAGCCGCACGGATCGCCGGGCGAATCGCACCAACATAATTCCCCAAATGGGGCGTCCCGGAAGTGGTGATACCAGTCAGAACACGGATACTCATGGAATGCCCAATCGGAAATACGGCTCCAAAGTCTAACGCGCGCTATGCAGAGCACCACCGGAAACAACCGCTTCCCAGAACCAGGCAATACCAGAACTCCGACTTCCCCGTGTCCAGCCTCACAACGCACCCACTCTCAACGCCCGAATACACCCATCTTGTCCCCAATGCAGTCAACATCGAAGACGAGGATCAAATGGTCAACATTCAATGGCTGATGTCGGAAAGGTCAAATATGGGAACAACACAAGCGTTACCAAGCTTTGCATCGTGTAGAAATGCATCGATCCATCAGACCCCAGACATGACGTAAAACACCCGATGAAGCGCGCTCGCCAAACCGCTCGATGACATCACGCCAACCATGAAACCCCAGAAGCAAGACAAACATCCACGCAAAGATCGATGCTCGCTCATGCCCCACACCTGACCCGATGCCACACTGGTCACCACATCCAAAGCGTCTGCGGGCTTTTTGCTACCTCGCCAAGCGATCGCTGATCAATCCCGCGCATCAGCATCCATACCAACGTGAACCCATCCTCTGCAATAAATGCAACAACGAAGTACCAGACAGCACCCTGGACTTGTCACACCTGCTGGATATCTACACCGCAGCGGTGACCCACAGCCCCACTTGGCACAGTCAATTCCACTAAAAGTCACTGACGGAATATCTGTCTGGAAACATAGGTCCGCATCCGTATCGACACCTGCTCAATGGGTCTGAACCCTGCACGTTCAGAACAACTCACCTTGCACCAACATCCCGGATGTATCAGCGTGCCCCCCAAGCGCCGCTGTGGGCACCGCATTCCAGCCAGTGGGATCGGCACCGAGCCGCCAAGCTAGCCCGGACACCCGCACCGCATGCCGTGCCAACGCCGCGCACAGCACCGCTTCACCACCGGCCAGATGGAGCGTATGACGCGCCCGGGTCAATCCCGTGTAGATCAGCTCGCGCGACAGCACCCGGCTGTCTTGACGCGGCAATTGCAGCCAAACGGTGTCGCATTCCGACCCCTGCGCCTTATGCACCGTCATCGCAAACGCACTCTCATGCGCCGGCAATGCCGCCGGTGCGAATGCGCGGACACCCGCGGCCCCTTCACCGGAAAACCAAGCCCACACCGTCCCATCGGGCTCGCGCAGACAGACGCCGATATCACCATTGAACAGGCGGTGACGGCTGCTGTTCTCAGTGATTAACACCAGCCGGCCATGAAAATACTCATCCGCACCGCCGCGACGCCCACCAAGCAGATGCTCGATCCGCGCATTGAGCCCAGAAGCCCCCTGTGGCCCGTCACGCAGCGCAGTCAGCAGGCGCACCCGCGCCGCCGCGGCCAATGCCTGTACCGGATCAGACAGCGCAGCCAATGCACGCCAATGCGCCAGCAACATCTGACCAGCATCGCCACACGGATCCAACACCCCTGCATGAAATTGCACCCCACGGAGTGTGCCGCCGCGCAGCAACCCCAGCACGGCCCCGGCATCCCCCAGGCGCACCGCCGCGGCCAGCGGTGCCAAATCGAAATCCGCACCCTGGCGGTGACTGTTTTGCAGATGCACACGATGCCCATGCAGACTGCCGCGAACACAGGAACGTTCTGAAGCCACCGCTGGAGACGGCTTGCCTAACAAGGGCACCAATGCCTGCGCATCAGCCGCGTCCAACACGTCACCGGCACCAGCAGCGGCCAGAATCGCCGCCAGCACATCGCCCGCCTCCACGGACGGCAACTGATCCGGATCACCCAGCAAAATCAACTGCGTGCCGTCCGCCACAGCATCGACCAGCTTACACATCAACGGTAAATCCACCATGGATGCCTCATCAATCACGATCAGGTCATACGGCAAGGGATTGTCGGCATGGTGGCGGAAGCGCGGCGTATCGGGAACAACACCGAGCAAACGATGCACCGTGCTCGCTCCCGACGGCAACGCCGCCAGCAACGCCGCATCCAGGCCCGCGGCACGCACCCGCGCCGCCGCTGCACGCAGACTTTCAGCCATGCGCTCCGCCGCGCGGCCCGTCGGTGCGGCCAGCGCAATACGTGGCGGCGGCACACCTTGTTGCCGCGCTTGAGCGATGCGCAGCACGAGCAAGCGCGCAATCGTCGTGGTCTTGCCGGTCCCAGGCCCACCCGTGATCAGTAATAACGCACGCTGCAAAGCTAACGCCGCGGCGCGCGCCTGCCGATCCTGCCCAGCGTGTCCCTGTGGAAACAGCACAGCAAACACGGGCGCCAGTGCTGCGGGTTCGATCGGCAGCAAGCGTGCGGCAGCCACCCGGAGCACCCCGCTGGCGAGGCGCCGCTCATACTCCCGATAGCGGCGCAGATACAGCACACCGTGTTCAAGCACTAACGGACAATCTGGCAGCGTCGGCACATGCCCCCCGGACGGCTCGGCCACCCAGGGGCTGGCGCGCAGCATCTGTGCCCAGTCCGCTCCGGAGGGCCAGGCGCACCTCTCTCCAGCAAGCCCCCCCGGGTGTGCCAGCTCCACGCCCGCATGACCATGCGCCACCGCCAGCGAGGCCAGAGCAGCGGCGGCAGCCACCATATCCGGGGTCTCCGGATCGAGGCGACACAGGCTCTGTGCCAACGCATCGTCCACCGTACGCAGCACGCCAGCCTGGTATAGCGCAGCGAGCAAGCTCATGGACACGCTCCGCTGAACATCGCGTCGACCGCAGCAATCAACGCAGGAGCAAAGGACTGCGCATGCACGCCGACTGCATCGGTACGCGCTGCGTCCACACCACGGCAGAACAGATAACGGATGCCGCCCATATCACGCGCATAGTTGTAGCCATCCCCCAAACGGAAGCGCAGCCAGCGGTGCAATGCCACTGTGTAGATAAGCGCCTGCAAGTCGTACTCACTGTCAGCCATCGCCGCGGCTAGATGCGCTGGCGTGTAGCCAGGCAAGCGATTGCTCTTGTAATCAAGCACGTACCAACGTCCGGCGTGGCGATAAATCAGGTCGATCATGCCGGTCATCAGTCCTTCCAACCGACGCCGCATCCCGAAGCCCTGACGCTGCCGTACCAAGCCGTGCTCATGCAGCAATGTAAGTAACGCATCAACCACCGTCGGACGCATGACAAATTGAAACTCGATCTCCGGGCGCCGCTCCGTGACCGGCACGTCGCATAGACGTACCCCCTCGGGGAGGACGCTGGTCAAGGTATGGCCGACCAATGGAGTCAGCAGCGCCACTCCGGCGTCCACGTCCTCGGCCACGTAGCCACTGCCGCGTAGCGCCTCAACCAACACAGCACGTTCAGTAACAGGCACGGGGGCATCGGCACGCCACGCACACCACGCCACAAAGTCGGTGCGCTCAAACACCTCGTGCAGTGCGACACCAAAGCGGGTGCCGATAAAACGTGAGTCGGCTAGGACCTCGGTCCCGGAGACGCCCTGCTCGATCACATCCAGCGCCAGTGCGGGTTCGTCCTGACCGCCACTGGGGAGCTCAGTGACACGGCGGCTGGCCTCGGAATCAGTCCCCGCGTTGGCATGCGCCAACTGGGTAAAGCTGTACACCCACCACTCCGAGACCAGTACACGTTGCGCCGGCCGCGCGGGCGGCACACTGTGAGCGTGTTCAGGCGTCAACCGGGGCACCGTGGACGGTGGCACCGCAGCGTCAAACACGATGCCAGGGTGCGCCGTCAACGCCTGCGGGTCACGCAGCAGCGGCCATAACGCGGTGCGTTCAGTGTGATAAAAGCTGCCGGTCGCGATCCAGAGGGCATGCTTGGCACGGGTCAGCCCCACGTACAGTAAGCGTGCCTCTTCAGCGCGCTGTTCATGTTTCCAAGCGGCCTCGGCCTGCTCCCAATCTGGGGCCTGCTTATCAATACACCAATACAGGCCGCGCCCTTGCTCGGCATCGTGCACGACGCAGTAACGGCCTGGGCCAGCATGGGAACGACCAATGCCAACGTAAGGCAGAAACACCAATGGGTACTCCAAGCCCTTGCTCTTATGCAGGGTGACAATCTGCACCCGCCGCGCATCTGACTCCAGACGCAGTAACTGTGCTTCATCATCGTCCTTGGCCGCAGCGATCCGCCGCCGCAGCCAATCGACCAAGCCGTGCAAGCCCAGGGCGCGCCGGTGGGCTTGCTGTAGCAGTTCGCCCAGTTGCAGATAGTTGCTTAGACGGCGCTCGCCATCGAACAGACCAAGTAGGCGTTCGGCATGCGCTGCACACAAGTCACTCAGCAGCCCCAGCGGGCCAGCGCTCTGCACACGTTCACGCCAGCGCAACGCCTGAAGTTGCCAGTGGCGGTAGGCAACGCTGTCATGATCGAATGCCGCGATTGTCGTGGCGGTCAGCCCAAGCAGCACGGTGGAGAGCGCCGCACGCAGCCGGCCTTCGTCAGCACTGTGCAGGACGGCCAGCAATACGGCCAGCGTTTCATTGGCTTCGTCCGTGGTAAACAGGCTGTGTTTCCCGGCAGCGACGGCAGGAATCCCGGCACGCGCCAGCGCCTGCTGCAGTAACGCTGCCTCACGGTGATTGCGCACCAGCACGGCGATGTCGCCGGCGCACACGGGGCGGCCCTCCAACATGGCACGTCCCGTCTGGGCGTCGGCAAGCCATCGGTAAATCGCATGCACGCATGCATCGGTACACAGGGTGCGCGCGGCCTCCGCACTCCAGGGTTTCGGCTTGCCCCGGGCGGTGCTGTCCAGCGGCGGCGGGGCCTGCCACACCACCAGGGCTGGCGCATCAACACCGGCGTGACTCAGGTCGGCAGCGCTACATTGTGTTCCCGGCTGCACCGGATGGAAGGCGATACCTGGGGTCAGGAACGCATCTTCACCCCCTTGTGCATACAGCGCCTGGATGGCACGCAGTAATACCGGACGCGAGCGGAAATTACGCTCCAACGGCGGGGCGCGCTCAGCACGGGCCGCCGCGGCAAGATAGGTATGTACATCCCCGCCGCGAAAGCCATAGATGGCCTGCTTGGGATCTCCAATCAGAAACAATGCCGGGGTCAGTCCGGCGGTATGCACCAGCGCCGCATCACCAAACACGTGATGAAAGATGCGCCATTGGGTGATGTCGGTATCTTGAAACTCATCGACAAGTGCGATCCGGTACTGTTCGCGCAGGCGCCGCACCAGGGTCAGGCCATACACGCCGTCCAGCGCCTGGGCTACACCTTCGATCAAATCGTCATAGGTCTGGACGCGACGTTGGCGTTTGAGCGCCGTCAGGCGCACCCGGGCCTCTGCACGCAACAGATGCAGACGACGTAAGCGACGCTGTGCGCGAGCCACGTCGACAGACACCAAAGCATCCAGGTAACGCTCCACCGCCCCGCTCACCGGGGAGATGGGCAGACGTCCGGCGCTATGCTTACGGGTGCCGGCCTGCAATGCTGCCGCCGTCAATGTCTCCAGCTTCGGATGTGGCACAGGACACGTCTCTGGTGCCACGGTCCAGCGCTCCAGCCAGTCGGACAGCTCGTTCAGCGCATCAGGTTTGTAGCTGGTCTTGCTGAGGACGCCATCTTCCAAAGCCGTGTGCAGTGCGATGCGTAACGCCGCGCCATGTGCCTGCCAGACATGGCGCAACGTGGCTTCAGCGGTGGCAAGCGCAGCATCGCCCATCCCCACCGCATTCTCCTGTGATGGCACCGGGTACAAGCGCGGCTGGTACAGCAGGTCACCTAGGTCCTGAGCCAGCATCTCCGCCCCACCGGGCCACAGGTGTATCAGGTCATCGACGGCCTCCGCATCAGCCATCCCTTGACGCCACAGATCGGTGGCCAGCTCGTGCAGTAGATCACGGTCACTGGCCAACAACGTGGGTGGGGTGAAGCTTTGCCCGGCCTCCAGCGCATGCTCACACAGCACCCGTGCGCAAAAGCCATGAATGGTGAAAATCGCAGCCAGGTCGATTTCGTCGGCCGCCTGTTGCAAACGCCAGCGTAAGGTCTCTGGCGTCTCATCACTGGCCGCCAGGTAGGTACGCAGGATATGCAGGCTCAACGCCACATCCGGCGCTTCAGGTGACGCGAGACCAGCGACCACAGGAGTCACGCGGGTCACATGCTGCGCTGGGGCATCCACTCTGCCATCCGGCACCTGCGGCTGTTGGGACGCAACGGTCACCAGCCCCGCAGCGGCGTGCGGCACCAGGCGGGCGGCCAGGACCAGGCGTTCGCGGATCCGGGTGCGTAACTCCTGGGTCGCCGCATCCGTGAAGGTCACCGCCAGAATGTGGCCGATGCGTAAGCCACGCTCGACAATCAGCCGGGTCACCAGGGTCGCCATCGTGAAGGTTTTGCCGGTCCCCGCGGAGGCTTCGATGAGACGCACGCCTTGCAACGGCAAGGTCAGATAGGGGTCAGGCGCGGCGCTCATGGCTGTAGATCCAGCCAAGTCAACGTATCCGGATCGGCATGACCGGTCGTGAGTGCGTCAAACACTACGGTTGCCAACTGTGCAAAGCGTGCCGCATCTTCCGGGGTGGCGAACGGATCGCGCCCGCGCAGTGCTAATTGCACCGCCGCAGTGCTCCCTTCGCCCCATTGATGTTCGTTACCACGCCAGCGTTCACGCGCGGCCGTCCATGCCCGCTCGGGCGTCTGGCGAAGTGTGTAGTACTCCCAGCCACTATGCGGGCCGAAGGCCAGCGGTTGGCGTAGGCCAACGGCCCGCAGGCGGAGCAGAAGCGTCAGTGCCGCATGGGCCTGCGAACTCGGCAGGAGCGGTTGTATATGCGGGCCCAAGCCAGCAACACCGGCATCCTCGAAGCGGACCAGCGACCCCGTTTGGCCGGCGGCGCTGGCCAACAGCCAATCCAATCCCTGACGCAATGCCGCCGGACCGTTGCGGGTGCCCAGGCGCAGCCGTGCCATTCCCTGCGGGTAGACGTCCTGAATCCGTCCGTGCAGACGCACGCCGTCGATCGTCACCTCCAGCCACTGTGACTGCGACGGTGCTGTACCACGCCACTGTGCGAATGCTTGGGCATAAGGGCGCACGGATTCGATGCGCTCCCGCAGTTGCCGTTCGCCCAAGGGACCAGAGGGCAGCAGCGCGCGCGCGCGCAACCGTAGGTACAAGGTGCTCTCCGCACCATCAAGCAGGTAGGCAAACACCAGGGTGTCGAGTCGATGGCGGTCCAGTCCGTGGCTGGGCAGCCATAAGGGTTCGCACTCCTCGGTCGCTTGAGGCGGTTCGGGCAAGCGCAGCCCCAGGCGCTGCTGCAGGAACTGTTCTGTAGGTGCGCTGAAGAAGCGCCGCAACATGTCTAGTGGCAGGGAGGATTCCGGCTCTGGAAGCGCCGGCAGTCGGGTGTGACTCCATGGTTCTAAAGGCTGTCGGTGTCCCCCGATACTCGCCGCGGCAGCGTGCCACAAGGGGTGGTAGCTGAAGCGGCGGGGATCGCCGCCGGCGCCAAACGCAATGGGGGCGAATGGCTGTAGTGAATGTCGCAGTAGGAGTGTTTTGGCCGCCGCACTCGGGTCGGCATGGTACGCCGCTGCGGTGCCGAGCAACTCTGTAACTAATGGGGAAGGCTCGCGTACGTTGCCGTCACGGGGATCGGCGCCGAGGTAGCTCACGTAGAACACGTCCTGCGCCGCGGTGAACAATTGAAGAAACAGAAAGCAGTCGTCGTCACGCCGGGAACGATCACCGGGGCGACGCTGCGACGTGCCAAGTTCGGCAGTCAGACGATTGAGCCCCGCTGCCGGATCACGACGCGGGAAGTCGCCATCGTTCATGCCTAACAGGCAAATCACCCGGAACGGAAGTAGTCGCATGGGAACCATCCGGCCAATGCTGATGCCACCGGTGAGTAAGGGCGCACGGGTATCGACTGCGGCCAGTAGCGCGGTGAAGTGCATACGCACTACTTCGGCAGGCACAGGCAACGCCACTCCGGCACGTGCAGCATCACTGGCAAAGGTGTCGATCAGCCTGCGTAGGCGCTCTAAGATACGCTGCTTGTCGGGTGCAATCGGCATGTCCGGCAGCAATGCATCAAGCAGGCCGAGCAAGCGCTCCCGCCATTGCGCCGGTAAGAGGGCCTCACCCAGGCGTTGCCGGGTCTGCGCCAGGACGCGCAGCAATCGGATCAGTGTGTCCAATGCGGTCAGCATGCCACCTTCCAGATCCGGCCAGGTGGCAACGCCGACGATGTCGGCATCCTCGCCGCTGGCGTGACCCAGCAACAGGCGGTCCAGTGCAAAGCGCCAGGTGTAGGCGTCGTCAGCCGGGGCCTGATGCTGGGCGCGGTGGGCGGCATCCAGCGCCCAGCGCGCGCCGGCGGCAGTCAGCCAACTTCGCAGGCGCTCCAAGGTATACGTGTCAAAGCCGGCAGGCAGGCTGGCGAACAGATCCAGCACTTCGTGCAGACCGAAGCGTGAGACTGGCAAATCAAGCAGACGCAGGAACACCTCGGCCAGCGGTTCTTCAATGAGTGGGCTGGCATCGGCCAGTGCATATGGCAGTGGGTCGGGATGGCCATGACCACCGAATACCGCTTCCAGATAGGGGATGTAGAGATCGATATCCGGCGCCAACACGGCAATGTCACGCGGTTGCAAGGGCGGGTGGCAACGCTGTCCTTCCGGCGAGGTTGGCTCCAGTAAGGCGCGAAGCCGGTCGTGCAGTACTTGGAGTTCGCGGAGCCGGGTATGGCAGGCGTGAAACTGCAGACTGGGGTCCTCCAGACGCGGTGCTGGCAAGGGGGCGGGAACAGGGACCGAACGGTTGTGGAATAGATCCGCGTGCAGACGCTGCAGCAGGCTATCGCGCAGGCCGCCCTCGTCCAATGTGGCACCTGGACGTTGTTCCGGATCGTCGTATGCCGTGATTTCACCGGAGGGATGGACGACTTCGTAGCTCCCCAACATGGCCATGAAATCACGCCCTGCGGCACCCCAGGCATGTAGCAGGCGGTTCTCTCCGGTCTGGCTGAGGAAGGGGGCAGTCTGGTGCAAGCGTTGGCCCCACGTCTGCACATCACCACAATATTCTTGCGTCGGCGTCGGTAGGTAAAAGTGAAGTGTGCCAACCTGTGCCTGGGTCGCCAGGACGCGTAATACATCCGGGGAGATGTTGATCGTGGCGAAAATAAACAGTCGCGCAGGCAATCCTTGTGGCCTTTGCGCTGTACCTGGGCCATAACGATTCAGGTACTCCTGGATGCGGTGTGCCCGGTATGTCGTACCGCTCACTATGTGCCTCCATAGGATGGCCTGCGGATCGTCGGGATCTGCGCCCGCCTCCCAGCGCAGCAGCCAGTCACAACGCCAAGCCTGGTATTTTTCGAATACCCCACTCAATTCTTCAGCCAATGTCCAAGGTTTGAAGGCGTCGCCATCAGCCAGGTAAGCGCGTAATTCAGCCAGTGCCGGCTGCGCCAGCAATGCTGGATCACACAACGCCGCATACAGCCGCCAACGTAACGCGGCTGCATCCAAAGTGTTCGGCAACGCACCTAGGTTGGCTTCCAAAGCACGGGCAACGAACTCGCCCGGGGTGAGAAATTCCAGATTAGCCACCACTCCATGCGTGGTAGCCAGCGTGGCTTGCAACCAACGCCGCACGGCCGCCTGTGGAATCAATACGGTATCTGGGACTAACAGCGACTGACCTGGCACCGGGGTCTGCAACGTTTCGGCCAGCAGTCCCGCCAGAACTTCGAGTGCATTAGAGTGGTATAGGCGAAAGTCGGTGGTGACCATCATCGGAAACATCTTGCCGCAGCAGGCTCACAGCGCAACGCGTCATGCAAGCTGAATCGTTTGGGGCGTTCCGTCATTTTAAAGAAAATTGCTATAACGTCACAATTAGGCAATGCGGCCTAACATTATGCCCCCCCAAATGACACAAACGATTTTCCGCCTGCGATGGCGTTCATGCCTGAACGGATCGAAGGCTATCGTATTCAGTTAATTGAAGGAGATATTAACATATTTTTTATGTTAATCTGCAAGCGATGATGCTTCCCACTCCTGCCGTTCAATTGTCCGGTGTCCGTATCGACCGCGGCGGGCGTACGATTCTGCGCGATGTTGCGTTACAGGTGCCGCACGGCAGCATTACCACGATGTTAGGCCCATCCGGGAGTGGCAAGTCAACCATGCTCGCCGCACTGACCGGCGAGCTTCGCCCGATCACCGGGAAAATCCAGCTGTTCGGGCGTGATATCCCACAGGGGAACCGGGCACTGTTAGAAATGCGGCGCAACTTGGGTGTATTACTCCAGGGCAACGGCTTGTTGACCGATCTGAACGTGGCTGAAAACGTCGCGTTGCCACTGCGCACTCATACCCGAATGCCAGAACTACTGCTGCAACGGCTCGTCCTGATGAAACTACACGCCGTTGGCCTGCGCGCCGCCGCCGAAGCCATGCCGCGCGAGTTATCCGGTGGCATGGCGCGGCGTGTGGCGCTCGCACGCGCGCTGGCGCTGGATCCGCCCCTGATGATCTACGACGAGCCACTGACAGGTTTGGACCCAATTGCCAGTGGTGTCATCGTGAGTCTGATCAAACGCCTCAACGACAGTCTCGGCTTGACCACGATCATCGTCAGCCATCACGTACACGAGACCCTGCCAATCTGCGACCAAGCGGTGGTGATCGCTAATAACACCATCATCTTCACCGGGACACCTGCGCAACTGGAAACGAGCAACGATGCGCTGGTGCGCCAGTTTTTACATGGGCAACCGGACGGACCAATCCCCTTCGATGCAGCACCACGCACATCCAACGGGAGTTCCGCCTGATGCCACTGGTGTCCTCAATCCATGCGCTTGGCCGCTCTGGTCTGTTCGCGCTGACTGTACTGCGCAGCTCGCTCCCCACACGCGACTTCTTTGCCGAACTGACCCGTGAGATCTATAAGGTCGGTGCGCGCTCACTACCGATCATCGCTGTGGGAGGCGCATTCGTCGGCTTGGTACTGACACTGCAAGGCTACCGCACACTCACCCTCTACGGCGCCTCAGACGCGCTGTCCACGCTCCTGGGCCTATCGCTGTATCGCGAACTAGCCCCGGTACTGACCGCACTGCTTTTCATCGGACGTGCTGGCAGCTCAGTCGCCGCCGAACTGAGCCTGATGCGCGCCACTGATCAGATCAAGGCACTGGAACTGATGGCCATCGACCCGGTAGCCAAAGCAGTGGCCCCGCGCTTTTGGGCGGCAGTATTCACCGTGCCGCTACTCACAGGAGTCTTCTGCTCACTGGCCATCTGCGGTGGCTACTTCCAAGCGGTGCATGTGTTAGGCATCGACAATGGTCTGTTCTGGTCAGGACTGCGCAACAGCGTGGACTTTTTGGATGATTTCGGCGTAGCCATGCTCAAATCAGCGATCTTTGGTGGCACATCGGCACTCGTGGCAGCTTATGTGGGTTTTCATGCTGAACCGACCATCGAAGGCACCTCGATAGCAACCACGCGTGCAGTCGTCAACGCCTCACTGCTGGTATTGATGTTTAACTTCGTGCTATCGGCACTGTTATTCCGATAATCCTAATCCGGCTTCCCTACATGCAAGAATCAGTATTTTCCTACGTAAGAAATACAAGTGAAAAATTGCTCCAATCCATCCATGTCGGAGCATTTGTTGGATCAACAGTGAGATCACCCTAGTGATGCGTGGACCAAGACTCGAATTCGCCGTCGGTGCCTTTCTGCTACTGACCCTCGTCTCGCTACTGGTGCTGGCAGTCGCTTCCACCAACCAACGCTGGAGTGTGGGCAGCGGCCAATACACGCTAACCGCTCACTTCACCCAAATTGGACAACTGCGCAAGCAGGCACCAGTACGTATCAGCGGAGTCAACATCGGCCAAGTGAGTAACATCACCCTGGATCCGAAGACCTTTGAATCGGTGGTCACGCTGTCACTAGACAACCAATACAAAGATCTGCCGGCCGACACCTCAGCGAGCATTCTGACTAGTGGCCTCCTCGGCGAGAGCTACATCAACTTGCTGCCTGGCGGTGACCCGGAAGTGCTCAAACCCGGCGACCAGATCGCCTTCACCCAGCCAGCAGTGGATTTGATCCAGTTGGTCGGCAAATACATGTTCAGCGGTGGCGGTGATACATCCGCATCCAACAGCACCACCAGCAAAACTGATCACACTGCCTCCTCCCATACAGACACTCAAGAAACACATAAATGAAGACCACACTGTTCTCCATCATGCTCGCCTATGCTCTACCAATCGCATTTCCAGCCATGATGCTGGCACAGGCATCACCGACCGCCACCGCCAATCAAGGCCAAGCCACCAAGACGGTGATTGACTCCAGCATGCGCATCTTGTCCACACTGGAACAGCAGCGTGCCCAATTTCGCCAGGACCCAACAGCGCTGCGTCAGTTCATGGAGACTGAATTCAACACTATTCTCGATCGTGATTACGCCGCACGTTTGGTTCTAGGGAAATACGCCCGCGGCGCATCCGACGCCGACGTAAAGCTGTTTACCGACGCAATTGCCGACAATCTCATACAGCGTTACGGTAACACTCTGCTTACCTTCGAGGGTAAACCGAATTTCCGCGCCAAGTCCGAGACCCTCCTACCAGGCAATCGTAATGTCAGAGTCTCCACAGAACTGATCCGTTCCGGAGCTGACCCAATTGCAGTCGACTACCTGCTACGCAATGTTAACGGCCAATGGAAGATCTTCGACGTCATGATCGAAGGCATTTCTTACGTGCAAACCTTCAGAAATCAGTTCGACGCGCCGCTGCGCCAAAAGGGGATTACGCAAGTTGCCGCAGACCTGCGTAATGGCGCCCTACAGATCGGGAAGACCAGTGGTAAGTGAAACTACCCTACATCGCGACGGCAAAGCGCTTGTGCTAAGCGGCCCCCTCAACCGCGATGCGGCCATCACGTTATGGCCTAAGATCCAAGCACAAAGTAAAAGCAATGGTGTGTGCCAACTCGATCTGACCGGCGTCGAATGCTTGGACAGCACCGGTGTGGCGCTGCTTGCCGAACTGTTGGAGGAGATCCGTGTCCAAGGCAACCTGCCGGTCATAGTGGGCCACCCACCCGGTCTCGACGAGCTTCTCGCCGCCTACAGAATGTCCTCCGACCTGCAATTCCAGTCCTGACCCGAAGACGTGCCATGCATCACCCCCAAGCCCTGACCCTCATTGCCTCCTCATTGCTACTGGCGGCCTGTGCCAGCAAGGCAACGAAGTCCGTCACGCCAACAGTGACTGCCTTGGACACATCAATGCCCACCATGACCGTAACGCCCTACCCTCCTGCCAAGCCGCAAACGACGGCAGCCACACCGGGCGCCCCCAACCCTGTGACTCCGGCAGCAGCAACAGACAACAACCCAGAAAATACACCGACCCAAGCTGAAGAAGACTACGCCGCACTTTACGGAGCCGTTTCACCGTCTGTCGGTCATTCCAATGCAAGCGTGAGCAACCCAACCGACACTTACGCTACCTACGATCCTTGGGAACGCTACAACCGCGCCATGCACCAATTCAACATGGTCGTAGACCGTGATATCGCGCGGCCACTAGCTAACGCCTACGTACGTGTAGTGCCGAACAACGCGCAACGGGGTGTGACCAACTTTTTCGACAACCTTAGCTCACCACTGACCATGGTCAACCAAGTGCTGCAAAACCACCCGGTCTACGCATTACAGACACTGGGCCGGTTTCTGCTGAACTCCACTCTAGGGCTGGGTGGCGTCCTTGATCCAGCCAGCGCCGCTAAAATTCCGCGCCGCAACGAGAACTTTGGGCAAACTTTGGCAGTGTGGGGCTGGCACAACTCACGTTACTTCGAACTACCGCTGTTTGGACCGCGCACAGTGCGTGACACCTTCGGCTTGGCGGGTGACCTTCCACTGTCGCTATTGCGGCGGATCGATAACAACACGTGGCACTACGGCCTACAAGGCTTGCAACTCGTGGACACCCGTGCTCGGCTGTTATCGTTTGACAGCATACGTGACGACGCCGTAGACGAGTACGCGCTAACACGCGATGCCTGGTTGCAACGCCGCAATTACCAGATCCAACGTGCCCTGCGCAGGCACCATCAAGACAATCATGAACTACCCGACTACCTACGCGACGAATACAACTCCACGGTACCGGCAGATGCGATGCCAATCCCACGCTTGAGCCACTGAGCACCGCACCCAACACCCTAACAACTCAAGATGCTGGTTGTAACACAGCGACTGATCAAGCTTGATCAAGCAGGGTAGCCACTGCGAGCAAAAAGCGGTGAGTCCACCGTCAACCTGCTGATCATCAGCAAAGCACAACGTCGATTACGCTTTGCAAACGCAGCTGAATCGGCAAAACATCCGGAGCATAGCGACCGATCACCTGAACGTCCTTACTGATCGGGAATTTCTCTAAGTTTCACAACACCCTTGGCAGCCAGATGCCGTGCGACACCCAAAGCAACCAGATGTTGGCGTATCGGCTCCCTCCACCAGTGGCTGGCTAGAGCAGGATCGTGACACTGCACAACGCATGTGTTTTCTTACCAGCCACAGTCATTTTCTCGCACATCGCAAAGGTGACATCGTCATTCAAGCGGAAAAACTATTTCATTTTCTTCGCTGCTCGGCTCATAAAAGTCATTAAATCGGAAACCGAGCACCTTCAAGCCAACCGCACGCATTTCACCATACAAGGCTTACGGACCTCCGTATTCCGAGATCAAACCGCACTTCGAAGCAACGTTGCAGACCAATCACCGTTTGCCAGTGTCGTCACCAAGAACCGCAAGCTGACCGCCAGTTGCATGGCAATAAGTCAGATGAGATGTCGTATGGATAGGACCGGCAACAGCATCACGCGAAACCATCGCCAAGCGCAGCATGACAGCCCACACTGGAAAACAAATTCAGAACGGAGCATCCGAGCCAGCGTCGCTTTCACCCTCGTCCACATCCAAGCCATCGAACAGCACCTGGGTCTGCTCATGTGACAACGACTCCACACCCTGCAGGCGGCGCTCGATGGTACGGGTCTTACGACCAGCCTCGCCCAGACTCTTGCCAACCGTGCTGATTTGCTTTTCGGCTTTCTCAAGGATTCCAGCAAATTTTCCGAACTCGCTTTTCACCGCCCCCAGTAAGCGCCACACCTCACTAGAGCGCTGCTCAATCGCCAGCGTGCGAAACCCCATTTGCAAGCTGTTGAGAAGCGCTGTCACCGTGGTCGGACCAGCCACCACGACACGATGCTCACGTTGTAACAGATCGGTCAAACCAGGACGGCGGATCGTTTCAGCGTACAACCCCTCGGTGGGCAGGAACATCACCGCGAAATCGGTGGTGTGCGGTGGAACGATGTACTTTTCACGAATCGACTTCGCCTGGATCTTAATCGCACGCTCCAATTGCATCCCCATCGTACGCACCAATTCCTGATCCCCCTGCTCCTGAGCATCGAGCAAACGTTCGTAATCTTCGCGCGGGAATTTAACATCGACCGGCAACCATACCGGGGCTTCGTATTGACCACGCCCGGGCAAGCGCACTGCAAAATCGACGATTTCTTTGGCATCCGGACACACACGCACACCACGCGCGTATTGCTCCTGAGTGAGCGTTTGTTCGAGGATGTTGTCCAGCTGAACCTCACCCCAGGTGCCACGGCTCTTAACGCTCGTCAACACACGCTTGAGATCACCCACACCCGTCGCCAATTGCTGCATCTCGCCAAGACCACGCTGCACCTGTTCCAGGCGCTCAGAAACCAACTTGAACGATGAATCCAGGCGGGTATTCAGAGTCGTCTGGAGCTTCTCATCAACCATGACGCGTATCTGCTCGAGCTGCTGCGCATTGTCAGCTCGCAGCACACCCAGTTGCTGCTCTAAAGTGGTACGCATCTCATTGATAGACTGCGCGTTGCGCTGTGTCAGCTCCGTCAGGCGCTGGCCAAGCGCATCCGCAAAACGTTGCTGACCCTCACCAACCTCTTGACGCGCCTTACGGGCGTCGTCACCAAGTGCGGCACACAACTGATCCAGGCGTTGATCGATACGGGCGGACAGGTCCGTGAGAGAACGTGCGAAACTCGCCAGCCGCACCTCCTGTTGCCGATCCAGGGCCTCAAGCTGCTCACGCAGTTCAGCACGACCAACGCGCTGTTCCTCCCGCAACACATGATCGAGCGCAGCATGGTCGGTTCTCCGCAGCAAAACAAAGATCTGCAGCACCAGGACAATACAAAGAAGGCATCCAAGAATCAGAAAATCGGGTTGCATGTGGGCAGTGTAACGGTATACCTCTGCGTCGTTTCACCATAAGACGACAGAGCGCAGCGTCCCGGAGCGATCAGCTAGCAAGTGCTCCATCTGTGAAGTACTCGTGACTGCACCATCCTCCTCCGGTTCAACAGATGGTTTCTGGACCAATCACAGCGATCCAAGCCAAGACATGGTGTAACCAGAATCTGCTGCGACACAATCAACGACCGGCATCCAATACACTCAATATGTAGCGCCACATCAAGATCACATGGCGTGTACGCTAGCGGCGACTCTCTGACAGCAAGCAGAACATCATGCATCACATGATGCCGGGCTCACTCAACGCACAGATTGCGGTGAACGTGCGCCTACAACTACCGCACCTTCTCTCGGTTCAACTCGGATTTTCCAGGGTGAGCAACCCTGCTTGCTCATCGTAAGCAAAGTATTCGGCATAACGCGACCAACTGATCACGGCCTTCAGCGTCTGCGTAGCACTGCCTTCAGACATGTAATCCTCCAGCTCATCGGTAAAACGGCTCAACGGTGCTCGATGACTGACACGGTCATCAAGGACACGGCGAATGTGAGCCGCAAGTGGCACATAAGTCGCCAACTGCTGACAGAACAACCGCTTGCGCTCATCGGTGGTACCGTCAACAAAACGTTGCCCAGCCACAGTCAGACGTAGATCACCGGACTCAAACTCGGCGAAGCGCAGCAACTGCAAAGTCTCAGCGATCGGAAACAAATCATCGATTTCCAATTGCAAACTGGCCGCCAATGGCGGCAAGTCGGCTTGACCGTGATAGGGCTCGGCTGCCACTGTTTCGAGTAGACCGGCTAACAAGTTCGACGACACCTGCGGCAACACCATGCCGATACCAGTCCCTGGGAAATGGCCTTCACGCGCGGGCGCGGACGAACGCACTGTCATACGCGCATAGATGTCCTCCACCAGGACACGGAACGCTGGATCCAGACGGTTACGCGGCTGTGGCAGAGTCACTGCAATCTCGCCAATCACCCGCCCCGGATTGGAACCGAAGATCATAATGCGGTCACACATCAACACCGCCTCCTCGATGTTATGGGTCACCATCAGGATCGACTCAATCGGCATCCGTCCCTCGCTCCACAAGTCGAGCAAATCAGTACGCAACGTCTCGGCAGTCAGTACGTCCAACGCCGAGAACGGCTCGTCCATCAGCAACACTTTAGGATGCACGACCAATGCACGCGCCAAGCCCACACGCTGACGCATGCCACCGGATAACTCCTTCGGATAGGCGTTTTCGTAGCCGTCCATGCCAATCAAGTCAATCGCCGCCAACGCACGCCGGCGCCGCTCCTCCGGCAACACACCGCGTGCCTCAAGACCCACTTCCACGTTCTGCTGTACCGTCAGCCATGGAAACAACGCAAAACTCTGAAATACCATCGCCAATCCATCCAGCCCACCGTCGCGGTAGACGATCTCACCCGTCGTAGGCTGCAACAGCCCAGCAATCGCTCGCAACAAGGTGGATTTACCTGAACCGGATCGTCCAAGCAAACCCACAATTTCACCCGAATGCAAGCTCAGGTCGACATTCTCTAACACCACTAACGACGCGGCGGCGCCTTTGTCGTAAGTCTTACAAACCCCGCGCACGCTAACCAGGGGGCTGTTCTGAGGGGTGTCAGACAAGTTCATTGATGAACTCCAGTCGAAAGCAGAAAAAGAGTCAATCCAAGCGCAGGCGGCGCTCCGCAAAGACAAACAAACGACGCCACAACACGCGGTTGAAAACGGTGACGAACAACGACATCACCACAACGCCGAGGAGCACGCGTGGGTAGTCGCCAGCCGCCGTTGCACTTGCGATGTAAGCACCCAGACCATAGGCTTTCACATGCTGGTCTCCCCAACTAACCAGTTCGGCGACGATACTGGCGTTCCAAGACCCACCTGAGGCCGTCAGCGCCCCGGTCAAGTAATAAGGAAAGATCCCAGGCAACATCACCCGGCGCCACCAAGTCCACGAACGCAGCCGGTACACCTGAGCAGCCTCACGCAGGTCGGTCGGGAACGCGCTCGCTCCAGCAATCACGTTGAACAAGATGTACCACTGGGTGCCCAGTACCATCAGCGGCGACAGCCAAATGTTCGGATTCGCTCCCATGGTCACAATCGCGACCACCGCAAATGGGAACAGTACGTTGGCCGGAAAGGCCGCCAGAAACTGTACCAGCGGCTGGACCCGCTGTGCGAGCACCGGACGCAATCCAATCCACACCCCAATCGGCACCCAAATCAGCGAGGCCAACGCGATCAACACGACCACTCTCAACAAGGTTGCTAAACCGCCACCCAATGCCGCCGCAAGATCAGCCCAACCCAGGGTACGCCGTATCTCATCGAATACAAAAAAGATGCAAGCGGCGGCCACAGCAAATACGACCACACACCACAATCGATCAGTACGCACGCCACCGACCCGAGGTGACGCATACACCACTGGCACCCCATTGCGCTTCGTCCAACGTAGCATCAGCACACGCTGCCAAAGCCGAGTGAGGGGTGCAGCCAGGCACTTCAACAGCCTGGTACGGCAAATCAGATCATAAACCCAGGATCTTGGCACCTGACGACCGGCCGTCAGCTCAACCCGAAACTTATCGGCCCAAACCACAATCGGGCGAAATAGCAATTGGTCGTAAAGCAAGATGAGCAACGCCATCGCCGCCACCGCCCAAGCGACTGCACCAAAGTGCTGGTGTGCGATCGCCAATGCTAAATAGGAACCGATGCCTGGAAGCGTCACCGTGGTGTCGCCCACCGTGATCGCTTCGGACGCCACCACGAAGAACCAACCACCCGACATCGACATCATCATGTTCCAAATGAGCCCAGGCATCGCGAACGGCACCTCCAACCTCCAGAAACGCAACCAGGCAGAGAAGCCAAAGCCAAGACTGACCTCCTGCAAATCGCGTGGCACGGTGCGCAGTGACTGGTAGAACGAGAACGCCATATTCCATGCCTGACTGGTAAACAACGCGAATACCGAGGCACACTCGGCACCCAGTTGGCTGCCCGGAAATAGCCCGAGAAAGAACGTCACGGTAAATGTCAGAAACCCCAACACCGGCACCGACTGCAACACATCCAAGGCTGGCACAATCATCCGTTCAGCACGCTGACTCTTGGCGGCCAACGTTGCAACCACAAAGGTAAACACCAGTGAGGCCGCCATCGCTGCAAACATGCGCAATGTGGTGCGCAAACCATACTCAGGCAGGTGTGCTGGATCCAACGACACCGCTTCCATGGGCAACGCGCTCAGCGGCGCGCGCGCGCCTTCGGCACCCTGGACTAGAGCAATCCCCAGGGCCAACATCAACGCCAGCGCCACCAGGTCATAGACGTTGGGTAGCAACTGCGCACGCAGCAACGAAGCTACGGCAGGATGAACAGGGCGGTCTCGAGAAACAAACACCATGCGGAACCTCCTGATTTCCATGGACGGGAAGAACGGCACGCAGGCAGCCTCAACCCAAAGTACGGCAACCGATACAACACCTCAAAGCAGCCGCAATAGCGTATGAAGTTTGAGTGACATCCGCGATCTTCGAGGACGAAAACAACATCGGCAAGACCTTTGCTTCTTTAGGAGATCCAGCGATCAGTACAGGCAAAATGAAAAAGAGAAACCGCTGCTTGCGCCGTCCGTGGAGCCTCGGTCCGGAACAGACGTCATCAACGTGGAATCAAGCAGTCCGTCGGCTCAGGCACTGCACCGAGATCGACTAGACTAGAAGTAGTGCCGTCGGAGAATTTTAAATGCCGCGCACAATAGGCCCAACACGCAAAGTACGTCAAGAGGATTGATGCAAAGAGTCCATCCCTCCCCCAATCGCCCATGTGGCAAGCAATGTTGAAGCACTCCATACGGGCAGTCACACCCTCCTCCATGCAAACAAGAAACGTGTTGACTGTCATTGCATCCACGCTTCACCCTCACACAATCACGTTGTCCCTGACCCAACTCAGGGGTTGATATCAGAACGTGATGGGCGGACAACCACTCATTCAAAGTTCTGAGACAAGAAGGGCATTGAATCGTGACCATCCACGCTTGCAACAGGACTCACAGGCTGAGGCTGAACTGATTCACCCTTATTTAATGAGACACTTGATGACACCACATGCGTCAGATGCGTGTGCTTCTCTTCACTCACAGAGTCACTGAGGCGCGTCATGTCATTGTTGCCATCGTTTCTACAGCGCAAGCCCATCGATCTGATCACCGTGCATGAAGCAGGGCGGCGACTGATCCCTACACTGAGCTGGCCACATCTGATCGCACTGGGCATTGGTGCGATCGTTGGCACTGGCATCTACACCTTGATCGGGGTAGGCGCCGAAAAAGCCGGGCCAGCCGTACTTCTCTCGTTCGTCATCGCTGGCATCATCTGCGCCTGCGCAGCACTGGCATATGCCGAGATGGCAACCATGATGCCAGCCGCAGGGAGCACCTATACCTACAGCTATGTGGCTCTCGGGGAAGGAATCGCCTGGGTAGTGGGGTGGAGCCTCATATTGGAATACTCACTGGTGGTCAGCACGGTGGCCGTGGGATGGTCCGGTTACCTGACTGGCTTCCTCAAGGGCATAGGCATCGACATGCCACTCGCGCTCACCGCCGGACCATATGCCGGCGGCATCATCAATCTTCCAGCGGTGATGATCACCTGTATTGTGGCTGGACTGCTCATCGTCGGCACAAAAGAAAGCACCACACTCAACGCGGTTCTGGTGGTGGTGAAGATTATTGCGCTCGCTGTGTTCGTCGTGATCGCGCTACCCCATTTCGATACGGCCAATCTGCAACCGTTCATGCCCTATGGCTTTTCCAAGTCAAGCGACGCCGGAGGGGTAGAACGCGGGGTCATGGCCGCTGCAGCCATCATTTTTTTTGCCTTCTATGGTTTCGACGCGATCTCCACGGCAGCCGAGGAAACCAAGAACCCAAGCCGCGACCTGTCAATCGGCATCGTCGGCTCGATGATCGGCTGTACTTTGATTTACGTATTAGTCGCACTGGCTGCAGTCGGCGCAATGCACTACACCGTGTTTGGCCCCAGTCCTGAACCATTGGCGCTGATCCTGCGGCAACTTGACCAGGGCAACACCGCCAAGTTCATCGGAGCGGCTGCGATCATCGCCTTACCAACGGTGCTGCTGGCCTTTTTATACGGGCAAAGCCGCATCTTGTTCGTGATGTCTCGCGACGGGTTGCTCCCACACGGACTGTCCACAGTGAATGCACGTACAGGAACGCCGATAGCAACGACGCTGTTCACCGCATCACTCGTGGCAACGCTGGCAGGGCTGGTGCGTCTGGACGAAATCGCCGCGCTGGCTAACGCGGGCACGCTGGCCGCGTTCATCGCAGTGGCTTCATGCATGCTTGTGCTGCGGGTACGTGAACCACAGCGCACCCGCACATTCCGTACACCGCTGGCTTGGGTCGTCGGGCCCGTCGCAATCGCTGGCTGTTTGTACCTGTTCTGGAGTCTGCCGAACATGACCCGGTCGCTTTTTCTGCTCTGGAACGTGCTGGGACTGTGCCTGTACCTGGTCTATGGCCGCCACGCCAGCCGCCTATCGAAAGCTGCAAGCGCCGACACGCCTCAGTGACCAAACATTCACCAGGATGAGCACATCACCTTCTGGATGCAAGCACTGCCGCTCACACGAGGGTTGAAGATGTTGGTGGGTATGGGCGTACTGCCGAATCGCCTAGATTCCTTCATGGTGGACGTCATGACGCTAAGCAAGAAGGAAGCTGCAAGCGCTGTGGATGATACTGGCTTGGCTGGTGCTGCTTCCGGAGGAAATATCTTCACAGAAAAACCTTTCGAGTTGCTCTTCAATCCAGAACGCGGCAGAACACCGCCTTGAGGTAACGCGATTCCTGTACATGCGCCATGAACGGGTGATCCGGACCAGCGCCAGCCACTTTGAGAATTTGGATGGTACGGCCGGAATAGAATGCCGCGCGGCGCAGCATGTCCAAGAACTGCTCTTCGCTAATCAAGCCAGTGCAGGAAAACGTGGCAAACAGGCCGCCCGTTTTGACCACGCCCAGCGCCAACTTATTCATGTCCAGATATTTCTTCAGTGCGTTGATGATCTGATCACGGTCGCGAGTCATCTTGGCTGGATCGAGGATCACCACGTCGTATTGGTCTCCACGTACCGCCGCATCACGCAGGTACGGAAAGATGTCGGCCTGCAAAAATTTCGGGCAGACCCCGTTGAGCCTAGCATTGCCCTTGGCGATCTGAATCACGTCCTGGTCGATGTCCACCGCCACTACATCCGCAGCACCGCGTAAAGCAGCATAGACCGCAAATCCTCCGGTATTGCAGCACAGGTCCAAGACCGTCTTTCCTGCAACATGCTGGCTCAACCACTGACGGTTTTCACGCTGGTCCGCAAAAAAGCCGGTCTTATGTGCACCAATCGGGTCAACACGGAACTTCACGCCATGCTCGGTGATGACCACCGATTCAGTATCAATAGTGTGGTGAAGATCGAAGCTCTCCTGCTTCTGGACGTGTTCGTCAGCGAAGCTGTGGAAGTGGGCCCCTGGGAACTGCTGGCGTAACGCTGTGTAGATCCACTCCCGATGACGGAACATACCAGCCGCGAAGAATTGCACGACCAACAAGTCACCATAACGGTCCACGACTAAACCGGACAGACCGTCACCCTCGCTGTGTACCACACGCCAAGCATCGGACACCGCTTCTAGCTGCAGCACCTCGCGGCGTAGCCCAACGGCCTCGGCAATCCTATGCACGAACCAGGCTTCATCTACCACCACATCCTGACGGGTTTCCAAAATACGTACCGCAATGCGCGAATGGCCATTGTAGAAACCACGCCCAATCCATTCCCCATCAACACCGACCACGTCGACGATACTGCCGGGTTTCAGACGGACGGAAGGCTTTTCCAGCAGCTTTTGGAAGAGCCACGGATGGCTGGAACGCCAGGCATTCTTGAGACGGATAACAGGGAGATCAGTAGACATTGGCGTATTGTAGTTATTCCGCTCGGTTGACGTGCTTGTGCTCGACCCGCAGAATCGCGGTTAGAAGGGGAGTAGCTCCTACACGTTGTCACCGTCAGTACGGGCCCCTGCCATCAGCGACGGCCCCAGTGCAGCGGCAGTTGGCCGAGCCAGCTGCGAGCAAGAGCTTCGCCGCGCAGGCGAAGCTCTGCACCCGGAGTACAACGAGCTCCTGTATATAAGTCCTGCGCCCTAGCGACTTCAAGACCTTTTTCATTTCACCGGACACTTATATGCAAACCATTGGCAACCTCTGGTTGTGGAGCGGATTCGCAGTCATTGTGATCGCCGCTCTGTTGGTCGATCTGATTCTGATGCGCCACGGCGGAGCACACAAAGTCACTTTCAAGGAAGCCACTTGGTGGAGCATCGGCTGGGTGTTGCTCGCACTGCTGTTCAATGTCGGACTGTGGTGGTACTTGCAAGGCACTGCCGGTCCAACCATCGCCAACCGAATTGGCCTTGAGTTCCTCACCGGCTATTTGGTCGAGAAGTCACTAGCGGTCGACAATATTTTCGTGTTTTTGATGGTAATGACCTATTTCGCTGTCCCGGAGGAACAACGCCAACGTGTGCTGATCATCGGTGTGCTCGGCGCAATCGTGCTGCGTGCACTGATGATTTTTGCAGGCTCGCTGCTGCTGACTCAGTTTCACTGGCTGTTGTACATGTTCGGCCTATTTCTGCTGCTGACCGGGATAAAAATGTGGTTTTCCGCCGGCAAAGAACCGGACCTGGAAACCAATCCTGCACTGCGCTGGATGCGCAGCCACCTGCGCCTGCATCCGGAATATGCGGGCAATGCGCTGAGCGTGATGCGTGACGGCAAACGCTGGTTCACGCCATTGTTCGTAGTCATGATGCTGATCGCAGTGATCGACGTGATCTTCGCCGTGGACAGCATTCCGGCCATCTTCGCGATCACCACCGATCCATTCATTGTGCTCACCTCCAATGTGTTCGCCGTGTTGGGCCTGCGTGCCATGTTCTTCCTGTTAGCTGGGATGGCCGATCGCTTCCACCTATTACCGTACGGGTTAGCAGTGATCCTAATGTTTATCGGTATCAAGATGGTGATCATCGACCTGTACAAGATTCCAGTGCTGGGCTCGCTTGGGATAGTCATAGCGATCCTAGCCATGACTATCGCACTGAGCTTGATACACCCGCCTAAGCCGACACAACGCTGATCTCAGCTCCGGTCAACGGGGCGTTTCAGCCGTATGGCCACCCCCCTTGGCAACCAAGCCAATGTTTCGATCGGACAATCTTAGGCATGATCGATACTGCTCTCTCCAGTCTGCCCCCAACAAAGCAAACATCATCATCAGTCACACGTGCTGGAGACATGCAACTTCGAACGAAACGCGGTGTTGTGCTACTAGGCTGTGTTTGCATTTTCACCCATGCTCCAAACGCACACGCAAGTGAGACACACCCAAAATCGCCTTGACGCATTTTTCGTCTCGCGTGAAAGCTGGACGAACATCCTTGATACGACTGAAGCAGCACTGATACCGCATTTTCCTTTGTATGAGCAGATGTCCTGGACTAGTCCTGAAGTAACAATCCACAGCAAGGATTTGTCCAAAACATTCACCACCAAGAGACAGCCTTGGACTGCAACCACATCGGAAACGTCTGAATGCTTGTGGCCTGCTGTTTTTGAGGCACACGCTATATGCGCTGATGCGCACGCACGATCGTTCAATTGATCAGCATATGTTGGACTTCTCTCTGGCCAACCATCCTAAAGGCGAAACGCGGCCCAACATTGTTGCATGTCATCTGGGAAAACGCCTGTACACGATGTGCCAGGAACCGAATTCCATCGGCACGTCGTACCATCGAAGCTCTGCGCGGACCATCGATCACATCGCCCGAAAGCAGCAGCGGTAACTGACGATCATTGGACACAAGTCGTCTATCTGGGCAAACACGCCTCCTTTGACATGCTTCCGTACTGCATCACTCAGCAACGTACTCACCCTTCTGACTTGTTCGCACAACAAGCAGTCTCTAAACAACCGGGGACGTAAACAGATAGCAAGCCATCTTCTTCAGTCAGTACGCCTGCAATACAAACACATGAACTAACGAATATCACCGCTGGAAAACACCAACCGGAGCAAACCACCCACTACATCGTTGCCACACCGTGCATTGCAACATCTGGGCACCAATACAGCGGTGTTACTGACCCTCAGCCTACTTGGCTGTAGCAGACATCCACACACGGCGGTGCTTGCCACGCTGCAATCCCTGGACGACTAGCTTGGCTGCGTGGTGACTTGATGCACCCAGCCATCATTCCCACAACACAAGGGATATTCTCACGACTTTGAGGTTCATCCTCGGACTACTGCACAAGCGCACTGCGACTTCGTTGCCCAATCGATCGCTTACGGCATGATGATGATGGGTGACTGCATGACACTGGTATTGACTGAACGGTCAATAGAATGATCGCTATTGGAGCGTACTGGAACACAGTGTGACACTGTCCAGGTGACATGGTTGCTGCTTTCATACTAAGCACGTTCGATCGCGGCCTGCGCTACAACTTCATCTCCTCCACTGGAGGAAGAGATCACACTGCCACTCTCCAGAATAGTCGTTGAACTGGTATCTCATGTCGGTCATCCGATCAGATGGCGCACACACTCGCAAGCCACTCCCGTTCAACATAAATCCGCCTCACGCACGCAGCGCATTGCTGCTACCGTCCATCCACCGCACGCCGCCCCAATGCCGGATCGTCCGTGAAGCAGGCATAGACACCTGCGGTCGAGATAGCGTCGTATCTCGGCAATCGCCTCAGCCTCATTACGCTGATTTAAAGCACCACCATCGCTCAGATCGGATGGGAGAAAGCTATTCTCCGGACGGAACGTATCTACATGCACTTGTAACCCGGCTGCATGCGCAGCCTGCACAAGTCCCGTCGGCTGGGCCAACCGGTTATTCGCATCACGTGCCACAACCATCCGCACTTCAGGGCCAATGACGTCCGCATAATGGGCCACCTCACGGAACCCGGCTGGGGTGAGCAAATCGCGGTAACGACGCCCTTTGTCCGGCTCTGCCAGGTCAGGTAGCGCCATATCCAGCTTGTCAAGCAACTGCAGCAAAAGGATGTTGCTATTGTGTCCAATCCGCCCGCGTAGATAGCGCAAATGACTGCTCTCAAATGACTGAATCACCACCGGCACGGTACGGGTGTATGCGTGCGATCGGAGTGCAGCCAACACCTTGGTCTTCCATCGCCAGTCCCAAGCTTCGGAAATAGCTCGAATGTTTGATTTCCGAGATGATACCGATCGTGCGTCCGAGCATAGCTGCCTGTGCGGCAACAACATCAATGATCTCATACAGCATGACGATCTGGAATTGACCATCCCAGTGCGTGCCGCGTCACTGCAGCAGAGGTTCACACGCGCGCAGTGTCCTCAGCTCGGCCAAGGTAAAGTCCTCAGTAAACCAACCGTGCCCACGCTTACCGTCAATCGTCTTCACCTTCTCGCGTGCAGCAAACTCTAGATGCGCAGCAACATCCGTGGTATCGCCTATCTCATTCTCGTCACGTACCACCAGCACACCATCCTTACTCGAAACAAGATCAGGTTGGACAAAATCGGCACCATCCGCGATCGCCTTAACATAGGACGCCAGTGTGTGCTCAGGCCGCAATGCGCTGGCACCGCGGTGAGCGAACACCTGAGGCTTGGACATCAACGGAGCTTCGGCCAAAACTGGCACGTGCAGTCCGAGCAAGATCATGCATATCAGCAGGCGTTGTATCGTCATAGCATCACTCTCAGGTTCTATTGGGACTTCAGAGTAGGCTGGTTTCCAGTACCCATTTGGAAGAAGGTTTTTACGTGCATCTGCAGTATCAGCCCCATTTTGAATGGGGACGGTCATTCCCTTTCCTCACATTGCTTCGAATGCACGTAGGAGCAAGGACAGGTGTTCTGGAATGCGAACAAAACTGAGTTTCACATTAAAACTTCCCGTCCAATGTCAGAAACATCTGGGGTAGCAGGCCATCACCCTGCCCTGCAGATCGCTGTTGGTGAAATTGCTCAGGTCTGCGGCGTAGCGCTTGTTGGGCAGGGGAGTCACGTTGAAGCTGAGTTTGGTCGGCTGCAACAAGGCAATCTGACCGAGGTTGTAACCAACATCAGCTTCGAAGGTGGAGAAGCCACCGCACTGGCCAGTGCATTTAGCACGGAGATTTGCATTCCAGCCACTTCATGTCCACGCAATCTCACTAACCAAGATACGTTGAAGTACGTCTACCGTGGTTTTACCCGAAGTCGGTACTACTAAATCGCTCTGCACGTAGTCGTCATCGTAAGTCGAGCGGTTGAAAAAAGCGGAGCTGTACCATTGCAATTGCAGATGTTCGCTAAGTTTCCACAAGAAGGTCAGCTCAGTACCGCGGCTGGTCACCGAGCGAACGTTGTAAAAGCAAGTCATAGCGGTAGCTCAAACCAACTTGTGGTAGAAACGGCTGACCGGCCTTCAACTCCCCATTTGCCATCAGTGACTCCACAGGAATCCACGGGGTCTCTCGCACGGTCATCTTGGTGTAGGGACTTTTAACGCCTACATCCAAGTTCAAACGCTCATCCAGCAACCTGAAGTTACCCTGGACATAGGCTTGTTTGGTGATGATGACATAGTCCTGCGAGAACAGAGGGCAATCTGGGTTGCTGAGTAAAGAGATCATCGTTTATTGGGTGATCGATCCAATAGAAATTGCGCTCGACGCGGTGCTGATTGTGTTCACAATCAACACCGTCACTATAGGCACAACGACTGGCGTCGTCAGTTGTTTTCCCGCAATACGCCGCGGCTAATGCACGGTTCCAGTCAGGTGCGTACAAGTTCGAATTCCAATCCAAACCGCGTTCCAAACCGCTCTTGGACAAATAAGCATAGGTCCCGTGAGATATTCATACATGCAGTGAGCTTGTCACTATCGAACTGATATGCCGCTTTGCTATTGAACTAGCGCGTCGTGGTTGGCGAATACGGCCTAGCTCACATGTCGGCAGTAACGTCGATGCCGGACAAAGAGGCGGAAAAGCCATTGTGCTCACCAACGATTGGTGTCTGAACCCAGGGTATGAGCGACACGACCACCAAATTCCCGAGCAGGATCGCCGGAGTAATACTGAATAGTGCCGCCCAGATTGCTGGTCGAAGCAGTGCCCAGGCTACCAATACCAAAAGTCAACTCCACGCTGGCGAAGTTTCTAGAAATCAACGCGCGCCTGATGTTCAAACCGTTGTAGTTACCATAAACATTGTCCCCAAAAGGCAAACCGTCGAATGTGTAACCCAAGCATGTACCGTTGAAACTACGTAACGTGATCTTCTGCGATTCTTCATGAGCGCCGAATGCGTCGTTGGACTGAACGTTTACACCCGGCATGCATCCTAGCAATTTTTGAATGCGAGTACCTGCAGGCAATATTGGTCAGTCCTACCGGATGATAGGTTGCATCTGGCGGGTTTCTCACCGTCCGATGACCGAAACTACACCAAGCTGCTGCACGTCAGCAGCAACAGAGGTAAGCACCGTGTCAGCCTGGGCAGCAAGGGACGACAGCAGAAAGAGCATGATCACAGAGATGAGCAGGGTGTTTGTAGATGAGTAGCAATGAAGTTAGGACATCGTCAAAGCATGCAATGATGATCTTTCAGAAATACGAGATAGTGGGCTATACCGCATCCTTATGAATGATTCTGGATGACATGAGTTACCAAATGATGTCGCTGAGAAGAACGTAATCTCCTTCAACGCATCAATCAGCTCATCAAAATTCAATTGACATTCCAACGTTATGCCAAACATATCAACGGAAATGAATGAGGCAAATTGATGGATGCATCAAGCACAAACGCGACACCATTCACCTGCAGAAGTATCCCCAAAGGTGGCTGTACGGCTTCAGGGAGAAGAATTTAATGCAAACGCAGTATCCACCCGTGAAGAAGGGCGGCAAGCCTGCCTGCCGGAGTTGGCACCATACCCTAGTAGTAGTTACCAACATTGTGTATTGATGGAGGCGCCGTCTTGATCAGCATGTACATTAAGTCCTAGCTGCAACAAAAAAACAAACCATGATCCCAGCCATACTCGGACAACGAGCTAATACGATCCTCAACAGCTATTCAACATATAGGGCGCTTAGGATGAAAATAGGCGGCAAAGCACCTCTGAACAAAATAGCCACACAATTTAAACACTGAAACTGCTACCACAACCACAAGTGGTCTTAGCATTGGGATTGCGAATCACAAACTTGGCACCAGTGAGGCTCTCAGTGTAGTCGACCTCTGCGCCTAATAGATACTGCAGGCTGAGCGGATCAACCAGCAACACAACACCATCTGTCTCCAACACTAAATCATCATCAACACGGTTCTCGTCAAACTCAAAACCGTACTGGAAGCCAGAACACCCCCCACCCTCAATGTAAACACGCAAGGCCAAATCAGCGTTGTTCTCTTCCTGGATCAGTTCACGCACTTTGGCTGCAGCGGCCATAGTGAAATTCAACGGACGCTCCAGCGACTGATAGTCGGGCACTGACGGTGCGGTGGGCAGAGAAACGAGCGTAATCATATATGGGCAACATGAGGTCAGAGGAATAGCGAATCAAGCACCAGCAACAGAGGTCTCCAATTGCAGCGTTGGCAACGATTCATCTGGAGGTGGCAACGCCGCCTGATTGTTAGTATGTATCAGGCGGCCAGTCAACTGCGCACCAACACGCATCTCTACAACTTGGTAATGCACATTGCCATGCACACATGCGTTAGCAGCAAGCTCGACTCGGTCAGCCGCATACACATCGCCGTCAAGCTTACCGTTGATCACAATCACCGGCGCGCGCACTTCACCATCAATCCGACCCTGCTCAGCAACGACCAATGTTGCCGATACACCCTCCTCGGCAATTACCTTACCAAAGATATGCCCTTCCACATATAACACACCGCTGAAGCTGATATCGCCATTGATCACTACCTGCGGCCCAATCAAAGTATCGACGACATTACGATCACTACGGTTGGACTTACTTCTAAACATACTATTCTCCAATGCTGCTAGCGGCAAGCTTCCAATTGAAAGTTTGTGTAACAGACATTCCTTGGCCAATAAGCGATATTTTTACACGCTGTGGCGTGAAATCCAGAGGCAACATCACACTGCCCTGCAACTGCTGGAAGTAACGGAATGAATAAGATTGTCCCGGGACATCGGTTTTCTGATGCAAATCGTTCCAGCTTACCGTGGTCAGTTTACCCGCACGCACGCCCTCTACCGAGAAGCGCAACTGACCCTGGCTTATTGCACCACGATTGAGATTCTGTGTCAGCACTACATTATAAACCCAAACCCCGCTGGGCTTGCGCATAAATTCAATCGAATGTGTATTCAGGCCCTTGCGCTGCGCAGTGGCACCAACAAGCCGCTCGTAAAACGCCACATCAGCACGCAATGCAGCAATTTGTTCGTCCCGTTCTGTAAGCAACGATTGGACATCAACATTCGCTGCACGGCTGATCTGATCTGATATCTCGAGATTGATCTGACGCTGCTGCAATCTTTGGATCTGGTGCGCCTGAGAAGCTTGAGTCTGGTGTGATTGGCGCAGCTGTGCTTCGGTCTCAGCCAGATGCGGTACGACCGAATGGCTAGCCATCCACCATGTCAAGGCTAATGAAACCAGCCAAAACACCGCCAATAGGATCCAACGCAAAAACATGCTGCTGCGCTGAGACGAAACGACGGATAACGTACGATGAAAGATTGGTCGCTGCATCTGCGGTCCATATCTGAGGAAACTCGGGTACCCAGTTTAAGCCAACACATACCAACACTATGGCGAAATATCTCAAGCTAATGCCCTTCCAGATTAAACACACAATATGAAGCGAGACATCCATTGGAGGAGATATTATCGTGTTAGATACCTAGATCACTCACTGGATCAAAACATGACAGCACTGAAAACAATCCACGCTATAAGTTGAGTACCACTTTGAGATTACCCCTGACCATCAGGCCTACACTAACAACAATAAAAACTTGATCATGAAATTGCTGTTGGCCCTAGGTAGATTCAAGTTAGCCTTAACTCCTGAGCAATGACTTCAAAGTATGCCTCAGAGTTTCCCAATTAACACTTATCAATAAAAAATACATTAATTAATGAGTTTTTCTTAACAAATATTATTCATAATATCCGATTCATTATATATTTCCTGGCATGATCAGACATGCACTGAAGATAAAGATTAGTCAATTTTCATCAATAAGCACCTTGCCTAAGCCAAGCAGCGACTGACATTACTTCGCTCAAACATGGATAACTATGGTGTTGCGGCCGCAGTGTTACTCAGCATATATACTTAAAAGCTCTGAGCAATGCAGGGTTGAAAATATACAAAGATAGTCGATGACCACCACGCATGTTACTACTCCAAATGGATGACAGACACGTTCTTGGCCGGTCTGTGGCAACCTATATACATCGCAGCAAGTAAAATAGCGAGAAAAAAATCAGATAATGATTTCAATCTAGAGTGAGTGGCTATGAACCCAAAAAACATGGTTTCCATCGCCCTGAGGGATGTCTTACACCCCATGCTATGCCAATGAAACCCACACTACAGGACCACTGAGAATCCCGAGTTGTCATGCATACAAGAAATACGCGCAACTCACCACCAATTTATTAAGGTGTATGACAACGTGACCACCCACGATACTCCGTACCGCATCTTGATCGTTGAAGACGACCGTTCACAGGCACTGTTCGCAAAAAGTGTGCTGCAAGGCGCTGGCATACATGCTCAGGTCGAGCTGTCTGCATCTGAGGTGCTAAAAGTGATCAAAGACTACCGCCCAGACTTGATCTTGATGGATTTGAACATGCCGGAACTGGATGGTATCAGTCTGACCACACTGATACGCAAGCAACCAGGTCAACATCTATTACCGATAGTGTTTTTGAGCGGCGATCCAGATCCGGAAAAGCAGTTTGAAGTACTTGATAGCGGTGCCGACGATTTTTTAATTAAACCAATCCAACCTCGCCACCTAATTGCCGCAGTCTCCAATCGGATCCACAGGCTCCGCCAACAAAACACACGAGAGGCCGATATCCAGATAACTGTTCAAAATACCCCAGTCACCTGGCTTCCAACTCGTGCACATATCATGGAGCAGTTAGACGTAGCTCTTAGCAATGGTGCACAAGGTGGCTTGTTTTTTATCGAAGTGAGCGGCGCACTGAATCTACGCGAGCACTATGGTTACATTGCTTTCGAGCGATTGATGAATCAAGTTGAATACCATTTGATGCAAGGAGCACATCCCTACTCACTCGCACGCATCAGTGATCATAGCTTCCTGCTGCTAGCCACAGACTTAGCATCAACCGAACATCAAGCTCTGGCCGTACACCTACGTCAGCATCTGGCCACGCTGCCACTGCCAATACAGGACGACGAATTAGTACATCTACGCAGTGCAATCGGCTACGCCGGACTGAACCAAGGCTTCAAGGACGCTGGCAGTGCAGTGGAAGGTGTGGAACGTGCCACCCTACAAGCACGCCAAAAAAGCGAAGGGATATACGCCTACGTACCACCGCAAGCAGCAGAGAATGCCGCACACCTGGCTTTACTTGATGGTCAGTTGGAATTGGCTTACCAACCGATAGTCGCAGTGGCTGGAAGTGATACTGCGCAATACCAAGTACTGCTGCGTTTGCGTAAGGCCGACGGCAGCTTGCTGTCAGCTGCTCTGGTGGTCCCTGCTGCGGAGGCAGTAGGCCGCATCATGGCGCTGGATGAGCAAGTAATGGAACAAACATTGGACATACTGAAACTGCACCAAGACACCAATCAACAGTTGAGGCTTTTTGTCTCGCAATCTGTACGCACACTAATACATGAAAGTTTCGCCGACCGACTCATCAAAAATCTACAGGACCGCAATGTCAATGGTACCGGGCTGGTGATCGATGTGCGTTTGGAAGACGCAGTCATCCACACCATACGCCTCCAGCAGTTCTGTAAACGACTACTGGAACACAACGTACAGTTCTGTCTAAGCCAATTCGAAGCCAACTCAGAAGCCACTGCTTTGCTTGGCGAGTTACCACTCAACTTTGTGCGCCTATCTCAGCATTTTGGGGACACGCACAACCACCCAGAGCGGCAAAAAGAGCTACGCATGCTGATTGAACAAGCTCATCAACACAACACGCATGTCATTGGTCAATGTATCGAAGACGCACAAGCCGCTACGGTGATGTGGATGAACGGGGTCGACTTGATACAAGGTAATCTGTTCCAGAACGTCAGCAAAGAGCTTAACTTCAACTTTCACGACACGGTGCTCTGAGGGTGACTCAGGGCCCGCAGAACTGCACTTGGAGCTGCCTAACCACAGCAACAGTCACTGCAATCACAACAAGCATCGCAATTTATTGTTTAGCTGATGCCTACGCTGCATTACCTCGGTTTGTTTTCGGCATCATCGTTACTATTCTCCTGCTTGGCACGATATTGCTCGTCACCCGCAGGCTTAACCATCTATACATAGCTCTGATGACTTACTCATCACACGCAAAACATGCAGAAGCTGAGTGTGATCGCCTGCAACAGGAGCTAGACCAGCATGGCAAACTCAAGCAAGAGTTAGTGATGGCCAAACAAATTGCAGAAGCGTCAGTGTTGGCTAAGAGCGAGTTCTTGGCCACGATGAGCCACGAGATCCGTACCGCACTCAATGGCATCATTCCGATCCTAGAACTAATTGCTAAAAGCGAGCTCAAACGCGAACAACGCGATTTGTTGCAAACCGCAACTGAAAGCTCGCTGCAACTGCTGCGTATCGTCGACGACATCTTGGACTATTCTAAGTTGGAAGCAAAAAAACTTGAATTGGAAATCACCACGTTCAACTTGCGTGAGTTACTCGAAGGTGTGACGCTGCTGATGCAACACGTCTCCGAGAGCAAGCGTCTCGCACTCGAACTGTCGATCGATCCCACAGTCCGCCTGTTAGTACGCGGCGATCAGGTGCGGTTGCGTCAAGTGCTTAGCAACCTGATCGGCAACGCCATCAAGTTCACCGAACGCGGCCGCGTTGACATAAAGTTGCGCCGACTTGGCGAAAACCGCACCCAGCACCTGCTGCGTTTCGAAGTACACGATACTGGTATCGGTATTTCTTCCGAACAGCAAGCACGGCTGTTCTCTTCGTTCAGCCAAGCTGATGCTTCAACCACGCGCCTGTATGGCGGCACTGGTTTGGGCTTAGCAATCTGTAAACGTATTATTGATCTAATGAGTGGGCGAATCGGGATAGAATCACAACTTGACGTCGGCTCCACGTTATGGTTCGAAATCCCACTGCTGAAGGTAGCTGGTGAATTAAACCCCCATACCAATACAGGTCAGCGTGTGCTGCTGGTCTGCAGCGATTCACACCTCAGTCAACGCGTGTACCAACTTCTGAAAACACACAACATGGATGTGGTTGTAACTGAAACAACACAGGAATCCATGGAACAGCTACGTCAAGCCAACGCGCTGCTACGCTTCGACGTGGTCATTGGTGACCACCTCAGTGTGCGCTACATCGCGTAGTACAACGTGCCAAACAGGAAAAGTTGCCTCGGATGGTCTGGCTCCATGGTGAAGAGCCCATGAGTGAGGAATTGCTTTCACACAGTGAGCAAGTGTCGCGTCTAGCACCAGATGTCGCCCTGCTGGCAGCGCTTAGTCCAGACGAGCGCGCCCAACCTGACACAACTATAGCTAACGACATATCGGTACCATTAAAACGCCGTGAGGCACGCATCTTGTTGGTGGAAGACAATCCAGTAAACCTAGCAGTGGCACAGAAAATCTTGATCATGCTTGGCTACCAACCAGATAGTGCTGTGCACGGTAAAGCTGCCCTGCAAAGCATGCAACATATTCACTACGACCTTGTATTCATGGATTGCCAAATGCCAGTGCTTGATGGCTATGCAGCGACTCGCTGCTGGCGTGATCAGGAGAACCCGCAGGGTCCACGTCTACCAATCGTGGCAATGACCGCTAAGGCCATGACTGGTGATCGCGAACGCTGTCTGGAAGCAGGTATGGATGAATATCTGTCAAAACCTATCTCGCACAAGGAAATCGAAGCCTGCCTGCACCGCTGGCTCTCTCCCGCTCCGATCACCTTAAGGACCCTGACTCCAGGCACTGAAGTTCTTTCCAGCTCTGCAATAAAGGGTGTATCCCCCATTGTCGAACCTAAATCCGCAACCGCATCGGTGATGCAAACGGTTACAGCACCGGATAAGGACCATACCACCACTGACCTATCGGTACTCGATCATGAACTGCTCGCGGAACTGAAAAAAATCGCCGGTAAAGACATGGATCACATCATTTATCTGTTTTTGAAGGACGCACCTAAACTGATCACGCAGCTGCAGGAAAGCGCCACAAGGCACGAAACTAATCTACTGAGCCAAGCGGCACACACACTAAAATCCTCTAGTGCTAATGTCGGCGCCCTGGCAGTCTCAGATGCAGCACAACGCATCGAATCGGCAGCACATAGCGGGGACACTAAGCTGGCCGACACGATGGTTGCGCTTTTAGTAACGGAATACGAACGCGTTCGACCAGCTTTGAACCTGAAGATTGCTCACCTGTTTGGCGCTGAATAGTTCAATCTTCCAACTTTGTAAGCAGGTAGTTAGGTTCCCCAATTCGCTTGACAATATCCAATTGCATTTCAATCCAATCGATATGCTCTTCTTCAGAATTGAGAATATCGACCAACAGCTCCCGGCTGACATAGTCCTGTACCGATTCAGTGTAAGAAACTGCCTCACGCAGTAATGCAACGGCCTCTTGCTCCAACGCCAAATCGCAACCGAACATTTCGGTTGGACTCTCACCGATACGCAACTTACCTAACGCCTGAAAATTCGGCAAGCCATCAAGGAAGAGTATACGATCCGATAGCCGATCAGCGTGTTTCATTTCATCAATAGATTCCTTGTACTCGTGCTCAGCAAGCTCAGCCAGCCCCCAGTTCTTCAACATCTTCGCATGCAAAAAGTATTGGTTAATGGCTGTCAACTCGTTGCAGAGCACTTTATTAAGATATTCGATGACCTTGGCATTGCCCTTCATACAACATCTCCGGTAGAAAATTACAAGTACTGTAGCTTTCCTGATCTACTGGTGAAGGAACGAAAATCGTGTTCATTACGATTACCTCGTAGGGCACATAGTTCCCACATCAAGCAACGCTGGTCGATTTACAGTTGGCATAACACACTCAGCACGTGCTTTACCAAGGAGCTCAGCAGCCGCATTCAGGCAAGAACCGCAACTGGAACCACAGGCAGTACGCATGGTAAGTTCAGTGAGATTGGCACAACTGGCAGCGACTTCGTAGATATGGTCATCGGTGACAGCGTTACAGATACAAATGTACACGCGCGGCATAATGAATGGCATCCCTTAAACGGGACACAACCATTTAACCACATAATGAGAATGAATGTCAATTGCAAAAATTAATCGTTACTAATATCTCAGTCAAAAATCAGATCGATACTCCCACTTGCGTGAACACGTATATCAAACATTACTAATAAGCAAACAAACCTCCTGCACGTACCGCGACATCGTCCCTACTTCAAGGCCAACCACCCGCTGCACCAGTGATGCTAACTAGCACAACGCACGCGCGTAAACACTACGCTTAAACATGACCACATGCTCAGTCGGGTACCAGAAATTCACCTAACACCAGTGATCAAACTCAAGACTCTCAGTCTGATCGAGTTGTACCTGTGATTCATCACCTATCAGTTGCAGCAGAAACCAGACCTAACTTTTGGCCGATACATATCTGAGACTGATTGCGGCGTACAGTTTGACTCGGCAATCAATAGCGTAGCCAATCTGGCGTGGCACCAAGCAATTGCACATGCTCGGTAGCAACCTAGTTGCTTCATGTAATTCACGGTACATAGCTTCAATAGGAGTTTCGTAAGAATTCATGGTACCCTCTACGAATAGCCAACCATGCCGGCGGATGCGGCGTACCCAAAACAACTGCCCATCCCTACACATCAACACAATACCAACGTTCGGTCGGTAACTGTCCGGATCGTTCGCATTACAGACACTTTCCCAGAGTTTGAGCTTCTCCCAAACAACGGCAGGCATCCTTGACGAACTTGAATCAAAAAATTGATAATTATCTGCTGTCTAGGCTATGTAGCTCAGCAGGTTAGAGCACAGCACTCATAATGCTGGGGTCGGTGGTTCGAGTCCACCCATAGCCACCAAGATTTCCAGGAAATTGCAAGTGCAGGGTAATACTCTCGGTTCTTGCGTCTATTGCCCCGTAGCCAAGTGGTAAGGCATCTGACTCTGACTCAGACATTCGTTGGTTCGAATCCATCCGGGGCAGCCAAACCAAGAAGTAACCGATAGCAAGAGCAAAACTCGGCTTTATCCCCTCTAAAGCAGCATATATCACCTGAAACATTGAACAGGCTAAAGGCACTAAATCCGCCATCTAAGCATCCAATCCTCAACCAATCTAGCCTTGCTTCCACTTGGGTCAGCACTATAAGGAAACAACAAAGGCACTCGTCTTATCTTGAGTTCAGAATTTATAGCTAGCATTTCAATGCGATACCATGGAGTGTCGCTGGAATTCGCTACGCGTCTCACTAAAGGGAGGCGCAGCCTAAGAATAGTCTGCATGAGTATTCGCAAACCCTTAATTCATGCTCCCTCCACCCAAGTCACTTACCCCCAAAGCCCAAGAATACACCATGATTTTTTCATGAAGGACTAGCGAAGAATAATTGAACATTTCAACCTAATACCCTCCCCCGATCTGTAATCGGAGTGCATAGCACCCTTCAGGTACCAACAACGGATCGTGTTGACTGAGATGACGCATAGAATGGCGGCTAATCGCTCGCTGTCGATGGCGCACCGAATTACTTCAGTTTGGCATCGGCACGCAGTGCTTCGGCCTTATCGATCTTCTCCCAAGAGAAAGCAGTAGCGGCGACACGTTCACCGATGCTGTTGGTGTAAGTAAACTCCTTCGGCTTACGTCCGAAATGACCGTAACTAGCACTCGTTTGATATATAGGATGAATGAGATCAAGCATTTTAATGATACCATAGGGGCGGAGATCAAAATGCTGACGGATTAATTTCTCAATTCTCTCATCGGGTATCTTACCAGTGCCAAAAGTAGTCACCGAGATCGATATAGGCTCAGCCACGCCGATTGCATAGGACACTTGCACTTCGCAGCGATCGGCTAGACCTGCAGCAACTACGTTTTTAGCAACATAACGCACAGCATAAGCAGCGGAACGATCAACCTTAGACGGATCCTTTCCAGAGAAAGCACCTCCGCCATGGCGAGCCGAACCACCATAAGTGTCAACAATTATCTTGCGGCCAGTCAGGCCACAGTCGCCCACTGGACCACCAATCACAAATTTACCAGTCGGATTAATGTGGAATTTGGTGCCTTTGTGCAACCACTTGGAGGGCAACACCGGCTTGAGGATTTCCTCATGCACTGCTTCAACAAGATCCTGCTGTTTGATACCAGGATCGTGCTGGGTTGATAGTACCACCGCATCAATCGCACTCGCAACGCCATCCTCATAACGCAGAGTAACCTGGGACTTAGCATCCGGGCGTAACCATGGCAACGGCGAGTTGTTTTTTTTACGAATTTTCGCTTGCTGCTCAACTAACCGGTGTGATATGTGAATTGCTGCTGGCATGTAGCCATCAGTTTCGTTAGTGGCATATCCGAACATCAAGCCCTGATCACCAGCTCCCTGTTCCTCAGCCTTTTTACGGTCCACACCCTGGTTGATATCTGGAGACTGCTTGCCGATTAAGTTCAATACGCCACAAGTAGCGCCATCGAAACCAACATCGGAACTATCATAGCCAATGTCTACGATCACTTTACGGGTTAACGCTTCCAGATCAATCCAGGCACTGGTGGTAATTTCACCAGCAATGATCGCCACACCAGTCTTAACCATTGTCTCACAAGCAACACGGGCACGCGGATCCTGAACCAAGATAGCATCCAATACGGCGTCAGAAATCTGGTCGGCAACCTTATCCGGATGGCCTTCCGAAACCGACTCGGATGTAAAGAGGTAACTGGACATCAGGTTTATATCCCTTAATTCGAATGAAAAAATAAGTAAGCATGTATGATACGCCCAATGTGACCAATCTGTATTGCTCACTTGAATCAAGCATCTTGCGGTCTACGATCTAAATCACGTACGAGAACAAAACAGCGAGTGAACCTGATACAACGGTGAGAGTATTTTACCTTGATTTTACCTCTTTAAAGCCACACGACATGCTCACTAAGCGGTAAGTGAGTATACCTGGGTCAGATCAAGGTGATAGAAAGCTTGAGATTCAGACTAAAACGACGTTCCAACAGCGTTATCTTATGCACTGGACAATCACATATCATCTTTTAAATCTGCATTGTGATCCAACCAAGAGGAGAAAGGCAGTTCCATAACAATCGAATCATCGATTTTCAACCCTTCTATGTATTGATGATAGTTGATTTATTCTACCTGTTGGATACAACAATACAAACTAGAAAGAGTACTTACATCACAGTAACAAGTCATGATTTACTCACGTAGTTGTAAACGTACCAAGAAAATGACCTAGCTCAAAGAAGCTCGATCTAAATGCCGACACCATTAACATTATTTAACACCTTTTACAACTTCCACATAATACCCCATAATCAAACAGTGCATCAGCTGAAATGGACACATTTATATGAAAAAAAGGATACGATGCAAATAAACTGATAAGATCTCACGGACGTTAACACAAGGGAAAGCATCACTTTATATCACTAGATATTCATCTGACTCTATCAATCATTGCTGCCCCATCGTCTCGATATAGTTTCCCTCATTTACCAAACCAAGCAATATTCTGGCCGCTCATAGTACGTCCACTTAGATACTTACGCGCGATATGGATACTACGTGACTCACCACAGAATACGTACGGTAACTCTAGGTAACTCAGCAAACTATCGCATACACCAGTTGGCTTGAACAACAACCATGCTCACCCACTACTCCTCATATTCATACTGCAAACACTTGCGACTTGTCAGCACCAAACCACCTTAATCATTACACGCCTTAATTTAGTGAAATAATTCAGTATTGATGATATCAACGCTCTGCGGATTGTTAAAAATTGCAGCGCACAGCATGAATCAATTACCGCAGCTTAACATTTTTGATATATGCACTAATTTAGGAAGATGAAGAATGCGCCAATATCGTCTATGCAAGTTCACCCTTGCATGTATTCCAGAAGCGCAAATTAGAGATGCTCGTTTCCTACATAACAAAATCAGCGCACAATCAAATGCACAATATGCTAAAACAATAACGCTTTTATAGCAATTTACTGAAGACATATTTTTGAATGTTAATAAGATTGAAAAAATTGAAGTAAGAAGATACCTCTTAAAAGTAACATACAGTACCAACTCCTCGAAAAGACTTGAAAGATTCTAATCTCGTTATCAGGTTATAATTATTTTATGTTCAACCAATAGATACTACTTTATCTCTTGTTTTTATGAAAAAACAGTAAAAGACTTTCAATTAACTAAAGAAGCAGATTCTCTAAAGCACCTCTACAATAATCAGATCATCTTCAGATAGAAAGAATCTTTTTTTTTTCATAACAAAACCACGATAGATCTTTTGAAACTGTCGATCTACTGATCTACTCCTCTTCTTATCTTTATCGTGATAAGAACGCGAAATCTGATGCACATGACACAAACTAATAATTCTGATCGTGCTTGCACAAGAAAAATACTTTAACGAATTACTATCATTTCAAGGCCATGAAACAATGCTGCCAATGAACTCAAAATCCAATGTCAACTTTCCACTTACTTCGATGAGTATAGAACTGCTCATCTTAGCCAAGCATCTCAGCAGTGAACATTTTAAGACCTGCTCCACTACAATTGATAAAGTAGTTATTATTATTCTAATGAAATTCTGTCATTACATCACAGACATAAGAGTGCTAGGACATGCGAATAAGCCCCTAGTCTCTAAAACATTTACAATCAGGAATAAAAAAAGATGTGAAGCACTTGGAATTGCACTTATCAACAAAATCTTGATATAGAGTGCATTGGATATACAAGAAAATTCTCCCTCAGACGTTTGATCTCCTAAAATATGTTTCCTTTCATGATATTAAGAATACTAATCTGAGTAAATAAATTTTCTGAGTTATGAATATCGTTGCAAAGTTAATGAACGAGATCAATGCCAAAGATGAGGATAACCTCAACACAAGAAAGAGTAGATAGAATTTTCATAAAGATAAACAAAGACATCTTCATTAAAATATTGATCGAGCCAGAAGATCGAATGTCAATTTCAATGATTTTTCTTTAAAATAAAAATAATAACATTGCTCACACAATCTTGAAATCTAAAATTTAGAAATATTATCTTCAAATAACTTCTTACAGCCTTTCTACATAATTACTTTCTTCAAGAGGCTCACTATCTCCGAGTTTTTTCACAAAGAAATAACTCATATCAAGATGGAAATACTTTTCACATTTTTTGTTCAGCTCTAAGGTTGCTTCCAAAATAATATCCAACATAATCAAAGGAGATTCTGAAAGAATCATGTTTGAATCGATGATCAAAATACTGGCCAACAGTAGCAAAATCATCAACTAGCATCAACCGAAATTCGTCCCGATTGAACCAAGCTGACAAGTGTTTGAAAATAAGCTGGAAGATACGTTTACAGTATTCAATATTTGGCTATACGGCACTGTTCAATCAGATTAAATCTTTTGCTATCAACCAACATCTGTCCATTAGTCTTCTTAGATGTTCGCTTTTCATATATTCTTCAACCACTCTAATTGCTTGAAAAAGAATTCGACACCAGCATACTTGCATTAGTAGTGCATATCCCACAGCAACTGCAATTTCATCGAACAAGCTTTTAGAATCAGAGTTTCCACCAACAATCCCTAGTAAATATCCTCAAAATATAGATCCCCAAGATTTTGCAGAAAAAGATCAACAAAAAAGAAGCAAACGGAAGGATCGGATCGCATGTAGTATATAAATGCGTATTATACCGTGCTTGTGGTTTTCAACAAAAATATCGATCAAAATTTTTATAGAGACATTAATTTTTTAAAAAAACTACCAACCATTCCAACCACTTCATCGATACATGAAACGTATGTTATAGACAACGGTGAATAACATTGAATACTTCTTCGATGTAATTATGTGGAATCTGCCTGTGAAATAAATCAGACTTCGATCTGACAAAATACATGACATGGTTCTTTTTTCTGTTTATCGATTGTACTTAGATCAGTGAATGAACAATGTAAAGGGACTGATGACTCTCCCTTTGGATATCAAAATTCTTCAGCATATGAGGAAATTCAAAATAATGATCGATCATGCTGCGCACCAATGCCGTGATTATCTCCATATACATCGGAGCAAAACCAATGATTACATAGTCCACCGTGGAATCAATCAAGTGGGACTTTTCGGTAAAAAACTTACAAATCATCTTCATCAAAATGATACACACGTGGTTAACACAAATCAGGTATTTCTCGGAAATTTTCAATCGTAATTTCACACGTATGGTGCAATTTGAGACATCCAAGATTTTCATGTAACAATCAACATAAAAAAACGTTACCGGCAAGAATGTCAAAAAAACCGTTATAGTCCCGGAGGTAGTATCACCATAAAACAAGCTCCACCCAGTTCCTCCGAACGAGTCACCTGTAATTCACCGCGATAACCCTTGACTAAGTCCTGGACGATTGACAACCCGATACCATGGCCGTGTACGCGTTCATCGCCACGTACACCACGCTGCAGGATCTTGCTAACCTCTTCAAGCGGAATGCCAGGGCCATCATCCTCAACCGACAACACCAAGCCGGGACGACGGGTACCAACTTGTTGACCTGGGCTAGCAGTTAATAACACATGGGATAGGGCCCACTTGAAGGCATTCTCCAGAAGATTTCCCAGCAGTTCTTGCAAATCACCAGGCTCACCATAGAAACAAGCATGAGGGTCAATCTCAAACTCACATAACACGCCCTTAGCAGCGTAAACCTTCTCCAATCCACGTACGATCTCTTCAGCTGTGGAATTGATCAATACCGGCGCAGAAAAAAGCTTGTGGCCACTAGAAGCAGCACGCGCAAGCTGGTAGGAAACCAGATTATTCATGCGTCGTAGCTGTACGTCCAATTCCTCACACAATTCCTTCTCACTGACACCGTTATCCAGCTGGGTGCGTAGCACAGCAAGTGGCGTTTTCAGACTATGCGCCAGATCAGCCAAAGTGTTGCGTTGACGATCTAAATTCTCACGTTCGCTCTCAATGAAAGCGTTGATACTCTGGGTAAGTGGTTCCAGCTCGGGCGGATGCTGCTCACTCATCCTCTGCGCCTGACCGCGTTGGACTTTAGCCAACTCGTTAATTACGTGCCTGATTGGACGCAAACTCCACTGCAAAATAAAGGCTTGTAGCAACAGTAGTACGATGCCAGCGCTACCAAGATAGAACCAGACAGCAGTGCGAAATACGCGTAACTGCGCCCCTAATGCCGCCTCATCTTCCATCACATAAATCGTGTAGGGGAACTCGTCGTTGGGATTGCCAGTACCACTCCAGATCAATCCCATACCGTAGCGATACACGCGCCCAGGCCTGCCATCAACCTGGGTCATCTCGAACGGCCCTTCGAAGACCTCCTGACGAGCGGCAAGCAATGGACCTGTCGAAGGGAGAAGCGGCCCCTCAGATGACAACGAACGCCAGCGATTGTCACGCCAGATCACTTCGGAATACAGCCCCCCACCTGGTACATCAAAGTGTGGGTCCGGTGGCGGACGGTCACTACTAATATATAATGAGCCATCACGCAAAAATTCAACGCTGCTGACATATGCTGTAGCATAGGTTTTCAACCGTTCACGCAAATTCTTTTCAGCTGTATCTGCGAAAGCAACATCCAGCGCATAACCAGCCAACGCCAGGAAAGCGATCAAACTGAAACTAGCAGCAAGCAGCTGGCGCGCCTGAAGTGAACGTGGCTGTAACCTATCCAACCCCCGCAGACGCAACAACAGGCGCCCTTTTCCGATTTCCATCGTGCACAGCAGATCTTAGCCTTCGTTGCGCGAAATTGCGAAACGGTAGCCGCGGCCGCGTACCGTCTCAATTGGCTTCAGCTCACCACCTGGATCCAGCTTCTTCCGCAGGCGACCGATAAACACCTCCAACACATTTGAATCACGATCAAAATCCTGCTGGTAAATATGCTCGGTCAAATCAGCCTTGGAAACTAACTCACCAGCATGCACCATCAGGTATTCAAGCACCTTGTACTCATAACTGGTAAGATCGACATTGGTACCGTTAACACTCACCGTCTGCGCAGCAAGGTCAAGCGCAACCGAACCGCATTCCAAGGTTGGCTTACTCCAACCAGCAGCCCTACGCAACAACGCATTGACACGCGCCAGCAATTCCTCAACATGGAACGGCTTAACCAAGTAATCATCAGCCCCGTGCTTCAGTCCCTCAACCTTGCTCTGCCAACTAGAGCGCGCCGTCAAGATTAACACTGGGAACTTCTTACCCTCGTCACGTAAAGCCTTGACAAGATCCATACCAGACATCTTCGGCAAACCCAAGTCAATAATACCAACATCGAATGGCACCTCACGGCCCATGTAGATGCCTTCTTCACCATCCTGGGCGGCATCGACCGCGAACCCTTCACGTTTCAAACGCGCAGCTAACGTCTCACGCAATGGGGCCTCATCTTCGACCAAAAGGATACGCATGAACTCTCCCTAGTTTCGTTAGTGGCCTGGAGGCCGTGGGAATGTAAATACACTCAAAAAACTATAATCAGGCGATCAAATCTATCGCATTCAAAGGTTATCGGCACGTGGCGGTAATCCGTTTGTCTCAACGTCCATGTGTGACGAGCGTGGCAACTCACACGCCGGTAACGACTCGCCCATATAACACACAGCTACCCGACCATCATTATTCATATATTTGATTCGTTGAATATAACGCCCCCCAAACTGCACCTGCTCTGCCCCAAGAATCTGCCCACCGGTGGTTCTCTGCACCTGCCTGATCGCGTCTGACAGGGTGTTATTTTTGCTACCATTGCGCGGAAGCAACCCGTGGCTATCCGGATGGCTACTTGGATCCTGCGCCCAGACCGGGTATGCAACCCAGCTAGCCATAACAACGACTATGACAAGGCAGCAATAGCGGAAAAAAAGCTTCATGGCCTGGGATCCTAACAAATGCTTTTGGACCATTCAGAAAAGACACAAAAATCACCCTAAAACAAAGCAAATTATTGATTTTTAATGGTGAATCATATCTGAACTTTCCAAAAGCGATCTAAGTGCGCTCATAATTATGAACAAAACATTTTTTCTCTTGAACTTAATGCCCTTGCATCTCAAACCTTACATATCTTGAGTGCAACAGAAGCACCCAATCAAACTACTTCAAAATATGTTTCTTCGTCCTCAGTCATTGATAGTGCCTGCTCCACCAATGACCAGCTAGCATCCAACCGTTGCGCACCTTCGGTGAGCACTTGGCGGAATACACGCCCCCCCGGTTGACCGTGGAATAGGCCAAGTAGATGGCGAGCAATGTGCCTGAACATCAAACCCTGGTCCAGCCATGCCTCAACATAGGGTCGCAACGCACGCAACAGCCCCTTACGCGGACGTTGCGGCGCACTAGATAGGACACAATCCAATTGGTGCAAAATGTAAGGATCGTGATAAGCGGCCCGGCCAAGCATCACACCATCGACCATAGCCAGATGACCCAATCCAGCCTCAACCGAGGCAATGCCACCATTCAGCACTATTGCCAATCCCGGACACTCACGCTTCAAACGGTAAACCCAATCGTAACGTAACGGTGGTATTTCGCGGTTCTCCTTAGGTGAAAGGCCCTGCAACCAAGCATTGCGTGCATGTACCAAGATCATGCTACTACCCGCCATGCTCACACAATCGACGAACGCGGCAAAACGTTCGTAATCGTCATCCTCATTCACTCCGAGCCGACATTTGACTGTGACCGGAACTGAAACTGCTGCTGCCATCGTTGCCACACAATCGGCAACTAACTCAGGCTTACGCATCAAACAGGCACCAAAACACCCAGCCTGAACCCGATCGGAAGGACAACCACAGTTGAGATTGATCTCGTTGTACCCCCAGTCCATGGCGATACGCGCAGCTTTTGCCAGCAATGTCGGCTCACTACCCCCCAACTGCAAGGCAACCGGCTGCTCAAACGACGCAAAGTCCAATAGCCGCTCACGGTCACCATAAATCACTGCTTTGGCATGCACCATCTCTGTGTACAACCGGGCTGACGGTGCCAATACTCGATGGAAGGTGCGGCAATAGCGGTCAGTCCAATTCATCATCGGAGCAACAGATAGACGAATATTATTATTTCTCAATGAACTATCTACCATACTCATAAATCAGCCCCGGAATTCTCTCAAACGAAGCTATTTTTTTTCCTTAAAAAACGTTCCCACAAAGTCGTACCAATATTGCACTAAGCCAAAGTGGCAGACCAGCATGGCAACAACAGAGCAACACAGGAAAATAATAGCGTTTAAAAGCTATTCTACAACGTCGAAAACGTTGAATGGATCACGTGAAAACCTCACCACACTCGGCGAAAGCTTCCGAAGACGCACTGCGTGCAGGACAACACACATGATAGCAACCCGATAGCCACCTAGATTGAAGAAATGCAGAGGTTCAAGGTTACATCGGGAAACAACAAAATCAACAACCTGAAACGCCAGGATATCAAGAAATCGAGACACTAACAGATCAGAACATCATGAGTCATCTAATCAACTGCAACTCAAATTTAACAATACTCATGGAAATGTACTCCATAGATTAAAGTGCTCGTCGCTATGCGATCATTTTCGAACATCCCTTGCCAAACATGGCGACCTTAGCGCATTCCACACCACACCTCACATAGCACCATCACCAAACCACATAGAGCAACACCCGACAAACTCAAAGCGCTAGAGCGATTCAAGTTCGACGCGTGACTCCTTAATATATTCCCTGATATCGCATTACCATAGACTCGACCATGCAGATGAAATAAATAATCGACCTTCACTCAGCAGTAATACGCCCCCAGAAAGCGAACCTATGCCACTGGCCGCACAGTCCAAAAAATCCCAGAAAGAAAGTAACGAAAGGATCAAGAGAAATCACCTACATTTATATGCCCACTACCATAGTTACGTAATGTTGTTTAATTTAAAAAGCAAGACAGACAACATCGGTACTGCATTAAATACCACGACTTGTGACACGAAGGAACATCAGGCTTGTTCGAACAGGTTTAAGCACACCATCACTACTGGGAGCACACCGCCAGGAAATCGCTCAAACGTTACAACGACTTGGAACCAACGTCTCTCCACCCAAACGCTACGCCAGTTTGGAATTCTGGAGTCTGCCTAAAATGATCATTAGCCGTCAGTTCGATTCAGCCCGGATAGGAACTACTCATTTATCTATGTAACTCAAAATAGAATGTGCACAATGATCTCTTTTCTTAACGGGAATATAATAGCCTTCTTGTCAAACAACGTAAAAATTTCAGTACCCAACCATCCGTCCTCACGTCGATGATGCTTCGACAAAAGTCCATTCACCTTCAAGAGGGAGGAACTTACTATCAGCTTAATCGCCGGACGATTCTTGATAACATTTCACAGATTAATGAGTACCCAGTTATCAGGAGGAATTGCTCTTTGTCAAAGCACATAGATTCGACGCAGCTTTCATACCAACTTACACAAGCATTGCATGAAAATTACAATCAATGAGGCTTATTTTAGAATTTCCTCAACAATACCAGCCTGCTTGAGATCGTTCAGAACGACAGCTAAAACAGGGAGATTTTTATCAACATTGACTGTCATTGTTTACCTGTCGCCTGAGAATGCTGCTGCTATATTCATTTCTACAATCTTAGTGATTTCCTCTTTTTTCCAAAAAGTAAACTCATAAAATTATCAATAGTTACGCTCGCCCATACCCAAAAACCTACCACAGAAGAGCTTAGGAGCTTGTCAAAATCACACATCAACGTAAGACCAATATATAGACCTATTCTTTAGCTGCAACTGTAAAAATACAATACCCACCTTCGTAATCTTATTACTTAATAAATTAATAATAAAATTCACTATCAATACTTGACCATAAGAAAAAAACTCCATGAAGGATAACTGAACATTAATCATAAATCCAAATTGAAATAAATTCATATTAAAAATGGATGAAGGTTAAAAAATATTCTTTCACTCCAGGATCACTTTTTTTCTTGTTACTTCTAAGCCTGTTTATTGCTTTCACATAAAAATTAGTAAATATGTCCATTATTTACTTAATGCAAATAACAATACATACAATGAAAACTATTACTTCGCACTTAAGTCCATCTGTTGTACCAATACAGTGCTACTCAAACGCTACACAGGCTAGACAGCCAATGGCATCGTATCAACCATTCTGGAACGGAGAAATAAACATCAAGAAAGGATTCACGCAATCGCATTTAGGAATACCGTGGAAATCTTGGATGCCACATTAAATCCAGATCTTTCTTCCTATGTCTTTGACTCAATCGACCATGTCTTGATGTCTTGAATAATGTGACACTGACACTTACTCACCTCGGTAAACACTCTCCTTGCCACTTCCTATTAAACACCTGGCAGGCTTAAAGCCTTAAGTGAGTCATGCCAAGTTCGTCAGTCAGATCGATTTGTTATCCAACGGTTCTCTTTTTTAGTCTTACGAGGTATGGTTGCAGAGTTTCAAAGTTCTGCAATTTAAGTCTTTTTTAGCTGGCACCGTACTTTCTTGAAATTCTCCAGAAATTTTAATTAAAGCACATCAACTATGAAAATAATTCAGATTATGCAATCCAATTTTTTCTCTTGTGATTAGTAGTTATTGAACAATTTTAGGACGAACATTTAATTAATTTTTTAATTAGACCGACCCCAATTCATCGAAAACCAGCAGATGAGTTGCACCCTTCGTCTGAATTGCAAACACCGCTAGAACCGCCAGACTCCTAGCGACATTCACATACTCGCTAATCTTCGTTCAAAAACACATTGATTTCATAGTCAACATTTCAACTGCAGAAAATATAAAAAATTTTCAACCACACCTATCAAAATGACGCATGACTGGCTCGAGCTTTTATCATTCGGGGCATCCTTGAAACTTATGTCGATAAATATACTACCATTTTACATTTAGATTTATAATATTGAATTTGACGTTTGGGAACACTCGCCACTTAATGATCTCTTGCCAAGCACATTAAAATTTCTTCCTCCAAATTCAGGCATGCTCTTTGGGTAATATGACTACTGAAAGTGGAATAGCGAAGATGATGTTCATTCTATAAGAATCCCAGCACTACATTGGCCTCAGTGATAATGGATTCATCAAATGCAATGAACGACCTAGACGGTGATTACCTCGTGCTATTCGTATACTCAGAAGAAGAAAATCTAAGCAAACTCTAAAATGTCGCCTACCCTCGGAAGCAGTTAACTCGCATCCTGATGTGGCAAATACGATCTGTAGAACACACCCCAGCTTCAGTCAATCTGACTAATAAAAAGCGGCGCCCCTTGCGGGACGCCACTCTGAAAAACACACCATATTCAGACACTTAATGCTACTGGCAATAACAGTCGTTAAATCATTGTAGAAGCATCCGACCGCTAAAAGAACATACGCAAACCAATCGTATAGTTACGGCCGGCCAACATCACATCGTCCTTTAGGAAGGAAGTATGAACACGGGCATCGCTGTTGGTGAGATTGTTACCATCGAAGAACACTTCCCACGCAGTGCTGTCAACATCAATGTGGTAGGCCAAATGTGCGTCTACCATGGTATATCCTGCGGTTGGGGTCTCGTTGACAGCGACTTTGTTCTGCTTTTCATAGCGCTTAACACCCAACGATGTGCGCCAACCACCGTCCTCCCAGCGCAGATCCGCCCCGTAGCGCATTGGAACGATACGCGGCAGATTACCTCCATCTTTCAAGCGACCACGAACCCCATCGCCAAACACACGTAGGTCCCAAGCCCCACTCGCATTGTTAGCCAAGTGGAAGGTGGCCTCACCTTCAATGCCACGGAAAATCGCATTAGCTTGCGACCACTGACGGATCGGCAAGTCACGCTGCTCCTCATCCCAAAACCAAGTAGTACCAGTATCGACTAAGTAGATGAAGTTGTCATAGCGGCTGTAGTAGGTCGAGATTTTGGCATCACTCCAATCGTTACGGAACACTAGCCCCAACTCAGCTTGGTTAGCCTTTTCCTTCTTCAGATCGGCACGACCGACTTCATAAGCAAGAGTGGCAATGTGCGGACCATTCGCAAACAGTTCCTCCTCAACTGGAGCACGCTCGGCATGATCAATGTTCAAGGTCAGCCGCCATTGCTTACCGAGTGCGAAATCACTACTGAACGACAGGCTTCCCGGATGATAGGTCTGAGTGATGCCATTATCGGTATCGTATTTAACCTGCTCACCACGCGCACCGAATTCTGCTTGAAACGCCCCCCAAGTGTTGCGCGCTAATCCGAACACACCCATCGATTGGTTCTTAGTCTTTGGTACAAACGACTCTTCGCCAACCGCCTGGAAAGTGGAATCGCCCCCTTGCATACCAAATGCAGTCCGCCAACCACCACCAAACAAAAAGGAAGCCTCAATCCGTCCCTCTGTGGCACGCTTGGCAAATGTAGTGCCAACATTATTTCCCTCAAACTCGATGTGGTCATATTGGGTGTGGCCTAGACTGAAACGCAGGCCACTGCCCTCACCCCACGGATCAGTCAAACCGGCTTTCAGGTCATAACGATCCTGGTGCAGTTGCAACCAAGTACCGCGGTCACCTGCAGTAGGATCACCAGGTTCACCTGGATTACCGTAACTGTCATGAAAACGCGCAGCTGACAGACCAAAGAAACCCCAGCCACCGCTCAACGAAGCACCAACCGAGCCAGATTTGGTGTCGATGTACGAGTTAACCTGTCGCCCTTTCGGCGTGTCATAGTCCTTCTGGTTACGGTAAACACCGTCCGCATGGACCGAAAGAGCACTACCATTGCCAGCATCGATGCGGAACATGTCGGTATTACCATTTTTGTCGCCACCGTCAAAACGCACCTCAGCACGTCCGTTGAAACCTCTCATGGGCGTTTCAGCGATACGTCCATCGACTATATTGACTACGCCACCAATCGCGCCTGAGCCATATAGTAAGGTGGATGGGCCTTTTAACACTTCGATCTGATTAGCTAAAAACGGCTCGACCGCTGGCGAGTGATCCTGGCTGACCGTAGACACGTCCTGAGAGGATAAACCGTCATTGAGAATGGCAACACGCGGACCATCCAGACCACGGATGATAGGGCGGCCCACACCAGGGCCAAAATTAGAGCTCTGCACACCAGGCAAGCTGGCAACAGTTTCCCCAAGGCTACTGGTACGTACTTCATCCAACCTCTCGCCAGTCAGTAGTGCAACCGGGCGGTTCAGGTCGCTAAAAGCATCACGCAACGGACTAGCCGTAACGATTACTGCGTCCAGGTCCTTGAGGTGACGACCGATTTCAGTTGTTTTGGCGTGACGTGAATCAGTGGGTGGCGGCACAACGTCAGCCATGGCCAACACTGGAACGAAAAGTAAACTGGAGACAGTCAGAAAAAGAACGGTGCGAGGTGAAATACTGAGATGAGGGACAAACATATTAAATCCGTACAGTTATGAAGTACCAGTAATGACGTTCTATGATTGATTGAAGAGATGAATCTAAAGTTGAAAGATTGTAATACCATAGCGAGCCTAGCAAGAAATATTATATCATTACCAATTCTTTATAGCTTATTGAAGAATATGAAAGTCATGCTAGGACGCACATTTCGTCATCGACTCGATCACTTCGGTGCAACCGGCTCGCTGCTGTGCGCAGTACACTGCGCAGTGCTGCCGCTGTTGCTAGTCATCGCCCCGACCTCTGGGCTCCTGTTATGGTTTGGAGACGAGGTTGAACAGATGATCGTACTATCGGTAACCTTACTTGGTCTGTTCAGCTTAGTACTCAGTTACTTCCAGCACCGCGCTTGGCACGCACTTGGCATTTTGTTGCCTGGGCTAACGCTATTATGGTTGGGCTTACTATACAAACCACTACACTATGCACCGACTATACATGCTGTGACGATGGCTATCGGCGGAACCCTGATCGGCATCGCGCACGCGGTAAACCTACACCTGAATCATAGTTATATTGATAACACTTGCTCAGAACACTAAAAGCATGGGTGCCATACTCGGACAGATACCCGAGCAAGCGCCATCATGATATATTTGTACCCTTAAGCGAAACTCCCTATTAGCTATTAGTAGCAAGCTGTTTCGCGACCTTCCGCTCTACCAGGAGTTAATAAAATGGGTAAAGGTGACCGCAAAACCACCAAGGGCAAGCGCTATAACGCCAGCTACGGGAATTCTCGTCCGCATAGTACAAGCAGGGTATCGGTAGACACAGCGGCATCTGTCTCCGACAAGCGTCTCTCTAAAACGCCATCCCCCAAGGCCGTTATTAAGAAAACAGTTGCCAAAGTCAGCTGACTTGATATGAGCTTGACCGCAGTAAAAACACACTGATTGCCTAGCAATACCTCCAATCCAGTTTGCTAGAGCTAGTTGCTTCCTCGCCTTCGACCCCACATTTTCTTTTCTGGAAATATGGAATAGCGGTTTGCTCCCAGTGAATCGTCTTGGCGGATCAGCGCTGATGGCCTCGACCTCCTTAGCGTTGTAGATGTACTTAATCAAAGTGCCTTTTGTCCTAGAACAGCGTGCCTTAAAGATTTAAATTTGATTGGATCTAATGAAAGGATTGTCTTTAAAAACGGTGTTAAGGCACATAACCAAAGGCGATTCTGCTCCGCACGTCGGATCAAACCGACCTTGTGCCATCCTCAGAATTAATGGAATGGCCGAATTCCTTTCTCTACCAAGCCGAAGAAGGGGCTATGGATCTGGCTATATCCACAGATAAGCGCCTTCATTGATATCGTTGGACTCATTGAACGGATACACCACATCTACCAAATGACTGCCGTAGTTGATCTAACCGTCGACCTTCGTCTGAACACCCAGACACAGTACACTGACTTGCGATACAAACCTAACTCAACACCATGCAACATCTTTAACAAACATTGAAGGGTTACAGTGACTCAGCAACACCATTTACAGCACAAATAGCCCAAAAACATACCTCTGTCCGCGCACCAGCCGCGCAGATTCCGCCCGATCAATGTAACCCAGCACTGTCAACAATCGGTAAAAGTTATTTTGGTTGAAATAACCACACTCTTTGGGCATCCATACACGGCAACACTAGCTATCTCCAAGTAAACAGCTTCACAGCTTGCCGAATACCAATTGCCCTCGATCGACACTCACCTGCACAGTATCACCACTGACGAACTGTCCAGCCAAGATCTGCTTCGCCAAGGGATTCTCCAACTGAGATTGGATCGCTCGCTTAAGCGGACGCGCCCCATATACCGGATCAAATCCGACATTACCAAGCAATTCTAATGCGCAGTCATCCAGCTCTAGTTTTAACTCAGATTCGGCGAGACGCTTCTCAAGACCTCGTAGCTGGATTCGCGCAATCTGCTTGATCTGTGCCTTATCCAATGGGTGGAACACGACAATATCATCCAACCGGTTAATGAACTCCGGACGGAAATGTGCCTGCACCACCCCCATCACCGCCGCCTTCATTTGCGTATACACCTCCGGAGAATCGTCTCCACTCAGCTCTTGGATATGATGCGAACCAAGGTTCGATGTCATCACAATGACGGTATTGCGAAAATCCACAGTACGGCCCTGACCATCAGTCAAACGGCCGTCATCAAGTACTTGCAACAGGATATTGAAGACATCGCCATGCGCCTTCTCCACCTCATCCAGAAGAATCAGAGAGTAAGGCCGGCGCCGCACCAACTCGGTGAGATAACCTCCTTCCTCATAACCGACATAGCCCGGAGGCGCACCAATCAGGCGCGCTACAGAGTGCTTTTCCATAAACTCACTCATATCAATGCGGACCATTGCATCGTGGCTATCGAACAAAAATTCAGCCAACGCTTTACATAACTCGGTCTTACCAACACCTGTCGGACCAAGAAAAAGGAACGAGCCAATCGGTCGATTCGGGTCAGATAGACCAGTACGCGAACGACGCACCGCATCCGACACAACCTTGATCGCATCCTCCTGGCCAATCACACGTCGGCGCAGATCATCTTCCATACGCAGCAACTTGTCGCGCTCACCCTCAATCATCCTGTTAACCGGGATACCAGTCCAGCGGCTGACAACCTCGGCAATCTCCTCAGCAGTCACTTTCTCCTGCACCAGGGTGAAATCGTGCTGTTCAGCCTGACTGGCTGCAACCAACTGCTTCTCCAGCGCTGGGAGTACACCGTACTGGATCTCGCTCATCTTGGCGTAGTCCTGACGGCGCTGCGCGGCTTCCAGATCAAGCTTGGCCTGCTCGATCGTCTCCTTGATCCTGGTTGCCCCCTGTAGCGCTGCCTTTTCCGATCTCCACACCTCCTCCAAATCAGAAAACTCACGCTCCAGCACCGCAATATCACGCTCAAGATCGGCTAAACGCTGCTTGCTCGCCTCATCCTTCTCTTTTTTTAGCATCTCCCGCTGAATCTTCAACTGAATCAACCGACGCTCCAGACGGTCAAGTTCTTCCGGCTTGGAGTCAATCTCCATACGAATACGACTGGCCGCCTCATCCATCAAATCGATCGCCTTGTCTGGTAACTGACGATCAGTGATGTAGCGGTTGGACAACGTCGCCGCGGCAACGATCGCCGGATCAGTGATTTCCACACCGTGATGCAACGCGTACTTCTCCTTAAGTCCACGAAGAATTGCGATGGTATCCTCCACCGTCGGCTCACCAACAAACACCTTCTGGAAACGGCGTTCCAACGCAGCATCCTTCTCGATGTACTTGCGGTACTCATCCAACGTGGTCGCACCGATACAATGCAACTCCCCACGTGCCAACGCCGGCTTGAGCATGTTGCCAGCATCCATCGCACCATCGGCTTTGCCCGCCCCGACCATGGTATGCAACTCGTCAATGAACAAAATGACCTGCCCTTCATTCTTAGCAAGATCGTTAAGCACCGCCTTTAAACGCTCCTCGAACTCACCACGAAACTTGGCCCCGGCAATCAACGCGCCCAAATCCAGAGAGAGCAGACGCTTACTACGCAGCCCTTCCGGAACCTCACCATTGACGATACGTTGGGCCAGACCTTCTACGATCGCCGTTTTGCCCACACCCGGCTCACCCATCAGCACAGGATTATTTTTGGTACGCCGCTGCAATACCTGTATCGTGCGACGGATCTCTTCATCGCGGCCAATCACCGGATCCAGCTTGCCACTCTCAGCTCGCGCCGTCAGATCAATGGTGTACTTTTCCAACGCTTGACGCTGCTCCTCGGCGTTCTCGGTCTGTACAGTTTCGCCACCACGCAATTTACCGATCGCAGCCTCGATCTTCTTCTTTTCGGCACCCGCAGCACGCAACGCTTGGCCGAGCGGCCCACTATCATCAGCCGCGGCAAGCACAAACCACTCACTGGCCATAAATTGATCGCCATGCTGCTGCGCTAACTTGTCAGTTCGATCAAACAAACGGCTCAGTTCATTACTGGCCGAGACATTAACCGTCTGACCACTCACCTTCGGCAACGCCTCCAGTACCTCGGTCAATCGCTCACGTAGCAACGGCACGTTGACCCCAGCCTGCGCCAACAACGGACGTGCACTCCCCCCTTGCTGATCAAGCAACGCTAAGAAGACATGCACCGGCTCGATAATAGTATGGTCACGGCCCACGGCCAGCGATTGCGCGTCAGCCAGCGCCTTCTGGAAACGCGAAGTAAGCTTATCCACCCGCATGAAAAGCCTCCGTTAAGAAAGGGACCGGGTATCTACCGGCAACATCCAACAGATGCGGTTTGGCAAGTCACTTTCAAGGACACTATCGATCACCACGTGTGTGTTCGCAATGCGATACAACACCACAACTTGCCAAAACGCTTACTGACAATCTCACCTGGACTGACCCCTTAAGTACGCCCGTCATACTGCAGGATCAAACACAGCCGCAATGAACCACCAACTGAATACTGCCGCCACATAAAGAAAACACACACACCGCCTAGCAGCACCCGCTCGAACACGGGTACACAACCAATCTCCCATCCCCCCTTATCCGGAGTACACCGAACGATGAAATATCCTACTCACCAACGTGCTATCGAAGCTGAAACTCCATATATTCATTCGATTAAAACAAAGCAAACCAATGGCACCAGCACCCCAAGCTCAGTCGCGATACAAGACCACTATCACAAACAATTACTTGCCTTCTCATCAACACAAACAAACCTGCAATCAGGGCATCAGTCATTGACATGCAATGAAAGCCACCAAAAACATCATAAAAATTATTTACGCTGATGGCGCAGTTACACTAACGGGAGCAGAACCGAACAAACACCAGGCGCCCACATAGCTGCAGTCAATGATTTTCTGTTAGCTGCTGAACATGTATCGTTTCTGCAACAAAATCCTGAGATAACGTCTCACTCAACCATCATCATCTCGAAATCAGCTTTACCAATACCGCAATAAGGGCAAACCCAGTCTTCAGACACATCTTCCCATCGCGTTCCGGCGGCGATCCCTTCCTCCGGCAACCCCTCCTCTTCACGGTACAGAAAACCGCAAACGGTACACACCCAGGTACGCCACGTCATTGTGGAAGGCTCGCTCATCGAATAATTCCAAGAACATACTGATTGATGGGACCAGTGGCATTGTCACACCCCGTCCTCTACTTCGGAAGCTCCTCATGTCCCAACCTCGCGGCATCTACCTGATTACTCCCGATGAAATCGATACTGCACGGCTTCTAGCGCACACCGCACCCTTGCTGAGCAGCATCGTTTGGCTGCAATACCGCAACAAACGAGCTAACACCGCATTACGCGCGGAGCAAGCACAGGCGCTGCTAGCACTATGCCGTCCAGCCGGTGTGCCACTGCTCATCAACGACGACGTAGAACTGGCGCAAACGATCGGCGCAGATGGCGTGCATCTGGGTATGCATGACGATCATCCCACCGTGGCACGCGCACGGCTCGGACCACACGCGATCATAGGCGTCTCCTGCTACAACCAACTTGAACGTGCGCAGCAAGCAGTAAAAGCCGGTGCTAGCTACGTAGGTTTCGGTGCGTTCTATCCGAGTCATACCAAAGTCACCCCGTACCGCGCCACCCTGGAACTGCTACACCAAACCACCCATCTAGGTGTACCACGCGTGGCCATCGGCGGCCTGACACCAGAGAATATTGCTCCTATCATTGAGGCAGGCGCAGACCTGCTCGCAGTCATCAGCGGAATCTATTATGCAAAGAATCCAGTCGCTGCACTGACGGCGTACCACAGCCGCTTCAACATCTGAACACACCATCAAGCCACTCCCTTTCACCGTCAACTCACCCAACCACTCCACCAAACAGGGCCTGTTGATGCTCCAACACAACCTCCTCTCGCTGACAAGCCAGCCATCCAAACCCGGTTAACACGACCGCACACCATCCGTCATCAGAGCCAAGCAGACTGAAGGCGATGCACATGACACCGAACTTCTGGCATCCAGAACAGATCTTGCACATCTTGCGATCATATGCTCAAGGATTAGGATTGATGCGGGTGCGCAGCGATGGCACGACGGGGATGCAGCACAAGTCAAACGCCAGCAGGCAGGCTTGGTGCCTGTATAGGCATGCTCCATGCGCATGTGCAAAGCACAATTCGGCGGCCCGGACACTTGAAACACTGGTGACCTTCGGCGCATCACGCGCTTGTCCAGGCGATAGAGAGAAGGCCATGAACGTGCGCGTATCCACCGCTAAGCAAGTACTGCCTCGTATTCCACCCACCACCGGATGTGCCGATAGTCGGCGAACCGTTTTGGGGACGCACCAGTACCATGCGGACGCATCTTCACAACAAATGCTGTCCAAACAACACCGTCTGGTTCTCGATCTGCACGACCTGCACTTGCTGGAATTGCTCGAAGGCTCGATCCAGCACGCCCGGTTTCGCCCATCCGGTCAGTGTGCCAGTGACCCAAGCTACACCATTTTTAACCACACTCAGCGACATACAGGATAGTGTCGAACACCTACAGACGCCTCAAACTGACGTTGCCACATTGCCTCAACAGACAGTTTTCGACCTGTAAAAATTGAGGCGGCTGCAATTTCCATACGCCCACTGCCTCAGGGACACCGCCTAGGCACCATGCGTGTTAACACCCCCCTGGTACGCCAGGATGGGAGTGATGTCCCAACACACTGACAGCAGGCTAAGCAAAGCAACTTGGTCATCAGGATAGACTCAACATCGTTTCACCAGCACCCTACTTGGTCACAGCAGGTCTTCATGTGAAGATCCTCCCTCATAACGAGTTGATATGTCCCCACATCAGGGGTGTCAAAGCAGCATCGTCCCACGGCGTGAACCTGCTAGATCCTCAATGGGGCGACGCTGACTGCGATGATCGATCCCTGGATCATTCTCCAAATAGTGTCTGATAACACCAGCATTGCACCCCTCATTCTTCCTGACAGCGTAACAGCGCTATGTCTGCGCACCTGCATAAACACTCATGGCCATCCTGAGAATCACGTCGAAAAATGACACATCATTGCGGCATCAGACCATTAACGCCGTAGCACTCTCTGCCTCCTGCATAGCAAACGACCAAAACAGGGTGATGGTTTGCAGACAACAGTCGTTTGGATATAGACCCAACGAAGTAACGTCACAAAGCTTAATTTTGTAAACCCTGTCTCCCATCCCAAATTTCATATTCCAGATCTTGCGCAACACGCATGCCTCATTTGGAACTCCATAATGCAAGTCCCCCTCCCCCACACCTGACCTCGTGAAACTCGCCGATCTGTCCACCCCTGCGTTCTTAGAGAATCCCTATCCCCTGTATGAAACCCTGCGCACGCAGGGACCTTTCGTGCGTATCGGACCGAATGCACTGATCACGGGACGCTACAACATCGTTGATGCCTTGCTGCACAACCGGAAGATGGGCAAAAACTACATGGAAAGTGTCCGCCTGAGGTATGGAGACGATGCCCCTGATATGCCCCTGTTCCAGGGATTCAAGCGGATGTTCCTGATGATCAATCCGCCCATGCATACGCATCTGCGCGGCTTGGTGATGCAGGCATTCAGTGGACGGGAAAGTGAATCGATGCGTGCCCTTGCGACCGATACGGCGCACCGCTTGATCGATCAGTTCGAGCAGAAGCAATCGGTCGATCTTGTGACCGAATTTTCCTTTCCCCTTCCCATGCGGATCATTTGCAGGATGATGGATGTGGATATCGGTGACTCCATCGGACTGGGCCTGGGGATCAGCAAGATCGCCAAGGTGTTGGATCCCGCACCGATGTCGGCCGATGAATTGGTGCAAACGAACGCTGCCTACGAAGAACTAGCACAGTACTTCACGAAATTAATCGAGGCACGTCGGATGCAGCCTGGGACTGACCTGATTTCCATGTTGCTGCGTGCCGAAGAAGACGGTCAGAAACTGACACATGATGAAATCGTGTCCAATGTGATTATGTTATTGCTGGCCGGCTACGAAACGACCTCCAACATGATTGGCAATGCGCTGATCGCATTGCATCATCATCCCAAGCAACTTGCACTGCTCAAGAGTGATCTGGCGCTGATACCGCAAGCAGTGCTGGAATGCTTACGTTACGACGGGTCGGTGCAATTCACGATCCGCGCGGCGCTGGAAGATGTGGAGGTTGAAGGCGAAGTGGTGCCGCGTGGCACGATGGTCATTTTGATGCTTGGTGCTGCCAACCGTGATCCGGCGCAATTCACCGATCCGGAGCATCTAGACATCAGTCGCAAACAGGGACGCTCACAAGCATTCAGTGCCGGCATTCATCATTGTCTTGGATATCGGCTTGCACTGATTGAGCTGGAATGTGCACTGAGCGCACTGTTTGAACGCCTGCCACATCTGCGGCTCACCAATCCGGATAGATTGAGCTGGAACCAGCGGGGCAATCTGCGAGGCGTCAATGCATTGATCGTCGATTTGCATGAGAAAAATGCAATGAAGCACGATCAGATGTAAAGCAGGCACTGCTCTATTGACGTGCTCGAAGGCTGATGCACATTGAAAGTGAGCCTAGACCAGCCTACACGGGGTGGTTCGCAACCAAGCGGTACCTCTGCTTGCTGTTTCCTGCCGTGACTTCTGCACCACCCTGGAAGCAAGTAAAGATAACATCGGATCGTAAGCCGATGTCCAGAAGATGTTGGTCACAAAATGGATGATCTTTGTATGGGACGTCACTGAGGAAGACGAATGGCTGCCAGAGCTCAACAGCTTGCTGAATGCTTGTCTTGAGGATGGCGTTTACATCCTTTTGATCTATGTGGCTTGCGTTGTGCTACGAACTAAACCTCTGGAGGTGTTGCGTTGGCGGATATCCAGTTTTCCGGAACGTTGCCTCCTGGGAAACGATCTCGTTCAGTATCCATGTCTGCGTTGTTAGCCGGGGTTCCGGGTAGCCCTTCATTCAGATGGCAAGGAAAGTGATGTTGAACCCCCGCGTTCAAACCATCACGACACACGCGTTGCGGCAATCATCCCCACTGAAAACAGCAAGACCTGCTTTGTGTCACGCATCCGTGCACGTTTTTGTGTGTTGCAGTTCGCACTCACTCACAGCCATAGATCTATCCTCCATATTCTTCATTACAGAGCGAGGCATGATGGTCACCAAGGCGACTTTAGATATGCCCTGACGCAGGTTGCACGGAATTGCAGGTTTTGCGTGGTGTTGCTGACCTCATTGGAGTGGTCAAGAACAAAAGTTGCTTTGTGGTTTGCTTCCTTGATGATGCGGAAAGATAGCGCAGGCTATCGGGCGTGCCAATTCAAGTCTGATTGGCACCCAGATGCATGCGATGCAGCCCGGTGTCGGTGAGGTGTCGTGACAGAGTGGCTGGTGACGTTCCTATTGCGTCTATCGCAGGTTTTCGGATGATCCGTATATGGATCATCCGGGTATAGGAACATCAACATGTGACACCGTGTTTCTGGATCGTGTCAGTTCACGAAGCAAGCTGTTGGCAATACTGGACGATGTCCAGGACGTTTGCTTGGAAACGCGACTCCACCAGGTCTCTCAAAGGGATTGAGGGCGCCATTGTGTTTGCAACGGAAATGGCATCATCCGAATTGCATCACCTTGATACGGTTAGACAGAAGCAATCGTCGTGCAAGCAGGATCGCGCACCGCCTGATTTTGAATCTCATGCTGTCCATGTGTGCGGCTCGGTGAGGCTTGCGCTTGGAGCAATGGTGCACTTGCCATCACGCATCGAACATAGCGGACGCAATGATCAGATCAAAGTGCACTGTGCAGTAGATGCGGCGAGATCGGTGTACCCGGCAATACATAGGTGCTGAAGGTGACGGGCATCAATACTCACTCACCGATTGCATCCCTATTTTTTAATTCCATCCCATCACATACGCACTGAGTATGTCATTGACCAGTTCCGCAATGAATTCCATGAAATGTTTGTTCTGAGAGAGTTTGCTTACTTATGCGATTTAGAAGTGTGTTCATACTGACCCCTGTTTATAAAGCATCAACGCATGTAAGCCTCATGTTTCAAGTCCTCCCATCCAACACAAGACAGATTTTAAAGTGAAGAGGTCACTACCATGATATTTAATTCTGAACGCAAATCGGTGCTTCAAGCGCTGGCTTTTCTTATTTTTGCCTGCGCTCTTCTCCCCACTGTCGCCGCTGCTTGGCCTCTACGCGGGACATTGCTCAAAAGCAATGTCCTCGCTAGCTATACGCGGCCCCAGATCGCTGCTCTGCTCCGTTCTGATGAACCACCGTCCGAGTCACCCAAATGTGACGTCCGGGTGGCCGAGGTGACTTATACAACGATTGGCGTAGTCGGCGAACCAACCAAGGCATCAGCGGTGTTGCTCGTCCCAGGGGGGCCAGATTGTCCTGGTCCTTATCCTCTGCTCGCCTGGGGGCGTGCGACCGAGACAGTGCGCAAATCCGAACAGGCCAAGGACATTCGTGATGTCAAGGGCGACGATCCATTGGTCACGCGTTTGGCGAGTCAGGGCTACGCGGTCGTCAGCAGCGATGGTCTTGGATTGGGTCAATCTCCTTACTCCTTTGCTCCATATCTGCATGCGAACTCAGCAGCATCTGACTTGATCGATGCGATGCGTGCTGCTCGTACTGTATTGCAGCATTTAAATACGCCAATGTCGGATAAAGTGATGGTATCTGGCTTTTCGAAAGGTGGTCATACTGCCATGGCGACCCAACGTGAGATTGAAGCGCATCTGTCAAATGAATTCCGGCTTGTCGCCAGCGCGCCGATCTCTGGCCCTTACGCGCTCAGTCAAACTTTTCGTGACAGTTGGAGTGGCAAAAACGACGTGGGTGTAAACGATTTCGCTATCCTATTTGGCACTTACGCAATCATTGCTATGCAGCGTACTTACCAAAACATCTACTCAGATACCACGCAGATTTTCCAGAAGCCTTGGTCGGGCAGGGTTGAGCCATTGTTCCCCGGTAAGAAAAGCACGACTGAGCTTTTCTTAGGCGATGATTTGCCCGGGGTCGAGCAGATCAAAGAGTATCTCCAACCCGAATTCTATAAAGACTTCCTAAATAACCGGAAAAATGCATTCCGTTTCGATCTGGGACGTAACGATCTGCTGAATTGGACACCGCGTACTCTGACAGTGCTGTGCGGTTCTGATAACGATTCTGCCGTACCGTTGAAGAACGCAGTTTCGGCAATTGCATCCTTCGAGAAGCGTGGCAGTTACCAGGTGTCTATGATCGATGTTGGCAGCGGTAAACGTGAAGACAACGGTGCGCTGGCACATTTGGCCAGTGAAGAACCTTGTATGGTTGCGGTTCGCCATCAGTTGCTGGATAAGCAACGTTAGTCCATCAATCGCAACGTATCGAGATAAATGTTCAGTATGCGGTGCCTTGATCTGTGACTGACTGATCATGAGACATCCAAAGTAATGTGAGGATCACCCTAAGATGTGTTGATGATGAGCGCTATGGTCAATCAATCGATCCAGCCTATTGAAGGTTGAATATTTCGGTAATGCAAGAAGGACGACGTTGCTATGGTTGTCCTGTGACATCATGGGTGCCCGGTATGTGACCGGGCACTTTTTCTGTGTTTTGCGATCTGTTTTAAATATGTTTTATTGTTATTTTTTTAATATATTTTCTGATTTAGTTCTATTAACGACTCATTAAGCAGAGCCTTGCAGTTTAACTGCATTTTCATTTTCTTTACTCTGTTCGTAACGAAACAAGATTGCCAGAAATAATTTTTAATGAAATACATTATGAGGCATCTGTGGTAATGATATTTCAACAGTCAAAAAGGGGCTGATCCAACGTGGATGTTGGATAGTGATTTAGATCATGGTTTAAGTATTTTTGATCTCGTTATTTACATCATTTTTTAATTTCTACTGCGAAATTTTTTATCAATTCTTTAGTTTTGAGAGAGCCATCTTACTTTGTTGCTAAAGATAGTGCTTATCCTAATGAAACATAAAAAGAGCTGAAAAACCCGATTTTAATTCCTCAAGAACGCACTCAATACACACTAAGGAGAGCATTAATTATGTTTCTGTTATCGAAAAAAAAGCAGATATTTTATATGCTGGTCTCTATTGTCTTGGCCAGTGTTTTTTTTCAAGTTGCAGCAGATGCGGCGCCTCAACGTGGTGTATTAATCGATAGGAAATTCCGGGCCTTCTACACGCAGAAGCAGATTGCTGACTTTCTTGCCGGAGAGGAACCTTCTCAACAACCCAAATGCGATGTCCGGGTTGTCGAGTTGGCTTATAGAACGATTGGTGTGAACGGCGAACCAACCACGGCGTCGGGAGTGCTGCTCATCCCTAGCGGTACAACGAGCGGTACAAGTTGTACGGGGCCTTATCCTTTAATTGGTTGGGGTCGGCAAACAACCCCACGGCGGACATCCAAACAGGCCAACGATATCGTCGACTCAAAAGGTGATTATCCGTTGGTCACCCGTCTTGCGGCTCAAGGGTATATGGTTGCTAGCACTGATTATGTTGGATTAGGTGGATCTAATTATAAATTCCATCCTCATTTGCACGCGGTCTCAGAAGCCTCTGCCCTGATCGATGTGATGCGTGCGTCCCGTCAACTCCTGCATCGTTTGAAGACACCACTATCCGGAAAGCTCATGCTGTCTGGGTTTTCGCAAGGCGGGCACGCTGGATTGGCTACTCAGCGTGAGATTGAGACGAACCTGGAACTGTCAGACGAATTTCAATTAAGTGCCGCTGGGTATATTTCAGGCCCATATTCGATCAGTCAATTGTTCATTGACAGTTGGAAAGGCCGTAATAGTGTGGGTGAAAATCCTTTGGCTCCTTTGCTGGCCACCTACACCATCATCGGCATGAATCGTACTTACGGAGGAAATATCTACGCCGATACTATCCAAGTGTTCAAGGAGCCATATGCGGATCAGGTGGAACAGTTTTATCCTGGTAAGCTAGGCTTGGTTGGTCTTCTGAGAAGCGATATCGTCCCAAGTATCGATAAGCTTGGGGATTATTTCCAAGCAGGGTTTTATAGTGACTTCCTCAAAAACGTGAAAAATCCATTCCGTGTGGATTTGGCACGTAACGATCTGCTGAATTGGGCTCCGGTGGCTCCGACGCTGCTGTGTGGTTCTTCTAAGGATCCCGTCATCCCATTAAAGAATGCTTATACAGCGCTTGCCGCCTTCAAGAAGCGTGGTAGTCAAAGCGTTACTGTGATCGACATTGCCAACGCAGCCTCATCTGTTGACATTATCGAGCATCTGCTCACTGTGGAACCGTGCTTAATTAAGATTCGCAGCGAGTTTGACAAACAACGTTAGCTGATCGATTGCAATGCTGCTTTAGATGAAAGGGCATCTACAATATGCAGTGTGTTGATCTAACGGATTCTTGGTGATGCAGCCATCCGGCAAGCCCGATGGAGAGTCCTCACTTAGAAATCATGTTGATCATGGACGAGGAATCCGGCCTTGGTATTGATGGTTCAATACCTCGGTGACGCAAAAAGGACGGCACTGCTATCGTTGTCCTGTTACATCATGAGTGCCCGGTACGTGACCGGGCACTTTTTCTTTATTTTGCGAGCAGCGTTCGGAATGGTTATCGTCCATTGATACTGCCGAAGTACGTCACTACCATGTGTCCGGCAACGCTGGTGGTGCCGGTCTGTGATTCAGCCAGCGGGTGTCAAGCTGGATCCATTGTCCAAAATGGCCCAACACTCTTTTGTAGATCCCACTCCGAGCAGCAAGATCATCGCATTGGGTTACCGTCACGATGTGCTGAGGTGTTCCTGTGTACGTGCGTGATTGGATGATCGAATGGTCGAACCGTGTCACTGTTAGTGCACATCATCATTGTGCTCGTATGAGCGTACGTTGCTGAATGATGGGTTGATCGAACTCTGTCATCGTCACGATGCGACCGGGCCGGAGATGATTGAGCATGCAAGTTCATTCCAGACATTACACATGAAAACCTGTGGCGCTCTTTCCTTTTAGCATCGTCTGTATCCAGTCGTGCGCCATACGTCATGGAGTGGCACACGACAGGAAACGTGCCTTTGACCAATCGACAACATTCAATCGGCTTGGGTCGTCAGTGTCGGATGCCGGGGCAGTACTCAGTGCCATGTGAGGGATTGTGCTGTGGTTGGGCGTATACATACGGGTTACCAAGCAGGGCGGCGGCACAGGTTGTAAGAGCTCTGCAAGATCAGATGCGGTGCCCTCCTCGCTCATTGATATTTCATGGAGCGCTTGTTGCAGGTATGTTGTGTAGCCTTTCAATAGGTTGATCACGTGGATGTGGATATGCGGGGTTTCAAAAGTACCAGCGGTATAGGTGATTTTTTAGCCTGCATTGCGCTCAACGTAAGTCAGGATCATCTGCTCGCCATTGCGTACGACGGCCACATTGAGGTTGAGGGTAACCATCATAAGTTTCCTGTGCTTCTTTCTTGGCTTTATGGATCACGGGCACGAGCAGATGAATGACAGTTCCACGGCCCAGATTTTCTTTGGGCTGATCCAGGAGGATGGGAGATGTGTTCTTATCGGTGCGCAGCTGGGAGATTGGCAGCAGGGCGTCGCAGTACAGCGGTTCGATAGAGATGTTCTGGAACAGCATTGCATACCGCGGTTCTCAATAAGATATGTCGAATAACACGTCATAGCATTCATGGACATTCTTGTCCTTTTTGAGCAACACGGTGATTTCTATTGCATAGGTGCGTTTTTTTCTGGCTGTTACCAGCCGTATGTCATGGCGTGACTCAAGGAAGGCAAGCGAGTCTTTGTACTTGTTGATGTCGAACCTTCCACTCAGTCCATGCACTGTATGGATGTTTTCATCTTGGTTGCAGCATTTGGTGGTGTTCTGTTTGATCAGGCTCAATAGATGGGCGGTGCATGCATCCACCACGCTGTCTGGCACTGGGTGAAATTGTAGAGTGTCGTCTTGCTGGATGAAGTGGTGAGTGTGGATTAGAACCTGTATCGGTTTGGAAAGTATGTTGCAAGTGCGGCGTTGTATTTCTAGGAAGTCAAAGAATTCACCTGCGATGTGTTTGCACTTTCTCCAAAACCATTTCGGTTCAGCAGGTAACGGGTTTATTTTGGCAATCCGCACTTACAATCCTTTGAAGGTCTCTGACGCATCCGGTGAACGCATCGGTCCTGCATGTTTGGCATTTCAGTCTCTCAGCGCCTTCAGATAAAGTTGATACGCCATTTGCGCTCCATTGAGCTTGGTGGTGATTGCAGTGAGCTGTGCTGTCAGCGCTGCTTGCGTTTGCGTGATCTGTGTGTCTTGGCCTTTTGAGCACGGGTGACTGTCGCCCTACTTTGCCTGCAAACGTATCCGGGCATGCGATGTCGCATGGGAGTCTGGCGATGTGTTCTCGGTGTCATTTCAATACACCAGGATCCTCGGTAGTGTCATCGACACACTGCGAGCAACTCCACTTTGGTCAGCGTCGTTGCCCGCGCACATTGTCGATGGCTTTCATTTTGACCGCACTGGTAAATGCAGTGGTGGTGTAAACGATACGGTGTTCTTTCAACGTGAGAACTTCCTGGACGATCGTTTCCACATGTGGTGAAGATTGCTTGTTGCTTTGTGGTGAGGTGATGTGTCGGTTGAGTGATTTGTTGAGTTTCTTTTGTCCTCGTCCAGTGGGTGTTGCTTGAATGTGAACTTTGTGTTGAGCGCAATGTTGATATTAGGTTGCAGTGGCACTTTTAAGGAAGCGATGTCTTGGTTGGCTCGGCAACCATGATGGTGTAATACGTTGCGTCGCCGCCGGAAGGCGGTTTTCTTACTGTTGGATCAATGGGGCAATATCAAGTCCACGGAAACGGATGGCATGGTCCAGATGCGAGAAGATCATCGTGCAGCGTTCATTTCCGAAGGCATTGAAATGTCCGCTGATATGGGCGTAGCGCAGAAGGTTGCAGAAGCGCCTTGAGGAATATACAAAACCCGTTCGGCGTGAAAAGCATGATGACAGACAGTCATGCAGGTCTCTCTATCGCTTGCTGGACGAGCGGCGTTGATCATTATATGTGCACTGATTGAACGTGGAGTGGGCAATCATTGCAGCGATATTTGGATTTCTTCATGGTTCTGAATGAAGTGGCAGTGACCTGATATTCGTGATTGCGCTGTAAGTATTGTGGATAGTGGGTTGCAAGGTACCTTGTTTGACTCAGTTGGGTTTGGCATTGGACACATGGGATGAGGTGGTATCGCGGTGCCACAATGAGATGCAGTGGCAAGCGGTTTTGTCTGATGGTTGTCGTAGGCACACGTCACGGTTTCTGGAGCGGCATGTTTTCATCGAATGAGTCTGTGACACCTTGGAGCGTTATGCACTCACTGTCCCAGGCTTATCCACAGGCTTGTACCTTGGCCGTTGGCGCAGCACTGACTATGCTTCCATGCCTTATCGCACTGTACTAGGCCATTGTTTCATGTCTGCTCGTCCCGGCTTCCATTCCACTCATCACCGTGAGCTTGACGACCGCGAAGCGCTGCGTGTTGATCCGCTGCGTGTGCCGCCTCACTCGGTTGAGGCTGAGCAAGCCGTATTGGGTGGACTGATGTTGGCGCCGGAGGCGTTAGACAAGATCAATGATCAGTTGACCGAGAACGATTTTTACCGCCGTGATCACCGCATGATTTACCGTGCGATCTGCGATCTGGCCAGGAAGGCGCGGCCGTTCGATGTAGTCACTCTTGGGGAATGGTTTGAGTCGCAATGCATGCTTGAGGTTGTTGGTCATGGTGCTTACCTGATTGAGCTAGCGAGCACCACACCTTCGGCCGCTAACATTGGTGCCTATGCTGAGATCGTTCGCGATAAGGCCGTGTTGCGTCAGTTGATTGAGGTTGGAACCAAGATCGTTAACGATGGTTTCCAGCCAGAGGGCCGCGAAAGTATCGAATTACTTGCCGAGGCTGAAAAATCGGTGTTCGGAATTGCCGAGACTGGTGCGCGTGGCCGTATTGATTTTGTGGCCATGCCGGGTGCACTGAAGGATGCTTTCGAGCAGTTGCGCGATCGCTTCGAGAACGGTAGCAACGTGACTGGTTTGCCTACCGGATATAACGATTTCGATGCAATGAGCGCGGGTTTACAGCCCACTGATTTGATTGTCTTGGCGGCGCGTCCGGCGATGGGAAAAACGACTTTTGCGTTGAACATTGCCGAGTACATTGCGATCAAATCGAAAAAGACGGTCGCGGTGTTTTCAATGGAAATGTCTGCCGCACAGTTGGCAATGCGCTTAATTTCTTCCAATGGCCGTATTAATGCACAGCGTCTGCGCACTGGCCAGCTCGAGGACGAAGATTGGGCACGTGTGACCGGTGCGATCAAGATGTTGAAGGAGACTAAGATTTTCATCGACGATACCCCGGGTGTGTCCCCAGAAGTATTGCGTTCCAAGTGCCGTCGTTTGAAACGCGAGCACGATCTTAGTTTAGTGGTGGTCGATTACCTGCAGTTGATGTCTGTCCCTGGAAACAATGAGAATCGTGCGACCGAGATCTCGGAAATTTCCCGCTCGCTCAAGGGATTGGCTAAGGAGTTGAATGTGCCAGTCATCGCGCTGTCACAGCTTAACCGTTCTCTAGAGACGCGAACTGATAAGCATCCCATGATGGCTGATCTGCGTGAATCCGGTGCGATTGAGCAGGATGCAGACATGATTGTTTTTATCTACCGAGATGAGTATTACAACAAGGATTCACCGGATAAAGGCTTGGCAGAAATCATCATTGGCAAGCATCGCAGTGGCCCGACAGGTTCGTGCAAATTGAAGTTCTTTGGCGAGTACACCCGCTTCGATAATTTGGCTCACGACTCAATCGGTACATTTGAGTAGTAGTACGGTGTTACTTCAGGCCCATTGAGCTAAGTCGGCGTATTTTGGTACGTGTATCTTTGCGGGACTCTCCGTCACGCATTAGCTTAAGAGTGCAATTGTCTTCGATGACGGAATAGAACATGGTGCTGGTGGCATGATACGGGCGAACATTGAAGCGCCTTGAACCACCCGGTGAGCATCGTACCCTTGTTGTGATGTCTGGCAATACGAAGTCAGGCATCCGGTTGCGTGCTGCTGTTGTATACATTCATAGGTTAGCTTGTGGGCTTGTTGTATCCCATATCCTGCACTGGTATCGCAGGGCATTGTGCGGCAGTACGTACAGTGGGTCAGTATGCCGAATGAGGGCTGCGCTGCGCTGCACATCAACCACTTTACTCAAGCATGAGTGTAATCCTGTGGTTACATGCCTGATATCATTGCTGTGGTCTGGTTGTTGTTCATGTTTCCATCATCCAGTCGATGTACCCCTGTGTTTATCCTAACTTTGGTCAGCCGGATGTGCCGGCGAAAGGAGAATGACGATGATGCGAACTGCCCTCAAGCCCACTTGCACAGTACTGGTTGCGGCACTGGTTCTGTCGGCCTGCGCGACAGGTGGGTCTTATGTACAGAGTGACCAGTCTGGTAATCCCACCGAGCAGCAGAACCGGACCGGGCGGGGTGCGGCCATTGGTGCGGCCATTGGTGCGGCTGCCGGTTTGCTGAGTGGTCACAGTGCCACCAAGCGGAGACAGCGCGCGATGCTCGGTGTTGGCATCGGTGCACTGGCGGGTGCGGCGATTGGTAATTACCAGGATCGCCAAGAACGTGCTCTGCGTGAGCGCACTGCCAATACTGGGATTGATGTCAAGCGTGACGGCGACAAGATCACTCTGAATTTGCCGGACGGCATTACTTTCGATTTCGGTAAGGCTACACTCAAGCCGCAATTTTATGGCGCGCTTAAAAATGTCGCTTCGACGTTGCGCGAGTATAACCAGACTATGATTGAGGTGGTTGGTTATACCGATAGCATTGGCAGTGATGCGGTGAATCAACGCTTGTCTGAGGATCGTGCTGGCGCGGTTGCTAATTACCTGACGGGACAAGGTGTGCAGCGTGAGCGTATGGAAACCTCCGGTATGGGAAAACGCTTTCCGATTGCCGATAACAGTACCGAAGCTGGGCGTAGTAAGAACCGGCGTGTCGAAATACATTTGATTCCGTTGACTGCTGAAAACAGCGGTGCCAGTGGCATGCGTTGAGTCTGTATCGGTCGCTTGCACGTTAAGTATCTTGTGAAGCGCATTTATTCATCAGAATTCGACTTCTCCTGGATTCGCTTGCTGTTGTCACGTGAGCGAATCCAGGGGTTTCTTTAAAACTGAGTTGTACGACTGTTTCTCTGTATATGATGTGAGTCTATGAATTGGATTGGAGTTAAGTCGCATGTCGCCCCAAAGCGGATAGTCATGCGCTTCCTTTGAACATCGAAGTAGTCGTTGCTGAAATAAGTTGTGCTTGAAGAATTCCTTTAGGCGCTGATTCCTAATCGGGTGAAATAGGGATTTGACTTTAATATTGCTGCAGGGCGTGTCTGGGATAAACGACGTTGTGGAGAGGATCCGTGGACATCATTCCGGATGGTTTAAGAACTTGATGGAGGCTTTGATCGCTGATTGTTCTGTGAGCTAAACGCGAAAGCTGTATTACGCGGTATTACGTTTGGCTGCGTGCTTGGTATGATTCCTACTGATTACGTTCATCAGTGTGCTGACAAGTATTTAGGCTGTTTAAATTAAATTGGCTGAAAGACAGCAATTGCCAATTTGATAATCTTTAAGAAAAGACACGTAGCCTTGCTATGACCAGTGATGATAGTGCTGTATACGGTGAATGAATTGCTGATCAGGCGCGGCACTTTATTAAGAGGCATAAGCTCATATAGGTTATCTGAGTGCGTTGTTGCTGTATCTCGCTGGTTGGATTGATTGGAATCGTCAGCGCCAAAGCCTTAATACCTTTTACCTCAGGCGCCTGTCCTGGTATGCATTGGATGGAATTACCTGACACTTCGCTTATGGTGTGTGAAGATGGTGACTCTATGCTTTGTGTTTGTATCTAATCGACAGTGGTGTCCGCTTTACTGGGTGCTGTGTCGATACAACCTGACGATAGCCGGATCAAGCATCGTGTATGTGTGGTGCGCTTAGTGGGGCACGGTGAGCCGCATGCGTTCCAAAGCAGTCGGGCAACTCCTCGTATCAGGGGTCGAACACATCGTTTTGAGGAACATGGAGCAATGCCTGCAAGTGACTATCTCGGATAAGATTCTGAAGACTCAGTAACAACGGTTTAATGTATTTTCACTGCCTTTTTAAGGATTTATTGGTTACTCAAGGAACGCTTATCAATTAACGAGAAAGATGCAAGCGTCATTGGGTTTTTCGACGGTTAGCGCGCGTTGGCGTAGACATTGAAGTCATTGTGATGGCCATGTATCGATAAAAACCCCTGGCGAGGGAGCAGAGTGCTCGTTATAGGTTCTCTTTCGCTATATATGCCAATTCAAAACAATAGTGCTTCTGATGATGGTGTGTGTCGAATACTCAGGAAATCTATTTTGTGCAACGTGTATAAGGTGGTGTGGTTCAGCGCACCTTTATAGGTATCTGTGTCGATTCCTGGGATGATCAATACCCCCTTGTGCTTTCGTACTCGGCATTACTCTGATCCGATTGTTGATTTTGAATAGTACTAATACGATTAGGTTGAATAGTGATGTTTCTGGTCGCTTTTTTTTCTAATCGTACTCAACGTAGTTTTGTGGCATGTGATGCAGGTTTTTCCGTTGCCGTCTATGTGTCACGGCAACGGTATTGGTGTCATCAAGATGCGATCTCTTAACCGGTGTGATGGGTTTTGAGTCAGTCAGTCGGGTAAGCGCAGATGATCTCCGGCTGTCCGTCTCCGAGCAACATGTCCGATGGAGTGTGGGCTTGCGTTGTGTCCCTGCTTGGTAATGATGGATGCGTAGGCTTCGCAGTGTATGGAGACGTTGCGGATCATGTTCAACACATTGTGTGATAGTGCCAGCCGGCGTTGCCTGAGTCTGCTGTTCACTGACATTCCATTTGAGAGACCGTTTGCCAGAAGTCCTCATATTGGCGGCTGACTTTTAAGCCACGACATGCACGCGATACTAGATCCTGTCTGTTGTCCTGGTAACTCAAGGTCAGCCTGCTATAGCGATCTTCTGGATGCCTGGAGGTTGCAATCCAAGTGCGCGTAGGGTGCATGGAATGGTTGTGATAGCGACATACGCAAGCAAAGATGCAAGAAGCACATGCAATGCACAGGTGCGGTTCTTTCTGGTCATGCAGCTCATGACGCTCTGTGAGCAGGGGCGTATCCAGGTGTGTTCATTGGCGCAGTGAGTGCAAGCACATCATGGACCATTAGGTGAAAGCCGTTTTCATGGACTGAAGTGACATAAGGAAGGGAGCGGAACCGCAGGCGACCCAACGTATCCCACTGAAAAATAGTGCTGTCATGTTGTTGGTTGATGATTACTTCCGATGGATCACGTGTTTTCAGCGACTGATCCGTGATGACGCACGATTACCAGTGACCTACATTGCTTTATTTTGCAACCCTGATCCAAGGCTCTAAATTTGTCATGGCCGTGTTCAGTCTGAGGTAGTGGTTAGCCTTGGCATCGATAAGGCTCCGCCTTCTCTTTCGGTCGAGCGTGCCGCATAGCTATTGGCGAGGCGTACGTGTTGCATGAACGCTGTGTTTGGCTGCCGTGCCAGCGATGCGGCCAAAGCGCCACTAAAGGCGTCGCCCGCACCGGTCGTGTCTACGGTGTGGGCATGTTCGGCACCCACGCGATAGTAGGGCTGAGTGTCGCCGCGCAGGTTTTCTTCCGAGTGGGAAACGAATACGCCAACTGAGCCCAATGTAATGACAACTGTACTGCCGGACAGTAATTTGCGGCACAGTGCGTGCAATGTGTTCCCATCGGTCGTGGCGACATCGTTAACACTGATCCGTTCACCGACGTGACGGCTGAGTAAGGCGACGAATTCCGTTTCGTTCAGTGTGAGCACGTCGGCCAATTTGAGCAGGTTGATCGTGGCTGTTGCATTAGCAGGCGCAGCATTGAGTACGGTCAAGCGGCCGGCTTCGCGCGCCATGCTGAGTGCAGCTTCGAGTGTTTCTACGGGTGATTCTAGTTGCGCCAACACGACCCATGCTGTGGTGATCAGGGTACGTTGTTCTGCGATGAAGCCAGTGCTTAGCGCGGCGTTGGCACCAGCACCAGTCACGATGGTGTTGTGGCCGTGACTATCAACATAAATGCCTCCGGTGCCGGTAGGTTCGGTACTGGATTCGGCGATGAGTGTGAAGCCGTCTTTTGCGGCAAGATCGCGCGCCATGTTGCCGTCAGTATCATTACCAAGCGCACATATAAAATGGGTACGCGCGCCAGCACGGCAAGCAGCCACAGCTTGGTTGAATCCCTTGCCTCCGGGACCACGACTATAGCGGCCGGCAATTGTTGCACCAGATGTGGGCAAAGTGTCGCAGCGCCAAACATGATCGATATTGAAGGAACCGACGACAACGACCGAATGCATAAGAACCTTTGCTGGGGGAATGCGGAGGGATGAGGTGGAACGTTAGCTAGATGAAGTGTGACAACATATCGTCAATGTTAGCGGCCAGCAGAGTGAGGATCGAGCCGTGGAGCCTAATACACAGGCTTAACGTGATCAGATCGTGACGGGTCGCATATTTTTGGATCGCCCATCTGGGGTGGCATCCCGTGAAAGATTGGCGAAGTGACGCCGTTCGTACGCCAGGCGCAGGACAGTAAGGCCAATCTGCAAGAGCATCTTGGGTGCGAGTAGCTTCAGCGATCGGGCTGCGGTTACGCGACAATATCCAGGTAAGGTTTTAAGGGCAGCAGGGCGAAGTCGATTCGATCTACACTTTCGATCATGTGTAAACCATTGGTTGTGACAAGGTGAGACGCTTTGAGCAAGCCACTTTGGGAAGGTAAAACGATTTCTGTTTACCCGGTGCTGCGTGTTTTCTCCTGCTTTTTATTGTGGTTGTTACACGCGTTGTTTGTCGATTCTCGCATCCCTCCAGGAGTAGAGTTCCAATGCATTACCGTCGTCTTGGTTCTACTGGTTTGCAGCTGTCAGCACTTTCGTTCGGTACCTGGGTGACTTTTGGCAGTCAGATTGCGCGTGACGAGGCTCGCCACTTGGTGGCTTGTGCCTGGGATCACGGCGTCAATTTTTTTGACAGCGCTGAAAACTATGCACAAGGCCGCACGGAGCAGGTGATGGGGGATGTGATTGCCGACTTGCGTTTACCACGCGATGGTTACTGTGTATCCAGCAAGGTGTTCTTTGGCGCTGTCGAAAAGCCACGTCCGACTCAGCGTGGCCTCTCACGTAAGCATGTACATGATGCGTGTCATGCTGCACTGAAACGTCTGCGAGTGGACTACTTGGATCTGTTCTTCTGTCATCGACCTGATAGTGACACCTCGATTGAGGAGACCGTGCGTGCGATGAATGCACTCATTCAGCAGGGCAAGGTGCTTTACTGGGGCACCTCGGAGTGGTCAGCCGCGCAGATCGCCGAGGCAATTGCGATTGCCTCGCGTGAGCATCTTGAGCGTCCGTGGATGGAACAGCCTCAGTACAACCTGCTACATCGTGAGCGTGTAGAGCGTGAGTACTTATCACTCTACGCTCAGGGCCTGGGGACAACGATCTGGTCGCCTTTGGCCTCGGGGTTGCTGACTGGAAAGTACAATGCCGGTGTGGCGTCGGGTAGCCGTTTGGTACAGCCTGGTTCCGAGTGGTTGCAGGCGTTTGTGTTGGGTTTGGGTACGGGGGACACACGCTTGGTACAAGCACAGCGCTTTACTCAGGTTGCCGCTGATCTTGGCCAGTCACCGGCAGCATTGGCGATCGCCTGGTGTTTACGTAATCCACATGTCTCTACGGTGATTCTTGGTGCCAGTCGGGTTGCCCAACTGAAAGAAAATCTTCAGGCATTGCAAGTAGCTGAAGCATTGGATGCGACTGCCTGGCAATGCGTTGAGGCAGCAGTGGCGTGAGTGATTCGGAGCGATGCAGTGATGGTCCATTCCAAGATTGGGAGGGAACCTCTTGTAGTAGGTGTTCTGAATTCCAGAGGCACATGTGAGGTGCTGGTTGATGCACGAATGCAGGTGTTGTCTGTTCCTGTCGTGGTGTTAGGTGCTCTTCAATGGGGAATCGTGTGATGGTGCTAGCTGTGATCAAAATGCTGCGTGTTGTTCGCTTTTATCCACGGGTGCTTCAGAAGGCTCGCTGCATATGTCTGAGCGTTTTGGTGCGAGCGATGTTTAGGGACGCTCATGTGCATTAAAGTGCTTGGAAAGATTGTTTTTTTGAAGTGGCGGGGTAGCAATAAAGTATTGTTTAATAGGTGATTATTTCATGCTATCTAGCATCTCTGTATGGTCTATGTGGCTTGGAATTTGCAGCGGTTTGTGTTCAGCAGATGATCCCGAAGGAGATCGTGGTAGAGCATGGGTCGCTGATCGATCAAGCAGGATACAAGCAGTGGTGCTGTGTTCGATTGATGGCGCTTCTTGAGTTTTGTTGACATTCACTTTGCTTGCTCGTGCGGACACCTCAGGATATTCGGTACGCTGCTGATGGATGAAAGTCGCTCACGCGAAGGAGGCCGGTTGAGCCAGCTAGCTCGTATCCAACGCTGGTCAATAGTCGCTGGGTTTCCAAGTCGTGCGATGCAGGACTCACATAGATGTTCCTTGGGAATGCCACGGCATTGAGTCACTGTCCATGCGTGTTTCCGGATGGCAGTGAAACGGTATCTGGCAGTGTTGCGTGCTGGAGATGACAGATCAGATGGAGGTTGAACACTTCCTGGTCGATCCGGTTTATCGTGAATAGCACTCGCATGCAGCTGGAGCTTCGAAACTAGCTGCTCGTAAGGACTCGTGCTTTCCCAAGGTGGCTTGGTAGCAGGCGGTTTCTGGCGATGGAAGCCTCGGGTAAGTCGTTTTGGTTGGTTCTTGTCACAGGACCAGCTCACGACAACTAGTGTGTGCAGAGCCACATCAAAGATTTGCTTGACAAAGGGGTCATTGCGCCCTGCTTCAATCGGTGGTCGAGCGCTTATGCAATTTTATTAAGTATTTCCGCTCTTGGACGATACTAAGACATGTTTAAAGTTGTCTTTTGTCTTGAGAGGAGGCTTGATGCGGTTATGCGGTCCATGCGCGGTTGTGTCCTTTGATCTGAAGGCGATGACACAAACCGCTTGTTATGTGCGCAGTGCTCTTTAGCAGGCATCGTTTGTATCGATGGATCGATACGTTTTTGTTGTTTGTCTGTAACGGTTCCTAAATATTCCGATGTTTGCTGTTTTCACTCATGTGCTGATGGTATTGGGACGCTTTCTGTGTATTGCGGCGCTAGGATGTTCCACTCACATGGATGTTGTTGGTCTCGAACACAGGTATCTGCGGGGTGTCTAGAGGTTGGCGTGTTAGAGGACTGGGGTGTAACAAAGAAGCACCACGCTATTGGATACTGTAGACGCTGTCTCACACTATTGAGATGGTAATGTCTTAATTAATTATTAAATAGTGTCGGAAGGAAATTTGTTCCTTAACTAAGTGAGATTTCGTTGCACGTCAAGTGAGTACCGAGTCGGAGCAGCATTAGAAGATGTCGAATGTCTGTTCGTTGGTTTCTTCCTCATGCAACTTGAAATCACGATCTTGTAAGTGGTTGATATCTTCGTTCTTGACCCATTCGGTTGCACCATTAAGCGTGGTTTGAGTCATCCCTTGAGGGGGATCGTTGCGTGCCACTGGTTTGTCCTTCAATGCTGTGCGCATATATTCGATCCAGATGGGCAGTGCCGCTTTACCGCCATATTCCCGGTAACCGAGTGATTGGAAGTCATCACGTCCTACCCATACAGTAGTCACATAAGGACCCCCGAAGCCTGAGAACCACGCATCGCGGTGTTCGTTGGTTGAGCCAGTTTTGCCGCCGATGTCCTCACGATTCAGCGAACGTGCTGCGGTTGCAGTACCGCGCAGCACCACGTCACGCATCATTGATACCAATTGGAACGCAATGCGCTCGTCAATCGCGCGCGGCGCCATCGGTGTGATTGGACCCGGTGAAGGTATGGCCTGGGGAGGTTCGCTCTTGCTCGTTACCAACTTGGATGGTGGTGTTTGGGTGGGTGCACCAAAGTTGAATCCGTCCACCACGTGGCTGGTTGATTGAGTGACGTTGGTGGCGGCCAGCGTACAGCTGCGGCAGGCTACCGTAGGATTTTTCTTGAAGATGACGTTGCCATCGCGATCACGGATTTCGTCGATAAGCCAGGTATCCACGCGGAAACCGCCGTTTGCGAAGACTGCATAACCGCGTGCTATCGACAATGGAGTGAGCGAAGCTGTGCCCAGAGACATCGATAAATTCGGAGGGAGCTCGTTTTCCTCGAAGCCGAACCGGGTAATGTATTTGCTTGCAAAATCAACGCCGATTGCGTCCAGTAGACGCACTGATACCAAGTTACGTGATTGAGCGAGCGCTTCGCGGATGCGCATCGGACCTAGGAATTTGCCGTCATCGTTCTGTGGTGACCAGGTATGACCACGGCGGTCGCGAAATATGACAGGCGCATCCGGTACGATCGAGGCTGGATTGAAACCTTTTTCGAACGCTGCTGAATATACAAATGGCTTGAAGCTGGAGCCAGGTTGGCGACGTGCTTGGGTGACACGATTGAATTTGTTAGCAGTGAAACTAAAGCCGCCAACGAGTGCGCGCAGTGCGCCATTGTCGGTATCTAGCGAGACTAATGCGGCTTGAGCGCTTGGTAGCTGCTCTAACATCCATTCGCCATGTTTCTCCCCAGATCGGATCCGCACCACGTCGCCACGTTTGAGTAGTTTGTTCAGCGGGGTACCAGTCCAACGTGCGGTTGCCGGGGGCAGGGTCAGTTCGCTGCGATCGCTGCGTACCACTATGACGCTACCCTCGGAAGTGATGCGTGCCACGATCGCTGGGAACATCCCACCTTGGGTAGGAATACCGGACAGGTATGCAGCTAATGCCGCTGTGTCTGTGTCCGCATCCACCTCGATATGCTGCTCGGCACCTCGCCAACCGTGGCGATGGTCATATAACGCTAAACCATTGCGTATTGAAATTTCGGCGGCCGTTTGCAGTGTGCCATCAATCGTGGTGGTCACGTGATAGCCTTTGTTGAGTACGTCACCACCGTATTTGGCAATCATTTCCTGACGTACCATCTCGGCCACGTAGGGGGCGTACACCTGTATGGGTGGTTCGTGAGGTTTGGCGTGCATCGGTATTGCTTTGGCGACGTTGGCTTGGTCTTGGGAGATGAAGTTGAGATCGGCCATGCGCTGCAGTACGTAGAAATCGCGGCGTTCACGAGCGCGAGCCGGGTTAGTAATCGGGTTGCCGCTGGATGGAAACTTTGGGATTCCAGCTAAAGAGGCCATCTCATCAAGGTTAAGTTCGTTGAGTTTCTTGCCGTAGTAATACTCGGCTGCAGCAGCAACACCGTAGGCGCGGTTCCCGAAAAAACTCTTGTTTAGATACAGTTCGAAAATTTCGTCTTTGTTTAGCTGCGACTCGATTTTACGTGCCAATAGAATTTCAGCCAGCTTGCGTTTATAGCTGTATTCCGAGTTGAGAAAGAATTGGCGGGCAACCTGTTGAGTGATAGTCGAGCCACCTGGGACGCGTTTTTCGTTGGTTGTGGCCAGCAGCCAAAGTGCGCGCGCAATGCCTTTATAATCAACGCCGTTATGCTCGTAAAAACGAGCGTCTTCGGTGGCAAGGAATGCTCGTTTCAGTTGCTCGGGTACTTCCTTCATTTGGATAGGATAGCGGCGGGTTTCCCCGTACACCGCCATCAACCGGCCGTCGTGGGAGTAGACGTACATTGGTTCTTGTAGTTCAACCTGTTTAAGGTTTCGAACGTCGGGCAGTTTCGATGAAATGGCGTAATACATACCGCCCGCGACCAGAATGCCGAGTAGTGTGAGAATGATAAGTATGGTGAGGAACCACCCAAGCCAACCGCGGAGACGATACATGTTTAAATCGAGATTAGATTGCGGATTGCGAATTTCTCAATCGTAGAGTATAGATGACGCTTGGCTTTAGCATGGCCTTGGAACATCAATAGGTAAAAAACAAATGCAATGCACCACGTTGTTTGCTATGTGATGCATTGCCAGTTATTGTGTGCCGCGGTTTTATAGTTGAATTCAAAATATCTGGGCGCGGAGACAGATATATCCATATCTTAAAGTGCCCGTTGGCAGGGGAGTTTCCGTGCGGCTTATTTCCAAAAAACAGTCGATGCTGGTTGGTGTTGACATTAGTTCAACTTCAGTCAAGCTCTTGCAGCTTTCCCGTAGCGGTACCCGTTTCAAGGTGGAACACTATGCTGTGGAGCCTCTACCGCCGAATGCGGTCAGCGAGAAGGACATCGCTGAAGTCGAGCTGGTCGGTGAGGCAATTCGTCGTGCTGTGAGCCGTTCTGGTACCAAGACCAAGTTTGCCGCTGCTGCGGTCGCTGGTTCGGCGGTAATCACCAAGCTGATACCAATGCCTGCTGGTCTGGACGAGCACGATTTGGAGGCTCAGATAGAATTGGAGGCTACTAATTACATCCCGTACCCTATTAATGAGGTTAGCCTCGATTTTGAGGTGCTTGGTCCGGTTCCGAACAATACAGAGATGGTCCAGGTCTTGCTGGCTGCTTCTCGTTCGGAGAATGTCGAATTGCGTCAATCTGCATTGGAATTGGGTGGGCTCACTGCCAAGATCATTGACGTGGAGGCTTTCGCGGTCGAGAACGCCTTCTCACTTATCGCCGAAGAATTGCCGGTTGGAAGTAAAGCGTTGGTTGCACTGATCGACATCGGTGCAACGATGACTACGCTTAATGTGCTGCATAGCGGTCGCAGCTTGTACAGTCGTGAGCAGATATTCGGTGGTAAGCAGCTTACTGACGAAGTGGCGCATCGCTACGGGATGACCTACGAGGAAGCTGGTCAAGCCAAGCGTCAGGGAGGTTTGCCACAGAGCTATGAGGTTGAGGTACTGGAACCCTTTAAGGAAGCTGTGGTCCAGCAGATCAGTCGCTTATTGCAGTTTTTCTATGCTGGCAGTGAGTACAACCGAGTCGATTGCATCGTGTTGGCGGGAGGTTGTGCTGTGATTGCTGGATTGCCAGCTATGGTTGAAGAACGGTTGGGCGTAGCCACCGTGGTGGCTAATCCACTCGCGCAGATGACTTTGGGGGCAAAAGTACAAGCACACACACTGGCTCAAGATGCGCCTGCCCTAATGATTGCTACTGGTCTGGCTCTGAGGAGTTTTGACTGATGGCCAGAATTAACCTACTGCCCTGGCGTGTTGAGCGCCGTAAGCAGCGTGAGCGTGAATTCTATGCGATGCTTGGTTTTTCCACCTTGGCAGGTGTAGTCCTTTCAGCTCTGGTTTGGTTCTATTATGACGCGCAGATTACCGGTCAGAACGACCGTAACGCATTCTTAGTTTCCGAGATAGAGAAGGTCAAGGCGCAGAATCGGGAAATCGACCAACTCGACAAGAAGAAGGAACATTTGCTTGCCCGTAAGAAGGTTATCGAAGAGCTACAGTCTAATCGCTCCCAGATGGTACATTTGTTCGATTCACTGGCACGTACCATCCCGGATGGTGTGGTTCTGACCAGTATTAAGCAGGAAGGCAATATCCTAACTTTGCAAGGCCGCTCTCAGTCCAACGTGAGAGTCAGTACTTACATGCGCAATATCGAGGGTTCGGGATGGATGACTAATCCCGATTTATCGATCATTGAAGCCAAGGAACAGGATAAAAGTACGCTCGTTGATAGCAGGGCGCTGCCGTACGTGTTCACTATCAAAGCAAAACTGTCCAAGCCGAAGTCAGATGAGGCCAACCATGGCCCCTTATCTCCCATTCCAAGCAAAGCCGTTGTGGCCCCTCTGCCTGATTCTGCGGTTACACCTGACCTCAAACCGTTGTCAGAGGCCAATTGATGAGTAAGAAGTCCTTTAAACTGAGCGACCTCGATTTTAATAATATCAGTGCATGGCCGCAGCAGGTCAAGCTCATGTTCTGCATCTTGGTCGGTTTTTTCATTGTCATCATGGCTTGGTTCCTCATCATTAGCGGCGAGCGTGAAGAACTTGGTAACCTTGAAGGCAAAGAACGTGAGTTGCGTGTGGAATTCCAAAAGCAGCAAGAACGTGCAGTGAACCTGCAGCCATTAAAGCAGCAATTGGCGCAGATGGAAGAGGTGCTGAAACAAATGTTGCGGCAGTTGCCTAGTAAGACCGAAATGCCTGATCTGATCGTTGACATCTCGCAGACTGCATTATCCAGTGGCTTGGTTAATGAGTTGTTTCAACCAGGTCAAGAAGCCATTCAGGAATTTTACGCCGAGAAGCCGATTGCTTTACGGATGGTTGGAAGTTATCACCAGTTTGCTGCTTTTGTCAGTGGCGTGGCTTCTTTACCGCGCGTGGTGATTTTGACTATGCATGATATGAGTCTCAAACCAAAAAGCACTAAGAACAACGTGCCTACACGAGGTTTGCTCGAATTGTCTGGCACAGTGAAAACTTACCGCTACCTGGATGACCAGGAAATAGTTAATAAGGAGAATCGTGCTGCCGATGCTGCGAAAAAGAAGGACGGAGTATGAGTACACAAGCCTTCAAAAGGATAGTCGGTTTGATTGTTCTCTTGGTGTTAGTCGGTTGCATGCGTAGTGTAACCAGCACGTTTGGCGATGCGCCAGATTTGAAAAATTGGGTAAGCGAGATGCGTGCGCGTCCTGCTCCACCTCTGGAACAACTACCAGTGATGCAGCAGTTTGAAACCTTTGAGTACTCTGCACAGGGAATGCGTGATCCGTTTAGCGATGCTTGGGTTAATCCAGAGGGGGTCAATGGATTGCGCCCAGATCCGAATCGACGCAAGGAGCCCCTGGAAGCATTCCCACTTGATACCTTGAAGATGGTGGGCACGATCGGTAGGGGTGCTGGCTTGGTTGCGGTTATTACTGCTCCAGACAAAGTGACTTATCGGGTGCATCGGGGTATGTATATCGGACAGAACGATGGGCGGATTACCAAGGTGTATGAAGACCGCGTCGAACTTGTGGAACTTGTTTCGGATGGTGCGGGAGGATGGTTGGAGCGACCAGCCGCACTTTCGTTCGACGATTAATGACTGATTTAGGGGATAATACGATGACTTTATTTGAAGCCCTAAGCTTGCGTTTTGTTCGACGCACAGCGTCGATCCGGGCATGTGCAATTGGGGTAGGTATAACATTGGTTTGGTGTTGGACCGCAGCAGCGGCACCCACTGAACAGCATGTGATGATGCCAGCAACTAAAGTTGCCAACCCGTCACTAAGCGTTTCCAAGATCGATTTTAAACGTGGTGACGATGGTGCTGGCCGTTTGATTTTGCAGTTTGATGGACAGGGGGCCAGCCCCGACTTACGTACGCAGGGTAGCACTGTGCTGGTTGACCTAGGGACGGCGGTGTTGCCAGCTGCCCTTCAACAGCAGATCAACGTCGTCGACTTTGCCACCCCAGTGCAGCGTATCGACGCTAAGCCTATGGGTAAGGGAGCACAACTGGTGTTGAGCACTAAGGGCTCATTTGAGTCGCTGGCTTACCAGACAGGGAATGAATACGTGGTTGAGATTGTGCCACGCAAAGGTGAGGCTGCTATGGGAGGGGCGATTACTCCTGAATCGGTCAGTAAGTCCGCAGCGAAGATTTCCGCACAAGGTTACAGTGGTCGTCCGGTAACGTTTAACTTCCAAGACGTGCCGGTACGAACGGTTTTACAGCTGATCGCTGATGAGTCCAATCTCAACATCGTTGCTGCCGACACTGTACAAGGCAATGTCACTCTACGTTTGATTAACGTGCCATGGGATCAGGCGCTTGACATCGTGTTGCGTGCTAAGGGATTGGATAAGCGCCGTGATGACAAAGTGATTTGGGTTGCGCCACAACAGGAGCTGGCTAAATATGAGCAGGAAAAGGAAGATGCGCGGATTGCGATCGAAAATCGTGAGGGTTTAATCACCGATTATGTGCAAATTAATTACCATTCGGCTACAACGATCTTTAAGGCGCTGACCGAAGCCAAAGGTATGGGGAGCAACTCTAATAATAATAACAATGATGATGCCTTCCTATCACCACGCGGCCGCCTTGTTGCTGATGAGCGCACCAATACATTGATGATCAGCGATATTCCGAAGAAAGTCGCACAAATGCGCACTCTAATCCAACACATTGATCGTCCTGTCGACCAGGTGTTGATTGAGGGCCGCATTGTGATCGCCACGGATAGCTTCGCGCGTGACTTGGGGGCTAAGTTTGGTGTTGGTGGTGCTAGCCGTTTCAGCGATAACACTGCGACGATTGGTAGCACTGTCACCGCTGGCGGTTCGACGTCAGCCACGCGTGGGCTCAACGTTGACTTGGGCGGTGCGACCTTCAGCACTGCTGCAACCCTGCCTAGCTTAGCCTACACTTTGCTTGGGCCCAAATTTAATCTGGATCTTGAGCTTTCAGCATTGCAGCAAGAATCGCGTGGTGAGGTGATCTCCAACCCTCGCATCGTCACTGCAAACCAGCGTGAAGGGTATATTAAACAGGGTAAGGAGATCGGGTATGTCACGATCACTGGAGGGACTGCTGGTGGTCAAGCCACCCCAAATGTCCAGTTTAAAGAAGCGGTTCTGGAGTTGCGCGTGACTCCAACTATTACCAATGATAACCGTGTATTTCTCAACATGACGGTCAAGAAGGACGAGATCGATCAGATGATTACGATCGCCAACTTCGGTACTGTGCCGACTCTGAACAAGCGTGAGATTAACACCGCGGTATTGGTTGATGATGGTCAAACCGTGGTAATCGGTGGCGTGTATGAGTTTGCTGACCGTAATAGCGTGAGTAAGGTTCCGTTCTTAGGAGATGTACCTTTCCTTGGGAATCTGTTTAAGAAACGTGGTAAAGATAAACAAAAGGCCGAGCTGTTGATCTTCGTAACTCCGAAGGTGTTACGTGTGGCTACTGCTGCGCGCTGAATTGCATAACTGCCACTTGCTTTCTGTCGTCTCTGACGGCAATTCGGTTTCAGTCCATGTCAGCAATCATGATCTAATTAATGTGATTTGAGTGCTGCCACGTTCTGGATGTGACTCTCCGTTAATTGTGTTTAATGGGATAAAGAGCAGAGATGTAGTTCTTCTTAATTGCGATTACTGTGTTTAGTAAACGGGCTAAAGAAGGGCTACTGCTTATGTTGTGGTTAACTTTCATTATAAGTCTGTTTACATATTGCATTGTGCTTATAAGATTCTGGGGCGTAGGTCGTTTTGCAGTTCTCGCATAAGCTGAAAATTAAGTGGATGACTGAAGGCAAAACTGATAATGGACAGCTACAAATTATAATGTCCTATTTGAAGCCATGAATTAAAGGTGCCAAGCAGCCGTATGCAGAATAATTTTCTGAAAATACTTCTTGGGATTTATGTGATCATGTGTTCTGAAATTCAGAGAGTTGGAGAATTGCGACTTGTGGTTAAGAGTGCTTGGATTGACTGCTTAGTTGGGTAGCGGCCATCTACGCGTTGGAGCATGTGATGAGAGCATCCAAATTTTCCGCTGTTTGCGGTATCTAGAGTTTTGAGTTGGTAGATGGGTGTAAGTGTGAGCTTTAAATCATGCCAGCTCAGTTACTTAGAGTGTGAGGGTAATAGAGTTTGATTAAGCACTGTTAGAAAGCATCGTTTTTAATTAAATATTTGAAACAAAAACCACGGATAGGCCGTTTGGTCTTAAAAGATATCCTGTCAATCGATATGCTATTCCATAGATTGCTGTTTGTGTAAAGCGGTGACCATTTTCGCTGATGACTGCAGTTTGTTATATTTTTTGTCTGGTTGCATGCTAGCTGTTTTCATTGCATTGATTTCAAGATCGCTTGGTTGCGTTGTCGTATTTGCTTATTTGCGAAAAATTTTTTATGTGCGATGTCATGAAATATAATCTTAAGACAGAAACGGCACTTAATTGTGACATTCTCAAATCAAAAGACAATGTATGCGACCTATTGATATAACTACTAGGTTAGCTGTGTGGGTGTGAGGTTATCATTGGCATTCACATTGTTTCTAATTTGAATCTTAGTTGAATGCGATTTCTCAATGCCAAGTTTCCAGTCATTCTCGACATTTATAGTATGTGCCTATACAGGCATTCGCTTGCATGAATTCGATCTTGCCCATATATATCAACCAAGCTGCGTTAATCCAAGGCCGTAAATTTCTGCTTTTTCATCTTTGGTTGCCGTTAGCTGTGGTGATGTTGCTGTCCGGTTTGTTGATGGGCTTGGGAGGCGATCAGTGGCTAACTGACTTATTGTACCGACTTGAAGGTAGACAGTGGCTGCTTAAGCAACATTGGATCACAGAGTATCTGATTCATCGTGTTGGTAAGTGGCTTACTATCGCTGCTGCGTTGTGCTTACTGGGAGGTGCGTTGGTAGGGAGCTGGAAGCGATCGGTAATGTGTGATTACGTGCGTCCATCCTTGTATGTCGTAATGACGCTGGGACTGTCTACTAGCCTTGTTTCACTAGCAAAGCGTTTCACTGGTATGGATTGTCCTTGGGATCTGGTGCGTTATGGTGGTGAATTACCGTTTATTGGTTTGTTTGAGAGCCGCCATGGCCTAGAAGCGTCAGGCTGTTTCCCCGCTGCCCATGCCAGCGCAGGTTACGCCTGGGTGTGCCTATATTTTGCAGCGTGGGTGTTGTGTCCGGCTTGGCGCTGGCTAGGTCTAATGATTGGTTTAACGGCTGGCCTCACGTTTGGTATTTCACAGCAGTTGCGTGGTGCACATTTTCTTTCGCATGATCTGTGGTCACTGACCATCTGTTGGTTGGTTGCATTGGGTTTCTTCTACCTTTTCTTTGTTTTTCCCGCAGCACGTGCCTTATCTGTTCAACAAGGAACGATACCGTGAGTTTTTCAACATCCGTTCTTGTACTGTGGCGCCGGATGAGTGCGTTGGACTGGTGTGCACGCCCGGAAGTCTCCACTGAGAGTGTAGTCCTCGGCAGTAGTCTGTTCTTTGCATTGGTGTGTAATACGATGTTCTGGCGAAGTGCGATGAGTACCGCGCCAGGAAGCATCGGCTTTGCACTCTCGCTTTTAACTTTGTTGGTGGCGATACATGCGTTGCTGCTGGGCTTGGTGGTGTGGCGTTGGAGCGCAAAACCATTGTTGACTCTGTTATTCGTGACTACTGCGTTAGCCACGTATTACATGAATAGTTACAGCGTCTACCTGGACGCGGACATGCTGCGCAATGTGTTCAATACCGACCATAAAGAGTCTCGAGAGCTAATCACCTCAGCGCTGGTTTTACCGCTGTTGTTCTATGCTGCGTTACCGATTGCGGTGCTGTGGCGGCTGCGGTTGCGCCAGCGGCGTTGGCCTCGTGCTCTTGGTATACGCACCTTGTTTTTGTTGACGGTAACAGTGGTTGGTGTCGGTGGTGCGATGCTGTCATTCCAAAAGTTGTCAGCGTTAATGCGCAATCATCGTGAGGTGCGTCACTTAGCTACGCCGGTCAACTACATCATGGCGCTGCGCAAGATGTTGAGCAACGATTCGCCTCTGAAACGCGCTCCCAAGTTGCCGATTGGCGAAGATGCGATGTCTATCCCACGCCTACCAGGTAGCCGTCCCCGCTTGTTGGTAATCGTGCTTGGTGAAACTGCCCGAGCACAGAACTGGGGGTTGAATGGCTACGTCCGTCAGACTACTCCGCAATTGACCCAGAACGACGTCATCAATTTCCCGGATATGCACTCGTGTGGCACCAGTACTGAAGTGTCAGTGCCGTGCATGTTCTCACCGTATGGCCGTCACAATTACGACGAACGCAAGATTCGCAGTCATCAGTCGCTACTGCATGTACTTGAGCGTGTCGGAATCAGGACGTTGTGGCGTGACAACCAGTCTGGCTGCAAGGGTGTATGTGATGGACTGGAGCTGCACCAGCTGGACGACGCTAAGGATCCCACGCTGTGCAGTGGTGGCCGTTGTATGGACGAAATCCTACTACAAGATTTCGCCTCGCAGGTACGTACCAAGCCGGGTGATCGAGTGGTGGTACTTCATCAGCTTGGTAGCCACGGTCCCAGTTATTTCCAGCGTTATCCAGCTGCGTTCCGTCGCTTCGGTCCAACGTGCGAGACACCCAACCTGGGGAGTTGCAGCCGTGAACAGATCGTTGCCGCTTACGACAATAGCCTGCTTTATACCGATCACTTTCTGGCCCGGACTATTGTGATGCTGCGTGACATGTCCGACTACGACACAGCGATGATCTATTTTTCCGATCACGGTGAGTCACTTGGTGAGAAAGGGCTTTATCTGCATGGTGTGCCATACGCAATTGCGCCCGCTGAGCAGACCCGAGTACCGATGGTGATGTGGTTCTCACAGCAGTTCGCTCAGTCGCGTCAGATGGACTTGAAGTGCTTGCGTCAACGTGCCACTCAGTATGCGGATCATGACAATCTGTTCTCATCCGTGCTGGGGCTGATGCAGGTCAGGACAGCCCTATACGAGCGTTCATATGATCTGTTTGCCACATGCGAGAAGTGACCTGAGCTGCACGGTTGCCTGAGTTTTCCAGACTGAATCCGAAGTAGTAATAACAAGGTGTAATGGGTACAAGAAGATTTGCTGCGTTGTTGGTGAAACGCTGGTTGGGTTGGATATGCTTATTTCGATTCCCCCGAAGAAGCTTGGGTTTAACGACAGCAAATCAAAGTTTTCTTGGGATATGCCCTTGGATTACCTTCTTTGTTAGGCGACGTGGTTGTTTAGTATCTTCGTAAGCACGATGATTGTTGGCTATCTCCGGAGCTTGTATCCCAATTGGTTCTGCTTCGTGATGGACTTCGTGGACCTGCTGAAGCTGCCCTACTGGGATACGGTGTTTATCTCACCTCGATCCATTACGTGACATATATTGCATTTTATGGGCCTGTACGATGTTGGCTGTACATGGTAGTTATGTGCATGGACCGTCCCCGCTACCCTAATGCACTCTCTTGTCTGAGTTGAATCGGTCATGGAACGCATAGAAGCATCTTTTATGCATTTCAAAAGAAGCATTCTGAATAACTGTAATTTAACGATCAGGTGATCAGATACACCCCTGTGTTGCGCTTGTATACGTTGAAAACAGAACCTATTCTGCGGAGCTTTTCCAACAAAGAAGAAAGATCCGCAATCCGCAATAGCACCAACAATCATGTCATCAGTCGTCATCTGTCACGATTGAACATCAGAACCGATCTCATAGCTCAAAAAGTTGCGTTGACATGGTCTCTGCAACTTCTCTCAGGTTAATAATGTTTTTTTAATATGCATCAGTGCTGTATCCGATGTGCCTAATGTTTCGCATGCACATCAGCGATCAAGGCATTGACGCCCCGCAAATTGCCCCGCTGGTTCCAACGCAATGTATCCAGATTGGTCAGCCGCAAATGTGGCAGGCGTTCAAACAGTGCGCTCAGTGCACATTCCAGCTCAATCAGCGCGAGCCGATACCCAAGACAATAATGAATGCCGGCGCCGAATGCCTGTGAGCGTCCTTGTTTGCGACTGATGTCCAGATGCTCCGGATCAGTAAATTGCGCCGGATCACGGTTGGCAGCACCAAGCATCAAGAGCACCATCGTACCTCGCGGTAGCACCTCGCCCTCAATGTCCACATCCTCCAACGCCATGCGGATCGTGAACTGTGCCGGCCCATCGTAACGTAAGCATTCCAGCACTGCTTGCGGCATCAGCGACAGATCACTCTTGAGCAGTGCAAGCTGCTTGGGATGACGATGCAATGCGATCAGCGCATTGCCAATCATGTTGGAGGTCGTCTCGTAACCAGCGATTAACAACAGAATCACATTGGACACAATTTCATCATGCGTCAGTTTCTGGCTATCTTCCTCGGCACGCAGCAACATGGAAATCAGGTCAGTCCCAGGCTGCACCTGACGCGCCTCGATTAATTTCGTGAAGTACTGCGCCAATTCTTCGTAGGCAGCGCCCGCCTGCACCAGTTCATCGGCCGACATCGGCACAGGATCCACCACCTTGGCAAGCTTACTGACCGCTACACCCAGAGCGATGGCGTCACCGATATCCACATCCATCATCCTGCAAATGATCCGCATAGGAAGGGGAAAGGAAAATTCAGTCACAAGATCGACTGATTGTTTCTGCTCGAACTGATCGATCAAGCGGTGCGCCGTATCGGTCGCAAGGGCACGCATCGATTCACTCTCCCGTCCACTGAACGCTTGCATCACCAAGCCACGCAGATGCGTATGCATGGGCGGATTGAGCATCAGGAACATCCGATTGAATCCCTGGAACAGGGGCATATCGGGGGCATTATCTCCGTACCGCAGGCGGGTACTCTCCATGTAGTTTTTACCCATCTTCCGGTTATGCAGCAAAGCATCAACGATGTTGTAGTGTCCCGTGATCAGTGCATTCGGTCCGATGGGCACGAAGGGCCCCTGCGTGCGCAGGGTTTCATACAAGGGATAGGGATTCTCGAAGAACGCAGGAGTGGACAGATCAGTTAGTTTCACGAGGTCATTGGGGGGAAGGGAGAATCTACATTATGGCGTTGCAAGTAAGGTATGCGTGTTGCGTCATTCATGATTTGAACTTCCGGAATCATTGAATACGATTTATTTGATCAGCATCTCATTTAAGTCGCCAAATACCCGTGTTGCTCATTGAGCCCAGTGAAACTCAACCAAACACATCAGCACTCACGTGCATGATGCTGCGTTAGTGATGGCTCCCTCCGAAGGCGATGAAACCTCACTCACACGCTTTTATCCCCACAACAAAATACCGGATAGCAGGAACCATCTTTCCAGCACACCCATCTGGCTTGCGGTGCATGGAGAATCACAACCATTTACTCGTTGGTATCACCGGCCCTTATCACTCATATGCACTCCCCCGATCTATGTCAAAGCACTCAAGATCCGACCGAATATCACCCACCAGCATTCTTCTTGAGCAGGGCCTATCACGTTGGACGGCTGCACCGATGATGGCAGCCGTTCTAACCGAATCGCTGTTCATAGGGACAGCATTACGTTGCTCGCGTCATGCTTGCCCATGTTCATTCACACACAAAACATCCACTGTGCCTGGTGATCTCGCTTTTCCAAACGTCCTTCAATTGGAAGCACGCTCATGTAATGTCTGATATCACCTTTTTCAGAACATAGCTCATCATCCTGTTTCCTTTTCCTTTCAATACTGTACAGCTCAAAGCACGTGGCCACATGCTTCATCAACCCGATATCGGATTACATACGCACACGCTCTGAAGTCGATCAGCCATTCCAAAGTATTGCCCAGGCAAGTACTTCATGGACCATTCCATCCGAGGACACGCGTCAAACGCCTGCATCGCACGGTTTCTTAAAGCAGCTACACGAGCATCGCGCGAATCACGATAATGTCGACAGTGTTAAGAACGCAGCAACCGCTCTGTTGTACTCAAGAGCAACCAGAATCCCTATCCCATTGGAATGGGTGTATAGCCAAGCAGCGCAGGAGCACCACCAGAATCGGATCCGGCATCACACAAGATGGAAGGCGGTAAAATCGCCCAACGTATCCACTTCAACTTGGATATCAGTGATTCAAGCAATGCATGACACACATTAGGCGGCCGCGTAGCGCACCGAGCTACCAATCCAGCGCTCAATCACCTGATCGGCCAGCTGTGGCGATTCGGCCAGCAACATGTTCGCTAACACGCACACGCGTGGCAGCAAATCAACATCGCGGGCCAGGTCAGCAACGCGAAACGTGGCAAGACCCGTTTGGCGCGTCCCCAACAACTCACCTGGGCCACGCAGTTCCAGATCCCTTTCGGCAATCACAAAGCCGTCGTTCGTCTGGCGCATGATTTCAAGACGTTGACGCGCTAGCATCGACAAGGGTACCTGATACAACAACACGCAACTCGACACCGCAGCACCACGTCCGACCCGACCACGTAATTGATGGAGCTGCGCTAAACCTAGGCGCTCCGCGTTCTCGATAATCATCAGCGAAGCATTGGGGACATCGACGCCCACCTCGATCACCGTGGTGGCCACCAATAAATCGATCTCATTGCATTTGAACGCACGCATTGTCCGCTGTTTTTCATCAGCCTTCATGCGCCCATGCACGAGTCCGACACGGACACCTGGCAATTGTTCTGACAGCGCCTCATAGGTAGCCTGTGCGGCCTGTACCTCGCTCCGATTCCCAAGGTCGTTGCCACGGCCGGTGACATGCCCTGCCTCGGTCTGGCTCTCGTCGATCAGCGTACACACCCAATAGACCTGGCGCCCCTGAGCACAGGCCAGACGGATACGCTCCACCAGTTCCGGGCGACGCTCGGCATTAAGCACATTCGTTTGCACCGGGGTACGGCCAGGTGGCACTTCGTCGATCACCGAAACATCCAAATCAGCATACGCCGCCATCGCCAAGGTGCGTGGAATCGGAGTGGCGGTCATCACCAACTGATGCGGCACCATGCCAGCAGCAGCACCTTTGTCACGCAGTGTCAAACGCTGATGTACGCCAAAACGGTGCTGTTCATCGACAATGGTCAGTGCCAAGTCATGGAACACCACGCACTCCTGCATCAGGGCGTGAGTACCCACCACCACCTGCGCATCACCGGAAGCCACTTCAGTCAGCGCCTGGATACGAGCCTTGCCGGTCACCTTGCCAGCCAACCAACGCACCCGTACGCCTAATGGCTCCAACCAGTCACACAGGTTGGTAAAGTGCTGTTCGGCTAGTAACGCCGTCGGGGCCGCCAAGACCACCTGCTTGCCCTGCTCCACCGCCAGCAACGCGGCCAATGCTGCAACCACCGTCTTGCCACTGCCGACATCGCCCTGCACAAGACGCAGCATCGGGACCGGCTTCGCCAGATCAGCAGCGATCTCTGCGAACACACGTTGCTGCGCGCCAGTCAGGCTGAACGGCAGTGTGTGCAACAGACCTGCCACCAAACTAGATCGGTTAGGCAATACCGGGGCAGCATGACGTTGCAACGTGATGCGCTGGCGACGCAGGCTAAGCTGGTGAGCAAGCAATTCTTCCAACGACAACCGCTGCTGCGCCGGGTGAGTACCCACCAGTAATCGTGCGATATCGGCATCCAACGGCGGCCGATGCATGATCAGTAGGGCGGTACGCAACGATGGCAATCCAAGGTCACGCAACCAAACGTCTGGTAATAGTTCCAAGGCCGCATCGGCAGGCAAATGTTCCAATGCCTCGCGAATCAGCTGACGGACGATGCCAGGCCCCACCCCCTCGATCACCGGATACACCGGATCCAAGCAGTCATTGAGCGGGACATCTTCACCAGGGGCAAGGATGCGGTAACTGGGATGCACGATGTCCCAACCATGCTGGCCAAGTTTGGGCACACCGTAAGCACGCACCCGCGTGCCGACAGCCAGCCGCGCGACCTGTGCGGCGCGGAAATGGAAGAAACGCATCGCCAGCGTGCTATGCGAGCTATCGGACAACAGCACACGTAATAGTGGCCGGTAACGAAAGCCGCGTTCCGCCGCTTCCACCCACCCCTCGATCTGCGCCGCAACCCCATCCTGAAGCTGTGCAATCGGGGTTAGCCGAGTACGGTCCTCATAACGTAATGGGAGCAGTAACCACAAATCCTGCAGCGTGAGGATGCCACGTGCGGCGAATTTCCGAGCCAGCACCGGCCCAACCCGCGGCAGCGTCGCCAATGGCATGTCGCCAGCCGCGCTCAAACCGGGGACATACGAACGTGCACGCGGCATAGCAGGATCAGTCGAGCACCATCACTGCATCAACCTCGAAATCGGCCCCCTTTGGCAAGCCGGACACTTCAATGGTTGAACGCGCCGGGAAGGGTGCCTGAAAGTATTCCTGCATCACGGCATTGACTACAGCAAACTGTTCCAAGTCGGTCAGGTACAACCCTAAGCGGACAATGTTGGCGAGAGAACCGTTGGCAGCCTCGGCCACCGCCTTGAGATTATCGAATGCACGACGCACTTGCGCCGCGAGGTCACCGGCAACGATCGTGCCGGTGGCTGGATCCAATGGAATCTGGCCTGAAAAATACACTGTGTTGCCAACACACACGGCCTGAGAATACGGGCCGATCGCAGCCGGCGCTTTTTCGGTATGAATGATCTGCAAGGACATTTGAACGTGGATAGATGGAAAATGAAAACGCATTGTATCGGTGCCCCCTCAAGGGCCACCAACCCCACCATCCGTAGGCGGGCACAGGAATGTGCGCAAGACGGAAATAACGTTTTTCAAATATGGCATCGAACGCTCCGTATGAGCAGTGCATGCTTGAAAGCGCAACACAGCGATATCGATACTCCAGGTGCAGAGGCAAACCACACGAAAAACACCACATGGTCCACAGGCATCATCTACTAACACTCCAGTCAAGATACTGGTATCAGAGATGGAAGCTACTGGCGATGTACGCTCTGTACCGCTGGCAAGCGGCGTAACCGGCGCATCACCTCGGCCAAGTGACGGCGGTCACGTACCTGGATACTGAAGCGCAGCAGCGTTGCATTAAAGTCACGCTCCAGGTAGTCGACGCGTTCGATATTGGAATGGCTCTGTGCGATCGCCGCCGCTAATTGCGCAAGTACGCCAGTGCGATTCTCGGCTTCGACCAGCAACGAGGCATCGTAGTCGCCAGAAACGTTCACATCCCAATCGATCGGCACCCAACGCTCAGGTGATTTACGTAACTCAGCCAGGTTCGGGCAATCCAGGCGATGTACGACGATCCCCTTGCCGGTCGTGTGGTAGCCCATCACCTCATCACCAGGAATCGGCTGGCAACAGTTAGCAAAACTGATGACGCCGCGTTCGCTACCATTGATCAGGATCTTCTCGCGCAAGTACTCAGCAGGCATGCCACCACGCAACTCCGTGTAAGCCAACAGCGCTTGCGCGGTCTGATTGGGCATCCAGTTACCCAGCGCGATGTCGGCTAACAACGCCTCCAAACGCTGGAAGTGATGCTCAGCCAGGAACGCATCGAGCCGGCCCTTGGGCAGCCGCTCCAACGAGCTATCCATGGCCTCCAACGCACGATCAAGCATGCGGTGACCAAGCTGCACCGCATCCTCGTGTTGAAGTTGTTTGAGTTGATGGCGGATTGCAGTACGCGCTTTGCTGCTCACCACAAATTCCAACCATTGTGGCTTGGGTGTGGCCGAACGTGCGGTGATGATCTCCACGGTCTGGCCACTGGAAAGTTTGGTACGCAGCGGCATCAGTTTTTTATCCACACGCGAGGTCACCGCATGATTGCCAATATCGGTATGCACCGCGTAGGCGAAATCCAGAACAGTGGAATTCCTCGGCAAAGCAAAGATCTTGCCATTGGGGGTGAACAAGTAAACCTCGTCGGGAAACAGATCAACCTTGAGGTTGTCCAGGAATTCCATTGAGGAAGCCGCGGTACGCTGCGATTCGATCAGTTCAGCAATCCAGGCGTGAACACGGCTCTGCGCGCTATTCGGCGAATCACTGCCGCACTTGTAGGTCCAGTGCGCGGCAATACCGCGCTCGGCGATCATATCCATCTCTTCGGTACGAATCTGCACTTCGATCGGTGAACCGTATGGGCCAAATAGAACGGTATGTAGCGACTGATAGCCATTTGCTTTGGGAATCGCGATGAAATCCCGGAAGCGTCCATCCAATGGTTTCAAAGTGCCATGCACGATACCCAATGCGTGGTAACAATCAGCAACGCTCTTGACGACCAACCGAAACCCAAACATATCCATCACTTGGTCGAAAGACTTGTTATCGTCGCGCATCTTGTTGTAGATGCCCCACGGAGTCTTAATCCGACTGTCCACACGGTGTTCTATCCCCTCCTGCATCAAGCGCTGAGACAACTGCAATTCAATGCGTTCCATCGCCTCACGGCGCACCACTGGCTGGTTGAGAATGTGCTTCTCGATGATCGCATGCCGCCACGGATGCAATGCACGAAACCCAAGGTCCTGGAGCTCGGCTTTCATCAGCGCCATGCCAAGACGCTGGGCAATCGGCGCGTAAATCTCCAGCGTTTCACGTGCAATACGGCTACGCGCCTCAATACTCTGCGCGCCAAGCGTGCGCATGTTGTGCAAGCGATCGGCTAACTTGATCATGATCACACGCAAGTCACGCGACATCGCTAACAGCATTTTACGGAAGCTCTCAGCGGCCGCTTCCTGGCGATCCCGAAACTTCAGCTTGTCCAATTTAGTGACGCCGTCCACCAAATCCGCCACGGTCTCGCCGAACTCGGCAGCGAGTACTTCACGGGTCACTGAAGTATCCTCAATGGTGTCGTGCAGAATCGCCGCAATCAATGCCTCTGCATCCATGCCTAACTCCGCCAAGACACAAGCCACAGCAACAGGATGGGTGATATACGGCTCACCAGACTTACGCGTTTGCCCGGCATGGGCAGCCACACCAATGACCCAAGCACGGCGTAGCCCCATCAATTGCTCATGGGTTAAGTGAGCAGCCATGCACTCCAGGTGCAAAAAGTAATCAGGTAACCTCCCGTCAGTCAACGAGGGGGGGACGAGAACTGCCTGGGAAAAGGGAACCGAGGTCATATTCGAAAGACTATGCCACCCCATGAGCAACAGCAAATACCATCAACGCAACAATCCGTAGCAGTAAGCCCTATCGGAGTTCACCATGATGGAGATGCGCGCAGTTCTTCACAGTTCATGGCTTCCGGCACCAGAAGGGATCATCCGTTTGACTGAAAGACGGCATCAATTAAGAAGATAAAAGAAGCACATTTCAAGCGTTACTTTCGTTGCAATTTTCAATGACGATCTATTGCCTGGATCGGTCGGAACAGTGCCCGATAAGACACAGTACCTTGTACGTGTCGCACTTGCAGTCACGTCGTCTCTTGCGCATCGGGTCAAAGGATATCAGAACTTTTTTATCTCTTTGTTGCAGCGGTTCGATCATCTATGTACGGATCACTAAGACGCACTCATCACCCTCAAGCGGCGACACCCTACAGTCAAACGGATGCGCCTTCCGTGGCGTAAACCTATCCGAGCATTGATGAAGCATCTGCATACCAAGCACAATGCATCGATCTACCAAGAACTAAGGATGCAAGCATCGCTGATACCTTACAATCAGTGATGACACGTCGCGGACATGTCCGCACGTAATGTTTCTTCGGTTTGAACGGCAGGTGCAACGCGCGCTGCGGGCAGATGTAATACACCGGCATGTATTCTTCCAGCTACACGTCTGCACGTCGGAGCAGATTCCCCTGAATACTCGTCACGTAACCGATCTAGAAGATGCAGATGACCCAGCATCGAAGCCCTTTTCATGGACTCATCACCACATGGACACCGATACAACTGGACACTGGCAACGATGATATTGAGACCATCCGTGCGATGCTGATGGCTATTGCAGTGGACAAAAAGCAAGGTGCAATCTCGGTATCCCTCCTTAGCAGCAACCCGTGTTGCTATTGCCGAACAAGATCCTCAATCGCCTGGACATGATGACGCTATGAATGCTTGCTCGATGAGGTGATGTATCCGTTGCAATTGACTAGAAGTGATTATGGCAGGCAGCCCGGAAACCATCGACCATGCGAATCAGAATATGATTCTGGATCAAAAAGACGTCACGCAAGGGCTGACCACACCATCGGATCATCAATACTCCATCGACATGGTGCATAACACGCAACAGCCATCGTATGGATCCGTAAAGAACATGCATGACGCCAGAAAAGATACCAAGTGAATGAAATACCTGGATCCTATAAAAATCGGTCTTTTTATATGAAAGCCATTTAATATAGGCACATTGCATTTTCATGCATGCTCCAGATGCACAGGCAAGCAAAGCCAACACGAGATCGCTACTGAAACGCTTGTCGTTACAGGTCACGGTTAACAGAAAAGCTTGATACGGTTTCAAGAAGCACTGCACTTTTTGTGTATACAGTCACCTCTCGACTGTCACAACGTTTCAACTTGCTTGTTCGAACGCAACCCAATGACACCCTGTGCACTGTTGGAATGTCGCTGCTCCGCTGTATACAAGACGTCTGGCGGCAATGAAGGGTTTGTCAGGCAGGTCGTCAACACAATCCTGTGTATGTGTGATGCCCTGAGCTACATCTGCAGTGTAGATCAACCACATTTTTTTCATGAAGCATCCACGATCAGAGGCACCTTGGTATTTCAGCCACACGAGAAACACCCCACTGCTTGTCATCGGTTGTTTTTGCGGCGACGGCAACCTATTGGTATGCATCCATGATTGCTGACTCAGTCAGGAAGTGTCGAACTTGCCTCGTGCCTGCGATCCCAAGGCGAACGGCACAATAAGCTCAGTATTAGCGGTCTTAGCACTGAAGGAAGCTTTGATCAAGCAATACTTGATGAAATAGTGGTTTTCAGGAAAGGCGCCTACCAGAACTCGATCATGACCCAGTATCCCAACACCTGATCTCAAATGCGAAAATAGGGGATTTATCATCGCATCCTATGCAACAAGGCAGAGTGGTGAAGTCGAACACTCCAGACATGAGAAGGAAGATGGCGCTCATTAGCCTGCACTACAAGCATAGGGCCACACTTCGCGCATGATCGGTGACACGACTCAAGTCTACAACCAACAAGCGTTGTAAGACGCCGCCTCGCAACGGAGCCCAAGGCGCTACCATATTATTTATGCAAGTGCTTATGGCGTGTTCGCATACTCAGGCGATGGATGGCATGGTTTTGGTGCGACACATATTGTGAGTTCAGATCATCACTCCTAAACATCAAAATCCTACGGACATGCCGTGGCACACAGACAACACATTCCATCCTTTCAATTCAATGGATTGCAAAAATGGCATCTCAGACTCCAATGAAAATGAATAAACCTTGCTGCTGGCATGAGATGGACGTTCTACTTCGCAACCACCATGTGTCGCCCTGCTCCTGATGGCCACTCGATTGCCCGACACACTGATCACTACCCTGTCCACCCTCCTGGACTCGGAAGGTTGGCGCCTTGACACCATCAGCCGCCGCCAGTACAGCGAAGATGACTCGCAGTGCTTTGCATGTGCCGATGCAGTGGCACTACCACGTGACCTCAACGAGGTGGCGGCGATAGTGCGTGCCTGCCGCAAGCATCGCGTGCCACTAATCGCACGAGGCACCGGAACTGGCACCGTAGGTGGCGCGGTGCCGCTCAATGGGGGCATCGTCCTGTCGCTGGCACGCATGAACCGTATCGTCGCGCTGCTCCCAGATGATCGCTGCGCCGTAGTACAGCCTGGCGTGATTAACAACGACTTACAACAAGCGCTGGCACCACATGGGCTCTTCTGGCCACCGGATCCGTCCAGTACAGCGATGTGCAGTATCGGCGGCAATCTCGCCACGAATGCCGGTGGCCCGCGTACGGTGAAATACGGTGCCACACGCGACAACGTGCTTGGGCTAGTCGCAGTGACTGGTGGCGGCGATGTGATCCGCTGCGGCGGCGCTTATACCAAGAACGCCACCGGTTACGGCCTGACCCATTTGTTGATCGGTAGTGAAGGCACACTGGCCATCATCGTCGAAGCCACGCTGAAGCTGGCACCACAATCACAAGCCATGGCTGGTCTGCGTGCATTCTATCGAGATACGGCGGCGGCGGCGGCGGCGGTGTCGCGGCTCATGTCACAGCCGGCAATACCAGCAACGCTTGAGTTCATGGACCGCAACGCGATCGAGTTGCTGTACCGCAATGGTAGCGGGGTGCCTATCGCCGGCGCGATGCTGCTGATCGAAGCCGACGGCACCCACGACACGCTTCCCTATGTAATGCAAGCACTGGCGCAGGCCGCCTCGGGTGAGGGATTAATCGACCTAGACGTGGCCACGGATGGAGCCGCACGCGACCAGCTGTGGGCGGCACGCAAGTCACTATCGCCAATGCTACGCACGATTAAACCTGGCAAACTTAACGAAGACGTTGTTGTTCCCGTCTCACGCATTCCTGATTTGGTTGCCGGCGTAGAAATATTGGCTGCTGAGACTGGGCTGCCAATCGTCACCTTCGGCCACGCCGGCAACGGCAATTTGCACGTGAACATCATGTACGACGATCAGGATGCGGAGGACATCGCACGCGCACAAGCAGCGCTGCCAAGGCTATTCAAGTTAGTCCTGGCCCTGGGAGGCACCCTGTCAGGCGAGCATGGGATCGGTGTAGCTAAGCGTGACTTCATGACACAAGCATTCGACACACCAACGCTAGAAACAATGCGTGCGATCAAAGCCGCGTTCGATCCAGAAGGTATCCTCAATCCAGGTAAAGTTCTACCAACAGCCTAAGCGGCATACCACTGACTGACGTGACTGTCCCGCGACGTTTAAATACATGGAGACAAATGTGGTCACACTTGAGTGTGGCGAATTATGGCCGAATCAAACCCTGGACCTTTTACAAAGAGGGCAATCATGTTCCGACTGCACCTTACCAGCCAAGTTGAAATCGATATCACAGCCGTTCGATCAACCGATTGACCGCACTCTCAAAGCGCTTGGATATCCGATGCACTCAGAAAATATTGGACAGCAACGCTTCGATCTCTTCCACATCATGGAAATAACCTGACAGCAAAACTCGTTAGGGTTACCTATCGTGTTTACATTTTCATGCATGTTCCAAACGGACAGGCAAGTGATGCGAATACCACATCATTGCTAGCATGCTTGTCGTCATACGTTGAAATTCAACACACATGCTCGATACGGTCGAGTACACGCCTGAACACATTGCACGTGCGATACACCACGAGACACGGTTCGAGTACCACCAATAGACATCCTCAGCAATGTTGAATCAAATGACTCTTACTAAGATCTCGGTGCGATCCTCCCTTATCGGCAATGACAACGTTGGGATGCAGGTGATGGACGTGATCCTACGCACACCAGATGTTCTGGGCTGGTGCTGCGGTAAGGATCAACCATAATGGTTTTCCCGAAGCGTCCATTACCAGATAAAGCACTGAAACTGTTGATGGCTTTTTCTGAGGTCCGGCTGAACGCTGATCCGCACACAAGATGTTCGGAACGATCAGGAGATGTTCGCTGCCCATCCCTCCTACTCTCACCAACAAGACACGTGGCTAGACACTGTTTCACCTCCATCGGGAAACACACATGGACACGATGTACCAAGGATTAAATTCCCTTGGTAAATGGCGTTACGGAGGTATGCACGCCCTATCCATCCGGCTGGTTTGGAGTCACTCAGGCGGTTGACTTCCATTGCACCTTGGTCTCTTTTCAGACCAAGAAATATCCGTTCAATCTGCTTCCTTACTTCACTTGGCCACTCAGCAACATACCGATCATTCCGAAATGTTCGCACAACAAGCAGCATGTCAACGCCTGCAAATGTCAACATAACTTAAGCAATGCAAGCACCATCGCAATACAACGCGGCGTCGACAAACAAATGGTTACCTGATGCATTCACGCCAATACGACCACGGCGTCCTATCCACCACGGTTCAATCTGCTTCCATATATCTTCACGAAGAGCATCACGACGACACATGCAGAAGCATGTCGGCCAAAAAGCCAGCATCACCTCGGATACCTTGAATTTTATGGCACACCCTAAAACAAGAAATCTGATATCGCATGTATCAGGCTCTACCAATCAAATAACATAGAACGGATCAACCGGATTTCAGATCAGCTAACTTGGATACACACCGTTGTGTTTTCCAAGAACATGGGTACCGCATCGAATCCGACCGGGCAGGCAGAGAAATCAATAGCAAACGGGTACTGGATCAGCAACGATAACGATCGTCTTTTGTCCTCCAGGACAATTGAAGCAATCGGAAACACTCCGTGGTCTTCGAGAAATTTTCTGAATTAATCATGACATCCGAAAAATATTTTTTCGGGCTGTCGCCACTTTGCACAATCAAGCTATCCTGATGATGTTGTCTATGGATAGTAGATATCCGTGAGCAAGCCTATGAGAAGCTGTTGCTTTGTATCGGATCTGTATACTCAAGGATTATCGGTTCTTCTTAGCTACCTAGTGACTGATATGAGGATGTCAGTAATAAGATGCGGACCAGTATCGTCGCAGTAGTGCAAAGCCGTGGTTACGCATGAGAAATTACGGTTCGCAACTCAAGCACATTGGTAAAAGCTCTATCGTCTGCACGTAGCAGTCAGTCGCTGTGGTAATAACCAATGTGCCGTTTGTCATCTGATCGAGTATCCGGGTCACACCAACATCTTGGTTGGCAAACGTATCGAGGACGTTGAGGAACATATCTTGTGCGGCCCAGCGTACCAGGACGATGGTGTCATCTGCATCGCTTACCATCCACAGCCACTCGAAGCACTTTTACAGTGGCTAACGATTCCCCAAGCAAACTTGCTGAACAACACCGTTTCAGATCATGGACATCTGTACTTAAGTTGTTCATTCTTGCTTGGGCGTTGCTGCGGGCTTAGGTCCTCGCAACCAAATGTGTTGCAATTGCTGCGAGAGGTATCCAGGCCAGCATGTTCCGGCTCACTCAGCCAACGCAGCAACCTACATGGCGGCCTACACTTCAATTGATCCCTAACACCTTCAGTTAGAAATCAGTTTAATAGGCCATACAGTTGCATTAACCTCGATTAACCAGCAGGATGCGCGCATAACGACGTTGCTTGGCACTGCCAGCGCTAAACTCTGGCAGCGACAGCATGCAACTTTTAAAATACCCTTGCCAGAACTATCAGGATCAGATTGGAACTGCGGGTCTCTAATAGTGCCCAGGAGATGACCGATTGCCAAATCAACTACCAGCGCCTTCAGGACACTGCCGATAGGAGACTACCGACCAGATGGAGTGTATCTGCCATGTACACCTAAACTCTCAGTTTAAGATTTAAGGTATTCCGTCCCCATATCGTAAAAAACACTGGTGTAATCTAGAACAAACAATTGATTCACCGGCAGGGCCATAGTAGAAGTGGATCTTCTGAACACTAATAATAGTGATAAACAGCAGCAAGCAAATGGCGCTGACCGCACTCGTAAGTGCCATTGGTACCGAACAAGTGGGACCAAGCCGGCAAATCAGTCCCGCGCAGTCATTATTCACTGTCAACCCGACTCCGTGTTGACCATAAGTCGCAACATGCGTTGTCATCTGGCCTCTGCCTGCTTCAGCTTAGACAAAAGTAGGCCAATAAATTTTTAGAGAGTAAGAATGTTTCTAAAAGTCTAAAGCACTAAAGAATTGGTTTTTCTCCAAATGACCATAAATACTGAGATGCTGACCTTGCATGCAAGCATCTGAAAATTAAAGTACAGATTGAGATTAGAAGCAGCAGTTGACTTGTCAATTAATGCAACAATGTTACAACGCGACAAGACTCTCAATAAATTTTACATATGGGCTTGAAAAACAAGAGAGAATCCCTAAATGGTTTCGCGATGGATGCCGCTGTGTAAGTCAGAGGGTGTCTAGCCAGTAACATAGCCCTCTCGATCGATATCCACTGCAGTCATATATATGAACTATGAGGAGACGATTGAAAATAAAATTGAATTTAGGGAAGGATATGATGGATTTACATGTTATATTACTGTTAACATAGTCTTCACATGGCTGGGCTTACTCTGCGCCGCCAATGGTGTGTGGGACTGCTGTCTGGATGTGACGAGCATCATGTACTAACACAACATGCCCTGCAGGTTTTATCTCCCTTGACTCAAGGAGCTGTTATGAAAAAGAAAATCCTTACTGCTGCGCTGCTGGGTGGTATAGCTATCATCCAAGTTGCTTCTGCACAGGAATTCGATGACCGGTGGTATCTAGCTGGTTCTACGGGATTTAACTTCCAAGACAAGCGTCGTCTCACCAACGATGCTCCTTTTTTAACTCTTGGACTTGGTAAATTCATCAATCCAGTTTGGTCGATCGACGGCACGCTGAACTATCAGAACCCGAAGTTCAAAAGAAACAAAGATCTAAACTGGAGCCAATATGGTGTCTCCCTCGATTTTCGTCGCCATTTCATCCAGGAAAACCGTGGTTGGAATCCTTACTTGCTGTTAGGAGCAGGCTACCAACGTTCGGAAGAGGAGTTTGATAACACTCCAAATGTGAACTCTCCTGGCGAGCGTAAAAAAAGCAACTTCGCTGCCAAGGTTGGTGCTGGCTTGCAAACTACCTTCAGCAGTCATGTTGCTGTACGTGCTGAAGTGGCTTATCGCGGTGATTTCGACAAGGGTAGTGTGCGTCAGCCGGTCGCTGGCGTTGCCACTCCTTCGAGCAAGAAATGGTTTGGTGATACCTTGGCTTCAATTGGTGTCGTGATCCCTCTGGGACCAGCTGCTGCAGCGCCGCCGCCGCCGCCTGCTCCAGCACCGCCGCCGCCGCCGCCGCCGCCTGCTCCAAGCTGTGCTGAATTGGATAGCGATGGCGATGGCGTCAACGATTGTGAAGACAAGTGCCCGAACTCGCAGCCCGGCCAGACGATTGGACCAGATGGATGTCCGGTGCCAGTCTCGATCGATCTGAAAGGCGTGAACTTCGATTTCGACAAGGCAACTCTTCGCCCTGATGCTGTTGCGATTCTTGGAGAGGCTGCCGAAATCTTGAGGCGCTACCCTGACCTGCATGTCGAAGTGGCTGGCCATACCGATTCGATAGGTCCGGCTGCTTATAACCAGAAACTGTCGGAACGTCGCGCCAAAGTTGTGTACAACTACCTGCGTAGTAATGGTATCGACGCATCGCGCCTGATTGGACCAGTCGGATATGGAGAGAGCCATCCAATTGATACAAACAAGACTCCCGCAGGTCGTGCAAAGAACCGTCGTACTGAGTTGAACGTTCAGAATTGATCTGAATTCCAGTGTGGCTCCATAGCGAAGCCTGGCTAATGCCAGGCTTTGTCTTGACATGACTTTACTAGCACGTCAAGCGGAATGATTTCTTTGCCGATTTCATGAGCCAAAAAATCCACTGATATTTTTAGAAGTGATTTACTTCGTCTTTTTATTTTGAAATGTATGATATTTAGACATCATTACATTGCTCCAAAGGAATGGACGCTACTTTTTATGAATGATGCGACTCATTAAAAGTAGTGTGCAAATCTACTGCCCTTGGCGAATGGCATGGATACGTAGTTAGGAAACAATCACCGTTGGTGGAATCGCTCCAACTGAGACCAGGATCGGTCAATGCCGATCACTACCACTAAAGAACCATACAAACTGTAAGCTCTGCACCCAAGAAGAGTAGATCAAATAATTTAGATCTCAACACGTGAAACTCGATTATGACTTGAGTTGTAAAGCTAGATTTTTTATAGCCGATATAGAAAAACGCGAGTATCTTCCAAAGAAAAACAACGCTGGCTGATCCTGAAAACAGAAAACAGCATGATCACCCTTCGACGCAGCAACAAACATGATTTATCAAGAAAATATACAACTTGAGCGACAATTCAAAAATAAAACTAAGCACCTGTGAACAGTTGGCTAATTAGCAACGATGCTCGTCTCCAAGCATCATGGTAACAAAACGAAGCCCTCCATTCGGCCCAGTAGACTATTCCTATCACTGCTTCCTGAGCCACTTGTGCTGGCTCCTGGCCTGTGTCGCCACTCTCGGATCCGTAACGTACTGTAATTACTACGCCAGGAAACTAAATTCAGATATGCTCCTACTCACTGATGAGTTTTGATCTACACAGTGGGCAGGTGAGCAACGTGTCCACCACCCTGCGCCCTTTGCGTGTGCAACCATCATCGAAAACAGAAAATGGTGGTATTGCCACCTCTGAAATACATCTACTGTTTGGTAGGGCATGTAATTTCACAACATCGAATACCAGTGTTGGAATCACAAGCGCATGTACCGGTATAGCGTATTGACACACTCCAAACGCGGCTTTGGTTGACATCACTCCGAAATGAATGGATGCCCATGAGGGTATCGCTCTACTCTGCCAGGCAATAGTTATCAAGGGAGTGACCAAAGCGATTCATGTGCAATGCTCACCACAACGGACTACCCATAACATAACGGCATAGCATACTCATATGATTGTTATCCGCTACATAAATTAAATTGATAACAATAAAAATAAACAATTCATGAAAAATACATAACACACTCTAGACCTGAGCCCCGGCATCACTTACTGTGGGAAAGCTTTATCCTCATTGCATTACAAAATGCAATGATCTAGCGTCCCCGGGCCATCGTGATACAAGATCATGACGAGCTCGTCAGACCGAATGTATGCAACGTAAGTGAGTATGCAAACAATACCCATGTATCCACGATACTTTACCGTGAGCAGTGATCGATGAATCCATTGCAGTGGAGTTTCAGGGCTCAATGCTTAACCGGCTTCTCATTTTGTACAGGTTTGCTGGCATATGCGATTTTTCTGCAACTGCATCAAGGGCTGGAACCATGTCCGCTATGCATCTTCCAGCGCATCGCATTCGCAGTGCTAGGCATCCTGTTTCTAATCGCCGGACTGTACAACTCCCCAAACATACGTACGCGCAAAGCATACGGCCTATTGATATTTCTGACAGCGGCAATCGGTACCGGCATCGCTTCGCGGCATGTCTGGGTACAAGTCATGCCACATCATGCAATGTCCTCCTGTGGTCCACCATTAAGCTTTCTCAGTGAAACGATGGGGCCGTTTGAAATGTTCCGCACGGTATTAACAGGTACCAGCAACTGCGGCAACATTGATTGGCAGCTTTGGGGGCTGTCAATGCCGATGTGGAGCATGGTTTGTTTCGTCGCGTTGGCGCTGCTTGGGCTGTTCACAGGCTTCAAAGTTGAAAGAAGGCAACCCAGCCCCTTTAGTTGAAGCACCCGATCCGAGTAATAGGCGTTTGTCTCCTGCCACCCTAAAGTGAATCAACGGACCAGTCACTGCGGTAACAACCAGAAACAAAGTTTACGGTTGTCATGATGTGATTACAGCAACTATTCGTCTGAATCTGGGAAAGCAACACTCAGCCCGATAACCCAGGTAGTAATAGCCCATCTTAAGTTTTGTCATAGAAACGCAGTTACTGATAGTAACGAAGCCAATCATCGCCTACCCAATTTACGTTTCGATAAAATGCATCAAATCCGAGGGATTTGGCGCATCCTCGGTCAACCAACATGCATCTGATTCAGCTTCAATCCCTCCAGCCCTGCTCGCCAATCAAAATGATACGGAACGAATAATCTCCAATCGCTACTCAAACCTCCCCGGCCATCCCTCAACACAAGCGCTCCAAGCCATCTGCGAATACGTTCTGACAATGGCGCTGCGGAGCATCAGGAAAGCGTGCCCTCAACACTAGGTCAAGACTTTGAATACCTATTCACAGATCAAGCATTTAAGCCGTTTTTAAGCTCCATGTACGCTGACAGGTCGGCCCCTGCAGATCGCTCAGGCACTTGAACACACAGCATTGATCGTACATTTATTGCCATTCACTTTGGAATACTGGCTTTAGCAAACAAAACAGGGGGGATGCATTTCATAACGACCAAGTAGAAATCATTCTTCTCCCCCTCAAAAAGCGAGGACCACACACATAACACCAATGGATCTGGTGATACCTTACACATCGACACAAACAAAAACCCCGGTCTAATGACCGGGGTTTTGCGGGTCTAGCAAACGCCAATCACTTAAAGGCGTAGCGAGCCCCCACGGTGAAGAAGCGACCAACCGCACCCGCACTGTCCATCGGGTTGTAGTTGATTGCACCACTAGTCAAGGGATCAAGCGGAGCGATTCGGTCAAACACATTCTGCACTGAACCAAACACGACCAGTGATTCATTCGCCTGCCAATTCGCTGACAAATCCACCGAAGTAAACGCGTTCAAACGGCAATCAGTTGGAGCATCACTGCCATCGGCAAAATGGCTGGCACAAGCACCACCTTTAAACAGCCGATTGTCTATCGGACCACGGTAATGCCCTAAAGCACTCACGCTAACGTTGTTCAATTTCCAAGTTGCCCCCAAGTTAATTCGGTCCTTCGGAGTACCAATGCAATTGCTCACATCGCAGTTACCATGAGTACCGACATACTCACTGACATTACCATTAGCTTCTTCGCGCTGAAACTTAAGCATGCGGCTCCACTGCAGATCTAAGACCAGATCACCGAGGCCTCCCATAGCAATACGCTGCTGCACGTCAGTATCCACACCACGCGCTGTAGTGGAATTAAGGTTGACGTATTTGGTCTTGACCGCCTGCAACTGGCCAGTACCAGCAACACCATTGAACAGGTTATCGTCACGTACTACGTCACCTTCCTTGATCGCATCGACTGTGCTGATCGGAGCGATTTCCTTAGTACGCTTGATTTGCCAGCCATCCACCGTCATGGATGTACTGCTAGCCGGCTGGAACACCATGCCAATCGTATAACTTTTTGATTTCTCAGGCTTCAAATCTGGGTTAGGGCTAACGATCACTGCAACGGGACGAGGCGCACATTCAACACCACTCCCACCTGCAGCGGCACAGCGCACTGGGTCGGTCACGTTCCCATACCCAGCTAAACCACCTTGACCAGACTCGGCAGAATTCGGGGCACGAAAGCCCTGAGCGTAGGTACCGCGTAGCGCAAACCAATCCATCGGCTTCCATTTCAGACCCAACTTCGGAGTAAAGGCAGTACTGCCACCATCGTAGTGGTCAACGCGACCAGCCACAGTCGCCTCAAAAGCTTTGGTAAACGGCGCAGCTAGTTCAGCATACGCAGCACTCACCTTTTGTTCGCCACTATAGGCCGAATACCCCGAATCGATGATGTCACCGATATCGGTATAAGTCAGTGGAGTTAACGAGGCTTGATCACGACGATACTCCACGCCCATCGCTAACCCCATGGCACCACCGGACAGGTCAGCCAATGCACGCGACACTTTGGCATCGAACACATCCAGCTTGGTCTTAGCCTGAGAGGTCAGCACAGGCGAGATAAAATCGTACAACGCCCGCGGGTTGGTCTCAGAGCCGTTACCGATGTTCCATACGCCAGCAGGACATGCTAGGTTGCCAAGCACGCAACGCACAGCGCTGTAGCGCAAGTAACCAGTGATCTTCCTGTCCAGTTGTGACTGAGAATGCAGGGCGCTGACATCATAATCCCAACCGGCAACAGCCCCCTTGACCCCGAACACAACACGCATGAAGTCATTTGTGTATTCTTTCGCACGAGGGCCAACGTCAAATGCTGAATAACGCACACGCACTGCTGTGTTATACGGGTTATCCGGGTGACCAGGCGCCAAGACGACAGCACCAGGACCACTACTGGCGTTGACCGCACCACCTGGGTAGCCCCAGGCACCTGAAACGGGAGATGGAAACTTGTTGACGAAGTCGGATTTTTTCTTGGAGTAGCTCAGCTCGCTATACAACTCAGTGGTATCGGACAAACTGAAAGTGCCGCGAGTGAAGACGTTGGCATATTTCTCATCCGGAGTCAGGCTGCGGAACTTGGCAACGTCCCACAAACATCCGCCCCCCGGATCCTGTGGCGAGACACTGGAAAACTTTGAACAGCCTGGTAGCGAGGTGAACTGATTATTAGATGGGTTACGGATTGCCCCTACCGGCGAGGAGTCGGCAGCAGTACCACCGCTAGTGATCGCACCGCGAAGAAATTGCTGGCTGTTCGCAATGTCGTAGCCCCAGCGACGAATGTCACCGGTACCAATCCACTTGCGATCTTCTCGGTCACTCACCTTGATACCATCAGACTTGCCAACATCCACGCTCACAAGCGCATTCCAACCATCGGCGGCCAGATTGCCCACACCCGCAGTCATGGTGGCCTTGGGGGTATTACCGTCCCAATCACCAGAAAGACCATATGAGGCGCTCACCAGGGCGCCCTGGAAGTTGCTACGCAAGATGATATTGACTACACCGGCAATCGCATCAGATCCGTAAATCGAGGACGCACCGTCCTTCAGAACTTCGACACGTTCAACCGCATCCATCGGGATGCTGCTCAGATCCACGAACATCCTCTGACCATCGTCGGCCAAACCGTAGGTAGCAACACGGTGACCATTGATCAACACGAGAGTCGAACCGGCACCCAGACCACGCAGGGAGATACCAGTCCCCCCCATGGCAAAACCACCGCCAAAAGTCTTGGGTATCGAACCCTGACCATCGACAGTTAAAGTCTGCAGATATTCTGCAATCGTGGTACGGCCGGAACGCGCGATGTCCTCACGAGTGATAATCTCGACTGGCGACGCAGTTTCAGTATCAGTGCGGGGGATATTAGAACCAGTGACGGTAATTCGCTCTAAATTGTTTGCACCGTTAGTTTCTTGTGCTTGCACGCTGACACCAGCAACGAGCAATACACCAGAAATAGATGCGCACAAAACATTGCGGGCAATATACCGCTGTGAATCAATAGCGACGGGGGTCACATTTTTCTCCTAAAACGGTAAAAATCTAGTAGAATCGGCCTTTTTTTATGGCCGGTGACGAGCATCGTCCTTAGTGGATTCGTAAATCAAGAGTTACGTCCCTGTTTAGAAATCGTTGTGTGGTTTTCATTCAGACTGACAGATGCAAACGTAAGCTGTCAGATGAGCAACCTAAGCATTAAGCTAGGTCGCTTCAAGGTCAGCTATGAATTCGCCCTTATCCTTAAGTGATGAAATGCCACCTCATTGCAACTGGTGAACGTGTTCCAACCTGGGTTGCGCAAGGCTTTGCCGAGTACCACAAACGTCTTTCTTACTGGTTACCGCTAGAGTTGGTTGAAATCGAACCCAGCCTGCGTGGCAAGAACCACAATCCGCAGCGCGCCATCGAAGACGAAGGACGACGCATACTAGCCGCTTTGCCTAAACACCCTTATGCCATCGCGTTGGAAGTGAACGGTAAACCCTTTAGTTCAGAACAGTTGGCACAACGCCTGGAGCACTGGCGTGGATCAGGACGCAACTTAGTGTTCCTGATCGGTGGGCCCGAGGGGCATTGTCCGGAAGTACTCAATATCTCCAACGAGCGCTGGTCACTAGGACCTTTAACGCTACCACACATGCTGGTAAGGCTGATTGTCGTCGAACAGTTATACCGAGCAACGACGATACTCGCTAACCACCCGTATCACAGAGGAAAATAAAAAAATTAATATTTAATTAACTCAAATCCTCATCAATTGATAAATAAAATGGATATAACACCCTACCAAATTCATTCAATTCATCATCACACCCAAGCACACCTCAGACAACTTAATTCTCAAAAAATTTATCCCCGCTTGAGAAATCATCTTCAACCCACAAGTGTTGGAAAACTATAGAAACGCAATTCCTCCCAGCACAATAGAAAATCGAAGAAATCAAAAAATATATAGATAACAGCATGAATGACATCACCTGACCTTCTACTTTTATTTCTCATCCAAGTAAAAAATCAACTAACAACTATCGATATAACCACAGATGTTATACTGAAAGCCGATTCAAGAACGTGTATTGGATAAACCTGGGCACATGCCAATCCCCCACTTATTAATCCTGGTCACACTGTAGCAATCTAACACTTATTAAAGTGTCTTAATAGACGATTTTAATAGCATCAATATCAAACTCGAATCTGTTACCCCCTCATATCAATATCGCTCATTCAAAAAAATCTATGGCTAAGACCACCCCACACGATCAAACTCAAGCACACCGAATCCAGCGAGATTGTTAGCCTGAACTTAACCCAAGAAATAACTGTGTCTGCCCTTGGAATACCGTGAGTTCACGACCTTATATAAGATGACCATCTATTTTTCATGGCAGAACCCGTTGCGATCACGCTCGGATACATGTGATATGTGAACCCTTGGCTAGTCTGAAAAGCCACAATCCTCTGGACACATGACAGCAAAACCTTCAACCAGCGGCCACTCACTGGATTGGCTCGAAAAATGGGCAGCACCTCTGATCACCTTCACCGTGGAAGGTGAAAGCGCCATAACGTTTTCCACAGCACTTGCCACCATCCGCAGCATCACCATCAAGGCGACCTGCAAATCCGCATTCAACCAAGATGCACCCAAGACATCACACTCTTAAGTTCAATGAAATTGAATACGAGTCTTCTCTGGAACTACCAGTCAGGTTCAGTTTCACCATCATTCCATATATGGGCCTACTACTACTAAATAAAACATGCATCCTGCGTTATTGATGCTCCTCGACGACAACAAACCAAGTTTTGCGTTCCGTATTACGAAACAGAAAGCAAAAGAAATTCGACAAGGACTTCAGAAATTAGGACTTCAAAAACATGTTGATGGACGAGCTTAAGAACATCATGACAGTAACCCTTGACACCTTCACGCCATGAAATGCCAACATGACTAACAGTAAATCTCCGCGTAGGTAGAAATTACTCAATGACAAAAAGATCAAATACGGCAGTACAACTGCTATATTGCATCCATGCACTGAGGAACTTTGACGACATAACAGCCAGTGATTTTAGAGAATACATCTAATCCCTAAGACAACCCAACCATCAAAGTAACGCGTGAGTCTAATAGATATCCACGAGTATATAGCCTATTATTTACGCCATTCACTTGTAAGTACATCAAGATAGTGCGCTGTTTGACAAAAGCGGCACGCGTTAGCAAGTGTGGTTAGTCCCTGAAACAATCCGTCACACAGCAACGACGTAACTGCACTAACCCATCATATCAACTTGGAATATCTCTAAGTTCCAGTACGCTACACTGGCGGAACGACGTATCACCACACCAAATGAGCCGCTACATACCTAGGCAAAGTCCTAAAGGACTTAACGAAATTGCTGAAAACTTTACAAACCATGCACCCAAGCTCTACGAGTTACCATGAGTCATTCTTTGGTTAGTAGAAGCAACCGACCCAGGACAAGAATCAGCCCCAAACCTTACCTAAACCCATCTTCGCTTGGTGGGCGGTACAGGGTTCGAACCTGTGACCCCTACCATGTCAAGGTAGTGCTCTACCGCTGAGCTAACCGCCCGTATCCACGCCTTGAGAAACCTTCGTATTTACGGGCGGCGATTGTAGCCCAGTACCACACTAAGTAACAACAAGCTCGCCGCGTGCAGAAAAATGCTTGACGCTTCAATTCAAACCAGACCAGCCGCCCTGAGCTGCTGAATCTGATCTCGAATACGCGCTGCCGCCTCGAACTCCAAGTCACGCGCATGCTGGTACATCTGTTGCTCCAACACTTTTATCCGTGCAGCAATCTCAGCTTGACTAAGCACCCCATAATCGGCTGGAACCTCGGCGATTCTGCGATTCTTCCCATTACCAGCCTTAACCCCGACACCATCTCTGGCACCCTCCAGGATGTCGTTAATTGGCCGTACAACTGATTTCGGAACAATACCGTTCTGGGTGTTGTATTCCTTCTGCTTCTGTCGGCGTCGCTCGGTTTCATCGATCGCAGCGCGCATTGAACGAGTCACGCTATCGGCATACAAAATCGCCCTGCCACGTAAACTGCGTGCGGCGCGACCAATCGTCTGAATCAATGAACTGGTCGAACGCAGAAATCCCTCTTTGTCAGCGTCAAGAATCGCCACCAACGACACCTCGGGCATATCCAATCCCTCGCGTAGAAGGTTGATGCCGACCAGCACATCAAACTTGCCCAAACGCAAATCGCGGATGATCTCTACACGTTCCACAGTATCGATTTCCGAATGCAAGTAGCGTATCCGGATACCCTGCTCACTCAAATATTCAGTCAGGTTCTCGGCCATGCGCTTAGTTAACGTGGTGACCAAAACCCGATCACCTAACTTGATACACGCATTGACTTCGGAAATCAGATCATCCACCTGCATCGCAACCGGGCGGATCTCTATCTCAGGATCAATCAAACCGGTTGGACGCACGACTAACTCTGTGACTTCACCCGCGGACTCACGTAGCTCATACGATCCAGGCGTCGCCGAGACATAGATGCTACGTGGCGAACGCATCTCCCATTCTTCAAAGCGGAGCGGCCGATTGTCCAACGCAGACGGCAAGCGGAAACCGAATTCCACCAGCGTCTCTTTGCGCGAGCGGTCTCCCTTGAACATCGCACCAATCTGCGGGATTGTCACGTGCGACTCATCAATGACCAGCAGTGCATCTGGTGGCAGATAATCGAACAGCGTCGGCGGCGGCTCTCCCGGAGCCTTACCAGTTAAGTGACGAGAGTAATTCTCGATGCCATTGCAATACCCGACCTCAGCCATCATCTCTAAGTCAAACTGAGTACGCTGTGCCAAGCGTTGCGCCTCAACCAACTTATTCTGCACGTACAGATGTTCCAGGTACGCTTTCAGCTCATTCTTGATCGTATCCACTGCACTGAGCGTACGTTCGCGCGTCGTTGCATAGTGAGTTTTAGGATAGACGCTGTAGCGTTGCAGCTTGCGCAGGGTCTCACCAGTGAGCGGATCAAACAGGCTCAAACTTTCGATCTCTCCATCAAATAATTCAATTCGAAGCGCTTCTGCGTCTGACTCGGCCGGGAATACGTCAACGACCTCGCCACGCACACGGAAGCTGCCGCGCACCAGGTCGAACTCGTTACGCGTGTACTGCAATTCAATGAGGTGCATAATTAGTTGCCGCTGCTCAATGTGTTCGCCCAGCGACAAGATCAAGCGTAACGAGAGATAATCATCAGGTGCACCAAGACCATAGATTGCCGACACGGTCGCAACCACCAGCACATCAGAGCGTGACAGCAATGCCTTGGTTGCAGCCAAACGCATCTGTTCGATGTATTCATTGATGGAACTGTCCTTTTCAATGAAAGTGTCCGACGCCGGAACATACGCCTCGGGCTGATAGTAGTCATAGTAACTGACAAAATACTCTACAGCATTGCGCGGGAAGAACGCCTTGAATTCACCGTAAAGCTGTGCAGCCAAAGTCTTGTTCGGCGCCATCACCAGAGTCGGCTTCTGAATCCGCTCAACTACATTGGCGATGGTGTAAGTTTTACCTGAACCGGTCACGCCCAGCAGCACCTGCTTAGCGATGCCAGCATGGAAGTTGGCGACCAGCTTCTGTATAGCCGCCGGCTGATCTCCAGAAGGAGAATATGAAGAAACAAGCTGAAACAAATCTGTCATAGCACAGTCATTCCGAGACGGTACCTAAAGTCTATAAGCGAACGACTGACATGAGAGCAGGTGGAATTCCTACACAAAATAGCGGCATCAACTTAATTGTTGAACTGACAATTTAAAGCACACTTCGGCACTCAACATGGTAGAGGCTATCCGTATGCCACCATCCCGAGGCTACACATTGCCGGAACTATTCATCGTGATGGCGCTACTCACATTACTAACCGCCATCGGGTTTCCATTCTTCAAACGCATTCTGGAACGCCAAAGACTGGAAAATGCAATGTACATGCTGAGTTCGCAGTTCGCAGACGCTCGGCTGGCAGCCATCACTCAACAAATGCCCGTCAGCGTCTGTCCGAGCCACGGTGACAAGCAATGCCGTCAAGACAGCAACTGGAGCAGGGGCTGGATCACCTATCGTGATTGGAGTCGCGGGTCACAACCCGCCTCATCAGAGGCCATTTTGTACCAAGAGCAAGTCACCAACACCGACTCTCTAAGCATTATCTCCACATCCGGACGGTCACGGGTTCGCTTCCTTCCAGATGGCCGCAGTGCCGGCAGCAACATAAGCATACGCTTCTGTAACCATGATCGCTTATTCGGCCTCATCGTGGTCAACAATTTAGGCCGAATTCGCTCGGAACGAACACTCCATCCTCAAACCTGCTCAAACAATTTAGAGAATGAACAAAAATAAACTAAGAAGATCCAAAGCTCCCGAAATCGAAACATCATGGGAATAAACACCATGTATTTCCCTGACATCTGAGGAGACCACTTATCGTTTTGTGCGAAGAACCATCATGAACAAGCAAAACACACCAAACCATTCGATTACAAAGCGATTTTAAAAGACTCATCGACAAATTGAACTTGGCAGAGTATGCGTTTCGCCCATACCGAACTCGCCATTATCTGCAAGAAATCAATAAATTAATCGGCTCCCATAAAATGACGAAGAAATCAAACTATTCTCTAATCCTATATTATTCATCTGAATAGCGAATAATTTTAAAGAACCTTTGCCGTGAAAGCATATGCAAACTAAATTCTCGGTGGGTTCTGCAAGATTGCTGCTAATCCGATTAATTCATCCACTCCGATTAATTCATCCACCTCTTGAAACCAGCACTCATTCGGAGAATGTCACAAAAACCCATCGGTTCCAAACACAACAGCAAAAAACACTGATTTAAGATAAACGGAAACCAAGCTAATCAATAAAAATACTTATACATTGAATTACACATCAGGCAATACTGGACTGAAGGACATCCAAAGATGAAATTACTTAAGCCAAAGCAAGACGATGCCCCAGAATTTCCGGGGGCATTGCCATTTATCTTATGATCACCCAGATCAAAATACCCTGTGGCCCTACTCCACACACTGACAGCAACGCATCATCGACCGAGCTTGGTTTTGAGCAGGCCTATCAGCTTAGTCGCAGCTTTTCCAGTAGCCGGCATACCACGCGAATCGACCACCGAGATATCGTTTCCTGCACTGCTGCTTGCAACACGCACCAAGAAGTTTTCATTCTCGTAGCCAATATCGTAGAAACCTAACGCCTGCGCCTTACTCGAGATGATTACATCCGGGATATCGGCCAATGCCTGACCCACATTAGTGAACACTTTGTCACGGTTACCAGCAATGGTAAAACCGCTTTTAGGCGAGATCGAGCCTGGCACCTCCTGCTGATGCATTGAGGATGCCTGGGACGGTGTTTTCATCCCTTCAGAAGTAGCCGGAATATTCAGATCCGGAGGCACCTCTAGCGGACGGGTCTCTGGTGCAAGTGCATAATCCCTATGGACGCCCTTACGCAACCAACTACAACCACTCAATGCAGCAACGACCAATAACACGAATGCATACACGTGAAGAGTAGTAACAGAATGACGCATCGAAAAATCTCCTGGTGTGTCAGGCCGCAACCATTTCGCGGCTAGAAAGTGCTTCCAATGCCGCCACTTGGCCAGCCAAGTGGTCGGCAATGTCATGATGGCATACCGACAACGGTAGCAGTGGTAAACGCAATCCATCACCAATACCGGTACGCTGTAACAATGCCTTAATTGGGATCGGGTTGGATTCGACCCCACAAAATGCGTGAAAAGCAGCCAGACGTGCATTCCAGACATCAGTACCGCCACGCTCACCAGCCCGAGCGAGATCACACAGGCGACGATAAGCCGACGGCAACACATTGGAACCAACCGAAATCAGACCGTCAGCACCGTCCAACATCGAGCGTGCAGCACTGCTGTCGTCACCACTGAGGACAGCAAAACCTGGACTACACAGAGCAAGAAGCGCCTGAACACGCTCACGCTCGCCGCACGCTTCCTTAATGCCGACAATATTAGGATGTTCCGCCAAATCAGCCACGGTCTCCGGCAACAAATCGCAACCGGTACGGCTAGGTACGTTGTACAACACGACTGGCAATCTACCCTCCTCCGCCACAGCCAGATAATGCGCCTTCAGTCCAAGTTGGTTCGGACGTGTGTACGGAGGAGTCACTACCAAAGCATAGCCCGCACCATTGTCAGCCGCGCGCTTGGTTTGAGCAATCGTTTTGGCAGTCCCCGACAAACCAGTACCCGCCAACACCGGCACACGCCCACCAATCCGGACCACAGCCGAGCACAGCAGCTCGTCATACTCAGCATCGGTCAAAGTAGAAGCCTCACCTGTGGAACCAGCAACAACCACGCCCTGCACACCACCTGCTAATTGCCGATCCAGCAGGCGAACCCACGCATCACGGTCCAATGCGCTTTGTTGATCAAACGGAGTGACCAGCGCAGTGATAATGCCGGAAAGTGACAAGACAGTAATACTCTGTAAACGAGTGAGGGCAACAGCTTTAAGGACAAGCCACGGATAGAAATCCGAAACATGTTACTTGCGGCAAGAAAGCGGGGGCAAGTATGCTGGTGACCGCTCCAAGCAGAAACCGGGGCGCCATTCAGCATGATGCAATGCCGGACTCCCATTTGACCGACCCCACTGCACGGCCATCGCCGACCGAAAACTACCTCCTGATCAACGCCTACTCGATGCATCCGGAGTCACCCTTACTCTCCGTCACCCGTCGCATCGCCGATAGCGGCTGCAACCTAATGGAGGCCCGGCTGGCTACGGTCGGTCGTGACGTCTCCGTGACGACGCTGGCAACCGGCTCCTGGGACGCTGTTGCCAAACTTGAAGCGATGCTGTCACGACTGGAACGCGAGGAAGGATTGAAACTGATCTGGTACCGCACTGGTGCCAAACAAACCCAGTCCAACCTGCTGCCGTATATCGTCGAGGTCATCGCTGCCGACAAACCAGGCATCCTATTCCAGTTGGCCGATTTTTTCGACCGCCAGGGAATTACCATAGAAAACCTTCAAAGCACCCGCTACCGGGCAATGCAAACCGGTGCAGAAATGTTCTCAGCACAGGTCACTATTGGCATCCCTGCAAACATGCATATTGCTGCACTACGCGACGATTTTCTGGAATTCTGCGATCACCTCAATCTCGATGCAATTCTGGATCCGATGAAATTCTGAGCTTTCACCTCCCATTCCCGCATTCTCCCCAGGCAACACCTCTATCTATGAACATCGGCGACACTCTGAACCATTCGCTCCTCAATCACCCCCTGATGCTATCGGGCGGCACCTGTAAAACACTGGGCGACTATGCCAATCAATGGCTGGTGCTCTACTTCTATCCTAAAGACAACACACCCGGCTGCACGACCGAAGGTTTGGACTTCAACCTCCTGCTGCCGCAATTTGAGCGCATCAGCGCAACCGTCCTTGGCGTCTCTCGTGATTCCGTCAAATCGCACGACACCTTCTGCGCCAAACAGAGTTTCAAATTTCCATTGGTCAGCGACAGCGACGGAATACTGTGCAAAGCATTTGACGTCATCAAAGAAAAGACAATGTACGGACGCCAAGTTATCGGAATAGAACGCAGTACATTCCTGATCGGGCCAACACACTGCATCGTCGAAACGTGGCACAAAGTCAAAGTACCAGGCCACGCTGAAGCAGTATTGGCCAGACTCAAGGCCCACGCCAAGCAATGACCAACGCCTACCGCCTCATCGCCCCCTTGTAACGCAGTTCATGGCAAACGGCCACCGCGCCACACCAGGAATTTCAGATGACCCAAGGCAAGCGCATCTACGTACTGGACACCAACGTACTCATCCACGATCCAACCGCTCTGTTTAAGTTTGAAGAACACGACATGTTCTTGCCAATGCAGGTGATCGAAGAATTAGACCGTGCTAAGAAAGGCGCCTCGGAAATCAGCCGCAACGCACGCCAAGTGAGTCGTTTCCTCGACGAACTCATGAACAACACCAACGCTGATCAGATCGAGGCGGGCATCCCCCTAAGCCCCCCTGAAAGCATTCAACTCAAGGACCAATGCAGCATCGGCAAGCTGTACTTCCAAACCCGCCCCACCGAACCCGGGAATGCTTTATGGAACATCGCTCCAGACAACAACATTCTGGCAGCAGTGCTAACGCTACACGAGCAACACCCAGAGATGTCAGTAATATTGGTGTCCAAAGACATCAACCTGCGCATCAAGGCATCGATCAAAGGTTTAATCGCTGAGGACTATGAGAACGACCGTGCATTGAACGACTTCAGCCTGTTATTCACCGGAGTCAGCGAATTACCCGAAGATTTTTGGAAAAAGCATCACCAGGACCTACGCAGTTGGAACGACAAAGGCTGCACATACTACGAAATTGCGTTACAGAAAGACGAGGAGTGGTATCCCAACCAATACCTCTACCTTCCAGGTGAAGAAGAAGTCGAACTGCGAGTCCGTCAGGTTCTAGGCAATCGCAAGGTAACGCTGAACCTAGTAGAAGATTTCCGCAACGACCAGCGCACGGTCTGGGGTATCACTGCACGCAACCGAGAACAAAACTTCGCATTCAACGCGCTGATGGACCCTAATATCGATTTTGTCTCGCTGCTCGGCACTGCCGGCACTGGCAAAACCTTGTTAGCACTGGCCGCTGGCTTAGCACAAACCATGGAACAACAACGTTACCGCGAGATCATCATGACCCGCGCCACCGTCAGCGTTGGCGAGGATATCGGTTTTCTACCAGGTACCGAAGAAGAAAAGATGACGCCGTGGATGGGCGCACTCACCGACAACCTCGAAGTCCTCACCCACACCCAGGAAGGAAGTGCCTGGGGCCGCACAGCAACCAACGACCTACTGACTAGTCGGATCAAGATCCGCTCAATGAACTTCATGCGGGGACGCACCTTTTTGTCACGCTACCTCATTCTCGACGAAGCACAGAACCTCACGCCTAAGCAGATGAAAACCCTCATCACACGTGCAGGGCCAGGCACGAAAATCGTCTGCCTCGGCAACGTCGAACAAATCGATACCCCTTACTTGACCGAAACCACCTCTGGTCTTACCTATGCCGTCGACCGCTTCAAGAGATGGCCCCACAGCGCACACGTGACCCTGCGCCGCGGTGAACGTTCGCGCCTTGCCGACTACGCCTCGGAAGTCTTGTGAAAGTAACCTGAGAGCATGCTGAGATACTCAGCAGCAACTGATCACTACACACTGAACTCACCGACCAACAGCCCAGTACACATTGACAAGCAACGCACTACCTCTGAAAACTTTTTAAAATCTATCTAAAAAGTAGCCACTGCCGTGATGCTATCAAATGATACGTCCCCGATAAGGACGGACTGCAGAGTCATCAATGAAAAATACAGTCGTATTCATTGTCTGAGTTCTCGTGCACAGCATTACAGACAAGCTCCGTTTATTAGAAGCGGCACAGCAGATTGTGCAAAGGAGATCGCATGATTTTCTGGTGGTGGCAGAAAACGTGGCCGGTCACACATGTAAAGTGATGCGGCAACCCAGTGTCGTCTTTCGCTGCAGTGTTTATTTAGATTGCCACTCAGTCAGAGTATTTGGCTGGTAGACAATCTGCCGAGATTGCCAAACCTGAATTGGCCGAAACGCGATTTCAGCACAATCTCTCGGTACCAGAAGCGCTTGCAGGTTGGCATCCCTTATGGTGGTAGGAGCGATGTTTTGGCACTGTTGGTCGATAGCACGGATGTCAAGATGTGTGCTGAAAAGGAATAGGAAACGAAGCAGTACACTGCTCACCACTGTCGTTAGTGACACAAGTTACATCTGGGGTTGACGCCCGCACCCATACCATTGAGGCCACCAGCAACCGTGTGGGCAATGCACCGATGCGGTTGGAGCTTTGGAAGACATATCCTCCCGGACCTCATGCAGGCCATAAAATTTTCAGGAATTCTCAGTGTAACCCCATGCAGTATTTTAAATTGCGCGGCGAGCGCATGATGTCTGGTGATTTTGGCCGTCAAGCTGCAAAATTTCACGAACCGTCTTGCTCAAGCGTTTTGCCCAACTCCGAATCCCCTATGACCGTCACCACGCCATCAATCCGTCCTGAATAGCTGAGGTCGACCTTCCACTCATTTGGGCAATCAAGTGCGTATTCACTGCAGGTCCGCAGTGGTCGCCTCGGATCACATGGCGTCGCCACAGAGTGTCGAAAGACACATTGACCCAAATCGATGTCGCTGGGCAGATTGGCGTTCTCGGCAGCAGCGAGCGTGTCATTAGCGATTGACACAAGTATTGCCATCGTTGCTGGCGAGCATGGCACTCACCGATCCAGCCGGTGTGAGGATCAGCGCCCTTCCAAGGTGTGGTATCACGGATAAGGGGCAGTACATCGTCCACTTCGTAGATTACGGCGCGGACTGGTTCATGGCGTGTTTCCTTGAATGTGGTTGAAACGGTGGATGCGCTCCAGCAACCTCACCGGATATTGAGCATTCGGAAGATCGTAGAAGAATTGTTCGCCTTGTAGCAGTAAAGTGCGTGCTGACATAACGCAGGGCACGTGCCATCCCGAGGTAGCGGTAAACACTCAATCTTCATGGCAAGACGCAGCCATGCACGGTGTGGCGATCGACGACAGAGTCCAGGAATCGGACTCAATGCCTTGGCTACCATGCGGGCAATGCGGCACCCATCACTGTGGTGTCGAGCATCCATTAACACTCAGATAATCGTTGAGCAGCCCCAGCACAACCTCGACCTCAGCATGGTTGTCTCCTTCGATCACCAAGTCGCGTGGCACGATCTCGAACCAGTACGCTTAACTGCCGTTGGCATACTCCACGTTACCGGTGAAATGCCTGTTCACCTGGCCGCGAACGGTGATGTGTTCGATAGCATTGAACACAACGATGTGTCCACCATGACGGCGCAGGAGACTTTCAGCAATCATATGCTCCACCAAGAGGCGCTTGGTGCCGTTCAAGTTGGATACGGAACCGCACTACGTCATTGATGATGTTCCAACCGTTTCCGCCATCGCGAATTTCACGGACAAGCGCCTTCACACCAGCAGCGCGCGCATCGTGACGATGGATACGGTGCAGTTCCTGGACCAGCTTCCGTGCCGTCCGGATATCAATGACCAGGGCACTCATGCTTGAGGCACCTGGACTTGGAGGTCAACCAAGCCTTCTGCAACGCGGTACTCGAACCATTGGAAGATGACCTCGAACTGATTGATGTTGTCACCAGACCTGATTTCGAGCGATTTAACATGAAGGCGATGCTCATATTCCAGACCATCGTTACGTAACACCGTCTCGGTGCTGTCTGGCGCCCAATCGTGGACCCTTTCCGAGAAAGGAAGCCGGTCAAATTCTTCCTTGGATTTTGGTCTCGCATAGACCAGGCCTGGAAGCGGCACTCTGCAAAATGAATTGTGCATAGGAGGTCCCATGGTGTGTACGGATGAGCAGGAATTCGGCCACGCGTAGACGTGTCGTAATTCAGTAGGGAAACAGGGATAGATCAACTAGCCTGAATGCCGTACCTCATGCGTGGTGTCACCGTGCTTGATACAGGGTGTGAGATTGCGCAACACAGCAACCTTTTCCTTGCGCAGCAGCAGTCGTCTGCATGTTGTCCTGCACGTTCAGCACCTGCAGAATGGCGAAAAATATGTGGCAATTATCTCTTTTTACATATAGATCACATAAATGCCTGGCGCGTTGCCATATGCGTCGAACACGTATTCCTGGCTCAGCGTGCCCCCTCTGTCTTACATGTATGACGGTCTCCACGATAACAGCGGGCCACCCCGCCTACCGTCCAACATAACGTACTGTGCAAGCGGAGCATCGAGCCATTGCAGGCAGCGACATTACAAACGGCAGCACAGTTCAGGCTGGCCACGGTCGTCGCCAAGACTGAAGATGGCTGCGTGATCAAAGCACCCTGCTGCCGCTTGTGTGAGTTCTAAGCACCGTTGTAACCGACAACCGAACAGCAAACTATAGGGCGTCAGTCAGTGATGACCAGACCCAGACGGAACAGCAAATGTACGGTAGATGAAAAACATGGCGTTCTCCCCTCGGCAAATGAGTCATCACCGATTACAGACACACCCGTCGCACGAGCAGAACAAACCTCGGGGGAATACCGGAAAAATACGGGGGCGATAGTTTACCTGGTTATCACTGAAGCACACCTACAATCTGCACTTCTGTGGCCATGACGTGATGCCGCTGCAAATCTGAATGTTCCTGAAGAAGTTTGGGAACAAGTTTCTGTCCACCGCCGACCAGAAATGATACTCCCGGATAACAGAGCACCACCACGCCGCACCGAGAGGCACGTTGACCGCATTCGGTGTAGCCAAGCATGTGAATGTATGGAGCGACGGTCACGGTAGCAGCCAATATCTCACTAATTGCTGCTGACAAGAGTCGTACTGGCCATCCAACTGGTGTCAGAGAACAGAACGCTGCACAGACATCGTGGATGAATGTGACGGCGTCAGCCCGGTGCTGGATGGTGTGCTGGTACTCATTGTCCGTATCCGAAAGCTTCCCCAGTGGCTGACACCCAGCGCAGCACCTCCGTCATGACCCTGTGCCTGCCACTGTGGATATCCAGAGAAACGGCTTGATGATGAGCACAATCAGCGTCGAGCACGAGGACCACCAGCAGCCCGAAGTGATGTTGGATTACCGCACCCTGAGCGCAGATAACTGCGTCATGCTTTTGTACACGCTGCCATACAAGCGCTCAGGGAGTCCGGAGCCGTTCCTTTGTATGACGAGGAGCGATACATCATCCGACCATCCAAAGCGCGTCCAGCAATGTCATGTCCACGTCGGGTCCGACCAAGACAGCGTCACAGCGCCCCAGCTGTGAGCAAAGGAGTCACCGGAGGAGAAGTGTGCACAGATGAGAGGTTAATCACACATCGCTGATTCAATCCGCAAAGTGCTGATAACCTTTTCTGGAAGGTTGCCAGGGTACACCCTCAGCATCGAGAACCTGAACAGTCTCACCAACCAAAATACGCCCAATGCGTGTCACTTCAACACCAAGCGTGGCAAACACGGCCTGTATTTGCACACGGCACTGCGGCGCAGCTGTAAAACAAAGTTCGTAGTCATCACCACCAGCCAACTGCCAACAAGCAACCTGTGCCTCATCCCATCCACCATGCGCCGCAACACGCGGTAACGACCCACTTTCCAACACGGCTCCAACTCCACTGCACGCACAAATGTGTCCCAGATCGGCGAGAAGACCGTCGGAAAGATCCACCGCAGCATGCACCAGCCCCCGCAGACACAGGCCAGCCTCGACCCGCGGGGTCGGACGCAACAACCGCTGGCGCAATGTCTCACGCTGCGGATCAGTCTCAGACTGAGTCATGTCGAGCATCCCTGCACGCCACAGCGCCAGCGCCGCAGCAGCCTCGCCAGGACAGCCACTCACCCAGATATCGTCGCCAACACAAGCACCATCGCGACGGAACGCCATACCCGGTGGCACGCTGCCAATCGCGGTGACCGAAGTGGCGAGGGGGCCGTAGGTCGTGTCGCCACCCACCAGAACAATATCGTGCAGATCAGCCAGCTCGAAAAATCCGTCAGCAAAAGCATCGAGCCAAGCCATATCGGCCTGAAGCAACGACAATGACAACGTACACCAGCGTGGTGTTGCACCCATCGCTGCCAGATCCGACAAGTTAACCGCCAGAGTTTTCCAACCAAGATCCTCAGGATGGGTCTCAACCGGGAAATGCACACCGGCATTAAGCGTATCGGTAGTGACCACCAGTTGCTCACCTAGTGGCGGTTGTAGGAGTGCAGCATCGTCGCCAACGCCCAACAGCACGTCCCGGCGCCCACAGATACGCGCACGCAAACGGGCAATCAGATCGAACTCAAGCATTGACGCGACGCAATACTAGTTAGTACGGGGAAAATCCGCCTTTGCGGGTCGCTGCTACGCGCCCACGCACGGCACCGCAGGCCTCATCTAGCCACCTCAACTTTACGCAAGACAAGCGCGGCACGATCAAGGACACCATTGACGTAAGTGTGACCATATTCAGAACCGAACCTTTTGGTAGTCATGATCGCCTCGTTGATCACCACTCGGTAAGGTACATCCTGGCGATACAGCAATTCGTAGGTCCCTAAACGCAACACCGCCCGCTCGATCGCATCAACCTCCTCTATCGTGCGGTCCAAATACGGTGCCAGCGTCTCGTCCAATTCGGCACAGTGCAGCAATACCCCCTCAACCAAATTCTCGAAATAGGCTAAATCAGCCACCTCATACGCCTGCTCATGTGCAAACTGGGCAATCACCTGCTTAGCAAAGCCACCAGAAATCTGCCAAGCGTACACCGCCTGCAGAGCACGACGACGCGCACGTGAACGCAGCACTGGATCGACGCCGTCCCGGCGTCTCGGGCGCACGGTGCCGGAAGACTTGCTCATGGCAACTGCTCCAATAAACTCACCATCTCCAAAGCGGCCAAGGCGGCTTCCTCACCCTTGTTGCCATGACTCCCACCGGCACGCGTCTCGGCATCTTCAATGCGCTCGACAGCAAGCACACCATTCAGCACTGGCACCCCGGTCTGCATCTGCACACGCATCATTCCCTCAGCACATAGATCAGCCACATGCTCGTAATGACGGGTATCACCGCGAATCACACACCCCAATGCAATGATGGCAACATGCTGCCCTGCCTGGGCAAGACGGTTGGCAACGATCGGGATCTCCCATGCACCCGGCACACGCACCACATCCACTGCGTCGTCCGGTACACCATGATCAGCAAGACTTTGACAAGCCCCGGCAACCAGTGCATCGGTAATACGAGCGTTCCATCGGCTGGCGAGGATTACAAAGCGGACCGCCGGGGGGCGCAGATCGCCTTCGTAGTGGCTCATCTGAGGTTGGACTCCGGAATGAGGAAACATTTAATCGACACGCTGGGGGCCGACCGGAGCCTGGCCGCGGCATTCCACGTACTCTAGCACTTCCAGACCAAACCCGGCCAAGGCAATCTGGCGGCGCGGCGTACCAAGCACGCGCAGTTTGCCTAGACCCAGGTCGGCCAGAATCTGTCCCCCAGCACCGTTACGCCGCCACTGTCCCACGTCCTTCACGTTGGGGACCACTTCCGGCTCACGCCGGAGCCTTGCCAACAATGCATCACTATCCCGTGGAGCTGCCAACACCACCATCACCCCACACTCGGCCGCAGCGATCATGCGCAATGCATCCGTCGCAGCCACACCAAAGTCGTCACGGCGCCAGTGCAACATATCGGCGAGGGGATTCTCCACCTGTACCCGCACAAGGGTTGGAATCGAAGCATCCAGGGTGCCGCGCACTAGCGCAAAGTGCAGGTCATGAGCGATACGATCACGATAGGTGACCAATAAGAACGAGCCATACTCGGTCTCAATCTCACGTTCGTCCACACGCTCGACGGTATGTTCGTTAACAAGACGGTAAGCAATCAGATCAGCGATCGAGCCGATCTTCAACCCATGTTGATGCGCAAATACCTCCAATTGTGGGCGACGTGCCATCGTCCCATCAGGATTCAGGATCTCCACAAGCACACCAGCCGGCTCCAGACCGGCAAGCATTGGCAGATCACTCGCTGCTTCAGTGTGACCAGCACGCGTGAGTACCCCCCCCGGCTGCGCGATCAAGGGAAAGATGTGACCGGGTTGATGCAGATCGCATGGTTTAGCGTTCGGACGTACCGCCGTACGGATGGTATGGGCGCGGTCGTAGGCGGAAATGCCGGTAGTCAACCCTTCAGCAGCCTCAATGCTGACCGTGAAATTCGTCTGGAACCGCGTCGTGTTGCGCTGCACCATCGGCACCAATCCAATCTGGGCACAGCGCTCTCGTGTCAACGACAAACAGACCAAGCCGCGCGCGTGTGTCACCATGAAATTAATGTCCTTCGGTGCAACCAACTCGGCAGCCATGATGAGATCACCCTCGTTTTCACGATCTTCGTCATCGACGATCACCACCATGCGACCGGCACGAACCTCCTCGATCAACACAGGAACCGCTGCAAAAGAGCTCATCACTGCTTCTCCGCCACCAACAAACGCTCGACGTAGCGTGCAATCAAGTCGATCTCCAGGTTCACTGCATCGCCGATCACGGCACGGGCAAAACGGGTATGCGCCACTGTGTGAGGGATCAGCGCCACCTCAAACCCCTCTGCATCAACGGCATTGACAGTCAAACTGACTCCATCGACGCAGATCGACCCCTTCTTCGCCACATATTTCAGCAACGGTACCGGGGCAGTGAAGCTCCAACGCTGCGCACGCGCATCCTCATGTACCGACAGTACCCAACCAATGCCATCAACATGACCACTGACGAGATGACCACCGAACCGATCAGTCGGGCGCATTGCCCGCTCCAAATTAAGCACTGCTCCCTCAGGTAACTGACCCAACGTGGTCAAGGCTAGCGTCTCAGTGGACGCATCAGCTTGAAAGCACCGTGCATCGAATGCGGCAACCGTCAAACAAACGCCGTTCACCGCGATACTTTCTCCGTACTGCACATCGGAGAACGGCAGGGTGCCGACCTCGAAGGTAAAACGCACATCCCCCCCCTGCGAGACCCGCGCAGCCAGACAACCGACCCCCCCGATAATGCCAGTGAACATCAGCACCACTCCGGACGTGTGGTACGCACTAACACAACAATGGACTGCCAGGATGGATGGCAGAGAGAGTCGATGACTTCCACAAAAGTTTGCATTTACGTTTCCTGCGTTGTAATGAAAGAAAAACGCCACTAAGCACAACGGAGCGCGCGCAACAGAAACACGCATGTGTGACGTTTTATTTCATCCGAACTGTCACTGTCGGATCCGGTATTACATCGGATCTACCGACCTGTACGGACAAGCCGACACAGCGCATCACAGGCTCATGCGCCACAATGCTCTTAGCATCGACTTGAAATTTCACCCTGTCCTGAAGACATTCACAATCACCAGCCTAGCCGGCAGCGGCCATTCTAACAGGCATCCAGCAGCGCCCCCAGCACTGATGCCAATATGGAAATAGCACATTGCGTGCCAGCCGATACAACACTCAAGAAAAATACGAATTAAACAGGTTCATCGACACATTCCTTATTCCAACTCAAGTCTTCTAAATCTGATAGACGGTCAATGCGTTGCAAGTCATCGACACTCTTCCCCCAATACATAGTCGACATCCATATACTTTCTTCATCGCCTCCATGTAATAACCACAGCAACACCACTGGCCCTACGATGCAAACAGGCGTAGGCCGACATGCCCCGCGGACACCTGAGATGCCACTCGGCATATGTACGAAAGTTCAACCCAGCGGACGCAGTAACAATCGCAGATCGTTACCGACCTGGAGTACCTCCAGCACCTTCAAACCGATGCACTGGTCCATGCGTCCGATGTCCAGTCCGGTCAGTAACGGCCGGGCCACATCACCAAGCAGCAATGGTGCAATGTAAATCAGTAATTCATCCACCAAACCAGCGTGCAGCAACGCCCCGCACAGTGTCGCCCCAGCCTCGACCTGCACCTCATTGACGCCACGCTCACCCAGCAGACACAGCACAGCCGCCAGGTCGAGCCCACCATCACGTTGCGGGACCTCGGCAAAGGCGACGTGCTGCAGCGCCGGTGGTGTGGTCGCAAGCCCATGCAGATACAAGGTTGGCGCTGTACCGTCACGCACCTTCTCGCGACTGAGTGAACGTAACCTGGAGTCAAGCACCACACGCAACGGCGGCAAAAATGCTTCCTCCTCCTCGTCCAGGCGTACGGTCAATGCCGGATCATCGGCAAGCACCGTGCCGGCACCGGTCAAAATCGCACTGGCACGCGCGCGCCAACGCTGTACATCAGCACGTGCAGCCTCTCCGGTGATCCACTTCGATTCGCCACTTGCCAACGCAGTACGTCCATCCAAACTAGCACCGAGCTTGATCCTTACCCATGGCCGGCCACGCTCAACACGCGACAAGAATCCGCGGTTGAGTGCACGCGCCTGAGCCTCCATCAAGCCGTGCTCGACGATCACCCCAGCCGCTCGCAAGCGTGTGAAACCTCCACCATTGACTAACGGAAACGGATCGACCATCGCCGCCACCACACGGCTCACTCCAGCATCGATCAACGCCATAGCACACGGCAGAGTGCGCCCATAGTGCGCACAAGGCTCCAGCGTCACGTAAGCCGTTGCACCCCGTGCGCAGTCCCCAGCCGCACGCAATGCGAACACCTCAGCATGCGGACCACCAGCACGCTGGTGCCAGCCCTCCCCAACCACTTCATCATCACGCACAATCACACAACCCACCATTGGGTTCGGACGCGTCGTGTACGCACCACGCTCAGCCAAGCACAAGGCCCGTTCCATGTAGCGGTGATCATCGACGGAAAACGCACTCATCGGTCAGGCTCCCTATCCAAGCGCATCACCATACTCGGCAACTACCGTAGCCGCCGCTGCGTCAAGGACACCACCATCCAAGCACAGTACCCAGCCAACGACAGTAAAAAAATGCCGGCGCAGATGACGGCATGCGCAACCAGCCCAGGTCTTCTGCTCTGCACACACTTCCAAACATGTGATGACCAGCGCGAACCAGGATGAAAATTGCAGAAACTCAACGCTGCACTCCCCCAACACACTAACCCGGCCGAAGCATCGCACAGCCCTCCACCCCACAGTCAGCAGCATATCCCCATCAAAGCAGGTAAGCCGCTCGACTTCGGCCAAATCCGAGCATAGGCAATCACATTCGCATCAACAAACAATCGCAACACGTGGGCAACATGACGCTGTACATCACGCGCCGTGCTTACCTCCCTTGTCAATGGGAGGATGTGGAATCGATTCCATGGCAGCTTCTAACAACGGCAATTGCTCCCTGCTCACCGGCAATTCGCGCTCCAGCCTTTCGATCTCCTCGCGAAAATCGGCAACGTCCTGAAAGCTGCGATAGACCGAAGCAAAACGCACGTAACCCACATGATCGAGCTTACGCAATTCGGCCATGACGTACTCACCGACCAAGATCGACGGCACCTCACGCTCACCCATCATACGCAACTGGTGGATCACCGCGCGCATCGCCATCTCAATGTGCTCCTCAGCCACCGGACGTTTCTGCAGCGCGCGATCAAAACTGGTGCGCAGCTTGCGTCCATCAAATGCTTCGCGTCCACCATCATTCTTGACGATGACTGGCAACTTCAGCTCGATCGTCTCCAGCGTACTGAAACGCTCACCACAGGCTTCGCACTCGCGGCGCCGTCGGATGGTCGCGCCGTCTTCAGAGACACGTGAGTCAATCACTCGAGTATCGGTATGCTGACAAAAAGGACAGTACATGCACCCGAGTCTACTCGTCAGCCAGCATTATTGGGATTCACACCGTCAGCAGCGTGACATTGATCTGATCGCCAACACCCTACGAAACGCAGCCAGAATAAATGCAGCGCCAGCGGTAACACCGCAAGACCAACGCAGAAGGAAACGAACCAGGTAAACCCGACACCGCTGTGAAGTTGATGACCGTTAAAGAGCATTTGGATCTCCATCAAGACGGGCCACAAAAAAAAGACAGCCCCAGGTATACCGATCATCAAACAGAGCCACCATGTCCAACTCCGTTGTACCAAACGAGATCGCCCTCCGGTCAGGAACGCATACGACAACACCAGCCAGCCAATCAAGCACAACAAACGCGCTCCAAACCACACCAAAAACAGCCCAAGCAAGATCATCGAACCAGTCATTGCATCAAGCAGCCAATATAAGGATATAGGCCCACCAATCAAAAGGATGGGCACACCCAATAACAAAGCATGCGTCAGATAAAGCAAACGGCTTCTATCAAGCGATCTAACGTTCATCACCAAAAATCCCTTTAAACAACACACAGCAGGATATGCGAGAAGCCCCGGCACAACCCAAGCACCACCCCAGATCCATCCACTCAGCGATACACCGGGTACTTCCTGCACTGCGCTGCGACCTTCTCACGAACCGCGGCGATGACCGCCGCATCCGCAGGTGCATCAAGCACATCGGCAATCCAGTGAGCCAAATCCACGCAATCCTGCTCCTGGTAACCACGCGTCGTGACGGCGGGAGTACCCAAGCGTAAACCAGAGGTCACGAACGGAGAGCGTGGATCGTCCGGCACCGCGTTCTTGTTGACGGTGATATGAGCCTGACCCAAGGCGCCCTCCGCGTCCTTCCCGGAGATATCCCTGCCGATCAGGTCAACTAACATCAAATGATTTTCTGTACCGCCGGAAACGATCTTATAGCCTCGTAACATGAGGGTCTTGGCCATCGCCTTGGCATTCTTCACCACCTGCTCCTGATACACCTTGAACGCAGGCTCCAGCGCTTCCTTAAAGGCGACTGCTTTAGCCGCGATCACATGCATCAATGGCCCACCCTGCATCCCGGGAAACACGATCGACTGCAACTTCTTGACCAACGCCTCCTCCGGTGCCTGCGCCACAATGAGGCCACCACGTGGGCCACGCAGTGTCTTATGGGTCGTCGAAGTCACCACGTGGGCATGGGGCAGCGGATTCGGATACACACCGGCCGCCACCAAGCCAGCCACATGCGCCATGTCCACAAACAGGTAAGCGCCCACTTGATCGGCAATCGCACGGAAACGCGCCCAATCGATCTGCTGCGAATACGCCGAGAAGCCCGCCACAACCATCTTCGGCCGATGCTCTAACGCAAGCGATTCAACAGCGTCGTAATCGATCAAGCCCTGACCATTCACTCCGTACTGAACCGCGTTGAACAGCTTGCCAGAAGCATTAACCTTGGCACCGTGAGTCAAGTGGCCGCCATGCGCCAAACTCATCCCGAGGATGGTATCGCCTGGTTGCAACAGTGCGAAGTACACCGCTTGATTGGCCTGTGAACCGCTATGGGGCTGCACATTGGCATAGTCGGCACCGAACAATTGTTTGACGCGCTCAATCGCCAATTCCTCAGCAATATCAACATACTCACACCCACCGTAGTAACGCTTCCCCGGGTAGCCTTCGGCGTACTTGTTGGTCAGTTGACTCCCCTGCACCTGCATCACCAACGTGCTGCAATAATTTTCGCTGGCAATCAGCTCAACGTGGTCCTCCTGACGCATCACTTCAGCAGCGATGGCCTGAGCCAAGTCGGGATCGTACATTTCAAGACGGACATCGCGCGGGAACATGGCAACTCCAGGAAGGACGCGGGGGATGCAATAGGCATCTAAACAATCAGATTGTAAAGCCCACCACACTGGACTGAACAATTCGCCGACTGAGGCGTTCCACTCGGCCCCTTTTTCTCCTGCACACACCGTGCATCGGAACACACTCTGCCATTGTTGTTGCACCAACGCACACCACGACCACCTTTGCGATAGCCACGACAATGAAGCCGTTGCAACCACTCTAACGGAACATCATCCCGACAATGCCACAGAGGGTTAAAACAGATCCCAAACAATGAAATATCCAAGTGAAGACTACGAATACCCCGGAATACCTTAGCAATTCCATCTGACTGAAACAGGTCTGCCCCAACACCTAATCAAACAGACTTGGCACAACACTTAACATGCCCACGTTGCGCGATTAACTGCACCTACACATAAGCCCCGATCCATCGGCTTGACATATAATTGGCGGATCTTATTTTACCGGCTTCCGGCCCTGACCGGCTGACAACACTGCGTCTACGGAGACTGCATGTCCTCGCAATACATCTACACTATGAACCGCGTCAGCAAGGTGGTCCCGCCCAAACGGCAGATCATCAAGGACATTTCGCTCTCGTTTTTTCCCGGTGCCAAGATCGGCCTGCTCGGTCTGAACGGCGCTGGCAAATCCACGGTGCTAAAAATCATGGCCGGCGTGGACACCGACTTCGAAGGTGAGGCTCGCGCACAGTCTGGTATCAAAGTTGGCTACTTGGCCCAAGAACCGGAACTGGATCCAAACAAAACCGTACGCGAATCGGTCGAAGAAGGTGTGGGCGAAGTCATGCAAGCCCAAGCAGCGCTAGAAAAGGTCTACGCCGCCTACGCTGAAGATGGTGCCGACTTCGATGCACTCGCCAAAGAACAGGAACGCCTGGAAGCCATCTTAGCCAGCAATGACGCACATACACTGGAACAGCAACTGGACGTGGCCGCTGACGCACTGCGTTTACCACCATGGGACGCAAACATCAGCCATCTGTCAGGCGGTGAGAAGCGCCGCGTGGCATTGTGCCGTTTGCTGCTGCAAAAACCAGACATGCTGCTGCTGGACGAACCGACTAACCACTTAGATGCCGAGTCAGTCGAGTGGCTGGAACAATTCCTGCAACGCTACACCGGTACCGTCGTCGCCGTGACCCACGACCGCTACTTTCTTGACAACGCCGCCGAATGGATCCTGGAATTAGACAGAGGCCGCGGCATTCCATGGAAAGGCAATTACACCGAGTGGCTGGTACAAAAGGAAGAGCGCCTGAAGCAGGAAGAAAACCAGGAAAAGGCGCGTCAGAAAGCCATCCATCGAGAACTGGAATGGTCACGCCAGAACGCCAAGGGCGGGCGTTCCAAGGGTAAAGCGCGCTTGACGCGCCTGGAAGAACTACAGTCACAGGAATACCAGAAACGCAACGAAACCAACGAAATATTTATCCCGCCAGGCGAACGCCTAGGTGCCTCAGTCGTCGAATTTAAAAACGTCTCCAAGACATTCGGAGACCGTCTACTCATCGACAACCTCAGCTTCCTCGTCCCGGCAGGTGCAATCATTGGCATTATCGGTCCGAACGGCGCCGGCAAATCCACACTGTTCAAGATGATTACCGGCCAAGAAAAACCCGATGCGGGCGAAATCATGATCGGGTCAACGGTAAAACTGGCTTACATAGACCAGAGCCGCGATACGCTGGAAGGTAACCACACCGTATTCCATGAAATTTCCGGCGGTTTGGATATCCTCAACATCAACGGTGTGGAGATCCAATCACGCGCCTATATCGGACGTTTCAACTTCAAAGGCCAGGATCAGCAGAAAATGGTTGGTTCGCTGTCCGGTGGTGAACGCGGGCGCTTGCATATGGCCAAGACCCTGCTACAGGGCGGTAACGTGCTTTTGCTCGACGAACCCTCTAACGACCTGGACATCGAAACCCTGCGTGCGTTAGAAGATGCGCTTCTGGAGTTCCCAGGCAACACCTTCGTGATCTCGCACGACCGCTGGTTTCTGGACCGTATCGCAACCCATATTCTCGCCTTTGAAGGCAACTCGCACGTGGAGTTTTTCCAAGGTAACTACCGCGAGTACGAAGAAGATAAGAAACGCCGCTTCGGCAATGACGTCGGCCCCAAACGCCTACGCTTTAAAGCACTCAAGTAAGTACAGCCGCGGCCCGCCCAGTGCGGGCCAGGCCGCACAGTTTTTTCAGCACTGACGGTATACCCGTCCAGCATCTCTACACGTTCCATACATCCAACAAGAACGCAGAGGATGCGCTACAAAAGTCCCTGACGCAGCAGCAGAACTTTGAACGTTTCAGCATGTAACCACCCAACCATGCACTCGGCTGCATGGAGCACTTTGGCGAGCCATTTTCTAGCACCTGATACAGACACCGTGGTTAGTTTCAAATGGAAACGTGCCGGGATCCAACGTTTTTCCCAGCACCAGCCGACAGATGGAACAGCACAAACAGCAAAATGTGCAGCAACGCCAAGTAGCTCACCAGATCACCATCCCCTATTTCATTACGAAATAGGGCACAAAGTTATGCAAATCGAAAACGGATCAAACACAGGCAGGTATTACTCAAACGCTTGCAACGCAACCACGATCATCCACTGGCGCCAGAAAGCCACTTTACGAACACGATGACAATCCACAGCAGTAGCGTCATGCCTCATGCCATTAAGCACTGCATACGTCCGATATGAAACAACATTCATATCATGCGCCACCAAAATACCGGCATTAACAAGCTTTAAATTCAAAATTTCACAATAAAAATCTAAAAAACAAAAAATAAATAGACTTAAGTCACATTTTCAAGTACGATTTGCTGGTTTTCAGCCAAAACAGCGCATCTCTTCCCCGCGCATCCGGCTTCCCAGCAAGTAACGCGCTAACTTTCCTTCTCGACATTACGCATCCCATGAAGAAATCCCTTAAGGCTCTAACAGGCCTCATCGTGGCGTTTGCTCTGGCGACCCTCTTATTCTTGTACTGGCCGCTTTACCAGCGTTCTGTTCCAACCGCGAACAACGACACACCAGTGGACGTGGTGCTCATCGGTGGCGGCATCATGAGCATCACCCTAGGTACCTACTTACAAGAGCTGCAACCAGATTGGAAAATCGAGTTGTTCGAACGCCTGAACGGTATCGGCATGGAAAGCTCAGACGGCTGGAACAACGCCGGCACGGGTCATTCCGCCTTCGCTGAACTGAATTACACCCCCGAACTACAAGACGGCACCATCGAAACCAAACGTGCGATCAAGATCGCCGAACAATTCGAGATCTCGCGCCAATTCTGGTCCTATCAAGTCCATCATGACCGCTTGCCCACACCGTCAGAGTTCATCACTCCGACCCCACACATGAGCTTTGTCTGGGGCGAAGATCGGATCGAATACCTACGCAAGCGCCACAACGCGCTCATTAAGAATCCCCTGTTCTACGGGATGCAGTTTTCCACCAATCCAACGGAGATCCAACAGTGGGCACCACTACTGATGGAGGGCCGGCCACCAAACCAGAAAGTCGCTGCAACCTATATGCCGTTGGGAACTGACGTCAACTTCGGCGTCATTACCAGGAGTCTTGCCAAGCATCTGCAACAGAACCCAAACTTCACACTGCGCCTGCGCCATGAAGTCACTGCACTGCGCCAAAACGCTGACAAGACGTGGAACGTGACCGTCAAGGACCTGATCAGCAATCAAGAACGCACTATCAAATCACGCTTTGTGTTTATCGGGGCTGGTGGCGCTGCACTGAAACTGCTGCAAATGTCTGGGATCCCCGAATCCAAAGATTATGCTGGCTTTCCGGTCGGTGGCCAGTTTCTAGCCTTCGAGAACGCAGCAATCACGCAACGCCACAACGTTAAGGCCTATGGCATGGCCGAGACAGGCTCGCCGCCGATGTCGGTACCGCACCTGGACGCCCGCAAACTCGACGGCAAATCCATCGTTCTCTTCGGGCCTTTTGCGCTTTACAGCACCAAATTCCTGAAGGATGGCTCCTGGTTCGACCTGTATTCCTCGATCAACCATCACAATGCCGCTGGCATGCTGAGCGTCGGCGAAAAGAATCTAGACTTAGTTAAATACCTGTTGAAACAAGCCAGACTCAGCGATGCAGACCGCCATGCCGAACTTTTGAAGTACTTCCCCAACGCCAAACCGACCGACTGGACACTGGTCACGGCCGGCCAACGTGTACAAGTGATCAAACGTGATCCGGAGAAGGGCATGATTCTGCAATTCGGCACCGAAATCGTCATCGATAAGGCCCGCACCATCGCCGCCCTGCTAGGGGCCTCCCCTGGTGCATCGACCTCCCCGCCCATCATGCTGGATCTGCTGGCCAAAGCATTCCCGCAACAAATGAAAGATGGCTGGGAAACGCAATTGAAGAACATCATTCCTTCCTACGGACAGCACCTCAACGACAGCGTGATGCTGACCAACAGAATTCGACGGATGACCAGTGAGACGCTATCACTGCCATATCTGGAAGTACCGGACATATCGGCCAACCGCCCTGCCCCTACCGCTGCCCCGAAGCCACAGCATTCCTCAACCCACAACGCCAATTCGGAAATGCAAACGCTCTAACAACGGCCCGCTGGAGCGTCCAGCGGGTCATCATCCAGATACAAAATCCCCCCACCCCCAGTACCCCATATTGCTTTCTTCAACATGCGCTACGATGCGGCATCGGCTTCGTATGCTAACGATAGATAGATATGCCAAATCGAGGTACGCCACGTCGCCGTACTCATAAAGGCAGAGCGTCAATCAAGGAAGCGCTCACGCTCCGCCGGCTCTGGGATCAGGCATTGAGCATGGCGCCCGAACCAACGATAGCGATTGCGCGCCAGCCAGCGATAACAGGCATCTCGCCAGCGACGCGGAAACACGTGCAGCCAAGCAGCAGCGCGCCAGAAACCACCTAAACCGGCCAATACACGCAACACTGCATCTGAGTCAGTCCAAGCCTTCCCATCCTCAACCAGCAAGAACGAAATCGGATCCTCTGGATCCAATCCATATGCACGCAGCAGTACCTGACCATGCGCTCCCTGCATCGTGGCAAAACGGTAGCGTTTTTTTCGGTCACGGCGCAGCAGGAAACGCACCCCACCATTGCATAGCACGCAGACGCCATCGAAGACGATCACAACGGTAGTTGCATCAACCTGACGCAAAACATCCCTCATATGCGGATACACGGCCCCACTCTCGGTAGGCCCATCTGAATCAGAAAACGGCAGCGTCTATCCTTTGCCGATTCATGGTACGCGCAACCGTAGAACAAACGTACTGATAAAGGCAACCACCCCACATATTCGGGTCACACAATAATGGAGCCAATGCACTCGCATGTCAGGCACACTCCAATCGAACTAAACCAAACTGCGAACCACTCGGCATAACAGCGCATGTATCGACCATCCATTAAAGCAACGGCGCCAATGCTAGCGCCCCTCATGACTGACAAAAATCACTGAACCGGTACCGTCCCGCCAAGTCGCAAACGCATCATGGCAGGCAACCCAAGCAGCCACCTGTGACGGCCACGCTACACCCAATATTCCCCTTATGGAGTACAACCAACACCCCTCACGTGGACAACACAGAGTATCTCCAGCAACACAGCAAATATCTCAGCACTCAACACTTACTAGAATTATTAAGAGAAGCACGTTTAACACGCGATCCATGCCAACGTAGCAAAGCGTCCGCTGCGACGGTCGCGGCGGTGGGAGAAAAATCGCTGTGGATCAGAGATTGTGCACAAACCGCCACCATAGATAGAGGCAGCGGAGAGCCCCGCACGCATCAAGCGCTGCCGTGCCAACGCATACAGATCAACACACCAATGCCCGGGACGGGTTGCTGAGAAAGCACAAGCCGCACCCGAGTCACGCTCAACGAACGCGGCATACACATCCAGACCAACCTCGTAGGCATGTGGGCCGGCTGCAGGCCCAAGCCACGCTTGCAAACGCTCTGGCGCCGTCCGCAACGCAGCCACCGTTCGCTCCAGCACATCATGAGCCAAACCACGCCAACCAGCGTGTATAACACCGATCTCACTACCATCACCAGCAGCCAATACGACCGGCAAGCAATCAGCGGTCAGGATCGCCAAGACCACGCCAAGCACACTGGTAATCGCAGCATCAGCCGTCGGCTCGACCACGCGGCCGATCGACTGCGGAGGCGCATCGACACGCAACACCTCGGCACCATGCACTTGCTGCAACCAGTGCGGCACTGACGGTAAGCCCAACATCTCGACCAAACGGGCTCGATTCCGCTCCACACACACGGGCTCGTCACCTTCAACCACACCACAGTTCCCAAGATTCAACCGATCGAACGGTGCTACGGATACACCAGGCCCATCACGCAACGTGCTCAATACGATGACACCGGGCGGGGCCGGCCAATCCGGCATTAGCACCCAAGATGGAAGCGTCCCCATCTCAGCGTCACTCCCGTTCAGAAAACACCACACTGTCCTCACGCAGCACCGCCAGAAGCTGACATAAATCCTCTGGCACCGGCGCAGCAATACGCACAGCCGCACCACCCACAGGATGGAGGAACTCCAACACTTCAGCATGCAATGCCTGACGCTTGAATCCGCGCAGCATGACGACCAACGCCTCAGTGCCGCCCTTGGGTAGCTTCAGCAATCCACCGTACAGCCGATCACCGACAATCGGATGACGCAGATGCGCCATGTGCACGCGGATCTGATGAGTGCGCCCAGTATCCAGGCGGCACTCCAATGCCGTGTGGGCACGGAAGCGCTCCCTCAGCCGGTAATGAGTGACCGCTTCCTTACCTCTCTCGGACACCGCCATCCGCAGTCGGTCACGTGGGTGGCGTTCAATCGCCGCATTGGCCGTGCCACCGGAAACCAGCGCGCCAACGACTACCGCCAAATACTGGCGATGTACCTGACGTGTGGACAATTGCTCCACCAGCGCCGTCTGCGCCAGCAGCGTACGTGCCACTACCATCACCCCACTCGTATCTTTGTCCAGTCGATGCACGATCCCAGCGCGCGGCAACGCCGCTAAAGCCGGATCGCGATGCAGCAAAGCATTGACCAAAGTACCATCGGGATTGCCAGCACCCGGGTGCACTACCAGCCCCGCAGGCTTATTGAGGACGAATACATGTTCGTCCTCGTACAAAATATCCAACGGAATATCCTGTGGTACGGCATCGGTCCGGGTCTCCAACATCGCCTGTAACCTAACCGTTTCGCCACCGTAAACCGGATCACGCGGCCGTGCCAGCAATCCGTCCAACAGCACATCACCGGATTTGATCCATTCGGCCAAGCGTGAACGCGAGAATTCCGGGAAAAGTTCGGCCAACACAGCATCGAAGCGACGGCCAGCAGCGCTGTTCGGCACCGTGACCTGACGAGAAAATGCAGGGATGTTATCGGGCATAGACACCAACAAAAACAGCGAAATTCGGCACCGGCAGGAGCATAAGTCATTCACAGGACAGGCCATTAGGCTATCATCAATACTTCGTATTCTTGATGCGTGCCACGCAACCCCATGACCCAACGTCCTGCCTTCTTCGCACCTACCCACCTGTTGGTCATGCTGCTGGCCACCTTGATCGTCATCACCGGCTGTCACCGCGAGGCCAAAAAGAATCCTGAAGATGGCATGCCGGTGGAACACCTGTACGACAAGGCACACAACCTCATGAAGAAAGGCAACTGGGCCGGCGCCGAGGTCAGTTTCAAGCGTCTGATCGCACAATACCCATATGGCCCGTATACCGAACAGGCGATGATGGAGAACGCCTACGCACAGTACAAATCGGGCAAGCACGATGACGCTGTATCGTCGATCGACCGCTTCATACGTATTTATCCGACACACCATAACATCGCCTATATGTACTACCTGCGGGGTCTGACCAACAGCAACCGCGACACAGTGTTTTTGCGCAAGGTCTGGTCACTGGACCTCAGTCGCCGTGACTTATCCGCACCACAGCAGGCCTATAACGACTTCAAGACCGTGCTCGACCGCTACCCGGACAGCCGCTACGCTGCAGAGGCCCGCAAGCACATGATCGAGCTACGCGACATGTTCGCTCAGTACGAGATGAACGTTACGCTGTACTACCTACGCCGTAATGCTTGGGTCGCAGCCGCAGGTCGCGCCAACTTGCTGCTGGAAACCTACCCAAAGAGTGCGTTCCAATACGATGCCGTGGCCGCCCTTGGAGAGGCTTACACCCATTTGGGTAACAAAACACTTGCAGATAATGCACGCCAAGTATTGCAAACAAAAGCCCCTAACCACCCATGGCTCAAGGGCCAATGGCCAAAGTACCCAGCAACAATCCGCAAGCTAAACCCATTCGCAGGTGAAAAATCAGCTGCTACCGGACAGGCTAACGCCGTCGTAGATTCCAGGTAAGTTTCAATGAAAAATCGCAATATGTACTTAATCTGGATGCAAGCTCGGTGCAATGAAATTGCTTTACGGCCAGTGTTATAAACCCGTGAATTGGTCTCTGGTTGCTTAATTAGCAAGAAGACTCTGGATCGGGAAACATTCTCATTTTACGAAGCAACTTCATTTTCATTAAAAACCTCATCGTCATTGTGCGGTTAAAACACTTGCTCCATCTCTATAAAGTGTTATCAACTCGCATTCTCTCTATAAATTAAAGCATCCGGATTTGATGCTTGGCCCTGATTCCCACGGATGCCCCTTAAGTTCGGATACTTGGACGTAGGGGGCCACAGATGACATTTCGACCATTCTGGACTTGCACAGGGATCACTCAGCCGCCCTTATGCAAGTCCCTCCGAACATACAATGGACCGGCTCCGCATCTGGGTGACACACGATACTTGCGGAACCTGTCTGGAACATTGGGATGCTCGAGAGGCCCCACATATTCACAGCAGTTCAAACACATCTGGACAGTATGACCGCAGACAGGAATCCTCTCTCCCGTCAGCAGTGTATCTTTCATCTTGATCCTGAAGACACTTCTCCAAAGGGGCAAAACACACTCCTTCGATCTGATGGTGAACTTCTGTGTGCCCCAGCCAGAGACACTTCCGCCTCGCTGAACACCTGATCCGAGTAATGCACCGACTGGAACGCGACGACAGCGTCAAAGCACTCCAGACCAAGATACTGTTCACGCATCACGTCCACACCACACACCCTCCCGGCTCACGTACGCACACTCTGCCACGCAGCACGTGCAACATCACAACGCCACCTTCAGCATTGCACTCCTCATGTTCAATACACTGAAACACTCTGGAGCGGACATCACCTGATGACTGAGATGTTGAAACAAACAACACTGTGATCCAGTCATGTCAGCAACAGAAAATACACCACCGGACACTGCCGCCAAATCAATCAGGACATATGGAAAACCGTTTTTACCCGCATCTCCAAGAACCACTAAAAAAATCACGAAGATCCCAACCACAGATAACAGAACATCCCTTGCCTATGACCAACATTGCACCAAACGGTATCAATGCATCGACCTATTATTGTTCAAAGAGTTTTTCTGCCTCTCTTAACACCGACGGGAATCTGAGGTGCAATTGCCACAACGATGACAAGCGCCGACACGACGCATCTCTGGCACCAAGCGATGCCCGAAACGCTGTATCCAGAGAGGTCGACCTGATCGGGTCAAATGCCACGCCAGTACAGTACAGACTCGACTCCAGGTACCGGGCAGATACTTGCGCACCACCACAAGCACACTGACAACCACCACCAACGCAATCACCACATATTGCAGTAGCAATGACACGCTCATGGGTTAGCTCGCCCCCAGTAGCAATGCAACTTGGTAAGTTGCCAACGCCGCCAGGTAAGCCAAACCAAATAGATACCCTGCCGTCATCGCCATGTGCTTCCAAGAATTGGTCTCACGCTTAATCGTAGCCAAGGTGGAAATACACATCGGTGCATAGATGTACCAGACCAGCAGCGACAGCGCCGTAGCCAATGACCAGCCGTCTTGAATCAGCGGCGACAATGCCCGCACAGCCATATCGTCATTGGACACTGACAATGCATAGACCGTTGCCAGCGAGGAGACTGCCACCTCGCGAGCCGCCAATCCTGGAATCAACGCAATGCAAATTTGCCAGTTAAAGCCTAATGGGGCAAAAAACACTGCCAGCACATGGCCAATTCTTCCAGCAAAGCTGTAATGGATCGCTGAATCAGTCACCCCGGACGGTGCCTCCGGAAACGACAGCAAAAACCACAGCAGGATGGTCAACGCCAAGATGATGCCACCGACTCGCTTAAGAAAAATGGCCGCTCGCTCCCACAAACCCAGCACCAAATCACGCGGATGAGGCAATCGGTAAGATGGCAGCTCCAACAGCAATGGATGCTCGCTTTTGTTGCGACGCCACTTTTTTATCGTCCAAGACACAGTAAGCGCGCTGAGGATGCCCGCCATGTACAACCCAAATAGCACCAACCCCTGTTGATTGATCGGGCCCCACAGGGATTTAGGCGGCACAAACGCACCGATCAGCAACGTGTACACCGGCAACCGCGCCGAGCAGGTCATCAACGGCGCCACAAGCATGGTAGCAAGGCGATCACGTGGGTCCTGAATACTGCGCGTTGACATGATGCCCGGCACCGCGCAGGCAAAACTAGACAACAGTGGAATGAACGAACGCCCGGAAAGACCAGCCAACACCATCGGCCGATCGAGGAGGAACGCCGCACGCGGCAGGTAGCCAGACTCCTCAAGCGCCAGGATGAAAGCAAACAGGATCAAGATCTGCGGCAGAAACATCACCACCGCGCCAAGACCAGCAATGATCCCATCTACCACTAAACTGCGTAGCGGGCCGTTCGGCAACACATCCCCAATCCCATGACCCAACGCCGAGGTGCCCACTTCAATCAGATGCACCAGCGGTGCAGCCCAGGCGTATACCGCCTGAAAAATCAAGAACATCACCACGGTCAGCACCATCAAGCCGAACACCGGGTGCAACAACCAGCGATCCAACGCATCGTCCACGCGCGATGTCCGACTGGGCATCCTTACCGCCGCTTCCAGGATGTGCCGTACTTGCGCGTGATACTGGTCACCGGCAGGTGACGTGGGTGTGGGTGCAGGCAACGTTGTCACCACCGTGTCGAGTTGCTCGATCAGCGCGCGCGCGCCATGACGGCGTACCGCCACCGTTTCCACCACTGGCACCCCTAACATCTGCTCCAGCATCTCGCGATCGATGCGAATGCCACGCCGCTGTGCAGCATCAACCATGTTCAGCGCCACCACGACTGGCCGCCCCAACTCAAGCAACTCCAGTACAAAACGCAAATGCAGCCGCAGGTTGGTCGCATCGATCACACAGACCAGCACATCCGGCGGAGCCTCACCAGGATAGAAGCCACGGCAGAAATCGCGGGTAATCGCCTCGTCCAGACTGGCAGGCTGAAGACTATAAGCTCCCGGCAGATCAAGAACCACGCACTCACGCCCAGACGGTGCATGGAAATGCCCTTCCTTACGCTCAACCGTGACACCAGGATAGTTAGCCACTTTCTGTCGGCTACCCGTCAACTGATTGAACAACGCTGTCTTGCCGCTGTTGGGATTACCCACCAGAGCCAACCGCACCTGCTTATTCATACGACCGTCTCCATCGGTACCACTCGGATGCGCTGCGCCTCAGCCCGCCGTAAAGCAAAACGGGTGTAACCAACCTGCACCAGGAGCGGCTCACGCCCCAACGGGCCAGTCGCCAGCACCGTGATCTCTTCGCCGGCAACGAAACCCAGTTCGCGCAAGCGTCGTGCAATCACATCGTTAGGCTGACGATCCTCCACCGCTTCCACGACCACGGTGCGGTGCAACACCATATCCAACAACGTCACAAAACGCTCTTAATGACAAGAATGGTTCTCAATATTAACATCGCCTGTCGAAGTCAGCGCAGTGCATCATCACTGCACAGCACATCCCAGGGATGGTCGTCTCCCAACACTGTGAATATTGAGGCTGTTACTGGCGTGCCTGACTCCATGACTGTCGATCGTGGATCGCAAACCTCCTTGTTGCGCCTGTACCAACCAGACACCCTGCACAACACCTGCAACGCCACGCTAAAGTACATGTTGTCACCCTTGTCAGGAGCGATGCTCCGCTGTGACTTCACCCCAATGGGTAACAAAATCCAGCCGTTTCAAAGGCAGTGACGAGAACCCGGAGTCTGTTAACACTTATGTCACTGAGGCAATTTCGCTGCGGGACTGAACGTATGGAGATCCCAGCTACCCAATTCATGCAAGTTGACCACTGCTTTTTTTAGTCACTCTGCCGAAGCAACGCGGCAACGTCAGTCCGACGAATATGCAGGTACGCGACACTATCCTGTATCTTTTGAATACCGCTGCCAATGACGTGACCTGCCCAAGCGCTCAGCGACTGGCACACGATCTACACACGCATAAGCCGGGCATGACAGCGACCCTCGGTCACTTTCATGACAACAGTCCACCGGAGGACATCACCTTTGGAGAGCAGTTCCGGCCTCCTACCTTACAGACGCGAAGGGAAACCGTGTAAGCATTAGCCCATGAGCAACCCGCATCGGCGAACCATGCCTGAATTTTGGTCATCTGCAGAGAACACTCGACTTACCCTTAGGCCTACCGACCCAATGGCAGACCACCACAACGGGTTTGCCGAGAATGCCGTCAAGATGGAACTGCCTGTTGGCAATCACCTTGAGTCGTCACTGATTGGCACGTGCCCACGATCACCGAATCAACCGCCCCTCGGAAACGTCCGACTGTCGTAGCATTGCGATCTACACCTGAGCGCAGCGCATTACCTCCCCCCTTCACACTAGCCAGTACTGCGCTTGGCCGGATCATGCTTACGGGAAACCATATCGACCAAATCACGACCCACCGCCGGGTCACACCTCCGGGTACCAGTATGGATCACCACCAAAAGGTGCTTGCAGATATCGGTGAGCTGCTGACTATGACGACACCAGGATTGAAGTCACTGCGGAATGCTTCCCCTGACATCACGTCACCTGCATCACTTGAACAACTGCAACCGCCAACACGTGCAACCAGTGATGTGCAAAGTACTGACAGCATTGCTTTGCAATCGATATCCAAGAAACCGTGCAAGGTCATCTTCAATGGATCACCCAACTTACGTTAGGCAATCGGCAACACCTGATCGAGCTACGAAGAATGCAACGCACCGCAACAACAGCACAGGGTTAGGTGAAGACATGATCGACTCCTGAAACACAAGGACCACGCCCACTGTTACAGATGCCTGAGTGTTTAGGCACTTCACAGTAACCGCAACAGCCGACCATCGCACTTCGCCTACTCCCTTTCGGCTTCCGGCCCCTTGCACCAGCAGGTAATCAGCACTGCTCCCTTTATGACGTCATACGAAGATGCTGGTTTAAACTCCAGAACGACGGTGGCTTTATTATTTAGGACTGTGTCTCGGCCTATCTAATCAGTAAAAGATCTCCAGACGCCACTCCAGGACCTCCATGGGACTGAAGGCAAATACGATAGCCACCATCGTACAGATGCACATTAAACAGCTCGGACCGACGCTGCACACACGCATCGTTCCTTGGGCATACGACCGCAAGAGGTACAAGCGCCGCAATTAAGATCGAGTGCCTGTTCCGGAGACTCAAGAGCTATCAACGCATCTGCTCCAGATGCGAGACACTCGCTGCCATGTTTATCACCGTTATCTGATTGGCTCCGATTGCGGATGGCTTGCAATCGTGTTAGCAAATGATGCTTTTTATCTTTAGAAACAGGTCAGATGAAAAGCACCAGCGACAAGAAGAACGCTCCAATAACGAATTTAAGGAAAAAACATTCACTGTCGGACTCGTACACATACCAAAGATCACGTCTCAAGCGATGATGACCCCATACATGCCCCGATTCACCTTGCAATCTGAATATATCTGCACTCTTTTCGTGATTCACACATTCAATACACATCTTAGATTGTTTTAAAGGCGAACCTATCAACCTCGCTCAGAAACCATAGCGCATAAAACCGCCATCCACCGCGATGCATTCGCCGGTCACATAACTCGACGCTGGCAGACAAAGGAATGCCACTGCCGCAGCCACTTCCTCAGGTTCTCCAATGCGGCGCATCGGCGTACGCTCAATGACCTGCTCGTAATAGTACAGCTCGGAGAGCGGCGCCGACGTGCGACGAGTACGGATATACCAAGGTGCCACTGCATTGACACGGATGCCATCCTCAGCCCATTCGACAGCCAAATTACGGGTCATCTGGTGCAACGCCGCCTTGCTCATTCCATACGGCACCCCGGTACGCACATGAGTCAAGCCAGACACACTACCAACATTGACAATCGCTGTACTGGCATGACGCGCCAACAACGGCTGCGTGTAACGACACAACTCAAACGCAGAGAACAAATTAATCTCAAAAATTTCACGCCACTCGTCTTCTGTATAGTCAAGCGCTGCACGCATAACATTGCCGCCGGCATTGTTGATCAACACATGCAAGCCATTGCTGCGGTCTTCGACCCAGTCCAGAATCGCGCGGCGGTCCTCATCGTCGGCAACGTCAGCAGACAACCCATGTAGCTCACGCTCAGGGAACTCGTCTGCCAGTTCGTCGCGTACTCGCGCCAACAAATCAGCGTCGCGCGCTACCAACAGCACATCGGCACCCAATCCCAACAACTCACGAGCAACCGCCAAACCGATACCCGTACTCGCACCAGTGATCAAAGCCGTGCGGCCATCCAAACGCCAACGGGATTGGATCATCGTATTCTCCATTCGCTCATGGAAAACATCCACCAGATGGTCACGGGTAACGGCATAAAATATCTTCCTCGCACCAACGGATGTCTGCCGTGAAACTGCTCTGCATCCTTACCATCCTACTGCCAACCCTGGCCACTTATTGTCACCCACCATCGGTACACATCGATGGGCCGCCTACACCATCAACGAGGCCAGTGACGCGCATCAGTACAACAGCCACTGACACGCACTCCGAACAGGCATCCATTGCGTGCTGCCCTCTCATAGCAAATCAAGAACACATCACCTCCAGCGGCATACTTGATGCGTATGCGATCATTGCAAAGGCACTCAGATGACTTAGCAAGCAGAGCCATGTAAAGATCGATCAAGGCTCAAAGCCTCTCATGGGATCTTGAGAAATGCCAGCCCTGACAACCGATGGTCTGCTTGGATTAAACATTGGAATTTTTATTCTGATTGCATTTTGAGCGGTTACCAAGCTTAAACACACCCTCACCGCTCATCCAACAAGCGTCATCCTCGCAACGTGCCTTCAGAGTTATAGCAACAGATGAACTTGCAGATGACTGCATCGCTTAGAGACATCACTGAATAGCAATCGCTCATGCTTTCACCTCGTGGAAACGCTCATGTTGTGCAGCTTCACTGAAGCTGCGCATTGGGACGACAACACGACATCCCAAGTGCGAACGCTTTAAAGAGCTTAAGCTACACAATACAAGGTGTTAGCGATGTACTCCAGGCAGACAACCGTTGGTATTCACGGGGACGAGACTTGACCTCAATCACTGCACCTGCGCACAGTCGCATTTGAGCATGCACAACACATCACAGCCTGCAAATTCAAATCTCCGACCTCTATACATGACATGCTGTGCTTAGCCTTCATGCATTTAAAAATCAACCAGGCCAAACACGCCACCGGACAAACTTTAATACCGCCGTACAAGCCCCAACTCATTGGCGGTTAACCCGATGACCAGCTCGATAGAAATGATCAATATTCTTCACATCCATTCTCGTGGATTGCAGAACATGACAACCTGGTTAAAACAACTCCCGTGAGCAAGTCAAATTTGCACAGACTCCTAAAATCGATTGAATGCCCGCACCGAACGCATTAAGCAAATCGGCCGCAATGTCCTACCAGGTGGTCAGCGATGGCGATGGCTGAATCAACGTACCCATAGAACTATTCTGCGTGCCTTACGACAAGCTCGGCTTGGAACGCCACTTTTGCTTGGATATACAAGACGACAACAACGACCAACCCAACAGCAGGCTAATACTCCACAGATAAACCTCTTCACCTTCCAATGTCCCACAATCAACTTGGTAATACTGACCTAAAGCACCTACAAATGGCATGCATCAGCCATAGATATCCAGCCGTCCCCAGGATGAAGCAACAGACCCCACCAGTGACTACTTGACTACACGCAAGTGCGATCGCTTCCCTGAAACAGATGGGGGATCTTTCCCGCCATTAGGCGTGGTAGGCGGGGGCACGTCGTCTGGTGGCTCACCCGAGATGATATCCTCCGGCAATGCCATACCCTGCCCCGTTTCACGCGCGTACACCGCTAATACCGCTGGCATTGGCACCTGCACCGGATAGCTGACTCCAGCGAAACGCGCATTAAAGCTGACACTCTCATCGCCGATATGCAAATGCATCACTGCACGTCCAGCAATGTTCAAGACCACCCGACCATCCTTGACGGCACTTGCCGGCACTTGCACCCCCTGGACGCAAGCATCGACCAGGATATGTGGCGTCATCCCATTGTCGTTGATCCATTCCACCAACGCTCGCAATAGATAGGGCCGATGACTGGTCATTCGTGGAAATTCACTCATAAATAACAGTGTATGCCCGAACGCAATGCAAGGCTATCAAACAGCCAAGTCACGTAATTTCTTTTCCTGCTCGGTGAGACTGCGGAGGAACCCTGGATTGCGGAAAATACGGTTACCGTAATCCTCGATCACCTTACCATCCTTTGGCAACGGCACGTCCAGCGCCTGTAAGCGCCAAATAATCGGTGCCATCGCGCAATCGGCCAAGCTCATCTCCCCATTTAGAAAGAACTTGCTAGCCTTGAATAACGGTACCGAGGCAGTCAGCAATTCCTTGAGCCGCTTACGCCCAGCCTCGGCTTGAATCTTGTTGCCAAGTTGGATGGCCTGTACCTGAGGAACCCAATCATGTTCGATACGCAACATAGCCAGACGGAGCCGCGCACGCGACAGCGGATCCATCGGCATGAGCGGCGGATGGGGGTAACGCTCATCGACGTATTCGCTCACCACGGAAGCAGCGTACAGCACCAACTCACGCTCAACCAGTGTCGGTACAGAATGATAGGGATTAAGGTCAATCAGATCCTCGGGAGGATTCTGCGGATCTACAGATACCATGTCATAAGTCACTCCCTTGGCCGCAAGAACCAAGCGCACTCGATGACACAACACATCATTGGTCGCGGAAAACAGGGTTAAGGTATTTCGCATACGCACACTCATCGCCATTCAAGGCTCTCCAACGACCGGAATCCGCCGGCCGCATCAACAACCACCGGCCCAATGCCGAAGGTCTCCACAATATCAGCGAGTTTGCAATCAGCCATCATAAAAGCCAATAGCAGATACAGGCCACTGATATCACGTCCCTCAACGCACGTCCTCTCAATAGGCCTTCTTGAGTAGACAGGCCAAGAAAGTCAACAAGGCCAGAAAAAACATTACACACACTCTCAAAGAGTGCCGTTGTAACACCGCAGGCTCGGCGGCATATTTTGCAGGAAATTGACAATATCACGCACAGTCTGGTCGAACTCTGTAGCATTCTAATGACCGGGCTGACCGATCAGCATTAGCCTGCGATGCCCCTACATATTCTGCCCGTTGCACGCCCTGCAGCTGCCACAATGGATTGGGCACAGAAACGTCGACAAACAACCGATTGTTCCAACCCAGCGAGCAAGTCGAGTCTACGTAGAAAAACCTCAGAATAAGCGTAGATCCAATCACTTCCACGTACACGGGCCGTCAAACCCAGATCCGGCGGCATCTTACCAAACCACTGCGCGGCAGCGTCAACCCGCATCGCTGTCATGATCGTATCGCTGATCTTGGCAAGGTTGAAGTTGAGATGACGCATCACTTGCACTTCACTCCGAACCACATCGGCAGCGATACGTGAATAACGCAGATACTGCAACGAATGGCAGTCCACGCCGTAATTCATGTCCAACTACGCGCTGCGCTGTCACGAAATACGGTGGCTAACGTCAGTACCGGCACTCCAACGGGACACCACCAGCCACTTGCGTAGCCGGCATCACTACAAACGGCAACAGCAAACACAGCATCCAACACGACCAGCACCGTAACGTCCTCATATCAGCCATAGAAAGTCAATCGTTCCGGCACCGGCTTCTTAGCATCCAATACCGTCCACAATGGCATAGTGATGAAGAAGGTGAAATACAAAAAAATCAGCACACACCTTACATAAGATTTCCAAAACAACCGTACCTGGCCGCCCCAATCACCGCCAGCCACACAAAACACACCACAAGCACGCCGCATCCCATCCGTGCCATCCAGCCATGATCACCAATCGAGCACACCCTGGCGCGGTCCAACCAGGGCACCAGAAACAAAAGCGATCGCAAAAAACATCACTAACACGCCCACGGATATTTACTGCGTACCAAACGCAACATCGCGTAGTACACGGCGTAGTACCAGACCAGCTTGATGTCCTCAGGAGTGACCAAGCGATTAGCTTCAACAAAGTTGCCGTACTCCAGGAACAAACCGCCACACTCCGAAGCAAAGAAAATCACGAAAGCTGCCAACAACAAGATGCAAACACCAACCAGGTCCTTCACCATGTCATACGGATGGAACGGGATACTGTCAGCTGGCTTAAGAGTGGTCCAACAATTGCCATTAGCAGCCGGTTCGATGTCGATACCATCCGGATGGTTGCCACCAACCTCGCGCAACGCACCGAGATGCAGCACCACCAACAGCAGCAGCAGTACCTCAATCACGTGCAATGCTAAAGACGAAGGGTTGAACGTAACATCTGACCGCAAATCATCGCCCATGATCCACTCGGCCAAACCACGACCGATCGCCGAGATCACACCGAACAGCGACATGATCGCCTGCGCGCCCCACAAAACGACACCTGCCCCACGGCAACACGCACCCCATGAATGCCTCGACCATCAGTACCAGGTCAATCAACATACCCAGGACCCAGCCTCAGTCAGGGGGCTTCTTGCCACTGCCGTATATCAGTCCACGGAACATATGCAGGTATGCCACGATGAAAAACAACGAAGCCCCCATACGGGGCATATCACAGATCAACCAGCCCCCATTCGATGTCCCACATGATCCTCATTTCGATCGACTGGAACACCTCAGCAGCACTGGGTTTGTCATGCATCACCCAAAAGATGCCAGCGACGATCTGATTCACCAGGACCACCAGTAACAGCGATCCGCAGCAATACCAAATGTTGAAATTTTTAGGTAAGTAGTACTTCGGTGACGTGTTTACGATAAAACAACAATGATCCCGGAGCACGCATCTCGATCCAGTCCAACAGCCCCCGAGCACCACAAGCAATGATGCTGTGCATGGCTCCAGCACCCCGTGTTCCGTTCACGTTTTCTGGATCTAGACCGATCACGAACGTGCACTCATCGCGATAACGATGCAGCGGCACCAGCAAAGTCTTCTGAGCTGGCATGCCACTAAAAACACATCCAGACATATCAAAACGCGACTTGTGGCAAGGACAGAAATAGCCCCCCCCCTTCCATTGTGGATCGAACGGCTGCGGGCAAATCTCAGCCACCATCTCTGGGAAACACCCTACGTGCGTACAGACACCCACCAAAACCGAAATCTCGGGCCTGATCGAACGCACATCAGGAGTGCGAAGCACATCACCAGGCTACTGACTCTTTACCTCAGACGTAGGATCCTTCAACCGCCCCCTCAAGCCGGACAAAGCATCGAGCATTGCCTTGGGACGCCTGACCACCCAGACCGGCTGACCACGCCACTCCAAAATCAAGCGCTGGCCTTCTGGCAACCCACTGATATCAACAACCACTGGCACACCCGCCAATTTGGTCTTAGCACTGGAATTCAAAGACTTGAAAAAATGAACCGAGAGAAACCCTGCACCGATCAACGTCGTCGTCAGAAAACGTCGCCGCTTCACGTTGCTAGACGCATGGCCCTCATCACTTCACCATGTCGCACTCCCCGAATCGTCCCCAAATATCTTAGACCTACGCATGCACCACTGGAGATACAACCCACGAAGATCACTGAGGCATACCAAAAAGCACTGGAGTGATGAACAACACGCGTACGCACCGCAACGCGAAACCACATACCTTCATTGAGTACTCCGCAACGCCACGCGATAGCGTCCAAGAAGCACATTGACGCGTTCAACGTAACGCTGCGTCTCACTGTACGGCGGCACACCGCCATAACGGTCAACCGCACCCTCCCCGGCATTATAGCCAGCCGCCGCCAGTGTCAGATTGCCGTTAAAGCGCTTCAGCAACCAAGCCAAGTACTGCACACCACCACGGATGTTTTGTATCGGATCATAAGCATCGGTCACCCCGAAACGCTGCGCCGTGGCTGGCATCAGTTGCATCAGCCCCTGTGCACCAGCACTACTCAGCGAAAGGGGGTTATACGAGGATTCAGCATGAATGATCGCACGCACCAACGCTTCTTCGACCCCAAATTGGCGTGCAGCGGAAGCGATTTCACCCTGGTAAGACGAAGTATTGAGACGCACCGATCCGAAATTGACCCCAGGATTAGCCGCACACGCATAGCAAGTTTCGATGAAGCTATAAGAAATCGTGCGCAATCCATACACATTGGCCACTTGCGTCGGAGGTTTACTGGTGTAATGACGCACACCATCCTCGATGTAGGAGTAAACCTGACCGCTGACCAAACGCTTCGCCCCCCCCACCGCCACGGTGGAACGCGCCAACGCCGGCGTGGCTGAAGCACCAGCCACCGGAGGCGATGACACTGCAGCGTCTTGGGCAGACTCGGACATCGGCACCACGAGAGGCACAACCGCAGGGCGCGCGGGCAGAACCACAGATGGAGCACGACGCACGTTGCTGACCACGACAGTGCACTTAGCACCAGGAACGCGCTTGCTGACATAACTAGGGATACCGTCAACGTTGAAACACTTGTAGAGTGCCGCCCCCCAAGCAGGCACCGCTATCATGGCCAGCAACAACCCGACAATGCGGAAGACCCTCTTCATAGCATCCAGTCTCCCAAACTTTATCCATCATTGCCAAGCATGACCGATGACAACCGCACAGCCAGCGATCCCACATCACCCCCCTCCCGTATCCTTCGCCCCTGAAGCACCTGCAACAACCCGCTAAACTATCCAACCTTACCCACACACCCGACTGGATTAAGCACCATGACCGGGACATCAGACATGGCCACACCCAGCAAAGACGCCGCCGCCGCCCTGCTGCCATTGCCCAACCCAAACCAACACCATGCCCTCACCGAACCCACGGGCGACCATGCGCACCACCATCCACCGGCGCGCGGCAAACTATTTATCAAGACCCACGGTTGCCAAATGAACGAATACGACTCGGCCAAGATGGCCGACGTACTCATCGCCACCGAAGCACTGGAACTGACAGACAATCCCGAGGAAGCCGACATTATCCTGGTCAACACCTGCTCGATCCGCGAGAAGGCCCAGGAGAAAGTATTCAGCCAACTCGGACGCTGGAGAGCCCTGAAAACCAGTGGCCGTGACGTGATCATCGGCGTCGGCGGTTGCGTCGCCTCACAAGAAGGCGAAGCGATCATCAAACGCGCCCCTTACGTCGACTTGGTCTTTGGCCCGCAAACGTTGCATCGCCTGCCAGACATGATCCGCGCCCGACGCGAACAGAACCGACCGCAGGTAGACATCAGCTTCCCAGAAATCGAAAAATTCGACCGCTTGCCCACACCGCGCGCCGAAGGTCCGAGCGCATTCGTCTCAATTATGGAAGGGTGCTCGAAGTACTGCTCATTCTGTGTGGTGCCTTACACCCGCGGCGAGGAAGTCAGCCGCCCGTTCGAAGACGTGCTGATCGAAATAGCACACTTAGCTGCACAAGGCGTGCGCGAAATCAACCTGCTCGGTCAGAACGTCAACGCCTATCGCGGACCGATGGATCGTGCCCCCCATGGGAACGATCGTCCGGGTGAGCCCCCCTATGCCGACCTCGGTCTCCTCATCCGTGCCATCGCACAGTTCGAAGGCATCGGACGTATCCGCTTCACCACCTCGCACCCCCTGGAATTCTCGGACTCGCTCGTGGAGGCCTACCGCGACGTGCCACAACTCGCCAACCACCTGCATCTGCCGGTTCAATCCGGCAGCGACCGTATTCTCTCAGCCATGAAACGGGGCTACACCGCCCTGGAATTCAAATCCAAAATCCGCAAACTGCGCGCCGTCCGCCCGGACATTTCGATCAGCTCGGATTTCATCGTAGGCTTCCCCGGAGAAAGTGACGCCGACTTCGAGAAAACTATGAAACTCATTGAGGACATCGGTTTCGACCAGAGCTTCTCTTTTATCTACTCGCGCCGCCCCGGTACACCCGCCTCCACCCTTGAGGACAGCACCCCCGATGAAATCAAACGCTCACGTCTGGAACACCTCCAAAAACACATCAATGCCTATGCCGCCAACATTTCAAAGCACATGGTGGGCACTGTGCAATCCGTGCTAGTGGAGGGCCCGTCAAAAAAGAATCCGAACGAACTGACTGGGAAAACCGAAAATATGCGTTCCGTCAATTTCCCTGGCCACCCACGCCTCATCGGACAATTTATCGACGTACTGATCACCGAAGCACTGACCAACTCATTGCGCGGACGCGTGTATACCAGCGACAACTAAAACATCACCACCCACCTACGTTCTGGCGATTTTTTCATCAATGTGTAAAAGATCCTTACACAGCAACACATCGCAGTGGTTACTCACAGCTTTTTCAAAAAGCAATCCACATCATCTGTGGAGAAAAAACGGTCATGGCGAAACTTCACCAACACACCCTCACCCCAAGTGAAGAAAATCTCACACAACATCATCCATCAGCGACTCCATGCATCAAGCGGGAAACATGCTCAACGGAGCTACCCCTTGAATACGCAATCAACCTTAATCCTAGCCCTGGGTACGCCCACACAGGCCCCTTCATCTTCGCCTGCCGACACCACAATCGTCTCGGCGTCCTCTCATGAACACACCTGCACAACGTCACTTCACTCTTGAACCAGTCAACGTCGAACGGCTGGCAGACCTCGCTGGCTCCTTCAACGAACACCTCCATCAAATCGAACGGCGTTTGGGTGTGGAAATCGCCAATCGCGGCAACATATTCCATATCACCGGCCCAGAAACAGCTGTCGTCGCCACCGAAACGTTACTGCGCGCATTGTACGCCGAAGCCACCGGCACCACCTTCAACAACCACACGATCCAACTGCGTCTGAGTGAAGCCCATATGGCACAGCTCGCCGAACAAGCCTACACACCACAAGACGTCGCAATCAGGGTCAAGCGCGGCACAGTGCGTGGGCACGGCGCCAACCAAACCAAATACCTCCACAAAATCGCCACCCACGACATCAACTTTGGCATCGGCCCCGCCGGTACCGGAAAAACCTTCCTGGCCGTGGCCAGTGCGGTCGAGGCACTGAACGAATCGCGTGTACAGCGCTTAATCCTGGTACGACCAGCCGTTGAAGCGGGTGAGAAACTCGGTTTTTTGCCCGGCGACCTGAATCAGAAAATCGACCCCTACCTGCGCCCACTGTATGACGCACTGTACGAAATGCTGGGTGTGGAGAAAGTCGTCAAACTGTTAGAGAAAAACATCATCGAAATCGCACCATTGGCTTACATGCGAGGGCGTACACTCAACAACGCATTTGTGATCCTGGATGAAGCGCAAAACACCACCATCGAACAGATGAAAATGTTTCTGACCCGCCTCGGTTTTGGCTCAACTGCCGTAGTCACTGGCGACCTGACCCAAATCGACCTGCCCAAACACGTCAAGTCCGGCCTGGACGATGCGATCGAAGTACTGCACGAGATCGAGAGTATCAGTTTCACCTTCTTCACATCACACGATGTCGTCCGTCACCCCCTGGTCGCACGTATCGTCAGTGCCTACGACAAACACCAGACACGCAGCAACACAACCAAACCCACATGACCCCTGTTTCCGCTGCATCCAACCCCATCGTGCTGCACCGTCTCCTGCCTTACGACACGGAATCGCCTCCATGACCCGCGGCCCTGTGTGCCTCAATGTCGGCATCAGCTATGGCCTACCCCGCGCCAAACTGCCTGCCGCGGTGAGTTTCCGCAAATGGGTCGCTGCCGCACTGCAAGGACGCATCCGCAAAGCTGACCTGGCCATTCGCATCGTTGACGAAAAAGAAGGCCGCGTACTCAACTACCACTATCGCGGCAAAGATTACGCGACCAATGTCCTCAGTTTCCCAGCCCAGCTCCCCGACCTACCTAAAGGTCTGAAAATACCCCTACTTGGCGACGTGGTGATCTGTGCCCCAGTGGTCGCACGCGAAGCCGCAGAACAAGCGAAGCCACTGTCTGCACACTACGCCCATCTCACCATACACGGCACCCTGCATCTGCTCGGCTGGAACCACGAAGACCAACAGGAAGCCGAAGCCATGGAACAGCTTGAGCGCGAAATCCTGGCCAATCTCGGCATCAACGACCCATACCTTGGAGAAGACTGATGCGCGGATGTCTGGCCGCTCTGCTTACGGCACTGCCGACACTGACCTCCGTGGCTGCCGAACCACCCCCTCCTGACCTGGCCGCACTGATCGAATGCCGCCAACATGCCGCCAACTACGCCCAGTTGGTCCCACTGCTGGAAGACCCACCCCAAGCCATCACACTAGGTTGGCAACTACTGCCGGCAACCAACCCCTTCATGACCGAATACGCACTGCATACACCCATTCACGTCTTTGGCCACAAGACCATGCGGATCGCCCTCTCGGGCGGCAGCATCATCGCCATCCTCGACCTACCCGACCCGCGCCCACTGGCACGTACCCTGCAACTGGACACTGCAATCGACACCCCCGGAAAAACCATATTCGGGCGCGAGCTGGCCAGTACCGACACCACCAACCCAAAGACCGGCCAACCCGCCATCGAATCAATCGTGCTCAACGTTTCCAACGTGACCTCACACCCAGGTAAAACCTTGGTCGGCTGCACTTACAGCCTCGACGAACCTTAGCGTCTGGCATGGCTGGCCCAACACACGTGCCCCTTACCCAGCCTGCTAAACTTGCAACAACGCCCAGCACACCGGGTACCGCCCTCACACCTTCCTTGATGTCAGAAGACGACAATCATCAAACCATTACTGAATCCCAAGAGAAACGCCGTAGTTGGCTCGAACGCCTAAGCGCCGCGTTCTCCGGAGACCCACACACCCGTGACGACCTGTTAGTCATGCTGCGTAGCGCCGAGCACCACGGGCTCATCGCCGCAGACACCTTGCGCATGATGGAAGGGGCCATCGCAGTCGCCAATCTCACCGTCGGCGACGTGATGGTACCGCGCTCGCAGATGGTATCGCTGCCTGCCGAATCAGACCTACTAACCATCACAAAACAAATGGTTGAATCCGGCCACTCACGCTTCCCTGTCCACGGCGAAAACAAGGACGAGGTACTCGGCATCTTGCTGGCCAAAGATCTGCTGCGCGGTGTGACCGCCAACAACACCCCAACCAACGTGCGCGAACTGCTGCGCCCCGTGGTATTGATCCCCGAGTCGAAAAAACTCAACGTCCTACTCAAAGAATTCCGACTCTCACACAACCACATGGCTATTGTCGTCGACGAGTATGGCGGCGTCGCTGGTCTGGTCACCATTGAAGACGTACTGGAGCAAATCGTCGGCGACATCGACGACGAACACGACGACACCGAAGACCAAACCAACATGATCGCCGTACAGGCCGACGGCTGTTACGTCGTCGATGCCCTGACCCCCATCGAAGACTTCAACGAACGCTTCAGCGCTGAATTTCCAGACGACGACTACGACACCATCGGCGGTCTGGTCACTGAAGCCATCGGGCACCTCCCCGAAACCGGCGACGCACTGACGCTAGACCGGTTCACATTCCGCATCGCCAAAGCCGATGCACGCCGCATCCACATGCTCCACGTGACTGTATTACCGCGCAACACACAGGACACCGCTTGACCGCACTGCCTCGACACCTAGCACGCCACCCGTTCTATACCCTATTCCGACTGCTCTGTACCTGGCTACTGCTGACGACGAGCGCCGCCGCCCATCCCCTACGCATCGGCATCGCCACAATGCAGCCCGGCGAAGTGTTCTTCGAACACTTCGGCCACGATGCCATCATCGTCGCCGATCCAACCAGCGGCCTGTCGATCTCATACAACTTCGGTTACTTCAACCCCGAAACAACCGATTTTTTCAGTCGCCTCATCCGCGGCGAAATGCTGTATTACCTTATCTCACTTCCTTTAGAAGAAGACCTAGAGCAATATCGCGACGCCGGACGCAGCGTTAGTATTCAATGGCTGGACCTGCTACCTGAACAAGCCACAGCACTCGCACAAGCATTAGCAATTCGCAGCCAACCAGAGTATGCGGGCTACCACTACGACCTCATCGGTGCCAACTGCGCCACGATGGTACGCGACAGCCTGAACCAGGCAATGGGCAGCACACTAAAACCACAGCTAACAAGACGACCCTCACGCGGTAACACCTACCGCAGCGAAGTGATCCACCTGGCCTCACCAACACCGTGGATGTGGCTCGCCTTGGACCTGGTGATGGGTCCATACACCGATCAACCACTGTCACTATGGGAAGAATCCTTCATCCCAATGCGCTTGGCTGAGCACCTGCCCCAGGTATACAACAGCGCCGGACGTCCCCTAGTACAAGAAACCCAAGTCATCCTGCCGAGCCGCATCACCTCCACATCCGCAGAACACCCACACCACCTCTGGATATGGTGTGCCATCGGCTGCAGCATCGCCACGCTGATACTCCTCTTAGGAACACGGCATCCACGCCTACTCACCCTACTGACACTGCCCTTCTGGCTGATGTGTGCACTCGGCGGACTGATACTGCTCTATCTATGGGGTTTCAGCACGCATCAAGCCACTTGGGCCAACCGCAACCTCCTGCTACTCAACCCACTATGCCTGCCCCTGATCGCAGGTAGCATCGCTTGGTTACGCGGCAGAACACCCGGCCGCTGGTTCGATCTCATCCTATGGATCAACACCGCCTCCAGCGTCACCGCCCTGCTTGCATACTGGCTACCCGCCTATACGCAACGCAATCTCTCATGGATCGGACTGTTACTTCCGATCCATCTCGCCCTGGCCTGGACACTGCACCGGCGTATCACCACCCCAACCCAACAGCAAAAATGACCCTCACCCAGGCTCCACATCGCCCTTATTCCGAGAATCCAGCGTGTGTAGTCACCTGCGCGTACTACGACGCACGACACCATCGCCATAACATCCACCTGGACCGTATCAGTGAAGAATTGCATCGCGAAAACAGCTTCATCTGGGTCGGACTCTACGAGCCCGACCCAACCGTATTACGCAAACTCCAAGAAGAATTCGGCCTCCACGACCTGGCCATCGAAGACGCCTTGAAAGCACATCAGCGCCCTAAAGTTGAAAACTACGGCAATTCATTATTTATCGTCGTCAACACCGCACAACTGATCGGCGAACGCATCTGCTACGGCGAGACACACGCCTTCCTCGGCACACGTTTCCTCATCATCGTGCGCCACGGCGCCTCGTTATCGTACGCACCAGTGCGCGCACGTATGGAACGCGATCCCATGCTGCTCGGATGCGGCCCTGCCTTCTGCCTATACGGCGTGCTTGATTTCATCGTCGACAACTATCTACCGATCATGGACGAATGCCGTGAAACATTGGAACAACTAGAACAAGATATTTTCTCTGAAAATTACCAGCGCCAAACAGTCATCCGGCTCTACGAACTCAAACGCGAAATCAATAAAATGCGTCTCGTGGTTGCGCCACTCCAAGACGTACTCGCACACCTAACCCGCAACCCCGAAACACTACTGCCCCAAGACGTCAGCATCTATATGCGCGATGTCCTCGACCATGCCGTCCGGATTAACGACGCCATCGACACATTACGCGAAATGCTGGGCACCGCACTGAGCGTCAATCTGTCAATGGTGACCCTCGCCCAGGGAGAAACGGTCAAACGCCTAGGCGCCTGGGCCGCCCTCCTCGCCGCACCAACCCTGGTCACCAGCTGGTACGGCATGAACTTCACCCACATGCCCGAACTCGACAAACCTTACGCCTATACACTCCTTGTCGTCGGCGTCACCGTGTCCTGCCTCCTGCTGTACAGACTCTTTAAACGCGTCCATTGGCTGTGAAATAAAACACAGCAAAAACACCCTGCAATACAACCATCCATCGCCATCATTGCACTGAAGTGAGTGGCTGACACAACCGCTCAACTGGCTACCGGCAAGAAGTCAGATCGCCCCCCGCATCCACGTTGCCGTAGCTGGAATGGATACGCATGTTGCCATTGAACGCGGCAATAACGTTTCCCGTATCGCATCCAGAACCTCACAAACCCAAGGGTGAAGCAATGAGCACCTGCAAACGAAGGAACATGAGTGGAAAAACTCCACCTGTGTGGCCACCACATCGCTACCGCCCCAAGACCCATCTTCCAGTGAGAAGGCGAAGTGCAACTCGAGCGAACACTTGGAACACTGCAGAAAACCACCGTGACTACACATGCACATAGCGCAGCCCATGAGCGCGCGCGCATTCCCGTGATCACACGCACATTTCTTTGAGATTTACTGTATGTTATGAAAATTCGTGACAGCGCTCCGCTATTTACAACGATCGATAACAACGTTGCCAAACGACACAGAATACCTGCGTAATAAAACACACAAAAAGCACGGCACGACGCCGAAAAAAGCTAATCAATCCAAGGAATACACAATGAAAAACGCTTATATCATCCCGCTGCTAGCCGCTGGAACCTTAACGATCCTCACCGGCTGCGCCACAAAACGATATGGAAGACTACAACCGCTGACCAGCTACGAAACGAGTCACTACAATTGCAACCAGATCGCCTTGGAGTTGGCAAAGATTGACGCTTTCGAACAACAAGTCGCACAACAAGCAAAGTTCAGCGGCATGTCAGTGGCCAGCTTCCTGGGAGATTTCGGCATCGGTAACGTTCTCGAACGGAATGAAGCCATCAAAACAGCCAAAGAACGTCGGACACAACTCATGATGGCTCACTCAACCAAAGGCTGTGACAACCAACCACAACCCAAGCAACCCAAAGCGACACCCGCCCCTTCCCAGGGCGGTTAACACGACAAACAAAGTCAACGTCTGACCTACCCAAGAAGGCTTCCGGCTGTGCAGTCCCCTGCACAACCCACATGAAGCCCACCTGCCGCTCGGTCTTCGCGATCGCCAGCGGCACCCTGCGCTGCTCGACACCTCGGGCAGCGCCCCCATAAGTGCTCCCATCGTACCGTTGATGCCAGCACTTTCGACTTCCCTCCACTCGGGATAGCCAACCATGTTGCGGCGTTGATTTTCCACTTCAGTACACCTGAAGTGACATGCCCCTCGGTGGTGTAACGGCACGTGGTACGGCACTCCCCGCTGCGATGCCCAGAAAAGAGGCGAATAGCACGTCGCTTTTGTCCATATCACTGTCATCGCCCGGCCTAAGGCATCACACCGACGCTCACTGTTTTTGGATGACCACCGATTGCAAGATGCCATCCATCAGCTTGCGGGCGCGTTGGTAATCCTCGGTGTTCTGTTGCCGGGCGGCTTCGATAAAGTTGAAGTTGACGGTGATGTAGTAGCCGCTGCCGCCAATCGGGGTCATCCAGGTTTCTACGCCATCACCCACCGGCGTTGGGATACGTGCCCGGTACCAGGTCCAGGCGTTACCCCAGCGGGTTTCGGTACGTGGGGGCTCTAAAAAACGATTGGACTTGTAAGCACGATCAGGAGCGCTGACCCAGGCAACCGTTCTTTGAATATGCGTCTGGATACTTTCGCTGGCGGCGCTGCGGATGCCAAAACCGATGTAGTTGCCCCCCGCAAACTGTGCCTCGCATAACGCATTGAACTCCACCCCGGCGACTTCCTTTTTCACCGTGCCATCGGGGTGGGGGGTGCTTCTGTAATACGGGTAGCCGATGACATGGGCATATATTCCAGCGACTATCGGTGGACGATCTCCTCTGTTGACCACAATCCCCGGGTTACTGGAGCCATCTCGATATGACTTCATCACCACCTGCACATTGTCAGGTGGGGAGCCGGGGTAACAGCGGAAGATATTGATGCCATTGATAAAGGCATGCTTGACCGTGTATTGGCCTAAAAAATCCACCTTGAAGGATTCCAGGCTCAGGTCGCGGTTCTCCCAGGGGCCGGCCATCATCGGTTTGCCGGTGTGGGAATCGATGACGGGGCCGGGTCCGCTGCATGCCAGCAGTACGCTGCTGGCAAGTATCAGGACACCTAGCTTGATGCGGCGGTGCATGGACATTACCGCGCTCACTGTTTTTGGATGACCACCGATTGCAAGATGCCGTCCATCAGCTTGCGGGCGCGTTGGTAATCCTCGGTGTTCTGTTGCCGCGCGGCTTCAATAAAGTTGAAGTTGACGGTGATGTAGTAGCCGCTGTCGCCGATGGGAGTCATCCAGGTTTCCACGCCATCACCCACCGGCGTTGGGATACGTGCCCGGTACCAGGTCCAGGCGTTACCCCAGCAGGTTTCGGTCCGCGGGGCCTCCAAAAAAGCGCGATTGGACGGGCGACCCTGATAGGACTCATTGATCAAATCCGTCACCCTCTGAACCTTTGTCTGAATACTTTCGCTGGCGGCGCTACGGATGCCAAAACCGATGTAGTTGCCCCCCGCAAACTGCGCCTCGCACAACGCATTGAACTCCACCCCGGCGACTTGCTTTTTCACCGTGCCATCGGGCTGGGGGGTGTTTCTGTAATACGGGTAGCCGATGACCTCTGCATACATATCGAGAGGACGCGGTGGAAGCCCTTTACTAGTCAAAATAATCGCCGGGACATCTTTTCCATTACTCAGCCGCTCCATCACCACCTGGACATTGTCAGGCGGCGAGCCGGGGTAACAGCGTTTGATATTGATGCCATTGATAAAGGCGTGTTTGACCGTGTATTGGCCTAAAAAATCCACCTTAAAATATTCCAGGCTCAGGTCGCGGTTCTCCCAGGGGCCGGCCATCATCGGTTTGCCGGTGCGGGGATCGATGACGGGGCCGGGGCTGTTGCACGCCAGCAGCAGCAGCTGGCTGGTGAGGAGCAGTACACCTACGTGGGTGCATCGGTGCATGGGGGTTATTCCGGTGGGATGAGCCGCTGGCGCAACTGCTGCAGTTGTTGTTGGCGGGAGGTACTTGCAGTGGGGGCGGCCGGGGCAGCGGGTGACGTCAGCATACCTGGGGTGCTGTCGAGCTGCTGTTGCCAGTAGGCCGATTGATCCAGGAGGCGTTGCAACTGGGCCAGCTGGGTGGCGACGGGATCCTCTGGGCGCCGGGTGGCCTGCCATTGCTGCAACGCTACCATGGTCTGATCGTGACGCTTACGGTTCATCTCATCGATATCCAGGCCGGCATAGCTGAACACCCCTTCAGGATTGACGTTGTCCGGATGGCTGCCCAGGGCGGCGGTGCCGCCGCTGCTGTGCACCGAGTAGTTGGTCTCAAAGATCGACTTTAATTCCTGCAAACCCGCGGTCCCCGGATAGCCACCAATAATATGGGCGACAAAGTCATTGGACGGTGACCAGAAGCCGGGTTTGATATCCGTCACCTTGGCCGCGACTCCGGAGAGACGATCCTTTTCCGCGGCAGGGTTGTTGACGAACACCTCTAATTTCGTATCCCCTAACCCAAGTGCTGCGAGCACATTGAGCGCCCCGGTTTCGGTCATGGTGCCGCGGCTATGACCCACAAAATTTACCGGGTTGGTGTACTTATGGGTTGCGCTGTTATACATCAACGTCTCCGCCACCTGGGCCTGGAGCCGTGAGGCCGGGCTGACCACGCGCCCATTGCTGACCTCCATCAGCTTCTCCAGGCCGGCCACGATCAGTTCCCCCACAGTATGGGTGGGCTGGGTATGCACCACGTAGGTGGTGTTAACGTAGGTTTCGCCTGTTTCCGCAATTTTTGTTCTGTCTTTATTTGTCGGCGTCATCTGCAAGCCTAGTTCCGCAGCGCGGCGCAACAAGTTGCTGATGCCGTTGCCGAACACGGTGCTGTTTTTCTTCTCTTCGTCCGCCAGGGCGCGCAGCGCATCCAAGGTCACCGGGATCGCTTGGATATTGGCTACGCCGCCGGCCAGGGCCCAGCGGCTTTGGTCGGTGAGCAGGTCATCGTTGGGGCCGCGGGTGCCGGCGATGAACTCGGCGACTTTGGTCGCGTCCAAGGTGCGGTTGGCGTCGTGGATGGTGTCTGTCAGGTCGTTGACGGCCTGCTCGCGGAGGCGTTTGTCCGACCAGCCCGGATGGGCTTGCCGCAGGGCGGCGGTGCGTTCTTCCACCAATGTGTTGTTGGCTGCATGGTCGTTGGTGCAGGGTTGGCTGACGCAGAACACCTTCTCAAGGGTCGGGCTGAGGATGTTGCTGAGGCCTTGGTCAATCAGGATGCGGCCGCTGTCGGCCAGTAAGGCGCCGGCCTGGCTGCGGTGCTGTACGTCAGCCTGCAAGGTGCCCAGGTCGGTGGCCGCCAGAGGGGTGTGGGCCCCATCCGGGTCACGGCGCAGGGTCGCCAGGGGGGCGGGATCGCCGCCGCGCAGCACGATGTTAGCCGCGCTCACCACCGCTTCGGTAGTGCTGCGGTCGTTGACCTGACGATCAGCGCTGCCCATGTGTTGACCAATCAGGGTTCTGCCGAGGCTGTAGATCGGAAGCTGGCTGTTGCCCTGGGAGAGGCCGCTGACCAGGTCGCTGCTCAGGGTGAAGCCGGAGGCACTCGCACCGGCATTGTGGTGGTTGTCCACGGTGCTGTGGCCCATGCTCTGGGTGGAGAGCTTTTGCAATGCCTGAGGGGCGCTGCTGACGATGGCGCCGCCGTCCAGTTGGGTATGGCCGCCCACGTGGATGGTGTAGCCGCCGGCGCCGGCAAATAGGCCGCTTTGGTCACGCACGCTGGCGTAGTCCTGGGTGGCGTGTTGATTGGCATGGCTGAAGGTGGCGTTGCTGCCAAGCCCGCTCATGACCAAGGTGGCGCCGGCGCTGTTTTGGCGCTGTTGGGAGCTGGCACGCAGGGTGTCCTGGCGGCTTTCGATGTCTAGGTTGCCGCCAATGGTGCCGTTGATGCTATCGGCTAAGACATGGGCGCCACGCAGTTGCGCGTTGCCACCGGCGTTGAGGGTGGCATTGCCACTGACCCGGATGGCGGTGTCCACCTGGGTGACAGACTGCTGACTGGACTGGCCTCTGCCCCGGGCGCCGCCGGCGTTGAGACTGGGGCTGGAGGAGCCCACGTTCCATTGGGCACCCACGCTGCTGCTGCTGTAGCGTTGGCTGGAGGTGTGCTCTTGGGTGCTCTGGGCGCTGTGCAGAATGAGGTCACCAGCCGCATTGAAGGCCAGGCTACCGCTGCTGATCTGGGCACCAACGGCGCTGAGTTGCCCGGTGCCCTCTTGGCGCTCGCCTTTTTCATTGTGGATGCCAAAGGCGGTGACGGAGACTTTGCCGCCGGCGCGTAGTTGGGCACCGCGGGCCGTGGTGGCGGTCATGCTGGTCTGGCTTTGGCTGGTGGTGCTGCCGAAAGAGACGCCGCCGCCGAAGGTGTGGGGTATGCCGCCTTCGCGCAGGGTCTTGATTTCGTCCAGGGCACGATCACCGGCACTGAAGGCGCTGTTGAGGGCGCGTACGCCGTACAGCGTGCTGAGTTGTCCCGTCGGGGCATGGCGGGCGTTTCTAATGTCGGCGGGCACGGCCTGGGCGAAGGTGCCCAGGGCGCTGCTGAAGCCAACGCTAAAGCCGCTGTGTTTGCTGGCCTGCTGCTGTTGAGCGCTGGCGGTGTCGTACACCGGGTCCATGGTGACGTTGACGCCGCTGACGTTGATGTTGCCGGCGGCAATCAGGTCGATGCCAGGGGCCTGGACGGCGCCTTTGCTGGAGTGGATGAGGATGTTGCCATTGAGGGCGGCCACGGTGTTGCCGGTCAAGTAGGTGGCGTGGTGGCTGCCTTGTTGGCTGGCTTTTTGGGAGCCCACGGTGAAGCCGGCGCCAGAACCGAACACGCCGCTGCGGCGCTGGGTGGTGCTGTAGCTGGAGCTGTGGGTGTTTTGGGCGCCGAACATGCCCACGCCGTGGGTGCCTTCAATGTGGGGGTTGCCATCGGCTATAAAGTCGGTGCCAACGCTGTAAACCTTGTCGCCTGTGACGGTGACCTTGGTGCCGCCCAGGACGCTGCCCAGGGCAATGGTGTCTTGGCTGCTGGCGGTGCTGTGGCTACGGCTGGAGCCCCATAGGCCGCTGCGCCGGCTGGTGCGTTCTTCTTGGCCGCTGCGCCGTTCTTGGCCGGCCACCAGGGCCACGGTGCCGTCAGCAGAACTGATGTTCAGCTTGCCTTGGCGGCTGTCCAGGGTCACGGCACGCCCGATGACGCCACCCTCGCCTTTGATGGTGACGTTGCCAGTGCCAGTAATACGGGTGCCTACTTCGCTGTCGCGGGTGCTGTGGATGCTGTTGCCCGGTCCTAGGGTGGCGCTGTTGGTTTCGCCCACGGCCACGGTGGCCATGTTGAGTTTGCCGGCCGCGGTGACGGTGCTGGTGCCGCCCGGGCCGGTGTTGCTGAAAGTGACGCCTTGCAGGGTCATGTCTTTGTCGGAAGTCACGTGCAGGGTGCCGCCGGGGCCGGTGACGCGAAAGGTCGATGGGCGGTCGATTTCGGTGCGGCTGAAGTGACGTTGGCCTGTGGTGCTGTAGCCGCGTGTGGTGCTGCGGGCTATCAGGCCGCCAGCGGCGGTGACATCCAGTGAACTGCGGGCGCTGAATGTGCCGCCAATGTCGGTGAGGGTGTCTTTGGTATGCACTTTGACGTGGTCGGCGTCCATCTGGCCGCCTTCTTGGTGGATGTTGTCCGCGTCAATCGTGAGGCGGTCGCGCCCGGTGAGGGTGCCGGTGTTGGTGAGGGTGCCCGATAGGTCCATGGTGAGGCGGGCACCGGCCATGAGGGCGCCGTCGGTCTTCAGGTCCCCGCGGCGCGGGCGTAGGTAGACACGGGGCACCAGGGCGGTGGTGCTGGTGCCGTTGGGCAGGGTGACGGGTTGTTCCACCAGCCAGACGATGTCGCTGGTGAGTTGGGCCATTTGGTCAGCGCTCAGGGCGATGCCGGGGCGTAGGCCGTAGTGCTGGGCAACGGTGACGCCGGCGTCCAGCAGGGCGCGGTATTGTTGGTCGTCGTTGGCGTAGCCGTCCAGCAAGCGCCGCCCGGTGAGTTGGGCGATTTGTTCGCGGATCAGGCGTTGTTCGTAAAAGCCGTCGCCAAGGCGTTTGTGCATGCTGGCCAGGGGGTCGTTCAGGGCCTGAAGTTGTCGGTCGGCGGTGGTCCGGTCGCTGCCGCCGCTAAAGTGTGGGTCGGTGACGATGAGGCTGGCGGCGTCGGGATGGACGGTAAACAGGCGGTTGTTGGGCAGGATCAGGGGGCCAGGAACGGTGGTCGCGGTGGCCCAGGACGGGGCAGCCACGCTGATCGGGGCGTTGTCGGTGTGCAGGGTCGGTAGGCGGGCGTCCGCCAGGTCCTGCAGGGTGGTGTCGGGGATGGTCAGCGGGAGCTGGCTCTCCACGGATAAGGCGGGCTCCTCGGCAGACTGGTCCGTGGTCGGAGCCGGGGTGAGCTCGGGCATCAGCGGCATCGGGGGGCTGGTGTGCAGGTCGCCCAGGGGTGGGTGTTCGACGTGGGTGGTGGTATGCAGGGATTGCAGGCGGTTGTTGACATCCACGGCGGCGATGTATTGGTGGCCGCCGCTGGTGATGCGCCCGCCAATTTGGCCGATGGTGTAGCGCTGGGACGGCATGGTCCAGGTCTCGGCGGCGCCGGCGTAGGTGTAGCTGATGTTGTTGAACTGCGTGGTGCGCGACAGTTCAGCGGTGAGGTTGTCGATGAGGCTGGCTTTGCTGTACTCCGGGGCTTTTTCGGGGTCCTTGGGCGGGTGTGGCGGCAGGCCAACGATGGTCTGGTCGCCACCGGCAAGGATGTCGGCGTAGTGGTTGGCCAGGCGGTCGACCTGGACGAACATGGCGCCGCCAGATTGGATCAGCGCCGCGGCGCCAGCGCCCGGTTGCAGGATGTCGTCGACGGTGGTCTTGGTGGCGTGGCGGTACTGTTCGTTGGTTTTGACATCCGTGGGGCCGCGGCGCATGTGGGTCAGGGTGTGGTCCGGGTCGGTGTAGTCACGCCAGGTGATCAGCCGGACGCAGTCGGTACGGCAGGTGCCGTAGGCCGGGTCGTAGGTCAGGACTTCGTCTTGGTAGGTGATGTGGACGTCTTGTTGGCGTTCGTTTTTTTGGGGGGTGTCCAGGCCGGCCCAGGCGCTGCCCTGCCGGGCGGCGCTTTGGACTTGGTCGGGGTTGGGTTGTTGGTCTTGGCGGCTGGTGTAGTACAGCACAACGGTGCCTTCACGGGCGCTCAGGTCCAGGCGCTGGCGTTGGCGTTGGCGTTGGCCGCGGGCGGCATACAGGCCGCCGCGGGCATACAGGTAGGTGCTGGTCTGCGGGGTCAGGCGCACCACGGCGCGGTGGATGATGTAGCCGTCCGGGGTGGTATAGGGTTCGTCTTGGAGGATGTCGTTGGGGTTGAGGTAGTAGATCTCGTGGGCGTCGTAGTTGCTGGTGAGAGTGAAGTCCGCGTCATTGTTGCGTTGGTTGTCGCGCCAGGCCGGTTGGGACATGCGTACGGTGGTGCTCACGCCGGGCGCCTGGGTGAGGTGGACGTTGTCGCGGATGTTGTTGAGGGTGGTGGTGGTGATGTCCAAGGCGCCGTCCACGTCAATGGTGGCGCTGCGGTTGTCCAGCAGGGTGGCGCTGCCGGTGGCGTGGCGATCGCTATCCAAGGTGCCGCCAATGGCGGCATCGCCGGCGCTGTAGATCAGGGCGGCGCCGCTGTTACGCACGGTGGCCGCGCCAATGTCCAGGCGTTCGCGGGCGGCAATGGTGGCGGCGTGGGTCTGGCCGGCGGTGGATTCATCGCGGTTGGTGAGGGTCTGGGCCTGGAGGGCGAGGTGGTCGCCGTAGAGGCGCGCGGTGCCAATGTTGTCGAGGGTGGCGGCCTGGAGGTGGGTGGTGGCCGCATCAATCAGGCCGCGGTTGCTCAGGGTCGCGGTGGCGGTCAGTTGGGCCTGGCCGCTGGCAGTCATCTGCCCGGTGGCAGCGTTGTCAATGGTGCGGGCCTGCAGGGTCAGGTCACCGGTGTGCAGCAGGCCGGCGTTGCTGAAGGTGTCCGCGGCGCTGAGCTGGGCTTGGCCGCTGGCAGCCATCTGCCCGGTGGCCACGTTATCGATGCGCTGGGCCTGCAGGGTCAGGTCCGCCGCCTGGATAAGGCCGCGGTTGTGCAGGGCCCCGGCGGTACGCACGGTGAGCAGGCCGGCGGCGCTGAGGGTGCCGCCGTTGTCCAGACCTTCTTGCAGGGCCAGGGTCAGGGCGGTGCCAGCATGCAGCAGGCCGGCGCCGCTGAAGGCGCTCAGGTGCAGGCTTTGGGCGCCGCCACTCAGCAGGGTGCCGGCTTGGTTGGTCAGTTGGGCGGCACTCAGCTGTAGGGTGCCGCCGGCAGTGAGGCGTCCGGCGGTGTTCTGCAGGGCGCCGCGTAGGGTCAGGGCGATGTCTTGGGCAGCGCTGAGGTGGCCATCGCGGTTGTCCAGGGTGGTGCTGTCGATCTGCAGGTGGGTGGCGTGCAGGCCGGTGGCCGGGGCGGCGGTGTCACGGGGGCGGGAGCCAGGGTCCGGGGCCGCAGGGGTCGTTCGGTTGTCCAGGGTGGTGGTGGTGATCGCCAGGGCCCCGGCGGCGCTGATCAGGCCGTCGTGGTTGTCCAGGCGGTTGTCTAGGTGCAGGCGCGCATCCGCGCCGCTGTGCAGGCGTCCGCCGGTGTTGCTCAGGGTGTGGGCGTCGATCTGGAGACCGTTGGCGCCGCCAAGTTGGCCGCCAGCGGTGTTGTCAATGTGGGTGCTGTGCAGCTGGGTGGCGGCTTGGGAGAATACTTGGCCGCCGTGGTTGTTTAGGGTGGCGCTGCGCAGGTCGAGGGCGCCGCCAGCCAGTAGGGCGCCGCCGGCGCTGTTGTCCAGAAGGTGCGGGCCGGTGTCGATGCGCAGGGCAGTGGCCGCTTGCACCAGGCCGGCACGGTTGTCTAGGACGCCGCTGTGCAGGGTCACGGTGCCGCTGGTGCTGCCCAGGCGGCCACCGCGGTTGTCCAAGGGTTGGTTTTGGGTGTACAGGGTCACTTGGGCGCCGCTCAGGGTGCCGGCGCGGTTGGTCAGGCCGGCGCTGCTGAGCCAGAGGGCTTCGCGACTCTGCAGCAGGCCGGCGCTGTTGTCCAGCAGGCCGCTCAGGTGCAGCTGCGCTGCGCCGGCCGCGTCCAGGGTGCCGTGTTGGTTGAACACGGTGGCCGCGCTCAGGCGCAGGTCTTGGCCGCTGGACAGGGTGCCGTTGTCTTGGTTGTTGAGGGTGCCAGTAACGTGCAGGTCCAGCAGACCGGTGGCGGTGTGCAGGACGCCGCCGCGGTTGTCCAGGGTGCTGGCGTGCAGGGTGCCAGGGCCGCTGAGCAGCAGCTGGCCTTGGGTGTTGTCCCAGGTGCCGGTGGTCAGGGTGGCCGGGCCAGTGAGCAATAGATGGCCGCCGCGGTTGTCTAGGGCTTGGGTGGCCTCCAGGCGGCTGGCGCCGGGGCCGGTGCTGTGCAGGGTGCCGCCGCGGTTATCCAGGGTGGCGGTGTGTAGGTCCAGCACGCCGTTGGTGGCGATGCTGCCGCCACGGTTGTCCAGGCGGGTGCGGGCCTCCAGTTGGAGGGCTTGGTCTGACTGGGCGGTAAGTTGGCCGCCGGCGGTGCTGAGGACGCCGGTACGGATGCTCACGTGCTGGGCCCAGGTGGTGCCTTGGCTCAGGTCGGTCTGGGTGCCGGTGATGCTCAGGGCGCCTTGGCTGCTCAGGGTGCCGCCGGGGCCGAAAAGGGTGGCGGCGTCGATCTGCAGGGACCCCTGCCCGCTGTGCTGTACGGTGCCGCCGCTGTTATCCAGGGTGGTGGCGTTGAGGGTGAGGGCGCTGCCGGTGCTGGATAGGGTGCCAGTGGTGTTGTCTAGCAGGCCACCAATGCGCAGGTGGGCCGCCTGGGGGCCGGTGTGGAGGAGTTGGCCGCCACGGTTGTTGAGCTGGTGGGTCTGTAGGTCCAGGGCGCCGCTGGCCTGAAGTTGGCCGGCGTCATTAGTAAGTTGCCCGGTCTGCAGGGTCAGAGCGTTAGCCGCGCTGGCCAGCACGCCGTGTTGGTTGTCCAGTAGGCCATCAATGCGCAGGTGGGCCGCCTGGGGGCCGGTGTGGAGGAATTGGCCGCCACGGTTGCTGAACTGTTGGGTGTTCAGGGCCAGGGCGCCGCTGGCTTGGAGTTGCCCAGCGGCGTTGTTGACCACTTGGCTGTGAATGAGGGCCTCTGCTGCAAGGTGCAGGATGCCGTGACGGTTATCCAACCCTTGGCCTTGCAGGGTCAGTTGGTTCAGGGCGGCGTGGCCGTGGCGGTTGTCCAGGCCGCTCAGGGTGGCGTTGATGGCGCCGCCAGCCGTGATGAGGCCGCCGCGGTTGTCAATGTCACTCTCTAGGGTCAGGCGACCGTCGGCCAGCAGGGAGATGGCAGGGGGGGACGCAGGCAGGGGGGAGGTGTCGTTGCCAGGAGGTTCAATGGCAACAGAAGGGGGGGGGGCTGCCAGGAGGCTCAACGGCGACGGGAGGGGCGCTGGGGCCGGTGGGCAGGTCCGTGGAGGGAGGCTGCCCGATAGACGGCCCCTCCACAGCTCCCAGGCGGCCTTGGGCTTGGTTGTCGAACTGCTGGGCTTGGATGGATAGGGGTTGGGCGCCGGTTTGTTCCAGGCGACCGCCGCGGTTGTCCAGGGTGGCGCCGCTCAGGTCCAGTCGAGCGGCGTTGAGGGTGCCGCTGCGGTTGTCAATGTCGGCCTGAGTGTGCAGGTGCAGGGTCTGGGCAGCACTGATCAGGCCGCTGTTGCCAACCCCCTGTGTCGCGTTCAGGTGCGTGTCTGTGGCCGCTTGCAGGCGACCGCTGTTGTCTAGACGGCCATCCACCGTGACCACCAGTTCACCGGACTGGGCCGTCATGGCGCCAGCATGACGGACGCCTAAGCCGTGTTCGGTGCCTATCAGGGTGATCTTGCCGGCGTACATCCCGCCCAGGGCCGATACATCCAGGGCAAAGGCCGGAGGCGCCGCCGCGCCAGGCAGGGAGACAGCCGCGCTACCGTCAGCCGGCACGGAGGCAGCGCCAATGCTCCCCTGCAGTTGCTGGGCCCATAGGCCAGCGTTGAGCTGTATGGAGCGGGTGATCAGGGCGGTGTAGTCAGCCGTGCGGCTGTCCAGGCCAGCGCCGTCCAGGCGAATAGCACCGCCTTGAACGCGGTAGCTCTCTAAGGCGCCGCCAGCATCAAACTCGGGAGCTCCCGTGCTCAGGGTGAAACGGCTGGCGTTGAGCACCCCGCAGCCGCTGCAGGTGATCCCAGAAGGGTTGGCAATGATCACTTGGGCGCGGGCGCCAGCCACTTCCACCATGCCATGCAATTGGCTGGGTTGGGCGCTGTTTACTTCGTTAAGAATCACCCGGGCGGTGCCGGTCGCCAGCCAGGGGTTGCCCGGTACCCAGCCGCCCAGGTGTGTTTGGGTTTGGGTGCGGGCGTTGTTGAGAATCGCGCCAGAGGCGCCCACGTCTAGCTGTTGGTAGGTGTTGCGCGATACTCCCGCCTGGCTGGGGGTTTGAATATTGATCAGGGCAACACCAGGGGACGCTTCCAAAATCGTGGGGCGCTGCGTCCCGGGGGCCTGGGGATCGGCCACCACTTGGGCGCCAGCCAGGCTGCACACCCCAACCCAACCCAGGCTCAACCATAATCCAAAGGACACCGCACGCACTTGCGCGGTCTGTCGGCGCGCTAGCTGCGGTGAGGTGCCCGCGGTGCTACCGCGTGGAACAGCCAGTTCTGAAGCCACTTGCCATAGGCGCAGGGCGCGGTTGTAGATCAGCCGGTACAGGTCCTTGTTCATGGTATCTCCATTGATTTAAGTGGTTAGAACGACCAGTTCAGGTTGAATCCGGTCACGGTGTAGGCATTTGAGAAACCGCGTGGACGGTTGAGTGGTGCGCCTACGAAGACATCCCAAAAGAGGGTGTTGTAGCCGCCACGCAATCCCAAGGCGGTACCGGCGAGGTGGTTGCCCGGTTGTAACGGGGCCGAAGGGCCTCCAATGTGACCATAGTCCAAGGCAACATAAGCCTCTTGGCCACCGCCCAGGGAGAGCCCTACATCGTTGCGCAGCAGCCAGCCACGCTCGCCGATCAACGTCATTTCGCCATCGAAGCCACGGACGGTGTAGCGCCCGCCAATGGCGAAACGATCCTGCGGGACTAGGCGGGTACGGTTCCATTGGGCACGCCAGCTGCCGGCATAGCGCAAGCGCTGGCGACCAAGTTGGAACGGTAAGCTGAGCTGTGCATCGGCAACATAGATCTTGGGGCGCGAGGTGCCTTCATCGAACAGTTCTTCCGGTGCCGGTAAGGCGCCAAAGGCGCCGGTGCCGCGCCGGACACCTAGTGTGGTATCCAGTGTGGCGGCACTGATGTAGCGGCGATAGGTGAGGCCCATCTCCCATCCGGCCATACGCCGGCGTTGTACGAGCACTTCGGTATCGTCGATGAAGTTTTTTGAATCACGGGTCCAGGCGCGCAGATACATGCCGCTTTTGCTGTACGCGGTACGGGCCAGCAGCCGCGATAGTTTGACCTCGGTATTGTGGCTTTCACCCCGGTAAAGATAGGTTTGCTGGCTACCGGCAACGCTTTGGTGGTAGTCGTAGCCGCTGTGGGTGGCACCGATCAGCCAGTGGCCCAGAGGCATGGAGTAATGCAGGGTGATGCCGCGGGTACCACGCCTGCTGCCGTTGAAGGCGGCACGGCTCAGGTTGACGTAGAAGAGGTCGTTCTGGGCCAGGGCATGATCCAGGGACAGGGTCGCCCCCGCCTGGGTCTTGCCGGTGCTTTGGCTGCCTGAGTCGTCGAAGCTGACATTGAAGCGCACGGGGCGCGCCTGGCTCCAGGACACGACCAGATCGCTTTGCCCGGGACGAGCGTGCTCTCCTTCGGTCGGAACGATTTGGATATCGGCTTCAACGGTGGGAACGCGCTTGAAGTTCTCCAAGCCCTGCTCAATGTCGCGGAGGTTGAGCAGCTCCCCCGGGCGGGCAGGAATGGCATTCCAAAGGGTGGCATCGCTGGTGGTGCCGGGGGCAAAACGAATCTGACCGAGGGTGCCAGGAATGATGGTCAGCCGCAGTTCCCCGCTTTTGAGGTCTTGTGGTGCCGCCAGGACGCGTGTGGTGACGTAGCCACGTGCAATGATCGCGTTCTGGACACGGGAGATGACCAGGTTGATGCCTGTGGCGCCCAGGCAATGCCCGATCGCCGGGTCATGGGGTGGATTGGCAGCCGCTAAGGCCCACTGAAAGCGCGCGGCGCTGTCGCCTTCCAGCCGGATGCGCTGAATCGGGAAACAGGGGGTTTCTTCCCGCGGCAACAAGGAGGGCGGCTGGCCTGACGCCTCCTGTAAGCGGGTGTCCGGGGGGCGCTCCAACTGTTCACGCAGGGCGCGCTCGCGTTCTTGCTGACGCAATAACTCCTGATCGGGTGGTGCCACCTGCGCGTATGCGCTCTGCAGCAGCAGGGCAGCCCCTAAGGGCAATAAACACCATCGAACATACCGCGCCGCTGGCATCCCAACGCCGCCCGGATAAGACACTCTTGTGTTCTGAATCATCGCTTACCTTGCTGTGAAAGGCAGTACGCCAAATTTCCTGCGTCCTTTCATACCTTAAGTGTGATTAATTTCAATCTTAAATAATTTCAGTGGAGGATCACCATGTGATTTGTAGAAACAACAACCTAGGAAAACTACTGATTCTTATGTAGGAAAATCCCTATATCCCGGGTCACGTGAACAAAATGCCGCCGTCTGACGACAGACCGCGGAGCTTTTCTCGCCCACAGGGTCCAATGCCTTCACTGCACCAGCACTCAAGGCAGGCCTCGCTGAGGTGCCAGCGGACGGACGATTGTTTTTGGTTGCGGTGAACAACGCCCATTTCATCTCCTTCCAAACAGTGAGCAGGCATCCATGAAGGTGCTGTTCCGCGTGTGCCGGAAGGCGTTAGGGATGCACTTGGCAGTATCCGTAGTGGTGCTCACTCATACGCAGTGAAAGCAGTATGGTGCTCGGATCTGCATGTGTAGACTTTGCGCGCACGCCACCACGTTGGTCTCACAGCAGGATGTCCAAGGGACCGCAGCGCTCGGAGCCGCATATGTCAGGTCGGCCATCAAGTGAGCCAAACACTGAAAACACGTTCGCCATGTGTTGGCTAAGCTGAACATGTCCGCATGACACGCCCGCCTCTTTGTGTTTTATCAGGTTTATCGATCTCCATGCCACCCGGCTCAGGGTTCACCTGTATGCCGCCTTGGGGGATACCCTAGGTTGGAAAGAATGCAGACCGATGAATACGTAACCGCTTCAGGATGTGGATGCCCAAGTCAATCATCACCAGCGGCATTCTGGAGTGCTGCATCCATGCGATCACCGGCAACGTACCGGAATCGGTACGCTGCAAGGTTTGCTTCGAACCGCGGCAGGGGCTCGATATGCGTTGCGGTCTGGATGAAGCCAGACCTCGCCACACTGATAGCGGGTCCGTCAATGCGATGCGGGCGCCGGTGTTGACTTCGCTTCAGGCAGGGCCTGCTTCACGTAGGTATCGAACCAATTGAGCATCTCGTAGACCAGCTGTTCGTTTGACTCCAAGGCGGCATACCAATGTGGCTCATGCGGCAGCATCACCAATCGCGCGATACCACCGTTGCCGCGGATGGCCTGGTAGAACTTGCGGGATTGGAATGGCTCGGTGCCAGGATTCGCGTCGTCCTCGCCATGTATCAGTAGCAACGGACGTTTGATCCTGTCGGCATAGAAGAACGGCGATACCTTTAGGTAGACGTCCTTGGCTTGCCAGAGGGCACGGCGTTCGTTCTGGAAACCAAACGGGGTGAAGGTTTTGTTGTATGAACCGCTGGTCGCCACACCAGCGCGAAACAGATCGGTATGGGCTATCAGGTTGGCTGTCATCAGGGCGCCGTGACTGTGACCTGTGACACCGATGCGATTACGGTCAACCACGCCCAAGGCCACAGCCTTGTCCACTGCGGCCCTGGCATCGGCTTCGAGCTGTTCAAGGTAGGTATCGTAGGCCGTTTGAGGGTCACCTACGATGGGGAATGAGGCGTCGTCAATGATGGCGTAGCCAGCCAGGAGCAGCAGCCGGTAGTACGGTAAGCGGGTGAATGTTTGCTGCGAGCCGGAGACTTGGCCAGCCTGGGCGCTGTTGGCGAAATCAGCGGGATAGGCGTACAGGATCGCCGGGAGGCGCTCGCCTTCTTTATAGTCCGGCGGGGTGTACAGGGTGAAGGAAAGATCCACGCCATCGGCACGCTTGTAGGTCACCAGGCGCTTCTTGATGTGACGCACTTCCGGGGTCGGGTCGGTGACACGGGTGATGCGGGCAGTGCTGGACACATAGGCCGCCTCACCCGGCGCAGCCATTGCGTCCTGCGCACCAAGGGTGCGTAAGAAGGCGTTAGGCGGGTCGCTCACGGATTGATGCCAGGTCAGGAGCCTATCGGATTTGGCAACAAAGCCGAGGAACCGCTCGTAGGCGTCACTGCTGCTGCGAAACAGGCGTTGTGTTTTCAGTGTGTTGAGGTCGAGGCGGTCCAAGAAAGGCCGGTCACCCTGTGGCGAAGCGCCCTGTCCGCTCAGATACACGGCAGCGCCGTCCTGGCGTACAACGTAGGTGCCGTTGGGCAATACACGGTAGACAAACTCGCCGGGGTCACCATAGAGCTCATCGCTAGAAAGATCCCACAGCACGCGACCGGGGTGTGCCTGCCGATCAAGGTCGACAATACGGGTGTGGCGCCAGTGACGGTTGTCATCCTCTTCATTGAGAAAGGCTATATCCGGCTGTGCGGTCCAGGCGAAGCCATCGAAACGCTGTACGGTGCGCGTGATCTCGACTGGTTTGGTGGTGAATGGCGCTTGCAACATCAGCAGGCGATCGCGGTGCGGCACGCTGACATTCCAGTCACCGTGGTCTAGGGCCTCAGCCCATACCAATGTGGCTGGATCAGTAGCACGCCAGTCGAAGTCGCGTGGCCCCTCCGGTACGCCATGCACCGGCACACGGTCAGCCAATGGCAGACGCGCGATAGGCGTGGATGCCGTTTTCACAAGGTCGAGTACGGCCATGTCTCGGGCAAAGCGCTGGTAAGTGACCGCATGGGAGTACGGTGGCTGAATCGCTGCGGTCAACACATGGACCCCATCAGGGGCAGCTTTGACATCGTCGTACAACGCCGGAACACCGACCGGACGTAGCACACCCGCTGCGACATCAACTACCGCCAGCTGCGAAGCGCCGTAGTAGGCGAACAAGGCATCATCGTAAGCACTGGCGAGGGTATCGCGCGTCTCGTAGGTGCTGCTCTCGCCTGTGCCGCCGAGTGCCTCCTGAACATCCGGACCAGCGGTGACAGCATTGTTGGCCGGTGGCAATCCCTGATGCGCGGGCACGAGCTTGACAAGGAGCTGGCGACTGCCGCCCAGCCATTGCACGGTATTACCGAAGATCGGGTTGAGACGCACATCGGGCACTTGACGTACTTGGCCGGTCGCAGCATCACCGATCCACAGTTCAACTGAATCCGACGCAACATTCTGGAAGGCGAAGCGCTGGCCATCCGGCGACCACAATGCCATGCCAGGGCAGGCCCCAGCAGGTAAATGGACCTGAGTCTCTCGAGCGCTGGCAATCTCCACCAAGGTGAAGGCAGCGGCGCAGGATGGAATCCCGTAGCCGCCCGGGGTGTCGTGACGGCTGCGGTTATGGGGTTCCACACGCACACCGGCCAGTTTCAAGTAGGGCTGGGCAACGCGGGTGATCGAAGGATAGGTCTGCTGAGTCGTCAGCAACAGACGGCGACCGGTCGGATCGACGCCAGGGACAGGGATTGGCGTCAGTGGCGCCTTCAGCACCTTGAGTACGTGCTCGGGGGGCGTGCGATAGCCAGCAAAGGCGGGGATGACGCCAAACGAAGCCGTCATGATGACGATAAACAGTGCGGACCAGAGGTCCCTGCAGGAGGGCATAGCGATTGTCCTTGGCATCGTGATATCAGACGCTGGACGCAGGGGCAGGCACCATGCACGCAGCGCCAGGACTGTAACATCCATGCATCGCATAGAGCTGTGACAACAATCGACGTCCGGCACACAAACTACATTGGTAAGCCCGCTAGAACGTGAGTAGCGGGGCTCAGGACACCGGCACATGCCGGTGTCCTCATGGACTTCAATGGACCTCGTGTTCAGATCCGGGCGGTGTTATCTGCCCACCGGGGTGAACGGTCACGGCATCCTCATCTGTGTCGTCCGGCATACTCAACGACGCATCCAAGCGTTCGACGGCCTGAAGCTTCTCACCCTTGGACAAGCGAATCAGAGTGACACCTTGGGTATTGCGGCCGACGCGCGAAATCTCCGAACCGCGGGTACGCACTAGCGTGCCACCATCAGAAATCAACAGGACTTCGTCGGATACACCTAATAGCACTGCCGCAACCAAGCGGCCGTTGCGCTCTGTCGTCTGGATACCAATCACCCCTTGGGTTCCGCGGCCTTTACGCGGGTACTGAACCAACGGAGTGCATTTGCCATAGCCGTTTTCAGTGGCTGTCAAGATACACAGGCTGTCCGCGTGACCGGAATCGCTCTCTGTAACCTCAGCATCGCTCGAGGTCTGCATGCCATCCTCACCGCCCTCATCTACGTCTTCGATCACATCGGAACCACTCGCTGGTTCGGCAACGATGAGGCTGACCACCTCTTCACCTTCGGTCAGTTTGATACCGCGCACGCCCGTGGCCGTGCGGCCCATCGAACGCACTGTGTTCTCGCTGAAACGCACGGTCTTGCCATTGGAGGCAAAGAGGAGCACGTCACGATCGCCATCGGTCAGCGCAACACCAATCAGGGCATCACCCTCATTGAGCTTGATCGCCATCTTGCCGCGTGCCAAACGGAATGCAAACTCACTCAGCGGGGTCTTCTTGACCGTGCCCTGGCGAGTCGCAAAAAACACGTAACGGCCCTCGGCGTACTCGCGCACTGGGAGTACCGCCTGCACCTTTTCACCCGGCTCCAATGGAATCCAGTTAACGATGGGGCGACCACGCGCGTTCGAGCCAGCTTCTGGCAGTTGGTACACCGAAAGCCAAAACACCTTGCCGGTGCTGGTGAAGGTCAACAGGGTGTCGTGGGTGTTGACCAGCCAGAAATGGTCGATGAAATCTTCTTCTTTAGTCGTCACCGCCGCACGGCCGCGACCACCCCGCTTCTGGGCGCGGTAGGCCGAGACGGGCTGACGCTTGGCATAGCCGGCATGCGAGAGGGTCACCACCACGTCCTCCGGTGCAATCAGGTCGAGGATATCCAGATCTTCCTCGCTGTGGCGGATCTCGGTGCGGCGCACATCACCATATTCTTCGCGTACCTTGAGGAGCTCGTCGCGAATCACCTGCAACAGAACATCCGGGTTCTCCAAAATCCGGATCAGGCCGGTAATGATCTCCAGCAACTGTTGGTACTCTTCGGCAAGTTTGTCCTGTTCCAGCCCAGTCAGGCGGTGCAGGCGCATTTCCAAAATCTGCTGTACTTGGACTTCGGTCAGTTGATAACGCTCGCCGATCAGCCCCACGCCTTTTGGCAGATCCTCGGGCTGTGATGCTTCAACACCTGACGCACTCAGCAATGTGCCTACCAAACCGGGCGCCCAAGCTTTGGCAAGCATGCGCTCTTTTGCCTCTTGTGGGTTCGTCGAGGTTTTGATCAGCTCAATCATCTCGTCGATGTTGGCCAGCGCCACCGTCAACCCTTCCAGCACGTGCGCACGGGCGCGGGCCTTGCGCAATTCGAACATGGTGCGGCGGGTGACAACTTCGCGGCGGTGACGGATGAATGCTTCCAGTATCTGCTTGAGATTCAGCAGCTGTGGGCGGCCGTCAACCAATGCCACCATATTGATACCGAATACCGACTCCATCTGGGTCTGCTGGTACAGGTTGTTCAGTACAACCTCGGCCGACTCCCCGCGCTTGACTTCGATATAGATACGCATGCCGTCCTTGTCGGACTCGTCACGCAATTCGCTGATGCCATCGATCTTCTTTTCCTTCACCAACTCAGCGATCTTTTCGATCAAACGTGCTTTATTGACCTGGTAAGGAATCTCGGTGACGACGATGGCTTCACGGCCATGGTCGGTCAGTTCAATGTCGGCCTTGGCACGCATGCGGACGCGGCCACGGCCAGTACGGTAACCGGCGACAATACCAGCCGTGCCGTTGATGATCCCCGCGGTCGGGAAATCCGGGCCGGGGATGTATTCCATCAACCCATCGACATCTAATTCAGGAGTATCGATTAGCGCAATACAAGCATTGATCGATTCGACCAAGTTATGCGGCGGGATGTTGGTGGCCATCCCCACGGCAATGCCGGACGATCCATTGACCAACAGATTCGGGAACCGGGTCGGCATGACCGTGGGTTCCAATTCCTTTTCGTCGTAATTGAGCTGAAAGTCGACAGTCTCCTTATCGATGTCGGCCATCAGATCATGGCTGATCCGCGACATGCGCGACTCGGTGTAACGCATCGCCGCAGGAGGATCGCCGTCGACCGAACCAAAGTTACCCTGGCCCTCTACCAGCAAATAACGCAACGAGAATAGCTGCGCCATGCGTACCAGCGTGTCGTACACCGACTGATCGCCATGAGGATGGTACTTACCAATCACATCACCGACGATACGTGCTGATTTGAAGTAAGCCTTGTTGCTGTGGGCACCGAGTTCATTCATGGCGTACAGCACACGGCGATGTACGGGCTTCATACCATCACGGGCATCGGGAAGCGCACGGCCCACGATAACGCTCATCGCATAATCGAGATAGCTCTTGCGCATCTCGTCTTCCAGATTGACCTTGATGATTTCCTTGGCGGTGTCTGCCATGCGGGTCCCGTCATGTAAAGAGGCGCTACAAGCTCGCAAGCAACCGCTGTTGGGGCTGCCAAACTAGTATCGCCAGGGTTCGATTTAATCCGGAGATTCTATCATGAAGGCACTGTGGAGGCGGGTGCTTATCCCAAAGAAACAAACACTTGTGGGAATGTGGAGAGGTGGGGATACCGGCAACATGTCAGCAGGTCAATTCAGCTCAGAAAGGCCGTCCGCATCCGTACAGTATCCGGGGAGTGAATCACGCCACGCTCGGTCACAATCGCGTCAATCAGGGCACCCGGTGTGACGTCGAACACCGGATTCCAAGCGTTAATGCCCTCGGCCACGGTGCGCACACCACTCACTCCAAGCAATTCCCCCGCATCACGTTGTTCGATCTCGATCGCCTCTCCGGCGGCGGTCTCCATGTCCACGGCCACAGACGAAGCAACCACCATGAACTTCACACCGTGGTAGCGTGCAGCGATGGCCAGTTGATAAGTCCCAATTTTGTTGGCGGTATCACCATTGGCACAGATCCGATCCGCGCCAACAACGACCCATTGCACCAGACCAGACTGCATCAGGTACGCGGCAGCCGAGTCGGCAATCAAGGTGGCGTCGATCCCGTCCTGTTGCAGTTCCCACACCGTTAAACGCGCGCCCTGCAACCACGGACGGGTCTCTCCGGCAAACACGCGTGCGATGCGTCCCTGAGCCACGCCAGCGCGGATCACACCCAAGGCCGTACCGAAACCTGCCGTCGCCAACGAGCCAGTATTGCAATGGGTCAGCACACCACTGCCGGATGGAATCAGTGCTGCACCGAGCGCCCCCATGCGACGGTTAGCAGCGAGGTCTTCCTCAGCAATGGCCGCCGCCTCACACGCCAGCACCTCGCGCCAATCAGAACGAGCGGCGGCTAACGTCCGGCGCATCCGCGCCAACACCCAGGCCAGGTTGACCGCCGTTGGGCGTGCCGCATGCAGACTTTGGAACGCTGGTTCCAGCTTCCGGAGTGCTTCAATGCCATCAGCCGCCTCGATCTCACGCGCCGCCAGCACCGCGCCCCAACCTGCAACAATGCCAATCGCCGGTGCGCCACGCACGATCAGCGCGCGAATCGCCTGCGTGACCTCCGCACTGCTGTGGCACTGCACATACTCGATCGCAAACGGCAATTTGCGCTGGTCAAGTAATTTCAAGACCTCGCCCGTCCAAAGAATGGGGCGGACCTGATCGTAAGGCGCATCATCAATGGCGGTCGGAACGTACATTGACGCATTGTACGCAACCGCTAAACGCATTCACGGTGCTTGCTGTGGAAGGGGAAAGCCGCTTATGCCCGATACCAGCATGCTGAGTGGGTGATCGTGCCCGTAGGTGTCTTGCAGCAGCACGGTGCATTCACGATCACCGCTTCAGTGCACCAGAAATTCGGCGCGGCAGCCCCCATCCACCCAGATGTGATCGGCATCCCAACCCCAATTACGATCTTGTTCGCAAGGTGTGACAGAGATCTGCCGGAATAAACTCACCTCGTGGGCCGATGTCCCGCAGGTCATGCGTTGATGCTTCTTGGACTCACACACCAATCGCCACGGCATATCAACGAACCCAGATCCGTCTTCAGCACCAAGTTCAAACTCGCCCTTGCAGCCACTGGACACCCAAATCTCATGATGCTTTCTACCCCAGGTAAGATTTTCCTTGCAGGGAAACAGGGATAACTGACGCAGCAACCGGACGGGTACACCATGCAGCGTCACCGGACAACTGACCACCGGGCCATCAGAGACACAGCGTAGTACCCGCCGCACCGGAACCAGGCGATTAGCAGACAACGGCACAAACTCCGCCCGGCAACCCTGCGCTACCCAAACGCCCTCAGGGTCCACATCCCAGCCGCTGCCGCGCGCACAACGGCTCCAGGACAGCTGGCGCACCAGTTGCACGCCATGATCCGTTAACATGGCGCAATGCACCCATTTCTGATCATACGACTCGCAGCGCACGACTGTAGGAAGTGCCTCGTCACGATCAGCAGCCATTCCAAACCAGGGAACACTTCCAAGTGCACATAGGAAGAGACTCCTCTTGATAGCATGCACGGTCTGGGGAAAAATCTGCTTGCTGATACATGGGAATCCAACGATTGGGGCCATAAAGAAATCAATCAGAATTCGCATTTTGGACAAACGTCCAAGTCAAGCGGCACCCGCGCAGATCAGGATTCCACAGCCCGGCGCTCATACGCCTCACCGGGGACGGTATCAACCCGCCAGCAGACATGCAACGCAAGCTAAGCAGACATGAACGCAAACGCCAACACGTCGGCAATACTTGCGGTTTCACACATGGCCATCAGTAATCGGTCCACACCAACCGCTACCCCAGCACAATCCGGAAGCCGAGACAACACATCCAACAGATGTTCGTCAAGCGGGATCTGTGGCAACCCGCGTACGGCACGGACACGATTATCCTGTTGAAACCGGCGGCGCTGCTCAGCGGCGTCGTTAAGTTCGTGGTAACCGTTCGCGATCTCGTAGACGCCCAGGTATAGCTCGAAACGCTCGGCCACCGGCGGATCGCTGGAACGGATCCGCGCCAACGCACACTGTGTGGCCGGCCAGTCGTGGACCACCGTGATGCGGTCAGCAGGGAAAGCCGGCTGGATACGGTGCGTCATCAGCAGGTCGAGCCAATCGTCACGGCCCAATCCATCCGGATCGATCTCCACCGCGTCCAGGGCGTGGCGCAGTACTGTCTCCGGCGCCAGCATCGGATCGACTCCGAGCATGTCAAGGAACATCTGGCGATACGTGGTGACATGCAACGCCGCCTTGCGTTCCACCAGAGCCAGCGCTTCACGGACCAACGCGGTGGTTTCCTCAGCCAGGCGGCGGTGATCCCAACCCACCCGATACCACTCCAGCATGGTGAACTCGGGATTATGACGCCCGCCCGCCTCCCCATTGCGGAATACCCGCCCCAGTTCGTAGCAATCGCCCACACCGGCAGCGAGCAGGCGTTTCAAGGGATATTCCGGCGAGGTACGCAGCCAACGTTGCGCTGCCCCAGCATCACGATGACCAATAAAGCAGGTATGAAAGCTCTCGATATTCGGCTCGGTATTGCCGGCCGCTGACAGGAGCGGTGTCTCCACTTCCAATACATCACGGTCTGTAAAAAAGCGTCGGATCGCTGCGTTCAGCCGGGCGCGCAGCCGCAGGGTTTCCATGGGCGTCATCGACATCTCTCGCTCAAACGACGGCTGAGCAGGTCGCATTTGTCATCGCAGTACCCGAACTCCAGGTACAACTGCTTGGCGCCCTTGTTATGGTGGCTCACCTCCATCCGCAGCAGATCGAAACCGAGTGCCTTTACCCGTGCCTCCACATGAGCGAGGGCTTGATGGCCCCAACCATGCCCACGGACAGCCGGTTCCAGGTAGAGCCCGTCAAGCCATACATAGTGCCCTCCCACCTCGACACTGAAACACAGCGTCAACACCGCATAGCCGACGACCTCGCCATCTGGAGCCAGCCACAACAGCACCTCGCCTAATCCAGGATCGGCCAGGAGAGTACGCAAAGCACCCAAAGGACGGGCCGCGTCAAACGCAATCGCATCCTCAACATAAAAACGGCGCATCATTGCCACCAGGACGGGCTCATCCCCAGGCGCAGCCACCCGCCACTCCAAAAGTGCCGTTTTCATATCTGTCGCTCTAGTGCTCACCATGTTTCTCCAGAAAGGCGAGCAGACGGAGTTCATCCCAGATTTCCACGTGTAAGGCCCGAGCTTTGTCGAGTTTGGAACCGGCCCCTTCTCCAGCAACGACGAAGCTCGTTTTCTGCGACACGCTGCTGGCCATCCTGGCTCCCAACATCTCTAGCCGCGCACGGGCGGCTTCGCGGGTCAGTGACGCTAATGTCCCCGTCAGTACCACGCTCTGGCCGTCGAGCGGGCCAATCCGAGCAATATCCGCCACTGGCAATCGCGCCAGTAATGCGTCACACAGGCGTTGTACGCGCGCGACCAACGGCACGTTCCCAGGACACTGAAACCAATCGGTCAACGATTGAGCAACGGCCTGCGGCACACCCGCCTGAACCAGCACATCGAGACTGGTCTCGGTCAACAATGGCAGCGAGGGTGCGATCGCGGTCAACTGAACCGCGCGTAGTGGGGTGATCTTGGGAATGTCCAAGTGCTGCAACACGTTGGCCAGGGTCAGTGCATCGCGCAACTTCGAGGAGGGCGGGTGCATATCGGTGATACGCACGCCACGCGCCAACAGGTCGTCGATCGCCTGCTGGTTGGCAGGCTGGTCCATAAAGTGGCCGATCGCACGTGCCACCTCGGCACCGATATCCGGCACGCACTTGAACAATGGCCACGGCAACTGACGAATCAGTGACAGGTCTCCGAACCACTGCGCCAGCGCCTTCGCTGTGCTTTCGCCGACATGCTCGATGCCAAGCGCAAACAGAAAGCGCTCCAAGGTGGTCTCACGTGACCGATCAATCGCCGCGATCAAATTCTCCGCCCACTTCGTCGCAATCTTGCTGCGGTTCCAATCGAAGTGCGGCCATTGGGCACGCAACACCTCGACCTGCCAGTACTGCGGCACCGCGTCGTGACCGGACAAATCCACGCCCAGCTCACGCAGCACCTCTTCCAACTGCTGGTAATGCACGCCCGCCACATGCTCGCGCGCTGCGCGCAAAAACGTGTGCGGCGTTTCGGCACTCGTCACCAAACGCAACCGCAGCAGTTGATCCAAGTTCAGGTGATACAGGTCGGCCACGCCGTGTACAACGTTGGCATCAACCAGCAACTCAATGAACTTCCCACCAAGTCCTTCCACATCCATCGCACGGCGCGAGACGAAATGGCGGATGGCCTCTTTGCGTTGTGCCGGGCAGGCCAGTTCACCGGAGCAACGCCATACCGCTGCGCCTGCCTCGCGGACAATCTCCGAACCACATACTGGACACGCCACGGGCATGCGCCACTCTGCAGCATCGGGAAGACGGTTCTCGGCCATGACTCCAACCACCTCAGGAATCACATCGCCGGCACGGCGCACCATCACGGTGTCACCGATGCGCACATCCAAGCGCGCGATCTGGTCTGCGTTATGCAGTGTGGCGCTGGTGACGGTGACCCCAGCCACCTGTACCGGCGTCAGTCGTGCCACGGGGGTCGCCGCGCCCGTGCGGCCGATCTGGATCTCGATCGCCTCGACGGTGGTCGCTTGTTCCTGGGCCGGGAATTTGTGGGCAATCGCCCAACGCGGGGCACGCGCGACAAAACCCATGTCGCGCTGACCAGCCAAATCGTCGAGCTTATAGACCACACCATCGATATCAAACGGCAACGTATCGCGTATGGCGCCCATACGGCGGTAATAATCGAGTAGCCCCTCACTGCCGTACACCAACTCCACCAGTGAGGAGACCGGAAACCCCCACGCACGCAGGTGTGCCAACATCTCCGAGTGGCGGCTAAATGGTGTGGCGTCAGCTACTTCGCCCACACCATAGACATAGAAGCTCAGTGGGCGCTGCGCGGTGACTTTTGGATCGAGCTGCCGCAACGAGCCTGCCGCACCATTGCGCGGGTTGGCCAGCACCTTCCACCCGTGCAGACGGGCCTGAATGTTGTAGGCATCGAAGTCAGGACGCGGCATATACACCTCACCGCGCACCTCCAACACACGCGGCCAGCGGTCACCTTGCAAGCGCAACGGGATAGCACGCACGGTACGCAGGTTGGCCGTGACATCTTCGCCCGTGGTGCCATCGCCGCGGGTGGCCCCCTGGATGAACACACCGTTCTCGTAGCGCAGGCTGATCGCCAAGCCATCGAGCTTAGGCTCGGCCGAAAACGCAGGCGCCGTTCCCCCCAGACGCCCGGTAATACGGCGCACGAACTCAGTCACTTCCTCATCGTTGAACGCATTGCCCAGGGACAGCATCGGCACGGCATGGCGCACTTCGGCAAACGCGCTGACAACAGTGTGACCAACACGTTGGGTTGGTGAATCAGGAGTCGCCACCTCTGGATAGGCTGCTTCGAGCGCATCCAGCTCACGCAGCATCCGGTCGTAGTCAACGTCCGGGATTCGAGGCTGATCGAGTACGTGGTAGTGATAGCTGGCCTCGTCAAGGCGACGACGCAACTCGGCGGCACGCTGGGCAGGATCCAGGGGGATCATCGCGGCGGAATTAAGTAACCTTTTAACAGGCAATGATTGTATAGCAGCGTTCTTTTACGGCACCTCAAAGACCGCAACGCTCCGGATGGTCACTCGCAAGGACGGTTTCTCTCTCACTGCACTCTATATCCGTTCAACCCGTTACCGGGAGCATGGGTCAAGTATCGCCTTCAAGCAGGGGGTGCTATGACGGCATCAGGCCATCAGTCTCTGACGCAGACTGACAGCAAGGGCAATGGACCTAAATACAACCGCATGGTCTGGGCAAGGCGGGCGATACCAAGTACCGCGATACCACCTACCGTTTTATCGAAACAAGATTGTAGATTGGATGTACAGGGCCTTCTCTGAGATAACCTGCCTGCTGAGCTGGGCACATGGCACCTGCTCCTCAAACGCTTGCCCGATCAGGTCAGCGAGAGATGTTCCAAGGCCTGTTCGATGCGATGCGCCTACTTTCAGACATGGAAAGATACAGCGGTCAAGGTCATGATCGTGAAGGCACTCCGACGCAGTCAGGGCACACAAAAAGGAATTGGGGACTCAGGCACCCACCGTTCCCGGGATGATCTGCCCAAAACACTCTATGCATTCAGCACTGTGTTGCGCCCCCACCACGGTGTCATTCCCCTTGATCCCTGTGCAAGGAGTCAATCACCAGGAAACGCTTTGATAGCGTGCTTGCCAATCAGGCCTTGAAGGTCACGATGCAGCAGTACAGCGGACCAACGGTGATTCGAGAAAGATTGCACGAGGAGCTTCAAAAAATCAGTGCGATACGACCGCCTTCAGGGGTAAGAGCCGCGCCCGCCTGGAGCAGTGCCAGGCCGATGTAGCGCAGTAAGTGCATGACTGTCCAAGCTTTGAGGCGATGGTCGCTGCGTCCGCATCCACAACACACCCCATGTTGGGTTAACGCCGATGATGCCTGCGAGGTAAAACGGATAACCGCTGCCCCGAACGGCAGATTGATGACTGCACGCTTGATCACTTAACCAAGGCAATCATCTGACCAAGCAAGGCAATGCCTCTGCATTCAAGCAACACAGAAGCCTGAGTGATCCGGCTGATGAGACATAGGGAGGATACGTTGCGCTCCGTCCATCTCACGATAGCCGGTATGACAACCAGACCTCCTCATGTTCACCCATGCGAGAGAGTCATCATGAAGTGCCTGGTGCTGGTGGTCTCTGACATACAGTGCATCGCGGATGCGTACAAGACGACGACTCCACGTCGAGCTTTGTTTACCTTTGTTTACCAGCGTGAACCCTTGGTCAATGGAGGCGCTTGATGTTGGCGGTCGTAGGCACGCAGTTCGTCACGGATGTGGGCAATGCGCTGGCGGCTCAGTGCATTACGGCTTTCATCCAACACCACACCATCGAGCAGCTCGGCCATACGCTGCACGGTAGGCAGCATTTTCTCCCAGGCATCGAGTGCGGTCATTGGTGCCGGCAACGTCAAGAAAAATGAAATCGCCGGGATCTGCATCTCGCGGATGTGGGCCATATCGAAACTGCCAGGTTTCAGAATGCTCGCCATGCTGAAGATCGGCCCACGCTCCGGATAGCCCTCAACCAAACGGTGAAATACATTCATGTATCCGAAGATCATCCCGGTTTTCTCCGCGGCCACCACAATGTCCTCGCCGCGGAGCACTTGCTCTGCCTTCGCCGCAACGAACAGCAGGATGATCTTGTCAAAGTCCTGGCTGGGCCGCTTACCCAATTCAGCATCCCCAGGTTTAGTGGCCGCAGGACTTATTTCCTCCTGCAGAACCGGCACATTTTCCTCATCCAGCCCTCCGGGCGAGGAGGTGTCCGCCTCGGTAGATATCATTGGCTCACGCCGTTCGCGTAGCGGCTCCTCTGGTTTCATCCGAGCTCCCTGAGCCGATGTCTTGGGCCTACTGAACAGGAAGATAGCCGCAACGAACAGCATTCCTACAATCGCGATCCCAATGCGCAACAGGGTGATGTCAGACATTCAGTATCCCTCCAGCGATGCGCTTACCCAGCATCTTATCGGCACAAGCATGGCACGTCAGCGTCCGTCCACCAAACGGGCAGCTTCGGCCAAGTCGACGCTGACCAGGCGGCTCACACCGGGTTCACGCATCGTAACGCCGGAGAGTTGCTGCGCAGCTTCCATCGTCGCCTTGTTGTGACTGACGAAAAGGAACTGCACTTTCTCACTCATCTCCTTCACCATGCTGGCCAGGCGCCCCACATTGGCTTCGTCTAGGGGGGCATCCACCTCATCGAGCAGGCAGAACGGCGCCGGGTTGAGCTGGAAGATGGCAAACACGAGTGCGACTGCTGTCATCGCCTTTTCGCCGCCGGACAGTAACGAAATGTTGGAGACGCGCTTGCCTGGGGGCCGTGCCATGATCGCCACACCGGTGTCGAGCAGATCTTCACTGGTTAACTCCAGATAAGCATGACCACCACCGAACAAACGGGGATACAGTGCCTGCAAACCGGCATTGACACGATCGAAAGTCTCCTTAAAGCGGCCACGGGTTTCTCGGTCGATTTTGGAGATGGCCTCCTCCAGTGTTTGCAGTGCAACCGTCAGGTCGGCATGCTGCGCTTCCAGGTACTCCACGCGCTGCGCGGCCTCGTTGTACTCGTGAATCGCCGCCAGATTGACCGGCTCCAAACGGCGTATGCTTATATCCAGTTGGTCTATCGCCACCTCCCACTCCGCCGGGTTAGCTGCCTCAGGGAGTCCATCGACGACGTCCTGTAACACGAAACCGGCTTTCTCCACCGCCGCCTGGCGCTGCTCAGCGCTGAATGCCAGCGCCTGTTGATCGAGCCGACATTGAGACATACGCTCGCGCTGTGCCAGGGCCTGCTCATCGCGTTGCTGGCGGGTTTGCTCGAACTGGCGCAATTCGGTGTCAATGCCATCAAGCCGGGTGCGTGCCTCGATCAAAAGGCGCTCGGTGCGTATCCGCTCGCTCAGGGCCGCCTGATGTTGCTGCTCCAGCACCTCTACTGGCGAGTCACCTTCACTGAGTTGGGTCATCAGTTCCTCCAAGCGTGCGTCGAGCTGGCCTCGCTGGCTATCCATACGCTCCAATGTCTGGCTCAATGACACCATTTGGGTACGTTGGGACTCTAAGGTCAACGCCAACGCATGCATCGCATCACGCACGTTGCGTGCCGCTTCACGCGCCTGGTCACGGGTCTCGTTGAGCTGGTGGCGCTCAGCATCCAGAGCCTGACGCCGCCCCTCCAAATCACACATGCGGGTCACTGCGTCATCAAGTTTGGCGCGCGCAGCACGCGCTTGGTCACAGCTGGCGTCCAACGTCTCAAACAATTGGGCGATTTCGGCTTCAATGTGCTGGATACGGCCTCGCGCCGCCTCCAGTTTGCCGCGTTGGGCCTGTCGCTGACCGGCCAATTCGGAGACACCACGATGCGCAATGTACAGTTGCCGCTGTGCATCTTCGCGGTGCTGCTCCGCCATCAACAAGTGGTCGCGGAAACCTGCCAGACGATGTTCTAACTCGGCTTCGCGCTCTTGCAGCGTCTCGATCTGCACGCGCAGCGCTTGGATCTCGCGCTCCCGCAGCAATGCGCCTTGCTCAGTCGCCCCCGAACGCGACACCCGGACCCAACCTTTACCCAAGCATTCACCGTTGCGGGTGATCACCCAATCGCCCTCACCCAGGTGTGCTTGCAGGGCCCGCGCAGCCGCCAAATCCTCAGCACCGTGCAGATGCGTGAGCAAACGGCGGATCGCCATAGGTCCCTTGACTTTAGCCGCCAGCGATGTCGGGGCGACATGCATAGCTGTATCCGTGTCAGCCACCAAGGCGATGTGACCTTCACGCAGTGCGTGCAATGCCTCAATCAAAGTCCCCGGATCGTCAACAAGGACGCCTTCGATCAACGGACCAAGGGCGCTTTCAAGGGCGTTCTCCCAGCCGCTCTCGACACGAATACGCTCTCCCACGCGCGCGGCTGCATCCAATCCATGCGCCTGCAACCACGTCATGGCCGCCCCCTGTTCCTGGCCAAGCGCGGCCTGTTGTAGTGTCTCCAATGAAGACAAGCGGCCTCGCGCAGTTTGGGCTTGTTTGCGAACATCGGCTAGTTCAGTCTGAGCGGTGCGCTGCTGGTGCTGTACCTCAGCCACTGTCTGTTTACGCTGTTCGACTTGGTCGTTAAGCCCGTCCAGTGCTGCTTTCTGGGTCTCGTAATGCACTTCGATCTGCTCAAACGCTTCGGCCAATGCGTCCAGATCGAGCCCAGCACGTTCCGCGAACAGTACCTCACGCCGCCGCTCAGCATCCAAGGCCTGACGGTCAAGATAATCGACACGGGTGCGCTCGACCTCACCGGCACGCGATGCCTCACTGGTATCCCGGTTGTGCATGTCCCAACGCTGCTGCCAATCTGTCAGTGCAGTCTCAGCCTCGCGCAGGGCGTCCTGTTTGAATTCGTTTTGCTCGTGCAACACCTGTAACTGGGGCTCGTTGCTTGCGACCGCCTCACGTAACACGGCCAATCTGGCGACATCGTCCCCCATGTGGCGCGTCAGCTCGATGAGTTGGTGCTGTGCTTCATCGCGTGCTTTATGCAAACGCTGTGACATCTCGCGCTGATGCTGAATCTGTTGTTCAATGCGGGCCAGTGTGGCACCCACTTGATAGACATCGGCCTGTGCAGTCGCCAACGCTTCCGCAGACTCTTCTCGACGCACACGCGAGGTCTCGATCCGCATCTCAGCCTCGCGTTGCTCAGCGAGCAACTGCTGCAACCGGGTCTCCTCCTGGAGTGATGTCTGACGCAAGACATGCAGACGTCTGTCCAAATCACGAAACTCCAATGCCTTCCACTGTGCATCTTTGCCACGTCGCTCTTCTTGCAGTGCCTGATACTGCTCAGCCTGACGGGCCTGGCGCTTGAGGTGTTCGAGCTGCTTACCGATCTCCTCACGCAAATCGTTAAGGCGATCCAGATTCTCTCGGGTATGACGGATCCGGCTCTCGGTCTCTTTGCGCCGTTCTTTGTATTTGGAGATACCTGCGGCTTCCTCAAGATAGATACGCAGATCTTCAGGGCGCGCTTCAATGATCTGGCTGATCATGCCCTGCTCAATGATGGAGTAGCTGCGCGGCCCCAAACCAGTCCCCAGGAACAAGTCGGTAATATCGCGGCGGCGGCACTTGGTGCCGTTAAGGGAGTAGGCACTGGAGCCATCACGGCTGACGGTACGTTTGACCGAAATTTCGTTGAACGCCGCGAATTCCCCACTGATCGTGTGGTCGCTGTTGTCGAAGATCAGCTCGACTGTGGCCTGTGCTACCGGTTTACGCGCCGAAGACCCGGAAAAAATCACGTCGGTCAGCGAATCTCCGCGCAACCGGCTTGCCGAGCTTTCGCCCATCACCCAACGCACGGCGTCGATAATGTTGGACTTGCCGCAGCCATTCGGACCAACGATACCAGTCATGTTGGTAGGCAGATGAAGCGTGGTGGGATCGACAAACGATTTGAAACCGGACAGCTTGATCGTGGACAGGCGCATAGGCTGAAGGTTCCAGGCGCAACGGGTTGACAGCGCCCAAACGTAAGGAGTTCCGGGGGAAATGGGTTCCCAGGGGATCATGCGCCGCAGCTGCACGACCACCACACCGATAAAAGTGAGCGGAGTATAGCCGCCGCAGATAGAACACGGGGACAACAACGAAAAATGCGACGGGCGCTTTGAAGCGCCCGTCAGACACGATGGAGGCAACCCTAATCAGGTCCCAGCCTGAACAATCACCTTGACAGTACTTTCAACATCAGCGTGCAGGTGTAGCAGCACCTCGTACTCGCCGATCAAACGGAAAGCACCATCGCCAAGAATGACCTCGTTCTTTTCAAGCGGTAAGCCCGCGGAAGTGAACGCTTCGGCGATGTCGCGAGGCCCCACCGAACCATACAACTTGCCCTCGGTAGAGGCATGGGCAGAAATAGTCACGCTGGCCCCCTCAAACTTGGCGGCACGCGCCTGAGCCTGATCCAGCTGAGACTTGGCTTTGGCTTCATACTCAGCACGCTTCGCCTGAAAGGCAGCCACATTGGCTTCCGTCGCAGGGACAGCCTTACCTTGTGGGATCAAGAAGTTGCGGCCATAACCTGACTTGACAGTGACTTTGTCACCCAAGCTACCTAAGTTGGCCACTTTTTGTAGCAAAATCAGTTCCATCATCGTGTTCCGTTATTCGTTAGCGCCAGGAGCTGAAACGACGCAACGTATGCTGTCCGAATAGGACGGGAAAGATATCGATATTTCAGGGTGTTTCACGTCGGAAGCACGGCCAGGGAGGACCAGCGTCCCACGCTCAGACACCCCTCATCATCTAAATATCATGGTTATCGGTATACGGAATCAACGCAAGGAAACGCGCACGTTTCACTGCGGTCGTCAATTGACGCTGGTATTTCGACTTTGTACCGGTCACACGACTTGGCACGATTCTGCCATTTTCAGTCAAATACTGGCGCAACGTATTGAGATCTTTATAGTCGATCTCTTTCACGCCCTCGGCAGTGAATTTGCAGAATTTGCGGCGGCGGAAGAACTTGGACATGACGGGCGCTCCTTAAGCAGCTTCGGCGTTGCCGCCATCGTTATCATTGTCATTGGATATGGCGACCTCACCACTTTCATCGTCGTCACGGCGGCGGCGCTCAGGCTTGTCGCCTTTGTCGTCCTTGCTCTTCATGATCAGCGACTGCTCGGTATCCGGGCCACTGCGTTTAATCACCAAGTGACGCAAAATCGCATCGTTAAAACGGAATAAATCGGTCAGCTCATTCAAGACAGGCTGACCAACCTCAATGTTCATCATGAGATAGTGCGCCTTGACTAGGTTCTGAATGGGATAGGCCAACTGGCGGCGCCCCCAGTCTTCCAAGCGATGAATCTTGCCTTGGCCGTTCTCGATCAGCGACTTATAGCGCTCGAGCATGGCCTGAACCTGTTCGCTCTGGTCCGGATGGACCAATAGCACAATTTCGTAATGACGGCTCATTTTTTAGTGACCTTTCGGATGTGGCCCTGATTAGGGCAGACAGCTCCCCGGCAACGCCGGTGGAGCAAGGGCTCCCCGCCAGGAATCAGGCATAGGGCGCGCGAGTATGGCGGTTCCTTGCTCTCACCGCAAGAAGGCGCATTGCTCCTCAATACAACACTGATCGGTTCACATCCAGATCAGGCGCAGCAGAAATAGGTCAATTCGGGCCCGGTGAGAGAACGATCAAGCCTTATCGATCTCCGTGGTGAAGCTCTCGCCACAACCACATTCAACGATGGCGTTGGGATTAACGAAGGTAAATGTTTCGCTCAACCCGCGTTTACTGAAGTCGATACAGGTACCGTCAACCAACGGCAAGCTGTGTGCATCAACAAAGATCCGTACTCCGTCCTGCTCGAAGACACTGTCGCCTTCGCGCTGTTCGCGCGCCAAGTCAGTAAAATGACCCCAGCCGGAACAGCCGGTACGGGTGACGCCGAAACGCAGTCCCAACGTACCAGGAGTCTGCTGGATAAAACGACGGACACGATTCAAAGCAACGGGGGTCAAGGTGACAGTCATTAGGACACTCCAAACACTCTGCTGCCATTCTAAGGTGAATTGCACAGTATAGCGGCAGTGCGGCGGCACTTCCCGGAAGACCTTGCGAAATATTGAGGGCGTGGTGGTCGGATCATTCAGCCAAAACGCATATTCAACCGCATCGCCGCACCAAGGCCATCACGATACACTCGCGCGTTCAAAAATAAAGATTCACTACGACTTTAAGGTGGAGTGTCATGACGGTGGCCAGCGTTGAGCAAATGTTCTCTGGGACAATTCCGGTGGGCAGTGAGGTGACAGTCCGTGGCTGGGTGCGTACCCGGCGCGATTCCAAAGCTGGCCTCAGTTTCGTCAGTGTCAGCGACGGTTCCTGCTTCGCTGCAATCCAAGTCATCATTCCAGCCCACCTGGCCAATTACGAAGCAGAAGTACGCAAACTCACTGCAGGTTGCGCCATCATCGTCATCGGCACCATGGTGCTCTCACTTGGCCAGGGTCAGCGGTTCGAAATCCAGGCCCAGAGGATTGAGGTCGTCGGTTGGGTCGAAGATCCGGAAACATACCCGATCCAGCCCAAGCCACATTCACTGGAATTCTTGCGGGAGGTGGCGCATCTGCGTCCGCGCACCAATCTGTTTGGTGCAGTCACCCGCATCCGCCACTGCCTATCGCAAGCGGTGCACCGCTTTTTTCACGAGAATGGGTACTGCTGGATTACCACACCGATCATCACCACTTCCGACGCGGAAGGTGCCGGACAAATGTTCCGCGTATCTACACTGGACTTAGTCAATCTGCCGCGCACGGATAGCGGTGAAATCGACTTTTCAAATGACTTCTTTGGCAAAGAAACTTTCTTGACCGTCTCCGGTCAGCTCAACGTCGAAGCCTACGCACTGGCGCTGAGCAAGGTCTACACCTTCGGCCCGACGTTCCGCGCCGAGAATAGCCACACGCCCCGTCATCTTGCAGAATTCTGGATGATTGAGCCAGAGATCGCCTTCGCCGATTTGGCTGAGGATGCACACGTGGCCGAACAGTTCCTCAAGTTTCTGTTCAAAACGGTATTAGAAGAGCGTGCCGACGACTTGGCGTTCATCACCGAACGCGTGGAGAAAACCACGATCAGCAAGCTGGAAGCTTTTATCAACGCACCGTTCGAGCGGATTGAGTACGCAGACGCCATCATGCTGTTGGAAAAGTCCGGCAAAAAGTTTGATTTTCCAGTTGAATGGGGCCTGGACCTGCAAACCGAGCACGAACGCTGGCTGACTGAGGAACACATCGGTCGCCCGGTCGTAGTGACGAACTATCCCGAGCACATCAAAGCGTTTTACATGCGACTGAACGACGACGGTAAAACTGTCGCAGCCATGGACGTGCTGGCCCCGGGCATCGGCGAAATCATCGGCGGCAGCCAACGGGAGGAACGCTTGGACATGCTCGATATGCGCATGGCGCAATTCGGTCTTGACCCAGTACATTACCAGTGGTATCGCGATTTCCGCCGCTACGGCTCGGTGCCGCATGCTGGCTTCGGCCTGGGGTTTGAACGTTTGGTGGTCTACGTATGCGGGCTGAGCAACATCCGCGATGCAATCCCCTATCCACGTGCGCCCGGCAGCGCCGAATTTTGAAATAGGCCCGGTGGCTGCCTCAACCATACCAATTGCTACTGCGAGCATCGCCCTAGCTCGCCACATTGTGCTGAACCATATCATCAGCCTCCTGCTCGGCTGGGGCGAACAGGGCACCACACCATCTGAGGCTGAGCGGATACAGCACTATCACGCAACATTACAAAGTGCGCTATCCAGCTTCTGGAAAACATCTGTCTGACTGGCCCTGCGGACCTCCGGATCTCCATGACCGGGGAGTGTGGTGCAACCCTGACACGTCACAAACGACAGCCTGGAATTGCTGTTCGCAATCAGGCATCCGCCTAAGCAAGCGAATCCTCACATTAAACTCAGTAGCACAGTCGAAATATTGAACAGTGACACCAGGGACAGCCCCAAGACCAAGAACACACGTGCAATTTACAATTTGGATAAGAACGGCAAGCCAGCACCAGCTGCGCGCTTAACGGGATGACCCGCGACAGACCACCAGTGATGAGGCGCTACAGAGTCACATAAATCAACATGACGGACACCGATAACAACACACTGACCAAGCAAGGAAAGCGTCTCCGATGTGCAACACCTCTTCACCTCCACGCTGCGCAGCAGAAACGCCACGCAGCGACCTCTGCTATCACACTACAAGCGACCAATGCACACACGGATACAGCAACTGAAAATCTGCTGAAAACACACATTGCTCCAATCGCAATGCAGCGCCTTGGTCTTTCGAATCACACATAAATCTTTGATTTTGAATCATGCGATGGGATACCGGGGTAACAGCACATTGAGTCGCGGTGAATTCAGGCGTCATCGTCACAATGTAGTCAGTGCTCACTCGATACAGCGGACACTAGCTTCTTCATACATCGTTCTCTTATTAGCGAGGACTTCACTTTCATCCAGATCGAATGAACCAAGGGCGCTGCACCAGTTACCATTGAGATAGTCTGCACATTCAGTTCTTCTTGAATAACTGATAATGTCGTGCTGGCAACAAGATGTTGTTTTCCGAAGGGTATCGCATCGTCATGGCATCGCTCGCTGCTATATCGCACGAAGGTGGGGTATAGGTGTCTTCATGGGGTTACCACACAAATGTTGTAAAGCGTGCTCCGCATATGAACGGTTAATGTAGTCGCAATATCAAATACATCGATACATCTTTCACAACACCTAAGCAGCAATACTTCTCATGAAATAAGGTTGATTTCAGTTGAAATAGTGATCATCCGGGCACATTACTCCAGTGTATGGCACAGATGCGCATTCTCGCAGTGAGGCAACCGGAGAAGTTCAGTGGATACATCTGATCCGTGTGTCTGCTTTTAAATGAATAAAAACGTGAAAGTGAATTGAATGATGAAATATTTCCCCACCATGATCGCACTTTCCGATATTGCTGCTGCTGTCAGAAAATATCCCCTGGTAGGCCTGCTCGGTTGGCAAGACGTGCGTCAGCGCTATCAACGTTCCGTGCTCGGACCGTTTTGGCTGACCATTAGTATGGTGGTCATGATTGCAACGATGGGACTCGTTTTCGGTCAGATACTCAATGTACCCCTCACCGAATTCCTACCGTTTCTCACAGCAGGAATCATTATCTGGGGCTTTATTTCAACAGTGATTAATGAAGGCTGCGGTGCATTCACCTCGGCAGAAGCAATCATCAAGCAGCTACCAATCCCTCTGTTCGTACACGTGATGCGACCCATCTGGCGCAATATCATCGTCGTACTACACAACATTGTGATTCTGCCACTGGTCTTTATCGGCGTTGGGAAGCACATTGGCCTCACCGCGTTGTTGAGCATCCTCGGCTTTTTAGTGCTGGTGTTAAATCTTGCATGGGTGACCTTAATACTGAGCGTGATCTGTACAAGGTATCGCGATTTGTCGCAAATCGTATCTAACTCGACCCAGGTGGCATTCTATTTGACACCCATCATCTGGATGCCGACCCACCTGCCCGCATCAACGACGGACTATTTGCTTAAGTTGAATCCGATTTACCACATCGTCGAAGTGGTGCGTGCACCACTATTAGGCACTGTGCCCACTGCTTTGAACTGGCAGATATCGATTTCGCTTGCAGTCGTTGGATGGATATTGGCCACCTTGATTTACGACCGTTACAAGCGCCGCATCGCCTATTGGCTCTAACAAAACAACATGGCTCTGATCAAATTCGAGAACGTTTGTGTCGATTTTCCGATCTATAACGCAAACAGCAGATCACTGAAGAAGCAGCTCATCCAGGTCGTCACCGGCGGTCAGTTACGCAAGGAAGAAAGCGGTCGCGTTGTAGTCAGTGTATTAAAAGGTTTGACGTTCACTTTGCAAGACGGAGCGCGCGTTGGTCTGCTCGGCCACAATGGTGCCGGGAAAAGCACATTGCTGCGCCTGTTAAATGGTGTCTACTTCCCTTCCTCGGGCAAAGCACAGATCGAAGGCACCACGGGGTCACTGATCGACATTTCACTGGGAACGGATCCGGAAGCCACTGGACGAGAGAACATCTACCTACGTGGTGCGCTGCTCGGTATGACCAAGACCGAGATAAACCGCACCGTGAATGAAATCATCGAATTCTCCGAACTTGGCGATTTCATCGACATGCCGTTGCGAACTTATTCGACAGGCATGCACCTGCGGTTAGCATTTTCAGTGTCCACCATCTTGCGCCCAGAGATACTACTGATGGACGAGTGGTTATCGGTTGGCGACGAGGGCTTCAGGCAAAAGGCCGAAAAACGCATGTCCGAACTTGTACAAGCAACCAACATTCTCGTCGTCGCCAGCCACTCCAAACAGCTAATTCTAAATACATGTAATCGGGTGATTTGGCTGGAACATGGCCAGATCCGGATGGATGGCAGCGCGCAAGAGGTGTGTACTGCGTACTTTGGGTGAGAATTCCTGCGTGTCACGCACGTGATCCCCATATGATGGCGCAGCCAATCCGAAGCAAGCATGAACACGGTTTTGAATACGGCGACACCCGCCCCATAGGCTAGGGCTGTAACACTACATGTTCTGAACATGTACGGCTCGATCCGCGATAACTCATTGATTCATCCTCACTCACTGTGATCAATGCCTTCGATGCTCTTGTTCCCATGCACCTCTGTGAGTCGCAGGAGAACTGACACGTATGCCTCTGATCCTCTCTATCAGTGTGTTCAGGCACTTCTGGCACTCATGATCCGTGATAAAATCTTCACTTTTTATCAATCAACGCTCGATCGCGATGAACGTCGCTCAGCAGAAAACCAGCTCCTTAGCCATCGCAAGCCTGATCACCAGTATCCTTAGGCTTAACCCTATTACCAGTCATCGGAAGTCTATGCACGATCATCACCGTCCACATGGCACGCGCCGACATTCAGCGTCAGCCTGAAACATTGAAATGTGATGAGCTGGCAATCGTTGGCTTGGTGCTTGGCTGGTTAGTCGTCATGATGATGGCGCTAATTTTTCTGATACTAATGCTCTTCTGCGGTGGTCTCGCTTGGTTCATCCACCTAAGCTCCTAAATTCATCCATCATTTCCGATCTTCTCAGCAGCCCTTGCACAAGTTAAGCAACTCACTACATCCATTACAATCAGCACTGCTCAGCAGTACTGATCAACTGAGTGAAACGCACAGAACCCCAGACATAGAAAAACTCCACGGACTCACCCCTGCTGTTACCATCCGAGCATCCACATCCATACCACACGCTAAGACAGGCAGCACGGCATCCTTTGTCACAGATAAGCATGCAACTGTCCTATCAGCCTTAAGTACCGGACATGCGCCTTTGCTGGGACGCTAACTTGAGCAATATGTATTCCATTTTCCGTCCCTTCCTATTCGCCTGCGACGCAGAGCGTGCACACGACCTCAGCCTACGCACCCTGGAAATCGCCTACCACAGCGGGGCATTACCTCTGCTGGCACGCCATCCAACACCGTTACCAACCACAGCCTTCGGTCTGAACTTTCGCAACCCTGTCGGCTTAGCCGCTGGCCTGGACAAAAATGGCACTCACATTGACGCTCTGTTCGCATTGGGCTTTGGCTTCATCGAAATCGGCACAACCACCCCACGTCCACAACCAGGGAATCCCAAGCCACGCCTTTTTCGCCTGACTCAACCGCAAGCCGTCATCAACCGAATGGGCTTTAACAACCTGGGCGTAGACACACTGGTACGTAATGTTGAATACGCCAAGCGACGCCACGGCCTGCTCGGAATCAACATCGGCAAGAACAAAGACACTCCTAACGAACAGGCCGGTAATGACTATCGGCATTGTCTGGAACGGGTCTATGCACTCGCAGACTATGTCGCTGTCAACATCTCCTCGCCAAATACCGCTGACCTGCGAGCGCTGCAAGAGGAACAGACATTGCGTCGCTTGATCGGAGAATTGCGTGAGGCACAAGAAGCGCTGGCAGCGCAACACGGCCGCCGTGTACCAATGCTGATCAAGATGGCACCAGATCTAAGCGATAGCGACATTGACGCAGCAGCACGTGTGCTCGGCGATATGCGTGTGGACGGAGTGATCGCCACCAACACCACCGTGACGCGCCCATTGCTAAGACAACATCCGCTAGCAAGCCAAGCGGGTGGTCTGTCCGGTGCACCCCTGCTAGGGCAATCCACTCTAGTGCTACGCCGGCTGCGCACCCGTTTACCTGAAACAATTTCTTTGATCGGCGTGGGCGGCATCTGTTCCGGTGCCGACGCCGTTGCCAAGATGGCCGCCGGTGCTAGCCTGGTACAGTGCTACACCGGTCTGGTATTCCAAGGCCCCAGGTTGGTCGGAGAATGCGTGGAAGCAATCCGCCGCCGGCGCGAAGCCTCTAGCAGCGGCAAGGCAAACACGCTATGAGCATACAGATCAATACTCCTGACTGGATCCTCCATGCCAACGTGCCACTTCGTGACCTGAACACCTTCCATATCCAGGCACAAGCACGCTGGCTACTGGAGATCATTCATCCGACCGCACTGCCGCAAGCACTGACGCACCCCCACATCGCTGGCCTACCGGTATTGGTGCTTGGCAGTGGCAGTAACGTATTGCTCGCGGCCAATCCTGAGAACTGTGTGCTGCACTTCGTCAACCGTGACGTCACGATCCTTGAACATCGAATCAATCACGCACTAGTACGCGCCGGTGCAGGTATGGCTTGGCATGACTTGGTTCTGTGGTCACTGCAACAGGGGCTGTCCGGACTGGAAAACCTGGCACTGATCCCAGGCACCGTCGGAGCCTGCTCAATTCACAACATCGGCGCGTATGGCGTGCAAGTCGACGAGTTCGTGCATGTCGTCGAGGCCTATGATCAGGTCCAAGGCAAGTTCGTGAGACTGCCTGTATCCGAATGTGGATTCGCTTACCGCGACAGTCGATTCAAGCGGGAACCAGATCGCTACCTAATCGTGGCAGTGGAATTCCGTCTCCCGTTGTTGCATGAACTCAAACTCAATTACGCAGGGATCACCGAAGAATTGGAGGCGCTGCAGATCACCTTGCCAGAGCCACGCGATATCGCCCAGGCCGTGATCAATCTCCGGCGCCGCAAACTACCGGATCCGGATGTGCTCAGCAACGCCGGCAGCTTTTTTAAGAATCCACACCTGCCGCATGCACAGGCCGAACAGTTACGCCAACACTACCCAACACTCCCCATCTACCCAGGCGAGACACCAGCATCAAGCAAGCTGTCAGCGGCTTGGCTCATCGAACAGTGTGGATGGAAAGGCGTGCGTGAAGGCGATGCCGGAGTTGCGCCACAGCATGCACTGGTGCTGGTTAACTACGGCGAGGCGACCGGTGCCGAGCTGCTGGCGCTGGCACGGCGCATCGCCGCTTCAGTGCAAGAACGCTTCGGTGTGGCCATCGAACCGGAACCACGCTTGATTGGAGCACACTGGTGAGCCAAGCACAGACGCCGCTACGTGCGGCGATGCTGATGCTTTTCAGCACGCTTTCGTTTGGGATGATGGCGATTACCATCCGTTACGCCTCAGCTCAGATAGCTACGACCGAAATTGCATTCTTCCGCAATGCGTTCGGCCTGCTTGTGCTACTCCCATTGATACTTGGGCCAGGCAAGCGGCTGCCACTTACCGAACATGGGTCACGTTACCTGGTACGCACCGCGATCGGCCTGGTATCGATGCTGTGTAACTTTTGGGCCATCGGCCATTTGCCCCTAGCACAAGCCATCACCCTGTCCTACTCCACCCCACTGTTTGCGACCATTCTGGCCGTCCTGTGGCTGCATGAGGTCGTGCGGCTGCGGCGGTGGCTGGCGGTGGTGGCAGGTTTCGCTGGCATACTGGTGTTGCTACAACCCTGGTCGAGCACGTTCAGTCCAGCCTTGCTGGTAGCACTGGCCGCAGCCTTGATCAATGCAGTAGTTACGATTCAAATCAAGCAACTCTCGCACCTTGATCCACCAGACACGGTGGTGTTCTACACCTACGCGTTCTGGATTCCGTTATCGCTGCTGCCAGCGCTGTGGCAGTGGCACTGGCCGCAAGGACTGGACTGGGTCTGGCTAATCGCCACCGGCACATTTGGCACGATTGGGCAGCTACTGTGGACCCGTGCATTACGCCTGGGAGAAATCTCGGCATTACAGCCAATCGGCTTCATGCAGCTGCCGCTAGTTGCGCTGCTCGGGTGGTGGCTATTCGGGGAACGTTTGGATCGCTACACCGTGTTAGGTGCATCAATCATTATTGCCGCTAACGTCTACATCACACATCGCGAGACAGTGTTGGCACGACGCGCAGCGGCCGCGGCGATGCAAAAAAGCAAGTAGATCGCACTCAAGACCCCAGAGTACAGTTCTGGCGCCAGCGGCACGGCCGGTCATCATCGCGGAACATCAACAAATACAACCCGGCCACCCAAACCAGCGCCAGACTCCAACCGCCAAGAATGTCGGAAGGGTAATGCACGCCAAAATAGATACGCGAGATACTCAGCAGCAGAACGAACATCCCTCCCAATACCATCAACACCCCACGGCAGCGTACATCCCACAACAGTGCAATCAGCACTGCAACCATCGTCATCGAATCCATCGCGTGGGCACTGGGAAAGCTGAAACCATGAACCGGGACAATGACCTCCCACAGATCAGGCCGCTCACGCTGGAAGAAATGCTTGGCACCAATATTCAAGAGCCTCGAACCAACAAGACTCAATCCCGCGAAGCTAGCTGCATGCCAGCGCCGCCGCCCCAGCAAAATCAGCACAATCGACGCATCGGTCAAAACCACTCCATACCGGTAACCCTGCTCAGTCACTGTGACAAAGAAGGTATCCAGATCCAGCGAGGCCAATGCTCGCATCCAATACAACAACGGCATGTCGAAGCAGAAAGACTGGCGTTCGTAAACCCTGACAGCCAAAACGACAAACAGAGCAAGCGGCAGCAACACACCAAAGAACAGCAACTGACTACGCCGGGAATGACCGCGTAGCCAGCGACATAAGCCGACAAGCGCATCAGTAGGGAGAACGGGCATACCGGCGTTCTACATAGTCGTCAACCAAAGCGATGAAGTCCTGGGCAATGTTTTCCCCACGCAAGGTGACCGTCTTCTCACCATCAATGAACACCGGCGCAACCGGCACCTCGCCCGTGCCAGGCAGCGAAATACCAATGTTGGCGTGACGCGACTCACCCGGTCCGTTCACCACGCACCCCATGACCGCCAAGGTCATGGTTTCTGCACCAGGGTGAGTGATCTTCCACACCTGCATCTTGCCGCGCACATGCTCTTGCACAGTTTTGGCCAGTTCCTGAAAGAATTCCGAAGTGGTACGCCCACACCCCGGGCAGGCCGTAACCATCGGAGTAAAGGCACGATGGCCAGTTGTCTGCAATAACTCCTGGGCCACGATGACCTCCTGGGTGCGTGATTGCCCGGGCTCAGGCGTCAACGAAACGCGGATCGTATCCCCGATCCCTTCCTGCAGCAATATTGCCAGCGCCGCTGAGGAAGCAACGATGCCTTTGCTACCGATACCAGCCTCAGTCAGACCCAGATGCAAAGCAAAGTCGCAGCGCACCGCCATGTCACGGTATACCGCAATGAGCTCCTGGACACCGGACACCTTGGCCGAAAGCACGATGCGATCACGCGGCAACCCCAGCTCGACGGCACGCTCTGCAGAGTCCACCGCCGAGCAGATCAGCACCTCACGCAGCACACGAGCAGCATCCCATGGTCGTTTGCGTCGACTGTTCTCATCCATCAATTGCGCCGCCAGTGTCTGATCCAGTGACCCCCAATTGGCACCAATCCTTACGGGTTTGCCGTATCGGATCGCACATTCAATCAATTGGCCAAACTGTAAGTCCCTCTTCTTACCAAAACCGACGTTACCGGGATTGATCCGGTACTTGGCCAGTACCTCGGCACATGCCGATTCAGCAGCCAATAACTGATGACCGTTGTAATGAAAATCACCGATCAACGGCACTTCAATGCCCATCATCGCCAATCGTTCAGCAATACGCGGGATCGCCGCGGCCGACTCGGCATTATTGACGGTCAACCTCACCATCTCAGAACCAGCGCGCCACAATTCAGCGACCTGTTTGGTGCTGGCAACAACGTCGGCCGTATCCGTGTTGGTCATGGACTGCACCACCACCGGCTGCCCCCCTCCAACAGTCACGTTACCAATTCTGACTGCCTGCGTACTGCGACGCGGCCAAGGTGCGGCCGCAACAGAAGCAGTTGAACGAGTCACGGTGTCGTACATACGCGTATTTTAAACCTCGAGCCACTCAAGCAACCCACACCCCCGTCTTGGCGCTGAATCAAAGCCAATAACCGCACACACATCGTAGACACACTTGGCCGCGACCGCCCTATCTCGCACACCACACTCATCTAGCACCCAGACAACCCACATAAATCATATGCTGACCATACAAAGGTTTGTCCACCACCACCCTACAATCAGTAAATATGATGGAGTCACATGCAGACACCTGCCACTTCATTCCTACGTACCCTGTGCACCCTACGCTGGGTCGCCACTGCCGGGCAGGCGGTGACAATCCTGGTGACGACCAAGGCGATGGGCCTGGATCTGCCGCAGGTGCCACTGTGGGCCGGCGTATGTACGCTGACGCTGTTTAACCTATACGCGCAGCGCCACATTTCATACTCCGATACAACTTCACCAACCATCGAATTCAGCCATATCCTGGTCGATGTCGCCGTGCTGACTTGGATGGTCGGCTGGAGTGGCGGCATCGGCAATCCGTTCGGCTCGCTGTTCCTGGTACTGATCGCACTGGCAGCGTTAGCGCTGCCGTTGCGTTGGGCCATGGCAGTAGCGACCGCCTGCATAACCGGCTATTTGGTCAGTGCCGCATTCGGCCTGCCACTGCCACACAACCATTTCGATCCACTCGTCTTGCATATGTGGGGTATGGCAGCGAACTTCCTGCTCTCAACAGTAGTGGTGCTGGTGTTCACGACCCGGCTCGCACGGTCGCTACGCGCCCGTGAACGCGAGATTTCGCTGCTACGTGATCGTTTCACACGCAATGAAGGCATCGTCGCCTTAGCAACGCATGCAGCTTCAGTTGCACACGAGCTCAACACTCCACTCGCCACCATGACGCTGCTCGCCGACGATGTCACCGAGCAGTGCCAGGACCTTGAGTTACGTGAGGACTTGGACACACTACGCGAGCTACTGACGCAATGCCGCAAACGCGTGCTGGCGCTCGCCGCACCGGCCGATAAGCTAAACGTTGATATCTCGATGCAGAACGTGCTGGATCAGTGGCAACTAGTGCGTCCGACGATCCATCTGCAACGCAACGAGGATGCGCCGCTGCAATTAATGCTGGAACCTGGAGTAGGCCACCTGCTCATGGTGCTACTCAATAATGCCGCCGATGCTGGGGAACGCAGCGACAGAAGGCAAGTCGACTTGAATGTCCATATACAGGATGGCCAATTACACGGCGAGGTGCGCGACTACGGCTCTGGTTTCGGCACTACCCAGGCACTCTTGCCAGGAACGCTGTTCAACACGCAAAAAGCCAACAGCATGGGCGTCGGTCTGGCGTTGTCCCATGCTACCGTGGAACGTCTGCAAGGCGAGATTTGGATGCAACCCGCCAACGGCCACGGCACCCGAGTAAGCTTTCGGCTGCCACTGAAGGAAACACCCACGGCATGAATCACACCGTCCCCAAAACCGGCTTGCTGGTCGACGACGACACACTATACCTGCGCACCCTACAGCGCAGTTTGCAGCGCCGTGGCGTAGACACCGTGACCGCGACTGATACAGCAAGCGCGCTGGCCGCTGCACGTAGCGCACTGCCACATTTCACATTGCTCGACCTAAAACTCGGCGATGATTCAGGATTAGTGCTGATCCAACAACTGCGTGCCATCCGCAGCGATATGCGAATCCTGCTGGTCACAGGGTACGCCAGCATCGCCACTGCGGTAGAAGCGATTAAGCGTGGTGCCGACGACTATCTACCCAAACCGGCCAACATCAACACCATCTTGCGTGCAATCAGTGAAACCACGGAAGACCTATTAGCGCCGGCCAAGGACGAATCGGCTTTGAATACGATGACTCCGCTCAGCCGCCTTCAGTGGGAGCATATCCAGCAAGCATTACACGAGACGGACGGCAACATCTCTGCAGCAGCACGCTTACTGGGCATGCACCGGCGCTCGCTGCAACGCAAACTGACCAAGCGCCCCAGCCCTGGGACGCTACAGGATTCAGATCACTGAAACGTGATGGCCAGGAAAGCACAAGGAACGTTCAACACCATTGTGAGAGCGTCGATACTCCATCTTGGGACCGTACTCCATCCACTCCTGTTGAAGAAGCTAGAGCATTGAGCGCCCCACACCAACGACGCTTGCTCAACATATCAATATTGGGCCCGAATCCAACTCCCTATCGAGACCTGAATCGCAGAGATCAACGAACACCAACAGTGGTACGCAGCGCCTGATGGTCCCCTCGCACCAGCAGTGCTTCACACCTTACACACTGAATCCATATGGTCGCTCCCAGATACACAAGGGTCCACGCTTCCAAGATCACCCTGCGCGCGCTGCTCCACATCTTCACTTTCAAGTCAGTGAACTGCTGCACAGCAACACTGTAGCCCTCAGCATCCTACATACCGCAGGCTCGCCAAGGGATAAACATATTACGGATTCACATCAGCGCCTTCAGTGCTAAAACGCTGTCAACAGCAGAATCGTGGCGAACACGGAATTACAAAGCGGCGGCATACCACCGCTCCTCGGAACAAACACCTGACACATAGAGAAATCAAGCCAAACCGGCCTGCTTCATCACTTCAGCAGCATAGTCTTCGACAACCTTCTCAACACCTTCGCCAACCTCCAGACGCTGGAAACCAATCACATCGGCACCTGCCGCCTTCACCACTTGTCCGACACTCTGATCGGCATTGAGCACATACGGCTGGCCATATAAGGTCACCTCGTTGACTATTTTGTTGATCTTTCCACTGATAATTTTCTCCAAGATATCAGCAGGCTTGGATTTGTCTTTCTCAGACATCTTGCTCAGCTCGATCTCCTTTTCCTTTTCTAGAAACTCAGCTGAAACGTCTGCAACTTTGTTATATGGCGGGTTCATCGCTGCCACGTGCATCGCAATGCCACGAGCTAACTCGACATCGCCTCCCTGAACTTCAACCAATACACCGATACGACCACCATGCACATAGGCGGCAACATTATTTGTACTATCGATACGCACCAGACGACGCACCCGCACATTCTCGCCAACTTTAGCAATCACTGCGGCGCGAGCTTCCTCAACAGTCTCTCCAGAGAACAGCTTGACACTTTTTAAGGCTTCGGCATCGGTCACACCAGAAGCTAACGCAGCACCAGCAACAGCATCAGCAAATGCCAGGAAATGACCATCCTTGGCAACAAAATCGGTCTCTGAATTGATCTCGACCAGGACAGCTTTACCGCCATCCTGAACCACCACAATGCGGCCTTCAGCAGCGATACGCCCAGCCTTTTTATCAGCCTTGACCAAACCAGACTTGCGCAGCCATTCGACAGCAGCGTCGATATTGCCTGCATTTTCACTCAGCGCTTTCTTGCACTCCATCATGCCTACGCCGGTACGCTCGCGCAGTTCCTTGACCAGGGATGCAGTGATTTCCATAGGACTACCTCGTATATACAAAGGCTCAGGGCAGGCTATGCCCACCAGGGAGGACAGGCGAGAATTCGCCAGTCCTTATTATGTAGATGAAAATGCTGTGATCATCTCGGAACACGGGCCCACAGAAAATGATAGAGATGCCGAGAGGATCGTCGAGAACCGCGCTTAAGCGGAGCCGCATCGGAATACCGTTTACTCAGTCGCGGCATCCCCAGCCTTCTTGCCCTTCTTCGGCTGAGCATGGCGCCTCTTACCTTCATCGGCAGCAGAGGCGAACTCCTCCTCACGCACCGCAGCAGCGTTTGGCATTGCTGCCTTGCCTTCCAAAACAGCATCAGCAGCAGCACGTGCATACAGCTGCACAGCACGGATAGCATCGTCATTACCAGGAATCGGGTAATCGACAAGTGACGGATCGTAGTTGGTGTCAACCACAGCCACAACTGGAATACCAAGCTTCTTAGCCTCCTTGATCGCAATGTCTTCATGACCAATATCGATCACGAAAATGGCATCCGGAATACGGCTCATATCCTTAATGCCGCCTAGGGAAGCCTGCAATTTATCGCACTCACGACGCAGTCGCAGAACTTCATGTTTGACCAACTTACCGAAAGTACCATCTGTCTCAGCCAGTTCAAGCTCCTTCAGACGGCCGATCGATTGCTTAATAGTGCGGAAATTGGTCAACGTGCCGCCGAGCCAACGCTGGATCATGTACGGCATCCCACAACGCTCGGCTTCTTCTTTGATAGCATCCCGCGCACTGCGCTTAGTACCCAGGAACAGAACGGTGCCACGCTTCTGTGCAACTGCGGAAAGGAAGTTCATCGCATCGTTGAACAGAGGAACGGTTTTTTCGAGATTGATAATGTGAATTTTCCCGCGGGCACCGAAGATGTTAGGTGACATCTTGGGATGACGGTAACGGGTCTGGTGACCAAAATGGACACCAGCTTCCAACATCTGACGCATCGTAACTTGAGGCATGACAGTACTCCTGGATAGTGGAATCTCCGATGTGCAGCCATATACACACGGTTCTGCGGGCTTTTTATTAAATAACCTGCATGATTCCTGGGTTAAACTTCCCTGCCACCTCCGCATCGACCCCCTCATGGGAGCACCCCGACACAGATCAGCGGCGGCAGGTGTAGATTCGCCAGTGACGCCTGGCGTAGACGCTAGTTCTCACAGCAATAAGCACCATCTGTGAAACACAACAGAGTCTAGCCGCTGAACTGCGCATCGCACAAGAGAGACCGACACGAAAAGCACGATTTGACCAGGGTGTGTTAACACTGATGGTGCTGAGGCGATGTCCTTAAGGTAGTGAACGTATGTAAATCACAGCCGCCCAATGCGAACAGGTCGAATACGGTCTGCCGAGGCAACGTGGCAACATCGGTCCGACGAACCTGCCAGCGCTCAACACCATTGCCAATGACCATCGCCCGCCCAAAGCACTTCAGTCACTGGCAGACGATTTACACACGCATGAACCGTTGGGCGAAGTCGGGCATTCTGGATCGAGCTTTCGAGCCACTCCAGCAAGCACAGGTCATGCAGATCAAAATTCAGGCTGTGTCGCTCGACAGCGCCAATGCGAAGGTGCATCCACCAATGCAAGCGACACCGGATCGTATTCGGACCACCGATACCAGTCAGCACTAGCACCACACCCATATGGAAGGACGAGCCCGGCACCTCATTCTCCAACATATCCTGCGGTATCGATTTCTTATCAATCCACTCATCAGGCTATCAACTCAATTCGAGTTAACAAAAAGCTTCCAGAAAAATGCTAGATGGCTCTACTGTGTCGTCCTCTATAGAGATTTGTTATTACATATTATAAAAAAGTATTGACGCCCATACAGAAATTACAGATAATTACCGGCTTATTTACCCATACAAAATACGCGCCCGTAGCTCAGCTGGATCAGAGTACCTGGCTACGAACCAGGCGGTCGGGAGTTCGAATCTCTCCGGGCGCGCCATGTTTTTTAAGAACCCCGTCTACAAGCGGGTTTCTTGCCACCCATCGAAGATACTACAGAATCGCGATCGTCATACTGATGATCTCGGTGTTGGTTTGGTTATGAATGCTGCCAAGTCATAAGTTTGGCGGAATCGAATCCTCTGTCCAGTAAGCACCTTATGGCAGTGCCAATGGATATCAGGTATCTGCCGGCAATATCTTCTTCCCCCCGATGATCGCCCCGAAAGTGCACTGCGACTTCAAGTGCAGCGGCAGTATCCAACGGCACTGGCATCGCGCACACTCAAGCAAAGTGATGACTGCCAGAACGAAGGTATCTACCTGTAAATCACCTGCCCATTGCATCAAATCAATGCATTGAAAATGGGGCGAGGCAACGTTATCCGCGCCCCACAATCTGTTTGTTAAAAACTCCCACACATGCATGCACCCCATACACCCAGCCGCTTACAACGCCTGAGCCACTTGCACGTCTTGTGGCCATTCATGCGGCGCCATCTTGGCTTGTTCTTCGCATGGTTGATTGCATTGGCAGTCTCTTCAACAGCAACACTCATTCTGCCAAGCGCTTTCAAACAGATGATCGACCACGGTTTCTCCAGCGAGGGACAGATCAATCGAACATTCACTCTCCTATTGGTAGTGGCCGTAATCCTGGCAGTGGGCACTGCTGCACGTCTGTTCTTCGTTTCGCTGTTAGGTGAAAAGATCACGATCAACCTGCGCAGCCAGTTGTACGCACATCTCATAGGATTGGACGCTAGCTTTCACGATCGTCACCGCAGCAATGAACTGCTGTCGCGCTTGGCCACCGACAGTGAACTGCTACGCTCAATCATCGGTTCCACAATGTCAGTAGCGGTGCGTAGCACCGTGACAGCAATCGGCAGTCTAATGATGTTATTCATCGCCAGCACACGCCTCGCCAGCCTCTCGCTGGTCGTCATTCCACTCGTGGTACTACCCATTGTCTTAGGCGCACGACGCCTCCAAAAGGCCGCACGCACCAGTCAGGACCGCATTGCCGACACCAATACCTTTGCCGCAGAAACACTGAGTGCTGTACGCACAGTGCAAGCCTATGCACGTGAAAACTACGAGCGCACACGCTTCAATCGCACCCTGGAAACGAGTTTGCGTACCGCGCGACAACGCATTTATACCCAGACCTGGGTAACTGGTGCAGCCATCGTGCTGGTATTCAGTGCAATCGTTGGGGTGTTATGGGTGGGCGCACACGATGTCATCGCTGGCCGGATGAGCGCGGGTACACTCGGTCAGTTTGTCCTATACGCACTGATCGGCGGTGGTTCCATCGGTGCACTCGCTGAAGTTTGGAACGAGCTACAGCGCGCCACTGGTGGTATGGGCCGGATTTTCGAATTACTCAAAGAGCAAAGCACGCTCACCGTACCAGCCAAGCCAGTACCGCTACCACATCCATTGCATGGGGACATCCGGTTTGAACGTGTCAGTTTCCACTATCCACAACGACCGGAAACACCAGCACTTGATGGAATCGATCTGCATGTGCGTCCTGGTGAGACCATCGCTCTTGTCGGCCCATCCGGTGCGGGCAAAAGTACCCTGCTGTCGCTGTTACTACGCTTCTATGATCCTTCCTATGGACGCATATTGATTGATGGTGTGGACCTGCGCCAAACCGATCCGATGGCATTACGGGAACACATTGCGCTGGTACAGCAACAACCGACGTTGTTCACCACGAACGCCATCGAAAATATCCGTTATGGACGACTGGACGCCACAGTCACCGAAATCGAGACCGCCGCACGTTCGTCCGAGGCCGATCGCTTCATCAGCGCCCTACCACAGGGCTATGCTACCGAACTGGGCGAACACGGTATGTCCCTGTCCGGCGGCCAGCAGCAACGTATCGCAATCGCCCGCGCATTGCTCAAGGACGCCCCAATCCTGCTACTGGATGAAGCCACCAACGCACTTGATGCACAAAGCGAGCAGGCAGTGCAACAAGCATTGGAACGACTGATGGCCGGGCGCACTACATTGATAATCGCACACCGCTTGGCCACCATCCTTCAAGCTGACCGAATCGTCGTGATCGATCAGGGCAGGATCGTAGCGCAGGGGACGCACAACGAACTCATCGCCGCTGGAGGCCTATACGCGAAGCTGGCGCGTCTGCAATTCATCGAATAAACAGGTCACCGCAACGCGGCTGCAAACAACTGTGCTCTCTATCACCTGACAAGAGTCAGGGTGATGTTTTGTGAGCAGTTTTCCACCATCAGCACTGACCGTTACCCGAGCACGGTCATCGCATCCTCTGACAACCAGCCCTGACAACTTAAGCGCAAGATGCCTCACCGTAGGCACTCGCTGATAACCGTAAACAGCATCACTCTGGCTGACGTCACAGAACAAGCAGACAGCATTGCTCATGTTCATGCCTGGCATCTGTATAAACAATGCACGCAGATGATGCATCTGCGCACTGGTATTTTCTGGTGCACGCTACAACTTCACAAACCCGATATAGGCTATCAACCTTAGCGATAGTGATGCTCGCTTACCGGTGTCACAGCAACAACACAAAGCGCCTACATTACCCTTGCCAAATGTCATCAATCACACGATGCCATTCCTTTCCTTCTTGACGATTCACCTGTGCTGGCACCACACCTGTGTCGCCCCACCGCTGTTCACCATGCTGGTAGTGCAGTGTAGAGCGCTCCGCATCAACGCATGCACCTGGACACGCTAATGCTCGCTGACAGACATGAGCGACACCGTCTACGCATCCATTGCCGAGTGTCACCTGCTGATCCTATTAAGCATACAACCATCATTACCAGCCAACGTACCGCGCTCGCGGATAAATGGCTACCTTATAGGCATCCAGCGTCGGTATGCTGCAATGATCTGATCTTCCCAAAACAAAGCGGAGCATCGAAATACAAGTCATTGACCATTGTTTCCCAGTAGCCAAGCTACAAGCAACCTTGGCACTGCCGACAAATCGCCTCGCAGGGTGAAACACCGGTGAGTAACACCAGCACATGGCAGTAACACAACACGTTAAACGTCGCCCTCAGGGCGTTACGTGCGCTGCAAAACCCACCTTATCCATCAGGTACGACAAACACCTTCGCTTCGTCAGACATATAAGTCGACTAGAAGCAGTGGGAAGCCATCCGAATCCATTCGCTGCTGGATCAACGTTCATAAGGAACCAGAATCTATCGCCATACCGAGAACACCTCAACCATCACCTAAAATCGTTCCACTGCAAACCAAGTTCCTAACATCTTGGCAAGAGCACCGAGATTCTCAATGCAATGTGCTGAGTAGCTCATCGAATTAAAATAGTTTTATGTACTTAATCGAGACAAAATCATGATCCAGAGGCGGCACTTTCAACACGCACAGCATCATCTAACTTATGGATGATCCTCGAATCTCAACTCTTTCCGGAGGCAAGGATGGACGACATCGCTATCGCCTTTGGTGCGTTCGAACTCAACATGTACAAGCACTCCAACGACAAGAACAACCTGCTCAGCAAAGTAATTCGCACGCATTATCAACGCATGACCTCCAATCACCTATTCGACAACGTACGTAGCCACGAGCTACATAGCCCACGCCGTCAACAACGGATCAACATCAGTAACCATTCTTCACGATGATGAGCAACAATTCCGCGATCGCCTCTTGATGAGCCGCTCCGGCACCAGAAGCACACAGATGTATGAGATATCTTGGAATACTGCCCAAAGGCGTACTCAACAGACACTTGAAAACGTCTCAGAAGCACGGTTCGCCTCTTGGCGAACTTGGGATCGCATACCTAACATTAGCTTTTACGAAGCCCTTCACACTATCTTAAAGATGCGTTACACGTCGCTGATAATCTGTGACATGACCTCACACTCCAGTACAGTGCAGATCCTGGCGCACATCCACACCAACGTGGACTTTATTCCTAAAGGCATATATGCCGCACACGATGACGATGACTTCCAATATTGCAAGGCATGTGCATAGACCACACAGGCCAAGATCAATGCCCCCACATCAAAGCACCGCTAGAATACGCATCCCACCGCGTCGGAAATTCACACCATGACGATCGATTTTTCCATGGCCCGCGAAAAAATGGTCGAACAGCAGATCCGTCCATGGGATGTGGCAGACCTGCACGTACTCGACGTGCTAGCACGCATACCACGCGAGGCGTTCGTCCCTGAACCCTACCGCACCTTAGCCTACGCAGATCTTGAAATCCCCTTGTCCAGCGGACAAACAATGATGAAGCCTGTCATTGAGGGCCGCATGCTTCAAGCCCTGATGTTGTCACCGGAAGAAGACATCTTGGAAATCGGCACCGGCAGTGGCTTCGTCACTGCTTGTTTGGCCTCGCTAGGACACGAGGTAGTCAGTCTGGAAATCGATTCAGCACTAGCTGCCTCAGCAGGTACGCACCTAGATACCATCGGCTTAAGCAGTAACGTAAGAATCGAGCAGGCCAACGCTTTCGCTTGGCACACCGAACGCCGCTTCAACGTGATTTGCCTAACCGGTGCAGTGAACACTCTGCCACTGCAATTTCTGCAATGGCTACACCCCAACGGCCGTATGTTCGCTGTACACGGCCACTCCCCAGTGATGCAGGCTGTCCTGGTCCGTGGAGACGCTGCTACCCCATACATCACATCCCTGTTTGAGACCGATCTAGCTTACCTCAAAGGTGGCGAGCCAGCCCCCCAATTCCAATTTTGATACTTGACTCAAGGATAACGATATGATCCACCGCTGCCTCACCCTGGCCGTGACCACCGCCTTATTTCCGGTCGTTTCGCAAGCAACCGACCTGCTGCAAGTCTACGAAATGGCACGCACTGCCGATCCTCAGTTAAGCGCCGCCGAATCAACTCGGCTATACAGCCGTGAAGGGCAAGTTCAAGCACGTGCAGCGCTGCTGCCACAGATGAACGGCACGGTCGCCCTGTCACGTAGCCGCACTGAATACGACGGGATCAGCGGATCAGCCATCAGCAAGAACCGTCAATACAGCATCAACGGTACCCAAACCCTGTTTAACTGGAATCAGTTTGCCACCCTTCGGTCGCAACAGGCGGTCGCCAAAGCTGCGGACTTCACCCTGGAATCGGCCAAACAAAGCTTGATTGTGCGCAGCTCGGCTGCATACTTCAGCGTCTTGATCGGGATTGAATCACTGATCGCCGCAGAAGCCAACGAAGCGTCGGCCAAGCGCCAGTTCGATTACGCACAGAAACGTCTTGAGGTCGGTCTATCACCGATCACAGACCTGCATGAAGCACGCGCCAGCTACGACCAAGCCCGCGCAGACACCATCACTGCACGCAACACGCTGCAAGACTACTATCAGGCATTGGCAGAAATCACCGGACAACCAGTCACCGACCTGCGCGGCCTGCCAGAAGACTTCCGACCAGAAGTACCAGCGAAATTCAGTAACATCGACCAGCTGGTCAGTGAAGCCATCTCCAACAATCCGTCGCTAAAAGCACAGCAACTGCAGGTCGATGCTGCAGAAGCTAGCATCTCAGCCGCACGTGGCGAGCACTACCCAACTCTGTCACTGGGTGGAAACCTGGGAAAAAGTAAAGCCTGGGGATCGTCCAGCGGCGCAATGAGCGCAATGATTCCCAGCAGGGACCTGCCAAGCAGCGACACCAACAACCTACAGTTGACCCTGACAGTACCATTCTTCGCTGGTGGTGCGACCCAATCTAGGGTGCGCCAAGCGATCGCACAGCACAACATCCAACAGGATAACTACGAGCAGAATAAGCGCACGCTAAACCGTAATACACGCAATGCCTACCAAAATATGGTCGCCGGCATCAGCGAGGTCGAAGCACGCCGCTTAGCGGTCGTCTCAGCACAGGCGGCCCTGGATGCTTCTCAAGTCGGTCTGGAAGTCGGCACCCGAACCCTGCTGGACGTGGTGCAGAACCAACGTATCCTTTTCTCGGTACGGCAAACCTATGTACAAGCACGCTACAACTTCCTGCAAAACCGTCTCTTACTGGCTCAGAACAGCGGCACCCTGAACATTGAAGATGTACAGGACATCAATCGCCTGCTCACTGCCAATGCCGAGAGCAAACTTTAAGGAGGAAAGCACGATGCAGTAAACCCACACAAACGAACGCCATTAACAGTGAAGCGATGCGTTTTTTCCTGTTCTTTGACAAACTCATCCGGAAAAGTACCCCTGATCTGAAGCAAGCATCTTCGCTGCTACGCTCACCATCAACAGTGCATTTGATGATATTGATACAGTGGTTGCGGTTAATACCATTGCTAACAGGAAGTGGGTTGACGCATTAGGGTACAACGCATCGGCAACACTATTACTCCCCTCAAACAAGCGTCTCTCTTTCGTATTTTTCCAATGTCACTAACGTTATAAGACAAAAAACTTTGAAGTAAAGAGAACCTATCTACAGATCAAAGGGAGTTCTTATGCCCATGAATAAAACCGAAGATATGGACACATTTTTATATGATCCCGCCAACGCCTGGAAGGAACATCCAACCGCTGTACAGCTACCGACTATGCCATGCAGAACAATCTTTCTTGAATATTGCCTCCCGGAATTCAACACAGATAACCAAAATATTCGGCAACGATAACCGCGTTCATTCCAGACACTCTCAAGGCTTCTAAAGAGAAAAACCGCAAAAAATTAGCATCAATGACTTGAAGGCAACGGCTGTACTCATACAGCAATGCCACACCAAACAACAACGCTTACCTGGAATAGACGCTTACACAGCACGACACCCACTGCCAAGACCACCAGAAGAACCATACATAAGCCCTGTATACCACCGTACAGCACCGGTGTAGAAACGAATTCAACCGGACAATAACAACTGCTCCAGCATCAGACCATCAGCGTCCACACGCAATACCGAGCCTTGCTGATACCAATCACCAAGCACCACACGCGTGCAAGCACGCTCACCAACCTGTAAGGTGTGCAACGCTGGCCGGTGAGTATGGCCGTGAATGATGCGATCTACGCCATAGCAAGCAAACATCGCCTCGACTTCAGCAGCCACCACGTCGGTGATTTTTTCGAACTGCATGCCGTCATTCTCCTGCTTCAATCCAGACTGGTGCGCGTGGCTAGCCATACGCGCCTGCTGAGCAAAAGCAGCGCGCACGGAGAGAGCCTGTACCAAGAACTGAGCAATGAATTCCGGATTGCGTGTCTGCGTACGGAATGCTTGATACGTAATATCGTCGGTACACAACAGGTCACCATGTAACAGCACTGTGGGTTCGCCATAGAGATCAACCACACATGGATCAGGAAGAATCCGGAAACCAGCACGCGCTGCATAACCAGCACCCACCAGGAAATCGCGGTTACCTGGTATGAAGTATAGTGGCGTACCCATATCGGCCTGAATGCGCAACACAGCGGCCACCACATTCGCCACTTCCGAAGGCATATCGTCACCGATCCATACTTCGAACAGGTCGCCAAGAATGTATAGCGCATCGGCCCCAGACACCTGCTCTCGCAAGAATCGTAGAAATAATTCGGTCACAGTGGGACGTAACGGATCCAAGTGCAGATCGGAAATGATCAGAGTCGTCATTCAATCATTGTAGTGGACTCAGGAAAGCGAATTGCGTGTAAACACGACGCAACGACTGAAACACTGAAAGGAAATTTAGAATGCCGTATACAGGACCAAACATCACGCACGCCGATGCGCACATGGCTGACACTGGCAATGACTATAAGATTGTGCTTGTTAAGCAAGCTATCAATCCTCATCACACCAAGCAAGTCAATGGACACGCTATACATATTTCGACCAGCAGCCCCTTTGAAATCCAGGGTATACCCCAAAACATCATCAACCGTGCTGGGAATAGCGGTGGCACACGCTAGCATCACCAATGAACACACCCGCACCATCGCAGCTTAAAAAACGACGTAACAATCCAAAGCACGTCAATTGAATACGCTGTTTCTGGTGATGGGGCAACGAACGCAGTACATCGCATTGACATCGATCACGCCACAATCAAAATTAAATTGTTTCACCATTTCAGCAGTAATCAGAGCAATATTGCAGTGCAACCCATCCTCATCGAGCGGACACAACCGTAATTCAAAAAATACGGCCCTGCTATCTGCTATACCATACACAGCCTTCCATGCTTCCTCACCGTGCACATCCTTGCATATCACAGCATCCTCAAAACAAAAACGCTAATGATTGCTTGCACACTGACGTGTTCGAAACCTCTGACGACAGCAGGAAAACAATTACAGATCAACACTCGCAGAATGCAGCATCAACACCCATCGTATTGAATCTTGAAAAACATGAAGTCCGGATCATCTGTACCGATCTCTCTCGTAACCGGGGATCACTGCATCATATGAAGCACATATTGCACCACACCTGCTACAGCACAGCTACCGGAACTACTTTACTATCGACCGGCCAACATAGATCGCCACCAGCGTGTGCGCATCCAAGCGGCAGATAGCGCGCAGCATCTGGGCTTACCAGACTGATTCGAACAACTGACTCTCTGCCCATGCCCGCATGGCAGATACGTCAGAAATCTCGCTCGCACAGGAAGTGGCCGCAACTCACACGGGTGTAAGGCGTGCATCTAGCGCCATGCCGCGACAATGCAGTAAGCCGCCTGTAATCACCCGATCGACCATATACACCACACATGTCAAACTAGGGATAGTTTGAAGGCAATTTCCAAACCCGCCATTGACTCAATCTCGGCATTCAAGTCACTGCGCAGTAGCGGACGCGAGGTCAACCAATCCTGGGGAACAGTCAACACCAGCACATCGCCCTCAACATGCAGATCCAAAGCGGGCACCAGATCGGGTTCACGCGCACGATGCAGCAATACGGCTAAACGCAGCAGCACAGCCCTGCGACGAACCGACACCCGTAGACGATCAGGTAAAACGTCGAAGGCGTTCTTAGGCACATGACGACGATGAGTACACACCAGTACAGCCAGTACTTGCTGCTCCTGCCGAGAGAAACCAGCAATGTCGGAATGCTCCAGCACGTAGCTGCCATGCACGTGGTAGTGACTGTGCGCAATCACTAACCCCAGCTCGTGCAAGCGCGCAGCCCAACTAAGCACACGAGCGTCGTCAGCCTCCAACGCCCAGGGACCGCAAACCTGCTTGAACAGCCACTGTGCCGTCGCTTCCACACGCAACGCCTGTTGTTCATCAATAGCATAGCGGTGCATCAACACAGCCACCGAGGTATCGCGTGGGTCGTTGTCACCAGCACGACCGAGCATGTCGTAAAGGATACCTTCACGCATTGCTGCCTTGCTGACCAACAGCTTCTCCAGGCCAAGCGTCTGAAACACAGCCTCCAGCACCAATATGCCACCAGCAATGATTGGGCGGCGATAGGCCGACAAACCAGGCAAATGGATATCTTCGATGTGCTTGGCTTTTAGCAGATCTTCACGCAATACCGGCAACGCTTGGGCGGTGATTTCCCCCTTGGTGAGTTTCATCTCTACGCAGATTTTGGCAATCGTTTTATGCGTCCCTGAAGAACCCAGTGCCTCATGCCAACCCAATGCCTTGTATTGGGCAGCAAATTGTTGGAACTCGGTACCGATCTCTGTCAGTGCATCCTTCCACCGCTTTTTGGACAATTTACCGTCTGGAAAAAAACGTCGTGTACTGGCGATACACCCTACCTGTACGCTCTCTCGCTCCAGAGGCTCGAAACCTTTGCCAATGATGAATTCGGTCGAGCCACCACCAATGTCAATCACCAATCGATGCTGATCCAATCTGGGCGGCTGCGCATGAGCGACACCAAGATAAATGAGACGCGCCTCTTCGCGGCCACTGACCACCTCAATCGCATGCCCCAAGGCGGTCTCAGCGAGCACCAGAAAGGTCTGTGGCGAATGGAGCCGACGCACCGTATTGGTGGCCAAGGCGCGCACATGGGTGGATGGAATATTACGGAGGCGCTGCCCAAAGCGGGCCAAGCATTCGAGCGCACGCTGGCACGCCTTGCTCGACAACCCCCCTTTAGCATCCAGTCCATCCGCGATACGCACCGTCTCGCGGAGACGATCGACCACATGCAATTGACCAAGCAGATAACGCGCGATCACCATGTGGAAACTGTTGGAGCCCAGATCAATGGCCGCCAAGAGGTCACCCTCCTTCAGCGGGGGATAGGATGGCAGCATATTGAGCATATCAGGGTTATGGTAGCTGAAAATCTCATCAGCGCTGTAAACATCACCGCCAGATTGCAACGAAACACCTATAAACACTCTAGCAAAGCCATCTGCGCCGAGTATGGCACATCGCCTTTATCAGGAAACAGTTTCCGGTACACGCCATCACTCCCCAGTTCCCAAGCATTGAGGTTGTCATCCAAGTAGTTCTGCAGAACATCGGAATAAATGCGTTTGGCCAAATCCGGATTCAAAATCGGGAAACAGATCTCGACCCGACGTAGCAAATTACGCTCTAACCAATCGGCACTCGCGCAAAACAGTTCAGGATCACCGTTATTACCAAACCAGTAAACCCGGCTGTGCTCCAGGAAGCGGCCGACGATTGAACGCACTCGGATGTTTTCCGATATGCCCTGCACACCCGGTCGCAACGTGCAAGCCCCACGCACAATCAGATCAATCCGCACACCGGCCTGCGAAGCCATATACAGGGCTCGTACGACCTGTGGTTCATTAAGTGCGTTCATCTTGGCAATGATGCGGGCAGGGCGCCCCTTCCGCGCCAACGTGGTCTCGCGTTCGATCCGACGCAGCACCCCCGCATGCAGTGTGAATGGGGACTGCAGCAAACACTCAAGCTTCATCTTGGGTGCCAATCCAGACAATTGCAGAAATAGTTGATGCACATCTTTACCGATCGCCGCGTTGGCAGTAATCAGGCTCAAATCGGTATACACCCGTGCCGTACCGCTATGGTAGTTACCTGTGCCCAAATGCACGTATCGACGCAGCTTGCGCCCCTCACGGCGTACGATCAGTAACATCTTGGCATGGGTCTTGTAACCGACGACACCATACACCACCTGTACCCTAGCCTCCTGCAGCTTATCGGCCAAGCCAAGGTTGGCCTCCTCGTCAAAACGCGCGCGCAGCTCAACCACCACAGTCACATCCTTACCGCTGCGTGCAGCTTGGATCAGTGCATCGACGATTGTCGAATCCTTGCCGGTGCGGTATAGGGTTTGTTTGATCGCTAGCACATCCGGGTCAGCCGCCGCGTGACGCAGCAAATCAAGCACTGCGGTAAAAGCATCGTAAGGGTGGTACAACAGCACATCCCCCTTAGCTACGATCTCAAAAATGCGATCACTGTGACGCAACGTGCGTGGATTGAACGGGGGATACTTCAGCTCCGGACGCAAAACCATGTCATAGACCTGACTGACTCGGCTCAAATTGACAGGACCATTGATCCGGTAAACAGCGTTTTCTTGCAAACCAAACTTCTGAAGTAATGTACGCACAATCGGGGTTGGGCAGTCCTCAGCGATCTCCAGCCGTACTGCAAGACGATAACCGCGTGTCACCAACTCGTTACGCAACGCCAGCGCCAAATTCTCGACCTCATCCTCATCCACCACCAACTCGGAATTGCGAGTGACGCGAAATTGATAAGCCCCTTTGACCGCCATGCCCGGGAACAACTCATCGACAAAAGCCGACAACACGGAGGACAAGAAGACGAAGTTTTGCGAACCGACCCCGCACAGATGCTGGGGCAACTCGATAATGCGCGGCAACGAACGCGGCGCACGGACGATAGCCAGATGGCCGGCACGACCAAATGCATCAATACCGTTAAGCACCACCACGATATTTAAGGTTTTATTGAAGATTTTTGGGAACGGGTGGGCAGGATCCAAACCAAGTGGCGATAATACCGGCATGATCTCATTGCGGAAGTAACCACGTAGCCAACGTTTCTGGCGCACGTTCCAACTGTTATGACCGAGCACACCCACACCAAGTGCAGCGAGTGCCGGGCACAGCACTTGGTTCCAGCAGTTGTACTGCTCATGTACTAGTTGAGTCGTCAGGTCGTGAACAGCGTTGAGGATGGCTGCCGGCCTCATCCCATCCGGCGCTGGCGGCAAACCGAATTCCTGGGCATGGCGCATGGTAGCGACACGGATTTCGAAGAATTCATCCAGATTCGTGGAAGAAATACACAAGAAACGCAACCGCTCTAACAACGGCACCTGCTCATCCAATGCCTGCGCCAGTACTCGGAAGTTGAAGTCAAGCTGTGATAATTCCCGATTCAAATATAGTCCCGGATCGCGTAATTGCTGGCTGACATCAGACGCTGGAACGGGTTCAACGGCAGAAGAATTAGACATAGAACGCCTTGGGGCGAAAGATATAGGAAGAAACAACAACGGTTACGCCACAGTAAACCTACACAACACGAGCAAGGCTCATTTGAAACATGGTGATATGGATATCAAGGGTGTATCGGCAAAGACTCAGATTCACGCATGGCGACACGCGCTGCACCAAAGTGGCAGGAAAACTCACTCCCCCTACCAACCTCACTGATGATTTCTAAGCGCGCTTGGTGCAGCTCCAACACATGCTTGACGATAGACAACCCTAAACCGGTACCACCCCTCTCACGCGAGCGGCTGCTGGAAACCCGGTAAAAACGTTCGGTGATTCGTGGTAAATGTGAAATTGGAATGCCATAACCAGTATCGCAAACCATCAGCACCACACCATCGTTTTCGCGTTGAAAATACACCCTAACGCTACCCCCAGCCGGGGTGTAACGCACTGCGTTGGTAAGCAAATTGGAAAACGCACTGTGAAGGTCTTTATTGGAACCGAAAAGATCGCAGCCGGCATTGTCGATCACTTCAATCACATGACGACCTTGACTGTGCGCTTCAGCCTCACGACGCAAGGTTGCCAGCATCGGCACCATTGCCACCTGCTCCTCTTCGAGTTCCTCCTGGGATTCCAATCTCGAGAGGGTCAATAGATCCTCAACTAACTGCGCCATGCGCTGCGACTGCTTACGCATTTCACTCAACATCGGACCAGCATCTGGGAAATCATCCGGATCGAGCATGTCAAGATAGCCATAGACCACGGTCAGTGGGGTGCGTAATTCGTGCGACACGTTAGCTACGAAGTCGCGCTGTACCTGCTCCAAATGCAACAGTTTGGTAACGTCGCGCACCACCAGCAACAAGTAATCATCGAAATAAGGAATCATGCGCAGATTCAAGCGCAAGTCAGCATTCACTGGTGAAGGCACGTCCAACATCCCCTCAGCATTGCCGCAGCCGGGGATCAACCATGGTGCCAGCGGCAAAGGCCGCAGCCGCTCGACGACAGGCATATCCAGGTCACCAGGGTAACGCAGGCCAAGCAAAGTATTCGCAGCCTCATTGAACCATTGAATGCATTGGCTGTTGCAATCAACCACAACCACCGCATCAGGTAAGGCTGCAGCCGCTGCGCGGTAGGTACGCAGCATCTCCATCAACCGACGACCACGCGCACGCATGTCGGTTTGATTACGGTAAAGCAAGTGTTCTAACGCTTTCCAAACACCAATACCCGCCGAGCGATCCCAGCGTCGACGCACGGCCAGTCGATGCAGCACTTGATGCAATCGCCAGTATTGCCAAGCCAGCTCTCCTAATGCCGTCAAAGTCAGTACTATCCATACTTGGCCGATCAGCAGGCCAACAAGCAGTGCAGTGAGCAACATCAGCGCCAGCACACCCAGGGTCTTGAACCAAGCTAACCGAATACGGTGGAGTGTGGAGACGATACTCACGGTATTCGACGGGATACTCAGATCTAGAGTGACCCGGAGAAACGGTAACCGGCACTGCGCACGGTCTGCACCATAGCATCCAGGTTGAATGGCTCCAAAGTCCTACGTAAGCGGCGGATATGCACATCGATCGTGCGCTCCTCTACGTATACGCTGCCGCCCCAAACATGATCCAACAGTTGAGTACGCGTGTATACGCGCTCCGAATGTGTCATAAAGAAATGAAGTAAACGGTATTCAGTCGGCCCAATTGGTACTGGCATATTACCGGCATACACACGGTGCGCGGCACCGTCGATACGTAATTTTCCAATCGCGACACTACCATCTTCATCATCCTCACGCGTGCGGCGCATCACCGCGCGAATTCGTGCCAACAGTTCGCGCGCCGAGAATGGCTTGACCACGTAGTCATCCACCCCAGCTTCCAAACCACCAACCCGATCATCCTCCTCACTACGCGCGGTCAACATGATGATCGGTATTTCACGGGTCAGCGACTCCTTACGCCAGCGCCGGGCCAAGTCTAGGCCACTCGTACCGGGCAGCATCCAATCCAACAGAATCAAATCGGGAACGCAATCTGCGATAACGGTCTGAGCCTCGCGCGCATCGCTGGCATGCAACGATTCAAATTCGCCTTTACGCAGAGCGAAAGCAACCATCTCGCGAATCGCAACTTCATCATCGACAATCAAGACGCGTTTTTGCACGCTCAGGTACCGCCTTACTTGGATACTTACCAGTAGACTACAAATTCATGACAAAAATGTGGCGTATATGACAAACAAACATCATCGGTCCAAATCTGGATCACGGACACCTTGACGCCGCATTTCCAGCACCGTTGGAGTAATCACCGCAATACGCGCATCGACTCGCGCCCGCGTCACATAATCCAGATTCTGCTTCTTCAACGCCTGCAACTGAATCAATGCCTGCTCCGGACGTCCGTTCAGAAACGCAGCTTCAGCATAGGCCTCACTGGCTCGTGCAGTAGCTCCGGCCAACTCGCAAGCACGCGCGAAGGTTTGTTGAAATAATGCATCCCCAGCTAACTGGCGCAGTAACGGCAACAACAATGCCTGAGCACGCTTACCATCCTGGAGATTGCCACCTTCATTGAGCATCTCCGCGTACATCAACACCACTGCACGTTTCCCAGGAAAGCGCCGTAACAATGCATCGAAACGCTCGCCAGCCTCACGACGCTGACCAGTCCGGGCTTGTGTCTGTGCCAACGCTAATCCAAGCCACACGTTGTCAGGATGCACCTCTAACAACGCACGAAATTCATGCATGACCTCAGCTAGGTTGCTGCCACTGCGCAACTTAGCCAACGCCAGACCATAGCGCTGAAACTCACTCAACCCACCCTTTGCATTGCGACGTAGGGCTTCATACTCACGCAACGCAATATCTGGCGATTTCGCGCTAAGTACCCGTAGACGCTCCTTGGCCCAACCAAACTGACCGCTGGGGCCACGAGATAACACGCCATACGCTGGCTGTAATCCCCTGGGCAACAATGGATTGGAAGCAACACCAGGCAAGACGTGATTCAAACCCAAGCGTTCCTGAGACATCAGGCCAGGAACACTACTCGCCATCGTCAGTTCCGTTTGTTTCTTGAATTGCTCGGCACGTGCCTTAGCTTCGCTGATGCGGGTCACAGTGACCGGATGGGTCTGCAAGTAATCTGGCACCTGGTCACCACCAGAATTACCACGCATCGCCAGCGACATTCTCTCAAAAAAACCGGCCATCGCCTCTACATCGTAACCACTACGCGCCAGGGTGCGAATTCCAAGGCGATCAGCCTCAGCCTCGTTGGAACGGGTGTAGTTGATCTGACGCTGCTGCATGAGTCCCATCGCGCTGGTAATACCAGCCATCGTCGCATCACCACTTGAATTACCACCAACATGCTGCGCAGCGATGACGGCTGCCAGCATACCTAGAAGAATCGGAATCTGATCACGCTGCGCGCGCTCAACGCTACGCAGCACATGTTGCTGGGTAATGTGCGCGATCTCGTGCGAAAGCACTGCTGCAACCTCATCCTCACGTTCTGCAGTCAGCAACAGACCGGAATTCACCGCCACATAGCCCCCCAATGTGGCAAACGCATTGATTTGACGCTCTTTTAACAAGATAAATGTAAAAGACTGCTGCGGTTGATCACTATTGGCAGCCAAACGTTCCCCTATGGTCTGCAACCAACCCTGCAACAACGGATCTTCCAACACATAGCCATAGTTGCGTAACTCAGCCATCATCAGCTTGCCATATTCAGCCTGACGTGCCGGTGTCAACAGTTGGCCCGCCGACGAACCAATATCCGGTAAGCGGCTTTCCTGAGCATCGACACCGATACTCCCCAGGGGCAAAGCGAAAGCAATGACAAGAGCAAGTGATAGTCGACGCAAAACAAAACTCCTGTCGCAAAATTATGGCAAAGCCACCAGTCTAAGCGTTGCAACCACCGTCTTCGAAATGCGGATCAGTCAGTTATCATCTTGGACCTGAAAATCGACACGGAGTTTCCCATGAAACAAGACACTACCAGTGATGAAGCAGACAGCCCCCCCAAGATTACTATTTACTCAACTGCTATCTGCCCCTATTGCGTGGCTGCCAAGAATTTCCTAAAGACCAAGGGCTACACTTGGACCGAGATCAGGATCGACGTGAACTCAGCAGAACGTGAAAAAATGATTACACGCACTAAGCGCACCAGCGTGCCCCAGATTTTCATCGGCGACACTCATATTGGCGGCTACGACGACATGATGGCACTCCATCATGCGGGTAAGCTCGAACAACTGCTGACCAAGGAGATTCCGCAGGAATGATCGCCATTGGAGCCCAAACAACGATCTCATCCCCACTTTCACCGAGCTCTGCCAGCTTATGCGTCAACACATCTTGTCCAAGCTGAACCAAGTCATAGGCTCCTTTTTCAAGCTGCCCCAGAATTGCCACACTGACGCATCAAACATGAAAACACATTTAGTTGCCCAACCTAGTGGCATCGTTGGTATTACATTGCAGCAGCTACATCAATGACTGCGTTGCACAACTTAATTGTAGCCACCAAGGCCTTTCCGAAACCTTCTCGCACCACACCAACTCAGCATCTGCGCGACTCAGCTAAACAGCACTGAGAAACTGCCACCAAAGCCCAAATGCGTTTGCACATAGGTACTTGGAGGAGTCTAACAGCACACAACAAGCACGACTGACTTATATGCAACCCTGCGCACCCTGACATCCATCCTGATCCACATCACACACCAGACGGCACAGCGACCTCTTACCCATCATGAAGAGACGCACCCATCCTTGCACGAAGTGGATCAATGCAACGAACATCACGCGGACGTTTCTCTCAGCAATTTAAAGATCTGACGGAATGTCAGATATGGTTGCTGCCTAAAAGTAGTGTGCAAATCCACTGCACTTGGCGAATGGCATGGATACGTAGTTAGGAAACAATCACCGTTGGTGGAATCGCTCCAACTGAGACCAGGATCGGTCAATGCCGATCACTACCACTAAAGAACCATACAAACTGTAAGCTCTGCACCCGAGAGCGTAGATCAAATAATTTAGATCTCAAAAAGTGTTATCGGCTGAGGTCATCTACGGACATCAGGCATAATACGCACGTAAAACCCCCGGCATCTGCAATCTGGACAGCCAGTTGGCACTCCCCTTTCAGTTCGGAACTCAACTCTCATGACGCAAACAATTACGGTGATCCGCGGTGATGGTATCGGTCCAGAAATCATGGATGCCGCCCTGTTAGTGTTAAACACTTTACAAGCGAATCTGAACTACGAATTCGCGGATGCAGGCTTGACCGCACTGGAAAAACACGGAGACTTGCTACCAGAAGCTACCCTGGACTCGATCAGCAAGAACAAAGTTGCACTGAAAAGCCCGCTCACCACCCCAGTGGGCGAAGGTTTCACCTCGATCAATGTTGCCCTACGACGCAAATTCGACTTATACGCCAACGTACGTCCCGCCAAATCTTTCCCAAACACTAAGTCACGCTTTACTGATGGCGTCGACTTGATCACAGTGCGAGAGAACACCGAGGGCGCCTACTTGAGCGAAGGTCAAACCATCTCTCCCGACGGCGAAGTTGCCATTTCTAGCGCACGGGTTACCCGCAAAGGCTCCGAACGCATTGTCCGTTATGCCTTTGACTTGGCACGCACGACAGGCCGCAAAAAGGTCACCGCAGTGCATAAAGCCAACATCATTAAATCAACCTCTGGCCTATTCCTGAAGACCGCTCGTGACATCGCAAGCCAGTACCCAGAGATCGATTTCCAGGAAATGATCGTCGACAACGCCTGCATGCAACTTGTGATGCGTCCGGAGCAATTCGACATCGTTGTCACCACTAACTTGTTCGGCGACATCCTTTCAGATCTATGTGCAGGCTTGGTCGGTGGTTTAGGCTTAGCCCCGGGTGCCAACATTGGTAATGAACAAGCCATCTTCGAGGCCGTACACGGCTCCGCTCCAGACATCGCTGGACAGGGCAAGGCCAACCCATGCGCGCTACTGTTAGGTGCTGCACAAATGCTGGATCACATCGGCCAACCACAGAACGCCGAACGCCTACGTAACGCAATTGTAGCCACACTGAATGCCAAGGATTCACTGACTCCCGATCTGGGTGGCAGCGGCAATACCATGGGGTTCGCCACAGCGATCGCCAACCGACTCTGAAGAACGTGTTAGTACCATCGCATGCAGTTTAAGGAGCAAGTTAAGGAGCAAGGCTGATCTAACTAGAATAAATCCCACAACACGTGTTTGTTGTGACACAGACTCGTCAATCTGGCCAAAAATACGCGGCAACAGTAACGCTAATAGGCTTTCAATCCTAAGCGATTGATCTACACCCGCTAAATACGGATGGGATAGGCGCGTAACCGCGCTCTATTTGAGTCAGTTGAGGCACCCTCTATCCAGGTGCAAAAGATTCCAAACTGGGCAACTCACTATAGAGTGTTGCTCCTATAATCGCCTTCCACTTTAAATGGCACCCAATCAGAGCCACCAAGACGACGATATGAACATCCACACTGGCAAGGGTAAGCTGCTTCTATTAGTATCAGAAGCATGAGCACCCTCTCAAAACGCGGCTTCATTTCCAGGAGCACGCAAGCTGTAACCTGATAAGCGCCAGATATTGTCATCATCCTGTCGGAACGAGATTAATTCACGCAATGGCTGCGATGCATTCGCAAACCTAACCGTGAAACTCACATTGAAGTACAGGCCAGCCGGCACTTGCATGCCGGTACCGTACTGGACACGAGTCACCACACCATGAGTGCGTGCGATCACCGTACCGAGACGACCGCGTTCGACACCAATCTGCTCAATAAAGGCATCACGCCTTACTGCTTGCTTGGCCACCACTGAGGCACCATCCCATATCTGAGCAATCTGGCCAGCATCAACCAACTGGGCAACCTTCAACGCGGCCTGATTCATCATGGCGTTCTGCCTAGCCAATTGCACTTGCTGAGCTGGTGTTAGAGTCGGCGCAACAGCTACCAGTTTGACCTGAGACTGGGCACGACCGAGCAAAGGAGCCAGGAACACAAGCACAAGCAGACGGGCAGGACAAAACATACTCCGAATCCTTGTAAAAAGAACAAGCTTGGTGAGTTTAAGCGAATTCAATGCAGGCATGACCACTCGGAGTGGATGAAGAAAGCGCCTACCGCATACACCATCACAACAACCAAAGATGCCAGCCCAAGATGCGTCACCAACACGACACAGCACGACGTATGGAAACATTCAGACTCCCAGCATTGAATTGATATGTTGAGATGCATTAGAAACAGTGCTGCAATCGCTCGCATCACTGCAGCAATCTCTCAACTGAGCAGTGATTCTCCAGAATATCGAGCCCCCTACTTCAATATCTGACTCCAAGGATGCAAGGCTTTCACCTTAGCAATGATGTGCATTGATGACTGGTCGAACAAAATCAGAAATCCCTGCTTACATCGCATTACACCACTACCACGGTTACGCCATCCGCAGAATCTTCCGAAAAGCGTTCCGCATCGCATTTAAGCATGTTATCTATTCATCCAAATGAAGGCGGATACTCAGTGAATAGCCCTGATGGAGATACAAGCGATCTTGTCATAATGAGGTAGCAAAAACAGGATGCAATCCATGGGCCACATATTCAATCTAAGCACGGACTGCATACAATCCACGTGGCGTTCGCTTAACCAGGAAATCAAGATTAAGTCGGATACATGCGCTGAACATGTATCTGCTCGAACGCTATCGTCCGCTGTGCCTTAACATATCCTCGAATTGACTCAAAACTTCATAACACCATTAGCGTTATTCATGCGGACCACTGAAAACGCTCGACCTGCTACACAGACACACCGTAGCCCTACATACACTGGCGCAAGCATGTGTCCAATGCTTCTCTTATACTTTGATCAGATCAACACATGGATATGTTCCTTGGTATCCACACCCCATTACCAGATATCAACATATAGACTGTGCACTGCATGGCGATGCTTGCGTTTACATACACGGACACCTGACAGCACGTAGCATCATATGCTCCGGCACTCAATGGCCGTAGCAGGTCTGTTTATTGCTGGACCTATATCACCTGTCCGATGAGCCTAAGGAGACTTGACGATGTCACCACTGTGCTACGACATCTTTGACAGTCCGATTGGAATGCTGACCATCGTCGCCGACACAGACGCACTATGTCACGTGATGTTCCCAAGCAACCGTCACACAACACAAGGACACGAACACTGGCACTACGCTCCGGATGCAATGTTATTGCAGCAAGCACGTACACAGTTACTCGAATACTTGCACGGCGAGCGCCACACATTTGCACTACCGTTACGACCACGGGGAACGCCATTCCAATGCGCCGTGTGGCATGCACTGACGGAGATCTCATTCGGTCAGACTTGGAGTTATGCTCAGTTAGCTGCACACGTCGGACGACCAGGTGCAAGCCGCGCAGTAGGTGCCACAAACGCCCGCAACCCACTACCAATCGTATTGCCTTGCCACCGTGTGATTGGCAGCAATGGCGCACTCACCGGCTTCAATGGCGGATTAGCTACCAAACACGCCCTGCTGTGTCTGGAAGGCATAGCACCAACTGACACACACAAGGCAGTCATGAAATCGTGACATCACTACTACCGCGTATATTGCTGCAATGATGATCGCACGCCTGTTATCTATTTTGATCAGCACCCTGCTATTGGCAGCCTGCTCGATTCCCATCCGCCGTAACATGCCAATCGTTGCCATCACAGCCACCCCACAGCACAAATTACTGCTGATCTCGATTGATGGCCTGCGCGCGGACGCGCTTGAACATGGTCAAGCGCCGCAACTGGCACGCTTAGCAGCCGATGGCGTACGTGCACGCTGGATGACACCTTCGTATCCTGCGTTGACCTTTCCAAACCACTACACTTTAGTCACTGGGCTGCGCCCGGATCATCATGGCATTGTGCATAACACAATGGAGGATCCACTCCTGGGCACATTCGAACCGGAACGTCACGAAGCGATCAGCGACGGACGCTGGTGGGGAGGCGAGCCGATTTGGGTCAGCGCTGAGCATGCCGGCATACGCAGTGCTACCTTTTTCTGGCCCGGTAGCGAAGCATCAATCGCCGGTACACGGCCGAGCCGCTGGCATGTATATAACAAACGCATTCCACTGGATACACGGGTCAATCAGGTGCTGCGCTGGTTCAATGAACGTGGGCCCGATGCACCACGCTTAGTGATACTGCACTTTGAGCAAGTCGACACCGCAGGCCAAGGCTTCGGCCCCGATTCGCCGCAATACGCTGCAGCAGTGCACACGATCGACACCGTAATTGGTCGACTGATCGACAGCCTACGCCACCACGGCAGACTCGCAGATACCGACGTGATCGTGGTCTCTGATCACGGCATTGCGCCAGTCCCAGGCGATCACGCGGTACCACTGGAACGGATCGTGCGGGTATCAGATGTGCATGTGGTTAGTGACGGCCAAGTGCTAGGAATCACACCGTTACCCGGCCATGAGAGCCAAATTGAAGCCATGCTACTCGGGGCACACGCCACATACGACTGCTGGCGTAAGCAAGCCGTGCCAGCACACTGGCACTACGGCACGCACCCACGGATCCCAACCATCCTCTGCCAAATGCACGAAGGCTGGGACGCACTACCAGCAGCCCAAATCATTAAGCGTAATCCATTGCAAATGCGAGGCTCGTCCGGCTTCGATCCAACCCTACCCTCCATGCACGCGGTCTTCCTTGCCCACGGGCCATCATTCATACCAGGCACTCTACTTAACCCAATCAGCAACGTCGACGTCTACCCACTACTGGCACGCCTGCTCGGCATTCCAGCCGCACCGAACGACGGCGATCCACGTGCACTGCTGCCAGCTTTACGCAGCGACAATGCAGCAACCGGGTACACATACAGTAAACGCGATGCACAACATTGATTCATTCGCAAGCCAAGTACCAATACAGTCTGTCGTTCCCTCCCGTAGCCGTGGGCGACGCAACCTGTATCAGCGTTTTTGCTGGATACGCCTGCCCAATGACAGGTAGACGGCACTCAATCCATATAGCCACACCCCAGATAATCTCCGCGCCAGAAACATCGGGAAGCAGCAAGGGGACACTGATTTACATCTGTGTCGCAGCGAATAGTTAGTATATATACACAACCTGCTAAACCCGTTGGGGATCTGCTAGGCAATCACTCATGCATTCACACAACTGTTCTAGAATTCTAAGACCAAACCGCTGGACTTCATCATGCCCTTTGTCGTCACCGAAAACTGCATCAACTGCAAATACACTGACTGCGTAGAGGTCTGCCCGGTCGATTGCTTCCATGAAGGCCCGAACTTTCTTGTCATCGATCCTGACGAGTGTATCGACTGCACCCTGTGTGAGCCGGAGTGCCCTGTAAATGCAATCTATCCCGAGGAGGACGTACCCGCTGACCAAAAGCAATTTATTGCACTCAACGCTGAGCTTGCCAAAGGATGGCCTGTAGTGACCATACGCCGGGAGCCGATGCTCAACGCAGCAGAATGGAATGGCAAACCAGATAAGCTACCATTGCTGCAACGCTGAGGAGGCCACACGGGGTGTATTGCATCCTTCCCGACCACCTCGCACTTTACTTTTCAATCTACTCTAAGCTAACAGTCAAACGCAGTACTACAATCGTTAGCAACACACCACCACTCTCACCACAGCAAGATCGTTCTTCGACCGAATCTACATCCATATACCACAATCAAACTAACAAAACCACAATGAATTGATTCCTACCCAAGCAGAAAAATGCCTAAGATTTTCGAAATCTTGTTTTACTTGAATCAAACTATCTCGAACAAACCACACTCACATGCTGGCGATCATTAGATCGCAACATCGTCTTTTGGCGACACCTACTAGCCCCTCACCCACCAGGATGCATCTATCGTTCTCTAACTTGTCATGCTCGATTTACCGCCATACAACTACAAATTAAGACACCTGCCTTGCAACGCATCTTCACACCGATCAACTTACGCATTTTAAGTGAAAACGAGTACCCCATCGCACTACTGTCTACACTGCACTTCCGTATAATCTCCTCCGCCTTGATGATAACTACCCAGCCCTCAAACATTTAGAGCATTTCCACATCAAGGGCAGGGACAAGATGATCATCGCTGGGATGCTTTTTCTCCTGGATAACAACCATAATTTTACTCGCCCCTTACCTGACGCTACCATTCTCCTCCTGCAATTCTTTCTTGAACGGGATGTCTGGCGGGGGACGCGCAGTCGCTGACTGATCATTCATATTGGGATTAATCAGGCTGCACCCACCACCGAACTGCAACAGCGACACCACACAATGGATCTTTGTGTGGGTGCCTGGAATGGGGATTTCGATCTTCTTGATACCACGACTGACCCATTGTTGTAACAAAGACTCATTTGGAGTCCAATATTGCTCGAACACCGTTGGAATATAATCGTACGGTGGCCGTTTCAGCCATTTCCCGGATTGAGCAATACGTTCGCGAGTCCAAGTATCCGATTCACTACCAGGAGCGCCACGGGAGGTGCCGCCAAGCCTGCCGGCGTTAGGGACACGGACACGACCCTGTTGGTCGAACAAACTCTGCCCACCATCCCCCGGACGCTGGCGGCGATCAGCCAAGCCCCAATCATCGCCACGCCTGGAAGCATCTCCACCATTGTCGTGCTGCACTGCCACCGCACTACCTTCCCCCCACTGTTCCGAAGGTGCCTGCACTGGCACCGGTGTGGTTGACAAAGGCGTGGCAACAGAACTTTGTACCGGTACGGCCACGCTCGGCAACTCGTGCTGACGAACCTGCACTTCAGCCAGCTTCTGGGGTCGAAGCGTCGGAACCACCGGCTGTGGGTCTCTCATAGAAAACTGTGGTTGATCGGGAATCACAACATCACGCTCACGCACGCTCGGAACAGCCACATGCGGCAGCAGCACTTGCGGGTCGTGTGACTGCATCTGCAGCAGTCGCGGAGGAATATCAACGATCTGCACCTCGCGCTGCCTTACTTGCGGCAGTGAACGCTCACGTATCGGAATCGACATATCGGATAAATGCTGCAGCGGAGGTATTACAAAGTCAGTCGTTGGGACTGCGACTTCGGTGACTTGCAGCGGCTGCTCAACTGCAGGTTGTGTCGGCTGTTCGACCTCAACTTTAGACGACACTTGACGCACCGACGATGGTAGCAGCTTGTTCCCGTCAGCACCCTGTGCAGATGTGCTTGCCACTCCAGTCAAAGAGGTAGACGAAGGGGTAATGGCAGGCGGTACCGATCTAGATACAGCAGCAGACGTCGCGGCAGCGACCACTGCATCATGTGGTCTCTCCACCACCGCACCAGATACCGGTGAACCATCGCCAATCAGGCTCACACTCACCCTGCCCTCATCACCTGTAGGCGGCGGTAGAGCCCAGCGGATCGCAAGACTCCAGATCAGCAAAAACAGGAAACCCAAATTGATCAGGACACTGCCTAATACCCCAATCCAATGCAGCAGCCACTCATCATGCGGACGCGGATCCCAATGTTGCCACCACAGACTTCGGAACGCCTGCAAGTACCCTAACGCTACCCCATCTCTGCTGTGGAAACGCGACGTACGAGTTGCCCAAAAGGGAATAAACTCGCTCTGATCAAACCTTGGGTACTGCAACGGCATTCAATCCACCCAGCCATATGGCAAACGACTAGGCGGATAGAGAATTAACCAGTCTGGCAAACAAGTGTGCATTACGACAAAAAAACGTGTGGATTGAACTCGCGTCATCGCAAAAAAATCAGGCGGCAAAATTGCGAGAAATGTATGGGGCCGCACCTGTACTATGATCGGTGGCATCGTGCACTGCAATCACGCCAGGTACACGCTCCATCAGGGTTTTTTCGACGCCTTGCTTGAGGGTCACATCAGCCATACCACAACCGTGGCAACCACCGCCAAAACGCAGTAACACCACACCTTCGGCAGAAACCTCCTGCACCTCCACTCGCCCACCATGTGAGGCTAACTGCGGGTTAATCTCGTTCTCTACAACCCAGCACACTCTCTCAACCAGTGAGGCAACCTGACCAGGCTCCTGGCCTTTAATCCTGGGGGCTTTGATGATCAATTGCTGATTGCCAGCAGCCTGGATAACGTAGTCGATTTCAGCGCCATCCAGCCATACCACGCTGGCTGCAGCCACATAGAGAGTGAAACCACCACAATCCACCAACCATTCATCGCCAGCCAACTCCGAAGGCTCGGCAAACTCCAAGCGTGCATCAGCACGCGCTGTGCCGGGATCCACTGCACTCAGACGCACCCCCATACCGGGCACACCCTCTCGTTCGATCAATTTACGGAAGTGGACCTTGGCTCTATCAGAAATCTGGATCATATGGGTTATTCTAACTTCACTTTAGTGTCGCATTCACCACACTCTAGTACTTACGATGCCACCAGCTTGCACACCAGGACGCTCGATGAACGATCTGATTCCTCTAGCCCAAGCCCGCTGCAGGCCACGCGACAAAAACGAACGCAAGCTCGGCCAAGCCCACTTGGCCGAGCTGCTACCACAGGTCCCAGGCTGGGAATTGAGCAATAACAGACATGCACTGACCCGGACATTCTGGTTCGACAACTATTACCGTACCCTCGCCTTCGTCAACGCGCTAGCCTTTGTTGCACACTGCGAAGATCACCACCCGGATATGGGTGTGCACTATGATCGGGTCGTAGTGTGCTTTTCCAGCCATAATATCGGAGGGATCAGCGAGAACGACTTCATCTGCGCCGCCAAGGCTTCCGCACTGTACGAACAAGGAATCTGACTTCGTTATGAAATTGCTTCGTTTCCATGCCTTGTCGACACTGTTGCTATCGGTCGGTGCCTGTAGTAAGCACGTTGATCAAGCGCCAGCCCCCCCTTCTACTGAACTCATTGCGGTGCATACGCCACCTCCCAAGTATCCGAAACAACTGGCCTGTGCAGGTATTGGCGGACGCGCAGTATTGAAAGTCAAAGTTGGTACGCAAGGAAAACCCATCGAAGTAAAGTTGGTACAAAGCAGCAACCAACCAGCGCTGGACACATCGGCACAAGGTCGCGTACGGGACTGGGAGTTCAAGCCAGCCACACGCAACGGCCAACCGATCACACAAACAATCCAAGTACCGGTCACATTCAACCCACCCAATCCTAAACCTGAATGGTGCTTCGCACTTGAAGAAGGTGACCGTCACAATAACTGAAGTTAACTTGCACGCACACCTCATCCTAGCGTTTCAGCCATATATCTGCGTACCTGCTGTCTGTACCTAATACATGGCTTCATTGCTATTTGAAGCCAACATCGACACCGCGCAGTGTCACCCTCACAGCAGGATTGGCCACCAGGCTTGATAGCCTGATAGTGATGTTCTCTTATCCCCCGAATCCACGCGCACTGTCATTCAGTCTGGCCTTCGCCGACGGCGCAATTTTATTCACATGACCAACTAAATCCTTGACAAGTCGGTCGCCATGTTCATCAACGTCTACTGCACACCAGTCAACTTTGCTTGGACCAACGTCGCTTTTCCAGTCGACCTAGTGTTAACCATGCTGATCGACCGCCCAGTACTGAATCCTTACCAAAGCATGAGCACCGACGATCCACGGTTCAACGACAACAACCGCGCACTTACCTCAAGCCACTCGAGCTGCTAATCCCGGTACAATCACTGCACACAACATCCATGCAAGGTCTAGCCACATTACTTTGTAACCCTGGAAAACCCCAGCATCGGCATGCTGTTAACGCTAACGATCGCAATCACAGTGCAGGACTATTTCGCCACAAACAACCGAATCTATCCCTGTGCCATCAGTCTGTCATCTAGACTCGCCGAACCCTGTTAGCAGGACTACACGCCGATAATAACCACAGTATTCGGGTCGATCGCCGAAACAATGATATTACTCACCCTTGACGCACTACTATCCACGGCCAAACACTATGCACGTAACCATTAGACTGTTTATGTATTAGTCGCTGGGCGAACCCCGGGACGCTAAGCTTTGGCGCTATTTCGCATCGCTAGGCTTATAACACACAGCGCAACAACACTGTACCCGCCATGCAAGTGATAAATCGGCACAAGCCACGTTAAGTGACAACATAAATGGGTGTAGCAAGAAGCTGAGCATTAGTTGGTCCAGACCGTTCCAAGCTGGATCAGACTAAAGACGGTCTAACGCGGCCGCCAAGTCCTCCGCCAACGGAGCGTTCAGCACATAGTGCGCGCGTCCGGCGTCCAAAGCGAACTCCAACGACACGGCATGCAAGAACAGACGGCGTAAACCAATACGATCGTGCAACCGCTGGTTAATCTCCTGATCACCGTACTTGTCGTCACCAGTGACTGGATGACCAAGATGCTGCGCATGCACGCGGATCTGGTGAGTTCGACCTGTTTCGATCAACACCTCGCAATAAGATTGCCCTCCACGCCGCTCCAGTAAACGGAAACGACTCATTGAGGGCTTTCCATCACAATGCACCTGGACATGACGCTCTCCCCCCTTGCGCAGATTAATACGCAACGGCGCATCAACACTCATCACTCCATTGGGCATACGCCCGGACAACAAAGCCAAATAACGCTTGGTGATACCACGGCCCTCATTACCATTAAAATTGGCTTCACGCATCAACGCCTGTAACTCAATTAGAGCTGCACGCTTCTTTGCGATGATCAACAAACCAGAGGTATCGCGGTCCAGACGATGCACAAGTTCCAGATCCTGATCAGGACGCAAGACACGCATGATCTCGATCACGCCGAAACTGATCCCACTACCGCCATGGCTAGCCACGCCACTGGGCTTGTTAAGCGCCAGCAGACGTGCGTCCTCGAACACAATCGCCGCCTCCATCTTGGCCAGAAATGCAGCCGATGGTGCGACCTTGGCCCCATCCTGAATAAGGCGCAACGGCGGAAGCCGGACTTCATCACCTCCCTCCAATTTGCGCTCGGCCTTGGTACGACGACCGTTAACTCTAACTTGCCCACTGCGCACCAGCTTGTAAACCAAACTGCGCGGGACACCCTTTAGTTTGCCGAGAAGGAAATTATCCAAGCGCTGCCCACGGTGCTCGGCAGGCACGACAACAATACGTACGCTGAAACACTCCACGACAAGCCCTGACTGGAAACAAAATGGATCGGTCATCCGAATATATATTCTGCTATACTTTGCTGGCGAGATAAGGGTTTGATTTCGTTGAAGGTTGATCTGGGCCAGAAGCCCCACTTCCGACGAATCTGGCATAGCACGCGGCCTTACCCCCTATAGGGACGGCCATGTTAGCGGCTCGCCGACCTACCTGGCCATCGCCGGGCATTTCAGTGCCCGCGCTGAACGTGTCCCGTGCGCCTCGCCGGTTTGACCGGAATGTGGCTGCCGGCCCTGAAACACCTGAGAAATAAGCGCTCCCGCGGCCTGCCGTGGTGTCGTAGCGCTGGAAAACCAAACTGGCCTGTACGCGCTTCGCGCGAAAGGGACGGTGAACGCTTCCAGAGGCGAAACGCCATGGCGTTCCGCGCGTAAAAAGCGCGCGAGGAACGCAACTAATGAAGCGAATGTTAATCAATGCTACGCAGGCGGAAGAGCTGCGCGTAGCAATCGTGGATGGCCAGAGCCTGTACGACATTGATATCGAGCAACCATCTAAAGAACAAAAAAAGTCCAACATATATAAAGGTCGTATCACCCGGCTCGAACCCTCTCTGGAAGCCGCCTTTGTCGATTACGGCACAGAACGCCACGGCTTCTTGCCGTTGAAGGAAATCTCCCGCGACTACTTCCAAACTGGTCTGGACCATCACAAAGCCGGTATCCGTGATTTGTTGCGTGAGGGCCAAGAGATCGTTGTCCAAGTTGATAAAGAAGAACGTGGCAACAAAGGAGCCGCGCTGACCACGTTCATTTCGCTGGCCGGTCGCTACATGGTGTTGATGCCGAATTCACCCTCAGCGGGCGGTGTCTCGCGTCGCATTGAAGGCGAAGATCGTGCTGTACTGAAAGACGCGCTAGAAAAGCTGGACATCCCCAACGATATGGGGGTGATCATACGCACTGCTGGCGTCGGCCGCGACACACAAGAGCTACAGTTGGACCTTGACTTTTTGCTGCACGTTTGGCGCGCCATTGCCGAAGCCGCATTGAGCAAACCAGCACCATTGCTCATCTACCAGGAGTCGCGCCTCATCATCCGCGCCCTACGCGACTACTTGCGTACCGACATCGGTGAGATTTTGGTCGACACAGAGGAGTTGTATCAGGACGCGCATGAATTCATGCAACAAGTGATGCCGCAAAGCCTGTACAAACTCAAGTACTACAAAGACGACATCCCTCTGTTCAATCGCTTCCAGATCGAATCGCAGATCGAAGGTGCCTACGAGCGCAACGTACGCCTACCTTCTGGCGGTTCGATCGTGGTCGATCAAACCGAAGCACTCACTGCCATCGACGTCAATTCTTCACGGGCTACCAAGGGTAGCGACATTGAGGAAACAGCATTCCAAACCAACCTGGAAGCAGCCGATGAAATCGCACGCCAACTGCGCCTGCGTGATGTCGGCGGTCTGGTGGTGATTGATTTCATCGATATGTCCTCCTCCAAACACCAACGGGAGATTGAAAACCGCCTGCAAAATTGTCTCAAATACGACCGTGCACGTGTGCAACTTAGCCGCATCTCACGTTTCGGCCTGTTGGAGATGAGTCGTCAGCGCCTACGTCCAAGCCTTGGCGAATCCAGCCAGATTGTTTGCCCACACTGCGACGGGCACGGGCGGATGCGCAGCATCGAATCTCTATCACTGTCGATCATCCGTATTGTCGAAGAGCATGCGATGAAGGAAAACACTGGACAGGTGCTTGTCCAGACACCAGTAGAGATCGCTAACTATCTGCTCAACGAGAAGCGCCGTGCACTTAATGAGATCGAGAAACGCCATGACGCACCAATCATTATCATAGCTGACGAGCAACTACATACCCCGCACTACGAGGTTACCCGTCTACGTGAAAACGAATTAGGCGAGGAAACCGGTAAACCAAGTTACCAACGCACCACCTCACGCAAGCTACCGGTGCATGCACTCACCAAATCGCAACTTAACATCCCGCCAGCACCAGCAGTGAAATCAATCACTCCACCACAACTAGCACAAACTCACGAAAACATACCAATGCGTTTGGCTCAATCAATGCGAGGACAATCCGCTGAGAACCAGGTACACGCCATTCCGGAACTGGTATCCAACCTAGCTGGTTGGCTAAAACGCATCTTTGGAAGCGCCGACAAGTTACGGGCTACAAGCAGTAGCAGCCCTCCCGCTGCCATGCAACAGAGCCGCAATGGCAATATGCAACGCAACGAACAAAACCGTCATGATGGCCGCATTGCTAGTAGCAACAACCAAGCACAGCAACAGAGCAACAGCAGCCATCGCGACAATTATCGTCATAACGAAAGCAACTATCTGCAAACCCAGAACCAAGCCACAGCAGACACGAACGGGAAATTACGGAACGAATCACAAACACCAAAATTGCCGGCATATGCCTCGAAACAACCACAGATGCCAAGGCAATCCCAACCACCGCTCCCCAAACCACCACGGACGCAAGCGCAACCAACACAGAACGTCACGAAAACGGCGCTAAGTAAACAGCCTGCGTCTGTACTGTATGGCGAAGGCAACACGTTACAGAAAGCAAAGCAGATGACCCTAACCGCTGAAGCGATGGTCAACAACACGCCTACCGTGACCACCATACAGTCAGTCAAAGACCAGAATACTTCAACACTCACATCGAATGCTGCTCAAGACACATCAAAGAAACTGATTGAAGCCAAGTCGGCCACAAAGACGGAAATTAATACGAATACCGAGATTGAAATTCAACAAAGTAGTCATGAAGATGCTGCGCACAGTGACGGCAGCAACCGGCGGCGCCGTGGGCGTCGCGGTGGGCGCCGGCGCCGGCGGAATACTTCTCCAGGAAACGAAACCAGTAATGCAAGCGAAAGCAATACCACCAAATTATCCAACGACACTGAAACCGACAATGTCGACAACATCGAGCCAGGGCAAGTCATGTACCCTGCCATGCACGGGAAACAACGCCCACCGGAATTTGAGTTCGATGACGAAGTGCCAGAAGCTCCGATCGCCGTATCATTACGTAGCGCAACATCTGCTGCGGGAGATGGGATATCCGCCACTCTCGAAATTACAGATCCTCAGAGCATTATGCGCACGGCGTCGCGAACGAATGTAGCATCGCAAATGGCGTCCCAAGCTGAATCCAGCGCTACGTCCGTCACTTCTCATACCTCGCCACAAACCACGACGCATACGCATAAAGACGTCGTTTCTGATCCCCCACCAGGACCAATTTACAAGGCTCGCACCAACACCATGAGACCCTCTTCAGGGCGCCGTATTGAAACTTTCTCCGCCACAGATGCGCCAACGAAGGCGACTCTATCCGTGCATACAACACCAGCGCCACGTTCGAACGTAAATACTAAAGCCACCAAGACCGAGATACCGAACGGACAAACCAATGCGGACACCAATACGGCACTTCGCCCAACAGCCACGAACGCACTGGCTGTAACGGCTCAACCAGTGATGGCAATGATGCCTTCGACAACGATAACTACACCACAAACCAAAGTCGTTCCAGCAACTACATACAACAACGAGCAAATCGAGACCAAGCACAAGGTCATTGCAAGGGAAGACGAAACAGCCCAACCACTACGAAAACCACGTATGCCGATGCAAACACCACTACCCAAGGTACTCGCTCCATCAGAAGACGAGACTCAGGCTCCATTCGTGGGAAATACCACCCGCCTAAGCGAGATTGCTAACACGACTACGACATCGCAGCAAGACAAATCATTAGTTCGTACACAAAACAAAGAACACAACAATGACCACAATATCCTCTGAAATTGACATACTCGCTTCCAACCACACTCGCACGGCCACTGAAACAGTGCCACACCTCTGAAAACAAGTCGAAGCCCTAAACCTGCACTCTTTGCCATCTTACGATGGCAAAGGGCAGACTTAGATCATTGCCAGCAACACAGACCATACGTTCAATCCCTGACACTTGAGATGCTTACATCAAGATTCTTGTTAAAGTTATGCCCACACCCACGATAAGTGGCGAATACAGATAGACAACGGCAACTAAAAGGTTTTAACTCAAAATTAAAGACAAGAAATGGAACACAGAATAGCTCTGTCTAATAACTACACACAGTAATGAAACAAACATGATCTACCAGATCAAAAGCGACGTACAAGATTTTCGAGAACATTACAGCTCAATCATCCAGTACAGCTCGCTTACTACCAAGATTGCACTAGTCAATAAGGTTCTCAGCTCGATGTGCGTACTACATGAGGCACACTAACCACATCCAGCCTGATCGATCAGACTGAAACCACAGTAGATCAACTCGGCGTAATTCAATCAGCAATACGTGATACAGAAGATGCCGCAATCCAGCTCCTAGAGCACTCTTACCCGGAAAATTGTCGTGCACAGCACCTATATCATGCTGTTGAGTGCATGTTCATCATCTACCTGATGAACATCATTGTGCGTTGGAAGAAAAAGCTGGATTTCGAATTAGATATTTTATCTAAACTATATTTCCAGGAGCACCAAGTCCGTACTGCATGGCCAACCGCGCTAAGGCGATGGTATCCCTAACACCCACTTTAGCAAACAAACGCGCCTTATGCGTGTTGATGGTCTTAGCACTGAGGCACAACCGCTTGGCAATGTCCTCCTGGCGCAGACCTTGGGTTAACAACAACGCAACTTCCAACTCACGCGGCGACAACATATCAAAAGGTGAACACCCTCCTTCCAGACTTGAGAGCACCAAATTCTGCGCAATGCTATTACCAAGATAGCGCTTACCCAAGGCCACATCACGGATGGCACACAGCAACTCATTAGCATCGCTGCCCTTACCGACATAACCGAAGGCACCAACCTCTAACAATCGCTTCGGCAATGGGCCGTCTTCCAATACCGAAACGATGATTACACGGCTACCATAATCACCCTTGACCAACCGTTCGGTAATCTCTAGCCCACTCACCCCAGGGAGATGCATGTCGCATAATACGATATTCGGGCGTAGCTTACGGATTTGTGGCAGAGCCACCTCGCCTGTCTCCGCTTCACCTATCACTTCGAGATCCAATTCATTAGACAAGATCATCTTCATGCCGGCACGCACTAGAGCATGATCGTCGATCAGAAAAATCTTAATAGTCATCCTTGTGTCCCTGAATCATATAATTGTCTACCGATGCAAGCTATCCCAACGAATTTTTCAAATCAAACGCATTTGGGTAACATGCACATTAGTGCATACAAGACGCCACATCGCAGTTTCGGAACATTGATCAAACACACTGTTACACAGCGCCACCCAAATAAAGCCGCCGCAATAACTGCTTCGGAAACTGGCTATTTAGAATGCAACGACCACTGGAGGGCATGTATCAGGAGATACTGCGTTATTCATTAAGAAATTTCCGATCATAGAGAGCTTGGCACGACCGGCACGTCATGCAACGGACGCAATTGTGTATCTAGTGCTACCCGCTCATCGAACACAAAGCAACGTCCATCGTAGCCTTCACCACCAACTTGCTCGAAGTAACCGAGGATACCGCCCTCCAATTGCAGCACGTTGTCCATCCCATTAGCGTACATCCACAACACAGCCTTTTCACAGCGAATCCCACCTGTGCAAAAGCTGACTACAGTGAAGTTAGCTAATAGGCCACGATACCGTGCTAGCGCCGTTGGGAATCCAGTGAACTTGGTGATAGGCAGGGTGATCGCTCCTGAAAATGTACCGTATGCAATTTCTTGCTGGTTGCGAGCATCGAGCATTACCAAACGCCGGCCACTATCATCGCAACCTCGACGTAGCCAATCACGCAACGTCTGCGCAGAGACGCTAGGTGCACGCCTTTGCAGCGGAGATACATTCGCGCAGTGGAAGCGGATAATCTCTGGTTTGACCTTCACTTTAAGGCGCGCAAATGGTGTATATGTGCTAAGGCTATGCTTTACCTGCAGCACTGCAAAACGCGCGTCAGCACGCAGCCAAGCATAGAATGCATCGATATCCACCTTCTCACCAGCGAGAAATAAGTTAATTCCTTCCTCGGCGATCAACACCGTCCCTTTCAGTCCCGCAATCTCCGCACGCACACGAATTTGATCGGCCAGTGTCTGTGGCTGCGCGATCGCGACAAAGTAATAAGCAGCAGTATTGATAATAACCATAGTGCGATTGTAACTCAGCTCCCACATCAGGCTCAGTGCGAAAGTGGACTTAGTTAGTAATCACCAGCATCTCGTTACAGTGATGACAGATGGGGATCTAACAAAAAATCTACTAACGAAAACAAACATGTTCGATTTGTATCGAATATCTCTCCATCGGCACCTGCACGCAATACAATTTCTCTGATCAAAAATCGCATTAATATCTAAGAACATGACACAGCTAAAGCAGTTCGCGCGCCACCTGAACTTGATGATTCTGAAGAAGTTGCAAAGTTACACCTGCGTTTCCAAAACCTAAATAAGTACAACAGAATCATGTTCTGACACAGAAAGTATCAGTGACTCATCTACGTGACAAGCCTCAGTAACTCTACAATCAATGATATAGCGTTTATTGTTGAAGCAGTTACAGAATAAGCAATGCAGGGCAACATGAAGACAATACTGCTGACAAGCAAAGCGCAAAACCCGAGCAAAGTTGGCGGCTTCCAACCTGCCTTTTCTGGAATGAGCCGATCATAACGCCCTCCAATGCTTGCAGCGGTGTCGTCCTTACTGCAACAAAGATTTTAGCCGCAGTACCTCCTCTCTGAAGTTTCACCTTACCCTATGATGATCTGCACTAGAAACCAACCGATACTCTCACATCTGCTTATTTATACAGCCCCGCAAACGTTTCAGCTCCTGGCTTGCAACACAAAGATACGCAAGAGTTATACAAATTAAAATTGTACCCACTCATATCCACACTATTGCAAGAGCAACATAAATCACTCCAGCGGCAATTTAAATATAGATCGCAGCCCAAAGATGGCACCCTCATTTCAGATCACCTTCTGCACGTGAGTCTATTAATATCCAGGTCACTACTAAGCATCCCCAGCCACACTAGAATCAGATCGAAATTATTGACCTTGGCAAGGGAAACACCTGAAGTAAATCAACATCAGCGTTAACCAAGGAAACATGGCAGAACCTGTCTTACTCGTCTTTTTGCAGATGTTCCGAGCAGCTGGGTACAGATGCAACCACGCATCGTCAATTATTTTCTATCGCATGACTAATACCTAGATTCTGTTCACGCAAGAAAACATGAATACGTACATCACTACGATGGTTTCCATATTGCATTCACTAGTAACGTGATGAGAATTCCGTTACTAATCATCCGAAAAATCAACATCTTCCACCAGCTATTATCAAACGCAACTATTCGTCCAAATCGCTACTAAGCTATAAAAAGATGAAAGAACATTGTTTCTTGATACATCTACTGAAAGTGGCGGTGTCACACACATTCGCCGATAAAAGCACACTGATAGCTACACCAGTCGAGTGTCTGCGACAGCAAGTGCATATCATAGAGATTAGAAATAGAAGTAACCGAATCAGAAACAAAAAAATCTCAAAATCATCGTAACCTGTAACCACACATACCCACAATCTGAATTGCTGATCATTAATCGATGCAACCTCATTGAAGTTGATATTGACGCGAATTCAACAAAAAGCAATCCATAATACACAGTTGCGACAATCCGGTACCGAAGCAACCAGTATGTCATTGGCCAGACACTCACGTATGTTGAACCTGGATGCTTCAGCCAATGTCATCGCACACCGCATCACCACACGGGTTCTCTGTCGCTATACTCCATACCCTATCGAGGAGGATGCGATGTTGGCTTTACAGGGAATTCGAGTGTTAATCGTAGAAAATGACGCAATGAACACTATGCTTTTGGAAATGCAACTCTCTCAAGCAGGTGCGTCGGTTATCGACTCTACGGCATTGATCAAAGATGCCATTGCGCTGATTGACCAGCAGCCTCCGGATATCGCAATCCTTGACTACCGACTCGGCAACGGCCAAACAAGTAGCATGATCGCGAAGCGTCTCAGCGAACTAGACATCCCATTCGTTCTGGCAACTGGTACTCCTCCCGAATACATCTCCAGTGAGTTCGCATCCGGTGTAATACTGACTAAGCCATATCTCACTATGGAATTGATCCATGCATTGAAAAAGGCTTACGAAAAGATCTCGCCTATAACCACCGCACCCGAGTCTCATTAAGAACAGTGAGCAGAAACGCCTTGTGTAGCACCATCCCGATGCCAACATACCGGCCTAATGCTACGAACTATAAGCAGTCTGAATTTAGGTGCCGCATTTTTTATCGAATGAGCCATAAATAACAACGATACACGTCATACATCCTTACATCCTGCTAAACCACATCATCACAGCGTCCAGATAAAGAATACAGAGAACCCCAGTATATTGGGCACTCTGCCGTACGTTGAACACCCCCACCTACTTTCAGATCACATCGGAGAAGCCCCATGGTTTGGAAGGAAATGGATACGTCTACGGGATACCGTAAATAACGCGCTTAATCTCAGATATAAATGACACTCCAGGAAAGCAAGCGATCAAATCGATGCAAAAAATTCACAACCACGTTGTCATCAACTTCACCAAGCACCGTGACGATGCCATGCACAAAGTCAGGCTATCTCATCGAAAACTTCTTGCGAGTGGTCAAACAGTACCCAATCATATGTTATAAAAAAAGATAAACAATAAAGCCATATCATCATTCATCTCTTAAGGTTTTCTTAGATTATCCTTGATACATCCAGAACCCTAACAGCCAATCCCCCGTTTGCATTCAATATTGCAGCATATGTTTGGATTGAGTCCGGAACATCGCACTCGAGTTGAACACACGATCACTGATCATCCAACAGTTCTTGAATCTAGGGCATGTTTACCTCTTCACTCATGCTCCACATCCACAAGTAAGTGAAGCAAACACGAGATCACTATTAGCAAGCTTGTCATCACGGGTGAAGACCCGATCAATATGCTGGATACGATTAAACAAACACTCGACCCAATTGCGCATGCGGTATCCTCCTGGCTATCTATAGTGGTTTCGGTCTGCAACTCGAGCACGGCGCAACAACATCCTTGGCAACCCTGGATCGAACCTCTTCCATACCGGATATAACCCTGCTCGATCATGAAAATACGCTGATCACCATAACCAATTCAAAGAGCATGGCAAATACTGAAGACTAACCCTTCGATACGCAGGCCAGACGAGCAAACGAAGCGATCACACACACACTGACAAACTACAATTGGCACACTGATCAATCAAAGATCATTGCCGACCGCAACTAATAACTAGAATTATCGTATGCAACCGATGCAACCATGCAAATAGGTGACATCACTCAGAGAAACGCCCTCCTGTTCTTAACGCCCCTACCCCACTCCAGAACATTCGAGACCCGTAAGAACAAAACATCAATGCAATCACACGATGATTCGAGCAGCTACGCTACCCACCCCATACCGACATGAAAAGAGCCGAGATCGCACGTTCCCGGCTCTTAGGGTGACCGAAAAATTTTGCCCGGAATCGTTCAGCTCATCGCAGCTACATAGCGACGTTCCACCTCATCCCAGTTAACTACGTTGTAGAAAGCATTAACGTACTCCGCACGACGGTTCTGGTAGTGCAAGTAATAAGCATGCTCCCATACGTCCAAGCACAAGATGGGAGTATTACCGTCGCACAGCGGGCTGTCCTGGTTAGCACTGCTCTCAACCACCAGGGTTTTGCTCGGGGTGACGTTCAACCACGCCCAACCGGAACCGAAACGGCTGAGCGCGGCTTTGGTAAAAGCGTCTTTAAATGTCTCGAAACCACCCAGCTGCTGGTCGATCGCCTTAGCAACCTCGCCTTTCGGCTTGCCGCCCCCCCCCTGAGCCATCACAGTCCAGAATAATGAATGGCTGGCATGACCACCGCCGTTATTGCGTACCACCCCCTGCAAGCTTCCCGGCAAGCTTTTCAGTGTGCGAAGCAACTCTTCGAGAGGCAAATCAGCGTACTCAGTTCCTTCCAACGCAGCGTTAAGATTGTTGATATAGGTGAGATGATGCTTGGTGTGATGAATTTCCATTGTCCGCGCATCGATGTGCGGTTCCAGCGCACCGTAGTCGTAAAGCAGGATGGGAAGAGTGTGAGCCATGCGTTTCTCCTGAAGTCGTGCCGGCGGATACCGACGTTATGGTGAATAGTAAGGACGATAGCCACCATTACCAAGGAAGGTGATAGGAATACCACACTTCACTACACACGCATCGTTCTAGAGGGGCTCCATCATCGTGCGATGGTTACCCTTTACATACACTAGGTACAAACACCAATGCTGCTTGTAGCCCCAGTATGCAAGCTAAAAAAACCAAGCTCCGTATATTCACCACTCTTCCTCTCCGATCCGAACACATGCGCAGAACATTCACACTCTCGGTCACCGTTTTACTACTGGTCGCCACCCTGTGGAGCATGCGCGCATTGCATACTCCTAAGACAGAGTTTGCGCTGGTACCACAGCACCCTCACGGCACAGCACACCCACCATCGCTACGCACCACAGACGAGCTACCCGAATTCCTCCCCGCAGAAGCGCGTGCCATAGTCACACTGATCCAACAGGGAGGTCCGTTCTCTTACCACAAGGACGGCAGTATCTTTGGCAACAGGGAGAGGCTGCTACCAGCACGTCCATACGGCTATTACCACGAATACACAGTGGAAACACCAGGTTCTCCAGATCGCGGTGCCCGACGAATTGTCACCGGAGGTGATCCGCCGGAAATCTGGTATTACAGCGACGATCACTACGCCAGCTTCCGCAGCTTTAAGATAGCGACGCCATGAACGGCACCAACCTCCGATTGGATCTCACCACCCCAAGAAGCTCCAGCGTTTATCGGGTTGCCTCGAGCGATCTGCCAAACTTAGCCGCACTAGCACGTGCATCCGGACTTCAGGTCACCCACGTGGACCTGCACCACTGTCGCAACAAAGCCGCTTTGCTGCTGCACTTGGCAAGCCAGCTTAGCTTTCCAAAGAGCTTTGGCAGCAACTGGGACGCGCTTGCAGACGCACTGCGCGACCTTAGTTGGATGGCTGCGCCCGGGGGGCAAGCACTGCTGCTGGATGGCATGGACACGCTGGCACACCAGGCAGCCGATACACACACTACACTCCTGGATATCTTTCACGAGACAGCCACATTTTGGGCCAGTAACAACCGGGTGTTTGTGGTCTTCGTGGCCGACACCGACTGATCCAAATAACCGGGCACACCACGTCGGATACCGTATGCCAGTACTGTATTCCCCTTCAGCAATCCAGTTCAGCCCAACGTGCGTAGGCAGCATCCAGTTCGACCTGGAGGATGCCCAAACGCTGAGTATCAGCCCCCACCAAAGCGCTATCACGCTGATAAAAATCAGGGGTACTCATCGTCTCAGCCAACGCTGCCAACTCTTCTTCCAGACGCTCAATGTGACCAGGTAGCTGTTCCAACTCACGCATGTCCTTGTAGCTGAGCTTACGCTTGGCCGACTCGGACACAGGCATCACCACTTCAGATCTGACCGGATGTGGCTCGCGCACCACCATCGCAGTCGACTGCGGACGCTGCCACAGCCAATCACTGTAACCACCCACGTATTCGCCAACCCTTCCTTCGCTTTCCATGACCAAAGTGGATGTCACGACATTGTCGAGAAAATCGCGATCATGGCTGACCAATAGCAATGTGCCCTTGTAATTGGCCAACAACTCCTCAAGTAACTCCAGGGTCTCAACATCCAAGTCGTTGGTCGGCTCGTCCATCACCAAGACATTGGACGGCTGTGCGAACAACTTCGCCAGCAGTAACCGGTTACGCTCGCCACCGGACAAGCGGGTGATCGGCGCCCGGGCGCGCTCAGGAGTAAACAAAAAGTCCTGCAGATAAGCATAGAGATGTTTGCGCTTACCATTAAGATCAATAAAGTCTGCACCTTCAGCAACATTCTCAATCGCATTCCAGTCTTCACGCAAAATCGCACGATACTGATCAAAGTAAGCAATCTGCAGATGAGTGCCTACACACACCTCGCCAGCCTGCGGCCGCAACTCACCCAACAACAACTTCAACAACGTGGTCTTGCCACTACCATTGGGGCCAATCAACCCGATACGGTCACCACGCAAAATTGTGGTGGAGACATCGCACACAATCGTGCGCTCGCCGAACGCAAAACACAAATTCTTCGCCTCAATGACCTTCTTCCCAGAAAACTCAGCTTGAGCCACCTCTAGCCGTACATGACCACTCAGCTCACGACGTTGACGGCGCTCCATACGCATCTCCTTGAGCCGCCGCACGCGGCCTTCATCACGAGTGCGACGTGCCTTGATCCCCTGCCGGATCCACATCTCCTCCTCAGCCAACAGCTTGTCGAAGCGGGCATGCTGCTGCGCTTCGAGGTTGAGCCGCTCCTCACGGCGACGTTCATAATTAGCCCAATTGCCGGGCCAACTAGTAACGTGACCACGGTCGATCTCAACGATGCGAGTCGCCAACGCACGCAGGAAGCGGCGATCATGGGTGATAAATAGCACACTGCCATCCCAAACCTTGAGGAAACCCTCAAGCCAATCGATCGCCTCAGTATCCAGGTGGTTGGTCGGCTCATCTAGTAGTAACAAATGAGGCAAAGATACGAGTGCAGACGCCAACAACACACGGCGCTTCATCCCACCAGACAGACACACAAACTCGGCTTCGCCGTTTAGCTCGAGACGGGTCAACATCTCAGTCACCCTCTGGTCCAGGGACCAAGCGTCGGCGGCATCAATTTTGGATTGCACCTGCGCCAACGCTTCAGTGTCGAGAACCTCTGCATGACTGAGTTGGTGAAATTCAGACAGCCACCTTCCAGATTCACCAAGGCCGGCAGCGACCACATCGAACACGCTACCATGCATGTCCTGCGGCACCTCTTGCTCCAAGCGGGCCACACGCACGCCCGGCTGAATACGAATTTCTCCGCTCTCCGGATGCAAATCTCCGACGATCAACCTCATCAGCGTGGACTTACCAGCACCATTGCGACCGATGAGAGCAATGCGCTCGCCTTGCTCAATACTCAGTGCCACTTTTTCCAGCAACAATGGACCACCAACGCTGTAATCGACATTTTGCAGAGTTATCAGGAGCATTGGAGCATTGTACGCAGCAGCAACTCACTCAGTCCTCAAGGAGGAAACACAACGACGCGAAAAGAATAGATTGCACAGCAATCAAGCAACCCAACACAAAGCAATCCTAGCCATGGCCGCCAGGCCAATCGCATCTTCATTAAGCACAGCAATCTGAATTTTCAGAGGGTAAGACCGAGGTTCATCAGGACTCTGGGGCAGAGCAACCATGCAACAATATCGGTTAAGCATCTCCGATCCAGCACTTGACCTCACTACTGACACAATAACTACGGAGTGTGGGTTAAACACATGACACTATCTCCGATCAAGAACTACAGGACAGCATCGAGCAACCGATACGCCCGCGGGCCCACTCTGGACGCCGCATCGCATACGCCTCACGTCCCGGCTGAAGGTCATAGGGCCGGCGCATTACCTCCAACAATGCATGCAACTCAGTGAGATCACCTTGCTCAGCACATTCGATCGCATGCTGTGTCAGATAATTGCGCAGCACATAGCGTGGGTTAGCCAAACGCATACGCTCATGCCGTTCTGTAACCGGCAATGGATCCACAGATAGACGCGCAGCATAGCGCTGCAGCCAATCACGCAGTATCGGTGCATGTGCATCACGCCTGACAGGATCGTAAAACGCCTCGGCCCACAGTGCCAGACTGTCCGGCATCTGCGGCTCCCAATCAGCCAAGCCCAGGAAAGTCAGCGTCATATCCATCTCAGCTTGGTGCATGCAGGTACGCAATGCATCAAGCAATCTGAGGTCTTCGTCAAAGCAAGCAGCCAAGCCGAGTTTGGCCGCAACATCGCGGCGCTCGGCCGCTAAATACGTGGCACGGAATCTTTTCATTCCTGCCTGCAATGGCGTTGCGTCACCAAACAACGGCGCCAGAGCACGTGCCAAGCAACAAAGGTTCCAATACGCCACCTGCGGCTGAGCACCGAAACGGTAACGTCGACTCTGCGCATCAGTCACATTTGGAGTCCAATCCAGGTCATTATCATCGATCCAACCGTATGGACCGTAGTCGACAGTCAAGCCCAGAATCGACATGTTGTCTGTATTCATCACCCCGTGTACAAAACCAACCCGCATCCAGTGGGCAACAAGCTCAGCGGTACGCGTACAAACCTCGGCAAACCAATCTGCATACAACGTCTCACCTGTGCCGTGCAAATGAGGATAATCCCGCATGATTGTGAACTCGACCAGTCGACGTAGCAGATCGATATCATCACGTGAAGCAGGTAACTCAAACGTTCCAAAGCGTATAAACGAGGGAGCAACACGGCACACAATCGCACTAGGTTCAAGGACCCGACGCCCGTCGTAGAACATGTCACGTATCACCGTATCTCCGGTGGCAATCAGGCTCAACGCGCGCGTAGTCGGTATCCCAAGATGATGCATCGCCTCACTACACAAGAACTCACGGATCGAGGATCGCAGTACCGCACGGCCGTCAGCGCCACGGGAATACGGCGTAGGTCCAGCTCCCTTAAGCTGCAGTTCGTAGTACATCCCATCGGCACCGAGCAATCCACCTAACGTGATCACACGACCATCACCGAGCTGACCGGCCCAGTGTCCGAATTGATGTCCACCGTAATTAACAGCATACGGCTGCATACCGGGATATAGCGCATTGCCGCCAAACACCTCGACGAAACGTGGGCTCACCAATTCCTTCACATCAAAGTTCAATATCGCCGCCACTTCGGATGAATACGCCAGTAGACGGGGTGCAACCACCGGCGTCGGTACCACCACAGACCAAGCTGCCAAGACTTGGCGCGGACGTAAGCTGACTTCAGGATCGCAGGGCAGCACATCGATAAAACAGTTGTTAAAGCTCAGTGACCGCATGTGAACAAGATACGTTATTATTGCCGCATCCCGGTTACCAAAGGTTGCGCATACTGCGCAAAAGGTATCTTCAGAATCGGCCAGGTCCTCCATAGGGTCGCTCCAGACCCAGTTAACAATGAGCTGGCATCGAACACTAAATATCACTCAGCAGGCCAATCCCGTCAAAGCCAAACAACGGTTTGGCCCCAACACACATGAGGGAAGGACTTGAACAGAGCAGAGGATTTGATTCTGCTATGAATCACAAACCACACCACAAAACCGGAAATTAAGACTCCCCAAGAAATGAGGCATAAAAAATTTTTATCTATCTTTTGAAAATACGCAGAACTAAAGGAAACGCCAGAAGCGTGAACTTCTGGCGTTCCGAGAACAGTATCTAATTAAATCCTGGATTACAGAACCTGGACCTGGTCAGCCTGCATACCTTTTTGGCCTTGCACAGCAATGAAGGAAACCTTCTGACCCTCCTGAAGCGACTTAAATCCGTTACCCTGAATCGCGCGGTAATGGACGAACAGGTCGGGACCAGACTCTGCTGTGATGAAGCCAAAGCCCTTATTATCATTGAACCACTTCACCGTACCTATCTGACGATCATCAGACATTACAAACTCCTGAACAATTGAATGGATAACAGCCACCGAGATCGGGGGCAAAACTGAGTTGCAGGCGTTGGTCAAACGGAACGATGGAGCGGATCAGGTGATCGACTGCACCAGGCCACGATTCACGGTGAACCTAGCAAACACAGCACCTCCAACAATACTAGGCTTTTCTTAAAAAATCGACTCCCTGTGATTATGCCAACATCCAGCCTATTGGTTGAGGAATGACACAGACAGTATACCCTGCCCTCCCGTCCATGCCTCTCACAATCACTCTGACTAAGAGCAATTTGTAGAGCAGATTAGGCACATCAACTGAAGCTGCAACACAGGCCCTACACACACTTTGCGGCAATCCGTGTTCATGGTTCAATAAATAATTGATATTGCGTCTCCGTATCTTCGACCTGTTGGCGTAATCAGCATTAGAATTGACACTATAACTTCAGCCAAGACAATAGCTAAGCTCTGTGCTGCAATGACTCAAGCAACTAGAGCGAACAGCGAATCAACCTAGACAAGGTTCTCTTGCAAAAGGAACCGCCACCTCAAGGAGACAAAAAACCGTGGTCGACACCCGCACGCCCAGATGGTCATGCCAAACAGCCTAACTAAACACAGTATCCAACTGAACGTACTGATCCAAGACAGTCTAAGATCAATTCCAAGCGCTAGGCACAGAAACTCAAATCACATTGTTGGCCCACATAATACGAAGCACTGAAATGATGACTAAGGCGGTTGACACGCGCTATCGAGATGATCATTACACCTATCACTAACCAACACAGAGCCGGATACGATTCTAATCATCATCCAAACAAAACAAGATTCTCAAAAATATTATGACTTCCAAAAGCAACCGCTCAATTTCACCAGCACATGGATGAGATTGGCTGTGATAATTTCTTGTTCACCAATATTTTTCAAATAGACTCCAGGAAGACGTGGTATTTGTAGAAAGAGGTTTTTGCGACATCATAACATAATGTTTATAAATTTGATTATTATCACAAAAATTTAATATTAACTGCCAAGGAATTCTAAATCACTCGTTCTAGTGAAATTCTAGCAACGACCTATGTCTAAAATCTATTGTCTGAAAAAAACATGGCCGCCTTGGCTAAATGAAGCAACCAAGGGATGTAGCATGCTCAGCTTGGCGTTGCCTCGCTAATTGACGCAGTGTTGTCTGCGAGATCTGACTGCAAGATAAACAAATATACCCACTAGATAAATACCAAATGCATAACATGGCCAAGTTTTTGGCACCCTAGTTGCTAATTGATAACACAACCAAAAATTACAACACCACCGACATCGATTTAAGCATTACAGAAATGCTACACCTGATGCCTGAATCCTACTTCAGTTCAGCCAAGTGTAGACGTAATCAGTTGACCTAGAAGCTTCACAATTCAGTCTGCATATTTCTCTCCCTCGCAAGCATGACGCATTTAAGCCACCATGCAGTGCATGCATAGATTGCTTGTGTTTCCATCTCATCCCTTGGACTAGCGCATGAAAAAAAATAAAGAACACACGCTACGACTGATGATCATTGACGATAACGCTGAGAATGCAGAATCAATCGTTACTTTGCTGCGAAATAGCGGCATCGCGGTGAGGCCATCCCGGCCACAGCACCTGGAAGACGTGACCATGATGCTCAGACACCAGATTGACCTGGTACTGGCTAGCAATTCCTGCCAAATCCCGCTAAGGGCATTACATCAACAAATTTTCGCTAGTGGCAAGGACGTGCCACTGATCCAACTGACTTGGCAACTAAACGAGAAAGAGTGGATCGCCGCAACCAATTTTGGCATCCGCGCAATTGCCTTAAACCACCACCCTAAGCACCTGTTGGAAGTGGTGAACAAAGAGATTGAAGCACTGCAAGTACGCCGCAATCTACGCCGAGTCGAAGCACAAATGCGGGAGACCGAACGTCGCTGCAACGCACTGATCGCCTCTTCAAGAGATCCGATAGCCTACGTGCATGAAGGCATGCACATTCACGCCAACCAAGCCTATCTGAGGATATTCGGGTTCGAATCGTTTGAAGACATTGAGGGGCTACCATTGCTAGATTTGATTGCAGCACCACATATTGAAGGATTCAAGCATCTGCTCAAAACACTCTCCAAAGGAGAGTCACCGCCTTCGCCGTATAAACTGGATGCACGCCACCTGAAAGGGAACATATTCCCTACAACAATGGAGTTCACCGCCACAACCTACGAAAGTGAGCCATGCATACAAGTAGTACTCCGAAACTGCGAGGAATTCAACCAAGAATTGGCACGTGAAATCGAAAAACTGCGTCAGCGTGATCCTGTCACAGGTCTGCTGAATCGCCCGGCCTTCATCATCGCACTGGAAGATGCGTTGACACGCGCCAGCATGAGCAAAGGTCAGTTCGGCTTGCTGCTGGTTGAACCGAACCATTACACGGAGATCCTACAAGAAATCGGCTTGGACTCGGCCGACACGCTCATCACCGCGCTGGCAGATTTTTTTTCTGAAATGATCGATCCAAAAGTGGAAGTGCGAACCGCGCGTTTCTGTGAGACCAAGTTCGCACTACTGCTAGAGGGCGACTACACACATACCATGAAACTGGCTGAACGAATCCGCATTGACATCGCTCAACACATATTCTTAATTGGCAAACACTCAACCACAGTCACAGTGAGCATTGGCGGCGTACAAATCGACGAACGCATCGCCAGTCTGTGCCAAGTACTCTATCACGCGGTCGAGTCAGTTCAGGTTGCCACTCAGCTTGGTGGCAACACTGTCATCATCTACGACCCAGCAGCAGCAGACCGTGCAGAGGAGCAGCGGATCCAGAACTTACTGAAACAACTGCAGCAAGCACTGGCAAACAACGACTTCATCTTTCATTATCAACAGATAATAAGCCTGCAGCAGCAATCCCTGGAGCTATATCAAATTTACCTACGCATGCATGGAAACGAAGAACTAATTTCATCGGCTGCTCTGTTAGAGATCGCTAAGAAAAGCGAATTGATCGCACAGATTGATCGATGGGTAGTGGCACGCGCGATCGCGCAGATCGGCGAACGCCAGCGCGCTGGCCATACCACGCATCTATTGGTACAGATCGATTCGGCTTCGTTTTCCGACCCGGATTTACTCACTATGGTACGCGCAGAATTGGCCGCGCACAATGTTCCTGGCGAGCAACTGTGGCTACAAACGCCTGAATCAAAAGTGTTCACGCATTTACATAATGCACAGCAGTTCCTTAGTGAAATCTCAGTACAGGGCTGCAAGATGGGACTAGAGCAGTTCGGTACAGGGTTGGATTCATTCCAGCTACTCGCACATTTTAAGCCAGCATTCCTGAAATTGGATCGCCACCTGACTCAAGACATCAATTCCAACAATAACAGTCTAGAGAAAATTCGTGAGATAACTGCACGTGCGCAAGACACCGGCATTGCAACCTTCGCCGAATTCGTGACTGACTCAACTTCGATGAGCGCGTTATTCAACGTTGGTGTGGACTACGTGCAAGGCGATTTCATCGCGCCAATTAGCTCAACAATGAACCACGAGTTCTAATACAAGCAGCCCTCTTATTTGCTAGCCCCCCCCCCCACTCAGCAAAGTTGGGAAAGATACACAAAAATGGCCATTTATCCTTTTTATGAACCATAGTGGATTTCAGTTACTAGATCCAAGTGTTCATGAGAAACCTAGAAACATGCACACATCGATCACTACAACTGGCTAATGACTGCATTGCAAATTTTGTTAGCAATCAAACCTAAATCCGAGACAAAAATTCAATTGAATGCATTGATCATAAAGAACTCACTTCAAATGTTCATAAGGTCAATAACATAAAACCATCACTGTTATGACCATGACCGTAATGAAAAACTATACAAGCCTAACGAACTCCTCAAAGCAAATCCGAGAATGAGGATTAACCAAAGCTACAGTGGATGTTACTGTCCAGCCGCACGAAGTGCAGCGATCCGCTGATTCAGAGGCGGATGGCTCATGAAAAGCTTACGCAAGCCCTCACCGACACCACCAGAAATCCCGAAGGCCTGCACCTGTGTCGGCAACGTACTCTGACCACGATTAATCGCAAGCCGTTCTAATGCGGCAATCATTTTAGCACGACCAGCCAAGTATGCACCGCCCTCATCGGCACGGAATTCACGATGACGCGAAAACCACATTGTAATCATCGTCGCAAAAAGGCCAAACAACAATTCCAATACCAATATAATCGCGTAATAAGCCACACCACGGCCACCATCACGATTACCGGCCAACGTACTGTCAATAAATCCACCAAGTACCCTTGCTAGTACGATCACAAATGTGTTGAGCACCCCCTGTAGCAGCGCCATGGTAACCATGTCACCGTTGGCGACATGTGCAATCTCATGGCCCAACACTGCCTCGACCTCATCCTGACTCATGTTCTGCAGCAAGCCGGTCGACACTGCTACCAGGGCATTATTGCGATCAGGACCAGTTGCAAAGGCATTGACTTCAGTTCCCTCATAGATTCCCACCTCTGGCATGGCGATACCAACGATTTGCGCTTGCCGACGTACCGTCTCTAGTAACCAGAGCTCGGTTGGATTTCGCGGCTGCCCGATCACATAGGCACCAGTGGTACGCTTAGCGATGACCTTAGATATCAATAGCGAGATAAGCGAACCACCGAAGCCAAAAATTACGGCTATGACAAACAGTCCCCCCATTTGAGTCGCATTGACACCCAGCAGGGACATCACAATACTAGCCAAAACCAACACCGCAAAGTTAGTTATGGCAAATAAGACAATACGATTAAACATATAACACATACTCCAGAAGGGGCATAAAAATACCATTAAAATGCCCTTTCAATCACACTTAAAATCAACAGATAAGCTGATTGAATCTACGGAGAGAGCTTTGCGCATTTGCCTATCACCCCTTCACTAACAAGGAATGGCTGGTTGAAAATTATAAACTTGAACAGAGCACGTGAATTATCCGGTACTACTGATGCGCAACTACAAACCCTAGTAGCGTTCATCCTACACCCAATCGCACCTATGGCAGCGCGATCCGCTCCACCTCATCGCATTCGACAGATTTTAGATAACAGTCTAGTCTTTACGTGTTCTTGCAGCCATACTGATCTGGTCGAAACGATAGCTTACACCACTACCAAATGCGCACGATGTGCGTCTACACGTCTCTCCTTGTAGCATATTAATTTTTGAGATATTCTACAAAGATATATCAGAGACGGCGTGCCGACACTACATGTAACTTGCGAGCTTTAGTTCAGGCCGCACATGCTGTGAACAATAACGGACACGCCAAAACTATATTCGGGGCTTTCTCTACCCAACACATGCCACGTACAGCCCTTCCGAGGGATCACTGTCTGCTACATCACTCTACCCATACCCCTCTAGGGAAGAGAAACACAAATCTACAGACACTTTGAAGACGCATCAAACTTAGTACTTTATCCTAGTCTCGGAAGCATGGAGAACCTTATTTATAATAACGCACTTACTTTTCATTCGAAGAGTTCAAGCGTACTTGCTAAACCAAATCAATCAAGATGCTGATCAACAACGCTGGAATCTGATTAAATTACCAACAAAACAGTAACACGAGATCATTGATACCAACCTCAACTTGGTATTCAACGTCAATCGCCCAGGGCTAGAGAACATTTGAGAAGCGACCGCCATTCCTCAAAGATTAAGATCGCCGCAATACATCTGAAGATGCGGTATGTACGGACCAACTACACTGTTGCTAAAGCGGATATGCGCGATTCACTAATTTCACACTCATCCCAAATCTCCCCATTTAGCATGAACCTCAATAACATCTCGCTTCACGAAGCGATCACCACCATTACGTATAGCAACATTAAAAAAGCACGCGACACGATCATCACCAACATCGAAACAATACATCTTTAACTCTCAAAAGAAATCATCTACGCAATGACATTTTTGATAGACAAGTAAGCAACACAGATCATAAACGTCATCCTTAAATCCACACATTACTTTTATTAACCGTGTGCACAATCACCAAATATACAGTATCGCTCTCATCTCTGACGTGTTACACAACTAGAATCCAATAGTACTCACCCCACACAACATTTACTGCCATTACACCAATTACAAGCGCTGCTGTGTTGCACACACTGCTATTACAATCAAAGTATTGATCGCTCCACGATTGTACTTCGTATTATCAAGAAATATCCCAACCGCCACCTCTACAATACTTATATCCCCCAAACACACCATAAAGGCAAAGATCTCAAGATACACGATGCCGAAACAGGAGAGTAACCTAACCCCCTTGTTATTGCTATAAATTATCTCAAGTTAGGAACAGGAGATCACGAACAAATGGTCTCGATTCAAGCACTAAACCGTCACAAAACAAGTAGTCTATTCGGTCAAAATCTGGGGACAGCAATCAACCAACTTATCGAATGCAATCCTTGAATTATCACGGTAATCGGTAATAACGCACTACGATTTTTGAAATAACAACGGCGAACCGAGGTTCAACCGGCCCGCCGTTTGCACGAATCCAACGACCTCGACCGCCGGATTACAAAGCACTGGTTAACTAATAACCTTCGAAACTACTCCAGCTCCCACTGTGCGTCCACCCTCACGGATCGCAAAGCGCTGCCCCTCACCCATTGCCACGGGATTAATCAGCGACACCGTTATCTTCACATTATCTCCAGGCATCACCATCTCCACTCCCTCAGGTAAACACACCTTACCGGTGATGTCTGTTGTACGCATGTAAAACTGCGGCGTGTATCCATTGAAAAACGGAGTGTGGCGACCGCCTTCCTCTTTCGACAGCACATACACCTCAGCCTCAAATTCCTTATGCGCCTTGATCGAACCCGGCTTCGCCAATACCTGACCACGTTCCACCTCATCGCGCTTAGTACCGCGCAACAAAAGACCCGCATTGTCCCCAGCCTGACCTTGATCCAACAACTTACGGAACATCTCCACACCCGTCACAGTCGTCTTGGACGTCGGACGAATACCAACAATTTCTACTTCATCACCTACCTTAATCACACCGCATTCAACACGACCAGTCGCCACCGTGCCACGACCAGAAATCGAAAACACATCTTCCACAGGCATTAAAAACGGACGATCAATCGCACGCTCCGGCTCTGGAATGTAGCTGTCCAATGCCTCCACCAGTCGAATAATCGCCGGCACACCAATCTCCGACTGATCCCCTTCCAGGGCCTTCAATGCCGAACCCTTCACGATCGGGGTGTCGTCACCAGGAAAATCGTATTTACTCAACAACTCACGCACCTCCATCTCCACCAGCTCAAGCAACTCGGCATCGTCCACCATGTCAGCCTTGTTCAAGAACACAACAATGTAAGGTACGCCAACCTGGCGAGCCAGCAAAATATGCTCGCGAGTCTGCGGCATCGGACCATCAGCAGCCGAACATACTAAAATCGCGCCATCCATCTGCGCAGCACCCGTAATCATGTTCTTCACATAATCAGCATGACCCGGACAGTCCACATGGGCATAGTGGCGGGTTTCACTTTCATACTCAACGTGAGCCGTAGAAATCGTAATCCCACGCGCCTTCTCTTCAGGTGCAGCATCAATCGCATCGTATGCCTTGAACTCGCCACCAAAACGCTCAGCACCCACCTTAGTCAGCGCCGCTGTCAGCGTAGTCTTGCCGTGGTCAACGTGACCAATCGTACCAACATTTACGTGAAACTTGGTGCGTTTGAACTTATCCTGAGCCATAGAATTGGAAACCTCTTCTGCTAAATTTATACTCGATTTTTAATAACACAGCGCCCAGCACAAGAGCCGTTGTTTATGGCCTTACGCAAGCTGGCAAACGCTACCGTTTAAGTTCTCTTGATGACAGTATCGGCAATGTTGGTCGGTGCCTCTTCATAATGGTCGAATTCCATCGCAAAAGTAGCGCGTCCTTGCGTCATCGAACGCAACGAGGTGGCATAGCCGAACATCTCACCCAAAGGAATCATCGCTTTGATAACCTTGCCAGACAGACTATCATCTTGCCCTTGCAACACACCACGACGACGACTTACATCACCCATGATATCGCCCAAATAATCCTCAGGACTGACTATTTCAACCTTCATGATCGGCTCGAGTAGCACAGGACTAGCCTTAGCAAAGCCCTGTTTGAACGCCATTGATGCAGCAAGCTTGAACGCCATTTCTGAAGAATCAACATCGTGGTATGAACCGAAAACTAGCTTAACTTTCACATCGACAACCGGGAACCCAGCTAGCGGACCACTGGTAATCGTTTCGCGCAGCCCCTTCTCAACCGATGGGATAAATTCTTTAGGGATAACGCCACCAGTGATTTCGTTGACGAACAAAAAATCATCCTTCACATCTGAATGCTGTTTGTCAACATCGTTCATTGGTGAAATCTCAATCACTACATGACCATATTGACCTTTACCACCAGACTGTTTGACGTGTTTATAGTCTGACTTCACGTCACTTTTACGAATCGTCTCACGATAGGCTACTTGCGGCTTACCAACATTGGCCTCGACATTAAATTCACGACGCATACGGTCGACAATAATGTCCAGATGTAGCTCTCCCATACCTGAAATAATGGTTTGACCTGACTCCTCATCAGTCTTGACACGGAACGAAGGATCTTCCTGCGCAAGACGCCCCAGAGCCATTCCCATTTTTTCCTGATCGGATTTAGTCTTCGGCTCAACCGCCATTGAAATCACAGGTTCAGGGAAAGTCATACGCTCTAGAGTAATAATATGATTTTGGTCACACAAAGTATCACCTGTGGTCACATCCTTTAAACCCACCGCAGCAGCGATGTCACCAGCACGGACTTCCTTTATTTCGTCCCGTTGGTTGGAATGCATTTGTAGGATGCGTCCCACACGCTCCTTTTTTGATTTGACGGAGTTATACACTTGGTCACCGGAATTCAGCACACCTGAGTAAACACGAAAGAATGTGAGTGAACCAACAAATGGATCAGTCATAATCTTAAACGCTAACGCCGAGAATGGCTCGTTGTCTGAAGCATTACAGCGGCATTCCTTCCCGTCCTCATCGACGCCCTGCACCGGAGGACGGTCAGCCGGCGAAGGCAATAGGTGTATGACTCCATCAAGCATGGCTTGCACACCTTTATTTTTGAATGCTGAACCACAAAACACCGGTACAATTTCAACTTTCAATGTACGTTCACGCAGACCTGCCAGTATTTCCTGTTCACCCAACTCACCTTCGTTCAGGTACTTATCCATTAACTCTTCAGTCGCTTCTGCAGCAGCCTCGACCATAAACGCACGTGCTCTAAAAGCCTTATCAGCTAATTCGGTGGGAATATCACGGTATTCAAAGACGGTACCTTGCGACGCAGCATCCCAATGGATCGCTTTCATCTTCAACAAGTCAATCACCCCCTCAAAACCATCTTCGGCACCAATAGGTACTTGCATCGGCACAGGGTAAGCACCTAAACGCGCTTTCAGTTGCTCGACCACTTTGTCAAAGTTAGCACCGGTACGATCCATCTTATTGACGAAAGCCATACGTGGCACAAAATACTTGTTAGCCTGACGCCACACTGTCTCAGATTGCGGTTGCACACCGCCGACTGCACACAGTACGAATACTGCGCCATCAAGCACACGCAGGGAACGCTCCACTTCTATGGTGAAGTCCACGTGTCCCGGGGTATCAATGATGTTAAAGCGGTGCTGCGGCATAGACTTATCCATACCGGACCAGAAGACAGTGGTGGCAGCGGAAGTGATAGTGATGCCACGCTCTTGCTCCTGCTCCATCCAATCCATCACCGCAGCACCATCATGAACTTCACCCATCTGATGGCAGACACCAGCATAGAAGAGGATGCGCTCGGAGGTAGTGGTCTTACCAGCATCAATATGAGCCATGATGCCGATGTTACGATAACGGTGAATGGGAGTGGCACGAACCACGGGAACCTCTCAATTCCTCAAATTTCAAATGGCCAAACACCGCTTTCCAGCGGCCTTCGGATCGGGAACAGCACTGCTACGAGTAGCCAGGAGTATTCATGGAGTGCAAAGAAAACTCTTTACTCAAGAGTCCATAAATCACCAGCGGTAGTGGGCAAACGCTTTATTCGCTTCCGCCATACGATGAGTTTCCTCACGCTTTTTGATGGCACCGCCACGACTCTCCGAGGCATCAAGCAACTCCGCCGCCAACTTACGTGGCATAGAATTCTCGCCGCGTTTACGTGAGGAATCGATCAACCAACGCATCGCCAACGCCATACGACGTGAAGCACGGACTTCCACTGGCACTTGGTAAGTTGCACCACCGACACGGCGCGACTTGACTTCAACAGCAGGCGCTACATTGTCAAGAGCTTTCTGAAGTAATTCGATAGCATTAGGATTTTTCTGACCAATAACATCCATCGCCCCATAGACGATTTTTTCAGCAACAGACTTCTTGCCACTCTTCATCACCATATTGATGAAACGGGCAATAGTTTCACTACCATGCTTTGGGTCTGGCAAAACACTACGCTGCGGAGTAAAACCTTTACGAGACATTATTCTCTGACTCCTTTAACTCTTCGGGCGCTTTGCGCCATACTTCGAACGCCCCTGACGCCGCTTGTTGACGCCAGCAGCATCAAGCGAGCCACGCACGGTATGATATCGCACACCTGGTAAATCCTTAACACGACCACCACGAATTAAAACTACAGAATGCTCCTGCAAATTGTGACCTTCACCACCAATGTAGCTAATGACCTCTTCCTGATTAGTTAGCCGTACCTTAGCAACCTTACGTAATGCAGAATTGGGCTTTTTAGGAGTACTAGTGTAGACACGCGTACACACTCCACGACGCTGCGGGCACTTATCGAGTGCCGGAGAGGCACTCTTGTAAGTGCTCGCTTGCCGCGGCTTGCGAACCAGCTGGTTAATAGTTGCCATCGTAAATTCTTCTGAATGAAGCACAAGAGACTGTGCATTAAAAAGGAAAGCAGGGAAGTGAGGCTGCCCTGCCGTTAACCGAACCAGCGTAATTGACAAACAAGAAAAATGTCAACGAAGCACTAAACTCCGATCTACTAACCATGACCAACAAAGGAAACCATCGCATAAATATCATTATGATCGATGCCTTTTCCCAGTTAGCAGTCAACAGAGTTTATGCCTACACTAATCCCTAGGAACTTTACCCCCCAAGAGAAACCGCATCTTTGGTGTGCGAAGAAATATCTGCACCAGAAAAGGCGCTACGACCAAGCAAAGCTTCCATTTCAGACTCAGTAAGACCAACCGCACTATAGCGACGATGGCTATGATAAGCCTGACCAGTGCCCGCTGGGATAAGGCGACCAACGATGACATTTTCCTTCAAACCACGCAAATTATCCCTGGTTCCTCGCACTGCTGCCTCGGTTAAGACACGGGTAGTCTCCTGAAAAGAGGCCGCCGAGATGAACGATTCAGTTGCCAAAGAAGCTTTAGTAATACCTAGCAACACTGGATTGTACTTTGCTGGCAACTCATTGCGCGCAATCAACTTCGTATTTTCCTCGATAACACGCTGACGTTCAACCTGTTCACCATTAAGGAACTTACTGTTCCCCTGGTCAACAATCTCAACTTTACGCAACATTTGGCGTGTGATCACCTCAATATGTTTGTCATTGATCTTCACACCTTGCAAACGATACACGTCCTGTATTTCTTTCACCAAGTAGGCAGCTAACGGTTCAATACCCAGTAAACGCAAAATATCCTGTGGACTCGGCTCACCATCCACAATGGTCTCACCTTTAGTGACATGCTCTCCTTCAAACACAATAATTTGACGGTACTTAGGAATCAGTTCCTCGTGTTCACTGCCATCAGCATCTTTGATAATCAAGCGCTGCTTACCTTTGGTGTCTTTACCAAAGCTTATTACCCCCGAACGCTCAGCTAAAATGGCGGAATCTTTCGGCCTACGCGCTTCGAACAGATCCGCCACTCGGGGTAGACCACCAGTGATGTCACGGGTTTTGGAAGCTTCCTGTGGAATTTTAGCCACCACATCACCAATACCAACTGACGCACCATCCTGAAGATTAACAATAGAGCGCGGCGGCAACAAATACTGAGCTGAAAGATCAGTACCGGGGATGGTCAGATCGTTTCCCTTTTTATCAACGATACGCACTAAAGGACGGAGATCTTTACCCTGAGAACCACGGCGCTTCGGATCAGTAATCTCACGCGAAGATAAACCCGTCAGATCATCAGTTTTCTCAATGACAGTAACGCCATCAACGAAGTCGACAAAACGGATAAAGCCAGCAACTTCAGAAACTATCGGGTGGTTATGCGGATCCCAATTTGCCAAGGTCTGTCCCGATTTGACTTCAGCCATATCCTTGACATTGATAGTCGCGCCGTAAGGCAATTTGTAGCGCTCACGTTCACGCCCATGGGTATCCAGGACAGAAATTTCCCCCGAGCGAGATACTGCCACCAAAGTACCATTAGCATGCTCAACATACTTGAGGTTAGTAAATTTTACCGAACCGCTAGTTTTAACAGTGATGTTATCTACCGCCGCTGCGCTCAAGGCAGTACCACCGATATGGAAGGTGCGCATCGTCAACTGGGTACCTGGTTCACCAATCGACTGCGCGGCAATGACACCTACTGCCTCACCTATATTAACCAAGTGGCCACGCGCCAAATCTCGACCATAACATAACGAACATACACCAAATGGAGATTCACATGTTATAGGAGAACGAACCTTCACAGATTGCACACCAGCCTCTTCCAACTTATTTACCCATTGCTCATCGAGCAAGGTACTACGAGTGACAATCGGCTCATCGTCGTTTCCAGGAAGAAATACATCCTCAGCAACGACACGTCCCAACACGCGATCTTTAAGTGGCTCAACAACGTCTCCACCTTCAACAATCGGAGTCATAGTTAAGCCGTTAGCAGTACCGCAGTTCAGCTGCACAACACATAAATCTTGAGTCACATCGACCAAACGGCGGGTCAAGTAACCAGAATTCGCAGTCTTCAATGCGGTATCTGCCAAACCTTTACGAGCACCATGTGTGGAATTGAAATATTCCTGCACACTCAAACCTTCACGAAAGTTAGCTTTAATCGGTGTCTCAATGATCGAGCCATCAGGACGGGCCATTAAACCACGCATACCAGCCAATTGACGAATCTGCGCTTGGCTACCACGTGCCCCAGAATCAGCCATGATATACAGTGAATTCATTGATTTCTGATCAACGATTTCACCCTCGGCGTTAACCACTTTCTCAGTGCCGATAGTATCCATCATCGCCTTGGCAATGCGCTCGTTAGTACGCGACCAAATATCAACCACCTTGTTATACCGCTCACCAGCGGTAACTAACCCAGATTGATACTGCTCCTGAATCTCAAGCACCTCCTGCTCAGCCTCACCCAATATTTCTTTCTTTTCGATAGGAATCAGCATGTCATCTATGCCTATCGACACACCGGCACGAGTAGCATAAGCATAACCCGTGTACATTAATTTATCTGCAAATACAACCGTATCTTTCAAGCCAAGCATGCGATAACTGGAATTGATCAACCTCGAAATGTTCTTTTTAGTCATTTCGGTATTGACCAACACAAACGGCAAACCTTCCGGAAGAATCTCACTCAGTAATGCCCGCCCTACCGTAGTATCTAAAATCGCAACTCTCTTGGTACGCAGCCCTTGATCATCAATCTCTATCTCAGTGATGCGGACCTTCACCTTAGCGTGTAATTCGACAACACGATTGTCGTAAGCACGTTTCAGCTCGCTCGTATTGGCGAATACCATGCCTTCGCCTTTCTTATTCTCCAGAGCACGACTCATGTAGTATAAGCCCAGCACCACATCCTGTGACGGTACGATGATAGGCTCACCATTAGCTGGAGACAGTATGTTGTTGGTGGACATCATCAACGCACGTGCTTCAAGTTGAGCTTCAAGCGAAAGCGGTACATGTACAGCCATCTGATCACCATCGAAATCAGCATTAAATGCTGTACAAACCAACGGATGTAGTTGAATCGCCTTACCTTCGATTAAAACTGGCTCGAATGCTTGAATACCCTGACGATGCAGAGTTGGCGCACGATTCAATACCACCGGATGCTCACAAATAACTTCCTCAAGAATATCCCATACCTCGGCCTCTTCACGCTCAACCAGCTTCTTAGCAGCCTTAATCGTAGTAGCCAAGCCGCGACGCTGCAGCTTAGCGAACACAAAAGGCTTAAATAGCTCAAGCGCCATTTTTTTCGGCAAGCCGCACTGGTGCAGCCGAAGGTGCGGACCTACGATAATAACTGAACGAGCAGAGTAATCCACACGCTTTCCAAGCAAATTTTGGCGGAAACGCCCCTGCTTGCCCTTGATCATGTCCGCTAGCGACTTTAACGGACGCTTATTAGTACCAGTAATAGCACGTCCACGACGACCATTATCCAGCAACGCGTCAACTGATTCTTGCAACATGCGCTTCTCGTTGCGTACGATAATGTCAGGAGCGCTTAACTCCAACAAGCGGCATAGACGGTTGTTACGGTTAATAACACGACGGTACAGGTCGTTCAGATCAGAGGTTGCGAAACGGCCGCCGTCCAACGGTACTAATGGACGCAAGTCTGGAGGCAGTACAGGTAATACTGTCAAAATCATCCATTCTGGGCGATTACCAGATTCGATGAACGCCTCAATCAGCTTAATACGTTTAGTTAGACGTTTTAGCTTAGTTTCAGAACCGGTGACAACAATTTCCTCACGCAAACGGGCCATCTCGGATTGCAAATCGATCATCCGCAACAGCTCATACACAGCCTCGGCTCCCATAGAAGCATCGAAGTCGTCACCATGCTCTTGACGGGCTTGTAAATACTGCTCTTCGGTTAGCAACTGACGCCGCTCTAAGGGAGTCAAACCCGGCTCAGTTACTACATAGGCTTCGAAGTACAACACACGCTCGATATCACGCAAAGTCATGTCCAGCATCAGCCCAATGCGTGAAGGTAACGACTTTAAAAACCAAATATGGGCAACAGGTGAAGCCAATTCAATACAACCCATACGCTCACGACGCACTTTAGCCAAAGTCACCTCGGTGCCACATTTTTCACAAACCACACCTCGATGCTTCATGCGTTTATATTTGCCGCACAAACATTCATAGTCCTTGATAGGACCAAAGATCGCAGCACAAAACAAACCATCACGCTCAGGCTTGAAAGTGCGATAGTTGATGGTTTCCGGCTTCTTAACTTCACCAAACGACCAAGATCGAATCAAGGCAGGCGAAGCAAGGCCAATTTTGATTGCATCGAAATCCAATGTCTGGCGCTGTTGGTTAAAGAGATTGAGTAGATCTTTCATACTTCTTCTCCGAAATTCGGAATTCAGGCATCAGGATTAGTTGGAAACAAGGGACAATGGAACTCACGACCTCCAAACCGATCAATGAATCCATAACATCGCATCTTTAGTTATCTTCCAGCTCAATATTGATCGCTAAGGAGCGGATTTCCTTCACCAGGACATTAAAAGACTCGGGCATACCTGCGACCATTTGATGATTGCCATCGACGATGTTCTTGTACATCTGATTCCGCCCCTGGACATCATCAGACTTCACCGTCAGCATTTCCTGCAGTGTGTAAGCTGCACCATAAGCTTCCAAGGCCCAAACTTCCATCTCACCAAAGCGCTGGCCGCCAAACTGGGCTTTACCACCCAACGGCTGCTGAGTAACCAGTGAATAGGGGCCAGTTGAACGGGCGTGCATCTTGTCGTCAACCAAATGGTTCAACTTCAAGTAGTGCATGTAACCAACCGTAGTCTTGCGATCAAACGGTTCTCCAGTGCGGCCATCGTAGAGTTGGGTCTGACCGCTGGTCGGCAATTCCGCTAGTTCAAGCATACGCTTAATCTCTTGCTCAGAGGCACCATCGAAAACTGGGCTTGCCATCGGCACACCGTCAGTCAGATTGTTAGCCATGTTCAGCAATTCGTCATCACTGAACTGCGACAGATCTACCCGCTGCCCAACCATACTGTGGTCATGATTGTAAATTTCATCAAGAAAACTTCGCAGATCCGCAATAGCGGCTTTGACCTCCAGCATACGCTGGATCCGATGTCCCAAACCCTTAGCTGCCCACCCCAAATGCACCTCTAAGATCTGACCAATATTCATACGCGACGGGACGCCTAACGGATTCAATACAATATCCACCGGTGTTCCATCCTCCATGAATGGCATATCCTCAACTGGTACAACGTTGGAAACCACACCTTTATTGCCGTGACGTCCGGCCATCTTATCACCAGGCTGAATACGACGCCTTACAGCCAAAAAAACCTTGACCATCTTCAATACACCGGGCGCCAAGTCGTCACCCTGAGTGATCTTGCTACGCTTGTCCGCAAAACGCTGATTAAAATCCTTCTCGTGTGCCTGTATCTGCTTCTGCGCACGCTCGATTGCTTCAACAGCGACCTCATCCTTCATTCGCAACGCAAACCAGTCACTCTTCTTCAAACCATCGAGATAAGTTTCAGTGATTATCTCGCCTTTTTTAATGTCGACGCCACCGTTAACCACCTTACCTACGATCTGAGAACGCAAACGAGCGTAAATAGCGCCTTCCAGAATACGAAACTGGTCATCAAAATCCTTCTTGACACGCTTGATTTCATACTCTTCAATCTGATGAGCACGTTTGTCCTTCTCAATGCCATCACGGGTAAACACCTGGACATCGATCACAGTACCATCCATGCCCGGTGGCACACGAAGCGAGCTATCCTTCACATCCGAAGCTTTTTCACCAAAGATCGCACGCAACAACTTTTCTTCCGGGGTTAGCTGGCTTTCTCCCTTCGGCGTGACCTTACCGACCAGAATATCGCCAGCACGCACCTCGGCACCGATGTACACCACACCAGATTCGTCTAGACGATTTAGCGCTTGCTCTGAGACATTAGGGATGTCAGCTGAGATTTCCTCGGACCCCAACTTGGTATCGCGTGCAATGCAAGTCAGCTCCTCAATGTGGATTGTAGTGTACCGATCCTCTTCCACCACACGTTCAGAAAGTAGAATAGAGTCTTCGAAGTTGTAGCCATTCCAAGGCATAAACGCGATCAGCATGTTTTGTCCGAGCGCCAATTCGCCAATGTCAGTCGATGGGCCATCGGCCAGTACGTCACCAGTGGCAACTATGTCGCCCACGTTCACAAGCGGACGCTGATTGATACAGGTGTTCTGATTTGAGCGGGTGTATTTAATCAGGCCATAGATGTCAACACCAGCATCAGTGGCACCAACAATCTCACATTCGTTGACCTTAACTACGATACGGCCAGCATCGACCTGATCAATTACACCACCCCGGCGGGCATTCACAGTCACGCCCGAATCACGAGCAACGGTACGCTCAATACCAGTACCAACCAAAGGTTTTTGCGCACGCAAGGTGGGCACAGCTTGGCGCTGCATGTTCGCCCCCATCAATGCGCGATTTGCATCATCATGTTCCAGAAAAGGAACCAAAGCAGCAGCGACTGACACTGTTTGCATCGGCGAAACATCCATGTAATGCACATCCGATGGTGGCTTCAACAGGGACTCCCCCTGGAAACGACATGGCACAAACGACTCAGTCAATTGCCCATTAACATCAGTCAAGGTGTTAGCCTGGGCAATAACATACTGATTCTCCTCAATAGCCGACAAATACTCAACCTCATCGGTGACACAACCGTCAGCAACCTTACGATACGGTGTTTCAAGGAAACCATATTGATTGGTGCGAGCAAACACTGCCAGTGAATTTATTAGACCAATATTCGGTCCTTCCGGAGTCTCAATCGTACACAAGCAGCCGTAGTGACTTAAATGCACATCACGCACTTCGAAACCGGCACGCTCACGCGTTAAACCACCTGGACCCAACGCCGAAAGACGACGCTTGTGAGTCACTTCCGACAAAGGATTATTCTGATCCATGAACTGCGACAGTTGTGATGAACCGAAGAACTCCTTAATTGCGGCAGCAACTGGTTTGGCATTGATCAACTCCTGCGGAGTGAGCCCCTCGGATTCAGCCATTGACAATCGCTCCTTGACAGCACGCTCAACACGTACAAGCCCTACACGGAAGACATTTTCCGCCATCTCACCGACCGAACGCACTCGACGATTACCCAGATGATCAATATCATCCACAACACCGCGTCCGTTACGGATCTCGCACAATTCCCTAATGACATCAAGTATATCGGAAGTCTCGCCCAGCTTGGAAACCAAGCGCCTGGACTCTTCATCGTTGCGATCAGCAAAATACTTTTTATCATAAAGTACAGGCTCGCCGGCAACATCTGTACGACCAACACGACGATTGAACTTCATGCGCCCAACCATGGACAAGTCGTAACGCTCAAAAGTGAAAAACAAGTTGTGAAACAAATTTTGGGCAGCTTCCTTAGTTGGCGGCTCTCCTGGACGCATCATGCGGTAGATTTCGACCTGAGCCTCAAGCTGAGTTTTAGTTGGATCGATACGCAAAGTATTAGACAGATACGACCCACGATCCAAATCGTTCACCCAAAGCGTTCCCACCGACTCGACACTCGCCTTGCGAAAAGCAACCATGCGATCCTCAGTCACCTCACTGTTGGCACTGGCAAGCAGTTCACCAGTCGTCGCATCAATCACGTCATGCGATAAAAGACGGCCGATCAGATACTCATCCGGCACAGCCAATGCGGAGATACGCGAAGCCTCCAACTGTTTCACATGACGCGCAGTGATACGCTTACCCGCTTCAACAATCACGCTGTCGCCGTCAGTTAAATTGAAACTTAATATTTCACCACGCAGCCGCTCAGGCACCAACTCAAGCTGCACACCTTTATCAGGGTTAATGTGAAACGTGTTAATTTCGAAAAACTCGCTCAGTATCTCCTCGTTGGAATAACCAAGCGCACGCAACAAGATGGATGCCGGCAATTTGCGGCGTCGGTCGATACGGGTAAATAGCGCGTCTTTCGGGTCAAACTCGAAATCCAACCATGAGCCTCGACAGGGAATGATGCGAGCGCTGTAAAGCAATTTCCCCGAGCTATGAGTCTTACCGCGATCGTGGTCAAAGAAGACACCTGGGGAGCGATGCAACTGCGAAACAATAACACGCTCGGTACCATTCACAATGAACGTACCGTTCTCAGTCATCAAGGGAATTTCCCCTAGATAGACTTCCTGCTCCTTAATGTACTTGATTGCCTTAGTCGAAGACTCGCGATCATAAATCACCAAACGGACGGTCACACGTAACGGCGCACCGTAACTCATACCACGCTGCCGGCACTCACGCTCATCGAACATCGGCTCGCCAAGCTTGTAACCGACGTATTCTAAGGCAGCATTGCCACTGTAACTAACAATAGGAAACACTGATTTCAGCGCCGCATGTAGACCAATGTCTTTACGTTGGCTCGACTCCACGTCTCCTTGTAGAAACGCACAATAGGAGTCCACTTGGATAGCTAACAAAAACGGCACTTTGAGGATCGAACGATGCTTGCCGAAATCCTTGCGGATACGCTTCTTTTCGGTGAACGAATAGGAGGTCATAAGATCTTTCACCTTTATGGTGTACAGGCCGCGCGTCCGCGGCTCGAAGTAACGAGTTGCCAGTTGGAAGCAGTGGTATTAGACATCAGCATGCCTTCTCCCGTCACTTTCAACTACCAAGTAACTAAAATTTGATTTGAATTTTCGAACATTCAGATAACAGCCTCTCCTCTTCAAGGGATAAAAGGCCGGGAGTTGATATCCACCCCAGCCTTCAATGCATCGTTATAAGATGTCGACAATGCAAGATACCGTTTACTTGACCTCGACGGTCGCGCCCGCAGCTTCAAGTTCCTTCTTAATTTTCTCAGCATCTTCCTTTGAGACAGCTTCTTTCAAAATACCACCAGCTTCAGTAAGATCTTTGGCTTCTTTAAGTCCCAATCCAGTGACAGCACGGACAGCTTTGATAACTTCAACCTTCTTAGCACCAGCTTCTTTCAGGATGACGGTGAACTCAGTTTGCTCTTCCACCGGAGCAGCAGCTGCAACCGAACCAGCAACCACAACTGGAGCAGCAGCAGAAACACCAAACTTGTCTTCGATAGCCTTGACAAGATCCATCACTTCCATAAGGGATTTTTCAGCAATAGCTTCGACAATTTTCTCGTTGGTAAGAGACATGATGATTACCTTTCGATAGTTTCTGAGATAGAGTTTTAGCGAGTCATTAGCGCATCACGCTTCACTAGTTTCAGACGCGGACAAAGCAGCGCCTCCCTGTTTGTCATCAGCCACAGCTTTGACAGCACGCGCGAACAATGTGATCGGCTCAGATAAAACACGAGCTAGCATGGCCAGAGCCTGTAATCGGGTTGGCAACGACGCGAGAACATCGACATGGCTAGCCGGATACAGCACACCACCAAGAGATACCACTTTCGACTTGAGCTTGTCGTTTTTTTTAGCAAACTCCCTAATTAGACGACCAGCAGCACCCGCTTCTTCAAGGGAAAACGCATAAAGCAGAGGACCAATTAACTTCTCTTTGACAATAGCGTACTCAGTACCTTCCAGGGCACGTGCAGCCAATGTATTTTTAACAACTTTGAGATATACACCGCTCTCTCGAGCCTGCTTGCGCATCGCGGTCATCTGAGGAACAGTGATGCCAGCATATTCAGTGACAATCAAGGAATGAGCCTTAGCGGCAACTCCTGCCAACTCGGCAACAACTTCCTGTTTCTGCGACAGATTAAGAGCCATTGGACCCATCCATTAAATATGGGAACCGAAAAATGGCTAACAAACTATAGATAAGAACTCGCCTGTACATTTCGAAAGCACCCCACTCTCACCGCTCTGCTTCAAATATTCCGTTCACGGCTCCTGCCGATTACGGTCCTGGGCAGCTTCCTTCCTGGAAGCCGAAACAATAGTCACGTTCGAGATTTAGTGGCTGTTCTAGACCTGGAATAGGACAACCTGGGAACGCCCCAGAGCTTCGTGAACCAGAAAATTCCAGAAGAGCGACACCATCTACGCAGGCTCTTCATGCAAGGAAAAAATTAAGCACTCCACAGACTTAAGCGTTGCCAAAGCCGTAGAGTGCACCTGCGATCTTTGATAGCTATCGTGAATAAACACCCACGACCGCCTTCAAAAAGCCCTACCCGTTATAAGGGTGGACCAATGGCCGGAAGAAACCGACTATAAACATCACACCCGGGAGACACTCCAAACACGTTACGTCGATCACATTCAACATTACTTAAGAGATAACGTTGACTGGTCAATCATCACACCCGGCCCCATTGTCGAACTCAATAATACTTTCTGCAAATAGGTTCCTTTAGAAGCAGTCGGCTTGATTTTGATTAAGTCAACCAACAACGCCTGCAAGTTTGACTTCAATGCTTCATCGTCGAAATTCACCTTACCGATGACGCAATGAATAATACCAGCCTTGTCAGCGCGATAACGAATTTGGCCCGATTTGGCATTCTTAACCGCTTCACCAGGATTTGTAGATACTGTACCCACCTTCGGATTAGGCATCAGACCACGAGGACCAAGCAAAGTACCCAATTTACCAACAACACGCATCGCATCAGGAGTAGCAATCACAACATCGTAGTTTAGATCACCTGCTTGCATTTTCTCAGCCAAATCATCCATACCCACAACATCGGCACCAGCAGCTAAGGCATCCTCCGCCTTAGCACCAGATGGAACAAACACCGCTACACGTACTGCCCTACCAGTTCCAGCGGGTAACAACGTTGAGCCTCGGACCTGTTGATCCGATTTTTTCACATCTACACCCAATCGCACGGCAACATCCACTGATTCAACAAACTTCGCCTTGGTGGTAGTTTTTAAAATTCTAATCGCTTCTTCAATGGCATAAACCTTGCCTGGTACAACAGCGACCTTAATAGCCTTCTGACGCTTTGTCTGTATCATAAATTAACCCTCCACCACTAACCCCATACTACGAGCCGAACCTGCGATCGTACGCACCGCCGCATCCAAATCAGCCGCAGTCATATCAAGTTCCTTCGCCTTAGCAATATCTTCAAGCTGCTTACGGGTAACTTTGCCTACCTTCTCTGTGTTAGGGCGTTTGGAGCCAGATTGTATGCCGACAATCTTCTTAAGCAAAACCGACGCTGGAGGTGTTTTGGTAATAAAGGTAAAAGTACGATCCGAATAAGCAGTAATTACCACCGGAATCGGCAAACCCTGTTCAAGCTTCTGAGTTACTGCATTAAATGACTTACAAAAATCCATAATATTCAAACCCCGCTGCCCTAAAGCGGGACCAACAGGCGGCGAAGGAGACGCCTGACCAGCCTTCACCTGAAGTTTGATGTAAGCAATGACCTTCTTTGCCATCTGAAATTCTCCGGGTAATAGCGCCTTAAAAACAGGCTCCCCATCACGTCGAGAAAAACACGCGTCCCGAGATCACGTCTTTAATCGTCTAAATAAAGACTCTTTATGTGCCAACAAACCCACAACTTAACAAAGCTTAAGCTGCCAAGTATAGCAAACCTTTTATATCTTTTACTGAATACAATGAAAGAGACGAAACTCAGCTTTTTTGGACCTGACCAAATTCAAGGTCAACAGGCGTAGGACGACCAAAAATCAGTACAGCCACACGCAGACGATTTTTTTCGTAATTAACTTCCTCCACAAGTCCATCGAAATCATTAAAGGGACCATCTATGACTCGAACCATTTGTCCCGGCTCAAACAACACTTTGGGACGTGGTTTCTCAGCACCATCCTGAACACGCCGCAAAATAGCATCAGCTTCATCGCTACTGATCGGCAACGGGCGATCAGCAGTACCACCGATGAAACCCATCACCTTTGGGGTCTCCTTAACCAAGTGCCAGCATTCACTATCGATACGTGGCACACCGCCCTCATAGTAAGTTTCGATCTGGATCAACACATAACCCGGGAAAAATTTGTGCTCGGAACGGCGTTTCTGACCAGAACGCATTTCCACGACTTCTTCGGCAGGAACCAACACCTCACCAAAACGATCCTGTATCTCAATACGTGAAATACGGTCACGCAGCGCTTGCGCAACTGTCTTCTCAAAACCCGAATAGGCATGAACAACATACCAGCGCTTCACAGCTTAATCCTCCTCAAAGCGACAGGAACCACTGCGTGAGCTTCTGTATCACGAAATCAAAGCCACCCAACAAAAGACTCAGTATAGTAATTACCACGATTACAACCCAAGTGATACGAATAGCCTCATGACGTGTTGGCCAGACCACCTTACGCAGCTCAAAACGCGACTCAACTAAGAATTCACGAAGTTCACGCCCCTTTGCTGTGGTCATAAGCACAGATGCAGCAGCGGCGAAAACGAGCATAACAGCCAAACCACGCAACTGTGTAGCCCAAGAACCTAACATAAGGAAATGCACAGCTTCCTCGAACAGAAACCAGACAAACCCCCCTAACACCAACAGCAAGCTAGCAATGAAGTACTTAAAAATATCGCCGCTCAGAGCGGTGATTTTAGTAGGTTCAATTTTTGTTTTCATCAGGATTCAGCTTACCGATTTGAGCCAAGCCATAAAGCCGGGGCAAAAGTGGCGCGCCAGGAGGGAATCGAACCCCCAACCTGCGGTTTTGGAGACCGCTGCTCTGCCAATTGAGCTACTGACGCTTGAGACTCACTCGCACTACGATTTTTGAAATAACAACGGCGAACCGAGGTTCAACCGGCCCGCCGTTTGCACGAATCCAACGACCTCGACCGCCGGATTACAAAGCACTGGTTAACTAATAACCTTCGAAACTACTCCAGCTCCCACTGTGCGTCCACCCTCACGGATCGCAAAGCGCTGCCCCTCACCCATTGCCACGGGATTAATCAGCGACACCGTTATCTTCACATTATCTCCAGGCATCACCATCTCCACTCCCTCAGGTAAACACACCTTACCGGTGATGTCTGTTGTACGCATGTAAAACTGCGGCGTGTATCCATTGAAAAACGGAGTGTGGCGACCGCCTTCCTCTTTCGACAGCACATACACCTCAGCCTCAAATTCCTTATGCGCCTTGATCGAACCCGGCTTCGCCAATACCTGACCACGTTCCACCTCATCGCGCTTAGTACCGCGCAACAAAAGACCCGCATTGTCCCCAGCCTGACCTTGATCCAACAACTTACGGAACATCTCCACACCCGTCACAGTCGTCTTGGACGTCGGACGAATACCAACAATTTCTACTTCATCACCTACCTTAATCACACCGCATTCAACACGACCAGTCGCCACCGTGCCACGACCAGAAATCGAAAACACATCTTCCACAGGCATTAAAAACGGACGATCAATCGCACGCTCCGGCTCTGGAATGTAGCTGTCCAATGCCTCCACCAGTCGAATAATCGCCGGCACACCAATCTCCGACTGATCCCCTTCCAGGGCCTTCAATGCCGAACCCTTCACGATCGGGGTGTCGTCACCAGGAAAATCGTATTTACTCAACAACTCACGCACCTCCATCTCCACCAGCTCAAGCAACTCGGCATCGTCCACCATGTCAGCCTTGTTCAAGAACACAACAATGTAAGGTACGCCAACCTGGCGAGCCAGCAAAATATGCTCGCGAGTCTGCGGCATCGGACCATCAGCAGCCGAACATACTAAAATCGCGCCATCCATCTGCGCAGCACCCGTAATCATGTTCTTCACATAATCAGCATGACCCGGACAGTCCACATGGGCATAGTGGCGGGTTTCACTTTCATACTCAACGTGAGCCGTAGAAATCGTAATCCCACGCGCCTTCTCTTCAGGTGCAGCATCAATCGCATCGTATGCCTTGAACTCGCCACCAAAACGCTCAGCACCCACCTTAGTCAGCGCCGCTGTCAGCGTAGTCTTGCCGTGGTCAACGTGACCAATCGTACCAACATTTACGTGAAACTTGGTGCGTTTGAACTTATCCTGAGCCATTACTATCTGTTCTCGGTATTCGTTAAATCTTTAATGCAGATGGTGCTCACGAATGGAATCGAACCATCGACCTCCTCCTTACCAAGGAGGTGCTCTACCGACTGAGCTACGTGAGCACAGCTTTCGGATTATGCCACGCTTTAAATTCAATGGAGCGGGAGACGGGAATCGAACCCGCACCATCAGCTTGGAAGGCTGAGGTTCTACCTTTGAACTACTCCCGCACCTAGTTAGCCGGACACATGACGCAACGAAAACTGGTGGAGGGAGGTGGATTCGAACCACCGAAGGCGTTAAGCCAGCAGATTTACAGTCTGCCCCCGTTGGCCGCTTGGGTATCCCTCCTGATTTTCACCACCAATAAGCAACCAGGAAATTTGGTGCATTATAGAGCAATGCGGCGAAAAGCTGTTAATTATGACACAAAATAAAATCCCTGTCAACAAAACCCAACTTACACAACCAATTCAAAACTCTGCTTAACAACAACATCGTCATCAAAAAATATATGACAAAAATTATTTGAGCAGCCGTAGAATCATACGTTGAAGCGAAAATGAAAAATGTCTCCTTCTTGCACCTGATACTCCTTGCCTTCCAAACGCATACGCCCAGCATCACGTGCACCGGCTTCACCGTTATATTTGATGAAGTCCTCGAAAGCAATGGTTTCGGCACGGATAAACCCTTTTTCAAAATCCGTATGGATCACCGCAGCAGCCTGCGGCGCGGTAGCGCCAGCCTTCACGGTCCAAGCACGCACTTCCTTCACTCCCGCAGTAAAGTAAGTCTGCAGACCGAGCAACGCATAAGCAGCACGGACTATTCGATTTAGTCCCGGCTCCTCCAGACCAAGGTCAACCAAGAATGCCTCGCGATCTGCATCCTCCAGCTGAGCGAGTTCCTCTTCGATCACCACAGAAACTGGTACAACCTGAGCATCCTCGGACGCAGCACGCACACTTACAGTCTCAAGGTGCGTATTATCCTGAAACCCGTTTTCAAGCACATTGGCGATGTACATCACCGGTTTGAGCGTCAGTAGGAATAAATCGTGGACTAAAGCGCGTTCCTCCTGATTTAATCCAAGAGAGCGGGCAGATTTGCCGTTGTTGAACACAACCTGCAACCTCTCAAGCACCGATTTGCGCGCAATCGCTTCTTTATCGCCTCCCTTGACAGCACGCGTCATGCGGTTGAACGCCTTCTCGACAGTGTCCAAATCGGCCAGTATCAATTCCGTTTCGATGATCTCGATGTCAGCCAGAGGATCAACCTTACCGGCAACGTGGATAATCTCGCCATGCTCGAAGCAACGCACGACGTGAGCAATCGCATCAACCTCGCGAATATGCGCCAAAAACTTGTTGCCCAGCCCTTCACCACTGGCCGCGCCGGCAACCAGACCTGCAATATCAACGAATTCGATCACTGTCGGCACTAACTTCTGAGGCTTGACGATCTCGGCCAATTGATTGAGACGTGGATCCGGAACAGGCACGACACCCACATTGGGTTCAATTGTACAGAATGGGAAGTTAGCCGCAGCGATACCGGCTTTAGTCAATGCATTGAACAAAGTCGATTTACCAACGTTGGGCAACCCAACAATACCGCATTTAATACCCATATAGATTTCCGATGGTGAGGATTGGGGATTGGTCACGTTGTGACCAATCCCCAATCACACCACCGTGTGTAGCTTTTTCACAGCCTCATCAAAGTCAGCAGAAACCGCCAAAGGCAATACAGCACCGGCTCGTTCTAAAGCAGCATCGATAGCAATATCGTCATCACACGTTGGACAACCGAGCACCCAACTTACCACACGATCTTTATGACCAGGATGGCCAATACCTACACGAAGACGATGAAAGCGTCCGTGACCAAGCAGCTTGGTGATATCACGCAACCCATTCTGACCACCATGACCACCATCAAACTTCAAGCGCACGGTCCCCGGTGGAAAATCCAAATCATCGTGAGCAACCAACATCTGCTCCGGTTTAATCTTCCAAAAGTTTAAACCGGCACAGATCGACTTGCCGCTCAAATTCATAAAAGTGACTGGGCGTAGTAACCATACCCATTGCCCAGCGATCAACACACGGGCGACGTGACCAAACAACTTTGACTCCAGCGTCCAGCGCTGACCCTCACGCTGAACCAAACCATCGACAAAACGAAACCCGGCATTGTGCCGGGTTTTAGTGTACTCGTTACCCGGATTGCCAAGCCCAACGATCAAACGCAACCCTAACATGTGAAAGTTCTCATTGCATTCCTCTCACCATTTAGACGCAGAGAATGCAGGGTAATTACTTAGGCTCGCCCTCGCCTTCCGCCGCTGCCGACGTGTCATCCTCGCTCACCACATGCTTAGCGATAACTACTGCCACGTCGTGCTCCTTATCCAGCCGAGTCAGCAACTCAACACCAATCGGCAACTTAATGTCGGACAGGTGGATCACCTGACCGACACTCAACGTGGACAGATCAACCTCAATGAACTCTGGCAAATCTTTCGGCAAACACAATATCTGCACTTCATTCAATTCGTGGGTAATCACCACACCGCTCGCCTTGCCCGCAGGTGAAGTAGCTTGGTTGATGAAATGCAACGGCACCGCAACACTCAGCTTGGCATCCGCACTAACGCGTTGAAAATCAACGTGCATGACCAACTGACGATAAGGATGACGCTGTAAATCACGCAACAGTACCTTCTCCACGCTGCCATCAACATTCAGATCGAGAATTGATGAATAGAACCATTCGTTCTGTTGAGCAAGCCAGATATGTTCATGGTTAAGCTGGATACTGACTGGACGCTCCTCGCCACCGTAAACAATGGCTGGAATCAGGCCAGCATGACGCAGGCGGCGGCTCGCACCCTTCCCCTCGTCTTCGCGGCGCTGAGCTTTAATTTGATGGTTTGCCATAATTGTTTCACTACCTTAAAAGTTGAGAAACCGCCTCGCAGCGGCAGAACGCGACTCTCTCGCGACCAAAAGAGCCGTTTTGAAGACCACTCGATTGCCGTTCAATCAATCCACGTACAGTGAACTGACCGATTCACCAAAAGCAATACGCCGAATAGTCTCAGCCAGCAACTCAGCCACACTGAGTTGGCGAATCTTGCAGCACCCCCGAGCGGTATCAGACAACGGAATGGTATCCGTCACCACAAGCTCGTCAAGCTGAGAATTATTGATGTTATCCACAGCCGGACCGGATAGCACCGGATGCGTGATATAAGCTACAACCTTAGTGGCACCACTTTGCTTAAGTGCTATGGCGGCCGCACACAAAGTACCTGCGGTGTCCACCAAGTCGTCGACTAACACGCAGGTCTTGCCGTTTACTTCCCCAATAATATTCATCACCGTAGCAACGTTGGCGCGTGGGCGGCGCTTATCAATGATTGCTAGATCGGCATCGTCCAAACGCTTAGCCATCGCACGGGCTCGCACCACACCACCCACGTCCGGGGAGACAACGATCAGATTGTCGGTACCGTAAGCACGCCAAATGTCAGCTAGCAGCAGCGGCGAAGCATAAACGTTGTCTACCGGCACATCGAAAAAACCCTGGATTTGATCAGCATGCAAATCAATGGTCAGCACTCGATCAGCACCAATCGCACTGATCATTTTGGCCGCAACTTTTGCGGTAATGGGCACACGCAAAGAACGCAGGCGACGATCTTGACGCGAATAACCAAAGTAAGGAATCACAGCAGTGACACTAGTAGCACTAGCACGCTTGAGTGCATCAATGATGACCAACAGTTCCATCAAATTTTCGGCACTCGGTGCACAGGTGGGCTGCACCACAAATACTTCCTGGCGACGCACACTTTCCTCAATTTCGACCTGCTCCTCTCCATCGGAAAAACGCGACACCAACGATTTGCCCATGCGCACCCCTAACTCCTTACAAATACTTTGAGTCAGTGGTTTGTTGGCATTACCCGAAAAGACCAGCAAATTGCGTTCGTCTTGAATGGTAGGCATCTATCGGACATCAATGAAGAGAATGAAGACAGCAAGACTAAATTGGCAGGTTCTCATCTGGGCAAGCGCCTAGTTCGCAACACGAGAACACATCCACTTTCGTAGAAAAACCCAATGAAACTGGCAGGGGCGGTAGGATTCGAACCTACGAATGCCGGGATCAAAACCCGGTGCCTTAGACCTCTTGGCTACGCCCCTGCATCAACATTCCATTGTCTCCAGTACATCGAGCAGTGGGGAACGGGAAGCGCCGCCAGCTACCCAAGCACACAACCCGTATGGCAACCGCTCCAAAGCACATTCAGCTTCATCACGTGTGCTGAATTCGACGAAGCAACCGCTGCCAGAACCGGTCACCCTTGCCAAACCAACTTCGGACAGAACATCGAGAGCAGCCGCAACAGCCGGCTCACGCCGCCTTAAGACCGGCTCGAACGCGTTACCAAACAAAGTACCAGAAACGAAGTCTCCTATTGTCGCGGGCGACGCATCACGCGTCAAATGCGGATCAAGAAACAACTCCTGTGTCGGCATATACACACCCGGATCGAATAGTAGGTAGGCTGCTCCAGGCAACACCATAGGTGTTAAACACTCGCCCACACCCTCACCCCAAGCATTGCAACCATGTACAAACACCGGCACATCGGCCCCCAAACGTAACCCCAAGGCCGCCAAAGCCGCAACGTCGAGCCCGGTCTGCCACAGTGCATTCAACGCAAGAAGTACAGTCGCCGCATCAGACGACCCACCTCCAAAGCCGCCACATACTGGAATACGCTTCTCAACAAAGATATCCGCGCCAAAATGAACATTAGTCGCATTCCGTAGCAGATAAGCCGCACGCACCATCAGGTCGTCGGCCTCAACAACCCCAATCACTGACACACCAATGCGATGAATCCGGCCATCCTCACGCACCCGCAGGTGGATGGTATCGCCCCAGTCGAGCAGACGGAAAACGGTCTGCAATTCATGGTAACCATCAGCACGCCGCCCGGTTATTTGCAAGAATAAATTCAGCTTGGCAGGTGCCGGCCACGCCGACCAACCCACACCGTCATCAATGACAGGTCTCACGGGATCAAGTCATCCCATTGATCAACAATCAGACGCATCCTAGCCGAGCCGCTACTAGCCTCGATTCGCCGTGGTAACACCGGACGCCCCTCGGAAGACGGGAACCAATCTAGAAATTTCAACTGCCACCCTCCCTGATACACACGGTAAGGACGCCCCTCAGCGTCCAACTGCACATCCCCCCCCCCACTATCACGACCTCGCACCCAATCAGGCAACAACCCCATCGGGATTTGCCATCCAGTCGCCTCGAACAACATTTGCTCGGCAGCTTCACCAACACGGATCTCACCTCCCTCCCCCTCAAGACGTGCGGGACCGTTAACACTTCCATTCAGCACCAAACTCTGACGGCTCACTGGGACACTTAACACGATCCGGTAACTGCCACCATGTTGCTGCCACTCCACTTGGACACTACCACCATGACGGCCCTGACTGATCCCCGCACGTCCCCGGAAACGCCAGTTTGGATGATTCTGTAACCAAATTTGGCGAGCTTGCTCAGCCTGCTGCGCAGCGGTATCCACCATGACCGGCACCGCCAGACGTCGACCACCAGTGCTACTACACCCCGGCAATAGTAAAGAGACCACCAACAGAAGCACACGGATACTTCTCGTCACATCCTGCAAACACAGCTTCATAAACCAAACTTTTCCAGTACATGATGCAACGCCAGATTGTCCGGATCTAACTTGCGCGCCTCCTCAAAGTAGTACCGCGCCTCCTCACGCTGACCATCCACCCACAGCACCTCACCAACATGCACAGCAATCTCTGGTTCATTGGCCAACGACCAAGCACGCTTGAGTTCAGCCAGCGCTTCCTTAAGTCGTCCCAACCGATACATGACCCAACCATAACTATCGATGATCGCCGGATTATCAGGCTCAACCATGCGGGCGCGGTCGATCAATGCCAGCGCTTCCTTGTAGCGGGTCGTATGATTGGCCAAGGTATAACCAAGCGCATTCAACGCGACTACATTACCTGGGTCGGCAACCAGCAACTTACGCAAGTCAACCTCAGCCCGAACGATGTCATTACGACGCTCCCAAGCCAAGGCACGCATATAAAGAAGTTCACTATCATTGGGAAATTCATCCAGTCCACGCGCAAAAGCGTTCAACTCACCTTCAGAATCACTTAAACGCTGTTTTAACTCAGCTTCAAGAAGATAAGCATCACGACGCTGCTCATCCTCGATCGCAGCATCCGCTTGCAAACGATGAACCTCCTGGAACGCCTCATCATAGCGCTTGAGCTCAAATAGCACGCTGACCGCACGCAAGGCCGCCTCGCCACGCAGATCTCCATCCAGCACCCCGTGATACCAAGAAAGAGCATCGTTGTAGCGTGTCAGAAACTCAGCAATCTTACCCAATAAAAGACGCTTCTCTGGCTCAGAAGTCCTGCCCCTGTTGCTAAGCTCCTCATACAGCGCAAGCAACGCCTGCTTGTCCTGCTGACGAGCCAACAACGAAGCACGCAACCCATAGGTCTGAACATCCTGCGGCCCAGTGGCAAGCACACGTGCAGCAGCCTTACTCTCACCCATGCCGTCATAGGTCAACGCCAATGCTCCACGCAGATCCACGTCAGCCACCGCCGCCCGCTCAACACCCTTAAGCTTGGAGAGAGCCTGCTTATGCTTGCCTGCCTGCTGCAGCTGAGCAGCCTGCAACAACACCACACGTGGCTCCTTAGGAAAGCGCACCATCAGCTGATTGATGATCTGTTTCACCAATACCGGTTGTTCCAAACGCAACGCCAAACGACCGAACTCTTGCCAGATCTCAATCCTATTAGGGATATCACCACGGCGAACTAAGTCTTCCAGCAATCTCGCCGACAGCAGCGGATCACGACCACCATTGCTCAGTGCAATTAACGCATAACGCCAACCACGAGGATCAGCATCACGCAGCAACCCACTAAGACCATGCCGCGCCGCATTCGCCTGCTGGCGGCGCATAGCGAGTGATACTTCGACCGCACGCATTGACAGCGACTTAGGCGCGCGGACACGCCAGATCGCTACAGCGCGCTCCGCACCAGCATCATCGCCCGCCAACATCGCGATGCGAGCGGCACGCTCAACCAGACCAACACTATTAGGTTGACTACGGGCAGCCTGCAAATACCACCGCGCCGCATCGCTCAATTGTCCAGATTGCAATGCAAACTCGGCCACTAAAGCTGGCTCCAACCAAGGACTCCCCTGAGTCGCCGGATCGCCAAAAGTGGCGCGGGCAGCAACTCCTGGAAACGCCACAAAAAACAACAATGAAACAGTAAGGATGTGAATCGGCACGAGCATCGGGAACGACCGGACCGTAAAATGGAGGGCATGAATAACCAGCAGCTTATAGCAAGCAACTGAATGATGACGTTGTGGGTGCTCGGACTGAACCACCAAACTGCGCCAATGGAGCTACGCGAGCGTGCCTCTTTCGTTGGCGACGCCTTGCCTCGCGCACTCGATTCACTGCACAAACTCCCCAACGTGAACGAAGCCGCACTGCTATCCACCTGCAACCGTACTGAATTGTACGCCGAGACTAGAAACGCAGAAACGCTGGTGAACTGGCTCGAACAACAACGCCCAGGATTACAGAGCTATTTGTATCAACATCGCGACGCCGCCGCAGTAAGACACCTATTCAGAGTCGCCACCGGCCTAGATTCAATGGTATTGGGAGAATCGCAAATTCTCGGCCAAGTAAAATATGCCTGGTCCACGGCACGTACCCACGGCACACTCGGCAACCAACTTGACCGGCTGTTCCAACACACATTTTCAGTAGCCAAACACGCACGCACCAATACCCGGATTGGCGCCAATCCAGTCTCAGTGGCCTCGACCGCCGTGCGGCTAGCACAAGACGCCTTCTCCCCGCTGAACGAATCGACCGTGTTGCTGATCGGCACCGGCGAGACCATCCAACTGGCAGCCAAACACCTGAGCGAAGGCCGCGTACAGCGCCTGTTGATTGCTAACCGCACCCACGCCAAGGCTCAGATGCTGGCCAGCCAGCACGGTGGCTACGCACTACCGCTGACCGAACTGAACCGCCACCTGGCTGAAGCCGACATCGTATTCTCAGCCACCGCTGCTCCTGTCCCAGTAGTCACCCGATCCCACGTCGAAAGCGCACTACACACACGAAAACGAAAACCCATGCTGCTGTTTGACCTGGCAGTACCACGCGATATCGAGACCGAGGTAGGAACACTCACCGATGCCTATCTGTACACCATCGACGACCTGCAACGCGCCGTGGAAGAAAACCGGCGCAGCCGGCGCGAAGCGGCTGAAACCGCCGAGGCGATCATTGAATTACAAGTGAAACGCTACATGGATGCATTACAAGCCCATGCACACCAAGCCCCGCTACGGCGCCTCCGCACATTCGGCGCAGCGACCCGGGACGAACTGCTGACACGGGCACGGCAACAACTGGCAAACGGACGTCCCGCGGAAGAAGTGCTGGAACAACTTGCCCACAGCCTGACCAACCGTCTGTTGCACCCGCCTACTGCCGCACTGCGCGAAGCCGCACTCGCCAACGACATTGAGCTGGTCCGTGCGGCGGAATACCTCTTTCCAGAGAAGCCAAGCTACCAGCACCCCACTCTCCAGACCACCATTGTGAAAACCGATGAAACCGACCCTGCGTCGTAAGCTGGAAGCACTCGCTGAGCGCCACGAAGAACTCGAACGCTTGCTATCCGATCCTAAGATCGTCTCTGACACCGACAGATTCCGTGCATACTCCCGCGAATTCGCCCACCTCGGACCGATTGCTGCCGCACTGGCCGAAGAAACCCGTACCAAAGCAGATCTGGCCGCGGCTGAGACGCTACGCACCGAACCGGACATGCGCGAACTCGCTGAGGAGGAAGTCACCGTAGCGCAAGCACTCCTGTCCGCCCTAGACAAACGACTCCAACTGCTCCTTATCCCTCAAGACCCACGAGACGAATGCAACCTGTTTCTGGAGGTACGCGCCGGTACTGGTGGCGACGAGGCCGCAATCTTTGCTGGCAACCTGTTCCGGATGTACGCCCGCTACGCCGAACGGCAGCGCTGGAAAGTCGAAGTGGAATCAGACACTCCTGGCGAACATGGCGGCTACAAAGAGATCGTAGCGCGCATCGTCGGCCGCGGCGCCTATTCTCGACTTAAATTCGAATCCGGTACGCACCGCGTGCAACGCGTGCCCGCCACCGAATCCCAAGGCCGCATCCATACTTCAGCAGCCACCGTGGCGATTATTCCAGAAGCCGACGAGATCGAAGACATCTCGATCAATCCCTCTGACCTGAAGATCGACACATTCCGCTCCTCCGGTGCCGGCGGCCAACACGTCAACAAGACCGAATCGGCCATCCGCATCACACACATCCCAACAGGCGTCGTCGTCGAGTCCCAAACCGAACGCAGCCAACACGCCAACCGCGACAAAGCAATGAAACGGCTCAAAGCACAACTGATCGAAAGCGAACGCAGCAAGCAGACCGCAGCCCAAGCAATGACACGCAAACTTCAGGTCGGCAGCGGCGATCGCAGTCAGCGCATCCGTACCTACAATTTCCCTCAAGGCCGGATCACTGACCACCGCGTCGAAAGCCTGACACTTTACGACCTTCCCAACATCATCGAAGGTGACCTGGATGCCCTGATCGACCGGCTACTGCAAGAACACCAAGCCGAAGAACTCGCACAACTGAGTAACGCCCCATAGCCTCACCCGCCTGGAACCTCATTCCTCCCGTAGACATCGGCAAAGACACTGCAATCCCGCCCATCGACGAGCACCCGAGCACGCCACCCATACTGGATTCCTGCTGCTCTCCAAGCACCGTCGCCACACCTCCACACAGGCACTTTCAACGGTGACATCGCATCCCTGCCAACCGCCGCTTCGAACCACAATAAATCGAAAACAACATCCTGCTGTGCATTAACGCAGCACTCCAGAACAGATCACAGAGACACCGTTAACCAGCATCCTGCCTTCGGTGAATTCGTACAGCGCCCAACCACCACTTCATCAGGACAGCCTCTCCCAATCTGGAAACACCTGTGATAGCGATGACCTAGCTAGCCTCGATCTGAAGATTAAGCAAGCACATCAGCTGAAGCACCCCTGTCGATAGAGCACACATTCACGTGACGCAATACGATGCCACCCACTCATCTCCGGTCGCAGCCCCCAGCACCACAGCAACCGCCACTTCCAGCGAATGTCACCACGATATCGGCAACACGCACACCAGACAGGGACCGCCTGCGCACCTTAAACAGCGTTGCCTAACAGCACCACCATGCACTGACTGAACCGAAGCATGCCGCTCAAGCCAGCAAGACAAACAAACCAGCCAAATCACGATTGACCATGCGACATTCAACATCAAGCATTGACCGTTGACGCGTCATCAACAGCCGAACAAGACAGAAACCGGCGTTGTACTAATGAGCCAACCTACTGAACCCACAGTTGCATAAGCAAATGGCTCTGCATCTGCATACCACGCCATGCACTGATTCGATGAAGTGCTTTTGCTGGAAGCGAATTAACGGCACTGCCGGGTGTTCTCACTCATCTGTTAACCAATACCGGCTCAGCTGTGCCGCAATCAGTGCGCATCGAATCTGGCACACCCCTCGATGTTTCCAGCGCAACAGCCGCAATGATGCACTCGCCATATACACGGCGGCTATCACGATGGACGCCCGCTAGGTGCTGTGACATGCCCAGCACATTGAGGTAACACGTGTGCATCGCAACGCCAAAGACATCACGCACACTTTCCAAACCAGCGTCCGTCTTGATAAGCGTCTGCTCAGCACAACCGACCTGCTGCTGTTGCAGACACGCCTGACCTTAAGCAACCGACGACCACTTCTGACAGACGACATGACTCGCAGAGACTTGCCAACCATCACGCCTTGCGTTGTTGACGTTGGCGATCAACACCCTGCTGCAAGCACTGCATTCACAAGCCAGCAACGCTGCAACCGACACTTTTCAGGCGTACAACCGTCACACCTGCCCACGCCACTCCACACCTACACTTGAGAATCGATCAGTACCTCGCTCATTCCAAGTCCCGCAGCAGCAGCACTTTTATCTTTTCGGAAGACGCATGGCTCGCCTTCAATTAAACATTGTCTTGCATCCTTACATCTAATGGTCATCTGTGGTTGTTCCCGCATGGAATGAAGCCGCTCCCCAATTGACGGGAGTGTGACCCACCCACCGACAATCAAAGGCAACTGACGCATGAGAATTAAGAAATTAAATAGTCATCTCATATCGAAAGATGACCCAAGATCCTTTAATCAACATTCTCTTGCTGTGTCTCCAGACTGCATCGCCTGCATGGACGTGCCACTATTGATGGCGACCAATGACTGCATCGCACCATCACCGCCGCTGTGAAGCTGCGCTGCTGTTGAAGCGACAGTTCTTGAACACATTGGCAATACCCACGTGACAGCGCTCCACATTCCACTTCATTTCACGCGGTCCTTGACTGAGTCAGGTAGTGAGCACTCTCCAAACACTGGCACAGCCACTAGAACACCAGCCCACCGATGCACTGACACTGCTAATTAACGGAAAAACCTGCGATGCATTCCTGTCCGCTACGGGTGAACAACACGCGCCTATCGACTGAGTCACACTCGCACAATGCACTGAAATAAGATCCACGCACCGCCCCTTGACTCCTGACAGCCATACACACGCAGCCTAATTTCAAGCATCAAGTGCACCCCCCAGTCACACTATCGCAAGCGTCCCGGCTAGGGCATCCCCGCACATTTCCCACCCCAGCGTCCTACCCACACGTCCTTTGAGCAAGCCGGCCATGTCATTACATATCGTCCTGATGTGCCAGTCACACGCCCCGTAGAACAGCACTGACGCCACAAGCCACCAGTGCGATGGTTGCGACCGCATCGCCATAACACTTGCAGGCCGCAACACCAGATATCCGGGTTGAGCAAGCACCTTCTTTTGATTCGTCCTCATCTTATAAAGGGACGACACCCATGCCCATCTGAAGCCATTACGTCCTCCATCTACATCGGGAGACACGTTCCTTCTCCATCGCATCCAGCATTGCACCGGATGCAAAACTGTGCAGCACCAGGAACGTCACAAACACATCAAGAACCAAAATAAATACCGTGAACCTTGCCTGAGATCATTCAGCAGTGACGCCATCCCCACGCGACATTGACGCTGGGCTGCATGTCGCCACATCCAACACACCCACCATCACAACAAGTCGCCGCGTTCATTCACGTACATTGTCGGCAAGTCAACATGCACTCGCGGTGTAGCGCGACGCTATCGATGATCTGCCGCGACTCACGTCACATCATCCTTATCTGGAGACACCGCTCTACCGCCATAACCGCCACGTGCGATGGATCCTCGTATTGCGTGCAAAGTCCAGATCAATCGTCGCCGGACTGATCTCCTCACAGTACGCGAACGCGATAACCGCCGCTGTGTCCAAACGGAAACGGCGAAAATTGTTGGAAAAGTACAGCACCCCACCAGGTGTCAACCGCGCAACAGCTGCCCGTAGCAAACGTACATGATCGCGTTGCACGTCAAAATCGTCAGCACGCGCCGAATTGGAGAACGTCGGCGGATCACAGAAGATGACATCGTATTGGCCACGCTCAGCCTCCAGCCAAACCAACGCATCAGCCTGCACCAAACGGTGACGCCCCCCGCCTTGCCCATTCAACGCAAAATTGTCAGTACACCAATGTAAATACGTGGATGACAAATCAACACTCGTCGTCGCCACAGCACCAGCCACTGCTGCTTCAACACTCGCCACACCGGTGTAACAGAATACGTTGAGAAAGCGCTTACCCACCGCTTCGCGCGCCATGCGCGCGCGCAATGGGCGATGATCAAGAAACACTCCCGTGTCGAGGTAATCAAACAGATTCACGCGCAACAAAGCACCGTGCTCGCATACGTGAAAAAATTCACCACGCTGCGCAAAGCAACCATACTGACTACCACCCTTACCACGCTGCCGGGTTTTTAAAGCCACCTGGGCCGTAGGCACGTCAAACACAGTGCGCACCGCAGTAAGCAACTCGTTGCGGCGACGACGTACATCCACCTCGGGAATCGACGCCGGCGCGGCATACTCCTGCACATGGAGGAATAACCGCCGCGCACCATCCGCCTCCTGGTAAACATCAATCGCTGCCGCGTATTCAGGCAAGTCAGCATCGTAAACGCGGTAGCAGTCCACACCCGCCCGCGTACGCCACTTCTGCAACCGCTGCACATTCTTGCGCAGGCGGTTGGCGACCATCTGCGCGCCCTCGCTCAGCGGCCGCGCTGCAACATCCTCACGTGGCGGCGGCGCCACCGGATCGCAGCGAATCAGCACACATTCCAAGGCACCGTTGAAGAACTGATACGTCTTGCCAGCCCGCAACCCGGTAGCAAACGCCAGCGTGGTATTGCCACACAGCAACGCTGCGCGCCACGTCGGCACCGTACGCCGCAACGCTTCGCCCAGATGCCGGTAAAGCACCGGATCGGCCACCAAACGCACATCATACGGAGGATTACACACCACCACGCCGCGGGGCTGGGACACTGCCGGCAATGCATCGATACTGGAAACGGCAAGTGCAATCGCGTCCTGAACACCCGCCGCGCGCGCGTTGGCAGACGCAGCGGCAATAGCCTGAGGATCAACATCGCTGCCACGCAAGACCGGACGCAACACCGCCAAGCCCAGCTTGGCACGCTGCTGCGCATCCGCGACCAGCGCCGTCCACGCCGCAACGTCAAAACCACGCCAACGGCTCGGCATAAGCACCGGGCGCTCCGCCACCGGGACATTGGACATCACTCCAGGATCTGCATAACGGGACAAACCAGGCGCCACATCAGCCACCATCAACGCCCCTTCAATCAAAAGCGTGCCACTGCCGCACATCGGATCAAGCAGGCCCCCACCTTCGGCATAGACCCTAGTCCAGCCGGCACGCAGCAGCACTGCCGCCGCCAGAGGCTCCTTCAGGGACGCCGCATGCGGTGCCTGACGCCAGCCACGTTGATGTAACGCCCCCCCCCCAAGATCTACCGACAGCGTCGCGCGCCCCTTACGGAGCGACAAGTTCAGAAGCACATCCGGCTGCTGGACATCCACCGATGGCCGGACTACACCGGCAGCGCGTAACGTATCGACGACCGCATCCTTGACGCGCTGCGCCGCATAACGGGCATGGGTGATCACATCTCCAGAAACGTGCGCATCTACCGCCAACGTCTGGCCCGGCACAAGATGCTCGACCCACGGCAATGCCGCTGCACCGGCATACAAAGCGTCTTCATCCGGACACGCGAAGGTCGCCAACGGCCACAATACACGGCTCGCCAAACGCGACCACAGCACCGCAAGCTGCGCATCGCACAACTCGCCTTCGACGTTGACACCAGCCACCGTAGCGGTGGCTCCAGTCACACCGAGCGCCAGCACTTCGTCGACCAACAGGTATTCCAGACCTTTAGCACAGGAAACGAAAAATCTCACGTCATCAATCCGGACCGGAAACCAACACCCCACGCGTGCCGCGATGGGAAAAAACAGCAGCAGAAGCCGCCACACGGAGCGCCATGTTCAGCCATCACGCCACGCTTTACCAGCACCTCTGTCAGGACAACTTCAAACCCAGCATCAACACAGCAAGATCTAAACAAAAACAATCTATGGATGCAGCAAGCCCCGATACGTCGATCCGGCTACAAGTCAATATGTATTCACAACACGCCTCCCCAAGGATGGGACGCGTCTACACTGACACCCTGCATTCCGTCGCAATACAGCCCCTGACACACGTCACACACATTAAAATCAACGCCATTCAAGATGGCACCGCTTCATCTATAGCAACCTTGAGCAGGGCCAAGCCAAGTGCATCACGTTGGGTAACAGATCGCACCCCCTCTGCGACCCAACGCCTCTCAACAACTTCAGTCCACACATACTGGACAGTCACACACGTTCACCCGCAAACACAAGACACGTGCCCGACAGCGACCAACAATGCACTGCACAACCATCAGAGTGCCTTAGATGCACATCCCAAAACGGTCGTCACGCTGCACACCACCCAACACGACATCACCCACTGCGCCCGGCGAACACAACCATTGCAACGCTATGCAGCTCCATCGCTGTACCACGGGTGGATCTAAGCCCCCACTTTCAGAAAGTACAAGGATCCCAATCGCGCAACCACGTCAATACCCCGTCGGCGCGCAACACAGCACCACGTGCGCACCTGCCATAGCAACGGCGCCACACATTGAAAACAGAAAACCAATATCACCATCACGTTAAAAATATAGAAATAGACGCGCCACAGTTGCACACCGTCTGTCCCTGGTAGCTCCCTTTAAAGCGTCGCAAGCAACGCCGCAAACGCCTGCGCCGCCGCATCAACGTGATGCGCCAAACGATGCGTATCGTCTACCAACAACAGCCGGGCTGCACGCGCCTGTGCCCAAGCGATCACCTCCACAGCAGGAATCAGTTCATCACGCCAAGCATGCACCATCGAGATCGGCACTGACGCAGCGTCCAGCACCGGCATTTGATCGATACGTGTCGGTGGCACCATCAAAAACAGGCCGCGAACGGGCACCTGCAACGACACCCGCGCAGCCAGATAGGCGCCAAGACTGGATCCCGCCAACACCAGTGGGCCGCGCTCAACAGCGCGACGCGCCAGCGCAAGCAAACGTTCCAGACGCGCCGGCACGTCACCCAGCGGCCCCACCTCCCGCCGCGTGTCCAAGTCGGTGTAGTCAGGGCGCACGTGGCTCCAGCCCAAACGCTCAGCGACCTCCGCGAGTGCAGTGACTTTGTTCGCATCCGGACTGCTCTCAAAACCATGCGAAAGAATGCAATGCCCGCGACTCACCGTTCCTCCACCACATCGGCAACATATATCACACCACCTCAAACACACACAGGCTATCGAGACCAAACACCTTGTGTACCGATCGAACCAAGCGATCTCCACCACACGTCAGCCCGCATCGCGGGGACACCCTCTTCGCGTTCACCGATGTATCGATCATCACCTTAACCATCACTCATTTCATGTTGAGTGTGTCATCCAAAGCACTCAGCACAATCACCAGACAAGCGACAGTGACCATACTCTGAGCCACGACGCCGACCACATCGCACCTCGATCGGTCACACCCCAGATACAACCACTGTCTCTCCACACGATTCATAGGGGTCAGCACCAAACACGCACGACACACTGTGGAGAGGCGATACATCTCCCGGATGGTAGCATCCGCCAATGTCTGCAGCCGCCCCACCGATTCAGCCGCATCCTCTGCCCTATGTCACCGCGCTGCAAATACGCCCTCTGGAGACGATCACCATGACAGTAATCCATTGCACCGAACTACCTGACTTGGCAACCGCCCGCGCCTATGGCGAGCGCGTGCTGTATCCGAGCGGCACCGGTGACAGCGGCCACTATTATGTCGATCGCAACGGACACATCGAGCAGTACGTGCCACTAGAACGGATCGCACATCATGTCTGCAGCCAGAATGCACACACCCTAGGGATCGAATTGGTCAACCGCGGCCGCTACCCACACTGGCTGGACACACACCATCAAACCATGGACGAACCCTATCCATCAGCCCAGATCCAGGCCCTGATCGCACTCCTCACGTGGCTGACACATACATTACCGGCACTCAGGACAATCGCCGGCCACGAAACACTAGACACCGAGCACGTCCCGGCCAGCGACGACCCCACGCGACTGGTTGCACGCAAGCGTGACCCTGGGCCGCTTTTCCCGTGGCCGCAAGTCAAAGCGGCACTGCCACAACTGCGGCACCTGACACGGTGAACACACGACCGCATACCTAACCGCAGCACCCCCAACGGTCACATCGGATACCCATTCAGCACCGCAACTCCACACCCACTCGCCAGGGTGCGCCCCCACCTGAAACCCGCACCCATGAATCAGCGATCCGCAGCAGGCAACCCAGCTGGATGTTTGTTATGCCGCCACTCGACCTCAGCAAAGACACTGACACTACCGATTGTCACCAGTGCCACAACAACAATAAACCGCCCATCCTCGACCAGGATCGGATGTCCAGACAGCGCATTTCCCATCATTCACGGCTCAGCAGACAAGACCACATCGCCATCCCGTTGCGGAACCCACGATCCGCTTCCCCATCGTCTGCAACACGACCTCGAACACCTGCAATCCCAGACCTACGTCCCAGCGACAAAAACCTGAAGCTGACGAAATGCTGGTGCAGGCGCGCTTGCCACCAAGATCGGCGAGATCATCAAGGGGCGCCGCTGGACTCAGCAAGAAGCAGCCGACGTGCTTGGCATGACACAACCAAAGTTGTCGAACATGCGGCGCGGACAGTTCCGAGATATCAGTGAGGCAAAGATGCTGCAATGTCTCGCACGGCTCGGTCGTCAGGTTCAGATGGTCGCTAGCCCCGTACACCGTACAAACAACGCGAGGTACGCCGAGGTCGTATTCGTGGCCTCACCTGTGTTGACTTCGTAGACGTTGCCACACTCACCTCAAACCAGCTTGAATCCTGGTTTGCCCCACCCATGCGTTGCGTAGTTCAAGCAGGTGTCATTTCAGCTCGGTCGGCCATGCGTCGGGCGTCTTCAGGATTGAACATTCCTTACTCGTCTTCAACATGGAGAGATTCATTAGCATAGGTGAAGCACCCCATGCCTTAGGTAGTGTCGACCACGGCACTGCGGCGCTGCCCATTGTCGGGAAAACGTGCTGCCGCTTACACGGCAGGCCACGATCGACACTACGACCTTGCAACACTCAAGCCTGAGGCATTTCGTCACGCCGCTAACAGCCATCGGCACACGGTCGCCTAGGCGTGCGTGTCCAGCCACGACCAGCAAGACAATTTGGAACGGCAAAAGCAAGTGCTGGATGTGTATTGCTCATAGCGCACCGGCCATCGCAATCGTCGGCAAACCCAATGTTGAAAATATCGAGACTGGCAAAGGCGAAGGATGCCGCGCCCGATATGGTCAAGGTCAAGTTGCAAGCCAAGCACTTGGCGTTCAAAAAATCCTATACACCCGATAAGAAACACATCAACCAAATCGAAGTCAGCATTGCGCGTGATACATCGATTGATAAAGACGTGCTCGCGTTCCTCGCCAAGCGTCGTGAAGAAACGACCCGTTCGCGATAACAGCGCTTGCAAAACACATCATTTCCACCGAAGCGCGTGGCGATCCAGGTGCCAGAACGCAAATGACTGACAGCAAGAAATTGAAAACCGCTATCAGTTCATCAGGTAAAAACAATACGAAGGCGATCCCGGATGCAGTGAAGCAACGTTTCATTCAGATCGACAACACATTTCACTTCCCTGACAAGACGCGCGCATTCGAGGATTGCGGACGCCAGCCGACCACGCACAGCGAGAACCAGGAAGCCGTACGAGCATGAGTTGCGATTGCGCATCCGCGCGCATGGAACAGAATTAAGGTGCGCGGCAGCGAAGAATTCCTGCGTAAGGCACATGTGGCAATCCTGCTGGAACGTTAGGGTGGTACCCGCGAGAATTCCATCGAGAAGCGTGACCCAGGCGAGCATGAAACCGACAACACACACCCGGAGCAGCGACAAGGGGGCGCTACAACCTCGGTCAGCTCGAAGCGTACCTTGACGGCGCCCGACACGGACCAAGAAGCAGGTCTAACGGCCATCGTTCTGGTGGCGGCGTGACAGCGTTCTGGCCGGCAAGCTGCTCGAACACGGCAAAACCAACGATCAGCACGATCCGAAAAAAGGAGAACATCTAGTCTTGAAGGTCGAGACGCAGCACGGCGAACGCATCGTGTGGGGTATCGATCTCGGCCGCGCAGTCGCCGCAAGCGGTATCGCCATCGGTAAACGGGCTGCCGTTGAGAAAGTCGGCAACACACCTGTTACCACCAATGAACGGGGGTGCGACAACAATGGCAAATAAGTCAACGAATGCCGTGTCGATACGTACCGCAACCACTCGCAAGTCGGCTCACTGGAAAAGGCTGCAGCATTCGCGCATGAAGAGCGTGCCGAAGCACTCAAGAAATACCATGACTTGGCGTCAGCTTATGGCGTAGTGGCCGCTGCGCAGCAGTTCGCAGAGCAACAACTCCAAAACAAGGAAGCTCAAGCACGGTGCGTCGCCAGCACGCGTCGGGGGGTCTCCGAAAAGATCACTCACGGCGAGTCAGTGCCGGCACCAAAGGTGCGTGAGGTCAAGGTTCAAGCACACTCCAAAGATTCAGGGCAAGGATCAGGAACGTAGCAAACCGCCGAAGCCGCGCGAAGCAAATCCAGAAGTAGCACGCTGACTCACCGCACACTCACCGTGCTGTTGGTCGGCGTGGTTATCACCCTACCCTACCGCCAGGCACTGGCTGGCACCCAAGTCAAGCAACAACTTTCGACCAGCATCCAAGCAGGGCCGTCAGCTTCCTTGAGCGACAACGCCACACCCAAAGCGATCTTTCCTTGCGTAGCAGGGAAAATAGCTTGGCTGACCGACAAGGCAGCACTGCTCCACAAGCGCCTGGCTGATGTGCAGGACCATATCGCGTTCCGCAACACCGTGTACTACGAAGCCACACGCACGGGCTTCGATTCCGAGCTTGTGTTTAGTGTCATCTAAACCGAAAGCGCGTTCCGCAAGTACGCCGTTTCGATGGCCCGTGCAAGTGGGCACATGCAAGTCATCTCGTTTGGGATAAAGGACATTTGGGTGAAGGACATAGGTCGGCCAACTGACAATCTGTTCCATGTGCGGACACATCTGCGGTACGGCTGCATGGATCCTCCGCTACTCCCTGGGCATGGAACGCGAGAACCTGTTTCTCGAGCTGGGCCGCTACAACGGCAGTCGTGGCCAAGCCAACTGTCCGAATCTGGTGCTCGCCTCCTGGGGACATCTCAGAACAGCGCGATCTACGGATGGATAGAGTTCTTCATTATTTATGGGGTCAACTCAGAAAACGGAAAAAATCGTACACTGATCCAGTTGGATCTTGCTCACCCCACTTGCGTGGATATATCGCGGGACACTCCCGTGTTTGGTCAACACGATGTTGGAAGGTGGTCGGTCGCGCCTGTTGATGCCTGTGGTGTCACAGACCTTGAGAGCCTGCTTGAAGCACACGTTCGGTGCAGCACTGCTCCGATTTTGCATGCGCAACATGCACATCAAACGCACCGATAACTAACCCTATTCAAACCAATCATCAAGAAGGATCTCATGAAACTTTCAGCCGTGATTCTCGAAAACTTTCGAGGGTACTCCCAAAGCACCCGAATCGAAATTGATGATCTAACCGCGTTTATCGGCAAGAACGATGCGGGTAAGTCAACGATCCTCGAAGCGCTTGACATCTTCTTCAACGACGGAAAACCGGAACGCAGCGATGCATGTGTGCACGGCACAGGGACAACGATCCGCATTAGCTGCGCGTTTGACAGCCTGCCTAGCGAAATAGTCCTTGACACAGCCGCTCGGACTTCCTTCGCCGCCGAGCATCTGTTAAACGAAAAAGGCGAGTTAGAAATCGTCAAGGAATGGGACGCTTCGGCCAAAGTACCAAAGGAGTCGGTTTTTGCGGCGGCACAACACCCTAGCAACGCCAACGCGGCCGATCTGCTCATATTGAAAAACAGCGAACTCAAGGCTCGCGTAAAAAAACTGGGTATTGACGAATCCACCGTCACCCTGGCTATCAATGGGAGCATGCGGCAAGCGATTCGTGACGCATGCCAGCCCCTCACGCTTGAGCGGAAGCTAGTACCACTCGACAAGGAAGACGCCAAAAAAGTGTGGGACCAACTCAAACTCCAGCTTCCAATGTACGCGCTCTTCCGGTCGGATCGGCCAAGCCAGGACGGAGACGAAGAGGTTCAGAGCCCGCTCAAATGTGCGATCACTCAGGCGCTGAAGGAAATGGCGGACGACCTGAGAAAGATCGAAGATTCGGTACGGTCACGGGCTGAGGACGTGGCAAAACGAACGTTGGAAAAGCTAAATGAGATGGACAGCCGCTTGGCAAGCGAGCTGAAGCCATTTTTTAAGACTGACCCCAAATGGGACGTTTTCAAATTCGGCTTGGTGGGTGACAACAACATCCCCATCAACAAACGAGGAAGTGGCGTCCGCCGTCTTATCCTGTTGAACTTCTTCCGGGCTGAAGCAGAACGGCGTCGCACCGAGAAGGGAGCATTGAGCGTCATCTATGCCATTGAGGAACCGGAAACCTCGCAACACCCTGACAATCAGCGCCTCTTGGTCCAGGCGCTCAAGGAACTTGCGGCTGATGAGAATACGCAAGTGTTAGTCACATCACACACTCCAGGCTTGGCCGGCCTGCTGTCAATCGACAGTCTGCGGTATGTCCGCAAGCAAGCCGATGGCACAGCAAACGTTTCTCGTTGTAGCGATACCGACTTGGCCGTAATAGCAAATGAGCTTGGCGTTCTGCCAGACCGACGCGTTCAAGCCTTGGTTTGCGTAGAAGGGACCAATGACATCGAATTCCTGGAGCGCATCAGCTCCATGCTCAAACCTGATTTCGCTGATGTCGTTGATTTCACGAGCGACAGCCGCGTGGCACTGGTGCCGCTCGGCGGTGGGTCATTAAAGCAATGGGTTGCTCAACATTACCTGCGGAATCTGAACCTTCCTGAAGTTCACATCTATGACAGAGATGACCTCACCCCGCCGCAGTACCAAAAGGAATGCGAGGCTGTCAACGCTCGCGGTGATGGCTCATGGGCTGTCATGACGTCAAAGCGCGAACTTGAAAATTATCTGCATCCGGATGCGATTTCGGAGGGCATGGATGGCATTGTGGTTACGTTCACTGATACCTGTGATGTCCCCTTGATCGTCGCGCAGGCGGTGCATACCAGTTCCAGGTGTGGAAAACCTTGGGCAGAGATCATCAGTGATCCCAAGACACTTGCAACCAAGGTCAGACACGCTAAAAAACAGCTCAATAGCAATGCAGCCACGAAAATGACAGCGAACAGACTCGCAGAGATTGATGTTTGCGGCGATGTTACGGGCTGGCTGAAGAAAATTCATGCCATGTTGCGGTAGTGACCACATAGAAGAAAAAAGTGCCATCTATACGATCAAAATGCAGGATGGCTTCATGAGATAGGTTTTGCTTTTGCTGCTCTTTGCCTCTGTCAGAAGCCGATAGACACTGACCACGCCAAGATAGGGTTCCGGCTTACAACCCCCTATGGGATGTAATGATGACTGACGACAACCAGCCGCCGATGTTCGGCCCCTCTTTCGTGATCGACACGGCCAGCCATGAGCCACATTCCGGCAAGTGTGTACTGATGCACCAGATGATGGCCGCAATGATCATCGGCAACTGCACCGCGACCATTCCGCTGAAATTCGATTTCGGTGGCACTCACCCAAGGCATAGCGTGCTTATCGGGCCGACAGGCAATGCAGAAACGCATTGACCTAGCGTGAGATAAACCTTGTTGATTGGCTATACACTGGTCTCAACACAGGATCAGAACCTTGAACTGCAATGCACAGCATTGGCCAAAGCCAGATCCCAAAATGTCTTTGAAGACAAAATGAGCGGCACACGGGCAGACCGCCCATGCTTGGCCCAGACGCTTGAAATGCTAGGCGAGGGCGACACACTGGCTGTCTGGAATCTCGACTGGCTGGGCCAGTCGGTCAAGCAACTTCAATATAGTCAGCAAATTGCACCCGCAGGGCATCCAGTTCAGAAGCCTCACCGACTCCATTGACACCGGTACGCCATCCGGACGGTTTCCAGATCATGGCTAACCTGGCCGAGATGGAGCGCGAGCTAATCATCGAACACACCCATGCTAGGTTGTAAGTTGCCAAGCAGCTTGGCCGCAAGCCGAACAGGTCGCCGCCATGAGCGCGAACGTAGGCGAGGGTGAGAAAAGTACAGCGGTTCAATACTGTGGTTCCAGCTTACTGGCCCAACCAGCTTGTTGAATTCTCTGATGAACACCTTATTCCCTGACCAGAAAAGCAGCATTGCCGAGCAATGCATGCGTTGCCTGCTGACTGCGCTCGATCTTAGTCAACCGCCCTTGTCGGACGGTCGAGTGACTTGTTGCGGATGTGTTTCGATAGGTAATAGGTACTTGTAGCTAGCCAGCGCGGCCGCCTCGTCCTTCGTATATCAAACAGAGATGGATTTTGTAGTATTCGTTGGCGTTTTTTGTCCATATTGATATTTCAATAATGAATCTATATCGTCTTCTGCTAGCGTTGGCGTGGTCTTGTTAAAGACAACTCAATACTGGTCTATGCAAAACGGGAGACGGATATGTTTTTGAGAAAATTTTTTCTTCTGGTGATGTTGTCAGTGGCATCTTCTGTTGCTGGTGCGGCAGGGGCGGTTAACGGGAAAACACTGAACATCGCAGTATCTCCTGCTTCACCTCCTATGCTTTTCAAGAGTGGGGACGGTAAAGTTCAAGGTATCGATCTTGATCTTTTTTTATCTTACTGTAAATCGAGAAACTGTAAGGTGAAACTCATGGAATACTCATGGGATGGTATGTTGGGTGCTGTGGCCAGCGGCCAAGCAGATGTAGCTTTTTCAGGGATATCCATTACAGAAAAGCGCAAAAAAGTCATGGATTTCTCCGTTCCTTACTATGCTAACTCATTTAATCTCGTAAGCATGGCAAACCGTAATATTGAACTGAAAGACCTTAAAAGTTTGAATAAATATTCTATCGGGTTTCCGCGTGGCATGGCTTACGCCGACCTTATTAAATCAAATTTGGAGCCTAAAGGTTATTATTCTTTGAATAAAGTAAAACTTTATCCATCTTATAATGAAGTGCTTACCGACCTTAGAAACGGAAATCTTGACTTGGCCTTTATTGAGGACCCAGTTTACTTTGATTATAAAAATAAGAAAAGAATGCCGATTGAAGCACGGTATGTATTTAGAAACGTGGACCATCTTGGTTTTGCTTTCAAGAAAGGCTCACCCGTGCGCGATGATTTTAATGCTTGGATGAATGATCAGGGTGCGGAAAAAATATCTGCTGTTATCGATAAGTGGATGAAGTAGCACGTATCTAATGACAGGCGCACCTATGACTGATGTTATCAACGTGCTGTCTTTTCTACTGCAAGGTATCAGCAATACGTTGATAGTAACGTTTACTTGCTTTGTGTCTGCACTGTTTACAGGACTCACGGTCGCTGTTATACGGCGACTGAATTTCCAGATTGTTACTCCACTTCTAGACGTTTCGGTGTACCTGTTTCGTTGTATCCCAATACTTATCCTCGTTTTTCTTGTTTATTTTGGCCTTTCGTCTAAAGGAATCTCTCTTTCTCCCCTTATTGCGATGAATATCAGCGTCGCTTTGGTCAGCGGAAGTTACCTAGCAGAAGTATTTCGCGGAGCGCTTGGACTGATAGAACGTACCGAAATAGAAGTGGCAGAAACGGCGGGACTCAGTCATTTTCAGAGAATAAGAAGTATTGAGTTACCGCAGATGTTTCGTTTTGCTGTTCCTGGGATCCTCAATGAATTTTCATCGATACTGAAAGCCTCTCCTTTCGCCTATACAGTTGGTATTACTGAAATGACGAAACAAGCCATGACTCTGACGGTGGTGACTATGAACGGGCTAGCCGTATATTCGATCACCGGAATACTTTATTTTATTATTTATAAATTTTCTGCGTCAGTGGCTGGAATGCTTGAAAATAAACTACACATATCAGGCAATGAGCTGAACGAAAGAAGAGTTAAAACGCATGACATTAATAAAATTAAGTAACATCAGCAAGTCGCTTGGCCACAGAAAAGTCCTGGACAATATCAGTATCACGATAAATCCTGGAGAAGCAAAGGTTATTATGGGGCCGTCGGGTTGTGGTAAAACAACGCTGCTGCGTTGTCTGGCAAAACTTGAAGTTCCGGATTCAGGCGAGATATTTTTTCATGGCCAGAACATTTATGACGATGTATTCAACGTACTCGGATTCAGAAAGAAAGTCGGATTCGTTTTTCAGAATTACGCGTTATACCGCCATCTCAACGTGATCGATAATATTACGCTGGCACTCAGGCAGGTATTTGGTATGTCCGCAAAAGAAGCCAGAAATAAGGCATTTTGCGAGCTCGAGAAGCTGGATATGACAGCACACAGCACGAAGTATCCCTCCCAGCTTTCCGGTGGTCAACAGCAGCGTGTGGCCTTGATTCGGGTACTGGTGACCGATCCTGAAGTTGTTATTTTTGACGAACCAACATCGGCTTTGGATCCGCTGATGACGCGTGAAGTAGGCTCTCTTATCAGGCAAATCCAGAGCCGCCATGTGACAATCCTTTGCGTCACTCATGACGTGCGCCTTGCTCAGATGCTTTGCGACAGGGTGATATACCTCAGTCGCGGCCGTGTATGCGCAGAAGGAAGCCCGGATGAGCTTTCTACATATGGCGCAAGTGATGAAATCCGCAGTTTTTTTGGGTAAATGTAGATGCTGGCAGGATGGGAAAATTTTATGGGCGACCTCCAGGAGCAGTTCCCGTTGGTGCTGGATGGTGTAAAAAAAACACTGTTACTGGCGCTGACGGTCTCCTTAACCGGTTTTTTGTGGGGCATAGTCATTTTTTTTCTCAGCATCAGCCACCATCCAGTGATTAAAAGGCTGACGAAGATTTATATGGATTTTTTTATCGGTACGCCACTGATAATTATACTTTTTGTTATTTATTATGGCCTGCCTCAAACCGGCATACATCTTTCACCTTTCAACGTCGCGTTAACCGGATTTACTCTGAATGTGGGGGCTTACAACGCCGCTTATATGACAACAGCTTTCAACGCCATAGCCCCGTCCCAAGCTGAAACCGCGACGGTGCAGGGATTTACCCGGTGGCAGGTTTTTCGTCTGATTTTATTACCGCAGGTTCTCCTTGCTTCTGTGCCGGCGTTGACAAATCAGGTGGTCAGCAATATTAAAGACAGTACAGTGGCATTTCTCATACAATATCCTGAATTTTTTGCCCGTATTCAGGAGGTTGCCGCAGCGGATTTTGAGTTTTTCAAAGCTTATTTGTTTGCAGCAATCGTGTACCTGATACTTATCACCACGATCATTATCTTAGTCAAGGCAGCAAAGCATTGCTTTATAAGTCGGTAGAATAGAATTCCCGTGGGATATTGTGGCGCGTCTCCAACTTATTCAAGCATGAGCAAAATGCTAAACATGTCCCATATTGGGGTTGTACACCGGAACCACCCAAAATTCTGCAAACGCCTCTTTTAAATGATCTAAGGTAGGCAGGATCGACACCGATCCGGTCATAGATACGTTGCTCAGGGTCAGCAAGAGCCATCAATCGGCAACACTCACCCAATGCTCGAATAACACCCCACTGAGCACTGTTAGTATCCTGAAACTCATCCAGGACGATGACCGGATACATTATGCTTATCAGGCTTCGGATACGTACGCTGCCGTGCAGGAGTTTTTCCACATAGGGCATGTACAGGTCGAAGCACGCACGCCCTGGCTTCGTATGCAAGCCGTACCTGTTCGGTCTCCTCGACCACTCTTTTAGCCGCCTGCTGCAGGTGTTTGAGGCTTTTGGCTTGAAAGTTAAAGCGAATTGAAGAGAGCGCAACAGCCTCTTCAGCAGGCGTGAGAATACTCAAGCACCGTGGTAACCCGACGAAGTAACCATGTATCTTGAGAATTCACCAAAACCGAAGGAGTAGTACGTTTCCACATCAATGCGTTTCTGCTGTGCAGGAAGGAAGGTTCCGCTCATACTCAATGGCTGCGACGACGCATGAAATCGTTGCACGGGCAAAGCTGAGGAACAGAATGCTTTGGCCGGACCAAAGGTGCTTTTCGACGATCTGTGCTGCCTTCAGGATGGAGATGGTGGTCTTACCAGAACCTGGTCCACCAACGATAAGAAGATGTCCATCTGCCGCAATGACATCTTGTTGACCTTGCGTCAACTGCATTGATCTAGGCTTCCTGGGATGCAACGGCTGCTTGCGTTGCCCGGAGCGGGGATTCACATGCTGCTTTCAACTTCAAGGCGACATCGCACAGCCACTGAGGAATTTCGGCACAACCGCTTTTGCGTGTCCACACGCAGTGTCCAAGTGTCCAGCACGGCCTCTGAGCGATGCTTGCTCAGCAGATGCGTGGCATCGTTAATGAAGGTCACGCGACTCGGACCATGCATGTCCATTGATGCATGGCATCACGCATGGAATGAGCCCGACGGATAGACAATCGCCACACTCCACCAATGGAGTATGTCGCGATTGTCAACACGGCATCACTGGGCAACACGCAGAACATTTCTTCACGTGCTCCTACAGAGCCACACTCCGCGGGTGAACATCTCTGTGGAATCTCCCTAGTCACTGGCTCGGAAAACACATGTGTATTCATGGTGCATCGGTGTGTATCACACCAATCCGATGACTAATGTTTAGTCTGCACTTTACTGATCATTAAAGATGCAGCTCGAATCCAATCTCAACACCTCCAACCAGACACAGTCATCCAGGTAGGACCTCAACTCGGTCTAGCTGCTTTGCAAGCCATTGAGTGACTCATCAATGATTTTTGCGCTGTATCGCTGGAACTATGCCGCCCGAATGCAATACCGGCACCTCATGCATACCTGGCTTGCTAGCACGAGGTACTGGTTCTCAATGCACTGACGCTTTGAGGTACGTGCTGATACCGTCTAGGAGCATCTGCACCGAGATCGCCACCAGCAACATACCCATCAACCTCTCCAGGGCTGCCAGCACACGATGGCCTAGCAGTTTGTACAAGAAAGTCGCGGAAAATAAGATCGCTGCAGTTGCTCCCCAAGCCAGCAACAGCGCCAAGTTCCAATCCCACAACCGAGCCGGTTCGTTGCTCCCCATCAGCATCACTGCGGCCATGCCCGATGGACCAGCGACCAGTGGGATAGCTAATGGCACGATGAAAGGTTCGCCATCAGGGATTTCACCCATCAACCCTTCTGGCCGGGGAAAGATCATACGGATACCAATCAGGAACAAGACAATGCCTCCGGCAATCGCCACTGACTCTTGTCGCAAGTGCATCAGTTCCAATACGTACTTGCCACCCCATAGGAAACCAATGAGTACTATCAGCGCAATCAGCAATTCGCGCACCAGTACCACACGTTGACGTCGGACGGGCAATGGCTTGAGCACGCTGAGGAACACTGGGATGTTGCCCAATGGGTCAAGGATCAGGAACAGTAACAGCGCAGCAGACATAATCGTCATGGGATAGAACTCCAGATCACTCCACGGTGTAAACGCTCGATAAAAACAATGAATGTATGCAAGACAGATCGACGCATATTCCCGAGCATCGAAGTTGCCAGCTCCCTTCACTTCTTGGCCCTGGATACAAGCCCTGATCTGCTTACCACACCTGCAATTGGTTCGGTATACAGACGTATAACCCGGGTCCGCCGGGGATACTGCGCCAATTGCGGTCACCCTCTCTCCCAATAAGCTTGGCTCACCCCATCTGACGTTGGTCATGAAGATCCAAGCGATGTCAGCCTGTGGACGCAGCAGCGCCAGGAAAGTTTGACCGAACCGCAGCATTTGATCAGGTTCGGGTATCTATTGCGCGCCGATGCTGCTGGATCGGCCAGATCCGCTTGGCATCAAACTGAGCAAGCTCACGGCGCAGCACAGGATACCGTGAAATCTACCCAAGCCGCCCTACGAGATCTGCATAGACCCAGTCCCTCCGTCTGGGGAAGCATCGCTGCATACTCCAACGGATATCAAAACGATCAAAACGGAGCACGACGTAGCAGCACTTCAAGGACGACGACCACCTGGGAAAGATCACTGTAGACGCCGCAATCTCCGTTCACACTAGTCACCCACGTCACTCAGTCATCCAATACGCTTCCTACAACGCGTATGAACTCAAGGCTGATCAGCGTCGCTGACGATACGCTTGAGCTCACCAGATTCGAACAACTCCAAGATGATCTCGCAGCCACCGATCAATTCGCCATGGATGAACAGCTGTGGGAAAGTCGGCCAATTGGAGAAGCGTGGCAAGTTGGCACGAATCTCTGCTTCGGCAAGCACGTTCACAATATGCAGATGATGCGCGCCAGCGGCGAACAACGCCTGGGTGGCTCGGCTGGAATAACCACACATCGGAAAGTCACGGGTCCCTTTCATGAATAACACTAATGGATGCGCTTCGATTTCAGTCTGGATCCGCTCCATCACCAACATACGATTCTCCCAACGTGAGGCAGGTGCCCTGTCAGTCAGCTAGACTTCTACTACGCAGGGTACATTGTAACCTCCGTATTACTAACAACGTTCCACACCAAGCGAACAGAGTCTCCGATCCTATTTCCACCGCACCCTGGACCGTACCTGCCCATGCTCAGTTTGGAAAGGCATGAGGTGCACCTGCAATGCAGCAAGATGCATGACAGTGTTAAAAGAAAACCATGGCGACAGCAACGATGGCTAAATGGTTTCCAAATACATAGATACGAGGTGTGGTCAGGTTGCTTGTTTGAACTGGCCGTACAGGCCAGGAACCTCAACTACAGGAACGGCGCGTTGTATTCATCTGGTTCATACACTGGGTAGTAGCAAGCCTGTACTAGACACATGCACCATCATCCAGTAACACAGGCTTCACGCATTCACTTAGCCATTCGAGAGAACAACACCCATACTTGTGCCGATCTCTGCTTGGATCTCCTTAGCCCGGGAAACGTACAACACCATGGGACACTGGCGTAGCGCTGCCAGGCAAGGACACACCAACGGCTAGCGTGCAATCGCTGGAAACAGATGTATTTTCACACTGCAGGCCCAATCAAACGGGCTATCTGAAAGTATTTTAGACACCGGGGCATCAAGGCATTGCAACGGGCCGATACGCTGAGCTGTCCACCGGTCGCTAACACCACGTTAGGGACGTGAGGATGCCGCACAGGCATACCTCCGGGATACCTGCTCGGATAAACGCTCCAGCACCACAGCCACGCGCGTTTGATCCCCCAACACCGTACCCAAATGCTCCAAGGAAGCAACCAAACTCTCAGGTTGATCTGCACGTAGTGTGACATGACCGACTTTGCGCCCGTCGCGCGGCTGCTTGCCATAGTCGTGCCAATGGACGCCTGGGACGGCCAGTAGCGCATGTTTATCAGGCATGACACCCAACCAATTGAGCATGCAGGCATAGCCTCGAATCTCGGTGCTACCCAGTGGTAGGCCTAGTACAGCACGCAGGTGGTTTTCAAACTGCGAAGTTTCAGCCCCCTCGATCGTCCAGTGTCCGGAATTATGGACACGTGGTGCCATCTCGTTGGCCAGTAATCGGCCATCGTGGAGGAACATCTCTAGTGCGAACACTCCCACGTAGTCCAATCGCTCAGCCAATACGCACGCATAGGCCTCAGCCACAACCTGCAACGCTGGATCAACGGTCATTGGAGCCAAACTGACAGACAGCACGCCGTCAACATGCCAGTTCTCGGTCAGCGGCCAAGAACGAAACTGACCGTTACAATCGCGCACAGCGATGATGCTCATCTCACGCTGGAATGGCACGAAGGCTTCCAAAATCAGCCCTGTTATCTCGGCTTGCTCACCCAGCATGGCCCAAGCCACATCAACATCGGTCAGCGTCTTAATCCGGAACTGACCTTTGCCATCGTAACCAAGGCGACGGGTCTTGAGGATACATGGTGTACCAATCTTGACGATGGCCGCATCCAAAGCAGCGCGATTGCCGATGGCAGCAAAGTCCGGCACCGGGATCCCAAGATCACGAAACAAGGTCTTCTCACTTAACCTGTCCTGGGCTACCGCGAGCGCCTCTGGATTCGGATATACCGAGACGTGTTCTGTCAGTGTTTGCACACTGGCAACCGGGATGTTTTCAGAGTCAAAAGTGAGAACATCGACGCGATTCACAAAGTCACGCAACACAGTGCGATCATCGAAACGACCCACCCAAAGCGGCGCAATCTGCCCAGCACAAGCGTCAACAGTCTGATCAAACACACACACTCGCACCCCCAATGGGGGTGCAACCAACGCTAACATACGAGCCAGTTGCCCGCCTCCAAGAATACCGAGCGCGGTCATTGACGTGGATCTTCCGCAGCAATGACGTCGTCGGTCTGACGTTGGCGGAACTCCGCCAGCATCTGACGAATCACTGGATATTCGGGTGCCAACAGTGCCGTAGCGAAGAGCGCAGCATTGGCGGCACCGGCGTCCCCAATCGCGAACGTGGCCACTGGAATGCCAGCCGGCATCTGCACGATCGATAACAGCGAATCCAAACCATTCAGAGCCTTGGACTGTATTGGTACTCCCAACACTGGAACCACCGTCTTAGCCGCCAACATACCCGGCAGATGCGCTGCACCACCGGCCCCGGCAATGATCACACGCAAACCACGACATTCAGCCTGCTCGGCATAAGCAAACAGCCTATCCGGAGTACGATGCGCCGAAACAACCTTCACTTCGTACGCGACACCGAGGGCATCGAGCTTCTGTGCTGCGTGCTGCATCGTTCCCCAATCCGAGCAGGAGCCCATGACGAGGCCAACCAGAGGGGTGGATTGATTGGAGATCATGACCCTAACCTATCGCAAAGGCGTATTCTAGCCATCTTCCCAGTTAAGATCAGACGCTCCTAATGGATCGCAAATTGCTTGATTTACTGTGCTCTCCAGATACCCGTCAACCACTGTCCTTACTTGATAGTAAAGGGTTAGAGGCACTGAACCAGGCAATCGCCACCGGCACTGTGCAGCGAGCCGACGGGAGCATTCAGGATCAGTCATTACGCGAAGCCCTCCTCACTCGAGACCGCAAACAAGTGTTCCGAATCGAAGACGGTATTCCGGTGCTACTGTCCGAGGAAGCGATCGCTACGTTACAGATCGCCAACTTCCCCGACAAGTAAGGCAGGTCCGTGACCCAAATTGAAACACTATCACCGTCTATACCACCTATCCTGGCGTGCGCGTTGATGAAAATCTGAAAAATAAATCATTTTTCCAGAACCACGCACCATCCATTCAGCTTGATACGGATCAACCAGCACATACACGAAGATGAGAAGATGTCAGGCAACACGATATTGGTAGCAGCAGCCACAGCCTGATCTGGATCTAACCCACTTCCCTGAAATTTCTTCAGAAATCCAGTATCCACTGTCACCGCTATCGCGGCGTTCGTGCATATGATCGGTGGTACTGGGACCTGTATCCTCAACACTTGCAAAAATTTATTGAGTTGGCATCCAGCGCAGCATGCAAGGCACTACGATCGTGGCAATCATCCTGTTTGTCTGTACGACTGTGGTGATAAGCTAAGCAAACTTACATCCACGCTCTTGTCGTACATACCCATGTACAGCGGTCGACTCCGCTAGTGATTGATATCCCCCCCCCCGTGAAGTAACTTCACGAACGACTGGAAACTGGTTACAGCAAGATATCGATCAACGCCACCACTATATACCCAGCCCGTGAGGCCAAATGCGGTGTGTTACCCAACCTATCTTCCCCTACGGAGCCAAGACGTCAATCGCTTTGATCAAGTACGGCATGACGTTTACTGCCCTCGTACCCCATCACACTTCACGCCGATAATCAAAACACCAATGGCAGTGTCAGTGCATCCTAGCGCATAGACCATCGCCGAGATCACGGTTTTAACATATGTTTGAGCCAATATGTCTGTGTCGCCTCTATCCAAGACTATCGATACCTGTCCCCACATTGATTCGCCTACTACCGATATGGTGCTGGCTATGCGCCTGGCCAGCTCTGGCCATCGAAGTCTGCGAATTGCCGCCACGTTACGGTTCTTCTCCTGCTGCACAAGCCATCGTACGTACTGCATGCGAGGAGCATCGACTCTGGCAACAACCGTTCATCGATCGTCAGGGGCGGATCGCCAGTCTCAGTGTCACAGAAGCCGAAAGCGACACGCTGGTCAATCAAGAACTCATTGCCTGGCAACGCGTAGCACTTTACTGGCGTGAGAGTGGTACCCTCGCTATGGTTAACAACGAGCCTGGATCCTCCAGCTGTGCCGCGCTGGACGGCAGCCGCTACACCGCCAATGATTGCCGTGCGTTCCTACTCGACACACCTTGGTCAGCAGCGTTTGTATCCTGGGTCATGACTCACGCCGGCCTCGCTGGATTCCCCAGCTCGCCAAGCCACATTGACTACATTCGCGCCAGTTACCTTGATGCTTCCGGGCCGTACCGTTTCGCCAATCCAGGCGTCGAGAAGCCAAAAACGGGAGACCTACTGTGCATGCTACGTGAACGTGACTTTCCGCTCGGCTATGCCGGCTTACGTGCCGCGCTAGACGCCGGTATCACCGATAATTGGCCCAGTCACTGCGACATTGTGGTTGCCACCAATGTCAACGATGACCACACGCTCTACCTAATTGGCGGCAATGTGTTTAATACGGTGATGATGCGCAAACTACCGTTGGATCGCAAAGGACGGCTGCAACTGTCAATACTGCAACAGAAAAACGAGGAGAAAGCCCCGAATCACAAGCAGAAATGCACCCCGGCACAGGAGAATCACTGTAATTTCAACCAGCGTGACTGGGCAGCATTACTGAAGCTTCGTCCTGATGCAGCCCTGGTACCACCTCAGGACGAAGTCGCCACGCCCCCCTCTACTATTGGGCCAATGCCTGTGCCTGCAAACCTCCCACAAGCCACACCACAAGAGTCGACTAAAACCATCGAAGAAAAATGACACCAATCGCAAACGAACTGCGCTCGAATGATGCACACCAAGCAACATTCAACAGAATGTCTCAACGGCAAGAGGAGGCGCTTCAACTTCTCTTGGCTGAGATCAGCCAACCTTGGGTAAAGCCAAATCCAAGTGCTGTAGACATCAATGTCGTTTAACACGTGCTTATGGGTCGTTTGAAGCTCGGTAAAAGTATTCACCATAGAATTGCCTTGGCTTGAAACTTTGAAAGCAATTTTCCATCGTCGTGCTGTCGTTGCAGTGATTCTTGGTACTCGTACTGGCAATCAGGCTGTACTACTTAAACCGTTGCCTCCGGATCACTCTATAAAACCAGTAGCACCAAGAGATAACCTACAAGAAAGAGGTTCATGTACTGACTCTGATTTTCCTGATCATCCAAGAAAAAACAGCATCTAAAATGTCTACTCATTCATTAATACTAAGCCAAATGAGGTAGGGCAAACATCCATTCTTTATAGGACATGATTGGTCTGAAACGGACATAGGGAAGCTCTCCTCATCCACGAGTCTGACTCGTTCAACCTTCATAACACGCTCTAAATGGGCAATACCAGGACACGGTAACACTCATTGTGCTGAGACGATGTCCCTGTGGCAGTGAGCGTATAAAGATCGCAGCAGAACGATTCGAGAAGGTCGAACACTGTTTTTAGGTACTCTGCCGGGGCCACGTAGCAACGTCAGTCCGACGAATCTGCAGGTACTCAACGCCATCTTGTATCTGACTAAGTATGGCGGCAAACGGTGTGACCTGCCCAAGCGCTTCAGCCACTGACAGAAGATCTACACAGGCATGAACCGATGGCGAAGTCAGAAGTGCTGGATCGAGCCTTCAAGCCACTCCAGCAAGCACAGGTCGAGCAGATAAAGATCCAAGCTACATCGCCGGATAATATCAATGTGAAGGCGCATCCGAACGGCATCAGCACTCCCACACACAGTTCGCCAGCTATCGGAAAATTCCTTCGCCAAGAACCATCTCCTCGTGGTGGACATGGGCGCACACCATCATCTGCTCTCTATCACCTGGATAAGCGTGCGATGTGCCGGAAGGTCGAAAGTGGCTCGGATCAACGAATCGCCTGTTGAACGTACTCATGGAATACATCTATGAAGGCCACCAAGCCTACCCATTGGTGTTTGAATTGAACTTCATTTCCATCATGCCACCACTGCACACGCGTATTTAGCCTTGGACATATGACTGCAAAGCGCCTGTTCCGTGGACCCAAGAGCTATATCGCTGCATATGCTCCAAACACGAGAAGCTCAATGTCATGTTTATCGCCTTCAACCTGCTTAACTCTGATTACGGATAATTTGCAATCATGTTAGCGGGCCCTAAACGGCTTGTTCAAAGAGCACCGTTATCATTCTGATGCCCAATGGATTGTAGGTAACGTACCAACAGATTCCTTAAACACCATCACATCGTGGCGATGTGCCCTTAGTCACGTCAAAAGTCATGGGAAAAGCATTACGGTTGGTGATCCAATCTCACTGGCTAATCAAACTTACTCCAGCGATTCGAGTGCAACGCGATGTCCACGCTCCTCCTGAATGGAAGCCACACTGTCGACATTCAGGGTAACGTTGTTTAAGTCCAACCATCAACACAACACAAACTACATGATCCGTCACTTCATAAGAAAGATTCGTACCCATCCTATTTCCACACCATCAAAACTCTAGTCACCCTGAATTTACTACTGCCACGAGATTGGCATATTAAATAAAAAGTTGAAATCCAGAGCAGCATGGAAATCTATTTCGTTAAGAATCATCCTCATTCATTGGCTCACGTTGTGTTTAGCAAATTCGTACAAATACCAAGATCATTATTGCCATAGAATAATTGAGTATTGGCTTTATTTTAAAATAGTGATGCAATGCATGCAGCAGTGCTGTGTTTCTCGATGAAATCACCTGTACGGCGTTGTGATCAAATAAGAGCACTGATATCAACTTTATAATATTAAAGCAAACTAGACCACTTCTATTCGTTTCGATGAACCACCAAGCTCCAATATATTTAAAGCATGGGGTCTACACAAAGCACACCTAATAGTTAGCGTTTGAGTGATGTTGTTATATTGATCACACTATTATCATAGCATCCAGCCTCACTAGGAGAAATCTTAGAAATGGCGTGGGAGCACCACCGAAAACGGTAAGCATATGGCAATCAATGCATCGAAAACATGCAGTTCCGGTTATGGCATGCTGTGAAATCGTACGCTCTCTCTTAAATGGAAAATATTAAAAGCTCACCTGAAGCCTCATCGGCTTCAGGTGAGTTAAATGCTGATGATCAGCCGTTTGGATATGCTCAGGGCATCTTTGAATGATGTTGCTCTGTCATAAGATTCGAAGACGGCCCTACACTATCCGGCAGTGAAACAGCAATATTCTCCATCATGCCCTGATCTTCATGATCAAGGATATGACAGTGCAAAACAAATTCTCCTATATAACGTTTATACCGGGTCCGAATTACAAATCGATAGAAATTTTTAGGATCTTTTTTCAAATCACCCGGTAACAAATTTGTTTTCACAAGGATGGTGTCCTTCCATTGACCTTTCAACCCTGAAAATTGCGTATCACCATCAGCCTCTACAACGCCAGGTTCACTAACATCCCTACCTTGTGGATCATAAATAGCTACGATCTGGAAAGGATTGACATGTATATGAAAAGGATGGCTAACACTATAGGAACGTAATTCCCACTCTTGCGCCTTACCTAAAGGCAAAGTCAAACCAACCTTATTAGGATCATAGATGAATAGCTTACTTGGCATATAGATACCATTCGTTTTTTCAACAGAAAAATCATGACTCAAGGCAAATATAGGATTATTTTTTTGATCCGCGCCAACAAAAAATACTAATTTTTGTTTTGCTTGACCGCGGACGTCATCTTCAGTGATGTCGCCCGGATGTGGCGTAAACTTTGTCAACAAGATTCCGTGGTGGTTGTCCTTCCCTTCAACGTGCGCGATATCTTTAACGATTTCTGCACGAACATTCTCTGGCATAAACTTCTCAGCTGACTTTGTTAACTTATTAACAAGTGTTGAGGTGATTGCATTTGTGGGGATATTCTCTTTTCCAGCAACGGATACAAAGCCCAATAGACTCTGGGCTGAGGATTCGCTGTTGATACTACCCGCTTTCGGTTGTTGAGGTTGTATCATGCAATATCCACCTGCAGAAGGAAATATCGTTAACAAATCATAACGATATCCAGGTTGGAGAGTCACTTTTTCACTCGTGATAGTATGACTCATTGTCAATCCATCGGCTGCCACTATCTGGAAAGGAATAGTTTCTCCAGAGCAAAGCTCCTCGACTAAACGCGCTGCATCCTGCTTCTTTAAATTACCTGTGTAAGCGCGCTTATGTAATTCATTCAAGTTAATCTTAGGATTTATTTTCCGAAATGTCAGATTAATTGTTTCACGCACACCTGCATGGATAAGTCTCCAGCGCTCCACATCACCCACTTGTGACTTAAACGTTGGTAATACAATGCCGTTGATACTTGTCCAACGACCGGAAGCGGGCCATGTACCCGGCCCAAACTGATCATAAGATTCAATGACACCAGTTTCTCCTGGATTACAACTCCAGTTAATTTTTCCATCCTGTGTGCGTTTTAATTTTCCATCTTTACCCTGACATGCATAAGCAATCTGTTGGAAAAGCACAGTATGTTCTTTGTACGATTTCCCTGTATCTGGATCAATCAATAAGGTACTTAAATCCCCATTCGAGGTTGGAGTTGGCTTACGATTACCACGTATAATCAAAGCGCCTGCCATACCGCTAGATACTTGCAAAGCAGTAGAGCCATGGCGGTGAGAATGGTACCAGAAAGTCCCTTCTGGAATATCATTAGAAAGGTCATACTGATACTCGAAGTTAATCCCTGGATTGATTGACAGGAGGACATTATCGCTGTTACCAGTTGGACTGATCCATAATCCATGAGCATGCAAATTAGTTCCATTGAAACAATGGGGTTTATCCGCCAACTTATTGGCTGTAGTTTGTTGTTGCATTACATGGCTATTCAGACAAGTAGCATCAGCGGGTAAATTGTTTTTTAGTAAAATACGAACAGTATCACCAGGATGAGCCTCGATTTGAGGAGCTACAAACTGATTAACTTCGGTGATGCGTTTATGATTGCTATCTTCGCCAGTATATCCGCGCAAACGAACTTTTTGAAACCTGTTCGATGAGGGATCATAAATTTTACCGTTAACATACCCAATATTTAATACATAATAAACATCTTTGTGATTATTTGGCGACTTGTCGACACCGAAATGATTCTCAAGGATGCTTCTAAGAGTGGCACTTAGGGGGGGAGGATCTGAGAATAAAAGAGATTCAAATGTATCTTTCCGATTCTTCGCCACATCATCTGGAATTTCTCCAGCCATAGTATGTAACGAAATAAAAAGACTAATGATCAATAATAAATTACGCAGATACAATGATAGAGTTTTCTTGGGAGTGTTCATTGTCTTAGGTTTTAAAGTAGTTTCAGTCAAAGTAATAATTAAATAACACCTCTATGAAAAATTCAGAATACTAGAAACTGTGTCCATTATTAATAACGTTATATTTTCATCTCGCCAATTTACTATGCTAATGTAAATTATAACACAGTAACTTGCAAGCATTTCCACACATATTCAGCTAAAGACATATGTAGAAATGAGTAATGAGTCTAAATAAGTAAAAATTTAGAGGCAATGCTAGCGAAAATATTTTCGTCTGAAAGTGCGGTGGTAGCGATGAATACGCGGAATCAAAGCATCTTCTCATTTCATAATGTTAGCATTTCTATACCATGATAGACAGCTAGAGTGACAATATGTGAATAATGCTATGTTTGAAATGACACTAAGCAGTGAATGAATAAAACCGGTAAGCAATTAAGGGGCTGGATTTATGAAATTTATCCGATTTTTATATTTATTATGTGTTAGTACTGGAATAAAGAACAATAATTGATAACCCATAACACACATCACATGAAAAACGAAAAAATCTTGTGCAATGTTCTTACACTTACGGATTAAAATCCGTCAACTTTGACATAGGGTTTCTCCTTGAAATGAATGAGCGGCGTGTTAGGGACGCAATTTAAAAGGACGAATATCAACACAGCAAGTCACGCCTTTTGAAACAACTAATATGCTATCAGGAGAATGGCTCAACAAGTGCTCTTGGCAATACCAGGAAATTTTACTCCCAGGCCAAGCAGCTGAATTTCACGTGCCAGAACCATCATGTATGTCTCAGCTATCATGCCAAATATGATTGCATACAACGTTTAACTTCCAATATATTTTCCACAACCTTTTACTCTCAAAGGTATAAATAGATTGTTTGTTGTGCATCGATTACTTGTTGGCCCTAATTTTAGCGCTAAAAGATGTTGAAGTCGCTTGCTTTTTATATCATTCCATAAATAAGCTGCTATTGAATTATCGGCAAATCTCATCAATAAATTGAAGATTAAATTTCACATTATTTCTCAATGAATCATCGACGAAAACTATGAATATCAATTGCGTACAGCTAAACAACATCAACATTGATTTTATGTGATTGACACCTATTAATGCCTATACAAAAAACAGTCTGTTGGTTAGGTCTTAAACCTGATAGATTGAGAAATATTCCTAGAGTAATATATCTGACATCAACATCTGGAACACAATTAAAAATGAAACTCTCCCTTTTGAGGGATAACGACCATACAGGAATTAATCCTTAACGAATACAACACAAGCTGCAATAAGGAATCATTTGAAATTTTCTCATTATACTGGTTTCCCAATATCCAACATCAGCAGAACTACACGCCATACTCCATTCATGTTTCTGACTGTGACTGGCTAAAAAAACTCCTAGGGATATCACATTCCATTATGAGAAGTGGCTATATATTTTCCAAATATTGATCAAAGATGATCAGCATACATTTCCATGCTTCTTAATCACCTCACTGTAAATAGCCCCGCAGACCTCATCACACACTATCTATTTCAGAAAATCAAAGTAGCTCAAATCTCATAATGTACTAACTCGCTTAATCATTCACAGGATATGATCAACATCAGGTTGCACAGGAACAGATAAGAAGTACGATGATTGATCTATACATTGAGAAGATCGATCTACTAATAGTTACAAATGGATATGTAATATGAACCACGAATCCATCTTGTGATGATGAATCTATCGCAAGGTCATCGTGATGATCGCAGCAGCCGACTCTATCCAGACTGATAAGCACTGAGGCCAATACCGATCATCACGATACCAAGAATTATTGCCACCCCACACATGATCTCTCACCGGTCTCATAGCTAAGCATCTGCGGATAGATATACTTAGCCCTGGACCTAGATTAGGCCACCAAACCAGATCAGCAACCACAGCAAATAAAATTTAAGGCGTAACTTCCATCTGCGCCAAGATAGTTCTGGCCACAGTTTCATAATCCCCATTAAAGTGATGTGTGCCTGGTAAAGCGACGCGACGGCTTTGTTGTGGTAATGACGGACACAGCGTTTTTTTATCATCCACGCCGTAGATGCACACCGCGCTTGCAACTTTCAGTTTGACCATCTCTGGTGCAATCGGTATACCGCCATCGTCACTAGTAATCCAGTTGCTGACATGAAATTCATAGTTCGCGTATTTTCCTAACGACAGCAGCGCAGTCATACGGATCATCTGGCGAGTGTTCGAGGAAAGCCGATTGATCGCTGAAGGCAGCACATCTGCACCTTGTGAGAAGCCGACCAGCAACAGCCGGCTACGCTCCCAGTGGTGAGCATAGAAGCGTGCAATTCGGTCCAAGTCCTTGGCAAAATCTGCGGGAGTACGTTTGCTCCAGAAGTATCGTAGTGAATCCAAGCCCACAACTGGAATATCGGCATCGGCCAAATGTCCTGCTACCTTCTTGTCGATTTCGGCCCAGCCTCCATCGCCAGAGACAAAGATCGCGAAAGTGTCACTTTTCTTCTGTGCTTTACTCGGCACCTCCACCACGGGCAATCCATCCAGGTCGGCTGGTGGCGGCGGCAGAGTCACCCCTTTTTGAGCACCTAACACGCGTAGCGCCGCAGATAAGCCGGGCAACAGCAGATCACCACTTGGTCCACGCCTGATCTCACGCCCAATCGCCACTTTGCGAACGAACTCGCTAGTCACTTGTGCTGGACACTGCGCTGATGGCATCGTTATGACTAGCAAAGGCGTGGCAACCGGCGCCGGCTTGAGACGCTGATCGTTACCCACACCGGCCCCACAAATCGCATGAGCGGGTACCGTTACCGGACATAATCCATCGCTCACCACACCAGCAAGTATATTTTCAGGTGCCTGCGCAGCAACCGCATAGGCTAACCCCGAACCCTCGCCATCACTGACTAATAATGGCAGGCGATAAGTCTTATCTCGATAGTAAGCTTGCAGATAACGTGACAGATTCTCGACATCGCCCACGGAAAATGCACAACGTCCAGGATTAGCAGCAAGCACCTTATACAAACGCTTATACAAACGCGTAGTATCGACTAGCGCAACCATCGCCCCATCCTGTCGTAACACTTCAGCCTGACGTGCACGCTGATCCACATGCCGAGCATCACCGAACCAGATCACCACGCGCTGTGGCTCACCATGCGGACGCAGGACTTGGATCTGTTCGAACCGGCCGTGCGTGATCTTCTCTGGCCTAGATTCGGCTGCGACGGTACCCGCTAAGGCAAGTAGAGCAATGCTCTGTAAGATTGACCGGATTTTAGATTGTTGCATGCATTCACACTTTAGGAACAAGGTTACTAAAGATACCCGATACCACATGCGATGAAAGCAAATGGATGCAACAATGAATGGACTTAATCGATAGCACTGTTACCACTCGATTGAGGTAGCCTTTCGGGTCTTCAAACGTAAATGGCATTAAGATACTCACCGAACCATCGATATTCCATTATGCTCCCAGTTCAAGTGATATCGGCACCCGTGGTGCAGGGTTTGCATGAGCCAACAGCTATGCTTGGCTAAAAGAGGTATCAGGTTCACCCTGAAGCACAATGCAGATTTAGTCTGCAGCAGATCGCTACATCCAGCAGCGTAGCGGAACACACTACGTTGCCATAGTAATCACATCCCAACCTCGCGGTCATGCAACAGGACAACACCAACATAACCGATGCCATGATAGTAGATACTCAAGAAGATTAATGTTATGGGCAACCATTCCTCTGGATGCTCGAGCCTCATTGGCAATGGTAGCTTGTATATATCCAGGAATGTATTTAACCAACCCAGCAACCAGCTGCTATCGATGTGATAACAAGTTGAATCTTGAAGTTTAGAATCTTTATAAACACTCCCATGTATCAGCCAATCGGCTTAATTCAGAAGTCAACGACAGACTGCATGTCGCCAATCATCAAGAATATCGTGTGCTTTCGCTTCTGCAAGGATGGACGCTGTAAACGATACAAATCGAGGTGCCATCCTTGTCTTCTAAAGTGCGTTGCAACTTATCGGAAATGAATCCAACGTCAATGAACGCTGAGAAGCTGCCAAGGTTCTTGTCACTACACAAGGCAATGCACCTGAATTCCTTGAAGGCACCGAAAACGGTATCGATCAAGTAGCGCTATCAATCAACCTTCACACCCATACACAAACGCAATCTATCCTAGATCACTCTCAACTCACCACACTAGCGCGCACCACGATAACCCACTCTTGCAGACTGATAGTGCCCTTACACTGCCTAGGTATCACGGTGAGTTTCACCAGGATACCCAACATATCAGTTGGCTCTGCATCCTGGCCGTGTCGATTCACTTTAGCGATTCCAAGATCGACCATAACATCTTCCATATGGGCATTCCGTTCATCACATCAAATAGGGGGGACACCTCAATCCTGATCAACTTTCTACGAACGCTTGGAGGAATTGTTCCATATATCTAACTCAGGGGCAGATCACCGCAAGGTGAGACATTCATACACTCTAAAGCCGCACTTCCACGAAACGGCAGTTAGTTCATTATCGCTGCAACCTGGATCACCAGCTTTATTCAAACCATAAGGGTACATCCTGGATCATGGCCTTTCTGTGAGTCACTACCGAAGGTTTATCGAAAAATCACAATTAATCACTTCTTGTCGAGATATTTCATAATTGGCTTCTAACACGTATAGCAATATACACACACTAACTTCAGGAACTTGCCAATAGAAAATGCTCCATCCCCCAGAAACTGAACATCTTTCACATGACATCCTACAGATATAAAAATTCCCATTCAGCCTGCTGCGGTTGCGATTGACATCCTGTCATCAGCAGCATTGGAGACATCCCCAGTGTTTTCATAAACACTCTTCACTTGCACAACCAGGCCAAGTGCATGCGTCTCTTATGCAAAATCTGCAGCAATTTCATCTTGGGCGTTTCCACTGAAAATGAACTAGCAACACATGCCAAAAATATTCAAATACACCGTGTCAGACACTCATCCAGCGCATTCCCCTCATTGCCCAGCATGTGAATAAACACATTAGGAACCGACTCCACAGTACGCACGCTGCGATGAGCACCCTTACGAATGAATGCTACATCGTTCAACAACATCCACATTGATACAACATCAAGTTCAGACTACAACGTGTATAGAGACATGCATTAGCTCTTGATGTCCATAGACACACAGCAGCTATCCAACAACGAGGGGAAAGCGCCCAGCCTATCCAGGCCAGCCAAGGTCAAATACACTCAGTCGAATAGCGCCTGGATTGCCGCCAAACCAACCTTAGCACGCTCCTGTTTACGTTCGGCATCAACTACCGGATCGGCACCATCACGTTGTAATTCCTCAGCCGGTAACTGGTCAAAGAAGCGGCTGGGCTTAAACCGGACCAATTCACCGAAACGGCGGGTAGACTTGCTATAGCTCATCCACAACTGTTCTTTAGCTCGGGTGATACCAACGTACAATAGTCGCCGTTCCTCTTGCACATTGCCTTCTTCTAAACTGACTTCATGCGGCAACACACCATCTTCGCAGCCAGCGATGAACACATAACGGAACTCCAAACCCTTGGAAGCGTGCAGCGTCATCATGCGCACTTGGTTGCCGCCATCGTCCTTGTCGTTTCGCGATAGCAATGCCAACTGCGAAACAAGATCGCCAACACTGGCACCAAACGGACCGCTTTCGAACCATTCGGCTAGTTCATCTACATTACGCTTACGCCGCTGGTAACTCGCTTCATCCTTGCACTGCTGACGCAGTTCGGCAAGCAAACCAGAAACCTCAACAAGCTGCCGCACCAAATCAGCCGCCGGCACACGTGATACTTGGTGGCGCAACTCACGCACGATATCAGTGAATTTGCTCAGACCATTGGCAGCGCGCGTCGGCAGCTGTTGCAACGCGCCAAGCGACTCAGCCGCACGCGACATCGGCATCTGCTTGGCCACAGCCAGTTCAGCCAATTTAGCCAATGAGCTGGAACCGACCTCACGCTTGGGCGACTGCACTGCACGCAGAAATGCGGCGTCGTCATCCGGATTGACCAACACTCGTAGCCACGACAAGACATCCTTCACTTCCTGACGCTCCAGGAACGCGGTACCGCCGGTCAGATGGTAAGGGATACGCAATAACTGCAGCGCCTTCTCCAGCGGCCGTGACTGAAAGTTACCTCGGAACAGGATGCAGAAATCATTCCACGGTACCTGCTTAGCGCTTCCCAAGTAAGAGATTTCTGCTGCGATCTTCTCAGCCTCATGCTCACTGTCACGGCACTCCCAAACGCGGATGCGCTCACCGTCTTGCTGGTCACTCCACAACGCCTTCAGGTGCACATGCGGGTTATGTGCAATCAATGCATTGGCCGCACGCAGCACACGGTTAGGGCAACGGTAATTCTGCTCCAACTTGATGACCTTCAACTGCGGATAGTCCTTCTCCAGTTGCAGCAGGTTCTCTGAATTAGCCCCCCGCCAAGCATAGATACTCTGGTCATCATCCCCAACGCACGTGAAGTTGCCACGCGGACTGGCCAACATCTTCAGCAATCGATATTGCGCATCGTTGGTATCCTGACACTCGTCCACCAACAGGTAACCAATCCGCTCACGCCAAGCCATTACAATCTGATCACTCGTTTCAAGGATCTGCACCGGCAGGCGGATCAGGTCGTCAAAATCCACTGCGTTGAACGCTATCAGGCGCGCCTGATAGCGTGCATACAACGTTGCCGCCTCCATTTCGCGGGTAGTACGTGCAGCAGCGAGTGCTTGCTCTGGTGAAAGGCCGGCATTCTTCGCACGTGATATCAGATTCTTCGTATCCTCAACCACATCCTGCTTGGCACCATGCAACAGGTCATTGATCTGCGCAGCAGCATCATCTGCATCGAACACCGAGAAGCCGCGCTTAAGTCCAACAGCATCATGCTCAATCTGCAAAAACTTCAATCCTAGTGCGTGAAAAGTGCAGATCGTCAACCCATCAACGCTATTACTTTTGATCTGCTTCGCCACACGTTCACGCATCTCCTTAGCTGACTTGTTAGTGAAGGTAATCGCAGCAATACGCTTGGCAGGATAAAAACCCCCGGTAATCAAGTGCGCAATCTTCTCCACAATCACACGCGTCTTGCCGCTGCCAGCACCCGCGAGCACCAGCAGAGGACCTTCGCGGTACAAGACCGCAGCACGTTGAGGAGGATTGAGACCGTGCATGAGCGAAGCATTTTCCGGATAGGCATTGTACCGATCAGTGTATGGAAGACCATTTGCTTCTGACACGGTACCGACATTGGGGTCACTGATCGGACAAGAGATTGCCACGTATTGCGTCATAACGGGAAAAACCGATGTCCTGAAGCACTCTCACCTATGGCAGTTCAGCGGAACCGCAGTTCCAAAACAGATTCCGGTGTTCTGTCAAGGAATGTGACGAGCTCAACAACATATCAAATCCTCCCTGCCGAGCCGCACTGATGGGTTGTAACTACCATGACACACATAGGGGCTGTATCCCCTGTCGATATTCCTGAACATGTGAGCCAGTCAGGGCCGCAAAAGAAACATCGCTTTCTTACGAGTCTGTACTGATATTACGTGGGTGGAACACATCAGCAAGATGTTCAACCTAAGCACTACTTGTTTTACGGTCCACGAAAGCCGACATGATGCCGCCTACGCTACGACTCCCAGTACCAACTCGACTGTAGGAGAACACCATCTCTGTGACGTTATGGACTCTGGGCTACAAGCAAGATCCCATAGATACCACCATGACCAAGGAAACGAAATTGCCAGCGCAGCTCATCTATCCACACATCCAAACTTGGCTGCACATCAAGTACGGTAAATTCGAGAAACTCAGAGCACATAGAAAATCGAACCGCATCACCACTTCAATACAAGCCTGCGGGACATTCAAAAACAATCGTCAGTGACAACGAAAATTATTCCGTCCTGGAGACATATACAACCTCACAAAATCTCGATTTAGAACACTTAGCAGTACTTATGGAAACTAATTTTCATGCACTCCACTCAGTAAACGCATCTCTGTCTGAATCTTGATATACAAGTGACATTTACCCCTGGAGTTACCAAATCAAGCAATAGTAGGGATACGGCACTGCCACAATCAATCTTCGTCCACTCAGTAGATATTACGCTCCGCCAATATCGGTGGTGTCCACTGATACAGCCATGTTTCTGTCAACGGCTCTCCATTGGCATCACGCAAGTACAAACGGATGTCGATCTGTTGGGTACTGTCGTTCAAGGGGACTACGTCGAACATGACGCGATAGCCACGGATCTCATGCAATGGCCGTGCCGAGACGATCTCGGTGCGACAACGTGTCATATGCAGTACTGGTTCCACACCCAAGTCATGAGCACTGACCAGTGCAGCCAATTTGCCACCAACGAAATCCACAACGAATCGCCAGGAAAAGTATTTGCGCTTCTGTCCAACCACACCGCCCAAGCCCGTGCGGGTCGCCACACAATGCGCCAACGAAGAAGACACAGGCGGTAGAGCACCCCAATACAACCGATAGCCGATCAGTAGCTCCTGACCAGGCTGGGGCTTATTCCGTGGATTCCAGAACGCAACGATGTTGTCGAACGTCTCGTCGAGTGTTGGAATCTCCACCAACTGGACAGAACCCTCACCCCAGCCATGTTTAGGCTCAACCCATAAGCACGGACGCTTTTCGTAAAACACACCATCATCTTGATAGTGATCAAAATTACGGTCACGCTGTAAAAGACCAAAACCACGTGGATTGTCGTCAAGGAACATGTTGAAGCGTAAGTAAGGCGGATTGCATAGTGGCCGCCAAATCCACTCACCATTCCCTGTCCAAAGTGACAAGCCGTCAGTGTCGTGGATCTCTGGACGCCAATCCCAACCCATACGCTGATCATTCTCACCCACTTGGTACATACTGGTACACGGAGCAATCCCTAGTCGCTCAATGGTCTTACGCGGATACAATGCGCTGTCAATGTCCATCAGCAATACATCACGGTTAGTGATGGAAAAACGATAAGCGCCAGCAATACTCGGCGAATCCAGAAGCCCATACAGCACTACTGTATCCGCATCCGAAGTCGGCTGCTCAAGGTAATAGGCGATAAAGTCTGGGAACTCTTCTGGTCCACCGGTCCCTGTATCGATCGCTAGCCCACGCGCAGACTGGCCGTACTGCCCCTCTTTTCCCACCGCGCGGAAGTAGCTTGCCCCAAGGAAGGCAGCGAAGTCTCGATTGGTGTCCTTGCTGGTATTCAACCGGAATCCTGCGAAACCCAGATCCTTGGGCAAGCCCTTGCCATTCAAGCCGCTGCTGCCGTAGTCAAAGGCGGCCGAATCATAAGCTAACTCCTGCGCCATACCATCCACCACTTCGTATATCCGCACCGGAGTATGGAAATACAGACCAAGGTGGAAAAACTTGACTTGGAAATGGGCATCACTATCAGCCCACAATGCATGATCTTGACGATAGCGAATTGACTGGTACTGGTCCCAACTCAGCCTCTCTAGTGGCATATACAACACACGTTTACGTGAATGGTAAGGTGTGGCAGCCAGGGTGCGGGCCTGCTCCTTGAGCCATTCATAGTCGAAACGCTGAGGCTGACCGAATCGACGCAAATTAACCGCCTTGCTGGTAGCGAAGACTCCCCCAAGAGGGTTGGGTAAGCCAAACGCAGCCAGAGCGGCAGTGGCGCTTTTTAAAAAATGTCGTCTATACATGAGTCAAGCTGCACAAAAGATATGCGAATCATAGCGGCAGCAAAGTGAGACCAAGATACGCAAATGAATAAAACAGTCGATCCACTGACCAGGAACAGCGCACATGGGCAACAGCACTACACGCCTACTCGTCAAGCCAGGACAGAACAGTACCACCGAGTAGCCGTATGGATATCCCAAACACCAGAGTGCCAGCTGTCAGTTAAACGAGAAACTCTCCAGGAGCGCTCCAATACCCATTGAAATGCTAATGACCACCACATCCTCAGAGGACTCAGACACGTGACCAGCACACTCCAAAGTCCTTACTGCCGCTTAACAGTAGCACTGATACCACCTCGACCCAGCATGAATTCCACCTCAGCAACCACCAACTACTGCATATTAGCGGCCATCACATTCGCTAATTTCATATAAAACGCTGCCATTAAAATCCCAATGAATTCACGATTAGCCAATGCCTGTTGTTCTTCAACATGTGCTCTATGTGACGACCCACTAGATCCACAGTCTTCACATCTCGTCAAGGCTGACATAATGCTTCAATAACTAATGTAAGACATCTGCTCAATTGCAGCACTTCATCCAATAATGCCGCGCATGGCATCGTCTTCGATCAGTCACTCATGGCTCTTACTCAACGCTGTCAGCTTCCAACAAAACTTCATCGTCCATCCAAAACCCAATAAATCAACGTCACACCGGCTTGTATCGCACTCACACCACAACTGTCGTCTGCGAACGTAACGTAATGCTTTGGACGACTTGTAACAACATCACCAGTGCCATTTCCCACGGAATTCATGACATACCCAAACTTGGTTGCCGCGTCTAAATGACATCACAGCAGACTTAAGAAAAACCATATAAAGACAAAAGCAGAGTCCGGCCCGAAGGCCGACACACGGAATCCAATCGCACCACGGTCCGCCGCAAGCGGTTAAAGTCCACAGAAACAGTAAACCAAGGTTTTTACTGGAAGCCCGCCCGTTTTAGTCTCACGCACTGCATCCTCAACAAAGCGCATCTGTACCTCGGTCTCCGGAGAAATACGGGCGAGCAACATCCGAGCCAAGTCTGAATCTCCCAACGCCCAGATCCCCATCCGAGTGGACATCAAGCTGATCATGAACTGCATGAATGGACTGACTGCCTTCTCAACATAACGCACGCTGTAGTAGCCATCACCAAGCTTGGCACGCTTCGCAGCATCAGTAATCGCCGCATGTATTCCCCCGAATTCATCGACCAAACCACGTTCTTTGGCCTGCGCACCACTCCATACACGACCGCGAGCAATACGGTCGATCTCCTCCACAGAACGATGACGCGCCTGCGCAACTTTACTTGTGAAATCTGCATAGCCTTTGTCGATCACAGTCTGGAGGATCTGCCCAACCTGCGGATCCAGCGGCCGGCTGATATCAAGCGCACCTGCAAAACGGGTAGTACCCACTCCGTCGGTATGCACCCCCATCTTATCCAGCGTACGAGTGATATTTGGGATCAGCCCGAAGATGCCAATCGAGCCACTGATCGTGGATGGATCTGCATAGATGCGATCGGCATTCATACTGATCCAGTACCCTCCGGAAGCAGCCATATCCCCCATCGATACCACCACCGGCTTTCCGGCCTGTCTCAGTGCGACCACTTCACGGCGGATCTGCTCGGAAGCGAAGACTTCTCCGCCGGGCGAATTCACTCGAAGCACCACCGCTTTGACCGTTTCTTCATCTCGTGCCTTACGCAAGAGCACACTGGTCGACTCTCCACCAATATACCCTGCAGGTTGCTCGCCTTCTTTTATTTCGCCCGCTGCGACAACGACGGCAACCTGCGAAGACATGCCTAGCGGCAAGCTCTGTGCATCCAGCAAACTCAGATAAGTGCCGAAGTCTACATTGCGGAAACCGCCATCGGCCTTTTTGTCGGCGACACCACGCTGGGCCATTAACTGGTTAACTTGCTCGCGGGTTTTCAACCCATCTACCAGTTTATGCGCCAATGCATACTTGGCTAAATCACCATGATTAGCAAAAATATCCTGTGGCAGTCTGTCGACACTAGCACTCAATTGCACCAAATCGAGCTTACGCGCCTTAGAAACATCAGCCAAATAGCGTTGCCATATATCGTTCATCCAGAACAAGTCCGCCTCCTTGGCATCATGTGAAGCCGCATCAAGGATAAAAGGCTCGGCCGCGGATTTATATTCACCGACCCTGAAAAGATGCACATCCACTCCCAATTTTTCCTGCAATCCCCGGCGGAAATATTGGCGATAGCGAGCCAAACCCTCAAGCAGGACGCTACCCATTGGATCCAAATAAATCTCATCCGCCTGTGCGGCAAGTAGATACTGCGCCTGGGTCATGCTTTCGCTAAAGGCAACTAACTGCTTGCCTGAACCTTTCAAATTCTGTAACGCGACAACGATCTCACGCAGCGAGGCATAACCGGATGGCTGTAGTTTGTCCAAATCAAGCAGGACACGTTCAACTTTTTTATCCTTGGACGCAGCCTCAAGCACCCTAATCAGATCACGGAGTTGAACTTCCTGACCACTCTTGTCACCCGTCGCTTTGGCTAGAGCACGGCTGACCGGATCGGCACTGAACTGTTCCACCAGGGCGCCTTGTGGCGCAATCACCAGAGTAGTGCGTTCGTCGAGCGGCTTGCCTTTCCAACCGCGCACCATCGCAACTGCCATAATCAATAATATTAAAAATAAGAAAGCGAAGAACGTCAGATTAAGAATCAGACGCCGGGTAAAATTCATCGCATCCCATAAGCCAACGAAGAAACGGACAATGAGATTTCTGGGCAAAGATTGGTTCATGAAACGGTCCTTGAAAAACTTACATCATCTTGAACGCCGATCAGCATAGCGGGTGTCGGCATCACCGCGCTGTGACTGGGAATTTAGGTAATACGGGTAAGCATGCGCCCATTGACCACATGGAACCGCCAGCCAAGCAACACTGCAGCCGCAGTCAAGCCAATGATTAAACCGATCCACATACCGCGAGAACCCCAGTCCAGGCCAAAACCAAGCCCAAGACCAAGCGGCATGCCCAAGCCCCAATACGAGACTATCGCCAGCAACATCGGCACCCGAGTGTCCTTCATCCCACGTAATACACCGGACGAGAGCATCTGGAGGCCATCCGGGAACTGAAAGATGGCCGCGAACAGCAGCAATTTAGAAGCCAGAGCCACCACCACCAAATCCTGCGTGTAGACCGACACAATCGCGTCATATCCGAGCAAAAGCGCACTTGCTGAGAGTGTCTGGGTCCCAATCACAATCGCATAGCCGGCCCAAGCGACACGGCGCATACCCAGAAGATCGCGACGCCCCACAGCATGGCTTATCCGCACTGTGGTCGCCTCGGCCACGCCCATCGGAATCATGAAGCACAGTTGGGCAACATTGAGGGCAATTTGATGCGCGGCAGTTTGATCGGTACCAAGCCGACCGATCAGCAATGTAATGACAAGAAACAACCCACTCTCCATCAGAAGGCTGATACCGATCGGTAGTCCGGTATTCAACAGTTCACGAATACGTACCCAGCAAGGCAATTCTAGACGCACGAATAACTGCAGGTCGGCGAAGCGCCGCGACCGCCACAAATACAATGCAAACACAACCGCCTGCAGCCACATTACAGTCGCCGTGGCGATGCCCAAGCCTTCGGCACCATACTCGGCAAAACCGAAGCGACCGCAGGTCAACGCATAGCTCAACGGCACCAACACTAGCAAGCCACCAAAACCCACCAGCATCGTCGGCAAAGCCCAGTGCATCCCTTCACTGAAATAGCGCATACAAAAGTACAGAGGCAATGCCAAACTCCCCCAACGCACCGCATGCAAGAACTTAGTCGCACCCGGCACGATGTCGGGGACGATACCGAAGATCGGCAGCAGCGCTGGTACCATACTGAGGAAAGCAAACATCACCAGCCCCAACAGCATAGCCAGCCACAACGCTTGGCGGAACAACGGCCCAATCTCCTCGTCACGGGCGGCACCATGCAATTGCGATACCAACACCGTCAACGAAATTAGTGTGCCCATCGGTACCAGCATTGGTAACCATAGCAATGCAGTCCCAATAGTCGATGCGGCTAGGGTGACGGTAGCATGATGACCAGCGATGACGTTATCTACAAAACCGATCAGACCAATGGAGATGTGACCGAACACGAGTGGCAGCGCGAGTATAAGAGTAGCGCACACTTCAGAACCAAAACGCGATGTCAAAAACGAGACTGGCATAGAAAAAATGGAAAGCGCATCCTTAAATCAGGCCTAGTTAAAGACACTGGCCACTTAAGATCACGCAACGGCTTATTTCTTGGAATATATCACACTTTCATCAGAAAGTAGGGAACCCAAGCCAGAAAAATTTAATATCCCTAGAGAAGAAATGACGATCTTCAAATATGAAACAGAAGACTGTGACAAACACTAAACGCCACTAAAGCCACAACAATCAAAACGAATCAAAGACGTCTTGGCTCCTAAAAATCGGTATTAGGTCGCTTTATGCAGTTTTTCAGCTGTTCAAAATATTTAGACATCACTTTGATCATATAAATTCTTTATCACTTCATCTTTATCACTTCATCGCACTCTAGCGTCGCAGCCGTGCGAGCAACCATGCACCGCGATCGGTCGGCATCTGTGCCAGCAATTCCCTGCGCAACGCAGCGCATTGCGCAGGTGGAGTGCGCTGAACCAATATCGCCAATTGCGCTAACTGTGTATCGTCCAAAGCATGCAGCAATGCCAAAAGCGGCGCTCGCTCAGTCTCAGGGACGTAGCCAATCAGCGGTTGTAGATGCACATAGTGCGCGCCCAAGCGTGGACCCAGCAACCAACCGTGGCTGTACATCCGATCCAATCGAGCGAAGCGTGCTTGCAGTGCCTGTTGTTGCATTGGCGACAGCGACGCAATCTCGGCCTGAGCCTTCAAAAGACGCACATGCTCATAAGGTACTAAAGCCAACCAAGCGCGATAACGCAAGCGCAAGTCAGCCTGCTGCGCTGTGGTCATGTGCTGCCAACGCACCAATTTCTGGGCCGAGCTTGACGCTGCAGACATGACCAAATCCTGCGCTTGGCCACGGATACAAACCCCACCTAACAAAACCAGTAGAACACACAAACAACAACACGTACGACGGCGCTCGGTTCTGATCATCGACCATTTCCACTATGCCGAATGCCGGAGGCAACCATTGGGGCCGGTTCGGATTCATTCGGAGGCATCGGCTGGCCAGCCACGTACCAAGCCAAGAAATCAGCCTGACGCGCAGCTTCCAGGGCACTATCGTCAAGCATAGCGCGATCGGCAAGATCTGGCGATAGCTCCTGCGGCGGCACAGACGATACGTAATCTGGTAGTTCTTCGATGAATACCGGCGAATCTTCTAGAAGAGGCAACACGACAGGAAACCCATTGGACACAGATTGGAGCTGCGGCACCGACATATGCCGGTTCCAAGCCCAATTCAATATGAAGATCAGCGCCAATATCAGCCCGACTACGGCCAAATACCGGTCAAATCTCCAACGCCCAGGTGATCGTAAGACAGCAGACTCAGCGACACTGATCTGCACCGATGGAGACGGAAGCACAGTCGTCGTGACCAGACGCTTGATAGATAAACTCCGTACCCGCTGCTGAGCTGCTTCTGCCAATACACGCCAAGCCGCTGGGTTCGGACGACCTTGCACGTCACGTGGGCAGGCACGCGCTAGCGCCTGGTAATAATTTTCCAACGGCTGATCCAATACCACCGCAGCCTGTGCTTCATCCAGGCCAGCAACGATTCGCAGCAACAGTGCAAGCCGGTCCTCCACTGCCATGGCTTGCAACGCCATCAACTCTGTTGGCCAGCGTTGGCCTGTAAGGGGTGGCCGACGCAGCACCGGGGCACCACACAGCAAACTCCAAAAGCGCCGCGACCACTCAGCGAAGGGATAATCTACAGCCTCGGCACCGAAAATCCTGATTGCAGCAGGCAACGCCGTCTGTGCTGCAGATATGGTTCCAGTCTGTAACTCAACGAGGACGATGGCACGGCGCTCAACGCCGCGTAGAAAAGCCAATAGGGCAGCAGGAGAAGTAATTACAGCTTTGGGAACAGCGGTCATGGACACTCCAGTATCCAAGCATGATAGCGGCCAGGGCGGGATAGACGACCTCTTGACGTACAGTTGATCCAACGTTCTTGTCGTCCCCTACTAAATTCACTATTCGAGTAGGTTGTACACAGCATAGGGGCTTGACATATAGCACCTTTTCAGAAGGCATCGATTCTCTATATTGCAACCACGCTTCGTTACTAAGTGGATGATCTAAAAGAAAAAAAAATTATGGCTATTTTTTGTCCAATCCAAGCAAGAGGCTGATGGCAGCACCATCGCAGCGTGGACTACAAGAGAAATCCACAGAGTTATCCACAAGCAATGTGGATAACGCTCTTTCTTCAAATAGAACGATAAGTTACCTTTTGTTTATGAGAATGACCAAGAGAATAAAGACCAAACCAAACACTGTCTTATCGACATCCGATCAGTAAACTTTCTCAATGCCCCCTACGATCCTACGTGTGGCATTGCCAATACCTTTACCGCAATGCTTCGACTATCTGCCACCAGGCAACATGCCACTCCCAGACCCAAGCTTAGGCTGCCGTGTAAGGGTGCCATTCGGACCACGTGAACTGATAGGTGTAGTGGTCGAGCTGGCATCAGCCGAGGTCTCAGTGCCATTACGCGAGGCACTCACCTGGATTGACCACATACCAATTCTGGATGGCGAGTTGGCAAGGTCGTTACACTGGCTAGCACGCTACACTCATACCCCACTCGGTGAGATCCTGGCCACGGCTCTCCCCGGACTGCTACGTCATGGTGAACCATTGCCTGACACCTGCACCTGGGCTTGGCATTTAACCGAAATCGGACACACTGGTGCTGCCAAGCTGCGTCGCAGCAGCCACTCGGCACAGCTGGCTGAATTGCTCGCCACCAACGATCAAACGGAAGATGCACTTGACACTCAGATGAATAACTGGAGAACAGCCGCACGCAACCTGACCAAGCGCGGCTATGTTGAACGCGTCAAGAAAGCTACAACCACACCTTCAATCATCCAGGCCGCCACCAACCCTGTACTCAACACTGAACAACAGAAAGCAGTTGAGACACTAAACGCCAGCGCAGGCTTCGAAACTTATCTCCTGGATGGAGTCACCGGCAGCGGGAAAACGGAAGTCTACCTACAAGCTATCGCTGCCTGCTTAGCTGTAGGTCGGCAAGCATTGGTCTTAGTCCCTGAGATCGGCTTAACCCCTCAAATTCTAACCAGCTTCCGTGCCCGCCTCGGAGTACCCGTACATAGCCTGCACTCCAGGCTTGCAGACGGCGAACGCGCCCGCGTGTGGGCCGCAGCCCGATCCGGCGAAGCGCGGCTGATACTCGGGACTCGCTCAGCGGTGTTCACCCCGCTGCCTCACGCCGGACTGATTATAGTGGATGAGGAACACGACACGAGTTACAAGCAGCAAGACAACATCCGTTACCACGCGCGTGATTTCGCCTTAGTACGCGGCAAAGCACTGAACGTACCGGTGATCCTCGGGAGCGCCACACCCTCACTGGAATCACTATACAACGCGCATACCGGACGCTACAGGCACCTGCGCCTAACTTACCGTGCCGGTCAGGCGTGTGCCCCTCAGGTGCGTGTGCTGGACGTACGCAAACGACCACTTCAAGACGGTCTATCACCCGAGGTACTAGCCGGCATCAACGCAACTTTAGCGCGTGATGAGCAGGTACTCGTATTTAAGAACCGGCGGGGCTACGCCCCGGTGTTACTGTGTCACGACTGCGGCTGGACCGCTACCTGTCACCGCTGCAGCACGGTACTGCACCACACCCCGATGACTGTGTACACTGGCGGGACCTACTTACAGTGCCACCACTGCGGCGCACGCCAGCCGATGCCACTATCATGTCCAGACTGCGGGAGTTCGTCGCTGCAGCCACAGGGCATAGGCACCGAGCGCCTAGAAGCGCGCCTGATCCAGGCTTTCCCCAACCATCCCGTGATACGTATCGATCGCAACACGACCCAGCGCCGTGAAGCACTAAAGACGCAATTCACCAAACTCGGCAATGCCGCCGGCATTCTGGTAGGCACTCAAATTCTAGCCAAAGGGCATCACCTGCCACACTTAACGATGGTAGTTGTAGTCGGAATCGACGAAGGCCTATTCTCAGCCGACTTCCGTGCCACTGAAAAGCTCTCCCAGCAACTGATCCAAGTTGCTGGCCGTGCTGGCCGTGCTAAACGTGCTGGCGAGGTCTGGCTGCAAACTCACCACCCAGATCATCCACTGTTGCAAACCTTGATCAACGGCGGCTACCACATCTTTGCTAATGCCGAGCTGCAACAGCGCCACGCCGCTGGTCTGCCGCCATTTGCACACTTGGCACTCCTGCGTGTCAAAGCGAAAGACATCACCACAACGCAACAATTTCTCGACACAGTACGCAACCACATGCCGCAGGACAATGCAGTTGAGTGCTACGGTCCAATGCCAGCACCAATGCCACGCCGCGCCGGCTACCAGCGCTACCAATTATTGCTGTCTAGTTCCCAACGAAACGCACTACACCGCACACTCAATGTTCTGATACCAGCGATTCATGCTCTGCCAGAGGCACGCCGGGTCCGTTGGTCGCTAGACGTGGACCCAGTTGATCTTTACTAGGTATCACGCTGCCATCAATTTAGCCAAAAAATAGTATCAACAAATCGACATAATCCAGGGATAAGAAACTCCAAGAGATTTTCTCATAACTAAAGGCGATAGTACGGTACTACTTAAGCTGTACAAACCAATCTCCACGAAGCTCAGCTTCTCCAGATACAAGAAAGATACAAGAAACTTCCAGATAAAAATACAAAAACAACGTAAACATCTTCTCTTCGCTGCTTTCATAAAGCTACAAATTATCGCCACACAAGCACATTACCAACCAGCACAAAACCTACATCAATCAGCAGAGATATATGCTTTTCCGCTCCACACAGTCATCACGATACACTTCATAAAACATCTTTATGGCATCATTGCTTGTGTCGACTAACAAGCATGGCATCTTTTTTTACCCTCGATATTTCGTAACCTATGCTTCGATGCCCGCATCTCTGCTCAGAGAGCAGATATTCAACATTCTATATTGGATACGGTGTATCACATATCTACACCACTTCTATCTGGGACGACGCACTTCCACAATGTGTCCCAATTGGCGTCAACACCTGTTTTCCTTTCCAGATTAAATTTCGCATGAGCGCTCAATAACCACATTACTTGGCAGTCGTTGTCAACAGCTTCCCTAGCCTATGAATAACACGCTTATTAAATAACCGCGCCATCCCCCCCAAAAAAACGAGTTAAAAGATCGACAAAGAACAGTAACTACCCACACGATGCAACTGCCTGGACCTTACCGAACAAACATACCTAATCGCAACAGCAGCAATAACACATGAAACTTAGCAAGGGCTGACATTAGAACAATTGAATAGCATTATTTAAAGACAAAACTAATAAACGACATCGTAGCGCCGTATATAGGATTCAAATACCCGAATCCGCATTCCTAAAAGTAGCCTTGTATCCTAAATTTTAAAATCGAGCACATCAAGCAGCGAACAACACCTTCATCTTTTTAAGTGCATTGGCTTCAATCTGCCGAATACGCTCTGCTGAAACTCTATATTCGTCAGCCAACTCTTGTAACGTAACCTTCTTATCTGCCTCCAGCCAACGACGCCGAATAATGTCTCGCGAACGGGTATCCAAGGCAGACAAACCTTCCTGTAACAGTCGTAATTGGGTCTCCTCATTATTACCGCGTTCGTAAGCTTGAGAAGGATCACTATCATTAGCAATTAGGTAGCCAACCGGTGATGGTGGAGCGTTGTCCTCCTCCGGAGCGTCGAAACCGATGTCCCGACCTGACAAACGTGACTCCATCTCCAATACCTCGCGTTCGGAGACGTTGAGATCCTTGGCAACTGCACTAACCTCCTCGGCATTCATCCACCCCAGACGGGTCCTGGATTTTCGAAGGTTAAAAAACAGCTTTCGCTGCGCTTTTGTCGTAGCGACTTTAACTATGCGCCAATTTTTCAAAATGAATTCATGCATTTCAGCCCGAATCCAGTGCATTGCAAAAGAAACCAAGCGCACCCCCATATCTGGATCAAAACGCTTGACAGCTTTCATCAGGCCGATATTGCCTTCTTGGATCAAGTCGCCTAACGATAGGCCGTAACCGCTATAACCACGGGCCACTCGCACAACAAAACGCAAGTGGGAATGCACTAACTCGCGTGCTGCATCCAAATCCTGTTCGTCGCGGTAACGACGGGCCAGCACCTGCTCGTCATCAACTGAAAGTATCGGGATCTGATGCACAGCGCCGATGTATGCCTCCAACGAACCAAGCGCATTTGGAACAGGCAAGTTGTTTTCCACAAGAACCATTGAGGCGTTTTGACTCATAAGAAGCACCTTAAATCTAAAGTAACCGCACAGTCACAGCTATTGGGTTCAAAAGAATAAATCTTTAGAAATTCTATTTAACTTTTTAAAGCCCTATCTAGGATTGCCATGAATCGATGATCATGGTCCAGTTATTCTACCATTTAGATTGGACCATCCAGTGCGCTACATGATGGCAAACTCCAATCCACGGGTGCCAAACCACGTTGGGTCAGGTACTGGTTACCAAGAGAAAAATGACGACAACCCAGAAAACCACGATGGGCTGACAACGGTGAAGGGTGCGCAGCATTGAGTACACAGTGGCGACGGGTATCGATGACCTTACCCTTGGTTTGGGCATAGCTACCCCAGAGCATAAATACGAGTCCCTCGCGCTCACGATTCAAGGTATCAACCACGTGGTCGGTGAAGCCTTCCCAGCCCTTACCCTGATGCGCACCTGCACGACCGTCTTCTACCGTAAGTACCGCATTGAGTAGTAACACACCACGCTTTGCCCAGGGAAGCAGACAACCGTGGTCAGGGCGCATGAGTCCAAGGTCATCTTCGATCTCTTTATAAATGTTCAACAAAGAAGGAGGCACTGGAGTACACGGTCGCACCGAAAAACACAAGCCATGCGCTTGGCCATAGCCATGATAAGGATCCTGACCGAGGATCACGACCTTGACCTGCTCGAATGGGGTTGCTTCGAACGCCGCGAATATCTGAGAGCCAGGTGGATAGACCCTTACGCCAGCAACCTTTCTCGCACGCAGGAACGCTGCCAAACCAAGCATTTCTGGACGCAACAACCAACTACCAACCCGCGCCTTCCAAGAAGATTCCAGTTGAATCCGCGACTCGGCAATACCATCATTGACCCCAACTTGTTCGCTCATACCACTCAGATTGTCACCAGATGATCTTTAAGACGTGCCAAGTGCAGCTGGAACAACACTTTAGTTACAAGCAAACGCTCTTCGATAGGTTTCTGCACCAAATCATTGGCTCCGGCTCGCAGCAATTCTGATTGATTTTGCAAATTGGTGTCACCAGTCATGACAAGCACTGGAAGGCGGCGCTTACCGTAAGCAAAATCGATACGGATGCGTTGCACTACGTCACAGCCGTTAAGCTCACCCTTCAAGGTCACATCAGTCAGCACCAAGTCGATACTGTACTCGGTTCGTCTCAGCGATTCAGCAGTTAACAGTGCGAATGCATCTTCAGCGGTAAGTACGTGAACCACACTCAAACCCTGACGCTCAAGCATACGTGTAGTCGCCTCAGCAACCACGCGACTATCTTCCACATACAACACTGTGCCTCTGGATACTGGCTCAGGCTGCACATAACCACGTATGAAGGCGGCCAGTGCCTCGTAGCCTAACGCCTTGTCGAAATAATCGGTCACATACTCAGTGAAACGACGCTCAACCAAGTGCTGCTGGGTATCACCAGAGACCACGATCACCGGCACATAAGCTTGGCCAGACACCTCCCGTACGCTACGCGCTAAAGCCAACCCATCACCGTCAGGGAGAAACAACGAAGTCGTGACCAAATGCACTGCGCCAGCATCTAGTGTCTGCTGTGCTTCAGCAATGCTGGTACAGCCGATCACGTCCACCTCTGGCAACTCACGTTGCAACACATTTGTAATCAATTGACGAACCAATTTGGAACCATCTACGACCATCACCCTTGGCGTATCACTGATCAGATGCTTATGCTTGAGTTCAGAAACTAGCATGTAGTTCTCATAATTTACGTAGGACGCATTTGACGCAAGAAATGCCCCGTCACCAGCCATACACCAAGCCAGCCCAACAACAGAATGCCCGCCAGAATCATGACACTTTGGGAGATGTCCAACCCATGAAGGGCGAAACGACTGCTATAACTATCCGTCAGGACCATCAGTGGCACACGCAACACTAAGCCAATCAGTCCTAGCAAACCAAACGCAGCCAGACCAGCGCCCAAACAGTACCACGCCCCAAGATACAGGTAAGGACGACGGATAAAACCATCGCTAGCACCAAGCAGATGTAGCACAGCAATCTCCTGACGCCTAGATTGGATATCCAGCCGCACTGTATTGCCAACCACCATTACAGCACCAAAGCCGAACAGAGTTGACAGTATATGCACCAGATATTGACCAAAGCCTAGCCAAGCATCCAGCCGACGCTGCCACAGCACGTCGTACTGTACCAAGTCAGCCTCTGGTAGCGCCTGTAACACCTGCGCCACTTCCCCATCTATAGCAGACATGGAAGGAATAACGATCAACAAACTCGGCAGCGGATTTTTACCAAGCGCATCTATCGCCTCACCCAACTTCGCACCTCCACGCAAATCAGACAAGCCCTGCTCTGGAGTACGAAGGACGACCGCAGCGACATCGGAGCGACTACGCAGTTTCGCAGCCAGACGCTCAGCCGTCGCGATATCCACATTGGTCTTCAAGAACAGGTTAATCTGCCGAGATTGCTGCACGCTGTCAGCCAACGACCTAAGGTTATCCAACATGATCGACAAACCAAGCGGTAGCGCAAACGCGAGTGTCAGTGCCACGACGGTCAGCAGTGTCGCCAAGGGTTTGCGCATCACACAACCAAGGCTAAACACTATGCTGTGCATATGGTAACCAACCCAGACAGCCAACCTTGAGCGTATAAACTCAATGGGAGACTTATTCATTCTGCCAAGTCCTGTGGCGAGATGTCGTCAACCAGATGTCCATGATCCAGGATCAGTACACGCTTACGCATCTTCTTCAGTAAAGCCACGTCATGGCTGACCACCAACACAGTAGTACCGCGTGCCGGCAGCTCTACAAACAACTGCATGATCTCTGCAGCTAACGTCGGATCGAGATTGCCGGTAGGCTCATCAGCAATCAACAAACGTGGCTGACCAATAATCGCACGAGCGATGCCGACACGCTGCTGCTCACCAGCCGACAACTCCGATGGCAACGCCCGTGCACGTTGAGCCAAGCCAATCCGCTCCAGGACTGAACACACCTGTTTAGCGATCTCCACGCGACGGATACCACGTAAAACGAGCGGCAGAGCAACATTATCACTGATACTGCGATCCATCAGCAAACGGTGCTCCTGGTACACAACACCGACCTGACGCCGATGAAATGCTATCTGGCGCCCACGTACATTCAGCAGATTTCGATCAGCGAACAACAACGCACCGCGTGTGGGACGCTCATTGAGCTGAATTAGCTTGAGCAGCGTACTCTTACCGGCCCCAGAATGACCAGTGACGAACAGCATCTCACCCTCGTTAACACTGAAGCTGACATCGTCAAGAGCAAGATGGCCATCGGCGTACTGCTTACTGACATTATCGAAACGAAGGACACTCATGTGCGCAATCATATTTGGAGCATCGTAACACTACGCCGTAATGCGCTTTCTGACCTTGTTACAATCTGAATTGTTAGATTGCATCGAACAGTGAACGGATGCGGCGCGCTATCCAACCTAACAGCGACGGTTTGCTACCTGGCTTGGCAACCACTTGAGCTGGAGCGACGGCAACATGGTTGCTGCCACCCGAACCACAGCGCCGACGACTGGGCTTATGCACCCCCTCCTGCTCCGCAGCAGATACTATCTCCGCCTTAACTGCAAGTACAGGAGCGGTTGCAACTATACTAGTCCCAGCAGCAGCCACACTGGGAGCACGCTCGGGCTCCAAACGAAATTTAGCACGGCGGCGCATACCACCTCCTCCATCCGATCTAGGCACTTCACCTACACGGGAGCGGCCATCGCGTTCTCCAAGGCTGCCTCTAGGCTTACCTCGATTACTGCTACGACGCCATTCCGGGGCAGCTAACACGTCGCTAGTATCAGGGCAAATCTTATCAATAGTATCATTCTTACCCTCAGATGCACGTTCAAGACGCGGCACTGGGACCAGCAACTCAGTAGTCACTGCTCCGATCGGGATCTTCTGCTCAATGTATGCCTCAATGTCCGGCAGACTCATCGCGTAACGCTCGCAGGCAAAGCTAATCGCGTCACCCTCAGCCCCCAAACGCGCAGTGCGACCGATACGGTGAACGTAATCTTCAGCATCAAATGGCAGATCGTAGTTGTATACGTAATTAACACCATCAATGTGCAATCCACGTGCAGCGACGTCCGTAGCAACCAGTATCTCCAATTGTCCTTTTTGGAAACGATTGAGCAGGACTTCACGCTTCCTCTGCGGCACATCTCCGGACAGCACACCGACCCGGTAGCCAGCCTTCTCCAGCACGTGCGCCACATCCTCAACGAACGCTTTTGTATTCACAAATACCATGGTACGCATACCCTCGCTACGCGAGAGCAAGCCCAGCAACAATGGAATTTTCTCCTCTGCAGCGGGGAAATAGATACGTTGACGGATCCGCGTAGTAGTAACAGTCTCCGTCTCCACCACTAGCTTCTCTGGCTCGTTCATATACTCGTAGGCCAACTCCAATACGCGGTGACTGAGAGTTGCCGAGAACAGTAAAGTCTGGCGACTACCACGCTCCGGCATACGCCGCAATATGAAGCGAATGTCCTTGATAAAACCCAGGTCAAACATCCGATCAGCTTCATCAAGGACACAGATCTCACAAGCGTGCAACGAAACTACCTTGTGTTGCTTAACGTAATCAATCAAGCGCCCCGGGGTCGCAATAATCACATCCACACCTTTGCGCAACAGTTCGCGTTGCTTGTCGTAGTCAACGCCTCCATAAATTAACGCGAAACGCAAGCCAAGATTGCTACCAAACTTCAGCACATCCTTATAAATTTGAATCGCAAGCTCACGTGTTGGCGCCAAAATCAACGCACGCGGATCTTCAGGTTTGCGATTGACTAACCCCGAACGACTGAGCAAACGATTAACTACCGTTACCAAAAACGCCAAAGTTTTCCCGGTACCTGTTTGAGCTTGGCCGGCGATATCACGGCCAGCTAATGCACCCGGAAGGGTTAGCGCCTGGATCGGAGTGCAGAGTGTAAATCCTGCATCTGTCAGCCCAGCGAGCAACATCGGATGCAGATCAAATGAATAAAAATTTATATTTGTCAATGATTTATCGCTCATCGTTCAGTCTTCGTCTTGGATCTGGAGCGGCTCGGAGGCGGGTTGCATCGATTGCAGCAGCACCGCAAACTGAAATCTTTGTGCAAGGTGGCGGCGCTTCAGGTTGAGCGATTGATCAATCGCACGGTATTCAAGCTTACCGTAATGTAACCATCTGTCTGACCGGCAGGTGCCTTCCCGTCCGAGGAGATAATCAATTGAGCGACTATGTTCTACATGTCAGCGATGCCGATTTCGATGCTATGGTGCTGCTATCCGAAGAACCTGTATTAGTGGATTTCTGGGCTAAATGGTGCGGTCCGTGCAAGATGATCTCCACAGTACTAGACGATTTGGCCCAAAGCTACGGAGGTAGATTAAAAGTTGCCAAAGTCGACATCGACGAGAACCGCGCACTAGCAATTAAGTATCACGTGTGCTCTGTCCCCATGCTGCTACTGTTCAAAGCTGGTCAAGTGCAGATTACCCAGATCGGGCCCGTCGGAAAGGGTCGGCTCACCCAAATGATTGACAAAGTCCTAGCAAACACCGGGCCCTGATGCCTCGCACCTCCTAATTCGGCTACCTGAATGCAGTCAAATCACTTGTATTGCCACGCTTGCTTGGCAGCACAGACAATGATAGTGTGCAGCTTATTCGGCCCCAACGCGCGCTGCCGTATTCTCAAAATTCTCAAATTACTCCCACTTCTTAAACCTGTCCGCCTTTGCAGGGCGCTCGCATCTCTTATAGCGAGGAAAATACAATTGTCCGATATCACAAGTTCCGAAAGCGGGAGCGCTGCCGCACATGGCGAAAGCGAAAAGATCGTGCGTAAGATCCGCGGGAGCAAGGCCACCGTGGAAAACAGCGAACAATCTGTGACGCACCAAACCGTACAGCCGCAAGCACCAAATACAGAAGTTCCATGTGCCCATTTGGAATCAGCCTCCCCTGCCTCACAAGTACTGCCGCCAACATCTGTGAGCACCACATCTCTACAGGACAGCAGTGAACCTAGCGAAGGCTATGGGCAAAACAATCAGCGGTTCAACAACAACAACCGGCGCGACCGCTTCCGCAACCGACGCGAGCGTAATCGTGATCGCTTCCGCGAAGATAACGGTAGTAACGGTGAGGAGGGCAACCAAGAACCATTTATGCCGCGCCCGCACCCAAGCGTACCAGAGGGATTCCCAGTTTACTCTCTAAGTGATCTGAAAAAGATGCCAGCGCACAAATTGCTGGAGATCGCTGAGCAACTCAACATCCACGAGGGTGTTGCACGCGCACGCAAACAAGACGTGATCTTCGCACTTCTAAAAGTACTGACCCGTCACGGTGAAGGTGTAGTTGCTGATGGCGTGCTAGAAATTCTGCCAGACGGTTTCGGCTTTCTGCGTGCGGCCGAGGCCAGTTACTTGGCCGGCCCAGACGATACCTATATTTCCCCCAGCCAAATTCGCCGCTTCAACCTGCGCACTGGTGATCATCTGTCAGGCCGCATCCGTTTCCCGAAAGATGGTGAACGCTACTTCGCACTGTCAATCGTCGATACGATCAATGGCGAACCTCTGGAAGCCTCCAAAAATAAGATCCTTTTCGAAAATCTGACCCCGCTGTTTCCACGCAAACGCTTCCGTTTGGAACGCGCCGACGGCTCAACAGAGGATATTACTGGCCGTATCCTCGATTTGATGGCGCCACAAGGCAAAGGGCAACGTGCGCTGATTGTATCTCCGCCCAAAGCCGGTAAGACGATGCTGATGCAACAGGTAGCAACGGCGATCACGACCAATCATCCGGAAGTACATCTGATTGTATTATTGATTGACGAACGCCCTGAAGAAGTGACAGAAATGCAGCGCACCGTTCGTGGCGAGGTTATTTCCTCAACTTTCGACGAACCAGCTGCACGCCATGTACAAGTCGCCGAAATGGTGATAGAACGCGCAAAGCGCCTAATCGAACATAAAAAGGACGTGGTCATCCTACTTGATTCGATCACCCGTTTGGCGCGTGCCTACAACAACGTCGTCCCCAGCTCAGGCAAGGTACTGACTGGGGGCGTAGATGCAAACGCGCTACATCGCCCCAAGCGCTTCTTCGGCGCAGCACGTAATGTCGAAGAAGGAGGCTCGCTGACGATCATCGCCACCGCACTTATCGACACTGGCAGCAAAATGGATGAAGTGATCTATGAAGAGTTCAAGGGCACCGGCAACTGCGAGTTACATCTAAATCGCCGCATTTCCGAGAAACGTGTCTATCCGGCAATCGATATAAATCGCTCAGGTACTCGCCGCGAAGACCTGCTGATCGAATCCGATCTACTGCAGAAAATTTGGATCCTTCGCAAGCTACTACACCCGATGGATGAGATCACAGCAATGGAGTTTGTGCTGGATAAAATGAAGAACACCAAGTCGAACGACGAGTTCTTTGGTTCGATGAAGCGCTAGATATACACGCTTGTAGCCTAGCCCATAGACCTCTAAACAAACTACGTTCAACTGATATCTCGGAATCATTACACTCTCATCGAACATCTTTCCTTCAACGCATGAGTAGCTACCACGGTTCGTAACGAACTCAATCGAAAAGATCAAGCACAATCTGCATCTGCTTCTCGAACCAGTGGTAGCGGCATTACTCTTTACAATGCTGGGATCATATTCTTGTTTTGCTGTGCCCAGTCCCATAATTCTGAGCGAATTTTTTGGAACCGTGATTTAATCAAATAGTGAATAGTGCCAAATTGAGCCGACCATTCATGGCTACACCTCCATTATTTAACAGTGCTCCATAGACCAGCTAGCTCTGGCTCAGACCCTACAAACTGAAGGCAATCCCTTCATGGAAAGTGATGCACCTCATACTAAACCTTGAATTGTAAGACTGGCTATCATGCAGTCACAAAACGATAGTAATACTTTGATCAGCTCTCCAATCCAACAGAGCAGTTCCTACTCCACCTTCATATCTGTTTAGATTGAATTGAGCAGACAGAAATACACGCTTTCTCTAACTAGTACATTCTGTAGACTTCACTTGCGTTCCTCACGATCTGCCGCTACCAGCCCAAACTTGAGTGTTAACTTAAGTTAATGCAGATTTATACCAAGTACATACAATACTTAACCTACCCCGTTCATCACTCGCTTATTAATATCCCTTTCTGTAAATCACACCTGAGCAGAAATCCCTTCCCAAATACAGACAGATGATGGCATTCAGTCACGAACAGACAAGACTGAACTGATAGCACTCTTCACAACCAAACACACTTAGGCCCGCATCTGAAGACACGGGCCTTTATTTTCTTGCCAAAACTCATCAAGCCCCTTCCACTGCTTGGCAACCACAACCGATCAACTCGATAACAACGCCAACGTGTCGTTGAAGATCTTACTAGGCTGCATCACCGCAGCAATCTTGACCAAGTCAGGATGGTAGTAACCGCCAATATCCACTGGAGCTCCCTGAACACCGTTGATATCAGCAACGATGGCGGTTTCGTGCTCACTCAGCACCTTAGCCAAAGCTGCAAACTTAACCTTCAACACAGCATCCTCATCCTGTGCAGCCAATGCCTGAGCCCAATACAAAGCCAAGTAAAAATGGCTGCCACGGTTGTCCAACCCGCCAATTTGGCGTGCGGGAGATTTGTTGTTATCCAAAATGTGACCGTTAGCCACGTCCAGCGACTTCGCCAGCACCTTGGCAGCAGCATTATCATAACGGCTACCAAGATGCTCCAACGATGCTGCCAACGCCAGAAACTCCCCCAGCGAATCCCAACGCAGGTAATTCTCTTCAGTAAATTGCTGCACATGCTTAGGTGCTGAGCCGCCGGCACCGGTTTCGAACAAACCACCTCCCGACATTAACGGGACAATCGAAAGCATCTTGGCACTGGTACCCAATTCCATGATTGGGAATAAGTCAGTTAGATAGTCACGTAAAACATTACCGGTCACCGAGATCGTGTCCTGACCTTTACGGATACGCGCCAGGGAGAATTTCATCGCTGCTACCGGTGACAGGATAAGAATGTCCAAACCGTTGGTGTCGTGGTCGTTCAAGTAACGCTCAACCTTGGTAATCATCTGCACATCATGCGCACGGACACTGTCCAACCAAAACACTGCAGGAATGTTACTCATACGGGCACGTTCCACCGCCAGCTTGACCCAATCTTGGATCGGCGCATCCTTCGTTTGACACATACGCCAGAGGTCACCAGCCTCGACAGAGTGCTCGAACAATACTTCCCCCCGATCATCACTGACACGGACCACACCGCTAGTTTGCAACTGAAACGTTTTATCGTGCGAACCATATTCCTCGGCTTTCTGCGCCATCAAGCCGACATTGGGCACCGAACCCATCATCACCGGATCAAAGGCACCATGCAGCTTGCAATCATCAATCACTGTCTGATAGACACCGGCATAACAACGATCCGGAATCACTGCCTTGGTATCCTGGAGCTTACCTGTAACGTTCCACATCTGCCCAGAACTACGGATCATCGCCGGCATCGACGCATCCACAATCACATCGCTGGGCACGTGCAAGTTAGTGATGCCCTTGTCTGAATCAACCATCGCCAAACCAGGACGCTCGGCATACTGCGCCTGCACGTCAGCCCTGATGACTGCCTGTATATCCTCCGGCAATGCAGCAATGCGTGCATACAAATCGCCAATACCATTGTTCGGATTAAAACCAATCTGTTTTAGCGTGTCAGCATGCTTCACCAAAGCCTCTTTGTAGAACTCTGAAACAAACACCCCAAATATCACTGGATCGGACACTTTCATCATCGTGGCTTTCAGGTGCACCGAGAACAGCACCCCCTGGGTCTTTGCATCAATAATCTGTGCAGTAACAAACGCAGCCAACGCATGCTTACTCAGCACCGCAGCATCGACAATATCACCGGCACTCACTGCAACCTTGTCCTTGAGGACCGTCACCGTACCATCCTTGCCAATCAACTCGATCTTCAACATACCAGCCTGACCGAGTGTAGCGGAGCGTTCGCTGCCGAAAAAATCACCATCCTCCATATGCGCGACATGCGACTTAGATGTACTGCTCCACGTACCCATCCGATGCGGGTACTTACGTGCATAATTCTTCACTGACAACGGCGCGCGGCGATCGGAATTGCCCTCACGCAGTACCGGATTGACCGCACTGCCCTTCACTCTGTCATAACGCGCCTTGACATCCTTCTGCACACTATTTTTTGGTTCATCCGGATAATCCGGCAAAGAGTAACCCTGTTCCTGCAACTCTTTGATCGCCGCCTTTAGCTGCGGTATCGAAGCACTGATGTTTGGCAGCTTAATGATGTTGGTGTCAGGTCTAGCGGTCATTTCGCCCAATTCAGCGAGATGGTCACTGACTCTTTGCGCCTCGGTCAATACATCAGGAAACTGCGCCAAGATGCGCCCGGCCAAAGAGATATCACGTGTCTCAACTTGGATACCAGCAACCTTGGTGTAAGCCGTGATAATCGGCAATAGGGACTGCGTTGCCAAAAACGGCGCCTCGTCTGTGAGTGTGTAGATGAGCTTGGGCGTATTGGACATAGTGTGGTAGGAACCTCTAAATCTAAGGAGAAATCGGATGTGAGCGACCAAGCAAACCGCCAGAGCCAACGATCACCGGAAAGCCGATGCCGACAGAACTGCCATTGTCGCGTGTCCAACCACTGTGAGCAAAACTCCGTCCGGTGAAGGACACACCGACACCTCAATCTCTCTGTCGATTCACAGCAACGACATGCTGTTCCAAAATCGCCAAGTCATGTTTACATTTTCACACACGATCCAACGCACACAAGCCAGTGAGGCAAACACAGGATCGCTACTGACACGCTTGCCGTCACGTATGAAAACTCCACGAACATGCTTGAATACGATTCAACAAACGCTCAACACTCTCCTAGCAGTTCAAAGTCCATGACAACACTGGATCGAATCGTACATCTGTATCTTCGTCCTCCAGCGTTGTCAAACAGTGGACCGACGCGATCGTTTCCACATCGCGTCCTGGTAGAGACCAACACCACGGACTGATCACAGCATCCACCACCAGAAGCCACCAATTACCAAAGGAACCAGCTGTTTTGACGACGACGCCCTACACGATTATGGCTCACTCAAGATCTTTGGACCTGCCGCGCCATTACCATCGCCAAACACAACGCTCTACCAAACATCGTTTCAGCGTCAGAAACAAACCTGAAAAGGATAAGATGGATTTAAACGCTCACTGTTTTTTCATAAAAACGAAGTGCCTCGAACCACTCCGCACACTCAGGCAACAAACAAACAGACCTAATGTAATCAAAGTCTGACAAACGGCCAAAGATATCACGCACCATGAAGTACACCGAGAAAAATAAAAATTTGGCAGATCAGTAGCTCACATTTACGTGCATGTTGCCTATGGCAGTATGGGTATACAGATACGCGATGAAAAACACAGGAGATTCATTTAATACCATCACTCTCCATCAGCGGCGTATGGGAAATGCCGCTGTCACCAGCCTGCATGTGCAAACCGGTCATCCCGATAAACTCGCCGCTGGCTTTCAACTCACCACCGATACCTCCACAGCCCCGTTCACTATCATCAGCGAACGCAACTTATCTGCGTGTTCATTGCTCTCCTACGCGGACAACACCTTGGGGAAGTAGCACATCACCATCGGGTCTGCATTCAACCGGGCATACGCAGGTTCATTCTCATCCTCCCACTGTCGCAGGCGGCATCGTTCCGTTTCTAACATCGCTCTGAACCCATCAATTTGCTAAGGCGGGAGATTCAGTCGGGACTTTAAGAAACCTCTGCATAAATCGGGCTTAACTTCCTCACACCACGGTGAATCAATGACTCACGATGGCAGAAATAGCTGCACGTTTCTTGATTCGGAAGTCCCCTAGACAGGCTTGAGAAAACCTGATTGAAAGCAACGGGCCCGTTGCAGCCTTGCATTGTTCAGGTACCAAAGGATACCTGTGACCTCTTGAAGTGGAACCATACGATACAACGGACCGCTGAGAAAACGTCACTGTGAACAACTCTTGCAACGAGTCAACTGACGACGCTACCACGCCCACTACCGACTGCATTGGGATGATCCCCAATTCTTACAGGACTGAGAGTCTTCACTGGTCATTGAAAAGCAATCCCGCCACTTCCCTTGCACCATACATCTTGTTAACTGCACCTAACATTTATGCCACAACATCCTCTCAACGCCCTCGGAATGGCAATACACCCACACCATCCGAAAAAACAGATTTCATCATTTCAATACCATTTGATGTTGGATATCGAGGAACCGCAATAACCTTTACCCAAAAAATTGAGTTTTTCATCACATTTCATTGACTATGTCGTGAATAGTCTGTTACGGATACATGAACCGAAAGGTGACAGGCAACACGACTAACAATGCATCCACAAACATGCATCGCCCTCGATTCCACCCAGTCAACAGCACTGATCTCAATCCGCGAAACAGGGACATAAAAAATCAGATACTCCACATATTGATATAGAGAAATAAGAATGAGCTACGGCATAAAGCTCCACATCTGGGGTCCGCGGGCACTGTTCACACGCCCCGAATTCAAAGTTGAACGTTTCTCTTACGACGTCATCACTCCCTCAGCCGCACGCGGCATCTTAGAAGCGATTTACTGGAAACCGGAAATGCGTTGGATCGTGGACGCTATCCAGATACTCAAACCGATCCGTTTCGAATCTATCCGCCGCAACGAAGTTGGCAGCAAACTCTCGGCCACCAACGCCAGTAAGGCCATGAGGGCCGGCCGCACTGACGGATTGGTCAACTATGTTGAAGAAGACCGGCAACCACGTGCGACCACCGTACTGCGGGACGTCGGCTATGTGATTGCCGCGCATATCGCACTGACCAACAAAGCCAAATCCGATGCAAACATCGGTAAATATCTTGATATCTTCAAACGCCGCGCACGGCGTGGGCGTTGCTTCCAATCTCCCTGCCTGGGCACACGCGAATTCCCCGCTCATTTCTCGCTGATCGAAGATAACAGCTCCGCCCCTGAATCAGATTTCACACTGATAGGCGAGCGCGATCTGGGATGGATCCTTCACGACATTGACTTCACTCACGGCATAGCACCACGTTTCTTCCGGGCACACATGATCAATGGACTGATCAAAGTACCAACACTGAGTAGTGGCGAGATACATACATGATCCTGAGCGCACTCACCACGTACTACCAACGCCTGCTGGATACACCAGATTCGGGTATCGCCCAACCCGGTTACAGCCAGGAAAAGATCAGCTACGCCATCATCCTGGCTCTGGACGGACGTGTCGTCGATGTACACGATCTATGCGACGGTGGCAGTAAGAAACCCATCCCTGTATGGATGAACGTGCCACACTCAGAAAAACGCACTGTCGCAATCAAGCCCAATTTTCTATGGGACAAAACCAGCTATGCATTAGGTATCAGCGCCACCGGCAAACGTAACGAGCAGGAACATGCGGCATTCAAGGCACTTCATCAAGACATCCTCGCTGGCACTGAGGATGACGGTCTTAAAGCATTACTCGCCTTTCTCGCGCACTGGACACCAGAACGTTTCCAAAAAGAGTACACATTCATCCGCCAAGGGAAAACCATGCTGGATACCAATGTAGTATTCCGCCTGGATGGCGCAGCAGATTACCTGCACGTACAGCCCGCAGCATGCGCAGCTTGGGCACGTCGGCAAAACAGAACAACCGAAAGTACCAACGGTATGTGCTTGGTCACCGGTGAATATGCCCCCATCGCTCGCTTGCATCCTGCAATTAAAGGCGTCAATGGCGCACAAAGCTCCGGCGCATCCATGGTCTCGTTTAACTTGGAAGCATTCACTTCTTACGGCAAGTCACAAGGCGAAAACGCTCCAATCTCCGCACAAGCCGCCTCTGCCTATGCCAGCGCACTCAACCAATTGCTGCGACGGGGCCGACACAACCAGCAATGTCTGTTGATTGGCGACACCACAGTCGTGTTCTGGGCCGAATCGCCAGCAGTGAATAAGGCAAAAAAAGCCGAAGATGAGTTCTCTGTCTTCCTTAACCCAAACGACAAAGACGAACGCACCACCCAAAAACTGTGGAATCTCCTAGAACACATCCGTCAAGGACAGCCACTGCGTGATCTGGACGGAGACCTCGACGATGACACACGTATCTTCGTGCTTGGGTTAGCCCCGAATGCTTCACGGTTATCAATCCGTTTCTGGGAAACAGCTTCACTCGCAGCCTTCGCCAAGCGTTTTTCAGACCACTACAACGATCTATTACTGAACCCAATACCGTGGTGCCACACCCCATCACCACAACTGCTAGCCCTGCAAACCGCACCCATCCGTAACGGCAAAACCAAACCCGAGGACATACCACCCCTATTAGCTGGAGAACTGACACGCGCCATCCTCACCGGAACCCGTTATCCACACAGCGTGCTCGGCGCACTCGTCATGCGATTCCGCGCCGACAGGAAAATTTCCCCATTACGAGTGGCCCTATGCAAGGCCATCCTAGCCCGTCATGCGCGGCTGGGAAGAGAGCAAAAAAACCAAACTAACAAGAAGGAACCTCCCATGAGTCTTGATCTGCACAATCATGATCCCGGCTACCTGCTGGGACGCTTATTCTCGATGCTGGAGCACGTCCAGAGCGCCGCACTCGGCATGCACATTAACGCCAATATCTGTGATCACTATTACGGCGCAGCATCAGCCACGCCACTGCGCATCTTCCCGATGTTAGTGCGCAATTCAAAAAATCACCTCCGCAAACTACGCAAAGAAAAACCCTGGCTGTGGATCACACTCGATACAGAAATCGTCCAGATCATCAACCTGCTGCAATCGGCCTTCCCTCGGCACCTGAAGATCGAAGAACAAGGATGGTTCGCCATCGGTTACTACCACCAAACCCAAGCGTGCTTCGCCCATCATAACGACCAGTGTGTCGCCCATAGCGAAGGAAAAGCTGCATGAGCGCTATCGCCCACCGTTATGAGTTTGTCTACCTGTTCGACGTGATCAACGGCAATCCCAACGGTGATCCCGATGCCGGCAACCTGCCACGATTAGACCCGGAAACCCAGCACGGTTTAGTCACCGATGTGGCACTCAAGCGCAAAATCCGCAACTACGTCGCACTGGAGAAAGGAAACCAGCCTGGTTACGCGATTTACATGCAGGAAAAATCAGTGCTGAATAATCAGCATAAACAAGCCTATATCGCACTGAACCTAGAACACGATCCTCCAAAACGCCCCAAGGACGAGGACAAAGCCCGTGAATTAACGGCATGGATGTGTAAGAACTTCTTTGATATACGCACCTTCGGCGCCGTGATGACCACCGAGGTCAATGCCGGACAGGTCCGCGGCCCAGTGCAGTTGGCATTCGCCAGCTCCATTGATCCTGTACTGCCCATAGAAATCTCGATCACCCGTATGGCAGTGACTAACGAAAAAGATCAAGAAAAAGAGCGCACCATGGGTCGCAAACATATCCTGCCCTACGCCCTTTATCGTATGCATGGCTTCATCTCTGCGAAACTGGCCGAACGCACCGGCTTCTCCGAAGACGACCTGCAACTACTGTGGCGCGCATTAACCAATCTGTTTGAACACGACCGCTCCGCAGCACGCTGCCAAATGGCAGCACGCAAACTGATCACGTTCCAGCATGAGCATCCCATGGGGAATGCACCAGCACACCTTCTGTTCGAGAAAATAAAGGTCGAACGAGCGGATAGCACGTCACCAGCACCAGCACGCCGCTTTGCCGATTACCGCATCGACATCGACCTTGACATGCCCGCAGGCGTGACCGTCGACGAGGTTTTCTGAGACCTTCGAAGCACGCGATCGCAGACACAACAGATCTGCTCACACGCTCCGCACTTCAGCATCACCTCTACTGCCAACGTCAATACACTTGGACCCACCACGAACAGCAGCAGGCAGAGCCCCCCGACCACTAAAACACATGGCAACACCGCTCCGCATACTGGGACAGCAGCGTACACACCGTGATAGCGATGCCACTGTTCCCACTGAAACTTGATATCACCAGCTACACAACAGACACCGTTGACTCCATCGGATCGGAGCAGATCGTATTTTCTGTCAGATATAAACTCCCCCCAAGCTGCATCGAATCGACACGACATGCAATTGATGGTGCACCTAAGCACTCTCCGTCAATCACCGCACGTGCATCGTTCTACAACCAAACGCGATGACGTAAAGAAATCAGATAAGGCACTTTACGATTTGACCGTACATATCATCAAGGAAACACGCAGAACATTGTCTTTTGGTAACACCGCTACTCACCATGACACACCCCGCTGTAATGCCTGTTCGCTAATCGACATTGCATCAACCGTCGCTGTTTGACCTGCATACATACACCGCCAACTCAACACGCTATACATCACCGTTGCAAGAACTTCGCTACCTCAGAGCGGCACCAACATTCGCATCAAAGTGAAACACCTAAAACGGGCATACGTGCCGCTCCACATACTGGGAATATAGTGTGCATCGAGCATGTGACCATTTCGCCACAACGAACCGAATGCTGTGCCGAGCAATCAATCAATCTCTGCCACCTCACCCCACAAGGACGCTTTCTCGCACACCTTGAAGCATCTGTCTCCGGTTATGTTCTACTACGTCATATCCAATACCGAAGCAACGTCACCCCCACCGATGTACCGTCATCTCCCCTCTGGCACCTCAGATGCTTGAGCATCGCTGACGCAACGATCGCAACCCATTCACCGATGTCGCCATCGTTTCATCATGCACTTAAACGACTCAAGCACATTGCATAACACCTCCCAGTAAAGTACTGGCGTACACATATTACAAAACATCGAAAGTGAAACATCACACGCTTATTTCCTGATGTTCGAGCCGCTTGTATATGCAGAATCATCACTGCTGCGGTTCATAGGACGTACCCGCAAGCCACCACACGACACCCTGTATGCTACTGCCTGTTCTCTATCAACACTGGGAAAAACCAGTCGACCCAAACACCGACTCTCCTCGATAGGGCCCGCCCAGATCGTCCCAACCTCACCCTGGATATAACGGAGGAACTCCGTCTCCGACACATGCATATCACTGCCGCTCACCAATCTTGATGAAAGCAACGACTAAAAATATTAAACATCGACATATAAATGAAAAAATACATTCTTAGTTCCAGATGCTATAAAGAACACAATCGCATCTTTCTTATTAAAAATTTCATTCTTTTATATGAAATAAATCGCTGATCAGCAACCGAAGCCAATTGATTCCATGTCACTATTGACACTCCCCTTAGATAATCACTTTCTTAGATGTCACCAGTGCCATCTCTACGAAAAATATATAGTGATTCATGTCTAGAGAACACCATAAACGACAAGTGATCTCTCTGAGGATACCTAACGGACTCACTCTACTAATTCATAAAACAAATTAATTATCTTTCAAATTTCATTCAAAAAATTTTTATTTCGACTTCTCACGCTCACACACTCAGTCTTCTTTAAGTAATACCAACCAACATTTACAATGACGCTCCGTCCTCACAGGCGCGTGGATTGAAACCCTTTGTAATATCTTTGTTTTAGACCCCAGTAACGTCGCGTCCTCACGGACGCGTGGATTGAAACGTTGGTAGAGTTATGCAGCTCCGGCTGCAGTCACGTCGCACCCTCACGAACACACTCAATGAAAGCCACTTCATGACTTCACTTATCCCGGACACTCACATTTTTTGCACAAGCCCCCTAACCTGGCCGACATCAGCGACTACAGATCACTCACTCCCTCTACGTATGCTGACCATAGAAAAACCTCCCAACATCGACCTATTAGCTTTCAGAAGCGGAGCACCCAAACAATATGACAACGATGCAGCCTATATGCTATCCAAGTCACCCAACACACCGTGCGACCGCGCACTTTCCATCGCGCACTTTCCATTCGTATCCGTCGCACTTCCACCAACATCTGCAAGTGACTCAACCAACTTAATCTGCATCGCAGGAAAATATGCTCCGCAACGCGATCGATACCACTGAACTGATTGATGATCATGACGTCAATGCATTGCCAGGACAGCTTTGCAGATTGCATGCATCACAACGTAATAAGCACGCCATCATTGCTCATTGAGAAAATTGGCTCCTCATTGATGAAACACACGCAAGCCAATCTGTTCTTTCTGATCATGTCCAAGGACTGGAAGATCATAAAGAGCATGATTGCCACCTAGCCATCGGTATACCCCTACCCAACAATTCAGATCCGAGTGACTGACCAGCAATCCATGCAGTACTGTTTGAAGCTGCCGCCAACAACACTCCATAGCCGGCAAGCGACAATCGTCCAAATGAATCGTACGAAATAACTGCCTCGAGTCACCACGATGCGCCCGTCTTGCTTACTTTGGACACACCTAAAATCGCACCCAATGCATTGGCCATTAACCTTCAAATAGCCAGCCTGCAACCAACATAGAGCCTGTCAACAGACAGAGCCGCGGGGGAAATGCATTGGAACACAAACACCATCACGCCCCAGTGCGTTGCACATCGCCTGCGATGTCTCTTCATACCGTGGTATCTGCCATCCACCAATATCCTTCAACGCAAAAAGCAAGGTAAATACCTATTCTTCACCCAGAAATGTCGGCAAAACACGGACCATCGAATGTCATTCACACACCCGATTCCGAGGAGATCCAAGCGCATCGCACCCCATATGTAGAGCACGTTCATCCGAAACAGCATGGCTGTCCACGATCTCCGCACCCCACTGCTTTCATCACGGCAATGCCCCAATTTCCAGACACGCCATCATTCATACAAAACCACCTGGAGTACATCGTTCAAGCGTTTAAAAAAAACCGGACAGCCACGCCTCTCCATACTGCACACCATGCTATTTACTTGCTATTTACTTGGCTGACCATCAACCGGTTCGGTTGTCGGAGGCACCACCGATGTTGGCTTGACGGCACCATCCTTACCCGACATTGACAACGGGCGCTTTGTTGAGGATTTAGCATCTCTGAGAATCTTTACGAGGATGGCTTTTTTGGCCTTCACTGCTGAGCCCGGTTGCTTTAGTTCTAACAATGCTACGGCGATCGGCGCATCCCCCGGCAACGGATCGCTGGCAGCACAACCCGGCGCCCCCTCATCAGCACCATGCAAATGACCGGGCAAAGCCGCCTCGCTGTGATCAGTCGCGCTGCCCGGCAGATCAGCCGCCGCACCAGCATCTGGCTTGAGCAACAGATCAGGCACAATTCCCCTCGCCTGGATCGAACGCCCGCTCGGAGTGTAATAACGCGCCGTGGTCAGTTTGACCGAGTCACCGTTGTCAAGCGACAACAAGGTCTGTACCGAACCCTTGCCGAAGGTGCAACTGCCAATGACGCGCGCGCGCTGGTTGTCACTCAGCGCACCCACCAATACCTCCGAGGCGCTGGCCGAACCAGCATCGACCAGCACCATCAACGGTGCACCATCGAGTAAGTCACCTGGAGTTGCATCGAAGCGCACGTCACTCGCCGAAATACGGCCACGGGTACTGACAATGTTCCCCTTATCCAACAGCGCATCAGCAACCTGCACGGCTGCAGTCAGTAAGCCACCAGGATTGCTACGTAGGTCCACTAACAAGCCACGCAGCTTGCCACCGGCTTGCTGCTTGAGCTGCTCCAAGTGCTTAGAGAAATCGTTACCCGTATCGGCCTGGAAGATACTGATACGGATATAACCATAACCAGGCTCAAGCATGCGACTACGTACACTGGCGACGTGGATGGTCTCACGCTTGATCGTCATGTCGAATGGCTTGGTGTTCTTATCACGCACAATCGTCAGAGTCACTTGGCTCCCTGGTTCACCACGCAGCGGCTTCATCGCATCGACATTGGCAAGTGGTTTGCCATTGATCGCCACGATCAGATCACCAGGGCGCAAACCAGCACGGGCGGCTGGAGTGTCATCAATCGGCGCGATCACCTTCAACGTGTTGTCCGGCTGCTCTTGCAGTTCCACACCGATACCATCGTAGACGCCGTTGGTTTGCTCGTCGAAGGCATCGGCATCCTCCTTATCGAAATAGGTGCTATGCGGATCCAACTCCGAAAGCAGGCCCCGCACCGCCGAATGCATCAGTTTCCTGTCATCCACTGGATCCACATAGGCTTGCTTGATGGCGTTATACACAGAAACGAAACGGCGGATCTCATCTAACGGCACGCTCGAATCGTTCGTCTCCAACATTTCAATATCTTCAACCGCGGGAGACACAGCAACACCGCCGCGATTTTTCGCCGACAGCGAGAAAGACAACAAGACCACACTTATGGCCAGTGACAGTCCAACGACACGCATGCAGCACTCCGGAAAGAAAAACGGCACCCAATACCACCAAGTAATACGAATTATGCGCGAAGCAACAGACAATACAGATTGAATCGCAGCCGAGTCTGCAAATAACGATCATTGATCCGTGACACACACCCCTACGGAATCACACCGCGTTCAACGCCTTTGCAACCAACTCAAAGGATCTATCGGCTGGCCATTGTGACGCAACTCGAAATACAGGGCCGGCATCCCCTGTCCCCCCGATTGACCGACCTTAGCAACCGATTCACCACGTTTGACATATGTCCCTGGATTACGCAGCAACGTGTCGTTATGTGCATACAGACTCATGTAACCGTTGCCATGATCGACAATCAAAATCATCCCATAACCAGTCATCCATTCGGCAAACACCACCATGCCATCAGCAACCGCCACGACGTTATTGCCAACCGGAGCACCGATTAATACACCCTTGCTAGTACGCCCATCCGGTAATGTCCCGCCGTAGGATGCTAATAAGTTGCCAGTCACCGGCCAGCTCAGCCCACCCACCTTGGGTCCAGGGAGGTTAGTGATCACCTTGGGCGGTATCTTAGTGGGTACATGACCACTCTTCGCTTCCAACGCAGCCTGAGCAGCGACACGTCGGGCGGCTTCACGGCGCTCGGCCTCAGCACGCGCCGCCGCCGCACGCAGGTTGGCAAGCAGTTGTTCCAATGCTTTTGCGTTCTGCCCCAACACCTTTTCGCGTGTACTACGCTCCTGATAGCGAGTATTCAATTCAGCCACCGTCTTCACCTGCTTTTGCCGGTCCAACTTGAGGACGGACGCCTGTTCGACCTGCTGACGGCGTGTCTGCTCCAGCGTTTGACGCTGGCCAGCGATGCGATGCTCCAACTCAACCAAGCCCTGCAACTCCTGGGTCAACACAGCTATGCGCTCAGCACGCGCGCGCTGCACATACCGGTAGTAGATCAGTAACCGGTTGGCATCAGCCACACTATCCTGCGACAACAACAACTTGAGCGGCACGCTATCACCCACCTCGTAAGCAGCGCGCAGCAGCGCCGCAAGCTGACGGCGTTGTTCCGCCAATCCCTGTTGCATCCGCTCACGCTGCGCTTGAGTTTGGAGCAGAGCCTGCTCCTGTTCACGTAACTTATCCTCGATCTGACTTAGATCGCGCGCTGAGCGCGCGACCTGTTCGTCAACCTGACGCAAACGCCGGGTCGCATCACCGCGCTGACTCTCCAACTGCTGCCGTTCCTTGGCCACGCCCTTTAATTCGCTACGTGTCTTAGCCAGCTTACTCTCGGTCTCACTCTGGTTCTGTGCAACGGCAGACACAGCCAGCACCACACCGACGACCAATGCCAAGGCGCACTGGAGACACAATGGCAACGGACGCACAACGACGGAACGGTAAGACGGCAAACGGGCAATCCGGTGACGAGAACTCAGATGCGGATTGTAGCCAAGCATGGTCAGATTGACGGATAAGAACAAGGACAACACACGCTGAAGATTCATGAACGTGCAATGAGACACAGTTCTACTCAACGCCACCTGATCGACACCGAATGACACAACCACCTGCTTAACCACACGTCAAATCCATACCTCACGTGACGCGATACCACGAGTAGAATTTTGTAGTCATCCGACGATGAGAACTCCCAATGCACCGCACGTTCCTGTTGAGCTTGGCTGTCTGCACCGGGCTGGTCAGTTGCCAACGCACTCCAGCGCCAACGCCGGCTCTCTCCACCGCTGAAGCGACCTCATCCACCAATTCGCACGTATTCTCAGCCGAGATCACCGTTTCAGATGTTGCTGAACTACTCAAATCCTTCACCTCGAAGGCTTCCGAAGACCGCGGCCCAAACAGCAACGGTGAAGAAAAAACAATCGCCTACCTTCGTGATCAAATGTTGCGTATCGGCCTGCAACCGGGTAATGGCGACAGCTGGTTCCAAGCCGTGCCGGTGATCGAAACGACAACCGATCCGACGACTGCCCCTGTGTTGCACACCGCCGGCCAATCACGTCCCCTGACGTTCGGGCGGGACATCCTGCTAGGTACCAGGACCGCACAGCCAGAAGTGAAGCTGGACAACAGTGAATTGGTGTTCGTCGGCTACGGTGTGGACGCTCCAGAACAACAGTGGAATGACTACGCCAACCAAAATTGGAAGGGCAAAACCGTCGTCATGCTCATCAACAATCCCGACTTTCACAAAGGCGATACAAAGCTGGCGAGCGGCAAGCACATGACCTACTACGGATACTGGACCTATAAGTTCGAGGAAGCTGCACGCAAGGGAGCGGCGGCGGCACTGATCGTGCACGACAGCATGGGAACGGCCTACAACTGGGATGCACTTCATCAATCCTGGTCCGGTCCACGATATGACCTGCGTGCTGTCGACGATTCAGAACCGCGCTTACAGGTACAAGGGTGGATCAGTCAACAGACAGCACGGCAGCTGTTTGCTGATGCCGGCTTAGATCTGAACAACGCTTACCGCAACGCAAGCAAACGCAGCTTTAAACCGATTTCACTGAACGCCCGCTGGTCGGTGGATTTGAAAAGCACCATCACACAAAAGACCTCGCACAACGTCATCGGCGTACTGCCCGGCAACCAGCATGCTGATGAAGCGGTCATTTACACCGCCCACTGGGATCACCTCGGCAAACCAACCGACAACCTCAGTAATGACTACACCGAGATGGCGAACAATGGTATCGGCGTGGCCGGAATCTTGGAAATCGCTGGCACATTCACCCACCAACGGCCGCGCCCGGAACGTTCGGTAGTGTTCTTAGCAACAGCATTTAAAGAATCGGGCATGCTCGGCTCCAAATACTACGTGCAGCATCCCAGCTTCCCGCTCGACAAGATTGCTGGAGTCATCAACCTGGATACGATGTCGGCAAGCAAACGGACACGCGATCTGACCGTTATCGGCTTCGGCAGCTCGCAACTGGAAGACATTCTCAAACCCGTCGCCGCACTCCAGGGACGCACCCTGCATGGTGAAACGTCCCCGCAAAACGGCGCATATTTCCGATCGGACCATATCAACTTCGCCAAAGCGGGTGTGCCTGCGTTGTACACCCATGGCGGGGAATTTCTGCGTAATGGCAGCACCATCGCTTGGCACAAGACTAATAAAAACGATGCCCCACCGCGTTACCACCCAAACGACATATACAACCCGGCAACCTGGACGTTAGACGGCACCGTCGATGACCTGCAAGCGCTGTACGAGGTGGGTCGCGCCCTAACGATCGGCGGGCAATGGCCAAATTGGTACGCAGGACATCCGTTCAAAGCCACACGCGACCGAATGATGGCGAGCAAACCGACACTGATGCTAAATACGGCAGCACAGTGATATGACCATAAACGAATGAAACAAGAGGCACTGCAACATCTGGAACAACTTAAAACGACTCACGGCAATTCCATCCATGCGGGCCTACCGATCCCAAACACCCATTCAGCTTGGCCACCCTGTATATGCCTTGTTATGCGTGTCTAGAACCTTCCCATATCCTGATGGCCGCTACCTGGTGCACTTGATATTAATCTGTCACAGCTCAACCTCCGCATCGACATCAGATAGTCAAGCAACCGTGTACACCATGAACAAGCACTGCACCTTTGGGCAACGTTTGGCATTGATGATTACAGCGGTGGAACATCATTGGCCCCTGAACAATATGGTTGAAGCAACAACCGGTCATACCCTCACCAGCATGATATTGAGTGGGTTGCAGATCGACCCACACTCAACATTCGATAGAAAGCACCACACTGGCTCATGCCGGATCGCCCGTGAATCAACAAGCAATAACCGCCCAAGTGAACGATGCATCTCTTGCCCATATGCCCCCACCGCTGTCTCTTCATGCTCAACGACGGTCACGCATCCCATTCAAGCAAGCGTAAGACGCTGACAACACACCGAACATAAACACGACAGTCCAATCGTGCTGACCGACAGGCAAGAACATTCGCATGTGTCACCACAGGATTGCGTTTCCCAAAGCAAGTGATCCACGTAGTACCAGGAGAATGGCCGCATGGCATGCAATCAACACGGCGCAGGAACCTCTCCTGAAGGACAACATGACGTGTCGTGCGCCAATCGCACATAGGCACCAGCGACCTCACACCCCATCATGCAGGTAAGAATGTCATGCTCTTGGGCGGAGCAACACTAGCTGTTCTTCCACTATTGTAGACAACCTATCCATCAAAGCGACCAACCCCAAGCACTGCGGTAAAGGGATTCGATACGCACTGTATCCAGACAACGCTCACAACACCCAGAGGCAAACAAGCAAGTGACGTCATCAACACATTGAATGACGTCACCGTGAGGCAACGCATATGCACCCCATCTCAGCAATGCAAATTGAAAACAGACTCACCGTGCCAGTCAGTTGACCAAGCGTAAAGTCGCATGGGACATAAGGACACCGTTGCAATGTACCCGCATCTGCAACACACGACACACCGTAACCAAACGTCACGACACAGACCAACGTAGCCGTCATCACGTCTGGATAACCCGCTCACATCAAAAAATATAGGGGAGCGGTATTTTGTGCACACCTCCCAGGTACCGTGATACCACACCGGACTGAGTCCCCCATACACATACCCCCCAACATCCTCCATGCCTATTTCCTTCCTACGGCCTTTACGCACCCCCTGCTGTTTCCTAACACTGCTCACAGCCCTGACGACAGTGGCAACAGCACCGCCAGTCTATGCTGGCAACCTCACCTATGCTGGAATCAACCTCTCTGGCGGAGAATTCAGTCCGAGTCAGAAACCAGGTGTCCTCTATAAGGACTATATTTATCCAAGTCCATCCGACTACGCTTACTTTGCCCAAAAAGGCATGAATACCGTGCGCCTCCCTGTGCTTTGGGAACGCATTCAGCCCACATTGAATGATGAACTGGATGCCACGCAACTCAGTCTGATTCTTAAAGCCGTCGAGCAAGCTAAAGCTAACAAACTGTTTGTTGTTCTCGACATCCATAACTACGGTCAACACAACGATGCGCTGATCGGCAGTGACAAGGTCCCTATCAGCGCCTTCGCTGATCTATGGAAACGTCTGTCCCTGCACTTTGCCAATGACAAATCAGTCATCTGCGGACTGATGAACGAGCCTCATGAGATCACCTCAACTGATTGGGTTCAGGCTGCCCAGGCAGCCATCAACGCGATCCGCAGCACGGGTGCAAATAACCTTGTGTTAGTGCCAGGCACTGCTTACAGCACCGCGCAAAGCTGGAATGGCACCTACTACGGCACCCCTAATGCCGAAGCGCTGCTGAAAATCCATGATCCGGCCGGAAACCTCGCGTTTGAAGTACACCAGTATCTGGATGAAGATAGCAGCGGCACTAAGGACGAATGCACCAGCACCACTGCCGGTGCCGAGAAGCTCAGTGCATTCACCGACTGGCTACGCAAGTATCACAAAATGGGGTTCCTTGGCGAGTTTGCTGCCGGCAACAACGATACCTGTAACCAGGCTCTGGAAGGCATGCTCAGCTATATCGAGCAAAACAAAGACGTCTGGCTTGGGTGGACGTCGTGGGTATCAAACCCCTGGTTTGGGCCTGATTATCCATTCAATCTGCATCCGAACGATGACGGCACCGATAAGCCGCAGATGACAATCCTGGAGCCACACGCACGTAAGATCACCAAAATAAAAAACACATCTACAAACATTAAGAACAATCAAAGCAACGTAATCCAACCGATACGAAAGTAGAGCCCTCCTCTTCCTCTTGCGTTCTCACAACCATTCACTCTAACCGTGTCCGTGTCCCCAGGCCGTATCAGCATTGATCCTGTCAGTTCCTTTTAGAAATGCAGGGTCCATACTTCAAGGCATTGCTTCACAACCGCTACACACTGAGTGAGCCGGCCATATCCAATGTGAACACATCACCATGCTTCACCCAAACAAAGCCAACACACCAAACCAAATAGCGAGGTACACCGCGTTTCGTCAACCCAACGTTATGTGTGCCGCACCCCACTGCACGCGAAAGTCCCTTTACTATCACGTGCAGTATCCGTCATAGGATCCTATTGAGCCGACTTGCACGGCGTTAACACCGATAGGACAGATGTGTGACAACACACCCCACCGTGTGCTTAGCATCTGAACGATCTCTTACGACCGCACCATGTGTTGGAAGATCGTTGACAAGGCATGCAACGCTGACATCCTGATCAGCTTCATGCAGGGCTTATCGGTGGTGCCAAAAACAAATTTTCCCTGGTACTTGATCACCTACGTACACATCACACCAAGCCACTGTGCACTTGAAAAAGCCCCTTCGCCATATATCAAAGCGTGTGAATACTTTTTCTGAATCCCAAGCATGGGAGTTCTTGGTCACCCCACGAAGCCATTCACAGCAGACGTTTCAACTTGATCCAGCTGACCTTATCCACAATTGCTGTGGATAAGCTTGTTGGTAAGAGCGTTGCCATACTGACAGATAAAAGGCTTTAACCATATGTCGAAAAAAACGGCAAAACGGGAGAAGGGGCTTAGAGCGCGAACATTTTTTTGAAAAATATTTAAATCTGCCTTACTGAAGGTCACGGTGGCGGACAACCACCGCCAGCCGTGTGATGACACCCAACAATGCAGTTGGGATCAGCTACGTGCCAATATGACGCTGCGCCACAGCCTCGACCAGAATCACGAACAGGCGATTCAGCATCAGTATCCAAAAGATGAACTCCAGCAGCACGACAAGCGTTACGGTGCCAAGGTTGATCTCGAACTCATGACCATCATCCTCGTACTTGAACTAGATTCAATCCTCACCCAAGTTATTTTTGGCATTCATGACACGATCTCTAATCTTCGTGAACACATCATCTCCTTGCTGAAGCATTCAAACTAAACCAAGTGTGTGCCAACCAACACAGGGGACAACCACCAGCACCAGGGACTGTTAACACGCATGGTGCCGAGGCGACGTCCTTGCGGCACTGAACGTATGAAGAGCACAGCAGCCCAATTCGAGTAGCGCGAACACTCTATTTTTTAAGCACTCTGCCGAAGCAATACGGCAACGTCAGTCTGACGAATCTACAGATGCTCGACGCCATCCTGTATCTCACTGAGTACGGCTTGACCTGCCCAGGTGCTTCGGCCACTGGTAGACAATCTACACACCCATGAGCGGCTGGGTGAAGTGGGTCACACCGGATCAAACCCGATCCCTACGAACACGACAGCGGAGTGATAACGCCTGTGGCTGAGCACCGCGCGTCTTCTTGGACAGGGGACGTTGTCTGCCCGATCTGTCTTCTATTTTCCAGAAACGCTCGCACTCAAACGCCACGGCATGATCTACGGCAAGTTGTTGGTCTCCATCGCCCCATTGGTACACCAACAGATCGAAGTGAAACCCTATCACCCTGTCTGTCATCAGCACCACAAGCTCGTGATCTTGTATTGCTTCGATCAGCCCTGCTGACCCTGATCACTCATGACACACTGCAACCACAACGATTGACCTGTGCTGCCGAGCACTTCGTGGTTCTCCCATGCCACGACGAACACAGCCACTCGTACCACCGGACAGCGCCTACATGCATGCACCTGAAACCGGTGCCAATCAAAGAATCCCATCTACAGTGCGCTTTCCAGAAACGACCCAATGGACGGTGATACGCAGATCGCCCACACTGTGTTGGCAGGACGCTGCAAGCGCCTAGATTGTCTTCGGGAAACCGCAGGCAAGACGAATAGCATGAAGCTGACATCCCCCCCTGGAACGCACCGTCACCATCGCAATCAACGACGTGACATGTGTCACCTGCCCCAATAGCGGCACAGCGCTGCACGCTGAGAGCAACGCACCGAATGGGAAACAAACATGCGCCCCAGGGGCTCACGCGATGCCGGCAACGCACATGCACCACCACTCAATGGTTCACTCTGCAAGCACCAGCAAACGCCCCACAGGGGCATCCGATGCTCCCCCGCAGTGCGTCAACATCCGCTCAGGTCACAGCAACATCCATGCGCTGTGCAGTCGCACCCAACCACCGCACAATGCTCTCAGCCGCGTCGCGGCCCTCAGCCACAGCCGTCACCACCAAATCGGCGCCACGCACACAATCACCGCCAGCAAATAACCTGGGGTGAGTTGTCTGGTAGGTGAATCCGTCACCGGTGTCGGACAACGCCACCACAATGCGGCCTGTGTTCGAAGCATGCACGCCCTGCGCAGCTAACCACTCCGGCAACATCGGCGAGAAACCGAACGCGATGATCACCACATCCGCTTCCAACAGCGCTTCAGTGCCCTGAATGGGCACCGCGTTGCGGCGGCCGCGTGCATCCGGCTCGGCGAGCTTCGTTTCGGCCACAGTGACACCAATCACCTGGTTGTCAGTACCGGATTGGATCGACAATGGCTGACGATTGAACAGAAAGCGCACGCCTTCTTCCCGCGCGTTAGCCACCTCACGCACCGAGCCAGGCATATTCGCTTCATCGCGGCGATAGGTACACGTGACTTTAGTCGCACCTAAACGGATCGCGCTGCGCACACAATCCATGCCGGTGTCGCCACCACCCAGTACAACCACAGACTTGCCCGTCAAATCCGGCAACTGCACCTGATCCTCCCAACCAGCAATCGGACGGCCATACGGATCATTGCCAGAAACGATACGTCCGTTTTGAACCAGGAATGGTAATGCCGGCAACACGTTTTTCAGATCCTGACCCGGCAGGCCGCCGTCAGTGTAACGATACGCACCAACACCAAGGAACACCGCATCGTACTCATCCAACAACGCCTCAATCCCCAGATCCTTGCCGATCTCCACACCCAATCGGAACTGTACGCCCATGCCCTCAAGCACCTCTCGGCGGGTACCGATCACAGCTTTGTCGAGCTTAAAGCTGGGAATACCGAACTGCAGCAGACCTCCGATCTGCTCATAGCGGTCGTACACCACAACCTGCACCCCAGAACGCACCAACCGGTCAGCACAGGCAAGACCGGCAGGGCCTGCACCAACCACCGCTACTCGCCAGCCAGTCGGTTGCACATGGCTCAAATCGGGACGCCACCCTTGCTGCAACGCGGTATCCACAATGTACTTCTCCACCGCACCGATGGTGACTGCGCCAAACTCCTCCAGCGTGCAACTGCCTTCGCAGAGACGGTCCTGCGGGCACACCCGACCGCACACTTCAGGAAGCGGGTTGGTGGCGTGGCACAACGCTGCAGCTTCATCAATGCGATTCTCCTGCACTAACTGCAACCACTGCGGGATGGCGTTATGCACTGGGCACTTCCAGCTGCAGTATGGATTACCGCAGTCCAGACAGCGCCCGGCTTGGTACTGCGCCTCGGCCTTGTCGAACTTACCGTATAACTCTCGCCAATCCCCGGAGGTACGCAGCTCCACCGGGATGCGTTGCGGCATCTGTCGAGGCAGGTCGAGGAATTGAAAAGCATGCTTGCGACTCATAGAGAAAGATTCCGTGACTGGTTCGTTCCATACATCCGCAGAGCGATGGGAACACATGTTCCCTGGAAGAACGATAGCTGAGAAAAAACGTCCTTCCGTTTCCGCTTCTCTCTTTATATGAAATGGGAAACAAACGCACTAAGCAGCACTACGTAGCGATTCGGCTAACGACTCGATACTCGCCGCCTTCGGTTTCACCAGCCAGAACCTCCCGATGTAATCCCGGAATTCGTCGAGAATCTGTTGTGCCCAAATGCTTCCCGTCAGCGCACGATGGCGGACGACCAGTGTATGCAAGTGCTGGCGATAATTCTCAAAGCCCTCAACAGAGACACGATGGATGTCGATCAACTCGTGGTTGTAGCGATCCACGAAGTCACGTTCAATGTCCAGGACATACGCCAAGCCACCTGTGAACCCAGCACCGAAATTCAAGCCGACTTTGCCCAGCACGAGGACAACACCGTCAGTCATATACTCGCAGCAGTGATCCCCAGCACCTTCGATCACGGCCAAGGCACCGGAATTACGCACCGCAAAGCGCTCACCAACACGCCCAGCAGCAAATAGCTCGCCACCCGTCGCACCGTACAAACAGGTATTGCCGACAATGGGTGTATTGCGTGCCTCGAAGCGCGCCCCGCGCGGCGGGCGCACCACCAGGCAGCCACCAGCCATCCCCTTGCCAACATAGTCGTTGGCTTCACCCTCCAGTTCCAGATGCAAGCCACCCACGTTGAATGCACCAAAACTTTGGCCCGCAGTCCCACGGAAACGCAAGTGCAACGGCGCATCTTCCATGCCGTGGTTGCCATGCACACGGGCAATCGCGCCAGACAAGCGCGCACCGATCGAACGGTCTGTATTGTGGATCAGGAAGCGGTAGTCGCCACCAGCTTTATTGGCAATGGCATCGGCAAGCAAACTGTCTATCTGTACCGCCAGGCTATCCGGTGACTCATAGAGACGCTGTGCAGCGCAGTGACTGCCTTCGTAACAGGCATTCGTCAACAACCGCGACAGGTTCACCCGCACTCCCTCGCGTGGAGCAACCTCCAACTGCTGCAACAAATCGGTGCGTCCGATGATGTCATCCAACGACATGGCACCGAGGTAAGACAACCACTGCCGTACTTCCTCGGCAAGCAGACGAAAGAAATTCTCTACGCGCTCGGGCAAACCGGTGAAGTAGTTGCTACGCAAACGTTCGTCTTGCGTCGCAACACCGGTAGCACAATTGTTGAGGTGGCAGATACGCAGGTACTTACAGCCCAGCACAATCATCGGCGCAGTGCCGAAGCCAAAGCTGTTGGCACCCAACAACGCTGCCTTGACCACATCCAAACCAGTCTTCAAACCGCCATCAGTCTGCAAGATGGTGCGCTCACGCAAGCCATTGGCAACCAGTGCCTGATGTACCTCGGCCACACCCAACTCCCACGGCACACCAGCGTAGCGGATCGAACTCACTGGAGAGGCACCGGTACCGCCATCGTGACCAGAGACCGTAATCAGGTCAGCCCCCGCCTTGACCACACCCGCCGCGATCGTGCCCACGCCAACGTGCGAGACCAATTTGACTGACACCAGGGCCTGCGGATTCACTTGCTTGAGGTCGTAAATCAACTGTGCCAGATCTTCGATCGAGTAAATATCGTGGTGCGGCGGTGGGCTGATCAGACCAATGCCCGGTTTGGCGTAGCGCAACCGTGCGATCAGGTCATTGACCTTATGGCCAGGCAACTGGCCTCCCTCACCCGGCTTGGCACCCTGGGCAATCTTAATTTGCAGTACCTCGGCATTGATCAGGTATTCCGGGGTGACGCCGAAGCGGCCTGAAGCGACTTGTTTAATTTTTGAACGCTTCTCGGTGCCATAGCGTGCAGGATCCTCTCCCCCTTCACCGGAATTGGAACGCCCACCCAGACGATTCATTGCAATGGCGAGTGCTTCATGCGCTTCCGGTGACAATGCACCCAAGCTGATCGCCGCCGTATCGAAACGGCGTAGGAGATCAGTCGCCGGAGCAATTCGATCCAACGGGGTCGGCGTATCCGCCTGCTTCAATTGCAGCAAATCACGCAATGCCGATGGCGGACGCGTATGTACAGCCTCCCTATAGCGGTGCCAGTCGGCTGCATCCCCTGTCCGTGTCGCCTGTTGCAGTGCCATCACCACATCCGGGTTGTACATATGGTACTCACCGCCATGCACGTACTTCAGCAAACCACCAACCTCGGGTTTGATCTGATCGTTCCAAGCGCGTGCGGTCAGCTCACATCCATCAGCATGCAGCTGCATCAAACTGACACCGCTGATCCGCGCCGGAGTGTCCGGGAAGCACAACGCAACCACCTCCGGATCTAAACCAACGATTTCAAATAACTGCGCGCCACGATAGCTGGCAATCGTACAGATACCCATCTTGGAGATAATTTTGGACAGCCCCTTGTAGATCCCCTTACGGTAGCTGCGACCAATCTGCGACTGCTCACCTCCCTTCTTCAGCTTCAGGATGCCCCGTCGTCCCAAGTCAAACAGCGTCTGGTAGGACAGGTACGGATATACCGCCGTCGCTCCAAAGCCCAGCAGGCAAGCCATATGGTGCGGATCGCGAGCCGTGCCTGTCTCGATGATCAGGTTGACATCGCAACGCAACCCCACCCGGCGCAAGTGCTGATGCACCGCACCGGTCGCAAGTAATGCATGCGCCATCGGCCGCTCCGGAACCGGGTAGCGATCAGACAGTAGCAACATCACGATGCCATCGCGCGCCGCTTGTTCCGCCTCATCACACATCCTCTCGAGCCCAGCCTTCAAACCTTCGCCAACACTGTAAGAAAGGTCGATGAGTCGATTCTTTTCAAGATATTGCGGCATCCTCAGCAACTGACGCAGTTTACGTTGGCTGAGTACCGGCGAATCGAGAATGACGTGATTGACCGTTTCCGGACCCGCGTGGAAGATGTTGGTCTCCCGGCCAAGCTGGGTCGTGAGGGACATTGCGATGTTTTCGCGCAACGGATCGATCGGCGGATTCGTGACCTGCGCAAACGCTTGCCGAAAGTAGTCGTACAAGGGTCGGATGTGGACGCTGAGCACCGCCATTGGGGTATCGTCCCCCATTGAGCCAGTCGCTTCCTGCTCGGTTTCGGCAAGTGGGCGCAATACCTGTTCCACTTCCTCGGTGCTGAGCTGAAACAGTTTTTGATAGCTGCGTAATGTCTGCTCGGAGAACGGCTCCTCGACCAAAGATGGATCGATCAATTCGGTTTGCAGATAGGTCACACCCTGTTGCAACCACTGTTTGTAGGGCGCGCGCGCGCGGTTGACACGGTCGATCGCCTCGGAATCGAGCAGATCGCCGCGCTTCAGATCGATTGCCATCATCTCGCCGGGACCAAGCTTGCCCTTACGGATCACACGCTCAGCCGGCAACTCCCATACCCCGGCCTCAGAGGCGACAAGAAAATGACGATCGGCAGTCAATACCCAGCGCGCCGGGCGCAGCCCATTGCGATCAAGCATGCAAGCCGCATAACGGCCATCGTAGGCGACGATACCGGCTGGACCGTCCCACGGCTCCGCATTCAGGCCATAAAACTCATAGAACGCTGCCAAATCGGCATCTTTGAATTCCAGCGTCCTGGTCGCCGGCGGCACCAGAATGCGCAGTGCCTGTAACAGGTCCATGCCACCAGCGATCAACAGTTCAAGCATGTTGTCCAGACTCTGCGAGTCAGAGCCTTTCATCGAAATCACCGGATCGAACTCGGCCATGTCGAAACGCACGCTTCGCCAAACCTTACTGCGCGCCTGCGCCCAGCGGCGGTTGCCTTCGATCGTGTTGATTTCACCATTATGGGCAAGCAACCGGAATGGATGCGCCAACGGCCAGCGCGGCAAGGTGTTGGTCGAAAAGCGTTGATGGAACACGATCACGCTGGAAGACAGGTCGCTGCGCTGCAAATCCGGATAAAACACAGGCAATTTATCCGGCAACACCATGCCTTTATAAGAAACCGCATACGGTGAAAGCGTAGTGACGTGAAAATCATGGTAGTCGCACAGCTGCTGCTCGGCACGGCGACGCGCCAGGAACAACGCCAACGCGAACGCATCCTCACATTGTTCAGGATCGACATCGACGAATAACTGCTCGATGTGCGGCAACGTGTCACGTGCCAATTGACCACACACACTGTGATCGATTGGCACCACACGCCAGCCATACCGTTGCACGCCCACACGTTGCAATTCAGTTTCCAACACGTGACGACACTGTGCCGCAGCTGCACCTTCACACGGCAGAAACACCATACCGGCCGCATAACGGGAACCGAGCGCGATACCGGCCTCACAGGCCAACGCACGCAGGAAAGCATCAGGTTTACGCATCAACAGGCCGCAGCCGTCACCGGTCAGTCCATCGGCAGCAACACCGCCACGATGCGTCATGCGCGAGAGCGCAGCAATGGCAATCTCAATCAGCGCGCGGGAAGGCTGGTCGTCCAACTGCGCAACCATGCCGAAGCCGCATGCGTCACGCTCGTCGCTGACGTCATACAGCATACTGTCTTCAATTCCTTGACGGATGTGGGAAACCATGGATGCCTTATTGCGATCATTGGAAAGCGGCAATACCTTATCCGCCGCTCTTGCCGTGGAGCGTTCTGAATAAATCGCCTGGTCCCCGACTAAATCACAGTTGCTCCAGCACCGCAACTCACTGTTACACCTGCAACGAGACACACCACACGGTACTTTGTCACAGCAAAGCCACGTTCACTTCCTGAGATACTCAACGTAGGCATTTTCAAGCGTGGCAGTGTGGCCAACACCACACAACGTGCTGCACCTCTCAATGACATTGAAAGACGCGACTCGCATCGAAATCCCTGCCGGCTGACCACATACTTCACTGTCAAAATGAGCGTTGCGCTATATGGAATATGCTCAGTTGTGGTCAGTGTTTGATCACACACGGGACTGACAGGATATCGACACTACCAAGTCAAACTGCCTCATTAGCATCACACCTCCAATCAGCCATGATTGCGCACCCTGCACCCATCAAACATCGCCTGGCCAATCAAACGTCCCCTGCACACTGAAAGATTTGGGCGCCCCGCTTGCAGTTGCAGCGCTAGACGCTGCTGTTCCATATGTGATGTTTGGATCGATCAACACGTGTTGTGTCGTTTTGTGTCGTTGCCATCCGATGCAAGCTCATGTGGTGAGTTCAGTACGATTATCAGCGAGCTCCAATATGCCCGCCCAACCCATCAACGCAAGGCATGATGTCAGCTGCTCACGCTCAGATTGCGACTGCAGCGCATCAATCATGTTGAAGACGATGAGCAGCAGATCCAATGCCACACCCACCTATGCCTCCAGCACCAATACATCGACAAAATCAACGCGCCCCAGCAATTCGCATTGCAATCTGATTCTCATGTCCGATCAAGACAAGGGTCGACAGCCCCTGCACCATCGACCGTCAACAAGGGCTACCATGACCACACCTCATCGCCATCTCTGCTATGCCGCCGACCTCCCCGTTTCCTGTCACATCATCAATAGCATTCATCGGCGGCGGCAACATGGCACGCAGCCTGATCGCAGGGATGATCCGCCAAGGCGCACCGAACACGTCGATCCGGGTCATCGAACCCGTCGCCGCACGGCGGGACGCACTCATCGCCGACTTCAACGTGAAGGCCGTCGCCGCAGCCGCTGAGGCTGTCACTGACGCCACCACATGGGTGCTCGCAGTGAAACCCCAAGCAATGCCTGACGTGTGTGCCGCACTGCCCATTCAGATGCAGCGCAACGCACCGCTGATTATCTCAATCGCTGCAGGCATCACCACATCCACACTCAAACACTGGCTCGGTGACACATGTGCGATTGTACGCGCCATGCCGAACATCCCAGCCCTACTAGGTGCCGGCGTGGCCGGACTGTTCGCCACCTCACAAGCCACTGCCACACAACGTACCCTCGCTGAGCGACTATTGGGCAGTGTAGGCAAAACCATCTGGATCACCGACGAAGCGTTGCTGGACGCCATCACTGCCGTGTCAGGCAGCGGGCCAGCCTACGTGTTTTTGCTCGCCGAAGCGATGGAAGCAGCAGCAATCATGCAGGGACTGTCTCCCCAGAACGCACGCACCCTGGTCCAGCACACCGTGTTGGGCGCCGCACGCATGCTGACCGAGTCCGGTGAAACACCGGCCGAACTGCGCCACCACGTCACTTCACCTCACGGGACCACTGCAGCAGCGATCGCGACATTTCAAGAGGGTGGTTTCGAAACACTTGTCGCGAAAGCGATAGACGCTGCCACACAGCGCGGGCGCGCACTGGGAAGTACAAACAGCACTCGACCTACCTGAGCACTCACAGGTCTCCCGATATCGGACACAATCGCAACGCCAGTGATTCGGACACTGCAATGAATCAACACTCCAATACCGTAGCGGTGATATCCCGGCAGAGCACATCCCCAACTTCGGGCCCATCAACCCGACACGATGCACATTCCATTGTTCCGCAACACCAGCTTGAATCAGCTCCTCATACCTCGTTTGTTACCGCAGGCACACTTTAGAACAACTCACAAAAGTCCTTTAAAACTCAAGCAGGTAATACCCAAGACACTGTTTAGCCCTGCTACCACGTGCATGTCATGCACGTTCGCAACGATGCTGAATTTTTTAACTGCTCTTTGGAGTGATAGCAGGACATTCGCTTCATTCTCAACGATCTCCTGCACACGTGATTGAGATGCGCAATCGCCGCACACATCTAGGCATCGGTTGCGGAATTGCCACTTAGAACACACCGAGGCAGCTCATATACATAATAAATTTTGAGTGTGGCCGACATCGGCAACAAAGGAAGAACTGTGAACGAGCACTCCCCCCCCCTACTTCGCACGACGACACGTCACACCTACACATGTGCTGACAGCACGCAAGACAGATATCAACAGAACAGACATGCCACCATCACATGAGAGACACCCCCGTCATGCAGCGATCTCACTCACACTGAGTCAGGCACCACTGTGAATTTTCAAAATGATGCAGCATCACAACACCCCACCGCATCTTCATCTGCACTGTCATCGACATGTCCAAGAAGCTGGGAAATAGGCCACTCTAGTCAAGCAACACACGTCTTCAAAGCACAACAGCCCCATTCATCACGAAAAGTCATAACCACATGAAGATTCTGTAAAATTATTATTGACAACACGATCAACAGTATCCAACACTCAATTCAAACCTAGCCGGACAGCCAAGTGAAAAGCGGTAGATACCCGGTTTTAGAAAGACGTGCGATTGAGACCGGCCCCCACCGAATCAATCGGTCAGGGATGAAAGTAATAAACCAGCAGCAATCAGACCCGCGGAGCAGCAATCCCTCCGCAACGGCACGGTCCTGGGCGGACGTTGCTACGGCGGCGGCCGCTCGCCGTACTACCTAAGTACTCATTTACTCAACGAGATTGAGCAATGTATAAGCATACGACAAAGCTAGCATTCTGTATTTCATCAGTACTTTATTGGGCCGCTTCCGCAATGGCAGCCTCACCCCCTGACACCGTAACCAAACTGGACACCGTCACCGTCACAGGTTACCGCGCCTCACTGGAGAAGGCGCAGTCGATCAAACGCTCCACCAATTCGATCGTTGATGCGATCAGCGCCGAGGATATCGGCAAATTTCCAGACACCAATGCTGCCGAATCGTTATCCCATCTACCCGGCATCAGCGTGGACCGTCAGTTCGGCGAAGGCGAAAAAATCAGCATCAACGGCACCGATCCAGCCCTAAACCGCGTCTTGCTCAACGGCCAAACCATCGCCTCAGGTGACTGGGGTGGCAACCCGACCGACACCAGCGGCCGCACCTTCAATTACACCCTACTGTCTCCGGAAATCATCGGTCTGATGGAGGTTTATAAAACACCGGAAGCGCGCATTGACGAAGGCTCGATCGGCGGCACCGTGATCGTCCATACACGTCAACCGCTGGATCTGCCGAAAAACACCATACGCGGCTCACTCGGCTACAACTACAACGACCATTCAAAAAAAAGCAATCCACGCGGCTCAGTATTATGGAGTTGGAAAAACGACAGTGAGAGCTTCGGTGCATTGGTTTCAGCCACCCACGACAAACAAGACATTGCACGCGCAGGCATTGAGTTCTTCGGCTATACCACCGGTGCAAATATTTCCCCCAATGCGACCATCACTGGCGACGGCAGCAGTGCAACAACTGCAAAAATACCGGCTGGCATCAACAGCGCGTTCTTTCAACAAACCCGCGAGCGCAACGGTCTGCAAGGCGCACTCCAGTGGAAGCCGAACGAGCAAAACGAATTCAACCTGACCGGCATCTACATCAAAGGCAAATACAACAATTTCAGCGAGTCACGCTATATCTGCCCGGCCTGCAACAATGACTTAAACAAAGTTTCCACAGCCAATGTACAAAACGGCTACATCACTTCAGCCACGGTCTCAGACGGCACAGCCGGACAGCCTTACGCACAGCTCGATGCGAATTACCGTATGAGCACCGTCACCACAAAGAGCTTGAATCTGCGCCATAACTGGTCCGGAAACAAATGGGTATTCACGTCCCAGGCTGGTACGACAAAAGCCACTGGCGGCAAAGATCCCGAATACTTGATGAAGTTTCTGCTGCAAGAAGGCGGATATCGCTTCAATTACGATGGCACAAATACCGGGGTTACTTACGATAACAACAGCGCATCCAACTGGGCCCTAAAGAGTGATCAGCAAGCGGGTGGCCTTGAGTACACCAAGACTAACGACCAGGAAAACTATTTCCAGTTCGACGCCGCACGCGACCTCAACTGGGGCCCATTAAACAAACTGCAATTCGGCTATAAATACATCGACCATAAGAACAGCCAAACCTCGCGCGGTAACGCACTATTTGCCAACCAAGATGTCCTATTAACCGCGTTTAATCCTGGCATGACGCCCGGAGGGCTGTACGACGGACTCGGTGCCAGCGGTGATCTGGTCAACTGGCAGACAGCCAACCTTCATTCGGTCCTCTCCTATCTCAACACATTGCCGCCAGCCATCTTGGAAACCAAGTCTGACCAGCAATTCAACGTCACAGAAATCACCAATAACCTGTATACACAGTTGAATTTCGATGCTGGCAAATGGCGCGGCAACATCGGTGTTCGTTACGTGGACACCAAGGACAACATCCTGTACTGGCAAAGCACCACAGTGAACGACACCGTCAACTATCGCCCGGTACAAGACTCCAAGCGTTATTCCAAACCGCTACCAAGCCTCAACATTGCCTATGACCTAACCAACGACAGCGTGCTGCGCTTCTCGGCGGCCCGCGTCATCGCCCGTCCACGTTACGCTGACCTAGCTGGCTCCTTTTCGCTGAACAGTACCTCGGATGATCTCACGGCAAGCGGCGGCAACCCGAACCTGAAACCCTACCAATCCACCAACTATGACCTGGCCGCTGAGTGGTATTTCGCTCCCTCAAGCATGTTGTCGGCGGAAGCGTTTTACCGCGACATCAGCTCTTACATCGTCAGCACGACCACCACCGAAACACTCAGCGACCCATCAAACAACATCTTCAACAAAACGTACACCGTCACCCGCCCAATGAATGCCTCCGGCGCCAAAGTGACCGGCCTTTCGCTGAACTACCAGCACGCATTCGCCTATGGCTTTGGCCTAGCGACGAACTACACCTATGCTCGATCCAGCTCCAACGATGGTCTGAACCTACCCTACCTGTCCAAGAACACCTACAACGTGATCCCCTATTGGGAACAGGGGCCCTGGGCAGTGCGCCTCAACTACAGCTACCGATCAAAGTACTTCACCCAAATCGGACGGCTAAATTCGAAGATTTTCACAGATGCTTACAAGGAACTCGACCTGACCGCCTCTTACAAATTTAACGATTGGGTCAGCCTAAGCATCAGCGCCACCAACCTGCTGAATTCAACCTACTACTGGTACAACGAGGTGAAGTACGCCCCGATCGGCATGTACAAAAATGGCCGTGGCTACCAAGCACAGATGAACTTCAAATTCTGATGCTGTCACCGGCGCGCCACTGCTTAAAGTGGCGCGCTTTCCGGGTGCAAGCCGTTCCAATCAGGGCATCGGAGATCACAGGAGCACCATCCCATGACACTCGACTCCCGTCTTCCCATGGACACATCCAGCCGCGATACCAGAACCACACACCCACCCTTAACACACGCACTGGTCCTGCTGCTCACCCTATTGCCGCTGTCCACATTTGCAACCCAAACACCAACCGCAACCACTGCCTCCCCTGAGCAACTCGATCAACAGTGGCTGCAAGCCACCGCTCAATACGCGTCTGAACGCAATCATCTCGTACACACTGCACACGATGGTGCAACACACGGACCGTTCCGCCCCGACTGGACATCGCTGCAACAATACCGCTCCCCCGATTGGTACAACAACGCAAAGTTCGGCATCTTCATCCACTGGGGTGTCTTCTCCGTCCCCGCATTCGGCAGTGAGTGGTACTCACGCAACATGTATCAAAAGGGCTCGAAGGAATATCAGCACCATCTTGCCAGCTACGGCCCGCACACCACATTCGGCTACAAAGAGTTGATACCGCAGTTCACCGCATCCAAGTTTGACCCAAAGGCCTGGGCCAAGCTCTTCAAACAGGCAGGTGCCCGCTATGTGGTCCCAGTGGCCGAACACCATGACGGATTTGCGTTGTACGACTCACACCTTTCGGACTGGACCGCAGTAAAGATCGGTCCCAAACGTGATCTGCTTGGCGACCTATCCAAAGCAATCCGAGCCGAAGGTCTACACTTCGGCCTATCCTCCCACCGCGCCGAACACAATTGGTTTTTTGACGGTGGCCGTCAGTTTGACTCAGATGTCAACGATCCACGCTACGCCGATTTATACGGCCCAGCACAGATGCGCTTGGCAGGCAAGAACGACGAAGACGTCGCCAACGACTGGACACCCGTTTCCCAAGCCTGGCTCAACGACTGGTTGGCGCGCACGATAGAACTGATCGACCGCTACTCCCCCGAACTGATCTATTTCGACTGGTGGATTGCGCACCCGACATTCCGCAATACACTGCCCACCATGCTGGCCTACTACTACAACCACGGCGCAGCTCAACATTCCTGCGGCATCACCATTCAAAACACACCCTCAGCTGAGGGACGCCCACCGCATCACTCCTTGAAAACCCACAGCAACACCACAGTTCCCGCCACATCGCTTGAGCCCGCCACATCAATCCACGTGACACACCTGACCTCTTCCAGCACACCACCCTCTCCATGCGGCGTCGTGGTCAACTACAAACTCGGCGCATTCCCTGATGGCGCCGGCACCTTGGACATCGAGCGTGGCCAACTCACTGGCATCCATCCCACCCACTGGCAAACCGACACCTCAATCAGCAATACCTCCTGGGGATACATCGAAAACGACAGCTATAAGTCACCCGCCTTCATCATCCACATGCTCGCTGACGTCGTCGCCAAGAACGGCAACTTGCTGCTCAACATCGGTCCACGCGCCGACGGCAGCATCCCAGACAACGAACGCAACATCCTGCTCAACATCGGCACATGGCTGAACATCAACGGTGAAGCTATCTACGACACGCAACCCTGGCGTACCTATGGCGAAGGTCCCACTGAAGTCGCCAGCGGCACGTTCCAAGACACCAAAACCAAACCCTATACCGCGGCAGACTTCCGTTTCACCGTGCACGGCAATTCCCTATACGCGATCGAATTGGGATGGCCGACAAACGGCCACGCAGTGATCCACTCCATCAAAGCATCCGACAACGTGTCCAGCGTAACGCTGCTGGCAGACAACCGCACAGTGCCATTTGAACAACACAACGACGGCCTGCACCTGCATCTGCCCAACACGCCAGTAGGCGAACATGCCTACGTCTTCCGTATCAATAGGTACTCCCATTCATCAATACGGGACAAGACACCATAAACCACGCACAGCGTCGGCAACCAGCTGCGTGACATCACTATAGACGTCACCAACATCAACCTTGAGAGCACCCCATCAAAAGTGGGAAAACATCCAACACACATCACCCACCACATTCATGACCGCTGCAGCGCATGATGCACGTCAAGTCAATCAAACCGGCGCAAACAAATGACATCCACCACCCTTCTCCGACCGATATTTCTACCTGCTGCATCGCTCTGCCCAGAGCTGATACATCACACCCATATACGTTAAAGAGCACATGCAACGCATTGCCATAGATGGCACATACCGGGACTGCTTACCCTCAGCACCCCCTAAAAGGCGATCCAACAGCAGCACCATGTTCTCAACAGGGCGTGTGCTCAAAAGTCTGTACTTGACTCCTACGCATTCCAAAGCGCACACAGCACAGTGATGCTGGATGGCGATCACCGCAGGCTGCGCAATCCACCCATCAATACAGCGCATGGCATGACAACAAGATGGCGATACATCCAAAGAGAACAATATTAAGGACACATTCCCCGTGAACAGCGCACACAGCCCCTTTCACTGACCAGACAATGCCCACAGGCGAGCAGACAAGCCACCAGACACGTTCGCCCAACGCACACCTTAACATCCCGATATGCCCATTCAACTTCGCTGTTCTTTAGAACGCACCATAGAGTTGGATCACTCCTTAAAAAAATTAAAACTCCTACGCACAGGACGCATTCACCACCCTCATATCAACCTGTTAAACCCGTCACGACAGCCCCTTCATTAAACCCATCACCCTGCAACAACAAGCAGAGCACTGAGTGACAATTCAACCTCGATCCCATAGAATCTGCCGACCTAGCGCACTTCTAGCCAACGTCTGCTCAGCAAGACACTCTGAACCGTTGTGGTTCATCGCATCACCGGGGGTGCACTGGTTTCGACGGGGGTCACAAAATCGCTTGGTGCATGCCGAGGGGGCCGCTTTCCTCGTAAATCCAGCAGCACACTTATAGTTGCCAACGAAGACAACTACGCTCTGGCCGCTTAAGGCCTAAGCCTCGAAACTGCTTGTATCCGTGCTCGCAGCGTAGAGTCATCATCACGGAATCGCTGATGCTGGCCGTCTGCCCACCATCCGTTAAATCCAGCAGACTGGTTTCCGGGTGCGCTTTGCCTGTCGTGCTGCCCGGCGGCAAGATTTAACGGCAGGATAAGCATGTAGGGCCGGGGATGGAGTACTTTCGGACGGCGGTTCGATTCCGCCCACCTCCACCAATCACTAAACCCCAATCGTTCTCGGTTGGGGTTTTTTTCTTGCCAGATCACCCCGGTTCCCGCGTGTTCGCGGGGATTCGTACGGAAGCCTGCGGACTTTGGCATCCGGCCCCATTCTAGGCCGCCGTCCTTTTTCTCCTGAATGCACCCGAAGTCCGCAAAGGCCACAAACACGACCATTACAGAGCAACGGTTTACACGTGGACAAATCAAACGCTTGGATCGAAGCATTGCCCAACCAAACGAAACCACACCGCTCACGCAGACACCACAGCGGTTTAAAAATCGACACGACCGCCCTCTTGGTGCATGGCATGGGCGGGCCGCGTCGGCCAGATTTAGTTTTTTTACTCAATGCAATGCATGATTTTTCTAACGCACCTCACTTGGAATCTGCGTCTCTGGCTTACGGTATGAATGCAGTTTTCTTTCAAATTCCCAGGGCTTTAAAGGATGCGTTTTACCATGCATTTCTTTATAAACCCATTGTTCGGTTTTTTTAATGGCATCAAGAAATTCTTGATCTAATGTCCACGCCTTAGAGTGAATCACCCAGGGATTTTCTCGATATAAAGCAACCGTGACGTCGAAGTACTGTTCTACATTTTTTGCAGCCTCATATCGGGCGATGAGGCTGTCAATCTCTGGCAAAAAATAACACAGCGCTAATCCCAGTTCCGGCACCGTCATCCGGGTGTCCGCATCAAGGGTTTGACCAGATTGCTCATTCAGAAGCAGATCAATGCTAATAACAAAAATAAAGTGCTTTGATGAGAAGCGTGCTTCTTTCACTCTTCCGTGTGGATGTACAGGGTGACTTTCAACAAAGCCAAATTCAGCAAACTTGCGATGGCATGCGACTTGTTTTAACCAGTCTTTTTCCACTGTGGGGGATGGATTGCTCATAGTTTCACCATTTTTCCTGTAGCTGCGTCATAAACATATCCATTCTTTTTGAGATACTCGATTTCACGTCCAAAGCCGGTCAGGGTTCCATCTGGTCCATAAATGTTTCCTGATTTCTTTCGATCTGGATTAAAAGGGGCTTTGTTTGGCGTTGTTGCCAGCACAATGTCATCTCCTCTTTTTATAGCGGCATCAAGGAAGGGTTTATTGACCTGTTGCCAGAATTTCTCTGGGCCTAATGCGGCGTACAGACTATCTGGGGTATTCAGTAAATTAAACGAACCAGGTTGTGTGGGGCCATCAATGATCATTCGGGCGACGCTAATTAACAACACACCCTATTTTATTCAACAGCCTTGAATAAAACCCCAGGATGGGTATTCACCGTCACACTCGCACCGGCGCCGCCCCCTTTAGGGACGCGGCACCAGTGGATTAACACCGCTCAGCTCAAGAGGCAGTGCAGTCAATGAGGCATCATCAAAAACACCAATCGTAATAATCCTCACCATGATCTCCTACTCCTTTCGATACCCAGACGGCAACGAATGGACACTCGTCGATCACTAACCAAATTCCATTCAATAGCGCTTCATCCGAAGCAGGAAAACAGCTTCCAAACATCTCTAGCAACGCCTCGGTGGGACCCTCCATGATAAGTCCGTCCTTTCTATTACCAAGCTTGAAACGACCCTCATCAAGTAATTTCCCGATGATCAACAAGAAATCGTTTTTTCTTTCCTCAAACGAGTCCAGATCCACTTGAGTATCAGAAACTCCATGTGCCCTCCCTACATACTCCCAAAGAATATGCAAAGGCTGTCCTTCACTGTCACAAATAAAATCTATCTGCTCTTGGATTAACACAAAATCACCTATCACCTAAATTTAAGTTCGACTGTTTTATTTGTAATCTCCATCAAAGAAGGATTATTTGCTATATCAATCGTCCACCTCGCTTTAGTCGCTGCTTCTGAAGAAGACACAGACCTCAAACGCACACTGGTTCCATCACTGAGTTTAGCCAGATAAACCCCTGGGCTTACCTGATTTAAAGGCACATCTCCGGCTAATTGCTGTGCATAGTTTTTAATATCCTGATCCGTTAAGACCTGGGAATCAAATACCTTAGTCGTGCCGCTCCTATTACTTCCCCCTCTCACTTTGGGGTCATACGGGGTGGCTTTGACATTGACATTGCTTCGATTCAACAGCGATGCTTGCAGCAACATCGCATGCAAGCACCTAAAAGAAGAAAATCCATCGCGTTTAATGATTTCACTGACGCAGTGTCAAGCCAATCAAACAACCTCACGTCCACTCATAATAATCTTCTCCATTTTCGCCTTCTCCTTTAAACACCCATACCGCTCCTGCCGGACACTCATCTGTAAAAAACCAAATTCCGACTTCGAGTCCTTCATCTGAAGCAGGAAACGCTTTTCTAAATAGATCGACTAATTCTTCGATGGTGCCCGTAATAAATTCACCTTTTTTGGCAAGCTTCAGCTTGCCCTCATCAAGTAATTTACCCAATAAAAACAGGAAATCGTTTTTTCTTTCCTCAAACGAGTCCGGATCTACTTGCGCAGCAGAAACTCCATAGGCATTCCCTATATAACTCCAAGATAAATTAACCCCCCCCCCAAATCCTCATAAATAAAATCTATCTGTTCTTGAGTCAACATCACATCACCTCTCACCTAAATTTAAGTTCAACTCTTTGATTTGTAATTTCTCGCAAAGAAGGATTATCTTCTATATCAATCGTCCACCTCGCTTTAGTCGCTGCTTCTGAAGAAGACACAGACCTCAAACGCACACTGGTTCCATCACTGAGTTTAGCCAGATAAACCCCTGGGCTGACCTGCTTTAAAGGCACATCTCCGGCTAATTGCTGCGCGTAGTTTTTAATATCCTGATCAGTTAAGGCCTCTGATTTAAACACCTTCACATTACCCGCTTTATTACTTCCCCCTTTCACTTTGGGGTCATACGGGATGGCTTTGAACTCCACGCCTGCAATCACTCATTCATGATTGGGCTGATTTAACTAGCCGCTGGCAACACCATATCACCAGCGGCCTTGATGCTTATCCAAACAAATTACGCAAAGATTTCTTGACCTCGTCCACTGTGATTATATCTTCGCACTCTTCGTAATCATCATAATCCTCGTAATCCTCGGGTCTGTTGTAATCATAATCTATATTGATTTTACCTGTGGGATAGACAGTAAATGTCAAACCCCAGATACGATGCCCAGTGCACTTTATAAGATCATCTCTAAGATATAAAACAGCAAAGTAACTACGAGTACTAAAACCATCAGAATCACCGATATTTTTCTTATCCACACACCCGTCTTTTAATAACCAACATTCAGATGAAACCAATTTTGAATAAACCTCATATTTACCCACCACCTCATCCCAAGCACGCTCACCTGCAAAGGCTATAAGATCTTCTCCAATTGTTTGATAAGCCTCTTCTACATTTTGAAATTCATGATTCATTGGTTAAATTCCCTTGAAATCTTTTTCCCGTCAATCTCTGCTTTAACCACAAACTTATTCGGCCTCACACCACCAGTGGCCGGATATAAAACATCAATATTTACACTCACGGACTTACCGTCCTGCAATGCTTGATGCAACTGTTGTTCCATTTTTCTCCACCCGCTTCGGTTCAAAATCTCTGCCTGCGGCACGAGATTGATCCTATCACCAGCTCCGCCTAGGCTGGAGGCAATCAAATGCCCGCCTTCATCGCCCAGTTCGCCACATTTACCGACACAGCGTTGCTGGTAGGTATTGCGATCCATCTTTTTTGAAATCAAATCTGCTTGCACATTTTTTACTCGGCCTGCTGTGTCTGTCACATACCCATGACCGTTATCCAACACATAGGCTGTCTTAGGTTCCAGAGAACCATTGACCGCTTTATCCCAACCAGTGTTCTTGCTGCCTGTGGTGATTTGTTTGACCTGGCTGACATCGGCCCGCTTGGCTAACTGATCAGTCAATGCCTGACGCCGGGCGACAACATCGGTTGCACCGGAGATCCAGCGACCGCCGATTTTGGCCGCTCTCACGCCGTATTTGGCCAGGTTGCCGATCATCACCGAGGCGATGTATTCCTCGCCTTTTTCTAGGGCCACTTGTTCTATGGTCTTTTCCCCTGAACGAATCGCTTTGATGTCTTGCCAGGCGTCATAGGCGGTCAGGCCTTTATCGGCTAACCAAAGGGCACCAATGAGCACGGGGACGAAGACCGCGTTGTTTTCGGTTTCCAGCCGGGCTGCTGCACTGCTCACCGCCGCTTCGCCACCGGCGGCGGCGGTGATGCCGGCCACCAGGCTGGTGACGGTATCGGTGCGCTGTTGTTTTTCCGCGGCGCTCAGGCTGGCGACGTCGGCGCCGGTGGTGCGGTCTAGTAGGTTATTGATGACCACGGCCGCCGCCGCGCCAGTCGCGCCGGCGCCGCACCCTTGGCCTTGGGCGGCAGCACCAGCGCAGCCCAGCAGGCCTTGCAGGGCCGCACGGGCCGGTTCGCTGTCTAGTTGGTCGGCCAGTGTTTTGACTTGGCTGGCGCCTAGGCTTTGCAGGTAGTTAACCGCAGCGCCTTGAAGCATTTGGGTGGCGCTGCCGGTCACGTGGCTGCCTGCGGCCAGGTTCAGGGCGGTCACAATCGTTCTGCCGGTGCCGCCTACGTCCCAGGTGGCGTTGTCTTGGAGGCGCTGTTGTAGGGCCGCGATTAGGGCCGGGTCACGTTGGTGTTCGGGTTTGGCGCGTTCGCTGTCTAGGGCCTGTTGGGTTTGGGTGGCTTCTTGAGCACGGTTGTTAATAAAGGTGCCGACTTCGCGCTGTAGGCCGCTGACGACGTTTTATGACTTCCCGCTTTATATCCGGATAGGGTTGATTTTAGATTTAAACCAAAAATAATCCATTGATGATTTAGGCGACGCGACCCAAACACACCCTACTTTATTCAACAGCCTTGAATAAAACACCTTGATGGGTATTCACCGTCACACTCGCACCGGCACCACCCCCTTAGGGACGCTGCACCGGTGCAGCAACGCCGCTCACCTCAAGAGGCAGTGCAATTACTGAGGCATCATCAAAAACACCACCCGTAATCATCCTCATCAGGTTCTCCTTCTACTTCTCTTGTAAACAACCAGGCTGCAACGAATGGACAATCTGCAAAGAACCAAAGTCCTGCCTCTAGCGCTTCATCCGAAGCAGGAAAACATTGCCTGAACCGCTCCACCAATTCCTCGGTGGGACCCTCTATGATAACCTCGTCCTTTCTATGACCAAGCTTAAGCTTGCCCTCATCAAGTAATTTCCCCAATGCAAAGAAGAAATCGTTTCTTCTTTCCTCAAACGAGTTCGGATCTACATCCACAGAAGAAACTCCATGCACCTCCCCTACATAATCCCAAACATGATGAAACCCCGCCCTTAAATCCTCATAAATAAAATCTATCTGCTCTTGAGTTAACACAAAATCACCTATCATCTAAATTTAAGTTCAACTTTTCGATTTGTAATTTCTCTCAAAGAAGGATTATTTTCTATAACAACTGTCCATCTTGCTCCTGTCACTTCATTTGAAGAAGAAACAGACCTCAAATGTAAAATGGTTCCATCATTCAGGTCGGCCCTATAAATCCCTGGCCTCATCTCCTTTAAAGGGACGTCTCCTGCCAATTCCTGTGCATAGTTTTTAATTTTCTGGTCGGTTAAGGCCTGAGAATCAAATACCTTCACATGACCCGCTTTATTACTTCCCCCTTCGGAGCAGGGCGAGATATGTTTTAGATTGATACCAGAAATAAACTATTTATTATTTAGGCGACACCAATCAAAAACACTATAAATTTATTCAACAACGTTTAAATAAAACACCAGGATAGACGGCAATACCCGCACCGGCGCCGCCCCCTTTAGGGACACGGCACGGGTGCAGCAACACCGCTCACCTCAAGAGGCAGTGCAATTACTGAAGCATCATCAAAAACACCAATCGTAATCATCCTCACCATGTTCTCCTACGCCTTTTAATACCCAGACGGCAACGAATGGACAATCTGTAAAGAACCAGAGTCCTCCCACTTCCTGATCAATCTCTTCATCTGAAGCAGGAAAACATTGCCTGAATCGCTCCACTAGCTCCTCGATGGAACCCTCCAAGATACGCTCGTCCTTTCTATGACCAAGCTTAAGGTGACCCTCATCCATTAATTTCCCGATGATAAACAGGAAATCGTTTTTTCTTTCCTCAAATGAATCCGGCTCCGCTTGATCAGTAGAAAGTCCATACGCATCCCCTATATGAAACCAAAGAAAATGCAAAGGCTCCCCTGCCCTGTCACTGTCAGCAATAAAATCTATCTGCTCTTGGGTTAACACAAAATCACCTATCACCTAAATTTAAGTTCAACAGATCTTTGATTTACAACACCCTTCAGAGATGGATTGTCTAATACTTGAATAGTCCACCTCGCTGCGGTCTCTTTTTGTGAAGAAGAAACAGACCTCAAATGCACCCTAGTTCCATCACTGAGTTTAGCCATATAAACACCTGGACTCACCTGCTTTAAAGGGACATCTCCGGCTAATTGCTGTGCATAGTCTCTGATGTTCTGATCGGTTAACTTCTGCGAATCCAACACCTTAGTCGTCCCACTCCTATTACTTCCCCCTGAAGAGCCGCGCGGGGTGATTTTTACCTCTATGCCTGCAACGACTAATTCATCCTTTGAGTTACGCTTGCCAAAGAAATCTTTGAACTCGTCAAATCGCTTTTTTTGCTGCTGCGCCAGAACACTGCCAAGCGGCTTTGAGGTTAAATCCGGCCCTTTAGGATTGTGTGCAATTTGATCAAGGGCTTGTTTCTCGGCTTTGGCAATGTCATCGGCTTTGCCGGAGATCCAGCGACCGCCGATTTTGGCCGCTCTCACGCCGTATTTGGCCAGGTTGCCGATCATCACCGAGGCGATGTATTCCTCGCCTTTTTCTAGGGCCACTTGTTCTATGGTCTTTTCCCCTGAACGAATCGCTTTGATGTCTTGCCAGGCGTCATAGGCGGTCAGGCCTTTATCGGCTAACCAAAGGGCCCCAATAAGCACGGGGACGAAGACCGCGTTGTTTTCGGTTTCTAGGCGGGCTGCTGCACTGCTCACCGCCGCGTCGCCACCGGCGGCAGCGGTGATGCCGGCCACCAGGCTGGTGACGGTATCGGTGCGCTGTTGTTTTTCCGCGGCGCTCAGGCTGGCGACGTCGGCGCCGGTGGCGCGGTCCAGTAGGTTATTGATGACCACGGCCGCCGCCGCGCCAGTCGCGCCGGCGCCGCACCCTTGGCCTTGGGCGGCAGCACCAGCGCAGCCCAGCAGGCCTTGCAGGGCCGCACGGGCTGGTTCGCTGTCTAGTTGGTCGGCCAGTGTTTTGACTTGGCTGGCGCCTAGGCTTTGCAGGTAGTTGACCGCAGCGCCTTGAAGCATTTGGGTGGCGCTGCCGGTCACGTGGCTGCCGGCGGCCAGGTTCAGGGCGGTCACAATCGTTCTGCCGGTGCCGCCTACGTCCCAAGTGGCGTTGTCTTGGAGGCGTTGTTGTAGGGCCGCGATCAGGGCCGGGTCAGGCTACCGCCGCCCTACCCTTGGGCGGCAGCGCAGCTCAGATTTAGTTCTTTTACTCAATGCATGATTTTTCTAACGCACCTCACTTGGAATCTGCGTCTCTGGCTTACGGTATGAATGCAGCCTTCTTTTAAATTCCCAGCGCTTTAAAGGTCGCATTCCACCCCGCATTTCGTTATAAACCCATTGTTGAGTTTTTTTAATGGCATCAAGAAATTCTTGATCTAATGTCCACGCCTTGGAGTGAATCACCCAGGGATTTTCTCGATATAAAGCAACCGTGACGTCGAAGTACTGCTCTATATTGTCTTTACCCTCATATCGATTACCCTCATATCGAGCGATGAGGGTGTCAATCTCTGGCAAAAAATAACACAGCGCTAATCCCAGTTCCGGCACCGTCATCCGGGTGTCCGCATCAAGGGTTTGTCCATATGGCTCATTCAGAAGCAGATCAATGCCAATGACAAAAATGAAATGCTTTGATGAAAACTCGGCTTCTTTCAGTCTTCCCCTTGGATCTACAGGATAACTTTCAACAAAACCAAACTCAGCAAACTTGCGATGACATTCAACTTGTTTTAACCAGTATTTTTCCACTGTTTCCACTGTGAAAGATTGATTGCTCATGGCTTCACCATTTTTCCTGTAGCTGCGTCATAAACATATCCATGTTTTCCGAGATACTCCATTTCACGGCCAAAGCCAGTCAGGGTTCCATCTAGTCTATAAATATTTCCTAATTCCTTGGAGTTTGGAATAAAGCGGTCGTAGTTTGGCGTTGTTGCCAGCACAATGTCATCTCCTCTTTTTATAGCGGCATCAAGGAAGGGTTTATTGACCTGTTGCCAGAATTTCTCTGGGCCTAATGCGGCGTACAGACTATCTGGGGTATTCAGTAAATTAAACGAGCCAGGTTGTGTGGGGCCATCAATAATCATTGACTTGGGCAAGCTCAGTTCCGTGATGATGCGATCAGTGTCATTTTTAAAGGTTCCGAGCACCGTGGTGGTCTTATCAGGATTAGCCTTGATGACCACACCACTGGTTGTTCTGATTTCTGCCGGCAAGAGGTAAGCGGCACCATCTCGATAGAAGTGCTGAGCTTGTTGCGCACTGGCAATCGCCTCCGCACGGCCCAGCTGATAGGCCTTAGACGCGGCCATGCCTTCCAAGACATCTTTACTCAGATTGATGCCTACGTTGGTAAGGGCCGCGCCGCCTTTGGCCACACCGCCCACCCCCAAGACAACTGAACCAATATCCCAGACCAGGGTGCCAAGATCGCGACCGTATTGCTCGGCATGCTGATTACCTCCAACGGTCAGGGCCGTCTGCATGCGATCAATCTTGTGATCTATCTCCTGAAAAACGCTGTCGCTTAATTGCTGGCGTACTTCTGGGTTGGTGATCAGCTCCTTCAGGCCACGAAGGCCAGCCATGGGGTTGGAGAGAAATTGCACCAGTCCTTGAATATCGCTGAGGCCTGATTCGGCTAAGCCTTTGACTAATCCAACGCCCGTTAATCCTTCTTGTCTTGCATAAATGGAACCCCATTTGGCCGCCACTTGCAGCGATTCCAAGAGGCCATTGGCCGCTGCAAGCTCCTGATTCATTTGCGCGTTTTGCTGGGTGGCAAGCCAGTTGTTATCCAGCGCCGCAGTGGCTGCATGGGTGGCGCTGGCTGCATGGGCATCGCCGGCGCTGGCAATGCCCGTGACCAGGGAAAGAATCAGGTTGCGTTTTGCTTCACGCTGCTGGGCGGTTTCATCGGGCGTGGTGGCGCTGAATAAACCGGTGAGTACGCTGGAGGCCGCCGCGCCCGTGGCCCCGCTGCCGCAGCCTTGCTGGCTGGCCGCAGCACCGGCGCACGCCACGATGGCATGCAAGGCCGCGTGTAAGGGCGTGCCTTCGGTGAGTTGCCCGTTGGCGACCAGGTGACCGATATAGGAGGCGCCTTGTTGCTGTACGTAGTTCACCAGCATGGTGTTAGCTACCTCGCGCGTGGCAGCGCTGGCATTGCCACTGATGCCGGCGGCTAAGGCGGTAGTGATTTGCCGATAGGTGCCGCCGGGGGCCCAAGTGGCGTTGTCTTGGAGGCGCTGTTGTAGGGCCGCGATCAGGGCCGGGTCACGTTGGTGTTCGGGTTTGGCGCGTTCGCTGTCTAGGGCCTGTTGGGTTTGGGTGGCTTCTTGAGCGCGGTTGTTAATAAAGGTGCCGACTTCGCGCTGTAGGCCGCTGACGATGGTAAAGCCGGCTTTGATCTCTTGTTCGTTGAAGATCGGCTGCAGGGTGTGGCTGGTGTCTTGGCCGGTGAGCACGTCGTGGTTGAGGGCGGCGATGGTCTCGGCGGCGGTCTGCCCGGTGCGGGCCTGTTGGCCGGCTTGGTCACGGATGGTGATGGCGCCAGCGCTGATGCCGCTTTGGGTGGTGCTGTGGCTGGCGTCGCGGGCGTTGATGACGCCGGGGGGAGCCACGCTCACGCCGTGATAGCCCGGCAGTTGGGTGCCAGGCACCTGTTCTGCGGTGGCGGCGCGGCCTTGTTGGTCGGTCCCCACGCCGCCGGGGCCGCGGCTGTAGCCGCCGCCTAGGCTCACGTGGCTGGCGCTGTAGGAGGCGTGGTTGTCCAGCGCTGTTTCGCTCAGGGTGGCGGTGTCCAGGACGTTCAGGCCCGCTTGGGCGGCGGCGGCGCTGGAGGTGATCAGGCCGCCCATCAGGGTGGTGTGCCCGCCCACGGTCACTTGAAAGCCCCCATCACCAGCCAGCAGGCCGCTTTGTTCGGTAACGCTGCTGTAGTCGCTGCGGATGGTGTGATGGTTGAGGTGGGCGCTGCCAGAAACACCAACCCCAGCGGTGAAGCTGCCGCCGATGCTTTGATCTTTGCTGCGGTACTGGTGGGTGTCTTGGAGGCTTTCGATGTCTAGGTTGCCGCCAATGGTGGCCATCAGCTGGGGGGCGCTGGCCACGGCGCCGCGTAGGATGGTGTTGCCCCCAGATTCCAGCACCAGCAAGCGACCGCCCTGCACGCGGGTGTTGGTCCAGGTGACATCGGTACTGGCGCCGCTGCCTTTGGAGGCGCTGCCCTGGACGGTGAAGCCGGCGCTGGCGCCGCCGGTGCCCAGGTTCACCGCCACTCCCACGCCGTGACCGCTGCCGCGGCTGTCGCGGGTCATCTGTTCGGTGTTTTTGGCCGCCGCCATGACAAGGTCGCCATCGGCTTTGAGGTGGGTGACGTTGCCAGCGCTGATCTGGGTGCCGCTCAGGGTCAGGGTGGACTGTTCACCGGCGCCGGTGGCGCTGATGGTGATGTTGCCGCCGGCGTGGAGGGTGGATGCAACGGCGCGGTCGCTGTGGGTGGTGGTGGTGCTGTGGTATTGGGTGGTGCCCAGGGTCGCCGTGAGGTTTACGCCGCCCAGGACCTTGGGGTCGCTGCCGATGGCATCTACGGCGTTTCTGGCGGCCAGGGCGGCGGTGATTCCCGCTAGGGCCTGGAGGCGGGGGGTGGAGGTCCGCCCGGCGGCCGCTGTCATGTGCTGGGTGGTTTGGAAGGCCGCAATCGCTGGATTGCTCAGGCTCGCGGTCAGGCCGCTTTGGCGAAACTTAGTTTCCTGAGTGGTGTGCTCGGTCTCACGGGCTTCGACAATGGCTACTTTTTTGCCGTGGATGTCAATGTTGCCTTCCGGGGCAATCAGGTCGATGCCAGGGGCCTGGACGGCGCCTTTGCTGGAGGAGATGAAGATGTTGCCATTGAGGGCGGCCACGGTGTTGCCGGTCAAGTAGGTGGCGTGGTGGCTGCCTTGTTGGCTGGCTTTTTGGGAGCCCACGGTGAAGCCGGCGCCAGAACCGAACACGCCGCTGCGGCGCTGGGTGGTGCTGTAGCTGGAGCTGTGGGTGTTTTGGGCGCCGAACATGCCCACGCCGTGGGTGCCTTCAATGTGGGGGTTGCCATCGGCTATAAAGTCGGTGCCAACGCTGTAAACCTTGTCGCCTGTGACGGTGACCTTGGTGCCGCCCAGGACGCTGCCCAGGGCAATGGTGTCTTGGCTGCTGGCGGTGCTGTGGCTACGGCTGGAGCCCCATAGGCCGCTGCGCCGGCTGGTGCGTTCTTCTTGGCCGCTGCGCCGTTCTTGGCCGGCCACCAGGGCCACGGTGCCGTCAGCAGAACTGATGTTCAGCTTGCCTTGGCGGCTGTCCAGGGTCACGGCACGCCCGATGACGCCACCCTCGCCTTTGATGGTGACGTTGCCAGTGCCAGTAATACGGGTGCCTACTTCGCTGTCGCGGGTGCTGTGGATGCTGTTGCCCGGTCCTAGGGTGGCGGTGTTGGTTTCGCCCACGGCCACGGTGGCCATGTTGAGTTTGCCGGCGGCGGTGACGCTGCTGGTGCCGCCCGGGCCGGTGTTGCTGAAAGTGACGCCTTGCAGGGTCATGTCTTTGTCGGAAGTCACGTGCAGGGTGCCGCCGGGGCCGGTGACGCGAAAGGTCGATGGACGGTCGATTTCGGTGCGGCTGAAGTGACGTTGGCCTGAGGTACTGTAGCCGCGTGTGGTGCTGCGGGCTATCAGGCCGCCAGCGGCGGTGACATCCAGTGAACTGCGGGCGCTGAATGTGCCGCCAATGTCGGTGAGGGTGTCTTTGGTATGCACTTTGACGTGGTCGGCGTCCATCTGGCCGCCTTCTTGGTGGATGTTGTCCGCGTCAATCGTGAGGCGGTCGCGCCCGGTGAGGGTGCCGGTGTTGGTGAGGGTGCCCGATAGGTCCATGGTGAGGCGGGCACCGGCCATGAGGGCGCCGTCGGTCTTCAGGTCCCCGCGGCGCGGGCGTAGGTAGACACGGGGCACCAGGGCGGTGGTGCTGGTGCCGTTGGGCAGGGTGACGGGTTGTTCCACCAGCCAGACGATGTCGCTGGTGAGTTGGGCCATTTGGTCAGCGCTCAGGGCGATGCCGGGGCGTAGGCCGTAGTGCTGGGCAACGGTGACGCCGGCGTCCAGCAGGGCGCGGTATTGTTGGTCGTCGTTGGCGTAGCCGTCCAGCAAGCGCCGCCCGGTGAGTTGGGCGATTTGTTCGCGGATCAGGCGTTGTTCGTAAAAGCCGTCGCCAAGGCGTTTGTGCATGCTGGCCAGGGGGTCGTTCAGGGCCTGAAGTTGTCGGTCGGCGGTGGTCCGGTCGCTGCCGCCGCTAAAGTGTGGGTCGGTGACGATGAGGCTGGCGGCGTCGGGATGGACGGTAAACAGGCGGTTGTTGGGCAGGATCAGGGGGCCAGGAACGGTGGTCGCGGTGGCCCAGGACGGGGCAGCCACGCTGATCGGGGCGTTGTCGGTGTGCAGGGTCGGTAGGCGGGCGTCCGCCAGGTCCTGCAGGGTGGTGTCGGGGATGGTCAGCGGGAGCTGGCTCTCCACGGATAAGGCGGGCTCCTCGGCAGACTGGTCCGTGGTCGGAGCCGGGGTGAGCTCGGGCATCAGCGGCATCGGGGGGCTGGTGTGCAGGTCGCCCAGGGGTGGGTGTTCGACGTGGGTGGTGGTATGCAGGGATTGCAGGCGGTTGTTGACATCCACGGCGGCGATGTATTGGTGGCCGCCGCTGGTGATGCGCCCGCCAATTTGGCCGATGGTGTAGCGCTGGGACGGCATGGTCCAGGTCTCGGCGGCGCCGGCGTAGGTGTAGCTGATGTTGTTGAACTGCGTGGTGCGCGACAGTTCAGCGGTGAGGTTGTCGATGAGGCTGGCTTTGCTGTACTCCGGGGCTTTTTCGGGGTCCTTGGGCGGGTGTGGCGGCAGGCCAACGATGGTCTGGTCGCCACCGGCAAGGATGTCGGCGTAGTGGTTGGCCAGGCGGTCGACCTGGACGAACATGGCGCCGCCAGATTGGATCAGCGCCGCGGCGCCAGCGCCCGGTTGCAGGATGTCGTCGACGGTGGTCTTGGTGGCGTGGCGGTACTGTTCGTTGGTTTTGACATCCGTGGGGCCGCGGCGCATGTGGGTCAGGGTGTGGTCCGGGTCGGTGTAGTCACGCCAGGTGATCAGCCGGACGCAGTCGGTACGGCAGGTGCCGTAGGCCGGGTCGTAGGTCAGGACTTCGTCTTGGTAGGTGATGTGGACGTCTTGTTGGCGTTCGTTTTTTTGGGGGGTGTCCAGGCCGGCCCAGGCGCTGCCCTGCCGGGCGGCGCTTTGGACTTGGTCGGGGTTGGGTTGTTGGTCTTGGCGGTCGGTGTAGTACAGCACGACGATGCCTTCGCGCTGGCTCAGGTCCAGGCGCTGGCGTTGGCCGCGGGCGGCATACAGGCCGCCGCGGGCATACAGGTAGGCGCTGGTCTGCGGGGTCAGGCGCACCACGGCGCGGTGGATGATGTAGCCGTCCGGGGTGGTATAGGGTTCGTCTTGGAGGATGTCGTTGGGGTTGAGGTAGTAGATCTCGTGGGCGTCGTAGTTGCTGGTGAGAGTGAAGTCCGCGTCATTGTTGCGTTGGTTGTCGCGCCAGGCCGGTTGGGACATGCGTACGGTGGTGCTCACGCCGGGCGCCTGGGTGAGGTGGACGTTGTCGCGGATGTTGTTGAGGGTGGTGGTGGTGATGTCCAAGGCGCCGTCCACGTCAATGGTGGCGCTGCGGTTGTCCAGCAGGGTGGCGCTGCCGGTGGCGTGGCGATCGCTATCCAAGGTGCCGCCAATGGCGGCATCGCCGGCGCTGTAGATCAGGGCGGCGCCGCTGTTACGCACGGTGGCCGCGCCAATGTCCAGGCGTTCGCGGGCGGCAATGGTGGCGGCGTGGGTCTGGCCGGCGGTGGATTCATCGCGGTTGGTGAGGGTCTGGGCCTGGAGGGCGAGGTGGTCGCCGTAGAGGCGCGCGGTGCCAATGTTGTCGAGGGTGGCGGCCTGGAGGTGGGTGGTGGCCGCATCAATCAGGCCGCGGTTGCTCAGGGTCGCAGTGGCGGTCAGTTGGGCCTGGCCGCTGGCGGTGATTTGGCCGGTGGCAGCGTTGTCAATGGTGCGGGCCTGCAGGGTCAGGTCGCCGGTGTGCAGCAGGCCGGCGTTGCTGAAGGTGTCCGCGGCGCTGAGCTGGGCTTGGCCGCTGGCAAGGATCTGGGCGGCGGCAGCGTTATCGATGCGCTGGGCGTGCAGGGTCAGGTCACGGCCCTGAAGCAGGCCGCTGTTGCTCAGGGTCGCGGTGGCGGTGAGTTGGGCTTGGCCGCTGGCAGCCATCTGCCCGGTGGCCACGTTATCGATGCGCTGGGCCTGCAGGGTCAGGTCACGGCCCTGAAGCAGGCCGCTGTTGCTCAGGGTCTCGGTCGCGGTGAGTTGGGCCTGGCCGCTGGCAGCCATCTGCCCGGTGGCCACGTTATCGATGTTCTGGGCGTGCAGGGTCAGGTCACGGCCCTGAAGCAGGCCGCTGTTGGTGAGGGTCTCGGTCGCGGTGAGTTGGGCTTGGCCGCTGGCAGTCATCTGCCCGGTGGCAGCGTTGTCAATGGTGCGGGCCTGCAGGGTCAGGTCGCCGGTGTGCAGCAGGCCAGCGTTGCTGAAGGTGTCCGCGGCGCTGAGCTGGGCTTGGCCGCTGGCAGCCATCTGCCCGGTGGCAGCGTTGTCAATGCGCTGGGCGTGCAGGGTCAGGTCGCCGGTGTGCAGCAGGCCGGCGTTGCTGAAGGTGTCCGCGGCGCTGAGCTGGGCTTGGCCGCTGGCAGCCATCTGCCCGGTGGCCACGTTATCGATGCGCTGGGCGTGCAGGGTCAGGTCCGCCGCCTGGATAAGGCCGCGGTTGTGCAGGGCCCCGGCGGTACGCACGGTGAGCAGGCCGGCGGCGCTGAGGGTGCCGCCGTTGTCCAGACCTTCCTGCAGGGCCAGGGTCAGGGCGGTGCCAGCATGCAGCAGGCCGGCGCCGCTGAAGGCGCTCAGGTGCAGGCTTTGGGCGCCGCCACTCAGCAGGGTGCCGGCTTGGTTGGTCAGTTGGGCGGCACTCAGCTGTAGGGTGCCGCCGGCAGTGAGGCGTCCGGCGGTGTTCTGCAGGGCGCCGCGTAGGGTCAGGGCGATGTCTTGGGCAGCGCTGAGGTGGCCATCGCGGTTATCCAGGGTGGTGCTGTCGATCTGCAGGTGGGTGGCGTGCAGGCCGGTGGCCGGGGCGGCGGTGTCACGGGGGCGGGAGCCAGGGTCCGGGGCCGCAGGGGTCGTTCGGTTGTCCAGGGTGGTGGTGGTGATCGCCAGGGCCCCGGCGGCGCTGATCAGGCCGTCGTGGTTGTCCAGGCGGTTGTCTAGGTGCAGGCGCGCATCCGCGCCGCTGTGCAGGCGTCCGCCGGTGTTGCTCAGGGTGTGGGCGTCGATCTGGAGACCGTTGGCGCCGCCAAGTTGGCCGCCAGCGGTGTTGTCAATGTGGGTGCTGTGCAGCTGGGTGGCGGCTTGGGAGAATACTTGGCCGCCGTGGTTGTTTAGGGTGGCGCTGCGCAGGTCGAGGGCGCCGCCAGCCAGTAGGGCGCCGCCGGCGCTGTTGTCCAGAAGGTGCGGGCCGGTGTCGATGCGCAGGGCAGTGGCCGCTTGCACCAGGCCGGCACGGTTGTCTAGGACGCCGCTGTGCAGGGTCACGGTGCCGCTGGTGCTGCCCAGGCGGCCACCGCGGTTGTCCAAGGGTTGGTTTTGGGTGTACAGGGTCACTTGGGCGCCGCTCAGGGTGCCGGCGCGGTTGGTCAGGCCGGCGCTGCTGAGCCAGAGGGCTTCGCGACTCTGCAGCAGGCCGGCGCTGTTGTCCAGCAGGCCGCTCAGGTGCAGCTGCGCTGCGCCGGCCGCGTCCAGGGTGCCGTGTTGGTTGAACACGGTGGCCGCGCTCAGGCGCAGGTCTTGGCCGCTGGACAGGGTGCCGTTGTCTTGGTTGTTGAGGGTGCCAGTAACGTGCAGGTCCAGCAGACCGGTGGCGGTGTGCAGGACGCCGCCGCGGTTGTCCAGGGTGCTGGCGTGCAGGGTGCCAGGGCCGCTGAGCAGCAGCTGGCCTTGGGTGTTGTCCCAGGTGCCGGTGGTCAGGGTGGCCGGGCCAGTGAGCAATAGATGGCCGCCGCGGTTGTCTAGGGCTTGGGTGGCCTCCAGGCGGCTGGCGCCGGGGCCGGTGCTGTGCAGGGTGCCGCCGCGGTTATCCAGGGTGGCGGTGTGTAGGTCCAGCACGCCGTTGGTGGCGATGCTGCCGCCACGGTTGTCCAGGCGGGTGCGGGCCTCCAGTTGGAGGGCTTGGTCTGACTGGGCGGTAAGTTGGCCGCCGGCGGTGCTGAGGACGCCGGTACGGATGCTCACGTGCTGGGCCCAGGTGGTGCCTTGGCTCAGGTCGGTCTGGGTGCCGGTGATGCTCAGGGCGCCTTGGCTGCTCAGGGTGCCGCCGGGGCCGAAAAGGGTGGCGGCGTCGATCTGCAGGGACCCCTGCCCGCTGTGCTGTACGGTGCCGCCGCTGTTATCCAGGGTGGTGGCGTTGAGGGTGAGGGCGCTGCCGGTGCTGGATAGGGTGCCAGTGGTGTTGTCTAGCAGGCCACCAATGCGCAGGTGGGCCGCCTGGGGGCCGGTGTGGAGGAGTTGGCCGCCACGGTTGTTGAGCTGGTGGGTCTGTAGGTCCAGGGCGCCGCTGGCCTGAAGTTGGCCGGCGTCATTAGTAAGTTGCCCGGTCTGCAGGGTCAGAGCGTTAGCCGCGCTGGCCAGCACGCCGTGTTGGTTGTCCAGTAGGCCATCAATGCGCAGGTGGGCCGCCTGGGGGCCGGTGTGGAGGAATTGGCCGCCACGGTTGCTGAACTGTTGGGTGTTCAGGGCCAGGGCGCCGCTGGCCTGAAGTTGGCCGGCGTCATTAGTAAGTTGCCCGGTCTGCAGGGTCAGAGCGTTAGCCGCGCTGGCCAGCACGCCGTGTTGGTTGTCCAGTAGGCCATCAATGCGCAGGTGGGCCGCCTGGGGGCCGGTGTGGAGGAATTGGCCGCCACGGTTGTTGAACTGTTGGGTGTTCAGGTCCAGGGCGCCGCTGGCTTGGAGTTGCCCAGCGGCGTTGTTGACCACTTGGCTGTGAATGAGGGCCTCTGCTGCAAGGTGCAGGATGCCGTGACGGTTATCCAACCCTTGGCCTTGCAGGGTCAGTTGGTTCAGGGCGGCGTGGCCGTGGCGGTTGTCCAGGCCGCTCAGGGTGGCGTTGATGGCGCCGCCAGCCGTGATGAGGCCGCCGCGGTTGTCAATGTCACTCTCTAGGGTCAGGCGACCGTCGGCCAGCAGGGAGATGGCAGGGGGGGACGCAGGCAGGGGGGAGGTGTCGTTGCCAGGAGGTTCAATGGCAACGGAAGGGGGGGGGGCTGCCAGGAGGCTCAACGGCGACGGGAGGGGCGCTGGGGCCGGTGGGCAGGTCCGTGGAGGGAGGCTGCCCGATAGACGGCCCCTCCACAGCTCCCAGGCGGCCTTGGGCTTGGTTGTCGAACTGCTGGGCTTGGATGGATAGGGGTTGGGCGCCGGTTTGTTCCAGGCGACCGCCGCGGTTGTCCAGGGTGGCGCCGCTCAGGTCCAGTCGAGCGGCGTTGAGGGTGCCGCTGCGGTTGTCAATGTCGGCCTGAGTGTGCAGGTGCAGGGTCTGGGCAGCACTGATCAGGCCGCTGTTGCCAACCCCCTGTGTCGCGTTCAGGTGCGTGTCTGTGGCCGCTTGCAGGCGACCACTGTTGTCTAGGCGGCCATCCACCGTGACCACCAGTTCACCGGACTGGGCCGTCATGGCGCCAGCATGACGGACGCCTAAGCCGTGTTCGGTGCCTATCAGGGTGATCTTGCCGGCGTACATCCCGCCCAGGGCCGATACATCCAGGGCAAAGGCCGGAGGCGCCGCCGCGCCAGGCAGGGAGACAGCCGCGCTACCGTCAGCCGGCACGGAGGCAGCGCCAATGCTCCCCTGCAGTTGCTGGGCCCATAGGCCAGCGTTGAGCTGTATGGAGCGGGTGATCAGGGCGGTGTAGTCAGCCGTGCGGCTGTCCAGGCCAGCGCCGTCCAGGCGAATAGCACCGCCTTGAACGCGGTAGCTCTCTAAGGCGCCGCCAGCATCAAACTCGGGAGCTCCCGTGCTCAGGGTGAAACGGCTGGCGTTGAGCACCCCGCAGCCGCTGCAGGTGATCCCAGAAGGGTTGGCAATGATCACTTGGGCGCGGGCGCCAGCCACTTCCACCATGCCATGCAATTGGCTGGGTTGGGCGCTGTTTACTTCGTTAAGAATCACCCGGGCGGTGCCGGTCGCCAGCCAGGGGTTGCCCGGTACCCAGCCGCCCAGGTGTGTTTGGGTTTGGGTGCGGGCGTTGTTGAGAATCGCGCCAGAGGCGCCCACGTCTAGCTGTTGGTAGGTGTTGCGCGATACTCCCGCCTGGCTGGGGGTTTGAATATTGATCAGGGCAACACCAGGGGACGCTTCCAAAATCGTGGGGCGCTGCGTCCCGGGGGCCTGGGGATCGGCCACCACTTGGGCGCCAGCCAGGCTGCACACCCCAACCCAACCCAGGCTCAACCATAATCCAAAGGACACTGCACGCACTTGCGCGGTCTGTCGGCGCGCTAGCTGCGGTGAGGTGCCCGCGGCGCTACCGCGTGGAACAGCCAGTTCTGAAGCCACTTGCCATAGGCGCAGGGCGCGGTTGTAGATCAGGCGGTACAGGTCCTTGTTCATCCATAGTCCTTGTGATGAGGGAGGATCCCGAACGCCCAGGTCAGGTGAGGGATGCTCCATGAGATAAGGTGATATTTATCACATTTTAATCCGGCCAGCGTAAAAATGTGCTAAGCCGTGCGCGGACATTCCACTCACGCCAACTTCAGAAAAACACTCAGGCTCAGTTCGAAAAGTACAGCACACACTCCACATCCAAACTCTCCGCACCCGGCTTAAATACGCGGGGCGCTGGAGCTGTTGCTGGATGCATGGGATGTATTTGTGGGTACGTGGCCGGATCAGCTGTGCGGGGTGCCAACGATCAGTCAGCGCTACAGTACCGGCACGACGTGCGTACCCGTGGCCGGTGCTCGGCTGCTCGATAGTCGGCTGACTGTGGAGAACAGCAGCGACAATCGCAGCTCTCTGAGTATCTCTGGTCGCATCACAATAAGGCCGCTACCGCCCAAGCAGCGCAGCGGCGCTGGCACCATGAACCCGCTGAGAACGTCGAGCGCGAAAAGATCCTACGAGCGGCGATGTCTGAGTTGTCGTTACAGATTGTCGCGTTTGTTCGCGAGCATGGCCGTATGACGCTCGGCAAGACCATGAAGCTGAGCAGGGCCAGCCGCACCACGCTCAAGCCGCATGTCCGTGCACTGGTCGTAAGCGGCACGCTGCACCAGCATGGTCGTGGCCGTAGGGTTTGGTACGACTTGCGCTGCGGGTCAGCGGGGACGCGGGTTCGATTCCAGTGCGTGGATGTGAACTGGTTGCGCAAAGCAGCCAATGTTGCGGCTGCATATCGGCCACCCATCGGTCCGAAAGCCTGCTTGATCATGCGCTGCCGCATGAGGCAAAGGTAGGCTTCTGGATCGCGTTCGCACGGGTTCAGCGCAGCTTGCAGCGCTTGGATTCCGGACTTATCAAGCGTTGTTTCAAGGGTCGTTTGGTGTGGGATATCACCCCACCGCCACTATTCAAAAAACCAACGGTTCCTGGTTGGTTTTTTTGGCTCGTTCCTCCTCCACGTGCTACAGCGATGCCCCCTGAAAACCGCTTTGATGCGCCTGGATCGGGCGGATTTCGCATCTCTGGAATAAACGCATCCGAACAACACGCAGCGCGCCCATGCTGCTCTTGCGCCGCGAGGACTGCGACGCTCTGTGCACCTGCACCGCGGAGCGTGGCGCTGGACGTTGTCTTGCTCATCTCGACCTGGGAAACGACCGCGCCGCGCATGACATCCACGGGTTGCACCATTTGCTGGAAGCGTGGCGTCATGGCCACCTCACCGTGTGGCAGAGCATCATCACAATCGCCGCGTTGCTGGCCGGTACTGCCAGCAACGCCACGCGGATTGGAGCTGCCCAATGATCGACCCCGGCACGGTGGTCTCCGCGGCAGATGTTGCCGTCTCGCGCCAGAAGTCCTGAAGTGGCCCAGCCGTAAGAGCACCCGCGGCCACGCGCGGGTGATACAGGACCAGGCGTTGGAGTGCGAGACAGTGCGCAGCACCCCGCAGATCGCCGCGCGCGTCGCAAGCGCAGCTGCCGCGTGGCAGGCCGGATCCATCAAGACGCGGCGCGCAGCTGTCGCCCCCAAGGGCAGCACTCCAGCGGGCGCGGGGCCGCTGCACTGTTGGTCAGGGTGATCCCGATGCTCACCTACGGGTTTATGACGCTGTACTGCACGACCTACACCGCAGCGGCCAGCGTCACCGCTGGCCGGGGTATGGGCATCCTGCACGCATGGACGGAAGCCAACCAAGCGCTGTGGGCCGGGGTGCTGGACGTGTAGTTTCTCGGGCACGTGTTCCACCGGGCGGGGTCGTGAGCGACGTGCCTCAAATGGTCATCGCATTGGTGAAGCGCTTCGAGAGAGTGCAGCGCATCGCGCAGCACGATCTGGGCCGCACGCATCCGTATCCGTACCTCTGAGCGGCTATGTTCTGGAGAATCGGCGACAGCCAGTTGCGCGACACCAAACCGCCATCCATCACCGCGGCCACCGTGAACCCCGATCGAACACGCAGCCTCCAAACGGCGCTGCCGACACCCCTGGGTGACGGCCCCGTGCTGACCATCACGCCGGAAGCGCCCCGCGCCGCCAGCGTAGACTTCATCTTCCATCTTGAGGCTGGGCGTCTCAGACATCGCCATTGCAGCGCCGTATCCACCAAGGATTGGGCCACTGTGCTGCAACGGAACAAGGCCGATCAATCTATGACGCTGGCCAGGATGCTGACACGGCGCAAGGCGGCGGCGGTTTGGCGGCTTCGCAACGCCTGATCCCACACCATGCCGCCGCCGTTGGTTTTACCGCCAAACAACTCCTTACATGTGATCCAGGACAACACGAAGCACGCCCCATGCGCCATTGATGCAAGGCAGCATGCAGCGCCGCGGTGCCATTGCGCGGCCTCGACATATCCTCACCAACCAGCCTGCTGGATGGGTTTGAGTGCGCCATGAAGACAGCAGCGACGCCGCTGATGCGCGAGGCCAGGTGCGCTACGTCCAACGTCGCCACAGCCAAGCAGCGCGGGTGCGCATGCTTGGGTGACGGGTGAGCGGGGCTCGCAACGAGGCGCGCCACGCCTGATATGGCGCGTTTCAGCCAGATGTGCCGCGCTGCAATCTGATGCGCCACCGTTAAACCGCCTTCCTCAGTCCGTCGTCTCTGGGATATCCCAATCACCCAATCTGGCTTCGCCGGTTTGATAGAACTGCTTCACCAGCTTCACGTATTCCAGAAAATCCCGGTTCTCGGTCGCCAGCCGGTTGGCCATGTCCCAATCGATTTCATCTCTTTCCCGGGCAGGAATTAACACCTGACTGTCTGCCGGATCTTCCACATCCAGTTTGATGAGCCCGATGCCATGCGCCGCGAACAACATGCGTAATTCTTTGAGCGTGTGCTGGCCCTCGATCTCCGCGGCGACCAGATAGCCGAAATTCGCCCATGACGAATTGGAGACGGCCTGAAAGAAACATTCACGCACATTCGACTGGTTGATCAGCACCTTGGCCTCAAACGACCATAACGTGGTGCGCTTGTCGGAATACTGGTTGACACAATCGCGGACTTCTTGGTGCCACTCAGCCCCCAAATCCTCCACCCCGACCACGTCCGGGTACAACCATCGGTTGCCGTTGGGCCCTCGCTTGTTGGATGCGCGCTTCTCGTCGATACGCTTTGAATACACCCCAAATTCCTCCCACAGATACAGCGACAGCAGTGGATAGAGCGCGTGCTCCCCCAGCGTCTTGCCATCGGTGTTCCTCGTAGTCGCCGTGGCGGCACTTTCAGCCGCCGCCACTTCCGCAACATCTGATTTTTCCGTGTAGTAGTACTTGCGTGGCTTGCCTTCGGTCGTCTTCAACTCCGGGTGTCGCTTCTGCAACCCAAGACGCCGGGAACCAATTTCCGCCTGCAACTGCTGCACCAAATCGCCATCGGTTTTGATGTTATGGTTTTTGCTATTGGCTTTTTTCTGCTGACACTCCGCAGGATAGGTGCTAAAGACCCATTCGGCGATCTGCCTTGCCGTCCACTTTTCTTCGGGACGTGCTTTTAAACAATCCAATACCGCTTTCCCCAGATTCAATGTCATCACACGCTCCTTCACATCTTAAATAACGGCTTGATTGCCTTCTCAGTGGATACCAGGCGCTGCTCTGTTGCGTAGCGCTTCACCGCGGCGACGCTGGCTTGCGTACGCCACATTTCACGATTGACCCATGTTGCGCCATCAGACGCTTTGATACTGAGCTGGTCGATCAGCTTAAACACATCATCCTGCTGATGCGACAGCGACCAGACGCGCTGCGCGCCCATGCATTGTTGCATCTCAAACGAATTGAATCGCACGCCGCTGCTTGCATTCCACTATTGCAGCAACCGAATGCTTGGTTTGAGCAACGTGTTGTTCTCCTGGTTTTTTGCTTCCAATGGGGCGTTGCAGGCGTTCAGATGGCTGATCATTCAACCCTCCGCCGCGTTGCGAATCTGCAACACGCCAAACCGCGGTGTTATCGCAAGCACCACGTCACCCGTGATGTGCTTGCGTTGGAGAACAAGCGTCGCTCTGGATGGATACAGGTGCGATGCCGCATCGCATTTTTCGACGCAGCTGTTCCATCTGTTGACCTACATCGGCACTGTAGCCGCGGTGTGACGCAACACGATCATGTCATCGATGTCTGAATGTTCATCCATCCACCGAGGCAAGATCGTGCCGCAGCAGACATGCGGAGCGCTTGCAGTGCTGCAATCGACGTCGTGATCGACCACGGCGCACTTTCATCAAACAGCGTGCTACTGGCAATGTCGGTCAGCACTCTCAATAACCACAGCTGCCATGTCTTCTGGTCCACGTGCTAGGTCGCTGCGTCTTCATCGATTCTCTGACGCGCGGCAACGCATGCTCTGCGAGGACTCCTCGGGCTTTTCCGATGCAACGTATTGCGTGGGGCGGCCAGCACCTACAACCTGTCAGGCCATGCATCCCACCGATGCACCTGCAACAGCACACCCTCACGCAACAAACGTGCCTCGTTTTTAAGAAACAGGCATTGCGCTGCGGGCGCCGGATGTATCACTGCAGATGCGTTGGGTTTTAGAAACGTCAGCACCGCTGTAAGCCACGATGCCAGCAGGGTGCAACCACTCGCGCACTGAGCTTGGCTCTGCAGCAACGCGGCACCCACCATTGCACCCAGCACGGTAGCCGCACCACCCCGCCCATCATGGCGGTGTATCCACATCACGGGCGCCGCGGCCTTGAGATGTCCCGTGCTGGAGTACGTCGCATCCTCCTCGATCCGCTCAGCCTCGCGGCGCACCGCGGCCCTCATGGCCTCATGGGCGGTTTGGATTGAGCGCAGCCGCGCTCCCTGCCTCACGCCAACCCGAAATACCGTTCGAAGAACACAGCGAGTTTGTCCAGGACGATCCGCTTCTTAACGGCGTGGTCATTATTCTTCGAGAACCGCGACACTGGCGGCAGAACTTTAGTGATTGCCGTGCCGATGGTCGAGACGCCACCGTCGCGGAACGCATTGTCAATGAATTCGCGAGCGGCCTCCGCGTTGAGGTTTTCTTCCGTGATGATCCGTTCCAACTCAGCCGTCTTTTTCGCTGCAACAAACGCCTGCCACTGCGCATCCACCTTGGTCTTGGTGTTGACCGCATCGACAAACTGTTCAATCACGTCTTTCCTGTGGCGCAGGCCAGGGCTGGCATTGACAGCGCCTTCAATGGTGCTGCGGATGTCCTGATCATCGCCCGTCCCTTTTTTCTTCAGATACTGGGCGACCAGCCACAGGATGTAATCAACATTGACTTCTACCTGCTTGATGAGTTCGATTTCGAAGACCACATCGTCATTGATGGATGCTGTCTCGGTCTCCGAGGTGCTGCGGAATGCCGCGTATAGATTCAAATACACACTCTGATAATCCTGAAAATCGCGCTCACTGAGGATCTCGTGACCGGCAAAATCATCAAAGGAGGTCAAAATATTTTTCAGCCTCAGGATTGAGCCGAACAACTGGATAAATTCCTTTTGTGCTGCCTCGCCGACGATGGCGTTCCCGAGTGGGAATTTCGTAACAAGTTCCGCAACGCGCGTGGTGTAGTCCTGGTAATACGCCGCATAAGGCTTCAACAGCACGATGCCTTTAGCGTCCTTGTTGCCAAACAGCGCAAGCGCGGCGTTGGTTTCCTGCTCCAGATTGCGGAACGAAACAATGTTGCCGTACGTCTTGACCGAATTGAGGATGCGGTTAGTGCGCGAATACGCTTGTATCAAGCCGTGCGCCTTCAGGGGTTTGTCCACCCACAAGGTGTTGAGCGTGGTGGCATCAAAGCCGGTCAAAAACATGTTGACCACGATGACAATGTCCAACTGACGCGTTTTCAGACGCTCCGACACATTCTTGTAGTAGTTCTGAAACTCATCGGCCTTGATGCCGAAGCGAGTCGCGAACAGGGCGTTGTAATCCTGGATTGCCGCCTGGAGAAAATCCCGTGCACTTTGATCCAATCCCTCCGTTTCAAAGGCTTCCTCACCGAGCAGGCCATCACTGTCCTGCCCCTGCTCAGTCACGCTATAGATCAACCCCACCTTCAGCCGCTGCGCCTCGGGAAGCTCTTTTTGCTGTGCTGCAAATTCCGCGTAATAACGTTTGGCGGCCTCAATGGACGCGCAAGCAAACAAGGCGTTGAAGCCTGCGAGACGCTTGCCTTCATGGCTGTAGTGGCTGGCACGCTTGGTTTTTTGGTCGAAATGCGCGCGAATGTAGCCCACGATCTGAGTGATGCGCTGCGGTGCCAACAGCACCCGTTCGGTGTCGATCGCCGATATCGGCGTGTCCTGGCTCCCCGGAAGCGCTTTGATCGTGTTGATGTAGTCGATGCGAAACGGCAACACGTTTTTATCGTTGATGGCATCGACAATCGTGTAGGTGTGCAACTTTTCGCCAAACACCTGCGCGGTGGTGCGTCGCTGCGCGTTACTCGTACCGGCTGAATTCTCCGCAAAAATCGGCGTGCCGGTGAAGCCAAACAGGTGATAACGCTGAAACACCCGAATGATGGCGGTATGCATGTCACCAAACTGGCTGCGGTGACACTCATCGAAAATCACCACCACATGGGCCGCATACACCGGGTGCTTATTGTGCTTGGCAACAAAGCGAGACAGCTTCTGGATCGTGGTGATGATGATGCGGGCATCAGCGTCTTCCAACTGCTGTTGCAGCACCGCCGTGGACGCATTCGAGTTAGCCGCCCCTTTCTTGAAGCGCTCGTACTCTTGCATCGTCTGGTGATCCAGATCCTTGCGATCCACCACAAACAGCACCTTGTCGATCCCAGGCACGCCACACGCCAATTGCGCCGCCTTAAAACTAGTCAAGGTTTTACCGCTGCCGGTGGTGTGCCAGATGTAGCCGCCCGCCGCCACGCTTCCCCACTGCTTCTGATGGGCGGTGGTAACCATGCGTTGCAGGATGCGTTCGGCGGCCACAATCTGATAGGGCCGCATCACCAGCAAGGTACGATCCACCCGGAAAACACAGTATTTGGTGAGCACGTTTAGCAAGGAATGCTTAGCGAAAAACGTCTTGGTAAACCCCGTCAGTTCCGTAATCGGCTGGTTGCGCGCATCAGCCCACCAACTGGTAAAGGCAAAGCTGTTGGAGGTGGTGCTCTTGCGGTGCTTGGCGGTGTGCTCCTTGACATGCGCCGCGCGCACCGTATTGCTGTAGTACTTGGTCAGCGTGCCATTACTGATCACAAACAGTTGCACGTACTGAAACAACCCCGAGCCCGCCCAAAAACTGCTCTGCTGGTAGCGGGTGATCTGATTGAAAGCCTCGCGGATATCCACGCCGCGGCGCTTTAACTCGATGTGCACCATCGGCAGGCCATTGACCAACACCGTCACGTCATAACGGTTGCCACGCTCCCCCTTGACGGTGTACTGATTGATCACCTGCAAGGTGTTGTTATGGATGTTGTCCTTGTCGATCAAATAGATGTTCTTGGTGGTGCCGTCGTCGCGCTTCAACAGCTGCACAGGGTCTTCTTGAAGGCGCGCGGTTTTTTCCACGATGCCATCATTCGCGCCTGCGATGCAGGTGCTGAAAAAACGCTCCCACTCCGCCTCAGACAGGGTGATCTTGTTGAGTTTTTCCAACTGGCGGCGCAGATTGGCCACCAATTCAGCCTCCGAGGTGATGCGCAGATACTCATACGCCTGCTGCTGCAATTGGTGAATAAACGCCTGTTCCAATTCGGCTTCAGACTGGTACGCCGTCTCACGCACCCCGAGCGTATCGAGCTGAAATTCGGCAACAACTGTGCTGTCGTCAGACACGGCAATGGGCGCGTAACGGAACGGGGTGCGGGGTTCGCTCATCTGGCTTCCTTGAAGGTGAGTAGCCGGTCGCGGTAATACGCATATTGCTGGCGGCGGGCTTGGATTTCGGCGGGCAGACCGAAGGAAATATCGTTGACCAGCGCATCGAAGCGATCGAGGATGGCAACGATGCGGGCTTGTTCTTCTAGAGGGGGAATGGGAATCGCATAACTTTTGATGATCCCGGAATTCAAATCGGCTCGCGCGCCCTGCCCCAAAGCCTTGAGCCTCTCGTATTCCTTGCTGACCCAATGAAATACGTATCTGTAATTGGCTTGAGTCGGATCAACTTCCAAGTTGCAACAGTGTTGGTTGGTAGTCAGCGGAATCTTATTGATTGCAGACCGGGCTGCTGTTGCACCTGATATAGCGACAATGACGCAATTGGCCGGAATCCATTTTGCCGCCGACTCCTTGAGCCCCTTCTCAGTGATTTTAATTTCAGTATCCAAAATATCTGTATATCGGACTTCCTGAGTACGCAACCACGGAATATCACCTCCGTAGTAATCGGTACGCGTAGATAATGGGGTTCCGCCAGACGAAACAGATTTGCAAATCTCACCCAAAGTCATCCACCTGATGCTTGCATCAACATCCGTGCGCTCACCGAACGTCAAGAGCGCATCGCGATAGTAGGTGTACTGCCGCCGACGCGCATGCAACTCCGCATGCAACTCCGCATGCAACTGGGTGAAAGTATCAAGCATTTTCACGATTTCGCGTTGCACTTCGAGGGGTGGAAGGGGGGCTTTGACTTGATCAAGCGTTCCAACTGCAAGCGCAGGCTGCGCCGCTTTCGTCGCGTACTGATTCAAATTCATGACGGAAAGCAAATGGAATGCCCAATCCATGTCCACTTCAACTTTTCCATTGCAGACAACAGCATTATCTGTTGCGAAGAATTTCCCGTGAGTTCGCTTCACATTTCCACACAGTGCACCTATTCGCCCGATGAGGATGTACTTGCCCTCTTGATTGTTTTGCCGAACGAACCCACGGATACCATTACTGCCATAGCACGGATACAGAAAATGCTCGTCTTGGATTTTGGATATTTCATTGGAGGAAATGAACTTTCCTGCCTTCATGTCGAATATCTCACACAGTGTCTTAAACTCCACCCCCTCTGGGCAAAGCGCTGCAATCAACTCATCAATCCGACTCATGCCTATTTCTTTCCACTGATTGTTTTCTGCAGCGTCTGCACCGTTTCCAAAGAGGCCACCTCCACATCAAACACCTGGGCGGCGCAGTGCGCACGGTCTTGCTGATAGTCCACTGCAACGTTACCCATCGCTTGCTGGTCACTGATGTGGCGCGCGCGTTGCCAGGCGGTGCCGCGCATGGCGACGCTCCATGGCTGCACATGGGAGCGCCGCTGTTTGATGATGTCACCACTGGGTAGCTCACTCATGGCTGGTCTCCTTCCAGATCGGCCACGATGGCATCAATCTGCTGTCTCAATTGCGCTTGTCTTGCCACGATGCGGGCGATTTCGGTATTGAGCGCCTTGATGTCGGTGGTCTGGCGGGTGTCGGCCTGCTCAACGTAACTGGACACGGCAATGTTGTAGGCGTTGGCGGCAATGTCGGCATTCTCGACCAAGCGTGCGAAGTGGTCGCTGTTCTGGCGAGCGATACAGGCGTCGAGTATTTTTTGCCGATGTTCGGGCAGCAGCTTGTTCTTGTTGCCGCTACGCACGAACAAACTTGATGCATCAATAAACAGCGTGGCGTTATCGAACTTGGATTTCTTCAGCACAATGATGCACGTCGCAATCGTGGTGCCGAAGAACAGATCAGGCGGCAACTGGATCACGGCATCCACGTAATTGTTATCGATAAGGTACTGGCGGATTTTCTGCTCCGCACCACCGCGATACAGCACGCCGGGAAACTCAACAATCGCCGCGGTCCCGTTGACTGCTAGCCAACTCAGCATGTGCAGGGTGAACGCGAGATCCGCCTTGCTTTTGGGGGCGAGCACCCCTGCGGGCGCAAAACGCGCGTCGTTGATCAGCAAGGGATTAGCATCGCCCTCCCATTTGGTCGAGTACGGCGGATTGGAGACGATAGCCTCGAAGGGCTCATCGTCCCAGTGCGCCGGGTCAGTCAGGGTGTCGCCGTGGGCGATATGGAACTTTTCGTAATCCACATTGTGCAGAAACATATTGATGCGGCACAGGTTGTAGGTGGTGAGGTTGATCTCCTGCCCGTAGAAGCCCTGGCGTACCTTGCCGTGACCCAGCACCTTGACGACGTTGAGCAACAACGAGCCCGAGCCGCACGCCGGGTCATACACCTTGTTGACCTCGGTCTTGCCGACCAGGGTGATGCGGGCCAGCAATTCAGAGACTTCCTGCGGGGTATAGAACTCGCCGCCGGACTTGCCCGCCGTGGAGGCGTACATCTGCATCAGGTATTCGTAGGCGTCGCCAAACAAATCGATGGTGTTGTCAGCAAATCCGTTACTGCCGCCGGCCAGGGGCAAGTCGCCGATGGCATTGAGCAGCTTGACCAATTTTTCATTGCGCTTGGCGACCGTGGGGCCGAGCTTGTTGCTGTTGACGTCGAGATCATCAAACAGCCCCTTGAAGTTGGCCTCGCTGGCGGCACCCATGGCCGAGCGTTGGATGTTGGCAAAGATGCGCGCCAAGGTTTCGTTGAGGTTGTCGTCCTGCTCAGCACGCGCGCGCACGTTGCAAAACAGTGCGGAAGGCAGGATGTAAAAGCCTTTTTCATCCACCGTCACGGCGCGGCCGGACTCGGCATCTTCATCGCTCAAGGTGACGTAGTCGGAATCGGCATTGCCCGCGCGACGCTCTTCCCCGTTGAGGTAGCTGGTCAGGTTCTCGGAGATGAAGCGGTAGAACAACATCCCCAACACATAAGTCTTGAAGTCCCAGCCATCCACACTGCCGCGCAGGTCATTGGCGATGCGCCAGATGGTTTTGTGCAGCTCGGCGCGTTCGAGTTCTTTGGTGTTGCTCACGATGTCAACGCTCCCGCCGTGGCGGCTGTAGCAAGGAAAGGGGGATGATGTGCAATGTCAAGGTTCCAATGGGTACTCAATACATTCATCAGGCGGGTGTGCCGTTTGGTCAGAAACTGTGGAGGTCCTGTCGCGTTGCGACCGGACGTGCTGCCTCAGGATCAAGAGCGGCGCGGTTGTTGCCCTTGAAGGACACCCGCGGCCTGGCGCCCGGATGCTTGCGGACATGCCGTAGCACCAGAGGGGCGCGCCAGTCTGGCCAAGCCGCGCGTGCATCTCCGTCAGGACACCACTGCATCCCATCCGAGGCGGCGATAGTACGTGCTGCAGTGACCGTTGGTCGAATGGCTGGGTTCTGCTGGCGTCGCTGACCAGGGCGCCGAGGCGCGTGCTCAGCAGCATCTGCAGCTTGGATAGCAGGCGATAGATGCCGTGATCAAGTGCAGCAACAACGCGGGCTGTGCGGGGTTTTTCATGGCCTTGGTGATGCGCACGCGCAGCGCGCTCTTGAAGGCGTCTGGCTCAATCTCCTTGGTGAACGCGGTATCCGTCTCGATGCGCGGGTGGCTACTCGCCTTGGTGATCCGCACGCAGCAGGTCAGCCGTTTGCGCCACTGATAATGTGCGCGACGGCAAGACGTCGCCAAGCCGCTGGGGTGGCTGCAGCACACAGGTGACATAGAGCAACGCCCGATGCACCCAATGCTTGAAGTCCACGCGGTAGCGTCGCGGCGTGCCCGATGGCCGCAACGTCGGCATCGCGAGCAGCGTTGCACACGGCGGCGCACGGTGTGATGACCTGGTCCATCAGATCGATGCGGGCCTGGTCCGCGGTGAGGTGTTCTTGAAACGCTTTGACCTGCGTGTCCTGCGGCTGCTTGGCGTAGAAACTGCGGACATGGCCAAACAGATCACCGCAGGCATCGCGGCCCAGCACGCTTACGATGCGACTGCATCCCTTGGTGTAGCGGCGGCGTTTGGGTTGACCTGCCATCGCACGGATCAGGCGTAGCACCTGCACCTTGACGCGGTCGCACTCCCGATGATTGAGCACCGCGCAGCGGCGCCACGCGGCTTTGAGATCGGATGCGCCGCTGACCAGCAGCGCGCCGGCGTGGGCGGAAATCCTTCCACAGCGTGCTCACATCCACGGGCGATAGCCTCTTAGCCGTGTCCAGCCGCGGGGTGATGTTCGCGTGGCAGTACCGGCGGCGGTGTTGCAGCGTGCCGGTCATCGCACTCCCGATTGGTGAGCACCGCGCAGCGGCGCCACGCGGCTTTGAGATCGGATGCGCCGCTGACCAGCAGCGCGCCAGCGTTGGCGGAAATCCTTCCACAGCGTGCTCACATCCACGGGCGATAGCCTCTTAGCCGTGTCCAGCCGCGGTGTGATGTTCGCGCGGCAGTAGCGACGGCGGTGTTGCAGCGTGCCGGTCATCGCACTCCCGATTGGTGAGCACCGCGCAGCGGCGCCACACGGCTTTGAGATCGGATATGAAGCTGACCAGCAGCGCGCCGGCGTGGGCGGAAATCCTTCCACAGCGTGCTCACATCCACGGGCGATAGCCTCTTAGCCGTGTCCAGCCGCGGGGTGATGTTCGCGCGGCAGTACCGGCGGCGGTGTTGCAACGTGCCGGTCATCGCACTCCCGATTGGTGAGCACCGCGCAGCGGCATCACACGGCTTTGAGATCGGGTGCACCGCTGACCAGCAGCGCGCCGGCGTGGGCGAAATCCTTCCACAGCGTGCTCAAATCGGCGGGCGATAGCCCTTGGCCGTGTGCAGCCGCGGGGTGATGTTCGCGCGGCAGTACCGGCGGCAGTGTTGCAGCGTGCCGGTCATCGCGCTCCCGATTGGTGAGCACCGCGCAGCGGCATCACATGGCTTTGAGATCGGATATGAAGCTGACCAGCAGCGCGCCAGCGTTGGCGGAAATCCTTCCACAGCGTGCTCAAATCGGAGGGCGATAGCCTCTTGGCCGTGTCCAGCCGCGGGGTGATGTTCGCACGGCAGTACCGGCGGCGGTGTTGCAGTGTGGCGGTGTCGACACCAAATGGCTGGAATCGCGTCAAGGACTGCTCTCTGCGCTGGTGGCCGCGCTCCAGGGCGACCCGGCAGGCGAGCGCGACTTTTTGCAGCGTTGCGGCTTACGGCCACTCCCAAAGCGACTGCGCTTGCGTGTTCTGGACGCAACGCTGCGCGCCGCTGTGGGTGGCGTTGGCGATCTCTGTGCACCCTACGCGGACATCGCCACGCTCAACATCCAGCCCACCCATGTCTTTATTGTGAAAAACCTGCAACCCGGGCTTGCGTTCGATGACCTGGCAGGGGCAGTGGTGCTCATGGCGCAGGGGTATGCGCTTGATGTACTGGGTGAGCTGGCATGGCTGCAACAGGCGCAATGCTTCTACTGGGGCGACATCGATACACATGGCTTTGCCATGCTGCATCGCGCCAGAACATAGCTGCCCCACATCACCAGTGTGCTGATGGATGCGGCCACGCTGCTGAATCATCGCGATGCATGGGTGGAAGAAGAAAAACCGCACCCTGCCGACGGCTTTGCATCCCTCACCGCCACCGAACAACAGCTCTATCAATCGATCAAGACAGGGGGCTTCACCCACAATACCTTGATCAACAACATCCGCCTGGAGCAGGAGCGGATCCCCTGGGACATTGCGTGGGCCGCACTTCAAGCCTGTCTTGGATGACGCGGCCTCGGCGTGTGCTGATAGATGCATGAGCAACACCATCCCCCTAAAGCATGAATCAATACACTGGGACAGCGCCTCGGCTGCGATGCGCACCTAGCTTCGATGACGCCGCCTCGGAGAACCCTGGGCGATGGATAGAACAACAGCGGGTACTCCCGTCACATCTGCATATGGCATGCACCGTTTTTTTCTGTGTGTCTGGAACCCATCGCGATGAAATGTCTCCGCGAACCCAGCAACCGTTTGTTGCATCGCACCGCCGCATGAGCCGGCACCAGGCCAGGCTACCGTTGCAGCGGATGACGATTGGACACACGCTCACGGGAGACGTGCTCACGCAGGCAACCATCTATTGCAGGCCGACCACATCATCAGCCGGTACCGCAGCTACGTTTTGCAGCACTTAGATCGGTGCGGTACGCAGATGTGGATACGCCAACACCATCGCGGCCAAGGCGGTCCCTGACACCACGTTGACCCACTCGCCATACCCGCACACGGGCACAACGGGCGCGGTAGCGCTCGTTCCGCATGGGCTGAACCTGGGCATCGGCGCCGTGAGCACCGCTTGGGTGTCAGCCATGCGGTGCAACGATCGACAGATACGCGCGTGATGGATCGCGATGTTGACGCCATGACCAAGAAACCGAGCAGGCCATCGTCATGACCGAGTGGTGCGCAAGTAAAAGCGCTGTTCAAAACGACGCCCCTTGGAAACAGGCGCGCGAAAAAACAAGTGCGCAAAGGCAGCCACCCGTTGCAGGCCGACCACATCATCAGCCGGTACCGCAGCTACGTTATGCAGCACTTGGATCGGTGCGGTACGCAGATGTGGATACGCCAACACCATCGCGGCCAAGGCGGTCCCTGACACCACGTTGACGCGCTCGCCATACCCGCACACGGGCACAACAGGCGCGGTAGCGCTCGTTCCGCATGGGGGCGCCGCCGTGACAAGCCTCCATTGAATATCAGCCATGCGGTGTAACGATCGAGAAACGCGCGCGATGGATGGCGATGTTGATACCGTTGCTAAGCAACAAAGCACGGCAACTGCCATGGTCAAGCGGTGTCGCTGTGTCACACATCCTTTCACACACCTGTCTTGTGTCCCACAGCGGACCACGGCGGCGCATCGGCCATCGTGTGCTGGACATCATCCCGCCCCGGCACATGCGAGGCGAGTGCCGCGTAGATGTCCTGTCCGTCCCCGGGACGCGCTGCTTTTCTGGAGACATCATCCCATCAGGCGCTCGCCACAAGGGGGCATGGTGAACGCCATTCACCTCCTGCGGCTTGGCTTCGCACGCGAACGCGATCGGAGCATCACGCCTCCATTCGCCAAGCAGCACACGCCAGATCATGACCCGATGCGTGTAGAAGTACTACGTGCGTACCGCTTTGACTTTGGCCGCGTCCACCTTGCCCCGCTGCGCGTCATTCATGTTTTCCGTGGTCGTGCGGATCACGGTGATACTGATGACCGAGACCGCTTCACCGCAGCGATTGCAGGGAACCAGATACCTGCGCAGGGATGACGACTCAATCGCGATCCGCGCTGCTGGACATATGGCACGCATCCGATGCAGCCACGTGCCATCTGCGTGCTGATGCCTGCAGGCCAACCGTTCGACCTGTGATCATCGGTACCGCCTCGCGGGTACCAACACACCACGCCGGGGGAGCACAAGCCGTGGGGGCAGCGGCCATCATGGCGATCACCGCAACGCTACTCAATACGGATGCAGCATGACGCCGCGTTGCAGGGGCTCATTGGGCGGTGCCACCGAACTGAAAGCTAGACACTGTCACGCCCCCCATGAAGCCTGGCTCGTGATAGACGGCGCGCGCGGTCTCCTGTTCGGCAGCCCCCACAGCGACCATCAATGGGAGCAGGTGTTCTTCACGCGGATGCGCCAGGCGCGCGGCGGGGGCGCGCTCCCAGTCAAGCAATGCGTGGATCCGTTCTGCCGGCGGTAACGCCATGGCGTGGTGTAGCCAAGCATCGAATGCTGTGGAGGCATGTTGCGCCGCCGCTCCAAAGGCACGCAGGTTGTGGTAACTCAAGCCGCTACCCACCAGCAGGACACCTGCATCGCGCAACGGGGTCAGTGCCTGTCCCAGTGCGAGGTGTGTTTTGGGATCCAGTCCGGTCAATAGGGAAAGTTGCACGGTGGGCATCTCCTGATTCGGATAGGCAATGGCCATAGGGGCATACATGCCATGGTCGTAGCCTCGGTCAGCGTCCAGGCGCACCCCAAGACCGGCTTCGCGCAGCAGGTCCGCTACGCGAGCGGCCAAGGTGGGATCACCCGCTGACGCATACTGAATCTGGTAGGTATGTTCCGGGAACCCGGAGTAGTCATACCGCATGGGTGGATGTGGATTGGATTGCACCGTGAACACGGGTTCCTCCCAATGCGCAGACACCATCAAGATGGCGCGCGGCCGCCCGCCCGCATCCGACGCCATGCGTCGCAATGACGTGGTCAGCTTCGAGTAAGGACCTGCGAGCATCCCATCCAGCCAGGGCCAAGGGCCGCCGCCGTGTGAGATGAAGAATGTTGGCAAGCGCTGCGTCATGGTTGGGGTCGTCTCAGATCACGGAAAATAAAACATGCTACGTGCACGCAGCGGCTGGCCACCAGCGGTCCCACGTCGGCATGGACACGCGGCGCTGCTTGGCGACGTCTTGGGACGGGGCAGCGCTGGCGCACCGCGGCTGGGCTGACTTGATGTTGCTGGCGGTCATGTGTGGTCACGCGGCTGCATTGGATGCCTTGCTTGTGGCAGGTCGCCGAGCAGATCAACCCGTGGCTGCACCGACCGGCGCAACCGGTCGAACTTCCAGACACCCCAGGGGGCATCCCCGCGGAGCCTGTCGAGCATCTTGGTCAAGCCTGGACGGTCTGGCGGCGTGCCATTGCCGTTGTCCTCAAAGACTTTTTTACATCTAGCCTTCTCAGGGCTTGGCGTTGCAGCTCCAGGTCCTGATCCTGCGTCGAGACGCGCCCAGCGCCGATCAACATCATGTGCTGCTCACGCTGACGTTACCGAGACCTGCTGTGTATTGATTGCTTGAAGTCTCTTCAAGAGATTCTTTTCTGGAACTGCTTCGATTGTTTTTCCAACCGATGTATAGATGAGTGCGCGCAGCGTCTTGAGGTTTTTATCACTGGTGTCTTGAACAAACCCAGATGTAAACAAGGCCGGCCACGTTAGCATTTCGTTAAAAGAGATCAGGAATAACGCCTGCTCTCCATGAGCGATATTTTGCGGACACTGATGCGTATATTGCCCCCTGAACGGCTGTATACAAACGCGCTTGTGTTGCTTCCCTAGCGCCATCCCCCACCACAGTCACTCTCATCCCAACGTCTACTTTTACGCTGATGGATGCTGATTTTTTAGCCAAGTAAAGCGACACGACAATAGCCAAAAAAGTGGCGATACTTGCTAGCCAAGTTCCCACTGCATTCCACACCTGTATCTGCTGCTCCAACGTCATATCAGCGCGCTATCTCATCCATTGTTCGGTGAAATGACCGTCATCAATATCTCACCGCACGACAGCCCGTTGTTGCCATCACGCCGGCAGCGCTGTCTACACGACTTCAAGGTTGATGTCGCAGTTGCCGTGGGCCATGCGATTGCGCATGTTGCGCCACGGCACTGCGACGTGCCCCTGGGTGAACTCGGCGTAGCCATCCATCACTTTTGTGGCAGCCTCACCGCTGATGCTGAGGCGCATGATGACGGTGCACACCCCAACGTTGGTGAAACTGGCGCCGCCACACTGGCAAGGGACATGGACACTGGGCGGCTCTCCCGCCTTGACGCCGCTGCTCTGGGAAGACGTCCACCCATATGGGTGGTTCGATCTCGAGATGAACACCCGAGCAGCGTTGCTGTAATCAATATGGTGGCTGGTGACACGATTGCTGGTGCCACCCCTCATCGCATGGGAAGCACTGTCTTTTGTCCACGTGTGCATCCCGCCGCCCTGCGTCATACCGAGACTGCCTAGCCATATTCACCCATGTCGCTGTAGGGGTTTTCAACCCGTTGCGGATGCACCGCTACGCAGCGCTACCAGCGTGGCGGGTGTCAACGCGCCCCGCCGCAGGCGATGCGCTGTCTTGGAGCCGCGTGGGCATCCTGAAACACTCAGCGATGCTCACAATGCTCAGTAATACTGACGGATGTAGCTGTAGGCTTTTTCGAACAGTTCCTGATCCAGGTGCAGTTGGTATTTCAACAGTGTCTTGCGCAATGCCTTTTTGACTTCTCTCTGGCCGGCTAGCCGGTCTTGCCAGCCCGGGAAGCGAACGAGGCGAACGATGTTGTCGATGTCCGTCACCACTCGTTCAATCATGATGGGGGTCGCGGGCGTCTTGATCTCGTTGAACAGCTCGGTCAGCGCGGCTTTACCGCGATCTTCGTCCGCTTCGGGTGGGGTGTGTTGCTCGGCTTGCAGGGTCTCCCTGGCGATGTCCAGCAATTGTTTTAGAAACTCAACGCTGTTGACCTGTCCGGATTCAAAACGATCCTTCAGCGCATCAAGCCGTTCTGAAAGCGGCTTGAATCTGGGATCGCCCTCATGGCGGCGCAGGCGGCGCTTGAGCTTGATCTCGATGTCCTGGGTTTTCTTGGGGTCAGGATGCGCCAGCAAAGCCTCCAGCAAATCGGCGTCCAACACCACGGTGTCCAGATCATCGCGGATCGCATCCACGCGCACGTTTTGGTGAATCAGTGCGATGGTCTTGGCGCCGAGGGAATGCCAGATCAGCTTGCCGTAGCCGCTGGATGGCTGCACCGATTGGTAGACCTGGGACAGCCATTTGTAATCCTTTTCGAAAGGGGTCAGCACGCTGTCCGGGGACAGCGCCTCCCAGATCTTGTTAAGCACGCTGTAGGCGGCGGCAAAGTGGTCACGCGCTTGGTGGTCGGGCAGGCACTGCTGCGCGGCGATCAGGCCCTCGTAGCCTTGCAAGCGGCGGTCGCAACCGGCAAAGAACGCCAGACATGTGTGCATCGCCTCAGGCAGGGTGTCCTTCAGGTCTTGGATGTTGCTGATGACCTGCTTGACGCTCTGATCGTCGAACTGTAGTGCTGTCGCCACATCATCAAAGACGCCGAGGTAATCCACGATCAAGCCGTGCTTCTTCTGCTGGGAGTAGCAGCGGTTCACCCGGCAAATGGCCTGGAGCAAGGTGTGGTCACGCAGTGGTTTGTCCAGGTACATCACCTGCAAGATCGGCGCATCGAAGCCGGTCAGCAGCTTGGCGGTGACGATGAGCAGTTTCAGTGGGTGGGTAGGATTGCGGAAGTTGTCTAGCAGGGTTTTCTCTTTATCCCGGGCACGGTCGTAGGGGGCGTACTCCGGGTACTCTTTTTTCTCAGCCGCTTGCACCGACATCACGATCTCTGTGGCCTCGGGCGGCAGGTGTTTGTCCAACTCAGCTTTGAACAGCAGGCACGACTCCCGATCAAAGGTCACGATCTGCCCTTTGAATCCGTTGGGCGCTACCTTGGTGTTGAAGTGCGCGACGATGTCCGCACACACTTTACGGATGCGCTCGGGCATCTTGACCAGCACCGCCATTTTGGCGGCGGTCTTGGCAAGTGTGTCTTTGTCCAGATCTGACAAGCCGCCGGTCAAGTCTTTGTAAGCGGCGTCCAGTGTCGCCTTGTCGAGGTGCAGCTCGATCCGCCGGGGTTCGAAGTGCAGTTGCAGCGTGGCTTGGTCGCGGAGCGATTCTTCGAAGCTGTAGCGGCTCATGTAGCCCTGCGCATCTGCGTCGGCGCCGAACGCGTAGAAGGTGTTGCGGTCGGCGCGATTGATCGGAGTGCCGGTCAGGCCGAACAAAAACGCATTAGGCAGGGCGTCGCGCATCTTGCGGCCCAAGTCGCCTTCTTGGGTGCGATGCGCTTCATCCACCAGCGCGATGATGTTGTGGCGGTCGTTCAGCACGCCGCTGACCTCGCCGAATTTGAAGATGGTAGTGATGATGATTTTGCGGACATCCTGCGCCAGTAGGTGTTGCAAGGTCTGGCAGGTGGCGGCCTTTTCCAGATTGGGAATGTCTGCGCTGGTGAAGTCGTCGGTGATCTGGGTATCGAGATCGACCCGGTCCACCACAATCAGCACGGTGGGGTTCTTCAGCCGGGGATGCAGGCGCAGCTTGTGCGCGGCAAACACAATCAACCATGATTTTCCCGATCCTTGGAAGTGCCAGATCAGGCCCTTGCGGGGATAACCCGCCAGCACGCGTTCGACAATTTTGTTAGCGGCCTCGTACTGTTGATAGCGGCAGATGAGTTTGCTGCGACGCTTCTGGATGTCGGTGGCAAACAGGGTGAAATGGGCGAGGATGTCCAACACCACCGCGGGGCGCAACATGCTGTGGACGGATGCGGCGATCGATTGCAACGGGTGATCTGAACGCGCGGCGGCGGCGCCCTCCAGATGCCACGGGCCCCATTGATTCACAGGCAGACCGATTGAACCGTAGTGATAGGCTTTGCCTTCGGTGGCCACGGAGAACACGTTGCAGACAAACAGCTCGGGCACGCACTTCTCGTAATCTTCATGCACCTGCACGGCAGCATCGAACCAGCTCATGCACGCCTTGACCGGGGTTTTGGCTTCGATCAACACCAGCGGCAGCCCGTTGACCAGCAACACCAGATCGGCGCGGCGCTCGGTGGCGGCAGCACGGTAGCTGTACTGCTGGGTGAGGATGTATTGGTTCTGCGACACATCATCAAAGTCGATCAGCCGCACCGGTACATGCATGTTGTTGGGGCCGAAGGGCATGGAGCGCTCGCCGCGCATCCAGGCGGTCATCTCCTCGTTGGCGCGGATCAGTCCGTCGGAGCGCACCGATAGCACGATGGCACGCAGTTTGTGGAGCACTTCATCGGCGTGATCGGGCTGAGCAGCGATGTCGGGGTTTAAGCGGATCAGTGCTTCACGTACCCACGGTTCCACCAGCACCTCCTGAAGCTGACGCGGCACCGCCGCCGCCGCGACGTAGCGCCAACCGATGCCTTTGGGGCGGGAGCCAGCGCTGGCTTGGGGTTCTTGAATGGTGTGAGCGGAGGTTGCGTTGATCGGGCCGGCGAGCAGGTCGCGGATATAGGCTTCGATGGTGTTGGATTCGTTAAATGACACAGCTATACCCTTGAGACTCCAGTAAATACCGCCAACTTCATTTGGCTCAACTGCTGTAGCCTGAAGTTGGTGACCTCTTTGATTTTTCTGATTTGCTTGATCAGAGAGCAGATTTCCCTCTGCTTTGTCAGTGGCAATATCGGAACACGAATCCTGCCAACATCATTCGCTGATGCTCGCTGCCGTCCGGTTGAACCAGACATTATTCCGGCAGCTTGAGAATGGAAAACGCGCGACGTAATTAGGTGATAGAGATACTGTTGATCCGTTCCCTCTTTCGCTCTGAAAACGATGAATTCTGTCGATCCACCAGATTTCTCGATTGAAACAGGAACCTGCGCAATCTTCCCGTTTTCAAGGCAAGGCGTAATTCTTGCCATCAGAATATCTCCACCTTGGGCTCTGATACCGCCTCTTTTACCTTTCTTTTCGATTTTGGATGGATTGATCTTTTGGGTCCAAGGATCAACTGCCTCCATCGGGATAAATGGATCTTCTTCGGAAAGCGAGGAAACCTTTGGGTTAATCTCAGCAATCTGACTTATCGGTTGTTGAATTAAAGACGCATCACTCCACACGTAATGCTGGAAAATCGCTTCTATCAGCAACGAAGACCTTCCTTCAAGAGAGATCAAATCGTCAGAATTACGTTCAATCTCCAGGAATAAGCCTACTATCCGCCGTTGCTCCTCCATCGGCGGCAGCGCGAACTCGAACTTCGCCAAGCTCGTCCAGTGCGTGCGTGGGCTTAACGAGCCAGCGGAGGTACTCACCGCGTGATCAAAAAAGGCGTCGGTCTGGCAAATGAAGGGCAACAACTCCGGCAGCAGCACCTGGGCGTCCTTGGATTCCAATACGTAGATGTCACCAGAACACACCCCCGCGAAATCCGCCACGGCCACTTTGCGCTGATAGGCGCGGCGCTTACCGAATAACACCTGCCCGGGCTGAAACACGCTGGTAAAGGTGACGCCGTCAGCGACATGGCCCCAACGGCGAATACGCACATCCTCTGGTTGGAGATGTTCCAGACCGACGTAACGTTCCAAGCCATCGGCCAACGGATCTTGGCTGCGTCCCTTGGAGAGGCGCACCACATCGCCAAATCTCACCCGACGCCAACCAGGCTTCAAAGGGGTGCTGTGCTGATCAAACACGCGTGTTGTCCTCGGCGATCAATCCATCCAGCGTCTCCACCAACGCATCCATCTGTTGCCAGAAGGCGCAGGCGTCGCTTTGCCATTGGTCCCACGTCGCGCGCCATGTCATGGCATCGCCATTGCTTGATGTGGCCGGGGCAGCAGTCAACCGTTTGACATACAGCGGGATCGACAGGTTGCCCGCATTGGCAGCGATGTCGGCCAGGGTGGCGACCTTGGCGAAGCCGGGGACATCGGCACAGGTGGTGTACGCGGTGAGGATGCGCTGTTGGTGTTCGGGGGTGAGGAAGCTCTGCGTGCGCTCGCGGGTGACCTCGTTGACCGCGTCGATGAAGATGACGTTGCCCTGACGCGCGGCGGCTTTGTTGCGGTTGCAGATGAGGATGCAGGATTCCATCGGGGAGTTGTAGAACAGGTTGGGGCCCAGGCCGATGACGGCTTCGACCCAGTCTTGGGCGACCATCTTGGCGCGCATGGATTGTTCTTCGTTACGGAATAAGACGCCATGTGGCCAGAGCACGGCACAGCGGCCCTGGGGGCTGAGGCTGCTGAGGATGTGTTGCTGAAAGGCGTAATCGGCGCGGCCCTGGGGCGGGGTCCCCAGGGCATTGCGGCCCCAGATGTCGGTGCTCCAGGCTTGGCGGTTCCACTGTTTGATGGAATACGGGGGGTTGGCCAGGATGACGTCGAATTGGCGGAGGCGGTCGCCGGCAATGTGCTTGGGGTCGGCGAGGGTGTCGCCCCGGATGATGTCGAAGTCTTCGACGCCGTGCAGGAATAAGTTCATGCGGGCAATGGAGGAGGTGATGAGGTTGCGCTCTTGTCCGTAGAGGGTGAGGGTGCGGTGTTCGCCGCCGGAGCGTTTCACTTGGTCCAGGGCGGAGATGAGCATGCCGCCGGTGCCGCAGGTGGGGTCATAGATGGATTCGCCGGGCTGCGGTGCGAGTAGTTGGGTCATCAGGTGGACGACGGTGCGGTTGGTGTAGAACTCGGCGGCGGTGTGGCCGGAGTCGTCAGCAAATTTTTTGATGAGGTATTCGTAGGCGTTGCCGAGTTCGTCTTCGGGGACGTTGGCCAGGGACAGGGTTTGGGTGGAGAAGTGTTCGATCAGGTTCTTTAGGGTGGCGTCGGGGAGGCGCTCGTGGTTGGTCCAGGGGGCATCGCCGAAGATGCCATCGAGGCGCTCTGGGTTGGCTGTTTCGATGGCGCGCATGGCTTTTTGGATGACGGCGCCGACATGTTTCGGGGTCTGGCGTAGGTCGTTCCAATGGGCGCCGGGGGGAATTTGGAAGCGATGGTGTTCGGCGAATTGGGCATAGGAGAGGTCACCCTTGGAGTGACGCAGTGCGGCTTGGTATTCCTCGTCCCAGACATCCGAGAGGCGTTTGTAGAACAGCAGCGGGAAGATGAATTGTTTGTAGTCGCCGGCGTCGATCAGGCCACGCAGTAGGACGGCGGCACCCCAGAGGTAGCTTTGCAGCGCTTGCGGGGTGAGGCGTGTGCTGGGGTGGTTCATGGCAACCATCCTCCTTGGGTCATGATCTGGGTGAGGCGCGCTTCGGCGTCGCGGCAGCGGGTGAGCGCGTCCTTAAAGGCGGCAATGGCGTCGGGCAGCGGGGGGATGTCTTCTTGGAGGGGCGGCAGGACATAGCGGGAAATATTCAGGGTCCAATCTGCGGCTTTGATCTCATTGAGGCTAACCACGCGCACCGCGTCCTGTACCTCGGCATAGCCGCGATACCAGCGGAGGATCTCGGCGGCGTGTGCGGGCTCTAGATAGTTCTGAGCGCGCCCGCGGCGGAATAGCCGTGATGCATCGGCAATCAATACTTTGTTTTTATGCTTGGCCGGTTTGCGCTTGCGCAGTACCAGGATGCAGGCGGCCAGACCGGTGCCGTAGAACAGATTGGGGGCCAGGCCAATCACCGCTTCAATCAGATCCATGTGCAACAGGGTCTGGCGGATGCGGCCTTCGACGCCTTTGCGAAACAGGGTCCCCTGGGGCAGGACCACGGCCATGCGGCCGCTGACGTCGGCCATTGAGGTGACCATGTGTTGCACCCAGGCGAAGTCGCCGCTGCTGGAGGGGGGCAGGCCGGCGAAATGGCGGCCAAAGGGGTCGTGCAACCACAGCTCTTCGCCCCACTTTTTGAGGGAGAACGGCGGATTGGCAATGACGCAATCGAAGGTGGCCAGGCGGTCGCCTTCGAAGAAGGCCGGGGCGCGCAGGGTGTCGCCGCGGACAATGTGGAAGTCTTCGATGCCATGCAGAAACAGGTTCATCCGTGCAATGGATGAGGTGGTGAGGTTCTTTTCTTGCCCGTAGAGTTTTCCCCAGAGTCTTTTTACATCGCCCTGCTGTTGTTGGACGTGCTGCATGGCCGCCAGGAGCATGCCGCCGGTACCGCAAGCCGGGTCGTAAATGGTGTCGGTGTCCTTGGGATCAAGGATATCGATCATCAACCGCACGACGCTGCGGGGGGTATAGAACTCACCGGCCTTTTTATTGGTGGCGTCGGCAAATTTTTTGATGAGGTATTCATAGGCATCGCCAAGCAGGTCGGAATGGATGTTGTTGTTGCCAAACGACAACGTGGAGAAATGCTCGATCAGGTCTTTGAGGAGTGCATCGGAAAGGCGCTCTTTGTTTGACCATTGGGCATCGCCGAAAACGCCATACAGGGTTTCCGGGTTGGCCTTTTCGATTTCGCGCATGGCGCGCTGTAGTGCGGTACCGACATCGGTGGCCTTGGTGCGCACGTCGTTCCAGTGGCAGTCGTCCGGAATCTGGAAGCGGTGCGACTCTGGGAACCAGGACAGTTGTTCATCGCCGGTCTCATCGATGATCTCTTGGTACTCCTCGTCCCAGACATCGCAGATGCGCTTGAAGAACAGCAACGGGAAGATGTAGGTCTTGAAGTCTGCTGCATCCACCGGGCCGCGCAGGATGTTGGCGGATTCCCAAAGGTGACTTTCTAGCTGGCTCAGGGTGATGTGCTGGTCGCTCACCGGCATGGTGGTCCTCTAGCAATGCCGGCGTACGGCGGCATCTGGGTGTGTTTGGTCTGCATCGGTGACTCGAATCACCGCTGTTGTTTGACGATGTCGCGCACCGGCTGCTTTGGGTTTCCCAATACGCCTGCGGCGGCCAGGGGCTGCAACCATACCTTGGCCTGGACGTTTGAGACGTTCCGTGCGGCGGCTACGTCGAGGTTTTGCAGCAGCGCCAGCAAGCGTTACTGAATGGCGGCACGCAGCGCTGCAAATCATACGTCAGCCGGGGATGATCCTAGCTGTAGCGACGCGGTGATCTGGTGTGGGGGGTGGCGCCGCTTCTGGTATAGCTGGCGACGATGCCAACGGGACAATTGATTCCGGACGCGAGCGCTTGGGTAGCGACACGTTGATGGTATTGCATGGCCAAAATCGCCTCATTAAGATGCGACACGCATCACATTACTCCACACCATGAAATTGCTTGCTGCATCGGTCGTAATGAGGCGCTTGGCTGTGGTGCATCGTGGCAAGGACACATTTTGCAGAAAGGGAGGTCTTCGCATGAAACCAGGCTTACTGCTGACAACACAGACCCGGGTGTGCTGCGCGGTGCATCGTGATTGCGCCGTGCCTGGAAGCGGCGCGGCAACAACGCATGGTTGTCCAGAGAAACCAGCCCGCTTTGATGGTGTTGTATTTTCAAGATCACCGCATCGCCGGGCGCATCATCGGCGGCAAGCGGCGAATCTTTTTGAGGTTTCGAGGCAAATATCCCAAACATGTGATTCACATCGTTTACGTTGTTTCTGAGTCGAAATGCCGATGTGTTGCATCCCATCAGGTTTTAAATGGAATTTAAAAATGAAAAGAGTCTGGACATTATTCATGGTGTCTGTGTTGTTTATGGCTCAATCCGTCTCTGCGGTGGCGCCGGAGTCAGAAGAGGATCGGTTTTATACCACAGCCATAGAAGTGCCCTGCCCCGGAGAGGATTTTGCAGCGTTTCTTGAAAAGTTCTCCAATGATGCAAGCATCCAGCGGGAATTCACCGAATACCCGCTGAAAAAACAGGCACTGGATCTGTCCGCCGCGCCAGAGGTGAGGAAAATCATAAAATACTTGGAAAGCAATCAAATTCAGCACCCCGTATTGCCTTTGCGTGCCGAACGGGAGAAGAAATCGCTGAATATTACCAAGATTCGTCCAAGATATTTAAATGAAACCAGGAGAGCGATCTTAACCAAACCTGGCAAGGATGATTTAATGGTGTACGAATTTGTTAAGAATGGTTGCTGGCATTTGTCGTCCATTGATGATCGCTCGCTCACGGGCGGAAATCCAAAGCTGCATTGGGCGGATCATATTTTCCCAGCGATGGATGATTGCACCCCATATCATTTTTATTTCGATGAAAAATCCAAGCGTTCCAGCAATGGCGTATTGGAACGTAAGGGGTATTCTCCTTATAAAGTTGATGCATCTTTTGCACGATATAAAGTGCATGAAAAATTTATGGGCCTGGATGCCACGGAGATTGCGATCCCATCCAACAGCAACACACACGCTATGTATATGGTGGCGGTGCCGGTCAGCGTACAACGTCTTGCGGCGGCGGTGGAAACAAGCACCGGGCATCGCTTGGCGATTGCCCCACCAACATTCGAATCCCCATCCGGAGTGGCTTACCTTGTAGAGGCAGGGGAACACACATCGAGTGTTGTTTGCAGAGTTAATGATCAAGGAGGATTTTAATCATGCTCATTCCCCACCCTAGCCCCGATGTCCGCTCTGGCTCTGGCGCCAGGGAGCGGCCAACGCAAGGCGCTTCCACTGGTTTGCAATGCTCACGTCTCTGCGTTTTATCGCACCAAGCTTTAAATGGAGCTCGAACATGAAAAGAGTCTGGACATTATTCGTAGTGTCTGTGTTGTTTCTGGCGCACCCCGTCGCTGCGGTAGGGCCTGCTCCACAAGCACATCAAATGCACGCCGCAGCCGTGCCGAGTGTGTCCTGTCCTGGAGAAGATTTTTCATCGTTTTTCAAGAAATTCTCCGATGATGAAAACATCCAACGGGCTTTCACCCAGTCTCTGCTGAGAATAAAGGAATTGGATCTGTCTGCGGCACCAGAAGTAAAGAAAGTGGTCAAACACTTAAGACACGATCAAATCCAGTTCCCCGTGTTTCCTTTGCGCGCCGAACGGGAAAAGAAATCATTGGAGATTATCAGTAGAAATTTAAATGAAAGAATATTAATTCAGCCAGGAAAGGATTATTTAATGGCGTACAAATTTGTTAAGAATGGCTGTTGGTATTTGTCGTCTATCGATAATCAATCGTTCACTGGTGGCCATCCCACACTACATATGGGTGGATAATATTTTCCCATCCATGGAGGATTGTATGCCAAATGATTTTTATTGGGACCCGCAATCTAAGCGCACCAGCAATGGTGTTTTAGAACGCAAAGGATATTCTCCTTATAAGATCGAGGAATATCTTGCAAGGTACAAAGTACATGAAAAGTTTATGGGCTTGGATGCCACGGAAATCGCGATTCCATCCAACACATATCCAATTTATATGGTCACGACACCAGTGAGTGCAAAGCGTCTTGCCGCTGCGATTAAAAAAAGAACCGGCTATCAGTTGGCCATTGCCACCCCAACGTTCAAATCTCAATCCGGGGTAGCCTACCTTGTAGAGGAAGGGAAAAACAAATCGAGTGTTGTGTGCATTACTGACGAAGAAGGAGGATTTTAATCATGCCTATTTACAACCCCGGCCCTGATTTTCGCCCAGGCTCTGGTTATGGTTCTAGGGAGAGGCCTATTCAATGAGTTTCCAGATGTTTGCAATGTTGCTGTTGTTTCTACGTCGAAACGTTAATACGTTTTATCCCATCAGGTTTTAAATGGAGTTCAACATGAAAAGAGTCTTGACATTATTGATGGTGTCTGTGTTGTTTATGGCTCACACCGTTTATGCGGTGGCACCTGGCGCACAGGAAAACCAATTGCACACTTCAGCGACACCGAGTGTGCCCTGTCCCGGAAAGGATTTTGCATCGTTTCTTGAAAAATTCTCTAATGACGAAAATATCCAGCGGGCTTTTACCAAGTATCCACTTACAGAATATCAAGTTGATGTTACTGCTGAGCCAGAACCAAAACAATTCAAGCGAATACTGCAACGCTGGCAAATTCAATTCCCCGTCATGCCACTGCGCCAGGAGCGCAGCAAGGTCCCCTTAAACATTGAAGTACTTACACTCACCTCAAACAAAGCACACATTCGTTTAGTCAAGCAAGACACGGATTATCAAATTTCCTATTTCTTCAGAAAAAAAGGCCGTTGGAAACTTGTCAAGATTGACAATGAATCACTTTAAATACATCAGGCGCTCTTAAGGGAGATGGAAACATGGTCCTTATAGAGCACACCATTCATGGCGAAAATAAAAGTCACGCTGTAAAAACAAATCAATTGGAGTATTCATGATGTTAACAAGCGCGTTTCATCCCCGTATGGCTGTGCTGCTGGCGGTGATTGCTTTTGGAGTTTTTTCGAGCGTCCATGCAGGTCATCCACACACCCCACCGATCAAGGGTTCACACATGATAGCCGACGAAAACAGAGAATATGCCGAACAGATGTTTAAGGAATATCCCAAGCTTTTCCCAAAAGAAAGGCGGTCATCGATATTACATGGGATTATATTAATAGGGATGACGCCTTTTGAAGCAAAATTAGCCGGAGGTGCTTTTTTTATAAGGTGAGTGCCGACAGAACCCGATGGCCGGAACATAGCGACCCGATGGATGTGATGTGGGGGCAATCGATAAAACCAGATCATAGTGAAATCTGGATGACGTTTAAAAACGCGTATCAGTTCCCTGATGAAGGCGAGGTGCCATTTCGGGTGTATTTCAAGCAAGGGCACGCGGTCAAGATAGAGAAGCTGGAGCCGTAATATGTCAAGGAAAATAGTCAAGCGTTGTATCTTGTTTCTCCTGGGCACGTTATTCCTGGGGGTTGTCGTCTTGTTGATTTACTGGTTTGGTCCTGATTTTAGGGGCAATGACCCAAGTGAACCACGCATTACATTAGCTTTTGACCCTAAAAAAGTGGGAGAAACGTATTCATTCGACGTGAATCTCCTCGAGCCAGTGACTTGCGATTTGAGTCTAAGATTTTACATTGTCGCTCTAAATAAATGGTCTTATCTTCTTGATAAATACCCAGGCCCTCAAGAAGAAGACCGTTTTTATAAAATCGTGGGGAACAAGGAACTGAATAATGATAATGAGCCAAGAATGCCTGTAAAGTTGCGGGTGCAAATTATACAACAGGCAGACAACAAAATACTTCTGGATGAAGTGGTGGCTTATCCCGAAAGTTCATCGGCATACATGGGAAGAAATGCCACTTTGTTCGACAAAACGCTCCAGGCTGGAAGATATACCATCCGCATCGACTATCTGGAAGGCGCGCCTGAACTCGCACCGTTCCCCGCTGAAATATGGTTTAGCCGAGCCTACACTGGAAAATAAGGAGATTACATGTATACCGTAACGATTAATATTGCTGCCCCAGGAACAAGGCTTAATAATGCTGGTGATGGCACCCTTGATTAGCACTATTGATGTTGTTTCCACGTCCAAATATCTATGTATTTAATCTCACCAAGTTTTAAATGGAGTTCAAAAATGAAAAGAGTCTGGACATTATTCACAATATCTTTGTTTTTCACGGCTCAAACCGTCTATGCGGTACCACCTGATGCACAGGCAAATCAATTGCATCACTCAGCCGTACCAAATGTGCCCTGTCCCGGAAAGGATTTTGTATCGTTTCTTGAAAAATTCTCCAATGACGAAAATATCCAGCGAGCTTTCACCACATATCCGCTGATACAAGATGAATATGATACTACTGCTGAGCCCGAACCAAAAGAATTCCGGCGAATTCTGCAGCGTGAACAGATTCAATTCCCCGTCATGCCACTGAGCCAAGAGCGCAGCAAGGTACCCTTAAACATTGAAGTCCTTAAACTCACCTCAAACAAAGCACACATTCGTTTATTCAAGGAAGACACTGATTATCAAATTTCCTATTTCTTCAGAAAAAAGGGCTGTTGGAAACTTGTCAAAATTCACAATCAATCACTTTAGATAAACTAAGGACACATTAAATGAACTTTAATGACGTAATGAACAGGATGCTTCCACCACAAGACGGAACACCACCTCATGTGACCGGAAATTATCGAGAAACCAGACCCGGGAAACCACCGCATGGCGGCATTGATTTTAATTATCAGGGGGGACAAACCGGTATTAATCTGACTCATCCAACAATCTACTCACCGATCAGCGGTACGGTGACATTCGTTGGCGGACAATTTGCAACGATCAAAATTCGAGATGCAGATGGCAACAGTCATGAAATTCTCCATACACATTCTCAAGCGGTCACGGTGGGGCAACAGATCAATGCTGGGGACCCCATAGGCACCATGGGGGGCCGTGGGCCAAACGGTATCAATGAATTCGCCCAGCACGTGCATTACCAAATGAAAGACCCACAAGGGCGCCGTATTAATCCACAAGATTGGTGGGACAACGGAGGTAGTGGTATTCGTGGTAGCGACAGCGCTGGCCACTCAAACCACGGGACAGGCGCGGCGGGCGGCCCCGGGGCGGGCGGCGCCAGTGTCAGCAAACGGAATACGTACCTGGCGCCCCGCGATCCGCTGGCGTTGGATTTGGACGGTGACGGCATCGAAACCACTAGTACGCAAGATGGCACGCAGAATGGCCGCGTCATCCTGTTTGACCACGATGGTGATGGCGTCAAGACGGGCACTGGCTGGGTGAAGCCCGATGATGGCTGGCTGGTGCTGGACCGCGATGGCAACGGGACGATTGATTCCGGGCGCGAGCTCTTCGGTATCGACACGCTGAAACGCAACGGGCAACGAGCCACGGACGGTTTTGATGCGTTGCGCGATGAGGATAGCAACCAGGATGGCACGATCGACGCGGCCGACAGTGTGTTTGCGCATCTGCGGATTTGGCGTGATCTGAATCAAGACGGCGTCAGCCAGGCTAACGAACTCAGTACGCTGGCGGATAACAAGATCATTTCGATTGGGGTCAATGCGACAGCAGGGCGTATTGATCTAGGTCACGGCAATGTACAAACGGCGACGGGGACGTTTACCCGCTCTAACGGCACCACGGGTACCGCCAACCCCAGCAATGGCACCGCCGCCAATCTGGATGTGCTAGCCGATACGTTTTACCGGGATTTCACGCAACGGGTGGCGCTGACGGATCAAGCCAAGGCGCTTCCCTTTTTGCGCGGGTCTGGGCGGGTCCGCGACTTGGACGAGGCGATCAGTCTGTCTAGCGATCTGGGCAACTGGGTGCAGGCTTACAGTGAGCAAACCACGCGGCAAGCGCAGCTTGAGCGGTTGGATGGTTTGATGGAGCGATGGGTCAACACCTCTGACATGAAGTCTCTGCAGGCGCAAGCCGATGCACTGAAACGCAATGGCGTTACGCTGACTTACGTGCTGTCTGGATTAGCGCCGGGAACAGCGGCCTATGAGGATTTTTTGCGCAAGCTGGGCATTGTGGAGCGCTTGATGGGCTTCACGTATGGCGGTCGTCAGGGGGAGGCGCGTTTTACGCCATTGGATGCGGCGTCCGGCAAGATGACGGTGACGTTGTCGGATGCGCAGGTGACTAACATTGCATTGGCGTATGAGCGCTTCAAAACAGATATTTATGAATCGCTGTTGCTGACAACCAGGCTGGCGCCCATCTACACCCTGGCGGAGATGAATTTTGTCAATGGCGCATGGGTCACGGACTGGAGTGGCGTAGAACAGGCGCTCAAACAGGGGATTCAACGCAATCCACGTGAGGGAATACTGGATGCCATTGAGTTTGTCAGTGCACTGGGATACAAGACCGCCGCAGAGATGGGCTGGGATGGGATCGGCTTCCTCACCGACCAACTCAATGCGACCCCGGAGTTGGGAGCGTTCATTAAGGAATCAAGCAGTTGGACGGTGATCTTTGCCGCCGCCAACGAACATTACCTTCCTGGCACCTTGGGCTCGGATTTGCTGGTGGGCACATCAGGTGATGACAGCATCATAGGAGAGCAAGGCAACGACGTATTTATTGGTAAAGGCGGGAACGATACCTTCGACGGCGGCAGCGGGAACGACACCTACGAGTTCGCCATTGGTTCCGGCGTGGATCGCATCTACGAGCAAGACTCCACCGCAGGCAACACGGATGTGGTGAGGTTTGCCGATGTTGCGTCCACCGCGCTCACCGCGCTGGAGCGCAAGGGGAATGATCTGGTGATCAAGTACGGCGCCAACGATCAATTAACCATAAACAACTACTTCATTGCTCCAGACTATAAGGTCGAGCAATTCAAATTCAGTGATGGGGTGACCTGGGATGACGTCGCGATCAAAATGCACGCCATCACCAAGGGCGACGCCAGCAACAACTTCATCCTCGGCTACAACGACGGCAGCAACCGCATCTACGGCCTGGAGGGTGACGACATCATCTACGGTGGCGCACTGGCCGACACTTTGGACGGGGGGACCGGCAATGACACCCTCAACGGCGGTGCCGGTAACGATATCTATCAGTTCGCCATCGGTTCCGGCGTGGATCGCATCGAAGACTACGGAGGCAACACGGACGTGGTGAGGTTTGCCGATGTCGCCTCCACCGCGCTGACCGCGCTGGAACGTAAGGACAATGACCTGGTGATTAAGTACGGCGCCAGCGACCAACTGACAGTCAGCGGTTATTTCTACCCCGGGGACTCGGGCGCCAAGATCGAGCAGTTTAAATTCAGCGATGGCGTCACCTGGGATGAAACCGCGATCAAAGCGCGTGTCATCACCAAGGGCGACGCCAACAACAACACGATATTAGGCTACAACGACGGCAGCAACCGTATCTATGGCTGGGACGGCAACGACGCCATCTACGGTGGCGCACTGGCCGACACGCTGTACGGCGGCGCAGGCAACGACATGCTCAGCGGCAACAGCGGTGCGGACCTCCTGGATGGCGGGACCGGTAACGACGTGCTCAATGGCGGCAGCGGTAACGATATCTATCAGTTCGCCATCGGTGCCGGCGTGGATCGCATTGAAGACTGCGACAGCACCGCAAGCAACACGGACGTGGTGAGGTTTGCCGATGTCGCCTCTACCGCGCTGACTGCGCTGGAGCGCAAGGGGAATGACCTGGTGATCAGGTACGGCAGCAGCGACCAACTGACCGTAAGCGAGTATTTCAACCCCAACACTTCAAGCTATAAGGTCGAGCAGTTCGCGTTCAGCGATGGTGTGACCTGGGATGACGCCGCGATCAAAGCGCGCGTCATCACCAACGGCGATGCCTACAACAATTACATCGTCGGTTACAACGACGGCAACAACCGTATCTATGGCCTGGATGGTAACGACGAGATCTACGGCGGCACCCTCGCCGATACGCTGTACGGCGGCGATGGGTTTGACACGTTGATCGGCAATGGGGGGGATGACACCTTGCTTGGCGGTGCCGGCAATGACGTGCTCGGCGGCAACAGCGGTGCGGACCTGCTGGACGGCGGGACCGGTAATGACACGCTATACGGTGACGCAGGCAATGACATCTTGGATGGCGGCACCGGTAACGATGTGCTCGACGGCGGCAGCGGCAACGATACCTACAGGTTCGCCAGCGGTTCCGGGGTGGATCGCATCGAAGACTACGACACCACCGCAGGCAACAGCGACGTGGTGAGGTTTGCCGATGTCGCCTCCACCGCGCTGACTGCGCTGGAGCGCAAGGGGAATGACCTGGTGATCAGGTACGGCAGCAGCGACCAACTGACTGTGAGCAATTATTTCAACCCCTACACCTCAGGCTACAAGGTCGAGCAGTTCATGTTCAGCGATGGTGTGACCTGGGATGACGCCGCGATCAAAGCACGTGTTATCACCAAGGGCGATGTCAACAACAACTATATCGTCGGCTATAACGACGGCAACAACCGTATCTATGGCCTGGACGGCAACGATGAGATCTACGGTGGTGCATTGGCCGATACGCTGTACGGCGGCAATGGTAATGATGTGCTCAGCGGTGGCAGTGGTGCGGACCTGCTGGACGGCGGGACCGGCAATGACACGCTACACGGTGACGCAGGTAATGACATCTTGGATGGCGGCACCGGCAATGATGTGCTCGACGGTGGCAGCGGCAACGATACCTACAGGTTCGCCAGCGGTGCCGGGGTGGATCGCATCTACGATTACGACACTACTGCGGGCAATACCGATGTGGTTTGCATCGGCCCAGGGGTGACAACCGATCAGCTTTGGTTCCGGCATGTTGGTGCCGATCTGGAAGTCAGCATCATGGGTACGAGCGATCAGATCACGATCAGCAATTGGTACTCCGATGCTGCATATCATGTCGAGCAGTTCAAGACATCCGATGGCAAGGTGTTGCTTGATGGTGAAGTCAATGCGCTGGTCTCAGCGATGGCGGCCTTTGCGCCGCCAGCACTTGGACACATGTCGTTGTCTGTCGATGAACAGAAGGCGTTACATCCGGTGATTGCTGCGCACTGGAAGTAAGCATCCTGGATTTAGTCGCTGCACCCCGCTCAGAAACGCTTTCTGGATGGGGTGCGGGAGGGTTCATATTGATGCAGGGAACAACAGGCACACCCCTCACAACGGCAGGATTGATCCGGATGTGATGGGTGTGGCGTCTTCATCCATGGCCAGAAGCGGACCGTTTCACAAGGAAGGTTGACGCTGGTCTGACCCGTTGAGTGGTGATGGGCTGTTTGCAACGATGTGTTGCACGACGATGCAGCAGCATTGTTGATGACATGGGGCAAAGATGGTGCGAACGGAACGATGGCCGTATGAGGTGCGTTCTTCCTTGCCGGGCTGTCGTTAAGGCGTTTCCACCGGGTCAACGGCACGGGTGATCATATGGATGTTGCTGAGTTTTGCTGCGCTGGAATTGGTGTGGGCGGTGTTCGGTGATGTCAATGTCTTAGTCATTGTCCAGACCAGGTGATAGCAACGGCTACATCAAGCACATCCAGCCTTTTGAAATAGCCGCGGTCCAATGTGCGCTTATCAGCGGCAGGCACCTGAGAGGTGTTGTTTGGGCTCAACAAGGTCGCGCCTTACGCCGGAAAAGATTGTGATGCACATGAGCTGAGCTGCGGTTCGTCATGGTCTGCGATCAAGCGATGCTTGTCGCTATCGGCACAGGGGGTGTACCCAAGGGGCACTGCCAGAGCAGGTGAGGGACATGCAGTGTGTGGAAGCGAGACGCGCAGGGTACTGGCAGGATCAGGAATGTAATCACTTCTCTGAACCAAGACGCAGCCATGCTGAGGTGACGAGGCGAAACGCTGCATTGTGTTTCACGCTGGAGCTAGTGTGAACACTGCAACAGACCATGCCGATTGCTCAACAGCAAACCAAAGATTTCAAGCCTCTGGTCACTCGACACGTGATATCCGGGTATGGTGCTTTGAAGCGGGAACACGCGTGCATCGGATCACCAGCGAACAATGATCCGAAGGAAAGAGAAGCCACATTTCATGAAGCGCAGCCCGGGAGCAACGCTAGGCACTCAGGACCAAGACGTGCCAGGTAACGCTCGACCGCATCGGCAATGGCTCGCAACAGCAGGCAAGGCTGGAGCAGGAGGATGTGAAGGTCAATGCGCCAGGCAAGTGGATGCGCTTGGGTTCAATGGTCTATGGGACTGTGGCACAGATGGTCGTGTATACGATTGGCGGCGTGGCCATATCCATCAGCGTTGACGATGATTGCTCCAAGCGGCACGCCGCTCAGTTGCAGTCATCATCCTCTCCACCCAGCAACCCCAATGTGGTGCAAAGCAGGCATGGTTTAGGTGTATTTCCACATAGAAACAGAATAGAAAAGGCGCCATCCCGATCCAAAGGCATCCAGATCATGGATGACCATAAGTTACGTTGAGATCGGGTTGGCCGTTGCCGCTATGGTGTTACGCGGCGAGCCGAGCATCGATACAGCGATGTTCTAAAAGTCACGGGCTAAGCCTTCGGGAAGCAACGCTCCACTGCTGACGCAGCTGCAGAACGTCCAAGAAGAATAACCGCTATCACTCATTGTCACTCTGAGACGGCGTCATGGGTATCACCAAGAAAAGCATATTGTCCTCGGTACGACGCGCCAGGCTTGCGCATTAAGGAAACGTATGACACAACGCAAAGCTGCAAGCAGTGACGCGCTTGCCGAGTGTCTGCGGGCTGCGATGAACCACCATCAGCCCTGCAGCTTGGAGGCATATGCTGTACTTGCGGAAGGTCAAAGATCACTCGCACGTGTCCTGCATCATCATGGGGTCGCGTCCTCACGAGCACATGGATCGTCAAACATTACAAGCCCATGCACATCATATGGAAAACGTCAGCGACACATGCAAACGGCGCGGTATGGGTTCTGTATAACGGCTGCTGATCGCTGCGCCGCTCTATTTACACGGGCAAAAGATATTGGGAAATGACTCTGAAAGACGCTAAGGGAATATCAGATAGCTTTGACGCAGTCTTCAATCAATGCTGCTTGGGTTTCCGCGAGTCAGTATCCCTAATCGACGGTTGGGGGCCAAGCACGCAGTGTACCGACCCCCACCACCACAGGACCTCAGTTGCGGGACTGAAGGTTGGACAGCAAACGCAAGCATTCAAGGTACAACCACACCAACGTGACCATCAGGCCGAATGCACCATACCACTCCATGTACTTTGGTGCTCCGCGCTCGACACCGCTCTCAATGAAGTCAAAATCCAACACTAAGTTCAATGCGGCGATCACAACCACAAACAGGCTGAACACGATACCGAAAGTACTCGCTTCATGGAGCATTGGTATGCGTATCCCAAAGAAGCTTAATCCGAATGAGATCAGATAGAGTAAAGCGATACCACCTGTGGCAGCCGCGACGCCGAGCTTGAAATTCTCTGTAACCTTGATGAAACCACTACGATACGCCAGCAACATTGCTAGTAATACACTGAAGGTGAGTAGCACCGCTTGGAATACGATTCCACCAAGACGCGCTTCGTACACTGCTGAGATTGCACCGAGGAAAAATCCCTCTACAAGTGCGTACAGCGGTGCGGTGATGGGTGACCACTCTTTTTTGAAAACAGTGATCAGCGCTAGCACCAAACCACCGATCGCTCCAGCAATCATATAGCCACGCGCCGCTAGCACTGGTATGCCATCGACCCCAAGCGACTGATTCCAAGCAAAGACGGAAGTGACCAGCGCTAACAGCAGCAGTGCTCCAGTCTTGTTGACGGTGCCGTTTAAAGTCATCGCGTTACCGTCGCGGACGACAACCGAGCCAGTACCCAGATCAAGGAAGGTGGACTCCTTAAGAGCAGGATTTCCGCTACGCATCTTTGTTCTCCTTAAATTAAATAGTCTCTAACATGCATCCGTCGCTATCGTGACGACGCCCTGTAAGCATAGCGGATGCAGCGAACACAATGGCGCGTTGACAGCAAACGAATCACTTCATGATAATGTTCGGGATATTAAGCCCTCTTTGGTGAATCAAAGGGTCATTTTACCGGGGTATAGCGCAGTCTGGCAGCGCACCTGCTTTGGGAGCAGGGTGTCGGGGGTTCAAATCCCTCTACCCCGACCATGTTGCTTAGCTATGTATGGTTGGTATGCATGGTGGGTAAATGTGGGTAAGTAAGGTGGGGGCTCCAGTTCCAAGCGCCCGTAGCTCAATCGGAATTAGAGCACCGGCCTTCTAAGCCGGCGGTTACAGGTTCGAGTCCTGTCGGGTGCGCCATAGAAGCGCGAACGTGGCAGGTAGATAGCAGTTTCAATGGTGGCTGTAGCTCAGTTGGTTAGAGTACTGGATTGTGATTCCAGTTGTCGGGGGTTCGAATCCCCTCAGCCACCCCACTGAACGCATTGAACCGAAACATCAGCGTTGGGTTTGCTTCTCAGTCTGTTGCATCAGCAACAAAGTATACTATCATGGTGTAGCATCTTGATCGATTTTCGGGCCGTTAGCTCAGTTGGTAGAGCAGTTGACTCTTAATCAATAGGTCCAAGGTTCGAATCCTTGACGGCCCACCACTTTCAAAGTGGTAAAATTTTAAAGAAAATCATGAAATTAGGCGAGAAATCAAGTCCCTTTGATTTTTTGCAAGAATTTGGTGCTCCAGAAAATTCAACAGACATCTTCTCGCCGGCGGGCATGTTGTGGTCGTAAATTTTGAGCGTCGACTTCTGCTTGCGGCCGATAGCATCGGCCCCTATTTTGTGGCGCATGTCACACAATCTGGAACCTCTTGGTAAGGGTGTGGAGCATGCTATTGCCGACAATATGGTGGCTGTCTCTGGATGAGTCGCATCTCTTGGCGCGGACCGGCTACAGGTTCATCCCGTCTTTAACCTTTTAAGACTGATTTTGAGATTATCGTGAAACGCGGGTGTGCTGCACTTGTTGATGAGTGATAGACCCAATAACGGGACGCCTGATTTCGGTGGACGTATTTCAACCGGCGATCAAAGCGTGGTAATCCAGATCGAAGCACTCAGTAAGGCTGAATGTCATCGCGTTTTTACTGAGGTGCTCAACAGCAAGAAAACGGAAAGGTCAGTATTACAGTAATTAGAAAATACGCGGCATATCTGCATTCCGGTAACACCTTGATGTAGCCTGGGAAACTGACCAGCTTGGCAGGTCAATGTCCCGTTTAGTACATGACATCGAAGCCCTACGTGATCGGGGATGTTCTTCGGTAACCTTGATGTACAAACAGAGATACCACCTTCACTCGCCGAAAATTGGTATTCAACTTGCAAGCCGGTTTTGGTGTCGGTTAAGACTCAGGAGTGCAACGGTGGCCGCCGCCCAATGATGATCAATGCGAAACCAAATAAGGTAATAAAACCGATCGACAAGAAATGAACTGCCGCCACTCTCAAGGCCGCAAAGACCGCCGTATACGCCGCTCTCACGACGGCCAGCAATCGACATGGTGACCGCACCGACTTTCTCAGAATCAACGTCGAATCGAAATGTACCTGAAGCCGACACGTGCGGATTGTGTCCTTCAAAGCAACCACTTCAGGATCAGTGCAGGGTAGGCTGGTACATCACGCTAAACTGCTTTGCCAAGGCGCACAGCCGCTGATCCAACGTCCACAATTGGACTCCCGGTGTCATCAACGTGGAGGCAAGCATTAACAGATCTACAAAACCACAGCCCAAGCCAAACAGGCATTCGCGGTCGATCAAGTCCATCGCTTCCCGAATGCCGGCGTGTTGAGTCTGATGCAAACTGCTTAGATCGGACAGCGTTTGAATCCGATTGGGCGGTGTTCCACACGCGATTTCTCAACAATCAACAGATGCATCATCACCAGATCCAGCTCAAGCAAATCAACAAACACATCATTGTGTTTTCCGAAATGATCGACAAAAAAGATGCTTTGCAATGTCAATGTACTGGCCACCGCTCCCTTAGCTTTACTCCCTGACATCGCTGGAAAAGGATGAGGCCCGACACAGTGGAAGGCTTGCCGGCCTTCGTACTCCAGGCAAGTACACTCATTGCATCCAGGATTGAGTGCGCTATCCGACTGAAACTTTCGTATCGGTAGGTAAAGAGATTGCATCGCAGAGTGGCAATGAAACTGCCCACTTTTATTCCAATGGGATCGTTAGCCACTTGTCATGTGCCGGTTCGACCCTGATCGCTATCTGGTATGACGATCCGTATCGGGCGAGTTCCGATCTTTGCACCCGTAACCTCATCCACAGCAACCGCTTTTATTTCTGTACCCGTTTGGGCATCCAGAAAACGCACCCACTTACCTCCACCACAGTGATGACGTCCCCACGCGCCAATCACGAAAAGAATTGGCAAAAAGTCGTGTCCGGCGACAGTCAATAGATACTCATCGCGAGGTGGGTGCTCCAAGTAGCGCCGCTTTTCTAGCAGTCCTCCTTGCGTCAACGCTGCCAATCGTCGGGTCAGGATCGTGGGAGCAATACCTAAGCTTTTCCGAAATTGGTCGAAACGGGTGAGGCCGGCATGGGCATCCCGCAGGATCAGCATGCTCCAAGCATCGCCGACTAGAGCAAGACTGCGTGCAATTGGACAAGGGTCATCAAAGACGCTCCGATTATTCATACTCTTTCGATAGTGACTTTTGTGTTTGGAGATATTAATATTACTATCGAAATGATAGTAACAGCATAGTCTCTCCCAAGTTTATCCTCAAGGAAACCACATCTATGAACAAAAACAACACAAATGTAGCTCTCATCACAGGCGCTTCTTCTGGTATTGGTCAGGTGACAGCGTTGGCCCTTAAGCATGCCGGTTTTCGCGTGTTCGGGACTAGCCGCAAGGAAGTTCCCACAGATTGTGACAACATCACCATGCTCAAGTGCGACGTCACCGACGAAGCATCCGTACAGCAGACCGTCGCAGAGGTGCTGCAGCAAACAGGCCGTATCGACCTACTCGTCAACAATGCCGGCATCGGTTTACTCGGCGCGACGGAGGAGTCTTCTGCCACTCAAGCACAGGCGCTATTTGATGTGAATGTGTTCGGCATACATCGCGTCACCAACGCCGTATTGCCAGTCATGCGCCGTCAGAAGAAGGGAAGGATCATCAACATCAGTTCCGTACTTGGCCTGATCCCTGCTCCCTACAACGCACTGTACTCATCGACGAAACATGCGATAGAAGGTTATTCCGAATCACTCGACCACGAATTGCGTACGTTCGGCATTCGAGTCGTTCTCGTCGAACCAGGCGCTACACGTACATCATTTGAGGAAAATATCACCCGGCCTGACAGGCCGCTTCCCTGCTACGACGTAGAACGTTCGCGAATGGAAGCCGTCATGCGGAAGATGGTGCACATGGGCGATTCTGCCGAAGTGGTCGCCGCAACAGTGGTGAAAGCAGCATTGGCAACCACTCCCAAACGTCGCTATCACGCTGGCCAGCAGGCTAGCCAAGTACGCACCCTGCGCCGCTTCCTTCCAGAGTCGCTATTTGACAGGAGCTTGCGAAAGATCAATGGACTCCCAGCATGTCCGTGAGTAGATACACTCTATAGAGGCTAACGCATCCGATCACCCTCAATGCGTAGCTGCTATTCCTTCGTCACGGGCATTGGGGAAACGACCTCATCTGACACAAATACGATGGGCGTCCGAGGATGTTTCTTTGGGGACATTGAAAAAACTTAAGCTGCTGATAGGCAAGAAAATGGCATCGACTCTTCATCAAGAGCCGAGTGAGATTCAATGTTCAAACCCTTGACTGACCACCACCATCAGGCCGCGAACCAACTTAAATTGAAAAAATCGTGTTCCCTCAATGTACAACGGCAATACGTGCTGCTTAGCCTGCCTACATCAGCATTCGCTATTTTCCTGCTCACCACAGACAGCGTGGCATCCGTTGGAGACCCTCTGTTACCGATTTCATTAACACTGACCTGAATTCAGCGTCAGGTATCAGCACGGGAAATTTCAGAAATGCTCAATACAGCCGGACCTATCCAGATCGGGGCTGCTTGTCATTCGAGGACGCGCATCATTTCCCAGCAGAAATATCCGCTCTTCCGGTGAATGGAGAATATTCTCCATTCACCGGCGAGTTGTATCCAGTCCGCAGCCACCTCATGCTAAAACTAATATTTTGCCTGCACACACCACTGCCCTATTGCGGATACCACGCACTGGCTCTCTTCCAGCACATCGCCCCGATATAGCACCCGATACGATCAGCAGACATGACGTGTTGAAGCACATATGGGCGCAAAGCCTCTCCCTGCACACACTGCGGGGGTTCCAACCAGTCACGCACATCAACCGTAAAAACAGCGCTTTCTCAAGCCTCTAGCCCAAGCATTGCTGAACCTGAAAACTTTTATAAATTCAGCCAACCGAGAAAAGAGACAGAACTGATCACGTGTGTCATCGCTGATCGTCGACAATACGGTCATCCGCAATATCCCGCAGCATCACCGTGATTGTTCGGTGGCACTCGTCCAATGTGTCTTCATCAAAGTTTTCGAAGGAAATACCAATGTTATAGAACAATCGCCAACGCACTCAGGAAAGACACCAGCAATATTTCATGCTTTCGTTTCATGAAACACCCTGACCACTCTCTAATCCAAGCGGGCACAACGTGAGGTGACTTCGGCTCACGCACATCGCCTTTACAATGCACCAGCAGCATATTAAAGCTGCTTAAAGTCGCATCGGCATGCCCCTCCCTTCATTTCATCCGACAGCGACAGCCAGCCTATCTGGATCAAGTAAGAGACGGCAGGTACTCACCACATCCGCCAGTTTTTGAGCGCTATGCCTCCAGGAAGCAATACGCACACGGTCGGGCGTGGGTCTGTTTGGCGCGTGAAGCCATTGCACCACTGTCGCCGGCCAAGTATCCGGAGCAGTGCCATCAAAGTAATGTGGATAATCAGCCATGATTTCCAGGAACACAGGCAGTGGCCTGGCTAAAATTGGCAACCCGAAATGCGCTGCCTCCAACAACGGCAAGCCGTAACCTTCACCGTCGGAAAGTGCTAAGAGGACAGTGGCATGGATGTAAAGTGCGGACAGCTCCACGTCGGTGGCATCACTGAGCCAGAATAGCCGACGACCTGCCTCAAGGTGCCGGGTCAGCCGCATGACCAACGCTTGCTCGGACCACCCACGCTGGCCCACCACCACCAAATTCACGTCCTCACCATCCTCCCAGAGTTGCTCACAAATCCGTAGCGCGTGCGCATGACCTTTGCGTGGCTCCAAGGTACCGACGCTCAATAGGGTAGGACGCATCGCCAGTGCTGCACGCAGCTCCTCACGGATCGCCAGCTGCGACGTGGACACTTCGGGAAAGCTGACGCCGAGTGGAAAATGCATCACCTGCGGCCGTACACCGAACTGGTAGTTAATCATGGTGTACTGCAACCACGTGGACAGTTCATCGGCAGTGGTGGCCGAAATGCAGGCGATCCCATCGGCCAGATGAGCCACCGTATGCAGCCATTCCTCGAACAGCTTGCGCGAATACGGGTGGAAGCAGTCAGGTAACGTCATCGGCAGCAGGTCATAAACTACAAAACAGGTCGCCACTCCAGCCCGGCGCCAGTCTTGCAAGCGTGCACGCGCGGCGTTGATCGCCTCCGGTGCCCAATCCAGACCAACGAATACGTCGCCGGGATACACCATCACGATTCCTTCTTGCGGCATGTCTGACACGACACCAAGTAACTGTGCAGCGAAACGCCGTGCATAGTGATACTGACCGTCGCGTAAGCACACTGGAACGATGCAGACCCCCGGCGGCGGTGTGTTCAACCATTCACGCAGGATGCTGCGGGTGACACGGTACGTTCCGGTGCCGATGTCAGTTTGGGCAATGTTGCTGACGTCGACCAACCATTGTGGCGGCTGTGGTGCAACGCGCATTGAACAAATTGAGAACGCCGCTTGAGCCAGATCGTTACGTTCCGGGTGACCGGGCAATGCCGCCAGATCGGCCACCAATTGCCTCTCAGCAGTCGGTGACGTCTCGGCTACCGCTGTGTCGCTCTGTGTACCACTGACACGGCGAGACGGCATTCCGGAAGATCGCACTTGTAATCGTGCCAAGCCCTCCAATGCACGCTGCGCCACACGATCCCAAGTGAATGTAGCCGCACGGCGCAGACCATAGTCACGCAGTGACTGCAACCACGCTGGATCATCAAGCACCTGGCGCATGCGTGCACTCAAGGCAACATGGTTATCAGGCGGAAACAGGATGTCCTGGCGACCCGCCACCTCTGGCAAGCTCGTCGCATCACTGCACAATGTGGGCGCACCACAGGCCATCGCCTCCAGCACAGGAAGCCCGAAACCTTCCAAACGCGATGGGAACACGAACAAGGCACACTGCCCATAGAGCGCAACCAAATCGATATCGCTGACACGTCCGGTGAACACCACCTCCTGCTGATGCAACCCCAGCTGCCGGCACAACGCAACCATCGACCGGCGGACTTCACGATCGTCACCGAGTATGACCAGCTGGTGGCGTTGACGTAACGCGATTGGTAGCAGCACAAAAGCACGCAGCAAAGCAGGAACATTCTTACGCTGGTCCAAGCCACCGTTGTATAGCACGTAAGGACGGGTGATCGAGAAACGCTCAAGCAGCCCGCCACGCTGCTCAGCATCGAATCCAAGCGGACGGAAACTTGAGTCAACACCACCACCGATCACGACAAGACGTTCCGGATCAAGATGCAGCCGCCGTACTGCCTCTTGCGCCGTCCATTCGGAAAGGCAGAACAGCATGTCGCAACTGGACAGAAAAGCACTGCGCCGCGCATACCACGCCTTGGGCAGCGGTCCTTGCAAGAATGCTTCCGGATCCTGCAACGGAATCAGATCGTAGAGAGTGGCGACGCGGTACGTCCCAGGCAGTGGCGCATCTGGCAGCACCGCATCCTCGTCGTACCCCTCAAACACACTGCTGTGCCAAACCGCGTCTGCGTCCAACCAGCTGAGACCATAGCGGCTCAAACGTGAGGCAGCATAACGACGCCAGGCGTTGCCAGTCAGATGTTCAGACGTACGGTGCGGGAGGCGTAGCAGGTGGATGCGTGCACGTGGCACCACGGCGCCAAACTCGGCAATTAATGCATCAATGGTCTGTTCCAGTGGCGCGTTCAGCACGAGGTGAATGTCGTGCGCCTCGCTGGCTTGGCGCAGCAGTGCCTTCGTCAGCTCACGGGTATAACGGCCGATACCGCGCAGATGGCTGCGCGTCTGCGCACCAAGCAAATCGATGACCAACTTCACGGACGGTCGTCCTTCCCTGTTGCAATGAGCAACTGACGGTAGATCGATACAGCCACCTCCGGCACATCGGCCTCACCGATGTCGAGCAACGCACGACGATACGTGCGAGCATGCACTCGATGTCTGAGCCAGACATCCACAGGCGGAACGAAGGAGAGCAAGCGCACGATCAGACGCTTGAGACGACCGTTGCGAGCAAGCCACGCATTGATCCGTAACAGTGACATAAATAATTCTGGCCTGATCCTTCAATGGGGAAGCATGACTGCCAATGCAGCGCGCGCACTGCTCAGCGAGAAGTGCTGCTTGATGATCCGTTGGCCGTTGTCTGACAGGCGTTGCCACAACTCCGGATCTTCGTGAGCACACACCGCATCCATGGCCAAACCTTCCGCGTTGCACCTGATCAACACATCTATACCAGAACGCAGATACATGCCTTCAGCACCGCTAGGTGTCGTTACAACAGGTAAGCCGTATGCCAACGCCTCACTGACCTTACCCTTAACACCGGCACCAAAGCGCAGTGGAGCGAGGCTGACCCGGCATGCATGAAGCAAAGGAGCTATCTGTGGCACATGGCCGTGGAAGTTGACTCCAGGACATACTGGCTCGTGACTCCGTATCGCTTCGGCCAGCCCGGCACCAACCAAGTGCAACTGTGCGTCAGGCAGAAGCTCGCGGATGCGTGGGAAGATTTCGCGCAGCAACCAGCGAACTGCATCGATATTCGGTGGATGACGGCTACCGCCGACAAACAGGAAACCGTTTCGGGACATGAACGGAGGGATATTCTCAACCATGTCGTGGATGCTCGGTACCACCTCGATACGCGCCTCTGGCAACGACATGGCTAAGTATTCGCGTTCGGTCGGACTGACCACCCAAACCAGATCAGCATGACTCATCGCATGCAACTCCCGACGGCGCGTGATGGCTGCGGCAGCACGCAGACCAGCAAGATTACGCAACTCGGCTTCGCGTTGCTCACGCAGGTGATGTAAATCAACTGTATCCAAGATGCACAGACTGTGAGGCAATAGTGCACGTAGTAACGGCAGCCAAAACAGACCAAGGTGGTAGCGGCAGACGACAACGGCACAATAACGTTCCGGGTTGGTGACCAGCCAGGAGGGGAAGCCACCGGCGACAGGGGTGGTTTCGATACCAATCGCACGTAATTCCGTGACCTCAGCGGCGCTGGGCAGGCGTTCCTCGCAATGCAACACCAGCGTGTAGCCGAGGGACACCATCAAACGCATCAAATGGTGGCAGCGCAATGAGCCTGCGTCGCAATCTGGGCGCGGCGGCACCGTATCAATGATCAGAATATAGCGGTCATTGGAGCCCTGCGTTGCACTGACAGGCACTACAGGAGTGACACTAGCCGGTGCTGACTGGTCGGCAGAAATATCAGCGCGCCGTCGGATCAACGGCCCAAGACGGCGGGAATACAGTGCGATACGGACGCGATGTAACCTGGCGCACTGACGTCGCCATTGAAACGGTAGGTAAACGCCGAGAAAACGCGTAAACGGAATCCGATCATGCTTACGTGAGACAGTGTCAACAGACATGTGGGTGTTGAGCTAGACTCCCTGGAATTCTCATTCTCACATACCCGTGGCATACCACGCAGAAGATGATTTCAACGAAGCGGCAAATGGCGACATGCAGGGGGATTCCCCCTGGTGGGGCTGGCTGATCGCTTGTGGCTTGGCAGGCTTGGCGCTTGCCCTGGGCTTCCTGATCCCTTACACGCTTTACCTTAATCAGCAGGTGACCGCACGCTTTGGCGAGCTGCGCTGGCAGATCCCGACCCGGGTCTATGCGCGGCCCTTGGTGCTGCAACCGGGCATAGCATTAGATGCACCCACGCTGAAGATCGAACTGGATGCAGCCTCCTATCGTGACGACAACCGTGGTGAGTTGCCAGGCACTTATCAACAACAGAATGGCCGCTTCACTGTCTCCAGCCGTGGCTACGTTGACGTGGATGGTGAGATACCAGCACGCCGTCTGATGATCACGCTGAGTAACGGCCAAGTCTCCGCACTGCGGAACCCAGATACACGTAAACCCATCAAGCGTGGGCGGCTGGACCCAGCACGGATTGCCACACTGTACGGCCAGAAGCAGGAAGAACGCCGTTTGGTCAGGTTACAAGAGGTTCCGCAACTGCTCGTCACCGGCTTACAGGTGGTGGAAGACCGTGATTTCCAACATCACCACGGCATCGACGTCAGCAGTATTGTGCGCGCACTCTGGGTGATGTTGCGTTCCGGTGGTGGCGTTCGCCAAGGTGCCAGCACCCTGACGCAACAGCTGGCACGTAGCGGCCTGCTTGGTATTGGCAAAGAACAGACTTTGCGGCGCAAGTGTAATGAAATCTTGTATGCGCTGATCCTAGAGGCACGCTATTCCAAGCGCGTTATCCTGGAATCCTATCTCAACCAAGTCTACCTTGGTCAACGTGGCAGCCAAGCCGTGCATGGTGTCGCCACCGGCGCGGAGTTCTGGTTCGGACGTGAGCTCGGCTCGCTGACCACTGAGCAGGTGGCGTTGTTGATCGGACTCGTGAAAGGGCCGTCGTACTACGATCCACGCCGTTTCCCTGATCGCGCGCTGTCGCGGCGCAATTTCGTGCTTGGCAAGCTGCATCAAAGCAAGCTGATCGACGATGCTGAATACATGCGTGCACAGGCATCACCCCTCGGTGTACCAAAGGAACCTGGGCTGGTTGCAGCCAACCGCTTCCTGGCGTACCTCGACCTGGTGCGCCGCCAGCTCGCCCACGACTATCCCGAGAACGTGCTGCGTGGAGCTGGCATGACCGTCCTCACTGGCATGTCACCCGCGGCGCAGACCTACGCTGAAAACGGGGTGCGAAATACCCTTAATGGACTGGAGAGGGTGAAGGGCATGAAGCGTCCACCGCTGCAAGCCGGACTGGTACTGACCGACGTGCATAACGGTGACGTACTGGCCGTGGTCGGCAGTCGCGACGCAACTCAGTCAGGCTTTAACCGCGCACTCGAAGCCCAACGCCCAGTAGGTTCGCTGCTCAAACCGTTCGTCTACCTGCTGGCACTGGCCTCACCGGATCGTTGGTCCTTATCCAGCTGGGTGGAAGACACACCCGTCAGTGTGCCACTGGCGCATGGGCGTATTTGGTCACCAAGCAACTCGGACAACATCAGCCACGGGACGGTGCGCTTGATCGATGCATTGGCACACTCGTACAACCAAGCAACCGTACGCATCGGCATGCAAGTCGGCCCAGAACGTGTGGCTCAACTGATTAACGTTCTGGCCGGATTAAAGGCCGACGCCAATCCATCGCTTATCCTTGGCGCAACCGACCAGAGTCCTTATGCGATGACGCAGCTCTATCAGTTCCTAGCCTCAGGGGGTGAAATCCAACCGTTGCACGCCGTACGCGGTGTCCTTGATCCGCAGAACAAACTGCTCAAGCGCTATGACAATACACCGGCACCCGCACAGCCCGGTGACTCCGTCGCCGCCAACGTGATCAGCGTCGCCCTACAGGAAGTGGTCAACAGCGGTACCGCTCGACAACTGCTCAGCGACGGCTTGGGCCGGCTGTCGCCTGCCGGCAAGACCGGGACTTCTAACGATGGCCGCGACAGCTGGTACGCGGGTTACACCGGGAACCACTTGGCTGTCATTTGGGTCGGTAACGACCAAAACGAGCAAACTGGCCTATACGGTGCCACTGGTGCAATGCGCGTCTGGTCGAACATCTTCTCGCAACTGCCAAGCACAAGATTACAGGTCAACGGCAAAGGGCTGGATTGGCAGTCGGTCGAGCCCATGGGGATTGGCAGCACAGACGCAAACTGCCCAGGTGCGCGTCGGTTTCCGTTCGTGGCCGGCTTCGCTCCGGCTTATGCACCGTGTTCTGGTGCTGGTGGAACATCTGAGGCCGGGCATAATGTCGGCTGGCGCAACTGGTTCGGGCTGGATAAGCAGAAGGGGGACCCAGCACCGCCCCCCACAACGCCTCCTCCTGAGCAATCAACAGAATGAAAAGATCGTATGTTCGGTTCCGCACCTGGCTCATTATCATCATCATGACTGTGGCTCTTGCTGCTTGTATCAGCACACCACCACCGTCGATACCACCAGCCGCGACACCGACACCTGCGGACACCACAACTCCAGCGCAGCGTTTGGCTGCAGTCACCAAAATTGCGAGCGTTGACGACACCGAGTTGTTGGTGCAGCCGCTCCATGACCTGCAAATTGACGACCTGCGTAAGGCTGCAAAAGTCAAACGCGAGGCCGGCAATTTGGCTGCAGCCGCTGCTGAGCTTGACCACGCACTGGCACTCGTCGCCAACGATCCGGCAATGCTGCAGGAACGTGCCGAGATCGCCCTGCTGCAAGGTGACTGGGCGGGTGCCGAACACTACGCCGAGCGTGCGATCCGACTCGGCTCGAAGACCGGTCCGCTCTGCCGCCGCCACTGGGCCACGATCGAGCAAGCACGACTGGCGCGTGGCGAGACAGAGAATGCATCCTCGGCATACGCACAGATTGAACGCTGCACTGTGCCAGGTATCAAACGTTACTGAACCGTACCAACAGATAGGTACGCTTGGTCTACCATGGTGTTCCCGGACGTTGATGCGACTCCCCTGTCCTCCGCCACAATGTCGCTCTCCCGCGTATTTCCTGATCCTGTGCCGTAGCGATGTCCCTGCTTGCCCAAACTAGCATTGAGGCACTCAGCGATGGTGGTGTGCTGGCACGCCAGATCGATACATTTGTTCCGCGTCTGGGGCAACAACGTCTGACCGCAGCGATCGGCGAGGTATTTGAGCAACGCAACATACTGCTGGCTGAAGCAGGCACCGGCACTGGCAAGACCTTTGCTTACCTGGTACCGACGTTGCTATCAGGACTGAAGACCATCATTTCCACCGGCACCCGCGCGCTACAGGAACAACTCTACTATCGCGATCTGCCACGGGTACGCGCTGCGCTCGGTGTTGACCTACGCAGTGCATTGCTTAAGGGCCGCACCAATTATTTGTGTAAATACCGTCTACAGCAGGCCTGCGGTGAGCCCCACCTGGGCACAGCAGAGCAGGCCGCTCAATTCCAGCACATCGTCGCCTGGAGCGACCACACGCTGTTCGGCGATATCGCCGAGTTGGACGTGTTGCCAGACGATTCACCGCTATTACCGCTGGTCACCTCCACGATTGACAACTGTCTGGGCACGGACTGCCCATTCTGGGACGAATGTTTTGTCGTACAAGCGCGTCAGCGCGCCCAGGTTGCAGACGTGGTCGTGGTCAACCATCACCTGTTGCTGGCCGATTTAGCGCTCAAACAGGAGGGTTTTGGTGAGATATTGCCCGGCGCACAAGCATTTATCATTGACGAGGCGCACCAACTGCCAGGACTGGCTGCCAACTTCTTTGGCGAGAGTTTCGGCATGCGCCCGTTACAAGAACTGGTACGCGACTGCATGGTCGAAGCACGGTCGGTCGCTGGTGCCCAAGCCACATTGCAAGATTCCGTCTGGCGCCTGGAACACACATTGCGCACGCTACGTGGGGCGATGGAAGGCTTACCATCACGCGGCACACAATGGCGCCTACTCGCTAACCCAGAGGTGCGCCACGGATTCGAGGCCGTTGTCACTGCACTGACATGTCTGCAATCCATGCTGGTCCCGCTGCGCACAGCCACACCCGGCTTGGATGCCTGCGCCGCACGTGCCCAGGAGGGACTGTCCCGACTGTCACGTTGGCTTGGTGAGACTGTGGAAATCACGGCGTCTGAACCACCTACCTCCCCCAACAACGACGTACTCTGGTATGAACTGACCCCACGTAGCTTTCGCTGTCAGCGCACCCCTCTGGATGTGTCAGCGCAATTGCAGGCACACCGTCAAGCATCAATGGCCGCCTGGGTGTTCACCTCAGCAACATTGGCAGTGGATGGCACATTCGAACATATCGCACGACGCCTGGGCCTGAGCCACCCCATGACCCTGCTGCAACCCAGTCCATTCGATTGGGCGCGGCAAGCATTATGCTATCTGCCTCCAGGGTTGCCTAATCCAGCGGCGTGCGGTTTCGGAATTGCTTTGATCACAACATTAACTCCGGTGTTGGAAGCCTCCGCCGGACGTGCCTTTTTACTGTTCGCCTCACATCGCGCTTTGCGCGAGGCCGCCGCAGCGCTACGTGGCGGGCCGTGGCCGTTGTTCGTGCAGGGAGAGGCTCCGCGCGCCATACTCCTGGACCGCTTCCGGGTCTCCGGCAATGGGATATTGCTCGGTTCAGCAAGCTTCCGCGAAGGCGTGGATGTGGCAGGCGAAGCGTTGAGCGTGGTAGTGATTGACAAGTTACCGTTTACCGCACCGGACGACCCTGTATTCGAAGCGCGGCTGGAAGCCATTCGCCACGAAGGTGGCAACCCATTCTTCGATGAACAATTGCCGCAGGCGGTCATCGCACTGAAGCAAGGTGTCGGCCGCCTCATTCGTAGCGAGTCCGACCGCGGCGTGCTGGTGCTATGTGACCCGAGACTGCTGTCCAAAGGCTACGGACGGATATTTCTCGATTCGCTGCCATCGTTTCCGCATACCCGTGACATTGCTGCGGTACGCGCGTTTTTCAACGGCAGCGATACCGCCCTCACGGAATCACCGCACGACACCTCAACTCCACAGAGCCGATAAGCGATACAGGGTTGAATACTCAACCCGCACGCCAGCGCCAATGCCAAGGCTCATAGACAATCCCATGTGGATTGTTGCGAGGGAAGCTAAGGTGGAAGCCGAATGTCCTCGCGTGTCTCTGCAACCAAGCAAAAGCGGTAGTACGTTCAAAGCTTTCGTCGACAGGGGGCTCCCCAGGCATGCCAATATCGAGAGCCTCACCACTATGGTGTTCGCTGAAGCCAGGGGCTGCGTTAACAGTGAGGATCTGTGCCAGCGTTTGCCCTTGTGCAAGCTTGTGCTCAAAAATATCTAATTGATAAGCGTAGCTGCGGTAGCCGGAGATCGCATCAAGGAGGATACCATCGCGTACAGCGGCTTGGCACATCGTATGCCAAGCACGGGCTGCATTGATGGTGAGGCATAACGGACGTTTGTAGCGGTCACGGCCAGCATAGGTAAGCGCGGCTGGTTCTGACTCGATTGATAAACCAGTCGTGCGAGCGTATCTATCCGCATTGATGCCAAGCTTTAACAACCTGGTTTTCAATTCGCTCAGCGATAGCGGGGGATCGTCCCTGAGCTGTGCACATGGGGACAGGGTGTCAGACTCATTCAGTGTGTCGCCGTTGGCGCTGGATGCATTCATAAGTAGTGATGCTACTTGCTGCATACCACGAACACCATCACTACCCAGCGAACTTGCTGATACCACAAGAAAAGCAATGGTCAAAGCGACGATCAGTGCAATGTCGTACAACAAAGCCTTCCGTTTCCCTGATGGTTTTGGAACATTCTTGTGAGGAAGGCGAGGAGAGATCACCATCAGCATGAATCTAAAGATGCTGCTACCAGTCACTCGATACGGTGTAGCACCTGAACACTGATTCAGGGTGTATTGATACAATATACGCACGCGACAACGCAAACCACCTTCCTATGCCTTCCACACACCGAGATTGCGACACATCGCACATCCTCTGGGTGTCATCGATCGAGCTCGATGAAAGCGGGTGATGTTGCATCAGAATAGCGTGCTATTCATGAAACTCATTAGTGCCCGAACGCAGCGCCTATGGTTCTGAACCATAAACGGTTGCAACCAGTCTGGACGTTGCTGGCGATGCCGCCTTAGCGTCTGGATGTACCATCATTTACGACAGGCAAGGTCGAATGCTGCAATGGTTACCATATGAGACAGACACTGCAATGTCTGTATTTGCATGACGATCACCCAACATGATCATCAAATCATCATGTTGTAACGCTTTGTTATCAGAGTCGTTCGCTATGCATGCCAATCCAAGCATGTGTTTATCGATTCATCCTACGGCGGCTTCGGGGAAGGCTTCTATGGAAAATGCTTCAACGCACGACATGGTCAGCCTGGATCCTTGCCAATGCGGCGGCATAGCACGACTGCAGCATGTCGAAGCGATCCACGTCGATGCCAAGATCATGCACCAGACCATTGCACAAGCTATAAACCCAGCCGTGTATAGTCAGCGGCTGCGTACGATTCCACGCATCACGCACAACGCTAGTCCGGCATACATTCACCACTTGCTCAAGCACATTCAGCTCACACAAACGTGCATGCTGCATCGGAAGTGCACCGACCGCATCCAAGTAGGGATTGTGCTTTTCGGCCACGTCGGTGACGTGGCGGATCCAGTTATCGACCAGGCCCAAGCGCGCTTGAGTCAGACTGGCAAGTACACCACCACAACCATAGTGACCAACCACTAATATGTGCTTGACCTTGAGTACATCGATTGCGAACTGGATCACCGACAGGCAGTTCAGGTCGGTGTGTACCACCACGTTAGCGATATTGCGGTGTACAAATACCTCACCTGGCGCCATATCGATAATCTGGTTCGCCGGTACACGCGAATCTGAACAGCCAATCCAGAGATACTCAGGAGACTGTTGCTTGGACAAACGGGAAAAGAACTCCGGGTCCTCATGGTTAATACGATGAGACCAATTGCGGTTGTTCTGAAGCAGATGGTCAAGTGAATGCATCTTAAGTATTGATCCCAAAGGTTTTAAGAGCCGCTAAGAAACATGACGAAAGCTGCCGGACATGAATGATAGTGACTGCCGATAACAACAGGCAAAGGGGATATCTTGGCATCGACATCTCCTCCTTCAAGACACGTTGTATTGGTCTATCCAAGAACACTTGAAAAATACGTGATTCAGTCACTGAATTCAGGATGCAGCAGCGTCCCATTACAACAAAACCAACAGCAGTACAAATACGCTGTTGCAACACTTTTCACGTCTGCTTCTAGTGTCGGAATCTTTTTCATTACAATTGGATACGAAATATTCCTGTTGAGCATTGAACCAGTTCCAGTGATTCATCAAAGCAAGCTCAAGCAGCATCCATTCTAGGGGTCATGGCACCGTCAGGCCGTAGGGATGTGAAAACCTCGAAGAAAACAAACGTTTAATGCCATTTGAGGAAGCCTTCCAGGCACGTGACATCAACCTGTTGAAGAGACGGACACATTGAAGATGCATCCACAGACGGCCACACCGCGATCGCACTGCGGCAATGCATGCGTGGACACTTTACCGCTGGGATGCATCTTCACGTTATGGTGACCATTTTCTCGTCATGTGTTTTAAACACGCACCGGCTCCACTGGTCCATGCCCCAGCAACACATTCACCACCAAAATACAAGACAAAGTATAAAAAAGGGCAATATATAGGGATATTTGGATGAGATCACTTAGAGCGTCAAGTCAGTGGTGCGATCGGCTGATTGCGCTCAGAAATCACACGCTCCAATTCCCGGGCAAATTGCGCTGCGATCACTCGCTTACTGAAACGTGCTTGTACAAAACCCGGCGCCGCTGCCGCCATCGCAGCGCGGCGTTGCGGATCACAGCATGCCAGGATCGCGTGCCGCCACGCATGAACATCCCCGGCCGGCAGCAGCATCCCGGTCGTGCCGTCCTGCAATGTCTCCGAAGCCCCGCCAACGTCACTGACAAGGACAGGCACACCGGATGCCTGTGCCTCTACGGAGACACGTCCGAACGTCTCCGGCGACAAAGAAGGCATCGCCAGCATCGCCAACGCCTGGAAATAACCTGCCGGATCAGTCACCCAGTCCAACATACGCTGCTGCGACGCAAACCGGCTGCCGGCAACGGTGGCTGCTAAGCGCAGCGCGTGCACGCCAGTGCCCAGCCATAAGCAGCGCAAGCACGGTTCCTCCTGCATGGCCAGCTCCATCGCTTCGGCAAGTACGAACACTCCCTTACCTTCGTGGATCCGTCCGAAGCAACCCACCACGATGGCTTCCTCATCCCAACCCAGCTCGTGCAGCATTCTCCTACGCAACGTCGGATCCGGACGAAACGCGTCAGTATCCACCGGGTTATACAACACCTGCACCCGTTCTGGCGGCATGCCTTCAGCCAGATAGTGGCGGTGCGCGTAGTCCGAGACTGCGAAGAACCGATCGGCCAAGCGCGGCACCCAATAGGTTGAGAAACGGTTCATCGGCGGCAAGCGATGCCGGAACAGCACCACCGGCAAGCGGTAAAGGCGACCCATCAACAACAAAGGCCAGTATTCTTTACCAAAATCGCCCACCAACACGTCAGGATGGATCACACGCAGCGCGCGCTCGATCGCTACGTAGCCACGCCAATCCATGACGTTACGGAACTTGGCAGGGAACAGCCTGATAGGACTATGTTCCAACTGACGTGCAATCAATCCGTCCGGATGGACCAACGCAGCAATCTCGTGATTGGTCTCAGCCATCGCGCGCGCCAATCCGACGAAATGACTCTCGGCCCCCCCCCCTCCACGCGAGGTACCCACGAACAATAGCTTCATCCCCGACGATCCTCATAGCCGGTCAATGTACGTAACGCAAACTGAGGGAGCGTGTGACGGTACGACACGGGCACACGCGGCAATGTCAACAGATGTTGGCCGGGAAATACGCGGCCACGCCGTGTCGTAGTCGCCGCAGCATAGCCCGCATTGCACACTGCATCGACCACCGGCGGCGTCAAATCACCGTATGGATAACAGAACTGGGTAACCGGTGCACCGATACACTGCTCCAAATCGTCCCGGCAACCGGCGATCTCCTGGTGCAATTGCGCTGCGGTGCAGTCACTGAGACGGGGATGGCTACGTGTATGCGCCCCGACCTCCATCCCAGAGGTATGCCATTGGCGGACCTGTGCGGGACTCATTAGCGGCTTACGCACTTTAAGCAGTTCCGCATCCCAGGTGTTGAAACGAGCGAGACTGCCGCTGACAACGTAGCAGGTTGCACTGAAACCGTGCTCCTGGAGCACCGGAAGCGCCGCCTGCAGGTTATCCAGGTAACCATCATCCAAGGTCACCACCATGACCTTGCCTGAGCACTCACCGCGCAGATACGGCATTGCCGCAGACATCGACAGACAGGTATAGCCCAGGCGCCGCAGCAACCACATCTGGTGCGCGAATGCCGCCGGTGTCACATACAATCCGCGCAGATGTCGCACCTGCTTCGGTACCCTGGCGATGTTGTGATACATCAGAATCGGGATAGCCATCTGAAATTCCAAGCGTCCATATTCAGTCGCCTGCCCAGGATCCATTCTACCCAATGTTTTTCTGGCCTCCCGCACGCTCCTCATGCGTTACCACACAAGTTTTTAATTCGAAGAATAAACGGACGGGTAAAGAGTGGCTCCTGTAATCTGCCCTCTGGAATCTCAAAAGCGCAAGACGCAGCCGACTGTTCGTGTTAGCCACGCTGGCTGACGCCGTTGTCTCCTGACCAGCATCAATATCAATACGTCAATGTAGGCACGTTGCTGCGTCTCGGAGTACAACACGCCTCAAATACAAGCTGACACGATCCGCCGATGAGTTGGCCTGAAATTTGCTTGTTCAGTGCTAATCAGCATTGGAGTTCATGATATGCACGACTTACCAGCGACTATCCTCACCCATCTGGAACAGGAAGCAACCGCGCTGTACAAACTGACCGAACGTCTGATGACCGCGTGTGAAGTGACTTCCACGCCACAAGACGAAACGCAACCCTACTCAAGTATCGAGCCGTGCGAGGCCAATCGCTGACGTTGAATGTCGCTCTGGTTGACCCCTCACGGCGCTGACACCGGCCACTGTGGACCCACGTGCTGCATTGGCACCACCACTATTCTGCTGGCGGATCCCTCCGAGCGCTTGACTCACCCGGCTCGTCCCCGTTGGTGAAACTGCAATAACAATGCATCCTCCTGTGACGTCCTTGCAACTGGCAGCGGCACACAGGATTCCCAATCACTGTCGCCAGCATCCCAGATTGGCACACCACGTCGTTCAGCCCTCCCTGTCAGCAGCCATCGCCCGTGAAATCTTTGAGTCAGCGCCATGATCGAACACCGTCTGATGTGGTCGGTCACCCACACACTGCACTCGGAACACATCAATAACTGCCCCCACCTTTTGCCATTTTTGGTCCCTTACAGCCCTTGATTGACCAGAAAGGTGAGAGAATTGATGCATCAAGGCATGAATCCTGGCAACGGGCAGATCACACAACATACCCTGATCGCATCCGGATGCTATCCAGATAATCCAATTCACACAGCGCACCGGCAATCTTATTTAGGATTTTGTATTGGGAGCGTCTCCAGCAACGTCTGTGAACACCAGCTACAGACTAGCCAGCAATAATGGCCGCTGTATCAGAAATACGCTGCGAAGGCTGAGACTGGGAAACTACACCATCTTGTTTTCTATGTGCTTTGACTCGAATACCAATTAAATTCATGTGCTCATGGTGTTCGGATCCGTCACCACAACCGCAATATCCGCGGAACAATGCCTCAGTTAAGTCCTGTCTTGGCCACCTACTTCAGCACTGACTTCAAGGTGACCATGCCCATACTGATATTCAAGATTGTCCTGGGGACATGGATCCTCTTTGACGGCAGTGAGCTTTCCCATGTACCTCATCCCTACTAAAAGCTGCTGATTGAGGAATGTATGCGAGGAATGCATCACTTTCAAGTGTAGATCTCACTGGGATGTGCAACAACGTACGGAAGGGTCACCAACGTTGATAATCACGCCACAACACCACTCATGCAAAAGTAGTACGTATGGACGCCCAGAACATCATCGCAGCGCGATGGCACATCGCACCAGAGAATGAGTGAAGGAAAACGGCAGACAACACAACAGTGCTGCGGTGCCTGCATAACCTCAACACCATTATGAAATAACAACGATCGACCAAGCCTGATAGGCTTGATTCCCTTTCATATCGCTGCAACCACGGTGATCCAGTTTAAACGTCTGTACAAGCACTATGGTGTAGATGGTCGTAAAGTGACCGCGTTACAGCCTCTCGATCTGGATATCCACACCGGAGAGGTATTCGGCATCATCGGTCATTCCGGGGCAGGCAAATCAACAATGATCCGCCTGATCAACCGCTTAGAAGAACCCAGCGGCGGACATCTGCTGATCAACGGACAAGACATCACCGCACTGGATCGTATCGGTTTGCGCGCGCTGCGTCGCGAGATCGGCATGATCTTTCAGCACTTTAATTTACTGTCTTCGTATACCGTCGCTGGCAACGTGGCTTTCCCGCTAAAACTGCTCGGTATGCCGGATACCGAAAGCAACGCACGCGTGGCTGAACTGTTGACCTGGGTCGGTCTGGAAGCACATAGCCATATTTATCCGGCACAGCTATCGGGAGGACAAAAACAGCGGGTCGGCATCGCTCGTGCGCTGGCCACACGCCCGCAGATCCTGCTATGCGACGAAGTCACCAGCGCACTGGATCCACACACCACTACAGCCGTGTTACAGCTACTGGCACGGATCAACCGCGAACTCGGTTTGACCATCGTGCTGATCACTCACGAGATGGATGTGATCCGCCGCATCTGCGACCGCGTCGCCGTGCTTGATGCCGGGCGCTTGGTTGAAACCGGGCTGGTGACTGATGTCTTCCTGCATCCGCAGCACCCAACGACACGCAGCTTCGTTCTGGAAGCCGAACACATCGACGCAAGCAAGCTGAATGACGATTTTGCCTCAGTCAACGGCCGCATCGTGCGTCTGACCTTCCTCGGAGCTGACACTTACCTGCCACTGTTCGGACGCGTGGCACGAGACACTGGCGTGGACTACAACATCCTGTCAGGCCGTATCGACCGTATTAAAGAAACACCCTACGGTCAACTGACTGTAGCGCTATCTGGCGGCGACCCGGTCGCTGCACAAGCAGCGTTTGCCGCTGCTGGCATACATATTGAGGAACTACGTACATGAATACCGCCATGATCTTGGCTTCAATCACTGTTCCTGGCTTTTTCGTCAACTTAGACGCTGATAAGTGGGGAGACATCGGTCGCGCCACACTGGATACATTGCTCATGGTAGGCGGCGCATTGCCACCAACCTTAGCTATTGGCCTTCCCTTAGGAATAGCACTGTACTTGTGCAATACATCACCACAACACCACCATCCACTGGTGTATCGCATGCTGGCGCTATCCGTGAATCTATTGCGCTCGGTGCCCTTTATCATTTTGATGATTGCGATGATCCCCGTGACCCTGTTGATCATGGGGACCTCGTTGGGCATTCGTGGTGCGATCCTGCCGCTCGTGATCGGTGCAGCACCGTTCTACGCACGCCTCGTCGAAAGCGCGCTGCGCGAGGTTGATCGTGGCGTCGTCGAAGCTGCCCAAGCGATGGGAGCAACCACGTGGCAACTCGTCTGGCGGGTACTGCTACCGGAAGCACGTCCTGGTTTAATTGCCGGCGCCACGATCACCGTAATCACAGTAGTCGGCTTCACCGCAATGGGTGGCGCTATCGGCTCGGGGGGACTGGGTGACGTCGCCTACCGTGAAGGTTATCTGCGCTCGCACACAGACGTCGCGCTGGTCACTGTGGTTGCGCTACTCATGGTGGTGCAACTGATGCAGATGTTCGGTGATTGGTTGGTTGCGCACTACAGCAGGCGCTGAACTTCACTGCACATCGCACATCAAGTATCGCTTACATGCGCTCTGCTACAGTGGAGCGGGCATTTCCAAACATCTTTCATTTAACCGACTCTATGCAATGAAGCATTTCCTACTGTTTACTGCCGCCTTCATCTTGGTCGGCTGTGGTCCTTCTGGCGGCGACCACAATCACCTCAGCATTGCTGCCACCGCGGTGCCACATGCTGAGATCTTGGAATTTGTCAAACCAACGCTGGCCAAGCAGGGCATCCAACTCGACATACATGTGTTCAACGATTACGTGCAACCCAATGACCAAGTGGCTCAGAAACAAATCGATCTCAACTACTTTCAGACCGAGCCTTATTTGCAGGCATACAACCGGAGCCGTAAGACTCATCTGATGGCCGTCGTTGGTGTGCACATCGAGCCATTCGGTGCCTACTCACGCCGCTATACATCACTGAACGCATTGCCGAAAGAAGCCGACGTAGCGATCCCAAATGATCCAAGCAACAACAGCCGTGCGCTCATCCTGCTGCATCAAGCTGGACTGATTAAACTCAAGGACCCTAACAACATGCTGGCCACTCAGCGCGATATCCTCGCCAATCCTAAGCTGTTGAAATTCCGTGAGTTGGATGCAGCAATGCTACCGCGCGTGCTTGACCAGGTCGACTTGGCACTGATCAACACCAATTACGCCCTGGGTGCCGGCTTGAAACCAACTCAAGATGCATTGGTGATCGAAAATAAAGACTCTCCGTATGCGAATTATCTGGTCGCACGTCAAGACAACAAAGACGACCCACGGGTAAAAAAGCTGGCAAAAGCACTGACCAGTCCAGAAGTCAAACGCTTCATCGATAAGAAGTATGGCGGCGCCGTGTTACCCGCGTTCTAGATGAGTCAAAAATTGTCTGCAAAGCACACGTTGCACACAACAAAACGGGCCCTAAGGGCCCGTTTTATTACGCTGTCATTAGATAGCATTACAACTTTCAGAAGCGCGCGCCTAAACTGAAACCGAAAGACCAGGGATCCAGTCTGCGGTTCTGATCGATACCTGAACCTGAAACTAACAAGTTCTTTCCAAAACGCATGTAACGCGTATCGACACGGGTGAACCAAGTTGAATTAATATTCATATCTAAACCGGCTGTGGCGATTGCACCACGGAGGGTAAAATTCCTGTCCGTATAGGTACTAACGTTTGCTCCCTCCGGAGTGAATTTCAACTTAGATTGAGAGTAACCAACACCAACGAACGGACGGAACACGTTTTCCGCTTGACCAAAATGGTACTGCGCACTCAACGCCACCGGTTGTTGACTCAAGTTTCCAACTTTACCCAGTGTTGCTGTCTTTGTGCGGTAATTGAACTTTTTAGCAGCGCCCCAAAGCTCGACTGCCCAGTGATCATCAATGTAGTAGCTAGCGCTGAGCGTTGGTGCAACATCGCCATCAAACTTGATCCCATTCTGCCCGGAACCTTTCTTTGGTTGCAGAATCGTCGCTCCGCCAACCAGTGCCCAGTGCTTACCGGAGGCGTTGTCGCTGGAAGACGCCGTCCCCCACGCAAAGGCTGACGGGGTAAAGGCCAGCATACTCATAGCAGCTAGGCCGATCAGTGAAATTTTACGCATGGTGAAGGTTTCTCCTAGTTCCTCAACTGTTCATTTTCACCCTTGGAATGGGGAAGTGCAACGCTTCCGATCCAAATGATGAATGTTTATCAACCGTGACACTGTACACTGAAATTAATTCAGCAAAAATATCAAAAGCATAATGATACATAACCGGAGCATGTCATCTCGCTAAATTGCTCCCTGAAGCGAATCATTTGCTCCTGCAAAGTTTGCCGCGACGCGATCTTACCGCACCAGATGAATGCAACCCGTCTCGTTATATTGTTGTTACGCGTCACATCCAACAGGGGCCGGCAACCGGCTGGATTCGTGCGCCCCTTTGGCCTACGCAATGTGCAGGCGATACGCTGATGATCATATACAGCCCAACATATACACGGATCTGCATTTCCAGCAACAACCCTTACATGATGGACAACATATACGTACCCGCAGGCCTAATCTGTCTACCCGAGTGAGACAATCGCTATCACCATGTGCTTCCAAGGATACCTGCCACCTGATTCATGCCGACTCCGGTACCGCAACAAGGCATTTCTTTTCATTTGCATGCTGCCAACAGAGACATACATCTGATATCCCTCACCACCTGCGAGCAAGCCATCCAATGAAGTCCACGTCCTAAAAAAGATCGACCATCTGCGTGTCCTCCAAATCCTCGACGCCGCAAGCCAACTGCGACATGTGCAATGATTAAAGCAAAGAGCGTGCTATGCACGCCAAGCAAACACAGCAACATCAGCACAAAGCGCGCACATACATCACATCAAGCGCAGCTCAAGCAGCGATATATGCGCTGCCAGACCTCAACTTACCCAGCATCGGCTGGCGAGCCAAACGCCATGTTGATGATGCATTGAATGGCAGCCTCTATACTGCGATCGATACCACGGATAACCCCATCGAAAACAAGAAACTGCGTTCGACCACCCTAAACCGCTGGCGTCAACGCCAGTACAACCGCCATGACCATCAACAGCGTCTTGCAGCACCCCCTCCTGGGCTGAGCCAGCCGACGCACTGAAGCCAAACTGAGCACCCATACCACTCAACACCGGATGCGCTCACGGAGAACAGCGCAATTTTTTTATAGAAAAGTTTTCCTGGCCGACACCGAACTTAATTTTTGACCTTATTACCCAGCAACACTGGTTGGCGCTGCGCCCTGACCCAGCCACAATAGACATCCCTAATGTTTGTAGCCGGAGCACTGTAATGACCGAAATCAAGGAAGTTTTTGTCCCCGATATCGGTGACTACAGCAACGTCCCAGTGATCGAAGTCCTAGTGGCCGTTGGCGATACCGTCTCCAAGGACCAAAGCCTGATCACCTTGGAATCTGACAAAGCAACCATGGAAGTCCCCTCATCAACCGCCGGTGTGATCAAAGAAATCAAAGTCAAGGTTGGCGATACCTTATCGCAAGGCCATGTCGTTGCATTAATTGAAGTCACCGAAGACGCTGCCGGGTCCACCATACCGATGGCCGCCAGCACGTCAACCACGAGCGCCCCCAGCAAGTCGCCCCTGGTCAGCGGCAACTTAATCGAAGTGTGTGTCCCCGATATTGGCGACTACAACCATGTACCGGTCATAGAGATGCTGGTGACCGTTGGCGATACCGTCTCCAAAGACCAAAGCCTGCTCACATTGGAGTCGGACAAAGCAACCATGGAAGTGCCTTCATCCGTAGCGGGTGTCATCAAACAGGTCAATGTCAAAGTCGGAGACACCTTGTCGCAGGGCGATGTCGTCGCAGTGGTTCAAAGCGGGGAGAGCACCACCCTTGCCCCAGCCCCAAGCCAACCAGTGTTGCCACCCAATTCCAGCCCTGCGCGCGATACAGTCGCCGCACCACCATCCTCGACAAGCACACCAAGCACCCCACCGATCACCTTCGATGCCAACACCGTTCTACCGTCCAAGGTGCCCTATGCCAGCCCTGCAGTACGCCTGCTTGCACGCCATCTGGGCGTAGATCTGAGTCAGATCAAAGGCAGCGAGAAACACGGACGCATTACCCGCGAAGACGTACAAAAATCCGTCAAGACCAGCTTAAGTACTGGTATCCCTGAGAGCAGGACACCTCCCGCTCCAGTCACAGCGAATGGTAGCCTCGCCCTACTGACTTGGCCGAATGTGGATTTCAGCAAATTCGGCGAAATAGAAACCCAATCTTTATCCCGAATCAAAAAAATTTCCGGCGCCAACCTTGCTCGCAATTGGGCCATGATCCCACACGTCACCCAATTCGATCAGGCCGACATCACTGAACTGGAAGCCCTTCGCGTACAAATTAATAAGGAAAATGCCGCATCCAATAAGAACGGGACCAGCATCAAATTGACTGTCCTCGCTTTCCTGATCAAGGCAAGCGCAGCCGCACTGAAGAAATTTCCCACATTCAACGCCTCGCTCGATGCCACTGGCGAAACACTCACACTCAAAAAATACTTCCATATCGGCTTCGCCGCCGATACACCAAACGGGCTCGTCGTCCCGGTGATTCGCAACGTAGACAAAAAGGGTGTGGTAGAGATCGCACAAGAAACCAGCGAACTCGCCAAGAAGGCACGCGACGGCAAGCTCAGTCCAGCAGACATGAGTGGCGGCGGCTTTTCAATCAGCTCATTGGGTGGCATCGGAGGTACCGCATTCACTCCCATTATCAATGCACCCGAAGTGGCGATCCTGGGTGTATCCAAATCGGCAATCCAGCCGATCTGGGATGGCACCCAATTCGTGCCAAAAATGCTGTTGCCACTGTCACTGAGCTACGATCACCGCGTCATCGACGGTGCTTTGGCCGCACACTTCACCACCTACCTGAGCCAAATGCTCGCCGACATGCGGCGTGTACTGCTGTGATCCAGCCCGTGTTATTACCGTACCTGGCCTGCACTTGGCTGCTGTCAACAGAAACGTACCAATGCATGCGCAGTTTAGCCCAGCGTGCAACGCAGCCAATGAATCATCATCAATACACCAGGGAACAGAAAATCACCAAATACCGTGATGCAGTGCCAGCAATGACGCCAAAAGGAATGCCCCCCACATGGCACATGTGTTGATGCTCAAATTTCCAACCCAGGTCCCAACAGAGACCTGCGCAGCAAACAATCCTCAAACAGCCCCCTATCCCTACGGCCGGGCGACAGACTGGAGCACCGTACAGGCCGTGTTGGTCGATGCCACCCTTTCAAGGACACTGTGGCGTGCATGGCGTATCCCATGCTCAGCAGAATGCGTGACAACGATCAACGCCCCAGTCACACGCCCCCTTGAACACCGCTCAAAGTCAACCTCTATGCCAATGGAAGTCGCGGAACAGTAAAGATAAAAAAACACCCCAACGTCATGGAAACACCTCGATATGCTCCTCGAAGCATTCCAAAAGACACTGACCGAAATTACCCACCGAGCAACAGGAGACACACATGGCGGTGATTGAAATCAAGGTTCCCGATATCGGCGATTACAGCAACGTGCCGGTCATCGAAGTACTTGTCACCGTTGGCGACAACGTGGCCAAGAATCAAGGGCTGCTCACACTGGAGTCGGACAAAGCCACCCTGGAAGTGCCGTCAATGAGTCACGGCGTGGTCAAGGAGCTGAAAGTCAACGTCGGCGACATGCTTTCACAAGGCGATGTCATCCTGCTGCTGGACACCGAGGACACAGCTGCTGCCACCTCACCAACCAACACGGTCACGTCGGACAACACGTCACCACCGCCTCCACCACCCCAAACACCAGCTCCCAAGCCAGCATCCGCCGAGCGCAAACATGCCGATATCGAGTGCCACATGGTCGTACTCGGTGCCGGTCCCGGAGGCTATACCGCCGCATTCCGCGCCGCTGACCTCGGCCTGGATACAGTGCTCGTTGAACGCTACCCGAACCTGGGCGGTGTCTGCCTCAATGTCGGCTGCATTCCTTCCAAAGCATTGCTGCACGCCGCGGCCGTCATCGACGAAGTCGCACATGCCAGCACATTTGGCGTCGATTTTGGCAAACCCAAAATCACCCTCGATACACTGCGCGAGCACAAGCAGAACGTGGTCGGCAAGCTGACTGCCGGCTTGGCAGGGATGGCCAAGCAACGCAAGGTACGCACCGTGACCGGCGTAGCAAGCTTCGTCTCGCCAAAGACGCTGGAAATCACCTGTGCGGACGGCAAGACCCAACGGTTGCATTTCGAACAATGCATCATTGCCACTGGTTCACACCCAGTGAAGTTACCGAACTTCCCGTGGGACGACCCTCGCGTGATGGACTCCACTGACGCACTGGAACTGACCGAAGTACCGAAGAAACTACTCGTCGTTGGTGGCGGCATCATCGGTCTGGAAATGGCTACCGTGTACAACGCACTGGGCAGCCAGGTCACCATCGTCGAATTCATGGATCAACTCATGCCCGGCGTCGACAAGGATCTGGTCAAGCCGCTGGCTGACCGTATGAAGCAGCAGGGCATCCAAATACACCTGAAGACCAAAGCGACGCACGTCAAAACCGACAAAAAAGGCATTACCGTATCGTTCGAAGCAGCCACTGAGGGTGAGCAACCGACACTGAAGGCATCGACCTACGATCGAGTCCTGGTTGCCGTCGGACGTACACCCAACGGTAACAACATCGGTGCCGAAAAAGCGGGCGTCAGCGTCACCGAGCGCGGCTTCATCCCGGTCGATCGACAGATGCGCAGCAACGTGCCGCATATCTTTGCAATCGGCGACATCGTCGGTCACCCGATGCTAGCGCACAAGGCCACACACGAAGGCAAACTTGCCGCCGAAGTCGCCGCGGGTGACACCGGACTCGACAAGCGTCGAGAATGGGTCGCACGCGTGATCCCCTCGGTGGCCTATACCAACCCGGAAATCGCCTGGCTTGGTATGACTGAAACCGAAGCGAAGGCTAAAGGCTTGAAGATCGGCGTCGCTAAATTCCCTTGGTCTGCCAGCGGTCGCGCCATCGGTATCGGCCGCACCGAAGGCTTCACCAAACTGCTCTTCGACACAGACACACACCGAATCGTCGGTGGAGCGATCGTCGGCGTGCATGCGGGCGACCTGTTGGCTGAGATCGGATTGGCCATCGAGATGGGTGCCGAAGCCGAGGACATTAGCCATACCATCCACGCACACCCAACGTTGAGCGAATCCATTGGCATGAGCGCCGAAGTCTACGATGGCACCATCACCGACTTGTATCTCCCCAAGAAGCCGGTCTCTTCACCAAAGTGAAGTCAACATGCCCGCCGCCCCACCCAACCAGCCTATCGACATTCAAACAACACCTTCTGGTTCGGCCATCACCGAGCCAGATGGTCGATGTCCGTCTGTACAGCGGGGTGTCATGAAGTAGCGCAAGACATCCCCAAACGGACCACCAGCACGTTAACATCCACAGGCATCTTTATTGGTGGTCCAGTGCACTGGCCTACCCACCCGCGATCATGCTGTTCATCTCTTCTCTTCTTCACGTTACCGTCGAAGACGTGGAAGAAATCGTCAGCCATTTCGGTCGATTGCACTGCTCACACCTGAGACTCACCATCGGACAGCGTCTCAAAGCCGATTGACTCCCCCGATGTGATACCAACATGTTCCAGCAAGTCCCACTTACGTGCGCCCTGTCCTTTTGCTGTGACTGCCAACGATGCCATACCCATCTCCATAGCCTGAGCATCGCTATGGACATTAAAAAACGATTCCCCTCGGCATAGCTAGGAAGAAACAGATCTCATGAACAACTCAAAATAGGTGAGGGAGAATGATCCTTACTCTATGACCGGACAGACGCTGCCCAACCGCCATGAAGATTGAGTACTCAATAGCTTCTAAAATAAATCGATTGATTCATATCAGTATCTAAACTATTCAGAAGCATCAAAAAAGTTCCTGTCATCGTGCAGCATCATACCGCCCCGTAAAAAACAATCCTGTATGCCAAGAAACACCATATCGAATAATTTCGACTTCCTCCGTTTTGTTGCAGCCTATATGGTTTTGTTTAGCCATCAATTGGTGTTAACTGGGAACAGTGGACCTAACATTACGTCTTTTGATCTTGGAAAGCTGGGAGTTGTTATTTTTTTCTCGATCAGCGGATATCTAGTTACTCAAAGCTGGGACCATGATCCATCCATTTGGCGATTTCTGGCAAAACGCATGTTGCGTATTTGGCCCGCATTGATTGTCGTGACCTGCATTACAGTCCTTTTTCTTGGGCCCATTGTTTCGACAGAACCTATCAATCACTATTTTATTAACCATAAGACCTGGGATTATTTCCGCGTATTGAAATTGATCATTCGCTACGAGCTTCCTGGGGTGTTCGTGACGAATCCATTTCCCAATGCAGTCAATGGTTCCTTATGGACACTACCGATAGAATTCCGTTGGTATTTGATATTGATGGCACTTGGCGTCGTTGGCTTACTTCGCAATCGCTTTCTCTTACTGATCGCTGTCACCGCATTGGCTATATTCGTCTTCGTCATCAAAGATGCACAAAATAACCCGGATTGGAAATTACACTTACAACTTGGCGTATTTTTTTGCTATGGAATATGCCTGTATTACTTCCGATCGTTCTTCACTGCACACACAACATCAATATTGCTCGCTCTCAGCATAGTCAGCAGTTTACTTTTCTCTATCGGTCAAAAATATACCGCCTTGTTTTTACTCCTCCCTGCATTGGTGATCCGTTTCGGAATAGCTGCGACACCATTCATCAGACACGCTGGACGCTATGGGGACCTCTCATATGGCGTTTACCTCTATGCGTTCCCAGTACAACAAACCATCATTTTTCTATTTGGGGATCACCTGACCATGTGGAGTGCATTGGCTCTCTCGACCGCCGTCACGATAATATTCGCGCTTCTCTCATGGCATCTGGTTGAGTCCCCAGCGGGGCAATTAAAAAAAAGATACCTTGTCAAATCCAAAGATATTCAACCCCGTCATGAGATTGAAAAAAGCTCGCCATGATCTAAATCCCGAGTGAGTAGCCCCTTTTCGATCTTGCCCCTAAGCATCACGTCGTCCCAGGCGTTTCTCTGAAACTTTCCAGTATCAAGCACTGATGAAGGCAGCTTGGTCCATATTTCAGACAGTGCCTCGGCACACGGCATCGTATTCCCCAAAAGATGGCACCCGTCACACGTGCAATCACGACGACAGTCAACCATTGAAGCGCTAGAGCCGCCCTGCCTCGCAAGGCTCGCTACCACAATGCTCGATCTCAATCTGCAACGTCACATGATCGATACTAAAGCGCTCATGCAGCAGATCCTGCAACACGCGACGCAACGCATCCGGTGTACTGCCTTGGGCGGCAACAATATGCGCCGTCAGCAACGGCGTACTGGATCCCACGGCCCACAGATGCACATCATGCACGCTGGCCACATCAGGATGGTTACTGAGCGCATCACGTATGGGCGGCAATGAAAACCCCTTCGGTACACCTTCCAATAAGACGTTGACGGCCTCACGTAGCAGCACCCAAGTCCGCGGCAACACCCAAAGCCCGATCAAAACAGCCAGCGCAGGATCAATCCAGTACCAGTCGGTCACGTGGATCACGATCGCACCAAGGATGACAGCCACCGAACCGAGCATGTCGCTCCACACCTCAAGGTAAGCGCCCTTCATATTGAGGCTCTCACCACTGCCAGCATGCAGCAAACGCATTGCGATCAGATTGATGACCAAACCCAAGATAGCAATGACGAGCATACCGCTGGACGCAATCTCCTGCGGAGCACGAAAGCGCTGCACAGCCTCCCACAAGACGTAACCACCGACACCAAACAGCAATACACCGTTAGCCAGCGCCCCAAGCGCCTCCAACCGTGCGTAGCCATAGGTACGGCGCGCGTCAGGCGGACGCCGACTCAAGCGAACGGCAACCAGTGCGATCATTAACCCGAACGTGTCAGTGGCCATGTGTGCAGCATCGGACAACAGTGCCAAACTGCGTGTCAGCACCGCAGCAACGATTTCGGCCAGCAGAAAACCCGACGTCAGCCCCAGCGCCCACCGCAAGGGGCGCTCGTGACGGATCTCACTCGGTACATGGGTATGGTCGTGTCCCATGACACATCTCCATTTGCAATGCGTGCAGCTTACCTTCGACACCTGATGGAAGGTATAACACCATGGTGTCAGCACATGGCATCACCGCCCTGATCCACTCCACACGGATCAACAAGCCGCCTCACTACCCTGCACATACCTGCACCGGATCGAACACAGGGAAGATAGATCGGTCACTCCGCAACGCCGGACACCAAACCCTGCACGTCAGTCATGCAGGTCACGCTGGCATGCTACACCTGGATCATTCAGAGGCCCTCTCCAGATGAAGAGAAAACCGCATGTCCTGATCAACCCCGCATGCATCATTCAACTCAAACCATGCCGAAAACAACGCCGTATTCAGCAACCAAAGAAACCGTTAAAGCACGTATCAACTTCCATGATTTAACACAACGAAAACACAGCGCTGGCATTTAAAAAATTGACTGGCGACATGCTGAAGAGATTGATGCAAAACACAACCATCGCTCCTCATCCCCAAGATCCAAGTTTCGTACAACCTGATCATGCGCCATGAAGCAAGATGGGCCGGATATCGCAAAGAAGCCGTGACGCGCGATGCATCCGCAACATCCTGCAACAAAAGCAGCCAGTGGATTGGCAGATGGCACATCGTGCCTTGAGAAATTCGCCTCACGACCCACTGCACATGTCGTCATGCGTCATAACAAAAAAAGCAAAGCAACGCTCGACGAAGAAAAAGCGCAGCAACACGCTCAACTGGTACTCCCAGATGACACGTGATGGCGCACGCCAGGTCAACGACTTCACCAACATCTTGCATGCAACGCAACAGCGACGATCGTGCAACACATGAACATGAGATCCAGCGCTGCAAGTCGTATGTTGACACTGCGCAGCATCCGGGTATCAACCGTGTTCTGCTCCAACACAGGTCCGAAGCACCGCATCACGCGCCCATCGCACCACCGGCTACTTTCACTTTCTGACTCAACACACCCACAAATACAGTGAGATACCATCCAAAACGTTCTCCATCCCTGGATGCGCCGATCCATCATTCAAAGATCACGCCCAGGACACTTTGAAGAAACCTCGCATCTCAAGCCAAAGATAACGTTGCTAAATACGACGCACGGACGTTGCAACGACGGAACTTTAAAGCAATACACCTACGATCAGATGCATGCAGGCAGGGCCGTGGATGCCATGCACATCACGCACGTCGCAGATAGCCTGCATACATTCCAACACCGCATCCTGACCAAACCTGCGACGCGATGCAGCATGCACACTAGAGCAAGCCCTGTATCGGCATCACCAGGATGACGCTGCCAATAACATCGGCAAAACACATGTCCCGATTACGCCAAGTGTGCATGGCACCGCGTAGCACATCGGAACCTGCGTCACAGCAAGATCAGCACGACAATGCCAGCGCAGCGCATACCGTCACTATGCCGCTCATGACACCGCTACCAGAGACGCTGTGTACATCAGTATGGCAGTAGCTACCACCGACACCGATGGACACACGGTCCGCATACGCGTACTCACGCCTTGCTCTATTGACGTTCCGCACCGTCGAATACGGCCTGGGCACGCCCCAAACCAGCCACTAGGTCAGCGATCAAATCCTCACTGGCCTCGATCCCCACCGACAAGCGCAGCAGTCCGTCAGAGATAGCTGCCTTAGCCCGGGCTTCGGGCGTCATTGCGGCATGCGTCATCGAAGCCGGGTGGGCGACCAAACTCTCAACGCCACCCAGCGACTCAGCCAGGGTGAAATAGCGCAAGCCACTGACACAGGCACGCACCGCCTCTTCCCCGCCCTTCAACTCGAAGCTGATCATTGCACCGAAGCCTTTTTGCTGCCGCCCCGCTAGCGCATGTCCCGGATGCGAGGCTAAACCTGGGTAATACACGCGCTTCACCACAGGATGCCCCTCAAGTAACGCTGCAATCATATGGGCGTTCTCTTGATGCACACGCAAACGCGCCTCCAGCGTGCGCAACCCCCGCAGCGTCAAGAAGGCGTCGAATGGCGAGCCCGTCAGGCCCAGCGCGTTCGCCCACCACACCAACTGCTGATGTCGCTCCGCATCACGCGCGACAACAACGCCGCCCACCACATCACTGTGACCGTTGATGTACTTAGTGGTCGAATGCAGCACTAAATCGGCGCCGAACTCTAAAGGACGCTGCAACAACGGCGACATGAAGGTGTTGTCGACCACGGTCAACGCGCCAACACGATGTGCCGCCGCAATCACCTCACGCAGATCAGTAATACGCAGCAATGGGTTGGAGGGAGTTTCGATCAGTACCAGCTTCGGCGGTGTTGCCAGCGCTTCAACCAACGACCGTGGATCGGTCAGGTCAACCGTGATGAGCTCGAAGTGCCCCTTTTGGGACAACGCATTGAACAAACGCCAGCTACCACCGTAAGCATCATGTGGCACGACCAAGCGATCACCCGGCTGAAGCAATGTATTCAACACCAACGTAATCGCACCGATCCCCGTGGCCGTGACCACACCGCCGACACCACCCTCCAGCTCCGCTAGCGCCTCGCCGAGCAGATCGCGCGTCGGGTTGGCACTGCGGGTGTAATCGTACTTACGCTTATGACCGAAACGTTCAAACGAGAAGTTGGATGAAAGCACAAGCGGCGGTGTCACTGCACCATGAGCAGTGTCGGAATCAATGCCAGCACGTACCGCGGAAGTGGCGACGCGGCACGCGCCTTGGTGGGTATCATGGATGCTCATATGGATTCTCCAGTGGAACGCAGCGCAGTCGTGAGGATCGCATCAATGCGATTGGTTTCTTTTAAGAAGGCATCGTGGCCATAGGGGGAACGCAACACACGCAGACTGCCCCGCGTGCCCAAGCCCTCAATCAGCGCGACGAGATCGGACAGTGGTACCAAACGATCTCCTTCGACAGCAACCACCACCGTAGGCACGGCCACCTTCGTTGGATCAATACGATGTAAGTCAATCGATTCAGACAGACGCAGGTAAGCGTTGACCGGGGTACAGGCGACGTACTGTGCACCGGCAGCGTCAAGGTAGTCCTCAGCCGCCACACGCACCCGACCATTGATCAGTTCCGCCGCGGCATCAAAACGCTCGCCAAACTCCTCCGGGGTACGGTAACTGAGCATCGCGAACTGTCGTGCCAGTGCCAAACCCTGGTGCTCAGCACACTGCAACTGACCCAGCGCCACGGCGCGGCGCTGGAGCGCGCGCCAAGCCGCCGCATAAGGATGCGCCCGATGTGCGCCACTCACCACGATCATTCGATGCACACGCCCCGGATGACGGATCGCGAACTGTAAACCAACGAGCGCCCCGTATGAGTAACCGACGAAACCATACAACGTGGTGATACCTAGCCTATCCAGTAACACAGCAATGGCATCGGCCTGATCAGCAGTATCGATCGGCACATCAAGTTGGCCGTCGGCACCCAGAAAATCAAACGAAAGCAGGCGGAAACACCCCGGATCCAACGCACGGCCAGCGCCGACCAACCCATCAACCCAGCCCTTCTCCGGAAAGCGCGCAGTAGCCGCAATGTGGCGATGTGCAGAAATACCACCAAGTACGAACACCACCGGCGCATCAGCGCAGCCCATCAACTCATAACGCAAGCGTAGATTGATCCATCCAGCATGGCACATCGACAGAGTCACCATGATCTCACCACGAATAGCAATCTGGCCGTCGGCATCCGGAATGGACGTATAGGCGCACGGAGTGGATGAAGGTGAATGGTTTACGGAGATCATGGTGGTATCCAGCAATGCAACGGCCATCGAGCTTGGCGGAAACTCGGGTGCGTCGTGGAAAGGGCACGGTTCGAACTCTCTTTTGGCAGACACGAAAGTCCCCGCAGGATGTGGCACCAAACCCTGGCGCTTTACGCGCTTCACTGACTACTCCAGCATCACGGTCCCTATCCCTCCGCCGGTCTCGATGGCTCTGCCAAAATGCCAGCCCACCACACTCATGTCAATCGCTCCATACGGATAGAAAGATATATTTTATTCGATTGGAAATCGGCACCTATCATCCCTCCATTCTCTTGCGCGCGTTCACACTCGACACCATGCCATCGCCTCGGTTCCACCTGCCTGCTGTCGTCGTGATCGCGATGATTGCGACACCCGTCACGGCCCAACATCGGCCCGACTGGCGCACCACATTGTGGCCACGGAGCGCCGTGTCCACCACCTCATGCACCGCCGCACCCAACGCCTGGCTGGATCTGCGCCGCAACGGTGATAGCTACACCGCACAGGCAAGCAATCCACTGGCAGGACCGGCGCAAGTACGCTTGATCGCAACTGGCTCAGTCCCGTTACAGGCCGCCCCCGCATTACCCAGCACCGCACTGCTGCGCCCAGGGCAGTGCATTGCACTGGCCTATCTGTATCCGAGTAAAGACACTCTGCAACAGGGCGTGGATGTTCACTTAGAGGTCGTTCCAGGGGATCCGAGCGGATACGCCGATGGCAGCGTCTACCGTGTGCCGTTCGACACCACTCCCATTCGAATCGACCAGGGCTTTGGCGGCCTGTTCAGCCACCAGGACGATGCCAACTATTATGCGCTGGACTTTGCCCTGCCCAAGGGCACCCCAATCCTGGCTGCACGTGCGGGACTGGTCATGGAAGTTCAAACTGGCTTTCAGGAAGCAACCGCGAATGGTCGCCATGCCGGGGGTGGCAACCTGGTTCGGATCCTGCACGAAGACGGCAGCATGGCCGTGTACGCACACCTCTCCCCGGACGGCATCGCCGTGCACCAGGGTGACCGTGTGACGACCGGGCAATGCTTAGGACTGTCAGGCAATACCGGCTTCAGCACCGCTCCCCATCTGCACTTCGCAGTACAACTGAATCGCAATCTGCATCTGGTATCAGTACCGTTTCGCATGGCAAGCCCTCTGGGCGAATTACGCTTCCCGCGGAAACAGTAGAACTCCACGACGACAGGACAGCGGTGCTTTCCATCCGACACCTTTCGGAAGCAGCCATCAATACATCGTGGTACACGATAAAACTAAGAACGACGAACCAAAAGCGGGAAAGACTCCAAAGACGGATGACACAAGATGCACATGCCCATAAAGATCGGTCAGTCTCTTTACATCGGTATATCGCCGTTCCAAGCGTTTCTTTCGCTGCTTGAAAGTTCAACTCTCACTGCACGCCATCACTCAAACAAAAAACGGTAAGACGGTAAGCAAGAGACGCAGGTCCCCGATGAAGCAGCACCTGGGGCATCACCGTGTGTGTCACGCCGCGTCTAGGCACCATGATTCGAGACACACATGGTCACCTCCTCTTTCTACGCAGACTATGCCGTGCATGCAGTGATGCCATTCCTTTTAGCTATCCTCGTTCCTCATGTTGGATGCGACGGTTACCGTTCACGTCACCTGATCCAATCATCCATCCGATGCAGGGCTCGGTGCTGCCCCTGAGATCAGTGAGTGTGAACACGCATGATGCTTAAATCTTCAATGGCTGATGGCACGACGCACCTGTTCTGCCAATGGATCTATATAAATAAATAATGGATAGGTAGGTCAGCCTAGCGCTGCACATGCATCGGATTGACTGGCACCTTAAAACATCGAGTCACTCCGTGAATGCAGCACGTCATGACGCAGCGACACGCTGCACACCGAGTGATCAATATCTACTCCAACACCATAGACACCGTGCTGGCATTTAGTTAATGCACGATATGCCCTTCTCGAGCGTGGCCGTGGTCCGCCTTTTCGGATGCAACCCACCCTGATGAACATCCCATGCCGGGCACAGGGTTACGGACACGCATGGGCGTAACCCCTTACCCTTGGGCAATGCCTCGATCCAGAGGCGATCGGCAACCACTGTTTGCAACTTGGCTTGCCGTTGCAAAGATGCGCTGCAATGACATTTCTGTTCGTCCGGAATCGTCAGACCACCGCGTGATCGCTCAACGATGCATTGGCCTCCGATCACCACCAGAAGCCACGCAACCAATTCAGACTTCACCTACTGGCAGGTCATACACGCTGCTCCGTATGGCTCAGACTTGGCCTGCAACGCATGTTCAACCCCCTGCATGGCCTTGCGCTGAGTAGGGCATCCCGTGGATCGAAGCAGGAAACGTTGCCAAGCTTCTTCCTGTTGATCGATACACCATCCATTGCTACCACGGTGCTCTTGGAAAGCAGCGGCGATCATGGATTGGACTGTTATTTGCAGATAGAAACGCTATTTCTGAATGACAGTATGAACTCCGCCTTGCTTCGCCAAGCAGCGCTGTATATCAGCACAGATGGATATCTCAGCAGTGACACTCAGTCAAAGCAGAAACGCTGCATATTATTCGCGACACAGCCTCAATGGTCTGAGCACTCCATCTTCACTGCACGATCGATACACTGAGCCGAATAGGCTTGGCGCCACACATGACATGTGATATCGAGGCACGTGCGCACTCTGAAAGCAACACTAACATCGTTGCAGGATTCGAACGCTGCAAGAGTTACCAGCAATCACACCTACAATGTGAGTCGCTATACGGTCGAATCACTGCAACAGGTCAATGAAACCAACCGTGATTCCCTGAAAATTTAAGCCCAAATGCAGTACACGACGACAACCGCGCTCTATCACCCATCACAGCATCTGATCGAGCGATTTTCCAACCACTTCAGCAATACCGCACCATTAAGAACAAGCAGAAAAAACGCTCTGCGATTGCCGCGAAACGATTCCCTCAGTAGCATCCATCATGACGTCTCCTTCCACAGTAAGCGGCTTGATGCAACTTCACGGTACGATGATGGGATATTTATGTTTTTCCCTTTCTTCCATCCCATTCAGCAGTCAGCTCGCGCGTATCAAAGCCAACAGGCGAAACACACGGCACCGATGCATACGCTGTTCGTGTTGGTCCTGGTGTGGCGGAGACGAAGCAACCTTCTGGGAAGCACGGCTTAAATGTCCAGACACTGGAACCAGGCCATTGCCACAGTACTGAGTCATCGCCCACCGAAGTGCCAACCGCCATACTGGCAGTGTTGAGCAACCACACGACGATACGTTTAGAATCTTGCCTCTGAAGAAACATTCGATGCAGCGCATCCCTGAAACATGCCAATCCTGGAAGGCATTTGCACACTCTGACAACACGCGGGCTTATTGGCGTTGTGAGGCTCATCCAGCAGCTCCAAACACAAGCTTAGTCCATGATCGAGTAGCGTTGGGAACCGGGTGCGAGGCATCATGTAAAGCCGTGCCAAACACACAGCATCACTGCATCGCGGTGTTGGCCCCTAAATTTGGTACATGGCCCGATCGTGTAACAGCATGACCTTCAACTCAAGACAACATTAATGCGCGTTCTTGTCAGCAACGACGACGGTGTCGACGCTCCCGGCATCAAGATTTTAGCGGCATCCCTACGCGATGCCGGACACGAGGTGATGGTCGTTGCCCCGGATCGCGACCGTTCCGGTGCCAGCAACTCACTGACCTTGAACGTGCCGATCAGAGCCAAGCAAATCGATATGCATACCTACAGTGTGGCGGGCACACCAACCGACTGCGTGCATCTGGCACTGACCGGCCTGCTGGACTACGACCCAGACATCGTCGTCTCCGGCATCAACAACGCTGCCAACCTCGGCGACGACGTGATTTACTCTGGCACCGTCTCGGCAGCCATGGAAGGACGCTTCCTCGGGCTACCTGCAGTTGCCGTATCGTTGGTCACTCTCCGCCACGAAGTGCAGGAAGCGCATCATTATGAAACCGCCGCACACGCCGCGATAAGCATCGTGGCGCACCTGAAAACCGACCCGCTCCCAGCCGACACCATCCTCAACGTCAACGTCCCCGATGTGACTTGGCAGCAGATACAAGGCTTCAAAGTGACCCGGCTTGGCAATCGTCACCGCTCGGCCCCCTGTGTCACACAGACCGATCCACGCGGGCGTACCATCTATTGGATTGGCCCCGCCGGCCCTGAACAGGACGCTGGTCCAGGAACCGACTTCCACGCGGTACGTACCAAACACATCTCCATTACCCCAATTCACGTCGATCTGACACGTTACCAAGCCCTGGAGAACGTCACCCGATGGGTGGACGGACTCACCGCACACATGGACTGGCCAACATGACGGCACGGTTGTGCCTGCAAGCGAAAGCCGTGGGGATCGGCATGACCTCACAGCGTGTCCGCGACCGCTTGGTCGAACGCCTGCGCGAATCCGGCATCCAAAACGAACGGACACTCAATGCAATTCGCACGGTGCCACGCCATCTGTTTATTGATGAAGCATTGGCACTACGCGCTTACGAAGACACCGCATTGCCCATCGGCCATGGACAGACCATCTCGCAACCCTGGGTCGTCGCACGGATGACCGAAGCTATACTGCGCGTTGCCCCAAAAAAGATACTTGAGATCGGTACCGGTTCTGGCTACCAGAGCGCCATTTTGGCGTCGCTGGGATTAGAGGTGTACACCATTGAGCGTATCGGCAAACTGCTGCGTCAAGCACGTAAGCGTTTCCGCCAGCTTGGCATGAACATACGCAGCAAGCACGATGATGGGCACATAGGCTGGACAGAACACGCTCCTTATAACGCCATCTTGGTGACAGCAGCAGCACCCACACTGATCGGCACTCTGGTCGAACAACTTGCAGTGGGCGGGCGCCTGGTGGCTCCTGTCGGCACCGCTTCAGGACAATCGCTCGTGCAACTCACGCGAGCCATCCACGGTGGCATCACCCAAGAGATTTTAGAACCTGTCACATTTGTATCCCTGCTGTCAGGGATGTCGGATTAAATCCACTTTTTAAGGACATCGTCGATGAAAATATTCGGTCCTTTGTACAATCGCGCGATCATCTGGTCCCGTCATCGTTACGCCCCCGTATTACTCACAGGACTCAGTTTCTTCGAAGGATTTATCTTTCCCGTACCACCAGAAGTCATGCTGGCACCGATGGCAGTCGCCAACCGACGTCAGGCACTGTGGTTCGCCACACTGAGTTTACTCGGCTCACTCACTGGCGCCATGGTGGGTTACTTACTCGGCCACTTTGCGTTCGCGGCCATGCAACCACTGATCGCATGGTTGGGCTGGACTGAAAAGATAGATACGCAAGTACACCAACTGCAACATCTCGTGTTCGAGTCGCCATGGCGTGCCTTTTGGCTGCTCGTGTTGGTCGGCTTCACCCCGATCCCGTTAAAAGTATTCACCTGGGCATCCGGAATTGTCGGCGTGCCTTTCCTGCCATTCCTGAGCAGCATGCTGATCGGCCGCGGTAAGCGGGTCTACTTAGTCGCTGGTGCGATCAAACTTGGCGGCAAACGCGCCGAAACCCTACTGCATCGATGGATTGAACCCTTTGGCTGGATCACCAGCGCGATCCTGATCGGCCTGGTTGGCTGGGCCGTATGGAAGACCAAGTTTGGATGATGGAGAAGTAAATGCAGAGATCGAAGCTATTCCTGTCAGCAGCACTCGTGCTAGGGCTCACTGCATGCGGCACGGCCACTGTCATGCGTTCCGACAATACAAACAACGCACGCACGCCCTCCACCTCCATCGTCAAACCCGACCAAACTGTGGTTGTGAAACAGGGCGACACACTGTACGCGATCTCACGCCGCACTGGTGTTACACCTCAAGATCTCGCCACATGGAACCGGCTGCCTTCATCCAACACCATTTACCCGGGCCAAGTACTGCGTTTGTATCCACAAGATACCGCTGTATCGAGCACCCGCCCGCCCACACAAGCGACCAGGCCCCAACCAATAAACTCAAGCCCATCCCCGACGACAGCCAGCACCGCTCCGCCAAGCAGCGGTTTCAATTGGTCCTGGCCAGCCGATGGCACTGTCGTCAGTAATTTCGCCGCCGGCGAAACCACCAAACAAGGCGTGAGCATCAACGGCAACAACGGTCAAGCCATTCGTGCCGCTGCCAACGGCATGGTGGTGTATTCCGGATCAGCACTGGTCGGTTACGGCGAATTAATCATCATCAAACACAATGAGCAGTGGATCTCTGCTTACGGCCATAATCGTAAACGCCTGGTCAATGAGGGACAAACAGTCAAAGCAAACCAACAAATCGCCGAGATGGGCCGTATGCTGTATTTCGAGATCCGCTACAACGGCAAACCCGTCGATCCACTGCTTTATCTACCTAAGAAACCGAAGGAAACGAGTGCAAATACCAATGGTTCTGGTTGAAGGTGTTTTTTGGAGCATCCGCCTATTGAAAAAACACCACCGCAGTGCTCAATGTTTATGAGTCACTGTCATTTGCAGTGAGTAACGCGAGACCACCTTCTTACGCTTGCAACGGATACAGCAAAAGCATTAGATCGGCAACGGGATCGCTTTGCGATTCAACATACACTGCTCTGACTCCACATCGTGCAACGATATTGCTCCAGCACGGCTGACCATCGAAAGCTTAATAGCGCTCTGCTTCCAAACTGTATTCATCACCCTGTTTTTCTGACTCTCCCCATCTGTCGCAGATACAGATCCTCATGTGGCTGACAACACATTAGAGCGGCTCACAACAGCCTGCAAAGTTCCGAATAGCAGACTGGATAGCAGCACGTGCTCCATACCAACAAAGTCAGGCGGGTATCTTGCATCGGCATGACCTTGTTCAAATAGTTTTTTAACGGCTTTCAGGGACTCCATCGGATGAGCACAACAAGCAATAGATACAGTGTGCTTTTTAAAAACTGCGGCAATATATCCGAATCATTCGAAGTGCTTGTCAATATTTTAGAATCCCCGTACGATTGAATGCTTACTTCGGGGTGTAGCTCAGTCTGGTAGAGCGCTACGTTCGGGACGTAGAGGTCGCAGGTTCGAATCCTGTCTCCCCGACCAACGGCCAGAACAGCGCAAAAGCTCCTGGATTCACAGTATGAGCCAGCAGATTCTTAGCATTGCGCTTATTTCCAGATGACGAGTGTCACGCCTCCATCATTAAAGCCAATATGGAAGTAATCGCGTGAGCCAACACCAACACGCATTACATAGAGAAAGCCAAAGCATTTTCCGAGGTTGAAAGGGTGGATGCCTTTCTTTTTTCTTGTGCACAGCGTTATATGGAAACGCCAAACCAGTCGTCAGATACGGCTCATTAAATCAATAAAATCCAACCAACGTTCGCCATCTACACGTGCATGACGCTCCACGCCGCACCAACTTGCACACTCTAATCTTGGCGGCCGCCAACCTCAACATTGCCTGCGAAATAAAACTTGATTTTTCCCTGCATCCTTCTTTGCCTGAACACCATTCTTCAAGCTGACTCATGACCGATATTCAGTTCACTACAACATGGGCCATTTAGATCTACCGACATCCATGTTCACCAAGCCAGCAGGCAAGATCCACTCACCTACCCACCAAACAACGCAGCGCCATCGACACTCAGCACTTTCATGTCGATGACGGCCACACTCACACGGGAAGATATTCCTGTGGTGATCCCGATCAATCCGCCAGCGCTCATTAATATCAGCGAACGACGCGCCGATCCGTGAAAGCAACACGGCTAGGTGGATCAACAGCAACATGAACTCAGTAGAGCGCACCGATTCAAATCCTGTCTCCACACCCCACTCCGGCAGTTAAGCAAACGGATTCGAAGACATTCAATCAATGCTGCAAACTGACCCCGTCATCACCATCGATTTAACAACACTAAGGGATAAACGCGGGTTTCCTATCGATGTTGTATAGCAACGCCTCACCCTACATGCGCCACGTACCCATTCAACAACACAAACAGCAGCAGCATTAAATAGCGAGGTTATTTCAACCTCTATGACTCACACCTGCCCGGTTCATCTTGAACAACCGGGACATGAAAGCCCTGCAATACACCCACCTTGATCACTTACTCATTCAACCCATCGATCGCAGGTCGCAGTATCGGTGACATTGACAGCGCATACGTAACGCGACAACCACACCGTGAAAGTCGCGCCCTTGCCAAGTCCCGGGCTGGTCGCACCAACATGGCCACCATGCATGTCCACCAGATTCTGCACAATCGCCAACCCCAGACCAAGCCCACCGTGGCAACGTGTCGTCGTACCGTCAGCCTGACGGAACCGGCTGAATAAGTGCGGTACAAATTCGGCAGCGATACCATCACCAGAATCAGTCACCGATACTCGAAAACAGTCACCATCCGTATGGATCTCCACATCAATGGAGCCATAGTTTGGAGTGAATTTGATCGCGTTGGACAGCAAATTTTCGAATACCTGCCGCAAACGCGTTGCATCGCCCAACACCAAGCACGGTATCTCCGGCGCTCTCAGAAGCAACGTTTGACCCTTACTCTCGGCAAGCTGCTCATGCGACCCAATCACCTCTCGGATCTGCTCCACTAAATCCAGCACCTCTACTTCCAACTGCATCTTGCCTAGGAGCATGCTGCTCAGATCTAGCATGTCCGAGATCAAACGCTTTTGAACCTTGGCGCTGCTGGCAATGACCGACAACCCTTTATAGCTGGGATGATGCTCATCAATGCGCTGCAGCAGTAGTTCACTCCAACCCAGGATCGTCGTTAACGGGGTACGTAACTCGTGCGAGAGCGTGGACAGAAACTCATCCTTCAACCGCGCCATATTCTCAGCTTCGTTACGCGCAGTGCGTTCGGATTTGAGCAACTGCTCACGCGCCAGCTCGATCTCGCGACGCTCGGTCACATCCGGGCTGGTCCCCGTCAGACCGATAAATTGACCATCGTGCGAGTAACGCGGCGTGGCGCTCATCTCAATCCAACGCCATTGCCCGTCGTAACGGCGTGCCCGTACCAACGTACGCAGGGCGCTCTGTTTCTTCAGTGCTGCACTCAACTTGAACTCGAATATCAGCACATCCTCCGGATGCAACACCGCATCCCAACCTGGAACCGTGCCACTGGTCAGATCGACACCGAAGAATTCTCCATAAGCCGTATTGACGAACCGCATGACGCCCTGTGCATCGAATACCCACACGGGCATCGGCAACCCATCCGCCAGAATGTTGAAACGCAACTCGCTCTCAGCCAACCGACGTTCCATGCGCTTGTGCTCGGTGATATCCATAAACAGGACCCCCACCAACCGCTCGTCGGGTGGTCCCACCCGCATCACTTCTACCGAGTACCAACGGCGCAGCGCGCGCGCGCGCGCCTCAAAGTGCACACGCTGCCCAGTCAACGCAATCCCAGCATAACGCTCAATCCATTCCGGCTCATACTCGGGCATGATGTCGCGCAGGGATTGCCCAACCACCGAACCAAGCCGGAGATGGCGACCAAAACTGATGTTGGTCAGGCGGAATATACCGTCAACCGGATGATCGTCCTCCAGCACCACCTGCACGATGCAAAAGCCAGCGTCGAGGGTGTGCAGCATCTCCCGGTAGACATCCGATGGAATGCCGAGTGGGTGTGAAGCAAGCGGAAGCGGTGTGTCCAAGGGAAAATCCGTACTAGGTAAAACCTGCAGTGGCGGCCATTGACTCCGGAACTGATCTGCACCGGGCGACACACTATCCAAGCACGCACCGTGTCGATATCAAGTCGAGAACATGATCCGATGGCCTCCAACACATGTCACACGAATCACGCGAAATTCATAACAATTTAGATCGCTACAGCAAAGATACCCGAAAAACCCAAGCATACATATTCAACCCATGTCAATGCATCACCTCTACCTCCTCACCCTTGTCAAACCCGACACTGACAGGTCACACCCACGCCATCGTAAAAACGCCACGTCACCTAGCCAGTCAGACACCCATTTAACCTGAACAGGCAACCGCTTTGCTGTTTAACCCGGACAACAGGCTGCACCCATACGGTTCCTCCAGTCGCACCACCACAACCACCACCACCGTAGTAAAGCAACGTGATACATCAGCCACCGATCACCACACGACGTATGCTCGCAACACAGGTGCAAAGAGAACCAACCGGCGGTATAAAGCGTCTCTCCAAAACAGTCTGAACACCATTAGAAACCCAACAGTGGTGAACGTTGCCACCAGTAACCAGCAAAATTTACAGCTGCTCCATCAGCAACAACACTCAGACTGGCCCCATCTCACCCAGGTAGCACCGACGTACCCGCTTGAGCCCACACAACAACTGGTAAGCGCTCACATCACCGCGTGCCGCAAGTTCAGCCGCACTCGGCTGCACACCCCACAATTGCACTTGGCTGCCAACCTTCCCCTGCACATGATCGGTCAGATCTACGGTCAACATGTCCATCGAAACCCGGCCAACCAGCGGACAGACACGACCATCGACCAGGACCGGCGTGCCATTTGACGCAAACTGCGGGTAGCCGTCCGCATAGCCCATCGCCACCACCCCAACCCGGGTCGGGCGCTCCGTCACGAAGCATGCACTATAGCCAACCGGCTCGCCGGCAGGCAGCTCAAGCACCGCTATAACCTTCGAATACACCATCATCACCGGACGTAATGGCCCAGTCAGTGAATTCCTCTCCTGTGGGAAAGGATTGACGCCGTACAACATCAACCCAGGCCGGGCCCAATCACTGGGCAACCCTGCCCAGCCGAGTAAACCTGATGAATTACACACACTCACTGGTGCCGCCATCCCGCGGGAAGCATGTGCAAAAACCACGGCCTGCTCGTTGGTACGGGGATTGTCCAACTCATCAGCACAAGCCAGATGAGTCATCAACACCATCTCACCCACCTGCGGCAGACTGCAGAGGGACAGCCACGCCTCCCGGAACTCCTGCGGATCCAAGCCAAGCCGGTGCATCCCGCTATCCAACTTGAGCCACACCCCAATCGGATACGGGCTGTGGAACGCCGCCAGCACGCGCACCTGCCACGGCGAAGCAATCACCGTCCACAGCCGGTGCTCGGCAATCAGCTCCAGCTCCTCAGCCTCGAAGAAGCCTTCCAGCAACAGGATCGGTGCACGTATACCGGCTTGACGCAATTCCAACGCTTCTTCGATACACGCCACGGCAAAACCATCCGCTTCGGCCTCCAGCGCCTGCGCGCACCACACCGCACCGTGGCCATACGCATCCGCCTTCACCACGGCCAGCGCCTTGCCGCCGCCAACACGGCGAGCAAGCCGATAATTGTGCCGTAACGCATCCAAATCAATTACAGCATGAGCGGGACGCACAGATATGGTCTCTTACGGGCGGCAAACAGTGGGTGGCAGGTAGCGGAAAATGTCTAATCCTTCACCGTCAATCCCACCGGGTCGACCACATATCAAGTCGGCCAGATAGCGACCCGAACCGGACGACATGGTCCAACCAAGGGTACCGTGGCCTGTATTAAGAAACAGACCGGCATATGGCGTGGCACCAATCACCGGCGTGCCATCCGGCGTCGCCGGGCGCAGGCCAGTCCAAAACTCACCACGCGCCAGATCACCACCACCGCAGAACAGATCCTGCACAACCATCTCCAACGTGGCGCGGCGACGCCCATTCAGCGACAAGTCGTAACCAGCCACCTCCGCCATACCACCAATACGGATACGTTGATCGAAACGAGTGATCGCGATTTTGTAACTCTCGTCGAGCACCGTGGAGATGGGTGCACGCGACGCATCGACAATGGGCAACGTCAACGAAAACCCTTTTAACGGATACACCAGCAAGCGTAGGCCCAGGGGCACCAATAGCGGTGGCGAGTAGCTGCCGAGCGCTACCACACAGCAATCAGCACGCTCCAGCATGCCGTCGATCCAAGCACCGACGACACGACGACCCTCCACTTCCAAGCGTTGCACCGTACAGCCGTAACGGAACTCGACACCACGCCCAGCAGCCAATGCAGCCAACCGTTGGGTGAATAAATGGCAATCCCCCGTCTGGTCATTGGGCAAGTGCAGTGCACCCGCTAAGCCGGCACCACCATCGACCAAACCGGGCTCGAACCTGGCAATCTGGTCCGGACTGAGTATCTCGTATGGAATACCGTACTGCGCCAAGACCTCGATATCTCGAGCAGCGGCATCAAGCTGCTGCTGGGTCCGGAACAATTGCGTCGTACCCAAGCGGCGCCCCTCGAATACGATCCCGGTCTCAGCAGATAACGCATCCAAACTTTCACGGCTGTACTCCGTGATACGCACCATACGCGACTTATTCAATGCATAGCGTTTGGCCGTGCAATGACGCAACATGTGCGCCAACCAAAGATACTGATGCCAATGGCACGTTGGACGAATCGACAACGGCGCATGCCGCTCGAACAACCATTGAACCGCCTTTAACGGAATACCTGGCGCCGCCCAGGGCGAGGTATAACCAAATGAAAGCTGACCAGCATTGGCATAACTGGTCTCCAAACCAGAACCAGGCTGACGGTCAACCACCACAACCTCGCAACCCGCCTTGGCCAGATACCATGCACTGGTCGTACCGATGACGCCACTTCCTAGAATCAGTACACGCATTCAACGTCTCCGCCCAGAGTATTGCCTGCCGCTGCACATGCAAGAATCACAATCGGCGCAGTATAAGCGGCCACATATGTTTCACTGACATTCACCCCAGCATTCAAACTCACTTGCAACATCTGGAAAACATCGAACGCAAACAACACTACAGACACCGGCAGCAATCGCACCAGTGGGCACCAGTACATAACCAAGTTCAACAGCAACAGGCACCGCACATAGGATTCATTAGACACCTTCCACAATGCATCGCCGCATGAAGTCAGAAAAAAGCCTACCTGCAAACCCACCATCACTCACATCTTCAAAGCAATGCCAACTCCTTAATTAATGCGGATGCACTACCACGTGCACATAGGTACAGCACATCGTCCGACACATCGACAACATCCTCACCCATACACAAAAACGCGACCTGATACAAAGTATCAACAACCGTATTCGCACCTTCCACCGCATCCATGCCCTCCGAGGTTACGATGAATCTTACTTTCGACTTGACCCCGCCATCCCCATCACAACGTGAGGCATTGATTGCCACACTCAACGCCGAAGAACGCCGCATCCTCCTGCAACACGGCACAGAAGCCCCGTTCTGCAGCAAATGGCTGGACAACCAGCACCTCGGAATCTACACCTGCCGCCTGTGCGGCCTGCCGCTGTTCCACTCCGATGCCAAGTTCGCATCCGGCACCGGCTGGCCAAGTTTTTTTGAACCCTATACCCAGGCGCACATTAGCAAACGACACGACACCAGCCACGGCATGATCCGCACCGAAATCGTCTGCGCACGCTGCAATAGCCACCTTGGCCACGTCTTCCCAGACGGCCCACCACCAAGTAGCGAGCGCTATTGTCTGAATTCGGTCTCACTCACTTTCATCCCGGCCGGCACCGTGCTCCCGGACCGATTGCACCGCGGCGATAACACGGCATACCACACCTGACGCGCGCCGCAATCTCAAAACACGTTGAAAATTGACACTCCATCGCACTTCATCCTCTCAAAGCGTGATCGGACCGATGCCTAGGGAGCAAAATAGCGGTGCGGGCCTGCACCATCTGCACCAAAATCCAAGAGCAACGCAGCCACAACGTGCTCACATCACTCCCGCAATCTCCGCCCCGAGAAACGTCTATGGCCCGCCCTATCTCCCCAAACCACTGTCTTCCCGAACACTTCTTCAGGACAGCATCTCCGCATCTTCACCGCAACCAAAACCAAACACCGGCCACTCCCATCCCGTTATTCAAAGACCCAGCACACCCCACTCAATCCAGTCTTCGCTGGCACCCACACCGACACCAGCCCCCGGTAAACCATCGATCAGGTGGCACCCCAATCATCAAGAACAAGTCGCACAACGGCCCTCGTCCGATCTCGGTCAGCCACCGTTTTTAAGTAAGTAAAATGCTGCTTAACTGCAAACATAAGCAGTGGAACTTGGCAATCCGTATACACCCTTGATTCCGTACACACCCTTGAATATTGCCAATCCCACTATCCTCCACCAAAACATGTGATGGACGCCCCCTCATGACGAAACGTTCTTTAGCCCTGCTGCTAACGCTCATATTTGCTGTACCCGCTGCCGCTAAAAATCCGACCGCCCTGTTCTATCTGATGGGCACCCAGAAATCGACCAACTCTTTCCTGGCCCACGCCGACAAAATCGACACACTGGTACCCACGTGGTACAGCGTAGACCCCAAAGGACTTGTCAACGGCGCACCGAACGAACGCATCTACCGCATCGCCCAAAAAAAGAAAATCACCGTCACCCCGATTCTATCGATGTCCGGCGGCCGCAATGGTTTTCACCAACTGCTGTATGACGAAGCAGCAAAGAAACGGATGAACGACTTTCTAGTGCATGAAAGCAAGGCACGTGGCTACAAAGGCTTCCAATTCGATTTCGAAAACATCGCCCAAGCCGACCGTAACGCCTATACGCTGATGGTCAAACAGACCGCCGATACGCTGCATAAAGCTGGCATGACCCTATCGGTCGCTGTGGTCCCCAATGCTCCTGGCCACCCAGAAGAAGGAGGCCGCTTCGCCAAATGGATGTGGGAATACTGGCGCGGCGCATACGACCTGAAAGCTCTGGGTCAGGCCGCCGACCTGATCAGCCTGATGACCTACGACCAGCACACCCGCTGGACCACCCCCGGCCCCGTTGACGGCATGCCGTGGATCAAAAAGCACCTGGAATATGCATTGACCCTGGTACCTAAGGAAAAATTATCCTTAGGAATTGCCACGTATGGCTACCGCTGGTTCACCGGTGACCCCGTCAAGAAAGACGGCACCGAAGGTCCCAACATTTCGGGCGCCAACATCGACGCCGACCAATCCTTCCCATTAGCTATCGAACAGAAAGCCATCGTGCAATGGGATCCTATAGAACAAGAATCATGGTTCTACTTTTACCGCGACAACATGCGCGAGTGGGTATTCCGCCCGGACGCACATAGCTTCCGTGCCCGCTATGACCTAGTGAAGCAGAGCGGACTGGAAGGTTTCAGTTCCTGGGTGCTTGGCGCCGAAGACCCCAAAGTGTGGGATGAACTGCCACTCGCCACCCGCTAAGCACACACCATCCCCTTGGCGTGCTGCCGCAGACCTGCCGCCACGCAGCGCGGCACACGCCCCACCCCGAAGGAGGCGCACGGATGACCGCAACACCCGCACGACCGACGCATGCACTGCTGTTGCCGCGCGCCCTGCTCATCCTGTGCATTGCCGCACTGCCGCCCACCGGCGGCAACGCGACGGCAGCGCACATTGCAAGGTCACAACACACCTTGATGACGGGAGCCGCACCGCCCTCCCCACCACCACTACCCCTGATCCCAGCCCCCGTTCAAGTGCAACGCGGTCACGGACAGATCAGCATCGACACCCGCACCCCGATTTCCATCCCCCCCGATGATGCCGACGCACAACACAGCGCCAACTACCTGGCCACACTGCTACAGCGCACCCGTAACCTGACATTGCACATCCACACCGAAGTCGTCCCCACACCAGGCAGCATCCGCCTGCAACAGGATCCACAATCACCCGTCACACAGACTGAAGGCTACACACTGGAAGCCGCCCCCGATCAAGGGATCCAGATCCGTGCACGCGACGCACGCGGTCTGTTTTACGGCACGATCAGTGCATGGCAACTGCTCACGGCCGACGGCGGCCAAGGCGCGACCGAAGTACCGGCCGTCACGATTCACGACTGGCCACGCTTCAGCTGGCGTGGTCAACTCCTCGACGTGGCCCGTCACTTCCACGACGTAGACACCGTCAAGCACGTGATCGACGCCATGGCGCAACACAAACTCAACGTACTCCACCTGCACCTCAACGACGACCAGGGCTGGCGTATCGAGATCAAACGCTATCCCAAGCTCACCACCATCGGCGCCGAACGTATCCCACCAGGTGCCGGACGCCACGGGATACCGCAACACTACGGTGGCTTCTACACCCAGCATCAAATCCGCGAACTGGTCGCCTACGCCGCCGAACGCCACATCACCATCCTCCCGGAAATCGATATGCCCGGCCATGCACAGGCCGCCGTCGCTGCCTACCCGGACATCATCGGCGTCACCGGCACCCGCCCCCCTGTCGCCGTCGACTGGGGTGTCAACCCCTACCTGTTCAATACCGCAACACGCAGTCTGGACTTCATCCGCAATGTACTCGACGAAGTCCTCGCACTCTTCCCATCGCCGTACATTCACATCGGCGGTGACGAGGCCATCAAAGATCAGTGGGAGGCTTCGCCAGCGATCCGCGCACAGATGCGCATGCATGGAGTGAAAGACATGCATGCCATGCAGGGCTGGTTCAACACGCAACTCGCCCAGTATCTGACCGCACATGGCCGACGCCTGATCGGCTGGGACGAAATCGTCCAAAGCGGCCTCCCAGAAAGTGCCTCCGTCATGTCGTGGCGCGGCGTGGACGGCGCCATCGCCGCGGCGCAGCAGGGACACGATGTCGTCATGGCTCCCGCTGGGTGGATGTACCTGGACAACCTACAAACCGAGCGCAGCGACGAACCAAACGGACGCCTCGCCACACTGCCGCTCGCGCGCGTCTACGCACTGGACCCGGTGCCAAAAGAACTCAGCCCCAACCAAGCCCTGCACGTCCTTGGCCTACAGGGCGCCCTGTGGAGCGAATACATCCCCTCACGCTGGCACATTGATCACGCCCTGTTCCCGCGCATCGCCGCCGTTGCCGAAGCAGCCTGGTCACCTATGGCCGTGCGCAACTGGGACGGCTTCCTCACACGCTTACCCGCACAACTACAGCGCTATCACGCCCTGGGGATCGACTACAGCGACGGCGCATTCGCGGCCGACATCATGCTGGAGCGTGGTCCAGCCCCCGTACTCGCTGGCAAACCCGCCTACATCACACTCAGCAATCAAACCAACACCGGCCAGATTCGCTACACCACCGACGGCAACGAACCGACCCTGGATTCACTGCGCTACACCGGCCCCTTCCCCATCACACTGCCCACGACCGTCAAAGCGGCCGTATTCACCGCAGACGGCCGCCCACTGGCCACCCCCCGCCACCGCACCTTCCAGCACACCAGCCTGTTGAGTGTAGATACCCAAGGATTACGCAACTGCTCGGACAAGGGGCCACTGGGCTTGCGCGTGCCACTGCTGCCAGACATGGCCAGTCCCGACACGCCGGTTTACAACGTCGACCTGTTTCACGCCTGCTGGATCGTCCCGCAGATGCGCCTGAACGACGTGCACGCCATCCACATCGACGCCGCACGCCTGGCACGCAACTACGGTCTGGCCCACGATCAATCCAACGTCGTTCAGTATCCGGCACACACCGCACACGGCGAACTGGAAGTCCGCGCCGACTGCAACCAAGCGCCACTGGTAGTGATCCCACTCCCCCCCGGAAACACCATTGGCAAACAATTCACCCTCGACGCCCCCTTACCCCCGACCGTCGGTATCCACGACCTCTGCCTGCGCATCACCGCCCCCATCCGCGGCCCGCTGTACGGCATTGGTAGCGTCCACCTGATCGATACCCCCGCGCCGCCGCCCGTCCCGTCCACACACTGAACCCATCCCCCCACCCTCCCATGTCGCAGCATCCCTCTATCGCCTGCTTCCGCTTGGCCCTCCTCCCCCTGCTCACCTTCGGCAGCACCTGTATCACCTGGGCCGCCCCACCCAGGACCCAACCCCTCAACAGCGGCTGGCACGTCCGGTACGCTCCTGGTCAAACCAAAGCCCCCACGATCCCCTTAAAGGCAACCACCTGGCTGCCCGCACACGTACCCGGCACGGTGCAGAGCGACCTCATCGCCGCCGGTGTCGTACCCGATCCGTTTTACCGTGATCAAGAAGCGCACATTCAATGGGTCGGCCTAAGCGACTGGCAATACCACACCCGCTTTCAGGTCAACGCGGCCACACTGACCCGCCAGCACGCCGAACTGGTGTTCGACGGCCTGGATACCCTGGCCACCGTGACACTCAACGGCACGCCACTGCTCGATACCAACAACATGTTCCGGCACTGGCGCGTGAACGCAAAGCCATTGCTCAAGCACGGCGAAAACATCCTGGACGTGACGCTGTACTCACCGATCAAGAAGATCCAGCCCTGGCTGGCACAACAACCCTATGCGCTACCCGGCTCCTACGACTCAGCATTCGGCGACGAACCGGCAGCACGCCACAGCGCTACCTACGTCCGCAAAGCACCCTACCAGTTTGGGTGGGACTGGGGACCACGCATCGTCACCTCTGGCCTCTGGAAGGAAGTGAAGCTGGAGACCTGGGACGCTACCCGCATTGATGACCTACATATCGCCCAGCAGCGCGTGGACGCCAGCGTCGCACAACTGGAAGCACAACTCACCCTGGACGCAGGGCGAGACGGCCCCGCGCAGATCACACTGCACGTCTTCGACCCAGACGGCCGCCAAATCCTGCAACACCGCGAACAGCGCACCCTCGACACGGGCCACAATCGCATCAACCTGCCCGTGCGTATTACCCAACCGCGGCGCTGGTTCCCTGCAGGCTATGGTGCCCCGGACCGCTATACCTTTGCAGCCACAGTCCGCGATGCCGCCGGCGACATCCAACGGGTCGAACGCATCACCGGCCTGCGTACCGTCGCACTGCGCCGCGAACAAGACCAATGGGGCAAGAGCATGGCCCTTGTGGTCAACGGCATTCCGATCTTCGCCAAAGGTGCCAACCTGATCCCACTCGATAGCATTCCCACCCGCGTCACCGAGGCCACCATGCGCCACACCCTGGAAGACGCGCGTGAGGCCAACATGAACATGTTGCGCATCTGGGGTGGTGGCCACTATCAGGACGAACGCTTCTACACACTTGCCGACGCACTGGGCATCATGATTTGGCAAGACTTCATGTTCGGCGGCGCCATCCCGCCCGACGACGTCGACTTCCGCGAAAACACCCGGCAAGAAGCCATCGAACAAATCACGCGCCTGCGTGACCACCCCAGCATCGTCCTGTGGTGCGGCAATAACGAAGTGCAAACTGGTTGGGAACACTGGGACGACCGGATTAGATTTAAACAATCCCTGGCCCATGAAGAACGCAGCCGGATTGAGCGTGGCATGACAATCCTGTTCGGCAGCGTCCTGCGTGAAGCCGTGAAGCTGTATTCACCAGGCATCCCATACTGGGCCACCTCCCCCGGCACCGACTTCGACGGCCCCGCAGACCAAACCAACGACGGCGACATGCACTACTGGAAGGTCTGGGGTAACCCAGCACTGCCAGTGACCGAATACCTCAATGTCACGCCGCGCTTCATGTCCGAGTATGGGCTGCAATCATTTCCGGATATACGCACCATCCGCACCTTCGCGCGGCCAGAGGATCTGTCCCCAGAATCGCAGGTGATGCGTGCGCACCAGAAATTCGACAACGGTCGCGGCAACCAACGCCTGCTGCTGTACATCCGCCGCGAATTCGGCGAACCAAAAGACTTCGAAAGCTTCGTCTACCTGAGTCAACTGATGCAAGCCGAGGGCATTGCGATAGCGGCGCAGCACCTGCGCGCCGCACGGCCACAGACAATGGGCTCGCTGTACTGGCAACTCAACGATGTCTGGCCAGGGGCCTCCTGGTCGAGCATTGATTACGCAGGACGCTGGAAGGCACTGCACTACCACGCACGTCACTTCTACGCGCCCGTCATGATCGCCGCGCTACGTAAAGACGGCACCACCACTGTCTCCCTCGTCTCCGACCGCACCGTGCCACTGGAAGTACGCTGGCGCCTGCGCGTCCTGGACATGGACGGCACAGCATTGAACACACACGAGCAAAAAACGACCATCGCGCCATTGAGCAGCCGCCAGATCGCGCAGTACAGCGACGCACAACTGCTTGGTCAAGCCGATCCTGAACACAGTGTGGCTGTGTTCGAACTATTGAATGGCAACACCATCCTGTCACGTCAGACCGTGTTTTTCGACGCCGCCAAACACCTGAAACTCCCGCAGCCACACATCCGCAGCGCCTGGAAAGCAGATCACGGCATGTATCTACTCACCCTGACCAGCCCAGCGTTTGCACGCGAAGTATGGCTGTCGTTTGGCGATATCGATGCACGGCTCTCAGATAACGCCTTCGACCTGCTGCCCGGAGAACCGCTGACCGTGCAGATCCGTAGTGCCGCCCCACTTGCACAATTACAAAAGGCGCTGCAGATACGCGACGTGGCCGCAACCCTGGCCAGCGCACCATCGGAACCGGTCGAATCCAAATGACGCCGCACTCCAACGTCATACACGCCCACGTCCAGGAATGATGCGATGCCGTTGCCCATTGCACTCCCCCGCACACTGACTGCTGCACTGAGCCTCACCTTGTTTCTCACCACGGCCACCACCGCAGCGGAACTCACCCCCGAGCAACATGCCGTTGCGCTGGTCGCACAGATGACCCGTGAGGAGAAGATTGCGCAAGCGATGAACGCCGCCCCGGCCATCCCACGCTTAGGGATCCCCGCCTACGACTGGTGGAGCGAAGGACTGCACGGCATCGCCCGCAACGGCTACGCCACCGTGTTTCCCCAAGCCATCGGCCTGGCTGCCAGCTGGAACACCGACCTGCTACGGCAGGTCGGCACGGTCACCGCAACCGAGGCACGCGCCAAGTTCAACCTTGCCGGCGGCCCCGGTAAAGACCACACGCGCTATGCAGGACTCACCCTCTGGTCGCCAAACATCAATATCTTCCGCGACCCGCGTTGGGGTCGCGGCATGGAAACTTACGGTGAAGATCCATACCTCACCAGCCAGCTTGCGGTCAGCTTCATCCGCGGCCTACAGGGCGATGCCCCCGACCACCCGCGCACCATCGCCACACCCAAACACTTCGCAGTACACAGTGGCCCAGAGTCAGGTCGCCACGGGTTCGACGTCGATGTTTCAGCATACGATCTGGAGGACACCTATACCCCCGCCTTCCGCGCGGCGATTGTCGACGGCCATGCCGGCTCGGTGATGTGTGCCTATAACGCACTGCACGGCACACCTGTGTGTGCAGCCGACTGGTTGCTGAATGGACGTCTCCGCGGCGACTGGGGGTTCAACGGCTTCGTTGTCTCTGACTGCGACGCGATCGAAGACATGACCCGATTCCATTTCTTCCGGCCAGATAACGCCAGTGCATCGGCCACCACACTGCAGAGCGGCACCGACCTCAACTGCGGCAACGCCTATCGCGACCTGAACCAAGCACTGGCACGCGGCGACGTCGACGCAGCCGTGCTCGACCGGGCACTGATCCGACTCTTCACCGCACGGGAGCGGCTCGGCACGCTACACCCACGCGAGCACGATCCCTACGCAGGCATTGGCACCAAAGACATCGACACCCCAGGCCATCGCGCACTTGCACTGCAAGCCGCCGTGCAGTCGTTGGTCCTCTTGAAAAACACCGGCAACATCCTCCCGTTAACACCCGGGACCACATTAGCCGTACTCGGCCCGAACGCCGATGCACTGACCGCCCTGGAAGCCAATTACCAAGGCACGTCATCCGCCCCAGTCACCCCACTGCTGGGTCTGCGCTCCCGTTTCGGCACCCACCATGTGCACTACGCACCGGGCGCGTCACTGGCGCCCGGTGTACCAAGCACGATCCCAGACACCGCACTGCGCAGCAATGGCCAACCTGGCCTGAAAGGGGAGTACTTTGACACCCTTGACCTGTCCGGCACGCCGCGTCTGGTGCGCCAAGACCGCCTCATCGCCTTCAACTGGGACCACGTCGCCCCCACCAAGGACATGAACCCGCACCGCTACGCGGTACGCTGGACAGGCGAGCTACTCCCGCCCGGTCCTGGCAGCTACACCTTGGCGGTACATGTGGCGCGCTGCTTCGACTGTAGCGGCCATGACACGGTGCGCCTGTCCATTGACGATCGTCCGGTCATCACCAACAACGTCAAGGATGCGCAGGCGGCCGCTGGCACCCATGACACAGACAGCGATCGCCTTGAAGCAACCCTTCACTTTGACGATAGCCAGCCACACCAGATCCAGCTGGAGATGGAACACCGTGGTGAAGATCAAGGGGTGCGCCTGGAGTGGCTGCCCCCTGCCGAGCCACAACTGGCGGAGGCGGAACGTGCCGTAGCGCAGGCTGACGTCACCGTCGCTTTTGTCGGCCTATCCCCAGATGTAGAAGGCGAAGAACTCCACGTCGACATCCCTGGTTTCAGCGGCGGCGACCGCACCACTATTGACCTGCCGACGACACAGGAAAGACTGTTGCATCATGTCAAAGCGACAGGCAAACCCTTGATCGTCGTCTTGATGAGCGGCAGCGCTGTCGCACTGAATTGGGCGCAGCAGCATGCCGACGCGATCCTCGCCGCATGGTATCCGGGGCAATCCGGGGGGACCGCGATTGCACAGGCGCTGGCGGGCGACGTGAATCCCGGCGGGCGCCTGCCCGTGACGTTCTACCGCTCGACCCAGGATCTACCGCCCTACGTCAGTTACGCCATGACGGGGCGTACCTATCGCTACTTCAAGGGCCAGTCGCTGTATCCGTTTGGCTACGGCCTGAGCTATACGCAATTCGCATACGAGGCACTGCGGCTGTCCACCGCAAGCCTGAAGGCCGGTGACACCTTGGCCGTCTCCACTCGCGTCCGCAATACTGGGACGCGGAGCGGTGACGAAGTCGTGCAGGTCTATCTAGAATCCCCGCAGCATCCGGAATCCCCCATCCGCAGCCTAGTCGGCTTCCAGAGGGTGACACTGCGCCCTGGAGAATCCCGCCTGCTGAGCTTCGCACTGGACGCACGTCGGCTCAGCAGCGTTGCGCCTACCGGCCAACGCCGTGTCGCAGCTGGTCGTTACCGCCTCTTCGTCGGCGGTGGCCAACCCGGCAGCGGCGCACCCGGTGAAGTCGCGACATTCTCGGTCACCGGCCATCTCCTGCTACCGAAATAAGTGACATGGTACGTACTGTGCCCGACAGCACATCGCCCTCTGTAAGGAATCCGTCAAGATGGCCTGCAACGGTGACTCCACTCACCCCACCGTAAAAGGGGCTTCCAATGCATCACACCTGTCGACATGTCACTGGACGCGCGGCGGCTCAACACCATGAACCCCAACGGCACACTTGCCATCAATACTGCACATAAGCAGCACTGCATCGGTGACCCCAATCCGCAGTCACACCACCCTACCAAGCCACACCACCGCATCCGCGATGCCTAGCCATACGTCACTGCGACACAAAACATCACTTGGCAAGGGGTACCGTGGCCGACAGCACCCAGACCACTGCCATAGGCGTCCAGACGTGCGATGGATGCATATGACACCATGACCGCACCGTTGTCGCGTTCCTCCCTGCACCACGGTCTGAGTCGTCGCACGTTGCTGCGCCTCATCAGCCACGCGGCGGGAATCGCGCTGCTCAGTCCCACACGGCTGGCACATGCTACTGAGCGCACCCGCCCGGAACTGTCCTCTGCAACGTCTGGCTTCATGAGTCGACGCCCCCCCAAGGCACAGCGCCGCTTCGTCAGTCCTGCGGTAGAACAACACCTGACACAGATCAAAGCCAAGATCGCTGATCCTGAGTTGGCGTGGCTGTTTGAAAACTGCTATCCAAACACGCTAGACACCACTGTCACGACCGGCACTCGGAACGGCAAGCCCGACACCGTTGTGATCACTGGTGACATCCAGGCGTTATGGCTGCGCGATTCTGCGGCGCAAGTGCATGCGTATGTCCCGCTGAGCCGCGAAGATCCAGCGCTACGCCATATGTTGCACGGCCTGATCCAGCGCCACGCCGCTTGCATCCGCCTGGATCCTTACGCCAACGCCTTTCTACCCGATGACGCCACCCAACCGCTGCAATGGGCGGTCCATGACATCACGGAGATGCAACCTGGCATCGGGGAGCGCAAATGGGAAGTCGATTCACTGTGCTACCCCATCCGCTTGGCCCACGCCTATTGGCGCGCCAGCGACGACACCACGCCCTTCGATGATGACTGGCGAGACGCCATGCACATCGTGCTGCGCACTTTCAGCGAACAGCAACGCTTGGAGACCCGCGGCCCGTATACCTTCCAGCGTCCGGCGCCACTGGCCACCGAGACGTTGATGTTGGAGGGCTACGGTGCGCCGACTCGGCCCAACGGGATGCTCCATGCGATGTTCCGCCCCTCCGACGATGCCTGCGTGTATCCGTTGTTGGTGCCGGCCAATCTGTTCGCCGTCGTGACGCTGCGCCAGCTCGCCACGATGAGCGAAGCCATTCACCACGATGTCGCATTTGCCAGCGAGTGCCGCGCGCTAGCACACGACATTGAGCAGGCGACGCAGCGGTTCGGACAGAGGCGCGACACGGACAATCAACCATTCTGGGTTTATGAGGTAGACGGTTATGGCAATCAATTATTCATGGACGACGCCAATGCCCCGAGCTTGCTCAGCTTGGCGTATCTGGGCTGCTGCGCCTCGACCGATCCGGTCTTCTTGCGGACCCGCACCCTGGCCTGGAGCGAGCGCAACCCGTACTTCTACCGTGGACGCGCTGCAACGGGGGTGGGCAGCCCCCATACGGGACTCAAGACCATCTGGCCGATGTCGATCATTCATTACGCCTTAGCGAGTCACGACGACACGCAGATCCAGCAATGCCTGCACTGGCTCAAGAGCACCCATGCCGGTACCGGCTTCATGCACGAGGCATTCAACCAGGACGATGCCAACACGTTTACCCGTGGTTGGTTCGCCTGGGCCAATAGTCTGTTCGGCGAACTGATCATTGATCTAGCACAACGCAAGCCGCATCTGCTCGGACCGAGCCGTGGCACGGTGCTCCTAAGTCGATGAAATCTGCCGGCTGACCAAAACACCTGTCCACTTCATACATGGCCGAGGACATGCACGATGGCAACACGACGCACGTTTTTGCAGGGTGCCATCACGCTGACCCTGATGGGTGGTGCTGGCTATCTGCCTGGCTTCGCCCATTCACGGGTCAATGCCTGGGCACTCCCGGAAGATACGCGGACCCAGGCCGACCTGACGCGCCACGTGGACGTCTTCATCGGCAGCAGCGGCCACGGCCACACCTTCCCAGGGGCCACGCTCCCATTCGGCATGGTGCAACTCAGCCCGGACACCTATAACGCGGCGTGGGACGCCTGCTCCGGCTATCACGCCTCCAACGGCTCGATCATGGGCTTCTCGCACACGCACCTGTCGGGGACTGGGATCGGCGATCTGCTGGACTTCCTGCTCATGCCGGGCAGCGGCGCAGTGAAGCTGACACCCGGTCCGCTCAATGCCCCTGAGACCGGCTACCGGCAACGCTACGATCACGCCGACGAAGCCGCCTCCCCCGGTTACTATCGGGTGCGCTTGAAGGACACGGGCATTCTCGCCGAGCTGACCGCCACCGCACGGACTGGCCTGCACCGTTACCACTTTCCTCAACATCAGCCCGGTCACCTGCTGTTGGACCTGAGCCACGCGATGCAGGACACGCCCACCACCGCGCCGCGGTTGAGTGACGTACAGGTGCGCATCGCCGATACACGTACCCTGCTGGGTGGCCGCCGTGTCTATCAGTGGGCTAAGGGCCGCTACATCTTCTTCGCGATGCGGCTGTCACGTCCGTTCGCACATGCACAGCTGTATAGCGACGATGCTCCACTCAGCACGGACACGCGCCAAGCCAAGGGTCTATGTCTGAAAGCAGCGTTGCACTTCCCCGACGCCGGGGAAGCACCGCTGCTGGTCAAGGTCGGCCTGTCTGCGGTCAGCGCTGAAAACGCGCTGGCCAACCTTGACGCCGAATTGCCAGATTTCGACTTCGCCCGTGTGCATGCGCAAGCCGTGGCAACTTGGGAGCACGCACTGGGGCGGGTGCGGATCGAGACGGACAATGACGCGCAGCGCCGTATTTTCTATACCAGTCTGTATCACAGCCTGCTCGCCCCCACGTTGTTTAGTGATGTCGATGGCCGTTACCGCGGTATGGACCTGGAGGTGCATACGCTGCCGGCCGGGTACCACAATTACAGCACTTACTCGTTGTGGGACACCTATCGCGCGCTGCATCCGCTGTTGACGCTCGTGCAGTCCGAACGCGTCCCGGATCTGTTGCAATGTCTGGTACGTGGCGCGGCAGAATGCCCGGACGGCGTCGGTATCTGGCCGTTACAAGGCGTAGAAACCGGTTGCATGATCGGGTATCACTCTGCCGTCGCCCTGGCCGAGGCGTATACGAAGGGGTTCACGGGCATCGACTATGCGGCGGCTTGGCCGCATTACCGCGCGCGCGCGATGCAGGATAAGGCGCACGGTCTGGCGTACTACCGCAGGCTCGGCTATATCCCCAGCGACAAGGTGGATGAAGCGGTCAGCCGCACCCTGGAATATGCGTATGACGATTGGGCCTGTGCGCACTTGGCCGCCGCCGCGGGGGCGGACACCGACGCACGTCTCCTGCGGGCACGGTCGCGCCAGTATCGCCACGTGTTCAATAGCAACAGCGGCTTTATGCAACCCCGTTTGGAAAATGGGGCCTGGGCAACGCCGTTCGATCCACGGGCGTTGGGACATCTGCCGCAGTGGCACGATTTCACGGAATCAAACGCTTGGCAGGCCACCTTTTTAAATCAGCACGATCTGTACGGTTATATGGCGCTGTTCGGCGGCCGTGACCGCTTTATCGCCAAGCTCGACGCGCTGTTTTCTGCACGTTCCGACTTGCCGCCAGGGGCACCGCCGGATATTGATGGGATGGTGGGCCAGTACGCTCACGGTAACGAGCCAAGTCACCATATCGCCTATCTGTACGTGTACGCGGGGCAACCGTACAAAACCCAGGCGATGGTGCGCCGCCTCCTGAGGGAGCAATACCACGATGCACGTGATGGTCTGTCCGGGAATGAGGATTGTGGCCAGATGAGCGCTTGGTTCGTGCTCAGTGCGCTGGGGTTGTACGCGGTCGATCCGGTCAGCGGCTACTATGTGATCGGCAGTCCTTTGTTTCCGTACGCGGTGTTGGACGTGGGTCAGGGCCGTCAGTTGCGTCTCTTCGCGCGCAACAACAGTGCGCAAAACGTCTATGTGCAATCACTCCGCTGGAACGGCACTCCCATCACCCGTACTTGGCTGCACCACTCCGAATTGGCGCAGGGGGGCACGCTGGAATTTGAGATGGGGCCCCGACCCAACCTCGCTTTCGGCACAGGCCAGCAGGATCTGCCACCGTCTTTCACGTCATTGCCCTCAGCCTCCCAGCACCCCGGGCCCATCCAGGGGAGCCGCGCTTAAGTGTCAGTGCGGGAGGCGTCTGGAATCGAGAATGAGTGCACCGCTCTGCCTGGGAACTTGGGTAGGCGGTACGAGGCTTGCGCCCGGATGCTGCACTCCCTCATGTTCCCATTCACGGCAGATATCCATCCGGCGGGCTGTGTTGGATCCAATCGCGCCGTGTTTTTCCTCCTTTGAGACACTCCATGCTGCTTAAGATATTCGCTTTGACACTCGCCATTACACTGCCCATGACGCTCAGCGCTGCACCTTGGCCGGTGTTTTCGACCCAGGGCACGCACTTCATCCGTGATGGGAAGCCGTATCAATTGATCTCGGGTGCCATTCACTTGCAGCGCATTCCGCGAGCGTACTGGAAGGACCGATTGCAGAAGGCCCGTGCCCTGGGACTCAACACGGTAGAAACCTATGTTTTCTGGAATTTGGTCGAACCTCGCCAAGGTCAATTCGACTTCACGGGAAATAACGACGTTGGCGCTTTTGTGCGTGAAGCGGCGTCACAAGGACTGAACGTGATCCTGCGTCCTGGGCCCTACGTGTGTGCGGAATGGGAGGCAGGCGGTTACCCGGCTTGGCTGTTTGCCGATCCTACGCTGCGGGTACGCAGTCAGGATCCGCGTTTCCTGGATGCCAGTGAGCGCTACCTTGACGCCCTCGGCAGAGAGATCGGTCCGCTACTCAATGGCAATGGCGGTCCCATTATTGCTGTGCAGGTTGAAAACGAGTACGGCTCCTACGGTGACGATCATGCGTATCTGCAGGCGATGCGCGGAATGTTTATCAAGTCCGGTTTCGGACGCGCACTGCTGTTCACCTCCGACGGGGCAGAGATGCTCGGCAACGGTACTTTGCCGGACATGCTGGCCGCCGTGAATGTTGCGCCGGGCGAGGCTAAAGATGCACTCGAAAAGCTTGCCCGATTCCATCCCGGACAGCCACAGATGGTGGGCGAATATTGGGCCGGCTGGTTCGATCAATGGGGAAAGCCGCATGCGCGTACCGATGCGAAGCAGCAGGCGAAGGAGATCGAATGGATCCTGCGGCAAGGCCACTCGATGAATCTTTATATGTTCACTGGAGGCACTAGCTTCGGCTTCATGAATGGGGCGAACTTCCAAGGTGCGCCGAGCGACCATTACAGCCCTCAAACCACCAGCTACGATTACGACGCGGTGCTGGATGAGGGCGGACGGCCCATGCCGAAGTTCGCGATGTTCCGTGATGTCATCACCCGCGTGACGGGTATCCAGCCACCACCGTTGCCAGCGGCGACCCGTTTCATTGATCTGCCGGACACGCCATTAGGTGAATCAGCTTCGCTGTGGGACAACCTGCCTGCACCGGTGGCCACCACGCCAGATCCGCAACCGATGGAGCGCTATGGGCAAGCCTACGGTTACATCGTGTACCGCACCAGAGTGAACGGTCCACGGCAGGGCACGCTGTATCTGGGCGACGTGCGGGATGAGGCTCACGTCTACGTTGATCGCATCCTCGCGGGGAGTGCTGAACGCCGCCTGCAGCAGGTGTCGGTGGAGGTCGACATTCCCTCGGGCACACACACGCTCGATGTGCTGGTAGAAAACAGCGGACGGGTGAACTATGGTCCTCACCTCGCCGATGGTCGCGCCGGACTGATTGATCCGGTATGGCTCAATCACCAGCCGGTGAAGGGGTGGGAAACGTTTCTGCTACCGCTGGAGACGCCAGAAGCGATCCGTGGCTGGACAACGGCAAAGATCAAGGGACCTGCGTTCCATCGGGGGACGCTGTATATCAGCAGGCCAGCGGATACGTTTTTGGACATGCAAGCGTTCAGCAAGGGGGTGACATGGGCCAATGGTCACACGCTTGGCCGCCACTGGAGTATCGGTCCGCAGGGTGCGCTTTACTTCCCGGGGGCGTGGCAGCGCCAAGGGAGTAACACGGTGCTTGTGTTGGATGTGAACGATACCTCGGCAGCCCGGGTGCGCGGTGTGCAACAGCAGCGGTGGATCACTCCAAGCACGGCCAAGTCGTTTTCTTCAAAAGCAGTCACTCTTCTGGGCATGGGTGTTTTCCCATGAGAAGCAACGTTTTCTCTACAACACGGCATGACGTCCCATACGCCGCTGACAGCAGCATGAGTCAGCGCTCTGACGATGCCTCTTTTAACATCCTGCCAGGAGCCATCAGTAAAAACGGGGAGTATCCAGACGATGGGAGTGCATGGTCATGACCACAGCACCAAGCGGGTAGCTTGGTATCGGCTACTCCTGTTCAAGATGCTGTTGTAAGCCGGTTTAAGTTCACGCATCGGGACACGCAGCACCTTCCCGATACGAGGACCTTCTGAAATCACTCATGCTGCGGGCATCAGGGACGCCCGGACCTGGAGGCACGCGATACCGCCAGCTGCGCGCACAGTGCAGTGGCTGCAAAGAGGCTGGAAGGATCGGCCACTCCACGGCCAGCCAGGTCAAGGGCGGTGCCATGGTCGACGGCCACACGGGGATAGGGAAGACCCAACGTGATATTGACGGCTTGTTCGAATCCGCTGTGTTTGAGCACTGGTAAGCCTTGGTCGTGATACATCGCCACGACGGCGTCGTATTCAATCAGCTTGGCCGGCAGGAAAGCCGTGTCCGCAGGCAGTGGGCCCAGCAAGGTCATGCCTGCGGTACGCAAGCGCTGCAACACTGGGATGATGACATCCAGCTCTTCGCGACCAAGATAACCATCTTCGCCGGCGTGCGGATTCACCCCAAGTACGGCAATACGTGGCGTTGTCAAGCCAAACTCACTGCACATCGCCGCATTAACAATGCATAAGCAACGTTCCACCGCAGCAGCAGTAATGGCGTGCGGCACGTCACGCAGCGGCAGATGTGTGGTGACCAAAGCCACGCGCAGCTGCGTATTAGCCAACATCATGACCACATCGCACCCGGCCTGCTCGGCGAGCAACTCTGTCGTGCCGGTGTAATGGATGCCACTCTGATTGATCACGGCCTTGTGTACCGGGCCAGTGACCATGCCGTGCAACGCACCGTGCAAGCAGTGGCTTGCCGCCTCACATAGTGCAGCCACCACCGCGGGAGCATTGGCGGGGTCCGCTTGACCAAAGCGAGTCGGATGGACTTGAGGCTGTACCTGTAGAGGCAGATCGCCAGGACACTGGGGGATCGCTTCGGGCGGAAGCAAACGCAGCGGCAAACCCAGTGCGGCGGCGGCGGCCTGTAAAGTGCCTGGATCGGCAAAGGCGACGAGTCGGCAATCGTCACGCGGGTGTTGCACCAACCGCACGCATAATTCCGGCCCAACGCCCGCCGGTTCACCAGGAACCAAAGCAAGCGCAGGTTGCAACATGAGATCAGTGCTTCATTGAGGACGGTGACGTGACGCCTACAGCCGGGGGAGCAGCACTTGGACTGGCGTCCTCAACCTGGAGATTCACGTAAGCCTCGCCACGGAGCTCCTGCAAGAAGCGTTCATAGGCTTCCTCCAACTTGCGCTGGCCAATCATCTCGCGAACCTGGGAACGTTGGTTCTCACTGTTGACGTCTGTCTGGCGCGTGCCCAGACGCTGCACGATGTGCCAGCCGGCTGCGGTACGGAAAGGTTCCGAAACCTTGCCGTCAGCAAGCGCTTTGATATGGTTGCCGAAGTCAGCTCCAAAAGCATCCACCGGGAACCAACCAAGATCTCCACCCTGATTGCGGTTGTTGGCGTCCTCCGAGGACTCTTGAGCGACGGCCTGAAAATCCGAACCAGCAATGATACGTGCACGCAAGGTGCCGATTTTGGCCTTGGCTTCAGCGTCGCCCTGGTCCCCATTGACACGAATCAGAATGTGGCGGGCATGGTATTCGGTGACCATCTGTTTCGTGCCAGCGGCCGCACTATCGCGCACTTCTACGAGCTTCAGTAGCTGAAAACCGCTGGGGCCACGCAGCGGCCCCACCACCTGACCAGCCTGCATGCCGTGAACCATCTGTGCAAATGCTTCAGGGATCTCGTCCAGGCTACGCCACCCCAAATCGCCGCTTTCAAGCGCATTAGGACTATCGGAATAACGCACCGCGGCGGCGGCAAAGCCAAGCTCCCCCTTATCGATCAGGTGCTTAATACCATCGACTTTTTTCTGGGCAATCGCAATCTGTTCGGAAGTAGCCCCCTCAGGCAAGCCGACCAAGATGTGTTGCAGGTGGTACTGCACACCGCTGTTAGCCTGCTGGGCAACTGCAGTGTCGACTTCACCCTCGCTGACCACAACGCGACTCTGCGCAAAGCTTTGCCGCAAATGCTGCATGGTGATCTCATCACGCACTGACTGGCGAAATTCGGGGAAAGGCATCCCTTCTGCAGCCAATTTCTGGCGGAGGCCATCAACACTGGTGCCATTGTTATCAGCAATGCTAGCAATGGCGTGATTCAATTCATCGTCACTGACCCGGATACCATTGCTCTGCGCGCGCGCGACTTGGAGCTTGATCAAAATCAGCCGTTCCAATACTTGCCGCTGCAAGACTTCATCCGGAGGCAACTGGGCTTCATGGCCAACATACTGTGACTTGACATTGCGAATGGCGCGATCGAGTTCACTCCTCAAAATCACATTGTCATCAACGACAGCAACGATGTGATCCAACGATTGCTGTCGTGCCGACGCCACCGGCAAGAACACACTGGACACTGCCAACAGCAAAGAGAGAACAACGGGAAGAGGTCTGGTCATGGAATCTGATTTGGATCGTAAGCGTCCGGATCGGTCGTCGTGTTGCTAGGCGGAACCAAGTAAAGGTCATCGCGATAGTAACCAAGAATAGCACGGCGCAGGACGCGATCTGTGTCCTGCCCCACTGAGCTCAACCCCTTAAACACAAACTCCAACTGAATGGAATTGTCCATGTCACCCGTGCGGTTACGCATGTGGCGACGAAACACGGTGCGCACGGCCAGGCAGCAACTGTCCCACTGGAGGCCACCGATGATTTCTAACGGCTTCTTATCCAACAACGAATAGTAGTAACGACCAATGGCGCTCCACTTGGGATTGATTGGATACAGGAAAGAAATATCCGTCTGTTTGAGCTGGTCGGTACCATCCAAGGTATTACGCCGGTAACGGTAAGCCAAGTTGATGATTCCATCGCTACCGATCAGGTAACGAGCACGGAGACTGGCCAGGTCATCGCGGCGGAAGTTAGGATTCCACTGGTAAGTCGCGTTTAGCATCCAACGGTCGTTAATGTTGTAAGCCACGTCGCCCACCCAAGCTGACTTGCCCTGTTCAACGCGTTCCTCACTATCATTCAAGGTGACAAGCGAGTCTTTAAAGTACAGGATCTGACCGACACTCAGCGCAAGCTCTTCCTTGCCAGTTTCTTGATGCAGCCAGCGTGAAGTGACCGCTAGAGTCAGCTGATCGGCATCGTTTTGACGATCGGGACCGGTATAACGGCTGTCGCGGAATAATTGTCCCCAACTGAAGGTGAAAGCACGGGTATCGAACAGCGGCAGGTCGCTCTGGTTGCGATATGGGACATACAAATAGTAAAGCCGCGGCTCCAATGTGTTCAGATAGCTCCTACCGAAAACATTTGTCTCACGATCCAAGTACAACCCCGAATCTAAAGATACGATCGGCACGCTGCGCATCGGCGTGCGATGACCATTCAATTGATCTGCAATGCCTCTGTCCAAATGATACGCAGAATAGCGCCAAGCAACACTTGGAGTGACGTACCAAGCCGCACCGGTCAATGGCAGCAATACATAAGGCTTCACATCCAAGCGACTGCCACCGTAGTAAGGAATCACCCCACCGGTACGGCGATAGCTGCCATCACTCTGTGATGCCACCAAGTAAGCATCATCATGCTGGAAACGCACTGCCTCGCTGTACACGCCGAATTCCAGCGAGTCAGACACCGGCTTGTTCCAGTTGAAAAACAAACGCGGCTGACGGTTGTAAGCCAACGCACTTTCATCCAGGCTGTAATCGGTGAGCTGCCAGCGATCAGCCATCAGACCAGCCGTCCATGTGTCACCTATACCGTACACACCGACCGTACTTTGCAAGCTTGACAGGGATGACATCCCAACAAGGCGACTGGAAAAATCCTCCGTGTAGCGGGTATCACTGACCCAAGCTAACGAAGCACGCGCCTGCCAGTGGCTATCAATATTGTGGTAGCCACTGAAACTAAAACTCCCACGGCTTTTATCGCGCAACCTATCGTTAGGGATGTAAGCGGCACGCGTCTGCCCCTTGCCGCCATCGTACAGATAGCGAAATTCGGTATCGAGCATGGCACCACGCTTCTGCATGTAACGCGGATACAGCGTGGCGTCATAGTTCGGTGCCAGATTGAGATATACCGGCTGGGTGTAGTCGAAACCATTTCGACCGGAATAACTCAACTGCGGGTAGAGCAAGCCAGTTTGGCGGCGATTGTCGATCGGAAATTTAAACCAAGGCAGATACAACACTGGCCATTTGCCAACCTCGAACACCGCATGACGCGCAACGCCGAAACCCTCCACATTATCCACATCGATCTGGGGAGCACGGACCCGCCAGACTACCTGCGACGGATCGCAGGTGGTGTAGGTAGAGTGGTACGTTCGTCCCACCTGGCCGTGGATATCGACAGACTGGGCAACGCCATTGCCACGATGATCAATCAATTGATATCGAATGTTGCTGATCTTATGGACATCGGTATTCTGGTTGCCTTCAGCACGGTCGGCAATCACTCGGACCGAAGCGTCCTGGTAGCGGACATGACCCTCAGCAATGTAGCCGCCGGTCTCGGTGTCTATCCGCACACTATCAGCACCCAAGAACTGATCACCACGCACCAAAACAACATTGCCCTGGTACAGCGGGGTGCTTGCGGTACCGGTGAGCGTGTCACCCTCGATATTGGTCGGCAATTGGGGACGGATCTGAGCCACATGCTTATCCGTCTTGGGCGCCTGCTCAAAGCCCTGTAACGGCAACGTCGCAGGGCACAGCCCCCAATTAGGCGGTTTCTCTTCTGCCAGCGCCGACAGACAGATAGCAATACTCAAAGGCAAGGGCAGCAGGTGGAAAACTCGGTACACGTGGTCAGATCGTCAGTAAAACGTCCATTAGCTTGCCGCATCCCCTCGGTATGGACAATAAAGCGAGATGCCACCGTTCAATAGCTACTGATCATGTATCACTACCTCTGCCGGGAGAACAAGCAACGCACCGACATAAGCCATACAAGTATTGCGCAGCGTCTGCAGGTCGTCCCTCTTGTTGACATCAACACCAACCTTCCGCCGGCGTAGCCACTTGCCAACGCACACAGTTCAACGTTCATTCAAGTAACAGCTTCCTCTTGCAACATCAGATCAGCCTGGAAATCCTGACAATGTACGCGGAAGCCGGACGAGATCGATATCAACGGCGCGCGAACATCGTTGCATCACTTGTATCCGTCATCCGCTTCGGATGTTGCGAACGTCGAATCCATCGCTGCCAAGTGACAACAGCACGTTGTGGATGTTCGTGAACACCGCCAGAGAACGGATATTAGATCCGACCGATGCCTGCTGCAGGACTGCACCCGCCACTCACGTCCAAAATTTGTCTGAGTCCCATTGCCGTGGCACATGTCGAAATCGATCATCGCGATCCGCCACAGACCATCCATCAAATACCCTCTGCACGCCAGGCACTTGGGATAACCCTGACAGGAATCCACACAAGACGGGATGCGTGAAAAGCAGCGCTTGATTCAGCCAATGCCAGAGACCGGCGTAACGATCACGCCACGGTGGTGAGATATGCGCAGCACCACAGCATTTCACTCAAGATCAGCAGGAGTGACAGGTCGGAAGTTTATTGAAATCACCGATGACCTGTAGGCGCACCGCCCCAATGGCAATGGCACCGGTACGCCGGTCTTACACTCAACACGGCACGTCAGCATGCATATGCCATTAAAATCAGCTTCCAGTGTTTGATGCCGGCATCGCACATCACAACGTCACCGCAGAATGTGCGATCCCCCCCTCCAACCCGAATCAGCAATGTTGTATCGCTCAACACAAGGGCATGCCATAACAGATCCAACAACACTGGAAGCAAGCTAATCATCGAGTCGACCTTGTCGACCATCACTCAGATGCAACCGGTGTCGCACCACACGGATACTGTTGTCGCCTCCGGTCCGATCATCCCTATGCGATAAACCCCGCCCTCCTTTCGCAAGAGCCTATGCATCGTGCCAAGCAGGCAGCCCCAGAGGCCTATCAGTCCTGTAGCGCCGTACTGGGCAACGCGACCGGCTTACCGACAGCCAAGATTGGACACCGCGACCGCATGAATGTCCAAGAGACACACCCCCCTGGATCAAGCGACCCATGCAACGGCCAGCACCACCGCTAACCCTGATCGATGAAGCGGCGCACGGGTCCAATCTCAAGAGACGAACGCTTATCATGGCGCAATGAATCAACTCCATGATGTCTTGATCATCGGTGGCGGTTTAGTCGGCGCTAGCCTCGCGATCGCCCTGGACCGGATTGGCATGGACGTTGGCTTGGTCGAGGTCACTCCACCGGCCACGTTGCCAACAGTATTCGATGAACGCAACCTCTGTTTCGCCGCAGCTACGGTCAATGCGTTAGACGCACTCAAGGTCATGGCACGGATACGCCACGCCGCCGGACCCATTCGGCGTATCCATGTGAGCCGCACCGGCGACTTCGGCCGGGTGCTACTGGATGCTACGACCTATGGCCGTGACGACTTCGGCCACGTGGTCGTCGCACGTGATTTCGGTGAGGCTCTGGAAAGCCGACTCACCGAACTCGGTCAGCTGACCCGCTACCGCCCGGCACGCTGCATCGGCCTGACTCCAGTCACCGACGGCCTACGCGGAGTGCGCATCGCCAATGCCGACGGCGAACACCTATTACGTGCACGTCTGGTGGTCGGCGCCGATGGCACACATAGTACGGTGCGCCATCTGCTGCACATTGAGACGCAGGAGCACGATTACTGCCAGACACTTTTCGTCGCACGGGTACAAGCTACCCGCGTACCCGATGGAACCGCCTACGAACGTTTCACCGAACACGGCCCTACCGCACTGTTGCCTCGCGCCGACCGCCACTATGGCGCGATTCATTGCGTCGCCCGTACCGAGGCCAATACAGTCGCTGCACTGGATGAGACCGGCTGGCTGACACGACTGCAACACGCCGCCAGCTGGCGTGCTGGCCGCTTCGTCGCCAGCGGCACGCGCAGCGCGTATCCATTGGTGCAAGTGGTGGCACGTCGTCTGACCGCCGAACGTGTCGTGCTGCTCGGCAACGCCGCACAGACGCTGCACCCGATGGGTGCCCAGGGCTTCAACCTGGGCCTGCGCGATGCGCTCACCTTGGCTGAACTGATCACCACTGATCACACCGACCCCGGCGCAACCACACTGCTTACTACCTATACATCACGGCGACACACCGACCGCGAACAGACACTCGCGTTCTCTACCGGCTTGGCACGACTGACCAGCAACGGAGCGCCGCTGCTGCGGCCGCTGCGCAGTATCGGCCTGCTGGCGGCCTCTCACATCGGCGGGCTGCAAGCACGCCTGGTGAGCGGCGCGATGGGCTTCCGTGGCGAGGTACCCCACCTGTGTCGCAACAACGTATGAGCCGGACTCACCGACCCGATGTGCTCGTGGCTGGTGGCGGGATCGTCGGCGCCGCCAGCGCCCTCGCCTTGGCAAAAACAGGATTACACGTGACCCTGATCGAAGGATGCGAACCGCCGCGTTGGCAGGCAACGGTTCCGGATGTGCGTGTATACGCATGTGCCCCAGACAGTGCAGCACTGCTGCACACATTAGGCGTATGGCCAGCGGTGCGCGCGACACGTGCACCGGCATACCATCGCATGCGTATCTGGGACAGTGGGGGAGGGGGCGAATTGTGCTTCGACGCCGCCACACTGGGCCGTGAACAACTCGGCTGGATCGTCGAGAACACCCTGCTGGTAAACCAACTGTGGGCCGGACTCGCTGAAGCAGGCGTACACCTGCATTGTCCGGCACGCATCACCGCCTTGGAACAAGACACCGATAGCGTGCGTTTACGCTTGGAGGATGGTCGTCGGCTCGAAGCACGCCTGGCCATCGCTGCCGACGGCGCCGATTCCACCTTGCGTCAATTGGCTCACCTGCCAGTACACCGACATGACTATGCACAGCAAGGTATCGTCGCCTTTGTCGCCACCGAATACCCACACGAAGCCACCGCCTGGCAACGCTTCTTGCCGACCGGACCATTAGCATTCCTGCCATTTACTGATGAGCGCAGCTCAATCGTCTGGACGCTCCCCGATGCCGAAGCAGAACGCGTCCTGGCACTGGACGAAACCGCATTCGCACGCGAACTGACCGCCGCATTCGGTGGGCGCCTTGGACAGGTAGAAGTGGTTTCGCCGCGAACGGCCTTCCCACTGCGCCGGCAACTGGCCACCGACTACATCGCCGGCCGTGTCCTGACACTGGGCGACGCTGCGCACGTCGTGCATCCATTGGCTGGACAGGGCGTCAACCTCGGTTTGCGTGATGTCGCCGCGCTGCAGGCACTGATCCAGCAGGCGCAAACACGGCGTGCCGACTGGGCCGCACCACACCGGCTACAACGCTGGGCACGTCAGCGCCGTAGCGATAACACCCTCGCCGCCTATACTTTTGATGCGATTAACCGGGTGTTTTCAAACGACACCTTTCACCTGACCCTGCTGCGTGGCGCGGCACTGGGCTTGGTCGACCGTCTGCCACCGCTGGTCCACGCCCTGTGGCGTCGCGCTTCAGGAATGCAGTGATCCCATCACCGCGACATGCATCCCCCAACGCTGCAGCGGGTGCGAGTGGCGCCCAATCACGTCTTCGCCACACATCGCGGATCGATACAGCCTGCCTCCTGATTCACCGCCGCTGTACCTGGGGTCGTCTCAAAAAACGGGGAAGTAAAGCACGCTAAGCCAGAAACAGTGTCCGTCTCTTGCTCAGATGGCTTCCCGTATCCGTCTGATATCGCGATTGGGTGGCTCTCCAAATAGCCGCCTGTATTCCCGACTAAACTGCGACGCACTCTCATACCCTACGCGCACCGCCGCGCTGCCCGCATCCAGGTTTTCGTTGAGCATCAGTTGCCGCGCATCTCGCAAGCGCAGATTCTTCAAATACTGCAAGGGGCTCATGCCAACTACAACGCGGAAATGCTGCCGGAAAGTTGCCGGACTCATGTGGGCTTTGGTCGCCAAATCATCCATCGCTACGTCCTCCGTATAGTGCTGCTTCAACCAGGTGACTACCTTGGCAATTTGCCGACTCGGTGTGCCGACTGCGACGAGACGGCGCAAATTCGGACCATGCTCACCATTCAGTAGACGGACAACTATCTCCTGCTGAATCAAAGGAGCAAGAAGAGGGATGAGCTGCGGTTCAGCCAGGAGGCGGATTAACCGGGTCAATGCGTCCTGCAGACCTTCATCCAACGTCACGACGGATATCGCTCGCGTCGTTGCAACCTGGAGCGGCGTTGCAAACTCCATCTCGGCGACCATCTGCGCAATGACGCGAGCATCCAACTCCAGCCTCACGCCGAGGTAAGGTTCAGTGGAGCTGGCACGCGTGACATATGACACGACGGGCAGATCTACGGTCGTGACGAGGGATTGTCCAGCCACATAGTCAAAGATCGCATCGCCCAACGTCACCCGTTTGTCGCCCTGCACCGCCAGTCCAAGGCCAAGACCGTAAATGCAGGGCATCGGATCGGTCGCGGAACTCCGCCGATAGAGCATAAGCGCTGGAATCAGCGTGCTGTAATCTCCATCGTTTTGTGCAATGTTTCCGACTAGGCAAGCAAGTTCACCAACGTTTGCCTGTGTATGGATTGCCATTCCATTTCTACGTAAAAATAGTGTGCTTGGCGGTAGTTTGCGAAGCTGAAGCTCCGCATTACCAGATAACGATCTATTCCTAATTCGATTGTAGTTCATCGAATTAGGCAAGAATTAAACCAGTTTTGGCAAACGCTCCCGGGGGCTTCGAAGCCACACTACTTGTCATCGGAGCATGCACAACTCGCCAAGGAGCGAAGATGAAAAACTTACTGCTGATTAACGCCCACCAATTGTACGAAACCATTTCTCCAGGCAGGCTGAACCGCAGCCTGGCCGGCATCATCAAGGAAGACATGGAGAAACGCGGCTACAAGGTGCGGCAAACCGATATCGAGTCCGGCTACGACACGGATACCGAGGTACAGAACCACGTTTGGGCCGACCTCATCATCCTGCAAGCGCCCGTATTCTGGTTCGGGGCACCGTGGATTTACAAGAAATACGTTGACGAAGTTTTCTCGGCTGGCTTGTCCCAGAAACGCTTGCTGACTGGTGACGGCAGAACACGGGAAAACCCGAGCAAGCAGTACGGCACGGGTGGTCTGATGCAGGGCAAGAAATACATGCTGTCCCTGACCTGGAATGCCCCCAGGGAGGCATTTGATGACAAGGATCAGGTCTTGTTTACAGGTAAGACGGTGGATGACGTGTTTGTCGCCAATACCGCCAACTACACATTTTGTGGGGCGGAAATCCTGCCCTCGTTTTCCTGCTACGACGTGATGAAAGCCCCCGACATTGAAAGCGATATTGCGCGGCTTCGTGAGCATCTAGCTGCGATTTCTGGATGCACCCCGTAACTCCAACCCCAAGGAGAATGGATATGAACACATGTTTGATTCGTGCTGCGATCGTGGTGACTCTGGGACCCGCGGCGGCTTGCCACGCGCAAGCTCAGCACTAGTCGTCGGCGGCACAGCCGCAGGTGACATGATGGTCACCTACGCCATCAAAGACCCACGTTGGTGCAGCTTCGATTTTTGACAAAAGAATCCAATGCCGCGCCGTTGGATGCCGCCGCCGCCATGAATACCCATCTCGATTTGCTGTGATCCAGATGGCAGCGAGTGACACCACTGTAGTGCAGCCCGAAGTCGCCACTGAAAATCCCTTTGGTTACACCCCACACACCTACGAACACCCGTTTGACTCATCAAGAAAATACGTGGATCTCAAACAGCGTATTGAAACCCACTCAATTGGTGATGGTCTGCGTCAGCGATTCCCAGGTAGGGGGCGACGGCCAGTCAGGCTCCTGATGACCATTGAGTACACGACGCAGATCCCGCTTGTCGATCTGCGGTGCAAGCACGTGCACCAACTCCAACACGTAGTCACGCAATACGCGATTGCGCGGCAGCACAGCCCAAGCGATGCATTCAGGAACCGGTGCCAGCCAAGTGCGCAAATCAGTGTCGACCGCATTGACCGCCATCTCCGCGAGAATGCCCACACCTAGGCCGGTACGGACATAGGTCTTGATCAAGTCAGCATCGAGTGCTGTCAACACAATGCGCGGCTCCAACCCGAGACTGGCAAAAGCACGTTGCAGTGAAGATGCTGGCCGGGTTGAAGATTCGTAACTGACCAACGGATATTCAGCTAGCGCCGCTACATCTGGGGTGCTGCCTAGTGTGTCCAAAGGATGACCACGCGGCACAATCACCAAGCGCCGCCATCGATACAGCGGTACCGCAAGACCTGCCGCAGGTTCACTGCCAGCCGTACTCATTACTGCAATATCGCCCCCTCCCGGGCCAAGTGCATCCAGCACATCGCTCTCAGCCACCTGCTGCAAATGCACACTGACCTGCGGATAAGTCTGCTTGATCAGCGCCACAGCAGGCGGCAGCACGAACCGCGCTTGAGTGTGGGTGGTGCTCAAAGTCAATTGCCCCTGGTGCTCACGGCGCTGATTCGCCGCATAGGTACGGATGTTGTTCACTTCGACCAACATCGCCCGCGCGCGCTCAATCACCTCCTCCCCGGCAGGTGTCACCGCTTCCAAACTGCGCCCCCGGCGCACAAACAGGAGGAAGCCGAGCTCGTCCTCCAGCTTTTTCAGTTGCTTGGACAAGCCCGGCTGAGTGGCATGTACACGCGCAGCGGCAAGCGTAATATTGAGATCAGCATCGGCAATGGCTACGAGGTAGCGAAGTTGAGTCAACGTCATGGCAGGCCGGTGATGGCGAAAGCAAGAACGACTGTAGATCACTTCCGTTAAGAACTTAATAACTAACGGCTATTTTCCAAATGCACGAAGTCATTTCCTGGGAATATCAGTCAGACGCTACGGTCATGGCTCCCGATCTCAGCTCACTCTAGTGACCGCCAGCGCTCTGTTCCCTCTATTCGTCAACCTGCACGACCGGGCCGTGTTGGTGGTCGGCGGCGGTAAGGTGGCCGAACGCAAGACCGAGGCACTGCTGAAGGTGGGTGCCTTACCGATCATCGGCGCACCACGTTTGACGGCATCTTTGCATCGCTGGACCGAAGCCGGTCGTATCACTTGGTGGCAGGGGACATTTGAAGACACCTGGCTGAAAGAAGACATCTGGCTGGTCATCGCCGCCACCGATCAACCCGAGGTGAACCACGCCGTGGCACGCGCGGCGCACGCACAGCGGCTGTTCATCAATGTAGTGGACGATATCGCGCTCTCCAACGTTCAAGTCCCAGCGGTGATCGAGCGCGGTCCGTTGCGGATCGCGATTTCCAGCGGTGGTGGCGCACCGATGGTGGCACGTCATCTGCGACAGCAACTCGAAAGCCTGATTGACGATAGCTGGGGTCGACTGACCACACTGTTCACGCAACGCCGTGACAAGATCCGTGCCCGCTATCCAAACACGGGAGCACGCCGCCGCTTCTTTGAAACCCAACTGGCCGGTCCACTCCCACGACTGCTACGCAAGCAACACCACGCAGCAGCCGAAGCAACACTCGACGCAGCACTGGCCGAGACGCCCCGCCCCGTGTCCGGCACCGTGACCCTGGTGGGCGCCGGTGCCGGCGATGCCGGCCTACTGACCTTGAATGCGCTGCGCGCCCTGAATGAAGCCGACGTGATCCTCTACGACCGGCTGGTCAGCGACACCGTGCTGCAGATGGCACGGCGCGATGCTGAGCAGATCGAGGTGGGCAAATCTGCAACTGGCCACAGTGTGCGCCAAGAAGACATTCACGCGCTGATGCTGGAGCACGCCCGTGCCGGCCAACACGTAGTACGGCTGAAAGGCGGTGATCCATTCGTGTTCGGTCGCGGCGGGGAGGAGCTAGAGTTCTTACGCACCCACAGCATCCCCTATGAAGTCGTCCCCGGGATCACCGCTGCTCTGGCCTGTGCCGCCTATGCCGGTATCCCGTTAACTCACCGCGACCATGCTCAGTCATTGCGTCTAGTCACCGCCCATTGCCAATCCTCACTGGACACCCTGGACTGGGCCGTGCTGGCACAGGAACGCCAAACTCTGGCGTTCTACATGGGCGTAGCGGGACTGAACACCATTCAGCAGCGCCTGCGTGAGGCCGGACGGGCCGATTCGACTCCTTTTGCATTGATCGAAAACGGTGCACGTGCACAACAGCGGGTGCTCACCGGAACGCTGGAAACACTGGCACACACCGCGCAGATATACGCGGTACACCCCCCCGCACTGCTGATCCTCGGTGAAGTGACCGCGTTCGCCGCACAACTGCATTGGTTCGGTACCGCACCATTATCTGCCCCGTTGCTGCACTCATCCTGCAACTAGATATCCGAGACACCCGCATAATCAGTGCATCTCCCTCGATCACCTCCACAGAGACCTTCATGACTATCTACAACACCATCCTGGACACCATCGGCCACACGCCCGTGGTGAAACTGCACCGCATCGCTCCGGAGCACGTGGACCTGTACGTCAAGGTTGAATCATTCAATCCAAGCGGCTCGGTCAAAGACCGCTTAGCACTGGCCATTATTCTCGACGCCGAACAACGCGGCTTGCTGAAACCCGGCGACACCATCGTTGAAGCGACGTCGGGCAATACCGGCATCGCCCTGGCCATGATCGCCGCCGCGCGCGGCTACACGTTCGTCGCCACCATGGTTGAAACCTTTTCGATCGAGCGGCGCAAACTGATGCGCGCCTATGGTGCCAAAGTGATCCTCACTCCGGCCGCCGAACGCGGCAGCGGCATGGTACGTAAGGCCAAGGAACTCGCCGAGCAGCACGGCTGGTTTCTGGCCAGCCAGTTCTCCACTCCAGCCAACGCGGCCTACCACCGCAACACCACCGCCGCCGAGATCCTGCGTGACTTTGCTGGGCGCCGTCTGGACCATTTCGTGAGCGGCTGGGGCACCGGCGGCACGCTCACCGGGGTCGGCGAAGTGCTGAAAATCGCTCGCCCGGACGTCAACATCACGGCTAGCGAACCCGCCAGCGCAGCACTGCTACAAGGCAAAGACTGGCAACCGCACAAGATTCAGGGATGGACGCCCGACTTCGTACCAGAGGTGCTGAATCGTTCCGTTCCGCACCAAGTCCTCAGTGTCACTGACGACAATGCCATCGCTGTTGCACGTCGTCTAGCTGCTGAGGAAGGTATTTTCACAGGGATCTCCGGCGGTGCCACCGTCGCCACTGCACTTCAGATCGCCGAGTCTGCCGAACCGGGTGCCGTGATCCTCGCGATGCTGCCAGATACCGGTGAACGTTACTTCTCCACCCCTCTGTTTGCTGATATCAACGAGCACTCAGACGACGAATGGCTAGCAAGTCTCGGCTGAAGACACCAACATTTTTCTGACCTGTCACATGCGGCAGCGCTTCACGGCCACCGCGCTGCCCATCATAAATAAAGGCGGACATGTCACTTGGACTCCGAATCGATGATCACCACTCAAGCCAGCCTAGATGCTGCAGTCACACCAAGAACACAGCAGGATGCATGAAAGAGGTGGTTGCGCTGTCGCGGTACACGCCCGTCAGGACGTTCCTCCGGATACGTGCCCACCGTGGTTGGTGCAGCGCCGTTGTCGCTGCGGCCGCAACCGCTGCCAACATTGGCACTACCACACGCCCCACGGATGACGTTGGTCGTACATATCGGCAGTGCCAGCGCCTGGCTGCTGTACTTGCCGATACTCGCACGCAAACGGAAACCACCCTCATCTCTGGCAGCCCACCGGCACATCTGGCGCAGAGCGGTCCGTATTGCCATCACGCAACCCGTTGAGGATCAGGGCTGATCCTCAGCCAAACCGACATCACCGTACAAGTCTCTGCCACCTGCTGTCGCCAGTCGCGTTGGCGGTTTTGCAATACATGCTCATCTCAGTAAAGGAAACCCGTGTGCGGACCACATGCGGCAACGTCTGCTTGAATCACTGCGCTGTATACGCCGCAAGGCGGTAGCACCGCGTCACCTCAAGAAGGACGCGTCGTAGCACATAGCACTTGAACCCTTGTGCAGCTGACTGAAGCGACGCTTGTCACAATGGGAAAAAATGGTTGCAGTAAACCGCACCGCCTGCCCAACATGCACTACACGCAGCATGCCAATATGGCTCAACGGCACAGCACTTCTGCAAAAGAAACACCACCAAAGCGACCGTAAGCACCATCGCATACCTCCGCAACGCAAGCCAATTCAGTACCAGTAAGAGCGTGCAAGCCACGCACCCCCGGACACCTATTGCAGCTGCCCCAACACAAACGACTGGAAATAGATTCAACACGAGCATCACACCCCCGGAAGCATATATCCGGTGCATCGCGTCCCAGCGCCCAACCACAAGATGTTGCTTATTATTTGGTCCGTCTTGTACAGCAACGGACATCACACGCCGGCACGCTCACCCACTCAAGATCGACAGCCACATCACCCACCAAAGCGATGCAAGTATCAGCAACCGTCCATGTACGTACAGTCATGTACTGCATCAAACCGCATCCAGCGCCATACAGGACACCGCTGCTGCATCACAGACTGCATGACCCGATACATCATGCTAATCAGCCGCAAAGCAACACTATTTTCTAAGGTTTCCCCGCAAGTGCCACGCCGCAGCGTCACCTGAAGCGTCACGCACCCCACCCACGATGACGTTCGCGAGCAAGCCACCGACCAATCGCTGCGCCATCTAAACACCGAAGGCACCGGCATCGCAGCCAGCGCCTTCGCCACAATGACCAGACCAGACCAGACCAGCTCACCCCTTCCACTTGCCAAGGGCGGCCAGACCATTCTCCTTGGCCCGCTCGTAGACAACCTGCTGCGCCTTGGCGAAGTTACCCTTCATGTCCTGCGACCACAACTTCAACGCCGCCTGCTGCATCGCACGGCCATAAGAAAAGCTCAACGGCCACGGTAAGTGATCCAATTGATTCATCGCATTCAAGTGTGCTGTGGACTGCGTATCCGTCTGCCCACCAGATAGGAACACAATACCTGGCAAGATCGCCGGCACCGTTGATTTCAAACACATCACCGTGGATTCGGCCACTTCTTCAACACTGGCCTGCTCATCACAGTCCGTACCGGCGATCACCATAGACGCCTTTAGAATGCTCCCTTCGAGCACCACATTCTGTTCGTACAGCGCATTAAACAGTGAACGCAGCGTCGCTTCGGTCACTTCATAACAGACCGAGATGTCATGACTACCATCCATGATCACTTCCGGCTCGACCATCGGCACCAAACCCTGTTCCTGGCACAACGCCGCATAACGCGCCAGCGCGTGGACATTGGCTTCGATGCACATCCCCGACGGAATATCCTCGCCAATGTTGATCACTGCACGCCACTTAGCAAAGCGTGCACCGAGCTTGTAATACTCCTCCAGCCGTGCACGCAATCCATCCAATCCCTCCGTGACCAGCTCGCCAGGACAACCCGCTAACGGGTACGCCCCCTTGTCAACCTTAATCCCTGGGATGATGCCATGCTCAACCATGTACTTCGGAAACGGGACACCGGCCTTCGTCGACTGACGGATGGTCTCATCGAATAGAATCGCGCCAGAAATATAATCACTCAATTTAGGCGTGGTCAGCAGTAACTCTCGGTAGGCACGGCGATTCTCCTCGGTATTCTCGATACCGACACTGGAAAAACGCTTGGCAATGGTGCCGGCGGACTCATCAATTGCAATGATGCCCTTGCCCGAAGCGACCATCGCTTGGGCGGTTTCTGCAAGCTGTTCAATACTCATTGGATTCCTATGGCAGCTGCGGGGAAAGCGGAAGTATAGCGATGAAGACCGTAAGAACATTCCCTTTGAAAAAAGATACGCATACAGTCACAGTCGCTAAATTCATATAACAATCGCACCCTGCTCTGCTGTGCCACTTCCGGCGCACCAGTGCAAGAACCCGAACAAGGCCACATCAAGCACATCGAACAACGGCAACCACCACGCGCGTGCCCATTGTCCGAGCACCGATCCGCTTCCCCCTCGCTCCCCGGATGTGCTCCGCCGCATCGTGCAGATACCGCATCTGCAGTGCTCCAGGAAAACACAGCACCCACGAAGTCGACCATCTGGCACACCAAACACCAGGCCCACGCCGGCTGCACGTGCCGCCATATCGTCGTCACGCCCACTGTCCAGCAGTACGACTAGCACATCGGTTGCAAACAGCACCCTACCTAACTAGGGAGATGCAACCAGCACCCACCATCACCTGAATCACCAATATGCTCCTGGCGCACACACCGCCATTGAGCATGACGCCGCCATAGGGATTGGATGCGCTGAACAACAGCGCAACCACCAGCCGATGCACGCACAACATGCACACCACGACTCAAGCGCAACTCAGATACCCCATCAAATCACACATACAACACAGGCCGAGACATTCAGGCATGTTAGTAAAGACAGCAACTTCTTCAAACGCCTGCTCTGCATCGACCACAACAGCAAAATCATTGCTTCCCCAAGATCTCCCCTCCTCAGTGAAGCATTCTCTTGTTCGGCATGCCTAGAGTTCCCACAGGCCACTGACACGCCCATCAGCGCCAACCTCAAGCAAACGCAGCGTATTGGTAGCACCGAGGGTTTCCATATGCTCACCACTCGTGAACACCACACGATCACCCGGCCCCATCAAGCCAGACTCGACCAACAGGCGGATCGTCGCTCTTGCCGCCTCACGCGGAGTCAAACCACGGCTGTCAAAACTCATCGGAAATACACCACGCATCAGCACCATGCGCCGACGCACATCCTCATGACGCGTAAACGCATAGATCGGGACCTGTGACCGGAACCGTGACAGAAACCGCGGAGTGGCGCCGGATTCAGTCAACGCCACCACACCGCCAAGGCGAATGTGCTCGGACAAGAACATCGTTGCCATCGCGATCGCATGATCAGCACGCTGTAAGTTACGCTGCGCTGCCTCGTAGTCAGTATCGAACTCAAACTGGTGTTCGGCTCCCAAACAGATACGCGCCATCGCTTCCACGGCCTTGACCGGATAATCACCTGCCGCCGTTTCAGCTGACAGCATCACCGCATCGGTCCCATCAATCACCGCGTTGGCCACGTCTAGCACCTCGGCACGGGTAGGCATCGGACTCTCAACCATCGATTGCAGCATCTGCGTGGCGGTGATCACCACCTTGTTCTGTACTAACGCTTCCCTGATGATCTTTTTTTGCAAACTCGGCAATTGAGCATCACCGATCTCCACGCCCAAATCGCCACGTGCAACCATCACCACATCCGACGCCTCAACAATCCCGGCAAGATTCACGATCGCCTCAGCACGCTCAATCTTAGAGACCAGTGCGGCATCGCAGCCGTACTGCCGAGCGATACGGCGCGCCTCATGCATGTCTTCTGCATGACGGCAAAACGACACTGCAATAAAGTCGACCCCTATCTTGGCAACGATGCCAATCAGTTCACGGTCACGATCGGTCAGCGCACCCAGTGACAAACCGCCTCCTTGCTTATTCAGCCCCTTACGATCCGACAGCACGCTGTCGTTAAGCACCGTGGTCACAATACGCTCACCCTGCACGTCGACCACCTGCAATTGCACAAGCCCATCATCCAGTAACAGGACATCTCCCACACCGACATCCTGCGGCAAACCAAGATAACTGACCCCAACCTGCGTGCAATCACCCATCGGAGCGTTGACAGCAGCGAGCAGATCGAAGCGCGCATGAGCCACGAGCCGGACTTTTCCCCCGGTAAAACGTCCAATACGGATCTTTGGACCGGGCAGATCGGCAAGGATGCCAATCTCAACACCCACACGCGCGGCGGCAGTACGCACTTCAGCGGCACGCTTGGCCTGATCTGAGAAATCGCCATGACTGAAATTCAGCCGCACCACATTGACACCAGCCTTAAACAGCGCATCAAGCACACCGGGCGGATCTGTCGCTGGCCCAAGCGTGGCAAGAATCTTGGTGCGGCGCTGACGCTCAGACATAGAAAAATCTCTTTAACAGAAGCCCGGCAAAGTAACACAGGCTTCTTTTTTCCAGAATGTCATGCATACATGGCCACACGCCTGTTTTCAGGATGGCTGCACCTCAATGCCGGACAGAAAACACAGCCATCGTCCCGAGCGCATCCCAGAACAGGTCGAGACCTTGCAAAACACGCCCAGTGATTCCCCAGCAGCACACTCCCAGATGCGGCCACCCCTATTCCTCTACCCGCAGCACGCAACGACATCACGCAACGTTCACACTCCCTTTGTCTAGCATCACCCCCTCAAGCACGGCTTCATTGTGGACCACATCCTTTCACCATCAGATCGACATTAAAAATGTGCGTCTCATCACTACTGCGATCCATCATGAAATACACCGCCATGCACCACACAAAGCGCTAATGACTGCAAGCCGCCCCGCTATATACACCGTGGGCCTCAAGGGCAGTCTGCATGCCACCCGCAAGCGTCGGATACGGCATGATGTTCCCATCGGACTGCATCAATAAGACTGGCAATAAAACACCAGCGCCCATCCGACAAAAACAGCTCAGCACAGCAGCAACCGAATATCAGGAAGCACTCAAACGCACCACGACACCATCCCCGGCACCCAATCACGCAACACTATGCAGGGATGCAGCACCCCGGGAGGAATACCCATTTGAATTGACCAGAACGCCACGCGACACGGCACGCAGCACCACAGCGCTTACTGGCCGCGCGCCTGCAACGCAGCGACCGCCGGCAACGTTTTACCTTCCAAAAACTCCAGGAAAGCGCCACCGCCTGTGGAAATGTAGTTGATCTGGCGAGCAACGTTGTATTTATCAACAGCGGCCAAGGTATCGCCCCCGCCAGCAATCGAAAACGCAGGCGAAGTAGCGATCGCCCGCGCTAACGCCTCGGTGCCCTTGCTGAAAACATCGAACTCAAACACACCGACCGGACCATTCCAGACCACCGTGCCCGCCTGACCAATCAGCGCCGCATAGTGCGCCGCTGTCTGCGGACCAATGTCCAGAATGAGGTCATCTGCAGCCACTGCATCGACCGCCTTCACCGTTGCCGTGACACCAGGTAAAAACTGCTTGGCGACCACTACGTCGGTGGGTAGCGGAATCTCAGCACCACGCGCTTTCGCCACAGCAACAATCTTTCGTGCCGTCTCGACCAAATCCACCTCGCACAACGACTTGCCAACGGCGTAACCGGCAGCGGCAATGAAGGTATTGGCAATGCCTCCCCCCACGATCAATTGGTCAACGTTGTTCACCAGATTGGCAAGCAACTCCAGTTTCGTCGACACCTTACTGCCACCCACAATCGCCAACAGCGGTTTCACCGGATGCTCTAAGGCGCGACTCAAGGTATCCAACTCGGCCATCAACAACGGACCGCCGGCAGCAATCGGAGCACAATGGATCACCCCGTACGTCGAAGCATGAGCCCGGTGCGCCGTGCCAAACGCATCCATCACGAACACATCACACAACGCCGCATACTTCCTCGCCAAAGCAGCGTCATTCTCAGCTTCGCCGATATTCATCCGACAGTTTTCCAATAAGACCACCTGTCCTGGCGCGACCTGCACGCCATCAACCCAATCGCGACGCAACGGAACCTCGACCCCAAGCAATTGCGACAGGCGCTTGGCGACAGGCGCCAATGAATCCTCCTCACTCCAAACACCTTCCTTCGGACGGCCCAGATGCGAAGTGACCATGACCGCCGCGCCTCGCTCCAATGCCGCCTTGATCGTCGGCAGCGAAGCAATGATGCGCTGCTCGGAAGTAATACGGCCGTGCTCAATCGGTACATTCAGGTCCTGACGAATCAGCACCCGCTTATCGGTTAGAGCGAGATCGGTCATGCGAACGATGGACATCACGATTCCTTTGGATGATAGAAAAAAACGCCATTGTCCCCGTTCATCTTGCAGCAGGTAAACACCAAACATATACACCCGTCAGCCTGCCTCCCATTGCAACAGCAGCAGCGTGCTGCCATGCCATGCGGTGCCGATATCCACCCAGAATGAACAAACAGATCACTACACGGCGATGTGTAGCGACACACCGTGCAGCAAACCAGGGGATGTTCCCACATCCGATCCTCGCCACCAGGCCCCACAGGTAAACAACATGATGCGCTGCACATCCGCACACATCAGATCGACGGCCGCCGGCCCCCAACCAAACATCTTGACAACGCCATAGATATATGTACCTCATGAAGCCCGAACCCTGATCGGGCACTGACGCACCACGCTGCTGCTCAATCGCCAGGAAAAACGCCAATCAGCGTTCTGAAGCGACATCTCTTACAAAAGCCGCGGTTGAACGATTGGTTCACTCCATCTACAGCAAGCGTCGGTGATGGCAGCGACCTGCAAACACCTTGCCGTGACCGGCACGCAGGCAATGCACCCGATGATGCCTTCATCCCAGTGTGGTGACGCACTGAACAGTTCCCGCAGCAAACATACACCGCCGTTCCAATCCGAAACGGCGCTCCCACATCGTGGACGCCACCGCCAACCATAAAAGGTATGCATTGGACTACGCTTCCAAGTGCTCCAAACAAAAAGACTCCCCAAACCATCATGCCTGCGGCGCCACACCTACAATGCTTGCAATCGCATGCGCACTGCTCAAGCCGCCATCGGCACTCAGCCATTCGATATTGTCATCAAGCCAATCGCGTCCCTTTGACCCAGCCTCACCAACACCATCGGTGTGCTGGATCGGGACAATGCATTGCCCCGATGATGACATTGCAAAAGACGCTCAACAGCCGTGTTTGAGCAATGCCTGCACGATATCGCGCTTCAGCCACGCGCAGATGCCGGCCAGACATCCTTCACGTCTACGCTGGTCACTGACGCAACTACGTAGCCATATGGATATCGCTCTCCATAGACTTCCCAAACGCAGCAACTTGCATGGTGTAAAGACTGAATAGGACAGGACGATGCTGCTTGCTCGCCAATAACGCCGGATCGCACAGGCAACACGCTACCGTGTTGCCTGTTGTCGCTTGGCAGTAAACGCAACATTGCCCGCGTTACTCAACCAGGCACAGGAATACCGCCACACCGGCAACCGCTGCTCCCATTCTGCCGCGCTCTGGCCGGTCAATACATCGTGTCAATCATCCACCGTACATCGCCAGTGACACCGTACGCCTCATCCATGACGCCAGCGAAACCCCGGTCACACCAACACTGCTCACCTAATGCACACGATGACCGGCACACCAAATCACGGGATTGATTCTGCACATGTGCGGGTGATCAGCAGCAGCCGTCCGAATTCTTTCAAGCTGCACCAGTCAATCAGGGCCAGAAAAACACTCGAAACGCTGACAGACATCCCCAACATCATCCTTGAGGTAAACACGGATGGCGGCAGCAACGCTACATTCCAGCAAGCACCAGGAGAAGATGTAAACGTTCACACCCACCACAGCAACCAGGATCAAACCCCAAGCGACACCGCGAACCTTATCGATACACGCCCACGTGCCGCATGTGGCTTCCAGCACACACTCCACACGACGCAATAGCGTTTTAAAGACAGAAAGATGCGCGCTTGATGGATGATTTGAAATCAGCGCACAACAGATCGGGCACGTTGCAACACGCCGCTGTACTACGACAATGGCACTATTTTTCAGGCACCAACTCGCATCCAAAGACGCAGCGTGTTAAGAGTGGTCATCCCCTTGATGCACGCCTTCCCACTGGGGACGTTTGCCACCGTTGCAACACGAAGACATCACACACCCGGACGGGGGAGTAGCCACTCCGTTAGAATTACCACGATTTGCAGCCCATCGAGCGTTCCATGACGTGCCGCACCCGCTTTGCTCCCAGCCCCACCGGTTACCTGCACATCGGCGGCGCCCGTACCGCGCTGTATTGCTGGCTGGAAGCGCGGCGCCGCAACGGGCAATTTTTGCTGCGCATCGAAGACACCGACCGCGAACGCAGCACCCAAGCCGCGATCGACGCCATCCTGCACGCTATGGACTGGCTGGGGCTGGACTACGACGCAAGCCCGGTCTACCAAACCCAGCGCATCGAACGCTACAACCAGGTAGCCGAACGCCTGATGGCCGAAGGCAAGGCTTACTACGCTTACGAATCCAAGGACACCCTGGACGCGATGCGCGAAGCAGCGCTGCGTACCGGCGAAAAACCACGCTATAACGGTGCTGCGCGCGACGCTCACCTGCCATACCGCGATGATCCCAATCGGGTCATCCGCTTCAAAAATCCGCACTCAGGCGCCGTGGTTTTCGACGATTTGATCAAAGGCCGGATCCAGATCGCCAACAGCGAGCTCGACGACATGGTGATCGTTCGTCCGGATGGCTATCCAACGTACAACTTCGCCGTGGTTGTGGACGACTGGGATATGTGCATCACCGAGGTCATCCGTGGCGACGACCACATCAACAATACGCCGCGGCAGATCAACCTCTATCAAGCCCTGGGCGCACCCGTGCCGAGATTCGCGCATCTGCCAATGATCCTGGACGAACAGGGCGCCAAGCTGTCCAAGCGCACTGGTGCGGCCGATGTGATGCAGTACAAAGATGCCGGTTATCTGCCCCATGCACTGATTAACTATCTGGTGCGGCTGGGCTGGTCGCACGGCGACCAAGAGCTATTCAGCCGGCAAACACTCATCGACTTGTTTCAAATCAGCGATGTCAACTCCAAAGCAGCGCGCCTGGACATGGCAAAACTTGGCTGGGTTAACCAGCACTATTTGAAGACCGATGACCCGGCGACCCTTGCCCCGTCACTGGTCTGGCACCTGGAACAGCGCGGTATTGATGTCAACACCGGCCCTGCCCCAACCGACGTTGTCCTGGCCTTGCGCGAACGTGTTCAGACACTAAAAGACATGGCCGAGAAAGCGGAGATATGGTACCGCCCGCTACAGTGCTATGACGCAGCGGCCGTCGCCAAGCATCTCAAGCCGGGTGCCGACGCAGCTTTGCTCCACGCGCGCACCCTGTTAGCTGCACTGCCCGCGTGGACTGTGCACGCCGTGGACACAGCCCTGCGCGATACCGCTACGGCGCTGGAGATCGGCATGGGCAAAGTGGCGCAGCCGTTGCGTGTGGCTATCACGGGTACCCAGGTGAGTCCTGACATCGCCTATACCGTTTACCTGGCTGGCCGCAGCGAAGCCTTAAAACGCATTGATGCGGCACTCATCAAGATTGCTATGGCCTGAACTCCACGGAACGTCTCATGAGCAACCAGCACGGCTGTACCGATCCCCACCACCACGTACACGACGCACCTGCGTTCATGCGTGCGGTGGAACACGCCTGCAGCGAACGTGGATTACGTCTGACCCCCATCCGCGCAAACCTATTGCGTCTGATTGCCCATGCCGGCAAGCCAGTGAAAGCGTATGAACTGCTGGAATGGGTACGTGAGGGGAAGGGCGTCGGTGCCGATGCTCCACCCACGGTCTACCGCGCGCTGGATTTCTTGATCACCCATGGTTTCGTGCACAAACTGGAATCGATCAACGCCTTTATTGCTTGCCACCATCCGAACAGCAAACGCCATTCAGTCCCCTTTCTGATCTGCGATCACTGCCATAACGCGGTGGAATTAGAGGACAAGAATGTGGTCGCCCAACTGGACGCATGCGCCAGAGCGCTGGGTTTCCAACCCCAGATGCAAACGCTGGAAGTACATGGGATATGTGCCACGTGCGCTGCACAACGCGACCCAGCCGCCTCCGCTTAAGTGGTGTTGCTGCTGACTGAAAAACAGCCCATCCGCTGTAAACCATGTGTTGCGGCCTGACCAGCATTTCAGCAAGGGGTCGTCTCAGAAAACGAAACATAAAGCACGCTGCGCCTGGTTGACGAGCGACTTCCTGCTGAGCATCACCAACCATTTGTGAGCAGAGGCGACGTAGGCCACGACAGGCACCACGGCAACGCCTCACCACACGTCACGAGAGAACCGTGATTCAGGTTGAAATAGAACGTGCCAGCATCCCCGGTACGCAGAGACTGCTCGTGCTGCGATGCGTCCGGGTGATCCGGCATGTTCATGCGTGCTGCAAAGCGGGGGCGCTGCTCGGGAAGCAAGGCCACATCGCACTACACACGGTTGTTGAGCATCCAGACGCCGTATGCCTGGCCCGCGGCCTGCTCACCGACGATGAGATCAGTGCTCACAGCAACCTCTGCTCGCACGAGATCCATTGAGAACGGCATGGGGATCGGTCACACAGGTCACCTTCGCCAACAATGAAGTAAGCACGCTCCAACCAATGACGATCAAACAAGCTGACCAAGCACGCGGCCTGTCACCACTACTAAAGAGTGCATCCTCATGGAGAAATAACAGCATCAAGCACACTGCAACCAGCACCTCCAAGAGTCACATCCAGAAACAGGACACCTGTCGGACCCAAGGAGGTGAAGTGCCACGATGCATCAGATCCCAACGTCTACACTATGTCTGGAACCGAACACAACGATGTTCATTCAATCACGCGCGGCAGCGCTGGCATCGCGCCGCGCACGGAATTCGGAATCCTCGCTCCAGTTCGGCCAGTGCCGACCGTCATCCGTCAACACGCGACCCAATGCGTACAGCACGGCCACATCACGCGCCGCGCCAGCAAATGTCCAATCTGGCTGCCACTCGTCACCCTGCTGGTGGTAACGCCGGGCCGTATAGTCATCTGAAGCCGCCTTGCCCGCCGTCAGACCACCGACCTCCCAATCCTGCCCAGCGGCGTATGAAATTGCAGGAACACCACGTTTAGCAAAAGAGAAATGATCCGAACGGAAAAAATGGCCCGCTTCCGGGTTTGGATCGGGGGTATAACGCAGCTTCCAGCGGGCAGCGACCTGCTCCAGCATATCCAGCAGATCCAGTTTGGCGGTGCCATAGATCCCAAAATCGCGGGACGGCCCCTGTGGATTCATCACGTCCATATTGATCACGGCCACGGTCTTCTCCAGCGGATACAGCGGATTGGACGCGTAGTACTCCGAACCCAGTAATCCCTTCTCCTCAGCCGTCACGGCCAGAAACAACACCGAACGCTGCGGCTGCGGCCCCTGAGCAAAGCCCCGCGCCAACTCCAGCAACGCCGCAGTGCCGCTGGCATTGTCCAGAGCACCGTTAAAGATGGTGTCACCTTTGGCGTCCGGCGCACCCACACCGAGGTGATCCCAGTGGGCGCTATAGATCAACGTCTCATCAGGGTGCGCACTGCCCTTCAGCCGCGCCACCACGTTATGCGAGGTGATAACCTCAGACTTCACCCGATAATCGGCACTCAAGGTCTGTCCCTTTAACACCACTGGTTTGAAATCGCGTGACTGGGCTTTGATCTTCAGCGCTTGAAAATCAAGGCCAGCGTCTTTAAACATCTGCACGGCCACATCGTGTTGGATCCAGGCTTCCAGCTTGGGGTGGAGCGTATCCGGATGCTCGCGAACCACGTCGAACATGCTGTTGGTGTTGGAACTGGCCACCGTCGCCCAGCCATAAGAGGCCGGAGCCGTCTCGTGCACAATCAACGCACCTACCGCACCTTGGCGCGCTGCCTCCTCGAACTTGTAAGTCCAACGGCCGTAATACGTCATGCCCTTGCCGTCAAAATCACCCTGGCCGGTTTCAAAGTCAGGATCATTGATCAGCATCACCGCAATCTTGCCCTTCAAGTCCACCCCTTTGAAATCATCCCAATGGCGCTCCGGCGCCTGCACCCCATAACCGACAAACACCAGCGGCACTGCATGCAATGCAACCTCGGATGATCCATCCAAAGGGGCGCGTACGGCGATGTCCTGCCCCTGGCTCAGGGGACGGTGCTTGCCAGCATGACTGAGCAGTAACCGTGGGTGACCAATGATTTCAGTACGCCGCAGTGGTACCGCCTGAGTCCATAGGCGCTTGCCGTCGGCCTGAAGATCGCCGCCGGGCTGCAACCCAGCCGTAGCGAACTGTTCACTCAAGTAGGCAATGGTCCTCTGCTCCCCAATACTGGCTGGGGCGCGACCCTGAAACGCGTCCGAAGCCAATTGCTTCACATCCTGCGACATGCGCTTGCCCTTAAACACCGGCGCTGTCTGTGCGAACACCATCGCAGACACCGACCACACCAGCACAGCCACTGCGATCCGCTTCATTAAGTAATACCTCGTCCAACCTGAAAATAGTCATCCAGTGTAAAGCAGGGCCTATTCATCATGCGCGCCCCGGAAATACCGGCTTTCCCTAAGGGCACTTAAATGATGTCGTTTATTAAACACCTCAGTAAGTTGGCACTTATCACTTGCTTATCGTTATGTTCCATACCGGCATTCAGCTACTCCATCAGTAATGGCAAGATCGTCGATGACAACGGGAATCAAATACATTTAAACGGTCTCAGCTGGTTTGGTTTCGAGACCCAGAACCACGTGTTACACGGCCTGTGGACACGCAACTGGAAAGATGTAATCACGCAGATGCAGAATCTCGGATTCAACGCGGTGCGTCTGCCGTTCTGTCCGGCCAGTCTGAAAAGCAGCACTTCACCGAGCAGCATTGATTACAGCCGCAATCAGGACTTGCAAGGCCTGAGTTCGATCGAAGTGCTGGACAAGGTCGTTAAAGAACTGAACGACCGCGGGATGTACGTGCTGCTGGACCACCATACGCCCGACTGCGCAGCAATTTCCGAGCTGTGGTACACGGATTCCTACAGCGAAACACAGTGGATTGATGACCTGCGCTTCCTGGCGCGCCGTTACAGCAAAATACCCGGCGTCATCGGCTTGGACGTGAAGAACGAACCACATGGCCGCGCCACCTGGGGCATTGGGGACCCCAAAACCGACTGGAACACCGCTGTTGAACATGCGGCAGCAGCCATCTTGCAGGCTGCACCCAAATGGCTGATCGCGGTCGAGGGCATCGGAGAGAATCCTAGCTGCTCCAGCAACATCGGGCATTTTTGGGGCGAGAACCTGGAACCCCTAGACTGTACTCCGCTGAACATTCCGCGCGACCACGTGCTCTTGACGCCACACACCTACGGACCAGATGTGTACGGACAGCCATACTTCAATGCCCCCAATTTCCCGGCCAACATGGCAGCCATCTGGGAGAAGCACTGGGGGCATTTCGTGCAAGCCGGCTACGCGATTGCGCTGGGTGAGTTCGGTGGCAAGTACGGTGAAGGTGATTCACGCGACGTAACCTGGCAAAACGCACTGGTGGACTATTTACGCGACAAAGGGATTACAGATGGCTTCTATTGGGCATTAAACGCGAACAGTGGCGACACCGGCGGCATCCTACGCGACGACTGGAGCAGCGTGCGTGACGACAAAGTTCGCCTACTGAGCAAACTGTGGGTTGCTAAGGGGGGCGGCAGCGTCCCGCATCCCAATCCAGGTCCCAACCCCAATCCAGGTCCCAACCCCAATCCAGGTCCCAACCCCAATCCAGGTCCCAACCCCAATCCAGGTCCCAACCCTAATCCAGGTCCCAACCCCAATCCAGGTCCCAACCCCAATCCAGGCCCCAACCCCAATCCAGGCCCCAACCCTGATCCGAGCGGCAACATTTCTTTTCGTACCATCGTGGACACCGATTGGAAAACCGGTTACTGCGAGCGCGTCCAGGTAACGAATACCGGCAACAGCCCCAACACCTGGACTATCAATGTTCCGATCAAGGGCAAGATCCAGAAGCTCTGGAGCGCATATGGGTCACAGAGTGGTGCCACGCTCATCGCTTATGGTATGGACTGGAACAAGACGCTTGCACCCAGTGGAATGCCGAATGCAACGACCGAATTCGGCTTTTGTGGATCATATTGAGGTGTTTTTCCCACTCCGGCGGCACACCGCCGCCGGAGCGGTTACAACGGCAGTACGCCGTGTCCAAAGAAACAACCATTGCGCACGATCAACGACGCCGCTGCCTTTCCGGCATGGCCGTGGGGATCGATGACGCGGATACAGACCGATAACACACTCCTGGCTCGCAACGCGAGCACCGTCGTGTTCGAACGACCAGACATCATCGGTATGAATCATGTGCCACCCGGTATTGCCGTCACCACGACACGCAACAGTGCATCGGGCCACGGCTGCACCGTGGTGATCCCCTGCAGTGCACACCCTGACATTGCACCCAACCAACACTGTCCAAGGACATTCAGCCACTGTGCAACAACCCGGTGGAGCACTCTGCATCGGGGATCTACGCCCATCAATAGCCCCAGTAACGCTATGACTCAATCAATCCAGCATCCAAAACGCATTTGCGAAACACGCCGCGACCCCCTAGGCTCGGCAGTCGATCCTATTCACGGAACCATACATGCTGCGTCCGCTGCCTCTGCTCATCACCGGCATTCTCGGTCTCGGGATTGCCACCTTTCTGCCCCGGGTCGATGCGACACCTGGCACGCTGGTGACAGCCAGCAGCGCGATTCCAGACATCGCCTACGAACGTTTCACCCTGCCCAATGGGTTGACCGTGATCGTCCATGAGGACCACAAAGCGCCCGTGGTCGCCGTCAACGTTTGGTATCACATCGGCTCGGCCGACGAGCCTGCCGGGAAAACCGGCTTCGCACATCTGTTTGAGCACTTGATGTTCTCTGGTTCTGAAAATCACAAGGGCAGTTACTTTCAGCCGTTTGAGAAGGTCGGTGCAACCGACATGAATGGCACCACCTGGTTTGACCGTACCAATTACTTCCAGACTGTACCGACTACGGCGCTAGACATGGCGCTTTGGATGGAATCAGACCGCATGGGCCATCTGCTTGATGCGATCGGCCAGAAGGAACTGGATACACAGCGTGGCGTGGTCCAGAACGAAAAACGCCAACGGGAGAACGTCCCCTACGGACGCGTGAACCAAAATATCCTGTCCAACCTCTTTCCAGCCAACCACCCGTATCAGCACAGCACGATCGGTTCGATGCAGGACCTGGAGGCCGCTTCGCTGGCCGATGTGAAAACCTGGTTTCATACCCATTACGGCGCCGCCAATGCCACATTGGTATTAGCCGGCGACATCACGGTGGCCACAGCACGCACCAAAGCGGCACAGTATTTCGGTGACATCCCCGCCGGCCCGCCGGTGGCACGCCAGCAACCCTGGATCACCCCACTGCCGGCGCAGCAGCACCGTGTGCAATACGATCACGTATCGCAGCCACGTGTGTATCGCACCTGGATAGCGCCGGAACTGGGAAGCGATGCTGTGGTTCAACTCGACTTGGCCACCACCATTCTCGGTGGCAGTAAAAGCTCCCGTCTGTATCAACGCCTGGTCTACCGGGACAAGCTGGCTGACGATGTATCAGCCGGTATTTCCCCATTCGCACTGGCTAGTCAACTACAGATCAACGCCGATGTGAAACCTGGGATAGATCCGACCAAGGTCGAAGCGGCGATTGCCGACGAATTGAAGAGGTTTTTGGCCGACGGCCCAAGTGATGACGAATTGCAACGCGCTCAGATAAGCTACCGTGCCGACTTCGTGCGCGGCCTTGAAAAGGTCGGTGGTAAGGCAGCGCTCCTGGCCGAGGGACAGCTTTACCTCAAAGATCCCGGCGCCTACAAGCTCGATCTGCAACGTGCTGCACAAGCCACACCGGACAGCGTCAAACACGCAGCAGCAACATGGTTCAGCAAGGGCGACTACCTGTTGACCGTGCTGCCGGCGGGCCCTGACTTCGATCCAATCGCCGAAGACAGGGCGGTGGTCGCACGCGCTGCCGAACCAGGCAAACCGGCAACCATGCTACCGTCCAAGGCTCATTACCACGTCACAGCGTCGCAGGTAGACCGCCGCACTGGCGTACCGGAAACAACTCAATTCCCACCGCTGAGCTTCCCTGCATTGCAGCGCAGCACGCTAAAAAACGGCATCGAAGTGATCCTGGCTGAACGGCACACCATCCCTGTCACCCAAATCCAGTTGCTCTTCGACGCTGGCTACGCCGCCGACCAGGACGGCAAGCCGGGTACGGCAAACTTCACCGCCACGTTAATGAACGAGAGCACCACATCGTTGGACTCGGTCGAAGTCTCGCAGCGGCGCCAGCGTCTAGGTGCCATGACCAGCATTTCCTGCAACCTCGACGCCTGTAATGCTTCACTTAATGCGCTCAACGATCAACTCGCACCATCGCTGCACCTGTTCGCCGACCTGGTACGCAACCCGGCGTTCAAGGCCGCAGACATCGAACGGGTACGCGGCCAATGGCTGGCCTCAATCGCGCAAGAGAAGACCCAGCCACAGGGATTGGCACTACGCATCCTGCCACTGTTGTTATATGGAAAGCAGCATCCCTACGGCATGCCGCTGACCGGTAGCGGTACTGAGGCAGCCATCCAAAGTCTAGCTGCCACAGACCTGAAGGATTTCCAGCAACGCTGGCTGCGCCCTGACAACGTGCGCATCCTGGTCGCCGGTAATACCACGCTTGAAACCATCATCCCGCAGTTAGAAGCCGTCTTTGGTGACTGGCACGCCCCAGCCATGATCAAGGGTCACAAACAGATGACCCACGTGGCCGCACAGCTCACGCCACATATATTCCTGATCCATCGGCCAGAAGCCCAGCAGTCATTGATTCTGACCGGCCTGCTCGCCCCCTCGACTAAGGATCCCGCCAATCTCGAAATCAATGTGGCCAACGGCGCCTTCGGTGGCACCTTCAGCTCACGCCTGAACATGAATCTGCGCGAGGACAAACGTTGGGCTTATGGTGCCAGTAGTGTCCTCATCAACGCACAAGGCCAACGTCCTTACCTATTCCTGGCCCCGGTACAAACCGACAAAACGGCCGCATCCATCGCCGAGATACAGAAGGAAGCACAGGCCGTGATCGGCAGCAGGCCCCTCACTCAAGCAGAAATCGACAAGATCAAGCATCAGCTCATCCGTGGCCTGCCGGGCAGTTATGAAACCACCGATGCAGTTCTGGATGCGGTCGAAGGCATTGTCCAGTACGAACGCCCAGACAACTACGTACAAACACTCAAACCGCATCTGGAAGCCATTGATCAAGCCAGCGTGGAGCGCGCCATCAAGCGCATCGTCGATCCGAATGCGATGACCTGGGTCATCATCGGTGATCTCAGCAAAATCGAAGCGCCGGTCCGCGCTCTGCATCTGGGCGCTGTCCGCGTACTGGACAGCGAGGGCCATCCAGCCACACCGCATTGAATCTTGTTGTCGACGCTCCAGGACAGAAGCGTGCGTCAGCAAGGCAAACGTGGGAAAGGGACGCATCGCACACACACCATGCTGGATCGTCCCTCACCCACCGCCAGCAGAATACGGTCAAAGGTTGCTCCAATAGACAAACATGCCTGACAACCTTGTTCGCTGCTGAACCAGATACTCCCCCCTACACATGCAACATGGGTATTGAATTAAACATTAAAGAACGTTGGTTGCCGCTGGGATACAGCATGTGTGATCTGCCGACCCCATCTCCGCGAGAGTCGTGCGATGCGCATGGTCAAGATCGCACCCAATCACTCACGCTCTCCGCAACACAGTGACTGCACCAGGGAACAGTAGAACGCACCAAACAACTGCGTACCGCTGTCTTGGATCGCAATAGATAACCTTCACCATGACGGAATAACCACGATACACGCACTACGACATCGGCCTCTGGTCTGCGTCCTAGAGTGCGTTATCGCCTTGTATAAGGGCGTTGCTGAGTATCAATGGTGCAAACAGCCACATGCAGCTCTGCCAAAAAAGTCGTGCATGCTTACGTTATCACAGACCAGCCGCAAGGCATGGCTATTTTATCCGCAACTGTATTTGGCCATCCCGTCGGGATGGCAGCAACACGCGTGTTTTTTGCCTAGACATACGTGACTCATCACAGTGCCGTCCCTTTTCCCAGTACCTTCTCTGCTGGCATCCGGACGGTATCACCCGTGGTCGACGCGACTTCACCTTGGCTCTATCCGGTCCGTCAAGTGCTGCACCAGTGACCGTATCTGGACACACACTCATCAGCCACAAGTAGCAATCATCTGCACGGCCAATCTAAAAACCCAACACGCCCTCTCATGAGCACCTGCACCCGCATCTTGCTCACCAAGGGTTGAGAACCTCAGGACATTGAGTAATCACTGTACCGGGTTGGCTTTGCGTGAGTGGGCGATGCGCAGGATCGAACGCAGCGGATTGACCATCACCTGGGACAAGACGGGATCCAATCAAATCAAGGCAGCCGATCGCCCATCCTACATGATGCGAGTAAGCCCGTAGAGCGTCGTTGCGTGTATGTGTCCTACGAGATTAAAGCCGGGGAGGCTCATCAAACGACCGTACCAAGCCGACCAGCCATGCCTAAGGGATGGGAAAAAAGACTCACGGCACTTGACTTCATGAGCCTCCACCACTCACCACGTAGACATCTCCGCAAACGGCGGCATAGGGTGCGTGCGCATCCACACACACCCATCAGTGCTGATCTCACACCCAAGTATCGTTGTCGAAATCCCCACCATCGTCAGCGAAACCGACGCTGCCATCGTCTTGTAACGATGGATCGGTGTCGTAGTAGTTGTTGGTGACAACATTCTCAACGATGGTCTCTTGTGGTGCGTTATTGGCATTACCGAAGAGCCCCCCGCCTTGGTGCCCCCCGAACAAATGCTCCAGGCCCTGAAACAAGAACATGCCGCCAGCGACACCCGCCGCAGTACTGGCGGCAGTGCCGAGGAAGCTACCTGCACCCGAGGGCGCCGCTTGCTGTACTGGCGCCGCTTGCTGTACTGGCGCTGGACTGCTGCCAAACAGACGCTCACGCCAGCTTGGATGTGCTGGCGGCGGGGATACTGGCGGCGGCGGTGCCGTCTGCTGAGCGCCCCAGCCAGTTTGACCGAGGAAACTGCTATTACCAGAACCAGCCTCGTGTCCAGTAGCGGCTTGCTGAAGCTGTGCAATCTGGGTTTGCGCCGACGTTAGCGCTTGTTCAAGTAATAACGCACGTTGCACCAGGAGATAGGCCGCATCAGGATGACCAGCGAGGCGGTCGGAGATTAACGCTTCGGCTTGAGGGTCTTTCACAACTCCTCCAGCGCCGCGCAATCGCGTCAAAAAATCGTCGAGAAGCTTTTGTTCATATGGATTCATATCATTCACCGGAAACATGAGCCGACCTTGTGACGGCATTAGACACCATACAACATGGGAACGCTTCAGCCGAGCAGAATTCTTTCAGCTCATACAGGTACATCATCTATTCATCCTTGGCGTGATGGTGTCAGAGCGCACTGCAACCATAGGCCGCGGAACTCCACCCACAACGCAACACCTGAGGATCACGGGCCCAATGCGGTGATGTCGCTACTGACCATGTGCCGTGAGCACGCCGTAGGCCTCAAGGACATCACCTATCCACCCTCATCTGGCTTGGGTACGATCCCAGCCTGCTCTTTTGCCAGCCACGCAGGCCGCCTTACATGCATATGCCCCACTACACCGGCCCGTTGCTGACTCGCACCATGAGTGACGCACTGCAAGAGGCACGGAGCCGCGGTGCGGCCACATGGTCAGGCTCATTTGACCTGGAACGCACGCATGCGCAGGTGCGGATCGATACCGATGCCTGGCATTTAGAGACGCAGTCCTATCCGTATCCAAGCCAACTGAAGGAACGCACGCTTTACTACTGGGACGGTGACGACTTCGCGGCGATCTCGCGCTTCAGCGGCTCACTGATCAAGCTGGTCCCTACTCCGTGGGGGGCACCCACTTTCGAGATTGATGGCATCAAGATGCTACCGTCGATGCGAGTGTCTCCTTTCGAGGACGCGCGACGCAAAGTGGCTCTGGTCATGCCACAAGGCAAGATGGTGCTGGACACCTGCGGCGGACTCGGCTATTTCGCAGCCTGCTGTCTGGAAGCCGGCGCTATTCACATCCGCTCGTTTGAAAAGAATCCTGATGTTCTGTGGCTGCGCACACTCAACCCCTGGTCTCCAGACCCGGAGGTGGCACACGTCAGCAAGCACCTTCAGTTGGTCCGTGGGGATATCGCGGAAGCCATCAAGGATTTGCCGGATGCCAGTTTCGGCGCCATTCTGCACGATCCTCCGCGCTTCAGTATTGCCGGGGAGTTATACGCACTACGCTTTTACGATCAGTTGGCACGGGTACTGCGCCGTGGCGGACATCTGTTCCACTACACCGGCACACCAAATCAGCTGAGTCATGGCCGTGATGTGCCGCGCGAAGTCGCACGACGATTGGAGAAAGCCGGTTTTCGAAGCACGCTGACACTGGATGGAGTGATCGCACAACGCCGCTAACAGCCATACATCGGACACTGAAGACGCGCATGCCGATTCACACCACGTGTGCAGGCAGATGAGGAATATCTAGTTAGTGAGTAGGCATTACTGCAATCGATATTGCAGTAATGCGGGGTCTTTTGCTGCGCTCACCGTTGACCATCAGCAGATAGATGCACCAACCCAAGGACTCGAACAACACACAACAATCAGCACGACCACACGCTGTCAGAGTGGAGAGGCACATCTTCAACACATCCTGACGACAACGGAACTCTGTCAACACGACGACAGCAATGCCTGTATGACGCTCAGCATGCCATTGACGTCAACACCGGGTGGTGACCTCTGATCGCAGACACTCTTCAGCAATCAAGGGCGGCACTGCCACGGCAAACACTCGCTAAGCACCTGCGGATCGCTCTGACAAGCGATGCGACGTGCTGCCTGATACCTCCCTCCATCCTGAGCAAGGGTCCACGGTCACATCACATCGAGTCACTCCCAGACATCAGTCAAGCTGCCGCGCTGAGGTCAGTGTACTTAAAGCTGTTTTACACGCTTCAATCAGCAGCGCAAGGCACACTCGTCATCCTACCTACAGCATCGAGTTCCAATCCTTCCAAGCTTGCACCAACAACGGCCAAGCATGGATCAGTATCACAGGACGGTAAGTGTTACCGCGATTGTCCAGATAACAACAAACGTGAAAAGTCTCTGGGGGCAAGAGCCGTCCTGGCTATGAACCGCCTGCTCACAGCAGGATCAGGTACTCAAAGAGCACCGACGCCAGCGGTAATATTCAGGCTGCCACCCCACTCAGCTGCAACAACAACCTGAAGCAGTGTCGGCTTTACTCGGAAAACTGGACATTCCCATCGACAGCATAGGCTTTGGAGGCCGCATGCTTGGGCAAGCCAGGCAGCGTATCGATAAGCGTCTGGCCACGGATGTCTGTCATGCGGATCGACAACGGTTGGTTACCCAGTCGGCTGCCGACAAAGTAGTTGTAATTCTTTTTTGGCAAATTCAACCAGGCACCATCCTGACATACCTCCAGTTTGAGCACTGGATACCTATGCTGGCGTACTTGGATCGCTGCCCACCATCCCGAGCTCCCCTTTTTCACCCGATACATCACGTTGCCGCTCACCGGTGCAGAGACTACTTTCCATTGCACCGGGATACGCCCCTGGGCGATGTTGCCGATACTGGCAAATGCGTTCGGCGAAAGATCTAATCCACCAGAAGATCCGGTGGGATATCGATCTGTTACATAGACGGTCGTGCTTCCCTTCGGACCTTGCACACGCAGGTAAGCACCGGCCATCGCAGCGGGGACCCCTCCCAGATTAAGTTGAGTGGGATTCAGTGCGGTGATATGCGCATCGGACTGGATCGGATCCAGCATCAATGCGCCGCCCTTGTAACCAGAATAGGTATAGGTGGCAGTACCACGGAAAGAGGTGTCCCACCCATCAATCGGCATGCTGCTGTCACTCGCAACACATTCACTGGTATCTGTCCCTGTTTGATGCGTACTCGCATTACTCTCAGTGGCAACATCCACACGGCTCACCCCCCACCAACGATGCAGCTGCGCAACCAATGCTACCCGTGGGGTACGCCCGTCTTTATCCAACATGCCAAACGGCACCTGTGCTGAGGTCATCCAAGAGGCATGAAAACCATCGCGTATGCCGAGTGCCAGCAATGCATCCACCCGATGCCCGAGCTGTACCGCATCCGTGGCATCCAGGGAGTTGGGTAACACCGGATGCTTTCCCACTAATGCGGCGAGCTCAGCATGCCAAGCAATACGCTCAGCTTCAGTATCGAGGCCACTGCTCGTTAAGCGCGGCAGCAACAACACATTTCGATCAGGCACGTGTAACGGTACACAATGCTGCGATTGTAGGTTGTCATCGGACATGGGTGCGGCTGCATCCAAGCATGGTGGATGGGCAGCAACACTCTGCACACCGATCAGCCAGTCAGGAGCAATCGCCAAAATTGCAGCAGCGGCACGCTCGGCGGCACGGTTCCAATCACGCGCCAGATCACCGCTACCCTGAAGTGCGCCGCTGTATGCCATGTCGGCCAAGTCCACGCCAATGACCGCCTTTTGTTGAGCACGATAGCGCGACGCGATGAATTGTAGATCGGCAATCCATTGATGCTCTGGTTCATCCGCGCTGTACCATAACGGGTCTTGACTCAGGGCACACCCCAGACCGTGATACGCCAGGAGGACCCGCATACCACGTTGCCCAGCTTCATCCACGATCGCGTCGGCAAGTTCCAACGCGCTACGTCCCTTCAGATCGGGATTGCGCCCAAGATCCAGGTTGACGGGCATCGCACCATGCAAGCTGGCCGAACACAGCGGCAGACGGATCGCATTAATGCCTAGCTTCTGCATCTGGTCGAGTACCTCACGCCAGTTACGCTGATCCAACCCTTGCGGCATGTGCTGGAGCGTTTCCAAACCACGCCAGTTAACGCCGTGGAGCGCCTCGACAAAGTGTGCATCAGGCACTGGATTTTGGGCCTCAACCGTTCCACCGTACATCACTGACACCACGCAGCCACACACCGCAAGCCAAAGTAAGATCGTCAAGCGTCGCATCTCATACCTCGTTTGTGCTGGACTGACACATAGCACTGCCAATATCGCAGCGCTGTGTTAGTGAAGGCTATCAACCAAGCCGATCATATCTGTATCCAGGCTACTTCATCACCGCCGCAACGGTCACTTCACGTGTGCAATCAATACCTGATGACGCCGTACTTCACCTTGCAATCGTCAAACGGAACACCCTGACCGAGCCAATTCTCCCAATTGCCATGAGCAGCGCTCACAACAGCCAAAGCAGATGGACTGCTCGATGGACGCATCAATTTAAGATCAAACGACAGGTTCGAACATGCGGCAATGTCCGGTCGAAATTCAGGAAAACGCGGCGGCAACTACTATCCACTCCATCTTTAAACAGCGTGTAATGCTGTGTCATTTGCTCACTTTGCTGAGACTGCGCTTGTGGCAGCGGCTCGCTCTCATCATTTCACAGCATCAGCACTGACTTCACAACTCCGACACACATCTGCGTCACCTGACGTGTGTTGCTCCGCACCGCCCCACCACACCGGTGTAGATAGCAACTGCTCAGCACACACTTTCACCGCAACAACTTAACCCTCCCAAAGTGTTTAACGATACAAACCAACTTGCATCCAAAACTAAAGAGTTAAACGGCATCGTTATTTATCAACGGACCCAATCTGATGCCTACCAGCGGCTACAGCCGAAATACACAAAATCACACCAGCACAAACAAAGCATTCATCCAACGGGATTGGAATCTACGAGTGTACGGTCCAACAATCTGCAGCGAGATCATCGAATACAGTCGATGCCTCAAAGCTAATAAGCCTCCCATCAAGGCATCTCTGAAGATCGGGGGTCTGAAATTCAAGTCACTAGACCATGGCAATGTTTGTACTTTTTACCACTACCACAAGGACACGGATCGTTGCGACCAACTTTGGGCGTATCACGAATGACCTGGGCGACGGTCGCCACTTGGCCGGCAGACTGGCGCTGTAACGAAGCAACGTCATCATCGGCACCGTAGCCGCCCGACTCTTGATGCTGAAACTGTGATTGACGTAACAAGGCATCGATCTGACGACGCTCCTGTTCCTCCAGCGCAGCCATTTCTTCCTCGCTACGGATACGCATCCGCGCGAGCGAGGCAATCACCTCACGCTTTACATGCTCCAACATTTCGGAGAACAACTCGAATGCTTCACGTTTGTACTCTTGCTTAGGCTGCTTTTGCGCATAGCCACGCAAGTGAATACCTTGGCGCAAGTAATCCATTGTGGCTAGATGTTCCTTCCAACATTGGTCAAGCACCGTCAACATCACATGCTTTTCCAGCGCACGCATCGTCTCGGAACCGATAGAAGCCTCTCTTTCAGCACAATGTTTATCCACCGCATCCTGCACCAGAAGAGTAATCCGCTCGGCGTCGACTTCCTCGCGACCCTCGAGCATCTCTATCAGTGGCAGATGTAAACCCCATTCACTTTGCAGGGTAGCCTGCAAACCAGGCAAATCCCATTGCTCGTCAATGGAATGGGCTGGTACGAAACGCGCCACCAGAACGTCAATCACATCGTGGCGGATACTATCAATGTTCTCTTTAACCGATTCGGCATCAAGTAGTTCATCACGCTGAGCGTAGATCACCTTACGCTGATCGTTGTTGACGTCGTCGTAATCGAGCAAATTCTTGCGGATGTCGAAATTGTGAGCTTCAACCTTACGCTGTGCCCTCTCGATTTGGCGAGTCACTCGACGGTCTTCGATAACGTCGTCTTCCTTCATACCCATCAAACGCATCACCTTCTGCACCCATTCGGAAGCGAAGATACGCATCAAGCTGTCCTCAAGGGACAGGTAGAAACGCGACGAACCCGGGTCGCCCTGTCGTCCTGCACGACCACGTAATTGATTATCGATACGACGGCTCTCATGACGCTCCGTACCTATAATGTGCAGGCCACCAGCAGTCTTAACTGCCTCGTGACGGCGGTTCCATGCATTCTTTGCTCGAAACCGATCTTCCTCGCTCGCATTCGGGCCGAGTTCAGCCAGTACAGCATCAAGCGAACCGCCAAGAACAATGTCGGTACCACGACCAGCCATGTTGGTGGCAATTGTCACAGCACTAGGAAGCCCAGCGTTAGCAACGATGGTCGCTTCACGCTCATGCTGTTTGGCATTCAGGACTTCGTGCTTGACCTTAGCCTTGTGTAGATGTTCGGACAACATCTCCGAGATTTCGATAGAAGTGGTACCAACCAATACCGGTTGACCACGCTGAGCGCAGCCTTTGATGTCTTCCAATACTGCATTGAACTTGCTCTTGCGGTTAAGAAAGACTTGATCGGGATAATCCTTGCGAACGGTCGGCTTGTTGGTTGGGATGACCACGACTTCCAGTCCGTAGATATTCTGGAATTCATAAGCTTCTGTGTCCGCAGTCCCTGTCATGCCGGACAGCTTTTTGTAGATACGAAACAGGTTCTGGAAGGTAATCGATGCCAGCGTCTGATTCTCGCGTTGTACAGGTACACCTTCCTTCGCTTCAATCGCTTGGTGCAAACCATCGGACCAGCGCCGGCCTGACAGGGTGCGTCCGGTAAATTCGTCGACGATCACTACTTCACCATCACGAACGATGTAGTCCACATCGCGTTGATAAAGCGCGTGGGCACGCAGCGCAGCGTTGATATGGTGGACCACGCTCAGATTCTGCGCAGCATACAAACTATCATCGCCTTCACCCAGAATGCCGGCTTGATGGAGCAGTTCCTCGGCACGTTCCATACCAACCTCGGACAGATGCACTTGCTTGCTCTTTTCGTCAACCCAGTAGTCGCCCTCTGCTTCCTCGTTCTTCTGCCGGGTCAGATGTGGAATGATGCGATTTACTCGGATATAAAGATCCGGCGACTCATCGGCCGGACCAGAAATGATGAGCGGAGTACGGGCTTCGTCGATGAGGATCGAGTCCACTTCGTCAACAATCGCATAATGCAACCCACGCTGGTAACGATCAGCTTTAGACAGCGCCATATTGTCCCGCAGGTAATCGAAGCCAAACTCATTATTAGTGCCGTAGGTGATGTCAGCACGGTAGGCAGCATGCTTGTCACTATGTGGCATCCCTGGATAAACCACACCCACGCTCAAACCCAACCAGTTGTACAGCCTGCCCATATGGGCAGCATCGCGGCGAGCCAGATAATCGTTCACGGTCACCACGTGTACGCCCTTGCCTTCCAGTGCATTCAAATAGACTGGCAACGTCGCCACCAGGGTCTTGCCTTCACCGGTACGCATCTCGGCAATTTTGCCCAAATGCAGCACCATGCCACCGATCAACTGCACGTCGTAGTGGCGCATACCTAGCACGCGGCGACTGGCCTCACGGCATACTGCAAAGGCCTCAGGCAGCAATTTATCCAACGACTTACCGTCTTGGATGGACTGTTTGAATTCCGTAGTCTTAGCCTGCAGCGCCTTGTCGGGAAGCTTCTGCAATTCCGTCTCCAAAGCGTTGATCTTGGCCACGATGGAGTTGAGTTGGCGAAGCTGGCGTTCGTTGCGACTGCCAAAAACGCGGGTAAGCAAACTGTTGATCATTGAGGCAACCGGTTGAAAAGGAACGGTCTATTAGACGCCGGATCCTTAGGGGATCGGAACGCCGTCAGCAAAAACAGGGCGCACTGCACCCTGTTCGTGGTCAATCCACATTGTAGCTCGGGGCAGTCCCCCGTGAATTCAACCCAATATCACTAGCTTTCAGCCACGACGGTAGCGACCCACCGGAGTGCTCCCATTACCTAGAAATTTAATTGGATTCATCACCACCCCATCCTTCCATACTTCGAAATGCACGTGAGCTCCTGTGGAGCGCCCGGTGGAACCCGCTTTAGCAACCTCCTGCCCGATTCGGACCAGATCGCCGACCTTTACTGTCAATCGCGAATTATGCGCGTAGCGGGTCACGTAACCATTACCATGGTCAACATCAACTACGTTACCGTAGCCATTGCGATAACCAGCATAACTAACCACGCCTTCGGCCACCGCCATGACCGAGCTACCAACACTAGCGTGAAAGTCTACCCCCTTATGTTCAGCAACACCGCCATTGAACGGATCAGCACGGCGGCCAAAGCTGGAGGTAATGTAGGTGTTGCGGACCGGTGACCGCGAAGGCACCGCATTTTGTTCGATCTGGTTATTAAACAATAGCGAAGCAAGCACACTCAATTGCTGACCAGAACCAGAGAATTGCTGCTCAAGTTGCCCTAAACTCTCCTTGAGATCCTTGACAGGCATGTCATGCATTGGAGTTTCAGGACCACCGAGTCCAACTGGATCATCAAACTTGAATTCACCGTTCTGCAATTTACCCATTTCGGTCAAACGTGTACCAAGCGCGTTAAGACGGTTGGCCTGAGCCTGCAATTCACCCAGACGCGCGGCTAACGCATTAACCTGCGCCTGAGAAGTGCCACGAAGATGTTCCAATTCAACCTGCTGCCACTCCACTTTAGCCTGCAACCGTGCATTGTTCACCATCCCCAACGCTGCACCAGTACCAACACCACTTAGCACACCAATCCCCAACACGGTCCCCAAAACAATGAGTGGACGCTGCTCTGCGAAGTCACGCATCTGACGCACAAAGCACTGAACTCGAGTTTCATGGGATTTAAGTATGATTCTTTTTAATGCCATAAGACTTCTTCATGTCTAATCTGAAATCCAACGCTAACAGCCATTCCTCCTTTCAGACCGCCCTTGAAGCGATACTGAACGAAAAAACGATCCCTACCTTCCAACGAGCCATATGGCTCGATAGGCTAGATCAGCAGTTGCGCTCCCATCTACCAGCAACCCTAGCAAGCCAATGCAGACTAGCCAATGTCAATGGTAAAAAGCTCGTTTTTCTGGTCGAGTCAGCAGCTTGGCACACCAAACTAAGGCTTTCCGAATCCCAACTTCTCGACGCTGCCCGATCCATCGGATTAATGGCCACTCAGGTCATCATCAAAATCCTACCCTCTCTCCTACCCTTCACTAAGGAATATCTAAAGGAAGCAAACGGACTTGTTAATGCAGAGATTCCAAAAGGCCTGCAAGAAGCTTTGAGAGCCCTTCATGGATCAAACATCCGCAGAAACGCTGAGATTTGAGAGCCGGTGATTCTCTACCGAAGCGCAAAAGCTTACGAGATTGGAACCACACGACCCGTGGCATCGTAACCGGTATCGGCTATTGATTCGTTATTTATAGATTAAGAAATCATTGATTAAGAATCATATCGTCAAGTTTTCTGAGAATGATTCAAATGCAAGCTGGATGAGTGTAGGCGACAGGCGGCTGCGCAGCGACTGAACTCGGAAAACTGATCCACTCCCAAGCAGTCTGATCCGCAAGTACAGCACGAACCAGCTTATTGTTCAGCGCATGACCAGACTTAAAAGCTTCGTAAGCACCCAAAATCGGGCCGCCAATCAAGTAAAGATCACCAATTGCATCGAGTATTTTGTGACGCACGAACTCGTTGCCATAGCGCAAGCCATCCTCATTGAGCACACGGAACTCGTCAAGCAAAATCGCATTGTCCATTGAGCCGCCCAGCCCAAGGTTACGTTCACGCATATCTTCCAAGTCATGCATGAAACCGAAAGTGCGCGCTAGAGAAATTTCCCTGATATAAGCCGGAGTAGAAAACTCAATTTCATGATGCGACTGTCTGCGCGGGATCATTGGGTGATCGAACTCAATGGTGAACCCCAGCTTGTAACCATCGTACGGGTGAAACCTGGCGATTTTGTCCCCTTCGCGCACTTCGACCAAGCGTTTAATACGGATGAAGCGCTTGGGGGCGTCCTGCTCGAAGATACCCGCCGACTGCAACAGAAATACAAACGGTGCGGAAGAACCATCCATAATCGGCAACTCAGCCGACGACAGATCCACAATGGCGTTGTCGATACCAAGCCCGGCAAAGGCAGACATCAAATGTTCGACCGTCTGTACTTTAGCCCCCTTGCAAGTCAAGCCGGTGCACAACATCACCTCGGTCACTAAATCCCCACTAGCGGGGATTTCAACGACAGGCTCCAGGTCCACACGTCGGAACACGATACCGTAGTTCACCGGAGCGGGACGGAGAGTGATGTGGACCTTATTGCCACTGTGCAGACCAACACCGGTCGCGCGAATCGTGTTGTTGAGGGTACGTTGCTGGGTCATGGATGGAAGTCTGAAAAAAGTAAAGAAGCAAGGCGAGAAGTTGAACCCACCGTATTTGGTCACAAGAGATAATGCTCTAAATCTTAACAGTACGCGGACATACGAATAACAACAGACACATACAGCGGCCAAAACCACTGAGACGCAGAAGTTATGGCAGCATATAAAGCGCGCGTCACTGGCGAAGCACGTAGATGGCCGACAACTGCACCCGGGCAACAGAAGTCGGCCACTGAGATAACGTTGTCATATTACTCTGGGCAATTGCAGCACATCACCTCATACGCATCTTAGAAAGCTCCACTTACCACAGACAGCTTCAGCCATCAGTGAGCCACATTGATTACCATGCAAAGCATTAATCAGCTTGACGACGCAAAAATGCAGGAATATCTAGATAATCGCTCGGCAATTCAGCAGTCACTGGTGCCGAAGCAGCTGAACTGGACGCTGTATCGGTACTCGAGCGACGCAACGCCAAACCTAAACCCAGGGACCCACCCACCGCTCGCGATACCACATCGCCCCCATTGTCCAAGTCGCCAAATTCGACCTGGCCGGTCGTCGCGTTCCGCACGAGTTTGACTGGCGCGCGCTGCTCCGGACGCTGCGCCGTACGTGGCACGGCACGACTTAAGCCAGTCGCAACCACAGTAACACGCACTTCGTCCTGCATATCTGGATCAAGCACGGTACCAACCACCACAGTCGCATCTTCGGAAGCGAAACCATCAATCGTGCGGCCAATCTCATCAAACTCAGCCATGGTGAAATCCGAACCAGCAGTGATATTAACCAGAATACCGTTGGCACCAGCCAAGTTAACGTCATCCAGCAGAGGATTCTGAACTGCAGCCTCGGCTGCGGCTTGAGCACGGTCGTCACCACGGGCCGAACCTGTACCCATCATTGCCAGCCCCATTTCAGACATCACGGTACGTACATCGGCAAAGTCAACATTGATCAAACCTGGCCGCACGATCAAATCGGCAATGCCCTGCACAGCCCCTTGCAACACGTCGTTAGCGGCACGAAACGCCTGAATCATCGTTGCATTGCGGCCAAGCACCGTTATTAGCTTCTCATTCGGTATGGTAATCAAAGAATCACAGTGCTGATTCAGCTCTTCGATACCTTTCAACGCCACTTGCATGCGACGACGCCCCTCGAACGGGAACGGTTTGGTCACGACAGCCACTGTGAGGATACCCATCTCTTTGGCTAATTGCGCTACTACCGGAGCAGCCCCGGTACCAGTGCCTCCACCCATACCGGCAGTAATGAACACCATATCCGCCCCCTGAAGGGCATCAATGATGCGCTCACGATCCTCCAGTGCAGCCTGACGGCCGACTTCAGGATTGGCCCCTGCGCCCAGACCTTTGGTCACGTTAGCACCAAGCTGTAATTGCAGCTTGGCGCCACAGTTTTTAATCGCCTGTGAGTCAGTGTTAGCAATGATGAACTCCACACCATCGACAGTGCTATTAACCATGTGTGCCACGGCGTTACCACCACCACCACCAACACCAACGACCTTAATTACCGCGTTCGGAGCCATTTTCTCAATCAGTTCAAAATGTGCCATGTCCATGTCCTCATTGTAGCTTGTCGTGCCGACGGGGAAACGAGCTGGGGATTGCACCCGGAACCTCGACGGCGTTTTCTGGTTGTGATGTACTGCCACGCCTGACGGCGCTTATCCATGTCGTTGCTATGACCTGCTCTTGGGAACGAAACAGGCTCTTTCCATCGTCCGGTCAAAATTCACCCCTATACCAGTTCTTCAACTTCTTGAAGAAAGTGCCCACCCGCCCGGTCGGTAACGATGGGCGGCGCGGGCGTTCCATCTGACTGCCCATCAGCAATAAGCCCACGCCAGAAGCATGCACTGGATTGCCGACCACTTCGCCCAAGCCGGTGACATGCTGCGGAATGCCGACACGCACCGGCATTTGCAACATTTCCTCGGCCAATTCAACAACACCCTCCATCTTCGAAGCGCCGCCCGTCAGCACCATGCCGGCACGGACCAACTCCTCGAATCCCGAACGGCGCAATTCAGCCTGCACCATTTCAAAGATTTCCTCATAACGCCCCTGCACCGCCTGTGCCAGCGAAGCACGGGGCATACGCCGTGGCGGCCGGTCACCCACCGAGGGCACCTGGATGGACTCCTCAGCCATAGCCAACTGAGCCAACGCACATGCATAACGCACTTTGATCTGCTCAGCTTCCGGTGTTGGGGTACGCAACATATGCGCAATATCGTTGGTCACATGGTCACCAGCGATCGGCAAAGAAGCCGTATGGCAAATCGCCCCATGCACGTAGACTGCTAAATCAGTGGTACCGGCGCCGATGTCGACCAACACTACACCCAATTCACGCTCGTCAGCAGTCAAGACCGCCACCGCGGACGCTAACGAAGACAACACCAAGTCGTCCACCTGCAAACCACACTTATGTACACATTTGATGATGTTGGCCGCGGCTGACTGCGCGCACACCACCAAGTGCGCATGCACCTCAAGGCGCACACCAGTCATACCAACCGGGTTACGGATACCTTCCTGTGAATCGTCCAACACGTATTCACGCGGAATCGCATGCAAAATACGTTGATCTGCCGGAATCGCCACCGCCTTGGCCGCGTCGAGCACGCGCTCCAAATCATTCCAAGTCACCTCTCCATCACGGATTGGCACAATGCCTGGGGAATTTTTGCATTGCACATGATTCCCAGAAATTGAAGCGTACACCGATCGAATCTCACAACCAGCCATCAGCTCAGCTTCTTCAACAGCGCGCTGGATCGACTGCACCGTTGACTCGATATCCACCACCACGCCCCGCTTGAGCCCCCGCGATTCATGCGAGCCGATACCAATCACCTCGATCAAGTTGCCTGGCGAGTACTCGCCAACCAGCGCAACCACTTTGGACGTGCCGACGTCCAATCCAACAATTAGAGATTTTTCACCTTTACGGTTCATGTGCCAAAGCTGCAAATAGGAAATACGGACTGAAACGCGATGAACGGCTGCCGACCAAACTGCACACACGACGTCACCCGCTGCGATGCCGACGCAAACATCGCTTCAGACAACCTACTCTCAACGCTGAAAGCAACAGAGGCAGGACCACGCACGACAGTGAACCCATTGGTATAGCGCAGATCAGCGCGCACGACCGGATGCTGCGGGTCCAACAATTGCGGCAACACTCGAGCGAAGCGTTGCAGTCGCTCCCTTGTATCGTCGCGACCAACCAGAATCTGCAGACCGTTACTTAATCCCAGCGACCAACTACCCCGTGCATCCATCTCCAACCAGCTCACATCCAATCCGGTCGACGCAAACAGCGCACCCGAGACTTTATACAGTGCTATCACCTCCGTGACCTTACTGTCTGGACCACCAAGCTGTGGGAGCTTGAGATCTTTGAGCCCCCCCGGCACAGGAAACAACCGCCCCTGTTCGGACAACATCCGGTCAGCTCCCCAGCGCGCGAACGGCTGATGTTCAATCACCATGACTTCCAACACATCCGGCCAGCGCTTACTGACCTGCGCACGTTCCACCCATGGTAGACGCTCAATTGCATCCTGGACCTGCTGCAACTGCACCGCAAAGAAACCGGAGCGTACGTAAGGTAATACCACTGCACGCAGTTGCTCCGGTGAAACACGCTTAAAATCGCCGGTCACACGCAGCTTGGCCAACGGCCAGCGCTCAGTGCCCACCCAACCATTGAGCACAGCGACCACCGGTAATACCACTAGCGTCATCGCCAACAACCAAGCCAGGATACGCAGCACAGTGTTCATACGATGGCACTCCAAGCGTGCGATACGCAAAACACGCACATCACAACGCTGCCAGCACAACATGCACACCCGTTCTGTCGCACACCCGTACGGATATCAAAGCAACTCACAGCGTCTGCTCCAGAACCCGCCATACCAAGTCATCAAAGCCGATACCCAGTTGGCTCGCTGCCTTGGGTACCAACGAGTGGGCTGTCATACCAGGAGCAGTATTTACTTCCAGTAAGAAAAAGCGGCCACTCGCACCGTCACGCATCACGTCCACACGACCCCAACCACGGCAACCGGCAGCACGAAATGCAGCCAAGGCAAGTCGAGCGATTTCAGCCTCATCAACACCGTCCAAACCCGGGCACAGATACTGAGTGTCTTCAGCAATGTACTTGGCGTTATAGTCATACCACTGTCCCTGAGGAACGATCCGAATGGACGGCAACGCCATTTCACCGAGAATCGCCACCGTCAATTCATCGCCTTCAATCAGCTCTTCCATCAGCAGCTCGCCATCGTAACGCCCCGCTGAAGCGGCCGCCTCCTCTAAATGCTCCAGCGCAAACACGCGACTAACACCAACACTGGATCCTTCTTTAGCCGGTTTAATGATCACCGGCAAACCCAGCATCTCAGCCGCCTTACGCACCTCAACAGCAGTGGCACGAGCACTCAAACTCGCATAACGCGGCGTAGGCAAACCCAAAGAAAGCCAAATCTGCTTGGTACGCACTTTATCCATACTCAGCGCCGAACCAAGCACATCCGAGCCGGTGTATGGCACACCAAAAGCCTGCATCAAACCCTGCACCACACCATCCTCACCACCACCATTATGGCCGTGCAGCACATTGAACACACGGTCAAAACGCCGTTCTACCAGCGCCTGAGCCAGTGCCGGAATCCCATCTACCGGCTGGGCATTGACCCCGCGCGCGCGCAATCCTTCCAGCACGTTGTGACCAGAATGCAGAGACACCTCACGCTCAGAAGATGTCCCCCCAAAAAGCACTGCAACACGACCGAACACAGCCGGATTGGTGTAGCGTGGAGCAAGTGAAAATAGGCTCATATTTCAATACCTCCAAAGCCAGCATGAGCGATCCGCTGAGCGATGTAACCAATGTCGCCAGCGCCCATCATCAACAGCAGATCATCGTCCTGCAGCACATCCGGTAATACCTCAACCAAACTAGCGACTTGGCCGACCACTACCGGCTCACTGCGTCCGCGTGCGCGGATCGCACGCGCCAGCGACTTAGCATCAGCACCCGGAATTGGCACTTCACCAGCCGGGTAAACCTCACTCAGCACGAGTGCATCGACACTGCTCAACACCGCAGCGAATGCGTCAAATTGATCGCGGGTACGACTGTAGCGATGCGGTTGAAACGCAACCACCAGACGCTTGTCCGGCCACCCCCCCCGCGCGGCCGCAAACACCGCCTCTAATTCACGCGGATGATGGCCATAATCGTCGATCAAACGAACACATGCACCATTTCCAATGGCGATTTCTCCTAAATCATTAAAACGACGGCCGATACCAACAAAGCTCTTCAATGCACGCCCAATAATCTGCGGCGGCACACCCAACTGCCACCCTATTGCAGCGGCAGCCAAGGCATTGAGTACGTTGTGACGCCCAGGCAATGCCAGCGTCACCGGGATACTATTGCCCTCAGGAAGACACAGCGTAAAACACATGTGGGCACCCTCTTGAATCACCTCTTCGGCACGCACATCAGCAGCAGCATTGATGCCGTAAGTCATCACATGACGTGTCGTTTTGCTCGCCAACTCCATCACTTCAGGATCATCAATGCACAACAACGCCAGTCCATAGAACGGCAGGCGCTGCAGAAACTCCGCAAACGCTTCTTTTATGCGAGAAAAGTCGTTGTCGTAGTTCTCCAAGTGATCGGCATCGATATTGGTAATCACCGCCACGAGCGGATTCAAACGCAGGAAACTACCATCGCTTTCGTCAGCTTCAACCACCAACCATTGACCGGCACCGAGCTTGGCGTTAGCACCAGCAGCAAGCAACTGACCACCGATCACAAAAGTCGGATCCAGCCCTCCCTCACTGAGCACTGCCGCAATCAGACTGGTCGTCGTCGTCTTACCGTGCGTACCGGCCACGGCAATGCCGTGGCGAAAACGCATCAACTCGGCCAACATCGCCGCACGCGGCATGATCGGGATACGCTGACTACGCGCCTCCATCAATTCGGGGTTATCTTCGCGAATCGCGCTGGACACCACCACGCAGTCGGTACCAAGCACATTGGCCGCTGAGTGACCACGCATCACCCGCGCACCAAGTGTGGCCAAACGTCGGGTCGCCGCATTATCGGCATTGTCCGAACCGGATACCTCGTAACCCAACGTCAACATCACCTCAGCAATACCGCTCATGCCGGCACCGCCAATACCAACGAAATGCACGCGTGGGAACGTGCGGATCAAATCGCCATTGTCTTGGAGACGACGAATCACAAACGAGCCTCACTTCGAGCACTGCACCCAACGATTTTGGTGTCGATTCCTCGCCTCATATGGATTCCTCAAGAATAATGTCAGCAATACGCTCTGAGGCATCAGATTTAGCCAATCCACGTGCAATCTCAGCCATCGCCAAGCGACGTATCGGATCAGTCAACAAGGCACGCAACACGGGTTGCAGTCGCACACTCAGCGTGTCGTCCTGCTTAAGCAACAGCGCAGCACCGGCACCGGCCAGATATTCGGCATTGCGAGTCTGGTGGTCATCCACCGCAGCTGGGAAAGGCACCAACACACTACCAATACCGACGGCACACAACTCAGCCAACGTTGAGGCACCGGCACGACACACCACCAAGTCGGCCCAGGCGTAAGCTGCAGCCATGTCATTGATAAACGGTTCAACACGAGCAGCGACACCTGCTTGTGCATAGGCCATCTCCGCTTCAGCACACAATGTTTCGCCGCACTGATGGCGCACCTCCACTGCCACATCAGACAGCATCGCCAAAACCACCGGCAAAGCTTGATTCATTGCACGTGCGCCCTGACTGCCCCCAAGGACTAACAAACGCACCGGACCACTGCGGCCAGCAAAACGCACCGCCGGCGCAGACAGCGCAGCAATGTCCTCGCGCACTGGATTGCCAACCACCTCCTCACCGACGAAACTGCCAGGAAAGCCTGCCAGCACGCGTCCGGCAACACGCGCGAGGATCTTATTGGTCATCCCAGGTGCACGATTCTGTTCGTGCACGATCAAAGGCAGGCGCATAAAGCGTGCTGCAATACCACCGGGGCCAGCAGCGAAACCACCAAAGCTGATCACAACGCGTGGGCGGTAGCGACGCAACACAACACTTGCGGCACAAATCGCGCGAAACACTCGCATAGGTGCCCCAAGCAAGGCCAACATGCCACGACCGCGCAAGCCGGCGATTGGGATTGTCTCGATTTCAATGCCGTGCTTTGGTACCAGATGGGTCTCCATTTTCCCGATCGCACCCAGCCATACCACTGGCACATCACGGGCTCGCAGCGCACGTGCCACCGCCAGGCCCGGGAAGATATGACCACCGGTACCACCAGCCAAAATCATGACGGGACGATAGTGTGTCACCGGAGCCTGGACGACTATGGCCATAGCACCTTCCCAAAAGCTGATGCCACGCGGGACTGCATCCGGCTGATGCCACGCTGTGATGCGACCAAGGGAACAGCGGCAACCTCGTGCAGCAAAACCTCATCAGCAGCAGACACCAATTTTTTGCGCAATCGCTCCGCTCGATCGACCTCATAGGAAACACGTAGCAACAACCCTATCGCGACACATGTCATCAGCACCGACGAACCGCCAGAGGAAATCAGCGGCAGAGTCAGACCCTTCGTTGGCAAGATACCCAGATTGACAGCAATCGAGACGAAACTCTGCAAGCTGATCCATAACGCAATCCCTAAAGCGACATAACCGGGGAAATGACGCTTCATCTCGACACAACGCATCCCTAGCCAGAACGCGCGTCCGACTAGCAATGTATACAACGCGATCACCGTACATACCCCAACGAAACCCAATTCTTCTGCAATCACCGAAAAGATGAAATCAGTGTGCGATTCAGGCAAATAATTGAGCTTCTGTACCGAAGCGCCCAGACCCACACCAAACCACTCGCCACGGCCCACCGCCATCAACGCATTGGACAACTGATAACCGGACCCACGTTGATCAGCCCACGGGTCCATGAATGACGTCATACGACGCATACGGTATGGCTCGAACACCACCAGCGCGACGAGCACCACCAGCGCTACAACTATCGGCATCGACATCTTTGGCAGATTCACCCCGCCTAATACCAACATCCCGGCAGTAATGCCCAGCAATAACGTTGAGGAACCAAAGTCTGGCTGCATCAACAACAAGCCAATCAACACAGCAACCACACTCAGCGGTTTAAGCATCGCCGGCCAAGTCGCGTTGACATCGTCACGGAAGCGCACCAGGTAGCTGGACAACCAAACGATATACAACACCTTCACCGCCTCGACCGTCTGGAACTTGGACACACCCAGATTGATCCAGCGCTTGGCGCCGTTAACATTGCTGCCCAATCCCGGCACAAACACCATTAACAGCAACACGAAGCAGATCAAAAGAAGCATGCGGTTGTATTGTTCGACCTTCTTAAGCTCAGTACGCATCGCCAAAAACGCTAAACCGATGCCGATACTCAAGGACACGAGGTGCCGAATCAGGTAATAAAACGGGCTATTGGTCAGCTCGATCGAACTGGAAGCCACCATGACCACACCAAGCGAAGCCAACGCCACAGCAGCACCAAGCAGCCACGGATCGTAGCAGCCTCCAATGGCCTCAAGTCGGGTTGCCTGGCGCAAGAAAGCGTTCATCAGCGCACCTTCAACGTCGCCAAACCAATCAACACCAGCACCACAGAGATAATCCAGAAACGCACGATTACACGCGGCTCCGGCCAACCCTTAAGCTCAAAGTGATGGTGGATCGGTGCCATACGAAACACACGCTTCCCGGTCAACTTGAAACTGACCACCTGAATGATCACCGACAACGTTTCAATGACAAACACGCCACCCATCACCACTAATACCAACTCCTGCCGCACGATCACTGCAATCGTGCCAAGCGCCGCACCCAATGCCAGTGCACCGATGTCGCCCATGAACACCATTGCCGGATACGCGTTAAACCACAGAAAACCGAGGCCAGATCCAGCAATGGCCGCACAGATAATGATTAAATCACCAGCGCCAGGAACCGTAGGAATCTTCAGATAACTGGAGAACAACACGTTCCCGGAAGCGTAAGCGAATACGCCCAATGCACACGCCACTAGCACTGTCGGCATAATCGCCAACCCATCTAAACCATCCGTCAAATTAACCGCGTTGGAGAAGCCAACAATCCAAAAATAGGTGATCGCGATAAAACTAATACCCGTCAGCGGTAATGCGATCGACTTGAACATGGGGATGTAAAAAGTGACTGCCGCCGGCACATCAGCAGTGCAGTAAAGAAACAAGCCAGCCGCCAAACCGAAGATCGACTGCAGCAGGTACTTCCAGCGCGATTTCAGACCGTTCGGATCACGCTTGGCAAGCTTGATCCAATCGTCGTACCAACCAATCGCACCAAAGCACAGCATCACGGCCAATACCAGCCACACGTAGCGATTACGCAAGTCACCCCATAACAATACCGATAACGTCACTGTCATCAGAATCAGGGAACCGCCCATCGTCGGCGTGCCAGCTTTAGAAAAGTGCATCTTTGGGCCATCCTGGCGGATCGGCTGACCACCTTTAAATTGGGACAACTTCCGGATCAACACCGGCCCTATCCAGAGCGACAACAATAATGAGGTCAATGCCGCCAGGATGCTGCGGAATGTCAGGTAATTGAACAACCCGAACAGACTTTCAAATTGCTGTAACCAACGGGCCAGTTCAAGCAACATGCGATGCACCATCCGCACTCGACAACAGTGCGCTCACAATCTTATCCATGGCACTACCCCGCGAGCCCTTCACAAGTACGCGTGGCGGCACTTCGGCTTGAGCACGCTTCAAGTCATCCCACAACACGGCCGCCAACGCCGCATGATCAGCAAACACATACCCACCCTCACCAAACGTTCGAGCCGCAACGGCACTCAACTCACCCAGCGCGTACAACCGGGCTACTTTCGCTTGGCGTGCGCGACGTCCAGCCGCCGCATGTAGCGCTATACCTTCCAAACCGAGCTCGCGCATGTCGCCAAGTACCAACCACGCCGGACCTACAGCAGTCGTCAACGTGTCGATCGCCGCGTCTAACGAACCGGGGTTGGCGTTGTAACTATCATCGATCAATACCGCACCGCCGGGTAATGCATGCGCGACTTGGCGGCCAGCCACCGGCTTGGCCAAACCAAGACCGGTCGCAATTTGCGTCAACGAAATGCCAGCCACCAGCGCCATGGCCGCCGCCGCCAGCGCATTACACACATTGTGACGTCCAGTCAGTGCCAGCCGTACCGGCACCTCCCCCTGCGGCGTAACAAGTACAAAACGCACATGATCCTCACTGAATTGCAGGTGATACGCAGTAATGTCAGCAGGCACCTGCAAACCGAACCGCAACACTGCACGGCCAGCCGGCACACACTGCTGCTCAAACCACAAAGCAAAGGCATCATCGACATTGATCACAGCGGTACCACCAGGCCGCAACGCGGCATAGATCTCACCTTTGGTACGCGCCACACCAAGCAGGCTGCCCATGCGCTCCAAGTGGGCCGGTGCGATGTTGTTGACTAACGCCACATCCGGCGGAACGATGCCAGTCAAATAACCGATGTCACCCAACTTGCCAGCCCCCATCTCGTACACCACAAAATCGGCATCATCGGGGGCAGCAATCACTGCCAACGGCAGGCCGATCTCGTTGTTGCGGTTGCCGGAGTTCGCGTAGACCACTGCACTGTTCTGCGCCGCGGCATGCTCCAAGATCGACACAAGCAGTGCTTTAACACTGGTTTTTCCATTGGAACCAGTCAATGCCAACACAACGGAAGTGCGGTCACGCTGCAATGCTGCAGCAACCGCCGCAAGTGCACGCTCAGTATCGGCCACAACGACCTGAGGGATATCCAGTTCTGGCAACACGTGATCGACTAATAACCCCGCCGCACCGCGTGCCAACGCTTCGGCACAGAATGCATGGGCATCGAAGCACTGGCCGCGCAACGCCACATACAACACGCCAACATCCAGCGCACGGGTGTCATGACCGATGGCGCACACCATGACATCTTCACCATGCAGGTAACCGCCAGTCCAATGCGCAATTAATGAAAGTGGTGTACGCCTCATCAGGGACCCTCCTGCACCGACATGACCGCAAGCATGCGCATCGCAACCTCGGTGTCGTCGAACGGATGCCGCACCCCAGCCACTTCCTGGTATTGCTCGTGACCTTTGCCAGCAATCAACACGATGTCATCTGCGCTGGCCATACCAATGGCTGCAGCAACCGCAGCAGAGCGGTCACGCTGCACTTTTACGGCTTCGGGATGAACAAAACCGGCCAGAATGTCGGCGACAATGCGGTCACCATCTTCACCACGCGGATTATCGTCGGTCACGAACACGACATCGGCTTTTTTCTCGGCAATAGCAGCCATTTGCAGGCGCTTGCCGCTATCGCGTTCACCACCACAGCCAAACACACAAATCAAACGGCCACAGGCATGACTGCTCAAACTGGACAGCACCTGCTCCAGCGAATCGGGTGTATGTGCGTAATCGACAACCACCAGAGGCTGCCCATCATGACCGCCAAGGCGATTCATCCGACCCTGAATCGGCTGCAACTGCGACAGCACCGCAGCGATCTCGGTCGGAGCATGGTCCAACGCATATAAAACACCGGCTACCGCAAGCAGATTATCAACGTTGAAACGCCCCATCAGGGGTGAATGCACCGGCAAACGGTGAGTGCCGATCACCAGATCGAACGCGATACCCTGAGCATTCAGACTCAGATGCTGCGCCCCTACATCGGCATGCGTGTGACCACGTGAGCTGATTGCGATCCGGCGCACCCCATGGGCCACACCATGCAACAGGCGGACACCAAAGGGGTCATCCACGTTGATCACCGCTGCCTGCAAATCGTTGTACGTGAAGAGCCGAGCCTTGGCTGCACCGTAGTGCTCCATGTCACCGTGATAATCAAGGTGATCACGTGTCAGATTGGTAAACACCGCCACGTCATAGCGCACGCCGTCTACGCGTCCCTGGTGAAGTGCATGCGAACTGACTTCCATCGCCACCGCCTGCGCGCCAGCATCACGTAGCTGTCCCAGACACTGATGCAGTTGCAACACCAGCGGCGTCGTGAAACCCGTCGGTACGGCCTGATCGTACAAACCCACACCGAGTGTTCCACAGGTCGCACTGCGCACGCCCAGACGATGCCAAGCCTGCGCCAACAATTGCACAGTGGAGGTCTTACCATTGGTGCCAGTGACACCGACCATAGTCATCTCTTGCGACGGATGGCCGTGGAAGTGGTCCGCCATCGCACCCAGACGCCCACGCAATCCAGGCACTGCAATCGCCTCGTCAGGCACTGGTAACCCCTCTGGTGCAGGCGGCTCAAACAAAATCACCACTGCACCTTTGGCACACGCCTGCTCAATGAAACCCAACCCATGGGCGCCGAACCCTGCAATCGCGACAAAAGCATCGCCTGGCTGCACCTCGCGGCTATCCATGACTAAACCAGAGATAACGACATCACGCGCTTGCGGAATATCAGGCAACAGCTGCGCCAATGGCATGAAACGCCTCATTGGTTATTTCTCTGCATCGGAGACGGGGATGGTGCAACCACAGTAGGAATCCCAGCGGCCACCTCGTCGGCAGCATCGGGTACCAACGCCGGATCGAGCTCGATCTGCCGCGCTGGCGTCCGTCCGGTTTTGCCAGCAACCTGCGCAGCCAGCCATGATTGAATATCGTCGGGAGACACATCCATCAGCCGTAGTGCTCCCTCCATGACCCGGCGGAACACTGGTGCAGACACCAACCCGCCGTAGTAGACCTTGCCCTGCGGATCGTTGATCACAATGACGGTAGCGAAGCGCGGGTGTGTGGCCGGCACCAAACCAGCAAACAGCGCGTTGTAATGGCCGGATTCGTAGCCATTAGCACCCGTTTTGCGCGCCGTGCCCGTCTTGCCGGCAACATGGTAGCCGAGGATCGCGGCGGCCTTAGCACCTCCACGGGTAACCACGGTTTCCATCATGCCAATCACTTGGCGTGCAACTTGGGAGTCGATCACTTGGCGTGCTTCGGCATGCTGGCCTTTCACAAAAGTCGGTGGGATCAGCTTGCCGCCGTTACCCAACGCCGCGTACGCCTGTGCAATTTGCAACGGCGTCACAGACAGGCCGTAACCGTAAGACATCGTGGTCTTGGAGGTACCGCTCCAGCGTGCCGGTAAAGGCAACACCCCGCTGGATTCACCAGGAAAGCCGCTATGAGGTGCCGTACCGTAACCAAAGCCTTGAATCAATTGGTAGAACGTCTGGTCCGGCACCTTGGCGACGATCTTGGCGGCACCGATGTTGGAGCTGCGCGTAATCACGCCAGTTACATTGAGCACACCGTTGTTACGCGGCACATCACGGATGGTAAAGCGCCCCAATGACAGATAACCAGGATTGGTATCAATGACCGTATCGGGAGTCACCACACCAGCTTGCAACGCGGTCGCAATCGTCAGCGGCTTCATCGTCGAGCCTGGCTCGATCAGATCCGTCACCGCGCGGTTACGCTGCGCTGAGGAGTTAATCCCGGTCACCGCGTTAGGGTTGTAGGTCGGTAGATTGACCATGGCTAGAATTTCGCCAGTGTCCACAGCCATCACCACAATCGAACCGCCAGCGGCTTGATTTTCGATAATGGCGTTGCGCAGTTCCTTATAAGCAAGGTATTGGATACGACGGTCGAGCGTTAAGACCAGGTCCTTGCCCGGCTGCGCCGATCGGATCAAATCCACACTCTCCACAATGGCGCCGCGTGCATCACGTACCACACGCTTGCTGCCAGGCTTACCTCGCAGCCAGTCATCGAATGCCAGCTCCAAACCTTCCTGGCCACGGTCATCGATATTGGTAAAACCCAATACATGAGCCATCACCTCACCCTGAGGGTAAAAACGCCTGAACTCACGCTGTGTAAACACCCCAGGAATTTTTAACGCAAGAATGCGGTGTGCAACATCCGGGTTAATCCTGCGCTTGAGGTACATGAACTCTTTATCGGCCTTCTGCGACAAACGAGTGGTGAGTTCATCCACCGGGGCTTGCAGTACATTGGCCAGTTTCGGGATCCAATCAGGATTACGCAGCAGTTCCTGTGGGTTTGCCCAAATCGATTCCACCGGTGTGGAGACCGCTAACGGCTCACCATTGCGATCTGTAATCATGCCGCGTGAGGTTGGAATCGGCAGCTCACGCAAGTAACGCGCTTCAGCCTGACGCTGGTAGAAATCGCTATTGATCAATTGCACGTAGGCTGCACTAGCGATCAACGTCAGTGAACACAGCGCCAGTGCCGTACCCACCAGCAGCAGCCGGCCACGCAGATTGAAATGACTGCGGAAGCGACTGTGGCTGGTCTTCATGGACGCACCACGACAATCTCGTTGCTTTCCGGGAATTTCATCCCCAGACGCTCACGTGCAACCTGGTCAACCCGATTGGCTTCGGCCCAGGTCGCTTGCTCCAACTGCAATCGACCAAACTCGATATTCAAATCATCACGGACCCGCTCGGCATGGGACAGTTCAACGAACAGCTTGCGATGCAGGTGGCGCATATAAACCACACCGATCGCCGAGGCGACTGTGCACGCCAACAGAACAATCAACAGAAGGCGGCTCATTGCACCACCTCCAACCTATCCAACTTCTCAGCCACCCGCAGCACCGCACTGCGTGCACGTGGATTAACCACTAATTCATCGTCATCGGCCTGGATCGAACGACCGATAATGCGCAATAGCGGCACGAAGGTCTGCATCTCAGGCAGGCGGCGGTTGCCAAACGGCACTTTGGCATGACGATGGATGAACTGCTTGACGATACGGTCCTCCAGCGAGTGAAAACTGATCACGACCAACCGCCCGCCTGGGCGTAATGCGGCAAGTGCCGCCTCAAGACCAACCTCCAAATCCAGCAATTCACAGTTCACATGGATACGGATCCCCTGAAAGCTGCGCGTAGCAGGATGAATCCTGGATTTATGGGCACCAGACTTGCTGCGTAACATCACCGATGCAATCAGTTCAGCCAACTGCACGGTACGTAATAACGGCTGCTTAGCACGATACGCGACGATCGCACGAGCAATACGACGGCTCTGCTTCTCCTCGCCATAGGTCCAAAGTACATCAGCGATTTCACGCTCGGGCACACGTGCCAGCCACTGCGCCGCACTCTCTCCGATCTCCGGATCCATGCGCATGTCGAGCGGACCATCCTTAACAAAAGAAAAACCGCGCTCAGCCACATCCAACTGTGGTGAAGACACTCCCAAGTCGAACAACACTCCATCCAAAGACTGTGGCGCAGCCACCTGTGCGAGCGAAGCAAAGCTGCCATGACGGATGACTACGCGCGGATCGGAGCTGAACGCACGCGCAGCCATTGCGATCGCTTCTGGATCCTTATCCATCACTAGCAGTCGACCTCCGGGGCCGAGCTGTTGCAGCACCCCACGCGCGTGCCCCCCACGCCCGAAAGTACCATCCAAATAGATTCCGTTTTCAACCACCCGCAACCCTTTCATGGCTTGCGTGTAGAGCACGGGGACATGCGTCACTGACAATTGCGGTGCCAGGCAATCGGACCACCCTGTGTCGCACATGGGTTCCCACTCACAACCTGAGATCGAGTAATCCATCGCCAAGATCACCATCAGAAAGCGTCTGCTGGATCAATGCACGATGCGCCTGCTCGCTCCAAAGTTCGAACTTGTCTCCCATCCCTAGTAACACCGCTTTTTTCTCGATACCAACTGCACCACGGTGACTGGGCGGAACACTAATGCGTCCGTTGGCGTCCAACTCCAACACCGCCGAGGAACCAACAAGCTTCTGCTGTAGTACCCGAATCATACGCTGGGTATTGGGCTTGACCATCAGTTCATCACGAACACGTTCCCACTCTTTCTCTGCATACAACCAAAGACAACCAGCCTCGAACGGGTTGTACGTCAACACAAGACGATTGGCGCTCATGCTTGCGACAAGATCGCGATAGGCCGTAGGGACCACCATGCGTCCTTTATCGTCCAACGTAATGGCCGTTTCACCCTGGAACACTGTCGTAATTGCCTTCAAGGCCCTAACAAGTCCGCACCAAGGGTTATTGAACCACAAAAAACCATAAAAAACCTGGATTAACCCTATTTTTCCACTCATTTAGAAAAATTTAACAACATTGATAAGATTCACCCCTTAATAATCAATAATTTACGAGAATATTTATAAAAATTATGAATTTCATCGCAAATTTTTTTATATGAATTTAAAAATAGTAAATAATTTCAACTCCTCACAATCAAATCTAAGAAAATCGGGCACCAGAGTGACACCAATCTCATTTAAAGAAGAATTTAACTAGGACTGACCTGATTTAGACCGGGCGGGAACAGCCATCCAGAAGTATTACGCCTGCAAAAAACACTCCGGCACACCACACCGGAAACCGACCGGTGTCGGGTGATCTAGAGCAATCAAGTAAACACAACGGATATGTATGAGTGACTGTCATTTGGCCCCCCCCCTAGCGCTTGTCACCAATATCGAAAATGCGTGCAGCAAGAGTTTATGGTACCGTCCGAAGCATTTCCATTCGAAGTAAAATTCCCTCCTTGGATAGGCAGTTCAAGATTAGTGGGCCGTAACGGTTGTATTACGACTATGTCGCTTACCCAGCAGGAAGATGTGAATGCCAGCACCCTCATATCGGAGATTCCTGCCTCTGTATTCCTCGACTTGGCTCGACATGAGTGAGGAAACAATACACTGCAAGTACTGGCCTACGAGAAACACCACATCACCGCAACATCAACAACCGATGCTTCTCACGTCCAAATGATGATCCCGTGATCGGTTACTACTGCTTCTCTCTGAAAGAATAACAACAACGTATGGATGGATTATTAGGTCAAAAAGAAAGGTACAAACATTTTTTCGATGACGGCCCACCTCAGATTAAAGACTCAGTTTGGCCGAGTGACTACACAGCCGCGAGAACATCTTTAGATAGGATGTTATGTATCTCTCAAATAATGTAGTCAGAGTTACAACAGAAAAAAGAAATAATCTGAATGACTCGAATCCTCAATGGCATTCGCTGTACCTATCCCTTTGTCTATCACTCTGAGTGCAGGAGACCATTTCACTTGACCGCTCGTGAAACCAAGCGAAACCTCAATTTCAGTAATATAACCATCAAAAATAATCTACCCTGTTGGTCTTTAACATCACGATGAGATTGAAATACCACCACATCACATTGATGTCGAATCGCCACACTGATCCATTCATTTTCTTATTCAGATCATCCCCAGCCTGTACCAAACTATCCTCCACTGATCGAGTGGATGTACATCAATGCCAAATAACAACTCGATCATCATCAAGTTACACAGGTACATTTTTTCAGTTGCTTAACGTTTGGACTTCTCCTTTACCCACAGCAATCTGCGCGAATCAAATTCCATCGCTCAGAAAATGACATGGGTATCAAGGACAATCGCTCAAACCATAGTGACTCCGAAGAGTTCGTACTAAGAGTTCGTACTTCTCATACCTTATTAAAGTCCTCGACACACGTCATTACATAAGCACCTCCCCTAGGTTGACCAACCATGACCAACATTTCGAGAATCTCGGTCCATATATTGGGCCCATACTGGACGACAGATATTCAACCTTCACTATGCAGCTTAATGGAAAAAATAACGCACTGTTATTAGTCTACGATGTCACTTTTCAAATATATTTGAAAGTCATAGCAATGCATTCACTGCATTCTGACACAGGCAAACAGTCCCTCAAAACAACACGGTCTTGCCTTCAAGGTAAACACGCCTAAATGATGCGTGTATAGCCTCTCATCAGATGACTGCGGAATGGCCCAATAACCACACCACTTATTTACATAAAACAACTTAATGCACCGATCACGCCACACACAACAGTCGCAAAACTATCATTATTTTAATAGCTACAATTTAAATACATGACACACATACTCTTAAAACTCTGCACGCTTCGACGTAATACGGAAACATCTGTTATCAGCACTCCTACCCCGAGAAACAACTTGTATAAAGACTAATGAACCACTGCGACTTAGCCATGCAGCGACTGAAGCTGATACGCTCAAAGCACACCCCATTGAGACATTAAGTTAATCATCGCGACCATCACCACGATATAGATCAGGGACAACGGCCCACCTACCTGCCACAGTTCGCGTGGTTGATAGTTGGCCGGGCCGGTCACCATTGAAATCACTGGGTTGGAAACCGTCATCAGATTGTTGGAAGCTGATAGCGCTACGATCAGGCCGAATGCAGTCGGATTGCAGTTCGCTGCCAACGCCAAGTTAACTGCGATCGGGACCATCACAATCGTTGCACCAACGTGACTGATCACCAGCGAAAACGCCGTCGTCAGGAATGCCAAGGCCAGCTCGATCGCCCATACCGGCATTCCATGCGGTAGCCGGTCGATTGTGTGCCCAGCCACCCAAGCCGCGGTGCCACTGCTGTCCATCGCCCAACCCAGAGGGATCAAGCCAGCCATCATGAAAATGGTTTTCCAGCTGATGGCAGTATAAGCCTCGTCCATGCGGATCACCCCAGTCACCAGCATACAAGCCACACCGGTCAACAGAGTCAACGGCACCGGTAACTTGGCCGTCAGCGCAATCACAATGGTCAATGCGAAGATTGCCATCGCAACCTTGAACTTATGCGGGCGCTGTTCGCCTTTAGGATAATCAGTCACTGGGACGAAATCCCGGCTTTCTGCCGCCTGCGCCAGATCTTGCCAGAGGCTGTGCAACACCAGCATATCCCCCGCACGCAGCGACACGTTACGCACGTCTTCTCGAATCACATGCTTATCGCGGCTGATCGCCAGCAAACTGATCCCCATTTGCTTACGCAAGCGCAACTCGGTCGATGTCTTATCAATGAAACGCGAACTCGGTGGGATCACCACCTCGCAAATACCAGCACATGCCGGGTTGAACAAGTCACCAAGGTGACGCAATCGTGAGGAAAAATGCAGAAATTGATGCTTCGCAAAATCAGCCACCTGCTGACGTGCTCCCATTGCCCCAAGCACACTGCCAACCCAGATGCGCATGTCCACTGGCGGAGCCAAGCGAGTATCGTTACCCATCTTCAGTGCCAACAACCGTGGCGCACCACGGATAGTTTCAGCCTCGCCTAACGTCATACCCACCAGTGGACTCTCGGCACTAACCACCAACTCGAAGACCTCGGTATCAATGCCGTAGGTACGCGCGAAATAGCTCTCGTGACGCACCGCAGCCACCTCATCGTTGGCCAAGCACTCCTCTTGAATCAGCTTGCTGTGTCCGTAGAAATAAAAGTAAAGCAACGCCGCGACCAATAATGCGACACCGATCGGCAGCGGCGCAAACATCTGCAGCGGCTCAATTGTGGCGATTCCTGAAGGCAAATTGTTGTTGGCCGATTGCAACAAATCGTTGAGCAAGATCAATGGCGAATTACCGACCATCGTCAATGCACCACCCATGACAATCATCGCGGCAATCGGTAGTAGTAATCGCTGTAACGTGAGACCCGTGCGTGCCGCTAAACGCGCAGCAACCGGCATATACAGTGCCATCACCGACGTGTTTTGCATCAATGGCGAGTTCAGTCCAGCAACCACCATGGTTATCAGCAACAACCGCCGTTCACTACCATCGGAGCGACGCATCAACCAAGCCGCCAAGCGGTTCAACGCACCGGTGCGTTCCAGTCCGGCACCCAGGATAGCCGTAGCGATGATGCTCATCACTGCATTACCAGAGAAACCGCCGAAAAGCTCTTCCGGGGCAATCAACCCCGTGGTTCCCAGCACCACTAACACGATCAACGCCACCACATCAGCACGGATCCGCTCCCAGACAAACATTGCCATCGTAAAACCGACCAATCCAAGCACGAGCTTCATATCATTGGTCAACGTCAAGGCAGTATCCATGGAGTGATGTAGTGATCCCGATTTCAGAATTCAGACTCGATCGTAGAGCAGATCCCAGACCCTGTGACCCAGGTTTTGTCCACGCCTCTCAAAATGCGTATGAGCTCGCCAATCAGGGCAAGGTACTTGGCCACGCAAGCCAGCACGGTTGACCAATCCAGGCGTGGCATCGAGCACATCCCACATCTGTTCAGCATAATCGGCCCAATCCGTCGCCATGTGCAGACGTCCGCCGACACGTAACTTGCGTACCAGTAACGCAGCGAATAGCGGCTGAATTAACCGGCGCTTGTGATGCCGCTTCTTATGCCAAGGATCTGGAAAATAAATGCGGACCTCATCAAGGGCACCATCTGTAATTTCCTTCTTCAGCACTTCAACAGCATCGTACTGATAAAGACGCACATGGTGGCTGCCATCCTCAGCCAACGCATTCAACAAACGCCCTACACCCGGCGCATGCACTTCAATGCCGATATAGTCGTATCTGGGCTCCTGCCGTGCGGCGAAACGCAACGCATCGCCGTTACCAAACCCAATCTCCAGCACCTTCGGCGCACTGCGGCCAAACAACACATCCAGATCGCGCAACTGACCGATAAAGTCCACGCCAAAACACGGCCAATAGTTGTCGAAAGCACGCTTCTGAGCAGGCGTGAAACGACCCTGACGCAGCACAAAGCTACGCACTTGACGGTGCCCTTCATTGAGGATGAAGGGTTTAGGCGGGGCTTGGGTAGCATCGCTACCGAGCACATCCATCATCCAACCAATCCCTCAATTGGGCTGGACGCCGCAGCGTAACGCTTGCGTGGGATACGTCCAGCCAGAAACGCTTCACGTCCAGCCTCCACAGCCTTGCGCATGGCACTGGCCATCAACACCGGAGCGCGCGCACTAGCAATCGCGGTATTCATTAATACAGCATCACAGCCAAGTTCCATCGCAATGGCCGCATCCGAGGCTGTGCCTACTCCAGCGTCAACAATGATAGGCACCTGAGCGTTCTCAATAATCTCCAGCAGGTTGTAGCGATTCTGAACCCCCAGGCCCGAACCGATGGGTGCCGCTAACGGCATCACCGCCACGCAACCGATCTCCTCCAGGCGCTTGGCCAAGATCGGGTCGTCACTGGTATACACCATCACTTGAAAACCTTCGGCAACCAACTGTTCCGCTGCTTGCAAAGTCTGCACCACGTCCGGATACAACATCTTGTTGTCGCCAAGTACTTCTAGCTTAGTGAGCGTGTGTCCATCCAACAGTTCCCGCGCCAACCGGCAGGTCCGCACCGCATCCTCAGCCGTGTAGCAACCCGCAGTATTGGGTAGGATCGTGTAGCGATCCGGAGATAGAACGTTAAGCAGATTGGGCTGGTTTGGATCCTGGCCGATATTCACCCGGCGGATCGCCACGGTCACAATTTGGGCCGCCGCCGCCTCAGTGGCTAAGCGGGTCTCTTCGAGATCTTTGAACTTGCCAGTCCCAGTAAGCAACCGGGATGAGTAGGCAGTACCGGCAATAACGAGCGGATCATGGGAAGCGAGATTGTTCATCCAGGGATTATGGCCGATTACCTTGCTGCGCATGGTGACTCAGGAACTTCAGCCTCCTCCCAGCGCATGGACGATCTCAACCCGGTCGCCCTCGTGCAGCACGTAACCCCCATGCTGGAGGCGCGGCACGATCTCCCCATTGACCTCCACCGCAACACGGCGCTCGCTTAATCCCTCCCCTGCAAGCAAGGCCACAATGGAACTCGCCTCGGGGATTTGACGGGATTGACCGTTGAGTTGGATGTTCATAGATACAGAATTGTGACACCAATAATATTATTGGTTGAGGTTTTGCCATCACGTGACAATCACCACATGAACGCCAACCATACTGGCGAACTGATGACCACTCTTCCCTAACATACACGTTGTTTCTGCAGCACCCATCGTCGAGATTTCAAAGAAAATTCCCATGACAATGTTTTTCCATCCCACACGCTCCCTCATCGCAATCGCCATCACTGCGGCCACCACACCGGCTATCGCTCACCCAGACTTTCAACAAACCCTATTTTTCGGCGACAGCCTGACAGACAGCGGCTACTATCGCCCACTGCTACCAAGCAATGTGCAAGCCATCACCGGCAAATTCACCACCAACCCTGGCTGGGTCTGGGCGGAACACGTAGCCAGCTACTATGACAGCAATGCGTCCCCCAATGGCAACGGCCAAACCGGCAACAATTACGCCGCTGGCAACGCGCGGGTCAATGCATCCTCGGTCAACGCATTGGGCGAAGCACCACCACTGATCTCTCAAACGAGCACCTATCTCAGTGCGAATGGAGGCAAGGCTGACCCAAACGCGCTGTACGCCATCTGGGGGGGCGCCAACGATCTGCTCGCCGCATTCGCAACCCCAGACCAGGCACAAGCCATCATCGGCAGTGCAACCGCCGCAGAAATCAGCTTAGTGAACACCCTGAAGAGCGCCGGCGCACATTACATCGCCGTGCTGTCAATCCCTGATCTTGGTTTGACCCCACTCGCCCAAACCACCGGGACCGCTGCGCAAAGCACCGCTGCGGCCATCGCCTACAACACAGCCTTATTCACTGGTCTGCAATCGGCAGGATTGAACATCATCCCGGTAGACACCTTCCATTTATTACAAGAAATCATCGCTTCACCAGCGACCTACGGCTTTACCAACACCACCGACACGGCCTGCACCCTAGCACTGCCATTGTGCAACCCCAATACCCTGGTCAACGCGAATGCGCCTAACAACTATGCGTTCGCCGATAGCATCCACCCAACGACCACAGCACACCATATTTTGGGCCAGTACACGATTTCAATCCTGGAAGCGCCACCCCTGCAGCAAGTGCTGACTCACTCGGCCCAAGGGGTGGGTCGTGGGCGCGCCTACCAGGTGGGTTGGCATCTGGACGGCACACCGCAGCACGATGGCCTGCGCTGGTGGGGCAGTATGCGCGGTGACTCCCAGCGCAATGATCGTAACGACCTATACAAAAGCGTTGCGCCAGAAGGCCTATTCGGCCTTGACTGGAACAAGGGTCAACTGGTGTCCGGCGGCTTCGTCGGCTACGGACGGATGCATGCCGACTTCAGTAATGACAACGGCACCTTCAAGCAAAAAGACAAGACCCTCGGCGGCTTTTTCGGTTGGTATACAGGCCCCGTCTGGGTCAATGCCCAGATCAGTTACAGCTGGTTGAACTACGACGTCAACCGCGAGGTGCAACTCGGTCCAGCCACGCGGGTACATCGAGGTTCCCCCAATGGCAGCAACCTGACCGCCGCACTGAACGCCAGTTACGAAATGGGCGAGGGTCAGCTGCGCTATGGCTCAGTCGCCGGTCTGATCTGGCAAAAAACCAAATTGGACGGCTACACCGAACAAAATACCAGCGCCTCCGCACTCGGTTATGCCGATCAGCGCCTCAATTCACTGCTCGGACGCGTTGGTGGGCAGATACGATTCGAAACAGGCGTGGTCAACCCCTATCTACAGGTGACCTACGATCACGAATTCAAGAAACAACAAACCGAAGCCAGCGCATGGCTGCAAACCATGCCAGAGACGGGTATGTATTCAGTGCCGGGACTGAATTTCAATCGCAACTATGTGAGCATCGTGCTCGGTGCCCGAGCCAACATCAGGAATCTGCAAAGCAACGTTGGCCTCACCACGACCACGCAGAAGAACGCCCGCGACACTACGTTATTCGTCAACGTCAACGGCAGTTTTTAAACATATCGCCTGCGTATGCCACCATGAAGCACCAGCAAGGCAACGACCGGGCTCGCGTCGTTGCCTCCACAGCAAAGCAAGCATAGACTCCGGTGCACGCTCAGCGGGCGTAGCTCAATGGTAGAGCTGTAGCTTCCCAAGCTACTGACGTGGGTTCGATTCCCATCGCCCGCTCCAATAAAATCAATCATTTGCAACACTCGACCCCCTCCGTAATACGTACGGTGCTCCACAATTCACCGGGTGAGTACTGCATTGTCTTTGTTTCGATTCAATCACGCCTAGCGCAATCCACTGACCACCGGATTAAAACGGTACAAAAAGTGGTCACCGCCTGCACAGCCACACAGGCGCTCAGTCCAGCATCACCACCGCACGGCCTTCGGCAAGCAGCTGGCCAACATGGAAGATACGGAATGTGTACTGTTGGCTGTCCTCGCCTTGCAGCAGCACTGCGGCCTCCCCATGCAGCGCCTGTGGTAAATCGTCGAACCGATCTACATACAGCGTCACCGCACGCAATGCGACCAGCATGCCCTGTCGCACGGGGCGGCCTATCTCGCGCCCCAGCAAGCCGCCATGCACCGCCATTGCTTGCGCACCGTACTCACACAGATGCACTGCGTGCAAACGCCCGGCGTCACGTAGTGGGTGGACCAGATCACGGTGCATATCACTGCACAGCACAATGCGCGTCGTGTCCCAATCCACTACCTGTTCCCAAAAACACATGCTGCCTTGGTGAGGCAGCAGCTCAGCGATAGATTCAAATCCTTGCAACATCCGCTTCCTTCCCAGAGATCCGGTCCAACACCGGAGCACGCGAGATCAACAACGCGAGAATGAAGTTAAACAAAACACCCAGTGCCACCGTACTCCCAATCGCACTCAGCACCGGGATGCTCGATACGGCCAGCAGCGCGAACACTAACAGCGTCATCACACTGCACACCAACAGCGCATGCAGCGTACGCAATTGGTCGGCACGATGGTGACCGGCATGTTCGAAGAACAACGCATAGTCCAGGCCCAACCCAGCCGCGAGAATCAGCGCAATCAGGTGAAACAGATTCAGTTCTACCCCGCAGAGGCGTTGCAATGCCACGATCAGCAACGTCGTCATCGCCATTGGCAATAGCACACGCACGATCCGTCGCCACTGACGCAATGCCAAGGCAACGGTACCAGCCAATAGAAACGCAGCAACACCCAACGCGGCCAGCACACGACCACGGTAAGCCACAACAAGGGACTCAGAAGCTTCCTTCAGGTCCATCAACTGGGCACCACTGCCGCGTACCACTGCCGCGAGCGCCTGCGGATCATGCAGACCGATCAGGGAAACCAGCGCGGTAACGCCATCCGTACGCAGCAACAACAAACTGCTGACCGGCATGGCCAACGGAGTACCCACCAAGCTCTGTACCGTCAGAGGCGGCGCCTGCCGTGCCGTCTCCACATCCGCCTGAAATGGCTCGAATACGTCGGTGCGAAACGCTGAGGCCGCAACCGCTGCTTCGATCAAGCGCCGCGCCTCCTCCGGTGTGGGCAATGCCGCCTGACGGCGACGCTGGGTCTGGATACTGGGCAGATAACGTGCGGCCATGTCGTAACCGGCAACGCTCCCTTGGGCAACCGCACGATCCAGACGTGGGCGCAATGCCTCGCTAGCCTGCAAAGCCTGCTCGACCGAAGCCGCATGCAATACCAGCACATAACGTACATCCGGTGCACCCAGCTCCCGACGCAGGTGCAGATCACGCCGCAACGCCTCAACCGGTACCGGAGTCAGCTTGGACAGGTCGTTCTGCCAGAACGGTCCCGGCGCCAGGAGCACAGCGGCTCCTGCAGCCACGCTCAATAGGGCCAGCGACCAGCGCGGACACGGCCCCCCCGCGATCCACTGCCATAGCCGCGCGAGCCATACCGAATGCGCAGGATCACGCGGCGCAGGATCAATCAACTCCGGCAACAACCAGCGTGTGGTCAGCGCCGCCACCAGTAAGCCTGCAATGGTGAAGGTGGCAAGCTGGCGCAGACCATCCACTCCGGAAAATAGGAAAGTGACATAGGCAATACAGGTGGACACCACACCCGTCGCCAAGGTCGGCCAAAGGTGGCGCGCGTTTTCCCGCGGGTCCAGGCCCGGACGTTGATGGCTAAACAAGTGAATCGGATAATCCTGCGCCACACCGATCAAAGTAAAACCGAACGCCACGGTGATGCCATGCACGCTGTCAAACAGCAAGGCCACCGCCGCCAGACCAGCCAAACCGGCACTGGCAAGAGGTAACACACCCAACACTGGCACTTTCCAACTGCGATACGCCAGCAGCAGCAGCACAATCAGCCCTGCCGTATCCAGTATCCCGATCCACTGCGCCTCACCTTGAGTCCGCGCGGTAATCTCCACCGCGAATGCTCCGGGTCCGGTGAGTTCTAACTGAGTTGCAGTATTGACAGCCACCCGGGTGAACGCGGCCTGTACCGTATCGTAGGCGCGCTGCTGACTCGTCGGATCAAAACCAGCCGCACGCGTCTGTGCCAGCAGTAACGCACGCTGTCCAGCATGATCAAACCAGACACCATCGTGCATTGGAGGTGCCACCAGCGGCTGTAAACGCTCCGCCAGATGCACCACTTCCAGCGTTGGATCCCGGGGCAGCAGAGGTTCAACCAAGATGGCCGCCGGAGAACCCAGATCTTGTAACCGCAGCTGCAGTGCCTGCTTGAGCTGCGCGGCATCCAGCGGTGCCGCATCAAAGCTGTCAGTGAGCAGGTAACGGTATGGCAGTAATCGCGCCGGGATGGCCTCCAACCCAACATGGGTACCGTTAGCCACCAGCTCAAACACCTGGTCCTGCCCAGCCAGTATTTGGTGCAATGCCTGCGATTGCCGCGCCAGCGTGGCTGGATCACTGCCACGTAAGGACATCAACAACAGACGTGAGCCCGGCCCTTCACCCAGTTCCTCGAGTAACAGCTTTTGTGCGGGAGTATGTGCCTCGGGCATGAACTTACGCAGATCACCCGTGAGTTGCAGCCGATCAGAAAGCCACCAGGCCATGACCACTAAGAGCACCAACCACAATAAAGCGATGCCGATACGACACCCCGCACTCCAATCACGCATGATCGGTCTCCACGTTGCAGCAGGCGACACCGACACAAGCGGCAGATCGTGGCCAAGGCACCCACACATCAGACCACATGCGGTCATCGAACATGCCGGAACGGATGGAGACACACGTCCCGCAACCTGGACCAATACTGCAAGCACCCCACATCGGCACATCACCGCTCTCGTGAGCAAACCTCACGTAGAACGGCCATGACATAGCGCGACCAGTGTTGTTGTGTTATCCACCGCAGTCACCGCCTGTACTGCACCGGCCAATAAGGTACGCTGCACGTCCCCTCTGGCCGGCACACTTTCCATACAGTTCAGATCGGCACCACGTCCATACAGACGCACCTCACGCACCTGTTGCGCCAATGTTGCCTCCAGAGGGGCCAGATGCAGTTGCCAAACATCCTGTGTGCCCTCGGCACGAACACGAAAATTCCGTTCGAGCAACGCGCGGTTGCCTGACAGCAACGCACTTAATCCAGTGTACAAAGCAGCTAACTCAGGTGCGCGTGACAGATCAAAACGGCGTCGTGCCTTGCCATCGCGCTCAAGGATCACCTCGCCATTGCGCAGCGTTGTCACCTCGTGGTACGGCACGGTTACTTCGCGCACCAGGGTCTGCGCATCCAGCCAACGGTAATAGCCCTGAACCCGCAACCGGGTCTTCAATAATGCCGAGCGGTGCAATTCCAAAAACGGGATACTCACTGACACTGGGTGGGCCAGCGTCTTAAGTATCCAGGTGACATCATCCTGCTCATTTGCTGCGGTCAGCAGCAGCGGTGCGCCGCTGCACAGCAGTATCAGCATCCACGGCAAGGCACGACGCATCAGCAGCATCAGGGACATTCCAGAAATCGTAGAAGTTGAACCAGTTGTATGGCGCGTAACGTGTGTAATGTTCCAGCCTGGCGGCGTAATCGCGTATGAGCATGGCCAATGCTGGGGCACGCTGGCGACGGGGCAGTTCCAGCCCTTCGCTGAACGCTTCGAATATCAACTCGTAATGGTTACCGCCGTGGTACAAACCGAATGCCAGCACCACAGGCACCTTCAGCGCTGCAGCGATCAGCCACGGCGAGGTGGGAAACGCCGCGGTGCGTCCGAGGAACATCATCGGCAACAAAGGATCCCTCTGGGATGGGCGGTCCACCAGCAACGCCACCATCGCTCCCTCCTCCACGGCTGTCTTAATCGCGATGACAATCGAGGTACTGTCCATACCAGCATCAATGATGCCGTCCGCAAGCTCCGGATTGAGTGCGTCCAACAACTCACTCGTTGCGCGGTTGTGTGCCTTATCGAGCACGATCCGGAGCTTGGCATGCGGACGCTCGGTCGCCAGCACACGCAACGCTTCAAAACTGCCCAGGTGCGAACCGAAGATCAGCACACCACAACCGCGGTCCAGATACACAGACAACTGATCCAATCCGCGCAAATCGATCTGGAAAGGCTCCATCTGCCCACACAACATATACACGCGGTCGAGAATCGTGGAGGCGAACACATGGATGTGTCGCGCCACATCCATCCAGCCCGCTGGCCGGCCCAGCACACACGTCAGGTAATACCGAGAGGCGCGGCGTTCCGAACCACGCACCAGGAGGAAGTAGACAGTGATCGGATACAGCAACGCACGCCCGATCACACGACCGCCATAGCGCGCAATACCGCAGATTAACCACAGCGCGAAGCGCCCCCCACCCTCCGGACGATGCTTCCAGAACGCACTCATGCCGCCGACCCGGCAACAATCTCGCCGCTGGCCAAAAGATGCTGGGCGCAGCAAACGCGGAAACGCCAGCGTGGCATGGTTCCCTCCAATTCGATCCGCGCATGTTGCTCCGGCAACAGCGGCCGCAAAAATTTGACCTGCGGCAGACGGATGCCGGTCAACCTACCTTCGCGTACCTGCAATGCATGTAACACGTGCTCCAACACGAGCACGCCAGGCACGATGGGAAAGCCAGGAAAGTGGCCAGGCAAGCAGGGATGCGTTTTAGGAATGAAAAATTCCATCAATCGCATCTCTCATGAACATGCTTGAGACCATATTGCGCGCCACACTTAACACCCGCACCCACGCTCTTTAAGGTAAACCGCAGCAGGATACTGCCAGCAGCCCAAACTCAAGATAAAGCGTGGTTGGCAAGAGAGTGCGTCATACCCACATGCGATACGGCAGTGTCACGTTCGCTCAACTGCTCATGCTGTAAAGAACGTCAAACTCAACGCAGCAAATTGCGCCAACATTCGGGACCCAAACACACCATCTGGCACAAAAAATCCACAAAATTCCCGTATGGACGCTACGGAAACCCGTCTCCACACAAAAAATATTCCCCAATGAAGCAGCTGCCGATCACGGCGTAAGCCAACAGATTCACCAATACCGCAACCCACCCGTCAGGAATCGCCAGCCACGGTGGCTGGCCAAGCTGAGCAAGCACCCCACTTGGCACCGCACACAACCCAAGCACTCCATTCACCAAGGTCGGCCCGGTCAAAATAAGGTCCACACCAGAGTCAATCGGCAAGCGTAGCGAGATTGAACCGGGCTAATATTCCGGCACGCGGGGCGATACAAGCCCGCAACACTACGGGTGATGAGCAGCACATGGCCGCGACGCACCCGGCCCCCGAAGAGCCAAGCCATCCACCCAGTGAACACCACCGGTGGCACCGCCAGCAGTAGCAACGCACGGCGCGATTCCCACAATGACGCGATCGCCACCAACACAACCAACACGGCACGACAAGCCCATATGCGGCCACGTGCTATTGGCTCAATCAGCACCAGGGCGGCACCCGCCAGCACGCGCCAGCGAAGACCGGTGCGTGGTATTGGCCTAGTGCCCCAGCAATGAATTAGGACAACGCCACCAACACGGCCAAGCCCAACACCCAGGCTAGGACAGACGTATCTGCAACTGACTCAGGTACTTCTATGCGCTTGGACATGATCTGAAAGCGCACGCAGCGAAGCGAAGATACGTTGGTTGTCGTCATGATCCGAACGTATCTGGAAACCATAACGCTTGGTAATCACCAGAGCCAATTCGAGCGCATCAATCGAATCCAGGCCCAACCCCGTGTTGAACAACGGTGCTGTCGGATCGATATCCCCGGGTTGGACATCCTCAAGATTGAGACTTTCAACCAGTAACTCAGCCAGTTCGCGCTCAGCAGGAGTTTGCACAGACATCTAGCAGAGATCCCAAACAATAAACGGTGCACAAAGATCATGCATCGGCACGTCGCGTGCAACTCCCCCGGCACCTTTTCCCCAGGTAGCATTGAGATGTTTTCACGCTCTGTTCAAGGTACATATCTAAGGTGACGCCCACCGCCACACACGCGACGTCCGCTGTTCCACGGTCGATGGCCAAGGTCAACACCCCGGATGTGTTGGTGATCGACGCTGGTCCCGCAGGCTACACCGCAGCCATCCTGCTTACCCAACGCGGCTGGGGAGTGACATGGTTAGAAAAAATATCCACCCGCGCTTGCACATCAGCGCGTCGCTGCTGTCATTGAACATACCGCTTTTGCAATGACTAGGGGTACTGGACACCGTGCGCGCCATCAGCGCACTCGAGTTCGGCGCCGACTTTCCCTCAGCCATACCGTAGCGCTTGCACGTGTTCACCCTGATCTACGCGATGACCACATTGTTGATACTGCCCCAGACCGGGCACTCTTGGCGGCAACGCCACCGTCAGCCGCGTCTTGGCTTCGCAGGCGAGACGCTACAATGACACCATTGATGAACACCGCGTTTACTGCCGCATTACACGTAGACTACGCACCAACCTCAGCCCTGGGCATGTTGCTGGCCGATCGTTGCGTGCTGGCTGTGTTTGGTTTTGGTGCCGATGCGCCGCGTGCCGACGACCCGCGCTACGTACGCGTACGTCTGGAACCATACGGCGCAGCACCATTGGAAGTATGGTCCAGCAATACACCGGTAGATTGCGGACGTAACGCTGAGATTGCCTGGGCCAGTAACGGTCAGCTGCAATTCGGCGTGATTGAATTGGAGGAGGGAGCACAACCGATCGAAAGCTGCGCTGAACGACTCTACACGCGCCTGACGAACTTTGTTGCTGGCAGCAGCACACCACATTTGTTACGGATCTGGAACTATCTAGACGCAATCACCATCGGTACTGGTGATCACGAGCGTTACCGCAAGTTCAACATTGGCCGCGCACGTGGCCTCGGCAGCTTGGAGACCACACAACTGCCCGCTGCAACAGCCATCGGTCACAGCAGCGAACACCGCATCCTTCAAGTCTATTGGTTGGCTGCAGCGATGCCTGGGACACCTCTGGAAAATCCGCGTCAGATCAGTGCCTACTGCTATCCACGTCGCTACGGCCCACAATCTCCAAGCTTCGCACGAGCGATGCTGCCCCCCCGCGCCAGCGCAATGCCACTGTTGTTGTCTAGCACTGCAGCCATCGTCGGGCATCGCTCCATGCATCCCGGTGAACCAGTGGCACAATTGGAGGAGATCTTCGCAAACTTCAACACACTGCTCAGTCAAGCGCACGCACAGCGCTCCGAAATACCAGCGCACTTTGACCCAAAAACGCGATTAAAAGTCTACGTGCGCGAGCACATGGACTTACCACGCATTGCCACCGCACTACAGGCACGCCTGGACACGATCCCGCACGTGCTGTTGCACGGCACCATATGCCGCAATGATCTGCTCGTGGAGATCGAGGGATACGTAGGTTAAGACTGGCGAGAACATCTGCGCAGGGCAGACACCCCCAATACACGCATGTGTTGGGAAGCATCGGGAATGAGTCATGGCGGCGTCCAAGTGGAGGCGCTGACACAACATCCGTAAACACCTTGGCAGATACGGGTTCGAGGCATCAGGCCGCGCTGTAACACGATAGCGGCAACATGGACAAGCAGATTCGATATCCCAGCAACGCGCTGTCACCGGGGTATCACGCATTCAAGGTCGAGGCGGACAGCACTGACGGCGGTTAGAATGCGCGGCCAAGCGCCCCCCTGTTCCTAAGGACATCACATGAGCATCAAGAGCGACCGCTGGATCCGGCATATGGCCGGGCAACACCGCATGATTGCACCGTTCGAACCTGGCCAAATCAAGCAAAATGCGGCAGCGCAACGCATCGTCAGTTACGGCACATCCAGTTACGGCTACGACGTGCGCTGCTCGCGTGAGTTCAAGATATTCACCAATATCAATTCGACCATCGTCGATCCAAAACACTTCGACAATGGAAGCTTCGTCGATGTCGAGTCAGACGTATGCATCATCCCGCCGAACAGCTTTGCCTTGGCACGTACGATCGAGTATTTCCGCATCCCACGTGACGTACTGGTGGTATGTCTTGGGAAAAGCACCTACGCACGTTGCGGGATCATCGTCAATGTGACCCCATTGGAGCCGGAGTGGGAAGGGCACGTGACTCTGGAATTTAGCAACACAACCCCGTTACCCGCACGCATTTATGCGAACGAGGGCGTAGCGCAGATGCTGTTTCTACAAGCCGATGTCGACGATGTGTGCGAAACATCCTACCGCGACCGCGACGGCAAATATCAAGGACAGACGGGAGTCACGCTGCCACGTACTTGAAGCGGACAGATCGAACGGATACCACCGACCAGCGACGCACCTCAATCAGTTCAGTCAGGCAGATGTCCTGAGGCCCCTGGATGCTTGGGATCATGTGTTACAACGATCTGCCTGGACTGAGTCATGACTCGCCAGAAAGGACTCGCAGCACAAACCGGAGAAAATGGACCTTTAAAGAAGAATGACTGCATCGCTCAGTCGATCATGCGGGTTTATCGCACCCATTGAGACAAGCCCGATGGCATTTGGATTTGGCAGACAACACAGCTCCAAACCCACCCGCTTTTATACGTGGTATGTGCCGCAGCACTGACATCCACGTCACTGCGTAGTGCATGCGCAGCCATCCTCGACCAGCTGCGAAACAACAATAAAGCCAGGTGCAATGAGCGTCATCATCCACATCTTGCAACCGCGGTCATAACAGGCCATTGACCGAAGCAACGACCATACGATGACAGATCCCTAGTCAGTCAGCGGTATCAACCACTCAGACGACACCGCCCATGCATTCACGGTGAAGTTGTCGATGCATGGTAAGTCTTCTCCCCAGCAGTTACCGCCAAATTCAATCGGTTCTCAGGGGGTGGGAGCGGGCAGGTGGAAAACGACGTAAATGCACATGGCGGGTTGTAGGCACGATTGAAATCCAGCGCTACACGACCCTGTGTATCCGGCGTATCCACCTCCAAGAAGCGCCCAGCAGGATAGCTGCCGTGGCCACTGGTACGGTCAGCAAACATCACGAACAGCGCCTGCCCCGGCTCACCGATCGCTTGCAGACGATAGGTGCGGCCAAAGCGCTCGAACTCGATCACACCCGCGTTGGGCTCATTGGTCGTCACACCAACGATGTTAACAATCGATAGCGTAGCGCCAGCCTTGTTAGGCAAATAACGAGCTTGAATCCGCCATGTTGGATCTACCGGCCAATACTGCACACCAGTGAAGTGCAGCCGTGACGGTGCATGCGCATGTCTGACCCGCAGTGCAAACCGGTCACCGCGCCGAATCAGCGTCAACCATCCCTTGCCATCATCAAAACCAATCGTGGTGGGTGTGGGATCACGATCACTGAACACCCGGACGCGATCACGCAACGGCTGCCCATCGACACTCAACGGCACACCGGACTTTGGAGTCAACCAAACAACATCTCCATCGCGCTCGATCATGCCCATCTCAGGCGGCCCCATCATCAAGCGGATGCCATTGTCGGGACTGGTGCCGATGTAATGCGCCTTCGGCCCCAACCAGTGCAAGCCAATCAAGCTAGTCCACCCATCGGGTTTACTCAGCTCACGCCGCCGGTGCTCGCGCCACATCCGATGATCGGCCTGGAATGTCGCGTCTGTCTTCACAAACGGCTGTGCGGCAGACTCACGACCACGCTGACAACCCACCAAAAGCGCTGCCAAGACGGCCAACAGGATCGATACGGTCCCCCATTCGCATCCACGTCGCATCACCGCCCCCTAAGGAACCAACGATCGATTTCAGCCAGACTGAACCGTGCCCAGGTGGGACGGCCATGATTACATTGACCGGAACGCTCGGTGGCTTCCATGTCACGCAACAACGCATTCATCTCGGAGATGGTCAAGCGTCGGTGCGCACGCACTGCACCATGGCAAGCCATCTTCGAAAGTAGCGTGTCACGTGCAGCGGCCACACGCCGGGTCTGGCCATGTTCAAGCAGATCGCTGAGCACGTCGCGCAGTAACCTCTCTGGTTCAGCGTGGGCAAGCAACGCCGGAATGCTGCGCACATGCAACGCACCCGGACCGCTGCGGGTCACTTCAAAGCCAAGGCCGACCAAGGTCTCAGCTTCGCACTCAGCCACATCGGCCTCACGCTCGGATACCATCAAGGTCATCGGTACCAAGAGCGGCTGGGTGCGCAAGCCAATGCCATCGTGGGCGCGCTTGAGTCGCTCGTAGCCAATGCGCTCGTGAGCAGCATGCATATCCACCACGATCAATCCATCAGTACACTCCGCGAGAATATAAACGCCATGTAGCTGTGCGATCGCATAGCCAAGCGGTGGTATGCCATCAGTTTCATCGGCCAATGGCAATCCGGCCTGAATCAGTACCTGTTGTGGCGCAGCATCCACAGGTTCAACCGCTGGCGGCGCATACAACGCGGCATACGCGGCTGGCGCTTCAGCCACAGACAAGCTTGGCGAACTCTGAAGAGGCCGCCAAGCGCCGCTAGAGCGGCTCCCCAACACATCCGAGACAGCACGCCGCCCTACAGATGACAGGGCCTGAGGGTCAGGATGCGACGCGATTTCCCCCTCCACATGACCCATACCCACTAATGCCGCCAGCGGTGTGGTACCAGCACGCGTCTGTGCCAACGTATCCTGAAGGGTGCGGTAGACGAAGTCATAGATCAGCCGTGCATCACGGAAACGCACCTCATGTTTGGCTGGGTGTACATTCACGTCCACGCGTGTTGGATCCAGCTCTAGAAACAGCACGTACGCTGGATAACGACCGTGGTAGAGCACATCGCCGTAAGCATTCTTGACAGCGTGAGCAACACTGCGATCACGGACTGGGCGTCCGTTCACGTACAGGTATTGCTGATCCGCATTGGGGCGTGAGTAATGCGGCTGAACGATGCACCCATGCAGACGTAATCCGGCACCACTGTGGTCCACACGCAAGGCCTGATGCGCAAAGTCTTCGCCCAGGATCTCGATCAGGCGCACGTCTGAATACAAGTCGCCAGGTTTATAGCGACGCGAAAGTTTGCCGTTATGCGAGATACGCCACTCTACGTCTGGATGCGCCAGCGCCAGCGAGCGCGCCCACTCTTCAATATGACCCAACTCAGTGCGCTCAGCACGAAGGAACTTACGCCGCGCCGGCACGTTGTAGAACAACTCACGTACCTCAACAGTCGTACCCAGTGCATGTGGATGCGGTATCACCTCACCACATTGACCTCCCTCAACGTGCAATGCCGCGCCGTGCTCATCAGCGGCACGACGCGACATCAAGGTAAAACGGCTCACCGACGCAATCGAAGGCAGTGCCTCGCCACGGAAGCCGAGTGTGGCAACTGCTTCTAAGTCATCCAGTGAGGCGATTTTGCTAGTGGCGTGGCGCGAGACTGCCAGCGGTAATTCCTGGGCACCTATACCGTGGCCGTTGTCGCGGATTCGGATCAGGCGCACTCCTCCTTCTTCCAAATCGATGTCCACACGTGTCGCGCCGGCATCGATTGCATTTTCGACCAATTCTTTGACCACCGAGGCTGGACGTTCAACCACCTCGCCAGCAGCAATCTGGTTAATCAAGATCTCGGGCAGCTGACGGATTGGCATCAGCGATTCTCCGGGGATGACGGATAGGAAACAGTAATCAAACTGACACGATGAAATACCCAGGCATCCGGGAAACCCGGATCAACGGCACCCGGGCTCCGGTTCACTCCAGAACCTCTTAGATCATCATCAAGCAGCTTAACGCGTGCTGTTGCTCACCGAGCCAGCGGCCGGGGCTGACTCGAGTTGGGCACGCACGGCGAATAGCGTACCGGGTGGTGGCTGGCTGGTGAAGAAGGTCATCACTCCATCCAACACCGCACTAGCCAACTGGCGCTGGAACATGGGATCGATCAAGCGCCGTTCCTCAGATGGATTGGAGATGAAGGCCGTTTCGACAAGCATCGCCGGCATATCCGAGGTGCGCAGCACCGCGAAATTGGCGTGTTCTACCTCTGGCTTGTGGCTATTACCGATCCGCTTCAGGCTACCCAGCACATGCTCGGCAGCGTCTTCAGACGCCTTCATATAACCGCTCTGGGCTAAGTCCAACAACACGTTGACCAAGGTTGGCTCGGCCTTTTGCAAACGTACCCCTCCGACCAGATCGGCCGCATTTTCTTTGTCAGCCAACCAGCGCGCGCGCTGCGAGGAGGCCCCCTTCGTCGACAGCACATAGACCGACGAACCACTGGCAACCCGGTTATCAGCGGCATCCGCATGGATCGAAATGAAAATGTCGGCCTTGGCCGCACGTGCTCTTTGCGCGCGCATGGGCAGTGGGATAAATACATCGCTATCACGGGTCATGTAGGCCTTCATGCCGGGAGTCGCATTGATCTGACGCGCCAACTCACGGCCAACCGCCAAAGTCACGTTTTTCTCAAGTTTACCGCTGGGACCAACCGCACCAGAATCTTGACCACCGTGGCCGGGATCGATCGCCACGATCAATGGACGCATGCCAGCTTCCATCTTCATGTGTGCCAGATTGCCAGGTATGACGGGATGCGCCGACACCAGTGCGGTGTCGTCTCCCTGGGCACCCTTCACATCAGTCACCTGCGGAACCATCGCTTCGCCCACCGGGTTAGCCGCCGCCACAAGAGATGCTGGAAACACCGGTGCAGGCGCAGAGACAGCCACCACCGGGACCTGTCTAGACGCAGCATCGCCTAGCGACGCTCCGTTGAGAATTTCAGCAGGAGACAGTCTGTAGGTGGTCGCCTCGCTTGGTTGAGGAGCAACCAGCATGGAGGCGGGATGTGGCACCTTTCCCGTCAACACCGCGGTGGCACGTGCCGCCTCGGTACGTGAATCAACGATAGGCAAAGGAGCCGGTACCGCTGCCGGGCGGATCTCGGACTGCACGTCCGCCGCAATTGATGTGCGACTGACATTGCCCGGCCACTCAATCACCAACGTCGAGACATTGCCGATCATTTGCATCTGCGGTTTGAGCGAAACCACAGGACTCACCAAGTCGAATACCACACGAAACGTTCCGGGCGTCGGCTGCCCAGTGCGCACGCTACGCACCACGCCGCTCCCTGAGGGTAGCTTCAAGGATTCAATGGCGCTGGAATCAGGGAAATCCACTACCAAACGCTCTGGCGCAGCCAGCGACATAGTCTTGAAAACACCGCGGCCAACAAGACGGATTTCAGCACGGGTACCACTGACACTGTTGGTCAACTCGACCGCATTGACCTCACCTGCATGCAGCGGCGGTCCCACCAGCGTGAGGGCAGCTACAAACAGCAAGGCACAGCATCGGAATCGAAAACTCCCGGGAATCATAGTGAATGATTCAAGCATTGCCCCCTGTGAATTGCAAGCAATTTCTCTTTAATAATCCATAGCCTGGCGTCATTTCCTAGGACATTTCTGGAAAAATAACCGGCAATTGCATTTTTATAGCCGCAGCAGCCAGCCATACCTCACCTTGCGTACTGGCTGCACGTAACCGGACGCGACGCCCCGTACCATCGACGGCCAACGCCACCTCCAGATCCAACAACGGCAACGCACCCGCTCCACGCTCAGGCCACTCCACCAGCCATAGTGCAACCTCGTCCTCATCCAAACCGAGAAAATCGAGTTCAGTTGCATGGCCAATCCGGTATAGATCCAAATGCCAAGCTTCACCGCCATCGGCCAACACATAACGTTCAATCAGCGTGTAGGTCGGACTGCGGATCAACCCACTGACACCCAGCGCACGCAGTAGCGCGCGTGCCAAGGTCGATTTGCCAGCCCCGATATCGCCCTGCAGATGCAACCCGGCACGTATCGGCCGGCTGTGTGCCAAGACCACACCCAAGCGTTCAGTAGCAGCAACATCAGTGAGGTGGAACTCGATCACTGAGCAGGATCCTGATTCACCAAACGGCGTAGTACCGGCAATAAATCGCTAGGCAGCAAGCCGCGTTCACCACCGTCACACACCGCACGGTCTCCAGCCGCCGCATGCAGCAACGCGCCCAACAATGCCGCATCGAATGCGCTATACCCCTGCGCACGCAACGCGGCAATCACGCCAGTGAGTAAGTCGCCCATCCCACCAACCGCCATGCCGGGATTACCGGCATCAATCAGGCAAGGTAAGCAACGAGGCGCCGCAATCACGCTGCCAGCGCCCTTAAGCACCACCACAGCAGCAAAGCGCGCCGCCAACGCCTGAGCAGCCGCACGGCGATCAGCCTGCACTTGGGCCGTCTCGCAGCCAAGCAAACGCCCAGCCTCGCCCGGATGCGGCGTCAAAATTGCACCGGATGGCAAAGCACGTGGTGCCGCCGCTAACAAGTTCAACGCATCAGCATCAACCACTAGGGCACACCCACTGTCGAGGGTGGTCGACCATAACGCTTGGCCCCATAGGTCCTGCCCTAACCCCGGCCCCAGCGCAACGACATCGGCGGCGGCCAGCAACGGTGTTAACTCGGCACTACCCACGACACCACATGGCATTGTCTCTGGACAACGCGCCAGCAACGGCGCGACATGCGCCTCACGCGTGGCAACTTGCACCACACCGGCCCCACTTCGCAGCGCGGCCTCGGCACTCAACATGATAGCTCCACCGCTACCCCAATTACCGCCCACGCACAGCACACGCCCGGACTCGCCTTTGTGGCTGTTACGCCGCCGCGGACGCCACCGGGACGCTAGTATCGGTGGAGCCCATACTTCAGCGCAGGGGGCAAGGCTATCCCGGAGCGCTGCCGGCACATCGAGCTCGGCGAGTAAACGCTCACCCACCGATTCCAATGCCTGGCCTGTATAAAGACCAACATGGCGCACGATAAATTGCAGCGTGACATGCGCACGTATTGGCGTACCAAATACAGCGCCCCGTTCGGCATCGACCCCGCTAGGAACATCTAACGCCAACACGGGTCGACCCGCCGCATTCAACGCATCGATCAGACCTTGCGTCGGCACATCCAAGCGCCTATTTAAACCAATGCCGAACAAGGCATCAACCAACACATCCGCAGCATCGAGCGCACATGGGAACAATGTCACCTGACCACCCGCGGCAAGATAATCGGCACAAGCACGCTGCGCCAGCAACGATGCCGGCCCACACCCGGGCAAATGCACCACCTTTACCCGCCAGCCGGCGCGCTGCGCCAAGCAGGCAAGTACATAGCCGTCGCCACCATTGTTACCAGGACCGCATGCAATCAACACGTGACGAGCCGCAGGCCAACGCTGACATAGCAGCTCCCAAGCAGCATGGCCAGCGCGCTGCATCAAGATATAACCATCATCAGCTAAATGCGCAGTCACCTGTGCGTCAAGCGTACATGCGGTCACGGTGTCATAGAGCGCCAAAGGAGCATGCATGTGGGAATTCTATAACTGTGCATATGGCTGCTACGCTCACTCCCAAAGATACGATGCTTATCACTTTTCAGATGTACAAGCACGTGGCTGGCTTCCAACCCCTGGATATCACCAGAATCCGTCGGAAAACAGCGCAGCTCACTTGTGAATCTAGCTAGGTATCTAGGAAACATGACACAACACCGTACCAACACATCCTTGGAACACCGCGCCGTGATCCCGCTGCAATTGGACTACGCACGGAAGGATGACATCCACATCTGAGCTGCTTCGACGTCGCTGGCAGAAGTACGCTGCATCCTGCCCGACTGGGTAATAATGCGAACATGCAGCACCGCGACCAGATTCTGACACCCAGTCAACTCAATACACTCGCGCGCGATCTGCTTGAAAGCGCGTTTCCACTGGTCTGGATTGAGGGTGAACTCGGTCATGTCACGCGCCCCTCGTCAGGACATTTGTATATCACTCTGAAGGACACGCATGCGCAGGTGCGCTGTGCGATGTTCAAACCCCAAAGCCAGTGGTTAACGTTTCAACCGCGCGAGGGCTTGCGGGTACTCGCACGCGGGCGGATGACCCTGTACGAAGCGCGCGGCGACTACCAAGTGGTCCTCGATCACATCGAAGAAGCCGGTGAAGGCGCTCTGCGCCGGGCTTTTGAGCAACTACGTATCCGGCTCGAGGCTGAAGGCCTGTTCGATGCTGCACGCAAGCAGCCGCTCCCTACCCATCCGCGTCGCATCGCGCTGATCACCTCGCCCACCGGCGCCGCGGTACGTGACATTTTCAGCGTGCTGATGCGACGCTTCCCGCTGGTCGAGATCGAAGTGTTACCGTCACTGGTGCAGGGTGATACAGCGGCGGCACAGATCACCAACCTGCTGCGCCGCGCAGACACCAGCGGCCGTTACGACGCCATTCTGGTGGCACGCGGCGGAGGCTCGCTTGAGGATCTATGGGCATTTAACGACGAGCAGCTAGCACGTACTATCGCTGCCGCACACACCCCGGTGATCTCGGCCATTGGGCACGAGACTGACTTCACTCTGGCCGACTTTGCCGCAGATATACGTGCGCCGACCCCATCCGTTGCGGCCGAACTGCTGGTGCCCGACCAGCGTACGCTGCAAAAGCACTTACGCCAGTTGCAGGAGCGCCTCCTGTACTTGCAGCAACATTATCTCGACCAAGCGATCCAACGTACCGACCAACTGGGACTGCGCCTGCACGCACGCAACCCTCAGATGCACCTGCGCCTGTTAGCACAACGCCAAACCGAAGCTGGACGCCGCCTGCAGCAGCGCATACGCCACGTGCTGGAACGCGCCCAAGGGCAACTACTCAACAAGCAGACACGACTATATGCGCACAACCCGAGACAGCAGCTGGAAAGATTGCAAGGGGATCTACAGCACCTGAATCCACAGGAACCGCTGCAACGACGTCTGAGATACGAACAACTGCGTCTACACGGACTGGTACGCGCCCTGGAAGCCGTGAACCCTCTGGCCACGGTTGCACGCGGCTACGCGCTGATGAGTCGTACCGACAACAACGAACTAGTACGCGACAGTACCCAGGTCACTACTGGCGATCTGCTGGACGCCAAACTGGCACACGGCCAGCTGCGCGTGCGGGTGGAGTTCAGCAGCAACTGAACTAAATACCATCGCCATTGGTCACGCTGCACTGTTACAGCCGACGACGGCTTGCATCAACTACGACTCCGCCCTGTGTGGTTCACGGGTCTCAACACTACGCCGCCACCCTTGTAGGATCGCATTGGCAAGCTTGGCAGGATCATTGTCGAAATGATGACCGCCGGGGCGCATCACTACATCGAACACACGTCCACGCAATTCGGGGCATAGCGTGTCTTTCTCATACTGTCCATAGATGCATTGCACGCGCTGCAAATCGAACGCAGCTAACGCAGGCAAGACATCTCGGGTGCCGTGCTCACCCCAACCTATCCAACCAAAAATCCGGCCTTTGAAGTCTGCCTGATGGCCCAGAGCAAGCAGAGAAATAAAGTCAACCTGGTTGCGCTGTGCCGGCGTCAATCTGGCGTAGGCAAATGGCATCACGTCGGAACCGAACGAATAACCGATCAGTATTAATTGGTGGGCATCCCAATGGTGTTGGTAATAGGCAATGACACGACCAAGATCATCACCCACTTGTTCAGGGGTGCGCAGATTCCAAAAATAACTCAGGCTACTCCATCCCACCACCGAAATACCGCGATGCTGCAATTCCTTGGCCAAACCCTGATCCAGTTGGCGCCAACCACCATCACCGGAGATCATGATGGCCAGCCGATCACTGCCCGGCGCATAGTATTCCACGAGCGGCAGGGTCTCTACGCCTCTGCCCGGTATATGGGTGGCCCTATGCGGCTGTACTTTTTCCGGCAACTCTGATTGGGAAGCAAACTTCGGTAGCATCTCCACAAATCCATGGGTCAAATCATTGACCTGCAATGGATCAGTGGCCAATACAGACCTTGTGTTGGTCGGTATGGTGGCAACAACCTCGCCTGACACGTCGGTCTCAGTAGAAGCCTGAATCTGTGGTACCAAGACTTTCCTACGATCATGACCAATCAGAGCAGATACCATGAAAGCATCGTCACCCTGGCGACGCAGTAAGCGCTTGTTCAATCCCAAGGGAGCATCGACTAAACCTATGCACTTCAATGTGCACCCATACCTATGCGTCAAGTAACGACCTGTATTGATCACTCCGTCCTCAGCCAGCGGCTGTACCACAGCAGGATGAGCCAAGAGCGTGGCAGCGACGCTCGGATACTGCATCAGCATCACAGGCGATGCACGGGCTAACGTCAACATTCCAAGCAATCCATCACGCCTGGCGAAAGCATTGCTATACACCTGAAAACACACTGCAACACTGCCGCCCACCAGCAATGCAAACGCCGTCAACCACTTGACCCTGCTATTAACGCACCTCATTGATTCCTCGCCGAACGACTGTACTACTGCGCATTATGTTGGGATCGAAACGGCAACACCCCTCATTACGACCTGCTACTCGCAATAACAACACACTTAGATGCCACGGACCAGACGGAAACCGATTCTGGCGCTCGTCATATCTGAATCTTGTGATCCACGCCACGCCGCACGGGTCTGCTGTGGCGAGTTAGCCCAGCTACCGCCACGCACCAAACGTTGGCGGCAGCCCGGGTTGTACCAAGCGATGCCATCAGCCGGGGCACGTCGATAGCTTGAGTGCCAGCAATCGGCCACCCATTCGCTAAGGTTCCCCCCCATGTCGTGGAGGCCCCAGGCATTGGCCTGGAAACTGGCGACTGGCGCTACGGCCCAATAACCGTCCCCATAACCGATGAAGGCATTGGCCCAACGCCGTCCGCTCGGAGAGACATCGTTACCGCCAGTATAGTTGCCGGTCATTGGGACTGCGGCGTTGCCCCAAGGATAATAGCCTTCTCCGCCGGCACGCAGTGTGTACTCAAACTCGGCCTCACTGGGCAGACGGTAATAACGCCCGGTCTGGCGCGACATCCACACTGCATAAGCCTCCGCATCACGCACGCTGACATGCATCACCGGATCATTGGGGCCAGCCGCACGACCATCGTAGCCGGACTGCCAATCCACCCCACTGCGCCGCACGAAGTTTCCACTGCGCTCATCATAGACCAGCGAGTGTCCACGCCGAGTCGCTCGTGGCCGGTAACCTGTCTGTTCAACAAAGCGCCGAAACTGGGCGACGGTGACCTCGGTAATGGACATTGCGAAACCGCGTTCAAAACGCACGTAGTGGCGCGGCCGTTCCGCAGCTGATGTGCCTGGTTCGGTATCGCCTGCCCCCATCTGGAAGCTACCGTGGGGCACCACAACCATTTGCGGGCCTCGGGTACCGTCTTGCATCGCATCGGTAAACACTTGTCCTCGCCGGAAACTACCATAGTGGGTAGCCCGATCGATGCGCTCTCGCAACTCGCTCACCACCGCATCACCAGGCACGGCAATACGTAACACCTCAGCGAAGAGGATGCGCGCATCCTTCAATTTCTTCGGATCAGATATCGCACGTAATGCGGCATCCCGCAATGCGGCAATCTTGGCCATACGGAGGGTGACGATGCGCACCCGCGCATCGGTCACTGTGGGTGCTTGCTCGCGCACCTCGGATGCCAAACCAATCCAGTGCGTAGCGCTCTCGAAGTTGGAGGCATCAGCCGCCTGTTCGGCGTGGCGGATCATCGCGCTCTCTACTGCCGCCAAGCCCTGAGGCGCCCGAGTATTGTCTGGATCCAAGCCCAACGCATCACGGAAGTTGCCCAAGGCACCATGACCACTCTCGCCCAACCTCCCAGCACGCAGATCGTCCTCACCAGCGAGATTGAATGCAAGGACACGTTGTGCGGTCTCAACACGACTCTGCAAACGACGCACGCGCATATCCTGCGGTGCCAGCGACAACGCCACCCTCGTCACGTCGCCAGCCTGTTCTAATGCCTCTTCTTGTACCTCTCGCTGCAGCAATAGCCCATCCGCCAGGGCGAGCAAACGCAGCAACGCACGGCGCAGACCATCTTCAGCCGCACGGTCGCGCCCGCCACTGCGGGTACGCAACGCCAAGTAAAGTGGAATCGCATCGTCAGCACTGCGGTACAGTCGATCCTCCACCAATGCCTGAGCGGCACGTCGCCTGACCTGCACGGACGTCATGTCACCTAATACGACCGGCGGCGCTTGCCAAAGTGGGAGTGTCGGAACCGATTTTTGGCCGGCCATCGAAACATGGGGTGCAGTCGGCAATGCGGCAACCACCTTTGGTGCAGCCGGCTCGGGCGTCGGCGCGCATCCGACCGATAACAACAGCCACAATCCCACAATCCACTGACCACCGATGCGCACATCCGCCTCCTCCCAAGACCGCACCGCAGCACACCTTAGGCTATTCTGCTCAATTCGAATAATCCTAGCCTAATCACGGAAATCACGTGCCGCATTGGATCCAGCATCCCGACACCCTCGCTACCTGGTGGCACCGACAGCCAACCCGAATCGGTATGGATACCGAATTCATCCGCGAGCGCACCTTCTGGCCACAATTAGCTCTGGTACAGATCGCAATTGAGGACGAGATATTACTCGTCGATCCACTAGTACCGGGCATAATCGACGCACTGCGACTCTGGCTAACCGCGCCGCATGTGGTCAAAGTCATGCACAGCGCTAGCGAAGACTTGATTGCATTTAAGCGTGCCTGCGGCGTACTGCCACGACCGCTGTTCGACACCCAAATTGGGGCTGCCTTGGCAGGCTTGGGGGGCGGACTGGGTTACCAGAAGCTGGTGGCCACGGTCACCAGCGTGGAATTGAAAAAAGGGGAAACACGCTCAGACTGGATGCACCGACCACTCACACCAGCCCAACTAGACTACGCCGCTAACGATGTCCGTTACCTATTCACATTGCATGACACGCTCACAGAACGGCTGGCACAGCTGAACCGCAGTGCTTGGCTGGAAGAGGACTGCGCACGACTTATCCACACCATCGAACAAGACGAGAACGAACGCTGGCCGCATCTGGCAATACGTTCGGCACACCTTCTCGACACACCAGGACAGTACCGCTTGCTAAGGCTGCTGCGCTGGCGGGACACGTTAGCGCGCACCAGCAACCAGCCACGTAACTGGATATTGAACAATGAACTGGCCAATACTCTGGCGCGCTTCCCTCCTTCCGATCTAGCTGACCTGCGATACCAGCTTAAAAAGTGCAACAAATCGTGGAACACACTCGCCAGTCAAATACTGGAAGCACTGCACACTCCTCTTGCCGACGAAACTCAAGCCCCGCTAGCCATCGCACCCAGCGATGCAGATAAAGCCCTGCTCAAGCGCTTACAGCAAACCGTAGCTAAATGTAGCTGCGATCTAGGTTTACCTGACGGTATCCTCGCCTCACGCCGTCATTTAGAGGCTCTCATCGAACAACGCCAATGGCCTGACTCACTTGGTCAATGGCGTCGCGCTCTGCTCGAAACACAGTTGCAGCCACTGTTATCTATGCCAGACGACACCTAACATTCCATTCGAGCAGTGAAGCTGTATTACACTGCTCGCTCTGGCACTTGGCTGGAAAAGGGCTGCGATATGCGGTTAAGGCAACAGGAGTACGCTTTCCCTCCGTACCCACGGATCACTCCAATAATCAGGGTTTGGTCAGTACCATGCAGGCATTGATATGCATCAGCGACTGTTCCCTATCTCTAGGGTTTGGCTGATAACCACCTCTGACTCAATTTATAGACACCACACCGGAAGCTATGAACGACACAACCAACTCCTCTCTGGATTTGATTGCTCAAACCAAGATCAAACTGACGGAAGAGCTGCACAAGCTGGAAGAACAGGAAGCGCAGCTGCGCCAAGTACAGGCAAACGATGCATTTCTCGAAGTCATCAGCCTGATAAACACATTCAGTACGCATTTCAACTCCAAACAGAAGTCTGAAATCGGGGCACTGGTCAAAGAGGTTACCCCTCCCCGTAAGGCACCAACCAAAACTAAGCGCGAAGTTCCTATAAAGTATTGGCTACCCCATTGCAACGCAACATGGAGCGGGCGTGGCAAGACACCCAAAGCTTTCGAAGCCTGGGTAGGCACTGCCGCCTACACAGCGTGGAAAGCTAAACACCCAGATGAAAAATTCCCAGCCTTTCCAGGCTAAAAGCGTCAGAAGTTTTCTTGTTTACTGCGCAAGCAAGCGCTGTCGCATACGTCAGCGCATAAATACTTTCAGTCACTACTTGTTTGGAGACAAATCTTCAGCGCCCAGCCACTACTCCGCCAACCAATGGCTATTGCCGTTGCCAGTAATATCCACGTCTTAGATGGCTAAGACGTGCTATCACTCTTATAGAAGACATGCTTGTGTCTTGGTCAATCGATTTACCTTCCATAATCGGCCATTCCATATTTCGATCAGAATGAATGGAAACAGATCAAACCATTATTGTCGGGCTGCAAAGACCATGTTGGAACGAACACGCATAATAACCGCCTAAACATCAGTAACACGTATACAAAGATCGATTCAACAACCGTTCTTCTTCACCAACATAACAATGGAAAACAATTACAGCACCACAAACTATCGGACACAGTCATAGTGAGCTAAACAAAAATTCATACCACCATCGATATACCAAACGATCTAATCAGGGATCGCATTGCACCCTGGAAAAACTAAAATTTATTAGTGCAATAACGGGTAAACAGGTCATGATCACAATCACAGCCTGTATAAGAGTCAATATCCGATTGAGCACTTTTCCAGCTATTCCAAACAATACGGCGTCATTGCCAACAAACAGTAGTGCTTGGTCTATTTATCCGAAGAGCCTCGCTTTAGTAAGCATCACACAGTTAAATTCCTTTGATGTTATTTAATGAAGTCACGTTCAAAGACTGACTCCAATATGTGCAAACGTCACCTTCACAACAATCGTCTCAACCTCGGGATAGCAAGATAACTCTGTAAAACAAGCAATATGAATAAATATTCTCTAAACAAATTCACGCGACAGTGGTGATATATAGCGATTGCAACAACATCGGTCGATCGTCGAAAGATAATGAGTGAAAGACGGTACATGTGAGATTGTGCCGTCAGCAAAGGTGCTGACGCCAATTAGGTGATAAAAGGGAAAAAGCTAACGCTTCTTCGTCTCAGGCAGCGCAAGGAATATGATTTAGTACAGCATCAAGACAAAACTGATGCGTAAGGAGCAAATGGGTATCGTCAACAAACATGTCCTTGCATTTTTCGGGGCCCTGGTCCTTCGACCCGTTCCTCATAGCATACTCAACCGCAACAATTGTTTTGAGATCGGCCCCTTTTCTTCTGTCAGACATTTTTATCGACTGCTGAGCTGAATTTCAATCAACCAATCATACAAATGGGATATCCCACAACGATGGAATGTACCGGTACCGCGATGCCGGCGTTGATTTAGTTGATAAATCCCAAAATCCTCTCAGAGGTAGAACTAGCGTTTTTCATGACGACCTCTGAAAGTCGACCAACTTTACAGTTGGGACAGATCTGCGGAGTGATGCTTCATTAATCCAGTCGATTAGGTGCTTGTCCTCTTAGTCACAGCAGAATGAAGTCATTGATGCGTTATTTCAGATACCTGCCAAACGGCGTTGCTGGCATAGATCGTGATCTCTTCAGGGTCATGATACACATGGTCAGTGGCACTCCAGCATGCGTCTTGAAGCGTTCCAGACACAACCGGGTTTCATGCCAACGTTTTTTCATCGGTCACTTGAGATTGAGCGCAGCCAGACAACCATACGCTCTGCGACTCAGCACAGCTGTTCGACCATGTCGCAGACCATCCAATCCATTGGCTGCAGCAGCTTCCAACGAAAGCCATTGACACGCACGTGTTCAACCAATCAGTGTCGAGCAACGGTGACCGCAACGATGCATTGTCAATACCGTTGACGTGCAGGTACTGGCGAATCAACACCCAGGCCCAACCACTGGACGCTGCCCCCAGATCGGTCGCACGCATACCAGGATGCAGACTCGATCGGAGTCAGCAGGGTAATCAATGCCTCTTCCCGTTTAAGTGCAGAGCACGAGGACGTATCCGGCAACAGTTTCAAACGCGGGATGCCGAGTGGCCACGGTGCATTGATGTGCCCGGAAAGCAGTCAGGCTCTGCGCAGTACTGGACGCAATGCGTACCAACACTCTGCATGCCAGCCCGGCCAATGGCTGACCCATGTCTGAATCTGGATACTCAATCCACAGATTACCGAAGCACGGTGTATTGGGTAGTGCCGTCAGGATTAGGACCAATCCGATCGCGTAAATTCAGATCTTTCAGTTCGGCATGTAGGTGCAGGATTTGTCCTGCGAATTCAATCCGCGCCAGTGCAACTGCTACACCAGTGTATCGGCCTCAAGCAGATCGCACAGCAACAGCACGAAGCGGTCATTGCGGTGTGTTTGTATATCACGAGCAATGCTGGGCCGTCGTTTCACTCAGCCGCCAATGCTGGCCCAAACCCTTGACGGCAGTAACCGATGAGACCGTTCATCGTGGTACCTCAGTAATGATCGCCACCACCCTCCGAGTACTGGCGCAGCACAGCACGCGCGGCGTCGCGTTGCAAGTCACGCACGACTTCGATATCGCGCTTGACCAGTTCACCAATCCAGTCGGCAGGTAACGGCCCTTCGTCGAACGCGGTCAACTCCATCACATCTTCAGCACGGGCTCCGATCAGCAGGCGATCAATACCGGCCCAGATCGTAGCACCGTAGCACTGGCAACACGGCTGTGCGGACGTGGCCAGAGTCACTGGGGATAAAACATCATTCAGACGTGGAGTCTGCAAACGCTGCTGGGCCAGCATATAGGCCATGATCTCGGCGTGAGCTATCGAGGTGGTATGTGGTACTACACGGTTCATACCAATGGCAATGATGCAGTTATCCGGACCAAACACTACTGCTCCAAATGGGCCACCGCTACGTTCCTCCACATTTAATGCAGATAGGCGAATTGCCAAATTGATCTTGTCGTTGTCGTCCAGATAGGGGCATGTTGAATCGACGTGTTGGTGAATCCAGGCAGGCAGAGTGAGGTGGACCTGGGCATACAACATTCAGCGGACAGATTCTGACAAGACAGACGGAATCATTTTGCGAGGCATTAGCCATCGATACAACTGTATCTGGCTGATCCTCTGAAAAGCAAACACTGCCATCTGCACGGGCAACCCTGCGTGTGCTAGTGCATCTCCTCCAAACTGCCTAAGCTGGCAACGTTCATGGACGTTGGATAGGAGCAGGAGCAGTCACCAATATTCTCCACGCTGGCAACAACATCAATGCATACCGGACAACATATTATGCAGACCAGAAGCTACGGCAATCGGGAATGAATAAAGCAAACAGCGTAGTGGAAGCCAAAATGAGAACACTCCACCAAGCAGTACGATTTTTCCATTTAATTTGGTCGGGGTAGCCGGATTCGAACCGACGACCACCAGTCCCCCAGACTGGTGCGCTACCAGGCTGCGCTATACCCCGCTCAACAGCACGCCGGTGTGGCGGCAGGGCGCGATTATAGCCGCATTAGCTCAACCCTGCCTAGGGTTTGCGCAGCATTCCACATAGGCTGAGACACTCATAAGAGGAAGCGTTTGACGTACTCAGCGCCGCAGTAACTGCAATACTTGCTCCAGTTCCATGCGCACTTGCCTGATGATCTGATGGCTTAGCGTCAATTCGTGGCGAGTGCTCTCACCGTCCAGACGCAAGCGTGCACCACCGATGGTGTATCCCTGTTCGTACAACAGGCTGCGAATTTGACGCACTAAAAGCACATCGTGACGCTGGTAGTAACGACGGTTACCACGACGTTTGGCTGGCTCCAGACTGGGGAACTCAGTTTCCCAGTAGCGTAATACATGCGGTTTGACGTCGCACAAATCAGCAACTTCACCAATGGTGAAGTAACGCTTGGCTGGAATCGATGGAAGTTCTCGGTTACTGCCTGGATCCAACATAGGCATCCACCCTCTCCTTCAGTTTCTGACCCGATCGGAAAGTAACCACTGTCCTGGCAGAAATTGGGATCTCTTCACCCGTCTTAGGATTGCGGCCAGGACGTTGATTCTTACAGCGTAATTCAAAGTTACCGAAGCCGGAGAGCTTGACCTGCCGTCCTTGCTCCAGTGCATCGCTCAACACGTCAAAGAAGGTATTAACAAATTCTTTCGCTTCGCGTTTATTCAAGCCGACTTCATCAAATAAACGCTCGACCATCTCTGCTTTCGTCAATGCCATGCTGATGTGCTCCCTTTCTCGCCTCAAGACCGAATTCGCGCGCCGTGCCGCTGCTTGATCGCTATCACGACCTTTGTAACGAGGTCGTCCACGTCACGGTCGGTCAGAGTGCGCGTGCTATCTTGTAAAATCAAGCCAATAGCCAGACTTTTAAAGCCAAATTCGATACCCTTACCGACATAGCGATCAAACAGTTTCACCTCGCGAAGCAACGGTCCGACTGAGTCGCGTACAGTGATTGACAGATCGTTCCAAGTCACTTCCTCCGGCACCACACAGGCCAAGTCACGGCGCACCGATGGGAACCGCGACAGCGCATAAGCACGTGGAAGTGCGCAACGTACCAACGGTTCCAAAGCCAGCTCGAACGCGATCACATCCACATTGATCTCGAGTGCTTTGATGAGCATCGGATGCAATTGTCCGATCCAGCCAATACAAGTGCCATCACACCAAACGTCGGCTGAGCGGCCCGGATGGCTCCATGGCTGTGCTGACGGATGGAACGCTAAGACTGCGCCGCTAGCCGCAGCCAGCGATTCAAGATCACCTTTCAGATCGTAAAAATCGACCTTACGCAACTGTTCACCCCACTGCAAGGCAAACGCATCACCACACACCGCAGCAGCGACGTGCTGGACTTCAAGCGGTGCTGCCCCAGACTCATCAGACGCAGTAAACACCTTCCCCAACTCAAACAAACGCACGCGCTCAGCCTGACGCGCAATGTTGCGACCCAACGCTGCCACCAAGCCTGGTAACAAGCGTGGCCGCATCACTGCTAACTCAGCGCTCAGCGGGTTAACCAGCACGACCTGACTGGCATCCAATTGCCAACGGTGCAGCAACTCAGGATCGATGAAGGCATAGTTGATGGCTTCTTGTAACTCGCGCGCAACTAGCTGACGACGCACACTGCTCACATCAAGTCGCGTTTCACTTGGCATTGCGATGCGACTCGCTCCACCCGGCAACGCCGTCGGCAGATGCTCGTAACCATGGATACGTACAAGCTCCTCGATCAGATCTTCCTCAAGCGCAATGTCGAAACGCCGGCTTGGTGCAACAACTCGCCAGCCATCCGCTTGAGCAGTCACCTGCATACCAAGTGCATGTAAAACACGCTCCACCTCGGCATCATCAATCACAATGCCCAGCACGCGCGCGATGCGGGTGCGGCGCAGCAAGATCGAGGCCGGTTTCGGTAAATACTCAGGCAACTCAACATGAACCAATGGCCCGGGCTTGCCGCCAGCCAGTTCCAGGACCAGACGGGCGGCAAACGCGATCGCTTGCGGGGGTAAGGCTGGATCTACGCCGCGCTCGAAGCGGTGCCCGGCATCAGTATGCAGGCCGAGTTTACGCCCACGCCCCATCATTGCAGCCGGTGCGAAATGCGCAGCCTCAAGGAAAACGTTGACAGTGATGTCGGTAACGCGGGTATCCCAGCCACCGATCAAACCAGCTAGCGCAATTGGATGGTCGGAATCAGTCACAACCAGAAAATCGTTATCAAGTAAGACTGTACGTCCGTCAAGAAGTTTCAACACTTCATCATCACGGGAGTGACGTACACCAATGGGACCACGGAGCGTATCCAAGTCAAAAGCGTGCATCGGCTGCCCTAGTTCCAGCATCACATACTGAGTGATATCGACCAGCAACGACACCGGACGCATGCCGCTGCGACGCAGGCGTTCCACCATCCACATCGGAGTGGGCGCCGCAGGATTGATGCCCTCAATCACACAGCCACAATAGCGTGGAGCATTGGCGCCAGCGTGCAATTCAATCGGCAGCGTGCGTGCGGAAACAGCAGTGATCTCGTCGATCTGGAACGGTGCCACTTCGCTGGCGCAAGCCGCGGCTACGTCGAAAGCAATGCCACGCACGCTGAAGCAATCGGCCCGGTTCGGGGTCAATTTAATCTCAATGCTGGCGTCCGGCAAAGCAAGATAATCAGCTAATGGCTTGCCAATAGGCGCGTCATCCGGCAGCTCCATGAGACCGGACACATCAGTATCCAAGCCAAGTTCCTTGGCAGAGCACAACATTCCATTGGATTCAACACCACGCAGTTTGGTGGACTTGATCGTCAAATTACCGATTTTCGCGCCAACCAATGCCAATGGTACGACCAAGCCAGGACGCGTGTTTGGCGCACCACACACAATTTGCACAAGAGTACCTTGAGCAGCATCAACTTGACAGATTTGCAACCGATCAGACTCTGGATGGCTGACGACCTTGACAATGCGCGCGACTACAACCAGGTCCAGCGCCTCACCTAACACTGCCACGTCTTCAACTTCCAAACCAATCGCCGTCAGGGTCGCTACAAGCACGTCACGGCTCACTTGGATAGGAACATGGCTGCGCAACCAGTTTTCGCTGAATTTCATGAGAGCCGGATCTGGAAACAGGAAAAGGTAAAAGAGCAAAATGGGCTAAGCACCACCGAAATACGGCAAGATCAAGGACACGGCAGCAGTCTCAAACAAACTGGCGCAGAAACCTTACATCGTTCTCGAAAAAAGCACGCAAGTCATCGACGCCATAACGCAGCATCGCAAAGCGTTCCACGCCCAAACCGAAGGCGAAGCCCGTATAGCATTCTGAGTCAATGCCAACATTCTTGAGCACGTTCGGATGCACCATGCCGCAACCAAGCACCTCAAGCCAGCGAACACTGCCATCGGACTGTGGCCAAGCAATATCGACCTCAGCACCCGGTTCAACAAACGGGAAATAACTTGGGCGAAAACGCACCTCAAAATCACGCTCAAAAAACGCTCTCAGGAACTCGGACAACGTCCCCTTGAGGTCCACGAAGGTGGAATGCTCATCAATCAGCAATCCTTCTATCTGATGGAACATTGGCGAGTGGGTCTGGTCACTGTCACTGCGGTAGACCTTGCCGGCAGCAATCATCCGTAGCGGCGGCCGATGGGCATTCATGTAGCGCACCTGTACGCCAGATGTATGAGTCCGCAGCAAACGACCGTCCCCAAAATAGAAGGTGTCATGCATTGCACGCGCTGGATGGTGTAATGGGAAGTTAAGTGCCTCGAAGTTATGCCAGTCATCCTCAATTTCCGGACCTTCAGCCAACTCGTAACCAAGCCGCAGAAAAATTTCAATGATACGCTCCAGAGTACGGGTGACCGGATGCAAGCCACCTCGCTCTCCCCGCCGTCCCGGAAGGGTGACATCAATGCGTTCATCAATGAGGCGCATGCTTAACGTGGCACTTTCTAATGCCGCTTTGCGATCAATTAACGCCACCGAGATGACATCTCGGGTGCGGTTGATCGTTTCGCCAATAACCTTACGCCGCTCAACTGGCAATTTACCAAGTTGCTTAAGCTGCAGGGTGATGCTGCCGTTTTTACCAAGAAGCGCTACACGCAGAACCTCCAAATGGTCCAAGGTCTGCGCGGCGGCCACATCAGCCAGTGCTTGGTCTGCCAGGGATTCAATGTCATTCATTACCATACGCTTCAGCTGCCTATTCTGTCGTCGTATGCTATGGGATTCGCATTCCACGCCACATCTGGAATGATGTTATCGCATACTCTCTAGACTCTAAAACGCAACGTGGGAAGGACTCATGCCCTTCCCCACATGTCTGCACTATATAAGCGCTGCTCTTTAAGTAAAAGATCCGACTACAGATACGATGCTGTCCATATAAGGTATTCGCAACTGCTGAGAATACGGACACTCAAATGCTTGTTCCGCAAAGCCCTGCGCTGATGCTTTATGCCACAAGCATTTGCTTCGCCTTCTCAGCAAGGGCAGTAAAACCAGCGGCATCATGCACAGCGATGTCAGCCAACACTTTACGGTCCAAGGTAATACCACACTTCAAGAGACCATTCATGAAACGACTGTAGCTCAGCCCATTGATACGAGCCGCCGCATTGATACGGACGATCCATAGAGAACGGAAATGACGCTTTTTCTGTTTACGGCCTATATAGGCGTACTGCTGCGCTTTGATGACCGCCTGCTTGGCGACGCGAAAAACCTTACGGCGGGCGTTGTAGTATCCCTTTGCCTGACTCAATATTTTCTTATGACGGCGGCGCGCCTGCACGCCACGCTTGACTCGTGCCATGATTTAATCCTCAAAGGTAGGGCAACATGCGGTCTAAACGGCCAGCATCCTCAGCACGAGCATGGTTTTTTTGCCGAAGGTTGCGTTTCCGCTTAGTCGCTTTCTTAGTAAGGATATGGCTGCGATTGGCGTGTCCAGCCTTGTATTTTCCAGAGGCAGTCTTGCGGAAACGCTTGGCCGCCGCCCGGTTGGTCTTTATCTTGGGCATTACGAATGTCCTTGTAAGGATGTTTATCACTGCCCAGGGCGGCAGTAATGCGTACCGCACTTTTCCTAAAATCCCTTTAGCCCTAGGCTGCTTGTAAATCCTTGACTTGTAAGCCAAGGACGGGTCCCAACTTCACACAGAGAAACCAGCTCCAAAAAGCTGGGCTCTTAGTATCCCAGAAGCCCAAACGTTTTGTAAATGGGGCGCTTCGGTACCAAAATAAGGCGTAAACGGAGACGCCTTAGCTTTTCTTCTTCGGCGCGACCATCATCACCATCTGCCGACCTTCCAAGCGCGGACGGGATTCAATGATGACCTCATCCCCAAGATCCATTTCAATACGTGTCGCCATCTGTCGGCCTAATTCCTGATGACTCATTTCACGGCCACGGAAGCGGATGTTAATCTTAACTTTATCTCCATCCTCCAGAAAACGACGCATGTTACGCAGTTTGATCTGATAGTCGCCCTCGTCCGTAACCGGACGGAACTTAAGCTCTTTGATCTCGACCTGTTTAGTCTTCTTTTTAGCTTCGTTCGCCTTCTTTTGTAGCTCGAACTTGAACTTACCATAGTTCATGACCTTACAAACCGGCGGATCAGCCTGAGGCTGGATCTCGACCAGATCCAGACCTTCTTTTTCGGCCATGGAAAGCGCTTCGTCACGCGACAATACGCCAACCATTTCTCCGTTACTACCAATCACGCGGACACGCGGTACCCGGATTTCATGGTTCTTACGGTTCTGTTTGTTGTCAGAAGTACTGATATTACAATCTCCAAAGAAATCAAATCGGCACCATCTAGATCATATCTCTAGACTGGCAATGGTTGGCTCACACCACTTGTTCTGCCTGCAAACGCTCAATGAAGGCGGAAACCGACATCGCCCCCAAATCCTCTCTTGAACACGTGCTTACAGCAACAGTGCCATTCTCCTTTTCGCGGTCACCAACCACCAACAGGTAAGGGACGCGTTGCAGTGTATGCTCGCGAATCTTATAGCCGATTTTCTCATTCCGCAAATCGGCGTTGACCCGGAAACCTTGATTTAAAAGGGCTTTGTGGACCTGCTCTACGTATTCATACTGAGCATCGGTGATATTAGCGATGACTGCTTGGACAGGCGCCAGCCAAGTAGGCCAAACCCCAGCGTAGTGTTCAATCAGGATACCAATGAAGCGCTCCATCGAACCCACAATTGCTCGGTGCAGCATGACGGGATGGCGACGCTGACTACGCTCATCTACGTACTCGGCACCAAGGCGACCAGGCATCATAAAATCAACCTGCATCGTGCCCAACTGCCAAGTGCGCCCAATCGCATCTTTCAGATGATATTCAATCTTCGGACCGTAGAACGCTCCCTCACCAGGTAGCTCCTGCCACTCCACTCCACACGCATTCAAGGCAGCACGCAACGCAGCCTCTGCTTTGTCCCAATTCAGGGAATCTCCTAGGCGCTTGTCTGGACGCAACGCAATTTTGATCTGGATGTCCTCGAAACCAAAGTCGGCATAGACCTTCAACGCTTGGCGATGAAACGCAGTGACCTCAGCTTCGATCTGTGCCTCGGTACAGAATATGTGGCCATCATCTTGGGTGAAGCCACGCACACGTAAAAGGCCATGCAAGGCACCAGACGGTTCATTGCGATGGCAAGCGCCGAACTCACCATAGCGGATCGGTAGGTCACGATAGCTATGTAAGCCCTGATTGAAAACTTGAATATGGCCAGGACAATTCATCGGTTTAACCGCGTAAGTACGCTTCTCCGAATCAGTAAAAAACATGTTCTCCTTGTAATTGTCCCAGTGACCAGACTTTTGCCACAACGACACATCCAAGATTTGCGGGCAACGTACCTCACCATAGCCGTTGTTACGATAGACATGACGCATGTACTTCTCGATCGTCTGCCAGATCACCCAACCTTTCGGATGCCAAAATACCAAGCCTGGCCCTTCTTCCTGGAGGTGGAATAAATCTTGCGTTTTACCAATCTTGCGGTGATCTCGCTTTTCAGCATCCTGTAAACGTTGAATATGAGCACCAAGCTGCTTCTTGTCGCCCCAGGCAGTGCCATAGATGCGCTGCAACTGCTCGTTCTTAGTGTCACCACGCCAGTAAGCACCAGAAATACGTGTTAGCTTGAAAGCTTTCAAGAAACGAGTATTCGGCACGTGCGGGCCACGGCACATATCCACATATTCTTGGTGATAGTACAGAGCCATCACAGTGACCTCCGTACCCATCTCTTCGATGAGGCGCAGCTTGTAGTGCTCACCACGCTCCTTGAACAAGCGCACGACATCATCACGTGGAGTGATGCACTTGACTACATCGTAGTCCTGGGCGATTAATTCAACCATGCGCTGCTCAATCGCAGCCAAATCTTCAAGCGTGAACGGACGCTCGGAGTAAATATCATAGTAAAAGCCCTCAGCAATCACTGGACCGATGACCATCTTGGCCTCTGGATACAACTGCTTAACCGCATGGCCAACCAGGTGAGCACAAGAGTGACGGATGATTTCCAGAGCTTCCTGATCTTCAGGAGTGATGATACGCAGGGTAGCGTCATGCTCAATGAGATCGCTAGCATCCACTAAACGATCCCCATCAATCTGCCCGGCAATGGTGGCCTTGGCCAAACCTGCGCCGATCGAATGGGCAATCTGTATGACGCTAACGGGACCTTCAAATTCGCGGAGACTTCCATCGGGGAGCGTAATCGTGATCATGAGTGTAAAAGCGTGTACGCAGTTGATATTTTGAGTATTGATGCGCCCTGCCAAGCAGGGTCAAGCACCGATGGTAATGGCAACGCATCAAGGCAAACATCCAGCGGTGCAATCTTGAGTTTTCTACTACTTGACGAAAAAAGCGCCGCAATGACGCCTTGCTCATTCACCAAGACCTCAGTCAAGACTTAGGGGATTGGTAATGGCAGCACTCATAACTACATGCACCAGGGTGGCAGCCTTCGTAGATTAATAAAACCCCCAGCATGTTAAATCAAATCCAGGCAGATTGCGCAGCCGAAGTCTGAGACCTCGAAATTTCTAAAATCACCATTTCATCCCCTGAAGCATCCTTCAAAGCTAGTGGTACTAATGGTATTAAGAGGCAGTGCATAACGAAAAATATTGAAAATTTTTAGGCTGTCGGCACAATGTGCTTAAAGTATCTCTGCCATTCTCGGCACGCTCATTCAGCAATCTATTTTGATTGAGGACTAGCACCAGATCGGCCTAAGCCATCAGTACAGTAGAAATCCTTATGGACTAGTCTCAATTTAGCCAAAACAATAACAATTAAGTGGCAGCTCTCAAGTGAATAAGCATTAGCAAAGAATCGCAAGCAACTTTACTGACTACGCTTGGATAATGACACGATACTGAACAATCATTTAAGTTTGGGCATCATAACCATCAATGAAGCACTCGGGATAGATTTACAGCTGGTGATCCCAGTGTGATAGCCAACATCACTACTTTATGACAAGCAACAAATTACCGCGCGATGACACAACCTAATCGTTATTCAGCTGAGCCCGTAAACAAGACCAACACGCACACCTCTTCCGTAGTGCTAACCCCGGACTGTTACTGATCGAAGCCCTAGGTAATCCACTTCTTTTGAACAGATGCGCCACTAACATATCCCCCCTCGGAAACAAGACATATGATAGACAGGGATGACGTACTCTCGTTTTAGTCAAGTCGGAATCAGTTGTAAGGGCGGCAGCGTAAGCAACCAAAGGAACCTCATAGAAGTAAGATGACAGAGGACCATACCCTCAGAAAGTGAGGTGATGCTATATACCAACCCTTATTAACCTTTTCTTCACTCATCTACATGAGATGGCCACCATACTAGCCTCGATTCAGAGGTAACCTATATCCCCTATGCGTGCACCCGTCTTCCTGCAATCTAACCATTTCCGGTACCTGTTTGAACCACGCAAACCCCGCCATCCGCTAGCGCGACTGGCCGCAAGCACAGCAGGTCTTACAATCCTGATAGCTTTGGTGTTCTTCGGTGTGTTCGTTGGCGTGGCGATGCTTCTTGGGGGAATCACCTGGAAGCTGTTGGTAGGTCGGCGTCGGCGTACTCAGGCTGCAGTTGGCACAAATCCCGTCGAAGGGAAGTATTGCGTAATCCGCAAGCCTGATGTGCCCCTGTCACGTTAACCTTCCACTTTTACCCAACGCTGTTCTCGGAGTCAGTTGGAACAATGTGTGATTTTTCATCATTGATTTGGTCTTCAGGCCGATGTTTAGTCAGAGTTCAACGTGGGCAGGAGCAGTTATTTTGCATCTAGGGTCTTTAGTTATAGCGCCCATGCTATTAAACCTTTTGTGATGCCCACGTATAAAATCAAGGCGAGATTTCTCCTTCAGCCATCGTACACGTTCTAGTAACCAATTTCGGCTTTGCAAGCCCCTGTATCTAACCTATGGGCTGCAACTTCATCCCACTTCGCCATGAGGTGGTTGATTGTAAGCCAACCTAAACAAGAATCAGCATAACCAACCAATAGTTTTTTATGAAACTCGCTGTAATCACAATGGTCGAATGAAGCAATAACATTGGCTCCAACACCTATTAGCTTTACCACGTGATCCAACCAGCATGGATATGCTCCGATCACGCCACAAACGGTGTAGCAGTCATGAGCTTTAAGCCCGCTCCGAGCTAGTAGATGAGAATGACCATACGTCGCGCTGTCTCCGAAAGACGTATCCGATTAAAGAATGAGTAGATACAGAAACGCACTTATCCCAAGAAAAGTGATGCTAAACGCATTGCGTTGGATGACAAGCCATTACTGCTCACCAACACTCCACTATGGAAAACTGTCTTTTATCATCTGCAACGTTGGCTATCGGGACGCTTGTCAAAATTACACGCTCGATCCTACGCACTCCACCTTTAGATTGATGAACCACCTCAGGAGATCTAGCCCAACGCGACCAGTGACTACCCAACACCTTGGTAAGCATTGATTTCGTCCTCTTCTCATTCCTGATCTCAGCAACGCAGAAACTTCCCTCAATACATTCGTAAGACACTGTAAGCCCTGCTCGCACGATTACAAGCCATTCGCGCAAATACATGACATCGAACTCTTCGTATTTGAAGCAGATGCGACAATAGCCCTTGAACCTGTGAAACAGGCATTCGACCTCATTGTGGCGCTTGTACATTTTGCGGTCATATGCTCAAGGCTCACTAGGTATGCGCAGCGGTGGCATGACGGGGATGAAACCCAACTCAAGGCGTTAATGAACGGGCCTGGGTAACCTTCGTCGACATGGTCCATGAGCACGTGCAACGAGTGATCTGGTGAACCGAGCCGCTCGAGCAACAGCCACTCGCGCAAACTTGCGGCACATCGTGCGCTTGTACAGACTATTGTCCGTTACGGGAAAGTAGTTCTTGATGTTCCACGCACCAAGAAATTTGCCGATAATCAACGGACCGTTTTTTGAGGTGCACTAGTGCCATCCGGATGCACCTTCACACTAACTGCGCTCCAGCAACACAGTCTGAAACTTGATTTGTACGACCGATGCTTGCTGGAGTGACTCGAAGACTCGATCCAACGCACCAGACTTCGCCCATTAGTTCATGCATGTGCAGATCGTATACCAGTGGCAGAAGCCTTTGGACAAGCCACGCCATTTGTAGCTGTACTCAACGAGATACCGTATGACGTTGAGCACTTGCAGATTTGTCGAACTTACGTTGCCGTGTTGCTTCGGCAAACAGTATTCGACCTGCTCGAATGAGGCTGCTGCGATCTCCATCGCTCACCGCAGCAGGGAAAGCGTCTCAGAACCATTCGTGTTCACAGACCCCAATTAGCGGCCGACTCTTAGATCCATAAAAAAATGATGTCAAACTGAAATGACAGCAAGCAGCTAGCACGATCCTATCCTACTTGCATTTAGGGATGTGCAACCTGTCACTCATACAAATCGTCACCTTCAGCAAGGCGATTTCAAGCACTGACATGCATACCCCTTAACAGATAGTCTTCACAGCGAAGATTTTCGGGTAGTTCTGTGCCGCTTCAGAAGCAGTTAAGAACACTGGGGCAGATCTCAAACCATCACCATAGTTAATCACCTCAAACAACAGATGTTACTTAATAATGTGATATACACGCCTCCCCATAGATACGTTCATGCTTTCAATGCCCTTGGCAAGACACAACACTGGCACAGGGTCTTTATTCCTGAACCTCAATTGCAATGGATTGATATCAAAACATACTCTATATATCGCTTACTTGCCTGTGGAGCGCGGCATTATATAATTCCAAAAAAATCCGTCGATTTATCTAAAAATATTATTAAAAATCAAAAAGATGGAAACAATCTCCTGTACCCATCACCCGTTGTACTTTTCCACGCATCCAGGCTCGGTAGGGTGTTTTGCATTCACGCCATGCAAGATGCATTCGGTGCAACACGATGAAGCTGGCCATTCTCTCCCGAAACAGCAAGCTTTATTCCACTCGACGTTTAGTCGAAGCGGCACGTATGCGTGGTCATACTGTTCGTATTCTTGATCCGTTGCGATGCTACATGCGGATCGTCGTTGGAGACTTCCGCATGCACTACAAGGGAAAGCCAATAGACGGCTATCACGCAGTAATTCCACGTATTGGTGTATCGGCCACACGCTACGCTACTGCGGTACTACGTCAATTCGAACTGATGGGCACCTACACTCCCAATCCCTCGGACGCAATTCTGCGCTCACGAGACAAGCTACGCGCACATCAGCTGTTAGCCGCCCAGGGCATCGACATGCCGATTACTGTGTTCGGCGACAATCCAGACGACACCCAAGACCTACTCTCAATGCTCGGTCCGCCCCCCCATGTGGTAAAGCTTAACGAGGGTACACAGGGTACAGGGGTGATCCTATCCGAAAAGACCAATACCTCACGCGGTTTGGTAGAGGCACTACGTGGGCTATATGCCAATTTTCTGGTGCAAGAGTTTATCGGCGAGGCTGACAGTACAGACCTACGCTGTTTCGTAGTCGGCAACCAAGTCGTAGCAGCGATGCGCCGGCAAGCGGCGGAGGGTGACTTTCGTTCTAACCTGCATCTAGGCGGGATTGCAACTGCTGCCACTGCCAATGATGAAGAACAAGAGGTGGCAGTACGTTCAGCACGCGCGCTTGGACTAACCGTGGCTGGGGTAGATCTCATCCGTTCACGACGTGGACCGCTGGTGCTTGAGGTCAATCCCACACCCGGGTTAGAAGGCATCGAAGCGACTTCCGGTGCCAACGTTGCCACACAGATCGTACGCCATGTTGAGGATATGCTGGCTAATATCTGAGCAGTGATTCTTGTCAAATCTCATGGATTATTTAGGGTCCGCCTACGGTTTATGGATCACAGTACTTGCGCAATTGATGATGACATCAAAGTTTATTTCTTGGGTTCAAGCAGTTTTGCTTAGGTTTTTTTGTGTCAGACACCCCTTGATGGAAAGGCATAAAGCGCACTACAGTCCCATCAGTATGATTGAGCATTATTCTCCACTCCGAAGTAGAAGATCACAGAGGGATTTACCATCTTTACCAATCGCGCACCACTGACTTGGGCACCCATCTCCAACTGGCTGCCTCTCTGTGGAAGGCAACGAGTGAGAGGCAGGTTCGACAACCCTTACATAAGACTCCATGTATTCAGCCAATGCCTTTACCGCCATCCTTCGGCACACACTGGCCCGGATGTAACTGATTCATCAGCTTTAAACCTATTCGAAGACAATGTCGGTTATATGGCCAATCTCAACCTTAGCAACGTAGGAACTGATCCACACCATTCTGGTCTACAAGCATAGCCATGCAATAACTTATCGCCTGCCACCGCTTCCAATGGCCCATTACGCAACATCCACTTTGCTTATCCAGCAAGATGGGAGCAATACTCCCACGATCAGGGTACAGCGTTACACCCATCTTCCTCCGAACAATTGAGGCTCAAGTGCGCATTTTGGTCATCGAAGACAACAGCGATATCGCCGCCAATCTGGGCGATTACCTTGAAGACCGCGGCCACGCCGTGGATTTCGCCGCCGATGGTGTGACCGGCTTGCATTTGGCCGTAGTCCACGAATTCGACGCCATCGTGCTCGACCTGAATCTGCCTGGCATGGATGGTATTGAAATCTGCCGCAAGTTGCGCAACGAAGCACGCAAACAGACCCCAGTGCTAATGTTGACAGCACGCGACTCACTGGATAACAAGCTGGCGGGCTTCGACTCGGGTGCTGACGACTACTTGATCAAACCATTCGCTTTGCAAGAAGTTGAAGTTCGCTTGAACGCACTATCGCGCCGTGGCAAAGGCCTGCAGACCCGGGTACTGGAGACAGGCGATCTGGAGTACAACCTCGACACACTGGAGGTGCGCCGCCGCGGTAAGCTGCTGCAGCTCAACCCAACCGCGTTGAAGATACTGCAAGCACTGATGGAAGCCACTCCAGCCGTGGTGACCCGCCAGGAGCTAGAGACTCGTGTGTGGGGTGAGGAACTACCGGACTCGGACTCGCTGCGCGTGCATATCCACGGGTTACGCGCAGTCGTTGACAAGCCTTTCGACGTACCATTGATACAAACTCGTCATGGGATCGGATACCGCATCGCCACACCCGATGCCTGAATCTGAGACACACCCACGTTCGACAGGGCGGCACGCGCGCTACCGGCGCCGGTTGAGAAGCCGAATCATTTTGTCCTTCTTATTGCTTGGCTTTGCACTGACTTCACTGTTTGCATTTGCCACAAATTGGGCGCGCGCGCGCGTAGAAAACCAGCTCGTTGAAGAATTGATGAATCGCAACATCGACGAGTATGCCAAACGCTACTACATCGACCCATCGCATAGCCCAGATCTGCCAGTACAGCAGATGAAAGCCTTCTACTATCCACGTGATAAATTTGACCGCGTCAGGTTAGAACGCCCTGATTGGGCAGCACTTCCCAATGGCAATCACAATGTGATCGGCCTAGACAATACCGGAAAACTATTTGCGTATTATAAACTCGCGGTACGCAAAGCTGATGATGCTTGGTTTTTTTTGGCCTACGACATGACGGAGGCTATACGTGGTGAGCGACAGCTCAAACGTGCCTTATACATTTCTGTGTTGGTATTCAGTGGGCTGTCCCTGCTTATCGGATGGTGGTCGGCCTCGAAAGTGATGAAACCGGTTTCAGACTTAGCGACGCTGCTACGTACTTATCGTGGTCAAACCACTAATCCAAAACCCCTCGCCCCCCACTTTCCAGATGATGAAGTCGGTGAGCTTGCCCGCGCATTGGACGATTATTCGAGTCGGCTCACTGAGGTAGTACAAAGAGATCGTGAATTCAACGCAGACGTCAGTCACGAATTGCGTACACCACTGGCTGTCATCCGGGGTGCAACTGAACTGTTACTCACCAAACCCGAACTGGATCCGAAGATCCAACAACGTATCCAACGTATCCAACGCGCTGAACAGCAATGCAGCGACCTGATCGGCGCGTTGTTGTTGCTTTCGCGCAACGAACGCGGTCATGGAAGCAGCAATGTCGCCAAGGTTGCTGAACAGTTACTGGATTCGCATCGCGCCCAGCTCGGCGGCAAACGAATCGAACTCATTTTGGAGGGTAAACGTGATCTAACGGTGAATGTACCGGAATCCGCACTGTCAGTGGCATTGGGAAATCTGATTGGCAACGCAGTCAAGTACACCCTTGAAGGACGAGTCATGGTGCGAGTGCTTGAAGAAGCGGTTGAAATACAGGATACGGGGCCTGGCCTCAGCGAACAGGACGCCGCCAAACTGTTCCAACGTGGGTATCGCGGTACCCACGCAGGACACTCGCAAGGTGGTGGTATTGGGCTATCGATAGTAAGCCGATTATGTGACTTGTACGGTTGGAAAGTCAGCGTGCGGCCAGGAGACACGTGTGGAGTCATTGCTATGTTACGTTTCTTTAAATAACCCAATATCAAACTCACCCACTTTACTGACCAACAGTTAAAAACATTTAGAGTAAGCAAGAACTATTAACGCTATCCATCAGTGGATCGAATCTACCCATACATTCATAGATTCGTATAACACTCTATTTTCCACATCGGACCGGTAATTTGTGCATCTCCAATCTGGGGTTCATGCGTTCAGTACTCTATGTGACGGATAACAACCACACATCACATCCACTACCAAAACCTTTTAACAAGTGACACACAATTTATATTTGATCATCCCAATGATGAGTTGATGCCTCTCGGTAATGCTAACAACCTATCTGATCAACACTCGGAAAAGCAGAAGCAAGAACGCGATAGCGCGCATCCAATTTGGATACCTGCCCGCCTAAATGGGCGGGATCTCCATCGTTAACCACAACATCATCAGCTATAGCTAAGCGCGCTCTGCGTCCAGTCTGAGCCGCAATCATCAAGGACGCCAACTCAGAGTCAATCCCATCACGCTGCATCAGCCGTGCATGTTGTACTTCCGGTATGACATCTACAACCAGAATACGCTGCAACCAAGGGTATCCGATGCGGCCACCAGCCTCGGCCAAGAGTGGAATGACAACAAGCACATATGGACCTGTTGCTGCCACAGCAGCCTGTCTCAACCGCGCCCGGACCACCGGATGGACAATAGATTCCAACGCGCTGCGCTCAGCCGCATCGGCGAACACACGCTGGCGCAAACAACGACGATCAAGCCGACCATCAACCTGCAGGATCTGACTGCCAAACCTGGCAACGATGCAATCGAGCAGTGGACCAGGCTCAACCACTTGGCGCGCAATTGTATCTGCATCAACAACAGTCGTGCTCAACGCTTCGAACATCTGCGCGAGTGTGCTTTTGCCGCAAGCAATACCTCCAGTGAGACCAACCGCATAGGCACTCATCAAGTCCAACCTCACCGGATACTGAATAACTCCAGATAGGTATTGATGATCTGATCGCCGAAAAAGAACACGATCCACCCACCGATTGCCAGATATGGTCCAAATGGGATCATCGTCGTGCGATTGTGGCCACGCCCAACAAGCCACATTGAACCCAACACCACCCCAGCCAGTGACGAAATCAAAATGATCGAGAGAATACCCTTCAACCCACACCATGCGCCAAGCGCGGCTAGCATCTTGAAGTCACCGTTGCCCATACCCTCCTTGTTACAGATCAGTTTGAACAACGCAGCCACAGTCCACAGGGATAAATAACCGACTGCCGCCCCTAACAACGCAGGTTTGGCTGGCATAAATAGGTGATCCATCGATCCGATCAAACCCAGCCACATGAGCGTCAACGTTAATTGGTCAGGCAACAGCCGAGTACGCAAATCGATCCCAGCCAACACGACCAGGAAACAACTGAACACAATTGCCCCAAAACCTTGCCAACCGAATCCAAAACGCCAAACGCTGGCCAGCACCAGCACGCAAGTCAGCAATTCGACCAACGGATACTGCAATGAGAGCGGATTGCCACTGTAACGAGAGCGTCCACGTAGCAACAGCCAACTAAGCACTGGGATGTTTTCCCACCACTTCAGCCGATCACCAGTCACTGGATCGTGGGAAGGCTCGACCACAATTCCCGGTGGCGGCGGATCATAAATGTCTGGAATCTCCAGGATTTCGCGCGCGTCCCGCTTCCATTGCCATTCCAAACGCCGGGGCAAACGTAAGATCACCACATTGAGAAAACTACCAAACAACAATCCCAGACCGGCCGCGACGGGATAGCCAAGACCGGGATGCTGGTCGAGAAATGCCATAACGTTTTATCCAACTACAGAAGCAAGCTTGAAGATCGGCAAATACATAGCAATGACCATGCCGCCGACGATAACACCAATAAAAACCATGATCAGCGGTTCCAACAAGCTGCTGAGCCCGTCCACCGCGTTACCGACTTCCTGTTCGTAGTATTCGGCAACTTTAAATAGCATTGCATCCAGAGCGCCTGCTTCCTCACCAATGGCAGTCATCTGCACCACCATATGGGGGAATAAACCAACTTGCCTCATTGCCATATTTATCGCATAGCCAACAGAGACATCATCACGCATCCGTAGCACGGCATCCGCGTAGACCTTATTGCCGGTTGCACCAGCAACAATACCCAATGCCTCTACCAGTGGCACACCTGCACGGAAAGTAACGGCTGTCGTTCGCGAGAAACGAGCAAGTGCGCTGTTATGCATGATCCTCCCGATTATTGGGAACCGCAACACCAACCTATCTAGCATGTGCTGCATGTACACCGAGCGCTTGTAAGTAAAGATGGCACCACCGATAACAACAATCAGCAACACCAGCATGACCCACCACCACTGCTGCATGAATTTGGAAATATTGACGATCATCTGAGTGAATGCGGGCAACTCCGCTCCGAATCCTTTGAACACATCCTCAAACTGCGGCACCACATATACCAACAAGACCGAACTGACAATGAGAGCAACCGAGACGACAGCAGCAGGATAGAACAACGCCTTACGGATTTTACTCTTCAGAGCCTCGATGTTCTCCTTATAACTGGCAATCGTATCGAGCACCGTCTCCAGCACACCCGCACGCTCACCCGCCCTGACCAGATTGCGATACAGCTCATCGAAATGCACCGGATGCTTGCTGATTGCCTCGTACAGTGAGGAACCACCTTCAATATCATTTTTAATTTGGTTGACCATCGTACGCATACGCGGATTCTTCTGGCCGTTCACCAGGATATCCAACGCTCCGACAATAGGGACCCCAGCTTTCATCATCGTTGCCATCTGGCGACTAAAAAAGGCAATGTCCTTTGCAGTAATCCGCCTGCCTGCTTGACCAAACAGCGGCTTGGGCTTGGGTCTGACCACATGAGGGGTGATGCCTTGGCGACGTAGCTCAGCACGCAACAGACTCGCCGTACGTGCCGTCTGTTCTCCCTTGATCTTGATACCACGCTTGTCAGTTCCTTCCCAAAGGAAGGAGGTCAACGGCGTGCTGGGACTCCCAGCACGCGAGGCATTTACAGCAGTACGTGTTGCAAAGATCAACTCTGTTCTCCCATCCACCGTCCCCAAGCGGACCGATGACGCATGGTAGCTGGTTCTTGAAAACATGGCAGCAAAATCTGGAAACTCCTGATCAATAGCTCCATTTACGTTCTTAATTAAAATGCCCAGCTTTTAGGAAGTGACGCTAAATGACACATATTGACCATTTACGTCCCCTCGAATAACGGATCGCAATTCTTAAAAAAATGCCTGCCAAAATTTATTCATTCAGGCATCATCCTTTCGGAATGAAGTGTATTGTTTTATCGGAATCTAGTTCGTATTTCCAGTTTAAATAACAGCGCCGCAATAAACGGCTGCCTATGAGTTTTCTTCATCCATACGCTTAATCAGTAACCGAACTTATTAAAGGTATACACATGAAAAAGCAACAAGGTTTTAACTTGATCGAACTGATGATCGTGATTGCGATCATTGCCATCCTGGCGGCCATTGCTCTGCCCATGTACCAGAATTATGTCGCCAGGGCTCAAGTCACGGCGGCACTGGCCGAGATTACGCCAGGCAGAGCACAAGCCGAAGTCCGTATTACTGATGGAGTAGCTGCAACCAATCTTCCGAACGATATCGGTCTGCGCAACACCACCTCTCGTTGCGGCATTACCGTCACTATCGATCCCGCTAAAACAAGTACAATCGTATGCACGATTATTGGCAATGCTCAGGTCAACGGTCAAACCATCACGTTGACTCGTACCCCCGATACAGCTGGAGGCAATGCTACTGGGGGTGTGTGGACTTGCACCACTAGCGTTGCTGCCGCGTTGAGACCAGCAGGCTGTACTGCTCCTGCTACTACTAGTACTGGTACTTAACGTGGGCAGTAAGGCGATCAATGGCTAATATCCGCGTTCTCCTAACGTGATCAAATCAATGAGAAGCCCGCCTTCATGGCGGGCCTTCCAGTAGTAACCCTATAAGGTATCAGCGTTATACTAAGCTAACACTTTAAAACGGAATACTACTTTTAAAGGCACCTGAAGCTTTTTTATTCTGAATTATATTAATACATGATAGATGGGATCTAACGAAGCATTCCTTTAAATTTAGATAAGTATTATTTTTGTGACTTTTTTCACACTCTTATCCAAAAAGAATCGCAAAAATATTTAGAATAAACTCTCTTTTTGTTCGCAATACCAATACTCATTCGATCCGAAAAAAGCAGTCACCCATCAATGAGCGTATCCGAAAGCATACAAGCCATTGAGGAGGGGCTATATCGGTGCTATTAAACATCAGCACACCACGCCATGTGGACGCTTAACAAATATAAATGAACCCCACCCTTCCATTAAGATTCCAAGAACAATAAGTAATCAGCTGAAACACTCCATTTTGGTTCACGCGACATCCTAAAATTTATCCTTCTGCACCCTCATCCTCTATTCAGCATGGTGAAACACTTACCATCTCCCCTCCAGGATGATTAGGAACGGGAGAAGTGGGATTTTCTCCCCACTTGAACGGATAAAAAGTCCATCGACACCTCCCATGTCACTCCCAATCAGATCATCACCACACTCCAACAGGTCGAAAACCACGCACAGGTGACAACAACGATAGCGTCAGCAAACTCTCAGTTCAGCCACGTTCTACACCCCGCGCACCCCACCCAAGCAACATAGCTACTCGACCGAAGAAGTGGAATCGGTAACTTGAAAGATGTCGCCCAGATCCGACTCAACGCCCGCCTGCCTGATGAAAGAGACGATGGCAAAAAATGGCGATGCCTACTCAACCTCGGAAAACAATCAAATGTGCCATTGACAACAATCAATCGCACCCGTTACAGCGTCGAGATCAATTAAAAACTGGTATCGCCATCAGGAAAAAATCAGCAAGCAAAATGACCAGAGTGCCAATGGATGAATACTCTTGACCACGGCTCACCAAATTGAAAATTGGAGCCATGTTGACTGCACCTTTATAACGTGAAGGAGAGAAGCCAGACATCACCGCGTCAAATGTATCTGCTCTACCTAAAGGTGAAGTTTGACACGCAGATCGAACCTAAAATACGGATGATTTAGAAGAAATCCAGAACAGTGGGCAGCGCCTGAGACGCTGCGTCTAACATTGCGGATCGACTTCATGCACCTCCAGCTCGGCAACGCATGCTGCTTCCAGCGGTTCAACGTACTAGAAGACCGCAATCGCGAAAGCCTGGCAATCGGGTCACTATCCTCGGCCTGTACCACACATCTCCTGGGACAAATCATCCACTGATGCGGACATCGGGCCCCCGGCAGTCAAAGATAATCCGCCGAGAAAACGCCACGGAATACCTCTGAATGCTGGACATCTGAAAGCAACACAACGTCATCAAGCGCGACAAGCCCACCGTTACCGACAGTCGAAATTGGCCAGCACCTGTTTTACATCCATCGAACAAGAGTAAGACACCACACCCTGCTACCTCTGGAGATACCGCCATCTGCACTCAGCCTCATCGCCTGCCCACGTAGCAGTCGACGTTAATCACCTCATGCCACGATTGGAGCGACCGCTAAAAATCGGAAATGACACCACCCTGACCCCATCCCACCCATTGCATTCACATTTTGCTCCACCGATGCAGCCAGCGTTGCCAAAGCTCTTTCAATACAACCGTCTCAGGCTATCACTCCTCCAGAATTCCTCTAGAAAACAGCGCTCTAACCTGCAAGAACATGCCCTCCAGGCACTGATAAATGTCCCCTGTGATCCCAAAGCATTGCAGTGACCTCAAAGTACACATCCTAGACGCAGCGATGCCCCATATGCCGCTTCGTTGGAACACAACAACAGCACGCGTGATCGCCGCGCAACCTTCAGAGAAGCAAAGACAAGCAACCCCTTTTCGGGATCGAACCGCAGCTTGGGTTCAATACGCCCCCGGAAGCGAACATGTTACTGGCACTACATGCGATCAGCACTCGAAAACGAACACACCGCAGTTGCCACGATTGGCAACATTGCGAGCCTGACCCAAACCTTTCATTGACCGCATCGTTGACAACAACAATAGGTTACCAAGGCCCCAAACACGGCGGTGGATCAACGCTGCACCCTCACCATACAGATAGGCATTGAGACTTCCCCTGAAGTGACCCTGTACGCCAGTGCCCATGACCAAGTGCGTTCCATCGTTTCCCTGCACGTGCAGCACGCTGCACAAACAGGCAACTCAATCAAACGAAGGCAAGCGATTGTTATCAATGCTAACATAACCCCTTGAGAGGCGATATGCTCTGCCAAGCCGCCGTTTGATGGGGCCGTCCTCGAGATCCGTTGCCATCCCAGCAGCGGCATTATTTGGAACAATTCTCATTTATTCCGTGACATGTGGAAAAATAACAGTAGATACTCACCTAATACAGCATTTTGCAAACACTCTCTCCCAAGAAACAATAGGAGTCACACATCAAATTAATTATTGACTTTTATCTGATATTTGGCATGCCTCCTGCTTAACCCATCTTTTCAATACTGGACAAAATGTTCATTAACGCTAACAAAGGAAGGATTCATCATGAAACAGCAGGAAGGTTTTACTTTGATCGAACTGATGATCGTGATGGCGATCATTGCCATCCTGGCCACCATCGCTCTGCCCATGTACCAACATTACGTCGCCAAATCTCAAGTCACGGCGGCACTGGCCGACATCACACCAGGCAAGACACAAACCGAGGCACGTATTGCCAATGGAATGCCGCGCACCATGCTTCCCAATGATCTTGATCTGCGTGCCACCACGACTCATTGCCATCACATTGATGTCATTGTCGATTCAACGAACACCTGGTTCAGAACCTGGGATTCGTTAAACCCTCGTCATTCCAGTTCCAGAATCACTTGTACGATTCATGGCAATGCTCAGGTCAACAATAAAATCATCGAATGGATGCGTCTCCCCGAAGTTCCGGACTTCTCTATTGAGGGCGGCCTCTTTGATGACAATGACAATAATTTGAATGGGCAATGGTTCTGCCTCACCAACGTTGACAAAGCATTGAGACCCCCAGGCTGTGAGGACTCTTTACCCAGGATCTGGACGCCCCAGGGCTCGTGATAGATGTCGCATAACGGCAAATACTGACCCAATACGGCACTTTGAAAACACTCACTCCCCCCAAAAATAATGTGCGACCAGCATCAATCTCTTTTTTTGATATTAATCACATAATTGGCACGCCTCCTGCTTAAGTCATCTTGCCAGTACTGGACAACACGTCCAGCAACGCTGGATTTCTCACCAACGCTTAAGGATTCATCATGAAAAAGCAGGAAGGTTTTACTTTGATCGAGCTGATGATCGTGATTGCGATCATTGCCATCCTGGCCGCTATCGCTCTGCCCATGTACCAGAATTATGTCGCCAGATCTCAAGTCGCGACGGCACTGGCCGACATCACACCAGGCAAGGTCCAAGCAGAGATTCTTTTTACTGACGCAAGGGGAACATCAGCCATCACTACTCCGGAAACTATCGGTCTGCGTACCTCTAGTACTCGTTGCAGTACCATTGGTGTCAATATCACGCCAAGCACTGGCATTGGCGAAATAGCATGTACGATTATTGGCAATGCTCAGGTCAACGGTCAAACTATTAGATGGAATCGTAGCGCCGATAACGCCTCAGGCCAAGGTGGCACTAATAATGGTGGCTTGTGGAGCTGCACCACAAACGTTGCCGCAACGTTGAGCCCAACAACCTGCACTGTTACTGCCGCTGCTGCTGGTTCTAAGTAATGCCGGCAGCAACATGATCCATGGTTAATGTCCACGTTCTCCTAACGTGATCGATGTCGATGAGAAGCCCGCCTTGATGGCGGGCTTCTTGGTGAATACGGTAAGACGTTACCGATATAGCGTGCTTGTCTTTGCAAGACAAACGTATCCGCCCAAACAATTCCTCAGCGGGTCACCGTGTTGGACGCTCCCCCGAAAACGCGTGCCTGTGAAGACATGGCAATCCATCCACTCTTTCAATCTGAATTTTTGCTCATCCGGGCTGTCAGTTGCTGACAGCAAGGCCACATTAAGAGACTAAATAAAATTATTATAAATCAATATTTTATGAATTATCCTAAGCAGCAGAAACGACTTTCGACATCTTTGTAGATGCCGTCGATGTATAACCTGCACGGTCTCTCTTTCACCGGGGAAAGCATCAAAAAATCCGCTGGATTCAACTTGATCGCACCGCTGATTGTCATGGCGAACATGGCTCTCCTGACGGTTATCGGGTGCAGCCCTTATCAAACGTATATTGCCAAGATTCATATGGATGTCGCCCTGGCCAGCCTCCAAGCTGGAGAAACCACCACCGAGACTCTCATCCAGAAACAGCAGCATGCCACCCCGATCGACGCGACGCATCCAGGTCCCCACACCACCCATTACGGCTCGTACGTTCAAGCACGCTTTGACAACACCGGTGCCGGTGCGATCATCTGCACACCCCCGGTAAACCGTTTTATCGATAATCTGACATGAGCGCTACTGGAGATGCGACGGAAGCACCTTCGATCAACGTATCCGTTCCAATGATTGCTCATTGGGAAAGCCGGGTGACACCATACTTTAAAGCCGTGTAACCAGAGAATTTTTTATGAACGCAGCCCACTCCGCCAATCTTGTCGGCATTACCGGTATCGCCCGTCGCCTGGTCCAGGATGGCAGCATTGAAGAAGCCACCGCACGCATCGCTCAAGATCAAGCAACGGCCGCCAAGGTACCTTTACCACAGTGGTTGATCGATAAAAAACTGGTCAGTGCAGCAAAGTTGGCCGCCGCCAATGCACTTGAGTTCGGGATGCCGCTGCTGGATGTCTCTGCGTTCGACCCTAATCACAGTGCAATGAGTTTGATCAACGAAGATCTGCTGCTGAAGCATCAGGTGTTACCGTTATTTAAACGCGGCAATCGACTGTTCGTCGGAATCAGCAACCCAACCCAGACCCAGGCTCTGGACGACATCAAGTTCCACACCAATTTGGTCGTAGAGCCGATTCTGGTTGACGAAGACCAGATACGGCGTACGCTCGAACAATGGCAGTCCAGGAGCGGTGCGCTCAGCGCTGGATTGGCGGAGGATGACACCGGCATCGAAGGCTTGGACATCGCCGGCGGAGATGACGATGGGATGAGCGGCGATGCCGGCGTCGATGCTAAGAGCGATGACACGCCGGTCGTCAAATTCGTCAACAAGGTGCTGATCGATGCCATCCGGCGCGGCGCATCGGACATCCATTTTGAACCATACGAAGAGGATTACCGGGTCCGATTCCGGATCGATGGTCTGCTGAAGAGTGTGGCAAAGGCACCAAACAAGTTGAACCAGCGTATCGCCGCACGTTTGAAAGTCATGTCGCAACTGGATATCGCGGAAAAGCGGGTCCCGCAAGACGGGCGTATCAAGCTCAATCTATCGAAAACCAAGCAGGTCGATTTCCGCGTCAGTACACTGCCAACGCTGTTCGGCGAGAAAGTCGTACTGCGTATCCTGGATGGCAGTGCGGCAAAGCTGGGTATCGACAAGCTCGGTTACGAGCCTGACCAACAGGCCCTCTTTCTGGAAGCGATCCACAGACCCTACGGAATGGTCTTGGTCACTGGTCCGACCGGTTCGGGTAAGACGGTATCGCTTTACACCGCACTAGGCATCCTCAACGACGAAACACGCAATATCTCCACAGCCGAGGATCCTGTAGAAATCCGGCTGCCTGGGGTCAATCAGGTACAACAAAACAACAAGCGCGGCATGACGTTCGCTGCAGCGTTACGTTCGTTTCTGCGTCAGGATCCAGATGTCATCATGGTCGGCGAAATCCGGGATCTTGAAACCGCTGAAATCGCCATCAAAGCCGCGCAAACCGGTCACATGGTGCTCTCCACATTGCATACCAATGATGCGCCGCAAACCATCGCGCGTCTCATGAACATGGGGATTGCGCCGTACAACATCACCTCGTCAGTGACATTGGTGATCGCACAGCGGTTGGCACGGCGGCTGTGCAATCAATGTAAGCGGCCGGTTCAATTGCCGGCGAATGCATTGCTGGCCGAAGGGTTCACGCAGGCGCAGATCGATGCAGGGCTCGAACTGTACGAACCCGTCGGTTGCGACGAATGCACCGAAGGCTACAAAGGCCGCACAGGTATTTATCAAGTGATGCCAATTACGGACGGGATTGCTTCGATTGTTTTAACCGGCGGTAATGCGTTGCAAATCGCCGAGGAGGCGCGCCGCATCGGCATCCACGACCTGCGCCAGTCGGCACTGCTCAAAGTCGCTCAGGGCGTGACGGGATTGGCCGAAATCAACCGGGTCACCAAAGATTAGGCATCAGGCTCAGCCGTTGATGGCTGAGCCAATGCACCAATCATCCGCGATGCATGAGGAAGAGAGGTGAGCTGTTGCCTGTCTCTTCTCGTCACTCCATCCCCAGCTTCTTTAGTTTGTAACGCAACGCACGGAAGGTGATGCCGAGTTGAGCGGCTGTCTTTGTCTTATTCCAGCGATTCTCTTCCAGAGCTTTCTGAATGGCAGCACGTTCTAACTGCTCCATGTACGACGGCAGGGCAGCGGGTGTGTTCTCATCCTCCGCCGGTACTGATGGGTCTACAGACACAATTGGGGAAGCTGTGTGCACTACTGGAAGCGGCGATCCCTGTCCATGGAGACCGCCTTGGGGCAGGTGCAGATCCGCAGCACCGATATCATCGTCTTCGGTCAGCGCCAGAGCACGCTCCAGAATGTTCTCCAATTCACGCACGTTACCCGGGAACGGATAATGATCTAAGACCTCTAAGGCGGAGGGTGAGAGCAACGGGATCGACCGCCCATTGGTGTGCGCCAAGCGAGCCACAATGGCTGCGGCCAGATGTGGCAAATCACCAGTGCGCTCCCGCAGCGGCGGGACACGTATTTCGATCACATTGATGCGGTAGTACAAGTCGTGGCGGAAGCGGCCATCGGCAATCAGGTCACTGAGATCTTTGTGGGTCGCCGACAAAATACGCACATCTACTGGCACTTCGGCGGCTGCCCCGATGGGGCGTATCGATTTCTCCTGAATCGCACGCAGTAGTTTGACCTGCATGTGCAACGGTAATTCGGCAATTTCGTCCAGGAATAAAGTACCTCCGCCAGCACTTTGAAATAAACCGGGTTTATCAGTATGAGCACCGGTGAAACTCCCTTTCTTGTGGCCGAAAAATTCGCTTTCCATGAGATCCGCAGGGATCGCACCACAATTGACCGGGACGAACGGTCCAGCCGCACGCACGCTCTGTTCGTGGATGGTGCGTGCAACCAGTTCTTTGCCAACTCCGGATTCACCAAGGATATAAACCGGGGCTTGGCTACGCGCCACTTTAGCGATGGTGGCCCGAAGCTGGGCCATGGGTGCGGATTCGCCAAGGAGACGTCGGTCAGGACCTTGTGGCTGAGTTGACACGACAGTGCGGTCGCGATTGTTCAGTTCCAAGGCATGGCGGACGATGCCACGCAGCACGTTTAAATCGACTGGTTTGCTGACGAAGTCAAAAGCACCTGCTTTGAGCGCTTCTACAGCCAGTTCCATATTGCCGAAAGCAGTAATCATCGCCACCGGGGTACGCGGGTAGTGGCGCACGATCTTGTTCACCAAGTCGATGCCACTACCGTCAGGTAAACGCATATCAGTGATGCAAAGGTTGAACGAATCAGATTCAAGTAATGCGTGCGCTTCTGCCAGATTAGCAGCCGTGCTGATGCGAAGCCCCATACGACCTAGCGTAAGGATTAAAAGTTCACGGATGTCACGCTCGTCATCGACGATGAGAGCACTGCGGGATTCGTTCATGAAGGCCAAGATAACGCAGCGTACTAAAGATCGACAATTCCCGTCGTTTTTCGCCGCATAGCGCACATGGGAGATGTTGATCGCACATTAAGGTTGCAATATGAAATGGTGGTGCTAACACACCACAGTAAGCACGTCCTCCGCAAAATCCACAGGGATACTGGAAACTCACTCTGGCATCAGTGCATAAGGACCCGGCAAGGTGATCCGAAAGCAGGCACCACCGCTCGGAATGGCCACGTACTCAAGATTAGATTGATTCGCGTTGCACAGTTCACGAGCAATGTATAGACCAAGACCCGTGCCGTGTTCGGAAGTAGTGAAAAAAGGCTGAAAAAGCTGTGAAACAACTGTATCAGGAATGCCGGGACCTTGATCGACAACATCAATCATGACACTGCGTCCGGCATCTACCAACTGAATACGTACCTGTGCCGGGATATCTGGCAGGCGTCCATAACGTAACGCGTTGTGGGTAAGGACGGCGAGGATCTGGTACAGGTGGCGTGGATCCACAAGTGCCTGCATGGTAGTACGCAGGGTTTGTATCTCCAGGTTGTCATATTCGGCTGACAATGTCTGGCGGTATTCATCGACAAAGCGGGTCACGAACCCGACTAAATCCAAATTTTCTGGGTTAGCGCGTTCGCGTCGTGCCAGGCCAAGCACGCTCTCGACGATCCCATTGGTACGCTGGCACTGCCGTAGGATGATCTGCAACAGACGCTGATCGGCTTCGTCAAGATTGGAAGATTCTTCCAGGAGCTGCGATGCATGTTTGATTGCGGCCAGAGGATTGCGAATCTCATGCGCCAAACTGGCTGAAAATCGTCCAAGCGCCAACAAGGTCAATGACTCAGCACGGCGTGAAACTACGCTGGCATCATCAAGGAAGATTAATGTCAATCCGTTGTCGGCAAGCAGGCTCACAAAGCGAGGCTGTACTTCGGGTTGATCCGGCGCTAATCGCAACGGGGTATCTTCGTAGTGTCGGCCGATGCGCCAAGACTGGAGCCGCCTTGCCAATTCCGGGGCAACCGTAGTTAGTTCGTAACCACTCTCGGCCAATTGTCTGTCGTATCCCAGCAACGCAGCAGCGGTTTCGTTACTCAGGCTGATTCGATTGGTGGTATCCACCACCAACACCCCGTTACGCATACGTCGAATAATCAGCTCGTTGATCTCTGACAAGTTGACTATCTGAGCACGACGCTTTTCAGCCAGAGTCTGACTGGATCTGGCCCGCTGCGCGGCTTGATGACAGATGTACGCAACTGCAGTATAGCTAGTGACAAACATGGCCAGTTCGGCCAGTGGACGTGAGGATCCACCTTCGCTCAGTGCAGTCCAGATGTATTCCACAAGCGTCGCAACCCCAGCAATCACAGCCAGGATCATGCTCAGGCGCAACCGCAATAAGATGGCGGCAGCAGCGACATTGAACAACAACATCATCGCAATGCCAGCACTCGCTTTAGGCATGGCGTGGATAGTCAGGGTAGCGGCCAAGATATCGGCAACAGCACTTCCGAAGACTATCGGGGTCAACCAGCGCTCACTGCGACCCCAGACCAACAAGATAGTAGCCAACAGCAAGTAGCCGATTGCGACAGCCACTCCCAAATGTGGATCACTCTCCGGACTTACCAACGTCGATACCGGACTGAATACCAAGGCGGCGATCAATCCGGCCTCCAACACCCGATACAACGCGAAGAAATACAGTTCACGTTGCGGAGCAAATTCAATCCGATGAATCAGCGAAGCGCTGAACAACACGTGGGGTAGCTCTATAGGGAGAAAAGGGATCACCGAGTATAGGCAGGACCGTCAGCAATGTGCCGAATTAATACCGACTAACGTGCCAACATTGCGAGGAATACCATCGGGACCAATGCAATAACCACATAATTAATTTTGCGCTGCCTACTATAGTGGGCGACAATGGGCAGCCCGCTTGCGCCCACTACGGTGTCTGCCATCGGTAGATATCCTACCTTGCATAGCGATCGCTTCCATTTTCCACGGTGACGCATGAATTTCCACGAATACCAGGCGAAACAACTGTTTGCCGAATACGGCATCCCTGTTCCGGCCGGACGCATCGCGTCTTCGGTCGATGAAGCGGTTAAGGCCGCCAAATCTTTAGGCGACGGCCCATGGATGGTCAAGGCTCAGATTCATACGGGCGGCCGTGCTAAGTCCGGCGGCGTGAAATTTTGCAAGACAACCGACGAGGTGAAACAGGCCGCCGCAGCAATGCTCGGTACCAAGATGGCGACTTACCAGTCAGCAGGTGTTGCTCTTCCGGTGAATCTGGTCTTGGTGACCGAAGCTGGTGAAATCGCTAAAGAACTCTATCTGTCGGTGTTAGTAGATCGTGGTACACGTTCGATCACCTACATCGCATCATCCGAGGGCGGTGTGGATATTGAGCAGGTCGCCGCTGAAACTCCTGAAAAAATTCAAACGCTCAATGTCGACTTCGTGGAAGGCCTGCAGCCATACCAAGGGCGCGAAATTGGCTTCAACCTTGGCCTGGAGGCCAAACAAGTCAATCAGCTATCCAAAATCATGGTTGGCCTATATCAATTGTTCAACGACAGAGATTTGTCTTTGATCGAATTGAATCCATTAGCAATCCTGGGCAATGGCAACTTGTACGCACTGGATGGCAAAATCAACTCCGACGACAACGCGACGTTCCGCCATAAAGAATTGGCCGCGATGCGCGACAAAACCCAGGAGGACGAAACCGAGGTTCTGGCTTCGGAGAGCGATCTGAACTACGTCACTATGGATGGCAACATCGGCTGCATGGTCAACGGTGCCGGACTGGCCATGGCCACCATGGATGTGATCAAGCTCAATGGCGGCGAACCGGCAAATTTCCTTGATGTAGGCGGCGGCGCTACCAAAGAGCGTGTGACCACCGCATTCAAACTGATCCTTTCCTCAAACAAGGTCAAAGCCATCTTTGTGAATATATTCGGTGGCATTGTCCGCTGCGACATGATTGCCGAAGGCATCATCGCTGCAATCAAAGAAGTGGGTGTCAAGGTGCCTGTTATCGTACGCTTAGAAGGCACTAATGTGGACGCTGGCAAACAACTGCTGGCCACATCCGGCCTAGCCATTATCCCAGCCGACGACATCAACGACGGCGCGAGGAAGGCCGTCGCCGCTGTTACCATCTGAACCCACCGAGAACCTTTAGGAATTCAACATGTCTGTACTAGTTAATAAAAATACGAAGGTGATCGTGCAGGGCTTTACCGGTCAACAAGGGACCTTCCATGCCACTCAGATGGTGGAATACGGCACTCAAGTCGTCGGTGGTGTCACCCCTGGCAAGGGAGGCAATACCCATATCGGTCTGCCGGTATTCAACACTGTGCGTGAAGCCGTCGAGAACACAGGTGCTGACGCCTCGGTTATCTACGTACCACCACCGTTTGCAGCCGATGCGATTTTGGAAGCAGCTTCGGCAGGCATCAAAGTCATCGTGGCTATTACAGAAGGTATTCCGGTACTGGACATGCTGCGAGTTAAAAATGTACTTAAAGCGTATCCTGAAACCACATTGATCGGACCAAACTGCCCAGGTGTTATTACCCCAGGCGAATGTAAGATCGGGATCATGCCGGGCCATATCCACAAGCCAGGTCATATAGGTATTGTGTCGCGCTCTGGTACGTTGACTTACGAAGCTGTGAAACAAACTACTGACGTCGGCCTAGGTCAGTCAACCTGCATTGGTATCGGTGGCGATCCAATCAACGGTCTGAACTTCATTGATGCGCTAAAGCTGTTCAACAACGATCCACAGACCAGGGGTATCATCATGGTGGGGGAGATCGGCGGGGATGCCGAAGAAGCCGGCGCTGAGTACATCCAACAACATGTGAGCAAGCCAGTAGTTGGGTTTATCGCTGGTGCATCCGCACCGAAAGGCAAACGCATGGGCCATGCCGGTGCCATCGCTTCGGGGGGATCAGGGACAGCGGAAGGCAAGTTTACTGCGATGGAAAAAGCCGGCGTTAAGACTGTACGTTCACCAGGGGATTTGGGCGCGGCGATTGCTTTGTTGGTAAAGTAAACCACTCTGGAAAATTGCTTTCTCAAAGTTTTTCAAAAACATCCCAGTAGGTACAGCTTAAAACGGTTTAAGGTAAACGACGAGATCTCCGGAAACTCGGAGACCTAGTTGCTCTTGTCATATGCTGGCATTTAAGCATCTTCGATTTCCATCCCATCATCCAGGCACTACTTATCAGTGTAAAGTACACACGGAATAATTACCGCACTTATACTCACCTATGCATTTATTATTAATAATGATCTCGATAGAATCCGATTCACTTGCCAATACAGAAACTGGAAAAAATCCGCCCAAGTAGTTCATCAGGACTCATGCGCCCATTGATTTCACCCAGTGCGTGATAAGCCAAACGAAGTTCTTCTGCGGTCAATTCTAAATGTTCGTATGCGAACTGTGCATTGGCATCCACTACATGCGCAGCCGCACGTTGCAAAGCCTGCACATGGCGCAACCGTGCCGAAAATTCACCTTCGACCACTTCGGTCGCCTCGCCAAGCGCCAACGCACGCAGGCGTGCCTGCAATGTTTCCAGGCCAGCACCCGTCATTGCAGACACTGCGATCACATCTGACCCTAATGCAGGCGGCTCCGCAAGCAAGTCAAGTTTGTTATGGATCCAAAGTACACGCGGCACTGAAGTAAGAGCATCTATCACCGTAGCACGGCCAATCTGCGGATTGCAGGCATCCAACACCACCAGTGCCAAGTCAGCACGCTGCAATTCGCTGAGGGTACGACGCATACCTTCGCGCTCAATTGCATCGCCCCCGTCACGTAACCCAGCAGTGTCAACCAAAACAAACTCCAAGCCATCGAAATGCACACTCTCACGCAATGTGTCACGAGTCGTACCGGCAACATCGGTTACGATCGCACGCTCACTACCAATCAAAGCATTGAGTAGTGAACTTTTACCAACATTCGGAGGACCAACCAAAACGGTATATAGTCCATCGCAAAGACGCCTCCCATGCTCAGCCTCTCGAAGTAACTGTGTCAGTTCAACACACAAGGTCTGTAATGCAGTACGTATCTGGACACCATCAAATGTATCCAGCGATTCATCGGCAAAGTCGATTGCTGCTTCAACGTGAATACGCAGCCTGACTAACTGTTCGGCTAATGCCTCGCAGCGCCGCGAAAAGACTCCATCCAGCGATCTGCGAGCAGCACGAGCAGCACGCAAGTCACCAGCACCGATCAGATCGGCGATTGCCTCGGCTTGTATCAGATCAAATTTACCGTTGAGAAAGGCACGTTCACTAAATTCGCCGGGGCGGGCTTGCCGCGCTCCTAGCCTCACACATCGCATCAATAGCTGGCGTAGCAACAGCGGGCTGCCGTGCCCTTGCAACTCCAATACATCTTCGCCAGTGAAGCTATGTGGGGCAGGAAACCATAGCGCCAACCCATCATCAATGGCTTCATCATCGATATCGAGAAAACGTGTGTAATGTGCATGTCGTGGCCGTAACGTGGCAATACCTAGACCACTTGCAATATTTTTTATCAATGGACCAGAAACGCGCACTATCCCTATTCCAGCACTACCGGACGCGGTGGCAATCGCAGCGATGGTGTCGTTCAAATAGGCTGGGCACTGGCTCATAATTTCGTCAGCTTCATACGCACCTGTTTCGCACCAGAACCTTGTGGTTGAAGATCCAAGTAAATCGTATAAGCTTTTCGCGCTTTATCTTTATTGTTTAATCGCAAATAGACATCACCAAGATTTAGCTGTGCGACCGCACGTGAGGGATCTATTTTGAGCGTGTTCTCCAACCACCGTACAGCTTGTGCGTATTGTCCCTGACGAAAATACACAAAACCAAGATTATTAGCCGCCAGTGCAAAGTTTGGACGCAACTCCAGCGCCTCGGAAAATTTATCAGCAGCTTCCATATAACGCTTCTCTTTGTATAACTGCAACCCCAGATCATTTGCACGCTGAGCTAGCTGCCTTTTACTAAGCTTCCCAGTAGGAAGCAATGACAAAGTGGCCTCGCTAGCTTGTAGATTTTTGACTGTGGCTGATCTAAGCACAGTCGCATTTTGACGTACCTGTTTAGCACCGAGTGTAGAGTTTGTGGACCCAACACGACGGTTCAAAGTAATCTTATCGACTAGTAACTGTGCTGTCTGACTCGTCAGAACTCCCTCACGCCTGGGTATCTCGAACACAAATTCCCCCCCCTGTGAACCAGCCAAGTTACCGAATGTTGGGGTTTGTGCTGATACTGCCGACACCGCTGGCACCACGTATGCCGCCAATTCAGTACCAGTGATCAATCCGTCATCATTAAAGTCAGCACGGCCAGACAACGCTTGCAATAACACCCAAGTGAAGACAGAATGGCCGTTGGGGCCTCTATCAGTGACTGGCTGGTCAGCCGCACCAGCAGTGAGCATTTGACGACTCATTCGGTTATTACTCGTACGCCAGCGAGCACCAGTCTCTGTTTCCCCATGCGTGAAATCCAAACCGCTATAGCAAGCATCTATGACGAAGAGTACATTTTTAGCCTCAAAGTTCTTAGCGATGTTCTGTATTTCGGTCATTGAGATTGCATCATCTGCAAAATTCGCTGGATTCGAATCAGCAGGAATGATATAATTCAAGTTTGGCCCGAAGGAGGGCCGACGTGTAGCGCCATGACCAGCAAAGAAGACAAACAGACGATCATTTTTTTGTATACGACCATTAGCCAACTGACCGTTAAACGCAGCCAGAATTTTATCGCGAGTGGCCTCACGGTTCTTCAGTAAAATTACTTGTGAAGATGGAAAGCCAAGCGATTCAATCAGCGTGTTGGCAATCGCATCAGCGTCGTTAGCTGCGTATTTCAATTTTGGCCACTTGATATAGTCATCGACACCAATCACTGTTGCCCAAGAATGTATGGCGGTAGTTCCTCTCCCTGTATCATCGGTGTCGACCTTTATAGCTTGACTATGATTAACACTAAAGCCATGGCCATCCCAACCAGCAAATTGGTAGCCATCAGCGATAAGTTGATCCAGGATCTGTGGTAGTGCTTTAACTGCACGGTCATGAATATCGTGAAACAAAATGATGCCACGTTGTTTTTTAGCCACCTGCGCGAGTACACGCCGCACGACTGAATTTGGAACTGGATCGGCCCAGTCAAGCGAATCGATATTCCATCCCACTGATTTAAGGCCGATTTCAGCTAGCAACCGCAGCCCCTCAGCATTACGCGCACCATACGGGAAGCGGAATAGTGGTGCGCGCCTTTCATCCACTGCACGCAACATTGTATCGGCATCCATCACCTCTCTACGAAGCGCTGTGCCACTAAGCTTAGACAACAGGTCATGGGTCATACTATGGTTACCAACGGCATAGCCTTGTTCCATTAGCTCGTGGCTAATTTTAGATAAGGGGCCTAGTCGCGGTTTTCCAGCCCTATCCAATCTGCCAAGATTGCGTCCAACCTCAAAGAACACCGCTGGTACAGCGTAGCGTTGTAAGATTGCCTTGATTTCATTGGTATAGACTCGGTGTGGGCCATCATCGAAAGTAAGTACTAGCGTTTTAAACGGTAATTCATTACCAAACACTTCAAGTTCGCTTCCTTCGATTGATATCGGATCAGCTTCGATGACTGCATAATCACGCAAAATCATTTTACGTGTGTAAGAACGACGCAAATACGCCATGTAGTCATCCCACTTTTCACGCTTAAGAACAATTCCTCGATTGTGATCAAAAGAATTAGATATCCGAGTAATTTCCTGGTTGTAGGTATGTTCAATCTGAGTTAGTGCATCCAGATCTTCATGAATACGTTGACGCAATTTTATTGCCGGAAGCGCCGAATCATGGCTAATACGAGCGTCAAGATCGTTTAGCGTTTCACGAAACGCTAAACGATCAGCATCATAGAGCTCAGGTGCGGATTCAATATAATCGAGCATTATTGTCAAAGTATCAAAACGGTTAACCGCACCAGAAGTAAGCAATGTATCAATTCGTTTAGAAAACGCGGCGCGTTGATTCAATCCTTCATTAAATAACATCTGCCCAACTTGAGTCGAAGTAACACGCTCCCGAGACGTATGTACATCATCATCCGTGAGAAGCACCATAATGCGGCGGTAATTCTCCAACTGTTGATGCAACGAGGCAAGAAGCGGCTTGAGATGCTGTGTATCAGGAGGATGTTTAACGTTAACTGAAATGGCAGCTATAGGTACTGCAGACTCGATAGGTGTCGATTGACGCTTACAAGCCACTAGCGTCAGAAATATACACAATTGCAGAAAGAAAGAACTGAACAGTGTAGTTTGATTACCCATGGGGGATCATATTTTATTAAGAAATAAGAAATTTAAGATATGAAAAATAAGAACAATTAAGGAATAACCAGAGGAGTAAATATAATACCTATTTAATGTTGGTCTTACCTCTTTTACGCGGAAAATCGGCATTTTGACGGATCATCCACCACTGGATTAGCAAATTTAATCCGCCATTGATCACCCAATACAATGCTAAACCAGACGGTACAAAAGCCATCATCACACCAAAAATCAATGGCATCAGCTGCATCATCCTTTCACTCATAGGATCCATACCAGCTGGAGTCGGAGTCAATTTCTGCGTCGTCCACATGATTGCTATGTTAAGAATCGGCAAGATAAAATAAGGATCGCGCGTAGTCAGATCCTGGATCCAACCCAGCCAAGGCGCTTGACGCAACTCTACTGACTCAACCAATACCCAATACAACGCAAAAAAGATCGGCATCTGAATTACGATTGGTAAGCAGCCCCCCATAGGATTAATTTTTTCTTTCTTATACAGTTCCATCATCGCTTGCTGAAACTTTTGTCGATCCTCACCATAACGTTCCTTAAGCTGCTGCAACCGCGGTTGAAACTTGCGCATCTTCGCTGCGGATTTATATTGGGCAGCACTTAACGGATACATGACAATACGAAGCAAAACTACCAAACCTACAATCGCCCACCCCCAGTTATGCAAAAGACTGTTCAGGTGATTCAATATCCAAAACAAACCCTGACCAATCACTGCCATCAACTGAAACCGACTGTAGTCAACAACGCGATCTAACCCCTTGACCTGTTCCTGAGCAATTTGGTCAACCAGCTTCGGACCCACCCACAATCGGGCTTCGGTGATTACACTCTGCCCCGGCGCTACACTGAAAGCCGGCCCACGCAGCTCAGCTATGTCATGTGAACCATCCTGAGCTAATAAATACAATGATGCTTGATCTTTCTGTGGGATCCATGCAGTAAAAAAGTGATGTTGAAGCAGTGCGATCCAACCACCAACGATTTCTCGATTCAGGCCACCATCATCCATATAATCCTTAAATGCACGACGTTCATAACCACCTTTCTCACTGTACCAAACAGCACCGTTAAAACTGAACGAATCTGGATTAGTCATCGAGCGATTTAAGATATTAGGTACCCGGCTCAACTTGCGAAAGACATAAGCGCTCCAAGGTATCTCGCCACCATTATAAACCTCATCCTTAATTACGATCGCATAGCTGCCACGTTCAAAGCTAAAAGTTCGGCGGATACTGACTCCATTTGCAGCAGTCCAAATAAATGGCACCACTAAACGGTTCTGATTTTGAGCCAAGTTATATGAAACGCTTGGTTGCTCAGGACGAAAGGTGCTCAAACTAGGGACTGGAGAATTATTTTGGCTCATCCAACCACTAGTCGCACTGTAAGGATAGGATGGGTTATCGGTGAGCAATTTAACTGGCTGAGCAAGTCCATCTTTGCTTTGAGGAAAGCGTAACAAATCGGCAGAAAGTACACTAAATCCATCTAATTTTAGCTGTAGCACATCAGTTGTTACATTGATCACAGGTACTCTTGGATCAGATGCAATTAATTGTGAGTTCTGTTGAAGCGGAACTGTAGATGCAGCTGCCTTAACTTGTGGCATTTCGTGTTCCACATTGCTGTGAACAGCAAAATTATGAGAAGCTGAAAATTCTAATGCCACGTTTTTATTTTTACCCCATTCCATACACAATAGTGTTGCTACTACTAGCCAGGAAAATATCAGGAATACACGAGTCTGGTTCATCAAGAAAAATTTCTCGGGCAGTCGGAACGGGGTTTTAATTTGTTTATTTACGGGAACACTTACTCTGGAAAAGCGGTGGCATTGTGTTATCAATTGCGGTTAAAGGCAATGCTCCGATGCGCCGTAATAATGACAAGAAAGCTATACACAAGTCAGCATTACTGACATTTCGGGCAGTCTGACGAACAACCACCACATAGTCACCTGGCACTAAATTAGAAGCAATTTGGCGCATGGTCTCACGGAGGACACGCTTGACCCGATTACGATTAACTGCGCGTATATCAACCTTCCGAGAAACTACTAGACCCAAGCGAACTGGTCCGGAAGTTGGTCGATGGTGCAACCTCAATAGCATGCTACCCTTATGACAGCCTTGCTTAAAGATCACAGAATATTCTGAACGCAAACAAACCCTAGCGGAACGAGGAAACCGCTTACGTGAATTTAATGTACCCACATGACAGAGACAAAATTGACTTTTAGCTGCGTGTGGCAGCATATAGTAATTAAGCACTCAAACGCTTGCGGCCCTTAGCGCGACGGCGAGCTAGAATTTTACGGCCATCGGCAGTTGCCATCCGTACCCGAAAGCCGTGATCACGTTTACGCTTGAGATTACTAGGTTGGTATGTACGCTTGGTGGCCATAGGCCCTCCATTTTACTCTATGATCTGTGAAATTAAATCGGCTATCATTGTACAAGAATTCATCAGATCCTTGTCAAGGAGGCTTTTGTGAATGATCTCATGAATAAGTCTGGGAAAAATCCGCTTCCAATGATAGTCTGATATCCAATTTCATGATTCCCTGAGCTGCTTACACATCATCTTTGCTTAACGCTAAGCAGCCCATTACTGATGACAACATTG